>NZ_JBBOVX010000001.1:0-312500 GCF_038006805.1 Bacillus sp. FSL W8-0223
ATGGAGAATATTGAGGATTTGTGGAATAAAGCGCTTGCCAGTATTGAAAAAAAGATCAGCAAGCCAAGCTTCGAAACATGGCTAAAGTCAACCAAAGCCCATGCGCTTCAAGGCAACACACTAATCATTATCGCTCCCAATGAATTTGCTAGGGATTGGCTCGAAGGACGCTATTCGCAATTAATTGCGGGAGTCATCTATGAGTTGATTGGCGAAGAACTCGATATTAAATTTATCATCCCTCAAAATCAGGAAGAAAATGATTATGACATACCCGTTCCCAAAAAAGTCCAATCTAAAGATGAAGAGTATGACTTTCCTCATAGCATGTTAAATCCGAAGTATACATTTGATACATTTGTTATTGGATCCGGAAACCGGTTTGCTCATGCCGCTTCTCTTGCAGTAGCGGAAGCGCCGGCTAAAGCATATAATCCTTTGTTTATCTATGGGGGAGTGGGGTTGGGAAAAACCCACTTAATGCATGCGATCGGACATTACGTTCAAGAGCATAATCCGTCAGCAAAAGTTCTTTACATTACATCCGAAAAATTTACAAATGAATTTATCAATTCCATTCGCGATAATAAATCTGATGAATTTCGCAATAAATATCGTAATGTCGACGTTCTTTTAATTGATGATATTCAGTTTTTAGCGAAAAAAGAACAAACACAAGAAGAATTTTTCCATACCTTTAATACATTGCATGAGGAAAGCAAACAAATTGTCATCTCCAGTGACCGTCCTCCTAAAGAGATCCCAACTTTGGAGGATCGGCTGCGATCGCGTTTTGAGTGGGGATTAATCACGGATATTACTCCGCCTGATTTGGAGACAAGAATTGCCATCCTCCGCAAAAAAGCGAAAGCAGAAGGATTGGACATCCCTAATGAAGCCATGCTTTATATAGCCAATCAAATAGATACAAATATTCGGGAGCTGGAAGGAGCTCTTATTCGTGTTGTTGCTTACTCTTCCCTTATCAATAAAGACATTAATGCTGATTTAGCGGCAGAAGCATTAAAAGACATTATTCCAAGTTCTAAGCCCAAAGTAATTACTATCCAGGAAATTCAGCGAGTAGTGGGCGAATACTATAATGTGAAGTTAGAAGACTTTAAAGCCAAAAAAAGAACAAAATCCATTGCGTTTCCTCGGCAAATTGCCATGTATTTGTCAAGGGAGCTCACGGATTCCTCTCTTCCAAAAATAGGGGAAGAGTTTGGCGGCCGCGACCATACAACCGTTATTCATGCGCATGAAAAAATTTCCAAGCTGCTGCAAACGGATGAGCAATTGAAAAGAAGCATTGCTGAAATTAAAAATAAACTTAAATCCTAAATGGGAGTACTGTGAATAACATGACTAGGGCTAGCCACAGTCTGTCCACATGTGGATAGGCTGTGTTTTCGTATAATTAACAGGTTTATCCACATATCCACAGCCACTATTATTACTACTACGACTTTTTAAAATAATAATATATGTTTTTGAACATAAAATTATTCTCATTGGAGGCAATGAAAATGAAATTTGTCATTCAAAAAGATCGTCTTGTTCAAAGCGTTCAAGATGTAATGAAAGCAGTATCTTCAAGAACAACGATCCCCATATTGACAGGAATTAAAATTGTGGCGGATGACCAAGGAGTTTCCTTAACTGGAAGTGATTCTGACATTTCGATTAAATCCTTTATTCCTACCGTTGAAGAAGATATTCAAATTGCAACCATCCAGGAGAGCGGCGCTGTTGTTCTACAAGCTAAATTTTTCAGTGAAATCGTCAAAAAGCTGCCGCTCGACACAGTGGAAATTGAAGTCACCAATAAAAGCAATTACCAAACTGTCATACGGTCAGGGCAAGCGAAGTTCAATTTAAACGGATTGGATCCTGATGAATACCCGCATTTGCCGCAAATCGAAGATGGGAAAGTCTTTCAATTGCCGGCGGATTTAATGAAAACCATTATTCGGCAAACTGTTTTTGCAGTGTCCACGTCAGAAACACGTCCAATCTTGACAGGTGTCAACTGGAAAGTGGAAGGAAATGAACTTATTTGCGTAGCCACGGATAGCCATAGGCTTGCGCTGAGAAAAGCGGCTGTAGAAACTGAATTTGAAGAAGCATACAGCGTGGTGATCCCGGGAAAAAGTTTAAGCGAATTAAGCAAAATTTTAGATGATTCATCGGATCCAGTAGAAATTGTGTTTATGGAGAATCAAGTTTTATTCAAAATGAAACATATTTTATTCTTTTCAAGATTGCTGGAAGGGAATTATCCGGATACATCTAGACTGATTCCTACCGAAAGCAAAACCACCATTGAATTAAATACAAAAGAGTTTTTGCAAGCTATTGACCGCGCTTCTCTCCTTGCAAGAGAAGGACGAAATAATGTTGTCAAGCTATCCACCGTAGAACAAAATGAAATTGAAATTTCTTCTAATTCTCCTGAAATCGGGAAGGTCATTGAATTGGTAAAAAGCCAGCGAATTGAAGGGGAAGAGCTAAAAATCTCATTTAGCGCCAAATATATGATGGATGCTTTAAAAGCGTTGGAAGGCACCGAAATTCGTATTCAATTTACGGGAGCTATGCGCCCCTTTGTGATAAGACCTATTATGGATGACTCAATTTTGCAGCTTATTTTGCCGGTGAGAACGTATTAATTTCGTAATTAAACTGTTTTCGATCCATTTGAAAGCTGTCCGCTTTGCGGTGCCTCAACGATTACCGCAAGGCGGATCTTTGTTTAAAGCATTATGCTATAGGGTGGCTTGAGATTAAATCACTGCAAACAAAATGTTTAAAGGTTTTGATACAGAGTTTTCACTATTTGCTGGTATCTGACTCTTAAGGTTCTTCCTTCTATAGTGGATTTTATGGCGAAGGCAGGCCTTTAAAAGGGTCAGTTTTTTATTGGATGATCGAAAGAGAAAATCAGTTGCGGCCATCTCTATTTAATTCCATTCTTGGATTTGGGTGTTTTGAGACAAGTATGATTTTGAATTTACCTGATTATTTTAGTAAAATTAAATTTTAGATACTAAAATCGGAAAGCAGTGAGCACGAATGGCAGAAAAGGTTTTTATCGATACAGACACCATTACTCTTGGACAATTTTTAAAATTGATCAATGTGATTTCTACGGGTGGAATGGCTAAATGGTTTTTGAGTGAAAACGAAGTGTATATAAACGGAGAACTGGACCAACGGAGAGGGAAAAAATTAAAACCAGGCGATACCGTTGTCATTCCTTCCGTCGGTGAATTTGTCATTACACGAACTTAAAAAGGGTGTCGCGTAAATGTACATGAAAGAGCTGGTATTGGAAAATTTTAGAAATTACGAATCTTTGCAATTAACTTTTGACAATAAGGTGAATGTGATACTCGGGGAAAATGCCCAAGGAAAAACAAATGTACTCGAAGCGATTTATGTATTGGCGATGGCTAAATCCCATCGCACGTCAAACGATAAAGATTTGATTCGCTGGGATGAAGAGTATGCTAAAATAGAAGGTAGAGTGGAAAAACGGCATACCTCGATTCCATTAGAATTAACGATTTCAAAAAAAGGGAAAAAAGCGAAATCCAATCATATTGAGCAGCAAAGATTAAGTCAATATGTTGGAAATTTGAATGTCGTGATGTTTGCTCCTGAGGATCTTCATTTAGTCAAAGGAAGCCCGCAAGTTAGACGCCGTTTTATTGATATGGAGATCGGACAAATCTCTCCTGTCTATTTACATGATATTAGTCAATATCAAAAAGTTTTACAGCAAAGAAATCATTATTTAAAACAGCTGCAGGCTAATAAGCAGCACGACAAAACGATGCTGGAAGTTTTGAATGAACAGTTAATTACGTTAGCGGTAAAGATTGTTCAAAAACGTTTTGAGTTTATCCGGCTTTTAGAAGAATGGGCTCAGCCGATTCATTCCGGAATCTCCAGAGGACTTGAAAAATTAAAAATCGATTATCGTCCGTCTATCGATGTATTAGAAGATGACGATTGGTCAAAAATGGTAGAAGTATTCGAAGAAAAAATTTCTTCTCAAAAGGAGCGGGAGATTGAGCGCGGGGTCACGTTGATAGGCCCTCACCGGGATGAATTGGTTTTTATGGTGAATGGAAAAAACGTTCATACCTTTGGATCGCAAGGACAGCAAAGAACGACAGCTCTTTCTGTAAAATTGGCGGAAATTGAGTTAATTTGCTCGGAAATCGGCGAATACCCTGTGCTGCTTTTGGATGACGTTTTATCGGAATTGGATGATTTTAGACAGTCGCATTTGCTGAACACCATTCGCGAAAAAGTTCAGACATTTGTCACTACAACTAGTACAGACGGCATTCATCATCAAACGTTGAAAGAAGCAGATACTTTTCATGTGATGGCCGGCAGGGTGTCAAAACAAGATGGAGGTTAAAAGAATGTATTTGCATGTAGGAGATGATTGCATAATACATGCAAAAGATATTGTGGCAATTTTGGATCGGAAAGGTTCGGATATTCCCAGCCTTTTGCAGTATTGGAATAGAACGGGGAAGATCCCGAAATCATCGGTTTTGCCTCCTGACTGTAAATCGATCGTCATTACAACGGAGCAAATCTATTTTTCACCGTTTGCCTCAGGTACTCTGAAAAAACATTTAACCCGCATAAATGGTCATTCAGTTTTTAATTTTTAATTTCCTTAACAAGAACGGATTCGGGATTTGCTGTCCGGAAAGGTATGTTCAACAAACTTCCGACTTCCGACGAAATGGAGAAATTTCCTCCTGATCCACTCGACCCGGCTCATTTATGCGAAGTATACAGATCTTTAGATCGTTTATATAAATCAACATTGGATGCCCGCTTATGTTGTGTCGGGCTTTTGCGGTTATTTCCCCGTTTTTTGACGGGGCTGTACGAGCAGTGAAAGCAGGAAAAGGCATTGAAGAAAGAGCAGGTGATTGAATTTGGCGATAGATAAGAACGAACAAAATTCTCAATCGTATGATGCTAGCCAAATCCAGGTATTAGAAGGTCTGGAAGCTGTAAGAAAACGACCTGGTATGTATATTGGATCAACAAGCAGCAAAGGTCTTCACCACTTAGTCTGGGAAATCGTTGATAATAGTATTGACGAAGCACTTGCCGGATATTGCAGTGAAATCAATGTCATTGTTGAAGAAGACAACAGTATAACGGTGATTGACAACGGCCGCGGTATCCCAGTGGACATTCAAGAAAAAATGGGCCGTCCGGCAGTAGAAGTCATTATGACCGTTCTTCATGCCGGCGGGAAATTCGGCGGAGGTGGGTATAAAGTATCCGGGGGCCTTCACGGAGTTGGTGCTTCCGTTGTTAATGCCTTATCCACTGAACTGGAAGTGTTTGTCCATCGGGATGGCAATATTTATTATCAAAAATACCGGCGCGGTGTCCCAGTAGAAGATTTGAAAACGATCGGTCATACCAATCGAACGGGAACAACCGTTCATTTTAAGCCAGACCCGGAAATTTTTACGGAAACCACCGTGTTTGATTATGACGTATTAGCGACAAGAATTCGTGAACTTGCTTTTTTAAACCGGAATATCAAGATTACCATCGAAGATCGCCGTGAAGGGCAAAAAAGAAAAAATGAATATCATTACGAAGGCGGAATCAAGTCTTATGTCGCTCATTTAAATCGTACCAAGGAAGTACTTCATGAAGAACCCATTTATGTTGAAGGTTTAAAAGATGATATTCAAGTAGAAATTGCCTTGCAATACAACGAAGGTTTTTCCAGCAATATTTATTCATTTGCCAACAACATTCATACGTATGAAGGCGGAACTCATGAATCTGGTTTTAAAACAGCCTTGACTCGAGTAATCAATGATTATGCCCGCAAAAACGGACTGATAAAAGATTCGGATCAAAATTTATCAGGAGAAGATGTCAGAGAAGGGCTGACCGCCATTGTTTCCATTAAACATCCAAATCCTCAATTTGAAGGTCAAACGAAAACAAAATTAGGAAATTCAGAAGCTCGCACCGTTACGGACGCTCTTTTCTCTGAGCATTTTGAAACCTACCTACTTGAAAACCCATCCGTGGCCAGAAAAATCGTAGAAAAAGGATTGATGGCGGCGAGAGCGCGGCTGGCAGCTAAAAAAGCACGTGAATTGACAAGAAGAAAAAGTGCATTGGAAGTTTCCAGTTTACCGGGAAAACTTGCCGACTGTTCTTCACGCGATCCATCCATCAGCGAATTGTTTATTGTGGAAGGGGACTCGGCAGGAGGATCTGCCAAGCAAGGCCGCGATCGTCATTTCCAAGCCATTTTGCCTTTGAGAGGAAAAATTTTGAACGTGGAAAAAGCGCGGTTGGATAAAATTTTATCCAACAATGAGATCAGAATGATCATTACCGCTTTAGGCACCGGAATCGGGGAAGAATTCGATATTTCAAAAGCCCGCTACCATAAGGTGGTCATCATGACGGATGCCGATGTAGACGGTGCTCATATCCGTACGTTATTATTAACCTTTTTTTATCGTTATATGCGCCAAATCATTGAAGCGGGCTATGTTTATATAGCACAGCCTCCTTTATATAAAGTTTCTCAAGGAAAGCGAATTGAGTATGCATATAATGATCGGCAATTGGACGAAATTTTATCCAGTCTTCCAGAAAGTCCAAAACCAGGCATTCAACGTTATAAAGGTTTAGGGGAAATGAATCCGGAACAATTATGGGAAACAACAATGGATCCTGAAACAAGAGCAATGCTTCAAGTTAGTTTGGAAGATGCCATAGAAGCTGACGAAACATTTGAAATGCTGATGGGAGACAAAGTAGAACCGCGCAGACAATTTATTGAAGAAAATGCTTTGCACGTAAAAAATCTAGATGTTTAATACAGCAGGATAGATGAAAAGTCTATCCTGCCTTCGTAAAGAAAACAGATTCTTACGGCTGACACGCCGGGAACTGTGTGTATGAAGGAGGTTCTTAATAAATGGCAGATATGCCTAGTTCTAGAGTACAAGAAGTGAATATCAGCCAGGAAATGCGTTCTTCCTTTCTTGATTATGCCATGAGCGTCATCGTCTCCCGTGCTATCCCCGATGTCCGCGATGGTCTTAAGCCGGTGCATCGCCGTATTTTATACGCGATGAACGATCTTGGAATGACGCCGGATAAAGCATATAAAAAATCGGCTCGTATTGTCGGCGAAGTCATTGGGAAGTACCATCCTCACGGTGATGCCGCCGTTTATGAAACGATGGTCCGTATGGCTCAAGATTTCAGCTACCGCTATATGCTTGTGGACGGACATGGAAATTTCGGTTCCATTGACGGTGATCCCGCTGCCGCTATGCGTTATACGGAAGCCCGTATGTCCAAAATTTCGATGGAATTATTAAGGGACATAAACAAAGACACGATTGACTATAAAGATAACTATGATGGATCTGAAAAAGAGCCTGAAGTGTTACCATCCCGATTCCCCAACCTGCTTGTAAACGGATCATCAGGAATTGCGGTTGGAATGGCAACCAATATCCCGCCTCATCAGTTGGGAGAAGTCATTGATGGCATTTTAGCATTAAGCAAAAACCCGGACATTACGATTTCAGAGTTAATGGAGTACATTCCGGGGCCTGATTTCCCAACAGCAGGACTTATTATGGGAAGAAGAGGCATTCGTAGAGCGTATGAAACCGGCAGAGGGTCGATTACACTACGGGCGAAAGCGGAAATTGAAACAAAATCCAACGGAAAAGAAGCCATTATCATCACTGAAATTCCTTATCAAGTCAATAAAGCCAAATTAATTGAAAAAATCGCAGAACTCGCTCGTGATAAAAGAATAGATGGCATTACGGATTTAAGAGATGAATCAGACCGTCGCGGTATGAGAATTGTCATCGAAGTGCGCAAAGATGCCAATGCCAATGTATTGCTTAATAATTTATATAAACATACAGCTTTGCAAACAAGTTTTGGCATCAATTTGTTGGCTCTTGTAGACGGTCAACCTAAAGTATTGAACTTGAAGCAATGCCTGCATTATTATCTCGAGCACCAAAAAGTTGTCATTCGCAGAAGAACGGAATTTGATTTGCGAAAAGCAGAAGCGCGTGCACATATTCTGGAAGGATTGCGCATTGCACTCGATCATATTGATGAAATTATTAATCTTATCCGCTCCTCTCAAACAACGGATATTGCCCGGCAAGGCTTAATGCAACGTTTTTCTTTGACCGAAAAACAAGCCCAAGCCATTCTTGATATGAGGCTGCAGCGGTTGACAGGTTTGGAACGGGAAAAAATTGAAGAAGAATATCAAAATCTGATTCGTTTAATCGCTGAACTAAAAGCGATTCTTGCCGATGAAGAGAAAGTACTGCAAATTATCCGCGACGAACTTTTAGAAATTAAAGAACGTTTTAATGATAAACGCCGTACAGCGATCATGGATAGCGGAGTCGACGAAATTGAAGATGAAGACCTGATTCCCGAGGAAAATATCGTGATTTCGCTCACTCATAACGGTTATATTAAACGCCTTCCACTTTCTACTTACAAAAGCCAAAAGCGCGGCGGCAGAGGCATTCAAGGCATGGGAACGAACGAAAATGATTTTGTGGAACATCTCATTACGACGTCGACCCATGACACGATTTTATTTTTCACTAACAAAGGAAAAGTGTATAAAACGAAAGGGTATGAGATACCGGAATTAGGAAGAACCGCAAAGGGAATTCCAATCATCAATGTGCTTGGAATTGAGAAAGATGAATGGATTAATACCATGATAGCCGTGGAAGAATATCATGAAAATTGGTATTTAGTCTTTACGACCAAGCATGGGATTACAAAACGAACGCCGCTGAGAGAGTATGCTCATATTCGTACGAACGGCTTGATTGCTTTGACATTAAGGGAAAATGACGAACTCATTTCGGTTAAATTGACAGATGGAAACCAAGATATTGTCATTGGAACAAAGAACGGCATGATGATTCGGTTTAAAGAAACGGAAGTTCGGTCGATGGGTAGAACTTCTACTGGTGTGAAAGGAATTACGTTGGATGATGACGATGAAGTTATTGGAATGGAATTGCTGCATGATGGCGAAGAAGTTCTGATCGTTACTCGAAACGGTTATGGAAAACGAACGCATGAAGCTGAATATCGAATTCAAGGGCGCGGAGGAAAAGGATTGCGCACTTGCAGAATCACTCCGAAAAACGGTCCTCTTGTCGCTATAAAAACGATTTCTGGTGAAGAAGACATCATGCTCATGACTGCTGGCGGTGTTTTAATTAGGATGGATGTTCAAGACATTTCTCGAACGGGAAGAAATGCACAAGGAGTAAAATTAATTCGCCTTGACGAAGATGAATATGTCGCCACCGTAGCCGTTGTTGAAAAAGAAGAAAGCGACAAAGAAGAAGATCAAGAAACGGAAGAATAGGTCAAATTTCTTCTTCAGGACACTTCATTAAATTTCCCGCTAACTGTAATGATGTGAGAAACATATAAGCTAATCGATTTATATATGTTCATTAGGTGGTCTTAAAAATGGTGTATCTTCTCTCTCAATTGAAGAAAGAGAAGATAGACCTTTTTCTTTTGTATAAATTCCTTGATACTGGGAGGCTAGTTGTATAATCAAATGCAACAAGCATAAAAAATGAAAAACCATAGATAAACCACGTATGATTAAGTCGACTAAAACAATATCGATACGGAGGATTTATCTATGGCAATTACTAATTCTACCATAGGAGCTCGGCATTTCAAACACTTAACGGCTTATGACCGTGGGAAAATTGCGGCCTTACACGCTGCTGGTAAGACTCAACAGGAGATTGCAGATTATGTTGGTTGTCACAAAAGCACCATCTCCCGTGAGTTAAGAAGAGGTACAGTGCCACAAAGAAAAAGCAACGGGAAAATTGTTCATGTCTATTTTCCAGACACAGGTCAACTTCTCTATGAGAGAAACAGGAAAGCCTGTGGCCGCAAGCTAAAACTAGACGATGCCATCGAGTTTATTAAGTATGCCGAAACTCAGATCCTTGATAAGAAATGGTCTCCTGATGCGGTATGTGGGAGAGCCAAACGTGATGGGAAATTCAAAGACAAAATGGTTTGCACCAAGACCCTTTATAACTATATTGATCTAGGACTTATAGGCGTTAAAAACATTGACCTACCTATGAAAATTACCCTGAACACCAAGAAAAAACGTAACCGGAAGAATAAGAAGATCTTAGGACGCAGTATCGATGAGCGACCAATTGAAGTCAATGAACGCCAAGAGTTTGGTCACTGGGAAATTGATACGGTTATAGGCAAGAAGACTAAAGATCAGGCCTTATTGACTCTTACTGAGCGCAAAACCCGTAAAGAAATAATTTTGAGAGTGACAGCCAAGGATAGTCTATCCGTTTCAGAAGTCATATCTCAGTTGAAAGTGTCTTATGGTAATCGGTTCTCTAAAGTGTTTAAAACCATTACGGCTGATAACGGTTCTGAATTTGCTGACCTCGGCCTTAGTGTTGAAAAAGATCTAACAGAGGTTTATTTTACACACCCTTACACATCCTGTGAACGAGGAACCAACGAGCGTCATAATGGCCTTATTAGGCGCTTCATACCAAAGGGGAGACCCATTTCCTCTGTGGCAGACGAAACCATTACCTATGTTGAAAATTGGTGTAACCATCTTCCAAGGAAGATCCTCAATTATCGTACACCTGAGGAGTGTTTCCAAATAGAGTTAGCTGGCTTAGCTTCTTAACCTTAAGCCAGCTAACCCAAAGGGTTGGTTTTTAGCAACTTGACAAAGAGCCTCTGCGGGCATGGCTACCAGCCATGAAGCCAGGTATACGGTACTGGCTGGGCCAACCAGGCTACCATGCCCGCCACTCCACGTCAAGTTGCGCAGAGTGTCCCGATTCTACTTAATCATGGGTTATCTGGTCTTTCAATACTTGTTGCATTTAATATTGCAATTTAAGCTTGATACTGGGATTAAAAAAAGAACTATTTTAGATTGATTAGAAATGAATGGAAAAATTGAAAAAATTGATAATTTTTTGCAATATTTTTTTTAATTCCCTCTTCATTTTGGAGTTTTTTTGGTAAATTGGTAATAGATAATGATGGAGGGATTCTTAATGGAGGTAAGAGTGGAAGAGCTGGAAGCGGGTCTGACTTTAAACAGCGATGTTTTAGGTCTTTCAGGCTACCCTATTATTCCTAAAAATACAGTACTAACAGATGAGCATATCGAGATCTTGAAAGCCTTTTCCGTATCATCTGTCGATGTAAAAGGCAAGGAACGGAAGAATTCATTCACTAAATCCAAAAATCAATCGCCAGTGTCAGCCGTTCGAACGCAAGAATTTGAAAAAAATACGAATAAGCAAACAAACCTTTTTGATTTGTATATGAATGGGGTAGTGTCGTACGAAAGAGAATTCAAAAAATGGCAGTCCGGATTGGGAATTGACATAAATGCTGTGAGAAAGATTATTCTGCCTTTAATAAAAACGATCGAATTTCAAAAAGATAAATTGATTGAAATTCTTGATTTTACCACAAAAGAGAAATATTTATTTCATCATGCAGTATCTGTAGGCATGATCAGCAGTTCCTTAGCCCAAGAAATGAAGCTTGGAAATGGGACGTCCATTCAAGTGGGACTGGCGGGTTTATTAGCGGATTGCGGCATGGCTAAAATCAATGGTACTCTTTTGAAGCCGGACAAACAATTATTTTCTCAATATAATGACATTAAGCAGCATGTCATGCATAGCTATAATATGGTCAAAAACATTAATCTATTGAGGACGGAAACGAAGCTTAGCATTCTCCAGCATCATGAAAGACTAGATGGAAGCGGTTATCCTCTTGGTGAAAAAGGTAAGAGAATCCATTTACTTTCACAAATAGTAGGTATTGCGGATCTTTTTCATCATATGGTTTCAGAAAGAGTTCATGAGAAAAAACAACCGTTATTTAAAGTGCTCGAAACGATTCGTCATGATTTGTTCGGACAATTTGATATTCAAGTTGTTAATGCTCTTTTAAGTGTTTTCGCTCGTCTATCGATTGGCACAAGAATCCAGCTGATGGATCAAAGGATCGCAACGGTTCTATTTGTAAATGACAATGAAAAAACAAGACCGATTATTAAAATAGAGGGTACAAACGAAGTGATTGACATGGCGGCTAAAAGAGATTTGGTCATTGATAAGGTTCTTTAAAAGAGTTTAAAGCTCAATCACGGAGGCCTATATTCTTTTATGTTATTTTAATCAAATTACATTTAATGGATGATTGAAATTCGAGCTGTTTCGCAGTTCATTGAAAATAGGAGTTTAACTATTGTTTTAAACTATACTTTTGAAAAAACAAAAAAACAAAAACAGACATTATACGAAAATAGGGGTTGAAATCTTTCAAGATCATTGTTATCATATCTAGCGGAAAGTTTTTTGGTCATGTTTTTTCTTTTAAAAAAATATTGACTCACTAATTTGAATGTGATAATATATAAAAGTCGCTTAATTGATCTTTGAAAACTGAACAAAACGAAGCGTAAACCAATGTTTCGATAGAAACAAGCCAAGTCAAATTTCTTTTTGGAGAGTTTGATCCTGGCTCAGGACGAACGCTGGCGGCGTGCCTAATACATGCAAGTCGAGCGGACTTTCAAGAAGCTTGCTTTTTGAAAGTTAGCGGCGGACGGGTGAGTAACACGTGGGCAACCTGCCTGCAAGACGGGGATAACTCCGGGAAACCGGGGCTAATACCGGATAATATCTTCCTTCGCATGAAGGAAGGTTGAAAGGCGGCGCAAGCTGCCGCTTGCAGATGGGCCCGCGGCGCATTAGCTAGTTGGTGAGGTAACGGCTCACCAAGGCGACGATGCGTAGCCGACCTGAGAGGGTGATCGGCCACACTGGGACTGAGACACGGCCCAGACTCCTACGGGAGGCAGCAGTAGGGAATCTTCCGCAATGGACGAAAGTCTGACGGAGCAACGCCGCGTGAGCGAAGAAGGTCTTCGGATCGTAAAGCTCTGTTGTCAGGGAAGAACAAGTACCGTTCGAACAGGGCGGTACCTTGACGGTACCTGACCAGAAAGCCACGGCTAACTACGTGCCAGCAGCCGCGGTAATACGTAGGTGGCAAGCGTTGTCCGGAATTATTGGGCGTAAAGCGCGCGCAGGCGGTCTCTTAAGTCTGATGTGAAAGCCCACGGCTCAACCGTGGAGGGTCATTGGAAACTGGGAGACTTGAGTGCAGAAGAGGAGAGCGGAATTCCACGTGTAGCGGTGAAATGCGTAGAGATGTGGAGGAACACCAGTGGCGAAGGCGGCTCTCTGGTCTGTAACTGACGCTGAGGCGCGAAAGCGTGGGGAGCGAACAGGATTAGATACCCTGGTAGTCCACGCCGTAAACGATGAGTGCTAAGTGTTAGAGGGCTTCCACCCTTTAGTGCTGCAGCTAACGCATTAAGCACTCCGCCTGGGGAGTACGGCCGCAAGGCTGAAACTCAAAGGAATTGACGGGGGCCCGCACAAGCGGTGGAGCATGTGGTTTAATTCGAAGCAACGCGAAGAACCTTACCAGGTCTTGACATCCTTCGCTACCTCTAGAGATAGAGGGTTCCCCTTCGGGGGACGGAGTGACAGGTGGTGCATGGTTGTCGTCAGCTCGTGTCGTGAGATGTTGGGTTAAGTCCCGCAACGAGCGCAACCCTTGACCTTAGTTGCCAGCATTCAGTTGGGCACTCTAAGGTGACTGCCGGTGACAAACCGGAGGAAGGTGGGGATGACGTCAAATCATCATGCCCCTTATGACCTGGGCTACACACGTGCTACAATGGATGGTACAAAGGGTCGCGAAACCGCGAGGTGGAGCTAATCCCAAAAAACCATTCTCAGTTCGGATTGCAGGCTGCAACTCGCCTGCATGAAGCCGGAATCGCTAGTAATCGCGGATCAGCATGCCGCGGTGAATACGTTCCCGGGCCTTGTACACACCGCCCGTCACACCACGAGAGTTTGCAACACCCGAAGTCGGTGAGGTAACCCTTACGGGAGCCAGCCGCCGAAGGTGGGGCAGATGATTGGGGTGAAGTCGTAACAAGGTAGCCGTATCGGAAGGTGCGGCTGGATCACCTCCTTTCTAAGGAAGAAGAAAAGCAGAGGCGACTGTTCAGGTGCGACAAGCACAAGACAGCTTGCGAGGAGGTAGTATTTCAACCACCGCAGCAAGATGGATTGTGACCTCGAGCACCTAGGAGCCGGAGCTGGACAGATATCAATTGTACGCTTTCGTTTTGTTCAGTTTTGAAGGATCAATCCTTCCTGGTGGGGGCCTGTAGCTCAGCTGGTTAGAGCGCACGCCTGATAAGCGTGAGGTCGATGGTTCAAGTCCATTCAGGCCCACCATGTGAAAACCCAATAGAAATGAAGGGGCCTTAGCTCAGCTGGGAGAGCGCCTGCTTTGCACGCAGGAGGTCAGCGGTTCGATCCCGCTAGGCTCCACCAAATCTGATTGTTCCTTGAAAACTAGATAGAAGAAAGAAGCAGCATAAACCGAGTATCGCCATCTAGGATAGAACCAACATGGTTAAGTTAGAAAGGGCGCACGGTGGATGCCTTGGCACTAGGAGCCGATGAAGGACGGGACTAACTCCGAAAAGCTCCGGGGAGCTGTACGTAAGCGTTGATCCGGAGATTTCCGAATGGGGAAACCCGCTGCCCGTAATGGGGCAGCATCCTTGCCTGAATCCATAGGGTAAGGAAGGCAACCCGGGGAACTGAAACATCTAAGTACCCGGAGGAAGAGAAAGCAACAGCGATTCCCTGAGTAGCGGCGAGCGAAACGGGAACAGCCCAAACCAGAAGGCTTGCCTTCTGGGGTTGTAGGACACCAATCGTGGAGTTACAAAGGAACGAGGTAGACGAAGAGGTCTGGAAAGGCCCGTCAGAGAAGGTAACAACCCTGTAGTCGAAACTTCGTTCCCTCCCTGGTGGATCCTGAGTACGGCGGGACACGAGGAATCCCGTCGGAAGCTGGGAGGACCATCTCCCAAGGCTAAATACTCCCTAGTGACCGATAGTGAACCAGTACCGTGAGGGAAAGGTGAAAAGCACCCCGGGAGGGGAGTGAAAGAGAACCTGAAACCGTGTGCCTACAAGTAGTCAGAGCCCGTTTACGGGTGATGGCGTGCCTTTTGTAGAATGAACCGGCGAGTTGCGATCTCATGCGAGGTTAAGTCGGAAAGACGGAGCCGTAGCGAAAGCGAGTCTGAACAGGGCGCATGAGTATGGGGTCGCAGACCCGAAACCAGGTGATCTACCCATGTCCAGGGTGAAGGTGAGGTAACACTTACTGGAGGCCCGAACCCACGCACGTTGAAAAGTGCGGGGATGAGGTGTGGGTAGGGGTGAAATTCCAATCGAACTTGGAGATAGCTGGTTCTCTCCGAAATAGCTTTAGGGCTAGCCTCAAGGGAAGAGTCTTGGAGGTAGAGCACTGTTTGGACTAGGGGCCCTCATCGGGTTACCGAATTCAGACAAACTCCGAATGCCAGTGACTTATCCTTGGGAGTCAGACTGCGAGTGATAAGATCCGTGGTCAAAAGGGAAACAGCCCAGACCGCCAGCTAAGGTCCCAAAGTATACGTTAAGTGGAAAAGGATGTGGAATTGCTTAGACAACCAGGATGTTGGCTTAGAAGCAGCCACCATTTAAAGAGTGCGTAATAGCTCACTGGTCGAGTGATTCTGCGCCGAAAATGTACCGGGGCTAAACGTATCACCGAAGCTGCGGGTGGACACCTTCGGGTGTCCGCGGTAGGAGAGCGTTCTAAGGGCAGAGAAGCCAGACCGGAAGGACTGGTGGAGCGCTTAGAAGTGAGAATGCCGGTATGAGTAGCGAAAGAAGGGTGAGAATCCCTTCCACCGAATGCCTAAGGTTTCCTGAGGAAGGCTCGTCCTCTCAGGGTTAGTCGGGACCTAAGCCGAGGCCGACAGGCGTAGGCGATGGACAACAGGTTGATATTCCTGTACCACCTCTTTTCCGTTTGAGCGATGGGGGGACGCAGGAGGATAGGGTAAGCGCACTGTTGGATGTGCGTCCAAGCAGTGAGAGGGGCAGCGAGGCAAATCCCGTTGCCACTAACCTCAAGCTGTGACGGCGAGGGAAATATAGTACCGAAGTTCCTGATTCCACACTGCCAAGAAAAGCCTCTAGCGAGGAAAAAGGTGCCCGTACCGCAAACCGACACAGGTAGGCGAGGAGAGAATCCTAAGGTGTGCGAGAGAACTCTCGTTAAGGAACTCGGCAAAATGACCCCGTAACTTCGGGAGAAGGGGTGCTTTTTGGGGTGCATAGCCCCGAGAAGCCGCAGTGAATAGGCCCAGGCGACTGTTTAGCAAAAACACAGGTCTCTGCGAAGCCGTAAGGCGAAGTATAGGGGCTGACGCCTGCCCGGTGCTGGAAGGTTAAGGGGAGCGCTTAAAGCTTTGCTTGAAGGTGCGAACCGAAGCCCCAGTAAACGGCGGCCGTAACTATAACGGTCCTAAGGTAGCGAAATTCCTTGTCAGGTAAGTTCTGACCCGCACGAAAGGCGTAACGATCTGGGCACTGTCTCAACGAGAGACTCGGTGAAATTATAGTACCTGTGAAGATGCAGGTTACCCGCGACAGGACGGAAAGACCCCGTGGAGCTTTACTGCAGCCTGATATTGAATTTTGGTACAGCTTGTACAGGATAGGTAGGAGCCTTGGAAACCGGAGCGCCAGCTTCGGTGGAGGCGCCGGTGGGATACTACCCTGGCTGTACTGAAATTCTAACCCGCACCCCTGATCGGGGTGGGAGACAGTGTCAGGTGGGCAGTTTGACTGGGGCGGTCGCCTCCTAAAAGGTAACGGAGGCGCCCAAAGGTTCCCTCAGAATGGTTGGAAATCATTCGCAGAGTGCAAAGGCAGAAGGGAGCTTGACTGCGAGACCTACAAGTCGAGCAGGGACGAAAGTCGGGCTTAGTGATCCGGTGGTTCCGTATGGAAGGGCCATCGCTCAACGGATAAAAGCTACCCCGGGGATAACAGGCTTATCTCCCCCAAGAGTCCACATCGACGGGGAGGTTTGGCACCTCGATGTCGGCTCATCGCATCCTGGGGCTGTAGTCGGTCCCAAGGGTTGGGCTGTTCGCCCATTAAAGCGGTACGCGAGCTGGGTTCAGAACGTCGTGAGACAGTTCGGTCCCTATCCGTCGCGGGCGCAGGAAATTTGAGAGGAGCTGTCCTTAGTACGAGAGGACCGGGATGGACGCACCGCTGGTGTACCAGTTGTCTCGCCAGAGGCATCGCTGGGTAGCTATGTGCGGAAGGGATAAGTGCTGAAAGCATCTAAGCATGAAGCCCCCCTCAAGATGAGATTTCCCATTTCTTCGGAAAGTAAGATCCCTGAAAGATGATCAGGTAGATAGGTCCGAGGTGGAAGCGTGGTGACACGTGGAGCTGACGGATACTAATCGATCGAGGACTTAACCAAAAGAAAGCGCGAAATCGGTGAAACTGCTTCTTCTATCTAGTTTTGAAGGAACAATCGTTCCGACAACTTCATACCGTCTGGTGGCGATGGCGAAGAGGTCACACCCGTTCCCATCCCGAACACGGAAGTTAAGCTCTTCAGCGCCGATGGTAGTGAGGGGATTCCCCTTGCGAGAGTAGGACGCTGCCAGGCAATAGAGAAGGACTTGTTGAACAGATCCCTGTTGATCAAGTCCTTTTTTGTTTGAAGAAAGCGATATACCGTTTTGGCTTGTTGTGATGCCGCTTGAATGAGAGGAACTAATGTGGCTCTTTTTCTAAATAAAACAATCGACTGCGTTTACTTTTGATCGACTGTTCCATTTTTTTAATCAGGCATGTTTCCCAAGTTGCTCGCACTTAGCATAGCGGGATTTCAAGGTGAAATTGAAAAAAGAAGAAATCGAGTAAAGATGTGAAAAAAAGAATGGTATGCTAAATATTTCAATAAAAAATCTTAAGAAGATAATCCTATTTTTCCATTGGCCATTGCTGCAAGTAGTGAGCAATAAAAATTGGCACCTTGTGAGAAGATACTGACATGAATTGGGTAATAAAGGGATAGTCTTCATTGGGGTTGGTTTTTATCAGTTCAAGCCACCACTCTGTTTCATATCTCGCGATCATACTAAGATTGTACAACAAGGCATAGTGAACCATTAGTTCTGGTAGAAAAAAGTTCCTTTTTTCTATAGGGAAGGCGAGTGTTTGATTTTCAAAGTGGTATCGCATCGGAGGATACTCTAATTTATTCCCTTGAAAGGTAAGCTGAAAATAATGGTCATCATGTTGTTCAATGTTCATTTCTTCTCTTATTTTACTGTTCAGGTAATCGATGAATCTTGTTTCGGTCATATGAAAACCGTTTAATATATTTTTTGTCAATAAGAAAGATTGGTGCTGTTTCTTTTCAAGAAGAATAAAGCTGTTTTTTCCGAAAAGAAATCTGAAGGCATTCGATAGTTCAGGTACTTCAAGCAATAGATGTTTCATAACAAACTTTTCTCCTTCTAGTTGTTTCACGTGAAACAATTTATTGGCAAAATGCATAAATAAACCGTTTTTTTGGATTTTCACTTCATCATCTAGAAATTGATAATTTTGTTTTTTTCTTTTTCTGGTGGAGAGGCCGTGTGCAAGCACAGATGTATTTTCCGGATAATAAGGGTCTACTGTTAATAAACAAGCTTTGATGAATTGAATGGTGCCGTAAAAAAGCAAAATAGGCTGCAAAGAAACAGGCGACTGTCGTACTTGTTGAAAATAGGATGTTCCATGTTCGATAAAGTGCATAAATCGGGTGCTATTATGAAAACTGAGGGCAGTGGCTTGTTCACGATTTAAGGATTTATAGCATTGATATAGATATTTTTGAGAGGTGGAAGCGGACTGAAAATAATTTAAAATTTGGAATGGATCAAAATGGTTCTCTATCATGATAAACTGCCTCCCAAAATGTTTGAAAAATCAAACTTATTGTGGATATCTTGACAGTATTTTATCCAATTGATAACCTACTAATAATATTTTGGACTAGGAGGGCGAGAAAAAATGTGGGAAACCAAATTTGTAAAAGAAGGACTAACTTTTGACGATGTTCTGTTGATGCCTGCAAAGTCGGATGTATTGCCAAGAGACGTGGATTTAAGTGTTTCTTTAACAGAAACATTGAAGTTAAATATTCCTATTATCAGCGCTGGTATGGATACCGTAACGGAAGCGGAAATGGCGATTGCCATGGCTCGTCAAGGCGGATTGGGGATTATTCATAAAAATATGAGCATTGAACAGCAGGCGGAGCAAGTTGACAAGGTGAAACGGTCAGAGAGCGGCGTCATTACGGATCCTTTCTTTTTAACGCCTGAACATCAAGTGTATGATGCTGAACATTTGATGGGCAAGTATAGAATTTCCGGGGTCCCGATTGTAAACAATGAACAAGAACAAAAATTAGTCGGCATTATTACGAACCGGGATTTACGGTTTGTACAAGATTATTCCATCAAGATTTCTGAAGTGATGACAAAAGAGAATTTAGTAACGGCTCCGGTTGGGACGACATTAGAAGAAGCTGAAAAAATCCTTCAGAAGCATAAAATTGAAAAACTGCCATTGATTGATGAGAACGGTGTATTAAAAGGATTAATTACGATTAAAGATATTGAAAAAGTGATTGAGTTTCCGAACTCTGCGAAAGATAAGAAAGGACGGCTTTTAGCGGGTGCTGCTGTAGGTGTTACGAAAGACACGATGAAACGTGTGGAGATGTTGGTAAAGGCGAATGTCGATGTCATTGTCATTGATACCGCGCATGGCCATTCGCAAGGAGTTATTAATACCGTGAAAGAAATACGGGCCGCTTATCCGACACTCAATATTATTGCCGGTAACGTTGCAACTGCAGAAGCGACAAGAGCTTTAATTGAAGCAGGGGCAGACATTGTGAAAGTTGGGATCGGACCTGGTTCGATTTGTACGACGCGCGTTGTGGCTGGAGTAGGCGTGCCGCAAATAACAGCGATATATGATTGTGCAACGGAAGCAAGAAAATACGGAAAAGCGATTATTGCGGACGGTGGAATCAAATATTCCGGAGACATTGTCAAGGCGTTGGCTGCCGGAGGGCATGCTGTTATGCTAGGAAGCTTGCTGGCTGGAACTTCCGAAAGCCCTGGAGAAACGGAAATTTATCAAGGACGACGTTTTAAAGTGTATCGAGGAATGGGTTCGATCGGTGCGATGGAAAGTGGTTCAAAAGACCGTTATTTCCAAGAAGATGCCAAAAAATTAGTTCCGGAAGGGATTGAAGGTCGTGTTCCTTATAAAGGACCGCTTGCTGACACGATTTATCAGCTGGTTGGCGGAATCCGTTCGGGCATGGGATACTGTGGAACCAAAAATTTGGAAGAATTGAGAGAAAATGCTCAATTTATCCGGATGACAGGTGCTGGATTAAGAGAAAGCCATCCGCATGATGTCCAAATTACGAAAGAAGCCCCAAATTATTCTTTGTCTTAATGATTGAAATCTGCTTTTGATGTCAACATGACAAATCTCGAGGCGGTAGGGAAATAGCCCTGCCGCCGTTTATTTTTTCTGGTCTAAAAGTAGGTCACAATGAAAGGGAGTCCTTTAGTAATCTAATAGAATTCAAGTTTTAAAAATCATAAAATCAGTTTTCATTCTTGCCGTAAAACGAAATGAACCAGATTACTTAATACATTTCAAATAAGCTGAAAGGAAAAAAGATTCTACGGATATAGTCATGCCTATGGGCCCATTGTGATCGTTTCGAAAATAAAAAGTAGTCCAATCCTCTGTCTACTTTTTGTCTTGAGAGTATGATAAAATATCGAAGGTGTACATATAAAGATGGAGGGCTATTGAGTGAGAAAGAAGAAGGTTTACAAAAGTATCGCCTGTTTAGTCAGCTTGTTGCTATTGACCGTTTTACTTCAATCTCCCGTTCAAGCTCAAGCGGAAGAAACTCCAAATATTAACGCTGCAGCTGCAATTCTAATAGATGGAGATACCGGGAAAATTTTATACGAAAAAAATGCTGATAAAATGTTGGGAATTGCAAGTATGACTAAAATGATGACAGAATACTTGCTTTTGGAAGCGATTAAAGAAAAAAAGGTCAGCTGGGATACGGAATATCGAGTAAGTGATCGTGTTTATAAAATTTCCCAGGAAAGAAATTTTTCAAATGTCCCACTGCGATTAGGAGAAAAGTATAAAATACGAGAATTATATGAAGCCATGGCAATTTATTCTGCCGATGCTGCTTCAATAGCTATCGCCGAAACCATTGCTGGCTCCGAAGAAAACTTTGTGAAATTAATGAACCAAAAAGCGAAAGAACTTGGCTTGCAGTGCAAATTTGTGAATGCAACCGGTTTAAGCAACAAAGATTTAAAAGGAATGTATCCGAAAAATTCAGGGCCAAACGATGAAAATTTGATGACAGCAAGATCTACTGCAAAATTAGCTTATCGACTTATAAAAGATTATCCGGAAGTGTTAAAAACAGCCAGCATTCCCAAAAAGAAATTTCGCCCTGGAACAGCCGATGAAATCAATATGGAAAATTGGAACTGGATGTTGCCGGGATTAGTTTTTGCTTACAAAGGAATGGATGGTTTAAAAACAGGGACAACCGATTTTGCTGGATATTGTTTTGCAGGTACGGCCAAGCGAGGAAATGTACGTCTTATTTCTGTTGTGATGAATGCAAAGGATCCAAGTGGAAAAGGTTCTTATAATGCCAGATTTACCGAAACGAAAAAACTGTTGGATTATGGGTTTAATGAGTTCTCTCGACAAAAAATTTATCCGGCTAAATTACAATTAAAAGGATACGAAACGATAAAGGTTGAAAAAGGAAAAGACAAAGAAGTGACCATTTATACAAACAAGCCTTTTTATGACCTCGTAAAAAAAGGTGAACCTAAAAAATATACCGCTTCTTTCACGCCAGATAGGTCAAAGATTGATAAAAACGGCGCTTTGAAAGCACCTGTTCAAAAAGGTGAAACAGTCGGCTATTTAACCTTCCATTCTGAAACCAACAATCCGTTGGGATACTTGTCAAAAGAGGAAGAAAAAAAGGCTAGCATCCCGGTTGTAACGGCAAAAGCGGTGGATAAAGCGAACTGGTTCATCCTTTCACTACGAAGTATTGGGGATCTTTTCGATGGAATGTTTTCCACAGTTAAAAGCTGGTTTTGATAGTTTTTGACCTCCTTGTATTGACAGGAGGTTTTTTTTGTTGTTTATTTAAATTCAAGGGAATCATATGATCCTCCAATCATATCGGAAAACCCGGATATTTCAAAATTTTTAACAAATAATCATATAGACGTCCTTGTCTGAAGGGGGAATTACAAGTGAGTACAGGTACAGATCGGGTTAAAAGAGGAATGGCCGAAATGCAAAAAGGCGGAGTCATTATGGACGTTGTCAATGCTGAACAGGCCAAAATTGCTGAAGCAGCAGGAGCAGTGGCTGTTATGGCATTGGAAAGAGTCCCTGCTGATATCCGAGCAGCCGGTGGAGTAGCAAGAATGGCAGATCCGCGCGTTGTGGAAGAAGTTATGAATGCTGTTAGCATTCCAGTCATGGCAAAAGCAAGAATTGGTCATATTGTGGAAGCTCGTGTGCTGGAAGCGATGGGTGTAGACTATATCGATGAAAGTGAAGTATTGACACCGGCAGATGAGGAATTTCATATTAATAAAAAAGAATTTACGGTTCCATTTGTATGCGGATGCCGTGATCTTGGAGAAGCTGCCCGTCGAATTGGGGAAGGAGCGTCTATGTTAAGGACAAAAGGAGAACCTGGTACCGGAAATATTGTGGAGGCAGTTCGCCATATGCGCAAAGTCAACGCGCAAGTTCGAAAAGTAGTTCATATGAGCGAAGACGAGCTCATGACGGAAGCCAAGAAATTAGGAGCTCCTTATGAAGTATTGCTTCAAATTAAAAAAGAAGGTCGTCTTCCAGTTGTCAACTTTGCGGCTGGTGGGGTTGCTACACCTGCTGATGCAGCGCTTATGATGGAATTGGGAGCGGACGGAGTATTTGTCGGTTCTGGTATCTTTAAATCTGAAAATCCGGAAAGATTTGCAAAAGCGATTGTAGAAGCAACGACTCACTACCAAGATTATGAATTAATTGCAGAATTATCGAAGAATTTAGGAATTCCGATGAAAGGAATGGAAATCTCCACGCTTTCTCCGGAAAACCGGATGCAAGAGCGCGGTTGGTAAGGGGTTAAACAACATGAAAATTGGAGTACTAGGACTTCAAGGTGCTGTTCGTGAACATATTCGATCTGTCGAAGCATGCGGCGAAGAAGCGTTTGAAATTAAAAAAGTCGATCAGTTGAAAGATTTGGACGGGCTGATTCTTCCTGGGGGAGAAAGCACTACAATGAGACGGCTGATCGACCGCTATGGATTTTTAGAACCTATTAAAGAATTGGCCAATAGCGGAAAACCGATTTTTGGAACATGTGCCGGCCTTATTTTACTGGCGAAAGAAATTGTCGGTTATCAACAACCGCACTTAGGACTCATGGATGTGACGGTGGAACGAAATTCATTTGGTAGACAGCGGGAAAGCTTCGAAGCTGAACTTGATATTAAAGACGTTGGCGAGTCTTTCCCGGCAGTATTTATTCGTGCTCCGCATATTGTGAAAGTCGGCCCTAATGTCGAAGTGCTCGCAAAACATGAAGATCGGATTGTAGCGGCACGGGAAGGCAATCTATTAGGATGTTCTTTCCACCCGGAATTAACGGATGATTATCGGTTTACGAAGTATTTTTTGAACATGGTAAAAGAAGCCAAACAAGCTCGCGTATAAACAACTTGCGAGAGAACAAAAATTATAGTAAATTGGTCTTGAAAATTAAAGAAGATCAAAGCAATGACAGGAAATAGTAGCAGGACATCCCTGGCATAGAGAGTCGATGGTCGGTGGAAATCGAACCGGGATGCTTGTGAATCCATCCTGGAGTGGAATGCTGAAAAAATGAGTAGGCATTTCCGGTTCTCGCCGTTATCCAGATGAAGTGGAAAGTGTGCAACTTTCAATTAGGGTGGCAACGCGGGTTACTCTCGTCCCTTATACAGGGATGAGAGTTTTTTTGTGGATTCAGAGAAACCGGTTGAGCCTGGAAGCTTCAACGTCTAGTTGATTGTTCGAATTCATGGATATAAAAACGTTGGAAAGGAAGTGGCGATAATGTTAGACATCAAGTATTTACGCAATCATTTTGAAGAAGTAAAAGAACGTCTGCAGCACCGTGGAGAAGATTTATCTGATTTTGAAAAGTTTGAAACGCTAGATCAAAAGCGGAGAGAGCTTCTTACGAAAAGCGAACAATTGAAAAGCAAAAGAAATAATGTGTCCCAACAAATTGCTCAAATGAAGCGAGAAAAGCAAAATGCTGACCATTTGATTCAAGAGATGCGAGAAGTCGGGGACGAAATTAAAGAGTTGGACCATCAATTGAAAACTGTAGAAGAAGAACTTCAGCAGTTGTTGTTATCCATTCCGAATATTCCACATGAAAGCGTACCGGTTGGCGATTCTGAGGATGACAACGTGGAAATCCGCAGGTGGGGAGATATCAAAACCTTTGATTTTGAACCGAAACCGCATTGGGATCTTGCTGATCAATTAGGTATTTTAGATTTTGAAAGAGCGGCTAAAGTGACAGGAAGCCGGTTTGTGTTTTATAGAGGGTTAGGCGCCAGACTGGAACGAGCGTTAATCAGTTTTATGCTCGATCTTCATGTGGAAGAGCACGGATACGAAGAGATTCTCCCTCCTTATATGGTCAATCGCGCCAGTATGACAGGTACTGGACAATTGCCGAAATTTGAAGAAGATGCCTTTTTAATTGAAAAAGAGGATTATTTCCTCATTCCTACAGCTGAAGTGCCTGTCACCAATTACTTCCGGGATGAAATTTTGGATGGCGACCAGCTGCCCATTGCATTTGCTGCATACAGTGCATGCTTCCGGTCTGAAGCGGGTTCGGCGGGAAGAGATACGAGGGGATTAATCCGTCAGCACCAATTTAATAAAGTCGAACTTGTCCGCATCGTCAAACCTGAAGATTCTTATGCAGAATTGGAAAAATTGACAGGGCATGCAGAAAAAGTTTTGCAGCTTTTAGGACTTCCGTATCGAGTCATGAGCATGTGTACGGCGGATTTAGGATTTACAGCGGCTAAAAAATATGATATTGAAGTATGGCTTCCAAGCTACAATACGTTCCGCGAAATTTCTTCTTGCAGCAATTTTGAGGCCTTCCAAGCGAGAAGAGCGAATATCCGCTTCCGCAGAGAAAAAAATGCAAAGCCGGAACATGTCCATACGTTAAATGGATCTGGCTTGGCTATTGGACGTACCGTAGCAGCCATTTTAGAAAATTATCAGCAAGCGGACGGAAGTGTGATCATTCCGGAAGTACTCCGTCCTTATATGGGAGGAAAAGAAGCGATCCGCCCGGAAAAATAAAGGAAAGGGACCTGATTGAAAAGATGCTTTCAACGGGTCATCGGAACTTTATAGGCAGAAGGAAAAAAACTTCTGCCTTCTTCTTATATTTTTGGTTATTGACACTATTCATTGATTGTGATAAATTATTTTTTGTCCGTATGGAGGAGTACCCAAGTCTGGCTGAAGGGATCGGTCTTGAAAACCGACAGGCGGGTTACACCGCGCGGGGGTTCGAATCCCTCCTCCTCCGCCATCACTCACAAGCGCATAATATTGGAGATATTGTACAAAATTCGTTACAACTATGTAGCGAATTTTTTTATGTCTTTTTGTCCCGCTCTTGAAACAGAATCTTTCATCCGTTTAGACTTTTATTGGAGGCACAGCTGATCTGTACCGAAGAATGCAGGCAGCCACACTTTCAATGACGCTTTTATTTTTTGACGGGATTGAAATTGTCAGCTAGAAGCAGCCAATTTTGAGGGAAAGAAAGACCTAGTTTCCAATAGCTCATGCCTCTTAAATTGAGTTCTTTCACTAAATCAAATTTTGCTTGAATGGAACGAGCGTCTTCAAACCATACTTTATGCCTTCGATTTTGTTCATCGATGTAGTCGATATACGGGGCTTGAGCTTGTTGGTCATATTGAATGGCGGCGTTGTATTTCACTGCCAAGAGAATAGCCTGCTGCGGGCTAATGGCTTTTGCCGTATCTCTTCCCGGCACAAACGGCAAAGTCCAATCATAACCGTACAAGTTCTGCCCCATTAAAATTTTTTGCGAAGGAATTAATGAAACAGCATATTGAAGAACTTGACGTACAGGTTCAATAGGTGATACGGCCATTGGAGGGCCGCCGCTGTATCCCCATTCATATGTCATAATGACGACAAAATCAACGATGGCTCCGTGGGCTTTATAGTCGTGTCCTTCGTACCATCTCCCTTTTTGGTCTGCACTTGTTTTTGGAGCAAGAGCAGTGGAAATGAACCATCCTTGGCGAGAAAAGAGGTCTTTTGCTTTTCTTAAAAATTGATTATAGGCTTCCCGATCTTCGGGGCGAAGGTATTCAAAATCAAAGTGGATGTCTCGAAAGTGGTATCTGTTGGCAAGGGAGATAATATTTTGGAGAAAGCGGTTTTGAATTTGTTGATCGTTCAACAAAATCTGACCCAACTCGGCACTGAATTGGCCCTGTTCTTGATTCGTAATGACCATCACGAGAATATTGCGGTATTGTGAAGCAATGGCCGCCAAATTGCCCAGGGGAGGCGTGTCCAAAGTTCCATCCCTTTTTGCTCGAAAACTAAAAGGAGACAAAAAAGTCAAATAAGGAGCGGCTTCTCTTGCGCTGGATTCGAGTTCTGGCGATACAGAGGTTCCAAAAGGCTCAACATAGGCGTTAAATTCTGCATTTCGTTTCCGCGATGGGGGGATAAACAGGCGCAATCCTTCTCTTAGCACTGTGTTTACTGAAATTCCGTTTACGCGAGCAAGTTCTTCAGGAGATAAGCCATATCTGCGGGAAATGGACCAAAGGCTGTCCCCCCTACGAACAGTATAAAAGCTCCCAGAAGTAGGAATGACAATCGCTTGCCCGATTACCAGATGATCGGGATTCGGCAATTGATTGGCCGTTTCAATAGCATTTGCGTTTATGTTATACTCTCGGGCAATGCTAGTTAATGTCTCATTTTGTCTAACCACATGAATTTGCAATCCGATTCCCCCTCTAGATGTATTCATTAGTAAATGTTTATGACAGAGACGAGCAAGATATTCGAAAGTTTTGGCTATTCATTCGGATCCGCTTTTCCTGTGCAATATAAAATATGATTGACTGTACATATGTTCATTTTTCTGTGCGAAAAGAAGATTCTTCCTCGCGCCGCTTATTGGGTTTTGCCTTTCGTATTTTATGAGGATGTGATTTTTCCCTGTTTAAGGTGAAAAGTGTTTATGATCGAAATGATTGTCCCTCGAAAACGAATATGAGGAGTTGTTCCACATGAAAGAACAAGATCTTTTTTTTATGAAAATAGCGATCGAAGAAGCAAAAAAGGCGGAAGAAATCGGCGAGGTTCCGATAGGCGCAGTCATTGTTATGAACAATCAAGTCATAGCCAAAGCTCATAACAAAAGGGAAACGTCCCAAAATGCTGTTGCCCATGCAGAGGTGTTAGCGATTCAAGAAGCTTGCAGAAACGTTGGCTCTTGGAGGTTGGAGGGAGCGACATTGTATGTTACGTTGGAACCATGTGCCATGTGCAGCGGGGCGATTGTATTGTCACGGATAGAACGTGTGGTATACGGAGCTAAAGATCCAAAAGGAGGCTGCGCAGGCACGCTGATGAATCTATTGACGGAAGATCGCTTTAATCATCAATGCGACGTGACCGCCAGAGTGCTTGAACAAGAGTGCGGGGCAATATTGACGGATTTTTTTCGAAAATTAAGAGAAGAAAAAAAGAAAAATAAGGGATAAATATAAAATATCAATGATAGGATGAAAATCTTAACATCGGTTGCTTTTTTATAGTCGACCTAGTATACTAATATATGCACCAATAAGGTGCTTAATATGGTATCAACTATGCCGTGCTAGGTGGGGAGGTAGCGGTGCCCTGTACCCGCAATCCGCTCTAGCGGGACTGAATCCCTTCCCCCGGTCGATATTCTGCAGGGTCTGCCTTAAGCAAGTGGTGTTGACGTTTGGGTCCTGCGCAATGAGAATCCACGAACCATGTCAGGTCCGGAAGGAAGCAGCATTAAGTGGACCATCTCATGTGCCGCAGGGGTGCCTGAACCGAGCTAACTGCTTAAGTAACGCTTGTGGGAGTCGGTCAAAGGAAGGTGCACGGCAGTTTCATACATAATAAAAAAAGTCCATCCTTTCATGGGGTGGGCTTTTTCGCTTTTGATTACCTAATCGTCTCTTTGTATTGGTGTAAAAAGTTTTTTCTATAGGTTATAATAAAGTGAAGCTTTTATTATTTGGAAATCGTATATTGTAGTGGCGATTCGTTGGCTCAATCAGACATACTCAGGCAGAAAATTTATGTTTTTTTCATTTGGGGCCAGTAAGACTCCTGCATTAAGGATTCGAAGCAAAAATGATCGTTTGGCGGTGCTGACTGTCTCTAAATGTCTGATAGGTTCATTAATCATCAGTGGAGATGATAGAACTCTTTTGCTGGAAATTTCATTTCAATCGATAAGAGAGATTCTTCTGCCTGATCAGATAATGGAATCATAACTTTACGGAGGGGGAATCATGAGTTATCAAGCTTTATACCGTGTCTGGCGTCCGCAAACTTTTGCTGATGTCGTAGGCCAAGAACATGTGACGAAGACATTGCAAAATGCCCTCCTTCAACAAAAAATTTCTCATGCTTATTTGTTCACGGGCCCGCGAGGAACGGGAAAAACGAGCGCGGCTAAAATTTTGGCAAAAGCCGTCAATTGTGAGCATGCACCAACTATGGAGCCTTGTAATCAATGCAGCGCATGCAAAGGAATTACGGATGGATCGATACCGGACGTAATAGAAATTGACGCCGCTTCCAATACGGGAGTGGATGATATTAGGGATATTCGAGATAAAGTCAAATATGCGCCGAGTGCGGTTCCTTTTAAAGTATACATTATTGATGAAGTTCACATGTTGTCGATTGGCGCTTTCAATGCTTTGCTGAAAACGTTGGAAGAACCGCCGAAACATGTTATTTTTATTTTAGCTACAACGGAGCCTCATAAAATTCCGCTGACCATTATTTCAAGATGTCAGAGATTTGATTTTAAGCGTATTACAACCCAAGCGATTGTGGAAAGAATGAAGCTGATCGCAGATGAGTCTGGCGTTTCGTACGAAGAAAATGCTCTGCGGATCATAGCTCGGGCAGCGGAAGGCGGAATGAGGGATGCTTTAAGTTTATTGGATCAGGCGATTTCCTTCAGCAATGAAAAGTTGACGGAAGAGGATGCCCTTGTAGTCACCGGATCCGTTGGACATAGCACATTGAATCATCTTGGGCGGGCTATTTTGGAAAAAGATATTGCAGCAGCAATGGAAGGGTTGGAAAGTCTATTCATGAAAGGGAAAGACCCTTCAAGATTTACGGAAGATTTCATTCATTATTTTCGAGATCTCCTTTTATATAAAACAGCCCCTCAGCTCGAAGATACTTTAGAGCACCCTGCTGATGAAGAATTTATTTCTTTGGCTCGAGAGTTTCCGACTGATTTCATCTATGATTGCATAGAGATTTTAAATCAAACTCAACAAGAAATGAAATTCACGAATCATGCTAGAATATATTTGGAAGTAGCTTTCGTGAAAATGTCTCAAGCGGAAACGAAACCAGTCACATCGCAAGTTCAGCCGGACTTGTCGAAACTGCTTAGCAGGATCGAAACACTAGAGCAAGAGTTGCATGAATTGAGAAGCAGAGGACTTTCCCCGGAAGAAACTTCCCCTGTGAAAACACCGCCAAAGAATCCAATACGGTCGCACCATGACTATAAAGTGCCAGTGAAGAAGATCGAGCATATTTTAAAAGAGGCGACCAAACAGGATTTGCAATTATTGAAAAGCCGGTGGGGAGAAATGCTCGAAATTCTCAATCAACGCCAAATGCGGTCACAGGCGGCATTACTGAACGATGCGGAACCAGTAGCTGCTTCGCCGGATTCGTTTGTATTAAAATTTAAATATGACATTCATTGTAAAATGGCGATGGAAAATGCAAAATTTGTAGAAGCGATTTCTTCGGTGTTTGGGGAATTGACGGGAGTTCGCTATGTGCCGGTGGGTATTCCGGAAGAAAAATGGCATATCATTCGCGAAAATTTTATCAGACAACAAAAGGAGAACATCGCCGATGACGGCAGCCGTAATGAGGAAGATCCTCTAATTGCCGAAGCAGTGAAGCTTGTGGGAGAAGACTTGCTAGAGATTAAAGATTAATATTCATGGTATATCACATCCTGGCTTAGTCTTTTTAAGAAATATGTATTTTGGTCAGCTTATTTTTAGTGATAGGAATGCTCCTGCTCATTGAATAATTACCTTTCTAAAGCAGGTCATGGAGCAGATAAAAATGGAGGATGATAAAAATGATGCGTGGAATGGGCAATATGCAGAATATGATGAAGCAAATGCAAAAAATGCAAAAGAAGATGCAGCAAGCACAAGAAGAACTCGGTGAAAAAAGAGTAGAAGGTACGGCAGGCGGCGGCATGGTAAAAGTGGTTGTTTCTGGCCATAAAGAAGTGCTGGACGTAATCATAAAAGAAGAAGTAGTGGATCCGGAAGATGTTGAAATGCTGCAAGATTTAGTGCTTGCTGCTACAAATGACGCACTCAAGAAAGTAGATGAATTGACGAATGAAACAATGGGGCAATTTACAAAAGGGTTAAACATCCCAGGGTTGTTCTAGGAGGAAATTATGCATTATCCAGAACCGATTACAAAACTCATCGATAGTTTTATGAAACTGCCAGGAATCGGGCCGAAAACTGCCGCCCGACTGGCATTTTTTGTTCTCGACATGAAGGAAAATGAAGTATTGGATTTTGCCAAAGCGCTTGTCGACGCTAAACGAAATCTTGGATATTGTTCCATCTGTGGGCACATCACGGATCAGGATCCGTGTTATATTTGTCAGGATGAAAGAAGAGACCGAAGTGTAATCAGCGTTGTCCAAGATCCAAAAGACGTGATTGCCATGGAGAAAATGAAAGAATATAACGGATTGTATCATGTACTTCACGGGGCTATTTCTCCTATGGATGGCATCGGACCGGAAGATATCAATATTCCTAGTTTGCTAAAAAGGCTGCAAGATGAAACGGTTCAAGAAGTGATTCTTGCCACCAACCCCAATATCGAAGGAGAAGCAACGGCAATGTATATTTCTCGTCTTCTAAAACCGACCGGTATCAAAGTAACGAGAATTGCTCACGGACTTCCGGTTGGAGGAGACTTGGAGTATGCGGATGAAGTAACGTTGTCGAAAGCACTGGAAGGAAGAAGAGAGATATAGGCGGTGAAGGTAAGTGCTGATTCGGAAGAAACATAAATTAAAAGCGGAATTTGACAACAAACTTATTGAACAGATGGAAGCGGCGCGGCAAGAATGGCTGCAGCAAAGCAATTTTTTAAAACTAAGCATGGAGCAAAGCCTCGATTTGATCACGCGAAAGAAAATCGCTGAAGCCAAATATTTTTTTCTCTATCGAGAAGCTAAAAAAAGAAAAATTATCATAAAAAGATAGCCTGGTTCATAAGATCTCCTAAGTGGACAAACTTATGAGATTGGAGGGGCTTTTTTGGAATTTGCTTATTCATTGGGGATATTGGCGATCTTGCTTTTGTTGTGGATTGCTTTTAAAGCAAATGTCAAACCGTTAAAATTTTTAGGCAACATTGTTATAAAGGGGGCCATCGGTGCTCTATTCTTATTTCTTCTGAATTTGTTCGGCAACCAGTATAGTTTGCATGTCCCTATTAACCTAGCAACTTCTTTTATAGCCGGTCTTTTGGGAATTCCTGGAGTTTGCGCCCTTGCCGCCATTCAGTTATGGATTCTTTCGTAATGTTTGTACGATGATTGAATCGATACCTGCTTTTCAGCTGAGCTGTTTGCAGGGCGGGTATGTTGGAATTTGAGATATTTTCTTTTCGTAATGGAAATCATCATTTATTTGGAATTTCTTTAAATGTTTTTGAAAGGTATGTTGAACCAGACAGAGACGTCCAACAAGGGCGACTCTGTTTTGTTATGACTTTAGTAAGTTGAGCTCGCGATAGCGTGCGAAACAATAAACCACCTGCTATGCGGGTGGCGCTGATTTGCTTTTTCATTTTGCTTATCCCAATTGTTTTTTACGATTATCTTTTTGTTACACGGCTTCTTGTTCAAAGTGAAGGCATGCTTTTGAAAAATCTTTTGGATATGATCGAATGGACTTGTGAAACTAGATTTCATTCTCTTTGTTTTCGTTATTAAGAGCTGTAACTTAAGTAAGATGATGATATTACCATATTGGACCGAATAATTTTCTTTACACTTTAAAAAAATGTAGTATTAGTATTGACAGCTATATTTAATGGTGATAATATATATCTCGTCGCTGTTAGTTCTTGAAAAAAAGAAAAAACAGTAGACATAAATTTAGATTTGTGATATTCTTTAAAAGTTGACAGGAAATTGATCTTTGAAAACTGAACAAAACGAAGCGTAAACCAATGTTTCAATAGAAACAAGCCAAGTCAAATTTCTTTTTGGAGAGTTTGATCCTGGCTCAGGACGAACGCTGGCGGCGTGCCTAATACATGCAAGTCGAGCGGACTTTCAAGAAGCTTGCTTTTTGAAAGTTAGCGGCGGACGGGTGAGTAACACGTGGGCAACCTGCCTGCAAGACGGGGATAACTCCGGGAAACCGGGGCTAATACCGGATAATATCTTCCTTCGCATGAAGGAAGGTTGAAAGGCGGCGCAAGCTGCCGCTTGCAGATGGGCCCGCGGCGCATTAGCTAGTTGGTGAGGTAACGGCTCACCAAGGCGACGATGCGTAGCCGACCTGAGAGGGTGATCGGCCACACTGGGACTGAGACACGGCCCAGACTCCTACGGGAGGCAGCAGTAGGGAATCTTCCGCAATGGACGAAAGTCTGACGGAGCAACGCCGCGTGAGCGAAGAAGGTCTTCGGATCGTAAAGCTCTGTTGTCAGGGAAGAACAAGTACCGTTCGAACAGGGCGGTACCTTGACGGTACCTGACCAGAAAGCCACGGCTAACTACGTGCCAGCAGCCGCGGTAATACGTAGGTGGCAAGCGTTGTCCGGAATTATTGGGCGTAAAGCGCGCGCAGGCGGTCTCTTAAGTCTGATGTGAAAGCCCACGGCTCAACCGTGGAGGGTCATTGGAAACTGGGAGACTTGAGTGCAGAAGAGGAGAGCGGAATTCCACGTGTAGCGGTGAAATGCGTAGAGATGTGGAGGAACACCAGTGGCGAAGGCGGCTCTCTGGTCTGTAACTGACGCTGAGGCGCGAAAGCGTGGGGAGCGAACAGGATTAGATACCCTGGTAGTCCACGCCGTAAACGATGAGTGCTAAGTGTTAGAGGGCTTCCACCCTTTAGTGCTGCAGCTAACGCATTAAGCACTCCGCCTGGGGAGTACGGCCGCAAGGCTGAAACTCAAAGGAATTGACGGGGGCCCGCACAAGCGGTGGAGCATGTGGTTTAATTCGAAGCAACGCGAAGAACCTTACCAGGTCTTGACATCCTTCGCTACCTCTAGAGATAGAGGGTTCCCCTTCGGGGGACGGAGTGACAGGTGGTGCATGGTTGTCGTCAGCTCGTGTCGTGAGATGTTGGGTTAAGTCCCGCAACGAGCGCAACCCTTGACCTTAGTTGCCAGCATTCAGTTGGGCACTCTAAGGTGACTGCCGGTGACAAACCGGAGGAAGGTGGGGATGACGTCAAATCATCATGCCCCTTATGACCTGGGCTACACACGTGCTACAATGGATGGTACAAAGGGTCGCGAAACCGCGAGGTGGAGCTAATCCCAAAAAACCATTCTCAGTTCGGATTGCAGGCTGCAACTCGCCTGCATGAAGCCGGAATCGCTAGTAATCGCGGATCAGCATGCCGCGGTGAATACGTTCCCGGGCCTTGTACACACCGCCCGTCACACCACGAGAGTTTGCAACACCCGAAGTCGGTGAGGTAACCCTTACGGGAGCCAGCCGCCGAAGGTGGGGCAGATGATTGGGGTGAAGTCGTAACAAGGTAGCCGTATCGGAAGGTGCGGCTGGATCACCTCCTTTCTAAGGAAGAAGAAAAGCAGAGGCGACTGTTCAGGTGCGACAAGCACAAGACAGCTTGCGAGGAGGTAGTATTTCAACCACCGCAGCAAGATGGATTGTGACCTCGAGCACCTAGGAGCCGGAGCTGGACAGATATCAATTGTACGCTTTCGTTTTGTTCAGTTTTGAAGGATCAATCCTTCCTGGTGGGGGCCTGTAGCTCAGCTGGTTAGAGCGCACGCCTGATAAGCGTGAGGTCGATGGTTCAAGTCCATTCAGGCCCACCATGTGAAAACCCAATAGAAATGAAGGGGCCTTAGCTCAGCTGGGAGAGCGCCTGCTTTGCACGCAGGAGGTCAGCGGTTCGATCCCGCTAGGCTCCACCAAATCTGATTGTTCCTTGAAAACTAGATAGAAGAAAGAAGCAGCATAAACCGAGTATCGCCATCTAGGATAGAACCAACATGGTTAAGTTAGAAAGGGCGCACGGTGGATGCCTTGGCACTAGGAGCCGATGAAGGACGGGACTAACTCCGAAAAGCTCCGGGGAGCTGTACGTAAGCGTTGATCCGGAGATTTCCGAATGGGGAAACCCGCTGCCCGTAATGGGGCAGCATCCTTGCCTGAATCCATAGGGTAAGGAAGGCAACCCGGGGAACTGAAACATCTAAGTACCCGGAGGAAGAGAAAGCAACAGCGATTCCCTGAGTAGCGGCGAGCGAAACGGGAACAGCCCAAACCAGAAGGCTTGCCTTCTGGGGTTGTAGGACACCAATCGTGGAGTTACAAAGGAACGAGGTAGACGAAGAGGTCTGGAAAGGCCCGTCAGAGAAGGTAACAACCCTGTAGTCGAAACTTCGTTCCCTCCCTGGTGGATCCTGAGTACGGCGGGACACGAGGAATCCCGTCGGAAGCTGGGAGGACCATCTCCCAAGGCTAAATACTCCCTAGTGACCGATAGTGAACCAGTACCGTGAGGGAAAGGTGAAAAGCACCCCGGGAGGGGAGTGAAAGAGAACCTGAAACCGTGTGCCTACAAGTAGTCAGAGCCCGTTTACGGGTGATGGCGTGCCTTTTGTAGAATGAACCGGCGAGTTGCGATCTCATGCGAGGTTAAGTCGGAAAGACGGAGCCGTAGCGAAAGCGAGTCTGAACAGGGCGCATGAGTATGGGGTCGCAGACCCGAAACCAGGTGATCTACCCATGTCCAGGGTGAAGGTGAGGTAACACTTACTGGAGGCCCGAACCCACGCACGTTGAAAAGTGCGGGGATGAGGTGTGGGTAGGGGTGAAATTCCAATCGAACTTGGAGATAGCTGGTTCTCTCCGAAATAGCTTTAGGGCTAGCCTCAAGGGAAGAGTCTTGGAGGTAGAGCACTGTTTGGACTAGGGGCCCTCATCGGGTTACCGAATTCAGACAAACTCCGAATGCCAGTGACTTATCCTTGGGAGTCAGACTGCGAGTGATAAGATCCGTGGTCAAAAGGGAAACAGCCCAGACCGCCAGCTAAGGTCCCAAAGTATACGTTAAGTGGAAAAGGATGTGGAATTGCTTAGACAACCAGGATGTTGGCTTAGAAGCAGCCACCATTTAAAGAGTGCGTAATAGCTCACTGGTCGAGTGATTCTGCGCCGAAAATGTACCGGGGCTAAACGTATCACCGAAGCTGCGGGTGGACACCTTCGGGTGTCCGCGGTAGGAGAGCGTTCTAAGGGCAGAGAAGCCAGACCGGAAGGACTGGTGGAGCGCTTAGAAGTGAGAATGCCGGTATGAGTAGCGAAAGAAGGGTGAGAATCCCTTCCACCGAATGCCTAAGGTTTCCTGAGGAAGGCTCGTCCTCTCAGGGTTAGTCGGGACCTAAGCCGAGGCCGACAGGCGTAGGCGATGGACAACAGGTTGATATTCCTGTACCACCTCTTTTCCGTTTGAGCGATGGGGGGACGCAGGAGGATAGGGTAAGCGCACTGTTGGATGTGCGTCCAAGCAGTGAGAGGGGCAGCGAGGCAAATCCCGTTGCCACTAACCTCAAGCTGTGACGGCGAGGGAAATATAGTACCGAAGTTCCTGATTCCACACTGCCAAGAAAAGCCTCTAGCGAGGAAAAAGGTGCCCGTACCGCAAACCGACACAGGTAGGCGAGGAGAGAATCCTAAGGTGTGCGAGAGAACTCTCGTTAAGGAACTCGGCAAAATGACCCCGTAACTTCGGGAGAAGGGGTGCTTTTTGGGGTGCATAGCCCCGAGAAGCCGCAGTGAATAGGCCCAGGCGACTGTTTAGCAAAAACACAGGTCTCTGCGAAGCCGTAAGGCGAAGTATAGGGGCTGACGCCTGCCCGGTGCTGGAAGGTTAAGGGGAGCGCTTAAAGCTTTGCTTGAAGGTGCGAACCGAAGCCCCAGTAAACGGCGGCCGTAACTATAACGGTCCTAAGGTAGCGAAATTCCTTGTCAGGTAAGTTCTGACCCGCACGAAAGGCGTAACGATCTGGGCACTGTCTCAACGAGAGACTCGGTGAAATTATAGTACCTGTGAAGATGCAGGTTACCCGCGACAGGACGGAAAGACCCCGTGGAGCTTTACTGCAGCCTGATATTGAATTTTGGTACAGCTTGTACAGGATAGGTAGGAGCCTTGGAAACCGGAGCGCCAGCTTCGGTGGAGGCGCCGGTGGGATACTACCCTGGCTGTACTGAAATTCTAACCCGCACCCCTGATCGGGGTGGGAGACAGTGTCAGGTGGGCAGTTTGACTGGGGCGGTCGCCTCCTAAAAGGTAACGGAGGCGCCCAAAGGTTCCCTCAGAATGGTTGGAAATCATTCGCAGAGTGCAAAGGCAGAAGGGAGCTTGACTGCGAGACCTACAAGTCGAGCAGGGACGAAAGTCGGGCTTAGTGATCCGGTGGTTCCGTATGGAAGGGCCATCGCTCAACGGATAAAAGCTACCCCGGGGATAACAGGCTTATCTCCCCCAAGAGTCCACATCGACGGGGAGGTTTGGCACCTCGATGTCGGCTCATCGCATCCTGGGGCTGTAGTCGGTCCCAAGGGTTGGGCTGTTCGCCCATTAAAGCGGTACGCGAGCTGGGTTCAGAACGTCGTGAGACAGTTCGGTCCCTATCCGTCGCGGGCGCAGGAAATTTGAGAGGAGCTGTCCTTAGTACGAGAGGACCGGGATGGACGCACCGCTGGTGTACCAGTTGTCTCGCCAGAGGCATCGCTGGGTAGCTATGTGCGGAAGGGATAAGTGCTGAAAGCATCTAAGCATGAAGCCCCCCTCAAGATGAGATTTCCCATTTCTTCGGAAAGTAAGATCCCTGAAAGATGATCAGGTAGATAGGTCCGAGGTGGAAGCGTGGTGACACGTGGAGCTGACGGATACTAATCGATCGAGGACTTAACCAAAAGAAAGCGCGAAATCGGTGAAACTGCTTCTTCTATCTAGTTTTGAAGGAACAATCGTTCCGACAACTTCATACCGTCTGGTGGCGATGGCGAAGAGGTCACACCCGTTCCCATCCCGAACACGGAAGTTAAGCTCTTCAGCGCCGATGGTAGTGAGGGGATTCCCCTTGCGAGAGTAGGACGCTGCCAGGCAATAGAGAAGGACTTGTTGAACAGATCCCTGTTGAACAAGTCCTTTTCTGTGTGCGCCCGGCATGGGTGTAATCTATAGGGTGAAAGTCCCGAGCTGCGAAGGCAGAAGTAGCAGTTAGCTTAACGCAAGGGTGTCCGTGGTGACGCGGAATCTGAAGGAAGCGGGCGGCAAACTTCCGATCTGAGGAACACGAACTTCATAGGAGGCTAGGTATCACTGGGTGAGTTTGCACAACAAAACAAAGCCCTTTCTGCCGAAGGTGATACAGAGTAAATGAAGCAGATGGATGGAAGGAAAGATTACACTCTTACCCGGGGAGGTCTGATGGATACGTGAAGTAGCCTTCATAACCTACTTAGTGATAAGTAGCTGAGCCATCAGAAGTCAGCAGAGGTCATAGTACGAATTGGTCTAGAACAATTCGGAAGGACTGAACAATTAAGAGAGAATAGCCCTTTGCATTCAGTGTGTCATGTTGAACACAGAAAACGTAGTACCTCACTTGAGGAAGGAAACGGTGAATCCCGTGGGGGACCTCTTGGAGGGTGGAGTGACCACTGGCATAAGAAGATAAGCTATTCACGGAAGGAAGAATAACAATGCTTTTGAATCAAATCCTGTCACGGGAGAATATGCTTTTAGCTTTACAAAGAGTAGAAAAGAACAAAGGTAGCCATGGAGTAGATATGATGCCCGTACAAAACCTACGTCAGCACATAGTCGAAAACTGGATATCCATTAAAGAAGCTATTCTCAAGGGTACCTATGAACCAATGCCTGTTCGAAGAGTCGAAATCCCGAAACCTGATGGCGGTGTTCGGTTACTAGGTATTCCAACCGTAACAGACCGTTTGATTCAACAAGCAATTGCCCAAGTATTATCGAGGATATATGACCCTATGTTCTCCGAACATAGTTATGGGTTTCGTTCAAATCGAAGTGCTCATGACGCAGTTAGGAAAGCAAAAGGCTATATCAGAGATGGTTATAGATGGGTAGTAGACATGGATTTAGAAAAGTTCTTCGATCGAGTGAATCATGACAGGCTGATGAGTACATTAGCCAAGACTATTAAAGAAAAGCCACTATTGAAGCTAATCCGCAAATATCTACAAGCTGGTGTCATGATTAATGGTGTGATATCTAGGACAGAAGAAGGGACGCCGCAAGGTGGCCCCCTAAGCCCTTTACTTTCGAATATTGTACTAGATGAACTAGACAAAGAATTAGAGAAAAGAGGGCATAAATTTGTTCGTTATGCCGATGACTGTAATATTTACGTGAAGTCAAAACGGGCTGGTGAAAGAACCATGGCTAGTGTCAAACGATTTATTGAGGGAAAACTTCGTCTAAAAGTCAACGAGAAGAAATCTGCGGTTGACCGACCATGGAAACGAAAGTTTCTAGGATTTAGTTTTACACCTTCAAAAGAGCCAAAAGTTCGGATTGCCAAGCAAAGTCTAAAACGAATGAAGAAAAAGGTGCGAGAAATCACGTCAAGAAAAATACCATACCCAATGGAATATCGGATTAAGAAACTTAACCAATATCTACTTGGATGGTGTGGATATTTTGCATTAGCAGACACAAAGAGTATCTTTGAAGATTTGGATGGCTGGATTCGACGAAGACTCCGGATGTGTTTATGGAAAAACTGGAAGACCTCAAAGACCAGGATACGCAACCTCATAAAACTAGGAGTTCCTGAATGGAAAGCTTATGAATGGGGGAACAGTCGCAAAGGTTATTGGCGAATCTCAAAAAGTCCCATATTACACAGAACCCTTGGAAACTCCTATTGGAGTAACCAAGGGCTTAAAAGTCTACAGAAACGTTATGAATTCTTGCGTCATTTATCTTGATTGAACCGCCGTATACGGAACCGTACGTACGGTGGTGTGAGAGGACGGGGGTTAATCACCCCCTCCTACTCGATTTGAAAGAAGCGATATACAGTTTTGGCTTGTTATGGTGTGCTTTAACGGATGGCTGTTAAGATTCTTTTCTTATTTTAATGAATGAAAGGGACATCATTTCTGAAAAAATCTACTTCGTCTAATTAGTGATCTTTCGTCAAAACAATCTTTCTTAGAAGATCAAAGTCTCTTTTTTCTTGAACGCTTTTCTATAAAGGTGTTGTTAGAAATAAAAGCTGTTCTCTTAAAGTAGAGGCTTTAACCGTGTTTGAATCAACAATGACAGCAAATAGTCCTAGAAGGTTTAAATTCCGTCCCAAAAAAGCAAATGGAAGCGGCGCGATTCTTTGGATTAAAACGCTAAGGTTTGAAAAAATGATGACCCTTGGTCGCCCAGTTCCTTTCACTATAAAAAAGACCATCGCTAGATATGCTTTATCAGAACGATTGCATAATGCGAAAGTGATCCACAACGGAAGTATATTCTATTTTCGTATAAAAAGGGAGAAAAAGGGCAGAATGATAGAGAAGGGGAGGTGGATGAAATGAAGAATCAGAGAGACAGCGGGGAGATTTGTATCATTTGCGAAAATCAAAAAACGGAAGGCATTCATATATTGGAGTCTTTTATTTGTACGGATTGCGAAAAAAAGATGACTTCTATTGAAACGACACATTCGGATTACTCCTACTATGTACAAAAATTAAAAAAAATAAAATCATCCAATGTCTATTCATAAGTACCGTTATGTTGCTATTTTCATTGAAAATAACATTCTGTTTATAGTATGAGGATTGGAATCAATTTTTCAGCAGCAAGTGTTCTTTCTATCGCCGGCTAGTCCAATAGAGTGGAACGGTCGATATACCAATTTGCTATTTTAAGATGGATTATTTCAAATATTTCGGAGTCCCGTGGTTGATTTTTTGCACGGGGTCTTTTTGTATAATGGTGAGTAGAAAACAAGAAAGGACAAAAAGACAAGATGGAACAAGAAAAAATGCCTATTATGGATGCGTTAATCAAACATCAACAAAAACGGCCTGTTTCTTTTCATGTACCCGGTCATAAATTTGGAACAGTAATAGGAGAGATTCCAGACGATTTTCGGACGATTTTATCTTATGATGCTACCGAAATTACCGGCCTTGACGATTTTCATTCTCCCGAAGGAGCGATCCTGGAGGCTCAGACTCTTTTAACCAAACTATACGGTTCTAAGAAAAGCTATTTTTTAGTAAACGGAAGCACCGCCGGCAACCTTGCCATGATTGCCAGTTCTTTTCAGAAAGAGGATATTGTATTGGTGCAAAGAAACTGCCATAAATCCATCATCCACGGATTGATGCTGGCCAACATTCGCCCTGTTTTCCTGGAGCCGGAATATGATGAAAAAACAAAAAGCCCTGCAGGTGTTTCTTTGGATACATTGAAGCTTGCATTGGAGCGGTTTCCAAATGCCAAAGGACTGATTCTAATCTATCCCAGCTATTACGGCGTATCTTACCCGATCAAGGAACTGATCGATTATGCCCATCAAAAGGATTGTATCGTATTGGTCGATGAAGCTCACGGGCCTCATCTCGTTCTCGGGGATCCATTTCCTCCATCGGCTTTGAGCATGGGAGCAGATATGGTCGTTCAATCGGCGCATAAAATGCTTCCGGCGATGACAATGGGTTCTTTTTTTCATGTCGGCACGGAGAGACCTTCGTTAGAAAAAGTGGAATTCTACTTATCGCTTTTTCAATCGAGCAGTCCCTCTTATCCGATTATGGCTTCCTTAGATGCTGCCAGACAGTATTTAGCATTGATAAAGGAAGAAGATGTGGCTTTTACGTTGGAGGAAAGAGAGCGTTTTGTGGAATGGCTTCAAAAAGAAAAGGACTTGCAAGTAGCGGTGTCTGAGTTCCCGTATGATCCATTGAAGCTAATAGTGCGGAGTCCAAACAGCGATGGTTTTCAGCTGAAAAAGGATATTGAAACGGCAGGAGTTTTTCCTGAACTGGCCGATCCTTATCAAATTCTTTTTACGCTGCCATTACTAAAGGAAGGAAATCGTATTTTTTATCAGCAAGCAAAAGAAGCAATCGCCAGAGTGACAATAACAGAACGAAATGTACGACCTGTGGAGTTGCCGGCACTTTCCCATTCTAAAGTATCATCTGTTCCCGTTTCTTTCGAAAATTGGAAGGAAAATGATAAGAGGTGGGTAAAGCTTTCCGAAGCGGAAGGAAGCATATCCGCCGCCATGATCATTCCTTATCCACCGGGGATACCGCTCTTAATGATGGGAGAAAGAGTGACGAAGGAAAAAATCGATTTTATTGAAGAATTAGTAGCAAGAGGTGCTCATATACAAGGAGATCATCAGCTGAATGAGGGATTCATCGCTGTATATTAGTGAGAAAACATGGCGGCAAATCCTTTTCTTAGTGAAAGCTAAATTTCTTTTCGGTTTTCCTTATCTTTTGCTATTTTCCTAACATATGAAAACCAGTAGAATAGAAAGGACGATATTTATGTTGAAAAAGCTTCGTCTACAAATTAGAGTTCCTGTAGAGAAGCTTTTGTTTTTTATAAATTAACATCATGAAGCCCTTTGAAAAGCGTGATTCATCTCACTATTGAGATCGTTTTGGTTGGATCAACTGGAAAAATAAACGCGGTACGATACCTTCCTGTTTTCCGGTTCGATCAGGTATACTTAAGTACGTGTTTGGAGGTATAAGAATCCGGAGGTTCGAAAGATGATAAATAATGGTATTTTTATTACGGTAGAAGGTCCTGAAGGCGCCGGAAAAACGACGATCGCCCAAAGGATCGTAGAAAATTTAAAACGAGAAGGCTACCAGGCTATGTACACAAGAGAGCCAGGAGGCATTTCCATTTCTGAACAAATTCGACAAATTCTTTTAAATAGCCAAAATACTGCAATGGATGGCCGTACAGAAGCGCTTCTTTATGCAGCGGCCAGACGTCAGCACTTGGTAGAGAAGGTGATTCCAGCGCTGGAAGCAGGAACCATTGTAGTATGCGATCGATTTATTGACAGTTCTCTTGCCTATCAAGGGTATGCCAGAGGGCTTGGCGTAGAGGAAGTATATAAAATCAATGAATTTGCCGTAGATGATGCCATGCCCCATTTAACGCTATACTTCGACATTTCTCCTGAAATTGGTTTGCGTCGAATTCAACAGAACAAAGGGAGAGAAGTGAATCGGCTTGATCTTGAAACGCTCGATTTCCATCAGAGAGTGAGAAAAGGATATTGGCAGTTGCTTGATCAGTTTCCGGAAAGAATGGTCAAAATTAATGCTGAACAGCCAATTGAATCAGTGTTTCAAGACAGCTGGAAAACGGTTCTGAAGTTTCTCCTCAATCGTTGAGAATCTCCTCCCCACATTTCTCAAAATTACCAGCGTTTCTTGCTGATTCTTTATACTCAAAAGTTCAATGGAACGGAAAGGCGGCCTAACACCGTATGTTGGTCCCTTTCAGTCGTTCCAATACGGTTTGGTTTTCAAAGATTTTCTGCTTTTTCCAGCAAGCGCACCCCCATTCTCCGCGTTTGTATCTTTTCTCTCTGTTCGTTTATTCTACAAGCATGATCAATCTTGGTATAATAAAAGAAAATGCTTTTTAAAGAGGCCTCTTGATGAAACTTGCTTTAGCTGATGAAAATCGGAAAAGCCATTCATGAATGACGCTTTCTTGTTATATCCTTTTCGGCAGATGAGTTTCATCAATTTGAACGGAGGTTGTACAGGATGAAAATAAATCAAGATCTTCGGATCGGAGCGGAAAATTTTCGAGGAGACATAAAGAGAACACCAGCTGTTCATGGCCAGTTTTTAAATCTGGTACAACAATATGATCAAAAATTAAAAGATGAGCAGCTCAAACAGCTAATGGCCAATATTGATGAAGCTGGAGAACGGTTGGCTAAATCCAGAAATCTTCAAGATTTAGTAAAATATAAAACGTTAATTAAAAAATTTATAAAGGAAACAGTCGATTATGGAATGGAGTTGAGCAGTTCCCATTCCTGGAACTTATACGGCGAAGGCAGGCAGCTGAAAGTAGTCAAGACGATAGATGAAAAATTAGTGGAATTGGCCGAGGATCTAGTGAATAAAGAAAAGTTGACGATTGATATTTTGGGCAAAATAGGGGAAATTAAAGGCTTGCTTATCAATTTATATGCGTAGGAAGGGATTAGTGTTGTTGAAAAATTGGGATGAGTGGAAAAACATACAGCCACAGGCAGCCAATATGCTGCACAATAGTTTGAAAAAAGAACGCATAGCCCACGCTTACCTTTTTGAAGGAGAAAAAGGGACCGGCAAAAAACAAGCTGCCCTATTTTTGGCCAAAAGCCTATTATGTGAACAGCCTCTTCCTGATTATACGCCTTGCGGACAATGCAGCAATTGCCGCAGAATTGAAAATGGCAACCATCCTGATCTTCATTTGATTGAAACAGAAACGGACAGTTTATCGATTAAGAAACAACAAATTGAAGCACTGCAAAGGGAATTTGCCAAAACGGCGGTAGAATCAAAACGCAAGATTTATATAATCGAACATGCAGATCGAATGACGACAAGTGCCGCGAACAGTTTATTGAAATTTTTGGAAGAACCTCATCCAGGAACAACTGCCATTTTGTTGACTGAACAGTATCATCGAGTACTTCCAACCATTATATCCCGCTGTCAAACGATTACGTTTAAACCATTGCCGATTGATTATCTTGAAACTCGTCTGAGGGAAGAGCAGGTAGGTGCCAATATGGCTGCTTTAGCCGCTCGTCTTACGAATAACCTTCAAGATGCGCTGGAGTTGAGCGCAGATGAGTGGTTTGCGCAAGCGCGTAAAATAGTGTTAAAATTATATGAAGCGCTTAATAAACAACCTCTAGAAGCCATGATCAAACTTCAAGAAGAGTTTCATCAACATTTTAAAGATAAGCAGCAGATAGAAAGAGCCTTGGATTTATTGCTCCTTATATATAGAGATTTATTATCCATCCAAATAGGCAAAAGTGACCATTTAGCCTATCCTGATCAACGTGCACATTTTGAAAGCAGGTCCCTTCAACTATCGATCAAGCGTCTTACGGAATGTATGGAAGCCATTTTTGAGGCGAAGCGCAAGCTGCAAGCCAATATGAATTCTCAGCTGTTAATGGAACAGCTTGTGCTAAAATTACAGGGAGGGTTCACCTTTGTATGATGTAGTAGGTGTCCGATTTAAAAAAGCGGGCAAAATATATTATTTTGATCCGGGCGATTTTTCGATTGAAAAAGGAGACCCGGTTATTGTAGAGACGGTTAGAGGGATCGAATATGGCCATGTGGTAGTAGGCCGCAAAACGGTGGATGAAAATGACGTTGTTCTGCCGTTGAAAAAAGTCATTCGGCCGGCGGATGAAAAAGATCATCATATTGTGGAAGAAAATAAAAAAGCTGCCCAGGAAGCGTACCATATTTGTAATGAAAAAATTATGGATCATCAGCTGGAAATGAAGCTGGTCGATGTAGAATATACGTTTGACCGCAATAAAGTGATTTTTTATTTTACGGCTGACGGCAGAGTGGACTTTCGTGAACTTGTAAAAGATTTAGCGGCAGTGTTCCGGACGAGAATCGAGCTTCGGCAAATTGGAGTTCGGGACGAGGCCAAGATGTTGGGCGGGATCGGGCCGTGTGGAAGAATGCTTTGCTGTTCCACATTTTTAGGAGATTTTGAACCGGTGTCCATTAAAATGGCAAAAGATCAAAATCTTTCTTTAAATCCAACAAAAATTTCCGGTTTGTGCGGACGGTTGATGTGCTGCCTAAAATATGAAAATGATGAGTACGAAACGGCGAAAGAAGAACTCCCTGACTTGGGGGAAGTCATTAAGACGCCACGTGGAGTCGGCAAAGTAGTGGGACTAAACATTTTGGAACGGGTGCTTCAAGTAGAGCTGGCTGAACACGATCGGGTGTTGGAGTTTACTTTGGAAGAAATTTTTAATGAAGGTGCCTTTTCATCGCAAGCCACAGAGTAATTGAGGTGGAACCAGTGGATAAAAAAGAGTTCTTTGATTCAGTCAGCCATATGGAAATTCAAATCGGAAATTTGTATCAACAACTGGGGGAATTGAAACAAAAACTGGCAGAGTTATTGGAGGAAAACAATTCCCTTAAACTGGAAAATGAACATTTGCGCCGGAGACTGGAGCAAATGGAGAACTCTGGTGAACAAACCGCATCGTCTGAAAAAAACAGCCGTTTTTCTCCCAAAACAATGGATATCGGGGAAGGATACGATAACCTTGCCCGACTTTATCACGAAGGTTTTCATATTTGCAACGTCCACTTTGGAAGCCCTCGTCAAAATGAAGATTGTTTATTTTGTTTATCCTTTTTGAATAAAAAATAAATCAAAGCTTTCGTTGTACGTTGTCTTTTATAACCAGTATAATGGGGACAGACTGCCAATATATAAAGAAGCGAATTTCCTCTGAGGAATTTTTCCAAAGATGAATGTCGATTTAAGCTTTGCATGGCAGCATTGATTTAATAAGTTTTAACAATTGAAATAAGCGATGCTCTCAAAAATTTAACGGTCAGTGATCTTTCCATTTGGATTTCATCCCCCGATAAAATAAGACATTAGAACGGCATTCGATTGGTGCTGTTTTCTTTTTTTGTGGAGATGATCGTGTGGCCTTCTGGTTTGGAATATGAGTTTATTTGAGATACTACTTGGAAGCGGAGGTTTTTCATTGATGTTAAAAGAGGACGAACGCTTGGACTTTTTGCTTGCTGAGGATATGCGGATCATCCAGAGTCCAAATGTGTTTGCCTTTTCCCTTGATGCTGTGTTGCTTGCCCGCTTCGTATACGTTCCCATTCAAAAAGGAAGTTTGGTTGATTTATGTTCGGGGAATGGAGTTGTTCCTCTGTTGTTAAGCAAGCGGACGAAAGGAACGATCGTTGGTGTCGAAATTCAAGAAAAGTTATACGACATGGCGGTGCGAAGCATTGAATACAACCACCTGGAACATCAAATTCAAATGGTGCACGGCGATTTAAAAGATGCTCCTCGAGTGCTTGGATATGAAAAACATGATGTTGTCACTTGCAATCCTCCTTATTTTTCAACTCCTCCTTCTGGGGAAACGAACCTCAATGAACATTTCGCCATTGCCCGCCATGAAATTATGTGCACGCTTGATGACTGTGTGAAGGCGAGCAGCGAGCTTTTGAAACAAGGCGGAAAAGCAGCTTTTGTCCATCGGCCTGAAAGGCTGCTCGATTTGGTGACAGCTATGCGCAAGTATCGATTGGAGCCGAAACGATTGCAATTTGTCTATCCTAAACCGGGAAAAGATGCGAATACCATTTTGCTTGAGGCGATTAAGGACGGAAAACCGGGAATGAAAATTTTGCCGCCTTTGACGGTTTATCACGAAAATAATGAATATACGGAAGAAGTTAGGAAGATTTTATATGGAGAAAGCAAATGAACATTATTTTTACGTTTTAAAATGCGGCGATGGTTCGTTTTACGGCGGGTATACGACGGACGTTCAAAGAAGAGTTCGCCAGCACAACGACGGAAAAGGGGCAAAATATACGAGAAGCAAAGGTCTGGTTAAGCTTATTTATACGGAAGCTTTTGAGACAAAAGGAGAAGCGTTGAGGGCGGAATATCGTTTTAAGAAGTTGACGAGAAAACAAAAGGAAAAGTTTTTGGGGCTGGCAGGTGATCGAGATGATCAGTAAACAACGCAGTTATGTCGAACAAGAGAATCGGGGAATTCTTTATTTAGTGCCGACGCCAATCGGCAATTTGGAAGACATTACGTTTCGGGCGCTTCGCATTTTAAAAGAAAGCAGCGTCATTGCTGCCGAAGATACAAGGAATACAAGAAAACTTTGTCATTATTATGACATCCACACTCCTCTCATGAGCTACCACGAACATAATAAAGAAGCGAGCGGACGCCAAATCATAGAACGGTTAAAACAAGGAGAGCAAGTTGCATTAGTGAGCGATGCCGGTATGCCAACGATATCCGATCCGGGGTATGAACTGGTAAGAGCAGCCGTTGCTGAAAAGATTCCTGTTGTGCCGCTGCCCGGCGCCAATGCTGCTCTTACTGCATTAATTGCTTCAGGGCTTCCAACACAGCCGTTTTATTTTTTTGGGTTTCTGAGCCGGCAAAAAAAAGAAAAAAAAGAAGAGCTGAACAGGTTAAAAAATATCACGGATACGATTATTTTGTATGAATCTCCACATCGTCTTAAAGAAACGTTGGAATACATGCTTGATATTCTTGGCAACCGTCCCATTACATTATGCAGAGAGTTGACCAAAAAATTTGAAGAATTTTTGCGCGGAGACATAAAAGCAGCGTTGAATTGGGTAGAAAACGAAAAAGTCATGGGAGAATTTTGTCTAATTTTAGAAGGGGCAAAAGAACAAGAGGCTGAAACAGGGGAAAAATGGTGGGAGTCGCTGTCGATTGTGGATCATGTCAATTTTTACATTGACGCAAAGAAAATGGATGCAAAAGAAGCGGTGAAACAAACGGCAAAAGACAGAAATATGCCAAAGCGGGAAGTATACCAAATGTATCATAATACATAAAAATAGGAAGCGAATCAGGCAAAATAAAAGAGGCTGTATCGGCATAATCCAGTGTCGATACGGCCTCTTTGCATTTTCTAATAAAAATTATTTATTCGCTGCGGACAGGTGAAAAGCTTCTTCGATTTCTTTTAACAACAATTCGGCGCCTTCACGGCTTAAAATTAATTTTCCGCCTGCCAATTTTACGTTGTCATCAGAAACTTCTCCAGTGATTTGGCAGGTCATGCTCGGTTTATATTTTTTTAGAATAATCTTATCATCATCTACATAAATTTCCAAAGCGTCTTTTTCAGCAATGCCTAATGTACGACGAAGCTCTATAGGAATAACCACGCGGCCTAGTTCATCAACTTTACGAACAATGCCAGTTGATTTCATTTGTCAATTCTCCTCTCATTTCATTTTTTGTTCTCTATATTTCTCTCTGATTCGTCAAATTTCGACAAATTTTGTTTATGTTTTAATAATACCAATGCTGCCAAAAGTAGTCAACAAGAAAAATGAAATTTTTCTAATAAATGTCAGACTTCTAGTAACTACTATCATTTGTAAATAAAGGGGATTTGATAAATGCTGTTTTTAAGTAAGAATTTTTAAAATCTCGGGACGAAATCATGGAAAACTTTTGTCCCTTTGTATTTACATTAAGGAAAGAATGCGAGAAAATAAAAAGAGGATTCGATTATTTGCAGAAGCTTATCAGATTATGTATATTTTGATGTTATAAGAGGAAATGATGTAGCATAAATGGTCTTTTCATGCAAATGGAATGGACTGATCGGATGCTATTACCGTGTTAGGAATTTCCGCTTCGGTTTTTTTCAGCTTCTGTGAGATCAGCGTACGGCAAGCAAAAATCGTGACGATTGATTATGAAGCATTTTGATGGGAGAGATGGACGACCCCGCTTTTTATGCAGGATGCCCTATCGATCTCGAATGCAATCGGTAGGAGGCAACCTCTTCTCTCATGGCAAGGTGCACATTTTATGTTGTTAAAGGGGGTTATATGAATGAAAAAAACTTTTTATTTGACAACGCCAATTTATTACCCAAGCGGAAATTTACATATTGGGCATGCTTATACAACGGTAGCCGGTGATGCGATGGCACGTTACAAAAGGATGCGCGGCTATGACGTGATGTTTTTAACGGGGACGGATGAACACGGGCAAAAAATTCAAAGAAAAGCGGAAGAAAAAGGGGTTACCCCTCAACAATATGTCGATGAAATCGTTGCCGGCATCCAAGAATTATGGAGAAAACTCGACATTTCATATGATGACTTTATTCGCACGACACAAGACCGCCATAAAAAAGTGGTTGAAAAGATATTTAAAAAATTATTAGATCAAGGCGATATTTATCTTGATCAATATGAAGGCTGGTATTGTACACCGTGTGAATCTTTCTTTACTGAAAGACAGCTTGTAGACGGTAAATGCCCTGATTGCGGCCGGCCGGTTGAAAAAGTGAAAGAAGAATCCTATTTCTTCAAAATGAGCAAATATGTCGACCGTTTGTTGCAGTTTTATGAAGAAAATCCTGATTTTATCCAGCCTGAATCCCGAAAAAATGAAATGATTAATAACTTTATTAAGCCGGGATTGGAAGATCTAGCAGTTTCCCGCACTACCTTTGATTGGGGGATTAAAGTGCCGGGAGATCCAAAGCATGTCATTTATGTTTGGATTGATGCTTTGACCAATTATATTACCGCCATTGGATACGGAAGCGAAAATGAATCAAAATTCAAAAAATATTGGCCTGCTGATGTCCATCTAGTCGGAAAAGAAATTGTCCGCTTCCATACTATTTACTGGCCGATCATACTAATGGCGCTGGATTTGCCGCTGCCGAAGAAAGTATTTGCCCATGGCTGGCTGCTGATGAAAGATGGAAAAATGTCTAAATCAAAAGGGAATGTTGTCGATCCGGTAACATTGATCGACCGTTACGGACTTGATGCGCTGCGCTACTATTTGCTGCGCGAAGTTCCTTTTGGATCAGACGGCGTCTTTACACCAGAAGGGTTTATAGAACGGATCAACTATGATTTGGCAAATGACCTCGGAAACCTGCTCAATCGGACAGTTGCTATGATCAATAAATATTTTGATGGGCGGATTCCGGCTTATAAAGGATCCGAAAGCGAGTATGAACGTCAGTTGCTGGAAGCCAATAAGGAAACGGTAGAAAAATACGAAGAAGCGATGGAAAACATGGAATTTTCCGTTGCATTGACGGTCGTATGGCAGCTGATTAGTCGAACGAATAAGTTTATTGATGAAACTCAGCCTTGGATTTTGGCAAAAGAGGAAGATAAACGCGAAGAGCTGGCCAGTGTCATGGTTCACTTGGCAGAATCTTTACGTCGTGTAGCTGTTCTGCTTAAGCCATTTTTAACAACGGCTCCGAAAAAAATCTTTGAGCAGCTGAACCTTTCTACGGAACAGTTTACATCTTGGGAAAGCTTAGAAACATTCGGCGTCATTCCAGATGGCACAAAAGTAGTGGAAAAAGGAGAGCCGATTTTTCCGCGGCTGGATATTGACGAAGAAGTGAAATTTATTAAATCGAAAATGCAAGGCGGTTCGCAACCCGCTGAAGTGAAAAAAGAAAAAACAAATGACTCTTCTGCAGAAATTTCAATTGATGATTTTATGAAAATTGATTTAAGAGTCGCTCAAGTCATTGAGGCTGAACCGGTTAAAAAAGCGGATAAGCTGTTAAAACTGCGCCTTGATTTAGGAGACCATAAGCGCCAAGTGATCTCAGGAATCGCTCCATATTATAAGCCGGAAGAGTTGATCGGTAAAAAAGTGATTTGCGTAGTCAATTTAAAACCAGTTAAATTAAGAGGAGAATTATCAGAAGGAATGATTTTAGCCGGAGAAAAAGACGGCGTATTATCATTGGCGAGCGTCGATGAAAATCTTCCAAACGGTGCAAAGGTTAAATAATAAGACTAAGAAACATAGAATGTTTCACGTGAAACAAGATTCGACGGAAACTTCTATGTTTCTTTTTTCTTAGACGTTAAATCCATTCATTAGTAAAACTGTCCAGTATGTATAGTCTTCCGTTTTGGCTATTTTTCTTTTTCCGCTAAACCGCTGATCAAGGAATTTGATTGAAAGGTATATGCTTTAAAAAATAGGAATCGAAAAATATACATGATATTATGATGACAAATGAACCGCTATTGTCATCATTTTGTCATATGGATGGAAGAAAAGGAAAGGATGGACAAAGGACCAGAAGACACATCTTCCTCTGTATTTTGAGGAAAACTACCTATGATGATGGGCGTGTTCTGGATTTTTGGCGTAAAGGGAAAATTGTAATCTATTTGACATGTCTTTTTTGAAAGGAAACAACGTAGAGTAAAGGAGAGAGCAAAAGATGTTGTTTGATACTCATGTTCATTTGAACGATGAACAATTTTCCGATGATTTGGACGAGGTGATAGACAGAGCAAAAGAAGCCGGTGTCGAAAAGATGGTGGTGGTAGGTTTTGACCGGCCTACGATTGAAAAAGCGATGAAACTAGTAGATCAATACGATTTTCTATACGCCAGTATAGGGTGGCACCCGGTGGATGCTATCGATATGACAGAGGCTGATTTGGAGTGGATTGAAAAATTGACCTCTCATCCAAAAGTAGTAGCAATAGGAGAAATAGGGTTGGATTATCATTGGGATAAGTCCCCAAAAGAGGTTCAAAAAGAAGTGTTTCGCAAACAAATTCGACTAGCCAAAAAAGTAAAATTGCCGATTATTATCCATACTCGAGAAGCGACACAAGACACTATAGAAATTTTGAAAGAAGAAGGAGCGCATGAAGTAGGAGGAATTATGCACTGCTTCAGCGGCAGCGTTGAAACAGCACGAGAATGTATCAATATGAATTTTTATATTTCTTTGGGCGGTACGGTAACATTTAAAAATGCGAAAAAGCCAAAGGAAGTTGCTGCTGAAATTCCTTTAGAAAAACTATTAATCGAAACAGATTGTCCGTATTTAGCTCCGCATCCTTACCGCGGCAAACGAAATGAACCTGCACTCGTAAAACTCGTTGCCGAGCAAATTGCCGAATTAAAGGGCATTCCTTATGAAGAGGTAGCCCGGAAAACGACGGGAAATGCCCAAAAATTATTCGGCATTGTCTGACGGCAAATTTTGTCGCATTGCTTTACAATTTGTTGTCAACTTTCGATTTTCTTGAAAGTTCTACAAGCCTCCTTTCATTCATACACTAAGCCTGTCGATAAGTCTTTCTATCATTTTTTTATCCAGCTATGCATAATAGTTGGAAAAAGAGAGAGGACAGAGCGATAGATTCTCTGTTTGAGGAAAGGATGACAAAGGGGGCCTATTTTGAATGACAGTAAACGAATTTAAACAGGATCGTTCAAGGTTTAAGTCGAGAAAAAGTTTTTTATTGGCAGCTGGAGTTGTTCTTCTATCATCTACAAGTGCTTATTCTTATTATGAAAGCACAGAGAAAACGGTTGAGGTCAAAATCAACAACCGGGAGAAAACGATTGAAACAAGGGCCGACACCGTGGCAGAGGTGGTGAAAGAACTCAAGCTGCCTGTCAAACCAAAAGATTATTTAGTTCCTTCAAAACAGACCAAAATAAAAGACGGAATGAATATTGAATGGAAGCCATCCAAGCAGATCCATCTTACGATCGAAGGCAAGAAAAAGACGGTTTGGACAACTGCCGATACGGTGAAGGACTTTCTGAAGGAAGAACATTTGTCCATTTCTCAATTCGACAAAGTGGCTCCTTCGTTCAATCAAGCCCTTCAAAATCATATGAATGTCAAAATCAATAAGGCGTTTCCGGTGACGTTAGTGGACGGAAACAGGAAAAAAACAGTATGGACTGCTTCGACTACTGTCGGTGATTTTTTAAAACAACAGGGGATCACTTTTGGCAAATGGGACAAGGTAAAGCCTGGATTCGACGACTACTTGCATTCAAACAGCTCCGTGAAAATCGTTCGAGTTAAAAAAACCACCGATGTAGTGGAAAAGTCTAAAGCATTTGCTATCACCATCCAAAAAGACCCAAGTCTTATGGAAGGAGAGAGAAAGGTTCTTCAGGAAGGGCGAAACGGTACAGTGATAAACACATATGAGTCTGTCTATGAAAATGGTCGGCTCATCTCTAAAAAACTTTTAGAGCAAAGGACGATAGTGGAAGGTCGAAATAAAATTATTGCGGAAGGCACGAAAAAGAGAGATGGTCAATTTGCAGCTGAAACGGCGTCGGCTGCTGGCACTAGAGGAAGAGAGCTTTTGGTAACGGCCACTGCCTATACCTCCAATTGCAGCGGCTGTTCAGGAATTACAGCGACAGGCATAAATATACATTCCAGCCCTAATATGAGAATCATTGCTGTCGATCCGGGGCTTATTCCCCTTGGATCTAGGGTATATGTGGAAGGATACGGCTATGCCGTTGCGGCGGATACGGGTGGAGCCATCAAAGGCAACCGGATTGACATTCTTATGCCTTCCCAATCCGCAGCAGCACAATGGGGCCGGAAACAAGTCAAGATTCAGATTATCGATTGATTCTTGATGAAGCGAGGGGAACCTCGCTTTTTCTATTTATATAAAATATAATAGACAAGTATTCATCGGATGATAAAAATACTTAAGCGGCTGACGGAGATGATTTTTTAAGAATATTTTTCATTTCCGCAGCTTTGAAAAATTGGTTTGCCCGCCTCATTTGGATTGGGCGGATAAGAATCATTTTTATGGAGGAAATGCATGAAAATAAAAGAAGTGATCGTTGTAGAGGGGAAAGATGATACAACGGCGATCCGGCGTGCCGTTGACGCCGATACAATTGAGACAAACGGATCTGCTGTTTCGAAAGAGACGATCGAAAAGATTAAACTGGCACAAGAAAAAAGAGGAGTCATTGTTTTTACAGACCCGGATTATCCCGGCGAGCGGATCAGGCACATTATTTCTCAAGCGGTTCCCAATTGCAAGCATGCTTTTTTGCCAAAGGACGAAGCGAAGCCGAAGAATGGAAAAGGAATCGGAGTCGAACATGCCAGTCCTGAAAGTATCAGGGAAGCGCTAAAAGAAGCGCAATGGATGGAAAAAGAAGCAGAAGAGCAAATAAGGAAAGAAGATTTGATCACTGCCGGATTAATCGGTGGAGGAAATGCCAGAGAAAGAAGAGAAAAATTAGGGATTAAGTTAAAAATAGGCTACACAAACGGAAAACAGCTTTATAACAGGCTAAAGATGTTTCAAATTACAAGAGAACAGTTTTTGAAAGCCATGGAGGAAGTGCTGCAGGAGGAAAAACGATGAAAGATATTGCGACACCGTCCAGAACGAGAGAAATTTTAAAAAAATATGGCTTTGCGTTCAAAAAGAGTTTAGGGCAAAACTTTCTCGTCGATCCTAATGTGTTAAATCGGATCACTGAAGCCGCCGGTCTGACGAAGGAAACAGCTGCCATTGAAATCGGCCCGGGTATTGGCGCTTTAACCGAGCATTTGGCGCGAAAAGCGGGAAAAGTGGTGGCATTTGAAATTGACAAGCGGCTATTGCCTATTTTGAAGGACACGCTTTCCCCCTATAAGAACGTAGAAATTATTCACCAAGACGTTTTGAAAGCGAATGTAAAAGAGGTCATTAAAGAAGAGCTTTCCGGATATTCCGATATTATGGTGGTGGCTAACCTCCCTTATTATGTCACCACTCCAATTATTATGAAATTATTGGAAGAATGTTTGCCGATTAGAGGGCTGGTGGTTATGATGCAAAAGGAAGTCGCTGATCGGCTTTCGGCACAACCAGGTACGAAAGAGTACGGCTCTTTATCCATCGCCGTACAATATTATACGGAAGCAAAGACAGCGTTTGTCGTACCTAAAACCGTTTTTATCCCTCAGCCTAATGTCGACTCTGCTGTCATTCATTTAAAAAGACGAACAAAGCCCCTCGTGGAAGTGGATAATGAATCTTTCTTCTTTTCTCTCGTCAAAGCGGCTTTTGCGCAAAGAAGAAAAACGTTAATCAATAACTTAACTTCGCAAATGCCCAATGGCAAAGAAAAAAAAGAACAAATTCTCAACATTCTTGCTGAAGCGGAGATTGATCCTTCCCGCCGGGGTGAATCTTTATCCATACAAGAATTTGCTCGTTTAAGCAATTTGCTTTATCCGTTATTTTCTTAACAAGGAGAACTCATCATTTGGATTTCCAACTCTTGTAAAAGAGGCAAATTTTGTGGCGGTCCCCCTCATACACGCTTCCTTCCGCGATTGCATATGCTGGCAAGGAAATATTTATTTTTGCCTGTGGAGATGACGGTTATGGGGATCAAAATCAATGATATGGTCGGCCGGCAGTCTTACAAATGCGATTTGTTGTTTCGGGTTATCGATTTCACAAATATAAACGGAAAAGAGATGGCGATTTTATACGGTGAGGATTTTCGATTAATGGCAGACGCCCCGATTGAGGATTTGATCGTCATCGAACAAAAAGAACAGCTGGAAGCGGCTCGCCAGATCAGAACGCTGGAAAAACAATCATTTGAGCTTTTTCAACGAGACCTCCATTTGCTGAAGGAAAGGCAAGAATATGAAGTTACAGGGGGCTACAACGAGGAAGGATCCAATATATTTCAGCTACCTGGAAAAGTGTTGCATTTAGACGGAGATCCGGCTTTTTTAAAAAAATGTCTGGCTGTCTATGGTCAATTTGGAGTTCCCGTCAAAGGCGTACATTGCAGTGAGAAAGATATGCCGGTAAAAGTGTTGGAGCTTTTGGAACGGCATCGGCCGGAGATTCTTGTCATTACGGGACATGATTCCTATTCAAAGTCAAAAGGGAAAAAATCGGATTTAAATGCTTATCGAAATTCCAAATATTTTGTTCAAACCGTAAAGGAAGCTCGAAAAAAAATACCGAGTCTTGATCAGTTAATTATTTTTGCGGGTGCTTGTCAATCCCATTTTGAATCATTAATTAGGGCCGGCGCCAATTTTGCCAGTTCGCCGTTTCGAGTCAACATTCATGCCTTGGATCCTGTCTATATTGTAGCTAAAATCAGTTACACCCCTTTTCATCAATCGGTTAATGTGTTAGATGTCCTTAAGAATACATTAACTGGCAATAAAGGGTTAGGCGGTGTAGAAACGAGGGGAGTTTTAAGGACCGGAATGCCGTACCATTGGAATTTAGATGATTAAGCTGTAATGAAGGAGTTTCATTACAGCTTTTTATGTGCGCCCGGCATGTACATGAACTATAGGGTGTAAGTCCCGAACCCCGAAGACAGAAGTAGAGGTTAGCCAAGAGCAAGGGTGTCCGTGGTGACGCGGAATCTGAAGGAAGCTGGAGGCAAAACACCGGTCCGAGGAACACGAACCTCATATAAGGCTAGGTATGATTGAGTGAGTTTGCATAACAAAACAAAGCTCTTTCTGTCGAAGGTCATATCGAGTAAATGAGGCGGATAGATGGTGTGAAAGTGCATGTACTTACCCGGGGAGGTCTGGCGGATATGTGAAGTACTCTTCATAACCTACTTAGTGATAAGTAGCTGAACCGTCAGAAGTCAGCAGAGGTCATAGTATTAGTTGGTCTAGAACAACTAAGAAGGACCGAACAATTAAGAGAGAATAGCCCTTGGTATTCAGTGAGTCATGATGAACACAGAAAACGTAGTACCTCACTTGAGGGAGGAAGCGGTGAATCCCGTGGGAGACCTCTTGGAGGGTGGAGTGACCACTGGCATAAAGAGAACAGCTATTCACGGAAGTTATAAAGACTTGCGTCAATTATCTTAATTGAACCGCCGTATACGGAACCGTACGTACGGTGGTGTGAGAGGACGGGAGTTAATCGCTCCCTCCTACTCGATTGGATGAAAAAATTAAAGCGGTGTTTACATAAAACATCAGTGAAGTGGCATATTAGAACTGTAGAAAAAAGAAATATTTTGAAAAAATAAAAATGTTGACAGTAAGGGTTTTCGTTGATAAAATTATTAATTTATTTGACCACATGTACAAGCTGTGCTATAATAAAGGACAGTGAGGTGGAAGCAAATGCCGAAAACATTAGCCGACATTAAAAAAGCACTTGATTCCAATCTTGGAAAAAGACTTTTGCTAAGAGCAAATGGTGGTCGAAGAAAGACCATCGAGCGATCCGGTATATTAGCTGAAACGTATCCAGCTGTGTTCGTCGTTGAATTGGATCAAGACGAAAACTCTTTTGAAAGAGTGTCGTACAGCTATGCGGATGTGTTGACAGAAACAGTGGAGTTAAAATTTTACGAAGATTCAACAGGGAATATGGCATTAGGGCAGCAGTAGACATCATGTTTGCTGCTTTTTGTTTTCCAATATTGGCGGCAGCCCCCTGTTATAAATAAAGTACTTCGAAACAAAATAAATATGCGGCATAGCTACAACTTTCATCGATTCTTTATGACCGATGAGTGAACCGATCTTGCTTTTTTCGAGCTCTTTTCTCTGTATAGAGTAGGGGTTCGTTAAAGCAAGATAAAAGGGGGATGCTTATATGGGCAAAAGACGAGGAGTTATGTCCGATCGTTTCAAAGAAGAACTTGCCAAAGAACTTGGGTTTTATGATGTCGTCCAACGAGATGGTTGGGGCGGCATAACGGCAAGAGACGCAGGAAACATGGTTAAACGAGCTATCGAAATGGCCGAACATCAGCTCATTAATAAGCAACAATCTGAATAAAAGCCGCACAAAGGCCGGGAAATCAAATTCCCGGCCTTTTTTATGTGCGCCCGGCATGTACATGAACTATAGGGTGTAAGTCCCGAACCCCGAAGACAGAAGTAGAGGTTAGCCAAGAGCAAGGGTGTCCGTGGTGACGCGGAATCTGAAGGAAGCTGGAGGCAAAACACCGGTCCGAGGAACACGAACCTCATATAAGGCTAGGTATGATTGAGTGAGTTTGCATAACAAAACAAAGCTCTTTCTGTCGAAGGTCATATCGAGTAAATGAGGCGGATAGATGGTGTGAAAGTGCATGTACTTACCCGGGGAGGTCTGGCGGATATGTGAAGTACTCTTCATAACCTACTTAGTGATAAGTAGCTGAACCGTCAGAAGTCAGCAGAGGTCATAGTATTAGTTGGTCTAGAACAACTAAGAAGGACCGAACAATTAAGAGAGAATAGCCCTTGGTATTCAGTGAGTCATGATGAACACAGAAAACGTAGTACCTCACTTGAGGGAGGAAGCGGTGAATCCCGTGGGAGACCTCTTGGAGGGTGGAGTGACCACTGGCATAAAGAGAACAGCTATTCACGGAAGTTATAAAGACTTGCGTCAATTATCTTAATTGAACCGCCGTATACGGAACCGTACGTACGGTGGTGTGAGAGGACGGGAGTTAATCGCTCCCTCCTACTCGATGCAGAGAAGAGATCCTCTTTATTCCTCGACTGTGTCCTCTTTATCACTTCAAAATAAAGAACACGCAAAGATCACAGAAAAATTTCGATGAAGCGACAACCATGATAGACGGATTTTCCGATACAGGGAAAGTAAAAATTAATGAAATGAGATCGACTTTTCTTCATCTAAACCTTTGTTTTGTGTGAAGTAAAACGACTCTTTTGCATTGAATAGGAACTGTCCGTGTTTTTAAATTATTCATGATGCATGTTTACGAGGATTTTATCCGTTCGTTTTGTCTACTGTTTATTAAAAAGCTTCACAATGATATCAGCTAAGTGATAGAGTTCATGAACCCGGTCTTTTCATTGTTTTTTGAAAATGGTAAAATAACATACTTGAATGGCTATAATGTGAAAGAATACATACATTTGCATAACAACGTTTTATTTTTTCTTTAGTAAATGATTGATTGACAAATACATCGAACGATCGATTGGGATGAAGGAAAGGCACATGGGTGTTCTTTTCTGTCTCTAAATACCTTCCGATTTCAAACTGCTCAGGGCGGTTTCCAATATCAAACCATCATTCTTCGGTTCAATAGAGTAGGTGAATAAATGAAATTGCATGTAAAAGCACCGGCGAAAATCAATTTATCTTTAGATGTCCTTCATAAGAGACCTGACGGCTATCATGAAGTGGAAATGGTAATGACGACCATTGATCTGGCAGATCGAATAGAGTTAAAAGAATTACGACAAGATGAAATTAGAATTGACTCTCATAACCGTTTTGTTCCCGACGATCATCGCAACTTGGCGTTTCAAGCGGCTAAGTTGTTAAAAGAAACGTATCACATCAAAAAAGGCGTCTCCATTTCCATTGATAAAGCGATTCCGGTAGCGGCCGGACTTGCAGGAGGGAGCAGCGATGCCGCGGCTGTGCTTAAAGGTCTTAATCAAATGTGGCAATTAGGTCTCTCTCTAGAGGAACTGGCCGACCTAGGTTCTCAAATTGGATCTGATGTTTCATTTTGTGTTTTTGGAGGAACGGCGCTTGCAACCGGTAGAGGGGAAAAAATTACCCCGCTTCCAACACCGCCGAATTGCTGGGTGGTTTTGGCCAAACCCCAAATAGGGGTCTCTACCGCGGAAGTTTATCGAAATTTGAAATTGGAAGAGGTTCGACATCCGAATACGAAAGCAATGATTGAAGCGATTGTCGAGCAAAATTATGAAAAAATGTGCCAAAATGTAGGAAATGTATTGGAAAGTGTCACTTTAAAAATGCATAAGGAAGTGGCGCAAATCAAAGAACAAATGATTCGATCGGGAGCGGATGCAGTATTAATGAGCGGAAGCGGGCCTACTGTTTTCGCTCTTGTACAGCATGATTCACGAATGAATCGGATTTACAATGGGTTGAGAGGATTCTGCGGCCAAGTTTTTGCGGTTAGAATGCTGGGCGGACCGCCGACCATTGTGTAAAACCGTATATTAATGTATATTTAAAAGAAAATATTCGGTTTTAAGGAGGCGCGGTGATTATATGAAATTTCGGAGAAGTGAACGGCTCATTGATATGACTTATTATTTATTAGAACATCCCCGCGAGCTAGTATCTTTAACTTTTTTTTCGGAAAGGTACGGTTCCGCCAAATCCTCCATTAGTGAGGATTTGGGAATTTTGAAAGAAACGCTGGAGCAAAGAGGGATGGGCACTTTACAGACCATTCCCGGCGCTGCAGGTGGGGTCAAGTTTTTTTCAAAAGTAAAAGAAGAGGATGCAAGGGCATTTATTAAAGAATTATGTCAGCAATTAGAAAAACCTGAGAGGCTTCTTCCCGGTGGATATTTATTTATGACAGATCTCATTGGAAACCCGCAAATCATACACAAAATTGGGAAACTATTAGGATCCGCGTTTTCTGAAATCGAAATAGATGTGATTATGACGGTGGCCACCAAGGGTATCCCAATCGCTTACGCTACAGCTGCCCATTTAAATGTGCCAGTGGTCATTGTCAGAAGCGACAGTAAAGTAACAGAGGGACCCACTGTAAGCATCAACTATGTTTCCGGTTCGACAAAACGGATACAAACCATGGTGTTGTCAAAACGAAGTTTAAAAGAGGGATCAAGAGTGTTGATCGTGGATGACTTTATGAAGGCCGGCGGAACGATCAACGGAATGAAAAGCATGCTGGCTGAATTTAATGCCGAAGTGGCAGGCATCGCCGTTTTGGTTGAGTCCGAGCATGCAGAGGAACGATTGGTGGAAGATTATATTTCACTTGTAAAATTGCGGGATGTTGATGTAAAAAAGAAGGAAATAAAGGTAGATGAAGGGAATTATTTTACTAAAAATATTCATTTTATTTAAGGAGAGAAAAGAAGGATGAAACAAGTTGCTACGAAGAATGCCCCTGCTGCTATCGGCCCTTATTCCCAAGGAATCATTGTCAATAACCTCTTTTTCAGCTCAGGTCAGATTCCGTTGACGCCTGAGGGAGTATTGGTGGAAGGAAGCATTGAAGAACAGACAAGGCAAGTGTTCCGCAATCTGCAAGCTGTATTGCAAGAGGCGGGAGCGTCGCTGGAAACCGTTGTAAAAGCAACGGTATTTTTAAAGGATATGAATGATTTTTCCGTTGTAAACGACATTTATGCGGAGTTTTTCGGGGACCATAAACCGGCTCGATCTTGTGTGGAAGTGGCTCGGCTGCCAAAAGACGCAAAAATTGAAATAGAAGTGGTTGCACTCGTGAAATCATGATGGATAAAAAACTGTCGACATCGTCGGCAGTTTTTTTTCATGTGCGCGCGGCATGTACATGAACTATAGGGTGTAAGTCCCGAACCCCGAAGACAGAAGTAGAGGTTAGCCAAGAGCAAGGGTGTCCGTGGTGACGCGGAATCTGAAGGAAGCTGGAGGCAAAACACCGGTCCGAGGAACACGAACCTCATATAAGGCTAGGTATGATTGAGTGAGTTTGCATAACAAAACAAAGCTCTTTCTGTCGAAGGTCATATCGAGTAAATGAGGCGGATAGATGGTGTGAAAGTGCATGTACTTACCCGGGGAGGTCTGGCGGATATGTGAAGTACTCTTCATAACCTACTTAGTGATAAGTAGCTGAACCGTCAGAAGTCAGCAGAGGTCATAGTATTAGTTGGTCTAGAACAACTAAGAAGGACCGAACAATTAAGAGAGAATAGCCCTTGGTATTCAGTGAGTCATGATGAACACAGAAAACGTAGTACCTCACTTGAGGGAGGAAGCGGTGAATCCCGTGGGAGACCTCTTGGAGGGTGGAGTGACCACTGGCATAAAGAGAACAGCTATTCACGGAAGTTATAAAGACTTGCGTCAATTATCTTAATTGAACCGCCGTATACGGAACCGTACGTACGGTGGTGTGAGAGGACGGGAGTTAATCGCTCCCTCCTACTCGATTGGACTCCTTACACATAATGATTCAGCTTCTTTGATGGTTGGAAATAGAGATGGGTTCATCCATCATCCTCATTTTTTTTACCGGCTGTTTTACAAAATTATTTTGGAGACGTTAAGAGAAAAGGAGTGACTACTAAAAATTTTTAAAAAATTTTCCTATTAAAAGAAGGAAAATTAGAAATACTGTTGAATATATTTATTAGATTTTCACAAAGGAAGGGTGGTGAACAGAGTGGAAGTAACAGATGTTAGACTCCGCCGTGTCAACACAGACGGTCGTATGAGAGCAATCGCTTCCATCACTCTGGACAACGAATTTGTTATTCATGATATTCGAGTAATTGATGGCAATAATGGCTTATTTGTCGCCATGCCGAGCAAACGGACACCGGATGGTGAGTTCCGTGATATTGCTCATCCAATTAACTCCAATACTCGCGGTAAAATTCAAGACGCAGTATTGAGCGAATATCATCGGTTGGGAGAATTAGAAGAAATAGAATTAGAAGAAGCCGGAGCTTCCTAATCACATATGAAACAGCATGAGCCTACTTCATAAGTAAGGCTCTTTTTTTGCGCTTCTACCCCCCATCATTTACCATCCTTTTCTTTCCCACGCTGAAAGCATGAGTTTCCCAAGCAACCTTGAAAAGATTGTGTATTTAGGATATCATTCAATATGGATAAAAAGGTTATTGGGGGACCCTGTATGACAAATATATATGCCATTGTTTTGGCTGCCGGCCAAGGCACAAGAATGAAGTCTAAGCTTTATAAAGTATTGCATCCTGTATGCGGCAAACCAATGGTAGAGCATGTAATCGATCAAGTTTCGACTTTGAATACAGATAAGATTGTTACTATTGTAGGCCACGGCGCGGAAGCAGTAAAAGCGCAGTTGGATGGAAAAACGGAGTTTGCAGTACAGGAAGAACAATTAGGTACAGCTCATGCCGTTATGCAAGCGGAAGGGCTTTTAGGTGATAAAGAAGGAATCACATTAGTGATTTGCGGTGATACGCCGCTTATTCAGGCTGATACAATGAAAGCGCTTATCGAACACCATCAACAGCATCAATCAAGCGCTACGATCTTAACGGTTCATATGGATCAGCCGGATGGATACGGCAGGATAATCCGCAATCAGGAAGGCTTTGTTGAGCGGATTGTTGAACATAAAGACGCAACGGAAGAAGAGAGAAAAGTACAAGAAATTAATACTGGCACTTACTGTTTTGACAATAAAGCTCTTTTTGAAGCATTAAAGAAAGTAAGCAACGATAACGCTCAAGGAGAATATTATTTGCCGGATGTCATTGAAATTATGAAATCGGAAGGAAAAACCGTTGCCGCTTATCAAATCGATGATTTTGAAGAAACGCTCGGAGTCAATGATCGAGCTGCTTTAAGCCAAGCAGAGAAAATTATGAGAAGAAGAATCAACCTTCGTCATATGAAAAATGGTGTCACTATCGTTGATCCCGACCACACCTATATCGGAACGGACGTAGTGATCGGACAAGATACGATCATTTACCCAGGCACGATGATCACAGGTCACACTGTAATTGGAGAAGATTGTGAAATTGGGCCTAATAGTGAGATAAAAGATTGCACCGTAGGGGATCGAACATCGATTCGCCAATCGGTTGCATACGATAGTGCCATTGGCAGTGATGTGAAGATTGGCCCGTTCGCGCATATCCGCCCAGATTCCCAAATTGAAGATGAAGTAAGGATCGGGAATTTTGTTGAAATTAAAAAGACGGTATTTGGCCGCGGAAGCAAAGCTTCACATTTAAGTTATATAGGAGATGCAGAAGTGGGCAAAGGAGTGAACATCGGCTGCGGCTCCATTACCGTAAATTATGATGGTAAGAATAAACATAAGACGAAAATAGAAGACGGGGTTTTTGTCGGCTGTAACTCAAATCTAGTTGCTCCTGTGACAATCGGCAAAGGCGCCTATATAGCTGCAGGCTCCACGATTACGGAAGATGTCCCTGGGGATGCTTTAGCGATAGCGCGCGCCCGCCAAATCAATAAGGATGGCTATGTTCAAAAATTAAACCATAACAAATAATTTCGGAGGTCCATCATGTATAACCAGTATTTAGATCCAAATTTGAAAATCTTTGCCCTCAATTCCAACAGGGCATTGGCAGAAGAAATTGCCAATTTTGTCGGAGTGGAGCTTGGAAAGTGTTCTGTTAAACGTTTCAGCGACGGAGAAATCCAAATTAATATTGAGGAAAGTATTCGTGGATGCGATGTCTATGTCATTCAGTCAACCAGTTCTCCGGTGAATGATAATCTGATGGAACTGTTAATTATGATCGATGCCTTAAAACGGGCTTCTGCCAGAACGGTGAATCTTGTGATTCCTTATTACGGTTATGCACGACAAGATCGAAAAGCGCGCGCTCGTGAACCGATTACAGCAAAATTAGTGGCAAATTTATTGGAAAAAGCCGGTGCGACCCGTGTCATCACATTGGATTTGCATGCCCCGCAAATTCAAGGATTCTTTGACATTCCTATCGATCATTTAATGGGAGTTAAAATTTTAGCCGATTATTTCAAAAAGAAACAGTTCGACGACGATATTGTGATTGTTTCCCCTGACCATGGCGGTGTTACACGCGCTCGAAAAATGGCGGAACGCATGAAAGCACCGATTGCCATTATTGACAAACGTCGTCCAAAACCAAATGTTGCTGAAGTCATGAATATCGTGGGAAATATTGAAGGGAAAATTGCTATTTTAATAGATGACATCATTGATACAGCTGGTACAATTACATTAGGAGCAAACGCCCTTGTAGAAAACGGGGCTAAAGAAGTGTATGCATGCTGTACACATCCGGTATTATCCGGGCCGGCGATTGATCGGATTCAAAATTCCAATATCCGGGAACTTGTTGTAACCAACTCTATTGCTCTTCCCGAGGAAAAGAAAATCGATAAAATCGTGGAACTTTCCGTTGCACCATTAATGGGTGAGGCCATTATTCGTGTTCATGAAGATCAATCTGTCAGCATGCTGTTTGATTAATCCATCATCGAAAATAGGTCTTGCGGATGGTATGGATTCCAAAAATAAGGAGCAAAAGAATGAAGGGTGTGTTCGAAGCAATAATGGGCGGCTTTCCATACATGTTTTTCATGTAATGACCATGTTTAAAGATTGCCTGTTTAGGCAATTCATATAAAAGGGTTTTTACATTAAAAAACTAGAACGGGAGGATGTCTAATATGAGTGCAGTACTAGAAGTGAAAAGACGGAATGACTTGAGAAAATCGACATTAAATAAACTTCGGCGTGAAGGAAACATACCGGCCGTTATATATGGAAAGGGATTAGAAAATCAAGCGGTTTACGTAAGCAGAACAGATTTGCTAAAAACGATTAAAGAAGTGGGAAGGAATGGAATAATCACCTTAAATATTGATGATCGTGAGCAGAGCGCTGTTTTACACGACTATCAAGAAGATACGCTCACAGGCGAAATGATTCATGCTGACTTTTTTGCTGTCGATCCTTCCACGGAAATCTCCGCTGAAGTTGTGGTGGAATTAAAAGGGGAAGCTCCAGGTGTAAAAGATGGCGGTGTTTTGCAGCAGCCGTTATTTGAATTGACTGTAAAAGGCAAAGTGACCGATATACCGGATGCCATTCAAGTGGACGTTTCCCAATTGCAAGTCGGTGATACGATTACCGTAGGAGATATAAAAGAACATTATCCATTTGAGATTCAGCACGGCGATGAAGAGACGATTGTCTCTATCTTGGCTCCGCGTCAAGAAGAAGAAATCAGCACCGGCGAACAACAAGAGCCTGGCATACCGGAAAATGAAGAAGGAAGGGAAACACCGGCAAGCAAAGAAAGCGAAGGTTAATAGGTGTAAGGGCACAGCATGAAAGGCTGTGTCTTTCTTTCATAGTTGTGTTTATTACTGAAATATAACTGTGTTGGCAAAAATTTTTTACGATGAAAATCATAAGGGGTTCTATGCTTTTATCCGCTTCCCATTTCAAACATCTATTTTGACTGAATAGAGAATCTTCAGTTTAAGATAAGAAAAAGAGATTTTTATGAAAAATGTTATTTTTTTCAAGCAGGGCGGTTGCCTCGCTTTTTTTGTACATACCGCATAATATGTTAGAATGTAAAGAAGAAACTTGAGGTGTTTTTGGATGATAAAATTAATAGCGGGGCTTGGAAATCCCGGTGAAAAGTATAGAGGAACAAGACATAATATTGGATTTGATGTGATAGATGAGCTTGCACATCGATTGCAATCTCCATTGACAACTGCGAAACACAAAGGAATTTATACGATTGTACGGTCAGGCGGGCATCAAGTTTTGCTGCTCAAACCTCTTACTTATATGAATTTGTCAGGGGAAAGCATTGCCGAAGTCATGCGTTACTATAAGATAGATATCGAGAATTTATTGGTTGTGTATGATGATTTAGATCTTCCGCCCGGAAAAATTCGCTTGCGCCAAAAAGGGAGCGCAGGCGGGCATAATGGCATAAAATCAGTCATACAACATACAGGTACAGAACAATTTAAAAGGATTCGGATTGGCATTGGACGCCCTGACGGAAATAATACGGTTATTGATTATGTATTAGGAAAGTTTGACAAAGAGCAGCAGTTGATCATGAATGAAGCCGTTAAAAAGAGTGCGGATGCTTGCCTTGAATGGTTAGAGAAGCCATTTCCCGAAGTCATGAACCAGTTTAACTCCTGAAGAATGAATATCCTCGTTTCGATGTGTACATACTAAGAATAAGATGTGCACACGGAGGAGGACGTAATGGCTATTCATTATTATTGCCGGCATTGCGGCATTAAACTAGGCAGTTTGGAAAAACATATTATTAGCAGTGAAAAGCTAGGTCTTCATAAACTTGCGGACCATGAACGAAAAGAGATGGTTCAATATGAAAGTAATGGCGATATTTCTATAAAATCTATTTGTGAAGATTGCCAGGAATCGCTTGAACGATATCCGGATTTTCACCAAAATGATTATCTTATACATTGATTGAACAAGCTTTGGATGCGGTCCAAAGCATTTTTCTGTTTTTTTGTTTGGACGCCAGGAGGGGAGAATAATGTTAAAAAATTTAGAAAATTTACTTCTTACTAATGATGAAATTCAATCCATCACTCAAGGTGTAGAAATAGGGCTTTCAGAGCAGCTTATTGCCGGATTATCAGGCTCTGCGCGCTCTTTGCTCATCTCTTCCGTATATTACAAGACGAACCGTCCGACATTGGTCGTGACCCATAATTTGCTGCAAGCGCAAAAACTGTATGACGATCTTATTCAAAGCATCCCTGAAAACGAAGTGTATTTATATGCGGCCAATGAACTGATTGCGGCGGAAATCTCTATTGCGAGTCCAGAGTTAAAAGCCCAAAGGATTGAAATGTTGAATCATTTAACGACAAGCACTAAAGGTGTGTATATCGTACCGGTAGCCGGTTTGCGAAAGATCTTGCCTCCAAAAGATGTTTGGAAGAGATTTCAAAAGATGCTTTCTGTCGGGGATGAAGTAGATTTAGACAGCTTTTTGCAAGAATTGGTCGTAATGGGTTATGAACGAGCCGATATGGTGAACACCCCAGGCGAGTTTAGTTTAAGGGGAGGCATATTAGATATCTACCCGTTGACAACCCCTGATCCCATTAGGATCGAATTTTTTGACACGGAAATTGATTCGATTCGCACGTTTTCCATTGAAGACCAACGTTCCATAGAAAATTTAAAGGAAGTCAGCATTGGCCCGTTTTCCGAAATGCCGCTCGATCGTGATCAATTGGTGATAGTGGGCGATAGGCTTCAAACAGCGCTGGCAAACAGCTTGAAAAAGGTGAAGAATGAAAAAACAAAAGAACTTCTCACTCAAAATATTGGAAATGATGTTGAGAGATTAAAAACAGGCAGCCTTCCAGATCAAATGGCCAAATATATAGCGATTGCTTATGAACATCCTGCAAGTTTAATAGATTATCTTTCGGACAGAGGAATCGTGTTTTTTGATGAGTTAAGCCGAATTAATGAAATGAATGACTCGCTGGAAAAAGAGGAAGCAGAATGGTATACGTCACTCATTGAAGAAGGTCAAATGGTACATGACTTGCAAGTGTCCCATTCGCTAGCGGATCTCTTGTCATCGATAAAGATGCCACGGCTCTATTTTTCTTTGTTTTTAAGGCATATTCCTCATACCAATCCGCAAAATATTGTGAATTTGTCTTGCAAACCAATGCAAAACTTTCATGGCCAAATGAATGTCTTAAAGGCGGAAACGGAACGATGGAAACATGGAAAATATACAGTTGTCTTTTTGTGTTCCAGCAAAGAACGAATGAAAAAATTCCAAAGTGATTTAGAAGAGTATGAGATTGAAGCTTCATTGCTGGAGGAAGAAGAGAATCTGTTTATCGGCAATCATCAAATTCTATATGGGAATTTGCAAACGGGGTTTGAACTTCCTTCTTTGCGGCTTGCCGTGATTACAGAAGAAGAATTATTTAATAAAAAGGTAAAACAGTCCAAGAGAAGGCAAAAACTTTCGAATGCCGAGAGGATAAAAAGCTATTCGGAATTAAACGTCGGGGATTATGTGGTCCATGTGAATCATGGGATCGGAAAATATTTGGGGATTAAAACATTGGAGATCAACGGAGTCCATAAAGATTATCTCCATATTAAGTATCAGGGAACGGATCAATTATATGTACCGGTTGATCAAATTGACTTAGTTCAAAAGTATATTGCTTCCGAAGGAAAAGAACCGAAGATTTACAAGCTAGGAGGCAGCGAGTGGAAGCGGGTTAAAAAGAAAGTACAATCGTCTGTTCAAGATATAGCCGACGATTTGATCAAGCTTTATGCAGAAAGAGAAGCATCAAAAGGATATGCTTTTTCTCCTGATGGCGACTTGCAGCGGGAGTTTGAAGCGGCTTTCCCTTATCAGGAGACGGAGGATCAATTGCGCTCTATTCAAGAAATTAAACGGGATATGGAAAGAGAACGGCCGATGGATCGATTGTTGTGCGGAGACGTTGGATATGGAAAAACGGAGGTAGCTCTAAGAGCGGCTTTCAAAGCAATTATGGACGGAAAACAGGTGGCTATGCTTGTTCCCACCACGATATTAGCGCAGCAGCATTATGAAACGATGAAAGAGCGCTTTCGAGGATATCCGATCAATATTGGAATGTTAAGCCGATTTCGAACACGAAAACAAATTCAAGAAACCATTAAAGGAATTAAAAATGGAACGATTGATATTGTAGTCGGCACGCATCGGCTATTGTCCAAGGATGTTCAATACCATGATCTAGGCTTGCTGATTGTCGATGAAGAACAACGTTTCGGAGTGACGCATAAAGAGCGGATCAAGCAATTAAAAACGAATGTAGATGTATTAACGCTAACGGCTACCCCTATTCCTAGAACACTGCATATGTCGATGTTAGGCGTAAGAGATTTATCGATCATCGAGACTCCTCCTGAAAACCGGTTCCCGGTTCAAACGTACGTGATGGAGTATAACGGAACGGTTGTCAGAGAAGCGATTGAAAGAGAATTGGCGCGGGACGGACAAGTTTTCTTCCTTTATAACCGAGTAGAAGATATTGAGCGGAAAGCGGAGGAAATATCTTTACTTGTGCCGGATGCGCGCGTTACGTATGCCCACGGACAAATGACCGAGTCTGAGCTGGAAGATGTCATTTTAAGCTTTCTGGAAGGCGAATACGATGTGTTGGTGACAACAACCATTATTGAGACGGGAGTCGATATCCCAAATGTCAATACACTAATTGTATATGATGCCGACCGGATGGGGTTATCGCAGCTATACCAATTAAGAGGCCGAGTGGGCCGATCCAACCGAATCGCTTATGCTTATTTTATGTATCGAAAAGATAAAGTTCTTTCAGAAACGGCAGAAAAGCGTCTGCAATCGATCAAAGAGTTTACGGAATTGGGGTCGGGATTTAAAATCGCAATGCGCGATTTGTCGATTCGGGGAGCAGGAAATTTATTAGGCCCTCAGCAACATGGATTCATTGATTCAGTGGGATTCGATCTATATTCGCAAATGTTGAAAGAAGCGATTGAAGAAAGAAAAGGAATCACTGTGGAAGAAAAACCGCCTGTTTTTGAAGTGGAACTGGATATCGATGCTTATATTCCGGATGCTTATATTCCAGACGGACAGCAAAAAATTGAAATGTACAAACGGTTCCGTGCTCTTGAAACGTTGGAAGAGGTGGCTGAATTGCAAGAGGAAATGGTCGATCGTTTTGGTGAATATCCGAAAGAAGTAGAATATTTATTCCGAGTGGCGGAAATGAAAATCTTTGCGAAAGACGTTCATTTAGAGTCCATTAAGCAGACAAAAAATGAAGTGACGATTCTAGTCAGTGAAAAAGGGACACCGCTTTTAGACGGATCAAAAGTGGTAGAATTATGCCAAACATACGGTCGGATGATGGGATATGGAATGGACGGGTATAAATTAAAAATTACGATGAATATTAAAAATGTTCCTGTAGAAAAATGGTTTTCTATTGCTTACAACATTATTCAAAATTTAAAAGAAGCAAAAAAGAAAGCCTCTTGAATAAGTCGGCACCCGAAAGGAGCCATTGACCTGTTTGCCGTGAAGTGAATGCTGTTTTTTGATCCGTTCCTCTTATGCAAAATGATGAAAAATTTTTATGGATAACTGTTGAAAAGAGTATAAACTGAAAATAATGCCTCGCTTGAAATATTTTTTTTCAATAGAAAATTCTCACTGAAAGTGAATAGAACTTCTAAGTTGTTAGATACTAACATCAACAAAAAGAATGATTGTAAAACTGGCAAGCAAATAATGGATTGCCAAAATATCATCTGATGAAAGCGAGGCAGCAAAGATGAAAGCAACAGGTATTGTTCGTCGTATTGATGATTTAGGACGTGTAGTCATTCCGAAAGAAATTCGCAGAACTCTTAGAATCCGCGAAGGAGACCCGCTTGAAATTTTTGTGGACCGGGATGGTGAAGTCATATTAAAAAAATATTCCCCGATAAGTGAATTGGGTGATTTTGCTAAAGAATACGGAGAAGCATTATATGACAGCCTAGGATGTTCGATCCTCATTTGTGACAGGGACGCAGTAATTTCTGTGGCCGGGGTGTCGAAAAAAGAATATTTAAATAAAAACATTAGTGATTTGATTGAAAACGCTATGGAAGAACGACAGTCGGTGATCCAAACAAACCAAGGTGAGGTCTCTTTTGTTGATGGCCACGAAGAAACGGTTCAATCATACACCATTGCCCCAATTATCGCTAATGGCGATCCAATTGGAGCCGTTATTGTCTTTTCCACTGATCGAACGATAGGCGAAGTGGAGAAAAAAGCCGCGGAAACTGCTTCAGGATTTCTTGCACGGCAAATGGAACAATAAGAACGGGAAGAGCAGCTTGAAAAAGCTGTTCTTTTTTCATAAGCAGGAGAAAACATACGAATTTGACGCATCGTGAATCAGGAACGCCGCTTTTGCTTTAGATAAAAAGAAAAGAGAATTATTGGTATTCTGCAAACCTCTCATTTTGATATAATACATTCGACTATAGATGCTTATTATATGGAAGAAAGGCGGCGTTCTTTTGTCGAATCAATCATCACAGATATTTATGAAAGGAGCGCTAACGCTGACCGTTGCAGCACTTGCTGTCAAAGTGCTCAGTGCAGTTTATAGAATTCCTTTTCAAAACATTGTCGGGGATGTAGGCTTTTACATATATCAACAAGTATATCCGATTTATGGAATTGCGGTTGCCTTTTCTACTTATGGTTTTCCTGTGGCTGTTTCAAAATTGATAGCGCAAGGAGAAGAAAAGGACAAAAGCAGAATATTAACTGCTTCTTTTGTATTTTTGTCGCTGCTGGGAGTGCTATTGTTTTTAGCACTTTATTTTCAAGCAAAAACGATCGCAGCGGTAATGGGCGATCTAAAATTGGCAAGGCTCATTCAAATCATTTCACTATCCTTTTTGCTGATGCCGTTTTTATCCGTTGCAAGAGGACTTTTCCAAGGAAAAGGCGATATGGTGCCGACTGCCGTTTCCCAAGTGACTGAGCAATTGATAAGAGTTGGGGCGATATTAGGCTTTTCCTATTGGTTTATCCATTTAGACAGTAATTTGTATACGGTCGGCGGGGCTGTTCTTTTTGGATCGATTATGGGCGGATTGGCTTCCTCTATCGTGTTGATTTTTTTCTTAAAGCATAGGAGAGAGTCCATTTTTTATGTTCACCGCTTTTCTTTTGGAGAAATGGAAAGACGGTTGATCCAAACTTTAGTGCTGGAAGGCGTTGCGATTTGCTTATCTAGCATGATGCTTGTTCTCTTTCAATTTATGGATGCTTTAAGTTTATATTCGTCGCTAGTTGATTCAGGGATATCGAAATCGGCTGCAAAAGTTGCGAAAGGCGTCTATGACCGAGGGCAGCCGCTTTTGCAATTGGGAACGGTGGTCGCCACATCCTTTTCATTGACGCTTGTGCCGCTTATTAGCGCCAGCTATCAAGAAAGCGATTATGAGTCTGTTCACAAGAGCGTTCGCATTGCCGTAAAAATCAGTTTTGTCATAGGCCTTGCTGCCATGGTTGGGTTGTTAAATATTCTTGTTCCAACCAATATCATGCTGTTTGAGAATGGATTTGGGTCCAATATTTTGGCGTTTTTTAGCGCCGGCATATTGCTTAGCTCGATGGCGCTTACCTTTTCGGGAATTTTGCAAGGGGTAGGATCGCCGTATTTTCCTGCTATCGTTCTTTTCATCGGTCTTGTCGTTAAATTTGTCGGGAACTTATATCTTGTCCATATGTGTGGAGCAGTGGGAGCAGCTTTTTCCACGGTTCTTTCATTGATGTTGACATCCTTGATTTTGTTTTTGAAAATCAAAACATTAATGCGCATTCAAGTGCTGACATGGTCATCCGTTGGTCAAAGTCTTCTAGCGGCGGCAGCTATGACTGTTCTTTTACAAGTATGGTCGTTTCTTTTCCGATGCTTGGATTTTTCCGGCACCCGCATGCAAGCGGCGCTGGAAGCAGTCGGTGGTGTTTTTCTAGGCGGCACTGTTTTTCTAGTGCTTATCTTAAAAATGAAGATATTCTCCAAAGAAGAATTGGTTTTGTTTCCGTTTGGCGGGAAATTGGTTCAAATAAGTGAAAAACTGAATGGGAGAAATGTATAATGGCTTATAAAATAACGATTGTTGGATTGGGAGCAGGTGATATAGACCAGCTCCCATTAGGAGTCTATAAACGGTTGAAAAAAGAGTCTTTCGTCTTTTTGCGGACAAAGGAGCATCCTGTCTTCCGACAGCTGGAGGAAGAAGGTGTTTCGTTTATCAGTTTTGATTCTGTTTACGAACAACACGACCAATTTGAACAAGTGTACGAAGAAATAGTCGAGCGTTTGTTGAACAAAGCAAAAGAGGAAGATATTCTATATGCTGTTCCGGGGCATCCCCTTGTGGCTGAAAAAACAGTCCAGCTTTTGCTTGAAAGGGGAAAAGATGCGGATGTGGACGTGGTGATCGGCGGCGGGCAAAGCTTTTTGGATTCGTTGTTTGCTGCTCTGAAAATCGATCCTGTAGAAGGATTTCAATTTTTGGACGGGACTGATCTGCATAGAGACGATATACATGTCCGCGGGCATATCATCATTGGGCAGGTGTACGATTCTTTCGTAGCATCCGATGTGAAGCTGACACTAATGGAAAAATACCCGGACGACTATCCGATTTATATCGTTCAGGCGGCAGGATCGAGCGAGGAAAAAATAGCGAAAGTCCCTCTTTACCAATTGGATCATGAAATTTCTTCCGTCAACAACCTAACCTCCATTTATGTACCGCCGGTGAAGGATGACTTTGTTTACTGCGAATTTTCTTCATTGAGGGAAATCATTCGCATATTGCGGGGACCAAATGGTTGTCCCTGGGATAAAAAGCAGACTCATCAGTCGTTAAAAAAATACTTAATCGAAGAATGTTATGAACTTTTATCCGCCATCGATCATGATGACATTGATAATATGATTGAAGAGTTGGGAGATGTTCTTCTTCAAGTGATGCTTCATTCTCAAATCGGCGAGGACGAAGGTTTGTTTTCGATAGAAGATGTACTGGAATCCATATCCCGAAAGATGGTGCATCGGCATCCACACGTATTCGGAGATGAAACCGCTAAAACGGCGGAAGAGGTTGTGAAAAACTGGGAAGCCATTAAACAGAGCGAAAAGGGCAGAAGCGCTAAAGGCGGCGGTATTTTAGATGAAATCGAAAAAGGACTTCCGGCCGTTATTAGAGCGTACGAAATTCAAAAGAAAGCAGCAAAAACAGGCTTTGATTGGGAGAAAGCGGACGAAGCAGCTCAAAAAGTGGAAGAAGAATGGCGGGAATTTTTAGATGAAGTCAAAAGCGGCGACAAAAAGAAACAAGTGGATGAATTGGGGGATGTGTTATTTGCATTAATCAATACAGCGCGCTTTTTCTCCATTCATCCGGAAGAAGCCCTTGCTCAAGCAAATGATAAATTTATCAGGCGGTTTTCTTATGTGGAACAGAAAGTGAAGGAAAGCGGTCAATCTTTCCAAGATTTCTCCTTAACGGAACTTGACCGTTTTTGGAATGAGGCAAAAGAAAAAGGACTTTGAAAATAGCAAATCTTTTATAACAAACCATCAAATGTGAAAACACTCTTGAAAAAGGGGGAGAAGCAATGGAAACGATGCGGTTGGATAAATTTTTAAAGGTTTCGCGCATTATTAAAAGAAGAACGTTAGCAAAAGAAGTGGCGGATCAAGGCAGGGTATTCGTGAACGGACAGCAAGCAAAAGCGAGCACGAACGTAAAGGCAGGAGACGAATTGACCATCCGTCTTGGACAAAAAATCATAAAGGTTCGTGTTGAAAGCCTTCAGGAATCTACCCGGAAAGAAGACGCAGCGAGTCTCTATTCCGTATTGTCCGAAGAAAAAATAGAAGAATGAACTGAGGCTTTCTCCAAAGCCCCTTTTTAACAAGAAGACCCGCCGAGATATATCTATTTATCTCGACGGTTTTTTCTTTTGGATGGCTTTCTTTCTGAAGCAGGCGATTCTTTTCCTCCGCTTGTTTCAGAAGATTGTGGGAGATGGCAATCAGCCTGATTCGATTGTACCAATCCAGCTCTCCCAGCGGAGGTACGGGAGTCTTGCGGACCGTCCGCGGAAATCAAGTGAAATTCTCGATTGTCAACGCTCCCCGAAAACATTTCCTTCCATAAAAAACAGGCTTGTTCTATTTCTTCTCTTGCGTGCATATGTATGTTACAAAGCATGTACTTTTTCAAGGCTTCCGTTTATAAGTAGATCCCTTTGGTTTCTCAGTTGGTTCAGACTAAAAAACAAATACAAATGACCAAGACGATGACGGACAAAGCCTTTTAAAAAGCGATGAAAGGAAGCGTGGGAGAAACTATGGCGCAATTTCAAGAGTCTAAAAATAATGGATCATATCAAGAACACGATGTCATTATGAGGGGCAGAAAATTGCTTGATATCACAGGCGTAAAGCAAGTAGAAAGTTTTGATAATGAGGAGTTTTTGCTTGAAACAGTCATGGGTTTTTTGTCTATTCGAGGTGAAAATCTTCAGATGAAAAATTTGGATGTCGATCAAGGAATTGTATCGATCAAAGGGAGGGTATATGACCTTATTTATTTGGATGATCAGCATGGGGAGAAAGCTAAAGGGTTCTTTAGCAAGTTGTTTCGATGAGCTTGACAACTCAGTTTTATACTATGCTTGCCATGATTGCAATGGGAAGCTTTTTTGGTGCATCGTTTGATACGTACAACCGATTTTTAAAAAGAAGCAAGCGGAATAGGTGGATCGTCTTTTTTCACGATGTGCTTTTTTGGGCCGTGGAAGGACTTCTTATTTTTTACATTTTATTTCTTGTGAATTATGGGGAAATTCGATTTTATATTTTTCTTGCTTTATTATGCGGTTTTGCTGCTTATCAGGCGCTTTTGAAAAGAGGATTTTTAGTCATATTGGAAAGTGTCATAACATTTGTAGCTACTGTTTACAAATTTATGTTAAAAACTCTTTACAATTTCATTTATATTCCAGTAAAGTATATTTTTTTGTTTACTCAAACTGCTATAATAATAATGGGAAAATCAATATTGATGTTAACGCTTGCCATATGGAAAGTATTGTTTTGGCTTTTAAAAGGCGTTGCATTACCGTTTCATTGGATTCTTAAAGGATTTTGGAAGTTATTGCCGGAATCGTTTAAAATATTCGTCGATAAGTTCTTGGCACGTTTAAAAGGAACTTTTGGAAAAATAAAGAATACTATTACTAAACTGTTGGACGGAGTACGCAAAAAGAAGTAAATACTGGAAAGGGAGGTTTGGAATGGCGGTTCGAAACATAAAGGGAATCACTTCCATTAGAAACACATATGTGGAAAACGAAGAAAAGAAACAATATTTGATGCAGCAACGAAAAAAGAAACTATACAGAAGATTGATTGCTTTTTCCTCCTTATTCTTAATCATCACCATCCTTTTAGTTTCGACACTTATATCTCAAACTTCCCGTTTGGAAGAAAAACAGCGGCAAAAAGCACAATTGGAACATTCGTTGGCCAAACTTGAAAAAAAACAGGTTTTACTGAAAGAAGAATTGGCAAAATTAAAGGATGACGACTATGTTGCCAAGCTAGCCCGTGAAAAATATTTTTTGTCGGATAAAGGTGAGATCATTTTTTATCTCCCCAAGGAGAAAAAGAAAGAAAAGGATGTGGAGTAGTCTTATTGACACTCCTTTTTTCCGATATATAATATAAGATAAGCTTGATATTTTTTAAGGAGGAACAATTTTTTTATGTCAATTGAAGTAGGCAGCAAGTTACAAGGAAAAGTAACAGGCATCACGAATTTTGGAGCGTTTGTTGAATTGCCTGATGGCTCCACGGGGTTGGTGCACATTAGCGAGGTTGCCGATAATTATGTAAAGGATATCCACGATCATTTAAATGTCGGTGATCAAGTAGAAGTAAAAGTGCTCAACGTTGAGAATGACGGAAAAATAGGGTTATCGATCCGCAAAGCAAAAGATCAGCCCCAACATTCAAGCCATAATCATCACGGAAACCAGCGTCCACAGCGGCACAACAAAGGAAATGATCATCGTTCCAAAGAAAGTTTCGAACAGAAGATGGCCCGCTTTTTAAAAGAAAGTGAAGATCGTCTGTCTTCTTTAAAACGTCATACCGAATCCCGTCGTGGAGGCAGGGGGGCAAGAAGAGGCTAACTTGCTGTCTATTTCAAGCAGGGGCCGTAAGATTTATATTGTTCTTATAAATAAACCTATTTTTCCATAACGGGGTAATCAGCTTCATTTTATGATGAGGCATTTTACGTGCTGTTGTTGAATCTTTGGAAGAATGAACTTTGTGTCGTTTCGGTGACATACGGTTTTCAAAGTCAGATCCTTTTTTCAAACACCCGTTCTAAATGAGAATGGAAAAGAGTTTGAAAAAGGACTGGATCCCTATTTTGAAGAGGAAAATAGGATTTATTTAACGCTTTAATATGAAAGCATCGCTTTTTATATACAAAAAGCCAAAGAGATTAATCCCTCTTTGGCTTTTTTTTACTTAATCGATCGATAGCGGCGGAGGGAATCGAACCCCCGACCTCACGGGTATGAACCGTACGCTCTAGCCAGCTGAGCTACGCCGCCAAAGTATGTGATTTGAAACACAATGAATATATTAATGGCAACATCAAAAAATGTCAAGAGGTAGAATGGCGGCTTTTTGTTTTTCCTTGTCAAAAAAATGAGACATCGAGATGGATCCCTTTCAGCTGGCGCGAAGATCATCTTTTTTTCCGACAATCATTTTACGGATCAGATAAATTAATCCTATCGTAAGGGAAAAAGGGTGATGTTTTTACAATTCCTTTGAAGTTTATTCACAGGTTTTGCTCTGCAGCACCTCTCTGCGTGATCAATTTGTTTCCTTTTTGAAGATTAGGCTGAAAATAGTCGAACTTTTCTTGAACGGGAACTGGTCATTTTGACAAAGTTTTATGCTTGTCCCCTTTATAATGTCTTCAATAATACGAGTTGGGGAGGATTATTTGATGGATTTGATGGAAAGAGTAGAGCAAAACGTAATGGAGCCGGTAGGAAACGTCAATCTGGAAGAAACGAAATTGGAAGTGACAAGGAGGTTTAAAAGATTTCTGTTTAAACTGGAATTGGCTCTTCAACAAAAAGGGATGATGTTGTTTTTAATAGGTTTTCTGTTAGGAAGGGCTCTCATTTTATCCCATTTAACGCCGTTTGCTTTGCCATTTTTTGCGTCTGTTTTCATGATTCGAAGAGACCGGGCACCGATCGTTTTTATTGGACTATTATCGGGTGCTTTAACATTATCGATAGGAAACTTAGTCTACACCTTTGCCGTCATCTCTTTGTTTTTAATCGCTTTTCGGCTGTCTAGACAATTTCGTAAAGAAGAGTTAAATGCTTTGCCGTTCTTTGTGTTTTTTACTACTATAACAGTTAAACTGGCTTTTACCTACGTCAATCAGCAGCAAACGTTAAGCCTCTATGATGGTCTTATGGCACTGATTGAGGCGGGCTTGACCTTTATCCTTACTTTAATTTTTATGCAGAGCATCCCCTTATTATCCATTCATAAACGAAAAACTTCATTAAAAACAGAAGAAATTGTCAGTCTTATCATTTTATTAGCATCCATTTTGACAGGAACCATCGGTTGGAGATTATATGGATTATCCGTTGAACATATCTTTTCACGTTATTTGGTGCTGCTGTTTGCATATGTTGCCGGTGCCACTGTAGGATCGACCGTAGGAGTCGTGACCGGGTTAATTTTTAGCTTAGCTAACGTTTCGAGCTTCTATCAAATGAGTTTATTGGCTTTTGGCGGATTGCTAGGCGGTCTTTTGAAAGAAGGGAAAAAATTCGGTGCTGCAGCCGGAATGCTGGTGGCTACGTTGTTGATAGGGATGTACGGGGAAGAAAATGTTTCTTTAATACCCACTCTTTATGAAACTCTGGCTGCTATTATGCTGCTCTTTTTAACGCCCAGAAATTTAACAGAACGAGTCGCGAAGCATATTCCCGGCACTCCGGAACATTCCCATCACCAGCAGCAGTATTTGAAAAAGATCCGTGATGTAACGGCGAATCGAGTGGAGCAATTTTCTTCTGTCTTTCAGGCTCTATCCAAAAGCTTTGCCCAGTCCGGACGGCTTCATGAAGAAACATCTGAAGAGCGCGAGTTGGATTATTTTCTGGGCAATGTAACGGAAAAGACTTGTCAGACATGCTTTAAAAAAGAACAGTGCTGGACCAAAAATTTTCATAAAACGTACGAATTAATGAGGGAGGCTACGATGGATTTGGAGGAAGGAACGCTGTCCGGCTCTGTAGCAAGAGAAATGGAAAAGCATTGTGTCCGGGCTAAACGGGTTCAAGAAGTGATTCAGCAGGAGCTCACTCATCTTCAGGCGAATCAAAAGTTAAAACAGCAAGTTCAGGAAAGCCGAAAGCTTGTTGCCGATCAACTCTTGGGCGTTTCTAAGGTGATGGACGATTTTGCGAAAGAGATCCAGAAAGAGCGTGAAAATCACCATAACCAAGAAGAGCAAATACATGAAGCTCTGCAATCCTTTGGACTGGAGGTGGAAAAGATTGATATTTACAGCCTCCAAAAAGGAAATGTAGATATAGATATGGTCTTTCCTTATGCGGGCGGTCACGGTGAATGCGAAAAATTGGTAGCGCCCATGCTTTCGGATATTTTAGGAGAAACGATTTTGGTGCAAAATGAAGAATATACTGGATTCCCGGGAGGCTATTGTTATGCGACTTTTCGTTCGGCAAAAGCATTTGTTGTAGAAACAGGAGTCGCCTTTGCGGCCAAGGGGGGAGGCTTGGTTTCAGGAGACTGCTATTCAACGATCGACTTAGGGGTTGGAAAATATGCCGTTGCCATCAGCGACGGTATGGGAAATGGCGTAAGGGCCCATCACGAAAGCAATGAAACGTTAAATCTATTGCAAAAAATTCTCCAATCCGGCATTGATGAAAAGGTGGCGATCAAGTCTATTAATTCCGTTTTGTCTTTAAGAACGACGGATGAAATTTTTTCGACGTTGGATTTGTCGATTATTGATTTGCAAAACGCAACAGCAAAATTTCTGAAAATTGGGTCATCTCCAAGTTTTATTAAAAGGGGAAACAAAATTATAAAAATCGAAGCAGGCAATTTGCCTATGGGCATCTTACGGGAGGTGGATGTAGATATCGTTTCGGAACAGCTGAAAGCAGGAGATTTGCTCATTATGATGAGCGACGGCGTTTTTGAAGGAGCGAAGCATGTTGAAAATCATGATTTGTGGATGAAAAGAAAAATTGGAGAAATTGAAACAAATGATCCTCAAGAAGTAGCGGATTTAATTATGGAAAAAGTCATTCGTGCAGGGGGAGGCGGCATAGAAGACGATATGACAGTCGTCGTTACAAGGATTGAGCATAATATGCCAAAATGGGCCGCCATTCCGGTAACAAAATTGAAAAAGAAGAAGAATGCTTCATGACTTTTTCTTGAAATGTATAATCGCCCCTCCGGTTGGAAAAAATGGTAACGATAGTGCAAGATTGGAGGGGACCTTATGAAAACAGGTACGCTGCGGCAAATTTTGCTGATTACAGACGGCTGTTCCAATTATGGAGAAGATCCTATTGCCATGGCGGCTCTTTCAAACGAGCAAGGGATAACCGTCAATGTCATTGGAGTGCTAACGAACGATGCGATGGATGATAGGGGAATGAAAGAAATTGAGGGAATTGCCAAATCGGGCGGCGGGGTCAGCCAAATTGTATATGCAGCTCAGTTATCGCAAACCGTTCAAATGGTGACGCGTCAAGCGATGACGCAAACTTTGCAAGGATTGGTAAATCAAGAATTAAAACAAATTTTGAACAGGGATATTTCCATGGAAGAACTTCCCCCCGAAAAACGCGGAGAGGTAATGGAAGTGGTAGAAGACCTTGGTGAAAAGGCTAATTTAGAAGTATTGATATTGGTAGATACTAGCGCAAGCATGAAAGAGAAATTGCCGATCGTGAAGGAAGCTCTTTTGGATCTTTCTTTAAGCATGAATGCAAGAATGGGAAATAACTTGTTTTCTGTCTATATATTTCCCGGGAAACAAAGAGAAGTTGAAAGAATTCTGGATTGGACTCCTAAGATGGAATCGCTCACCAGCATCTTTTCAAAACTGACCCCGAGTGGAATGACTCCAACTGGTCCTGCTATTCGGGAAGCATTAGGACAATTTATGAAAAAACGTTCGGCAAGGAGTTTGCTGTCAAGTGATGATGAATTCTTTGAAGAATCCGTTTAATTTTCCAAAAGGCACAGTCATTAAGGGAAAATGGAATCAAAAAATGTATGTTCTGTTAAAAGAACTTGGATATGGTGCAAACGGAACGGTTTATCTAGTTCAAAATGAAAATGGGTATGCGGCTTTAAAAATGAGCAAAAACAGCATGTCCATCACATCGGAGGTAAATGTTCTAAAGGCTTTTCGAAGGGTCCAAGGGTCTTCCCTGGGGCCTTCTTTATTAGATGTTGATGATTGGATCATAAAAGGGTCTGCCATCCCTTTTTATGTAATGGAGTATATTCAAGGGCCTAATCTTCTTGATTTTATTAAGCAAAAAGGGCATTCTTGGATAGGGGTTTTGCTCAGTCAATTGTTAAGAGATTTAGAATCGCTGCATGAACAAGGATGGGTATTTGGTGATTTAAAGCCTGAAAATTTAATTGTTGCCGGTCCTCCTTATCGCATTCGTTGTATAGATGTGGGTGGGGCAACCATCCAAGGAAGGGCTATCAAAGAGTTTACGGAATTTTTCGACAGAGGCTATTGGGGAATGGGGAATAGAAGAGCTGAACCGTCGTATGACCTTTTTTCAGTGGCTATGATTGCTTTAAATCTTGCTTATTTAAAAAAATTTGAGAAGCGGGTAAACGGTCAAGCGGAAATTGTGCAGATGATGACGAAAAGGCCGGAATTACAGTTGATGAAACCCGTATTGCTGAGAGCTGTCAACGGGCATTATTCTTCAGCTAAAGAAATGAGAAAAGAACTGCTGTCAGCACTATCTTCACCAGCTAATCAGAAAAAGTCTGAAAAAAATGGACACCTGTCCAATTCGGCAGCGAAGGCCGCGGCAAAACCGCTTCCGTCCAGAAAATCCATCCATAAAAAGAAAAAGAACAGGAAGCTGCTTGAAACTTTTTTGATCATCGTGAGTTTGTCCTTCCTTTATTTAGTCTACTTGTTTTTCCAGTTGATCTAAATCATGTATCATACATTGGACTTTGAAAATGTTTATTCAAAATATAAACATTTTTGTGATCAATAAAGTTAAATGATACTATTATAAGTAAATAAAAGATAAACTTGAACAGGTGCTTTATGGCTTTATCTAGTGAGGAGATTTCGGAGGAATGCTATTTTACGGAAAAAAGGCCTAAGCCTTATTTGTTTTTAAGTCGACAAAAGTGTCTAATAGGAACTGCATTGCTGTTTTTACATTCACCACGTTCATGCTTATTTAGCGAGCGCTTTATTGTATAACAGAAAAATGGTCTATTCCGAATATCCCACATGGTGAAACCTTTCACCTGCTTTCAAGATAAAGGACGAATTGCGATGCTTGAGTATGAAGAAAAGGTCAGACAGTTTATTAAGAAACATCAATTGATTAATAAGGGCGATAAAATAGTCGTCGGGGTATCAGGTGGGCCGGATTCTTTATCTTTGTTGCACTATTTGGCGAGAAAACGAGATTTTTATGGGATCGATCTGTTTGCCGTTCACCTTGACCACATGTTTCGCGGGCAGGAGTCGTATGAAGAACTTCTGTTTGTTGAAGAATTTTGTAAAGAATTTCATATTCCGTGCTTATCCAAGCGGATCAACGTTAGTGAGATCATTCGAGACAATGGAACAGGGCTTCAAGAAACCGCTAGAATGGTGCGTTATCAAGTTTTTCAACAGGCAATGACCCGGTTTGCGGCTAATAAATTGGCGCTTGCGCATCATGGGGATGACCAGGTAGAAACGATCTTAATGCGGTTGACAAGAGGAACATCCGGAAAAGGAAGGGCAGGGATTCCTTATTTGAGGCCTTTCCACAATGGATGGATCATCCGTCCGTTGTTAGGCATAACGAAAGAGGAGATTTTAGCCTACTGTGATTTTTACAGACTGAATCCTCGAATCGACCCCAGCAACTCGAAAGGCGCATATACACGCAATCGTTTTCGTCTCGAAGTGCTTCCTTTTTTGAAAACAGAAAATCCGAAAGTTCATGAACATTTTCAAACATTTAGTGAGGAAATGCTGGACGATGAACGTTTTTTGCTAAAATTGACCTATGAAAGAATGGAAAACATATGGACGCACAAAAACGACGGAATTTCCTTGGATATTGAAGAGTTTCAAAAAATGCCTTTGTCTTTACAAAGAAGAGGGATTCATCTAATATTAAACTATCTTTATAAGAAAAAAACCCCATTTACAAATGTACATATTCGTCAAATTTTGCAATTGATCCAACATCACCATCCCTCTGGAAGCCTTGATCTTCCGGAAGGATTGAAAGTGATTCGGCAGTATCAGGAATGTTTTTTCGGTTTCATAAAGGATGAAACAAAAGAATATTCATATGAATTAAAAACGGAAGGAAAAGTTGTCCTTCCGAACGGTGACCAATTGATCCTGACAAAAAGGAAGAACGCAGACAAATTCCCATCAAAAGATGACCAATTTTGCCTGAATCGAGAGGCAGTCGCAATGCCGTTGATTATCCGTACGCGAAAACCGGGCGACCGCATCGCATTAAAAGGGATGGATGGATTCAAAAAGGTGAAAAAGCTTTTTATTGATTTGAAAGTACCGCGTTCTTATCGTGATCATTGGCCGATTGTGGCCGATTCCAAAGGGAAAGTTTTATGGATCCCGGGTCTTAGGAAATCGATCTTTGAAAAACAAAACGAAAATGAGAATGATGATATTTTAATTTATATTAAGCAAACATCATCTGGGGGGCAAACAAAGTGCTGAATCAGGATATTGAAAAAATTTTAATCACAGAAGAAGAGATCCAAGAAAAAATTAAAGAATTGGCTGGCTATTTGACAGAAGAATACAAGGACAAGTTTCCGCTTGTGATCGGCGTTTTGAAAGGAGCCATGCCGTTTATGGCGGATTTGTTGAAACGGGTGGACGCCTATTTGGAAATGGATTTTATGGATGTTTCCAGCTATGGCAATTCCACCGTTTCATCCGGAGAAGTGAAAATTGTGAAGGACCTTGATACTTCTGTCGAAGGGCGGGACATACTAATCGTTGAAGATATCATCGACAGCGGATTGACTTTAAGCTATTTAGTCGAGCTTTTCCGTTACCGTAAAGCAAATTCGATCAAGATCGTAACCCTTCTGGATAAACCGACAGGACGCAAGGCGAATATTGAAGCGGATTATGTTGGCTTCATCGTTCCGGATGAATTTGTGGTTGGTTACGGTTTGGATTATGCTGAAAAATACCGGAATTTACCTTACATCGGGGTTTTAAAACCTGAAGTTTATAGGAATAATGAAAGCAAATAGGTAAAGTGGGTTGCGCGAATGAAAAAACGAATTCAAGGGATGATTATTGTTTGTAACACTAAGATTCAATGTGATACTATTGTATATAGTTTTCTTGATGGTGGGAGGAGGTAAGGGATGAATCGCATTTTTCGCTATACCATATTTTACTTGCTAGTCTTTTTAGTGATTATTGGCGTTGTTGGTTATTTTAATAACAACAACCAGCCAACTAAAAATATAACGTATAACGAGTTTATATCTCACTTGGAAAATAATGATGTAAAGTCTTTTTCCATGCAGCCTGAGCGAGGCGTTTACGAAGTTCGTGGTCAATTAAAAGGCGACGATGGCAATTATTTTCAAACGTATGTCATGAACAGCGACACTCTTCTTAACCGCATCGACAATGCTGCAAAGAACGCCAGAGTGGAAGTGCTGCCTGCTAAGGAAACTAGCGGTTGGGTCTCCTTTTTTACTACAATTATTCCATTTTTGATTATCTTTATACTATTTTTCTTCTTATTAAACCAAGCGCAGGGCGGCGGAAGTCGTGTCATGAACTTCGGAAAAAGCAAAGCCCGGTTGTATAATGACGAGAAGAAAAAAGTGCGCTTTCGGGATGTAGCTGGAGCCGATGAGGAAAAGCAGGAGCTGGTTGAAATTGTTGAATTCCTGAAAGATCCGCGTAAATTTTCCGAATTAGGAGCTCGTATTCCGAAAGGTGTGCTTTTAGTCGGACCTCCAGGAACAGGGAAAACTCTACTTGCTCGAGCTGTAGCGGGCGAAGCGGGAGTCCCATTTTTCTCCATTAGCGGTTCCGATTTTGTGGAAATGTTTGTTGGGGTCGGTGCTTCTCGTGTCCGGGATTTATTTGAGACAGCCAAAAAGAATGCCCCCTGTATTATTTTTATAGATGAAATTGATGCAGTTGGCCGTCAACGTGGTGCAGGTCTTGGTGGCGGACATGACGAAAGAGAACAAACGTTAAACCAATTGCTTGTTGAAATGGATGGATTTAGCGCAAATGAGGGGATTATCATCATTGCAGCAACAAACCGTCCGGATATTCTCGACCCAGCATTGTTGCGTCCGGGACGTTTCGACCGTCAAATCACAGTAGATCGTCCTGATGTGAATGGAAGAGAAGCGGTTCTTCGAGTTCACGCCCGCAATAAACCTTTAGATGATTCTGTAGATTTAAAGGCGATTGCGCAAAGAACTCCCGGTTTTTCTGGAGCAGATTTGGAAAACTTGTTGAACGAAGCGGCACTTGTTGCGGCCCGTGCAAACAAGAAAAAAATAGATATGTCCGATATTGATGAGGCAACAGACCGCGTCATTGCCGGACCGGCCAAACGCAGCAAAGTGATTTCAGAAAAAGAACGAAGAATTGTGGCTTTCCACGAGGCTGGGCATACAGTGATTGGACTAGTACTGGATGATGCGGAAATGGTTCATAAAGTAACGATTGTCCCGCGCGGTCAAGCTGGTGGATATGCGGTTATGCTTCCGAAAGAAGATCGTTATTTTATGACAAAACCAGAATTGCTGGATAAGATCACAGGATTGCTCGGGGGTCGTGTATCGGAAGAGCTTACCTTCGGAGAAGTGTCGACTGGTGCTCATAATGATTTCCAACGCGCTACAAGTATCGCTCGCAGAATGGTAACCGAATTTGGAATGAGCGATAAATTGGGTCCGCTTCAGTTCGGACAATCTCAAGGCCAAGTGTTCCTTGGACGTGATTTAAACAGTGAGCAAAATTATTCGGATGCAATCGCTTACGAAATTGATCTTGAAATTCAGCGTATTATTAAAGAGTGTTATGAGCGCGCTAAAAAGATTCTGACTGAAAACCAAGATAAAGTGAAATTGATTGCTACAACACTGTTGGAAGTAGAAACACTGGATGCGGCTCAAATTAAACATTTAGTGGAACACGGCGCTTTACCGGACCGTTCCGCTTCAACTGACAAAAAGGCAACAAACAATGATAATGTAAAGGTAAATATTCAGAAAAAAGAAGAGTCGCCGACGGAAGAATCGAATCAATATGATTCAACAGATCAGAGTGAATCGGCTTCCAATTCTGATAAAAATCCCCCGAATTCAGGGAACGATGGGGACAAAACAGTTTAAGATCGACTCCTTCAAGAGAAAAGCAAGCTTGCTTGGAAGCATTTTTGGGCATAAAGTAAGACGACAATGATATAAAGCCTCCCGGATATCAAAGATGGAACAGCTTTGATGCCGGGAGGCTATTTTTGAAATGAAGCAGATAAACTTTCGCGGCAAACTTGTTTCATGAATACAGATGGGAAAAGAGCAGAATGGATTTTTAACGACTTTTTTGAGTTGGATGTTTGCGATGAACGAATATGGATACGTCTCTGCAGTAGATGAACATGGATTTCAACAAGTTGGATTTTTCGTTTAGATTACGGCTAGTATCAACGGGTATGTTCGGAAACTTTTCTGCAAGAGCCAATCTTTACGAAAATCGGATATTCTGTGATATGATGTTGACAGGAATTTTTAAGATTAATATGTGTGGTGAGTGGGTTGATTTTTGTATTGGATGTTGGAAATACTAATACAGTATTAGGGGTATATGAAAAGGATGAATTAAAATTCCATTGGCGAATCGAAACGAACCGGAGTAAAACGGAAGATGAATACGGCATGTTGGTGAAATCTCTTTTTGAGCATGTGGGGATTCGCTTTGAAGATATTCATGGTATTATCATTTCATCGGTAGTCCCTCCTATTATGTTTTCCTTAGAGAGAATGTGTCAAAAGTATTTTCATGTGAACCCGCTGATTGTAGGTCCAGGAATTAAAACGGGGCTGGATATTAAATACGACAATCCGCGTGAAGTAGGAGCGGATCGAATTGTGAATGCGGTTGCCGGGATACACGAATACGGAAGTCCGTTAATTATCGTCGATTTTGGTACGGCAACTACTTATTGTTATATCAATGAGAAGGAACAGTATATGGGAGGAGCTATTGCCCCGGGCATTGGTATTTCCACGGAAGCTTTATATACTAGGGCATCAAAACTGCCTCGGATAGAAATTGCGGCACCCGACCATATCATTGGAAAAAGTACGGTTGCAGCCATGCAGTCCGGGATTTTTTATGGGTTTGTAGGACAGGTTGACGGCATCGTCAGTCGAATGAAAGCATATAGCAAAATTGAGCCGAAAGTGATTGCCACCGGGGGATTGGCCTCGCTTATTGCCAACGAGTCGGAAACCATCGATCACGTTGATCCGTTTTTGACGTTGAAAGGCTTGAGACTCATTTATAAGCGAAACATGGAATAGGAAAGGAGAAACATATGAGTGATTATTTAATAAAAGCCCTTGCTTTTGATGGCAAGGTCCGTGCTTATGCTGCCAATACAACCAACACAGTCGGAGAAGCACAAAGAAGACATTACACATGGCCTACAGCATCTGCAGCATTAGGGCGTACTATGACAGCCGGGGTCATGATGGGTTCCATGATGAAAGGAAACGCCAAAGTGACCATTAAAGTGGATGGCGGAGGCCCTATCGGGATTATTTTAGTAGACAGCGACGCGAACGGAAATGTCCGCGGCTATGTCACCAATCCTCAAACCCATTTCGATTTAAATGAACATGGAAAACTTGATGTCCGCCGTTCTGTTGGGACCTCAGGAACACTTACAGTCGTGAAAGATCTTGGATTAAGAGAAAATTTTTCCGGACAAGTTCCGATTGTATCCGGTGAACTTGGTGAAGATTTTACTTATTATTTTGCTTCCTCTGAACAAATCCCTTCTTCTGTCGGTGTGGGAGTCTTGGTGAATCCTGACAATTCGATTCTGGCTGCCGGAGGATTTATTATTCAATTGATGCCTGGCACCGATGATGATACGATTGACAGGATAGAAGAACGACTCAAAACGATTCCGCCCATTTCAAAGCTCATTCAGAATGGATTAACTCCGGAAGAAATTTTATTTGAAATTCTTGGGAAAGACCAAGTAAAAATACTGGATAAAATACCTGTTCAATTTAAGTGCAATTGTTCTAAGGAACGTTTTGCGACTGCCATTATTGGGCTGGGAAAAGAGGAAATTCAAGACATGATCGATGAAGATGGCCAAGCGGAAGCGCAATGTCATTTTTGCAATGAGAAATATGTATTTACTAAAGACGAATTGGAAGCCATGCTGCAAGAAGCAAAATAAAGACCATCTATTGGGCGGGAAATTTTCCCGCCCGTTTTGATAATAGGGCTGTTGTTCCTTTTTTGGATACTTAAGATAGAATTCTCTATTAGATCATATTTTTTTAAAATAATATATTTTCCGTTTAAATTCAAAGATTTTTTTGTTTTATTATAAATTTCAGACATTATCAATTGACTTTTTCATAATTTATTGGTAAATTATCTACGATAATACCAATAAAATTACTCGGTTTTGAGGTGATCGAAGTGGCAAAAATTGCGAATTCCATTACAGAATTGATCGGGAATACGCCGATTGTAAAGCTGAACAGAATTGTCGATGCCGATTCAGCTGATGTTTATTTAAAATTAGAGTATTTCAATCCGGGCAGCAGCGTAAAAGATCGTATTGCATTGGCCATGATCGAAGCGGCTGAAAAATCAGGAAAACTTCAACCTGGCGGAACGATCATTGAGCCTACAAGCGGAAACACCGGGATCGGACTTGCTATGGTAGCTGCGGCGAAAGGCTATCCTGCGATTTTTGTTATGCCGGAAACGATGAGTTTAGAACGTCGCAACCTTCTGAAAGCATATGGAGCTCAACTTGTTCTTACTCCAGGTCCCGAAGGAATGAAAGGCGCCATCAAAAAAGCAGAAGAGCTCGCTAAAGAAAATGGCTATCTGTTGCTTCAACAATTCGAAAACCTTGCTAACCCGGAAATTCATCGTCGAACGACCGGTAAAGAAATTGTAGAACAGTTCGGTGATGAACAACTGGACGCATTTGTGGCCGGTATCGGTACAGGCGGAACCATTACGGGAACAGGCCAAGTGCTGAAAGAAAAATATCCGAATATTAAAATTTATGCAGTAGAACCAGCAGATTCCCCGGTTTTATCCGGAGGACAACCTGGCCCACATAAAATTCAAGGAATTGGGGCAGGCTTCGTTCCTAAAGTTTTAGATACCGATGTTTATGACGAAGTGATTACGGTAACTACTGAACAAGCATTCGATTCTGCAAGAAAAGCTTCACTGAATGAAGGAGTTCTCGGAGGCATTTCCGCTGGTGCTGCCATTTATGCGGCTCTTCAAGTCGCCAAAAAGTTAGGAAAAGGCAAAAAAGTTTTGGCGATTGTTCCAGACAATGGGGAACGCTACTTAAGCACACCGCTTTATCAATTTGAAGACTAAGCTTTGAAAAAGCAAGCCGAAATGGCTTGCTCAGAGTGTAGACAAAAGGCATCCGAATGTGCGCTTTCGGATGCCTTTTGTCACTTTTATGCTTTCAAATGTTTGGAATAGACCCCTCCAGGGGTCTATTTTATGTTATTGCTGGACTTTTCCATGTCCAGCAAGCCATCTTTTTCAAATTCATTGCAGCAAAAGTTAGCATCGCCTGCATGGACAATTTTTTTAGACCTCTTAAGGTTGTCCAACGCATACCATGCTTTTCCTTTGCATCAGCAAAAACACGTTCAATGGTTTCTTTCCGTCTTGCATAAATGCTCTTATTCTCTTGTGTATGCCGAAGATGATCAGCTTCCTCTAAATAAAATTCCCATACATGTCGCTGAATCAGTTTTTTATGCTCCTTACTTTGGGTGCACTTCGAGAGGAATGGACAATCTTTACACTGGACTGGATCAGAAAAATATTGACGATAGCCTTCCTTCGTCGTAGTTGCATATTTTAACACTTGTCCTTGCGGACAAAGATAACAATCGTAGTATTCATCGTAAACATACTCATGTTTTTTGAAATAACCATCCTTTGTACGAGGGCGAGTATAAGGTAAAGCAGGGGTCATATCATTTTCAAATATGTATTGGGCAACGGCGGGAGTTTTATATCCAGCGTCAGCAGCAACTACAACCGGTTTTCCATGTTTTTTGATGACTTTTTCAAGAAGTGGCTCCAATACGGAACTGTCATGAATATTCCCTGGCGTTACAATAGCCCCCAAAACAAAGCCATTTCGATCCGCAGCAGCATGGAATGAGTAAGCAAACTGTTTTGTTCGCTCGTCTTTTACGTAGTAACCACTTTCCGGATCAGTGGTACTTTCTTTTATTTCTTTATATTCTTCTTTCCCAAATTTATCTGGAGGAAATGGCTTTTTTCCATGTGCTTCTCGATCAGCATTTATCTCATCTTGTAGACGTGCTTGATAGGCTTTCGTTTCTTTTCGAACCACTTTCTTCACAAATTTATGCTTATTCGCACTCGCTTTGACATGAGTAGAATCAATAAAGACATGCTCACTGCTTATCAGCTTCTTATCTGCAGCTTCTTTCAAAATGCGATAGAATATCTGTTCAAATAAGTCTGTATCCTTAAAGCGTCGCTCGTAGTTTTTCCCAAACGTTGAAAAGTGAGGTACCTTATCATAAAAACCAAATCCAAGAAACCAACGGTAAGCCAGATTCGTTTCGATTTCCTCTATAGTTTTTCGCATGGAACGAATACCGAAGGTATATTGGATGAAAGCCATTTTAATCAATACAACTGGATCAATACTTGGTCGACCTCTTTCCGATGAATACATGTCTTGAACAAGCGAATAGATAAATGAAAAATCAATAGCAGCGTCGATTTTACGAACCAAATGATCTGCAGGTACAAGTTGGTCTAAAGCTATCATTTCTATTTGATCACGATTCATCTGTGTATTTTTTGTTAGCACTTCATCCACCTCAATTCATTACGGTATCTTAATTATACAAAAAAAGACTGTCGGCAAATCCGGTTTTTTCGGATTTGTCGACAGTCTGAGCAAGCCGAAATGGCTTGCTTTTTTTATCCCTGTATTTCCTTGCATCCATCAACCTCCCTTAAGCTCGTTGGAATAACAACGCGGGGCATTAGTCTATCATTTTCCCTCAAAAAACCTTCCGGAATCGATTTCCACAACTTTACATGAATAGTAGCAATGAATAGTTTTTCGTTGATTACGGGCTGTTTTTGGTTTATAAAAACACCCGCGCGGCTTGCATCTGAATTGCCATCGTTTTTTCAAAAATTATGCTACAATAAGTCCAAAAGAGAAGTTCTAACGTGCTAAGGGGATGATTCATATGAAAATGCTTGCGGGGCGCTTTCGGTTCGATTTTGATAAAAAAACGTATATTATGGGGATTTTAAATGTAACCCCTGATTCTTTTTCGGATGGCGGCAAGTTTTATTCGGTGGAGGATGCAGTATCTCATGCTATCGAGATGGTACAAGATGGAGCAGGGATTATCGATGTAGGAGGAGAATCTACACGTCCCGGTCATAATCCTGTTTCAGTAGAGGAAGAATTGCGAAGGGTGATTCCGGTCATTCAAGAAGTATCCAAGCGAGTAGATGCGCCTATTTCCATTGACACCTTTAAGGCGAGGACGGCAGCGGAAGCGATTGAAGCAGGTGCCCATATAATTAATGATGTTTGGGGGGCCAAACAAGACCCGGAAATTGCGGATGTGGCAGCGGAAAAAAAAGTGCCGATCATTTTGATGCATAACCGCCCTAATATGGATTATGAAAATTTTGTAAGAGATGTTTTGTTTGATTTATATGAAAGTATTGAGATAGCGAAAAAAGCGGGTGTTCCCGACGATAAAATCATTTTGGATCCGGGTATTGGTTTTGCAAAAGATAGAGATCAAGATATGCTGTTGATGCAAAATCTCGATAAAATTGTGGCTCTTGGCTATCCTGTACTTTTAGCTACTTCTAGAAAAAGAGTAATTGGGCATGTGCTGGACCTTCCGGTAGAAGAAAGGATGGAAGGGACAGGCGCAACTTGTTTATTTGGCATGCAAAAAGGATGTCATATCGTACGTGTACACGATGTGAAACCGATCAGCCGAATGGTGAAAATGATGGATGCACTAATGGGAAAAGGTGAGAGGATTGGATAAAGTGATCTTAAAAGGGATGGGATTTTACGCCTATCACGGGGTCTATCCCGAAGAAAACCGGCTAGGACAACGGTTCGAAGTGGACGCAGAATTACGGTTATCTTTAAAAAAAGCAGGAGAAACAGACGATTTAACTCAATCAGTCAATTATGCTGAAGTTTACATGGTTTGTAAAGAAATCATGGAGAAACAGACTTTTCGATTGGTGGAAACGGCTGCGGAGACAATCGCTAGACAAATATTAGAAAAGTTTCCGATTGTAAATGAATGCACCATTAAGGTGGTGAAACCCAATCCTCCCATCCCGGGCCATTACAATTATGTAGCGGTAGAGATTACTAGAGGCAGGGAAAATCATGAATAATATTGCATATTTATCGCTTGGTTCAAATCTCGGCGATCGGATGAATTATTTGAAACATGCCATTCAGGCATTGGCTTGTCATCCGAAGATAAACGTTCTGGCCATTTCTTCCGTTTATGAAACGGATCCGGTCGGATATACTGATCAAGGGAAGTTTTTAAATATGGCAGTCAAAATAAAAACATCGCTTGATGCCGAAGAATTGCTGGAAACTTGCCTGGAAATTGAAAAGTCGCTAGGGAGAGTAAGAGAAACAAAATGGGGGCCAAGAACGATCGATCTTGACATTTTGCTTTATAATAATGAAAATAGGAAAACAGATCGTTTGATCATACCGCACCCACGAATGCACGAAAGGTTGTTTGTACTTATTCCGATTTTAGAAATCGATCCTTTTTTAAAGATCCCGACAATAGATAAACCTTTAATTGACATATTAGAACAAATTCCAAACAAAGAAGGGGTACGGTTATGGAAACAGATAAATGGGGAAGACGTATACGCGCTTTTCGGAAGTTAAAGGGATATACTCAAGAGGGATTGGCGAATGAATTAGGAATTTCGGTTTCGGTTTTAGGAGAGATCGAAAGAGGAAACCGCTTGCCGACAGAAGAATTTTTAAGGCAAGTGGCTGAATGCCTGCAAATTTCAATGGAAGAGCTTAACCCTTCCGACTAAATAAACGTAAAAGGGGATAGAGCATATGCTTAAAATAGGAAATATTGAAATGAAAAACCCGGTGGTTCTTGCGCCGATGGCTGGCGTTTGCAACTCGGCTTTTCGATTGACAGTAAAAGAGTTTGGCGCAGGGCTTGTTTATGCGGAAATGGTGAGTGACAAGGGAATTATTTTTAAAAACGAAAAAACAATGAACATGCTCTATATCGATGAACGCGAAAAACCGCTCAGTTTGCAGATTTTCGGCGGAGAAAAAGAATCTCTCGTAGAAGCGGCCAAGTTCGTTGATAAAAATACGAACGCCGATATTATTGATATCAATATGGGATGCCCAGTGCCTAAAATTACAAAATGCGATGCTGGGGCAAAATGGTTGCTTGACCCCAATAAAATTTATGAAATGGTAGCTGCTGTTGTTGACGCAGTGGAAAAACCGGTGACCGTTAAAATGAGAATAGGCTGGGATGAGGAACATATCTATGCAGTGGAAAATGCGCAAGCAGTAGAACGCGCAGGCGGACAAGCGGTTGCCGTTCATGGAAGAACAAGAGCTCAAATGTACGAAGGCACATCAAACTGGGACATTATCCGTGAAGTAAAACAAGCTGTAAGCATTCCTGTCATCGGTAACGGCGATGTCAGTACGCCGCAGGATGCAAAAAGAATGCTTGAAGAAGTCGGCTGCGATGGCGTCATGATAGGGAGAGCCGCACTAGGAAATCCTTGGATGATTTATCGGACCGTTAAATATCTCGAATCTGGAGAGTTAATTGGTGAACCTACCCCGAGAGAGAAGATCGATGTCTGCATCCTTCACTTGGATCGTTTGATTGCTTTGAAAAATGAAGAAATTGCTGTTAGAGAAATGAGAAAACACGCGTCATGGTATTTAAAAGGAATTCGCGGAAACGCCAAAGTCAGAAATGCGATTAATGCCTGCACGACTCGAGACGAACTCGTCAATCTGCTGACTTCTTTTGTGGAAGAACTAGAAGAAAAACAATCTGTTCAAGCAGGATGAATAGGAAAACTGCCAACTTTCTGGCAGTTTTTTTGTAGGGAAGTTTTCCATAAACATTGCTATTTGGGACAAATAAATTATAAAATAATAGGGATGTCTATATATGAAGAACATGCACAATCGTAAATGTATAAACGTGCGGCCCATCAATAAATAAATATCAATGTAGGAGTGAAAAAAATGAGTCATGAAGATACACATGATCAATTTGCGGTAAGAAGAGAAAAATTAGAATCTCTTCGCAGTAAAGGAATCGATCCGTTCGGCAAACGCTTCGAGCGCACGCATCTATCTCAAGAAATAAGATCTGAATATGAAGCTCTGGAAAATGAAGAATTAGAGAATAAAAACGTAAAAGTAGCGGTGGCTGGAAGAATTATGACAAAACGCGGCAAAGGGAAAGCAGGTTTTGCTCATATACAGGATTTGACCGGCCAAATTCAAATTTATGTACGCAAAGATAATGTTGGAGACAGCGAATACGATTTGTTTAAAACAGCAGATTTAGGAGACATCGTTGGCGTTACAGGTACTGTTTTTAAAACAAAAGTCGGTGAATTATCGATCAAAGTGGACCACTTTGAACTGTTAACCAAATCTCTTCGCCCGCTCCCTGATAAATTCCACGGATTAAAAGATGTCGAACAACGCTACCGCCAGCGCTACTTAGATTTAATCGTCAATCCTGAAAGCAAACAAACGTTTATTACGAGAAGCTTAATCATTCAATCAATGCGTCGGTATTTGGATGCCCACGGCTACCTTGAAGTAGAAACGCCTATGATGCATGCGATTGCCGGAGGAGCAGCTGCTCGTCCGTTTATTACTCATCATAACGCTTTGGACATGCCTTTATATATGCGCATTGCCATTGAGCTTCACCTAAAGCGCCTAATTGTCGGAGGGTTAGAAAAGGTATATGAAATCGGACGAGTTTTTAGAAACGAAGGAATTTCAACTCGTCACAACCCCGAGTTCACCATGATAGAGTTATATGAAGCTTATGCTGATTATACGGATATCATGAAGCTTACAGAAAATTTAATCTCTCATATAGCGCAAGAAGTGTTGGGAACTCAAGTTATTCAGTATGGGGAACATACGGTTGATTTGACCCCTGAGTGGAGACGTCTGCACATGGTCGATGCTATTAAAGAATATACAGGCGTTGACTTCTGGAAACAAATGAGCGATGAAGAGGCTCGTGCGTTGGCGAAAGAACATAATATTGAGATAACAGATAATATGAAATTCGGTCATATTGTTAATGAATTTTTTGAACAACGAGTGGAAGACAAACTCATTCAACCTACTTTTGTTTATGGCCATCCTGTGGAAATTTCTCCTTTGGCTAAGAAAAACGAAAAAGATCCAAGATTTACGGATCGCTTTGAATTGTTTATTGTTGGTCGCGAACATGCCAATGCATTTACGGAATTAAATGACCCGATTGATCAGCGTCAGCGTTTTGAAGCTCAGTTAAAAGAACGCGAACAAGGCAATGATGAAGCTCATATGATGGATGAAGATTTTGTGGAAGCTCTGGAATACGGAATGCCGCCTACAGGCGGTTTGGGAATCGGTGTAGACCGCTTGGTTATGTTGTTAACCAACTCACCGTCCATTCGGGATGTGCTGCTTTTCCCATTAATGCGTCAAAGAGATTAAGAGAGACTGTGGCTGCTGAAACTGCTGCGTGCATTAGTTTCAGCAGCCGTTTTTTATTAAAAAAATACTTGCGCATTTTCTGAACAGGTGATATATTTATTTTCGTTGTCGCTGTTAAATCACGCACGATCAAAGATTTTTCAAAAAAAAGTATTGACGTTGTGTGAGAAGAGTGATAATATATAAAAGTCGCTGATTTGCGAGCAGAATGGATCCTTGAAAACTGAACAAAACGAAGCGTAAACCAATGTTTCGATAGAAACAAGCCAAGTCAAATTTCTTTTTGGAGAGTTTGATCCTGGCTCAGGACGAACGCTGGCGGCGTGCCTAATACATGCAAGTCGAGCGGACTTTCAAGAAGCTTGCTTTTTGAAAGTTAGCGGCGGACGGGTGAGTAACACGTGGGCAACCTGCCTGCAAGACGGGGATAACTCCGGGAAACCGGGGCTAATACCGGATAATATCTTCCTTCGCATGAAGGAAGGTTGAAAGGCGGCGCAAGCTGCCGCTTGCAGATGGGCCCGCGGCGCATTAGCTAGTTGGTGAGGTAACGGCTCACCAAGGCGACGATGCGTAGCCGACCTGAGAGGGTGATCGGCCACACTGGGACTGAGACACGGCCCAGACTCCTACGGGAGGCAGCAGTAGGGAATCTTCCGCAATGGACGAAAGTCTGACGGAGCAACGCCGCGTGAGCGAAGAAGGTCTTCGGATCGTAAAGCTCTGTTGTCAGGGAAGAACAAGTACCGTTCGAACAGGGCGGTACCTTGACGGTACCTGACCAGAAAGCCACGGCTAACTACGTGCCAGCAGCCGCGGTAATACGTAGGTGGCAAGCGTTGTCCGGAATTATTGGGCGTAAAGCGCGCGCAGGCGGTCTCTTAAGTCTGATGTGAAAGCCCACGGCTCAACCGTGGAGGGTCATTGGAAACTGGGAGACTTGAGTGCAGAAGAGGAGAGCGGAATTCCACGTGTAGCGGTGAAATGCGTAGAGATGTGGAGGAACACCAGTGGCGAAGGCGGCTCTCTGGTCTGTAACTGACGCTGAGGCGCGAAAGCGTGGGGAGCGAACAGGATTAGATACCCTGGTAGTCCACGCCGTAAACGATGAGTGCTAAGTGTTAGAGGGCTTCCACCCTTTAGTGCTGCAGCTAACGCATTAAGCACTCCGCCTGGGGAGTACGGCCGCAAGGCTGAAACTCAAAGGAATTGACGGGGGCCCGCACAAGCGGTGGAGCATGTGGTTTAATTCGAAGCAACGCGAAGAACCTTACCAGGTCTTGACATCCTTCGCTACCTCTAGAGATAGAGGGTTCCCCTTCGGGGGACGGAGTGACAGGTGGTGCATGGTTGTCGTCAGCTCGTGTCGTGAGATGTTGGGTTAAGTCCCGCAACGAGCGCAACCCTTGACCTTAGTTGCCAGCATTCAGTTGGGCACTCTAAGGTGACTGCCGGTGACAAACCGGAGGAAGGTGGGGATGACGTCAAATCATCATGCCCCTTATGACCTGGGCTACACACGTGCTACAATGGATGGTACAAAGGGTCGCGAAACCGCGAGGTGGAGCTAATCCCAAAAAACCATTCTCAGTTCGGATTGCAGGCTGCAACTCGCCTGCATGAAGCCGGAATCGCTAGTAATCGCGGATCAGCATGCCGCGGTGAATACGTTCCCGGGCCTTGTACACACCGCCCGTCACACCACGAGAGTTTGCAACACCCGAAGTCGGTGAGGTAACCCTTACGGGAGCCAGCCGCCGAAGGTGGGGCAGATGATTGGGGTGAAGTCGTAACAAGGTAGCCGTATCGGAAGGTGCGGCTGGATCACCTCCTTTCTAAGGATATTCTTAAGTACGCTTTCGTTTTGTTCAGTTTTGAAGGATTTCATCCTTCCAAGTTGTTCCTTGAAAACTAGATAGAAAAAAGAAGCAGCATAAACCGAGTATCGCCATCTAGGATAAAACCAACATGGTTAAGTTAGAAAGGGCGCACGGTGGATGCCTTGGCACTAGGAGCCGATGAAGGACGGGACTAACTCCGAAAAGCTCCGGGGAGCTGTACGTAAGCGTTGATCCGGAGATTTCCGAATGGGGAAACCCGCTGCCCGTAATGGGGCAGCATCCTTGCCTGAATCCATAGGGTAAGGAAGGCAACCCGGGGAACTGAAACATCTAAGTACCCGGAGGAAGAGAAAGCAACAGCGATTCCCTGAGTAGCGGCGAGCGAAACGGGAACAGCCCAAACCAGAAGGCTTGCCTTCTGGGGTTGTAGGACACCAATCGTGGAGTTACAAAGGAACGAGGTAGACGAAGAGGTCTGGAAAGGCCCGTCAGAGAAGGTAACAACCCTGTAGTCGAAACTTCGTTCCCTCCCTGGTGGATCCTGAGTACGGCGGGACACGAGGAATCCCGTCGGAAGCTGGGAGGACCATCTCCCAAGGCTAAATACTCCCTAGTGACCGATAGTGAACCAGTACCGTGAGGGAAAGGTGAAAAGCACCCCGGGAGGGGAGTGAAAGAGAACCTGAAACCGTGTGCCTACAAGTAGTCAGAGCCCGTTTACGGGTGATGGCGTGCCTTTTGTAGAATGAACCGGCGAGTTGCGATCTCATGCGAGGTTAAGTCGGAAAGACGGAGCCGTAGCGAAAGCGAGTCTGAACAGGGCGCATGAGTATGGGGTCGCAGACCCGAAACCAGGTGATCTACCCATGTCCAGGGTGAAGGTGAGGTAACACTTACTGGAGGCCCGAACCCACGCACGTTGAAAAGTGCGGGGATGAGGTGTGGGTAGGGGTGAAATTCCAATCGAACTTGGAGATAGCTGGTTCTCTCCGAAATAGCTTTAGGGCTAGCCTCAAGGGAAGAGTCTTGGAGGTAGAGCACTGTTTGGACTAGGGGCCCTCATCGGGTTACCGAATTCAGACAAACTCCGAATGCCAGTGACTTATCCTTGGGAGTCAGACTGCGAGTGATAAGATCCGTGGTCAAAAGGGAAACAGCCCAGACCGCCAGCTAAGGTCCCAAAGTATACGTTAAGTGGAAAAGGATGTGGAATTGCTTAGACAACCAGGATGTTGGCTTAGAAGCAGCCACCATTTAAAGAGTGCGTAATAGCTCACTGGTCGAGTGATTCTGCGCCGAAAATGTACCGGGGCTAAACGTATCACCGAAGCTGCGGGTGGACACCTTCGGGTGTCCGCGGTAGGAGAGCGTTCTAAGGGCAGAGAAGCCAGACCGGAAGGACTGGTGGAGCGCTTAGAAGTGAGAATGCCGGTATGAGTAGCGAAAGAAGGGTGAGAATCCCTTCCACCGAATGCCTAAGGTTTCCTGAGGAAGGCTCGTCCTCTCAGGGTTAGTCGGGACCTAAGCCGAGGCCGACAGGCGTAGGCGATGGACAACAGGTTGATATTCCTGTACCACCTCTTTTCCGTTTGAGCGATGGGGGGACGCAGGAGGATAGGGTAAGCGCACTGTTGGATGTGCGTCCAAGCAGTGAGAGGGGCAGCGAGGCAAATCCCGTTGTCACTAACCTCAAGCTGTGACGGCGAGGGAAATATAGTACCGAAGTTCCTGATTCCACACTGCCAAGAAAAGCCTCTAGCGAGGAAAAAGGTGCCCGTACCGCAAACCGACACAGGTAGGCGAGGAGAGAATCCTAAGGTGTGCGAGAGAACTCTCGTTAAGGAACTCGGCAAAATGACCCCGTAACTTCGGGAGAAGGGGTGCTTTTTGGGGTGCATAGCCCCGAGAAGCCGCAGTGAATAGGCCCAGGCGACTGTTTAGCAAAAACACAGGTCTCTGCGAAGCCGTAAGGCGAAGTATAGGGGCTGACGCCTGCCCGGTGCTGGAAGGTTAAGGGGAGCGCTTAAAGCTTTGCTTGAAGGTGCGAACCGAAGCCCCAGTAAACGGCGGCCGTAACTATAACGGTCCTAAGGTAGCGAAATTCCTTGTCAGGTAAGTTCTGACCCGCACGAAAGGCGTAACGATCTGGGCACTGTCTCAACGAGAGACTCGGTGAAATTATAGTACCTGTGAAGATGCAGGTTACCCGCGACAGGACGGAAAGACCCCGTGGAGCTTTACTGCAGCCTGATATTGAATTTTGGTACAGCTTGTACAGGATAGGTAGGAGCCTTGGAAACCGGAGCGCCAGCTTCGGTGGAGGCGCCGGTGGGATACTACCCTGGCTGTACTGAAATTCTAACCCGCACCCCTGATCGGGGTGGGAGACAGTGTCAGGTGGGCAGTTTGACTGGGGCGGTCGCCTCCTAAAAGGTAACGGAGGCGCCCAAAGGTTCCCTCAGAATGGTTGGAAATCATTCGCAGAGTGCAAAGGCAGAAGGGAGCTTGACTGCGAGACCTACAAGTCGAGCAGGGACGAAAGTCGGGCTTAGTGATCCGGTGGTTCCGTATGGAAGGGCCATCGCTCAACGGATAAAAGCTACCCCGGGGATAACAGGCTTATCTCCCCCAAGAGTCCACATCGACGGGGAGGTTTGGCACCTCGATGTCGGCTCATCGCATCCTGGGGCTGTAGTCGGTCCCAAGGGTTGGGCTGTTCGCCCATTAAAGCGGTACGCGAGCTGGGTTCAGAACGTCGTGAGACAGTTCGGTCCCTATCCGTCGCGGGCGCAGGAAATTTGAGAGGAGCTGTCCTTAGTACGAGAGGACCGGGATGGACGCACCGCTGGTGTACCAGTTGTCTCGCCAGAGGCATCGCTGGGTAGCTATGTGCGGAAGGGATAAGTGCTGAAAGCATCTAAGCATGAAGCCCCCCTCAAGATGAGATTTCCCATTTCTTCGGAAAGTAAGATCCCTGAAAGATGATCAGGTAGATAGGTCCGAGGTGGAAGCGTGGTGACACGTGGAGCTGACGGATACTAATCGATCGAGGACTTAACCAAAAGAAAGCGCGAAATCGGTGAAACTGCTTCTTCTATCTAGTTTTGAAGGAACAATCGTTCCGACAACTACATACCGTCTGGTGGCGATGGCGAAGAGGTCACACCCGTTCCCATCCCGAACACGGAAGTTAAGCTCTTCAGCGCCGATGGTAGTGAGGGGTTTCCCTTGCGAGAGTAGGACGCTGCCAGGCGATGATGGAGGTTTAGCTCAGCTGGGAGAGCACTTGCCTTACAAGCAAGGGGTCGGCGGTTCGATCCCGTCAACCTCCACCATTATTTTTCTATTCATTTTCCAATATATTCATAAGTACGAAAAGAAAACAAAATAATTCCATTATGAGCCATTAGCTCAGTCGGTAGAGCATCTGACTTTTAATCAGAGGGTCGGAGGTTCGAATCCTCCATGGCTCACTTTATGCGGGTGTGGCGGAATTGGCAGACGCACCAGACTTAGGATCTGGCGCCGCAAGGCGTGGGGGTTCGACTCCCTTCACCCGCATATGTAAATGCGGAAGTAGTTCAGTGGTAGAACACCACCTTGCCAAGGTGGGGGTCGCGGGTTCGAGTCCCGTCTTCCGCTCCATTATCATGCCGGGGTGGCGGAATTGGCAGACGCACAGGACTTAAAATCCTGCGGTGGGTGACCACCGTGCCGGTTCGAGTCCGGCCCTCGGCATTCATTTGCGCCCATAGCTCAATTGGATAGAGCGTCTGACTACGGATCAGAAGGTTAGGGGTTCGACTCCTCTTGGGCGCGCCATACGGGAAGTAGCTCAGCTTGGTAGAGCACATGGTTTGGGACCATGGGGTCGCAGGTTCGAATCCTGTCTTCCCGATTGAAATAAAAGTAATGGGGCCTTAGCTCAGCTGGGAGAGCGCCTGCTTTGCACGCAGGAGGTCAGCGGTTCGATCCCGCTAGGCTCCACCAAATAATTTTAAAAAGTTATTTACATTTTTATGTTTTTAAGCTATACTTAAAAAGTTGATCGAAAATGGATCCTTGAAAACTGAACAAAACGAAGCGTAAACCAATGTTTCGATAGAAACAAGCCAAGTCAAATTTCTTTTTGGAGAGTTTGATCCTGGCTCAGGACGAACGCTGGCGGCGTGCCTAATACATGCAAGTCGAGCGGACTTTCAAGAAGCTTGCTTTTTGAAAGTTAGCGGCGGACGGGTGAGTAACACGTGGGCAACCTGCCTGCAAGACGGGGATAACTCCGGGAAACCGGGGCTAATACCGGATAATATCTTCCTTCGCATGAAGGAAGGTTGAAAGGCGGCGCAAGCTGCCGCTTGCAGATGGGCCCGCGGCGCATTAGCTAGTTGGTGAGGTAACGGCTCACCAAGGCGACGATGCGTAGCCGACCTGAGAGGGTGATCGGCCACACTGGGACTGAGACACGGCCCAGACTCCTACGGGAGGCAGCAGTAGGGAATCTTCCGCAATGGACGAAAGTCTGACGGAGCAACGCCGCGTGAGCGAAGAAGGTCTTCGGATCGTAAAGCTCTGTTGTCAGGGAAGAACAAGTACCGTTCGAACAGGGCGGTACCTTGACGGTACCTGACCAGAAAGCCACGGCTAACTACGTGCCAGCAGCCGCGGTAATACGTAGGTGGCAAGCGTTGTCCGGAATTATTGGGCGTAAAGCGCGCGCAGGCGGTCTCTTAAGTCTGATGTGAAAGCCCACGGCTCAACCGTGGAGGGTCATTGGAAACTGGGAGACTTGAGTGCAGAAGAGGAGAGCGGAATTCCACGTGTAGCGGTGAAATGCGTAGAGATGTGGAGGAACACCAGTGGCGAAGGCGGCTCTCTGGTCTGTAACTGACGCTGAGGCGCGAAAGCGTGGGGAGCGAACAGGATTAGATACCCTGGTAGTCCACGCCGTAAACGATGAGTGCTAAGTGTTAGAGGGCTTCCACCCTTTAGTGCTGCAGCTAACGCATTAAGCACTCCGCCTGGGGAGTACGGCCGCAAGGCTGAAACTCAAAGGAATTGACGGGGGCCCGCACAAGCGGTGGAGCATGTGGTTTAATTCGAAGCAACGCGAAGAACCTTACCAGGTCTTGACATCCTTCGCTACCTCTAGAGATAGAGGGTTCCCCTTCGGGGGACGGAGTGACAGGTGGTGCATGGTTGTCGTCAGCTCGTGTCGTGAGATGTTGGGTTAAGTCCCGCAACGAGCGCAACCCTTGACCTTAGTTGCCAGCATTCAGTTGGGCACTCTAAGGTGACTGCCGGTGACAAACCGGAGGAAGGTGGGGATGACGTCAAATCATCATGCCCCTTATGACCTGGGCTACACACGTGCTACAATGGATGGTACAAAGGGTCGCGAAACCGCGAGGTGGAGCTAATCCCAAAAAACCATTCTCAGTTCGGATTGCAGGCTGCAACTCGCCTGCATGAAGCCGGAATCGCTAGTAATCGCGGATCAGCATGCCGCGGTGAATACGTTCCCGGGCCTTGTACACACCGCCCGTCACACCACGAGAGTTTGCAACACCCGAAGTCGGTGAGGTAACCCTTACGGGAGCCAGCCGCCGAAGGTGGGGCAGATGATTGGGGTGAAGTCGTAACAAGGTAGCCGTATCGGAAGGTGCGGCTGGATCACCTCCTTTCTAAGGATATTCTTAAGTACGCTTTCGTTTTGTTCAGTTTTGAAGGATTTCATCCTTCCAAGTTGTTCCTTGAAAACTAGATAGAAAAAAGAAGCAGCATAAACCGAGTATCGCCATCTAGGATAAAACCAACATGGTTAAGTTAGAAAGGGCGCACGGTGGATGCCTTGGCACTAGGAGCCGATGAAGGACGGGACTAACTCCGAAAAGCTCCGGGGAGCTGTACGTAAGCGTTGATCCGGAGATTTCCGAATGGGGAAACCCGCTGCCCGTAATGGGGCAGCATCCTTGCCTGAATCCATAGGGTAAGGAAGGCAACCCGGGGAACTGAAACATCTAAGTACCCGGAGGAAGAGAAAGCAACAGCGATTCCCTGAGTAGCGGCGAGCGAAACGGGAACAGCCCAAACCAGAAGGCTTGCCTTCTGGGGTTGTAGGACACCAATGGTGGAGTTACAAAGGAACGAGGTAGACGAAGAGGTCTGGAAAGGCCCGTCAGAGAAGGTAACAACCCTGTAGTCGAAACTTCGTTCCCTCCCTGGTGGATCCTGAGTACGGCGGGACACGAGGAATCCCGTCGGAAGCTGGGAGGACCATCTCCCAAGGCTAAATACTCCCTAGTGACCGATAGTGAACCAGTACCGTGAGGGAAAGGTGAAAAGCACCCCGGGAGGGGAGTGAAAGAGAACCTGAAACCGTGTGCCTACAAGTAGTCAGAGCCCGTTTACGGGTGATGGCGTGCCTTTTGTAGAATGAACCGGCGAGTTGCGATCTCATGCGAGGTTAAGTCGGAAAGACGGAGCCGCAGCGAAAGCGAGTCTGAACAGGGCGCATGAGTATGGGGTCGCAGACCCGAAACCAGGTGATCTACCCATGTCCAGGGTGAAGGTGAGGTAACACTTACTGGAGGCCCGAACCCACGCACGTTGAAAAGTGCGGGGATGAGGTGTGGGTAGGGGTGAAATTCCAATCGAACTTGGAGATAGCTGGTTCTCTCCGAAATAGCTTTAGGGCTAGCCTCAAGGAAAGAGTCTTGGAGGTAGAGCACTGTTTGGACTAGGGGCCCTCATCGGGTTACCGAATTCAGACAAACTCCGAATGCCAGCGACTTATCCTTGGGAGTCAGACTGCGAGTGATAAGATCCGTGGTCAAAAGGGAAACAGCCCAGACCGCCAGCTAAGGTCCCAAAGTATACGTTAAGTGGAAAAGGATGTGGAATTGCTTAGACAACCAGGATGTTGGCTTAGAAGCAGCCACCATTTAAAGAGTGCGTAATAGCTCACTGGTCGAGTGATTCTGCGCCGAAAATGTACCGGGGCTAAACGTATCACCGAAGCTGCGGGTGGACACCTTCGGGTGTCCGCGGTAGGAGAGCGTTCTAAGGGCAGAGAAGCCAGACCGGAAGGACTGGTGGAGCGCTTAGAAGTGAGAATGCCGGTATGAGTAGCGAAAGAAGGGTGAGAATCCCTTCCACCGAATGCCTAAGGTTTCCTGAGGAAGGCTCGTCCTCTCAGGGTTAGTCGGGACCTAAGCCGAGGCCGACAGGCGTAGGCGATGGACAACAGGTTGATATTCCTGTACCACCTCTTTTCCGTTTGAGCGATGGGGGGACGCAGGAGGATAGGGTAAGCGCACTGCTGGATGTGCGTCCAAGCAGTAAGAGGGGCAGCGAGGCAAATCCCGTTGCCACTAACCTCAAGCTGTGACGGCGAGGGAAATATAGTACCGAAGTTCCTGATTCCACACTGCCAAGAAAAGCCTCTAGCGAGGAAAAAGGTGCCCGTACCGCAAACCGACACAGGTAGGCGAGGAGAGAATCCTAAGGTGTGCGAGAGAACTCTCGTTAAGGAACTCGGCAAAATGACCCCGTAACTTCGGGAGAAGGGGTGCTTTTTGGGGTGCATAGCCCCGAGAAGCCGCAGTGAATAGGCCCAGGCGACTGTTTAGCAAAAACACAGGTCTCTGCGAAGCCGTAAGGCGAAGTATAGGGGCTGACGCCTGCCCGGTGCTGGAAGGTTAAGGGGAGCGCTTAAAGCTTTGCTTGAAGGTGCGAACCGAAGCCCCAGTAAACGGCGGCCGTAACTATAACGGTCCTAAGGTAGCGAAATTCCTTGTCAGGTAAGTTCTGACCCGCACGAAAGGCGTAACGATCTGGGCACTGTCTCAACGAGAGACTCGGTGAAATTATAGTACCTGTGAAGATGCAGGTTACCCGCGACAGGACGGAAAGACCCCGTGGAGCTTTACTGCAGCCTGATATTGAATTTTGGTACAGCTTGTACAGGATAGGTAGGAGCCTTGGAAACCGGAGCGCCAGCTTCGGTGGAGGCGCCGGTGGGATACTACCCTGGCTGTACTGAAATTCTAACCCGCACCCCTGATCGGGGTGGGAGACAGTGTCAGGTGGGCAGTTTGACTGGGGCGGTCGCCTCCTAAAAGGTAACGGAGGCGCCCAAAGGTTCCCTCAGAATGGTTGGAAATCATTCGCAGAGTGCAAAGGCAGAAGGGAGCTTGACTGCGAGACCTACAAGTCGAGCAGGGACGAAAGTCGGGCTTAGTGATCCGGTGGTTCCGTATGGAAGGGCCATCGCTCAACGGATAAAAGCTACCCCGGGGATAACAGGCTTATCTCCCCCAAGAGTCCACATCGACGGGGAGGTTTGGCACCTCGATGTCGGCTCATCGCATCCTGGGGCTGTAGTCGGTCCCAAGGGTTGGGCTGTTCGCCCATTAAAGCGGTACGCGAGCTGGGTTCAGAACGTCGTGAGACAGTTCGGTCCCTATCCGTCGCGGGCGCAGGAAATTTGAGAGGAGCTGTCCTTAGTACGAGAGGACCGGGATGGACGCACCGCTGGTGTACCAGTTGTCTCGCCAGAGGCATCGCTGGGTAGCTATGTGCGGAAGGGATAAGTGCTGAAAGCATCTAAGCATGAAGCCCCCCTCAAGATGAGATTTCCCATTTCTTCGGAAAGTAAGATCCCTGAAAGATGATCAGGTAGATAGGTCCGAGGTGGAAGCGTGGTGACACGTGGAGCTGACGGATACTAATCGATCGAGGACTTAACCAAAAGAAAGCGCGAAATCGGTGAAACTGCTTCTTCTATCTAGTTTTGAAGGAACAATCGTTCCGACAACTTCATACCGTCTGGTGGCGATGGCGAAGAGGTCACACCCGTTCCCATCCCGAACACGGAAGTTAAGCTCTTCAGCGTCGATGGTAGTGAGGGGATTCCCCTTGCGAGAGTAGGACGCTGCCAGGCAGAAAATCCCATTACAATCGTAATGGGTTTTTTTGTGCACCAAGAATGGGAGCAATTTATTTGCGTTAAATTTCATTGAAACGCCGTCTATCGGACAGGAGGGGCTAATCCCCTTTTTTCCTACTCGATTATCGAGCAAAATCTAGTATTTTTTAATTTGTTCTTTTCTTTTTGCGCCAAAAAAGAATAAAATGGCCGAGAATTGTTAACATTATTGATCGTAAGAATAAAATAATTGAAAAGAGAAATGTCGTGAAGGGATTCTTGGCTTTTGCGGCAAGTCGATTTGCAGCATTCATTTTTTGTTATGAAAAAGCGGATCATACATACTTAAAAATTGCCAAACAAGAGTTATTTCCGTTATAATTAATGTCAAATATAGTCAAAGTCAGAAGAGGAGGAGGCTTGGTGAGAAACATATCGGACATTATTGAAAATTACTTAAAAAAAGTTTTAGAAATGAGCGAAAGTGAAATTGTAGAAATAAAAAGAAGTGAAATTGCCGATAAATTTCAATGTGTCCCTTCTCAAATTAATTATGTGATAAACACAAGATTTACGATTGAAAGAGGCTATTTAGTGGAAAGCAAAAGAGGCGGCGGTGGATATATACGCATCATGAAAGTTCAGACTCATGATCAATCCCACTTAATAGACCAGTTGATTTCCTTAGTCGGGAATCGAATTTCTCAAGCGAACGCCGAACAGATTGTATATAGATTAGTGGAAGAAGAGGTTATTTCCAAAAGGGAAGCCAAAATTATGATCAGTGTTATGGATCGCTCTGTTTTATATATTGATTTGCCGGAGCGGGACGAGTTAAGAGCGAGAATGCTTAAGGCGATGCTTTTAACTTTAAAATTCAAGTAATGGAGAGGTGAATATTGTGATATGCCAGGAATGTCATCTGCGCCCAGCCACTCTTCATTTCACAAAGATCATTAACGGAGAAAAAACAGAATTTCATTTGTGTGAGCATTGTGCAAAAGAAAAAGGGGAATTTTCTTTTTTTGGAGGAAGCCAAGGGTTTTCCATTAACAACCTTCTAGCGGGATTGTTTAACGTTGAGCCTGTTTTTCAAAAGGTAGATCAGAATCCTTTTGTTCAGCCGGATGAATTGCAATGCGACTATTGTCATATGACGTTTCAACAATTTGTGAATACAGGGAAATTTGGCTGTTCGCATTGTTACAAAACGTTTGCGGACCATATAGATTCTATATTAAAACGACTACATGGAGGAAATAATGCTCATCATGGCAAAATCCCTAAACGAAAAGGAGGAGCCCTGCACTTAAAAAAGAAAATTGCCCATTTGAAGCAGCAACTTCAGTCGTTAGTAGCTAAAGAGGAGTTTGAAAAAGCGGCGCAAGTCCGTGATGAAATTCGCTCTCTTGAAAGTCAAATCAATCAAGAGGGAGGAGAAAATCATGTCTCTTGAGAAATTTATTAATCATGCTGTAAGTTCTTGGATGAAAAACGAAGGCCCTCACTCTGACATCGTATTGAGTTCCCGAATCAGGCTGGCTCGGAATTTAGAAAATCATCAATTTCCTACCGTTTTTTCTGGCGATGAGGCGATGAAAGTCGTGCATGAAGTGGGAGAAGCTTTAAAAAGGTTTCCCGGGATGAATGAAAATCCTCTGGAATTGCTGTTAATGAATGAACTGCAGCCGCTTCAAAAAAGAGTGCTTGTAGAAAAGCATCTCATTAGTCCTCTTCTCGCAGAAGGTACCAATTACGGAGCTGTTTTTTTGTCAGAAAATGAAGATATCAGCATTATGGTGAACGAAGAAGATCATATTCGTATACAATGCCTGGCTTCTGGATTACAATTAAAGGAAACTTTAGTTAAAGCCAACCAAATTGATGATTTGATCGAAGAAAAAGTTCCATATGCTTTTGACGAAAAAATCGGCTATCTCACGAGTTGTCCCACAAATGTTGGCACCGGCCTTCGCGCATCCGTCATGGTTCATCTTCCGGCACTTGTCATGACTCAACAAATGAATCAGATCATTCCGGCAATTAATCAATTAGGGCTGGTCGTCCGAGGAATTTATGGTGAAGGAAGCCAATCAGTGGGGAATTTATTCCAAATCTCTAATCAGCTGACATTAGGGAAATCAGAAGAGGAAATCGTTAACGATTTAATAAGCGTTGTTTCCCAAATTATTGATCAAGAAAGATCCGCTAGAGAAGCATTGGTCAAAACAAATCATATACAATTGGAAGACAGGATTTTCCGTTCCTATGGAGTGTTGGCCAATTCGCGTATTATTGAATCAAAAGAAGCAGCTCAATGTCTTTCCGATGTTAGATTAGGTATAGATTTAGGTTATATTAATACTATTTCTAAGAATGTTTTAAATGAATTATTGATTTTAACTCAGCCGGGATTTTTGCAACAGTATGCAGGAGCTTCGCTTCGCCCCGAGGAACGAGATGTACGCAGAGCGACATTGATTCGGGAAAAATTAAGACAGGAACATGGATATTAAAGGAGGAGAAAAGAGATGATGTTTGGGAGATTTACCGAAAGGGCTCAGAAAGTTCTGGCATTAGCTCAAGAAGAGGCAATCCGTCTTGGACACAATAATATCGGAACCGAGCATATTTTATTAGGGTTGGTAAGGGAAGGCGAAGGAATTGCGGCGAAGGCTCTTTACGGTTTAGGTTTGAGCCCTGAAAAAATTCAGAATGAAGTGGAGAATTTAATTGGGAAAGGCCAAGGAGTCGCCCAAACCATTCATTATACGCCAAGGGCTAAAAAAGTAATTGAGCTTTCAATGGATGAAGCCAGAAAACTGGGACATTCTTATGTTGGAACCGAGCATATTTTACTCGGGTTGATCCGAGAAGGCGAAGGTGTTGCGGCCCGCGTATTGAACAATTTAGGAATTAGTTTAAATAAAGCTCGTCAACAAGTGCTGCAGCTTTTAGGAAGCAATGAAACGAATGGGCATGCATCAGGATCGTCCGCCCATGCCAATACGCCGACACTGGATAGCTTGGCTAGAGATTTGACAGCTATTGCTCGCGACGGAAAACTTGATCCTGTGATCGGACGTAGTAAAGAAATTCAACGTGTGATTGAAGTGTTAAGCCGCAGAACGAAAAACAATCCAGTATTGATTGGTGAACCGGGTGTTGGGAAAACAGCCATTGCGGAAGGATTAGCCCAACAAATTGTCAATAATGAAGTGCCGGAAACTCTTCGTGATAAACGAGTTATGACATTGGATATGGGGACCGTTGTAGCCGGAACGAAATATCGAGGAGAATTTGAAGACCGTTTGAAAAAAGTCATGGATGAAATCCGGCAAGCTGGAAATATTATTTTGTTTATCGACGAGCTTCATACTTTAATCGGTGCGGGAGGAGCAGAAGGCGCCATTGACGCATCCAATATATTGAAGCCGGCATTGGCAAGAGGCGAGTTGCAATGCATTGGAGCAACAACATTAGATGAATATCGCAAATATATCGAAAAAGATGCTGCTTTGGAAAGACGCTTTCAGCCTATTCAAGTAGATGAACCGACCATTGAAGAATCGATTCAAATTTTAAAAGGGCTAAGAGATCGCTACGAAGCACATCACCGTGTATCCATTACAGATGAGGCGATTGAAGCGGCGGTTAAATTATCGGATCGTTATATTTCGGATCGTTTCTTGCCGGATAAAGCGATTGACCTTATTGATGAAGCAGGCTCAAAAGTAAGATTACGCTCCTTTACCACTCCTCCGAATTTAAAAGAACTGGAGCAAAAACTTGAAGAAATTAGAAAAGAAAAAGATGCAGCTGTACAAAGCCAAGAATTTGAAAAAGCAGCTTCTTTAAGAGACGCTGAGCAAAAATTGCGCGAGCAGTTGGAAGAAACGAAAAAATCTTGGAAAGAAAAACAAGGAAAAGAAAACAGCGAAGTGACGGTTGAAGATATTGCGACAGTTGTTTCCAGCTGGACAGGAATCCCTGTTTCCAAATTGGCACAAACTGAAACAGAAAGATTGTTAAATCTTGAAGAAATTCTACATTCGCGGGTCATTGGCCAGGAAGAAGCTGTAAAAGCGGTGGCTAAAGCTGTTCGTCGTGCACGGGCAGGATTAAAAGATCCAAAACGTCCAATCGGCTCCTTTATTTTCCTCGGACCGACCGGAGTTGGGAAAACAGAGCTGGCTAGAGCATTGGCGGAAGCTATGTTTGGCGATGAAGATGCTATGATCCGAATCGATATGTCAGAATACATGGAGAAACATTCGACTTCCCGTTTAGTTGGTTCTCCTCCTGGTTATGTCGGATTTGAGGAAGGCGGACAATTGACAGAAAAGGTTAGACGCAAGCCGTATTCTGTTATATTGCTAGACGAAATTGAAAAAGCGCATCCGGATGTTTTCAACATTCTTCTTCAAGTATTAGAAGATGGCCGTTTAACTGATTCAAAAGGTAGAACGGTTGACTTCCGGAATACAGTTCTGATAATGACGTCCAATGTGGGCGCTGAAGCGTTGAAGAAAAACAAGTATGTTGGATTTAATATTCAGGACGGCGAGCAGGAATTTAAAGATATGAAAGGGAAAGTGCTGGAAGAACTCAAAAGAGCATTTCGTCCTGAATTTTTAAATCGAATTGACGAAATTATTGTGTTCCATTCGTTGGAAAAAGATCAATTGAAACAGATTGTTTCGTTAATGTCTGATCAATTAACCAAACGTTTGAAAGAGCAGCATATTGAGCTTGAACTGACCGATAAAGCAAAAGAGAAAATTGCCGAAGAAGGATACGATCCTGAATATGGAGCTCGTCCGTTGCGTCGGGCGATCCAGAAACATATTGAAGATCGGCTGTCGGAAGAACTTTTAAAAGGCAATATCCATCCAGGACAAAATGTCGTGATTGACGTGGAAAATAACGAATTCGTCGTAAAAACAAAACAACCGTCAATTGGAGTAATGGAATGACATCTAAAAAGTACCCTATCCCGATTCTGGAAGAATTCGGATCTAAAGCCGTTACAACCTCCCTTTGATGCCCGGAGATATCGAAAGTTATTTGGCTTCGTTAAAGTTATCAGTTAGCAGGTCAGGGAGTTATCAGGCTTTTGAATAAAGGACCTTTTCCCAAGGAAATTTGAGGATGATGTCTGTCCAGGGGGAAATCAACAAGAGGTACGCGTATGATAAGCATCCGTGTACCTCTTTTTTATCTTGGATTGTTATAATAATCTCACACATTTGTAAGGCAAATTCCAGAGAATATGAATTGTTTCACATGAATGTTCAAATGTGTTCATAATATAAAGGAAGAGGATCCATATGGTAAAGAAAAAAACAAAATTTATTTGTCAATCATGCGGATATGAATCGCCGAAATGGATGGGGAGATGTCCCGGATGCGGGGAATGGAACCAAATGGTGGAAGAAGTGGATATGACGGGGCGACAAAAGAAAACATTTATTCATTCCGAATCTTCGCGGATTTCGAAGCCATCACCGCTCATTACAGTACAATCAACGGAAGAGCCTAGAACGACAACCAATATGAAAGAATTCAACCGTGTTTTAGGCGGAGGAATCGTCGCCGGCTCTCTTGTTTTAATCGGAGGAGATCCGGGTATCGGAAAGTCGACATTGTTGCTGCAAATTTCCAGCCAGCTAGCGAGCGGGGGCCATAAAGTTTTATATATATCCGGAGAAGAATCGGCGAAACAAATCAAACTGCGTGCGGATCGCTTGAATGTGGATTCTAGCAATCTCTATATCTATTCAGAAACCAATTTGGAATTAATAAACCTTGCGATCGAGCAATTAAATCCGGAATTTGTCATCATTGATTCGATTCAAACTGTCTACCACCCTGAAGTTACTTCCGCCCCGGGCAGCGTTTCCCAAGTGCGGGAAAGTACGGCCGAATTCATGAGAATGGCGAAGGTCCAAGGAATGGCTATCTTTATTGTAGGGCACGTAACGAAAGAAGGCTCGATTGCCGGTCCTAGAATTTTGGAGCATATGGTTGATACAGTTCTTTATTTCGAAGGGGAGCGGCATCATTCTTACCGCATTTTAAGAGCGGTTAAAAATCGCTTTGGTTCTACAAATGAGATGGGAATTTTTGAAATGAAAGAAACCGGACTCATAGAGGTGGAAAATCCGTCGGAAATCTTTTTGGAGGAGCGTGCGCAAAGTGCATCGGGGTCAACGGTAGTTGCTTCTATGGAAGGGACACGCCCCGTGTTGGTTGAGATACAGGCATTGATAGCACCGACCAGTTTTAATTATCCGCGTCGAATGGCCACAGGGATCGATCATAATAGAGTGTCTCTTTTAATGGCGGTATTGGAAAAAAGGGTCGGCCTTCTTCTTCAAAATCAAGATGCTTATTTAAAAGTGGCTGGGGGAGTCAAGCTTGATGAACCTGCCATTGATTTAGCGGTTGCTGTCAGCATTGTGTCCAGTTTCCGCGACAAGCCGACACGATCAACAGATTGTATAATTGGAGAAGTAGGATTAACCGGTGAAGTCAGAAGGGTAACGAGAATTGAACAGCGAGTGCGAGAAGCAGAAAAGCTGGGATTTTCCCGTGTCATTATTCCGGCCCATAATCTTGGTGGTTGGAATACTCCAGGGAAAATAGAGGTGATTGGAGTTTCAACAGTAGAAGAAGCATTGGAGTATGCGTTGGGAGGATAGAGAATGGAGGATAAAAAGGAGAAAACCATCTCAGATATTCTAAAATTAGTGGCTCCTGGAACACCTATTCGTGAAGGGATAGACAATGTTTTAAGAGCCAAAACGGGCGGCCTAATTGTCATGGGCTACAATGAGAAAGTGAAAGAATTGGTGGATGGCGGCTTTTATATAGATTGTGATTTCACACCGAGCAATTTATATGAATTGGCCAAAATGGATGGAGCGATTATTTTGAATGAAACGGGTACGAAAGTCATTTTAGCGAATGCCCATCTTGCTCCTGATTCGTCCATTCCTTCATCGGAAACGGGGATGCGCCATCGGACGGCTGAGAGAGTCGCCAGGCAAACGAATTCATTAGTCATTGCGATTTCACAAAGAAGAAATGTCATTACTTTATATCAGGGAAAGTTCCGTTACGCGCTAAAAGACATTGGAGTCATTTTGACTAAAGCGAATCAAGCCATACAAACTTTGGAAAAATATAAAATGGTCCTCGATCAAGCCATTGCCAATTTGACCATGCTGGAATTTGAGGAATTGGTTACATATAGCGATGTTTTGCAAGTTCTCCATAAAATTGAAATGGTTCTGCGGATTAAAAAAGAATTGTTGGCTTATTTAAACGAGCTTGGTGTGGAGGGGCGTCTGATACAACTGCAGATGAATGAATTGCTGTCTGACATGGAAGACGAAGCCATGCTGATTATTCGCGACTATTCAAAAGACCGTCAAGTTAAACCGTTTGAAGTGCTCTCCAAATTTCAAGAGTTGGTGACGAATGAACTGCTGGATGATTCGGTTTTATTAAAGCTTCTTGGTTTTTCGGGCCACGTTCCGATCGAAGAAGGAATATGTCCCAGAGGCTATCGCGCTTTAAGAAAAATTCCTCGCCTTCCTATCGTCATCATCGAAAATTTAATTTCAAAGTTTAAATGGCTGCCGGAAATTGTGAAAGCGGATGTCGATAAACTGGATGACGTAGAAGGGATTGGAGAAGTGCGGGCGCGAAAAATAAAAGAAGGATTAAAGTTAATAAAGGATCAAATGTTAGCTGATCGTCAATTATAGAGAGAGGCATTCATTTAAATTGACAGTTGCATTGTAGGATGTTACTCTCAAGTTACTAAGATTTTCCTTAATTTAGCCGGCGAATTTTTCAAATGTAAAGAAAATTTTTCATCTATGTTATAATAAAAAATTATTCTCTTTGCAAAGGTTATAATAAAAGAAAAGTGTTTATAATGGTAAAGAGGAGGTGAATGTTGTACATGCTAAGACGTATTGTGCAAGCCATTTTTATCATTTTGGGTGGAACATTAGGTCTGTTTGTTTTGCCGGAATTATTTCATTTATTGAAATTGCCTGAGGCAAGATTATTGTACAATCCATACACAACTACTGTTTTAGGAGCCATTATATTTTATTTATTGACTTTCTGGGCTGTGGATTATGTTGTGAATTTTGTAAAATGGATCGAAGACCGGTTGGTTAAAATGCCGGTTGTGGATATGATATCAGGATGTGTTGGGCTGATTGTGGGGTTGATTGTCGCTTATTTATTAGGGATCCCGCTCAACAAAATTGAAATTCCCATCATTAATACAGTTGCCCCGATTTTTTTGACTTTGCTTTTAGGGTATTTAGGTTTTCAAGTGGGTTTTAAGAAAAGAGATGAAATCAAAGCATTATTTACGTCGAATAGAGTAAGCAGAAGAAAGGAAAGCGAGCCCGAATCGCCTGAACGGAAAACATTTAAAATTTTGGATACGAGTGTCATCATTGATGGCAGAATTGCGGATATTTGCCAGACTGGATTTTTGGAAGGTGTGATCGTGATCCCTCAATTTGTTCTCGAAGAGCTTCAGCATATCGCCGATTCGGCGGATGCGCTGAAAAGAAATCGGGGACGAAGAGGGCTGGATGTATTAAACCGAATTCAAAAAGAACTCCCAATTGAAGTTCAGATTTACGAAGGAGATTTTGAAGAAATCCAAGAAGTGGACAGCAAGCTTGTGAAACTGGCAAAAGTAATGAACGGAATCGTTGTCACAAATGACTATAATTTAAACAAAGTATGTGAATTTCAAAAAGTTCCGGTTTTGAATATTAATGATTTAGCTAATGCCGTGAAGCCAATTGTTCTTCCGGGTGAAGAAATTAACGTTCAAGTGATTAAAGATGGGAAAGAACATAATCAAGGCGTTGCTTATTTAGATGACGGAACCATGATTGTGGTAGAGGAAGGAAAAGACTTTATCGGAAAACAAATTGACGTTCTAGTCACAAGCGTTTTGCAAACATCTGCGGGACGAATGATTTTTGCCAAACCTAAATTATTAGAAAAAGCATTATAAGCGATAATGGAGTTGGATAAGTATGAATTATCAAGTAGTCATTCCGGCAGCCGGGCAAGGAAAACGGATGAGAGCCAAAAAGAACAAATTATTGATGGAATTGCGCGGCTTGCCGGTGATTGTTCATACTTTAAAAGTTTTTGAAAGCGATCCTTGGTGTGAAGGGATTATTTTAGCCACTCAACCAGAGGAAAAGGAAATATTTTTATCATTGGTGAAACAACACGGAATTACAAAGGTTCAGTCCATCGTTGCGGGCGGGCGAGAACGACAGCATAGTGTTCGAAGCGGCTTGAATATGTTAAAAAACTGCAAGGCTGTTCTTGTCCATGATGGAGCCCGTCCTTTTATCACCATCAACGTCATTCATCGATTAGTGGATCGGTTAACGGAGTTTCCTGCTGCGATCGCTGCTGTTCCTGTGAAAGATACGATCAAAAAAGGGGCAGATGGTTTGGTGTCTGAAACGATTGATCGATCAAGCTTGTGGTCAGTACAAACGCCACAAGCTTTTCGTGTGCCAATTTTGTTAGAGGCACACGAAGCGGCAGAACGGGATTCTTTTCTAGGCACGGATGACTCTTCCTTAGTAGAAAGGCTTGGAATTCCGGTTCAAATTGTCGAAGGAGATTATGATAATATTAAATTGACGACTCCAGAAGATTTATTTTTTGCTGAAGCTATTTTAAACAAACGTTTGAATGAACAATGACAAAGGAGTTAAAAGAAATGTTTCGAGTGGGACAAGGATTTGATGTTCATCAATTGGTGGAAAACCGGCCTTTGATAATAGGCGGTGTCCATATTCCTTATGAAAAAGGACTGCTGGGCCATTCAGATGCGGATGTTTTGCTGCATGCCATAGCAGACGCCTGTTTAGGGGCTATTGGAGAAGGAGATATAGGATCCCATTTTCCTGATACAGATCCTGCTTTTAAAGATGCTGACTCATCTTTTTTGCTTTCCCATGTATGGAAATTGGTGCAAGAAAAGGGGTTCCGATTGAGCAATGTCGATGGCACTATCATCGCTCAAAAGCCTAAAATGGCCCCTTACATTGGACAAATGCGGGAAAACATTGCAAGAATTTTAGAAGCAGAAATCAGCCAAGTAAATATCAAAGCTACGACCACGGAAAAACTGGGATTCCCCGGGAGAGGCGAGGGGATTGCTTCTTTGGCTGTGGTCCTGATTGAGAAAGAATGAGAATAACCTTTATTCAATAAGGCAAAGATGATAAAATACTACAGGAAGAAAACGTATAGAGAATTTTTATTGATCAGGATAGATGGCAGTTTCTGTTTTCTGCTTTTTCAGCAAAAGAGTCGAAACAACGGCGGCAGAAACATACATCGAATCGATTAGCGTTTGAATTCAAGAGGAGGCATTCAAATAATGGCTAGTGAAATACGTGTGCGATATGCTCCGAGCCCGACAGGACATTTGCATATTGGAAATGCACGCACCGCATTGTTTAATTATTTATTCGCCAGAAGCCGAGGCGGAAAGTTTGTGATCCGGATTGAAGATACCGACCAAAAACGGAATATAGAAGGCGGCGAGCAAAGTCAGCTAAAATATCTAAAATGGCTTGGAATGGACTGGGATGAAGGCGTTGATATCGGCGGTCCATATGGGCCATACCGTCAGTCGGAACGCACGGATATATACAAAAAATATTATGAAGACCTGTTAGAAAGAGGTCTTGCTTATAAATGTTATTGTACGGAAGAGGAATTAGAAGCAGAACGGGAAGCTCAGCTTGCCCGAGGAGAAATGCCGAGATATTCGGGTAAATGCCGCCATTTAACAAAAGAACAGCAGGAAGCTTTGGAAGCGGAAGGACGTCAGCCTAGCATTCGTTTTCGCGTGCCAGAAGGAAAAATATATGAATTTGATGATATTGTCAAAGACCATGTGTCTTTTGAATCGGACGGAATCGGCGATTTTGTCATTGTGAAAAAAGACGGAATGCCGACATACAATTTTGCGGTTGCGATCGATGATCATTTAATGGGCATGACTCACGTTCTCCGCGGTGATGACCATATTTCTAATACGCCTAAACAATTGATGATTTACGAAGCTTTTGGTTGGGAGCCGCCGAAATTTGGTCATATGACTTTGATCGTCAATGAAAACCGCAAGAAATTGAGCAAACGCGATGAATCCATTATTCAGTTTATCGAACAGTATGAAGAACTTGGCTATCTGCCGGAAGCGTTGTTTAATTTCATTGCATTATTGGGATGGTCTCCAAAAGGAGAAGAAGAAATTTTCTCAAGAGAAGAGTTCATCGAAATTTTTGACCCGGCCCGTCTTTCTAAATCTCCTGCTGTTTTTGACAAGCAAAAGCTTATGTGGATGAATAACCAATATATGAAACAGCTGGAATTGGACAAGGTAGTGGAGTTGTCTCTTCCACATCTTATTAAAGCGGGTCGCGTTTCGGAAAACTTGTCTCCGGATGAAGAACAATGGGTAAGAAAATTAATCGCTCTTTATCAAGAACAAATGAGTTATGGAGCGGAAATTGTAGAGCTATCCGAGCTGTTCTTTAAAGATAAAATTGAGTATAATGAAGACGCGAAGGCCATTCTTTCCGAAGAGCAAGTGCCGGAAGTCCTAGAATCCTTTTTAAATAAAATTCGTGAACTCGATGTGTTTGAAGCTGCTGAAATTAAAAAGACGATTAAGGCTGTTCAAAAAGAGACAGGCCATAAAGGGAAAAAGCTGTTCATGCCGATTCGTGTGGCTGTGACGGGGCAAATGCACGGTCCTGAACTTCCGAACACGATTGAGCTTCTCGGAAAAGACAAAGTGGTTGAACGAATTGAAAATCTTCTTCGTTAACATTATTTTTCGAAAAACAATATATTGAATACCATAAAGGATAAAGCGTTGATGAGGAGAAGTAGAAACCGATGTTTGACAGAGAGAACCATCATCGGCTGAAAGTGGTTTAAACCTCTCGGTTTTCGAAATGCACCTCGGAGTCCGCATCTGAAATGCCTGATAAGGTTAAAGTAAGATGCGGCGGCAGCCTCCGTTACAGGAATTGAGTTTGGGGAACAGGCCAGTCGGCTGATGTTCTCAAACAGAGTGGAACCGCGCTGAAAGCGTCTCTGTCTTTTACAGGGACGCTTTTTTGCATAAAGGGGAGGGGGTTTCTTGTTTGCAGCTGGCTATTTAAAAAGCTGAATGCTTAGCCAAATTAGTCTCCTTTTTTGCATGAAAATAAAAAATCGGGATGAAGAAAAAGCACCTAATAAACGACAATAAAAGTCATAGCCGAATACAGGATCTGCTTTTATTGCCAATCTTGATAAGGAAGCAAGAGCAGTAATTAGCTGTACAAAATCATGAATGTAAAGGAGGAGAGCTGAATGTTTAAAACATTAAAAGAAGATATTGAAGTGGTTTTCGAACAAGATCCAGCTGCAAGAAGCTATCTTGAAGTCATCTTGACTTATTCTGGCTTGCACGCCATTTGGGCTCATCGAATTGCGCATGCTTTGTTTAAAAGAAAGTTTTTTTTTCTTGCGAGAGTGATTTCGCAAATAAGCCGTTTTTTTACCGGAATTGAAATCCATCCTGGAGCCAAAATTGGCCGCAGATTATTTATAGATCATGGAATGGGAGTTGTGATTGGCGAGACTTGTGAAATTGGTGATAATGTGACACTTTATCAAGGTGTTACTCTCGGCGGCACAGGGAAGGAAAAAGGAAAACGCCATCCAACCATTAAAGATAATGCGTTGATCGCCACAGGTGCAAAAGTCCTCGGTTCGATCACGATTGGTGAGAATTCTAAAATTGGGGCGGGTTCGGTTGTTTTAAAAGATGTTCCCCCGAACTCCACGGTGGTTGGTATCCCCGGAAGAATTGTCGTCCAAAATGGAAAGAAGATCAAAAAAGATTTAAATCACCGTGATTTGCCGGATCCAATTTCTGATCGAATACATGAAATGGAACAGGAAATTAAAAGACTTCGAGAGGAAATCGAAAACCTGCGGAAAGGGGAAAAAGAAAATGCCAATTCAACTTTATAATACGCTCACCAGACGCAAGGAAACCTTCGTTCCCCTGGAAGAAGGAAAAGTGAAAATGTATGTGTGCGGTCCGACCGTATACAATTATATTCATATCGGAAACGCCCGCCCCGCGATCGTCTTTGATACAGTGCGAAGATATCTGGAATTTCGTGGATACGATGTCCAATACGTTTCCAATTTCACAGACGTGGATGATAAATTGATACGGGCGGCAAGAGAACTGGGAGAAGATGTCCCAACACTTGCCAATCGGTTTATCCACGCTTATTTTGAAGATGTAGAAGCCCTCGGTTGCAAACGGGCGGACATTCATCCTCGAGTTACGGAAAATATGGACATCATCATTGAATTTATTCGAACGTTGGAAGAGAAAGGTTATGCTTACGAAGTAGACGGTGATGTTTATTACCGCACGAGAAAGTTTAAAGACTACGGGAAGCTTTCCCATCAATCCATTGATGAATTGAAAGTGGGAGCCCGTATCGAGGTTGGCGAGAAAAAAGAAGACGCTCTTGATTTTGCGTTGTGGAAAGCGGCAAAGGAAGGCGAAATTTCTTGGGATAGCCCGTGGGGAAAAGGACGTCCCGGATGGCATATTGAATGTTCGGCGATGGCTCGCCATTATTTAGGAGATACTATTGATATTCATGCGGGCGGGCAAGATTTAACGTTCCCTCACCACGAAAACGAAATTGCTCAATCAGAAGCTCTTTCCGGCAAGACATTTGCTCGTTATTGGATGCATAACGGTTATATTAATATTAATAATGAGAAGATGTCCAAGTCGCTAGGAAATTTCGTTTTGGTCCATGATATTATTCAAAAGCATGATCCCGACGCATTGAGGTTTTTTATGCTGTCTGTCCATTACCGCCATCCGATCAATTACAGCGAAGAATTGCTGGAAAACGCTAAAACATCGCTGGAACGGTTGAAAACTTCTTATCAAAATTTAAAACACAGGAAAGAAGCCAGTACCAATTTAACCGAAAATGATCATGAATGGATGGAAAAAATTCAAAAGCTTCACGATGAGTTTGTGAAGGAAATGGATGATGATTTCAACACGGCGAACGCCATTTCGGTTTTGTTTGAACTGTCTCGGCAAGCCAATTACTATTTGATGGAGAAACATACGTCTGAAAAAGTCATTTCCACGTTTATGAAAGAATTCGAAGATCTCTTTTCCGTCTTGGGATTGAAGCTGGAAGTGAATGAGTGGCTGGATGAAGAGATCGAGCAGCTGATTGAAAAGCGGAACCAAGCACGCAAGGAGCGCAATTTTCAGCTGGCGGATGAAATTAGGGATCAATTAAAGAATATGAATATTATTTTGGAAGATACGCCGCAAGGGACGAGATGGAAAAGAGGATAAAAGAATGATGGAATTTGAACAAATGGAGGACGCTGAACAATTAAATGGACTGGCGCTGGCTTATATGGGCGACGCGATCTATGAAGTATATGTTCGCCGACATCTTTTAGTAAACGGATATGTAAAACCGAATCGTCTGCACAAAGCTGCCACTCATTATGTTTCAGCCAAAGCGCAGGCTATGATTTTGAAAAAATTGATCGATGATCACGTTCTTTCCGAAACGGAGTTGTCTATAGTAAAAAGGGGAAGAAATGCAAAATCCGGCACGGTTCCGAAAAATACCGATGTGCAAACCTATCGCTACAGCACTGCTTTTGAAGCACTGATCGGCTATTTGTTTTTAACGGGGCAGTCATCCCGATTGAATGACATCATCGATCAATCTTTGCAAATACCAACAGATTAAAAGGAGGAGGAGCCCCATTGGATAAGGAATTAATTGCCGGCAGGAACACTGTGTTGGAAGCCCTTCGATCCAAGCGGGAGATCAATAAAATATGGATTGCGGATGGTGCTCAAAAAGGATCTATGACGCCGATCATTAAAGAAGCAAAAAAGGCGAACATTCTCGTTCAATTTGTCCCGAAACAAAAGATTGATCAACTAGTGAACGAAAACCATCAAGGTGTTGTCGCACAAGTGGCAGCATACAAGTATGCAGATATAGATAAATTGTTTCAAGTGGCCGCTGAAAGAAAGGAAACGCCTTTTCTTTTAATTTTAGATGAAATCGAAGATCCGCATAATTTAGGCTCTATCATGAGAACGGCCGATGCTGTCGGTGTCCATGGAATTATCATTCCGAAACGAAGAGCGGTAGGACTGACGACGGCGGTAGCGAAAGCTTCCACCGGTGCCATAGAATATATCCCTGTTGCCCGCGTTACGAACTTGGCCCGGACAGTGGACGAGCTTAAAGAGAGAGGCCTTTGGATTGCGGGGACAGATGCTCAAGGCAATGAGGATTATCGAAGTCTTGACGGAAAGCTTCCGCTTGGTTTAATTATTGGCAGTGAAGGGCGAGGAATGAGCAGGCTGTTAAAAGAAAAATGCGATTTTCTCTATCGACTTCCGATGAGAGGCCATGTAACCTCATTAAACGCATCGGTTGCAGCCGGATTGCTCATGTATGAGATTTTTAGAAATCGTTATCCTTTAGGGGATTAAGATGAACATCCTATTAGTCGACGGCTACAATATTATCGGAGCCTGGCCGGAACTTCAGGAATTGAAGAAAAAAGATTTAGCGGCAGCAAGGGACCGTTTAATTGAAAAAATGGCAGAATATCAAGGATACAGCGGATTTAAAGTGATCGTCGTGTTTGATGCCCACTATGTAAAGGGGATTGAAAAAAGATATCAAAATTATCAAGTCGAAGTCGTCTTTACGAGAGAAAATGAATCTGCCGATGAATGGATTGAAAAAAAGGCGATTGAATTGACGAATATTCGCAATCAAGTATATGTAGCAACATCCGATTATACGGAACAATGGGCCGTTTTCGGGCAAGGGGCGCTTCGTATTTCAGCACGGGAATTGCTGATCGAGATGAAAGAAATCGAGAAAAAAATAAAAAAGAAAGTGAAGAAAACGCAAGAAGCGAAATCTGTTTCAAAAATCTTTCTTAGTGACGAAGTGGCGGAAATTTTTGAAAAATGGCGCCGTGGTCAAAAATGATTCGTTGACGTTCAAAAAATTTCTACTGTATAATATTTCTATCTATGTTTTTGCGGTCGAGGGGATGGTGTGAGCTTGAATAATCGGAGCTTAAACGGCGGGGTATTGGAAAAGATGGATGACGAAGAAATTATCGAATTGGTTCATCAAGGGAATAGTGAAGCATTGGATTTTCTGATTCACAAGTACAAAAACTTTGTAAGGGCCAAAGCTCGTTCTTATTTCCTGATTGGCGCCGATAAGGAAGATATTGTTCAGGAGGGAATGATTGGCCTTTACAAAGCCATCCGTGATTATAAAGAGGACAAGCTTACAACCTTTAAAGCTTTTGCGGAGCTTTGCATTACAAGACAAATTATAACCGCTATTAAAACAGCTACGAGGCAAAAACATATACCTTTAAATTCTTATGTATCACTTGATAAACCGATTTATGACGAAGAATCAGACCGGACGCTTATGGACGTCATTTCGGGGACAAAAATGCTTGATCCGGAAGAGCTGTTAATCAACAGAGAAGAATTTGACAGCATCGAGGAAAAAATGAATGAGCTATTGAGCGATCTTGAAAGAAAGGTATTGGCACTGTATTTGGACGGTCAGTCTTATCAAGAGATTTCCGAAGAGCTGAACCGCCACGTCAAATCGATTGATAATGCTTTACAAAGGGTAAAAAGAAAACTTGAGCGCTATCTTGAAATAAAACAATTATCTATTTAAACGTTTGTTTGACATTTTACAATTATAGTGATATTTTTTTAACATTTCAACGTTATAATCTTATTAGGTGACCAAAAATGAGAAAAAAAGTCGTTTTAGCTTGCTCAAAATGCGGTTCAAGAAATTATTCTGTTAACGGGAGCAACTCGGCTCAGCGTTTAGAAGTGAAAAAGTTTTGCAAATATTGCAATCAACATACGATTCATAAGGAGACGAAATAATCGTAAGAGCAAGCATTATATGGAGGTTTCGACATGTCACGTATTGCCCAATTTTTCCGTAACGTCACGTCTGAGATGAGAAAGGTCAGCTGGCCTAATCGGAAAGAATTAACGAACTACACCATAACAGTTATCGCGACCGTCGCGTTTTTGGCCGTTTTTTTCGCGGTCGTGGACTTGGGAATTTCTTCGATCGTTCGCTGGATATTAAAATGATGGTAAAATCTTTTTATTTCCCTTGAATATACCTTCTTCATACATGGTATAATGAAAACAAAATAGTCAAGATGCAGAAAAAGCCCGGGATATTCGGGTTTTTTCATTTGGATAAAAAGAGCGAACTGACCACATGTGTTTTCATCGAAAGTCTAAAACAATGAAAATACAGATATTTCTTTGCGGTTTTCAATCGAACGCACTAATAAGCTAATGTGGCAGGTCTGTAGAAAATGATCTTCCTGCAATGAAAGATGATCCGTGGCTGTCCACAAAGAGCTGTATAACTTGGAGGAGGGAAGGACGCTAAGTCCCTTGGAAATGGAGAAAAATTGGTATGTAGTACACACGTATTCAGGCTACGAAAATAAAGTAAAAGCAAATTTAGAAAAAAGAGTTGAATCAATGGGAATGCAAGACAAAATTTTCCGTGTGATTGTGCCGGAGGAAGAGGAAACGGATGTAAAAAACGGGAAAAAGAAAGTAGTAAAAAGAAAAGTTTTCCCCGGTTATGTACTGGTGGAGCTGGTCATGACTGACGATTCTTGGTATGTAGTACGAAATACTCCTGGTGTCACCGGTTTTGTCGGATCTTCTGGTTCTGGATCCAAGCCGACTCCTCTTTTGCCGGAAGAAGTAGAGGCCATTTTAAAACAAATGGGCATTGAGGAAAAACGGCTTGACGTTCACTTTGAAATTGGTGAAGTGGTAACGGTGAAAGAAGGTCCGTTTGCGAATTTTGCCGGAACCATTGAAGAAATTGACTATGACAAAGGAAAGTTGAAAGTTCTGGTAAATATGTTTGGTCGGGAGACGCCAATTGAACTTGATTTTGATCAAGTCGAGAAATAATTTTGTAACCAACTTGAATTTTCGCTAAAAAAATGGTACTATTTCATAAGTCAGTGTGTCTCTCGATTGGGAGGCTGATTTTGATAGATGACTGCATGAGTGGGAGGAGATTGGATTCTCCAAGTACCACATCACGGACTTAAGGAGGTGTGTCTCGTGGCTAAAAAAGTAATCAAAGTAGTTAAATTGCAAATCCCTGCAGGTAAAGCAAATCCTGCTCCGCCAGTAGGTCCTGCGCTTGGTCAAGCTGGTGTCAATATCATGGGATTCTGTAAGGAATTTAATGCTCGTACAGCAGACCAAGCAGGTTTAATCATTCCGGTTGAAATTACGGTTTTTGAGGACCGTTCATTTACATTCATCACCAAAACACCGCCTGCTGCCGTATTGCTTAAAAAAGCAGCCGGTATCGAATCTGGTTCTGGTGAGCCAAACCGCAACAAAGTAGCAACAATTAAACGCGACAAAGTACGCGAAATCGCTGAATTGAAAATGCCGGACCTTAATGCAGCCAGCGTGGAAGCTGCTATGCGAATGGTTGAAGGTACTGCACGCAGCATGGGCATTGTGATTGAAGACTAACGCTTAAGTGATTGTTGACAAGGTTGCGAAGTTGAATGTATTGGATTACTTTCACTCGCAGCCTTTATTAGTGGGAGGATTTCCGTTAATACCACATAAGGAGGATATTGAAATGGCTAAAAAAGGAAAGAAATATTTAGAGGCTCTTAAGCTTGTTGATCGTTCGAAAGCTTATTCTATTGAAGAAGCAATTGATTTAGTAAAGAAAACGAACTATACCAAATTCGACGCTACGGTTGAAGCTGCTTTCCGTCTTGGTGTTGATCCGAAGAAAGCGGACCAACAAATTCGCGGAGCTGTTGTTCTTCCGAATGGAACTGGTAAAACAGCGAAAGTTCTTGTGTTTGCGAAAGGTGAAAAAGCAAAAGAAGCGGAAGCGGCAGGCGCAGACTACGTTGGCGATACAGAATATATCAACAAAATCAGCGAAGGCTGGTTTGACTTTGACGTGATTGTGGCAACCCCGGACATGATGGGTGAAGTTGGTAAACTAGGTCGTATTTTAGGTCCTAAAGGTTTAATGCCAAACCCTAAAACCGGCACTGTTACTTTTGATGTAACGAAAGCAGTTCAAGAAATTAAAGCCGGTAAAGTAGAATACCGTGTAGATAAAGCTGGAAACATTCATGTTCCTATTGGTAAAGTTTCATTTGATAATGAAAAGCTTGTTGAAAACTTTGCAACGATCTTTGAAACTTTATTAAAAGCAAAACCAGCTGCTGCTAAAGGAACGTACATGAAAAATGTTTCCGTTACTTCTACAATGGGACCTGGAATTAAAGTAGATCCAGCTTCCGTTGCTGTAAAATCAAATTGACAATTTGTATAAATTATAATATAATGAAACACGTTTGAAAAACGAATAACATTTGTACCGTAGACAGCAGGTGCTTTCTTCAAAGCTTAATTTCCTGCCGAGGTAAGATCGTATAGATACATGTCCTTTTTGACATTGTCTTCTTTGCCTCCGTGTCTACGCATGGAGGTTTTTTATTGGCTCGCGCGGTATAAATGTTCATCTGCCATATATAGGAGGTGTAAAGATGAGCACTGCAATTGAAAAAAAGAAACAAATTGTGGAAGAAATTACGGAAAAATTTAAAAACAGCGTTTCGACCATTGTGGTAGATTACCGTGGATTAAACGTTGCGGAAATTACAGAACTTCGTAAACAGCTTCGCGAAGCGGGTGTGGAATTTAAAGTATATAAAAATACTTTAACGCGCCGTGCTGCTGAAGCGGCTGAATTAACGGAAATCAACGACGTGTTGACAGGTCCGAACGCCATCGCTTTCAGCAACGACGATGTTGTAGCTCCGGCCAAAATTTTAAACAACTTCGCTAAAGAAAACGAAGCGCTTGAAATTAAAGCTGGGGTCATCGAAGGAAAAGTTGTTTCCTTGGATGAAATTAAAGCACTGGCTGAACTTCCATCCCGCGAAGGTTTGCTTTCGATGCTGCTTAGCGTTTTGCAAGCTCCAATCCGCAACTTTGCTCTTGCTGCTAAAGCTGTGGCTGAACAAAAAGAAGAACAAGGCGCATAATCTTTATTGCTATGATTATATGACTGCATTGTGATAAAATAATTTAAGGAGGAAAATAAAGATGACGAAAGAACAAATCATCGACGCTATCAAAGAAATGAGCGTTCTTGAATTAAACGACTTAGTAAAAGCTATTGAAGAAGAATTTGGCGTAACGGCTGCTGCTCCTGTGGCTATCGCTGGTGCTGCTGCTGGTGGCGCTGACGCTGCTGAAAAAACAGAATTCGATGTAATTCTGACTGATGCAGGTTCACAAAAAATCAAAGTTATTAAAGTGGTTCGTGAAATCACAGGTCTTGGACTTAAAGAAGCAAAAGAACTTGTTGACAATACTCCAAAACCAATTAAAGAAGGCGCTTCTAAAGAAGAAGCTGAAGAAATCAAAGCGAAACTTGAAGAAGTTGGAGCTGGCGTTGAAGTTAAGTAATTACAATTTTATGAAAAAGCTCGCTGAATCAGCGGGCTTTTTTGCACTTTTTCTTCTTAAACCAATTCTTCGCAATCACTCCTTTGGAGGGGATACAATTTGGCAGATCATTATTTTTCGCGTTCCCCCGAAATCAAAAGCAACCCGATTTACTGGGATTATCAATTAAAAAATCATTCCTTTCATTTTAAAAGCGATGCCGGAGTTTTTTCTAAAAAGGAAGTCGATTTTGGCTCGCGTTTACTGATTGAAAGTTTTCGAGCGCCTCGTTTAGAAGGTCCGGTACTCGACGTCGGATGCGGCTACGGTCCTATTGGGTTGGCGGTTGCTGCTTATTGTCCCGAAAGAACGGTGCATATGGTCGATATCAATTTGCGCGCTTTGTCGCTTGCAAAGGAAAACGCAGATATGAATGGCATTGAAAATGTACAGATTTATGAAAGCGATGGTTTGGATAACGTAAAAGAGTATGGCTTTGCTGCTATACTGACCAATCCCCCGATAAGAGCGGGCAAGGCGATTGTCCATAGAATTTTTTCGCAAAGCTATGATAAACTTCAACCCGGAGGAGAGTTTTGGGCGGTGATCCAAAAAAAACAGGGCGCCCCATCAGCAATGAGAAAACTGGAGGAACTGTTTCAATCCGTTTCCGTTGAAGAGAAAAAGAAAGGTTACTACGTTTTAAAAGCAGAAAAACATTGACGACAAATAATGGTTGTGTTAATATTATAAAATGCCAATATATTATCCAAGTCTTAATTGAAAAAATAAGCTGATGGTTAAATTTTGGGTATTATGGAAAAGATAATATAATAACTAGTTCTTGTGAATTTGAGGTTTTCTAAGAAAAAACCTTTTTCTTTTTGCCTTAGTTGTTAGGGGCTATCCCCGACATAAAAGGATAGATGCAACTAAAACGCTTGATTTGAGGGGTGAATCAGTTGACAGGTCAACTAGTTCAATACGGACGACACCGCCAACGTAGAAGTTACGCGCGTATTAGAGAAATTTTGGAATTGCCGAATCTTATTGAAATTCAAACATCCTCTTATCAATGGTTTCTTGATGAGGGACTAAGAGAAATGTTCCGGGATATTTCGCCGATCGAGGATTTCACTGGAAACTTATCTTTGGAATTTATCGACTATAGTCTCGGTGAACCAAAGTATTCGGTGGAAGAAGCGAAACAGCGAGATGCAACTTACTCTGCTCCTCTTCGAGTAAAGGTGCGTTTAGTCAATAAAGAAACAGGCGAAGTGAAAGATCAAGAAGTATTCATGGGTGACTTCCCGCTTATGACGGAAACGGGAACGTTTATCATTAACGGTGCTGAACGGGTCATTGTTTCCCAATTGGTCCGCTCGCCAAGCGTTTACTTCAACGGTAAAATGGACAAAAACGGAAAACAGGGATTTACAGCAACTGTTATACCGAACCGCGGAGCTTGGCTTGAATACGAAACAGATGCCAAAGATATCGTATATGTACGTATTGATCGGACAAGAAAACTGCCTGTTACGGTTCTTCTACGGGCTCTTGGTTTTGGCTCTGATCAAGAAATCATCGAGTTGCTTGGTGACAACGAATATCTTCGAAATACATTAGAAAAAGATAATACAGACAATACGGAAAAAGCTCTTATTGAAATATATGAACGCCTGCGTCCGGGCGAACCGCCGACGGTTGAAAACGCTAGAAACTTATTAATTTCCCGCTTTTTCGATCCGAAACGGTATGATTTGGCCAATGTAGGACGCTATAAAATTAACAAAAAACTTCATATTAAAAACCGCATTTTCGGTCAACGTCTGGCAGAAACACTTGTTGATCCTGAGACGGGAGAAATTATTGCCGAAGAAGGAACCGTTTTAGATCGCCGGACTTTAGACAAAATTTTGCCTAACATCGAAAATGGTATTGGTTTTAAAACCTATCGCCAAACGGGCGGTGTCTTAGAAGACGATATCGTGGTCCAATCCATAAAAGTTTATGCCCCCAACAGTGATGAAGCCAAAGTAATCAACATTATCAGCAATGCGGTGCCGGATGAGAATGTAAAACACATCACTCCAGCTGATATCATTGCATCTATTAGTTATTTCTTTAATTTGCTGTATGGTGTGGGACATACTGATGATATTGACCATTTAGGAAACCGTCGCTTGCGTTCGGTAGGTGAATTGCTGCAAAATCAATTCCGCATTGGTTTATCGAGAATGGAACGTGTTGTTCGTGAAAGAATGTCCATTCAAGATACCAATACGATTACGCCTCAGCAATTAATTAACATTCGACCAGTCATCGCGTCGATCAAAGAATTTTTCGGAAGTTCTCAGCTGTCTCAATTTATGGATCAAACCAACCCTCTTGCAGAATTAACACATAAACGTCGTTTATCAGCATTGGGACCAGGTGGATTGACGAGGGAACGTGCGGGCTTTGAAGTACGGGATGTTCACTATTCCCACTATGGTCGTATGTGTCCAATTGAAACCCCTGAAGGTCCGAATATCGGGTTGATTAACTCTCTTTCTACTTACGCAAAAGTCAATCGTTTCGGTTTTATTGAAACTCCGTATCGCCGCGTAGATCCGGAAACCGGAAGAGTGACTGACCAAATTGATTATTTAACGGCTGATGAAGAAGATAATTATGTCGTTGCACAGGCAAATGCCCGTTTAGATGAAAATGGAGCGTTTGTTGATGATGAAGTCGTTGCGCGTATCAGAGGCGAAAACACGGTAGTCAAGAAAGAACGTGTTGATTACATGGATGTTTCGCCAAAACAAGTTGTGTCTGCGGCAACGGCATGTATCCCGTTCCTTGAAAACGACGACTCCAACCGTGCTTTAATGGGAGCCAACATGCAGCGTCAAGCAGTACCGCTCATTCAGCCTGAAGCACCAATTGTTGGAACAGGAATGGAACATGTTTCAGCAAGAGACTCAGGGGCTGCTGTTATCTGTAAGCATGACGGTATTGTTGAACACGTAGAGGCAAGAGAAATTTGGGTTCGGCGTGTATCAGAAGTGGATGGCCAAGAAGTAAAAGGCGACTTGGATAAATACCGTCTTCTGAAATTTGTTCGTTCTAACCAAGGTATGTGCTACAACCAACGTCCTATTGTCCAAGTCGGAGATCGAGTAAAAAAAGGTGAAATTTTAGCTGACGGTCCGTCCATGGATAAAGGTGAATTAGCGTTAGGTCGTAATGTTTTGGTCGGATTTATGACTTGGGAAGGTTATAACTATGAAGACGCTATTATCATGAGTGAACGCCTCGTAAAAGATGATGTTTATACATCGATCCACATCGAGGAATATGAATCCGAGTCACGCGATACAAAACTTGGACCGGAAGAAATCACCCGCGATATTCCGAACGTTGGGGAAGATGCGCTGAAAAATCTAGATGAACGTGGAATTATCCGCATTGGCGCTGAAGTAAAAGACGGTGACCTTCTAGTAGGAAAAGTAACTCCTAAAGGCGTTACAGAATTAACGGCTGAAGAACGTTTGCTGCACGCCATTTTTGGTGAAAAAGCCCGCGAAGTCCGAGATACTTCTTTAAGAGTGCCTCATGGCGGCGGCGGAATTGTCTTGGATGTAAAAGTCTTTAACCGTGAAGATGGAGACGAACTACCACCTGGCGTCAATCAGTTGGTTCGTGTTTATATCGTTCAAAAACGGAAAATCCATGAAGGAGACAAAATGGCTGGACGCCATGGTAACAAAGGGGTTATCTCACGCATTTTGCCTGAGGAAGATATGCCGTTTTTACCGGACGGAACCCCTCTCGATATCATGCTTAACCCATTAGGGGTGCCATCACGGATGAACATCGGGCAAGTGTTAGAACTTCATCTTGGAATGGCTGCCAAAAAATTGGGAATTTATGTTGCAACTCCTGTTTTTGATGGTGCCCGTGAAGATGACGTATGGGAAACGATCGAAGAAGCAGGAATGCCTAGAGATGGCAAAACCATTCTTTACGATGGACGGACTGGGGAACCGTTCGATAACCGTGTATCAGTTGGTATCATGTATATGATCAAACTGGCTCACATGGTCGATGATAAACTGCACGCTCGTTCAACAGGACCATACTCACTCGTCACCCAACAACCACTTGGTGGGAAAGCACAGTTTGGTGGGCAACGCTTTGGAGAAATGGAAGTGTGGGCGCTGGAAGCATATGGTGCAGCTTATACGCTACAAGAAATCCTCACGGTGAAATCCGACGATGTAGTCGGCCGTGTAAAAACATACGAAGCTATTGTTAAAGGAGAAAATGTTCCTGAACCGGGAGTTCCTGAATCTTTCAAAGTATTGATCAAAGAACTTCAAAGTTTAGGTTTAGATGTCAAAATTCTTTCAGGTGATGAAAAAGAAATTGAAATGAAAGAGCTGGAAGATGAAGACGATATTCAGCAAGTTGACTCTTTAAACATTGTGACGGAAGGCAATGAAGAATCGGAAAAAGTCGGCACTAAAGAATGATGCTCGGTCGTTCTATAGACTCAGAAAAGATTTTTGGCAGATAGGTCGTTCCTCCCGGATGACAAAATAGGGAGGAACGATTTAAAACTTGCAAAGCTCTATATAAAAAGGGAGGTAGGCCCCTTGCTAGATGTAAATAATTTCGAGTATATGAAAATCGGTCTAGCGTCTCCGGATAAAATCCGGTCTTGGTCTTACGGTGAAGTAAAAAAACCCGAAACGATTAACTATCGAACTCTCAAACCAGAAAAAGACGGCTTATTCTGTGAACGTATTTTCGGTCCAACAAAAGACTGGGAATGCCATTGCGGAAAATATAAAAGAGTGAGATATAAAGGTGTTGTATGTGATCGTTGCGGTGTGGAAGTCACCAAATCGAAAGTTCGTCGGGAAAGAATGGGCCATATTGAATTGGCTGCGCCAGTGTCCCACATTTGGTATTTCAAAGGAATTCCAAGCCGCATGGGACTTGTCTTGGACATGTCGCCTAGAGCCCTAGAAGAAGTTATTTATTTTGCTTCTTACGTTGTGACGGATCCTGGGGAAACAACATTAGAGAAAAAACAACTCCTCTCTGAAAAAGAATACCGTACGTATAGAGAAAAATACGGAAATAAATTCCAAGCATCAATGGGTGCAGAAGCTATTAAAAAGCTTTTACAAGACATCGACTTGGATAAAGAAGTAGAAACATTAAAAGAAGAATTAAAAACAGCTCAAGGGCAAAGAAGAACACGTGCTATTAAACGATTGGAAGTATTGGAAGCTTTCCGTAATTCCGGCAATAAACCGGAATGGATGGTTTTAGATGTTCTTCCGGTTATTCCTCCTGAACTGCGCCCAATGGTTCAACTTGACGGAGGACGTTTTGCTACTTCCGACTTAAATGATCTGTACCGGCGGGTTATCAACAGAAACAATCGGTTAAAACGTCTTTTAGATTTAGGTGCTCCTAATATTATTGTTCAAAATGAAAAAAGAATGCTGCAAGAAGCAGTCGATGCTCTTATCGATAACGGACGTCGCGGTCGACCTGTAACTGGACCTGGAAATCGCCCGCTCAAATCTCTTTCTCATATGCTGAAAGGGAAACAAGGTCGTTTCCGTCAAAACTTGCTAGGAAAACGTGTTGACTATTCTGGTCGTTCTGTTATTGTTGTAGGTCCGAACTTAAAAATGTATCAATGCGGACTGCCGAAAGAAATGGCGCTTGAACTCTTTAAGCCTTTTGTAATGAAAGAGCTTGTTGAAAAAGGATTAGCGCACAACATTAAAAGCGCTAAAAGAAAAATTGAACGAGTTCAACCAGAAGTATGGGATGTACTAGAAGAAGTCATTAAAGAACATCCTGTATTACTGAACCGTGCCCCAACGCTTCACCGTTTAGGAATTCAAGCGTTTGAACCAACATTGGTAGAAGGTCGCGCCATTCGTCTTCATCCGCTTGTTTGTACAGCTTATAATGCGGACTTCGATGGAGACCAAATGGCTGTTCACGTTCCTTTGTCTGCAGAAGCACAAGCAGAAGCCCGGATGTTGATGTTGGCTGCTCAAAACATCTTGAACCCTAAAGATGGTAAACCAGTCGTAACGCCATCTCAAGATATGGTGCTTGGTAACTATTATTTAACGCTTGAACGAGAAAATGCAGTCGGAGAAGGAATGGTCTTCAAAGATGCGAACGAAGCTTTGATCGCTTATCAAAATGGCTATGTTCATTTGCACTCTCGTATTGCGGTTCATGCCGGTTCGCTTCATAACCAAACCTTTACAGAAAAACAAAATAAACAATTATTGATTACGACTGTAGGAAAACTTATTTTCAACGAAATTTTGCCAAACACATTCCCATACATTAATGAGCCAACAAAAGAAAATTTGGAAGGTAAAACGCCGGAAAAATATTTTGTGGATCCAACGGTGGATGTGAAAGAACATATTAAAAAACAACCGCTTATCCAACCGTTTAAGAAAAAAATCTTGGGAAGCATCATTGCGGAAGTGTTTAAACGTTTCAAAATCACGGAAACTTCGAAGATGCTTGACCGGATGAAAGACCTCGGTTTCAAATATTCTACAAAAGCAGGAATTACGATCGGTATTGCCGACATCGTCGTATTGGCTGAAAAACCGCAAATTTTGCAAGAAGCTCAAGCTAAGGTCGATACGGTCATGAAACAATTCAAACGAGGTCTTATTACAGAAGATGAACGATATGATCGGGTTATTTCCATATGGAGTGCTGCCAAAGATCAAATCCAAGGCAGATTGATGGAACACTTAGATAGAACAAACCCAATCTTCATGATGAGTGATTCCGGTGCCCGTGGTAATGCTTCGAACTTTACGCAGTTAGCTGGTATGCGCGGTTTAATGGCAAACCCGGCTGGCCGGATTATTGAATTGCCGATTAAATCCAGCTTCCGTGAAGGTTTAACCGTACTCGAATACTTCATTTCCACTCACGGTGCTCGTAAAGGTCTTGCTGATACGGCGTTGAAAACTGCCGACTCTGGTTATTTAACACGACGTTTGGTCGACGTTGCGCAAGATGTCATTGTCCGGGAAGAAGATTGCGGAACGGATCGCGGTTTGTTAATTTCTTCGATCAAAGATGGTACAGAAGTAATCGAACCTTTAGAAGAACGTCTTGTTGGCCGCTACTCCAGAAAAACGGTGAAACATCCGGAAACAGGAGAAATTCTTGTTCGCGAAAACGAATTGATTACAGAAGATACAGCAAAAGCGATTGTGGATGCTGGAATTGAACAAGTTTGGATCCGTTCTGCCTTCACTTGCAACACACGCCATGGCGTATGTAAAAAATGTTACGGAAGCAACTTGGCGACTGGACAGGAAGTGGAAGTCGGCGAAGCTGTCGGTATTATCGCTGCTCAATCCATCGGGGAACCTGGTACGCAATTAACAATGCGTACATTCCATACAGGTGGTGTAGCAGGAGACGACATCACGCAAGGTTTGCCACGTGTCCAAGAGTTGTTTGAAGCCCGTAATCCGAAAGGGCAAGCGGTTATTTCTGAAATTGACGGTGTCGTTACAGCGATTAACGAAGGTCGAGATCGTCAATACGAAATAGTGGTTCAAGGCGAAGTTGAAACTCGAACTTATACAGCTCCTTACACCGCAAGATTAAAAGTAAGTGTGAATGATAAAGTAGAACGTGGACAGGAAATCACGGAAGGATCCATCGATCCGAAAGAATTGCTCAAAGTTCGCGATGTGTCCGCGGTTCAAGAATATCTGTTGAAAGAAGTTCAAAAAGTTTATCGTATGCAAGGGGTTGAAATCGGCGATAAACACATTGAAGTTATGGTAAGACAAATGCTTCGGAAAGTACGTGTCATTGATGCCGGTGATACCGATGTACTTCCAGGTTCATTACTGGATATACATCAATTTAAAGAAGCAAACCGAAAAGTATTATTGGAAGGTAAGACCCCTGCAACCGGTCGTCCGGTGCTGTTAGGAATCACAAAAGCATCTTTGGAAACAGAATCTTTCTTATCCGCAGCTTCGTTCCAAGAAACAACTCGCGTGTTGACAGATGCTGCCATCAAGGGCAAACGGGACGAATTGCTTGGATTGAAAGAAAATGTCATCATTGGTAAGCTTGTTCCAGCAGGTACGGGAATGCAGCGTTATCGCAAATCAGAACCGGTTGTTACAAAAAAAGCTAAAGAAAAAGAGGAACAGCCTGTAGCACAAAATTAATCACCTATCCGGCGCCGGTCTTCACCGGTGCCGGATGAAAATTTTCATTCTGACGTTGACATTAAAAATTGAAAGTGTTACTATATTCAAGGTGCTCCTATCTATACCTTGTTACTTTGGAGGATGTTTCAATATGTCTTATGAAAAAGTAGCACAGGCAAAAAAAGTGATTATAGGAACAAAACAAACAGCAAAAGCCATCAAGAATAATCGTGCCCTAGAAGTAGTCGTTGCTTCCGACGCTGATAGCAGAGTCGTTGAAGCAGTGATTCAAGAAGCGAAACAATCGAATGTACCTATTACTTATGTCAGTTCGATGAAAAAGCTCGGAAAAGCTTGTGGGATCGATGTTGGTGCAGCGGCTGTTGCTATTGTCAATGAATAGCGTTTTTGTAGATGACTACAAAAACTTTGTTTTTGCCAAAAAATGAACCACCTGGATGTGTGGGCTTAAACAAAAACGAAGGGAGGAAAATTTCATGCCTACAATTAACCAATTAGTACGCAAACCTCGTAAATCTAAAATAACTAAATCTAAATCTCCGGCGCTTAATAAAGGATTAAACAGCTTTAAGAAAGTACAAACAGATGTATTTTCGCCTCAAAAGCGCGGAGTATGTACACGTGTTGGTACAATGACTCCGAAAAAACCGAACTCTGCATTGCGTAAATACGCTCGTGTTCGTCTGTCAAACGGTATTGAGGTTACTGCTTATATTCCTGGTATCGGACATAACCTCCAAGAACACAGCGTTGTGCTCATTCGTGGAGGACGTGTAAAAGACTTACCAGGGGTTCGTTATCATATTATTCGTGGAGCATTAGATACTGCGGGTGTTGAAAACCGCAAACAAGGCCGCTCAAAATACGGTACGAAAAAACCAAAAGAGAAAAAATAATGCACAAATAATCAGTATCGAAAGGAGGAAATCATATGCCTCGTAAAGGACCAGTGGCAAAAAGAGACGTTTTGCCAGATCCCATTTACAATTCAAAGCTAGTCACTCGTTTGATCAATAAAATTATGATCGACGGAAAAAGAGGAAAAGCGCAAAAAATTCTTTACTCTGCATTTGATATCATTCGTGAACGTACAGGCAAAGATCCTATGGAAGTGTTTGATCAAGCACTTAAAAATATCATGCCTGTATTAGAAGTAAGAGCACGTCGTGTTGGTGGAGCCAACTATCAAGTTCCGGTTGAAGTTCGTCCAGAACGTCGCACCACTTTAGGACTTCGTTGGTTAGTGAACTATGCTCGCCTCCGTGGTGAAAAAACCATGGAAGAACGTTTAGCAAATGAAATTATAGATGCTGCCAACAATACAGGCGCAGCTGTGAAAAAACGTGAGGATACTCACAAAATGGCTGAAGCTAACAAAGCTTTTGCACATTATCGTTGGTAAGAATGGACCGACACTTGCTGTTTCTTGAAATTTCGTCAGAGGGGATTTATTTATCCCCTTATGATGGATAAGGGTGTTGGACCTGAATTTTTGTTCTGAATCTCCTTGAAACTTACGAGATGATCGGGAGATTGCTAGCGGGATTTATTTTATTATTTTGTGAAGGAAGGAGAAAGACAACATGCCAAGAGAGTTCTCCTTAGAAAAGACTCGCAATATCGGTATCATGGCTCACATTGACGCCGGTAAAACAACAACAACTGAGCGTATTCTTTTCTATACGGGACGCATTCATAAAATTGGGGAAACCCATGAAGGTGCATCCCAAATGGACTGGATGGAGCAAGAACAAGAACGCGGTATTACGATCACTTCTGCCGCTACGACTGCTCAATGGAAAGGTCATCGTATTAATATCATCGATACTCCTGGGCACGTGGATTTTACTGTAGAAGTTGAACGTTCCTTGCGCGTACTTGACGGTGCCGTAGCTGTTCTTGATGCCCAATCCGGGGTTGAACCGCAAACAGAGACTGTTTGGCGCCAAGCTACTACATACGGAGTTCCCCGTATTGTGTTTGTCAATAAAATGGACAAAATCGGAGCAGACTTTTTATATTCTGTTAAAACGCTTCATGAGCGTCTTCAAGCAAATGCGCATCCTGTCCAACTTCCAATTGGTGCGGAAGATCAATTTGAAGCGATTATTGACCTGATTGAAATGAAAGCATACTATTATGCTGACGATTTAGGTTCTAGTATCGAAGAACGTGAAATTCCAGATGACTACAAAGAACAAGCAGAAGAATATCGTAACAAACTAATCGAAGCTGTTGCGGAACTGGATGAAGACTTAATGATGAAATACCTTGAAGGTGAAGAAATTACAAACGAAGAATTAAAAGCAGCTATTCGAAAAGCAACAGTCAATGTTGAATTCTTCCCTGTGTTCTGTGGTTCTGCTTTTAAAAACAAAGGTGTTCAGCTAATGCTGGACGGTGTGATCGATTATCTTCCGTCTCCAGTGGATATTCCATCTATTAAAGGAACGATCCCGAATACAGACGAAGAAGAAGAACGCCATGCAAGCGATGACGAACCATTCTCTGCTTTGGCGTTTAAAGTAATGACTGACCCTTATGTTGGTAAATTAACGTTCTTCCGTGTTTATTCTGGAACGTTGAACTCTGGTTCTTATGTATTGAACTCGACGAAAAATAAACGTGAACGCGTTGGACGTGTTCTTCAAATGCACGCTAACCACCGCCAAGAAATCTCAACCGTTTATGCGGGAGATATTGCAGCGGCTGTTGGTTTAAAAGATACTGGAACTGGAGATACTCTATGTGATGAAAAGAACCCAATTATTTTGGAATCCATGGAATTCCCGGATCCGGTTATTAAGGTTGCCATTGAGCCGAAATCAAAAGCCGACCAAGATAAAATGTCCATCGCATTAAGCAAGCTGCAAGAAGAGGACCCAACATTCCATGCCCATACTGATACGGAAACAGGTCAAACCATTATCGCAGGTATGGGAGAACTTCATCTTGATATTATCGTCGACCGTATGAAACGGGAATTCAAAGTAGAAGCGAATGTAGGCGCTCCTCAAGTTGCTTATCGCGAAACGTTCCGTAAATCTGCTCAAGTGGAAGGAAAATTCGTTCGTCAATCCGGTGGTCGTGGTCAATACGGACATGTTTGGATCGAATTTTCGCCAAATGAAGAAGGAAAAGGTTTCGAGTTCGAAAATGCGATTGTCGGAGGAGTTGTTCCTCGTGAATATATCCCAGCTGTACAAGCCGGTTTGGAAGACGCTATGCAAAACGGTGTTTTAGCTGGTTATCCTTTAATTGACATCAAAGCAAAACTCTTTGATGGTTCTTACCATGATGTCGACTCCAGTGAAATGGCGTTCAAAATTGCGGCGTCTATGGCGTTGAAGAACGCTGCTTCAAAATGTGATCCGGTTCTTCTTGAACCAATCATGAAAGTAGAAATTATTATTCCTGAAGAATATTTAGGAGATATCATGGGCGATGTCACTTCCAGACGCGGAAGAGTGGAAGGCATGGAAGCTCGCGGAAATGCTCAAGTTGTAAAAGCGTTTGTACCGCTTGCTGAAATGTTTGGTTACGCAACATCCTTGCGTTCCAACACTCAAGGTCGCGGAACATACACTATGCACTTCGATCATTACGAAGAAGTTCCGAAGAGCATCGCTGAAGAAATTATTAAAAAAAATAAAGGCGAATAATTGATTTATAGTGAGCAATAAAGTATAAATAACATTGTAAGTTATGGTATCTTTGAAGATAGGGACACTTCTATCTTCAAAGCCCCATATATATATACTTAACCTTATTTTGTAAAAGGAGGATTCCCTAATGGGTAAAGCAAAATACGATCGCTCAAAACCACACGTTAATATTGGTACAATCGGTCACGTTGACCATGGTAAAACAACTTTGACTGCTGCTATTACCACTGTTCTTGCTAAACAAGGTAAAGCAGAAGCTCGCGCATATGATCAAATCGACGGTGCTCCTGAAGAACGTGAACGCGGTATTACTATTTCTACTGCACACGTTGAATATGAAACAGACAACCGTCACTATGCACACGTTGACTGTCCAGGACATGCTGACTACGTTAAAAACATGATCACTGGTGCTGCTCAAATGGACGGGGCTATCCTTGTTGTATCTGCAGCTGATGGTCCTATGCCTCAAACTCGCGAACACATTCTTCTTTCTCGTCAAGTAGGTGTTCCTTACATCGTTGTATTCTTAAATAAATGCGACATGGTTGACGACGAAGAATTACTTGAATTAGTTGAAATGGAAGTTCGCGATCTTCTTTCTGAATATGAATTCCCTGGTGACGACATTCCTGTCATCAAAGGATCTGCTCTTAAAGCTTTAGAAGGAGATCCTGAATGGGAAAGCAAAATTATTGAATTAATGGATGCAGTAGACGAATACATCCCAACTCCAGAACGTGAAGTTGACAAACCGTTCATGATGCCAGTAGAAGACGTGTTCTCTATCACTGGACGCGGTACTGTTGCAACTGGTCGTGTAGAACGCGGTCAATTGAAAATCGGAGACGAAGTAGAAATTATCGGTTTATCTGATGAACTTAAGAAAACGACTGTTACTGGGGTTGAAATGTTCCGTAAAATTCTTGACTATGCAGAAGCTGGTGACAACATCGGTGCCCTTCTTCGTGGTATTTCCCGTGAAGAAGTTCAACGCGGTCAAGTATTAGCAAAACCAGGAACCATTACTCCTCATACAAAATTTAAAGCGCAAGTATATGTTTTGTCTAAAGAAGAAGGTGGACGTCATACTCCATTCTTCTCAAACTATCGCCCTCAATTCTATTTCCGTACTACTGACGTAACGGGAATTATCACTCTTCCAGAAGGCGTAGAAATGGTTATGCCTGGTGATAACGTTGAAATGACAGTAGAATTGATTGCGCCAATCGCTATTGAAGAAGGAACAAAATTCTCTATCCGTGAAGGCGGACGTACAGTAGGCGCTGGTTCTGTATCTAGTGTCATTGAATAATTAATCATCGGGTACTATTATAATATGAGAGCAACAGGCGATATTAGTCGTCCTGTTGCTTTTTTATGTGCGCCCGGCATGTACATGAACTATAGGGTGTAAGTCCCGAACCCCGAAGACAGAAGTAGAGGTTAGCCAAGAGCAAGGGTGTCCGTGGTGACGCGGAATCTGAAGGAAGCTGGAGGCAAAACACCGGTCCGAGGAACACGAACCTCATATAAGGCTAGGTATGATGGAGTGAGTTTGCATAACAAAACAAAGCTCTTTCTGTCGAAGGTCATATCGAGTAAATGAGGCGGATAGATGGTGTGAAAGTGCATGTACTTACCCGGGGAGGTCTGGCGGATATGTGAAGTACTCTTCATAACCTACTTAGTGATAAGTAGCTGAACCGTCAGAAGTCAGCAGAGGTCATAGTATTAGTTGGTCTAGAACAACTAAGAAGGACCGAACAATTAAGAGAGAATAGCCCTTGGTATTCAGTGAGTCATGATGAACACAGAAAACGTAGTACCTCACTTGAGGGAGGAAGCGGTGAATCCCGTGGGAGACCTCTTGGAGGGTGGAGTGACCACTGGCATAAAGAGAACAGCTATTCACGGAAGTTATAAAGACTTGCGTCCATTATCTTAATTGAACCGCCGTATACGGAACCGTACGTACGGTGGTGTGAGAGGACGGGAGTTAATCGCTCCCTCCTACTCGATTAGTTTGAATCTTGCGGGCTGAATGGTTTCCAGCGTGAATCCTCAAAGGATTGGCGTTTTTTACCGCCGTCTTGAATTCATCATGTTATCCAAGTATAATGGTTACGGCTTGCCTCTTTGTATGTGCAAAAATGTGTTGCTATTGTACTGTATTTTATGTATAATAGACAATGTTGGTTTTTGACTGCGATGAAGTGGAAGGTTGCTGACACACCCGGCCGCTTTGCCATGGCGAGTGTGTGAGGAAATTTCCATGGAGAATGTCTATTTGAAAATAGGCGGAGAAGGAGGGAAAATAATGGCAAAACAAAAGATTCGCATTCGTTTAAAAGCTTATGATCACAGAATTTTAGATCAATCTGCTGAAAAGATTGTGGAAACTGCGAAACGCTCTGGCGCTGCAGTATCTGGTCCGATTCCGTTGCCAACGGAAAAATCGGTTTATACAATTCTTCGTGCGGTGCACAAATATAAAGATTCTCGTGAACAATTTGAAATGCGTACTCATAAGCGTCTGATTGATATTGTGAATCCAACACCACAAACTGTTGATTCACTTATGAGATTAGATCTTCCATCTGGTGTTGACATTGAAATTAAATTGTAAAGATAAAGCAGATCATTATTAGGAGGTGTGACTGATGACCAAAAAAGGAATCTTAGGAAGAAAAATTGGCATGACGCAAGTGTTTGCAGAAAATGGTGATTTAATTCCGGTAACTGTTGTCGAAGCAACTCCGAATGTTGTGTTGCAAAAGAAAACAGTTGAAACGGACGGTTACGAAGCTATTCAATTAGGATTTGAAGATCTACGCGAAAAATTAGCTAACAAACCGCAAAAAGGCCATGCTGCAAAAGCAAACACTGCTCCTAAGCGCTTCATTCGCGAAATTCGCGGGGTTGATCTCAGCCAATATGAAGTTGGTCAAGAAGTCAAAGTTGATATTTTCGCTGAAGGCGATGTAGTAGATGTTACAGGAGTAACTAAAGGAAAAGGATTCCAAGGGGCTATTAAACGCCACGGACAATCTCGCGGTCCAATGGCTCACGGTTCTCGTTATCATCGTCGCCCTGGTTCGATGGGTCCAATTGCTCCGAACAGAGTATTTAAATCAAAAGAACTTCCTGGACGCATGGGCGGAGAACAAGTAACGATTCAAAATCTTGAAATCGTAAAAGTGGATCCTGAACGTAATGTGATCCTTATTAAAGGCAATGTTCCTGGACCGAAAAAATCATTAGTAAAAATCCAAACTGCGGTTAAATCATTATAAAATCTGATGAAAGAAAGGAGGAAACAGGAATGCCAAAAGTAGCTTTATACAATCAAAGCGGAACACAAGTAGGAGATATCGAATTAAATGATTCCATCTTTGGTATTACACCAAATGAACATGTATTGCATGAAGCAGTCTTAATGCAAAGAGCTTCATTGCGCCAAGGTACTCATAAAGTGAAAAATCGCTCGGAAGTAAGCGGCGGAGGACGCAAACCATGGCGTCAAAAAGGAACTGGCCGTGCTCGCCAAGGATCCATTCGTGCACCTCAATGGCGCGGAGGCGGTACTGTGTTTGGTCCGACACCACGCAGCTACAGCTATAAGCTTCCAAAGAAAATGCGCCGTTTGGCCATCAAATCAGCGCTTTCTTCTAAAGTGAATGAAAATAACATTGTAGTAGTGGATGCGTTGAAATTTGATGCTCCAAAAACAAAAGAATTTGTAAAGGTCCTTAAAAACTTTTCAGTAGATACAAAAGCGCTTGTTGTAACGGATGGTTCCGACGAAAACGTTTTGCTTTCAGCTCGCAACATTCCTGGAGTGACAGTTGTTGATACGAACGGCATCAATGTAATAAACGTACTAGATCATGATAAATTAATCATGACAAAATCTGCCGTTGAAAAAGTAGAGGAGGTGCTTGCATAATGGATGCCCGCGATATTATTAAGCGCCCCGTCATTACTGAACGTTCAATGGATCAAACATCTCAAAAAAAATACACTTTTGAAGTTGATGTAAAAGCGAACAAAACTCAAGTGAAACAAGCTGTCGAAGAAATTTTCGACGTGAAGGTAGCAAAAGTCAACATTATGAACTATAAAGGAAAATTCAAACGCATGGGACGTTATGCAGGATATACGAACAAACGTCGCAAAGCGATTGTTACGTTAACTCCTGAAAGCAAAGAAATTGAATTATTAGAAGCCTAATTCAAAAGAAGAGGAGGGAATAAAGAATGGCGATCAAAAAGTACAAACCAACTAGCAACGGTCGTCGCGGCATGACGGTATCTGATTTTGCCGAAATCACAACGGATACTCCAGAGAAATCGTTGCTAGCGCCTTTAAATAAGAAAGGCGGCCGCAACAACCAAGGGAAAATCACTGTTCGTCATCAAGGCGGCGGTCATAAACGCCAATACCGGATCATCGACTTTAAACGTGATAAAGATGGTATACCAGGACGCGTTGCTACTATTGAATACGATCCGAACCGTTCAGCCAATATTGCTTTGATTAACTATGCGGATGGAGAAAAACGCTATATTTTGGCTCCAAAGAATTTAAAAGTCGGAATGGAAGTTATGTCTGGCCCTGATGCTGACATTAAAGTTGGAAATGCACTGCCGCTTGCCAACATTCCAGTCGGTACAATTATTCACAACATCGAATTAAAACCTGGAAAAGGTGGACAATTAGTTCGTTCTGCCGGAACATCTGCACAAGTACTTGGGAAAGAAGGAAAATATGTACTTGTTCGTTTGACTTCCGGTGAAGTAAGAATGATTTTAGCTGCTTGCCGTGCTACAATCGGCCAAGTTGGTAACGAACAACATGAATTAATTAATATCGGAAAAGCCGGACGTTCTCGTTGGCTTGGTAAACGCCCAACTGTTCGCGGATCTGTTATGAACCCGAACGACCATCCACACGGTGGTGGGGAAGGACGTGCTCCAATTGGACGTAAAACTCCTGTTACGCCATGGGGTAAACCGACTCTTGGATATAAAACTCGCAAGAAAAACCATAAAGGCGATAAATTTATCGTACGCAGCCGCAAAAAATAATAAGATTGCACTACGGTTCGATTTAAGAGCCGTAGAACAATCAAGAAGGGAGGTACCAATATGGGTCGCAGCTTGAAAAAAGGACCATTTGTTGATGACCATTTAATGAAAAAGATTGAAAAATTGAATGAAAGTGATAAGAAGCAAGTAATTAAAACTTGGTCTCGTCGTTCAACGATTTTTCCATCTTTTATCGGACATACAATTGCTGTTTACGATGGTCGTAAACATGTGCCTGTATACATTACTGAAGATATGGTAGGCCATAAGTTGGGAGAATTTGCACCAACTCGTACTTTCAGAGGCCATGCCGGTGACGACAAGAAAACAAGACGTTAATGAGGGGAGGTTATCCTAATGCAAGCTAAAGCTGTTGCAAAAACAGTTCGAATTGCTCCTCGTAAAGCTCGCTTAGTGGTTGATTTGATCCGAGGAAAGCAAGTAGGTGAAGCTGTTGCGATTTTACGTCTTACTCCAAAAGCAGCATCTCCTATCGTTGAAAAAGTATTAAAATCTGCTGTTGCGAATGCAGAACATAACTATGACATGGACGTAAACAATCTTGTGGTTTCTGAAGCCTATGTGGATGAAGGTCCGACTTTAAAAAGATTTCGTCCTCGCGCTATGGGAAGAGCTAGCCAAATTAATAAACGCACAAGCCACATTACGATCGTGGTATCAGAAAAAAAGGAGGGATAATTCGTGGGTCAAAAAGTACATCCTAACGGTTTGCGTATTGGTGTAATCCGTGATTGGGATTCGAAATGGTACGCAGAAAAAGATTACGCAGACCTTTTACACGAAGACTTAAAAATTCGTGAATATATTGCAAAACGCCTAGAAGATGCATCCGTTTCCCGTGTGGAAATCGAACGTGCGGCAAACCGTATCAACATCACGATTCATACTGCAAAACCTGGAATGGTTATTGGTAAAGGCGGTACTGAAGTTGAAGCTCTCCGCAAAGCTTTAAACGATTTAACCGGAAAACGAGTTCACATCAATATTGTCGAAATTAAGAAAGCTGATTTAGACGCTAAATTAGTTGCAGAAAACATCGCTCGTCAACTTGAAAACCGTGTATCTTTCCGTCGTGCACAAAAACAAGCAATCAGTCGTGCTATGCGTGCAGGCGCTAAAGGAATCAGAACAATGGTTTCAGGACGTTTAGGCGGGGCTGATATTGCTCGTTCTGAACATTACAGTGAAGGAACTGTTCCTCTTCATACTCTTCGCGCTGACATTGATTATGCTCATGCAGAAGCTGATACAACTTATGGAAAACTCGGCGTGAAAGTATGGATTTATCGTGGAGAAGTCCTTCCTGCTAAGAAGAAATCTGAGGAAGGAGGAAATTAATATGTTAATGCCAAAACGTGTTAAATATCGCCGTGAACATCGCGGAAAAATGCGCGGACGAGCAAAAGGCGGTACAGAAGTTTCATTCGGAGAATTCGGCCTTCAAGCTCTTGAATCGGCTTGGATCACAAACCGTCAAATCGAAGCTGCCCGTATTGCGATGACTCGTTATACTAAACGTGGCGGTAAAGTTTGGATTAAGATCTTCCCTCATAAACCGTATACGGCTAAACCGTTGGAAGTACGGATGGGTTCCGGTAAAGGGGCTCCTGAAGGATGGGTAGCTGTTGTAAAACCAGGCAAAATCATGTTTGAAATTGCCGGTGTATCAGAAGAAGTTGCACGCGAAGCGCTTCGTCTTGCATCTCACAAACTGCCGATTAAGTGCAAGATTGTAAAACGTGAAGAAATTGGTGGTGAATCAAATGAAGGCTAATGAAATCCGTGAACTTACCACTGCCGAAATTGAACAAAAAATCAAGTCTTTAAAAGAAGAGCTCTTTAACCTTCGCTTTCAATTAGCGACTGGTCAGCTTGAAAATACTGCTCGTATTCGTGAAGTACGTAAAGCGATCGCTCGTATGAAAACTGTTATTCGCGAAAGAGAGATCGGTGTTAACAATCGATAATTGAAAGGAGGTTTGCCTAATGAGCGAACGTAATAACCGAAAAGTTTATACTGGACGCGTTGTTTCTGACAAAATGGATAAAACTATTACCGTTTTGGTGGAAACATACAAAAAACATTCACTTTACGGGAAACGGGTTAAATACTCGAAAAAATATAAAGCTCATGATGAATTAAATGAAGCAAAAGTAGGCGATATTGTTCGTATTATGGAGACTCGCCCGCTCTCTGCTACGAAACGTTTCCGCTTAGTGGAAATTGTTGAAAAAGCTGTTATCATTTAATTAATTTGTTCGGATTGATGCTCATTCCGAAGGGAGGTTACACAAATGATCCAACAAGAATCCAGATTAAAAGTTGCTGACAACTCTGGAGCTCGCGAAGTTCTTACGATCAAAGTTTTAGGTGGTTCCGGACGCAAAACCGCTAATATTGGTGATGTGATTGTGTGTACGGTTAAACAAGCAACACCAGGAGGCGTTGTCAAAAAAGGCGACGTTGTAAAAGCGGTAATTGTGCGTACAAAACGCGGTGTTCGCCGTTCTGACGGTTCCTACATCCGTTTTGATGAAAATGCTTGTGTCATTATTCGTGATGACAAGAGCCCTCGCGGAACTCGTATTTTTGGACCTGTGGCACGCGAATTGCGCGACAATAACTTTATGAAAATCGTATCTCTTGCTCCAGAAGTAATTTAATAATCCAAATATTTTTCAGGCCTTTCAAGGAGGTGCTACAAAATGCATGTAAAAAAAGGCGATAAAGTAATGGTGATCTCCGGTAAAGATAAAGGAAAAACTGGGGTTATCCTAGCGGCATTTCCTAAGAAAAACCGCGTGATTGTGGAAGGAGTAAACATTGTTAAAAAACATGCGAAGCCTTCTCAATTGAATCCTCAAGGCGGTATCATCAGCCAAGAGGCACCTATACATGTATCAAATGTTATGCCTTTAGATCCGAAAACGAATGAGCCTACCCGAGTAGGCTATCAAATTGTGGACGGTAAGAAAATTAGAATTGCTAAAAAATCTGGTCAACCATTAGATAAATAGTTTTTAGATGAAGGGAGGTATTCTAAATGAACCGCCTAAAAGAAAAATATCTTAAAGAAATTACTCCTGCATTAATGAAAAAATTCAACTACAAATCTGTTATGCAAGTACCTAAAATCGAAAAAGTAGTTGTCAACATGGGTGTAGGTGACGCTGTACAAAATGCTAAAGCATTAGACAATGCTGTAGAAGAATTGTCACTTATTACTGGACAAAAACCTCTTGTTACCCGTGCAAAAAAATCAATTGCTGGATTCCGTCTTCGCGAAGGAATGCCGATTGGTGCGAAAGTTACCCTTCGCGGCGAACGCATGTATGAATTTCTTGATAAACTAATTTCCGTTTCTCTACCTCGTGTAAGAGACTTCCGTGGTGTTTCTAAAAAAGCGTTTGACGGCCGTGGCAATTACACATTAGGAATTAAAGAACAATTGATTTTCCCTGAAATTGATTACGATAAAGTAAGCAAAGTGCGCGGAATGGATATTGTTATTGTTACGACTGCCAATACAGACGAAGAAGCACGTGAACTGTTGACTGAATTTGGAATGCCATTTCAAAAATAATCGCTCTTAACATACAAAAAGGAGGCGACATCGTGGCTAAAAAATCAATGATCGTGAAACAAAAACGGCCTCAAAAGTTTAAAGTGCGTGAATATACACGCTGCGAACGCTGCGGACGTCCACATTCCGTTTATCGCAAATTTAAACTTTGCCGTATTTGTTTCCGTGAACTCGCATATAAAGGTCAAATTCCTGGCGTGAAAAAAGCTAGCTGGTAATACCCGAATTAGGGAAGGAGGTAAAAACCTATGGTAATGACAGATCCAATTGCAGATATGTTGACTCGTATCCGTAATGCGAATATGGTTCGTCACGAAAAATTAGAACTTCCGGCTTCAAAAATCAAAAAAGAAATCGCTGAAATCTTAAAACGTGAAGGTTTTATTCGTGACGTTGAATACATTGAAGACAATAAACAAGGCATTATCCGTATTTTTCTGAAATTCGGACCGAACAACGAACGCGTAATTACTGGTTTGAAAAGAATCAGTAAACCAGGTTTGCGTGTTTACGCAAAAGCGGACGAAGTGCCTAAAGTTTTAAACGGCTTAGGAATCGCAATTGTTTCCACTTCTCAAGGTGTGTTAACAGACAAAGAAGCACGTGCTAAAAAAGTGGGCGGAGAAGTTTTAGCTTACATTTGGTAATAATTCTCTTTATGAATGGAGGTGCAGCTTAAATGTCTCGTATCGGAAAAAAACCTATTGAAATTCCATCAGGCGTTACTGTTACCGTTGAAAAAAATACCGTAACAGTAAAAGGGCCGAAGGGAAGTCTTACCCGGACCTTTAACCCAGATTTTAACATTGAAGTAAGAGAAAAAGAAATTATTGTAACACGGCCTTCTGATTCAAAAGAACACCGTGCTCTCCACGGAACGACTCGCGCACTTCTGGCCAATATGGTCGAAGGTGTTTCAAAAGGATTTGAAAAATCCCTTGAATTGATCGGGGTTGGATACCGTGCGCAAAAACAAGGTAAAAAACTTGTTTTAAACGTAGGTTACTCACATCCAGTAGAAATAGAACCTGAAGAAGGCATCGAAATCGAAGTTCCTTCTAATACGAAAATCGTCGTTAAAGGGGTAAGCAAAGAGCGTGTAGGCGCCCTTGCTGCCAATATCCGCGATGTTCGTCCACCTGAACCTTACAAAGGAAAAGGTATTCGCTATGAAGGAGAATATGTACGCCGCAAAGAAGGTAAAACAGGGAAGTAATGCCGCTTAGGTAAAGAAAGGAGTGAGCTTTGGTGATTACAAAACCAGATAAAAACAAAGTGCGCAAAAAAAGACATGCACGTGTACGTACGAAAATTTCCGGTACTTCTGCTCGTCCGCGTTTAAATGTTTATCGTTCCAATAAACACATTTATGCTCAGCTGATCGATGATACGAAAGGAGTAACTCTTGCCAGTGCTTCAACATTAGAAAAGGATTTCGATTTAGAATCCACTGGTAATGTCGAAGCTGCAGCGAAAGTGGGAGAACTTATCGCTAAAAAAGCTGTTGAGAAAGGAATTACTTCTGTTGTATTTGACCGTGGTGGATATTTATATCATGGTCGTGTAAAAGCATTGGCTGATGCTGCACGCGAAAATGGCTTGCAATTTTAAGATAAAAGGAGGGAAACTTGAATGCGTCGCATTGATCCAAACAAGCTTGAATTAGAAGAACGCGTTGTTACCGTAAACCGTGTTGCGAAGGTTGTAAAAGGTGGTCGCCGTTTCCGTTTTTCTGCTCTTGTGGTTGTAGGTGACAAAAACGGCCATGTTGGATTCGGAACTGGAAAAGCGCAAGAAGTTCCGGATGCTATTCGTAAAGCGGTTGAGGATGCAAAGAAAAATCTTTTTGAAGTACCAAGAGTAGGAACGACGATTCCTCACGAAGTAATCGGACACTTTGGTGCAGGGGAAATTCTTTTAAAACCTGCATCTGAAGGTACGGGTGTTATTGCCGGCGGTCCTGTTCGTGCCGTATTGGAACTAGCAGGTGTAGGAGATATCCTTTCCAAATCCCTAGGTTCCAACACGCCGATCAATATGGTTCGTGCAACAGTAGACGGATTGAAACAATTAAAACGTGCTGAGGATGTAGCGAAATTGCGCGGTAAATCAGTAGAAGAACTGTTAGGATAAGGAGGGAGTAAAATGGCAAACAAGTTAGCAATTACCCTCACTCGCAGCTTGATCGGTCGTCCAAAAGATCAACGTGAAACAGTTAAAGCATTAGGGCTTCGTAAACTGCATCAAACCGTTGAACATGATGATAATCCAGCCATTCGTGGTATGATCAACAAAGTGTCTCATCTTGTAACTGTGAAAGAACAATAAGGATCGATCATTGAATAAGGAGGTGCTCGAAAAATGAAACTTCATGAGTTAAAACCTGCTGAAGGGGCTCGCAAAAAACGCAATCGTGTAGGCCGTGGTATTGGTTCAGGGAACGGAAAAACGTCCGGAAGAGGTCAAAAAGGACAAAACGCTCGTTCCGGCGGTGGTGTGCGTTTAGGTTTTGAAGGTGGGCAAACACCTTTATACAGAAGACTTCCAAAACGCGGCTTTACGAATATCAATCGAAAAGAATATGCTATTGTGAACCTGGAAGCATTAAATCGCTTTGAAGACGGTACAGAAGTAACTCCAGAACTTCTGATTGAAACAGGGGTTGTCAGCAAAGAAAAAGCAGGTATCAAAATTTTAGCGAAGGGTGCTATTGAGAAAAAATTAACGGTAAAAGCTCATAAGTTCTCTTCTGCTGCTAAAGAAGCTATTGAAGCTGCCGGCGGTAAAGCCGAGGTGATTTAATGTTTCGTACAGTCTCCAATTTTATGCGCGTGGGTGATATAAGAAAAAAAATTATATTCACCCTTCTTATGTTGATTGTGTTCCGTATCGGAACCTTTATCCCAGTGCCGAACGTTAATGCCGATGTATTTAAAATGCAAGAGCAGGTCGGACTTGTTGGCTTTTTAAATACTTTCGGGGGCGGTGCATTGAAAAACTTCTCCATTTTTGCAATGGGGATCATGCCCTACATTACTGCCTCCATTATTGTTCAATTGCTTCAGATGGATGTAGTTCCGAAATTCACGGAATGGTCGAAGCAAGGTGAAGTAGGAAGAAGAAAACTGAATCAGTTTACTCGTTATTTTACGATTGTACTAGGCTTCATTGAAGCTCTGGGAATGTCGTATGGATTCAATCGTTTATATGGAGGGCTGTTAATTGTAGGTAATGGCATTGGCACCTATCTCCTGATTGCTCTTGTATTGACGGCCGGCACCGCCTTCTTAATGTGGCTGGGAGAGCAAATTACCGCTAAAGGGGTCGGCAACGGAATCTCAATCATTATTTTTGCGGGAATCGTAGCAGGTATTCCAAACGGTATTAACCAAATTTATGCGCAGCAACTTCAAAATGCTGGAGATCAATTGTTCTTAAAAATTATTGTCCTACTTCTGATTGCTGTCGCCGTCTTAGCGATTGTGGTCGGTGTTATTTTTGTTCAGCAGGCTTTGCGAAAAATTCCTATTCAATACGCTAAACGTCTTGTTGGAAGAAGCCCTGTTGGAGGACAATCTACGCATTTGCCGTTAAAGGTTAATGCAGCCGGAGTAATCCCGGTTATCTTTGCGATCTCGTTTCTCATTGCTCCTCAAACGATTGCAACTTTCTTTGGAAACGAGAAAGTCACAAGTACGATCCATAATATTTTTGATTATACAAAACCTGTCGGCATGTTGATTTATGTCGCATTGATCATTGCGTTTTCTTATTTTTACGCTTTTGTGCAAGTGAATCCAGAACAATTAGCAGATAATCTAAAAAAGCAAGGCGGGTATATTCCGGGTATTCGGCCCGGCAAAAATACGCAAGATTATTTAACACGCGTTTTGTATCGTCTTACCTTTGCAGGGTCCATATTCCTTGCAGTGGTAGCTGTACTTCCTGTTTTCTTTGTTGATATTGTAGGACTTCCCCCTTCATCACGCATTGGAGGCACCAGTTTGTTGATCATTGTCGGGGTTGCCTTGGAAACGATGAAACAATTAGAAACGCAGCTTGTAAAACGTCACTACAAAGGGTTTATCAAATAGCTTGTTTCGATGATATATATGAACTTATTTAACCTGAGGGGGTAGAAGAGTGAATCTTGTATTAATGGGGCTGCCGGGTGCCGGAAAAGGTACGCAAGCCGAAAAAATTGTCGAGAAATACGAAATCCCTCATATTTCTACTGGAGATATGTTCCGTGCAGCTATGAAGGAGGGTACGGAGCTGGGTTTAAAAGCCAAGTCTTATATGGATAAAGGCGAGCTAGTTCCCGATGAAGTGACTATTGGCATCGTTCGCGAACGTCTAAGCAAAGACGACTGCAAAAAAGGATTTCTATTAGATGGATTTCCAAGAACCGTTGCTCAGGCTGAAGCGTTAGAGTCCATTATGAGCGATCTTGGAAAAAAGATCGATTATGTGATCAACATTGATGTCGATAAAGATTTACTGTTGGAACGGTTGACAGGACGCAGAATTTGCAAAAGCTGCGGATCCACCTATCATTTAGTCTTTAATCCTCCTAAAGTGGCTGGCAAATGTGACCGATGCGGAGGAGAACTGTATCAACGGGCTGACGACAATGCGGAAACGGTTCAAAACCGCTTGGATGTCAATTTAAAACAAGCAAAACCTTTGCTTGATTTTTATGGTGAAAAAGGCTATTTGAAAAATATTGACGGCACGCAGGAAATAAATAAGGTATTTGAAGATATTGATCAACTGCTAGGCAAGCTTGCTGATTAATATATTTTTGTTTAGGCTTGATCACAAGTTTCTTGTTGAAAAGCGACCCGTTTATCGGCTATGAAACGTCTTTCAAATTGGTCATCAAGATGAATTCATCATGTGTAGCTGATAGTGGAGTGGTCAACAATGAAAATGAACATTTTCAAGATCGGTTCCACTAGGATGGTGCCGCTTCCTGTTGTGTTTTACAGGAAAGATCGCTTTTATTGACCGTTGCGATAAGAGTTGATTTGTGATGAATTGGGTGATAAAATAAGTGTTTGATCGCCTTGTAGTTTCATTTTAATGAGTGAATCTGTTTTAGGCGGTTGCTGTTTTGTTTGACCACCTGATCAAACGGCTTAAACATACCCTTTTTTAAGTGGTTTTACTTCATATAGATGGTTGTGGCTGTCAGCATGTTTTTTGCAGCTTCGAGCAATGCCTAGACGATGAATCGTGAAGCGGGTCCTACAAGAAGGAAGAAGGGAGACGATACGATGGCGAAAGACGATGTTATTGAAGTAGAAGGTACCGTTACTGAGACTTTGCCAAATGCGATGTTTAAAGTGGAATTAGAAAATGGTCACACGGTGCTTGCGCACGTTTCTGGGAAAATCCGTATGCACTTCATCCGGATTTTGCCCGGGGATAAAGTAACGGTTGAGTTATCTCCGTACGACCTGACACGCGGTAGAATTACGTACCGTTATAAATAGTTTTGCACTCCGAAATAATTAAGGAGGTTTGGAAAATGAAAGTAAGACCGTCTGTTAAACCGATCTGCGAAAAATGCAAAGTCATTCGCAGAAAGGGAAAAGTTATGGTAATCTGTGAAAATCCAAAACATAAACAAAAACAAGGTTAATTTTGAAGGAGGTGCTCTTATATGGCACGTATTGCTGGTGTAGATATCCCGCGTGATAAACGTGTTGTGATTTCTTTAACTTATATTTATGGTATCGGTAAATCTACTGCTCAAAAAATCTTGGCAGAAGCTGGTGTTTCTGAAGATACTCGCGTTCGTGATTTAACAGATGAAGAAGTGAACAAAATCCGTGATCTTGTCGATAAATTAAAAGTTGAAGGAGATCTTCGCCGCGAAGTATCGCTGAACATTAAACGTTTAATGGAAATCGGCAGCTATCGTGGACTTCGTCATCGCCGCGGTTTACCTGTTCGTGGACAAAATACGAAAAACAATGCCCGCACACGTAAAGGTCCGCGCAAAACTGTAGCGAACAAGAAAAAATAATAGGTAAAGGAGGTAACACCAACAATGGCTCGTAAAACAACTACTCGTAAACGTCGTGTCAAAAAGAATATTGAAACTGGAATTGCGCACATTCGCTCTACATTTAACAATACGATTGTCACTATTACTGACGTCCATGGGAATGCTGTCGCTTGGTCAAGTGCAGGGGCTCTTGGTTTCAAAGGTTCCCGTAAATCCACTCCATTCGCAGCACAAATGGCAGCAGAAACAGCTGCAAAAGCTTCCATGGAACATGGAATGAAATCTCTTGAGGTAACAGTAAAAGGACCCGGTGCTGGACGTGAAGCTGCGATTCGTGCACTTCAAGCTGCCGGACTGGAAGTTACAGCAATTAAAGATGTGACTCCTGTACCTCATAATGGATGCCGTCCGCCAAAACGTCGCCGTGTTTAATTTTTCTGTATATTATTTGTATCTCTGTCAATAATGGGATACTAATGATATTTTTGTTTAAACAGAAAAAATCTTTTCATTGTGCACAATCGGGAACGAAAACATGGGGAATTTCGGTGATTGTTCTAGCCGGGGTTTCGACGTTTTAAAGGAGGGTATAATTGAATGATCGAGATTGAAAAACCAAAAATTGAAACGGTTGAGATCAGCGATGATGCCACTTATGGGAAGTTCGTCGTAGAACCACTTGAGCGTGGATATGGTACAACTTTGGGTAACTCCTTACGTCGTATCCTATTATCCTCACTCCCAGGTGCCGCTGTCACATCTATTCAAATAGACGGAGTTTTGCACGAGTTTTCAACAGTTGAAGGCGTCGTTGAAGATGTAACATCCATCATTTTGAACATAAAAAAATTAGCTTTAAAAATATATTCTGATGAAGAAAAGACGCTTGAAATTGATGTGCAGGGTGAAGGTGTTGTGACCGCTGCAGATATTACCCATGACAGCGATGTGGAAATTTTAAACCCTGATTTACACATTGCTACATTGGCGGAAAACGGCAGTTTGCGCATGCGGTTAACAGCGCGGCGTGGGCGCGGCTACACTCCAGCTGATCAAAACAAACGCGAAGATCATCCAATCGGCGTGATCCCGATAGATTCTATTTATACTCCAGTTTCAAGAGTGAACTATCAAGTAGAAAAGACGAGAGTTGGTCAAGTCGCCAACTACGATAAACTTTCGCTTGATGTCTGGACTGACGGCAGTATTGGACCGAAGGAAGCCGTTTCCCTTGGCGCCAAAATTTTAACAGAGCATTTAAATATCTTCGTTAATTTGACCGATGAGGCTCAAAATGCTGAAATTATGGTCGAAAAAGAAGAAGATCAAAAAGAAAAAGTTCTGGAAATGACGATCGAGGAATTGGATCTATCCGTTCGTTCCTACAACTGTCTAAAACGTGCGGGCATCAATACAGTACAAGAATTGGCAAATAAAACGGAAGAAGATATGATGAAAGTCCGAAACCTTGGACGAAAATCATTAGAAGAAGTAAAAGCCAAGTTAAATGAACTTGGGCTAAGTTTGCGTAAAGACGATTAATCATACGATTTTGTTATAGATAGCTCAACAAAGGAGGGAATCTTCATGTCTTATAGAAAGCTAGGACGTACAAGCGATCAGCGGAAAGCATTGCTTCGCGATTTGACAACAGATTTAATCATTAACGAACGCATTGAAACAACAGAAGCGCGTGCAAAGGAATTGCGCTCTGTCGTAGAAAAAATGATTACACTTGGCAAACGCGGAGATTTGCATGCTCGCCGTCAAGCAGCTGCCTTCTTGCGTCATGAAGTAGCAGATACTATTGAAGTAGAAGGTGCAGATGGAAAGAAAAAGGAAAAACCGGTTTACGCTTTGCAAAAATTGTTTAACGACGTCGCACCTCGTTATCAAGAACGCCAAGGCGGTTACACTCGCATTATGAAAATCGGACCTCGTCGTGGCGACGGTGCACCTATGGTCGTTATTGAATTAGTTTAATGACGAAGGTAGACCATTGGGGCGGGACAGTTGACAGCAACTGACCACTGCCCTTTTTCTATATTTTTAATGTACGCGATTGCAACAAAGCTTGAGCGTTATGATGAGCAATGATAAGACTCGTCTAGCTCGTGCGCCTCTTTTATTCGACATTCGTGAAAAGAGGCGCGGGCTTTTTTTGTATTTTTCGAAAATTATAATAAGATCATGCTGCTCTGCGGGCTGCAAAACAACGGTTTGATGGCGGGCTGATCTTCAGAGAAGAGATAATGCTTAGCCTGTTAATGAAGTACTTAGCAGTGGATGTTTGGTTTATTTTGCAAGGTTCTGTTTTTCGCCGGTTGTGCGGCAATCTGAGGGCGCTTTTCGTCTCTTTAGAATCCTGTTAAATGAACCAAATATCTACCTTGGGCGCGCCAGCTTTTTATGGCACGTTTTAATGATGTCGATATGTGTCCGACTTTTGCTTCATCGTTTTGTCAAACTGTGGTATAAAGGAAAAGAAAGCAGGGACGGGTTCGTTTAGGGGGGGATTCGAATTGAAAAGAGAAATAGTTGTTCAGATTGAGCACGTATTTTTTCGTTATCCTGAACAACCGAGATATGCTCTTGAAGACGTAAGTCTATCGATCGCGAAAGGGGAATGGCTGGCGATCGTCGGCCATAACGGATCCGGGAAATCTACTTTGGCCAAATTACTAAACGGTCTTCATTTTCCTGAAAAAGGGAAAATTGTGGTGGGCGACATTTTGTTAGGGGAAGATACCGTTTGGGACATTCGCAAAAAAGTGGGGATGGTGTTTCAAAATCCTGACAATCAATTTGTAGGTACAACGGTGGAAGATGATGTCGCGTTCGGTTTGGAAAATAATGGTGTAGATCATGATGAAATGGTCATAAGAGTGCAAGAATCCTTGGAGAAAGTAGGAATGAGCGCTTTTGCCAGACAAGAACCGCATCATCTTTCTGGAGGGCAAAAACAGCGTGTGGCGATTGCCGGCGTTCTGGCGTTAAGACCGGATATTATTCTCCTAGACGAGGCTACATCTATGCTGGATCCCCGTGGCAGAGAAGAAGTTTTGGCTACGGTAAGAGAATTGAAGGAGGATCGCAATCTAACCGTTGTGTCGATTACACATGACTTGGAAGAAGCGGCAAAAGCGGATCGTGTGATCATTTTAAATAAAGGAAAGGTTTATAAAGAGGGAACTCCTGAGAAAATTTTTCAAATGGACGAAGAGCTGATAGCGCTCGGTCTTGATATCCCCTTTTCGGTCAGAATGAGCAAAGAGCTACGTTCACGGGGACTTCATATTCCCCAAAATCATTTGACAGAAGATGAGTTGGTGAATGATTTATGGACATTAAACTTCAACATGTAGAATATCGATATTCGGCCGGAACTCCATTTGAACGTTTTGCGCTCAAGGATGTTTCATTCGATATACCGGAATGGACATTTCTTGCTGTCATCGGCCATACCGGTTCCGGGAAATCAACTCTTTTGCAGCATTTAAATGCTCTTTTGCAACCGACAAGCGGGCAAGTAAAAATAGGGGAGAACGTGATTGAGGCAGGCAGAAAAAATAAGAATTTAAAACCGATAAGGCAAAAAGTAGGGATTGTCTTTCAATTTCCGGAACACCAATTGTTTGAGGAAACCGTTGAAAAAGATATTTGTTACGGACCGATCAATTTTGGGGTGCCGGAAGAAGAGGCGAAACGGCGAGCGCGTCTGGCAGCTAAGAAAGTAGGGCTGCCGGAGGATGTACTGCAGAAATCTCCATTTGACCTGTCAGGCGGCCAAATGAGAAGAGTGGCGATTGCTGGCGTACTGGCGATGGAACCGGAAGTGCTCGTTCTTGATGAACCGACCGCCGGTTTGGATCCGCGGGGAAGGCGGGAAATCATGGATCTCTTTTACAAGCTTCACCAAGAGAAAAAAATGACAACCATTTTAGTCACCCACAGTATGGAAGATGCTGCCTTATATGCTGATGAAATCGTCATTATGCATCAAGGAAAACTGGCCAGAAAAGGAAAGCCAGAAGAGATCTTTTCTTCCCCCGAGGAATTGTTTGGCTTAGGATTAAACGTGCCTGATGTTGTGAAGTTTCAATACATGTTTGAAAAAAAATCAGGAATCCGTTTAGGAAAAACGTGTTTATCCGTTCAAGAATTAGCTGATGAGTTGGAGCGGTTGTACAAGCGGGGTGGTCAGCCATGATGGAAAAGATGATTTTTGGACGCTATGTACCGGGAGATTCCATTGTACATAGGCTGGATCCGCGCTCAAAACTTGTCTTTGTGATTGCTTTTGTGTGTATTGTGTTTTTGGCCAATAATATGGCGACCTATGGCATTTTAACCGCATTTACGGTTTTCCTTATCTTTTTGTCCCGCATTCCGTTTCGTTTTTTGCTGGCGGGGTTGAAGCCGATTTTATGGTTGATCTTGTTTACGTTTTTACTTCAACTCTTTTTTACAAGAGAAGGGCCTCTCGTTTTTCAGCTGGGATTTATCAAATTTTATCAAGTGGGAATCCAGCAGGGAGTTTTTATCTCGTTGCGCTTTTTCATTCTGGTGTTGGTCACATCTTTATTGACGCTGACGACGACACCAATTTCGATTACGGACGGGCTGGAAAGCCTTCTTGGACCGTTTAAAAAAATCAAGCTTCCTGTCCACGAACTGGCGTTGATGATCTCGATAGCACTGCGGTTCATCCCTACTCTTATGGATGAGACAGAAAAAATTATGAAGGCGCAGACGGCTAGAGGAACTGATTTTTCCGGAGGGCCACTTAAAGAAAGGATCAGAGCGGTTGTACCGCTATTAATTCCGCTGTTTGTCAGTTCTTTTAAACGTGCGGAAGATCTTGCCGTGGCCATGGAGGTGCGAGGCTATAAAGGCGGAGAAGGACGTACCAAATATCGTCTGTTGACTTGGAAACTTCGCGATACTTTTGTTCTTGTGATCATCGTTATTTTTGCTGTGGTGCTATGGCTATTAAGAAGCTAGACGGAGTGTCCTATATGGTTAGAATGAAATGTGTGATTTCGTATGATGGTTCAGGCTTTGCCGGTTATCAAATTCAACCGGCTAAAAGAACGGTCCAATCGGAAATAGAATCAGCATTAAAGGTCCTACATAAAGGAGAAGCAGTAAAAGTGACAGCATCGGGTCGGACCGATGCTGGCGTTCACGCTCGCGGTCAAGTGATCCATTTTGATACGTCCCTTCCGATTCCGGAAACAAAGTGGGTGCAAGTGTTAAATAGCATTTTTCCTGAAGATATTGCAGCCATTCAAGTAGAAGCGGTCGACGATGCCTTTCATGCGCGCTTTTCTGCAACGGGCAAAGAATACCGCTATCGACTGTATACCACTCCCCACCGCGATCCTTTAAAGAGGTTTTATGCCTATCATTTCCCTCATTCATTAAATATAGAGGCGATGGAAGAGGCAGCTCGTTATTTAACGGGAACGCACGATTTTACGAGCTTCTGTTCAGCTAAGACGGAGGTCAAGGATAAAGTACGAACCATCCGCAAAATAGCGATTGTCCAAGAAGGGGAGGAGATTGTTTTTCAGCTGGTCGGAAACGGTTTTTTGTACAATATGGTCAGGATTATCGTCGGCACTCTTTTGGAATGTGGGACAGGAAAACGATCTCCAGAGGAAATCCCTGAAATCTTAGAAGCGAAGGATAGATCGAAAGCCGGGAAAACCGTTCCGCCAGAGGGACTGTATTTGTGGAACGTATTCTATGACAACTAATCCAGGCGTAACATTTTCTTGACATTGCTTTTAGAAACCTTTATCATAGATACGGTATGTTATTTAGCCCCACGATAAGCCCCGGAAACTTATTCGTGTTTTTAAATAAATCATATGAAACGACTTTGATTATATGGGAGGGTAAAAAACATGCGTACGACGTATATGGCGAAAGCAAATGAAATCGAACGTAAATGGTACGTTGTAGACGCCGAAGGCCAAACTTTGGGACGTCTTGCAAGTGAAGTAGCATCTATTTTGCGCGGTAAGCATAAACCAACTTACACACCGAATGTTGATACTGGTGACCACGTAATTATTATTAATGCGGAAAAAATTGAATTAACTGGCAAAAAATTAACGGACAAAATTTATTATCGCCACTCTCAACATCCAGGCGGATTAAAAGCTCGTACAGCTTTAGAAATGCGGACGAACTATCCTGAGAAAATGCTTGAATTAGCCGTTAAAGGAATGCTTCCAAAAGGCTCCCTTGGACGTCAAATGTTTAAAAAATTGCATGTCTATGCTGGTCCGGAACATCCACATCAAGCGCAAAAACCGGAAAATTATGAACTTCGCGGATAATTGAAAGAGGAGGGTATTAATTTGGCACAAGTTCAATATTACGGAACAGGTCGTCGTAAAAGCTCAGTTGCTCGCGTTCGTTTAGTTCCTGGCGATGGACGTATCGTCATTAACGGCCGCGATGTTGAAAATTATATTCCATTTGCAGCTTTACGTGAAGTGATTAAACAACCTTTAGTGATTACAGAAACGCTTGGAAATTATGATGTATTAGTAAACGTAAAAGGCGGCGGTTATACTGGTCAAGCAGGCGCTATTCGCCACGGAATCGCTCGTGCGCTGCTTCAAGCTGATCCGGAATATCGTCAACCACTAAAACGTGCAGGACTCTTGACTCGCGATGCACGCATGAAAGAACGTAAGAAGTATGGTCTCAAAGGCGCTCGTCGTGCACCACAATTCTCAAAACGTTAATTGTACGTATCAAAGGCTCTCAATCTTTATGGTTGGGGGTCTTTTTTATTTAGAAGAAATTGTATTCACTCTAGATGGCAGTAATGATCCTCCCTTCTACGCCAAGATAACAAGCATCGTATAGTTTCTTTTTTTTGTCGAAAAATAGGACAAAGGAGGATTCTATCGATGACTGTTATTACTTCCTTTACAGAACGATTGCGAAAAAAGGAAATTCAACTTGAACGAAGTCTGTTAAAGGAACTTTCTATCCAAAATTTGCAAAACAGCATTCGAATGTACTTTGGCACGATCCATCTTTTTGGAAATGTTTTGATGGATGATCCGGGATTTGAGGATGCTTGTTTCGATGTGGGGATCGAATCCTACTTATTAGGAGGAAGGTACAGCAAATTTGGATTTTATGGTGAAGACACCAATGTGGTGAAAAATAGATGTCAGCATGAAATCGAGTATTTGACGGATACGTTATATCATTTTTGGCTGTATTGGTGGAAAATCGGCGTGGCTGATAACGTCGATGAATCCACTTTCTACAATTGCAGCCAGTTTGTTGATTACTGGTGGAATGAAGGATACTCCCAGGGAAAGAAACGGTTAAAACTTCGGCTTCATTAACTCGGTCATAGAAAATGGCCTTCGAGTTGGTCTAAAATCCCCCCTTGTCCCATATGTTAAAAAGTAGAGAGAACAAGGAGGGGGCGCTCTATGCACCGGAGATTAAAGTGGGGAGTTTATATATTAGGCTGTGTGCTCATTTTTTTAATAATCCAGTTTAAATTTTTAGAAAACCACTCATGGAAACCTTGGAATTTGCCGTTATCAGGAAAAATCATTTATTTGGATCCTGGGCATGGCGGTCCCGACGGCGGCGCTACAAAAGACGGTACGCAGGAAAAAGACATTGCTTTAAATGTAGCCAAAAAGGTGAGAGATTATTTACAACAGCAGGGAGCGCTCGTCGTGCTGACACGAGAAAAGGATAAGGACTTAGCAAACCAAGACACGAGCGGACTAAGCCGACGCAAAACAGAAGATTTGAAAAAAAGACTGGATCTCATTAATAAATCGGATGCCGACCTTTTTATAAGCATTCATTTAAATTCTATCCCTTCCCCGCAATGGAGAGGAGCCCAGACGTTTTTTTCCCCGCATTATAAAGAAAATCAAAAAGTCGCAAAATTAATCCAAGACGAACTAGTTTTAAACTTGGAAAACACCAATCGTTTAGCGAAAGCCATTGACCATGTATATATTTTAAGATATGCGAAAAAACCAGGAGCTTTAGTGGAAATCGGCTTTTTATCCAATCAAGAAGAAAGAGAACAATTAAAAACGGATGACTATCAGGAAAAGGTGGCAGCATCCATTTATAAAGGAGTTTTAAGATATTTTACCGAATAGCCGGAGGGGGGAGAATCCAATGGCTTTTTATTTTGACCTTTCTGCTTTCCACTTAGAGAATCATAAAGCGAAGGCGGCGATAATTGCGGATGGTGGAAAGTACATTAAGGTAAACGGCCATACGGGAAGATAGACATAGTAGCGAAGTTTTATGGATTGTCTGAATATATGCTATACTATTGAAAAGGAATGAAAAGGAAGGTGTAGAGCGTGATTAGCGAACAAGAAGTGCGGGAGTTACTAAAAAAGGTGCAAGATCCATTTTTACATAAAACGTTGGAAGAGACCAATGGAATTATGGAAGTCAAAATAAAAGAAGAAAAGAAACATGTAAGTGTGAAGTTGGCTATTTCCAAAACGGGAACCTCTGAACAATTACAGCTCCAAATGGAAATTGTCAATCTACTGAAAAATGCCGGGGCAGAAACGGTTGGGATTCGCTTTGCGGAACTCCCGAAAGAGGTGCTGGAAAAATTCAAAGGGCAAGCAGGGGATTCCGGACATGATTTGCTTTCTCCTTCTAGTAAAACGGAGTTCATTGCCATCGCGAGCGGTAAAGGGGGAGTAGGTAAGTCCACGGTATCGGTTAATTTAGCCGTTGCGCTGGCCCGCCTCGGCAAAAAGGTCGGACTTGTTGATGCCGATATTTATGGATTTAGTGTTCCGGATATGATGGGGATCACTCATCGCCCGCTCGTCAAAGGCAATAAGATTATACCTGTGGAGCGATTTGGGGTCAAAGTCATTTCAATGGGATTCTTTGTAGAGGATAATGCGCCTGTCATTTGGCGGGGGCCGATGCTAGGGAAAATGCTCAACAACTTCTTTAAAGAAGTGGAGTGGGGAGAACTGGATTATTTGATTTTGGATTTACCTCCGGGAACAGGAGATGTGGCATTGGATGTTCATACGATGATTCCACACAGTAAAGAAATTATCGTATCGACTCCTCATCCGACAGCAGCCTTTGTAGCGGCCAGAGCGGGAGCAATGGCTTTAAGGACCGAGCATGAAATACTTGGTGTCATTGAGAACATGTCTTACTTTGAAAGTAAAAAAACAGGCGAAAGAGAATATATTTTCGGCAAAGGCGGCGGCGAAAAGCTGGCCGAAGAATTGCAAACCGATCTTTTTGGCCAAATTCCGCTTCAACAGCCTGACTGGAATGAAGCAGATTTTGCTCCGTCAGTCTATTCAGAAGATCATCCGATCGGAAAAATTTACATGGATATTGCAAAGAAAGTGGATCAAAAACTGGTCAGCCAAAATTAAGCGAGAAAAGCCGGCAACTTCGGGGCCGGCTTTTTTCTATGGACTAAACTTTTGGCCGCCGCTCGTTGTTTGGTTTTGCTGATCGTTTTTGCCGCTGAGCTGATCATTAGCTTCTTTCACCAGCAAATCCGCTACTTTCTTTTTATATAAAGGGCTCTCAAACGTCTCGAGCATGATTTTTTGAAGGTGTTGTCTGAAATCTTTGCTTTTTAAAAGCTTCATGACTTCTTGTTCATAGGACGGATCTTTTAAAATATCCAGCATCATCGTTTGGTACTCAGGGTCTTTCATTAAACTTTTTAATAACTTTTCGTTTTCTGTTTTTACGCCATTCGCAAAAGAATTTGAAAAGTTAGGGTCTTGAAAAGACTTTTCCCAAAATTTTTTGCCTTTTTCCGATGTTAGTGTTTGTTCGATCGTTTTTGTGATTTCCGGTTGCTCCATTATTAAATTTTTATTCAAATCTTTATCTTTCAATACCTCTTTTATGGCTTTTTTGCCGTCATCGGTTTTCAATATGTCAATGACCATTCTTTTCGTCTCATCATAATTCATGCGGCTGCTAATTTGTTCATCGCCAGAACAGGCCGTTAATAAAAAAAATACGAGAAGAAGAGGCCGTACAATTCTCATGAAAAAAAGCTCCTTTCTAAGAACTTTCTTATCGTTAGGATAATCTAAGGGCCAAAATTTATTCTTTGGGAAGGATTTATCAACTGGATTTTTTGCTCCTCTGTTGGTAAAATCAATACAATACTGGAAAAATGGGGGAACTCGGCGTGACGATTCGAAATTGGGTTCGTTTTTTTATACATACGCTGTTTATTGGGGGAATAACGGGCGGAATTATGGGGTTTATAATTCGTTGGGATGAGTTTGCTCCTTTGTTTCAAAAAGGGGATGTTCTTAACATTTTCTCGGTATTTATATGGCTTGTCGGTGTAGGATTCACGTTTAGTGTTATCAGCCAAATGGGGTATTTTGCCTATTTGACCATTCATCAATTCGGACTGCGCATGTTTCGTTCCAATTCTCTTTGGAATGCTGTTCAAATGATTTTAGTGGCGTTTGTATTGTTTGATTTGGTGTATTTTCGCTTTCAAGCTTTTGCGGATAAAGGAGAATCACTTATCCCTTATTTTGGATTGGCGGCTTTTTTATTGTCCTTTGCGATTGTGGTCGCTTGGATCAAAACAAAACAATCCAATAAAAAAATGTTTGCTTCTGCTCTCTTTTTTATGGTAGTGGCCACCGTTCTGGAATGGCTGCCGGTTTTAACGGTGAATGAAAAAAGCTGGCTGTATTTAATGCTGTTTGCTCTCCTGTTCTGCAATGCTTACCAGCTTCTTATGCTGCCTAAATACATTGAGAGATCCCAAGAAGAGATCTCCCGAAAAAAGAAGGCTATCGTCTATCCGCCAAATGAAAAAAATCACCCTGCCGCAAAAGGGAAATAGTGAATTTTCTTAAAATAAAAAGAACGAGCGGATGTTTACTGTCGTTTGTTCGTAGCACTGATAAAAAGGAATGGCTTCCTTTTGGATGAAGGAAGCCAAACCTGTCGTTTACCCGCAAATGCCATATGTATATTCGGAGCTTTTTCCAATGCTCCCGCTAATTTTTAAAGTCTAATGAATGCTGTTCATGTTTTTTCCTCTTTCTCTTTTCTTTTCAGCGGTTCTGTTTATTCTCCTGTTTTATTTCTATTATCTTCCGATTTCAGACAGTTTGTTGAAGGTGCTAATGAAGAATTAAGGGATTAATGTAGTATCGACATTGCCGTTTGCAATCATTTCCGAAATGGTCACAAATTTTCCTTTATGCTGAAGTGTCTTGAGGATTAAAGGCAAAGCTTTTTTGGTTTGTTTAGCGGAATCGGAAGCATGAAGCAAAATGATATCACCGTTTTTCGCCTTTGAAACATTTTTGACAATATGATCTACTCCAGGATTTTTCCAATCTTCAGAGTTAACGCTCCAATGAACAATCGTGAATCCGAATTGATCGGCTGTTTTAATCACTCTCTTGTCGAAGTGGCCGGTCGGTGTACGGAATAAATGAACATTTTTCAACTGAAGTTTTTTAAATGTTTCTTTCGTTTTTAAAAATTCCTTTTTCAATTCTTCATCTTCCAAGGCGGTATAATCTTTGTAACTGTAACCTAACATTCCAATTTCGTATCCATGATCGGCTATTTTTTTGACTAAATCGGGATGTCTTTCTGCCCAAGAACCCGAAAGAAAAAAAGTGGCCGCCTTCACTTTGTTTTTAATTAAGGTATTGATAATCGGCTCTGCTCTTTCATCTCCCCAGCCGATATCAAACGTTAAAGCAATTCCTTTTTCGCCTCTGTAGATCGCTTGAGGACCTTCTTTTCCCGCCAAAACAGGAATATGGAGTATATTTTGAGTAAACAATAATAATGCAGTAAAAAATGAAATAATAACAATCAATAATGTTTGTTTCACTCTTTTATCCTTTATCACATACCAAAAATTCATTTTCGGCCCTCCACTAGACAAGTCTTTGCTTCTATTTGTATGACGGCCTTGCAAACGTTAGAACCAGTTCCCGGGTTTTTTCGCAGCGCATGAGACACTTATCAAAAGGAGTGACCTACATGATCGGAATACTAATAAATGAAAAGGAAAAAGAAGAGATCTATTATTTGTTGAAAAGGGAAATGGACGAAATTCTGTTTGATCTTAATGATCACAGAATTGATCATGTTGTGAAAAGGGCGATGAAGGAGAGGTATAACATTTTATTCAATTTATTTAAGAGAGTTGCGAGTCATCATGAATGTATGAAATATTTAAGAGTAGGAAAAAGAACCAAAAGCAGAGAATAAATTTTTTTAAAAAAAGATGTTGACACTCCATCATTATGCTGATATATTATTACTTGTCCTTGATGGACAGCATTAAACAAGAAAAAGTTATTGACATTCCCTTAGTGGGATGTTATAATAGAAAAGTCGCTCGTTAAAAACAGGCGGCAGACATGGATCCTTGAAAACTGAACAAAACGAAGCGTAAACCAATGTTTCAATCGAAACAAGCCAAGTCAAATTTCTTTTTGGAGAGTTTGATCCTGGCTCAGGACGAACGCTGGCGGCGTGCCTAATACATGCAAGTCGAGCGGACTTTCAAGAAGCTTGCTTTTTGAAAGTTAGCGGCGGACGGGTGAGTAACACGTGGGCAACCTGCCTGCAAGACGGGGATAACTCCGGGAAACCGGGGCTAATACCGGATAATATCTTCCTTCGCATGAAGGAAGGTTGAAAGGCGGCGCAAGCTGCCGCTTGCAGATGGGCCCGCGGCGCATTAGCTAGTTGGTGAGGTAACGGCTCACCAAGGCGACGATGCGTAGCCGACCTGAGAGGGTGATCGGCCACACTGGGACTGAGACACGGCCCAGACTCCTACGGGAGGCAGCAGTAGGGAATCTTCCGCAATGGACGAAAGTCTGACGGAGCAACGCCGCGTGAGCGAAGAAGGTCTTCGGATCGTAAAGCTCTGTTGTCAGGGAAGAACAAGTACCGTTCGAACAGGGCGGTACCTTGACGGTACCTGACCAGAAAGCCACGGCTAACTACGTGCCAGCAGCCGCGGTAATACGTAGGTGGCAAGCGTTGTCCGGAATTATTGGGCGTAAAGCGCGCGCAGGCGGTCTCTTAAGTCTGATGTGAAAGCCCACGGCTCAACCGTGGAGGGTCATTGGAAACTGGGAGACTTGAGTGCAGAAGAGGAGAGCGGAATTCCACGTGTAGCGGTGAAATGCGTAGAGATGTGGAGGAACACCAGTGGCGAAGGCGGCTCTCTGGTCTGTAACTGACGCTGAGGCGCGAAAGCGTGGGGAGCGAACAGGATTAGATACCCTGGTAGTCCACGCCGTAAACGATGAGTGCTAAGTGTTAGAGGGCTTCCACCCTTTAGTGCTGCAGCTAACGCATTAAGCACTCCGCCTGGGGAGTACGGCCGCAAGGCTGAAACTCAAAGGAATTGACGGGGGCCCGCACAAGCGGTGGAGCATGTGGTTTAATTCGAAGCAACGCGAAGAACCTTACCAGGTCTTGACATCCTTCGCTACCTCTAGAGATAGAGGGTTCCCCTTCGGGGGACGGAGTGACAGGTGGTGCATGGTTGTCGTCAGCTCGTGTCGTGAGATGTTGGGTTAAGTCCCGCAACGAGCGCAACCCTTGACCTTAGTTGCCAGCATTCAGTTGGGCACTCTAAGGTGACTGCCGGTGACAAACCGGAGGAAGGTGGGGATGACGTCAAATCATCATGCCCCTTATGACCTGGGCTACACACGTGCTACAATGGATGGTACAAAGGGTCGCGAAACCGCGAGGTGGAGCCAATCCCAAAAAACCATTCTCAGTTCGGATTGCAGGCTGCAACTCGCCTGCATGAAGCCGGAATCGCTAGTAATCGCGGATCAGCATGCCGCGGTGAATACGTTCCCGGGCCTTGTACACACCGCCCGTCACACCACGAGAGTTTGCAACACCCGAAGTCGGTGAGGTAACCCTTACGGGAGCCAGCCGCCGAAGGTGGGGCAGATGATTGGGGTGAAGTCGTAACAAGGTAGCCGTATCGGAAGGTGCGGCTGGATCACCTCCTTTCTAAGGATATTCTTAAGTACGCTTTCGTTTTGTTCAGTTTTGAAGGATTTCATCCTTCCAAGTTGTTCCTTGAAAACTAGATAGAAAAAAGAAGCAGCATAAACCGAGTATCGCCATCTAGGATAAAACCAACATGGTTAAGTTAGAAAGGGCGCACGGTGGATGCCTTGGCACTAGGAGCCGATGAAGGACGGGACTAACTCCGAAAAGCTCCGGGGAGCTGTACGTAAGCGTTGATCCGGAGATTTCCGAATGGGGAAACCCGCTGCCCGTAATGGGGCAGCATCCTTGCCTGAATCCATAGGGTAAGGAAGGCAACCCGGGGAACTGAAACATCTAAGTACCCGGAGGAAGAGAAAGCAACAGCGATTCCCTGAGTAGCGGCGAGCGAAACGGGAACAGCCCAAACCAGAAGGCTTGCCTTCTGGGGTTGTAGGACACCAATCGTGGAGTCACAAAGGAACGAGGTAGACGAAGAGGTCTGGAAAGGCCCGTCAGAGAAGGTAACAACCCTGTAGTCGAAACTTCGTTCCCTCCCTGGTGGATCCTGAGTACGGCGGGACACGAGGAATCCCGTCGGAAGCTGGGAGGACCATCTCCCAAGGCTAAATACTCCCTAGTGACCGATAGTGAACCAGTACCGTGAGGGAAAGGTGAAAAGCACCCCGGGAGGGGAGTGAAAGAGAACCTGAAACCGTGTGCCTACAAGTAGTCAGAGCCCGTTTACGGGTGATGGCGTGCCTTTTGTAGAATGAACCGGCGAGTTGCGATCTCATGCGAGGTTAAGTCGGAAAGACGGAGCCGCAGCGAAAGCGAGTCTGAACAGGGCGCATGAGTATGGGGTCGCAGACCCGAAACCAGGTGATCTACCCATGTCCAGGGTGAAGGTGAGGTAACACTTACTGGAGGCCCGAACCCACGCACGTTGAAAAGTGCGGGGATGAGGTGTGGGTAGGGGTGAAATTCCAATCGAACTTGGAGATAGCTGGTTCTCTCCGAAATAGCTTTAGGGCTAGCCTCAAGGAAAGAGTCTTGGAGGTAGAGCACTGTTTGGACTAGGGGCCCTCATCGGGTTACCGAATTCAGACAAACTCCGAATGCCAGCGACTTATCCTTGGGAGTCAGACTGCGAGTGATAAGATCCGTGGTCAAAAGGGAAACAGCCCAGACCGCCAGCTAAGGTCCCAAAGTATACGTTAAGTGGAAAAGGATGTGGAATTGCTTAGACAACCAGGATGTTGGCTTAGAAGCAGCCACCATTTAAAGAGTGCGTAATAGCTCACTGGTCGAGTGATTCTGCGCCGAAAATGTACCGGGGCTAAACGTATCACCGAAGCTGCGGGTGGACACCTTCGGGTGTCCGCGGTAGGAGAGCGTTCTAAGGGCAGAGAAGCCAGACCGGAAGGACTGGTGGAGCGCTTAGAAGTGAGAATGCCGGTATGAGTAGCGAAAGAAGGGTGAGAATCCCTTCCACCGAATGCCTAAGGTTTCCTGAGGAAGGCTCGTCCTCTCAGGGTTAGTCGGGACCTAAGCCGAGGCCGACAGGCGTAGGCGATGGACAACAGGTTGATATTCCTGTACCACCTCTTTTCCGTTTGAGCGATGGGGGGACGCAGGAGGATAGGGTAAGCGCACTGCTGGATGTGCGTCCAAGCAGTAAGAGGGGCAGCGAGGCAAATCCCGTTGCCACTAACCTCAAGCTGTGACGGCGAGGGAAATATAGTACCGAAGTTCCTGATTCCACACTGCCAAGAAAAGCCTCTAGCGAGGAAAAAGGTGCCCGTACCGCAAACCGACACAGGTAGGCGAGGAGAGAATCCTAAGGTGTGCGAGAGAACTCTCGTTAAGGAACTCGGCAAAATGACCCCGTAACTTCGGGAGAAGGGGTGCTTTTTGGGGTGCATAGCCCCGAGAAGCCGCAGTGAATAGGCCCAGGCGACTGTTTAGCAAAAACACAGGTCTCTGCGAAGCCGTAAGGCGAAGTATAGGGGCTGACGCCTGCCCGGTGCTGGAAGGTTAAGGGGAGCGCTTAAAGCTTTGCTTGAAGGTGCGAACCGAAGCCCCAGTAAACGGCGGCCGTAACTATAACGGTCCTAAGGTAGCGAAATTCCTTGTCAGGTAAGTTCTGACCCGCACGAAAGGCGTAACGATCTGGGCACTGTCTCAACGAGAGACTCGGTGAAATTATAGTACCTGTGAAGATGCAGGTTACCCGCGACAGGACGGAAAGACCCCGTGGAGCTTTACTGCAGCCTGATATTGAATTTTGGTACAGCTTGTACAGGATAGGTAGGAGCCTTGGAAACCGGAGCGCCAGCTTCGGTGGAGGCGCCGGTGGGATACTACCCTGGCTGTACTGAAATTCTAACCCGCACCCCTGATCGGGGTGGGAGACAGTGTCAGGTGGGCAGTTTGACTGGGGCGGTCGCCTCCTAAAAGGTAACGGAGGCGCCCAAAGGTTCCCTCAGAATGGTTGGAAATCATTCGCAGAGTGCAAAGGCAGAAGGGAGCTTGACTGCGAGACCTACAAGTCGAGCAGGGACGAAAGTCGGGCTTAGTGATCCGGTGGTTCCGTATGGAAGGGCCATCGCTCAACGGATAAAAGCTACCCCGGGGATAACAGGCTTATCTCCCCCAAGAGTCCACATCGACGGGGAGGTTTGGCACCTCGATGTCGGCTCATCGCATCCTGGGGCTGTAGTCGGTCCCAAGGGTTGGGCTGTTCGCCCATTAAAGCGGTACGCGAGCTGGGTTCAGAACGTCGTGAGACAGTTCGGTCCCTATCCGTCGCGGGCGCAGGAAATTTGAGAGGAGCTGTCCTTAGTACGAGAGGACCGGGATGGACGCACCGCTGGTGTACCAGTTGTCTCGCCAGAGGCATCGCTGGGTAGCTATGTGCGGAAGGGATAAGTGCTGAAAGCATCTAAGCATGAAGCCCCCCTCAAGATGAGATTTCCCATTTCTTCGGAAAGTAAGATCCCTGAAAGATGATCAGGTAGATAGGTCCGAGGTGGAAGCGTGGTGACACGTGGAGCTGACGGATACTAATCGATCGAGGACTTAACCAAAAGAAAGCGCGAAATCGGTGAAACTGCTTCTTCTATCTAGTTTTGAAGGAATAATTTTTTCCTAAATATCCATTTGTTATTGCAATCTGCATAATTTATGTTATAATATTACCTGTCTTGAACGTCTGGTGACAATGGCGAAGAGGTCACACCCGTTCCCATCCCGAACACGGAAGTTAAGCTCTTCAGCGCCGATGGTAGTGAGGGGATTCCCCTTGCGAGAGTAGGACGTCGCCAGGCGATATCGTTCCGCAGTAGCTCAGTGGTAGAGCAATCGGCTGTTAACCGATCGGTCGTAGGTTCGAATCCTACCTGCGGAGCCATGCTTCCATAGCTCAGCAGGTAGAGCACTTCCATGGTAAGGAAGAGGTCACCGGTTCGAGCCCGGTTGGAAGCTTTCCTGTGATTTTTTTGGCCCGTTGGTCAAGTGGTTAAGACACCGCCCTTTCACGGCGGTAACACGGGTTCGAATCCCGTACGGGTCATCCTCAATGGAGGTTTAGCTCAGCTGGGAGAGCACTTGCCTTACAAGCAAGGGGTCGGCGGTTCGATCCCGTCAACCTCCACCATACTTAAACAAGCCGGCTTAGCTCAATTGGTAGAGCAACTGACTTGTAATCAGTAGGTTGTGGGTTCAAGTCCTACAGCCGGCACCAGCAGCGGAGGGGTAGCGAAGTGGCTAAACGCGGCGGACTGTAAATCCGCTCCCTCAGGGTTCGGCGGTTCGAATCCGTCCCCCTCCACCATTTAATTTTGAATAGTTTTTGTATCGTTGGATATCCTAATAATGTTCATTCATCATTGGGCTATAGCCAAGCGGTAAGGCAACGGACTTTGACTCCGTCATGCGCTGGTTCGAATCCAGCTAGCCCAGCCATTATTGTTGATCCTTTTGAAGGATTTTTTTATTGTTTTTTGATGAGCCATTAGCTCAGTAGGTAGAGCATCTGACTTTTAATCAGAGGGTCGGAGGTTCGAATCCTCCATGGCTCATTTTTTTGTATTTGCGGAAGTAGTTTAGTGGTAGAACACCACCTTCCCAAGGTGGGGGTCGCGGGTTCGAGTCCCGTCTTCCGCTCTATTTGCCGGAAGATATGGGGCCTTAGCTCAGCTGGGAGAGTGCCTGCATCGCACGCAGGAGGTCAGCGGTTCGATCCCGCTAGGCTCCATTTTCAGTTCAGATAGGAAGCTTACGTTTTTTGCCTTAAACCGTTAGGTTTGAGGCTTTTTCTATTTGGATCAGCTCTAGATACATTATCATTTGATTCTTAATTTAAGTAGGAAGAAAATGTTTCTAATTTTAAGACAAAATAATGATATTCTTGATTTTAATCTAATAGACTTTCGTTTGGACGAACTTTCGCATTGCGGATGTTGTTTACAAACAAAATTGTTCGAAGAGTGGGAAAGATTCTGCTGTACTTGAAATTCAAAAAATCTCTTCAAAATATAAAGCGGCCATAGCAGCGGCTGCATTTATGTCCATTTCATAGACAGCAGCCTCCTGCTTACGAGGTTGCTGCGATTATTTTGGACTTTGAGATTCATACAGATTCAAAAGCTGATCCAGCTTTACACTTAATGCAAGCACTTCATCATTTGCAAAAGAAGTTTTCATTGCCTGGGAAATCATTTCAACTCGGCAGTTTTCAATTTGAAGAAGCAAGTCATGTTCTGTTGTTGACATTGTCTATCACCGCTTTTGCTGATTTTTATTATTATCATATCCGTTTTCAAAAATGTGCAAACTTGATTAGGTCAATATTTGTTATGATGGAAGAGAAGATTTTTGAAACTTTCTTTTTCGTTGATTCGTATTTATATATTGCCGCTGGAGCGGGGGTACAAGTGAATGGATGTTTTTATTAGAAAAAAAATAAGGCAAGTGCTTAAGGGCGATCAGAACGCATTTGGAGAGATTGTGGAAATTTATAAAGATAAAGTGTATCAGCTTTGTTATCGGATGCTGGGAAATCGGCATGAGGCAGAAGATGTAGCACAAGAAGCGTTTTTACGTGCTTATCTCAACATTCGACGGTATGATGAAAATCGAAAATTTTCAACCTGGCTGTATCGAATTACGACCAATCTTTGCATTGATCGAATAAGAAAGAAAAAACCGGACTACCATTTAGATGCAGATATAGAAGGATCTGAAAATTTAACGCTGTATTCGCAAATTGCTTCATCCAGCCACCTGCCGGAGCAAGAAGTAGAACATATGGAATTACAAGAGTCGATTCAGCAAGCGATTTTAAAGCTTCCTGAAAAATACAGAGCGGTCATAATATTAAAATACATGGAAGAATTATCTGTCGAAGAAATCGCAGGAATATTGGATATGCCGGTTGGGACGGTAAAAACAAGATTACATAGGGGCCGAGAAGCTCTTCGAAAACATTTGCGCAAATTATAGCGAGGGGATGAGCTACAAGATGAACGCAGACTGCCAAAAAGAAATAACGCGCTATATGCATGAGTATTTAGATGGTGAACTGCCAAAAGAACAAGTTGTCAAACTAAGGGAACATTTGGAGCAATGCCAAGATTGCCATCAGCATTTTCAAGAATTGAAACAGTCTATTATGTTTGTGAGGGGTCTTTCCAATAGCGTGAAAGCTCCTGAGCATTTTACCGAAAATGTTTTATCTCTGTTGCCAAAAGAAAAAAGAACGATAAAACTGCAGAGATGGTTCCATCTCCATCCATTTTTGACTGCTTGCGCTATATTTTTTGTGTTTATGATGGGGTCGTTTGTCGCTTTATGGGAGCAAGATCAACAGTTTTCATTTACGAAGCAGCCCAATCTTGTTGTGAAAGGAAATACGGTCATTGTTCCAAAAGGGAAAACAGTGAAGGGAGATCTTGTTGTTCGGAACGGAGACATCCGAATTGAGGGAGAAGTGGATGGGGATGTTACGGTCATTAATGGTGAAAAATACATGGCGTCTGCCGGAAAAGTGACCGGGAATATAGAAGAGATTCATCAGATGTTTGAATGGCTTTGGTTTCATATGAAAGAATTGGTAGCGCAGTGAAAGGCATCTTAAGCTCTTAAAATAATTCCAATCTTGTCCCATTGTTTGATTTAAGTTCGATGTCTGAAGTATGATATAATAAATTCATTGGAAAGAGGCCCCTATACGGCTATTTTTCATTACATTATTGGAGGATGTAATATGCCGTTTTTAAGGAATTTTGATAATTTTTCAATACTGGATTATTTATCCAATATTATAGATATTTTGCTTGTTTGGTTTGTCATTTACAAAATACTGACCCTTATACGTGGAACAAAAGCTGTTCAGCTGCTGAAAGGAATTTTCGTCATTATCATTGTTCGAGGTTTCAGCGGCGTCCTTGGCTTTCATACTTTAAGTTGGATGATGGAACAGGCTTTGACATGGGGTTTTTTAGCCGTCATCATCATTTTTCAACCGGAACTCAGGCGAGCGCTGGAACAGCTGGGGCGGGGAAGATTCTTTTCGCGCCGCAGTTTAGCACAAGAAGATGAGGAGCAAATGCATCTCATTGAATCCATGGCCAAAGCAGTGAACTATATGGCTAAGCGGAGAATTGGCGCGCTCATTTCCATAGAAAGGGAAACGGGGATGACCGATTATATTGAAACGGGGATCCCTTTAAATTCTAAAGTATCCTCCGAATTATTGATTAACATTTTTATCCCTAATACACCACTACATGACGGGGCGGTCATTATCCAAAAAAATCAAATTGCAGCTGCTGCTTGTTACCTGCCGTTGTCTGAAAGTCCCTTTATCTCTAAAGAGTTAGGAACTAGACACAGGGCTGCCCTCGGTATCAGCGAAGTGACCGATAGTTTAACCATCGTGGTATCAGAGGAGACAGGCTCCGTTTCAGTCACGAAAAATGGAGAGCTGCATCGAGATCTATCTGCAGAAGACTTCCAACAACTTTTGGAAAAAGAACTGCTCCTGGGAAAATCGAAACATGGATCCTCGACTCTGTGGAGCTGGAGGGGAAAACGAAAAAATGGATAGATGGATTGAAAGCCCTTGGGTATTGAGAATTTTAGCGCTGTTTTTGGCAATATTATTATATATGTCAGTTAACGTGGAAGAAGTGGATTTGAAGAAAAAAACGGAAAATGTTCCTAACGATAATGTTGCGACGATAGAAGATGTGCCGGTGGATGTATATTACGATTCGGATAATCTTGTGGTATCCGGAGTCCCACAAACAGTAAGTGTAACGATCGAGGGTCCAAAAAGCATTGTACAGTCCACAAAAGCGCTGAAAGATTTTAAAGTGTATGTGGATCTATCCAATCTAGGGGTAGGGACTCATGATGTTCCTATAAAATATGACAATATATCGAATCAATTAAAAGTGAAAATTGAACCTGCTTATGCAGAGGTTTCCATTCAAGAAAAAGTGACAAAAGAATTTAAAGTGGGAGCGGAAATCAGCGATGGCATGCTGGGGAACGGCTACCAAGTGGATAGTTTGTCTGTCAGTCCTAAAACAGTGGAAATCACCGGGGCTAAAGACGTAATTAATCAAATTGCGTATGTGAAAGCAACCCTTGACAGCGATGAGCTGATCGATGGTGAATTTACAGGAAAAGCAAGGGTGCGTGTACTGGACAGCGAGTTGAATAAATTGGATGTAGCTGTCGATCCCGAGACGGTGGAAGTAACAGTAAAAGTCAAAAATCCAAATAAAAAAGTGCCTGTGTCTGTAAAAGAAATAGGGAATCCTCCGGAAGGCGTGAGCATTAAGGATATTGACATAGATCCAAAAGAAGTAACCGTCTACGGCAAAGAATCGGCGTTGGATAAATTAAATAATGTGGAAATCAATATAGATTTAAGTAAAATAAAAAGGGATACGGTAAAAGAGGTTCCAATTCATTTGAAAGAAGGCTTGAATTATGTTTCGCCTCAAAAAGTAAAAATTGTCGTTTCAGTGGATAAAAGAACCAAGCCAAAAGAGGACGAGAACGGAACTGCTGAGATTACGCCTGATGACAATCAAACTCAAACAAACGACACGAATTCACCGAATTCCGTCATAACCAAAACGATTGCTGATATCCCGATCGAAACTCGAGGGTTAAGCGATGATTACGTTCTTGATTCGATGTCTCCCTCAACTGTAAATGCGGAGGTAACCGGGGAAGAGAGCGTCGTCGACAAATTGAGCAAAGACGATTTTTCCCTGTTCATAGACCTTTCCGGTTTGACAGTGGGGGAACATCTGCTAAAGATTGAAGGAGACGGACCCAACAATACAGATTGGAAACTATCGGATGATCAAGTAAACGTTCAATTATCGGTAAAAAAACGTTAGTATACCTGGATGGATAGTTTATAAAGGAGCGATGAAGATAATGGGAAAATACTTCGGTACGGATGGAGTTAGAGGGGTGGCTAATTCGGAGTTGACGCCTGAGTTAGCTTTCAAATTAGGGCGTTTTGGCGGCTATGTGCTCACGAAAAACGCGAAACGACCTAAAGTATTAATTGGGCGAGACACCCGTATTTCCGGCCACATGCTGGAAGGAGCGCTCGTAGCAGGTCTGTTATCGATTGGAGCGGAAGTGATGCGTTTAGGTGTTATCTCCACTCCGGGTGTTGCTTTCTTGACAAAAGTAATGGGAGCTCAAGCGGGCGTTATGATTTCTGCTTCTCATAATCCAGTGGCTGATAATGGCATCAAATTTTTTGGTCCGGACGGTTTTAAACTTTCCGATGACGAGGAATTGGAAATTGAAAAGCTTTTAGATACGAATGAAGACAATCTTCCTCGCCCGATTGGAAAAGAACTTGGACAAGTAACGGATTATTTTGAAGGCGTGCAAAAATATATTCAGTATTTAAAACAGACTGTGGATGAAGATTTTGAAGGAATACATATTGCGTTGGATTGTGCTCACGGCGCAACCTCCTCGCTGGCCACTCATTTGTTTGCGGATCTTGAAGCTGATCTGTCGACAATGGGTGCGTCTCCAAACGGATTAAATATCAATGACGGAGTAGGGTCTACTCATCCGGAAGCGCTGGCGCAATTCGTAAAAGAAAAAGGCGCGGATGTAGGTTTGGCCTTTGACGGTGACGGCGATCGTCTTATTGCAGTGGATGAGAACGGCCAAATCGTCGATGGCGATCAAATCATGTACATCTGTGCAAAGTATTTACAACAAGAAGGCCGTTTAAAGCAGTCGACCGTTGTGTCAACCGTTATGAGCAACCTTGGGTTCCATAAAGGACTGGAAGAGTTAGGAATCAAGAGTGTACAGACGGCTGTCGGCGACCGCTACGTTGTGGAAGAAATGAAGAAAAACAACTACAACCTAGGGGGCGAACAGTCGGGACATATCATTTTCCTTGATTATAATACAACGGGGGATGGCCTTTTGACCGGGCTGCAGCTGGTGAACATTATGAAATTAACCAAAAAACCGTTATCCGAGTTAGCTGCAGAAATGAAAAAATTTCCTCAAAAACTTGTAAACGTCCGTGTTACCGATAAACATAAAGCGTTGGAAAATGAAAAGGTGAAAAAAGCGATTCAAGAAGCGGAAGAAGAAATGAAAGGAAATGGCCGTATCCTTGTCCGGCCGTCGGGAACGGAACCTCTTGTCAGAGTGATGGCGGAAGCTCCTACAGAAGAAGAATGTAATCGCTATGTTGAAAAGATCGTCAATGTGGTAAAAGAAGAAATGGGGTTAGATTAATTTATAATATATAGATATATGATATGCATAAGGAAACATTTTGATTCCTTATGCATATTTTTTATAAAGAATGTGTATTTCTTCGTAATCTTTGATGTTTTTAGTTGACGAAATCCAAAAAAATAGTGTATGATTAACGTGTTTTGAATAAGTTTCCAAAAAGGAAAGGGGGATCAAGGTTTAGCACGTTGATTTGATAATAATAGCGCCCGAACTAAGCCCAGAGCGGAGAAAACAGGCTTAGTTGACGAGGAGGAGGTTTATCGAGTTTTCGGCGGATGCCTCCCGGTTGAACGCACAGCCGTGAATTCTCTTCTTAAAACATCAGGGCGACCTGGTGGACAAAGGAAGGGAAATGCGATTTCAAGATAGCAGTCGGATGTACTGACGAATGTTGATAAAATTGAAAACGGAGATAAGGGGGCAGAAACGCCCCCGCGATTTCTTGCCCCCTTGTCTAAAGGGAGGAAGAACACCATGTGCGGAATTGTTGGTTATATTGGTAATCAAGATGCGAAAGAAATTTTGTTAAAAGGTCTAGAAAAACTTGAATATAGAGGCTATGATTCTGCTGGAATTGCTGTGAATAATGGCGAAGGCGTTCATGTGTTCAAAGAAAAAGGCCGTATTGCCGATCTGCGCAACAGTGTGGATAATAGTGTGAAAGCGAATATCGGAATTGGGCATACTCGCTGGGCTACACACGGAGTGCCAAGCAAAAGGAACGCCCATCCACATCAAAGTGCTTCAGGCCGTTTTACGATCGTTCATAACGGTGTAATCGAAAATTATGAAGAATTGAAACAACAATATTTGCAAGATGTTCCTTTGCAAAGCGATACGGATACGGAAGTCGTTGTTCAATTAATTGAACTGTTCGTCAACGAAGGAATGGAAGTCGAAGAAGCCATTAGAAAAACATTGAAACAAATTAAAGGTTCCTATGCAATTGCAGTGTTGGATGAACAAAATGCGGATACGATTTTTGTAGCGAAAAATAAAAGCCCGCTTCTTGTCGGCATCGGCGAATCCTTTAATGTAGTCGCTTCTGATGCGATGGCAATGCTTCAAGTAACGAATCAATTTAAAGAATTGATGGACCAAGAAATGGTCATTGTAACAAAAGATCGTGCAGTGATCAAAAATCTTGATGGAGAAGTAATCGAACGCGCTCCATTTACAGCTGAACTTGATGCAAGCGACATTGAAAAAGGTACTTACCCTCATTATATGTTGAAAGAAATTGACGAACAGCCGCTAGTTATCCGCAAATTGATTCAAGCTTACCAAAACGAAAACGGGGAATTAGAAATTGATCCTAAAATCGTAGAAGCCTTGAATCAATCGGACCGTCTCTATATTATAGCGGCCGGTACGAGCTACCATGCTGGTCTTGTTGGAAAACAATTGATTGAAAAAATGGCAAAAATTCCTGTGGAAGTTCATGTTGCCAGCGAATTTAGCTACAATATGCCGCTTTTATCTGAAAAACCGATGTTTATTTTCATTTCCCAAAGCGGTGAAACAGCAGACAGCCGTGCCGTTTTAGTTGAAACGAAAAAATTGGGCTATCCGGCGTTGACGATTACCAACGTACCGGGTTCGACATTGTCACGGGAAGCTGATTATACATTGCTTCTCCATGCCGGTCCGGAAATCGCCGTAGCATCGACAAAAGCGTACACAGCACAAATTGCTGTACTTGCTATCTTGGCGAACGTAACAGCGAAAGCACGCAATATTGCAGTTGATTTTGATCTAGTGAAAGAACTAGGAATCGCAGCCAACGCAATGGAAATTCTTTGCGATGCCAAAGATGAAATGGAACGAATCGCTCGGGAATATTTGGCAACTACACGCAATTGTTTCTTTATCGGCCGTTCTATCGACTATTTTGTCTGCTTGGAAGGTGCCTTAAAGTTAAAAGAAATTTCTTATATCCAAGCAGAAGGTTTTGCCGGCGGTGAACTGAAGCACGGTACGATTGCCTTAATTGAGGAAGGAACGCCTGTTATCGCACTGGCTACACAAGAAAACGTGAACTTAAGTATACGCGGAAATGTCAAGGAAGTCGTTGCTCGCGGCGCTAACCCTTGCGTGATTTCCATGAAAGGACTGGAAATGGAATCAGACCGTTTCGTCATTCCGCAAATTCACGACTTGTTAACACCTCTTATCTCTGTTGTTCCGTTACAGCTTATTGCTTACTACGCAGCTCTGCATCGCGACTGCGATGTCGATAAACCGCGCAACCTGGCAAAAAGCGTAACGGTGGAATAAAATAAGTTTTGTTCGTTGTGACCTAGTGTCTAGAAAAATTGGAACCTGAAATAAAATAACGTTTCGAAACCGAAGGTATTCTACCTTCGGTTTTTTATGTCCGAAAAAGAGCAAGGAAAAGCCCGAATAAGCACCTGAAAACAAGTATAGCAAGGCATAAAGAGGATTAATTGGAAAGAGGAGAAGGAGGAAAAGAAAGACCTGAATTCCTTGACCTTTTTCCTAATGAGGAACATAGTTAAATTCAGTGCAAATTCTTTATACCAATGAGGAAAAAGCGGGTAACGATTTTAGTAATGTCATGCCTCTAACGTTTTAACGAAAGAGGCTATATTTTTTAGGAGAAAGATCTAAATCGAATATAGAAAAGTTTTTTAATTCGCTGTCAAGATGAGTAAGTAGATAATTTGTTAGAAAGGATAGCGTTAATACGAGAAGTTATTAGGGGGATATATATGTTTGGGGTCGGTAAATTTCATTTTTATGCCTCCCCTTTTTTTCCATCATCTATTAAATTTACTTTCTGAAATTTGACCACCACTTCCACCTTCACCACCAATTCATTTTCCAGTTTTTCTTTCTTTTACAAATCCATTTTTCGGTTTACCATCATAAATTTCAATCCAATCTTATTCAACATTTTGTATAAAGTATTCAAAGGAAATTTACATTTAAATTGCATTTATACACATTCAGGACATAGTTCCGAATGGTGTGTTCTCTGCTTGTAAAAATTTGTGCCTGCATAAATTCTAAAAACATAAACATTCCGGACTATCGATTTAGGTTTATTTAATTTGTTGTCGGTAAGTACTAATGAATCACCAAATTGTTGTCAAACCCAAATAATCGTCAACTGCATATAATTTCCTATACACCACAAAAGGAGGGATTAATGTGCAAAGTGCTCAAAACATTTCACTGAGTTTACCGTCACAATCAAGCTGGGGATTAAGCACTGAAATTGCGGGAAGACCGGTTGTTAGGGGGGGACTGAACATTCACTCGGTCTCAGGGAGAACCGTAATCGGTACCGCCAATTTTCGAGGTACGCCTGTCCCTATCCATGGAACCTGGGATGAAAATACCAAACAACTAAGTTTTGAAACACCTTATGCAACGTTTTCTGGTCAATTACAAATATTTGATAGTGCGGCAATTAGAATTCGTCATTTAATCTTAAGTGGACGTTTTGTTATGAAAGCTCCTTCTCCTCAGGCAGGAGAGAGCGGCTCTTGGATTGCCACCACGAATAGAGAACTGACTGGACCTCCAATTAAAAACGGAGCTCTACCACCTATTGGAGTCTTTTTAACATCCGATTTGCTTAATCAAAGCACTGGACAATATTATCGACTTGTCTGAAATTCCATATTGTTTAGATTTATGTAGGATTATCTTTATACTAATTTTCTTTTTTCCGTCATTGGGTGCTTTCATAGAAAAAATGGTTGATGTATCAACCTTTTTTTATGATCCACTACCGGGGGCTTATCTTCAATAAGTTTTTTATAGGAAAGCCGGGCTTTTTTCCTCTCATTCATCACAGCACTCTGAATAAAAATTTTGTCTGTAGTTTAAGAATACCACCAATATTGAGTTATTAGTTAGGAGGACAACTTAAAGTTATTACTTTGTTGTTAGCTAGATGGGCATGTGGCGGTGCCTCTTATTGTATATTTTTCGGAAGCCAATGGGCAGTATTTTAGACTGCGAATAAGCTTCATAAAAGAACAGTACAACATACTATTACTTTTGAGAGTTATTTAAGATAAGGTGGTGAACTTTAAAATGTATAATCAGACAGTATACTCCTATATAAATTATGATCAGCAATTGGAGCGTCAATTTCCAAGTTTACCAGTGCCCTCGTTTCCGGGATCATCAGGTTTACCGGGTTTACCAGGACCTGGGTTTCCGGGACCATCAGGTTTGCCAGGTCTACCCGGATCACAAATTCCACAAGCTCCAACTGCTCCTCCTCCACCATTTATTCCTCAACAGGCAAGTGCTTCACCATTTGCTGTTGATCCAGGAGCAATTAGGTTGTGCCTGTTTCGTAATACTTTTATATGGCTCAACAATGGTGAAGGGTTTTGGTTTTATCCCGTTTTCGTAGGTCCAAGATCTGTTGCTGGTTTCAGATGGAATGGTTGGTCCTGGATGATATTTGGTATTGATACAAGGAGAATTATTTCGTTTACATGTTTTTAAAAACTATAATTTTTGAGGGCGATGTTTGAATAAGGGTATCGCCTTTTGCTTGTTTGATTTACTACACGGATTGTGAAGAATTACACTTAAAATAACGGGTGCGTTAGTGGAAGATTAATATTTTGAATAAAAAGACCGTCTTTTTAATGAGTCGGTCTTTTCTGCTAATTATAATGTTATATACAAAGCTAAAAGCAGCCCTTATTATTTCAGCTAATTAAATAGAAAAAACGAACGATTTTAATTATATTCCCAGTTCAGCTGTTTCATTTCATCACCCGTTCCAATGCCCATACATTATGCCGAACATAATGGAATCGATCGACCACCAGAATCGGTTTATCAAAACTTTTCAAAGCGAGCGTCTTGTAGGGCTGCCACATATCCATGACCACCATCTGTATTTTCTCCCTTGGAAGTGTACGGAAGTATTCCTTTAGGGTGGATAGATTCCTGTTAGGAATGATATCGTAAACCCTTCGGTTTACAGGATCGCCAATGATACATTGGTACTTGCCCGTTTCAGAAGTCCCTTTCAATTCATCAATGGCCAGAACTTTCGGGAGGGTCTTATTGTCATAGGAATAGTACTTGTCAAAGAGCCGAATGACGGTGGAATGCCCAAGTCCTGTTTCCTTGGCAACCTGCTTAAAGTTATACTCCCTCACTTTAACCAAAAGTGCTTGGAGGAGTCGTTTCGTGTGGCGCTGGTAACGTTCTAGAAAAGAATAGGGTTCGTAGAACCGTTTTCCACAGGACTTACATTTGTATCGGCGCTTTCTCAAAATGAGAAAACAATATTTTTCAAAGACTTTTACATCACGAATCTTTTGAATTCGATCATCATGGACAGAGGAAGTTTCCTTCTGACAGCAGGGGCATTTTTGAACTTTTACAGGCGTTTGAATATGGATTTCAAAGTGAGTGATTTGATCCTCTACATGAGTGATTTCAACATCTTCTAACCCAAGCAGTTTTGTGAGAAAAATGAGAATGCATTTACGAAATCTCCTTTTTGATGTATTCGCCGACTATCATTTTAAAGGGAGATCTTCGTAAGTGCTTTTATTTTGCCTGTAAAATCCTTAACCCCAAAATTTAGTATAGAACCAAAAATAAAAAGGGAAGCTATCCAACTTATTTGCGTTAGCTTCCCTTTTATTAGGCTCTGTTATTAAGTGATAATGGTATTATGCTTGATATGTTCTCTGACGGATTTCTCAATAAATATGATTCGTCCAACTTTACTTTCACTGAATTGTACATATGGATATCCTTTTTTTAGTCAGTTCTGTTACATCATAGAGGCGGTAGTGTTAAATACATTGATAAAATTGAGAAATTATGATAAATTAAGTTAGAAACACATTTTATTTATTTTTTATAATTATAATATCCCATTATAATTATATATCATATTTTTTCTTTAGTCAATCCCCATTTTTCATTTTTTTAAAGGAGTGATTGATATTGAATACAGAACTTCGGCGGGAGCAAGAACGATTGGACAGCATAATGGAGATCATTGCAGAGCAAATCGGCATGCTGGAAGATGAAACCCTTAGGCGCAGGAAAGAAGTGATTGATACGCGCAAACATTTTTGGGATGACGTCAAGGTGAATACAGATACTTTCGACGATTACCTTGAGACGATCATCGCCTTGAGACAACAGGCTCAGAACCTGTCTGTCAGCCAAAGCACCCACAGACAATCCTTCAAGAGGTTGGCCACGCTGCGCCGCATGCAGGAGGTGCCTTACTTCGGACGGATCGATTTCACTGAAGAAGGGGATTCCGTCGCCGAACGAATCTATATCGGTATTTCCACGCTCACGGATACAAGCGGAGAGAACATCCTTATCTACGACTGGCGGGCGCCGGTCTCGAGTGTCTACTACGATTACGCACCCGGTCCGGCCGAATATGCTACACCTGGAGGCGTAATTCGCGGCACGCTGGAGAAAAAATGGCAATATATCATCCGCAACGGCGTTATCCAATCGATGTTCGATACCAGTCTCACCATTGGAGACGAGATTTTACAGCAGGTGCTTGGCAGAGTCACGGACAAACATATGCACAATATCGTGGCTACTATTCAAATGGAACAAAACCGGATTATCCGGCATGATCGCGGGAGGATGCTCATTGTGCAAGGCCCCGCTGGCAGCGGCAAGACATCTGCCGCCCTTCAGCGGATCGCTTACTTGCTCTACAAGTACCGGGACAGGCTGAAGGCCGATCAAATCATTTTATTTTCACCGAATTCGATGTTTAATAGCTACGTGTCCAATGTGTTGCCCGAACTCGGCGAAGAGAATATGCAACAGGTCACATTTCAGGAATACTTGGACCATCGGCTGAGCAAAGCATTTCAAGTCGAGGGTCCATACGAGCAACTGGAATATGTGTTGACTGCAGCAAATGACCCTTCATACCGGACCAGGATGGCGAACATCCGATTCAAGGCATCAACTCGTTTTTTCGAGGCGATTAAAGGATACTGGAAGTCGCTGGCGTCCTCCGGCATGCTATTCAAAGATATTCTATTTAGAGGAAAACCGATCGTCACCGCCAAACAAATTGCGGAAAGGTTTTACAGCAGCGACACCTCGTTCCGCTTTCACAACAGACTTGAAAAGCTGACGGAATGGCTAAACAAGCAAATCGATGAAGCGGAGAAAATTGAACGGACCAAGCCATGGGTACAAGAAGAAATCGAGCTGCTTAGCAACGAGGATTACCATAAAGCTTACACTCATTTACGGAAAAAACGTCGCTTTAAAGGAGAATCGTTAGACAATTATGAGATTGAGACCGAAGCGATTGGCGAATTGATCGTCCGCAAAAAATTGAAGCCGTTGCGCAAACGGATCCGGGCGCTTCGTTTCATCGACTTTAAAGGGATATACAAGCAGCTTTTCACCGATCCGACGCAGATCAAACTGTGGTTGGAGGGGGAAACCCCTGGGGAGTGGGAGGATATTTGCCGATTGACGGTGAAAATGCTAGACGAAGGCAAACTGTTTTATGAAGATGCAACTCCGTTTTTATTCTTGAAAGATCTGATTCAAGGCTTTCAGACGAACATCTCGATCAAACACGTGCTTGTAGACGAAGCACAAGATTATTCTTCGTTTCAATTCGAGTATTTGAAATGTTTGTTTCCCTCGGCAAGGATGACCGTGCTCGGCGACTTTAACCAGGCGATCTTCGCCCATGCCAGCGAAACGGGCGATTTTCAAACACTGACCGACTTATACGGAACGGATGAAACGGATGTGATCACCTTGAATCGCAGCTACAGATCCACAAGACAGATCGTCGAATTTACGCGCGGACTCGTGCCCGGCGGCGAACGGATTGTCGCTTTTGAGCGCGACGGTGATAAGCCTGTGCTGACGAGAGTTTCTGATCATGCAGAACTGCACCGTTGCATTGTTTCCAAAATCAAGGATTTGCGGAATCGAGGGTATAATACGATCGCAATTATATGCAAATCTGCTGCGGAAAGCACCACCGCATACGAAGCACTGAAGAGTGTTGAAGAAGTGAAGCTCGTGAAGAGCGGCTATGCCGAATATGAACAAGGCGTTGTCGTCATACCGGCGTATTTGGCCAAGGGCATTGAATTCGACGCCGTCATCATTTATGACGCATCGGCGCAAGTATACGGTGATGAGAGCCTGCGCAGATTGTTCTACACCGCCTGTACACGGGCTATGCATCATTTGGAGCTTTATAGTGTAGGCGAACCGAGCCCCTTTTTGAGCAATGTTGCGCCGGAAAGTTTACTTCTGATCCAGGGTTAACGCGAGACTGGTCAGGGCTGGTCATTTCAAACCTGGACTGGACCTCCCATGTGGGGCCAGTCCACTTTTATCTAATATCATCAAAGATCTTTTCCATGTCCATGCCATTCGGTATATCAACGATCACTTCTTAAACGAAAAGAGAATATCTTTTTTCTAGGTCCACCAGGGAATTCTGTAATGTCCGATCCGGTAACGAAAAAGGGCGCATTGAAGGACAAGCCAAATCTTAGAACAGCTAGATAAGAATCCATTTGATTAATCTTTTTTAAAATGGATTCTTCTTTATTTATTATAAATACAGGTTTGTGAGATATTTTTGATTAAACTTTATTTCAAAGCACCACTTGAGATCTTCTTATGCCAAGAGGGGGTGTTTTTTATTATTTATTTTGGATTATCTTAATCCACCATTTTTATAAAAAATAAATTCAAATCTGTAAGAGAAAAATCCATTTTTAATCAAAAAGGGTGAAAGACTAGACTCAGTTTTCCACATGTATTGTTAAAATTAGGGAGAAGGTTAGAAGGAAAATTTTTTTGTGCGGCACTTGCATTTGGTACAATATTAAGCAGTTATATGATTGAAATGGAAAGTATATTGGAATACACAATAGAAAAACATATGAATATGAATTGAACTGGCAGGAACGGAGAGAAGCAAATGATTCATCAAGTCGGTCAGATTATGCTGTATGTCAATAATCAAGATGAGGCATTGAAATTTTGGACAGAAAAAATTGGGTTTTGCGTAGTTTCTGAAGAAAATAATGGCCAAGGACTGAGATCGATCGAAATTGCTCCAACAAAGGAAGCTGAAACGAGTATTGTTCTCCACAATAAGGAATTAATTGCTAAGATGCATCCGGAAGTAAATCTTCATTCACCTTCGCTCCTGTTTTACTCAGAAAATCTCGATCAATTATATAAAGATTTTTCGGATAAAGGCATCACAGTTGGAGAAATTGTAAGCATGCCCGGCGGCAGAGTTTTTAATTTTGTGGATAATGAAGGAAATTACTTTGCCATCATGGAAAAAAAGAAAATCAAATAAAAGAAACAAAATCCACATGACTAGGATAAACATTAACGTTCCTGATCCAAAGGTTTTGCTGAATCCAATTTCAGCCGGCCTTTGGTATTTTTTGCTTGAAAAGGGGCCAGTGTCATTCACATTGGGAGTATCAATAATATGGTGTAAATGGAATACCATCTTCAACTGTTTTACAATTTTTCGCTAATTCCTGAATCAATGTGGCCTTTTCGCTTTGCATCAATGGTCATCTTATTAATGGTAAGTTTCAGTTACACAAAACCTCTTACATCCTCGCGGTTTATTGAAAATGGCACTATTTTAAATGACATTTGATGCGATATCAATAGATTTACAAGGGTGATTAAAAGTTTGAGATTTTCAAGTATTGTACTATGATAAATTTAATTCCATTATTTGAGTTGAGCAATGGTATAGAGAGCAGTGTCCCTTGTTCTTACACAATTTACCTAAGGAGTGGTAGAGATGGCACGTGTTTTATTTATTAATGGTGGGTCAGAAGGACATATCAATCCGACTATTGGAGTTGTGCAAGAGCATATTTCGCGCGGGGAAGAGGTCGTGTACTTTACGATTGAAGCGTTTAGAGAGCGTATTGAGAAGACGGGAGCTACTGTACGAACATTTGACGGTCAAAAATTTATAAAAGCCTTTCTTTCAGGTGGAAGAAATTATTTACTTGAAAGAATCAACGGTCTTTTACATACGGCAGATATTGTCATACCTAGCGTTCTTGAACAGATCAAAGGGGAGCATTTTGATTACATCATCCACGATTCCATGTTTGGTTGTGGACGTTTACTTGCCCAAATTCTTAAGCTTCCCGCAATCAATTCTTGTACTTCTTTTGCGCAGACCAAAGCATCATTCGATAAAATGCTGGAACAGCTTTCTAAAGAAATTCCTGCAGAAATAGTTAATCCTTTATACGGTGAATTTCAACGCCTGACGGATATGGTGAAGGAAAAATATGATGTGGAGATCCATTCTCCTTACGAAGTTTTTTGTAATCCTGCCCCACTTACCATCGTTTATACAACTAGGGAGTTTCAACCTTTTGGAGAAACATTCGACCAAACTTACAAATTTGTAGGTCCATCCATCTCTTCACGATCAATGGAAGAAAACTTCGATCTTACTGCAATAAAGGGGAAAAGCCCGATTTACATATCACTGGGTACGGTCTTTAACCAAGCAATGGATTTCTATAAGCTTTGTTTTAAGGCATTTGGGAACACTGATCATACTGTTGTCATGTCTATTGGGAAACAAAATCAAATATCTGATTTGGGGGAGATTCCTAAAAACTTCATTGTAAAAAATTATGTTCCGCAAACTGAGGTGCTGAAATACAGTAAATTATTTATTACACATGGTGGAATGAACAGTACCAATGAAGGTCTCTATTATGGGGTTCCGCTCATTGTAATTCCACAAAGCGCGGATCAGCCGATCATTGCCGGGCAAGTTGCCAATATCGGAGCCGGTATTAAATTACAAATGCAAAGCTTGACTGCAAATCAACTACGTGAAGCTGCAGATCATGTGTTAAACCACCCATCTTTTCATCAAGCTGTTGCAAATATTAGGGAATCCTTTCAAAAATCGGGTGGGTATCACCAAGCTGTTGATGAGATTTTCGAATTTAAAAGTCAGTATGGTATCTAAATAAAGAAATTTCACGGCTGCCATTATTGTTGACTTTTTCTTAGTGGTACAGCAACTTCTTTTAAAAGCTGGATTGTGAAATTTATAATAAAATTAACAGATGCTTTAGTTCATAAGAACTTATTAAAATGAATAAACTTTTTCATAAAGAAGTTACTCGCTCCATTTTCAAAGCATGCCTTATTTTTTATAATAAGGTTGAACCTCTCAGGTAATATATCCGCGAGAGGTTGTTTTTAATTTTCGGATTTGTTCGAAAGAAAAGCGCGTTTTATAGTCACTCGATCCATATTTTGCAGGGTGATGCAGTAAAGGTGGGAACTGCAATGAAAGTTAATCCAAAAGAATTTTTGATGAATGATTTACGTTATATTATAAGGCCTGCAATAGAAAAGGATGCCAAAATATTGTCTGAAATAAGATTGCAGATAGATGGTGAAACGGAAAATCTAGATAGAGAAAAGGGCGAGGCGTACATAGACGAATTAGGTTTTAATCAATTAATAAAAGATGATGCAGAAAGTAGCAACTTATTTTTAGTTGCGGAAGTTGATAAGAGGATAGTAGGTTTTTCCAGATGTGAAAGAAACAAATTAAAAAGATTTTCTCATAAAGCCGAATTTGGCGTTTGTGTATTAAAAGAATATTGGGGATATGGAATAGGAAAAAATCTTCTAAAAGAATCGATTCATTGGGCTGACTCAAATGGCATTAAAAAAATAAACTTAAGTGTACTCGAAACCAATGAAAAAGCTATAAAACTCTATAAAAAATATGGATTTGAAGTAGAGGGGATTTTAAAAAAAGACAGAGTTTTATCAGATGGCAACTACTATAATACCATTTTAATGGGAAGGTTTAATGAATAGCAGCTAGAGGATGATAATATTTAAAATGCCTTTAACTCGATCAGCAAACAGAATTCCTATTTTATTCCATTAAAAAGCGCGTCATAAGAAAAAATCTTTCAAAAGGCTTCTAATTATTTTATCGTTAAATGGAGGCTTGCGAAGTGTTTTTGATCATACTTTCATTTAAAGTTTCACTAAGGCAGCATAACATTTTATGAAAAAATACGTTGACAGTGTAAACAAAAATATGTTAATTTTATGAAAACAATTCTTATTAAATTAATAGGATTAATAAGAAATTAAGATAGATGAATTTGACCAAAACACAGACCAGATCACTGGATGTGAAAAGAGAACAGCGATGATTGCGAAAATCACTGTTAACCGGCAAGAAAACCACCTTTAAAGGAAACGTATTTAAATAAAAAAGATGTTTTGAATCCCGCTTCTTTTAGGAAACGTTTAGGGAAGCTTTAAAATGAAATCTATTAAGATGTTCGAATATTTCATGTATGTCTAACATTGAATTTGAAAAGATATCTGTATTTATTTTTTAATCAAAGGGGGTGCTTCTTTACCTTTATCAGCGGAAGAAGCAAAATAATCACTTAGGCCATCATCTGCAATTCTCATATGGATCAATGATAAAAGACAATAGCAATCTGTGTTTTAGTCGACCGGACCACTGGAGACTTCCTTTCATTTTTAAGGGAGTCTCCTTTTTTAATTTAAGCTTCCCATAGACAGACATATTCAAGGAGGAATTATAAATGGAAATCTTTTGGTTTATTCCGACAAATGGAGACTTTCGTCAACTAAATCAACAAGAGGGTTCACGCCCTGCAACTTATAACTATTGCAGACAAATTGCACAAGCCGTCGATGACTTGGGCTATAGCGGCGTCTTAATTCCTACAGGAAAAACATGTGAAGAAGGATTTATTGTTGCTTCAACGCTAGCACCCGTAACCCAAAATCTAAAATTTCTTGTAGCCGTACGCCCGGGATTAATGTCGCCAAGCTTTGCTGCGCGAATGTCGGCGACATTGGATCGATTTTCCGATGGTCGGCTGTTAATTAATGTGGTGGCGGGGGGCGACCCGGTCGAACTTGCAGGAGAAGGTGTGTTTTTAGACCACGATGAACGCTATGAGTTAACCGACGAGTTTTTAACGATATGGCGGCAGTTGTTTACGGAAGAAGAAGTGAAGTTAGAAGGAAACTATTTACGAATTGAAGGGGGGCAATTGCCGTACCCAACGGTTCAAAAACCATATCCGCCACTATATTTTGGAGGATCTTCTCCTGCTGCGATGAAGGTGGCGGCAGAACACATTGATGTTTATTTAACGTGGGGAGAGCCACCGGCCCAAGTTGAGAAAAAAATTAATAAAATGAGGGAGCTCGCTGCTGCCCAAGGAAGAACGTTAAAATTTGGCATCCGGCTGCATGTCATTGTCCGTCCAACGTCAGAGGAAGCATGGGAAGCTGCCAATCATCTCATCGAACATGTGGATGAAGAAACCATTGCACAGGCGCTGAAAGTATTTAAGCGGATGGATTCAGAAGGCCAGCGTTTGATGACGAGTTTGCATGAAGGTGACCGTACCAGATTAGAAGTGAGTCCAAATCTTTGGGCAGGTATTGGATTAGTGCGTACCGGTGCGGGCACGGCGCTTGTAGGAGATCCCGATACGGTTGCCGCCCGTATAAAAGAGTACGCTGATTTAGGCATCGAAACCTTTATTTTATCAGGCTACCCACATTTAGAAGAAGCCTATAGAACAGCGGAATTATTATTTCCGAAACTTCCGGTTAATCAAAAGGATGCTTCCAATCAGCGGACGTTCCTTAGCCCATTCGGCGGAGATATAAAATCGACCGCTGCCGAACAACACGAACGTACACTCAAAAGTATAGGTTAAACGAGATTTAAATGCGGCTAAATATAGATGGATCTATTAATGAAAAAGGAGAGATGGATAAATGTCTAATCAAAAACATTTAACTTCTGATACATTGACATTCACAGAACCGGTAAGACTTCATTCGAATGAACTTGAACAACTGATCTCTGCCATTGCAAAAGATGCTGAAGTGCGCAGAAAGTCTGGTAGTGAAGCGCGGCCATTTTATGCAATGGAGTTAATCAAGAAATCAAGACTTGGTGCCCTACGTTTACCTGTTGAATTAGGCGGCAGCGGGGCCAGTATTCGTGATCTTTTCTATGTTGTCATTCGCTTAGCAGAAGCGGATCCGGATGTTGCTCATAGTCTTCGTTTTCATTACTACCAAGTGGAGGAATTTCTTCAAAGCCCTGCTGGCAAAGAGCGTGATAAATGGCTGAAAAAGGTAGCGGAAGGAGATCTTATTGGTAATGCTTATACTGAACTTTCATCTAATAATGTAGGAAATTCGGTCTATGAAACGACTTTAACCCCTGATGGCGACGGATACCGTTTAAATGGCACGAAATATTTTAGTACGGGAACTCTATATGCTGATTGGGTATTAGTCATGGCTTCTACTCCTGATGGCTCAACGGTGTCCGCACTTATTCCGACAGATCGGGAAGGCGTCATTATTGAGGATGATTGGGACGGAATTGGACAAAGATTGACCGGGAGTGGAACAACCCGTCTTGAGAATGTTTTCGTATATAAAGATGAAGTAACATTCATTGATGAAAATAAAACCCCATTTAATTCATTTTTGCAACTTATTTTACATGCGGTGATTGCGGGCATATTACGCAACGTAGTGACAGATGCAGCCGCGTTGGTTCATCGTCGTAAGCGAACATTCAGTTTTGCAGCTGCTGATAAGCCGACGGATGATCCGCTTTTGCAGCAGGTGATTGGCCAGCTTTCGAGTAGTGCGTTTGCTGCTGAGGCGATTGTGTTGACAGCCGCAGATGCATTAGACGCCACGGTGGATTCAGTTGTTGATGGAAACCTTGATTTTGATCTTAGTCATGAAGCTTCATTGAGGGCGGCTCAGGCCAAAGTGATTGTAGATGAATTGGCATTGAAGGCTTCTACATTGCTTTTTGAAGTTGGAGGGGCATCTGCAACAAGGCAATCGGAAAATCTCGACCGTCATTGGCGCAATATTCGTACAATTTCTTCCCATAACCCAACCGTTTACAAGGCTCGTGCCATAGGGAACTACGTTGTAAACAATACTAAACTTCCAATCAGAGAAGTGTACTTTTAAATTCTTCTACCATACTAGCTGAATCTATTGTTAATAAGTGATTGATCTTGACTGATATTAGGAGGTATTTAGAATGGGGATTTTAAAAACGGATCAAAATATTTATTCAAGAACTTATGTGGAAGAAATCAGAGAGCGAGTCAGCCCTATCATTCAAAATGTCATTGAACCAAATGCGGAAGCGATTGATAGAGAAGGAAAATTCCCAAGAGAAAATTTATTGGCGCTGGCTAAAGAAGGGTGGAATTCTGTAACCGTTCCTGAAAAATGGGGCGGATTAGATTTGGGTTATTTAGGCTTTTCCATTGTTTCAGAAGAAATCGGAAAGGTCGATGCTTCTACAGGGTTAGTGTATGCCATGCATGTGGGGGCAACGCAGGTTATTGTTCTATATGGAAATGACGATCAAAAGGAACGATGGCTATTGCCTGTACGGGAAGGCGCCATTGGGACTTTTTCTACAAGTGAAAAAGCGACAAGAGGGCATGTATGGTTTAACTTGAGCCAGGCTAAACGGGATGGAAAGGATTATATCATTAATGCTGAAAAATCCTTTACGACTAGTGGAGGATACGCTGATTTTTATATTTTACAAACGAGAACTCCGGATTCGGAAGACCCAAGTGATTTTAGTTATTTTATTGTTGACGGACATAATGAGGGGATTACGGCAAAGCCGTGGAAGGCACTAGGCGTTAGAGGAAATCATAGCGGACCCATTACTTTCAGTAATGTAAAAGTAAATCATCGCGATCTGGTGGGACGTGAAGGATTAGGAAAAGAGATAATGGAAGAAGGAGGAAACCCTATTTATTTGCTCGGCATTGCTTCTGTTTGGCTTGGAGTAGCACAAGGTGCGCTAAAAGCAGCTGTTGATCATGTTACGAAAACAGTAAATAAAGGTTTTGATAATAGTTTAGCTGACCACCAAGTGATCCGTCAAAAACTGGCAGAAGTGAAAATACAAATTACGGCATTAAAAGCATGGCAGATAGATTTAGCAAGACATTTTGATGAATTTTTGGCGGAGGGTAAACCGTTGAGTTTACTTGGATCAGAAGTGGTAGAGTTTAAAATTCACACTTCTGAAACGGCGGATTTTGCCGCGCGGGTCGCAATGGATGTAGCCGGCGGTTATGGATATTCTGAAGGAATATTTGAACGGCTTTATCGGGATGCGCGTGCAGGGATCCCAATGGCTCCATCGAATAATATTGGACGAGACCAAATTGGCAAAATTTTAGTAGGGTTGCCGTTGAATCTTTGGAATGAAGGTAAGTAATCTAATTTGAATTTGAGAAAAGGGCAGTCCAAAAGCTGGTCTGCATCCATAAAACTCAGCATTTTAAACGTTGGGAGACTTAATCAACCGATTAACGAAATGAAGATCAGTTGACGGGTCGTTATTTCAAGAACAATAAATGTTTAAAATTTAGAATTTTTGTTTTTTAATTCGTTCATTTTTAAAAATATATTAAAAAGAAAACATTTAAACGGGGATGAAGAAATATGTCCAAACCACTGTCATTTTCAGCTTTTGTTATGAATACAGCTTCTCACATCATTCACGGTCTTTGGCGTGATGAAAATGGGCATCAGAAGAACTTTAATGATGTTGAGCTTTGGGTATCCCTAGCCAAAAAATTGGATGAAGGTGGCTTTGATGCCATCTTTTTTGCGGATGTGATTGGATTATATGGCAATCATCGCGGCGGCTGGGAGTATCATGTTAAAACGGGCCTGCAAATACCAAGCAATGATCCCATGGTTCTTATGTCTGCACTGGCCGTAAACACGAAGTATTTAGGATTAGCTTTTACGGCGGCTCCGCTTCAGGAACATCCGTTTAATTTTGCAAGGCGCGTTTCAACATTGGATCATATCTCCAAAGGTCGTATTGCATGGAACATCGTTACAAGCTATTCGGCAAATGCTTTTCGAAATTTTGGCTATGATGGTCTAGTTCCTCACGATGAGCGATATCGCTGGGCGGATGAATATGTAGATGTATTGTATAAACTTTGGGAAGGTTCATGGGACGACGGGGCATTGTTGCAAGATGTCAAGAGCGGCATTCATGCAGATCCGGCAAAGGTTCACAAAATTAATCATATCGGAGAGCGTTATAAAGTGGAGGGCCCGCACCTTGTTTCACCATCCCCTCAGCGCACCCCGGTGCTATTTCAAGCCGGAGCATCTTCTACAGGAAGGGAGTTTGCGGCCCGAAATGCAGAGGCTGTCTTTATTGTAGCACCTGATCCCGAAAATGCCCGACAATTGATCAATGAAATCCGGCGATTGGCTAAACAAAATGGCAGGGATGAGAATGATATTCTCGTTTTTCAAGGGTTGTCTTTTGTGATTGGTGAGACGGAAGAAGAAGCGAGACGTAAAGAAGCTGAGCTGGATCAAAAAATTGATTTAGATATGATGATCGCCCATATGGCAGGCGGAATGGGCATTGATCTTGGAAATATCAGTTTAGATACACCTCTTAAACACATTGAAACAGAGGGAGTAAGAAGCACATACGAGTGGCTAAAGCAAAGTACTCCCGGGCGCACCCCTACAGTACGAGACCTTGCCAAACTGAGAACGAGATCGTCTCGCATTGTTGGAACCCCTGAAACCATTGCAGATCAACTGGAGATTTGGAGGGAAGCAGGAATCGATGGGGTCAATATGATCAATGCTGTCATTCCCGGTTCCTATGAAGAATTTATTGATTTGGTGATGCCTGTATTACGAAGACGTGGTTTAGCCCGTGGAGGCCATTCCGAGCCAAGCACCTTCCGAAAAAAATTGTTTGGATCAGATCTTCTGAATGAACGTCACCCTGCAGCCAAATATAGAGGTGCATTTGCTGCGAAAAGTACAACACAATAATAAGAATGATCGAATATAAAGGCGCCGTTTTTATCATTAATATGACTAAGAAGATGCGAATAATTTATTTTAAACAAAAGGGGGAATTTTGTAAGATGAGCTCCAAACAATTAATTTCAAAAAAAGATCAAGATCCCTTTTCCTCTGCGGCATTTTCTGAGCCGGTTAAACCAAATTCCCGTGAACTGGACCAATTGATTGAGGAAATTGCCCGGGATGCGGAGGAACGAAGGAATACGAATAGTGAAGCCCGACCTGATTATGCGATCAAGTTAATCAAGCAGTCCAAGCTTGGCGCGTTGCGTTTGCCGATTGAAGAGGGAGGAGGCGGCGCCAGCATTCGGGATCTTTTCCAAGTGATCATCCGCTTAGCCGAAGCAGATCCGGATGTAGCACACAGCCTTCGTTCACATTATTCCCAAGTGGAAGAATATCTTCGAAATCCGGATAAAAAAGAACGTGATAAATGGCTGAAGAGGGTGGCCAACGGCGATATTATCGGTAATGCATTTACCGAACTTTCGTCCAAAAATGTTGGAAAATATGCTTTTGAGACCACTTTATCCCCTGACGGTGACGGATATCGATTAAATGGGACGAAATATTTTAGTACAGGTACGATGTATTCTGACTGGGTTTTTGTGACGGCGTCCACCCACGATGGGAAAACAGTATCGGTCATCATTCCTGCAAACCGGGAAGGAGTCATTATTGAAGACGATTGGGACGGCATCGGGCAAAAATTAACGGGAAGCGGCACGACCCGTTTGAACAATGTGTATGTATTTAAAGATGAAGTAACGTTTATTGACGGTACAAAGACTCCGTTTAATTCCTATCTACAGCTCTTTTTGCATGCAGTCATTGCCGGAATATTGCGAAATGTAGCGACGGATGCTTCTTCTTTAGTACATCGTCGTAAACGTACATTTTCTTTTGCGGCAGCAGATAAACCGACAGATGATCCGCAGCTTCAACAGGTGATTGGCCAACTTTCCAGCATCGCATTTGCTGCAGAAGCGATTGTGCTAACTGCTGCAGAAGCACTTGATGTTGCTGTGAGATCAGCCGTTGACGGTGTGATCGATTATTCGTTGAGCCATGAGGCTTCGCTTCGAGCCGCACAAGCTAAGGTGGTAGTAGACGATCTTGCTTTAAAAGCCGCTACCCTGCTTTTCGAAGTTGGCGGGGCTTCAGCAACAAGACAATCGGCGAAATTGGATCGACATTGGAGAAACATACGCACGATTGCTTCGCATAATCCAACAGTTTACAAAGCTCGGGCCATTGGCAGCTACATAGTAAACGGTACAGATCTTCCGATTAGAGAAATTTATTTTTAAGACGATTTTAATCAAAACAAATATGAATGGATTTGAAGAATGAGATAAAGTGGGCAAGCTTAATGCTGATTTATAAAAATTCATTAGGAATAAGTTGGTTTTCTTTGACTTTTTCTAAAAGGATTTCTATAATAATTTCTGTACTTTTAAATTTAGAGGAGGATTATTAAAAAATGTATTTTATCAGATTGCGATTCCCGGCTTTGAACCAGTAATTAAATACGTTCAAAGGCTCTGTTTGTGTATGCAGAGTAAACGGGAGCAGTCTGTCCTTTTTTAATAATCTTCGTTTCATATAGAAAATATGTAATGTGAAGAAGGCAGACGGATCGTTCTGTCTTTTTTATTTATGTATCATTCTCCTTCTTTTGTTTAGCAAAAGGAAGGTTTATCCCGCTTCAACGGGCAGTAAGTCCCCGCTTCAAGACTTAAGCGGAAACAATGAAGTCAAGTGGGGAATAACTGCTCGTAAAAGCCCGATTAGTTCAACTAACCATCAGTGGCAGATGAAGGCTTATTAAAAGCACCGTGTCCCCATGTCTTCATCTGCACTTGCACATCCTGTGCGTTGCCCCCCACTGATGGAAGTTTCACTTTATTTGGTGACGGCTTCTAATAGCCCCTAATCTAATAAGGATGGGTCTTCTTCCCTTTACTCTGAATCACAGGCAGATCGCCTGTGATTTTTTTATGTGCGCCCGGCATGTACATGAACTATAGGGTGTAAGTCCCGAACCCCGAAGACAGAAGTAGAGGTTAGCCAAGAGCAAGGGTGTCCGTGGTGACGCGGAATCTGAAGGAAGCTGGAGGCAAAACACCGGTCCGAGGAACACGAACCTCATATAAGGCTAGGTATGATTGAGTGAGTTTGCATAACAAAACAAAGCTCTTTCTGTCGAAGGTCATATCGAGTAAATGAGGCGGATAGATGGTGTGAAAGTGCATGTACTTACCCGGGGAGGTCTGGCGGATATGTGAAGTACTCTTCATAACCTACTTAGTGATAAGTAGCTGAACCGTCAGAAGTCAGCAGAGGTCATAGTATTAGTTGGTCTAGAACAACTAAGAAGGACCGAACAATTAAGAGAGAATAGCCCTTGGTATTCAGTGAGTCATGATGAACACAGAAAACGTAGTACCTCACTTGAGGGAGGAAGCGGTGAATCCCGTGGGAGACCTCTTGGAGGGTGGAGTGACCACTGGCATAAAGAGAACAGCTATTCACGGAAGTTATAAAGACTTGCGTCAATTATCTTAATTGAACCGCCGTATACGGAACCGTACGTACGGTGGTGTGAGAGGACGGGAGTTAATCGCTCCCTCCTACTCGATTTCGAAAGGAAGAGATCACATGACCAAAAAAATAAAAAGTGCGGAACTTGTCAGTGAATTTGTAGAGGCATTCAGATGCCCACTCTGTAAAAGTTCGATGAAGGTTGTTGATTTTAAAAGCTTAATATGCTCTAAAAACCATACTTTTGATTTCTCAAAACAAGGATATGTAAATTTGATGACTCATCCCTCGAAGAGTCATTACAAGAGAGAATTGTTTAAAGCCAGACACAAGATCATTATCGAAAGTCATTTATATACTCCCATGCATGAAATGATTTCGAAAGTGATAACGGAATATATGGATGTTTCTGTTAAACCTTTTATGATTGTAGATTTAGGCTGCGGAGAAGGTTCTCATTTACAAAGGATTTTGGACGAATGTAAGGTTCCGGCAATGACTGGTGTGGGTCTTGATATTTCAAAGGAAGGCATTGCCATGGCTGCTAAGAGGTACGAAAACCAAATTTGGCTAGTAGGAGACTTGGCTAAATCACCATTGGAAGATCAATCGTTTCATGTGATTTTGAATATCTTATCTCCTTCCAACTACAAGGAATTCAAGAGGATTTTAGTGGAAGATGGGCTAGTCATTAAGGTTGTTCCTCGACCTAATTATCTAAAGGAGCTACGAGAAGCATTCTATGATCACAAGGAAAAAAGGGTCTATAAAAATGATCAAACAGTATCCCTTTTTAAAAAACATCTCCGACTACTGGATGTTTTCCATTTATGTTATTCAAAGAACCTTAATGAAACGGAACTAAAAAATTTGGTTCAAATGACCCCTCTTGCTTGGTCTGCGGATAAAGCACGTATTGATGCGTTTATTCATCGGGACTCCGCTCGGATCACAGTTGATCTAGATATTTTAGTTGGTATGAATAAAGGCTTGAAAAGAAAGTTATCATCGCACAATCGAATGGGGGGCAGTGAATAATGGAAAAAGTATATATTGAATTAAAAAATATCGAAGTCTCCTTTTTAGGCAAATTAGTATTAGATATCCCGCGATTAGCAGTACACCAATTTGATCGTATCGGGATTGTTGGAAAAAATGGGGCTGGAAAGAGTACGTTATTGAAACTTTTGGACGGTCAAATTACACCAGATAAAGGCCAAGTAAATCGCTTTGCGGATTTTGCTTATTTCGATCAACTGTCAAGACCGATTGAAAAAGAAATAGATTTTGATCTTCTAGGAAAGCTCTCTATACCTCAGACAGAAGTTGAAAATTTAAGCGGCGGTGAACAAACACGTTTGAAGTTAGCGGGAATTTTCTCCACCTACCATGAAGGGTTATTGATTGATGAGCCGACAACACACTTAGATGAGGCCGGTGTACAGTTTTTCATCGATGAGCTGCGCTATTATTACGGTGCGCTTGTTCTTGTTAGCCATGATCGTCATGTGTTAGATGAACTCGTTACAAAAATTTGGGAAGTCGAAGACGGGCGTGTAACGGAATATACAGGGAATTATTCCGACTACTCAGCACAAAAAGAACTCGCTCGTAATAGACAGCTTAAGGATTACGAAAAATACGTGAAAGAAAAAACACGTCTTTTAAAAGCGGCGGAAGAAAAGATGACCAAGGCCGAAAAAGTGACCAAGGCCAATAATCGTATGTCAAAAAAGGAAACGAAAGCAAAGGCAAATAAAATGTTTATGACGAAATCAAAAGATACAAGCCAAAAGGCGATCCAACGTGCAGCAAAAGCGATTGAGCAGCGAGTGGAGCAACTCGAAGCAGTGGAGGCGCCAAAAAAGGAACAAGCACTTTATTTTCCTCAGCCAACGGCTCTCAAGCTACACAATAAGTTTCCGATTATGGCAGACCGATTAACGCTAAAGGCAGGAAATAAAATCCTGCTCAAAGAAGCTAGTTTCCAATTCCCATTAGGCAGCACCATCGTGATTACAGGAAAAAATGGTTCAGGGAAAACAACACTCCTTCGCCATATCATCCAACAAGGAGAAGGGATTATCGTATCTCCTAAAGCTGTCATCGGATCGTATGAACAAATGGGTTATGAATTTGAGAAAGATGAAACTGTACTTGCATTTATGAAAGAACGGAGCGACTATGATGAAAGCAAGATCCGTGCTGTCCTACACGCAATGAATTTTACTGGAAATGATTTGAGAAAAAATGTCCGCCATTTAAGTGGTGGAGAAGCGATCCGTTTAGTATTGTGTCAATTGTTTTTGGGAAGATACAATGTGCTGGTTTTAGACGAGCCGACCAATTTTTTGGATGTTTTCTGTATTGAAGCGTTAGAACGCTTTTTAAAAGGATATGAAGGTACTGTCCTACTTGTATCACACGATCACATGTTTATTCAACGTGTAGCAGATCATATATATGTCATTGAAAACCAACAACTAAAATTAAGAAACTAAGTTAGACCTCATTTGCGGGTAAAATAATAGTTTCATTGTGGATGCCGGCCAGAGTTTTTTTCGTGCATAAAGGACAAATTTTATATATCATTTATCTTTTCTTGCGTTATTGAAAAAAGTCGTTTGTCTTTTGGCAAACGACTTTGTGTAGAAGCTGTATTCTTTTCTCCGTTCAGAAAAGCAGCAGGTAAGCAATCTCAAAATGAATTGGCCCATATTAAGAGGGTTCGAGCCATTTCTTAATCAAAAGGTTAATCGTTGTATAAAATCACTTTCATCGCTTTTTCTTTGGCTGCATTGCCAAATACATCATATGCTTGGATGATTTGATCCAGAGGAAAGCGATGGGTGACTAACTGCTGCGGCGAGATCTTCCCTGATTCCACTGTCTTTAACAACATCGGTGTTGTACTTGTACTGACCAGTCCGGTTGAGATCTTCACATTTCGAATCCACAATTGTTCTAGGTGCAATTCGACAGGCTTGCCGTGTACACCGACATTGGCTAGACGTCCGCCCGGCTTTAGGATTTGCTGACAGATGTCGAAGGTTACCGGAAACCCAACGGCTTCAATCGCCACGTCAACACCTTTTCCATCCGTTAATTCCATCACCTGTTCAACCGCATTTTTCGTAGAGCTGTTCACTGTCTTAGTGGCACCGAACTTTTTAGACATCTCTAGGCGATTATCGTCAAGGTCGATCATGATGATCTCCGCCGGTGAATAAAGTTGTGCCGTTAAGAGTGCCGACATTCCAATCGGTCCTGCGCCGACAATCGCAATGACATCACCCGGCTGAACTTCACCGTTGATCACCCCGATTTCCAGACTCGTCGGTAAAATGTCGCTCAACATGACAAGTGCTTCTTCATCGGTTCCCGGAGGAATATGATACATGCTTGTATCGGCATAAGGGATCCGAACGTATTCTGCCTGGGTTCCGTCGATTAAGTGCCCAAAATCCACCCACCGTTTTCACAGTGGGCATACATCGCTTTTTTGCAATAATCGCATCTTCCACAGGAAGTGACACAAGAAATCAGCACTTTGTCTCCGGGTTTGAAATTGTTGACACCCGTGCCGACTTCTTCTACTATTCCAATTCCTTCGTGTCCCAGTGTTCGGCCGTCCGTTACCGCCGGTACATCTCCGCCTAAGATATGCAAATCCGTGCCGCAAATCGTCGTTTTGGTGATTTTTACAATGGCATCAGTCGGATTCTGAATCGTCGGCTTGTCTTTCTCTTCCCATTCGATTTTTTTCGGTCCATGGAATACAAGTGCTTTCATCATTATACCTCCTATGGTTTCGTTCGCGAAGTTCCCCTCGGTTACCAAATGAAAGGTCGTACCGTCAGGGTTTAACCAGGTTAGGCGTTACTAAAGTGGTTAGGCGTTACTAAAGTGGATTATCGTCCTGTTAGTATTTTCCCCTTGAGATCATTAAATTATTCTGCTCTATAGGAGGCGTGAGGGAGAGTTGGAATGGAAATTATTGAGAGTATGGGTACATAGCGAAAAATGCTAGATTCAATCAAAAATATTTATTCTAGTATAATAGAAGAAAAGTTATTGGAGAGATCAATATGAAAATAACCAAACAAAACGCTGAACATTACATATGGGGTGACCATTGTGATGGATGGCATTTAGTGAAAAGTCCAAATTTAAGCGTGATTCAAGAACGTATGTTGCCCAATACTTCGGAGGTCAGACATTATCATCAATATGCACGCCAATTTTTCTTTGTATTAAAAGGTACAGCAACTATTGAGATAGATGGTCAAAAGATTATTTTACATTCACAAGAAGGGATTGAGGTGCCTCCTTTGACTCCGCATCAAATGATGAATGAATCAAATGAAGAAGTTGAGTTTTTGGTTGTATCTCAACCTCATAGTCATGGCGACAGAATATTAGTAGATGAAATCTAATGTTTCCAGAAAAGTAAGCAGCTAATGAAAGCACGGGTGAAAAGAGGGAAAATGCTTTTTTATCCGTGTTTATTTTTTGGTTCTATTGCGAAGGATTGCGGGCTTAAATGAATAAGGAGAAAAGGTGCTAAGAATAAAGAGGAAAAATAAAATCGAGGGGAGAATTATTTTCGTGCATTTACACCCGATTGAATAAACTGTGAACATATGAATGATCATTCTTCCATGTTTGAAAGGGAACGAAATAGATGAAAAAACAATATGTAATGATTTTATGCATATCTTTTGGCGTGTTCGCTTCTGTCATGAGCAGTACGATGCTGTCCATAGCTTTTCCAGATATCGTGGCTAGCTTTCATATCTCCTATTCTTCCTTGCAAATTCGGAATATTTTGTTTTTCGCTGTTTTCGCGACGGGTCTTCCTTTATTTGGCCATTTGGCTGATCGAGTTTCTCCCAAATTGTTGATGAGCATGGGGCTGCTGTTATTTTGTCTATCCAGTTTTTTAAGCGGATTCCTTCATCATTGGTACTTATTCTTGGCATTTCAGTCCTTTCAGGCTGTCGCAGATTCTATGATCGTTCCAGCTCAAGTGGTTCTGATCCGTAAATTGTTTCCTCAAGATAAAACGGGCTGGGCTTTTGGCTGGTTTTCGGGGACACTTTCGGCTGCTACTCTTGTAGGACCCGCTTTGGGCGGATTCATTGTACGTTATTTTCATTGGGAAACCATATTTTATTTATTATCGCTCATTTCCTTTCTATCTTTTCTTTTCGTAAGATGGGTTGTTTCAGAAGTTCAAGGTTCTGATGAAAAGGCAACATTGCCTTATTTAAGCACGATGAGTTTGTTAGGGTTTATTCTATCGGTGCAAGTTTTATTTCTACATACCCGTCTTATGACCAAAATGATAGCGTTTGTTATCGTATTTTGTAGTTTAGGATTGCTCATTTTTTCTGAAAAACGTAAACAGCAAGGGAAAGCCATATTCCCAACGAGCGCATGGAAAAATTGGATGTTTATCCATTCATTGTTTCGAGTTTTTTTATTGTATATGGTGAGTAATGCTGTATTACTGTATGTTCCAAGTTTCATGAGAGATGTCCATCATATGGAGCCGCAAATAGTAGGGTTTATTCTATTAATGGATTCCATCATTGGCGTATTTTTTGCTGGATTGGCTGGAAAATTAGCGGATAAAGCCCCGCACCGAACTTTATTAATCGGAATGATGATTTCGATCATGGGGGTCTTTCTATTAAGTGTAAGCGGAATAATTCGTCTTCCTGCTATTTTCATGTTCGGGATCATCTATTTATTATTGGGAATGGGTGGGACGGTTTCGATGCCTGCTTTAAATGCGATTGCGCTGCTTTCCGTACCCGAAAAGGAAACAGGCAGCTATATGGGAGTTTTCCAAATGATTCAGTTTGGAACAGGAGCTTTTGCAGCAGGGCTATTTTCCACTTTAGTCGAAGCAGTTCATAATACGGGGGAAATCTCTGTAAGTGGATTTACAAAAATGACTGTTATTTGTCTCGTTTTCTATTTGATTGCGCTTTTGACTCTTCTATGGGATAAAAAGCTGTTAAAAGAAAAAAAGAATGAAATCACGGCTCTGAAGCTCTAACAGTGTTCTGAAAAGTCAATTTTTGTTGCCAGTACACCAATTACCTTTTTTGTCATTGAAAATGTGGAAGCAACTGACTAATTCAAAAGTAGTTTTAATAGTGCGGGGGAATCATTATGGTGTTTGTTTGCCGAAAACATGTATACGAAGGATCAAAACTGCTTCGTATTTTCCATGTACAAAAATAAATGGTTACTGCAAGATTGCTGCGAAAAAAATAATTTTTACCGAAAAGCGATTATTTATCATCTATGTTTTGAGATAATGACATAGATCTACCTTTGAATGGTCATAAAAGAAGCGCGCCCTCTCCACATTCTTATAAATGGGAGAGGGCTTTCCCTTTTGTTTCATATTGAAAAAAAATAGTATCAAACGTCAATCGATGGTATTGGAATCAGCCGAAAGCTTTGTCGTCTTTTGCTTCGATCATCATGCAAAGAGAAGAAAATCGCTTCATTTTCCATAAACAAACTGCAATCAAACTAGTTCTTATTTAGAGACCGGAATCGGACAAAAGCAATCAATCCATTCGGTTAATAATTTTTGCAATTCATTCACACCGATGAGGAGGTCTGATTCTTCTTGATCGTTAGGGAAGAGTTGCAAAAAATAGCCGTAATCCGTATTGAATAATACTTCTTTATAATCGTCGCCGGGATACACACAAACTACTTCTTTGACGATATTGAATTTTATTTCTCCTTTGTCATCGGTATATTTAATTCCTCTATAATCATCCATTTGCTCCATCGTGGAGGTGGAACCATATTCTTGGAAGATATTGTATAATGGACGGTATTTGACTTCAAGAACAAATGAAGATTGGAAGATCTTTTGATGATCTTGCATTTTATATAAATCAACTTTAATATCAGGCTTTTTTCGGAATTTTGTACTGAAAAAATGCTTGTTTTTCTCAATGGCTAATCGTGAATTATATTCCAGTTCCTCGTTATAAATGACTTCAATCAAACAACGGCGTTCCTCGTTTTCGAGAGTAATCTTTGTTCCGTCATCTAATCCGTCTTTATATAATGACAGCTTTAATTGCTCCTTTAAATCATAATCAGCGGGAAAATGAAAATTTAAATATTGCAGACTTTCAATGACAACAAAGTAAACAAAATACTCATACAACAAATACGTAGGTTTATAGGCTGGGATGATCCATTCCTCTGTGTGAGCTGGATTTGACTGTTGTTTTAATTGTTGCATGATATGATCAAATAACAAGTAACTTTTTTTATGAATTTTTGTTTTTCTTTTTACTTGGTGGTGGCAAATCGATTTCCAAAACGAATGCTCTAAAACGGCTTGTAATCGATTACTCGATTTTTTCACCCTTTCCATCAAGTTTAATAACTGTTTTTCCTCGATCCGATATTGTTGCAACTTTCTTTCCAGCCGATGATAGGTGTTTTCGATTTTTTTCTTATGTGAATAGGTGATCGTGTTTCGATTCGAAATGCTATTTATTTCTGTTTTTATTTGGTTTAAATCTTGTAATGTGTTCTCTATTTTTTGTTTTTGTTTGGATAAATAAGGATTCAATTCGTTTTTCCCTTCTGTTAACCGTTTTAGTAATTCATGTATTTTCGTTTTTACCATTCGATTATTGTCCGTATCCACAGATGTGATATATTTACGGTTTAAATATTTAGACTGTTTGAAAAGAAAGCCTTTGGAACTATTTTGCCATTTAATGCTGGTTGAATCGAGATGTTTAGGGATATTCTCGACCACGTAATCATAGATGATGGTTGATTCGCTTTCCTTTTGAATGCTGTCAAGGGAGGCAAATAATTTTTTCTCCGCTTTCTCATACCATTTATAAAAAGAAACAAAATGACTCTTGTCAAAGATCGATTGCTCTCCTAATCCATGATTAAAATTCATTATATCTTCAGTAATCCCTTGGATTTTTTCATTTAATAAATTGTGAATTTTTTTTAACTGGATTTTCGTGACATTTTTTGGTGTGATCGAAAAAGCACCATAATAGCTTTGTGAATGATAGCGAATTTCAAAAATGTAAGTTCCACACCGCCATGGATAAACGATATTTGCGTTTTCTTGATATAACACTTTTTGGTTGTTTAGATTATTTAAAATGAAAACATCATAAAAATCTTTTTCGTCTTCTCCGAATATTTTGTTCCAAATGACTTCTATTTCGATATCATTTTCTTCACTATTTAACACCACTGCTAACTTTTTATATTCCTCAATTTCATATACATAGTTCATAACATTTTTGATGTCTGAAATTAAATGGCCGATCGGCTGCTTGCGATTTCCTATTTCTAAGTGCAGATGAAACGGTAAGCGAAGTTTTTTATCTATTACCATACAATTATTGAACGTATCCATATAGCATCAACTCTTTAGCTTTCTGTTTAATAAACTTAATTGAATTGGTGAATTTCGATACTTTTTGTCCGGTTTCTGATATTAAGATTTTAACTAATGCTCCTTCTTCATACTGATTTTCATCTACATATGTTCCTACAAGCGGACCTACAAACGTTTCAATTCCCTTGATTTTCGATAAAATTCGTTGGACAATTTGAAAATCGAAAGCTTCCTCTCTTGATATCATGGCTTCTCCCTCTTCGTTAACGGGGACATTGGCAATAAACCTTGCTATTCCGTTGACCGTTCTAAACGAAACTCCTTTCTGTTTGTCATAGGTTTGAAGCAATTCATGAATTTGATCAAGCAAAGTTAATTCATCCGTTGATAATAGATTTAACAAATCGTCATCTATGCTGGAATTTTTCAAAAACGCTTTATGAATCACGTTTAAAGGTTCAACTTCTTTTACTTTTTGATATTTTTTATAGTCATTTTTTATTCCGATAAAGCTTCTTTTTCTCGGATAAATGACGTTTGCTCGATCTAATAGACGGTCTGAAAAATCTGTGGTCGTTTCATCAAAATTAACCGTTCCAACAAAAATAATGTTGTTATGAATTTTGATTTTGGATTTGTAATGGCCATTAATACAACGATCTTGATCACTAAAGAGTGTTAAATACCTTTCTTCCTCATTTAATTCTAATAGGGATATAAAAGGACTAAACCAGTGTTCGACTTGTGATAAGTTCATTTCATCAAATATCACCATATGAATGCGATCCGGATGTTTTTCTGCTTCTAATAATAAACTGACTAGCCCAGTTTCACTTTCATGATAAACACCTGTTGAAGGATTTAAAAAACCTAGTACGTCATTTGGTTCTTTATATGACGGAGAAACAGGAATGATCAACATTCTTTTTCCAAGCTCAAGACCTAACGTTTCTCCATAAATTTTGGCTAGCTGCGTTTTTCCTGTCCCGGACATTCCGCCAATAATCGTTAGCATGTTTGTTTTTACACTGACATGGAAGGAGATCATATCTTTTTCATCGTAAAACAATCGATATTGGTTTTGAGCTTTTTCAATAAACCGCTGCAAAAATTCATATTCTTCTTTATTAAACGTACGCTTTACATTTTGGTCTGTAAAATGATCTTCAATTTCCTGTTCAATTCCTTCTTCCGGTTCGGAATATGAAAATTGCTCAATTAAGCTTATCCCTTCTTTATAGACTTTATCTTGTAAATTCGACAATTCCTTGTTTTCGATAAAATATAAATCATTGTCAATTCTAGCGTGAACGATTTCTGCAAATTCATCTTCTATTTCAATAAAACGGACATCCACTCCATCTTTTTGTGAATACGTTGTCGGATTGTTCGATTTATTGAATGATACTTGATATAAAGTACCTTCATAATAAATAAACTTAGGAGAATCGAAGATATTCGGATAAGAATTCAGTGTGATTGGATACCCTTTTTTCACCAATTTCATTTCTAAATCTTTTTTCGTTTCTTCCACCTTTAATTGCGGACCAGGGATTAACGCATACTTGCTTTGTGGCTCGATATTTTCCACTTTCACAATATCTACATAAACAAACTCCGGCTTAGGATCCAGCTTAAATACAAGGAGCTTTCCTTCCAATAACTCTCTGACTTTCTCAAGCCTTTCATAAAACATAAGATGATCGTAGTCGATCAACTCGTTAAATAATTTTCTATTTTGCCTGCTGCGAGTATTCCCTGTTAAAATTTTGTTTTGAAACGAAAAATGTTTTGAAACTTCTTCAGGGATAGGTGATAAACATTTAATATAAAATTGGATATCTTCATTATATTCATCTTTATATTTCAATGCTTCATCCAGCAATGTTCCTGCTATTTCGCTCTCTGAAACCAATCGTCCGACAAAATATGCATCCTTTAATTTTCGTTCAACTTCTGGATTCATTCTAGTTAACAACCTCATAGCGCAATTCCCCTTCTAAATATGAAATGATTGAACGGATAATGTTTTGTGTTCCTTGGCTTACCAATCGATATTGGATTTTATGATGCTCTTTTAAAAGCTTTTCAATTTTAAATATATCCTTCGTTGAAATACCGTCTGTTACGATAAATACAAGTTCTTTTTCGATCATTTTTAACTGTTCTGAAAAATGATCGATTGAAGAAAAGTAGCAAACGCGTTCTTTCCCAATCAGCGTTTCTATAATTTCATCGTTTTTTGACAAAAACACTTTAATGTCTTCTCTGATTAATTGAAAAGGTTGGACTCTATTGTTTGATTCTTCTTGAATGGAATACATTTTCTCCATTTGTTTATGCAATTGTTCAATTTCTTTTTTATACTGATGCTCAGAAATTTCTTTTTCTTTTATGATTTTTTGCAGCACCAGTTCTTTGTTTGTCACTTCTTTTGCGAGTTGTTCACGTTCTGTCTTCATAGCCTTCATTTCATTTTTTATCATTGTTAGTTGTTTGTTTAACCTTTCATTCATATCTTTTAATTGCTGAATTTTGTTATCTTGTAATTTCATTGAGCGTTCATTGCGGTCCAATTCCTCCTCCCATTTTTCGATCAGTTTTTGAATGAATAAAATGCATATATGTAAATAACTCAACTTTCGCACACAGAAATATTTAAGCATTGCTTGATATAATTAGGTATAGTGGCCAACCATTTATTCATTTGATTTTTAAAGATGTCCATGTTCAAAGAAACCTCGGCTTCCGCCAAAGTTTGGAAAAGGTCAATAAGTGATTGAAGGGCAGTAATAAAATCTATGTCTTTTACATCTTCGCAAAGGATGTAAAAAAGGTTGCCAATCGTCTTAGGATCCTCCTCTTTTCGCATTTGCCAAGCAATGAGAATATATCGTGTAAAAACAATGGTTGTATGGCTAATTAACATGTCGTAGGAACGTCCCTGGAATTCTTTCTCTAAATTTAAAAGGGATTTATTGCATTTGAAGAAGACTTCAATGTCCCAACGCATGCCGTAAATACGAATGATCTCTTCATTTTCTAATGTTGTATCTGTGCTGAGAATGGCAAGCCATTCGCTCCGTTTATTACGGTTTCGTACAAATAGAATTTTTACTGGAATTCCATTGTCTAAAGTAGCATAAACGGATCCGCGAATGTCTTTTTTACCCATGTGAGGTTTTGCCAATTTGTAAAGTTGATTCAGTGTGAAACGTTCACCATTGTAAACGTATCGCTGCTTTAATTGCTTCACCAAGCCAATGACAAATAACCCTTTGTTCGTAATCTTCTCAATTAAAGGCGCTTGTGTAAACCAGGAATCCATGAGAACATAGTCAGCTATAATCCCTTTTTCAAGCGCATGATCAAGTAAAGCTGAAGCCACGTCCGGTTTTGATTTCAGAGCTTCCTGGCGACGCTTATAGCCAGATGTTCGTTTATCAATATCGGTATTGATTTCTTGCAGGCGATTTTCCTTTTTCGGTGAACTTAGAAGAGCAAAATCAACGGGAATAAAAGTAAAACTATCGGTCCAGCCAAGGGTAAGCATTTGAAACCCTTTCAAGTACTGATGGGTAGAGTGATCAAAAACCTTAGCCAACAGTTCAACCGACTTACTACGGTTTCTTGAAAAGACAGAATCATCAATCACAAAAGCTGTGACACGATCTTTTGAAGTTAATGGTTGAAGCAGACGGATCATTTCACTGCTTAATGAAAGCAGAAACTTTCTCCAATGATAGGTTGGTGTATTTAAAAAGCGATAGACTGTATCCTTTCCGGGCAGATCCTGAGATCGTTTACTCATAAAAGCACGAAACCAGTTCTTATATTGGAAGACTAAAAGAAAAATCAGTTTGAAAACAGTAAGACAAGAATACCCGGAAAGTTTCGTAATATTCGCTTTTCTTAAATGATATCCAATATTTAATTCGGAAAATCCTTGTTTAATTTCTTTTGGTAATTGCGCAAAGTAGTCTTTATTCGTTATCATAGTGGTGACACCTTTCTTTTGGATTTGGTTTCGTCACCAATATTTTACCAAAAGAATAGGTGTCTTTCTTTATGTTTTAAAAAATGTCAAATGATAATTTTGTACTTCCAAAACCCATTTACATCAAGCATTTAAACAAGATTTTGGACTGCGAAAGCTGAGTAAATAACTTTCTTGATTTAACTGATCAATATCTATACCGTGAAATGTATCTTTCTCCATTTCTTTTAATACTTTAAAAAATGGATAAACGACTGATTTCGTATCGCTACCATCTAAAAAAACTTGCTCTATATTCGGGAAAATTGTGGAAAGCCTTTCCTCCAAATCATTCATGGAAAGAGCAGCAAGAGCTTTTAACTCTTTTTTTATATCTTTTTCCCCTAACAAAGCTTCAGCTAAATTACTCTTTTCTGATAGACTTTTTATGATTGTATCCTTTTCATTTTTATACAGAGCAGGGAAATAATAAGTAAGTAATATTAGTTTGATAGGGGGCTCGATTTCCTTGTCATTTTCCAATTTATATAGAAATTCTTCTTGCGGAAGCCCGCTATATTCATTTTCTGTGGCTTCGATCACACTTGTGAATAATATTTTGGCATTATTTACTTTTTGCAACTTTTTTTTTAAATGGTTTCTTAGTACTACTTCAGGGATTGTTTTGACTTTGCTGCTAGAAAAACCGGGAACCTTTAATTTTACCATTTTTGTCGTTTCTAATAAAATTTTTTTTGACATTAACTCGATCACTTGTTCAACAAAAGAGCTCTCATACATTTCCTTTGGAAGTTGTTTCATTGTATTCGCCCCTTCATATCCTTTGTATAAAGATTTCAATACCTTCAATATCTGCTTTTTTGACAATAATTATCAAGTTTCTCATAAATTCATCTAATACCTCCATTTTTTACATATGATTATAGCATTTTTAAGCGTTCACCATCCAAAGTTTGTCGAAAACCTTGTCATGGTATAACCCATTTTAGCTAGAAATGACATTTCCTTCCAACGAGAAATTTAAAAGCAAGAAAACCGTTTTATGGAATGTAGTAAAAGGGCTCTTTGCGCTATAATAAGAAAAATTCATTAGTTTAAATTCTTTGTATAATGATTGTGGCCATAAGCTTTTTTTATTTGAAATGTTCACGCTTTTAGGTGTATCCATTTTTTTGAAAAAACGAAACTGAATGTCCAAGAGTTAGGGACGAAAAAAACTGGCATTCGTAACGTATTTTGCAACGTCGAATCAGAGCATTATTTGAAATAGAGAAAAGGAGTGAGATTCCATGAACTTTCAAGATCAAGTGGTGGTTGTAACGGGAGCGGGGAGCGGAATTGGCAAATCCGTCGCAGAACAATATGCGAAAAAAGGGGCAAAAGTGGTCATCGCTGAGCTGAATGTAGAGACAGGAAATGAAGTTGCCAGACAAATCAAAACGCAAGGCGGAGAAGCGGTTTCTATTCAAATCGATGTGCGTGAACCGAATGATATTATCCACTTATTTCAGAAAACCAATGAAATGTACGGTAAGGTGAATATTTTAATTAATAATGCCGGAGTTTCTCGATGGAAAGATCCGCTAGAGCTGACAGTGGAAGAGTGGGAAGATATCATCCATACGAATTTGAGGAGTGTCTTTCTCTGTTCACGTGAAGCGGCAAAATATATGAAAAAGAATGAAAATGGCGGTGCGATTGTGAATATGGCTTCGACTCGCGCCTTTATGTCGGAGCCTCACTCAGAAGCTTATGCGGCGACGAAAGGTGGAATCGTTGCATTATCTCATGCGTTGGCTGTTTCATTTAGCCCTTATCATATTCGTGTCAATTCCATAAGTCCGGGTTGGATTGAAACGAAAAATTACGAGAGTTTGAACGAAATCGATCACTCTCAACATCCTGCGGGGCGAGTGGGCCGACCTATTGACATTGCGAAAGGCTGTTTTTATTTAACCGATCCTGAGAATGACTTTATTACTGGACAAAACATTGTTATAGACGGTGGCATGACGATCAAAATGATCTATGAAGAATAAAGTTTGAGTTTTGGAATATAGTTGTGATGGACACGGCAATAGAATATGGAGAGGAGGGCGCCCCGAAAGTGGAAAGATGGGGCACCCTCTTCATTTTTAGATCAATTATTTTGCAGAATGATTGGCCTTTACGAGATAAGCACAAACCCGCATTTTATCCGCCCTCACAGTTTCTTTTGTCCAATCAAACTGTAAAATATTCACTTTTATAACTTCAATCGGGTAAAATGAAACCATTTTCCAGTATATTCGTAGAAACACAAGAAGAGAAAGGAGAATGGAAATGGGATCAATCATATTGTTATCCATTATCATTGCTTTTGGTACAGCGGTGCTTGTTGTACCGATGACGGGGGGAAATAAAAAAGGAAAGGCATACATAACGGGGAAAGGGAAGTTCTTTATAAGCATCGTCGCGGTTGTTTTTATCGTGGCCGTTATCGTGTATTATGTGACGAACATCGACCGCAACTGGACGGCTTTATGGCCGTTGTTCATGATAACGACTTTATTCGGGTTTTTCTTGGCGGATGGGAAAGAACGGCTCATCAAAGGGGTTCTTTTTTTAGGAAGTTTAATCGTGGCTGTCTATATGCTTTCAGCGCCATTATGGAATGCGAATGAAAAATATAAAGTTGCCAAAATGGATCAAAAAGTAGATATAGAACCGTTTGATGAAAAAGAGAAGCCAGCCAGTGTTCCGCCTAAATTTGCGCGGAATAAAATGAAAAAAGCGTTTGGGCAAGTTCCGAATGCGAGCTATTATGAGCTGGGAAATTTGCAAATTCAAAAAGTAAAGGGCGAATATGTATATATCGCACCGGTAGAGTTTTCTGGTTTTTTTAAATGGTGGAAAGGGAAGGTGACCCCCGGCTACTTTATGATGAGCGCGACCAATGCAGACGATAATCCGAAATTTGTGAAAAGAGAAATGGCGTATACACCATCTTCTTTCTTTCAAAAAAATGTAGAACGGCATATGCGCTTAAAATACCCGACGAAAATTTTTTATGGCGACCCGCAGTTAGAAATTGACGATGAGGGAAAACCTTATTACATTCGTACGTACGGGCATTTTATCTCGGCACGGAATGGTTTTCAAACAACAGGAGTCGTTGTCGTCGATCCGGCAACGGGTGCTACAAAATCCTATTCTTTGAAGAAAGTGCCGGCTTTTATAGATGGCGCAGTATCTCCTGAGGCTGTCAGTTTGCAAAATCGTTATTTTGGTAAATACGTTCATGGTTTTTGGAACAGTATTTTCGGAAAAAGAGATGTCAAATTACCAACTGATGAAGGAACCGAAGCCAATGTAAGTCCTGTTTTTGATGATCATGGAAATATGTACTACTTTACCGATTTCACAAGTCCTAAAAAAGATGTTGACTCCATGCTCGGCTATTCATTGACCAATGGCAGAACGGGAAAAGCGACGTATTATACAGGGAACTTACAGGAATCGTATATGGATTCACAAGGAGATTTGCAAATTATCGAGAAAAAATTTATTGAGAAAAAATGGAAAGGTTCGATGCCGATTCTTTATAATTTTTACGGTGAAGCAAGTTGGTTAACACCTGTGCTAGATTCGAACGGCTTTTTGCAAAAATATTTCATCGTCTCTGCTGCTAACCCTGAAGTATCTGTATACGCAGACACACCAAATGAAGCACTAAAAATGTACAAAACGGCTCTTCAACGCAGCGACAGCACCGTAAACGGCAGTTCAAAAGCAGATGCTAAAACCGTTGCTGGCACGGTTGTGCGTGTATTTAAAGAAAGAGTGGGTGATTATACGAACGTATCATTCTTATTGAACAATAAAGAAAATTTTGTTGTCAGCTCAGAACTCGTACCGCTCGCTATTTACTTGCAGCCGGGAGATCGAGTAAATGTGAAATATTTAAATACAGGAGAACTATTTTTGCCAGTAAAAGAGATGACGATTAAAGGTCTCGAAAAATAAGGAAAAGTGTTTTTGTTCTTTGAGAGATAGAGATACAACTTGCCGCTTCCTTTTGATAGATTAGATGTTTGTGGGGTTCAAACAGATCAAGTCTGAAATCGAGGGAGCGGCAAGTTTTTATTTATGTTAGTGGTGATGCTTAAACTACTTTCGCTTTAGAGATTCGTCGGCATATGGAAGTGGGTTTTTAACAGGGAAATCACTTAGAAAGTGGAATAAGTAGAAAGAAGTTTTTTGCTCGATTTATTATTGGAAATTTCGGAAAATATAAAATCTTTCTATTGATAAATAAATTGTTTCATGATATATTTCAATATAAATCTACTAATCCTAGAAAAGCGGATACTCGATACAAAAATCTCCAAGTGACCGCTTGTGAGTCATTTGTATTGCCTGTATTGCGCTTTAAGGAGAAGGATCCAATGCATTATGATTCTGATACCATTTACATTATCGGGGATGCTAAGGCACCTCTAAATAACCCCATTACGAAACATTTTAATCAATATTTTATAGGATTAGTGGTAGATCGTACGAGTGGAAAAATTGTGGATGTAGAATGTTCCGCTACCATTCGATTAACCGTGCAGTTCCTTAAATCTATTTTTGTCGGAAGAAATATAGAAGATCCTGTATTAATACAAGAAATTAGTCAACGTTATTTTGGTTCCTCACAAAAGGCGCTTATCGTTGCTTTTCAAGATGCGCAGAAAAAATATAAGCAAATTGTAGCTGCTTTGTCTACATAAACCTAGACAAAATCCAGCCTGACGAAAAGTTGGGCTGGTTTTTATTTTGTTAAGGAGGCGAAATGGGTGATCAAAGACGGCTTTATGTATTTAAGTGTGTTGGTTGCATTTGCGGCTCTTATGGTTGGTATTGAAAGAAGATTCAAAGGGAATCGTATTTTGAAATTTATTCCGGGAATTGTACTGATTTATATTGGAGCAGCACTCATGCAAACGTTTGGCGTCTTTGCTAATAATGAGTCGATTGATGGAGTCTACAATCAAGTCAAAGGGGCATTATTGCCCGCGATGCTTATGCTCATGCTGTTAAAATGTGATATTCGAAGTATAGCAAAATTAGGCCCTAGAATGTTAGGAGGTTTCGTCGTTGCCGTTATCAGTATTTTTTTAGGTTTCGTCATCGTATATGCACTCTTTAAGCCATTTTATGTGGCTGATACTTGGAAAGCATTTGGTGCTTTGTCGGGTAGTTGGACGGGTGGTTCAGCCAATATGGTGGCCCTTCAAGGAATTCTCAATGTTCCTGAAAATATTTTTGGATATGCATTAATGATGGATACGATTAATTATGCGGTGTGGGTGATGTTTATGTTTTGGCTTGTTCCATTTGCTGATTCTTTTAACAGATGGACAAAGGCTGATGTGAGTTTTATTCAAAAAGGTTTTAATGAAGTCGCTGCTACTGACGAAAAAGACGCGCAAGGAACGCAATTTCATCATTTATTGTACTTATTAGGAATTGGCTTGCTTGTTTCTGCTTTGTCCACTTATTTAGGCAATCTCTTGCCGGAAGTGGGAGCGGTGATCAACGCTACGAGCTGGACCATTATGATTGCTTCTGTTGTTGGCCTCATTTTAGCTGTCACTCCTGTTGCCAAAATACCTGGAATTTTGGATGTATCGAATGTGATGCTTTATATAGTTGTGGCATTGATCGCATCACGTTCCGATTTTTCAAACTTAACACAAGCTCCAATTTATATCATTTCAGGATTTTTCATTATGTTGATCCATCTTATAATCATGCTTTTATTAGGTAAATTATTTAAATATGACTTATTTACTTTAGGAGTCGCTAGCTTAGCCAATATTGGGGGGATGGCTTCTGCCCCGATGCTAGCCGCGGCATACAATCGAGCGTTAATTCCTATAGGGGTGATTATGGCTTTATTGGGTGCTTTTATAGGAACGTATTTTGGAATGTTGGTAGCGAAAGTTTTGGCCATGATCTAATGGAACCATCAGGCATATAGAAAGGAAGAGATTTTGTGCGGATTGATAGTTTGAAGATTAGTCGCGAAAAGACCAGATTGCACACCCCTTTTAAAACCGCTTTAAGAACAGCTGTTGAGATAGATTGTATTCAGGTGGAAATTACGCTCCATAACGGAATAAAGGGGAGAGGGGAAGCATCTCCGACATATGTGATTACGGGTGATTCTACTGAAAGCATTGAAGCTGCTTTAAATGGCCCTATTCGTGAGGCGCTCATTGGATTGGATATTTTCCATTTTCAGGAGGCGCTAAAACGAATACAAGCATGCTGCGTTGGAAATACAAGCGCAAAAGCGGCAGCCGATATAGCTTTATTTGATGCTTATTGCAAATTATGGAATATACCATTGTTTTCGTTCCTTGGTGATCAAAAGCCTATTCAGACGTGTATGACCATCGGTGTTGATGAACCAGAGGCCATGGCAGCAACCGCGTTGGAGAAGGTGAAAGAAGGATTCCGTATTTTAAAATTGAAAGTCGGAGAAGATCCAAAGCTGGATATGGCAAGAATCAAAGCCATTATAAAGACTGTTTCAGATGATATTAAGTTAAGATTAGACGCCAATCAAGGATGGACGCCAAAACAGGCAGTAAAGCTTATTCGCGAATTACAACAAGAAGACTTTCCTATCGAATTTATCGAACAACCCGTAAAGGCGCAGGATTTAGAAGGACTAAAGTTTGTAACGGAGCGGGTAGATATTCCGATTATGGCGGATGAAAGTGTTTTTTCTGCAAGAGATGCTCTAAAAATTGTATCCGGCCATTATGCAGATTTATTGAACATAAAATTAATGAAATGCGGTGGGATCAGTGAGGCGATCAAAATAGCCAGTATGGCCGAAGCAGCAGGAGTAGCCTGTATGATTGGAAGTATGATAGAGTCGCCTCAATCAGTAGGAGCAGCAGCTCATTTAGCGGCTGCTCATCCAAATATTCAATATTTTGATTTGGATGCTCCGCTTTGGTTATCCACGGAACCTCAATATTTAATATACGAGGGGGAAAATATTACATTACCAAATAAACCTGGCATTGGAACCGTTTCCTAGTGAAAAGGGGGAGGAGAAATGAAAAGAGCCGTGATTTATTTGGTCATTTTATTTGTATTAGCGGTTGGATTTAGTCAAACTGTACAGGCGAAAGAAAAAGACCCGGTTGTTGGAAATTCTGCCTATATTGATGTGTCAGTCGCCACCTTATGGACGGCGCCCAATATTTTACGGCCAGTTGATTTACCTTCTGCCACTAATCCTGTTGACATGCGAAAATGGACATCTTCTATGACTTTAGAGGAGCAGCTGCAATTATCAGATGATGGTATGCTGGAGACCCAAGCTTTGTACGGAAATAAAGTGACGATTCTTGAAAGAAACGGAGACTGGGTGAAAGTGGCTGTCGAGGGACAACCAACCCCTCGAAATGAACTTGGATATCCGGGATGGATGTCTGTTCATCAATTGACTTATAACAAGAAATTTGCAAGAAGTGAACAAAAACCGTTTGTGATGGTAGAATCGCCAACGACCTTTCTCTATCAAAATGCTTCCTTGAAAAAGAAAGGAATGGAAATTAGTTTTAATACAAGATTGCCTTATGTCACGGAAACAAAGAAAGCCTTTAAAGTTCTGCAGCCTAATGGAAAATATGCATGGATTTCTAAGTCGGATAGTCATTTTTATCAATCTGAAAAAGCCATACCAAAGCCTACGGGTGAAGAGTTAGTGAATACAGGGAAGAAATTTCTTGGCCTCCATTATTTATGGGCAGGCATGAGTGGGTTTGGATTTGATTGTTCAGGATTTACTTTTACCATTTATCAATCTCATGGCATTACAATACCTAGAGATTCAAGCGTACAAGCACAATATGGTCAATCAGTGCCATTAAACGAATTACAACCGGGTGATTTGCTATTCTTCGCATACGATGAGGGGAAAGGGAAAGTTCATCATGTGGCGATGTATGCCGGAAATGGTATGATGATTCATTCTCCCAATTCTAAAAAGAACGTAGAAATAATTCCTGTCCATACACCAGGTTATTATGACGAATTGTCTGGAGCAAAAAGATATATTCCGGAGCCATAAAAACCGTTCAAAATTTAGAATGGAAGTGTTGAATGGAGTAAAAAAGCTTCCATTCTTTTTTTATGATTTTATCTTTTTGTAAATGATGGCATAATAGCCATTCAATTTATTTTATCAATTGGTTTACATTGGAAAAAGATTCATAAACGGAAAAACAAATCATGGTGGAGTATTGAAGTTTTGGTTGACTCTCCCGTTGCGTGATACTTTATATTGAGTAGCAAGGAGGCAAGTCGATGGGAATGAAAGTGAAAGAAGTAGCGGATTTAGTGGGGATTAGTGTTCGTACGCTGCATTATTATGATGAAATCGGATTATTAGTTCCAGAGGAGACAACCGAATCAGGATATCGCTTGTACTCGGATGAAAATCTTGAAACACTGCAGCAAATTTTATTTTTTAAAGAACTAGGATTTCCATTAAAAAAAATTAAGGACATCATTTATAATCCTTCTTTTGATCGGCAAGAAGCGTTGGAGCTGCAACGACAAATGTTGATGGAGAAACGAGAGCGGCTTGATCAAATGATCGCCACAATTGAGAAAACGATTAAACATATGAAAGGAGAAATACAAATGTCCAACAAAGAAAAATTTGAAGGATTTGACTTTCGTCATCATCCATACGAAGAGGAAGCGCGGAAACGTTGGGGCGATGAAGCGGTGGATAGAGCGAATGCGAAAGTGCGGAACATGACTAAAGAAGAACAAAAAGCGTTGTCGCAAGAAATGGAATCGATTTATCAAAAACTTGCGGCTCTCCGTCATCAGTCGCCAGAATCCGAAGAAGCACAAGCGGCCATTAAAGAATGGCATGATTTTTTGAACAACCACTTCAATCAATATTATACACTTGATGTATTTAAAGGATTAGGTCAGCTGTATGTCGAGGATGAACGATTCACGAAAAATATTGATCAGTATGGTGAAGGCCTTGCGGAATTTATGCGTGATGCCATGCGCATTTTTGCAGATAAGAACAAAAAATAATGGGTGATTCTGTTTGAACCCGTCTACTAATATTAGATTTCATAATGGTGTGCATTACTTATCATGTCTTCAAAGCCGATTTGTTATAAACCAAAAAAATTGAGAAAAAGGATATCGTTCATTTGGGAATTCAATGGGTTTATCCTTTAATTTCACAAAACCAGATGATAAGCAAAAGGCAAGAATATTTCTGGGTAAAGAATGAGAAAAGTGGGTGTATGATAATCATTTTGGAAGGCCCATTCCATTACCGCAGAAAATATTCTTAAAAAGAATGGCTTTGCAATAAGCTTCTATTTATCGAATCTGAATTTTTTCAAATCATCAGCACCTGAATCATTAACTGACCGGTATGGCTGTCTTCTTTTTCCCGGAACGATTGGTTAAATCGTTATTTCTGTTTTTGGTTTGCTTAGTCTGGATTCAATCTTTTCAAGAACTTTTTCTAGTTTTTCAAGCGGTACTTCTGTGCTTTCTGAAATATTTTTCAAATCTTGATAGGAAAGTCCTTTTGAACTGCGGAGAAGATTCTTTTGCTCATGGTCATGCAATAAAATTTGAACTGAATCAGGTCTTGAATAATGACCTAATCCGTCAAAGACTACTTTTGCAGCCTTAATCTCATTGGCATGGCAATCGGCGTAAACAATCGTATCATCGTGATAAACGGGTCCGGCGATATATTCGCCAAATGGATTGACAATGGCAGCTCCGCCTACAGCCCAACTAAAATCCATCTCTGGACTATCAATGAAATGTTTATGTTCAGGTTCAAAATCTTGTTCTCTCAACAAACCGGCTACACTGATCACAAAGCTTCCCGATTCAAAAGCGTATTCTCGAATGGCAAACTGCAAATCACAAGGATCTCCAGGTTCTGTTGTAGAATGGAATATTCGACCTTTTCTTTCACCGTTATTGGTCTTTTGTCCGAACGTCCAAGTTCCAGGCCAATTGGCGATATGGAATTCTTCGCCCATCAACATTTGGGCCGCTCTTACTAAAATCGTATGGTGTTCCCAGCAAATAAGCGATCCGATTCGTGCAATATCGGTTTGATACACATTGAGATCACTGCCGTCGCCCCGTCCCCAGTAAGTCCTTTCAGTGTAAGTAGGCATTAATTTACGGTGACGTCCTAATATGGAGCCATCAGGACCAAAAAGGATTTGACAATTATATAATGTGCGTGCTCCATCCGTATCATCGATTTCGTTAACTCCCATTACACAATAGACCCCTGCTTCCCGACAAGCTTTTCCGATGATTTCCGTGTCTTCACTTGGTATGGCAACAGAGTTGTTTTGAAGGGCAATATTCCACTCAGCCCATTCATCTATTTGGCTGGCGTAACCAGCTTTGTAATAGGCGGGAAAGACGGGAATATAGGTTTCTGAGAACGCTACTAATTTCGCTCCGTTCGCCCCTGCTTCTTTGATTCTTTTACAGGCTACTTCAATCGATTTTTCTTTGTTGAATACAATTTGAGGGGCTTGTACTGCCGCTACACGCACTGTTTCATGGCCTCCGAAAACGGATTTGTTCAACTTTTCGTTTCTAATTTTTCCCATAATTGTCTCCTTCTTCAAATATTAGGATCAACCCAATTCTATTCCGAAAATTCTGAATTGTCAATTCGTTACTCGAACATTTACAATTTATTAACAAAGGATACTAGAATTAAAAAAAGAAAGGATGGGTATCTCCCTTTTTATTTAGCTTTTCATCGTTCTATTTTGGCCTCTTAGGCTTTCTGTGTATGGCAAGTGTCGAAGGAGCAGTGTTAACCGATCTTTCTATCCGTGCGTACTTTTAACATTACACTGCCAAATATCTTACGGATTATTTTTACTTCGATAACGAGTCAATACAGACTTTACGGCTTCTGCGATTTCTTGATAGCCTGTACATCTGCATATATTGGATTCAAGCCATTCTTTTATCATTTCATCGGTTGCATCCGGGTGCTGCTTCAATAGCGCATGACAATTCATAATAAATCCTGGAGTACAGTATCCGCATTGAAAAGCAAACTTTTCAACAAATGCTTTTTGTATAGGCGTGCCGTCTAATCCTTCAATCGTTGTCATTTTTTTGCCAACAACCTCAATGGCCAGCATAAGACAAGATTTCATTGGCATATCATCTACATTAATCGTACAAGCCCCGCAATCTCCGTTTAGACATCCAGGTTTTGCACCCGTTAATCCTAATTGACTTCGGAGAACATATAGCAGTGTATCCGCGGGTCTAAAAGTGGCCATTCTTTTTTCTCCATTCACATCTAAAGTAGCGCTTATTTGAAACATATGATCATTGTGCATGCTCCTCCCCCTCCAGCGCGGTGAATATTTCTTGAAGTGTATTTTTGAAAACGAATATCCGATATTCCGATGACCCCTCTGTATCATTAAGAATGGGGGTTGGCAGATGATGAATGGCATGCTCGATTCTTGTTTCGAGAGGTAGTTGTGTTTGATTTAAATCATCCTCTATTTGTTTAGATCGAAAAGGAAAGGGACATAATCCGCTAAAAGCTGTCCGTATACCTTCTTTCGTTTTCATCGCTGCAATGGTCACAAGTGGATAGCCGGTATCCCATTGCCTTCGTTTTTTTATACTGACAGATGGTACTGAAAGATCATTCCGGTTGGTGACGATTTGCACAAGGAACTCTCCTGTTTGCAAGCGAAGTTGTTTGTAAAAAACATCTTGTATAGGAACACGCTTTATTCCGGATGGACCTGCAATCACTACTTGGCTATTCGTTAGCAGAAAAGGCAAAACCGCTTCACGATAAAAAATTTTCCCGCAAATATTTCCTCCTAAAGTAATCTTGTTTCGTGCTGTATGATCAGCCACTTCACTGGCTGTTTTGCTCAACAATGGAAACACATTCGCTTTTTCTATTTCGGTTAAAGTGAGTGCAGCTCCCATCACAGGATGGTATTCGTCCAACTGCAGCACCTTGCATTCAGGAATGTCATGAATGTCGATCACTGCTCCGGGAGTGACGAGATTCAATCTACCGAGCGTAATAATCTCCGTTCCCCCTGAAAAGTAGATCGGCCTCTTTTTTTGAATTTGTAATGTATAAAATAATTGAACTGCTTCGTTAAGCGTGGAGGGCTTATAGTATTCAAAGTCAAACGAAATCATTTTGTACCCCTTTCTTTCTTCTCCAAATGAATTCAGGGACAAGCGGCAATTGATTGAGCTGGACTCCAGCGGCAACGGATAAACTGTTGGCTAGCGCTACCGGCATACCTAATATTCCATGTTCCCCAATGCCGCGTGCACCATATGGAGCATCAAGCTGAGGAGTTTCAACAAAATCTACTATATATTCTGGATTTTCGCCGTAATGAATCGGTCTATATGTTCGAAGCTGAGAATTTTGAATTCTTCCATAGCGGTCAAAAATAAATGTTTCTCTGCCGGCAAAAGATAGTCCCATGCTCATGGCGCCCATCACTTGGCCTTTGGCTGCTTTTTCATTTAATACTTTTCCGATATCAATCACGGAAATCGCTTTGATCACTCGATAGGTAAAATCTTTTTTATCAAATTCAATTTCTACTCCTTGTGCCCCTACCGTCCATTCAGGACCTGGCTGACCTGCACCCGTATAAGGATCCAGATGAGTCATATGTCTTAAAATGTAATTTCCTCTTCCGATCACTTGTCCTCCGATTGCATTTCCGTTCGGATATTGATAGCCGTACGCCACGTCTTTTATATCAATGCCCACTTTTGGATCATCTCTTAAAAATATTCTTCCAAACCCAACCTCAAGATCTTCAGCAGAACATCTCAAAATACAGGAAGCGATCTCTTTTAGCTGTCGGATGGCATCGTCAGCTGCTGCCAAAACTGCCCGTCCTGCCATAAATGTCCCCCGGCTGGCAACCGTTTTCCAATGTTCGGGAGTCGTTTGTGTATTAACTTTCATTTGAACATGAATTTGATCTATGCTCATTTTCATGCGTTCAGCAAGAATTTGAGCCAAGATCGTCTTCGTGCCTGTTCCAATCTCTACCACACCAGAAATGAGGTTTATGCTACCATCTCGATTGAACGTTAAAATAACGCCCGAACTGGCATCGAGGTCGATGGTAGACGTTTTCCAAATACAGCTGACACCTTTCACGCGAACTTTTCGTTCATCGATTTCCATTATTGGTTTTTCGTCCCAATTTATTAATTCTTTTAGGCGGTGAATGCATTTTGGCAAATTTCCTAGATTACTGTTATTAAGAAGGACTTGAGTGGGTGTTTTATGTCCGGGAAGTATAGCGTTTTTTAGACGCAACTCAAGCGGGTCCATCCCGAGTTTCTCCGCCAGAATGTCCATGGTTCGTTCAAAAGCAAATAATACCTCGGAATGGCTAAATCCTCTGAAGGCTGTGGCGTAAGGATGATTGGTATACATGCACAAAGAGTCGCACCATACATTTTCAATATGATAAGGACCTGTACAGTCAACGGCACCGGCTCTGCTGATATCCGTTGATTTATCAGAATAAGCACCGCCATCAAATAAATAAACAATCTCCGCGGCTTTCAGTAATCCGTCTCGGGTGCAGCCGAGTTTTACGCGGGCATCGAGCCCTATATGGCATGGGGCCGTTAATATATCTTCTTCTCGTGAATAAATGAGTTTTACTCGCCTGCCTCCTGTGGCTTTAGAAGCTAGAAATGCCAGTATCTCCCATTGGACGGAGGCTTTTCCGCCATAGGCCCCTCCTACTAATGGAGTATTTACAACAATTTTGCCGAGGTCTATATTGAAATATCGGCTGATCCATTTTTTAATCATAAAGGGAGCTTGAGAGGAAGAAGTGATATGCACATAGCCGTCACGGTGAATTTCGGCGATGGCACATCTCGTTTCCATCGCCGCATGATCGGATGGAGAAAATGAAAAATTTTCTTCAACGATCAAATCGCTTTCCAGCCAGCCTTTTTCCATGTTACCTTTGCGTATTTTGGTTCGGTTGGCGATATTCGTATTTGGTTCCGGATAAACACCTTGGGTTCGCTGATAAGTATCGAGTTTTTCGTGTACAAGGGGCGCATCGCTTTTCAGTGCCTCGGATGGGGAATTAACTACTGGAAGAGGTTTATAGGTTATTTTTATTAAATCCGCTGCTCGCTTGGCCAAAACCGGATGATCGGCAACGACGAGGGCTACCGGTTCTCCGTAGTAACGGACTTTTCCAACAGCAATGGGAGGACGGTCTTGTATCTCTTCACCAATAAGCGGAAGTTCGGGAGATCCGGTTAGAATGGCTCGAACACCTGGCGCTTTTTGAGCTTCTGACGTATCAATTTTTTCTATTTTTGCGTGGCCATAAGGACTGATCACCATTTTGACATGCAACATGTCCGTTGATTGTTCATCCGCTGTATATTTTGCTTTTCCTGAAACTTTATCCAGGGCTTCTTTTCGGTAAATGCTTTTACCGATGATATTCAATTTGCTTTTCCACCTTTCTTCTGAATATTGACGGTCATTGAATTTCTGAATATATGAACCTGTTTTGATAATCGTCCGATCAATCTTTTTTTATTGCAGGAAAATGGGGAAGGGGAATGGAATAAAAGGTTTAACTCATCCCATTTCAATTTAAAAAAATATCCCTGTAAGGGATCTTCCAGACTGTCGACAAATCCGAAAAAATCGGATTTGCCGACAGTCTTTTTTTGTATAATTAAGATACCGTAATGAATTGAGGTGGATGAAGTGCTAACAAAAAATACACAGATGAATCGTGATCAAATAGAAATGATAGCTTTAGACCAACTTGTACCTGCAGATCATTTGGTTCGTAAAATCGACGCTGCTATTGATTTTTCATTTATCTATTCGCTTGTTCAAGACATGTATTCATCGGAAAGAGGTCGACCAAGTATTGATCCAGTTGTATTGATTAAAATGGCTTTCATCCAATATACCTTCGGTATTCGTTCCATGCGAAAAACTATAGAGGAAATCGAAACGAATCTGGCTTACCGTTGGTTTCTTGGATTTGGTTTTTATGATAAGGTACCTCACTTTTCAACGTTTGGGAAAAACTACGAGCGACGCTTTAAGGATACAGACTTATTTGAACAGATATTCTATCGCATTTTGAAAGAAGCTGCAGATAAGAAGCTGATAAGCAGTGAGCATGTCTTTATTGATTCTACTCATGTCAAAGCGAGTGCGAATAAGCATAAATTTGTGAAGAAAGTGGTTCGAAAAGAAACGAAAGCCTATCAAGCACGTCTACAAGATGAGATAAATGCTGATCGAGAAGCACATGGAAAAAAGCCATTTCCTCCAGATAAATTTGGGAAAGAAGAATATAAAGAAATAAAAGAAAGTACCACTGATCCGGAAAGTGGTTACTACGTAAAAGACGAGCGAACAAAACAGTTTGCTTACTCATTCCATGCTGCTGCGGATCGAAATGGCTTTGTTTTGGGGGCTATTGTAACGCCAGGGAATATTCATGACAGTTCCGTATTGGAGCCACTTCTTGAAAAAGTCATAGAAAAACATGGAAAACCGGCTGTGGTTGCTGCTGACGCTGGATATAAAACTCCCGCCGTTGCCCAATACATATTTGAAAATGATATGACCCCTGCTTTACCTTATACTCGCCCTCGTACAAAGGATGGTTATTTCAAAAAACATGAGTATGTTTACGATGAATACTACGATTGTTATCTTTGTCCGCAAGGACAAGTGTTAAAATATGCAACTACGACGAAGGAAGGCTATCGTCAATATTTTTCTGATCCAGTCCAGTGTAAAGATTGTCCATTCCTTTCGAAGTGCACCCAAAGTAAGGAGCATAAAAAACTGATTCAGCGACATGTATGGGAATTTTATTTAGAGGAAGCTGATCATCTTCGGCATACACAAGAGAATAAGAGCATTTATGCAAGACGGAAAGAAACCATTGAACGTGTTTTTGCTGATGCAAAGGAAAAGCATGGTATGCGTTGGACAACTTTAAGAGGTTTAAAAAAATTGTCCATGCAGGCGATGCTAACTTTTGCTGCAATGAATTTGAAAAAGATGGCTTGCTGGACATGGAAAAGTCCAGCAATAACATAAAATAGACCCCTGGAGGGGTCTATTCCAAACATTTGAAAGCATAAAAGTGACAAAAGGCATCCGAAAGCGCACATTCGGATGCCTTTTGTCTACACTCTGAAATATCCCTGTAAGGGATCTTCTATATACTTAAACATATATTTTAGACGATTATTCTTTATTCCAAATGCTTCATTAAATGACTGACGGTTTAGTTGTAATAAAATGGATTATTTACACTTTTTTGTTGTATAAAGGGAATATTGAATAAATTGGCCTGGGAGAAAGGAACAGGATGTTTAAATAAGAGCAACAGAATGAATGCAGAATTTTTTTAAACAAGTTTTCGGCGGGGGGAGAGGGTGGAGGGAAGCAAAATGATAGAAAGATGGAAAAAGAGTGCGAGGCGGATAAGGAGAGAACGTCGTGTGCTGTATTAGCTACTTGATACCTGATATTCATTCCGATTTTAGTATACAGATGATCTGATCATCGTTCCTATTGGAATCGTTCCTGCGTTAAAAATGATGGCAAGCAGGTGCGTTGGAAGATGGCAAGTGGCAGGAGGAACGAGAATCCATCGAAAAAACATCCAACTGGTTTGTCGGTGGGGTGTTTGTTCTTATATGGATGATGTTGGCTGTTTGGGGTTCGATCAAGTTTTATCGAATGTTTCCGTTGATGCTAAAACAGTTATCATCATGGAAAATACCGGCATGGTTAAAGTGGGTTTTGCTTCAATTATAGCGTCCACGTTTTCAAGGGAACGTTATACGTAACGAGCATGCCTCGTGAAATGTAAATAGTCATTTTTGAAATAAAAAAGGGCGGAATGGAAACTTCCGCCATCATCAAGAATACTTATGAATTGAATGACTTTTCATCGATTTTTCCATTCAAGCAATACTTCCAGCAAATGGAGAAAGATTTTTTGATTTTCAATGCTCTGTGTTTGTAAGCGAGTGATGATTTGGGACAGTGTGTATTCTTGAGAGTTAGGATTTGGGTGGATTGAACGAAAGAGGTCTTCTAAAGAAATCTCCAGAGCCTTAGCAACCTTTTCGATGCTTTCCAGAGTGGCATTCTTTTCACCTCTTTCCAATTGTCCTATATATGTAGCGTGTAGATTGGCTATATCAGCTAATTCTTCCTGGCTCAATCCCTTTTCTTTTCGAAAAGTTCGAATCCGCTCTCCAATAATCCTTGGCAATTCACTCATATTTTACCACCTCTTAGGTAACTGTAGCTTTAATCATTAAGCTTCCCAAGATACCATAGATATTCAAAATAAATTATGATATACTATAAATAGTATTTTCTGGGAAGGGACGAGATGCCTATTTTATGTAGAAACCATGTCGAATGACGTCGAAATGATTAGAATTTAGGCATATCCACCCATGATTTTGTTCTTAAATATCTTGATCCAAAATGGAATTTCAAATGATGGTATGGGTGCAATTTATTTTGGTCCCAAAACAATCAGAATTCTTTTAAGGACAGCATAGAGATGCTGTAAGAGAAGAATGTCGGAATGATGTCTAATGAATGGGCAAGTGTAAGGATATGAAGTTGAATTTGATGGGCGGGAAAATGACGGCGCCAATGAAAAGACGGTTATAGTTGTTCTGTGATCGTGACTTCATTAAGTCACGGATAAAATGATGGATGAATTTTTTCTTCTTTTGCCCCCCTTCTTTTTAATTTTCGCTAAAACTCAAGAGAATTTTTCTTTTCTTATCGAAGCAATAGGTTTAAAATGATCAAAGTATAAAAAATAATTTCTGGAATAATAAGGGGATTGCTAATGTAATGAACCATTTTGCAAAATCATTGAAAGTTCATTACGGACAGTCACTATTGTAAGACGATGCCAAACAGTCAAAAATCTTAATAAAAGAAAGGGTAAGGGCTTAAAATAATTGGATTAAAGGAAGAACAATGATAAAACGAAAGTTCATGTATGCATTTATTTTGTTGTCTTTGTCAATCGTTTTGGTGGTGAATTACTATTCGTCTTTGGAATCGTTATGGATGCTTATCTTGATCCCTGCTGTTACGACCGTCATCTTATGCCCAACGTGGAAAGCAGCCATAACGGTTGGATTTTCAAGCTTCATTTTAATGGTGATAACCGAATTTGTATTTCATCCGTTACAACCTTCATTTCGGGATGCGGTTCATCTTATGATCACAGGAGCAGTGGAATGGATTATATTCATGACGGCTTCTTTTTTTCAAATCAGAACTGCAAAGATGATCGCGGAATTGGGAAATCTTGCATTAACAGACCCGCTCACTAAAATTTATAATCGCAGATATTTAGATTTGAATTTGGAAAAGAGCAGTTTGTTTCCAAACAAAGAACAGTCGATGACGTTGATCTTGTTTGATATCGACTATTTCAAAGCCATTAACGACACATTTGGCCACAATGCAGGAGATATGGTCTTAAAAAAAGTATGTAGAGTCGTTAAGGAAATCATTCGTGAATCTGACATATTTGTTCGAACGGGTGGAGAAGAGTTTCTGATTTTTTTGCAGGATTGTTCATTAGAACAAGGCATTAAACTCGCCGAGCGCATTCGAAAGACAGTGGAAGAGACGGACTTTGTATATAAAGACAAACGGATATATGTAACGATCAGTGTGGGGGTCTCAAAATACAGCAAAGAGAAAGACTTGAAAGAGTTTACGGAGAAAGCGGATCAGGCTTTGTATCAAGCAAAAGAAACGGGACGCAACAAAGTGGTTGTCATTTAAAAAAGAATGATTTTGAAAAAATGTTGAGTTTGGGATCTTTGGAAGGGTAGTCAAATGATCTCCCATCTTTTTTTTCTGTAAAAAGACGGGTCAGAAGGTAGACCAAAGTGGATAGTCTTACTTCTCGAAATTTCTTTGAGAATACGTTAGAAATATGGTCAAAACGTGAGAATCGTGTTTCCTGAATGAGAAAGTATTAGGAAATGGCTTTTTCTTTTCATTTGGTCGAAAAACATTTCCGGAGAATAAGCATCCTGTATTTTTGAAATATTCGATTATTATGTAATCTACAAAGACATGTTGCCTTTTTAAAAATATGGCAAATAAATTATAACAGTATATGGAAGAAAATAAAAAGAGAAAGTACTCGTTCATTTGTGCGGTCAACTGCAAAAAAGATCTCGAATATGGTCGAAAAGGCTGGCTCCAACCGAGTCAGCTTTTTTCTAAACATAGGTATTGGCAGTTTTTTACTGATCTTTTCTGAAGATGATGCTTCTTTTTGTCGTTTTTTCGAAAAATTCTAACGAAATCTGTTTTCAATGGTACAATATAAAAAACAAATGATTTACACGGCACGTTCGAAACGCTGACAGGAATTTTGATTAAAGAAGCAAAAGAAATCGTCAGATGGTTCATGGACAGTCCCCATTCTTTAAAAGTTTCGGAGGTGTTTTCGGGTGAAGATACGGCGGGAAGGGGTCAAAGAATTATGGAAGCGCTTTATTTTTGAAAATGAATTAGATGATGAACTTTCTCCCATAGTGAAAGAGTCATGGATTCGATCAAAAAAATGGAAAGTCAACCCTTTTCAAGCGTTCGGTCCTATCAAAAAAATCGAAATCGAACGATATCAATCTCTTATTGATTGGGCCATGCCGTTAATGGAAGGGCTTTATTCCATCGTAAAGGGTTCCGGCTTTTTAGTCATCCTTTGCAACGAAAAAGGTCAGCTGTTAAAATCGATCGGTGACCCGGACACGTTGTTAATGGCTGAACAAATCGGTTTTGTGGAAGGAGCCGATTGGAGCGAACAATCCGTCGGCACCAATGCGATTGGCACATCCATTGTCATGGATCAGCCCATTCAAATTGTTGCAGAGGAACATTATTCCGAAATTTGTCAATCTTGGACTTGTTCCGCTGCGCCGATCCATGATTCAAAAGGCAATATTATCGGCGTATTAAATGTATCCGGTCCTTATGAAAAAGTGCACCCTCACACATTGGGAATGGTCGTTTCAGCGGTTAAAGCGATAGAGTATCAAATGGCATTGAATGAAAATGCGGAAAAAAATATTATGATGCAGAGATTTCTTGAAGCGACCACCAACAATATGAAAGAAAGCATTCTTATCACCGACACGGAAGGAAACATTATTAAAGCGAACGAACAACTGAAGAAACTGCTGAATCTTGACCCATCCGGTTTGGAAGGAAAAAAGATCCAAGAACTTTTTACAAATCAAACGATCGTTTCCAATGGTCCCATCTATCTTCAAAATGAAGAACTGCATGTTGCAGTCCGGCCATCAAGAAAAAACTATCATGTTATGGTTGATAAAATCCCCATTTATAAAGACAAACAATGGATCGGTTCGATGATCATGATGAAAGAAATTCATAAAGTGCGTCAATTTGTGAATCATTTATCCGGAAATCAAGCCAAAATTACATTCGATGATATTATTGGGCAGCATCCCCTTTTTATTCAAAAAATTCAAGAAGCGAAATTAGCGGCCAAGACGGATTCAAACGTTTTAATATTGGGAGAAAGCGGAACGGGGAAAGAAATGTTCGCACAAGCCATTCATCATGAAAGTGATCGAAGAAACAAACCGTTCATTGCCATCAACTGTGGCGGAATTCCCCGTGATCTTCTGGGCAGTGAATTATTTGGCTATGTCGACGGTGCTTTTACCGGGGCCAAAAAAGGAGGAAGTGCGGGAAAATTTGAACTGGCCGACGGCGGCACTCTGTTTTTAGATGAAATAGGAGAAATGTCTTTGGAAATGCAGGTTCTTCTTTTACGGGTTATCCAAGAAAAAGAAGTGATGCGGATCGGCGGCCATAAAGTCATACCGGTAGATGTCCGAATTATCGCCGCTACGAACAAAAATCTTCGCGAGGAAGTCCAAAAGGGGAGCTTTAGAGAAGATTTATTTTTTCGGCTCCATGTCATGCCCATCACCTTGCCGCCTTTACGAGAAAGAAAAGAGGACATCCCGCTTCTGATCCGCCATTTTATTGATAAACTGAGCAAAAAATTAAACAAGCCGTTTCCGGACATCAGACCGGATTTTTTGCAAGCACTACTTCAATACGATTGGCCGGGGAACATACGAGAATTGCAAAATATTATAGAAAGAACGTTAAATCGACAGACAAAGCCGGTTTTATCGGCAAAAGATTTGCCGGAGGAAGTGTTCCATCTGTTTTCCGGGCAAAAAGAAGAAAAGTCGTTCATGCATAAAGAGGATATAAAAAAACAGGCCATTCTTCAGGCGTTATGCCTATTTCATGGAAATGTCACAAAAGCAGCCAAGCATTTAGGCATTTCCAGAAGCACGTTTTACAGACAAATGAGAAAATTTCACATTACTTATTAAAGCGACTGTTTCATTTTGTATCAAATTGTTTCAATATGTTGCAACAAAGTGTTCCATTTTGGAACACTTTGTTTGAAAAATAAGAGTGAAAACGGAATATCAAGAAAAAATCGTTTCCATTAATTTCAGGGAAAATAATAAAAAATTCGGATTTTTCGACAATATGCGTTTTTTTCTTATTTTTTGGCACATTTATTGCACTATCAAACAATGAAAGCGTTTTATTTTCGCAAAGGAGGAGAGCGAGTTGACGATTTCCAGGGAACATCTTATTTGGATGTATGAAACGATGTACAAGATTCGTTATTACGAGGACAAAATGGCAGAAGCTTATGCCGAAGGAAAAAATCCTGTCTTTAATATCGGTGCAGGGCCTGTACCTGGTGAAATGCATCTGGCAACAGGGCAGGAACCGGCCGCAGTTGGTATATGTATTCATTTAACAAAAGAAGACACTGTTTCGTCTCCACATCGTCCGCATCATCATGCCATCGCAAAAGGGGTTGATTTGAATAGAATGACAGCTGAAATTTTTGGAAAAGCAACTGGGCTCGGAAAAGGCAAAGGCGGACACATGCATTTATTTGATCCGAATGTGAAATTTTCTTGCGGAGGAATTGTAGGAGCCGGCATTCCACATGCATTGGGGGCGGCCCTTGCAGCGAAGAAAAAAGGAACGGATTCCGTAGCGGTGGCTTTTATTGGGGAAGGAGCTGCCAACCAAGGGGCTTTTCATGAGTCATTAAATATGGCGGCATTGTGGAATTTGCCTCTTATTGTTGTCATTGAAAACAATCAATACGGAATTTCTGTTCCAAAGTCATCATCCACATCCGTTTCCTCCAACGCTATAAGAGCCGCCGCTTATGGAATTCAGGGATATTATGTGGAAGAGAATGATCCGATCGAAATGTATAAAGTGTCAAAAGAAGTGGTAGAAAAAGCAAGAAAAAATGGAGAACCAGCCATCATTGAAATTGAAACGTACCGTTATTTAGGACATTTCCAAGGAGATCCTGAAGTTTACAGAGATAAAAACGAAGTGACTTTACTGAGGGAAAAAGATCCGATTGTCCGAATGCGCTCCATCTTATTGACAGAACACGGAATAGAAGACATGCAGCTGGCGGAATTGGAGCAAAGAGCGAAACAAGAAGTCGATGCTGCTTATCAATTCGCGCGTGAAAGCGAATATCCTGAACCGGAAGATGCTTTAAAAGACTTATTTGTCTAATGATGGAAAGAAAGGAGCGGTCCAAAATGCAAAAAACAAAACAGCGTTTGTTATCAGGAAATAAAGCAGTGGCAGAAGCGATTCGGTTAGAGTTGGAAAGAGATCCGAACGTGTTTGTGATGGGAGAGGACGTGGGCGCATACGGAGGGATATTTGGAGCAACGGAAGGATTATTTCAAAAGTTTGGTCCTGAAAGAATCATGGATACACCGATTTCTGAAACCGCTTTTATCGGAGCGGCCGTTGGAGCTGCTGCAGATGGAATGCGGCCGATCGTTGAATTAATGTTCGTCGATTTCTTTGGTGTTTGTATGGACCAAATTTATAACCATATGGCCAAAATTCCGTATATGTCAGGCGGTCGAATCAAGCTTCCGATGGTGCTGATGACCGGTGTCGGCGGAGGATACAACGATGCTGCTCAGCATTCCCAAACCTTATACGCCACTTTTGCCCATCTGCCGGGAATGAAAGTGGTGGCGCCTTCGACTCCGTATGACTTGAAAGGCTTGATGATTTCCGCCATCCGGGACGATAATCCGGTCGTCTTTATGTTTCATAAAACATTGCAAGGACTGGGCTGGATGGATCAATTGGACGCATCCGTCGGACATGTCCCGGAAGAAGCGTATACAGTTCCGATCGGCAAAGCCAAAGTGGTAAGAGAAGGAACCGACATCACAATTGTGGGCATTCAAATGACGGTTCATCACGCTTTAGAAGCAGCGAAAAAGTTGGAGCAGCAAGGAATTCAGGCAGAAGTCATCGATTTGCGTTCGCTCGTACCTTTAGATCGCGAAACGATTCTTCAGTCGCTTAAAAAGACACATCGCTTATTGGTCGTTGATGAAGATTATTTATCATATGGCATGACTTCAGAAATTGCAGCCATTGCGGCAGAAGACGGTTTATATGATTTGGATGCACCAGTCAAAAGATTGGCCGTTCCGGATGTGCCCATTCCATACAGCCGCCCGCTTGAACAATTTGTTTTGCCAAATGCCGATAAAATTTTTCACGAAGCCATCAAGCTAGTAAATGAATAAAATGGATTTTCCATACAGGAGGTAGCCATGTCAATCTCAGTTCAATTGCCTCGACTATCCGATACTCATGATGAAAGTTTGATCACCTTTTGGCATGTTTCAGAAGGGGATGAAGTCAAAAAAGACGATACGATCGTGGAAGTTCAAACCGAAAAAGCCGTTTCGGAAATTCAAGCTCCGGAGTCAGGGATTATAAAAGAAATCAGGAAAAAAAGAGGAGACACTGCCGCCATCGGGGATATATTGGCCATCATTGAAACCGTCGAAGAAACGGTTCAGTCTGATTCAACAGAGGAACAGCAAAAGTCTCTACAAGACGTTCATGTAGAGAAAAAAGCGACTCCGCGCGTCAAAAAGTTGGCGAAAGATCTTGGAGTGGATTGGCGTCTTGTCACGCCCACCGGTCCGAACGGTAAAGTCACGGAAGAAGATATTAGGAACGCAGTACAAAAAAGCACCGATGAAAAGCCGTCCAACCGATTCTTTATCGCGGCTCCGTCTGTACGCAAATTTGCCAGAGAACACAATGTGAACCTTGAGGAAGTGACTCCGAGCGGGCCAAACGGAAGAATCATAAAAAGTGATATTGAAGCGGTCTTAGCCAATCGAAAATTACAACAGGCAGAGGCGGAACAGGAAGCGGCGGCCGGCAAGGAAACAACGAAAGAGGAAGCCATCCCGCAAGGCCAGCAAAGAATACCGCTTTCCGGCATACGAAAAGTGATCGCAAAAGCCATGGTTCATTCGAAATCCGTCATCCCGCATGTCACTCATTTCGACGAGGCCGATGTCACAAAGCTTGTGTCTCACCGCCAAAGGGTAAAACCGTTTGCGGAAGAAGAAGGCATCAAATTGACGTATTTAGCTTACACAGTTAAAGCATTAACGGCCGTTCTTAAAAAATATCCGATGCTTAATGCTTCGTTGGACGATGAACGCGATGAAATCATTTTGAAGGATGAATACCATATTGGTTTTGCAGCGGACACCGATCATGGTCTTGTCGTTCCGGTCATTCGACATGCAGACAAAAAGTCGTTGTTCCAAATCGCTAAAGAAATCCAAGAACTTGCGAAAAAAGCAAGAGATGGATCGATCAAAGCTGATGAAATGACAGGAGCCACTTGCACAATATCCAATATCGGATCGGTAGACGGTTCTTGGTTTACTCCAATTATCAATCATCCGGAATCATGCATTTTAGGCATTGGCAGAGTGGAGAAAAAACCGATTGTAGTTCATGATTCGATTGACATTGCATCGATGATGGCTTTGTCCCTCAGCTACGACCATCGCCTGATCGACGGCGTTTTAGCACAAAAAGCTTTAAATGAACTGAAAAAATATTTAAGCGAACCGGATTTGTTATTTGTTCAGTAAATACTTCATTCGTAGTTCTAGAAAATTGAAGTTTCATCAATAAAAACAGAAACAGCGGAATGACATTTTCACAAAGGTTTAGTGGGCTGTTGTTCTTCATGCTCATTGAAAGGGAGACATATATCTTTTCATCTATGAAACAACTAAAATTTTTCACGGTTTTTCAGCAGCATTTCTTTTTTATATTGAATAAACAAAGGGGGCGTCACTTTTGAAAACGATTGAAAACGCTTATTATACTCATGAAGTTCACGGTGAATATGAAATCTTTGAACTGGGAGACTTTCAGTTGGAAGAAGGAGGCACTATTCGAGACTGTAAACTGGCCTACAAAACGTTCGGCAAGCTGAATGAAGCGAAGGATAATGCGATTCTGTTTCCCCACATGTATTCCGGAACCCACAAGGCGATGGAAATTTATATTGGAGAGGGGATGGCGTTAGATCCAAGCAAATATTTCATTATTCTACCGAATCAGCTTGGCAATGGTTTATCCAGTTCACCTCACAATACTCCGTTTCCATTCGGCAGGGGTGCCTTTCCAAAGGTGAGGATCAGCGATGATGTCCGGGCTCAACATAAACTGGTCACCGAAAAATTCGGAATCAACACTTTGCAGTTGGTGGTCGGTTGGTCCATGGGGGCTCAGCAGACCTATGAATGGGCGGTGCGGTATCCGGAAATGGTGAAGCGAGCGGCTCCGATTGGCGGGACGGCTAAAAATACACCTCATGATTTTCTTTTTACCGAAACTTTAATCGAGGCAATCACTTCTGACCCTGCATTTCAAGACGGATGGTATGAAGATCATCAACAAGTCCACCGTGGTTTGCGCCGCCACTCCCGAATTTGGGCAGTGATGGGGCTATGTACCGAGTTTTACAAGCAGGAACAGTGGCGTCGTCTCGGCTTCTCCTCTTTGGACGACTTTTTGGTAGGATACTGGGACAATTGGTTTTTGCCGATGGATCCAAACAATTTGTTGTGTATGGCTTGGAAATGGCAGCGGGGAGACGTGAGCCGCAACACCGGCGGAGACTTAAAAGCGGCTTTAGAACGGATTCAAGCGAAAGTATATGTTATGCCGTTTGAAGAAGACATGTTCTTCCCTGTCCGAGACTGCAAAGCCGAACAAGAGATGATTCCTAACAGCGAACTGCGAGTCATTCCAAGCTTGTGGGGACACTTCACCATGATGGGATTTTTTGAAGAAGACAAAAATTACATCGATGCCCAGCTGAAGGACCTTTTGTCTACACCCGTTTGAGAACGGATGCAGAGCGGATTTTAACAAGATTATATAAGATGGATGAAAGTCGAAGAACCAGAGCAAAACCGGCTCTGGTTCTTTCTGATGTAAAGGTCAGGGGAAACCACCTCTCTCTCAAAAAAAAACTGTTTGAATAAAGGAATGGAATAAAAATGACTCGTTAATGAAATGCACTTCTGTCAATGTAGGGCAACAATGCTTGTCCAGTTTGCTTTGGCATAATCTGTTTTCGATAAAAATTAATCATCTGGACAAAATAAGGGAGACGAAAAATGAGTAAAAGATGCGTGATGTGAATAGCGAACGAAAGAACGTTTCCATTATCTGAAAGTGTAAAACCTGTTATCATTCCATTTGTTTTCCATGAACCGTCTGTTCGTATAAACATGAGTCTTGCTGTCCGGTGTTATTTCGTTTGTTTCAACTCCCTTCTGTTCAACGTTTCTTGTTGAAGGGTCTAAGTCCATAGATATTGCTCCGCTTTTGACAGATGTGAATTGGGAGAGAGTTCCATTCTTTGTTGGCATCGTATGTAAACGTCGATTGAATTTTTTCCATTTGAATGGATGTGAAAAACAACAATGGAAGAATCATTCTTGCAGACATGATTTTGAAACATACTAACCTAAACAACGAATTTACACAAAAGGTGTTGTTGCTTGATGATCAACAAAAAGTTCGTCCTATGGTGTATCTTGATTATAGGTTGTTCGGTTGCTCTGTCGTTTATTTGTACAGTTTTCGTAAAAGCGAACGATTTGAATAGAGGCCGAAAGTTTTACGAAGAACACGGAAAAGCCATTTGGGAAATACCGACCAAACAGAAAGTCATTGCATTGACATTCGATGATGGACCTAGTTCAAAATATACTCCGCAAATTCTGGATATTTTAAAACAATATCACGCCAAAGCAACTTTTTTTGTGGTGGGGACCTGTGTAAAAGCTCATCCTGATGTAGTGAAACGAGAAATTTTGGATGGACATGAATTAGCGAACCATACATACCATCATTCCGTTTTTAGGGGGCTGAACGAGGAAGAAATTAGAAATGAATTAAGAAAAACAAAACAAACGATTACGCAACTGACTGGATATTCTCCTAAATTGTTTCGCCCGCCAGGAGGTTATTACAATGAAACCATTATTAATGTTTCGAACCAAGAAGGTTATACGGTTGTGATGTGGTCATGGCATCAAGATACGTATGATTGGAAAAAACCGGGCGTTCATAATATTGTAAAAAAGGTTTTATCTAACGCCCGAAATGGGGATATTGTCTTATTTCATGATAACGGCGGAGACCGTCGTCAAACAATTGAAGCACTAAAAAAAATTTTACCGGAACTTCAAAAAAGAGGATATAAATTTGTGACCGTATCAGAATTACTACAAATGCATCCGAAATACAGATATCTCGACTGGACGCCAGGGTAAAGAATGAGTCGGAGGACGGAAACGTCGCTAATCCGCACTCAAATTTTATTAAAGCAAAATTCATGTCCACGGCTCTCGACTGCAAACCTTTTCTAATAGTGTACTGTTATAAAGATTACATGCGGAAGAGAGCCACAAAACCATTATTTTTGAAAAGACATTTTATTATTTAACTCATGATTGAATTCATCCATCGAAAGAACTTCCAAACGATGATCATAAAAAGACCATATCCAAAAAAAGAATAGGAATGTTTCCATTGATTATGATGAACAAACCACCCGAATGCTTCTGATTGTTTTTCAACAAATGACATTGCTAGACTTGCCATGATGATAAAAGCCCCTTTTTTCCAAATGTTTAACTTATCCATAAAATATAGAAAACAAAAGGTGAAAATGGGCAAGCCGATAAGAGTAAATACAATGTTGATGGTGAAAATGGCTGAATAGGGTCTTAACGGAAAGCTGTACCACTCGTTTCCGACAAAATAAAGATCCAAATAAGTTCCTATCCATGAGGCGAACAAAGCGGTCAAAATATAGGCAGCAATGGTTTTGCTTTTAACGGAAAATGGCTTTTTTCGCGATAACCGCAAGTTCCATTTTTTCGATCGTCTCACAATATTCATCGGCAATCTCCCCGTTTATTTCTTCATCTAGCTTGTTGAAATAATCCGTAATCGTCCAGTCATAGAACCAATCTCCAATGTCTGCTTTCTCATGTGAAACGTTTTTCCATGCGTACTCTAATCTTGGACTATAGATTCGAGGGACCCCTTTTTGTATTTGGCCGTTTTTCATACGGCGTCGATAGGGCCGGCCCGGAATCGATTCACGAACGTCATGAAATAGGTGGGGCCAGTAATCTTTGCGAGATCCAGTGTGAGGGCAAGAAACGGCCCAACGAATGAACGTGTCTACCCCCTCTTTATTATAAAAAAGCAAGGAATATAACCGTTTTCCTAATAAAATCCGTTCATGAAGATAATCGAAACGTTGCAATGTTTGCCCCATAAGACCGATACTTCGCTTCTCATTTTCTTTATAGTAAGGAAACAAAATATGGTTTAATCGAAGAAAATCTTGAAGCTTAAACTCTATTGTATGAAAGACGTTTTTTTGAAAAAGGGCATTTTGAATGACTCGCTTTTCTAAATAGCTTTGTTCATTTATGACAAGAGCAATGGCGAGAATATAAGGGTCACGATATTTCCAAAAGTGGTTCCAGATCGTTTCCATAAAAGTAGAGACATGAAAAAAAGGGAGAAGGGAAAAAAGCGGTTTATTTCTTTTTATACTTTCTTCATAAAGCAAAAACTGCGGGTATATATCTTGAAAAATAAGCCAATTTCCACGTTCCAAAAAGGAAAAGAAAAATTGTTGTTCCTGTTCCGTCAATAAATGGGACAAGAGATCTCCTTTTAAGTCAGTCATATTCCAGCCGCCGTTTCTGGAAACCATATGTCCCAAAAACGCCCAATGAATTTCCGGATGACGCAAATAAACATCCAAGTAGCTTTTCGTTCTGGTGATATTGTTTTGATTTTTGATTTCGGTTTGGATGAGTATTTGTTGGATGAGTTTTCTTTCCTCTATCGTTAAATCAGCTTCATTTACCGCGGCCATTTTGAAACCTTTGCCCTTTTTCTTTAACTCCTCATTGATTTCAAGAAGAAATGGGGGTGTATTCCGTTTTTTCTTTTTCTTTATCAGCCCCAAAATGTCTCCCCTCCCTCAACAAAACATTTTGTTAAATGAAAGGGATGGCAAGTGTGACGTTTAGTGTTCCAAACGAAGTCCACTGAGTCTTGAATACATGGAAAATAGATAATCTAAAGAGGTCATACCAATGGAAACGAGATGTGTATATGATCATCTTATTACGTGCTTTGAAAATAAATGATGAAGACTTTATGAAAGCACAGCCGGTAAGATTCGAAAATAAAGAAATAAGGCAAACGGGAATTAAGAAACGTAACTGAGTGGGCAGAAGGGTAGGAAGCGTAGATCAGGCGAAAAACGTTCATCGCAAAATGGGAGGGCAGGACCAAAACAAGAACGAAGATCATTTTTTAAGTCATCGTTGTCAATACACGGATAAGGATGTTTAGCTTTCCCGTGAAAGGGTATTTGAAATGCAGTTCTTAGTGATTTAGGTTAGAGCGTTTTTATTGTTTTTCCGGAATCCAGCCATGGGGAAAGTTTACATCATTTGGATTAAAAATAAAAAATTGGAAATTATGTAAGATATAATAAACTTGTACAGCTGCATGCAGGGTGGGCAGTGATTACTCCCTTGAAGAAAGGGGGGTATCACTGATGATGACGGTTTCCGATGCGTTGACGTTAATGATTTCGTTTGCGGCCTTAATCGTTGCCGTCATTTCTGTGTCGAAAGACAAAAAGTAACCCACCCTGCCGAGCCTAAGTAAGGGTGGGTCATATCCGCAAATACGAGGGCCACTGCACTTCTTGCAGTAAGCTGTGTATGTTAGGGCATTGGTGACCGCCAATGTCCTTTTTTATTTTATGCTATTCCATTTTATTATAATCATAAAACAGGAAAGATGACAAGAAATGACGCAGGTGAGGATGAATCCGTTTGTGTAGAAATTTTCGCTGTAAAAATAAAGGAATTTTCAACTTTTGAAGGATTTTAATTAAATCCGCGATAAATCCAAAGTCAAGTAGAAGGAATTTTTTCGTTATATATCGCTTTGTGGTGCTGTTGATCGTGATAATTGAAAAAACAATATTCAAAAAAGATTGACAAATAAAAAGCAAGCAGAGTTGAATCGGGCATTATTGGAATGGAAGGTTCTTTTCTTTCGCAACCAAAAAATCACGAGTGAACAGCAGCGGGCGTTTGCTCGGCTGTGGGGTGAATTAGAAGTTCATCCATTTTATCCTGTTGAAGAAGATCAATCTGAGGAGATTGTTCGCTTTTCCAAAGGGAAGAAAGAAACTGGAAAAGAAAATATTTGGCATACGGATGTCACTTTTCGCCCCAATCCTGCGAAAGCAGCGATATTAAGATTAATAGAAGTTCCTCCTGTCGGGGGCGACACGTTATGGGCAGATATGGCCGCTGCATATGATAATTTACCTGACGAAGTGAAGGAGCGTATTGATCACCTTACTGCTATTCACGATTTTACTCCTGCTTTCAGCGATTTATTGACACCGGAAGAGTTAGCGGTTCAACAAGAAAAATTTCCGCCTGTTGAACATCCGGTCGTTCGAACCCATCCGGAAACTGGACGGAAGACTTTGTTTGTGAATCCATCGTTCACGACTCGAATCGTAGGTCTGGACCCTGATGAGAGTGAAGAGCTGCTTCAGTATTTGTTCCGTCAAGCTCACATTCCTGAATATCAGGTGCGTTTTCGTTGGGAAAAGGACTCCATCGCTTTCTGGGATAATCGTGCAACCCAACATTATGCGGTATCGGACTATTATCCAAATCCGCGTAAGGCTGAACGCGTTGCCATCGTTGGGGATCGTCCATATTAAGCAATATCATTGGAACAACGAATGGAACCTTTTTAGGTTCCATTCGTTCAGAGTGTAGACAAAAGGCATCCGAATGTGCGCTTTCGGATGCCTTTTGTCACTTTTATGCTTTCAAATGTTTGGAATAGACCCCTCCAGGGGTCTATTTTATGTTATTGCTGGACTTTTCCATGTCCAGCAAGCCATCTTTTTCAAATTCATTGCAGCAAAAGTTAGCATCGCCTGCATGGACAATTTTTTTAAACCTCTTAAAGTTGTCCAACGCATACCATGCTTTTCCTTTGCATCAGCAAAAACACGTTCAATGGTTTCTTTCCGTCTTGCATAAATGCTCTTATTCTCTTGTGTATGCCGAAGATGATCAGCTTCCTCTAAATAAAATTCCCATACATGTCGCTGAATCAGTTTTTTATGCTCCTTACTTTGGGTGCACTTCGAAAGGAATGGACAATCTTTACACTGGACTGGATCAGAAAAATATTGACGATAGCCTTCCTTCGTCGTAGTTGCATATTTTAACACTTGTCCTTGCGGACAAAGATAACAATCGTAGTATTCATCGTAAACATACTCATGTTTTTTGAAATAACCATCCTTTGTACGAGGGCGAGTATAAGGTAAAGCAGGGGTCATATCATTTTCAAATATGTATTGGGCAACGGCGGGAGTTTTATATCCAGCGTCAGCAGCAACCACAGCCGGTTTTCCATGTTTTTCTATGACTTTTTCAAGAAGTGGCTCCAATACGGAACTGTCATGAATATTCCCTGGCGTTACAATAGCCCCCAAAACAAAGCCATTTCGATCCGCAGCAGCATGGAATGAGTAAGCAAACTGTTTTGTTCGCTCGTCTTTTACGTAGTAACCACTTTCCGGATCAGTGGTACTTTCTTTTATTTCTTTATATTCTTCTTTCCCAAATTTATCTGGAGGAAATGGCTTTTTTCCATGTGCTTCTCGATCAGCATTTATCTCATCTTGTAGACGTGCTTGATAGGCTTTCGTTTCTTTTCGAACCACTTTCTTCACAAATTTATGCTTATTCGCACTCGCTTTGACATGAGTAGAATCAATAAAGACATGCTCACTGCTTATCAGCTTCTTATCTGCAGCTTCTTTCAAAATGCGATAGAATATCTGTTCAAATAAGTCTGTATCCTTAAAGCGTCGCTCGTAGTTTTTCCCAAACGTTGAAAAGTGAGGTACCTTATCATAAAAACCAAATCCAAGAAACCAACGGTAAGCCAGATTCGTTTCGATTTCCTCTATAGTTTTTCGCATGGAACGAATACCGAAGGTATATTGGATGAAAGCCATTTTAATCAATACAACTGGATCAATACTTGGTCGACCTCTTTCCGATGAATACATGTCTTGAACAAGCGAATAGATAAATGAAAAATCAATAGCAGCGTCGATTTTACGAACCAAATGATCTGCAGGTACAAGTTGGTCTAAAGCTATCATTTCTATTTGATCACGATTCATCTGTGTATTTTTTGTTAGTACTTCATCCACCTCAATTCATTACGGTATCTTAATTATACAAAAAAAGACTGTCGGCAAATCCGGTTTTTTCGGATTTGTCGACAGTCTGAACGAATGGAACCTTTGTAGGTTCCATTCGTTGTGTTCTGATCATCATTTCCATCATGTACGGATCATTTATTTTCAACAAAGTTTGACCAGGTCCGATTTTCAAGCTCAAACCGAAGCGCCAAGAACAAGATTTATCACGATTGCACATGTATTATGGTACCCTTCTTTGTAAAGGCATCAATATGATGAAAATTTCATAATATCCTTTCATGATATGTACTTCTGAAAAAGGGAGGTGAAACGTTTATGAGTTGGATTTTGCTTTTATTAGGAATTCTTTCGGAGGTTTTAGGCACAACTTCAATGAAAATGTCAGCAGGATTTACGAAGCTCATTCCTTCTGTACTCATGTTTGTATTTTATGGAGCCAGCCTTACGTTAGTTACATTGGCACTGAAAAAGATAGATGTAAGCATCGCTTATTCCATATGGTCCGGACTTGGTACTGCGATTATCGCCATCATAGGCATTTTATACTTCAAAGAACACTTTTCTTTCTTAAAAATGGTGGCCATCTTGATGATTATTGCCGGTGTGATTATCTTAAATGTCAGCGGAGAAGCGCATGGAAAAGAAGTCTCTTCAGTCTCTGTATCGGATCTACATATCAAATAAAAAGCAATGAAAATGGCGAACAGGAATGGTCACTGTTCGCCTTTAAATTATCCAACATACCTTTGCAAGATTCGATCGACGGAAGCTCCGTATGTTTCTCCAAACAGATTCAGGTGAACGAGCAAGTAAAACAGTTGATACAGCTCTTTTCGATCCTTATATTCAGGAGAAAGTGGCTGAATTTCGTTGTACGAGCGATAAAAAGCATTTGGAAATCCGCCAAACAATTCCGTGAAGGCAATATCCATTTCTGAATGCCCATAAAATACTGAAGGGTCAATGAGATAAGGAATTCCATGTTCGCCTGCCATCCAGTTTCCGCCCCAAAGGTCGCCGTGCAATAAAGAAGGCTGGCATGTTTGTGGTAGCCATTGATCAAGCGACTGTAACAATGCTTCCATTTTCTTTCGTCTATATGTTGGCATTCTTCCTTTTTGTTCTGCCAATTGAACTTGCGGAAGAAGCCGCCGTTCCCGAAAATAATCGATCCAGTTTTCATATTGTCCGTTTTTTTGCGGAAGACGGCCAATGAAGCTATCTTCGGCTAATCCGAAATACTGACCGTAACATTGATGAAGGCGAGCTAGTGCCTGACCTAGCAAAACCGCAGTCTGATCCGTTTTTTCTCCTTCAATCCATTCAAGCAACAGCAAACCATAGGATCCGTCTTCTGCTTCCACGCAATGATATACTTTTGGAACATGAACGGCATTCGTTTGCCTTAGCAATTCAAGACCAGCTGCTTCACTTTGAAAAAAGCGAGGAGGAATTCGCTCATTGATTTTGGCAAAATAGGAACGATGTTCACTTCTTACATAATAGGCAGCGTTGATATCGCCTCCGGATACGCTTTTGCATTGGACGATCGCTGTTTTGTCGCCGATTTGATCAAGTGATTCTCGTAATATCGACGAAAGGTTCATACTACTATCTCCTTTCATTGTGGCAAACTAGTGAAACGAATCATAGGGGGTGTATGGATCGAAAGGGTATAAGAGATTGAATTTTCGATACTCGTTAGAAGCTAAGGTGTTGAGAACGAAACAAGCAGTTTGTAATTTATTATATATCAGAACATCTTTTTATAGAGTTGTCATAGGAACAAATGCTTGTCAGAGGCAATCATATATTGAAACATTTACAGCATTGGGACAGATTTAAGAAAATACAGTTGTGGGAAGCATCTTTATCCAAAGAGGCTGGATACGAATCAGAATAATCCAACAAAATCCGAACTCGAAATTAGAGTTCGGATTTTTCAATCCATGAAAGGCAATCTGACGATGAAAGTAGTGCCTTTGCCTGGTTGGCTTTCTGCTTCTATTGTGCCGCCATGGGCTAATACGAATTCCTTGGCGATAGCGAGCCCCAATCCCATACCGCCCCTGTTGCGGGTTCGCGCTTCATCTGTACGGTAAAACCGATTGAAAAGAAAAGGGAGTTGTTCAGGTTCAATGCCAATTCCAGTATCAGAAATCGCAACGCAAAGAACACGACTCTTTTCGTTCTCTGTCGTTTCCTCATCAACTGTAATAGTGATAGAACCACCCGAGGGCGTAGGATAAGAACGTCACCAATCCAAAGAATATGGGTGGGAAAGAAGGGGGATAGACAAAAACACTAAAATCCGATTCGTCAATATGGCAAAGAAATCAGTTTCGTCAGCATTATGGTCATTTCCCAATGAGAGAATATTGGGGAACACCCAGAAATTATTCAAATAGGCAATCTTTTTGAATGGATATGAAATTCCCTTTCAAGCAGTTAGCCAAGGCCTATGGATGGAGGAGCGCCATCGCTTAGGTCCTTGCAGTCTGTTATAGGCGTAGTGAAAAGATGAGATATTACGAATATTTTTTGTGTCGGAGCTGCGTTTTTCGTCAAAATGGAAGAAAGGATGGTTCGAATGAATAAAACGATTTTAGTGACGGTGGTCTTACTTGCAGGATTATTTGTAGGATTGGTGTTTGCTGTAGCCATTATAGATAGTGTTTACCAAATGTTTGGGGTTTCATTTGGCACGCTTATTTTTCTACTGCCAGTTGTTGGTGCGGGAACCGCTCTTATGCTGTTTTTGCGTAAACAGACTCAATAAAAGAACACTTGCTACGGCACAAATGAGGCTCTATTCGACATGGACGATGCCTTCAAGATAGATTATAAGGGGTAATAAAAGGCTCGTATTGGCCTAAAAATCAGAAACAGCATATATAAATTTATCCCCCTAACCATCACGATGACGGAAGGGGGATAGAACACCAAGTTTTCTTTCTTAAGTTTATACTCTATTATTTTGCTGGCAAAGTGTCTTAATATGCTGGACACGAAAAGTGTTGCCAATTGTCTTGTTGAAAAATGATAGATCTAAAACATCTGTTGTAACATTCATGAAGAGAATATCGGCTTTGTTGCCCCAGAATACAACCTTATTTTCCTTCATTGATTTTAACTGGTTGTGCTCTGAAATTGGTGGATAGTTGATCATTCGTCATAAACATTACAAATAATAATGTCAGCAGCGCTGGAATAAGACTCCACACAAAGGTATGGGCAATGGAAGATGACAACGCTGATGTGATTTTATCCAGCACTGGTTCGGGAATGTGGGAGCGCGTGTCCGGCGATAGTATCGCTCTTGGATCTTTGAAATTCAAGTTTTGTGGTGCTTGCGACATGCCACTGAATGTGTCCGTTAAATTATGTTTAAAAAGATTTCTTTGAATGATTCCAAACACCGTGACCCCGATCGTCATTCCAAGCGAACGCAAAAAGGAATTGGTTGAACTGGCCGCCCCACGATCTTTATGCTGAAAATGGTGGATAGCCGCCATACCTAAAACGGAAAAAGAAGCACCTACCCCTAATCCGGTTATAATCATATACAAGGTAATCATAAGGCGAGAAGTATGGACTGTTATTGTGCTTAATAGAAACATGCCGATAATGAAAATCGATGTAAAGATGATCATGACGTTTCGATAACTCATTTTATTGGCTAAAAAACCGCCTAATTGAGCGGATACCGTCGTCGCTAACATCATCGGCAGTAAAACCAGCCCTGAATTCGTTGCTGAACCGCCGATCACTCCTTGGATAAAAATTGGAATGTACACGGTGGCAACTATATAGGTGGCTCCGGAAAAGAACCCTACAAGATTGCTTGCTGCAAACAAACGTTTTCTAAACATATGATAGGAAATAATGGGTTCTTTTGCCTTTGTCTCCACATAAAGAAACAGCAAAAATAAAACAGCGAAAGCGGAAAATAAACCGATGATGACTTTGGAGCTCCATTCAAATTGGTTTCCGCCCAGTTCAAGAGCAAACATTAGGCAAATGATCGCAGGAACGAGTGTAACGACTCCCCACCAATCAATTTTTTGCTTCGCATGAACAGGCGATTCGCGGTAAAAAAAGGTAACGAAAAAGAACGATAGAAGACCAATAGGGATGTTAATATAAAATACCCAGCGCCAATCGAAGTAATCCGTGATATAAGCGCCAAGCAATGGTCCGAATATGCTCGACAAACCAAATACCGCTCCAAAAAAACCTCCCATTTTTCCGCGTTTTTCAGGAGGAAAAAGATCAAACATAATGGCAAAGGCAATAGGAACTAACGCACCACCGCCAATTCCTTGAATCGCCCGAAAAAGGCTGAGCTGAACAATGTTTTGGGCAACGCCGCATAACATCGAACCAGTTAAAAACACGATTAGCCCAAAAATGAAAAACCGTTTTCGACCATACATATCCGAAAGTTTTCCAAAAATCGGCATCCCAGCCATCTCGGCCACCATATAAGCGGATGTTACCCAAACAAATTTGTCCAGTCCTCCAAGATCCGCTACAATGGTCGCCATAGCCGTTGCCACAATGGTGTTATCGATTGCCGCAACGAAAATTCCTAATAATAAACCTGCCACAACCCACGCTATGTTCGTTTCTTTCTTTTTCACCGAAAGCCACCTCCCCTTAAATGGAACGATTCGATTCTATACTTTTTTACTATCTATTACAATCGCTTTTTCATCTTGTTGAAAGCTGGTTTGATATTCTACCAGATCAATCTCACAACCTGGACCAATTGTCACTTCTTTTCCTCTGACAACTTTTGCTTTCGTATATTCTAAATAAATGTCATCTCCTTCAATACTTTCTGCAACGAGCTTGGCGGAATCCTGTCTAAATCGTTTTAGAAAATTGATGACATTAAATGCTTTGCTTTTGGTGACGCGAATGACTTCTCCGCCAATTTCCGCAATGCGGCTATCCTCAAAATGAAGATAGAGAGATACTTTTTCTGCATTTAACGTTCTGCCAATGGCAACGGCTCCTTTTAAGGAAATAGAATCCGCTTCACAATCGTTTTCAATCTTCAATTCGCCATAACCATGAATATGTCCTCCGACTAAACGTTCTTTTATATGAACGGCTCCGCGAAGGTTTAAATCTTTCATCGTGGCATGACCTTGTATATCGGCTTCTCCAAAAATCTTGATGGACTCTGCCTCTACATTTCCCTTCATATTTGCCTGACCGAAAATGTCAATCGTTTTTGCCTTGACGAGCCCGTTTGCGTCGGCAGTTCCAAACACTTTCCATTGAACGCAATGCAAGTCTCCATTAATGGTGCCTTCTCCGCGAATTTTTACTTTGTTGAAAGTTCCTCCAGAAGTAATACCAGTACCGTTCACCGTTAAATGACGCAGCACATCATTTTCCACCCTCAGTCTCCCTCCTCTATAATTTTTTGCTGGTTTTTACTTTGATCTTTTATCGCATTGAAAATGATTTTTATATTCCACAAATTCTATGTCGCAGCCGGGACCAAGTATCACTCGGTTTCCTCTCACTACTTTTGCTTTTGTATTCTCCAAATAAATTTCGTCTCCTTCAATGCTTTCAGCGTTTAATACGGCATTGAAGAACCACTTTTTAAAAAATATCCTTCTTTGTTTTTTCACTTCAATGTTCTCGCCGCCAATTTCTTTTGCCTGACAATTTCCAAACAACTGAATTTGAATTTTTCCTGCATTTAATAATCCACCGACACGGAAACTCCCGTTTGTTTCAAATACTTCTGATGCACAATCACCTGAGATCGTCGCTCCGCCGTGAATACGCAACTCTTCCGCCTGTACATTTCCTTTCACTTTTCCGCTTCCGTTAAAACGAACTTCTTTGCACTCCACATCTCCGACAATGCTAGCTTTGCCCTGGATTTTTATCTTCTCTGAGTGCAGCGCTCCGTGCATATTCGCTGTCCCGGCAACATAGGTTGTTTCTGATTTCACATTGCCATAAATTTTGGCATTTCCTTGAATGTTCAATTCGATACAATCAAGATCGCCTTGCAATTCACCATTTCCGGAAATTTTTACTAGGTTGTAATTTCCGCCAGAAGCATTTCCGAAACCTGCGATCACTAAATCCTGTCTTTCCACCCGTTATCCCTCCAGTATTTTCATTTTTAATTCCTCCATGCAGCTTGATAAATGAAGACGGGCCACTACTTTTACATCCTCTTCAAAATACACGTCGTTTCCGCTCGCCACTAACATACAGGTGGATATTCCCATTTTGCGTATCAAAATCAATTCAAAACTACGACCTTGAAATTTTGGGTAATAGGCATCTAATACATTTAAGATGGTTTTACCCTCTTCCAAACTGATATCTCCGGATTGGAGAAGCTTTTCCAGCGCATAGAGTTGAAACAGTTGAACAAATGAAAATGTTTCATGTTCTCCTTTTTGTTCTTTATAAAAACGCAATGTCATTAACGAAATAATGTTTCGATTAAGAAGTTCGTCTTTTTTGAGTGTGATGTCTGCGGGGTTAGGAGAAAACATACTCGCCAATTCATCCAATGATAAATCGTCTTTCATATTTTTAATGTTTTCTATTCTTGTTAATATTTTTTCTTTCGGAAAAAACGTTTCTTGTCCGGTAAAAGTCGATTTTCGAATGAACCATTCTTCGGGAATTAACTTTTTTCGTTTCCAACGATACAGCTGTCCGTAAGAAATTCCTGTTAATTCGAGCAACTCTTTTTTAGAAATCAACTCTTGTTCCACCGCTTGGCACCTCCTTCACACGAAATAGTGTAACATAACAATGTTACGTTGTAAATAAAATATACGTTCATTTTTCCTGTGAACCGGATCAGACAAAACGATAGGCAAAAAGGAATGAAGATTCCTTTTCATTATTCATTAGGGAATTACCATCTATCTCAACGATACCATTGGCGCCTTCATTAAAATAAAAGGCAGCCACTTCAAGATGGCTGCCAATTCTTGTATTAAACGATAAATTTTGTTCACTTTTTCCCGAAACGGCTCTACATGAACAAATCGCACTTCCCGAAGTACTTCTTTCCCATCTACAAATAACAACAAAACGGGGGCGGTGAAAATGGTAAAACGCCCTGCAACTTCCGGAACGTGATCGGCATTGACAAGAGCCAGTTGAATATCAGGGAAATCAGCCATGACATTTTGAATTTTTGGCAATAAATCATGGCACACACTACAATGATCTCTGGATATATATAAAAACGCTAACTCGTGACGGTCAACAAAATCATCGACTTCTTTGACAGAAAATAGTTCTTTCATGATATTCAAAAGTAGATCTCCTTCCGTAAAGGGATAAAACCATAAGGTATAGTGATTATAACACGGCAAACAAGATGAACGTATCGACGGTGTTCATATGTATATATGATCTGAATTTGAAGAAAAAACAGAATCTTGTTCTTTTGGTATCAACAATAAGTCTTTTCCCAACCTACTGATGTTTTTGATCAATTTTTGTAACGGACGAGGTGTCCCATTTACTTCAATATAATATGAAACCTTAATATTATTTCTATTCTTCTCTATGATTAATGCTTGCTAGTATAAAAAAGTAGGAGATTAGGAACTTGGAATATCCGTTATCTTTGATCGAACTAATTTCCTATAAACATCAGAATAAACTCCAGATCGAAAAAAGAGTCGAGGCTTTTGTTTTTTTGTGAGGTAACTATATGGAGCTAGAGTTAATTCTTATGTCATCAAGACTAGTAAAAAGATTTCATTACAGTGGAGAATTTTAGAAAGTTTTTTATAACTCTTGTACATTTTCGACATTATTCGACAATTTGTTGGTTATTATTTTAGTACAATATAATTATTCTATACAATCGAACGATTATTACAAGTTGGTATGTTGGAGCGGAGTGTTCAAATAAAGGAGTTAATAAAAATGGCAAGAATTATTGATAATAAACAAAGTGGTCTTGTAGGAGATGTTTTAAAAGATTGTATTACAAAGGGCAGTAAACTATCGATAGCAGCTGCTCACTTAACTTTATACGCATTTGTCGAATTAAAAAAAGAACTTTCACTATTAGATGAATTTCGCTTTATTTTTACAGAGCCTGCTTTTATTGAAGGAGAAAATATTTTAAAAGAACAAATTGAAAAAAATGAAGCATTCTTATACGGCGTCGAAGAAGAGAGAAAATATAAAATTGAACTAAATCAGGCATATATAGCTAAACAGTTTGCAAAATGGTTAAAGAGAAAAGCACAAATCAAATCCGTTACAACAAAGCGCATTCAAGGGGGATTTTATCATGTTAAAAATAAAGATGGTACCCAAATTGGGCTAGTTGGTGGAGCGCCCTTTTCAAGTCCGGGATTAGGATATAGCAACTCCTCAAGCATGTACATTAACAATATTGTTGACGACTTAGAAACAAATAAGCAATTAATTCGTAATTTTGATGACATTTGGCAAAATGAATATGTTTTACAAGATGTGAAAGAACAAATACTACGGCGTTTAAAAGTGTTATATAAAGAAAATTCGCCCGAGTTTATTTACTTTGTCACTCTCTACAATCTTTTTAAAGATTTTTTACAGGATACAAAAAATTATGAGGTATTGCAAACAAAAACTGGATTTGAAAATACAGTAATTTGGAATAAACTATACGACTTTCAGCGTGATGGCGTAATTGGTGCCATTAATAAAATTGAAACGTACGGAGGTTGCATCATTGCTGATAGCGTTGGTCTTGGGAAAACGTTTGAAGCGTTAGCCATCATTAAATATTATGAATTACGAAATCATCGTGTTCTCGTGTTGGCTCCAAAAAAGTTAAGGGAAAATTGGGAAGTTTACCGTTTAAATGATAAAAGAAATATCCTGATAGATGACCGCTTTTCTTATGATCTTTTAAACCATACAGACTTATCGCGAGAGCGTGGATACAGTGGTGCAATTAATTTAGAACATGTAAATTGGGGAAATTACGATTTGGTGGTCATTGACGAATCACATAATTTTCGCAATAATGACCCACGCAAGAGCCACATTACTCGCTATACTCGGTTAATGAATGATATTATAAAATCCGGTGTTAAGACTAAAGTTCTTATGCTCTCTGCCACTCCAGTCAACAATAAGCTTGATGATTTAAAAAATCAAATTGCCTTTATTACAGAAGGTAATGACAAAGCATTAGCAGAGACAGCCAATATTAAACTCATTAGCCAAACGATTCGACGTGCGCAATCACAATTCAACAAATGGAGCAATCTTCCGGAAAATGAGCGCACTACAGAGAGACTGTTAGATATGTTAAGCTGGGATTATTTTGCATTGCTTGATTCGCTGACTATTGCTCGTTCTCGTCGTCACATTGAAAAGTACTATAACATAAAAGACATTGGAAAATTTCCACAGCGATTAAAGCCAATGAATATTAAAAAGACGATCGACGTTAAAAATGAATTTCCTCCTCTTTCAGTGATCAATAATGATATTTTACGGTTGCATTTTGCTATCTATTCACCGATGAAATATATTTTACCACATAGAAAATCGTTTTATTATGAGAAATACGATACAAAAGTGTCAAACGGGCGTGTTTTGAAACAAACCGACCGGGAAAACAATCTCGTTTACTTAATGAAAACGAATTTGCTGAAACGGCTCGAGAGCAGTATTCATTCTTTTTCGTTAACATTAGAAAGCATTATCAAGAATATTGATTTACATATCCGTAAAATCGAAAATTATCATTCATCCTTTGAACCCATTGAAAACGAAGATGATATTGATATGGACGATCCTGAACTTGAAGATGCTTTAATTGGATCAAAAGTAAAAATCTTGCTTCAAGATATTGATTTAATTCGTTGGAAAGAAGATTTGTTGTATGATCGAGACATTTTAGTAAAGATGTTACAACGTGCTATGCGAATCACTCCTGATCGTGATCAAAAATTATTGGCTCTCAAAGAAATTATTCAATCGAAAATTGAAAATCCAATTAACGGCCAAAATAAGAAACTATTAATTTTTACAGCATTTGCTGATACGGCAAAATATTTATATGAGAACTTACATAAGTGGATTTTCCATAATTTCGGGCTGCACTCTGCCGTTGTTACAGGTTCTGATCATCCAAAGACAACATTGAAGTTCAAAAAAGTGGATTTCAATAGTGTGTTAACGAACTTTTCACCCATTTCTAAAGAGAGAGCAAAAGTCATGCCGAATATGATGGAAGAGATTGATATTCTCATTGCAACCGACTGTATTTCTGAAGGGCAAAACTTGCAAGATTGTGATTATCTCGTCAACTATGACATTCATTGGAATCCCGTGCGCATTATTCAACGATTTGGACGTATTGACCGACTTGGAAGTAAAAATGAACGTATTCAGTTAGTGAACTTTTGGCCGTCGATGGAGTTAGACGAATATATTAATCTAGTCGGCAGGGTCAAAGACCGAATGACCATTCTTGATATCTCTTCCACCGGGGAAGAAAACGTTATCGCCGACAACAGCAACGAAATGAAAGATTTAGAGTATCGCCGGAAACAACTCGAAAAATTACAAAATGAAGTCATTGATTTAGAAGATATTTCTGGGAATATTTCATTAACGGATTTCACGATGGATGATTTCCGAATGGATTTATTAAATTTCATGAAGAAAAACAAAGATGTAATCGAGAAGGCTCCGCTAGGTTTATTTAGTATTACAACGAATAAAAATGAAAAACTACGAGAAGAAATTAAGCCGGGAGTTATTTTCTGCTTGAAACAAATCAATAACTTTACAGCTTCTAGCGAACAAAACGCACTTCATCCATATTATTTGATTTATGTGAAAGAAGACGGCGAAGTGTTATATAACCATGTCCATATCAAGAAAATTCTCGATATCTATCGTTCGCTATGTAATGGGCAAAAGGAAGTCGAAGCACAATTATATGCAGCGTTTTATGAAGAAACAAAGAACGGCAAAGAGATGGGACAGTACAAAATGATGTTGGAAAAAGCAGTGGAAGATATTGTCGGGAAGATCGACCAACAATTGACGCTTAACATCTTTAGTCTAGGGAATTTAGACAGTCTCGTCACAAATGCGAATACAAGCCTGCAGGATTTTGAAATCATTTCTTATCTCATTATAAAAGGGTGAGAACGATGGCTGGATTAACGTTTTACCGTATGATTGGGCTGGACAATAAAGTTCGTCCGCTCAAAAAAAAATTAGATAAAAAGATGTTCTATGATTTCGCTGATTTAAACAAGAAAGAAAAAGACTACATTACAAAATATATTGAACGAATGGAATTAAGTTATTTATTAACCCCGAGCACAATCAATATCCAGCCATTTATCAACGAAGAATACCATTATGAAGGGGTTATGTTTATTACGATTCAACTGAGGGAGGAAGCGAAAGACAATCATCTGCCGGTCATCGGTGAAATCATCCAAGGGGCGCTTCCGAACCCTGTGGTGATTGTCTTTGAAAAGCAAGGAAACTTTCAAATCGGCACATGCTTAAAACGATTAAATAAAGTAGATATGTCGCAGGTTGTACTGGAAGAATCGTATTACACTCCTTGGTTTCAATTGGACAACGATGACGAAACGGTCCATCAGTTTATAAAAACGATTCATATTACAAACCTATCATTTTCTCATTTTTTTCAGTTTTATAAAGATATTCATTTAGCGGTACAAGCGTTTCAACATACAAAGGTTGTCGGAGCGTTTTACGTTGCAGAAAACGAAGAAGTACAGCAGCTTATTCAGCAAATCCAACAATTCGAAGCGGAAATAACGAAATGGAAAAATAAAATGAAAAAAGAAACGCAGTTTAATCGAAAAGTAGAGATGAATATTAAAATTCAACAGCTAACAAAACAAATGGAACAGTTGAAACAACAATTGCAATGAAAGGAGAACCATCATGGAAAAACTAGACGGAAAATCGCTCGATTTAGTGAAAACAAATATTGAAGCGTTAAAGCAATTATTCCCGGAAGTCGTCACAGAAGGAAAAATTGACTTTGAAAAGTTAAAACTAGTGCTTGGAGAAGAAATCGAAAAACGGAACGAACGATATGAATTTACATGGCATGGTAAAACCAAAGCAATGAAAATGGCTCAAACGCCATCCACTGGAACCCTTAGACCGGATAAAGCATCCAGCAAAAACTGGGATACAACGGAAAACCTTTATATTGAAGGAGACAACCTCGAAGTACTAAAGCTGTTGCAAAAATCATACTTTGGCAAGATTAAGATGATTTATATCGACCCACCGTATAATACGGGGAAAGACTTTGTGTATAAAGACGATTTCCGGGATAATATTAAGAACTATAAAGAACTGACTGAACAAACAATGAAAGCAAATACGGAAACTAATGGACGATATCATACTGACTGGTTAAATATGATGTATCCAAGGTTAAAACTGGCAAGAAATCTACTAAGAGAAGATGGCGCAATATTTATATCAATAGATGATACTGAAGTTCCAAATTTGAGAAAACTCTGTGATGAAGTGTTTGGTGAAACCAATTTTGTAACAACTTTTATTTGGCAAAGAGCTTTTGCACCTGTTAATATGAATAAGTTTGCTTCTCGTAACCATGATTTTATTCTATGTTACGCGAAAAAAATTGATAGTTTATTACTCTATGGTCTATCAAGGAGTGAAGATGCTGATGGAAGGTATTCTAATCCTGATAATGATCCTAGAGGACCTTGGATGTCAGGAGATTTATCGGTAGGTCCAGTTGTTGAAGAGAAAGTATATGAAATAGTTACACCAAGCGGAAGAAGAGTTTTACCTCCAGAGGGGCGTTGTTGGGTCTTAACAAAGGAAAGATTTGAAGAATATCGTAAAGATAATCGAATTTGGTTCGGTAAAGACGGTAACAATGTCCCACGTTTAAAACGATTTTTAAGTGAGGTAAAATCTACTATTACTCCATTGACTGTATGGACATATCAAGAAGTATCACATTCACAAGATGCTAAAAAGGAATTAAAAGAATTATTTGATAATCAGTCGGTAATGGATTATCCTAAACCAGTAAAATTGATAAGAAGAATATTAGAGTTATCTACAAGAGATAATGATATAGTATTAGACTTCTTCTCTGGCTCGGCGACCACCGCCCATGCTGTTTTGCAGCTAAATGCAGAAGACGGAGGTAATCGCAAATTTATCATGGTGCAATTGCCTGAGTTAACTGACGAAAAATCAGAGGCGTATAAAGCGGGATATAAAAATATTTGTGAAATCGGGAAAGAACGCATTCGTCGCGCTGGAGAAAAAATCGTTCAAGAAACAGGAAAAACGGATTTAGATATTGGTTTTAAAGTGTTTAAGCTTGATTCTTCTAACGTCAAAACGTGGGATCCTGATTTTGAAAAATTGGAGAAAACCCTTTTTGACTTGCAAGAAAACATTAAAGAAGACCGTACAAAAGAAGATTTGTTGTATGAAATTCTGCTAAAAATCGGCTTGCCGCTCACTACGCCAATTGAAGAGATCGACTATAATGGTAAAACTATTTACAACGTCGGCTTTGGTTCTGTTTTATTATGCCTGGAAAATGAAATTGATTTAGATATAGTGAATGAGATGATGAAATATCAGTCAGAGCATATGCAGCCAAAAGTCATATTCAAAGAATCTGGTTTCATCAACGATTCAGTAAAAACAAACGCCATTCAAACTTTGAAAAAGAACGGAATCACAGATGTTAGGAGTGTATAAGACATGAAATTAAAGTTTATTTCTGACTTAGACTATCAAAAACAAGCCATTGATTCCGTTGTGCAAATATTTAATGGACAAAAGATGAAACAGTCCAATTTTACCGTTTATTATGGAACCCAAGAACAAGCGGGTATGATTCAAACAGCATTAGGCATAGGAAATCGTTTGGATCTAACGTCTTATGAAATCTTAAAAAATGTGCAAGAAATCCAAATGAAAAACGGCTTACCGCGAAGTGAGACCCTCGATGGAATGAATTTTACGGTCGAAATGGAGACAGGGACAGGAAAAACATATGTGTATTTACGGACGATTTACGAATTAAATAAACATTATGGTTTTACAAAGTTTGTCATTGTTGTGCCTTCTGTGGCGATTCGGGAAGGGGCATATAAATCACTGCAAATTACAAAAGAGCATTTTAACGAATTGTATGATCATACTCCATTAGAGTATTTTATTTATGATTCACAAAAGCTAGATCAAGTTCGAAACTTTGCTACTGCGACAACCATTCAAGTGATGATTATTAATATCGATGCGTTTCGCAAGAGTTTTGAAGACCCAGAAAAAGAGGATAAAGCGAATGTTATTCACCGAACCAACGATCGTTTAAACGGTTATAAACCGATTGAATTTATTCAACAAACAAATCCGATTGTTATCATTGATGAACCGCAAAGTGTCGATACGACGCCAAAGTCGAAAATGGCGATAAAGTCGTTGAATCCGTTATGTACGTTGCGTTATTCTGCTACCCATGTTGACAAATATAATATGGTCTACCGTCTTGATGCGGTTGATGCGTATAATCAAAAACTTGTGAAGAAAATAGAAGTAATGTCTATCCGTTCAGAACCGTCCTATAATTTACCTTATATTAAATTACTCGAAGTAAAAGAAGGAAAAGCAAAAATTGAGATTGATGTTGAATCACGTGGAAAAGTGAAGCGGAAAACTAAAACGGTCAAATATGGAGATGACTTATACGATATTTCGGGGGAACGTGAATTATACCGTGGTTATATTGTTGAACAAATTGATTGGACGCAAGGAAATGAATCCATTGAAGTAAACGGTCATCATTTGCGTATAGGCGATGTCATTGGCGATATTGACGATGATGAAATGAAACGATATCAAATACGCAAAACGATTGAAGAACATTTAGATAAAGAATTACGCCTTAAACCACGTGGAATAAAAGTATTAAGTCTTTTCTTCATTGACAAAGTGGCAAACTATCGGGATTATGACAAAGATGGCAATCCCATAAAAGGAAAATATGCCATTATGTTTGAAGAAGAGTACAATAAATTAATTCAAAAGCCAAAATATCATACATTATTTAATGATATCGATGTCAATATGGACGTAGAAAAAGTACATAACGGGTATTTTGCCCAAGATAAAAAAGGAAAATTAAAAGATACAAAGGGAAACACGAAAGCCGATAGCGATGTTTATAATTTGATTATGAAAGATAAAGAGCGCTTGTTAAGTTTGGACGAGCCTTTAAGATTTATTTTTTCACACTCTGCACTTCGCGAGGGCTGGGATAATCCGAATGTGTTTCAAATTTGTACGTTAAAAGATTCGTCAGGAACGTATGTGTCAAGACGACAAGAGATTGGACGCGGCTTGCGCTTAGCGGTTGATCAAAACGGTGAACGTGTTCAAGATTATAACGTCAATACGTTAACAGTTATGGCCAATGAATCGTACGAAGAGTTTGTAGCCAATTTACAAAAAGAGATGGAAGAAGAGACAGGAGTCACATTTGGTAAATTCGAAAAACATGTCTTTTCTAAATTAGTCTATATTGATGAAAATACTGAAGAACCTGTACAGATGGGGTATGATTTATCAACGAAACTATATGAAGAATTGAAACAAAAGAATTACATTGATGATCATGGTAAGGCAACTCAGCAATTAAAAGAAGATCTTGAAAACTATAATTTAAAACTAAGCGATGAATTTCAACCTTGGCAGTCATCCATTTATAAAGAAATTAACCATTATTTAAAACAATTGCCAATAAAAGACGGAAGTAAAAAGAAAAAAGTACAGTTGAATAAAGCGATATTAGATAGTAAAGAGTTCCTTGAGTTATGGGATAAAATTAAATACAAAACGGTTTATTCAGTGAAAATCGATAGCGAACAATTGATTAAGAAAAGCGTTGAAAGTATTCAAAAAATGCCGCGTATTGACAAGGTTCGTATTTTAAGTCAAAAAGAAAAAGTGACCATGGACAAAGTAGAAGGAATTCAAGGACAAACAGTGAGTAAACGAATAGAAGACTACGTCACCGCTCATCATACATTGCCAGATGTTATTACAGAATTACAAAATCGTACGAACTTAACAAGAAAAACGATTGTTAGAATTTTGGTTAACTGCAAGCGATTAGAAGATTTTAAAAACAATCCTCAAAAGTTTATTGAGGCAGTGACAAATATTATTCAACGTGAAATGAAGCTGCTTTTAAAGGACGGTGTAAAATATTACAAAATTGGGGAGAATTCGTATTATGCGGTGGAGCTGTTCCAAAGCGAAGAACTGATTGCGTACCTAAATGATAATGCCATACAAAGCGAAAAGTCACCTTATGACCATATCGTTTATGATTCGGATATTGAAGCGAGTTTCGCTCAGCGTTTTGAAAACGATGAAAACGTCAAAGTATATGTTAAGCTGCCAAGCTGGTTTAAAATCGACACTCCTATAGGCTCTTACAATCCTGACTGGGCCCTTGTCGTGGACAAAGATGGTGAAGAAAAACTATACTTCGTTCTCGAAACGAAAGGAACGGAAATCGAGGAATTCTTACGTCCAAAAGAAAGAGCAAAAATTGAATTTGCCCGCAAACATTTTGAAGCAATCGGTACAAATATTGAATTCATCGGTCCTGAAAAAGATGTTGAGGATTTTATGCTTCGGGCATTAAGTTGATAGTTAAAATATATGTGAAGAGACACAATTTTTAATGGCGGTTTAATGACTTCTAATTCCGGCCATATCAGACAACGCTAGATATCTCTTTATAAAATAAATATCTAATAAAAGTAATTTTCATAGTCGAAAAAGAGGATGACTTGAGAATGCCTTTATGAGTCACCCTCTTTTTTGTGTTAACCAATAAATTTTTTTCACTTTTTCCCGAAACGGCTCTACATGAACAAATCGCACTTCCCGAAGTACTTCTTTCCCATCTACAAATAACAACAAAACGGGGGCGGTGAAAATGGTAAAACGCCCTGCAACTTCCGGAACGTGATCGGCATTGACAAGAGCCAGTTGAATATTGGGGAAATCAGCCATGACATTTTGAATTTTTGGCAATAAATCATGGCACACACTACAATGATCTCTGGATATATATAAAAACGCTAACTCGTGACGGTCAACAAAATCATCGACTTCTTTGACAGAAAATAGTTCTTTCATGATATTCAAAAGTAGATCTCCTTCCGTAAAGGGATAAAACCATAAGGTATAGTGATTATAACACGGCACATCACATCAACAGATCGTTGGTGCTCAAAGTGTGTCAAGATGATACCGATGAAACGTTGGAGTTGGTAAGGCAACAGAGCTGTCTAGTCTTTTGATACAATTCGTAATGAAATCATTTCATTATTTAGAGGTGACGGTATTGAAACATTTACAGCAAAAAATTATTGAATTTCGCGATGCTCGGAATTGGAGTCAGTTTCATAATCCAAAGGATTTAGCGATTTCATTGAGTTTAGAAGCGGGGGAGTTGCTGGAGAATTTTCAATGGAAAAGCAGCGAGGAAGCCGTAGAAGTGAACTTTGAAAACATCAAAGACGAAATAGCCGATGTAGTCATTTATGCACTGTTGCTTTCGCATGAATTAGAAATTGATTTAGAGGAAGCCATTGAAGAAAAAATAAAGAAAAACGAACAAAAATATCCCATTGAAAAATCTTTTGGATCAAAAAAGAAATATACTGAATTGAAGTAGTGTAGAATGATTGCCTTTTAATCACTTTTAGGAATAAAGATCAGCCATAAGGAGAAACAGAGGACCACCCATTTAGCTGGTGGTCTTTTATGGTAAATTTAAAAGCTGCCCCCCTAATTATAGGGAGCAGAGGCAGCAATGGTCGATTTTGCCGCCATCTGCCTAAAAATCAAAAATGAGTTTCAGGCCGTGTATAAAGTGTGGATCGATGAACGTATAATCTATCATATCGTGAACTTATTCTGTTAAACTAAGCTTCTTGTTATACACTTTAAAATAAACCCATAATGCGTTGACCAATAACAATGCACCTGTAATAAGAAAGACATATCTGATACCCAAATAGGCTGCCACTTGCCCGCCCAATATCGAACCGCCAAATACGCCTAAATACCCTGCTGACATGCTAAAACCAAAAATTCTGCCTGTAAGAGAATCTGGTGTTATTTTCTTAACAAGGGCATTAACAGAAGGAACCAACCCTGCCGTTGCTAATCCTAATAAAAAGCGAAGCGCCATGAACTGCCAAGGGTTTTTGACAAAGTCTTGTGGTATAAAAAGCAGTCCTGACATTACAAGTGCAACTAATATCACTTTCTGAGCTCCTATTTGGTCAGAAATTTTCCCTAGTCTTGGAGCGGCAATGATATTTGCCAGACCTGAAGCCGAGAAAGTGATTCCGGCTAACAGAGCAACGTGGCTGGTATTTTGGGATAACTGGGTGACATACACGGTTATGATTGGTTCAACAGAATATAATGCTAGATATATGACAAAAAAAGTCACAAGCATGATAATAGTCAGGCTTTTTTTAGGAATAGTATTCCATATTTCCTTTGTACTTAGCGTCTTTTTATTTGCACGAGTAAAAGATTCCTTTACAAATAAAGCAGATGTCATAAAGGCAATCAACAGCAGTGCACCTGTTATAAAAAATACATTTCGCATGCCGAAGTGATCCTCAATAAAGCCACCAATCGTTGGTCCAAGCAAAGAACCTGCTATACTTGCTGTTGCAAGGGTACCCAAAGCCCATCCTGCGTGCTCTTTATCTGTTTGAGTAGCGATCAAAGTCGTACAGGCAGTACTATAACCTGTGATAATGCCCTGCAACACTCTTAATCCAATCAGTTCATATACATTCTGCGCAAAACCCATGCAGAATACAACTACCGCCATACCAAGGCTTGCTCGCAAAAGCATGGGTTTTCGTCCGAATTTGTCAGCAGCATGGCCCCAAATAGGTGAGAAAACAGATGAAATGATATAGGTAACACCAAAAGCAACCCCTGAAAATTGATCGATTAGAGTTGTATTATGAACTCCGAGATTTTTTATGTAGAGAGGTAAAACAGGGGCAATTTGACTCATCCCTATACTGGTTACAAACATTCCAAACCAACAAACGATTAAATTCCTTTTCCAAATCGGCATGAATATAAGCCTTCCTTTTGCTATACTTGCTCTTTTTCATTGCTAGCGAATCAATCATGAATAATGATCATTGAACCATGCTTGTATTTTTTCGTCAGGGCCCGCGGACGCGGGTGCTATATTTTTAATCCAAGGTACCAATCCAATCGTCGACAGTCAGCACCTCTGCCTGACGAGGGAACACTTTCTCCATGAGAACACGGTGAACTTCAGGATCATGATCAAGACATGCATCTGAAAGCACCGTAAGCGCAAAGTCTTTATCCGCTGCTTCCCGCAATGTCGATAGAACGACTCCACTTGTGGCAATACCGCTGAGAATCAGCGTGTCGATTTGGCGGGATCGTAGTATGACTTCAAGGTCGCTGCCGGCAAACGCGCTAACGCGAAGCTTTGTCACAACGGGCTCGTCTGGTCGGGGCTGCACCGATTCATGAATTTGCGTTGATGCGTCTGAGACGGTCATGCCACCAAGTCCAGCAATGGCTGAGAACGACTTATTCCGTGGGCTGATCTCGGGATAGCCTTCGCGAAATGCGACTCGCACAAAAATAACTGGGATGTTGTGCTGTCGTGCAGCTTCCACGGCTTTTTGGAACGGGAGCAGCACTTTCTCATTTTCGGCGAAATGCGATACGATGCCGTTTTGCACATCCATGACCAACAGAGCAGTTTTATTGTGATGATTCTGCATATATTGTACACTCCTATTCATTATGTTAATATTAAACGGAGAATTCTCCACTTAATATTAATCGGAGAGTTCTCCGCTTGTCAAGAGCGATTAGTATTATATTCTAGGGAGTGATGGTATAGTGGATGATGCGGATGCAAACCACACTCGTTCTGAACGTCGTGATGCTGCCGAGAATCGTCAGCGTATATTAAATGCGGCTCGTAGGCTATTTGAGCAATATGGGGTTGAACAAGTCAGTATGAATCAAATTGCCACAGAAGCACAGGTCGGTTCGGGAACGCTCTATCGTCGTTATAGAAACAAAGGTGAATTATGTTTGGATTTAATCAAGGACAACATTTCCCTGCTTTTTGAAGATATGGAAGCGTACTTGAATCAGAACCGGACAGAGCCGCCAAGTAAACGATTGAAAGGGATCCTCAGCTTATTTATCCGTTTTCGTGAGAAAAAGGCACAGTTGCTTAAAGGAGTCGAGGACTCCGCACCAACCAATCGACTTAGATACCGAACTCGAAGTCCTCTATATGACCAATTGCATCAACTAATCGTCGAACTATTGGACGAGATGTCTGAAACTGATCAGACCCATCTTCATAATGTTTTTAGAGCGGATACGTTGCTGGCGGCTTTAAGCAGCGATTCCTATTTGTTTCAAAGAGAGGTGCGTGGTTATACGCCTGAGATGATTTTGGAACAGCTCTGTTCTATATTTATTCCGCCTCAATGAGTGCTTTTGACCAAAAGCTACACAACTTGTAATAGTTGAACTACAACATCCTGTTATATTCTCAGGTATTAAACACACCTTTTAATTTCATGGGCAGATGGCAGCGAAATCAGACTTCGCTGCCTCTGCCTTTCTTACATTAGAGAGGAAGTTTCACGCTGATTAAGTGGCTTGCATTTGAAGTGAGCTCATATTCATATTGATTCTTTCGCAAAAACAAAAACGACTAAAACTTCAATCCAAAGGTAAATCACAATTTTGTATTGCATATATTCAAAAAAAGGAATGAAAGCGCATCCATATTTATGTTTGCTGGTGCTACAATGTGTGTGAAAAGAAAGGAGGTATACAATGCAACTTGACGGGAGAAGTAGATATCTCCTAAAAGAGGTGATGACAAACCCGAATATTAGCAGCAAGGAATTAGAGAAAAAATATCAATTAAGTCGAAGACAGATTAGATATAGCATTGAAAAAATTAATGGTTGGCTTAAAAGTCGGAATCTTCCCGAAATTGATAGAACAAATAAAGGCTATTTTCTTGTAGATAAAGGCTTAAAATCTAAGTTTCGTCTAGATGAAGAATGGGAATGTGGCAATGTAAATGAGTTATCAAAAATAGAACGTGTGAACATCATTTTATTAATGCTGTTATGTTGCGATGAATTGTTATCATTAATTCATTTTACGAGTGAATTAAAGGTAAGCAAGAATACGGCCTTGGATGACTTGAAACGGGCTAAGAATATTGTTTCTGAATACGGTCTTGAGTTTCGTTATTCACGAAAATTTGGGTATTTAATCGAAGGAAAAGAGCTCAACATTCGTAAATTGCTGGTATCGACGATTGATAAAGTTATAAAAATGGATGAAGGTAAAGAAAGAATAAAGAGAATGGCTTGTATAACGGATGAAGAAATAGCTGAATTCCAAAAGAAAATAGAAAGAGTGGAAAAACGGTTAAATTTAAAATTTACGGATGAAAAAGTTATATTAATGCCCTATATTTTGTTGCTTATATTAAAAAGAATTAAGCAAGGGAATCAAATCGATTCCTTTTATATCCACTATGAAGAAATTTCGGATACAAAGGAATATTTGGCGACGGAGGAAATTCTTCATGATTTTAAAGATGTGCCGGAAGAGGAACGTCTTTTTATCACGCTATATTTACTCACAACGAATGTATATTGGTCAGAAGGGTTAACACAAGAAATCATACCTGATCTAGTTCAGGCATTAGATGAGATGCTTGTATTGTTTGAAAAGAATACATGTATTTTTTTAAAAGACCGGGAACAGTTGATTCAGAAGCTGCTTCTTCATATGAAGCCTGCTTACTACCGTATTAAATATCGCTTAACTGAAGCGAATAATATGCATGAAGTTGTGAACAAGGATTTTAAAGAACTCCATCATCTTGTGAAAAAATCTATCCAACCGCTAGTTCACCTAATCGGATGTGATATTCCGGAAAACGAAATCATTTATTTCACGATGTTGATAGGGGGATGGATGATACGGCAAGGAGAAAATATTGGAAAAAGAATGAAAGCTGTTGTCGTCTGTCCAAAAGGGGTTTCGGTTTCCAGATATATGTTTAGTACTTTAAGAAACTTGTTTCCGGAATTTATATTTTTGGATTCATTATCCATTCGAGAATTTCAACAATATCCGATGGACTATGACATTGTATTTTCACCAGTTTTTGTAGAAACGAAAAAGAAATTTTTCTATGTGAATTCTTTTCTTGGACATGACGAGAAAAAAAGACTGCGGAAGCAAGTCATGCATGAATTGTACGGATATGTGCCAAATGAATTAAATATAGAAGATATGATGGAAATCATCCAAAAATATTGCGTTATTAAAGATAAAAAAAATTTGTCTAAGCAGTTAATGGAGTATATCCGTCAAGACCATTCTTACTTTGATTATGGGTGGAATAACAGAAACCCCAATTTATATGAATTAATCACTCCTTCCACGATTACATTTCGTCATTCTGTTCATTCTTGGGAGGAAGCTATCAGGCTGGCCTCTCAGCCATTATTAAAAAGCAAACATATTACTCATCAATATGTCGAATCCATGATTCAACGCTGTCACTCTGATCCTTATATTGTCATTGGTCCCAATACCGCGATTCCTCATGCAGCTCCAGAGGAAGGAGTCAATGAACTGTCTATGAGTATGCTTCGATTAAGAAAAGGAGTATCATTCGCCACTGATTATACTATCCAGTTAATCATCATTATTGCTGCGTTAGACAAAGACCAACACCTTCGAGCATTAATGCAGTTAATGAAACTAGTAAGGAATGACCGCGATCGTGAACAAATCATCCATGCAAAGTCCGTTCAAGAGATACAAGCGATTATGGAGAAATATGCAGTAGACGAATAAATAGTTTTTCAGAAAGTCTGGAGGAGAGAATGAGTGTGTGGAATTTATTTGGATGAATCATTAATTTTAACGGATCTGGAGGTTACGGATAAAGAAGAATTATTGAAAATGATGGGGACTAATTTAATGGAAAAAGGATTAGTAAAAGAAAGTTTTATAAAAGCGATCATCGAAAGGGAAAAAAACTATGCGACTGGTTTACCGACGAAAAGTGTATCTGTAGCGATCCCTCATACAGATCCTGAACATGTAAATAAAAAAGCTATTAGTCTAGCGATATTAAAAAAGGAAGTTCATTTTGGCATCATGGGAGAGAAGAATGCCGAAACTCCTGTTAAATTAGTGTTTATGCTTGCGATCGATAAGAAAAGGTCACATGTAACCTTTCTTCAAAAATTAATGGAAATATTTCAAAACGAAGAAGAACTGAATTATTTATTATCAGAAGAAAATAAAACCAATATTAAAAATCGATTAATTCATGATTTACGAGTACAAAAAGGAGAGGAATAAACATGAAAAAGAAAAAGCAAGTATTGGTTGCATGCGGTGCGGGAATTGCCACATCTACGATCGTTAATAAGGCGCTTGAAGAAATTTGTAAAGAAAATCATATTGATTGCGATATTATCCAAATCAAAATTACCGAAGTAGGATCGTATGTTGATTCGGCGGATTTATTAATTAGTACAACGATCGTGCAGCAGGAATATCCGTTCCCGGTCATCAATGCAAGAGCGTTTTTAACCGGAATTGGATTAGACGAGGCGAAAAAAGAAATTTTAGAGGAATTAAAAAAATAGAGTATGAAGGATATAAATTTCATGTTGAACCCATGAAATCTAACCAGTTGACATCGGGAGGGCAATGAAATGAAGGGATTTTTTGATGCTATACAAGCATTTTTGGACCTGGGTGCTACCGTTATATTGCCTATCGTCATCTTCTTATTGGGTCTATTGTTCGGACAAAAACCGGGAAAAGCTTTTCGTGCGGGTCTTACAATCGGTGTAGCTTTTGTAGGAATTTTTATGGTAGTAGATTTACTCGTTAACAATCTTGGTCCAGCGGCTCATGGGATGGTGAAAAGATTTGGAATTCAGTTAAATGTAATTGATGTCGGGTGGCCGGCGGCCGCTTCGATCTCATGGGCTTCTAAGATTGCGGCGTTTGTTATACCGCTTGGGCTGTTAGTGAATATATTGATGCTTGTGACGAAAACAACTAAAACCATGAACGTAGATATTTGGAACTTTTGGCATTACGCGTTTACGGGAGCGATTGTTTATACTCTAACAGGCAGTATGATTCAAGGCTTAATAGCAGCGATTTTATTCCAAATTGTTTGTTTAAAAGTCGCCGATTGGACTGCACCTATGCTAGAAGATTATTTTGGATTACCGGGCATATCGGTCGCTACAGGAAGTACCATCTCTTATGCTGTGCTTGGGATTCCGTTGGTGAAATTGATTCAAAAGATTCCGGGAGTTAAAAATCTACACGCCGATCCTGAAACGATACAAAAAAGATTCGGAATATTCGGTGAACCGATTTTTATGGGACTTATTCTTGGAATCGTGTTGGGATTATTGGCTGACTACTCAATTGGTAAAACGATTCAAATCGGCATATCAATGTCAGCCGTGATGGTTCTCATGCCTAGAATGGTGAAAATTTTAATGGAAGGACTTATGCCTATTTCAGAATCGGCACGAGAATTACTTCAAAAGAAGTTCGGAGCGAAAAATATTTATATTGGCCTGGATTCAGCTGTTGCCATTGGCCACCCCTCCGTCATTTCAACTGCGTTGATTCTCGTACCGATCACGGTTGTATTAGCTGTTATTTTGCCAGGCAACAACGTACTCCCATTTGGGGATTTAGCAACTATTCCATTTATTGTTGCATTTATCGTTGGCGCTTCTCGAGGGAACATTATTCATTCGGTGATTGTAGGAACGATTCTGATTGCTTTATCTCTTTACATGGCGACAGATCTAGCGACTCTTCATACGCAAATGGCTATCGATGCCAAATTCCATATGCCTCATGGAGCGAGTAAAATATCTAGCATTGACCAAGGTGGAAACTTAATTAACTACTTGATTTATAAGCTATTCTTCTGGATCCATTAATCTGTCTTTATTGATCGTGAGCAAGGAGGAATTTTAATGAAAGCGCTGTTAAAAACAAAACTTGGTCCCGGAAACTTAGAAGTGGCAGAAGTAGAAGAACCACAAGTAGGAAAAGATCAAGTCAAAATATTGGTGAAATATTCTGGTATATGTGGTACCGATATTCATACGTTTCAAGGGCATTATAAAGTGAGTGCACCGGTTATTTTAGGACATGAATTTTCGGGTGAAGTAGTTGAGGTTGGCAAAAATGTCACGGAGTTTCAACCTGGAGATCGAGTGACATCCGAAACGACGTTTTATATTTGCGGCAAATGTAAGTACTGCCAATCAGGAGATTACAATTTATGCAGCAGTCGAAAAGGATTGGGAACGCAACAAAATGGAAGTTTCACTAAGTATGTGATTGCTAGAAAAGAGAGCGTTCATAGACTGCCTGAACATGTAGATTATTTATCTGCAGCGATGACGGAACCTCTTGCATGTGCTCATCATGCTGTTTCGAAATCGGCGATAAAAAAAGGCGATGTTGTCGTTGTGTTAGGACCTGGACCGATTGGCTTGCTTACTGCTCAAATAGCGAAAACTTATGGAACAACCGTTGTCATCACGGGTTTATCCAACGATAAAATTCGATTGGAAAAAGCAAAAGAACTAGGGATTGATTATGCTGTCAATATTCAAGAAGAAGATATCAACGCTCTTGTACAAAGTTTAACGGATGGATATGGTGCTGATATTGTTTTGGAATGTACCGGTGCTGTTCCGGCTGTGAATATGGGACTGGACTTGTTGAAAAAGAAGGGACAATTTGTCCAGGTCGGTATTTTTAAAAACCCGGAAATCCCTATTGATTCTGAAAAAATTATTCAAAAAGAACTCACATTCATTGGATCGAGAAGCCAAAAGCCAAGTGATTGGGAACCGTCATTAGCTTTAATGAATGAAAAACTCGTCAATACCAAAGCGCTTGTGACTCATCAATTTGATATAACACAATGGGACGAAGCATATAAGGTCATTAAGAACGGTGAGTCCATTAAAGTAATATTGAAGCCGGTAGAATAATGAAAAAAGAATCGATTACAACTTGTACGAGAATAGAAAATGATTTTGGTAGATATTCGGGGGAAACGGAAGGCGGGCGACATAAACGTATATGGTTGAGAAATTTCTTGATTTTGTACTCGGGCAGTACGGCAGATCAATGAGCGATTTTTATTTTCAACATCAGCTGTTGATCAACTCTATCGTGTTGGGTTTGGCACTAGTATATAGGTTTTATCCAAAAAATAAGAGCACTCGACGGAAACTACAGGAGGTTATGGAGACTGATCGGAAAGGAAGTACACTTTCATGAAAGCACTAAAGCTTTATGGAAAAAAAGATTTAAGATTCGAAGAAGCAGAAAAGCCGGTTATTGAAAAAAGCAACGAGGTGATTATAAAAGTAAAAGCAGCGGGGATATGCGGCTCTGATGTGTCAAGATATGCCAAACTAGGCCCTTACGTTGAAGGAATGATATGGGGGCATGAGTTCTGTGGAGAAGTAGTGGAAATCGGTTCTGATGTCCATCATGTTCAAATAGGGGATCGTGTAGCAGGATGTCCTACATTTTATTGCGGAAAGTGTGACAGCTGTAAAAAAGGAATATTATCACAGTGTGAAAAATTGACCGTGATCGGGTCGAGATATCCTGGGGCATTTGCAGAATATGTAAAACTTCCTAAGGAAAATGTTCTTCCTTTACCGGATACGATTGATTTTGATACGGCTGTCTTTATTGAACCTTCAGCTGTCGTTGTCCACAGTCTTTATCGCACAACAATGATACCTGAAGCAGAGATCGCCGTGGTGGGATGTGGAAACATTGGGTTGCTAGCTGTTCAATGGGCAAAAATATTTGGCGCTAGAAAAGTCTATGCAATCGATATTGATCAAAAAAAATTAAACATCGCTAAAGAAGTAGGAGCAGATGTCGTGATGAACTCACTTGAAAAACCAGCTTATGATCAGTTGATGGAATGGACGGATGGAAAAGGTGTAGATATAGCGATTGAGTCAGCTGGTTCTCCTATTACATCGGCACAAGTTTTTGCGTTAGCCAAACGAAGAGGCCAAGTTGTTTTTATGGGAATCCCTTACGGCGATGTCAACATTGAGCGATTTTACTTTGAAAAAATTGTAAGAAATGAATTAACCGTATTAGGCTCATGGAATGCGATTTCTGCTCCATTTCCAGGCAAGGAGTGGAGCACGACCATCGATTATATGAAAAAAGGAAAAATGAATGTCAAACCGTTAATATCTCATCGACTTTCGCTTAAAGAAGGCCCGGAAATTTTTGCAAAAATCACGAACAAAGATGAATTTTACGGAAAGGTTCTGTTTTATCCGGAAATGACCTGAATAACGGTTATCTCTTTTAAGAAGCCTATAAGTATTTATATAACCTAAGCCCAAATAACGGGCTTAGGTTATTTTAGATGCCCCAATCTATAAAGGGACCAGCCATAAAGACAATAGTAATTAGCTTCGTATATGGAATGCGAATGAAGAGATCTTAACAATACTTTTTAAACTAAACAATTGTTTACATCCATTTTTTAAGGCTGAGAGATTGATGTTCTGATTCCGTTTAAAAGCAAATTTAAGTTAATAGATGACTTCAATATGGTTCTGTTCCAAAAATGTTAGCCATTCTTCACGTGGTTTAGTATCTGTAATGAGAAAATCGATGTCTGATATATCAAGGAATTTCACAAAAGCTATTTTATCAAATTTTGTATGGTCTACTAGTAAAATAACTTTATTTGCTTGTCGTATCATATGTTTTTTTAAATCGCTCTCGTTTTCATTTGATTCAGTGATGCCATGAGTTAATGAAATTCCTTTACAACTTAAAAGGACAACATCAACATTGTAGTTTCGTACTGTGTTTTCAGCAATTGAGCCAACCAGTGAACCAGATTGTTTTCGTAAAAGCCCTCCTGTAGAGATGATATTTAATTTTGATTGTGTAAATTCACGTAAAGATTCCACTGAATTCGTCAGTACAGTTAATCCTTCTTTTGTGTTATTTAATTCTTTTAGAGCTTCGAAAACGGTTGAACTGGCATCAGCCATTAAAGTGTCTCCATCTGAGATCAGAGAGTGGATTTTACTAGCAATCTTACGTTTCTCTTCAATATTAGTAGTATTGCGAGTATGATAAGGCAAATCTTCGTTTGTGTGTATATTCAACACTGCGCCCCCATAAGTTCTCGTGACAATGCCCTCTTTTTCTAATTTCTCCAAGTCTCGGCGTATTGTTTCTTCAGTCACATTAAATTCGTTAGCTAGGTTTGATACATAAACCTTCTTCTCTCTGTATAAGGTGTTAAGGATTTTTTCACGACGTTCAAATGGTAACATGGTAATGACCTCGTCTCCTGTTTTTGTATATAAATTAAAAAGTATCCAGTTTGTGTTTGTTCCTAAATGTTTTCTTTTGTAAGGGATTATCATTTTGCTACTTTTGAGTTTACCAAAGATCTGAATGATAAAAAAGAAGATAAAACAAACAAAAAACCACAAAAAGGAAAAACATTATATGCGGAATTCAAAATAAAAGCTAGTGTATTTAAAAAAATTTTGTGCAAAACATGCAATAAGCAACACGAAACAAAATGAATAAGACATGTATTTGTTTTGTTTCGTGTTGATTTTTATTTGTTTTTGGTTTAATATATGTTTAAAATACAGAAATGATTATCAAGTTCCAAAGGAGGGAGGACCCGATGCAATATGTTGCGGTTGATATCGGTGCTTCCAGCGGACGAATGGTTTTAGGTGAAATTAAAAATGGAATATTAGAAATGAAAGAGATCAGTCGATTCGCCAATGGATTTACCAATGTAGGAGGGACCTGTTATTGGGATCTGGATCATTTATTAGACCAAATATTACAAGGATTAGAACAAGTAAAATCAGTGGGCTATGACCAATGTACACTAGGAATTGATACATGGGCCGTTGATTATGTTTTGTTAGACGATAAAGGTAAGCGCTTACGGGAATCGATTTCATATCGTGATGGCAGAACCAAAAACACGATTGAAAAAGTAGCACAGTTGCGATCCAAAAAAGAAATTTATCAAAAAACAGGCATCCAATTTCAACCATTTAATACAATTTATCAATTGTTTGAAGACAGTAAAAATGAGCTATCTAAAACAAATCAAATTTTAATGATCCCTGATTATCTTGGCTATTGTTTAACAGGTGTAGCGGTGACCGAAGAAACCAATGGTTCCACAACTCAATTATTAAATATTCACAATCATCAGTTTGATGATGAGCTCTTAGAAATGATCTCTGTAAAAAAAGAACAGTTCGCTAGATTGGTAGAACCTGGTACTCTCCTTGGACAGCTAAAAAAAGAATGGTTTCCATCATACGATTTGCCAAATGTCCAAGTTATTACCGTGGCTTCTCATGATACAGCATCGGCCATCGTTGGGACTCCAGGTTTTGGAGAAAATTGGGCATATTTAAGCAGTGGTACTTGGTCTCTACTTGGAATAGAGAATGAGGTACCGATTATAAATGATCAAGCATTTTATAAAAATTATACGAATGAATGGGGAGTTTTCAAAACCATTCGTTTTTTAAAAAATATTATGGGTTTATGGTTAATTCAAGAAGTCAGAAGAAACTTGCCTAAAAATTATACTTTTCCACAATTTGTAGAAGAAGCTAAAAAAGTAAAAGCGTTTAAACAGTTCGTTAATTTTAATCATGAGCGTTTTCTAAATCCAGACAATATGGTCGAAGAAATCCAAAATTACTGTCGAGAAACAAATCAAGAAGTCCCTTTAACTCCAGGAGAATTAGCAAATTGTATCTACAATAATTTGGCCATCATTTATGCGATTGCCATTGATGAACTTGAAATGATTACTGGAAAGAAGATAGAACAATTGCATATTGTTGGTGGCGGGTCTAATAATGAATGGCTTAATCAGCTAACAGCAGATCTTAGTGGTAGAACGGTATTTGCCGGACCTTCAGAAGCAACGGCTATTGGCAATCTGATTATGCTGATGATTGCGACAGGAGAGGTTTCTGATTTAGAAACCGCTCGCAAACTAGTTCGTCATTCTTTTCGCATTCAAACTTATCACCCCAATCATGTCGATCGCATAGCGATCCTTAACCAATACAAGGAGGTAGTCTACGATGATTACACCTCAAGTGCAACGAGCTTATGATGATGCAAAAGAAGTTTATCTAAAGCATGGAATTAACGTAGATGAAATATTAGAAAAATTAAAAGAAATTAAGATTTCTATGCATTGTTGGCAAGGTGATGACGTTCGTGGATTTATGAATAAAGATCAAGAATTAACAGGAGGCATTTCAGTAACTGGTAATTATCCAGGTGCGGCGCGAACACCTGAAGAACTTCGACAAGATTTAGAAAAAGCGTATTCATTAATACCGGGTAAACACAAATTAAATCTACATGCTATTTATTTAGATACGGATGAAAAAGTAGATTTAGATGAAATTGAACCTCGTCATTACAAAAAATGGGTCGAATGGGCAAAGAAAAAAGGAATTGGTCTTGATTTTAATCCAACTTGTTTTTCTCATCCGAAATCAGAAGATGGTTTTACATTAAGTCATCCGAACAAAGAAATTCGTGATTTTTGGATTGAACATTGCAAACGAGCTCGTAAAGTAGGTGAGTATTTTGGAAAAGAATTGGGGCAAACATGCGTGACTGATATTTGGATTCCAGATGGTTACAAAGATTTGCCTGTAGACAGACTAACACCTAGAAAAAGATTAGAGGAAGCTTTGGATGAAGTATTTAGTGAAGAAATCGATCCACAATACAATTTAGATGCAGTTGAAAGCAAGTTATTTGGGATAGGTTCAGAAAGTTATGTGGTGGGATCTCATGAATTCTATATGGGTTATGCACTCACGCGCAATAAATTATTATGTTTAGATACAGGACATTTCCATCCTACGGAAGTTGTTTCAAATAAATTATCTGCTATTTCGTTATTCAACAAAGGTATTCTTCTTCACGTTAGTCGACCTGTTCGCTGGGATAGTGACCATGTCATTCTTTTAGATGATGAATTGCAGGAAATTGCTAGAGAACTAGTAGTAAATGACTTGTTTAAGAAAACATATATTGGTCTTGATTTCTTTGACGGTAGTATCAACAGAGTTGCTGCTTGGGTTATTGGAATGCGTAATATGATTAAAGCAATCCTCAAAGCCTATTTAGAACCTATTGAACAATTGAAAGAGCTTGAACTAAAAGGGGATTTTACAGCGCGTCTTGCTCTCCGAGAAGAGTTTAAAACATATCCGTTTGGTGCAGTTTGGGATTACTATTGTGCATCTCAAGGAGTGCCTATTCGCGAAGAATGGCTCAATGAAGTACGAAATTATGAACAAGAAGTATTGTTAAATAGAAATAAATCTTTAAGCGAAAAAAGGTGAAAAAATGGTGGTTCAATTAGATATTTTATCAGCAAAGTTTTTACAAGAAATGATGAAAACAACTGCAAATCTTTATCGTTTAGGGTGGGATGAGCGTAACGGGGGAAATATTACTTATTTACTAAAAGAAGAAGAAATCAGCCCCTATTTAAATTTGAATCATGTGATTAGAAGGGTTCCAATAAAGTTTGATGCTTCTGAACTTGCTGGAAAATATTTTATTGTGACAGGATCAGGAAAATATTTCAAAAATGTGATGGATGATCCTGAGTCAAATCTAGGAATCATTCGAGTAACAAAAGATGGAAAGACTATTGAAATTTTATGGGGGCTTGAAGATAATGGTTTTCCTACAAGTGAATTACCTACGCACTTCATGGGTCATATCCAACGTCTTAAAGTCGATCCAAATCATCGTGTCATTATACATTGCCATGCAACGCATTTAATTGGGATGACATTTACTCATCCTTTAGATGAGATCGCATTTTCAAAAACTTTGTGGAAAATGTGTACAGAATGTATAGTTGTTTTTCCGGAAGGGGTTGGAATCATTCCGTGGATGGTACCGGGCACGGATTCGATTGGACGTGCGACAGCTGAAAAAATGAAAGATGTCCGTCTTGTATTATGGCCGCATCATGGTATTTTCGGTGCAGGTACAACCATGGATGAAACCTTTGGATTAATTGAAACTGCAGAAAAAGCCGCACAAGTTTACACAATTGTTTGTACACAAGGGGGAGTTAAACAAACAATAACTGATCAACAATTACATGATTTAGCAAAAGCATTCGGAGTTGTTCCAAGGCCAGGTGTGTTGGAGTTGGAATCTTGAATCAAAGAGGTGAACGAAGTTGGTTAGAAAAGCAAGCATCATGTTTGTACACAAAGATCAATATAAAGAATATAAACGACGTCATAATGAAGTTTGGCCTGAGATGAAAAAAGAATTAAAGGCTCATGGTGTTAAGAACTATTCAATTTTTTTAGATAGCAAAACAGGTAGACTGTTCGCTTACCTGGAAGTAGAAGATGAAGCATTATATGAGAAAATAGCACAAACTTAGATTTGTAAAAAATGGTGGGCTTATATGGAACCTTTGATGGAAACTGACGAAGATAACAGTCCCGTTTCCATTGATTTACAAGAAGTTTTCCATTTGGATTAAGACAGGGGTAAGGCACCGCATACCAATAAATAGTGTATCACATTCATGTATGTGGTGTCAGATGTTTAAAAAACTGAAACAGCTTATGTAACCCATTACGGTTAATTTAGGGATATCGAAATACCTATAAATGTAAGCGGTAACAATATTGGCGAGTTTTCTATGAAAATAAAATTAATAAGGTGGGAGGGAGAAATATGGGGAACATTGGGAGAAAAAAGACTACGGGATGGCAAGCAACTATATCCGTTGCGATGGCTAACTATATTGAGGCGGGATCTATTATAGCCGCTGCAAGCAGCTTAACAATGTGGCAAGCATATCTTCATTTAGACAGCATATCGGTGGGGCTTTTAAGCGCTTTAAGTGCAAATGCTTTTGGTGCCGCTATTGGAGCCCTATTTGGTGGTTATTTATGTGACAAGTATGGCCGCAAATTTATTTACGCATATGATTTGCTCTTTTATATGTTAGGTGTTTTATTAATTGCTGTTTCTGTTAATTTTCCAATGCTTTTGATTGGTACCATTATTACAGGAGTTGCTGTTGGAGCAGGGGTGCCAGCATCTTGGACGTATATTGCCGAAGAAGCTCCACATTCTCAAAGAGCAGCCCATGTAGGAACTGCTCAATTAGCTTGGTCAACAGGTCCAATGATCACATTCTTGTTAGCTGTCTTACTCGCACCACTTGGTTTATTAGGTAGCCGTATTATTTTTCTTCATCTCTTAGTCATTGCGTTTATTACATGGTACATTCGTCAAGGTTTGTCTGAATCCACAATTTGGAAAGAAGGGAAGGAAAAAGAGTTAATAATAGGGAAAAAATATAGAAGTAGTTTAAAAGAGTTATTTAGTCTAAAAGTAAATCGTGAAGCATTCTATTTACTAGTAGGGATTTATTTATTCTGGAATTTAACTGCCGGAGCAATGGGGTATTTTATGCCGTATATTTATCAAAATGTCGGAGGACTTACAGGAGAACAAGCGAATTTGCTTCAAGCCTTTTTGTGGGGATTGACGGTTCTAACAACGTATACCGTATTTATGAAACTAGGTGATAAATACAGTCGACGTTTCTTATTTGGTTTAGGGGCTGTCATGGGTATTGTTGCTTGGCTAATTTTAACCTATACGGGTATGAATTGGTTCTCGTTATTTGCGTTTGTTATTCTTTGGGGAAGTGCAGCAGGGTTTGGTGCTCAGGCATTTTACGGGTTATGGGCCAGTGAATTGTTCCCAACTAAATATCGTGCAGGTGCTCAAGGTTTCATTTATTTCTTAGTTCGTTTTGGAATTGCGATTTGGTCGTTCCTTTTACCGACCTTAATGGATAAACTAGGATTTCAAGTTGCAGGCATTGTGATGATTATCTTCTTAGTCATTCATTGTGTGATTGGTATCGTTCTTGCTCCAAACACTCAAGGTAAAAGTTTAAAAGAAATTGAAGCAGAACGTTATGGATTGAATAATAATGATGTTGTACAAAATGTAGGAGTCCAAACGGATAAAGTAAATAACAAAGTATAAAAATGAAAAAGAGCCCAATTTTGAGAAAGAAAAGAGCCCATTTTGATAAAGAAATTGGGCTCTTTTTGTCATCCATTGGAACGTATATGTGAATGAATTTTTGGGCGATGGACACTGAGTTTTGCTGGTTTTTTGTCTGCAAATAAAATCAGACATGAACCAATCATAATGAAAACAATTCCGGCTGCTGTATTGGCAGAAATAGCTTCATTCAAGAGAAAGAAGGCTAAGATCGGAGCTAATGCCGGTTTGATAAAGAACACCGTAGAGGCTGTAGAAGCGGATGTGACGTCCATTGCTAAAAAGTAGAAAGCAAATCCAAGTCCCGTCACAAAAATACCAATATAAATTAAGCTAGGCAATGTACTCCATGTAATTCCTTGGGTGACGGGTACATTCGCAAACACATCCAGTCCGATGCTTGTAAGCCAATTAGACACAGCATTTATTTTTGAAATAAGAATGAGAGCAAGAATCTCTAAACTGCCTGTTACAAAACTGAAACAAGTTAAGATAACGCCGTCACATTTATATTGTCGAATTCCTTTTTTGCCTACAACGCTGTAGAGGGCAAATGAAACGGCTGATAATAGTGCATAAACAATGCCTGCTGGATTAGAAATTTCGAATGGATTTACAATTCTTAAAATGCCGATCAAGCTAATGACTAATGCCCATATGGTTCGCTTAGTCAGTTTCTCTTTTAATAGAAAATGGGCAAGCGGAACGACAAAAAGTGGATTGCAGCTGAATAGTATTGCTACGGTTGATGCCTTTGTATAAACAATCGCTAATTGATAAAACGTCATACTAACGACAACGCATAAAAAACCTGTGATGATGAAAAAGAATAGATGTTCTTTTTTTAAAGTAAACCCACTTTTTCTCATATGTTGAATAGCAAGAGGAGCTAAAATCATCGCTCCAATAAAGAAACGTATAAGATTCAGTTGAATAGGATGAAAGTTAAAGTCACTAGACATGACTTTAATCACAATCTCCATCGTACTAAAAAGAACAGCCGATAGAATGATATATAGAAAACCTTTTTTCATCTTGATTACCTCGATTTTTTAGAATCGTGCAGTCATCTGAGTATTAAATGTAGACAACTATTCATCATTCCTTTTGACACAAACATCATTATAGTTCAGTATTTCACAAATGAAAAAGAGCAGTTATGTGAATTACTGAACAATATATCCGCTTTGAATAAAATGAAAACGATTGTTTAAAAGATATCTTAAGAATGCTCTGTTTTTTGAGCACTTTTATGGTTTTGGCATTAAAAACATATATTGGCATTTTTTCTGTATTTATAACACTTGGAATGAAGGTCAAAAAAGGTTTATGAAAATTTATAAATATTTTAGAACTTAGGAATTTTTCATCCTAAGAGTATGTTAAAATGAAGCGAAGGCAGAAAAGAGAATCTTCTGCCTCTTATTCTTTGCCTCTCCATATCATGATGTTGTGAAAGATTGGAGGAAATTCATGTATCGACTGATCAGTACGATCTTATTGTTGTTAGTGAAAATGTTTCGCCTTTTAAAGGTGAAGGGGAAAGAGCATATTCCATCCGATGAAAGATTTGTGGTGACGTGTTCTCATAGGGGATGGGTCGATGTCATTATGTTGGCTCTTGCTCTTTATCCGATACCTGTCCATTATATGGCGAAGCAAGAGCTCTTTAAGGGAAAATGGAGAGATCGTTTTTTCCGCTCTATTAACGCATTTCCTGTCAATAGGGAAAATCCGGGGCCGAGTGCTTTAAAAATTCCTATGCAGATCTTGAAAAAGAACCAATGTGTAGGCATATTTCCGAGCGGGACGCGAACAAGTGAAGATGTTCCTTTAAAAAAAGGGGCTGTGACTGTCGCATTAAAATCGAATGCCCCTATATTGCCTGCTGCTTATAAAGGTCCAACCAATTTCAGCGGATTATGGAAGGGAGAAAAATCGCACGTTCTATTCGGTGAACCCCTTATCTTTGATAAAGAAAAACAAGAAATGAACCGAGATGAATTAATCGACTATGCCTTAAAACGATTAGAGACCAAAATAAAAGAATTGGAAAATGAATTAGAAAAGGAATAAAAGAAGATGCCCATCGTTGAAATGATGGGTATTTTTATTGATTGATGAGTGTGAATGAGCACTATAGGTTGATTCATTAGAGAGGAAATCTATTTTGTGTCGTCCAAAAAGTTGTTGGGCTAAGAATGAAGCATAGAAGGCGAATATACAATGTGTGGACGCTTTTAAGCTCCAATGGTTGTATGCGTCCGATCCTTGAAAAGACGTCATTAGAGCACCTCAATTAAATCTAACACTAAAAAAACCATCCCGAACCACTTAAATCAAGTGATGCTGGATGGTTTTCTCCGTCGTTTTGAAACAGTCTCATGTGGAATTTCTTTTTAAGATCAATCCCTTACTGTACTTTCACATATCGAACTCCACTTTGATTTCCGGCCTTATCTTTCGCATAAATTTTTAAAGTCGTGCCTTTTTTCTGTTTGGATATTTTGATTTTGTAATTTCCTTTAGAGTCGGCAATGGCCTTGCTGATATATTTATTCCCGTTGTATACGTAAACGGTTGATCCGGCTTCAGCTTTCCCTGCAATCACTGTTGACTTAGATGTCACTTTATTAGCCGTTGGAATACTTGGCGCCGTTTTGTCTGCTACTTTAAAAGCCTTGCCTGCACTTTTGTTGCCGGCTTTGTCCGTGGCATAAGCTATTAAAGTTGTGCCTGCTTTTTGCTTAGATTTAATAAGAACTGAAAAGGCTCCTAAACTATTGGCAGTGGCTTTTCCTAGTAGGGTATTGCCGGAATAGATTGTGACGGTTGCTCCGGGTTCAGCTTTTCCGGTTATGGTTAATTGGTTGTCGCCAAAAATATTGACTGTTGGGCTTGCCGGCGGGGTTTTATCCAGCACATTCACTGCAACGGCAGCACTTTTATTTCCGGACGCGTCTTCGGCGAATACAGTTAAGGTCGTGCCTGCTCTTTGTTTCGTAATCGTTACTTTAAATTGACCGCTTTGATTTGCTGTACCAATTCCAAGTGTGGTGTTGCCTGTTTTTACGGTTACTTTGGCATTTGCTTCGGTTGTTCCTGTGACAACTGTATCTCGGTCGCTTACTACGTTGACTGCCGGTTTTGTCGGCGCGGTGTTGTCACTCACCGTTACAATGGTTTCTTCACTTTTGTTTCCCACCGAATCTTCCGCATATACATGTAATTCAGTGCCCGCTTTTTGCACAGGAATGGCGACGGAAAAACGGCCATTTTCATTTGCATCGTCAGAACCAATCACATTCCCGCTTGCCTCTACTGTTATTTTATTATTTGGATCAGCGGTCCCGGTCACAGACGTGTCATGATCGCCGACTTTATTCACGGATGGTTTCGTAGGTTGTTGTACAGAGGTGCCTTGATCTTTTGTTAAAAACGTATAAGTAACATCTGATCCTTTATCTGCAGGGATACTATAGTCTTCAGGCGAACGAACCTTTTTAACAACCGCTCCCCCGCCATTCAAATAAAGTGAACTTCCGCTGTAGATTTTTTCCTGCAGTGAGTCGAAAGCCGGATTCCCTTTAAATCCGTATAATCCGGATTTTTGTTTCAATAGAAGCGCCGCTCTAAAATCTGTCATAAATTTTCCAAATGTAAGATTTGGATCAATATATTTTTGGATCATATCTTGGACGGCTTGGTAATCGCTGTGTGGATCATCTATCAGCTCTTTAAAAATTCGATCCCCTTGTCCGCATTGAATCTTGAAATATTGCATAAACAAATAGGATAGAGAGTAATTGGCTAAAGTATCCCCATCATAATCCCAATATAGGAGTGAATGTCCATTTGTAATATCCGTATCATAATTATAGTAATCAATTCGATCTTGCAGAGCTTGATTTTCGTAAATTTGTTCGGCGGCCATGGAAAGCCCTTCGTCCATCCATGTATCCATAGGCTCTTTTTTTTGAATCAATACTTTCTCGTTGAAATTAATCATATGTTGAAATTCGTGGACAAGCGTGGAGTAAGCAGCAGAGACATCTTTATTTGAGCTCGTCCCCATCGTTGGATATGTATCGATATAAAAGATTTCAGATTGATTGGAATCAGGAACAGCATAAAGATCCGCTGGATTAAAATAACCTGCAACATATCCTCCGCTTTCATTAAATCCATCTTGTATATCATACACAAGAATATCCACTTTTCCGTTTCCGTCTACATCTGATTCATTCCCGAAATTTTCTACATCTAAAGGGTGAATTTTATCGTCAAATTCTTTTCCGAGTTGCCCTGCTTTTTCTTGTGTAATTTGATTATTATTTACCCATACGTTTGAGTGTGAACCACTATAACTCAAAGTTGCCTTAATTTGATAATCTTGATTCGTTACAAGATTGGAAACCCAAAAATTCTTGCTGTCTCCTACTTGATATAATGGGCGGATTGATTTGGCCTCTCTTTTTATGAAGTTATTTTTATATTTTTTGGCGTCAAAAGGTTTCACATAGTCCATTTTATAGGCGCTTTTTGCGATGTTTTTGTTTAACGAATATTGATCATTATTGATTTTAAATGAACCGGAATTTTCGATTTGATCGCCATTAGTGGATTCGTTGCTAATCAACACATAATGATTAGAATCTGGGGTCGTTGATTCTTTACAAAATGGATTATTCACTTTAAAATAAGTGACATCAGAGTAGTATGAAGCATATAAGCTAGGTATAACTCCTACTCTCATATAAATATAAGGATCATTTTCATAGACCGACTTACCGATAATGGTTTCTAAAGAAAAGCTGCCCACCAGATACTTCACATTAAAAGTTGAGCTTCCTAAATACGACATGGAACCATTATCATTCTTATAAAATTCGATATCAAGATAGGCATCTTTATTTGTTGTATTACTTTGATACCCAAGTAGGACTTCCATATCCGAATTCGAATAATCAACTGTGTTGTTGTAAGTCAGGTAATGAGATTGACCGTAGCTATCCGATAAAACTCCAAGGTGTTGTCCAGGTGAAGCGAATGGGTAATCATCAGGATTCCTATAATCTTGATCCGTTTCTTGCTTAGCTTTCAAAGGCTTAGTAAATTGATTGGAAATTTTTTCTGGATATAAGATTTTTGAAGGCTCATTGATACCTTTTTCATTTGCATGCGCTCCTATAGGCAATGAAAACACTAATAGAATGGAATAAAATAAGTAGCTCCATTTTTTTAATGACCGCAAGACGATTCCTCCCTAGATATGCTATCTTTTAAATGTTAATTCATTTTTCCGTATTTTAACAGATTGAAATATAAAAAAATAGTTCTTTTGGGCTAAAAATAAGTATTTTGCATACAAATAGTATACTTCTAATCTAATGAATGTAAAATCATTTCAAAAAATTCTCAAAATGAATCGATCGTTTTGTCTGAAATTTTTTTGTTTCCGATTTCGTTTTTGTACTACGAAAAACGGGAAAAGTAATTGGGCAAGTATCCATAAATTTTTAACATTCGCAACGATGCGTGCGATGAACGAGGCATCATATAAATCCGAAGGTTTGGAATTTCCCTAAGGATCAAGGCTTCAACCATTTGATCACGATAAAGAGGGATGATCCCCAAAGGATTTTTGTGTTATTGCGGAGCGGGTTTCAGTGGATCGTGCCGGATGCCGTGCGAAAAAATTCTTGGAAACGATAAAAGAGAGAGGAGATGAAATAGTGAAAGATGCGGAGCGATCTCTTTCAAAAAACATCGTCTTAGCCATTTTGGATACAGTCACATTGGGCATTCCCATTTATGCTGTCAATTTTATAAAGCAGCCAAAAAAGACATTAAAAATTTCTTTCATTGTTATTCCCGTTGTTTCGATTATTGCTTGGTTGATTGCATCATGGAGTGAATGAAGCCCTGGAAGTAAGGGCTTTTTATTTTGTCTTTTTCGTTGGAAAAGATGAGCATTCCGTATGAAAGAGAGATAGAACAATTCTGTGAACTTGGTTTTGGACAGGGGAAAGCGCTCATATCGGTTCCCGTTTTTCATGTATAATAAATAGAAGAACGGATTTCATCCCCTTCATCGAGGAGATGCAGTCAGAAGGAGATTTAGGTGAGGAACATGGATGAATTAAAAATAGATGACGTGGCCAAGCAAAGCGGTTTAACGAAACGAACGATTCGATACTATGAACAAATTGGGCTTCTGCCTTCTCCTCCGAGAAGCAAAGGGGGAATTAGACTTTATTCACAACAGCATGTTGAGTTTTTAAAGAAAATTACGAACGCAAAAGAAGTGTTGGGATTTACTCTTCAAGAGCTGCAACATTTTATTTCTTTAAGCAATACATTGGAACAGCAGAGAGTAAAATACAGACAGGTAAAAGGAACAAGCGAACAAAAAGACAAAGCGGAGGATTTAATTCAAGCCTTAACCGATCTTTTAAATACAGTCGATGCGCAATTATTGCTCATTGAACAGAAAAAGGAAAAGATTTTAAAAGTGGAGTCGGAATTAATGGACTTAAAAAACAGGGCGGAAAAGGCCATTGAACGATTGGAAAAGGAGAAATAAGATAAGATGGCCATCGGCAAGGGGGCAATTCCCGCAAATGCTGGGTTGGAGATAACGAGCTGTTTGGGGCAGTTTTTCCGCCGCTGGATTTCGTTTGACCTTTGTTTCTCGAAGAGTAGAGGGTTTCTGACCATTGATGCAAGATCTTTTTCAAGCATAGTTGAAATCAGTGGAAAACCTGAGTCAACTGTGCTTTTTTATTTAGGATGAGAAATTAAATGCTTTCAAGAAAGGGAATGGAAGAAGAACTTGGTTCATATCGGAAGCAGACACACATAACACTTTGACCATCTGTATTCATACATGCATGTTCTAAGCGCAGCCTACACATATTATTGAATAATGGGACGAGAAGGGAGTTATGGTGTTGCTTGGGACTATTGGAAAAGCTTTATTTCTTATCTTTGCTGGCATACTGCTCCTTCGGATTGCAGGAAGAAAAACTATTTCACAAATGACGTTGCCGGAAACGATTATCATCATATCGATAGGAACGATTATTGTAGAGCCGGTGGCGCAAGAAAGCCTCTTAGGCACCATTTTGGCGTCTTCCACATTTATCGTGGCATTGGTCGTGACCGAATTTTTGCAGATGAAGTCGAATCGATTGGAAACATTTATATCCGGAAAAGCGATGGTCGTCATTCAAAATGGACAAATTCAAACGGATGCGCTGCGTAAACTTCGATTAACAGTGGATCAGCTGGAATTGCGTCTTCGTCAGCAAGGCATTGCCAATTTTTCTGATATAAAAACAGCTACGATTGAACCAAGCAGACAATTAGGATATGAGTTGACAGAGGATGCCAAGCCTTTAACCGTGGGGGAGTTTAAAAAGTTGATGCAAGCCTATATAAAGAATGAAGAATCTAAAGAAAGCTCCCAAATAAATATTTTTGATGAAATTACAGAGAAAAAGTCTACTCCTGATTCATTGAAATAAAAGAATGGCTCAGACATTTAGGCGCCGGAGGGAAAAAGCTGTTTCTTACCATTCATTTTAGTAATAAAAAGTTGAACGTGGGAAGCGTGATTCATTTGCCGATGATCTAAACTTTTGTACAGAATGATTCGAAATCAGCAAAGGGCGCCTATTGTAAAATTTTTGTTTAAGCTGATATGGACATTGCAAGTGATCAAACGATGCATGATATAATAAATTGAAACGTAAATGGGGAGTATGTCCCATGATAGTGGATGGAATATATCGGTTTGTTTCGTTTGCATAGCTCGGGCCAGAAGAGATAAAAAGCAATGAAACATTAGGTTTTGTTTAAGAAGGATAAGAATGGGAGGAGTTGGGAATCTTGAAAGTTTTGGTTGTTGGAGCGAATGGCCAAGTTGGGCAGCATGTTGTTCGGTTATTAAAAGAAAGCAATGAACATACAGTGCGAGCGATGGTCAGAAAAGAAGAACAGGCTCAATCTTTCGAAAAATTGGGTGTAGAAACAGCGATTGCCGATTTGGAAGACAGCGTGGACAAAATTGCTGAAGCGGCGGAAGGCTGTGAAGCCATTGTCTTTACTGCCGGCTCCGGTGGGCATACAGGAGCAGACAAAACGCTGTTGGTGGATTTGGATGGAGCTGTGAAAACAATGGACGCTGCCGAAAAATTGTGGATCAAGCGGTTTATTATAGTGAGCGCCATTCAGGCCCACAATCGAAAAAACTGGAACGAGGCCATCAAGCCGTACTATGTGGCTAAACACTATGCGGATATTATGCTGGAACAAAGCAGTTTAGCCTATACCATTATCCGGCCGGGAGGATTGTTGAACGAACCGGGAACAGGAAAGATTTTTGCGGCTGAAAATTTAAATAGAGGGACGATTTCGCGGGAGGATGTGGCGAAAACAATTGTAGCCTCTCTGGATGAGGAAAATACGTATTATCGCTCCTTTGATCTTATTTCCGGTGAAATTCCGATTGCGGATGCTTTGAAAAACCTATAGTCTTTTTTAAAAAAGCCCTCCATCCGTATTTCAGCATTTCTTTGATACGGATCAAGGGCTTCTTTTTTTGCCATTATTTTTGATAATTCAAAATCCAGCCTATGCCGTACTTGTCTATTACATTGGCATGGAGAGCGCCCCAAAACGTATCTTGCAGTTCCAAAATCGCTTGGCCGTCGGCAACCAATGATTGATATACTTTACGAATTTCTTCTTCACTGTCAAATTCGATCGTGATTTTGACATTATCCCCTTTTTCCACACGGCCGAAAGGATCGGAGAAATGGATGATGCTGTTTCCAAGATGCAGCTCGGCATGCAAACATTTGCCTTCATGGCCTTTAAACATTTCGACATCGTCTGCTAATTGAACATTTTTAATTTCTCCGCCCAATACTTCTTGATAATAATTCAATCCTCTTGACAATTTTCCACAATGATATAAGGATTGACGCTTTTCATATTTTATCCTCCTTTGCCATTCAGAAGCGATAGTTTCAGTATAGCAACTTCCTATCTGATTTAAACTTTTGGCTTTTTTTATATTTCTTCTGCCAAATGGATGAGATGAAGTAACTCAAGCAGAGTTACAGAATAACGTTGGTAGACAAGGATTATTTAAAAACCCCCTGTTCATAAAAAACAGGAGGTTTTAGCCTTAAGAAAAAATCATATCAGAGTCCGAAAAGCGGAAGCTCGTCCGGATCTGTGCTATATGCTTGGAAATCATAGATTTTCCATTTTTGACTCTTTGAATCTAGCTTTAAAAAGAATAGACCAGATAGATCTTCGGTTACATCAAAATTAAAGTCTGGAGATTTTAATGCGATTTTGACTTTTGCATTGGTTAATTCTACTGTTGCATAACGATTATTTAAAGTTTTTATGTTATAAGTAGGATCACCGATAGGTTCAATCGTGATTTGAGCATTTTCATTCTTCAACGATTGATAAAAGTCAATTGATTCTAAACCTGATGCTCGGTAATAGCCGATTGTATTGTCTTTATACAATTGAGTCAAAGCATCAAAATTCTGATCTTTTATATATTGGCTTTCATTTGATTCAAATTGCTTTACAAAATCAATTAATTGCTGTTTGTCAGGAAGTGCTGTTGTCTCTTGGTGCAAAGCGCGATAAATCATAACAATGGCTTGTGCTCGAGTTGCCAAATCATTCGGCTTAAAAGTAGTTCCATAGCCTTGGATGATTCCGTTGGCCGCATTTTTATGAATGGCCTCATAAGCAAAGCTTGATTTTGGCACATCGCTAAAAGTTTTACGAATGGGGTTAAACTGAATGGTGTTTTGGAAAGCATTGTACACCATTTTAGCAATTTCACTGCGTTTAATTTTGTCTCCCGGATGGAATGTTCCATCGTTTCGTCCACTAATAATGCCGTTACTGCTTGCAATTTGAACATATGGATAATACCAAGCGCCGGATTTTACGTCAGCAAAAGACTTGGCTTTTCCTTTTAACTCCAGTCCCATTGCATTGACAATCATTTTCGTAAATTCGGCTCTCGTAATATTTTCGTTTGGCTTTACATAGACGGAAGGGAATCCATCTTCATCATACTGTATCTTTCCATCAATAATATCAGCAGATAAAAAGTCCTGTATCTCGTCATGTGCCCAATAATCATCGTCCACATCTTCAGGATAGTACATGTCTGATGTCTTTTCAGCGGCCGACACCATTTTGAAAGGCACAAGAAGAACCAACAGCAAGGCTAGAATAGGAATAACTTTTTTCATATAATCCCCCTTTTTTTGTAAAAAGTGCTTGTTGTTCCATTTTAAGAGAAAAAGCTCTAAATAGTCACTATTAATTTTGAAAAATAAGATTAAATCAGCCCAAAGACCTGATATTTTGTCAAAATTAACATATTATAAGGATTTTACTCCTGGCGAAAAAGATGTAATATTTATGCTGGATTTCCAATGAATAGTTTTTTGAAATTGAACAGCAGTATGAACACGTTCAACATGAGATTCTGCTCCACTTATATTTTGACAACGATTAATGTTTTCCGAAATCTCTTTGAGGAGGTAGTGAAGAGAACATCATGATCAAAATAACACCAATTATGGAGATGTTACTGTAACCTGAAAAATTTAAGGAAGCGATTGAGGAATAAATAGAGATAGATCGTACATAGGAAAATCACTAGTCTCTTTTTCCGCCGATGATGAAAAAGATTCCATTTATACCGTTTTGTAGAGCAGATGTTAGGTGATATAATGAAAATAAAAGATTGTAATATCTTTCTAATTTTGTTTTTACATAGAATAAAAATGTGTGCCTCTGGGGGAATGGAAGATGAAGAAAAAAACGGCATTTTATGCTTTATTGCTGTCGGTTTCTTTGGCTTTAGGGTTGAATGTGGAATCGGGGATTGCCTCGGCGAATGACCAGCCCTCTTCTCAAAAAGGCGAAAAAGAAGTGGTCGTCGTTTATAAAAACATGAAAGGAAAAGAGGCCGCTATTGAAAACAGCCATGATGTAGAACATCAATTTAAAAGCATTCCGGCCGTTTCTGTTACGGCGGACAAACAAGACGTTCGTCAATTAGAGTCGAATCCAAATATTGCCTATGTGGAAGAGAATGTTCCGTTTCAATTGGCTGATTCGAGTTTTCAAACGTTAAGTACAAGCCGCGCCGTTTCTTCCAATGAAAAAACTTGGGACATGCAGGCGATTAATGCATCCAAAGCTTGGGAAAACGGGGTGACCGGTAAAGGCGTCAAAATCGCCGTGATTGATACGGGGATTGCCTCTCATTCGGATTTGAATATTGCAGGCGGAGTGTCCACTGTCGATTACACCTCTTCCTATAAAGATGATAATGGACATGGTACTCATGTAGCCGGAATCATTGGCGCTAAACGTAATGGCATAGGGATCGCCGGTGTCGCACCGGATGCTCAGATTTATGCCGTAAAAGCGTTGGATAAGAACGGAAACGGAAACTTGCAAGATATTGCAGAAGCTCTGGATTGGGCGATTGCAAATAAGATGGACATTATTAACATGAGTTTTGGGACAAGCACCGACTCCAAAATCCTTCATGATTTAGTCGATAAGGCATATAAAAGCGGCATCTTGCTTGTTGCAGCAGGAGGAAATAATGGGAATTCATCCGGTACAGGAGATACGGTGGAATATCCGGCCAAATACAGCAGTGTTGTGGCGGTATCTTCATTAAATTCAAATAAAAATCGTTCTGTTTTTTCCGCAACTGGTCCGGAAATTGAAGTATCTGCACCGGGTGAAAATATCGTCAGCACTTATTTGAATGGAGAGTATGCAGTCGGAAGCGGCACCTCGATGGCGGCTCCTCATGTGGCCGGCATGTTGGCTCTATTAAAACAAATGCATCCTAATGAATTGAATAGCCAGCTGCGGGCAGAGGCGGAGAAGGAAGCAATGGATCTTGGAAAAAAAGGAAAAGATGACTGGTACGGCTACGGAATGGTCTTTTATCACCCGTTGAATGTATCTTCCAAGAGTGCGAGTGAAAACGTGCAAGCTAAGTTAAAGATCGCTCAGCAAGCAGTAGCATCGGCGGAGAAATACCGTACGAAGAAATATGTGGATGCTGCGCAGCAAGCGATCAATAGCTTGGACAATGGGGCGGACAAAACGCAGCTGCAAAAAAGGCTTGATGCCGTTAAAAAAAGCTTGTCTGATCAGGCTCAAAAACTAGTTTCGTATGTCGAACATCATCGTTCTCATGCCAATGTCGAAAAAGCGCTCCAAGCGATCTCCAATCTGCCGGCAGCCGCGGAAAAAAACAATTTGCTAACGAGAATCAATAAAGTGCAATACTTGATCAACTTGCAGCAAGCTCAAAAATATGTGAATTTAACTCAAAAATACAAGAAAAAGTCTTACAAATCAGTAGCACAATCTTATATTAACAAACTTCCGAAGGGCTCGGAAAAAACAAGGCTTCAAAAACGGCTCAATTCAATGCAGGTTCGCTAATAGAAAAACGAGGCTGACTCAAAAGCAAAATAACTTTTGAGATCAAGCCTCTTTTTTGTTGGAAATTCTCTTCCTTTGATTTGAACTAACTGTTTAATTGAGAAAGTTCTCTCTTTTTAGAGGGTCTTTTAACTTTCCTCCGAAAAAAGTCTCCTACTTCTAAACGTGAAAGTGCGGAGGCACCAGTGAAAGTGGGAGATGAATTTCGGTTAGGCGTAGCCTAAAGCTGTCTCTTTTTTGTGCTATGATATAATCAGTGTTATATAAATGGAAGGCATTCGGATGTGCTTTGAACAAATATGCACATGGTCAATATCGTGATTCCATTCGACCAAGGAAATATTGTAATTTTCACCAAGTCGAATAAACATATCTTTTGCATAGTCAGATATGGTATCATCAATCACTTGTCTGCGATATTTTACGAGTGAACTATCAAAGTTCATCAATGCCTATAAAAGTGCAAGTTCTAAGACTTATCAAAAAGCATTATCCACAAGTGAAAAGAAAACTTTGGAAAGAGTATTTTTGGTCAAGAAGCTTTTGCTTACTTACAACAGGTGGTGCGCCCATTGAAGTGATAAAGCAGTATATAGAAAATCAAGGGAGGAAGTGAGGTGATTCGATATGGCAAACAAAGCATATAAATTTCGTCTGTACCCAACACAAGAACAAGAGCAACTTCTTACAAAAACCTTCGGCTGCGTTCGTTTCGTCTACAACAAAATGTTGGCTGAACGAATGGAAACATATGAACCATTCAAGGACGACAAAGAAGCCTTGAAAAAGCAAAAAAAATTCCCGACTCCTGCAAAGTACAAAAAGGAATTTCCATGGCTCAAAGAAGTAGACAGCCTTGCGTTGGCAAACGCTCAACTGAATTTGCAGAAGGCATACCAAAACTTCTTCTCTGGTCATGCTGAATTTCCAAAGTTCAAAAGCCGAAAGGCGAGACAGTCCTACACAACCAACGTGGTCAACGGAAACATTATGCTTTTGGATGGTTATATCAAATTACCGAAACTGAAACTTGTAAAAATCAAACAACATCAAGAAATTCCGTCACATCATATCATCAAGTCTTGTACGGTTTCTCGAACAAAAACAGGAAAATACTATGTTTCTATTCTCACTGAATACGAACATCAACCTGTACAAAAAGAAGTACAAGCTGTGGTTGGCTTAGATTTTTCCATGAACGGTTTATTTATCGATAGTGAAGAAGGTAAGACAGCCAATTACCCTCGTTTCTATCGCCAAGCCTTGGGAAAATTAGCGAAAGAACAGCGTGTTCTATCACGCAGAAAGAAAGGTTCTAATCGTTGGCACAAGCAACGACTAAAAGTGGCGAAGCTACATGAAAGAATTGCGAATCAACGAAAAGACTTTCTACATAAGGAATCGCACAAATTAGCGAAACTATATGATTGCGTGGTTATCGAAGACCTCAACATGAAGGGAATGTCCCAAGCACTCAATTTCGGCAAAAGCGTTGCTGATCATGCATGGGGCATGTTCACGAAATTTCTCCAATACAAGTTAGAGGAGCAGGGGAAAAAGCTTCTCAAAATAGATAAGTGGTTTCCATCATCCAAAACTTGTTCATATTGCGGTCAAGTAAAGGAGTCTCTATCTCTTTCTGAGCGCATATTCCATTGTGATTGTGGTTTTGTAGCAGATAGAGATTGGAATGCTTCTATTAATATCAAGCGTGAAGGATTGCGACTGTTGGCATTAGTATCATCATAAATAGAGCATGGAACAGGCTCGATAGCTAAGTAAATTTCGTACCGTTAGGTGCGATTACCTTAGAAGCCCTCACCTCTAAGCGAAGCGAAGGTGGCGGGTAGTTCACTTCTGTTTCTTTCTATTGATCACATGAAAAACAGCCCCCATTGCCACTCCAATCGCAATGGCAGTGGCAATATGACCGAGAACAACACCAATGACTGCGCCAATGATAGCACCAAAGGATATTAAGTGGATATTCCATTCACCGTTTTTCTTAGACATAATTCATACTCCTTTTATCTTCAATTGGATATTTCGATCACTAAACGGAAGGGATGAAAAATGGCAATTTATTTTACTTCAGATCATTCAATCGAGCTTTTCTAAGATTCGAATGATTTTATGGATCGCATAGTCAAAATCAATCAAATCCTCTTCGTCAAGTTGACCTATTTTCTCGCAGAATAGATAATAGAAGTCTTCCCAGCGCTTTTTTACTGTTTCTTTTCCTTTTTCGGTTAACATCAGTTTGACAAATCGCCGATCGCGATCGTTCTTCGCTTTTTCCACATAGTTGTTTTCCGCCAACTTAGCGATCAGAGGGGTCAACTGCTGCTTTGAAATGTTGATGTTTTGCGCTAGTTGGGTCATGGAGATACCCTCCTTAGTATGAAACAATTCCTCCAGTATATGAAATTGCAAATGGGTCAAATCAGACGTTTTGGGTGCGGCCTTATGATTTGCGACAGGTTTGTTCATCTTGTTGTAAATCAGCGGAAGAAGTCGGATGAAGCTCTCCGCGATTTTGTCTGTTTTCGAAGTCAATCCCATGCATCCCTTTCTTGATTTTAATAGTATATTACTTATTAGTAAATAAAAATTTATTATTTAACGAAATAAATACAGTATTTAATAATATTATACATAATTTTACGAGAAAAAAGTAAATAATAACGAACTATTTTTGTGGAATTAGAAAACATATATGAATTCATTTTTCACTGGGTTTTTCCTTTTTTGAATGAGAGATGTATAATAAAAATGGTTGCTTCTGATCGTTTGCATCGAAAGAGAGTCCTTTCAAGTAAAGGAAAATATGTTATAATGTATTATAAAACAGAATAATATTTGACGAGGAGGAGTCTGTCACCAAGGGATCGTTGTGTCCTTTGGTTACAGGCTCTTTTTTTATTTTTTGAGAAAACAAAGAAGGAAAGGTGGTAAGGGGATGCTTGTTTTGCAATTAGCGTTGATTCTGGCAGCTTCCAAATTGGCAGGCAATATAAGTGTTAGGCTCGGTCAGCCATCTGTTTTAGGTGAATTGTTGGTTGGAATCATTCTTGGGCCTTCGGTACTGGGGGTGATTCATGATACGGACATTTTAAAGGAGATGAGCGAGATCGGTGTTATTTTGCTCATGTTTATAGCCGGGTTGGAAACTGATCTAAAAGAGTTTCTGCGCTCCGGAAAATCTTCCACGTTGGTGGCTGTCGGCGGCATCTTGGTTCCGCTTGTAGGAGGATATTTTCTCGGAGAAGCATTGGGCTTTTCATCCGAACAATCATGGTTTATGGGATTATTGCTTTCAGCAACCAGCGTCAGCATTTCAGTTCAAGCGTTAAAAGAAATGGACCGATTAAAATCACCCGAAGGTACTGCAATTTTAGGGGCGGCAGTGCTCGATGACATTTTAGTGATGATCGCTTTAGCTTTTTTTATGAGTATGATAGGTGGAGAAGTTCATTTTGGAACCATGCTTTTAACAAAGGGATTGTTTTTTGCGGGAGCGATATTCGCTGCATGGAAAGTTGTTCCGTGGATTTTAGAAAAACTGGCGCTCTTAAAGGTGGATCAATCTGTCCTTTCTGCAGCTCTCATCATTTGTTTTCTATATGCTTATTTAGCCGATTTGTCGGGAGTATCCGCTATTATCGGCGCATACATGGCCGGAGTCGCGATAAGTGTAACAGAATTTAAACATGAAATATTTGAAAAGACAGAAACCATTAGCTATTCCTTATTTGTTCCTGTATTTTTCACTTCGGTCGGAGTGGCAGCTTATTTTCATGGTATTGGTGAAAGTTTCTGGCTATTGGTCATTTTGAGCATTTTAGCGGTTTTCACCAAATTAATCGGCGCATCATGGGGAGCAAAAGCGGCCGGATTTTCTTGGGGTAGTTCATTGGGAATTGGCGCCGCCATGGTGTCTCGCGGAGAAGTGGCTTTAATTTTAGCCAATATTGGTTTGGAACATCAATTGGTCAGTCAGGAGTTGTTTACCGTTTTGGTTGTTGTGGTTCTGATCACCACGATTGCAACGCCGCCGATGATGAAATGGTTTTTCACAGTCGGATCGAAAGGAAAGACTTTAAAAAATACAGGATGAGATCGATGGAATACAGGAGTGTTGAAGTTTTTAGGATTTTGGTCACGGTTCTTTTTGTAAGAATACTATGATTATTGGGCGAATGGGAAATAAAACGGATTAAGCAACCGAAATTTTCCATTCGCCCTGTCAAGTTGTATGTAGGATTTGTCTTTTCTGAAAAAACATTTGTCTTTATATTGTAGAAAATCCTTGATTCCTATATGGAAAGAGTCCATAATGGAAATTAATCATTTAACTGAAAATTCTAAAATGAGCAGGGGTTGTCTTTATGAAAGTGGTCAAATTTGGCGGAACATCGCTTGCATCAGGAAAACAAATTCAAAAAGTACTGAACATTGTCATTTCTGATCCGAAAAGAAAGATTGTGGTGGTTTCAGCACCGGGAAAACGGTTTGCGGATGACACGAAAGTAACCGATTTGCTGATTGCGTGCGCCCGCAAGAAATTACGCGGCGAGGATGCGACAGATTGGCTGGAAGCGGTAGTGGAAAGATTCGCAAGCATTGCAATGGATTTGGAGATGTCAAACGATATCGTAAAGGAAATCCGTGCTGATTTAGAGGAGCGGCTACGAGGATACAAAGGGGATCCGAAGCGCTTTTTAGATCATATGAAAGCGGCAGGGGAGGATAATAATGCGAAGCTGATTGCCGCTTATTTTCAAGAGAGAGGAGTAGAGGCTAGATATGTTAGTCCGAAAGAAGCGGGATTAATTGTCACTGACGAACCGGGGAATGCACGGGTATTGCCGGAATCCTACAAGCGATTGTATTCGTTGCGGGAGCAAAGCGGAATCATTATTTTTCCCGGATTTTTCGGCTTCAGTAAAAACGGGGATGTGGTGACATTCTCCCGCGGCGGTTCGGATATTACAGGCTCTATTTTAGCCAATGGGGTGAAGGCGGAGCTTTATGAAAATTTTACGGATGTCGATGCTGTGTATGCCGTGAATCCGAATTTTGTTTCTCACCCGACGGAAATTCAAGAACTGACTTATCGGGAAATGAGGGAGTTGTCCTACGCCGGATTTTCTGTTTTTCATGATGAAGCCTTGATTCCGGCTTTCCGCGCCGGAATACCGGTCAACATCAAAAATACGAACAATCCTTCTGCGCCGGGGACCAAAATTGTCAATGAACGGGAAACGAAAAACGGACCGGTCGTGGGCATTGCGAGCGACGAAGGATTTTGCAGTATTTATATTCAAAAATATTTAATGAATAAGGAAATCGGATTCGGTCGGAAACTGCTGCAAATTTTAGAAGATTTCGGTCTTTCCTATGAACATATTCCTTCCGGTATTGACGATGTGACGGTTATTTTACGGGAAAATCAACTCAATCAGGAGCTAGAACAAGTGATATTGCACCAAATAAAAGAGAAACTAGATGCTGACGAAGTGAAAATTCAACATCGTCTTGCTTTGATTATGTTAGTGGGCGAGGGAATGCGCCGCAATATTGGAACAACGGCCCGAGCCGCGAGCGCTTTAGCAAAAGCGGGAGTGAATATTGAAATGGTGAACCAGGGATCTTCCGAAGTCAGTATGATGTTTGCTGTAAAGGAAGAAGTGGAAAGACGGGCGGTCCAAGCTTTATATGAAGAATTTTTTGTCAGCGTCCCGGTTTGAATCATAAGAGCAATAGCAACGCAAAGCCCTTACCATTCTAAGCTGCAATCGTTCGCCTTCTCGTTGTTGAAACCCGTGAGGCGGACGAGTCTCTCTTCCGACGGAAAACAATGATGGCACATTTGAGGAAAACAACTTTTGAGATTGCTTGGGAATTTTTAAGCGCCGCTTCGTTTTTCCGTAGGAGAACGAACATGAGATCTGATCAAAGCCCCGAAAAGCACACTCAATCATATCATTTATCAGAATGCGTGTAACCCCTTTATGCAATTATAAAATCTTTTTTCGTTTTGTATGAAATCGCTATCAAATCAACTCGCTTTTCATTATTTAAGATCCGCAAAGCTCGGGTGGAAAAACCACAACAACAAGGCGATAACGGGGACCGTTAGTATGATAGCTTTGACATTACTTCGATAGTGAAGGCGAAGCATGGTAAATAAGACAATATTGAAAATAAAAGACCACATGGCATTCCATCCGTTATGATATAAAAACAGCCCTTTTTGGTGGGAAAAGAATTCGATTATTTCAAACAGTATAACCCATCCCGTAATGTACACAAACATTTTTTTCCCTTCAGGCAAAAAAGATAAATAAAAATAAATGGCAACCGGTATGATCAAAAATGTAAAGATTAGATCAATGATTGTGTGGTTTAACCATTCTGTTTCTACAGAACGGTATTCCCATAACGTATGGTCGTAAAAAAGAAAATTATAAAGCAAATCGCAAATCACATAATACTGGATCGTTGTATAATATTTTTTCCATTTTGTCCATTCCGTCATCGGGATGGCAATAAGTAGATAAATTACGGTAAAAAGCAGCAAATACATAAAGAATACCTCTTTTGATAGTGGTAATATATATTATTCCATTTGTATGGATAGAGCATTCATGGGAAAGCAGAACAAATATTTCTAGTGAACAAAGATCGATATTCTGGTGCCATTCATTCACCAAATGAATAAAGTTTCTATTCTAGTTGAACAGGGACTTTCACTCTATAACCTAAGATACGATATAGAACGGAAAATAAATGAATGTTGCAATAAAATATTTCATTCAAGAATTTTGTGGAATCATCAATTTAAATGAGAAAACACGCGAATCAGAACGGACTGTCTTTCTTTTTTGGAGAATAGTTGAAATTAAGGTTTTGTTATATCATCCAAAAAATCAAGAACGGAATCCGTTCTTTTTTGTTTAAGTGTATATTTTCATTCATGGAGCCTCTCAGTATAATTTAATCAGAATTTTCTAAAAATAATCACTCAAATCAAAATGTTACCGCTTTCATTATTTGGCGCTGAAAATGAACAAATTAAGGGGGGATGGAAATGATTCGGACAGCTAACGGAGAAGAGATTTTTGTTATTGATGCTCATATAGCCTTGTGGGATGGCAGTAAGGAGAATCAACTGAATATTCATGGAGAGCAATTTATCAGCTGTTTTTATGATTATCACAAAAATCTGAGCCCTAAAGAATATTATTGGCCCTGGGATAAGTTTGTGAAGTATGATCCGGAAACGCTGGTTAACGACGTATTGGTTAAAGGATATGCAGATATGGCCATTTTTCAACCTGTCTATTTAAAAGAGTTTTATAAAAATGGTTTTGGTGATTTTGACGCAAATGACGCCCTTTCCAAACGGTACCCTAATCGTTTTATTTGCAACGGGACAATGGACCCGCGGCATGGCGAACGAGGATTGGAAAATTTGGAAAAAATGAAAGAAAAGTACAACTGGCAAGGGATTAAGTTGTATACAGCGGATTGGTATGGAAATTCAAAGGGATATAAACTTTCAGACGACTGGTCCAAAAGATATCTTGAAAAGTGCCAAGAATTAGGGATTAAAAATATTCACATTCATAAAGGACCCACGGTCACTCCTTTGAATCGGGATGCATTTGACGTGGCAGATGTGGATGATGCAGCAAGCTGTTTTCCGGAATTAAACTTTATCGTAGAACATGTAGGACTGCCGAGATTAGAAGATTTTTGCTGGATTGCGACACAGGAAAAAAATGTGTACGGAGGATTGGCGGTAGCTATTTCTTTAATCCATACTCGTCCTCGTTATTTTGCTGAAATCATAAGTGAATTGTTGTACTGGCTGGATGAAGACCGTATCATTTTTGGAAGCGATTATGCTATTTGGGAGCCAAAGTGGATTATCGAAAAGTTCCTTGAATTTGAACTTCCGGAAGATATCCAAGAAGAAACAGGTGTGACGTTGGATTTGAATGTGAAGAAGAAAATTTTAGGTGAGAATGTAGCGAGATTATACAACATAGATATCGAAGCGCAAAAAGAAAAGTTGAAAAATTGCGAATTAAATGAACGAAAGGCGAAACTTAATGAAATCAAAGCTAATTTCTAAAGGATCTTCACGAACAAAGGAAGTGGATCAAAGATTATGGAAAAAGAAGATCAAGTATATAGAATGCTTGAAAAAGTTTATGATCCTGAACTGGATCAACCTTTAACAGAGCTAGGGTTTATTGATCACATCGCCATTCAAGACCATCATGTAGAAGTTGTTTTTCGTTTACCGACTTATTGGTGCTCGCCGAACTTTGCCTATATCATGGCCGAAGATATACGGAAATATGTATCTGAACTGGAATGGGTGCATTCAGTGAAAGTCCATTTATTGGATCATTGTGCTTCCGATGAAATCAATCACGGAGCAACGAAAGGCAAGTCGTTTAACGAAGTCTTTCGTGACTTATCGGATGGAGACCTTGACGAATTGCGCAAAACGTTTGAGATAAAAGCTTACTATGCAAGGCAAGAAAAACTGATGAAATATCTCTTAAAAAATGGGATGACAAAGAAAGAGATGATAGGTTTGTCTCTGCAACAATTGAATGAATTGCCTTTATCGGAAGAAGGTCATCTGCTGAGAGACAAATATTTGGAGAAAAAAAGGGCCTTGAATCACTCCAATACATTGGCCTTCACAACTCCGGAAGATAAACAGCTGTCTGAAGAAGAATTTTCGTTTTACTTGCAAGGCGCCAAGCGTACGCGGATGAGCATGGAATTTAATGCCCATTATTGTCGAGGTTTGTTAGAAACACGATACCATTTGCCCTCTAACGATTAGATGAGCATGACGTAATGAAAAGAGATGTTAAGAAGTGTGTCCAAAACGAAAATATTTTTTAAAGAAGGAACGGTGATGAAAAAATGAGTAAAAAAGTTCTTATTGTAACGGGTGATGCGGTGGAAGCTTTAGAAGTATTTTATCCGTATTATCGTTGTATCGAAGAAAATATTCAATGCACGATTGCGTCTCCTGTGAAGAAAAAGCTTCAAACGGTTGTCCATGATTTCCTCCCTGAAATGGAGACCGTTACAGAAAAGTGGGGGTATAAAATCGAATCTCACGCATCCGTAGACGAAATTGATCCTGCTGACTTTGATGGGCTGATTATTCCCGGAGGACGCGCGCCTGAATATATACGTCTAAATAAAAAAGTTCAAGAAATCGTCGCTCACTTTTTAAAAGAAAATAAACCGCTTGGAGCCATCTGCCATGGACAACAAGTTTTAACGACTGTAAGAGAATATATCAATGGCAGGGAAATGACGGCATTCTCCGCTTGTCGGCCGGAAGTGGAAGCGGCAGGAGCTATTTACGTGGAAAAATTGCTTCATGTGGACGGAAATTTGGTGTCTGGGCATGCTTGGCCGGATTTGCCGGGATTTATGAAAGAATTCTTTGCATTATTAAATGTAAAAAAAGAAGCTTCTGTTTAAAGAATAGCTAAAAAGGGCTGAATCAAAAACGTTTGATTCAGCCTTTTTCTCTTTTTATTTGTAAAAACAATCAAAGAATCGATCGTTTAATGCATTAAGAGAGATTCTTTGTTTGGCTACAGTTTTCTTTTATCCATCTCATGATGGGAATGAGAATTCAATAACATGAGTGATATATAAAATATGACAATTCCTTCCGTGGTTTTCGGATTGATTCCGGTTAGCTCTTCGATTTTATTTAAACGATAATGCAGAGTATTAATATGTATATTCATTTCTTCTGAAGTTTTTTTGATCGATTGATTATTATGCAAATAGTGCTGCAAAGTATCGATGAGTATTGGATCTTCTTTCAAAACGTCAATCGTTCTTCTTTGAAAATCCTTTTGTATTTCGATGGGAATGTCTTCTAAGATAATTTCTAATATGAGATCTTCATAAAATACAATCCCAAGATGTTTTTGAGCCACTTTTAATGCTTTCATTGCCTCTTTAAATGATCTATGGATAATCTGTCTGCACATTGTCTTTCCTACACCAATTGCTAAATGGTGGTGATATTTCCTTTCGAATCTTTCTTTAAAGTTTTTTAATTGGCTATGGAAATGATTCTTGTTAAAAGTAGAGCCAATCTTTTTTAACAGCAAGAAACGTTCTTGCCCCCAGCGAATGAGGAAATGATTTTCTTTCCCGAATACAGAATAGAACAATTCCATGATTTCTTTTTGAATTCTGGGAATGTCATAATGATCGAGTGTTTGTATTTCGGATTGTATGAGGGCGCAAATATGCGTGTCGTAAACGGGGATTCCCAGCATGACACCTCGCTCTAAAAATTCTTTATCAACCGATGTAGAGTTGATCCATTCATACAAATAAGATTCTATACCGCGTATTTCCCATTCGTTTCTCTCGGTATAATAAGCTTCTTGTATAATGAGTTCTGTCATTCTTCTAATTAATTCCGCAAACGGTTCCACTTTTTTAGGCTCTCCTGTTATTCCGATGACGCCGATTACTTGCTTATTAAACATAATGGGCATGTTGATGCCTGCTTTTACTCCTTTTAGAATTTTTGCTTTGTCCTGATCAATATAAAGTACTTTTTTTGTTTTAATGACAATGGTCGCTCCTTCATGAAAGGTGCCAATTCTGCTTTTTTCAGTGGAAGAAATGATGATTCCTTTTGTATCCACTAATATAATATCTTCTTTCATTACTTGCTGAACTTCTGAAATAATTTTAGAAGCTAAATTGGTTGATAAATGCATGGGGCATCGACCGCCTTCTTTTGGATTAAAAAACAATAAAAACGGTATATTTCACATTTTAATCATATGATCATACATAGATTAAATACCCAACTTTCTTTATAATAAAACAAAAATTAGAAAAGCGAGGGTTTTCAATATGATTCCTTCTCATGTGAAGAAGCGTTTTGTGGATATCGTAGGAAGGGAAAATTTCGAAGATTCAGAAGTAGAGCGGTTAGTTTATTCATACGATGCCACCCCTAATTTTCAATCTATTCCTGACGCGGTGGTTTCACCCAGAAATACGGAGGAAGTATCCGAAATATTAAAACTGTGCAATGAATGGGAAATACCGATTGTTCCGAGAGGATCGGGAACGAACTTGTGTGCCGGCACTTGTCCTGTTGAAGGAGGAGTTGTTCTTCTGTTTAAACATATGAACAAAATTTTAGAAATCGATGAAGAAAATTTAACCGTGACTTGTCAACCGGGAGTTATAACACTTGATTTAATCAATGCGGTTGAACAAAAAGGTTTATTTTATCCTCCTGATCCAAGTTCTATAAAAATATCGACGATCGGTGGGAATTTAAACGAAAACTCCGGGGGATTAAGAGGACTGAAATATGGAGTAACCCGTGATTATGTATTGGGATTGGAGGCAGTTCTTCCTAACGGAGATATCATCCGGACAGGAGGAAAATTAGCAAAAGATGTAGCGGGGTATGATTTAACTCGATTATTGGTAGGTTCAGAAGGCACACTGGGTGTGATTACAGAGGCGACGTTAAAATTGATTCCGCTTCCTGAAACAAAAAAGACAATGCTTGCTTTATATCAAGATTTAGAGGCTGCAGCTCGTTCCGTTTCCAAAATTATTGCGAATAAAGTTATTCCAGCGACTTTGGAGTTTTTAGATCAACCTACATTACAAGCGGTGGAAGACTATGCACAAATCGGTTTGCCGACGGATGTTCAAGCAGTGTTGCTAATCGAACAAGATGGAACCGCTGAAAATGTAAACAAAGATATGAAGATAATGGAAGAAATATGCAGAAGCGAAAATGCTGTCTCTGTACAGATCGCACAGTCTGAAGAAGAAGCGGAGGCGCTGCGTGCGGCCAGACGTACGGCTTTGTCAGCTTTAGCTCGACTGCAGCCGACAACTATTTTAGAAGATGCCACCGTTCCCAGATCAGAAATAGCCAAAATGGTGAAAGCCATCAATGACATAGCGCATAAATATAACGTCAATATATGTACATTTGGCCATGCCGGAGACGGGAATCTTCATCCTACATGCACAACCGATATTCGTAATAAAGAAGAGATGGAGAGAGTGGAAAAAGCTTTTGCTGAAATCTTTGAAAAAGCGATTGAATTGGGCGGAACCGTTACGGGGGAACATGGAGTGGGAGCTATGAAAGCGCCTTATTTAGAATGGAAACTGGGAGTATCAGGCATCCAAGTGATGAAATCGATCAAAGAAGCATTAGATCCCCATAATATTATGAATCCAGGGAAACTATTCGCAAAAGATACACGAAAACGGGTGGTGATATCAAAATGATGTCGGAATCCGAAAAGAAAAGTATTCAAATAGCCTTCAAGGAACGTATGAATGAAGATGAGTTATTAAACTGTATGAGATGCGGTTTTTGCTTGCCTTCATGTCCGACATACTTGGTATCTGGTTACAAAGAAAGCCAATCACCACGCGGAAGAATCGCTTTAATGAAGGCAGTTTATGACGGAGTGATACAACCGGATGATGAGTTTGTGAACTCATTGAACTTATGTTTAGGCTGCCGTGCGTGTGAGCCGGTCTGTCCGTCAGATGTTCATTACGGCCATTTATTGGAAGAAGCCAGAGACATCATAAACCAAAATAAAAAACATTCTTTACCCGTTCGAACGGTTCGTAAAGTAGTCTTTGAAAAATTATTTCCCAAAAAAAGTAATCTAATAAATGTCACTAGCTTGGTTGGATATTACCAAAGATCAGGTCTTCAAAAAGTGGCGCGTAAAATAGGATTTATGAAATTATTTCCTGATAACCTGAGAGAGATGGAAAAAATTCTGCCGGATATTCCTAAGAAAAAAGAAATGATCGATAGGGATGAACATTTTGCGCCCGCAGGTTCGAAAAAGGCGACTGTAGCTTTTTTTTCTGGATGTTTAATGGATACGATGTTTATGGAAACCAATCATGCGACGATTCAATTATTGCAAAAAGCCGGATGTGAAATTGTGATTCCTAAAACGCAATCATGTTGTGGTGCTCTGCACGGTCATGGCGGAGAGAAAGAAATCGCAAAAGAACTGGCGAAGCAAAATATTGAGGCATTTGAAAAACACGACGTCGATTACATTATTACAAACGCAGGCGGGTGCGGAGCTTTCTTGATTGAATACGACCATTTGTTGAAAGATGAACCGGAATGGTCAGAGCGGGCCAAAGCATTCGTGGCTAAGATAAAAGATATTACGGAAATTTTATATGAACTGGATTTTCACAAGAAATACAGCCTCTCTCTTCCGGAACAAATAGTAACCTATCAAGATTCTTGTCACTTAAGAAACGTCATGAAAACTTCCAAGGCTCCCAGAGAATTGCTTCGTTCTATTAAAGGAATTACGTTCAAAGAAATGGAAAACGCAGATAGTTGCTGCGGATCTGCCGGTATCTACAACATCGTAGAACCGAAGACATCCATGGAAATTTTGGATCAAAAAATGGTAAAAATCAAGAAAACAAAAGCAACAACGATCGTTACAGCGAATCCAGGATGTTTGATGCAAATGATGCTGGGAATAGAAAGAGAGAAGTTAAAGGATGTAAAAGCTGTTCATATTGTGGATTTATTATTAGAGGCGACAAAATATTAATATTTCAAGCTGCGGAAATGGAATGCCTGAGAAAGCGGGAGCCGTCACAGAAAAATCAGGAGATGTCGGAAGCTCTCATCGTAAAAGGATTGGGTATGAGCAATTCCTCTTTGCAAATCATTCATGCCATTCTTAAAATTTGAATGATCAATGATCATGAAATAAGTAGCCGATTCATGAATAATGCCAGTCCCACTCTAAATCACGGAGAAAAGGGCTGGTGATTTTTAAAATAGATATTTTTCTAGCCATCTTTGCTGTTGATTCCTGACAAAACAATCTTTTTTAGGCTGAAACGCTTCGAAAAAGAAAAGGACCATTTGTTGAGTAATAAAAAAGTTGTTTAAATTATAAAAATGTCATTTAAAAAATAAAAAAGTCGTTTAGTTGAATAGCGTACCAGGTACCGTCAAGAATTTTGTGTTATGTAAGATAGATAGGGTATCTCTGAAATGGATTTGGAATGGATAGGGGTTCGATTTCCTCCACACAGGAGACTGAATATTCAGTCTCCTGTGTGGAAAGGGAGAATCCCTTTATTTTGTTCGTTTACAATATTTGGTTAGTTATAACGTTTTTCAAACATTTGTTGAAGGGTTTCATAGGCTTCAGCAAATCCTCGTAATTTTCGTCCTGCCCATTTCTCATTAAAATCTTGGATGGTCAAATACACGACTTTTTCAGCGGCTTCTAAACTACTCAAACTGTTCATCGGCTTTAGACGTTTCCGAATCTCTTTGATCGTTCGTTCAATGGCATTGGTCGTGTAAATCACACTTCGAATACTGCTTGGATAATCCATAAATGTAAGGAGGACATCCAACTCATTGGCCCAAGATTGAACTTCTCTCGGATACTTGTTCGACCATTTCGACTCAAACTGTTGAAACATCTGTAACGCAATCTCCTTATTCGGTGCGCGATAAATCAGTTTGAGATCCTCTGCCACTTCAAATTGATCTTTTTTCCGAACACGATTTAAGGTATTACGTACTTTGTGAACGACACAGCGCTGCACATCGGCTTTCGGATAAACAGCCTTAAAGGCTTCCTCTAGCCCCGGAAGGCCATCAAATACGCCCAGAAGCACTTCCTGTACGCCTCTTTTGTAGAGCTGTTGAAGAATCTCTTGCCATCCATAGGCACTCTCCTGTCCTCCTACGAAAAAATCAAGAATTTCGCGATATCCTTCTTCGTTGACCCCCAACACCACATAAATCACTTCTTTCTCCACGGTATCGCGACGAAGTTTTACATACAATCCGTCTAAATATAAGACAGAATAACGTTTGTTCAGGGGACGTTTGTGCCATTTCTCAATGTCTTCTTTCACGATATCGGTCATACGACTGATCGTTGAAGGAGAATAGGCCTTGCCTAAAATTCGTTCAATAAACTTGCCAATTTCACGCGTACTCATACCACTTTGATACATCTTGATGATGGCTTCCTCGAGCCAGCCCGTATGGCGTTGGTAAGGGGTGAACAGCTGCGTTTGAAATTCCCCCTTTCGGTCTCTTGGAACAGAAAGTCCTTCGATACGACCATACTGCGTGTCTAGGTTTCGATGGTAATAGCCGTTTCTTCTATTCGACGTTCCCTCTTGTTCCATTTCGAGGAAAGTCTGGATTTCTTCCTTCATGATCAGCTCTAATTTTTCCTTTACAAACTCACGAATAACGTTTTCCAGTTGATTCATCCAATCTATATTCGATATACTCTTAGACATAGGTAGGGTACTCCTTTCTCTAGATGATTGGTCAAATCAGAGAATACCCTACCTTTTTCTTTTGGTCTAACTAAATGCTTGACACAAAATTTTATACATCATCGCGTACCAGTTATTTTAAAGGAAAATACTTATAATTAACGGGATGTTGCACAATAAGCCCAATATACTTCTTTTGATGTTTTTTGTGTTTGATATTCTAATTTTAAGAAGCATCTCTGTGAAATCAGAGATGCTTCTATAATTATATGAGAATCAATGGTAAGGTTTTCCCGACTTCAAGTTTTTGTTCAAGTTTAACAACAAATTTTTATCAATATTTAATAAATTTTTATTGCGAAACGATAAATAACGTATTAAAATTTATTCAAAAATAAATAAGTGAGGTGCTTTTTATGAAACAAAGATCAACATTGTTTTTAAAAATAGCTGTTTTTATTATCGGAACTCCAGTTCTTGCTTTATGTATATTTGGGTTGCCTATGTTAGCTAAAGAAGCAGCAGAAAATAATTCGGAGTACGCTTATGTACTATATGGCTTTTTAATCGTTATGTATGTATCGGCGATACCATTTTTCTTCGCTCTGTATCAGGCTTTTAAACTTTTAAGTTATATTGACAAGAAAAAAGCTTTCTCGGAATTATCCGTAAAGGCTTTAAAGAATATAAAGTACTGTGCGGTCATAATCAGTATCTCGTATGTGCCGGGTTTGCCCTTCTTCTATATCGTTGCGAAATTAGAAGACGCCCCAGGTATCATGCTAATCGGATTGGGCATTATTTTTGCTTCAACGATTATTGCGGTCTTTGCTGCTGTTCTTCAAAGGCTTTTACAAGAAGCCATCGATATAAAATCAGAAAATGATTTAACGATCTGAGGTGAATAATATGGCAATTATCATCAATATTGATGTGATGCTGGCTAAAAGGAAAATGAGCGTCACAGAACTTTCGGAGAGGGTTGGAATCACGATGGCTAATCTTTCTATATTGAAAAATGGAAAGGCAAAAGCGATTCGATTATCAACTTTAGATGCGATTTGTAAGGCTTTAGAATGTCAGCCTGGAGATATCTTAGAATACCGAAGTGATGAAGACATCCAAGATTAATAAAGTAGGAAACATTGAAAGGAAAAGAAAGTTATTCGGCGGTGAGCTAGCTACTATACTAAGCAGGACTTGCATATATTCAGAAAAAACTTTGGAGGAACAAATCATTGAGAGCACTAAAACAACTCGTTCGTTTTGGTTGGGAGCAGGCCCTATCATGTTTGTTTCCTGTCGTTATTTTTGCCTCTTTGGCTTTTACAAAAATCATGCCACTTCCCTTCCTACCACGGTATGACTGGCTGCTTATCATCTGTCTTCTGATGCAGTGGTGGATGGTGCGTTCTGGGCTTGAAACACGGGATGAACTAAAGGTTATCACATTGTTCCACCTTATTGGACTTACTCTTGAAATTTTCAAGGTACATATGGGCTCCTGGTCTTATCCAGAGGAAGGATATTTCAAAATTTTTGGAGTGCCTTTGTATAGTGGATTTATGTACGCAAGTGTAGCGAGTTATCTTTGCCAGGCGTGGAGGAGGCTTAAGGTTGAACTGGTTAAGTGGCCACCGTTTTTGGTAGTTGTACCTCTTGCAGCTGCGATTTATTTGAATTTTTTCACCCACCATTATTGGATTGACGTTCGTTGGTGGTTATCTGGACTTGTAATTATCGTCTTTTGGCAATCATGGGTCACATACGAGGTTGATGGAACTCGTTACCGTATGCCACTCACACTTTCTTTTGTGCTTATCGGATTTTTTATATGGATAGCCGAAAATATCGCAACGTTCTTTGGAGCTTGGGAATATCCAAACCAAACCGATGCATGGAGTCTCGTTCATCTAGGAAAGGTGAGTTCATGGCTCTTATTAGTGATTGTTAGCTTTCTTATAGTAGCGACGTTAAAGCAGGCTAAGGGAAAAATTCAACTAGGAGAAACTAGTAATAGTCAATTTTTATAACTGTTAAGAACCCTTTTTTAAAAAGTCGGAACCTTAGCATAGTAAGGAATTCGACTTTTTTAGGTTGAAGTTCTCCTAGCGTACAAAATTTCGAATAAGATAAATTGGAAAAAGCAACGTTGAATTGTTACTTTTTTTCTCTAAAAATAGCTTGATCATTCTGCCGGAATGCATTTATTAGGGGTTTTTGTGAAAATATTCACTTGAAACTTTAGCGTCCTAAATCAGAATGGGGTTTTGTGTGTTTGAGGTTATAAAATTAAATAACTTTATTGTAATCTTACACCATATCTATGGAAAAAGAATTTCAAAAAAACTATTTACAAAAATAAAATACAATACTATAATAATTCATGTCTTTTTGATAAGCATTTTAATAAAGCGGGTGTAGTTTAGTGGTAAAACCACAGCCTTCCAAGCTGTTGTCGTGGGTTCGATTCCCATCACCCGCTCCAAAAATAGTTCGGGCCTATAGCTCAGCTGGTTAGAGCGCACGCCTGATAAGCGTGAGGTCGATGGTTCAAGTCCATTTAGGCCCATTCTTCATATTGTATACTGATGCGTAGTAAAATGAATGGATTCGCAATCGGCAGTTGACATAAACAAGCAATGGTCTGCGAAGAGTGGGGAGAGCTGTCCGAGTGGTCGAAGGAGCACGATTGGAAATCGTGTAGACGGTCAACGCCGTCTCAAGGGTTCGAATCCCTTGCTCTCCGCCATGAAATATTTTGGCCCGTTGGTCAAGTGGTTAAGACACCGCCCTTTCACGGCGGTAACACGGGTTCGAATCCCGTACGGGTCATCCTCAATGGAGGTTTAGCTCAGCTGGGAGAGCACTTGCCTTACAAGCAAGGGGTCGGCGGTTCGATCCCGTCAACCTCCACCATCACCATGTAACTTTTTTGAAGTGTAGTGGACATCAGGATTTGGTTTTCATGCCTTTTATAAGGTCGTGCGGAAGTAGTTCAGTGGTAGAACACCACCTTGCCAAGGTGGGGGTCGCGGGTTCGAGTCCCGTCTTCCGCTCTTTTTTTATTTCAGTAAGGGAATGAAAAATTGAAACTGATCATGATCATACTTTGAGCCTTTTTTCGATATACTTGCGCCCATAGCTCAATTGGATAGAGCGTCTGACTACGGATCAGAAGGTTAGGGGTTCGACTCCTCTTGGGCGCGCCATGAAAAATTTTCAGTTTTAATAGCTCGTTCTATAACCGTTATGTGCAGAAATTTAATATTAAGTCTTTTTGGTTTTAAAAACTTTTTTCAAGGTCCCGTAGTGTAGCGGTTATCACGCCTGCCTGTCACGCAGGAGATCGCGGGTTCGATTCCCGTCGGGACCGCCATGAAATCAAAAGAGGTCGGTAAAGGAAAAAACCGATAAAGCATTTTTTCTCAGAGAAAATTTTCCCCTTGCATTTCTTTTGTGTTGGGTGTATAAATAAATAGCTGACTTAAAAGAGATGATCAAAACAACTTTTAATAAAAAAGTTGTTGACACAAATGCAAGAAGGTAATATAATATAAAACGTCGCTTTTGATAATGCGATTTTGATAGATTCAAAAGTTGGATCCTTGAAAACTGAACAAAACGAAACGTAAACCAATGTTTCGATAGAAACAAGCCAAGTCAAATTTCTTTTTGGAGAGTTTGATCCTGGCTCAGGACGAACGCTGGCGGCGTGCCTAATACATGCAAGTCGAGCGGACTTTCAAGAAGCTTGCTTTTTGAAAGTTAGCGGCGGACGGGTGAGTAACACGTGGGCAACCTGCCTGCAAGACGGGGATAACTCCGGGAAACCGGGGCTAATACCGGATAATATCTTCCTTCGCATGAAGGAAGGTTGAAAGGCGGCGCAAGCTGCCGCTTGCAGATGGGCCCGCGGCGCATTAGCTAGTTGGTGAGGTAACGGCTCACCAAGGCGACGATGCGTAGCCGACCTGAGAGGGTGATCGGCCACACTGGGACTGAGACACGGCCCAGACTCCTACGGGAGGCAGCAGTAGGGAATCTTCCGCAATGGACGAAAGTCTGACGGAGCAACGCCGCGTGAGCGAAGAAGGTCTTCGGATCGTAAAGCTCTGTTGTCAGGGAAGAACAAGTACCGTTCGAACAGGGCGGTACCTTGACGGTACCTGACCAGAAAGCCACGGCTAACTACGTGCCAGCAGCCGCGGTAATACGTAGGTGGCAAGCGTTGTCCGGAATTATTGGGCGTAAAGCGCGCGCAGGCGGTCTCTTAAGTCTGATGTGAAAGCCCACGGCTCAACCGTGGAGGGTCATTGGAAACTGGGAGACTTGAGTGCAGAAGAGGAGAGCGGAATTCCACGTGTAGCGGTGAAATGCGTAGAGATGTGGAGGAACACCAGTGGCGAAGGCGGCTCTCTGGTCTGTAACTGACGCTGAGGCGCGAAAGCGTGGGGAGCGAACAGGATTAGATACCCTGGTAGTCCACGCCGTAAACGATGAGTGCTAAGTGTTAGAGGGCTTCCACCCTTTAGTGCTGCAGCTAACGCATTAAGCACTCCGCCTGGGGAGTACGGCCGCAAGGCTGAAACTCAAAGGAATTGACGGGGGCCCGCACAAGCGGTGGAGCATGTGGTTTAATTCGAAGCAACGCGAAGAACCTTACCAGGTCTTGACATCCTTCGCTACCTCTAGAGATAGAGGGTTCCCCTTCGGGGGACGGAGTGACAGGTGGTGCATGGTTGTCGTCAGCTCGTGTCGTGAGATGTTGGGTTAAGTCCCGCAACGAGCGCAACCCTTGACCTTAGTTGCCAGCATTCAGTTGGGCACTCTAAGGTGACTGCCGGTGACAAACCGGAGGAAGGTGGGGATGACGTCAAATCATCATGCCCCTTATGACCTGGGCTACACACGTGCTACAATGGATGGTACAAAGGGTCGCGAAACCGCGAGGTGGAGCTAATCCCAAAAAACCATTCTCAGTTCGGATTGCAGGCTGCAACTCGCCTGCATGAAGCCGGAATCGCTAGTAATCGCGGATCAGCATGCCGCGGTGAATACGTTCCCGGGCCTTGTACACACCGCCCGTCACACCACGAGAGTTTGCAACAC
>NZ_JBBOVX010000001.1:317500-3302500 GCF_038006805.1 Bacillus sp. FSL W8-0223
ACGCCGGAATCGATTCGATCTGGATTGATCACGGAGACGGCAAAAAAATGGAGGGAGCAAAACCGACCTATCGTGTAGAGCGATTGAAAGACGTTTTGGATACGACCGTTCTTCTTCCGCGATAAGATCATGATATCTGCTATGGCTGATATTTGTGCAATTCTTAATCGATCGATGTTTTTTCGTCGGAAAGCAACAATAGCATCGTTTTGTTCCGTCAGAACATGTTGACCTGATTTTATTCATAAAAACAAGATTCCCTCTAACAGTAGACGCAAAAACAAGAGTGACCTGCCTGTTATGGGTGGTTGCTAACTGAGATCTGCTTTAGAGGGTTTTTATTAAGTAGATCTATTTTGTGAAAAACGGCAAAATCGTTCTTATGTGTGAAAAGAATGACAGTGGTTTTTCTCAAATATGAGAACTGAATAGCCATTGCTTTTATAGAGTGCAAATCGAGCGTTGAGTGAACATCTTATAAATCAACGCCTCCTAGTTTCATTATTTACTGCATGACCCTTTAGGACTACTTTCTCTTAGATTTTTCCGTTTTCCATTTCACAAACGTTTTTGCTTAATAGTCTATTACTATATATAAGCAAGGCTAACCCTATACTAGTAAAATACAGACATAAATATTTAAGAAAATTATTGCTCTTTAATAACCATTCGTACAGAATGACGAGCAAGTTTTTTGTGCGAGTGATCATGATAATTTATTAAGATGGACCTAGGTAAAAAGAGATGACAATTTTCCCGAATAATAGAAGAAAAACTAGATGAACACTTGGAAATCAATATATTTCGAGTAGGTAAATGAGTATTTTTATTCATACAAAAAGAATAAAAATATTAAAGAATGACTGGACTAAAAGGAAAGAATAATATACAATATTTTCAGAATATTAATATATATCAAATAATTGTAATATTTTATTAGTATAAGAAGGAGGTCTGGGTACCGTCAAGAATTTTGTGTAAGAGAGTATTCTCAGATACGTTTTTTTAATCTTGGAGGAGGTGTTTAGTTGTCTTATATGAGACTGAATATTCAGTCTCATATAAGACAACTTAGTCTCCCTAGACTCTGTTCTTCATGAACAAAATTTGGTCTTTCAGTATCTTTCTTCAAACATATCTTGAAGTGCCTTGTATGCCGTAGAAAACCCTTTAAGTTTTCTAGTGGACCATTTTTCATTCAAGTCCTGTACCGTTAAGAACGTGATTTTTTCTGCTGCTTCAATACTGGTTAAGCTGTTCATCGTTTTGAGTCGTTTACGTATATCTTTAATCGTTCGTTCAATAGCATTGGTCGTGTAGATGACACTACGAATACTGGTCGGATATTTCATGAATGTTAGGAGGACATCTAAATCTTGTTCCCAAGATTGGACTTCTCTAGGATACTTTTTAGACCACTTGTCTTTAAACTCATGAAAGGCTTGAATGGCTGCGTCTCTTGTCATCGAACGATAGATCAGCTTTAGGTCTTCAGCCACTTCAAATTGGTCTTTTTTCCTTACCTTGTTTAACGTATTTCTTACTTTGTGGACCACACATCGTTGAACATCGGCTTTCGGATAGACGGCTTTAAAGGCTTCTTCAAGACCTGGGAGTCCATCAAAAACACCAAGTAAGACTTCATGAGCACCGCGTGTATAAAGGTCTTGGAGAATCTCTTGCCAGCCATGCGCGCTTTCTTGACCTCCAACGTAAAAGCCAAGAATTTCACGATAACCTTCTTCATTGACACCAAGAACAACGTAAATGACTTCTTTGGCATACGTATCACGACGAACTTTTATATAAAACCCATCAAGATACAACACAGAATACCGTTTGTTTAATGGACGTTGTTGCCATTTTTGAATATCCTCCAACGCGGCATCTGTAATATGACTAATCGTGGTAGGAGAGTAGGTTGAACCAAGAATTCTTTCGATAAACTTCCCAATTTCTCGAGTGCTCATCCCACTTTGATACATTTTAATAATCGCCTGTTCCAGCCAGCCGTCTTGACGTTGATAAGGCTCAAACAGTTGAGTCTGGAAATCCCCGTTGCGATCTCTTGGAACCGTAAGAGCTTCTATTTTCCCGTACTTTGTATCAAGAGTACGGTGATAATAACCATTTCTTGAGTTTTGAACGTGTTCCTGTTCCACTTGGAGGAAATTTTTGATTTCTTCTCTCATGATGAATTCAAGCTTTTCTTGAACAAAATCTTTTATCATATTTTCCAGTTGATTTGCGAAATCTGAGTTGAGTATACTATTACTCATAAGGTAGGGTATCTCCTTTCAGTTTTGTTTGGTCGCAAATCTGAGAATACCCTGCCTTTTTCTTTTTTTCTAGTAGAAAAATTTGCTTACACAAAATAATTTACATCATCGAGGTCTGCGTCGTTCATTCATTTGTTAGGAAAGAAATAAAAAAATGGGGGAATTTTTATGAAGAAAAAATTTTCTAGTATTACGCTGACTTTATTATTCTCAACCGTACTCATGGCAGGGTGCGGAGCCAGCAGCACCACCGGCGGAAGCGCATCGAACGGCAAAACGATCAAGGTGGGCGCCGATCTCGAACTGTCGGGGAATGTGGCATCGTATGGGCAATCCATTGCTGAGGGATTTGCTCTCGCATTAGATGATATTAATAAAAAAGGAATTGATGGGAAGAAAATTGAATTAATCAAAGCGGATAATAAATCTGATGCGGCTGAAGCTACGAGCACCGCCATTAAGCTGGTGAGCCAAGATAAAGTAGCGGTCCTTGTAGGTTCTGCAACAAGTACCAATACGCTTGCACAAGTACAAGTGGCGCAAGATAACAAGATTCCTTTAATTACGCCGACAGCCACGAATCCGGAAGTGACTGTAAAGGGTGGAAAGCTGAATGACTATGTGTTTCGGACTTGTTTTATCGACCCATTTCAAGGGACGGTCGCAGCGAATTTTGCAGCCGATCAACTGAAAGTGAAAAAAGCGGCGATTCTCATTGACAGCTCGAGTGATTATGCAAAAGGGTTGGCAAGTGCTTTTGAAAAATCCTTTAAGAAAACGGGCGGGAAAATCGTTTCAAAAGAAGCGTATGTAGCAAAAGATACAGATTTTCATGCTACATTAACAAGAATCAAAGGCGAAAATCCACAGTTTATTTACTTGCCGGGCTACTATGAAGAAGTAGGGCTGATTGTAAAACAGGCTCGTGAAATTGGTTTAAACGTTCCGATTATGGGCGGAGACGGTTGGGATTCACCAAAACTGGTGAAAATTGCCGGGCCAAAGGCATTGAATAATACTTATATTACGAATCACTATTCTTCCGGAGATCCGGATCAAAAAATTCAGAAATTTGTGAAAAAATTTAAAGCAAAATATAATGGAGATTCTCCAGATGCCTTTAATGCGCTTGGCTATGATACGGCTTACCTGTTGGCAGATGCAATAAAAAGGGCGGGAAGCACAGATCCGGAGAAAATCAAAAAAGCACTGGAAGACACAAAGAATCTTGAATTGGTGTCAGGCACCTTGACTTTTGACAAAGATCATAATCCGATTAAATCCGCCTCTATCTTAGAATATAAGGATGGTAAGCAAGTATTTAAAACAAAAGTGAATCCATAATCTTGAAGATAGGGGGGATCTTTCCCCCTATTTTGAATTTTCAAAGGGATTAAGCCACAAGGATGGGAGGAGCATGCATAATGGAATTCGTTCAACAATTAGTAAACGGAATATCGCTCGGCAGCATCTATGCTTTACTTGCTCTCGGATATACCATGGTTTATGGAATCGTGAAATTGATTAATTTTGCACATGGTGATGTTTTTATGGTAGGAGCCTTTATCGGATTTTACTCCGTCACCGTGTTTCATTTCGGTTTTTTCCCGGCTTTGCTGTTGGCGATGGCGGTTTGCGCAGTGTTTGGCGTGCTCATTGAACGCATTGCCTATAAGCCATTGCGCAATGCTACGAGAATTGCCGCGCTGATCACAGCGATTGGAGTTTCTTTGTTTATTGAATATGGCACGATCTATTTGCACGGAGCACAGCCGGAAGCATATCCAAGCAATGTTCTTCCCGAAAAAAATATCAACATTTTCGGGGTTACGATCAATAGCCAATCGCTGTTGATCCTTTTTACCTCCATTGTATTAATGATCGTTCTTCAGTTTATCGTACATCGAACAAAGGTAGGAAAGGCCATGCGGGCCGTTTCCTATGATGCGGAAGCTGCACGATTAATGGGAATCAGCGTAGACCGCACCATATCGGCCACTTTTGCCATCGGTTCTGCTTTAGCAGGCGCTGCCGGAGTTATTTTTGGAATTTACTATACCAAAATTGATCCACTCATGGGAATTATCCCAGGACTGAAAGCTTTCGTCGCAGCCGTATTGGGGGGTATAGGGATTATTCCGGGAGCCATGGTGGGAGGTTTGCTTCTCGGTGTCATTGAATCGTTGGTCAGTGCAATGGGCTTTTCATTATGGCGCGATGGGGCGGCATTTATCGTTTTGATTCTGCTGTTAATTTTTCGACCGTCCGGCTTGTTTGGAAAAAATGTAAGAGAAAAAGTGTAGGAGGAAAAAATGATGACGATCAGACATACAAAAGGCTTTTGGCTTTCCATCATATTGGCGCTCGCAGCATTTGCAGTGGTTCAAATTCTTATTACCGGGCAAATTCTTAATTCCTTCTATTTAAACACACTATTTTTAATTGGCATCAATATCATATTGGCGGTCAGTCTTCACCTTATTATTGGTATTACAGGACAATTTTCGATTGGCCATGCCGGGTTTTTAGCGGTGGGGGCATATGCATCGGCGATTATGACGATGAAGTTTCAATTGCCTTTTTCGGCAGCCCTTTTGATAGGCGGAGTGGCAGCAGCTGTGGCAGGATTGATCATCGGGATTCCGACGCTTCGCTTAAAAGGAGACTATTTGGCCATTGCCACACTGGGATTTGGAGAGATATTGCGGATTGCATTATTGAATATTGATTATGTCGGGGGAGCAAGCGGGATGCAAGTCTCTCATTTTACCACGTGGCCATGGGTATTTGCCTGTACGCTGATTGCTATTGTGGTGATAGCCAATTTTACGAATTCCAGACATGGACGAGCATGTATTTCCGTCCGTGAAAATGAAATCGCTGCTGATGCGATGGGGATTAATACTACTTTTTATAAAGTGGTGGCATTTGTGATAGGGGCGTTTTTTGCCGGGGTGGCCGGAGGTTTATATTCCCACAACTTTTACATCATTCAGCCGACTAACTTCGGATTTTTAAAGTCTTTTGATATCTTGATTTTTGTTGTATTAGGTGGATTAGGGAGCATGTCTGGAGCGGTTATTTCAGCGATCTTGCTGACGATTATTTCCACGTTTCTTCAAGATTATCCGGAAACCCGCATGGTGATATATAGTCTTGTTTTGATTCTCATGATGTTGTTCCGCCCTCAAGGACTGATGGGGACAAAAGAACTGGCGACATTTTTCAAGAAACGTGCAGCTGAAGGGGGAACGAACCATGACAACAAACAAACCGTTGCTTAAAGTGGAGAATGTCGGAATTCGATTTGGCGGCTTAAAAGCTGTGGCCGAGGCCAATATGGAAATTTATAAAGGGGAGCTTGTCGGGCTAATCGGGCCAAACGGAGCCGGCAAAACTACTTTTTTTAACCTTTTAACCGGCGTATATGTACCGACGGAAGGAAATCTTTTGTTTAACGGTGAACGGTTAAATGGAATGGCGCCTTTTAAAATTACACGAAAAGGCATCAGCCGCACTTTCCAAAACATTCGATTGTTTCAGGACCTTTCTGTTCTTGACAATGTGAAAGTGGCTTATCACTCTTCAGCGAAAAACTCTATTATCAGCTCCATTTTTCGCCTTCCTTCCCATTTTAAGAATGAAAAGGAAATAGAAGAAAAATCGCTGGACATTCTAAAGCTTTTCAAACTGGAAGGTTATGTACACGAAAAGGCAAAAAACTTGCCATACGGACAGCAGCGGCGTTTGGAAATTGCGAGAGCTCTCGCAGCGAATCCAAAGCTTTTATTGCTTGATGAGCCGGCAGCCGGAATGAATCCGCAGGAAACTCATGATTTAATGAATTTGATTGCGTTTATCCGCGATCAGTTTGAATTGACGATCTTGTTGATTGAACATGATATGAATTTAGTCATGGGTGTTTGCGAACGGATTTACGTCCTCGACCACGGACAGCTGATTGCCCAGGGAACACCGGAGGAAATTCGAAACAATCCGAAAGTCATTGAAGCCTATCTGGGCGAGGAGGTATCGTAAATGCTGAAAATAGAAGATATTCATGTTTATTATGGAAATATTCATGCTTTAAAGGGTGTGTCTTTGGATATTCATCAAGGCGAAATTGTGACGCTGATAGGAGCGAATGGCGCTGGAAAGAGTACACTGTTAAAAACGATTTCCGGATTGCTAAAGCCGAAATCAGGAAAAATAGAGTACGAGAATCAATCTATTATGGGAAAACCGGCTCAAGCAATCGTTAAGATGGGGATTTCTCACGTTCCGGAAGGACGTCGAATTTTTGCGAATATGTCTGTTCAAGAAAATTTGGAATTAGGAGCTTTTTTGAGGAAGGATAAAGATGAGATTCGCAAAGATTACGAAAAAGTTTTTCAGTTGTTTCCGCGGCTGCAGGAACGTTGGAAGCAGCAGGCGGGAACTTTATCGGGCGGAGAGCAGCAAATGCTAGCCATGGGCCGAGCATTGATGGCTCGTCCGAAACTGCTGCTGCTGGATGAACCTTCCATGGGATTAGCGCCTCTTTTAGTGAAAACCATTTTCCGAATTATTCAGGAAATCAATGAAACTGGTACAACCATTTTGCTGGTGGAGCAAAATGCCAATATGGCTCTGTCAGTAGCCGATCGAGCTTACGTGATTGAAACAGGGAAAGTCGTCCTGTCCGGAACTCCGGAAGAGCTGAACGAAAGCGATCAAATCAAACATGCTTATTTAGGAGGGCAATAATGGACAAAAGTTCTGATTAAAACACTTCCGTCTGAACAAGGCGGAAGTGTTTTAATCATTTCAATGGTTTCTGCTAATGTTATAGAAAAAATGGTGAATGTGGAGTGTTGTATTTCATGAAAGATTTGTCTCTCATTGGAAAAATAAGTATTGTATCAGGAATTTTTTTTGCTTCGTATGGCCTTTTATTATTCATAAAAGATATGAAAGAAAAGTCAACATTAATAAATTTTCTCGATTCAAGCGGATTTATTGCTCTTGGTATATCTATATTTTTATCAGCATTCTTTTACAAGAAACGAAAATAAAAGTCGAAGTGCAAAACGGATTATGGAGGGATTTATGGGACGTAAAACGAAAAGAACTTTGGAAATTTTAAATATACTAAGATGATTAGAGGGTATTATGTTCAGTTTAAGGACATATATCCTCTTTTTTCATACATAATAGATATATCGATTTTGGATGAAAATTTAAAATAATTAGTTTTTTAGGAAAGGGCATAGTCCAAAGCGGGAGGCGTAGCGAAGTCTTTAGAGAATGACAGCAGGAGATAATGTATTAGTGGTGAAGTGGGATTTCCTTTGATTCCTGTCGTTGAGTATCTGAACTATTTAAATACAACAGGGAAACGCAGTAATACAGTAAAAACTAAACCGTTATGCTTTAAAGCAATATTTTATGTATTTACGGGAGAAAAAGAAAGATTACAGGGAGATTCGTTTAAGAAAACTTGATGGAGTTTGTCCCATGGTTGAGGAATCCATATGAGAGTGCAAGGGCCAATCCCCTGCAACTTGTTAAAGCAAAAAACAGACAAGACGATTCATCTAATGAAGAAATTCAAAATGATATGGTCGGTAAGTTGATGAAACATTGTTTACGGTTAGAATAATTTTATTTATGAGGGGGATTTTTATGGAACTAATTACAAGTAAAGTAATGATCATCTCTTCATTTTTATTAGTTATCACAATGATTGAGACTTTGGCCTATTCAACGAGGATTTCAGGGGCAAGAGTAAAGTTAATCGCAACTGCAATATCTTTGTTTAGTACATTAGTGGTCGTTTCAAGATTATCTACAACCATTCAACAACCTTTAACAGCAAAACTTATTGCAGAAGCTCCAGATATAAATAGATTACATTTTATAGAGGAGCAGTATAGAATTTTAATGGGATTAACTTCAATTGGAGTTTTACTGGGGATTTTTCTTTTTCCGACATTTATCAACGTCTTCTCAAGAGCCATCGTTCAATTGTCAAATGAACGAGGTTCGATGATCACTTTATTTTTTAAGTTCTTTAATATAGAAGGTTTTAAAAAAGTTTTGAAATGTTTTAGATTGCCGAGATTTACCTACCTAAAAGGGATTACCTTAAAAACAATACCTAAACGTCTTTTTGTGATAAATATCATTATTTCTGCTATATTTACAACTGGTGTACTCTCTTCCATATATGCTTCATTGTTAGTTCCGAAATATTATGCACAGGCTGCATTAATGTCATCTGGGATTATAAATGGAATAGCGACCATTTTGTTAACTTTGTTTATTGATCCAAAAGCTTCTGTATTAGCAGATAGAGTAATGAAAAATCAAATTGATTATATTTATTTAAAAAGTTACACTTTGACAATGGTTAGTTCAAAATTTTTAGGCACAATCGTGGCTCAATTTTTGTTTATTCCCGCTGCCTACTATGTCGCTTGGTTTGCCAAGTGGATTTAATGAAGAGGTTATTCCACTAAGAGGGCGTTCATTTAAAAAAAGGACATTACATTTTAGCCATATAAAATATGTAATGTCCTTTTATTTATCTTTTTAAAATTTGTTCTTGATAAAAAACTTAATGTCCTTATTTATTGGCCTGATAAAGGTCTAAGATAGGAGTAGAAAAGAACCACGATCTAACGTGATGATGTAAAAGCCCGAAGGAGGCGTATGGCCCCCATTCGGGCTTTTCTTTTAATCTTCTTTTGCAGCTTCAATGTAGATGGCTACTTTAACGTCATCGCCGACAAGAACACCGCCGGTTTCGAGCGGAGCATTCCAAGTCAGGTTGTAGTCGCTGCGTTTAATCACGCCATTAGCGGAAAATCCTGCTTTTTCTTTACCGCTCATAGGATCTTTCGCCAAGCCTTCAAACACTACTGTAAATGTTTCTGGGCGAGTGACGCCATGAAAATTGACATCTCCCGTTACTTCATACTCTCCATCGCCTTTTTTGTGAATGTTTGTAGTGCGAAATGTCAATGTTGGGTATTTTTCGATGTCAAAGAAATCAGCGGACTTTAAATGTTGATCACGGTCACTGTTGCGAGTGTCAATGCTGGCTAAATCGATTTCTACTTGAATCTTTGCCGTTGTTAAATCGGTTGGATCCGCTTCAATGGAAGCATTGAAGTTTTTAAATGCGCCCCTTACTCTCGATATCATCATATGTCTGACAGAAAAATCAATGTTACTATGGGCCGGGTCCACGATCCATCTGGAAATGGTCATTTTGATTCCTCCAATTCACCAATATTATTACTAAAAGTAAGTTAGTGTTAATAAATAATATAATGCGATAATTAAAGTATAAGAGTGATAGTAACAATTGTCAATTTAAACAGTTTTTTCATACAAGCGCTCGTAAGATAGATGTTAAAGGAGAATGAAACAGTATCGGGAGAAGGGTTTAGGAAAAAGATCAACACATTGGATGAATGAAAGTACGTTTTAGATAAGTTAAATTCTAAAGCAATTAGGCTTTAGGAGGAGTGGGAAAACAAAAAAATAGACTTATTCATTAACTTTTTTTAAACAATTTTTGATGTCTTTTGAATATGTTGTATGGAGAGGAGATGAAAAAGCATGAAAATAAGGAGCATCAAGAGAGAAGCGCGGCAGGCGCTAAAAAACCATTGGGGATTTGCAGTGCTTTTGAGCATCGTCGTCTTTTTGGTTTATTCAGTTGTCCCTTATTTAGTAGAAGTCATTTTAAGCGGCGGTTTTACACGATGGGCGTCTGAAGAGCAAAACTGGCCTGCCATTGTGTCTCAAATCCTCACATTGTTGTTAACACCGGTTACGGTTGGATACAGTTGGGTATTTTTACGATTGGTGAGAAAAGAACCTGTTCAAATAAAGAACACGTTCGAGCTGTTCTCCGGCAAGTTGTACTGGAAATCGCTCGGCTTGACCATTCTCATAACCATTTACACGTTTTTATGGTCTTTATTATTAGTCATTCCCGGTATTATTAAGAGCTTCGCTTATTCTCAAGCTTACTTTATTTTGAAAGATCATCCGGACTATTCATTAAATCAAATCATTACAGAGAGCAGAAAAATGATGAACGGATACAAATGGAGATACTTTCTGCTGCAATTAAGTTTTATTGGCTGGTTCATCCTCAGTTTGATTACTTTAGGTATCGGGTTTCTTTGGTTAGTTCCTTACGTCTACAGCTCATTAGCCCGTTTTTATGAAGAAATCTCTCAAAAAAGGGAAGAAGTTCCCCAACCATAATCGAAGGATTACATGCTGCCGCTCATTTACAAATGGGTGGTTTTTTTCGTAAGAGAAAAAGCGTTGTTCACACTTTTTTCACAGCGATTGCTTCCCGTATTTTTTGAAGCGTGCCTGCGGCTTTTTCTTTTCTCTCCTTCATGACGTTGACAAATAAAGCGTCAATGATGGACAATTGGGCAATGCGCGAAGCGAGAGCTTCTGAACGATATTCGGTTTCTTGTGAAACGGTATGCAAGGATAGATCGGCCTTTTGAGTGAGCGGCGATTTCGAAAAACTGGTAATGGCAATGGTTTTACAGCCGGTTTTTTTAGCAACATCCACAATTTCAAGCAAATCTTTATTCATTCCGGAATGAGAGATAAAGACCGCGACATCTTGTTTGGACAGCAAGGAGGCGGACATGATTTGAAAGTGGGCATCCATAAATGCCTCTGTAGGGATGCCTGTTCTCATAAATTTGTGCTGAGCATCCAAAGCCACGATGGCTGAGCCGCCTGTGCCGTAAAATGAAATTTTTTTTGCCTGCAGGAGATACTCAACCGCTTCCCCAAAGTGTTGAAGGTTTAAAATGTTCAGAGTATCTTGCAATGTTCGGATATTGGATTGGAACACTTTTTCAGCGACTTGATCGCTTGTATCATCTTCTAATATGTTTTCATGTATATCTTGAATGGGGGTCACAATTTCAGATGCCAAGGCGATTTTCATTGCTTGAAACCCTTTAAAACCTATACGTTTGCAAAAACGGAAAATCGTAGCTTCGGCCACTTGGAGGTCGTCAGCTACTTGGTTGATAGTGCTGTGGATAACTTCTTGCGGTTTTTCCAAAAAGTAATCGGCAATCGTTTGTTCCTTAGGACTAAAGCTGGAATAAGCAGATCGAATGGTTTGCAAGCAAGATCGGGTGGCCATAAGTCACTCTCTCCTTTTTCGTGTTTTTAAAACAGACAAGCAATCCAAAGCAGGGATGATCATAGTGCAGCGGCTGAATCTGCAGGTTCTTTGGCTTTGTTAACCATAATCTTGTGAACGCTTCCATTAAACGGTTTTGATTTCTTGTGTTTTGCACTTCCCGAAGGTCTTATCTCCATATGATGATAAGCTCCGTTGCCTGCCTTACGTGAATAACCTATATAGTTGGAAAAATTTTTGACGATTGCTCTTTGATCCTATTTCGTCCCGGATACGTATCGGGTTGTCGAACGAAAGTTTCTTATTTTAGTGTACATGAAAAAAGCTGTGAATAAAATATATTTTCATTGCCATCTTTGAATTAAAAAATTTTTATTATAAAATAAGGATAAAAAGAAAATTTTTTTCTATTAAGATAGGAGAATGAATATGAAAATTGGATTAATCGGTTTAGGAAAAATGGGGCTGAATTTAGGCCAAAACTTAATCGACCATCGCCACGAAGTGGTAGCGTATGACGTCAATCCCAAGGCGGTGGAAGAAATCCAAAAATATGGCGCTCAAGGAACTTCCAGCTTACAAGAACTGGTGGACTCGTTGGAAAAGCCAAGAATTGTCTGGATCATGGTGCCGCATGGTGTGGTGGATTCCGTCCTCAGCGACCTGAAGCCGCTTTTGGAAAAAGACGATATTGTGATCGAAGCGGGGAATTCCCACTATAAAGAATCGATTCGCCGCTACAACGAGTTCAAAGAAGCAGGCATCCGCTTCATGGATGCCGGTACTTCCGGAGGCATGGAAGGAGCTCGCCATGGGGCTTGTTATATGGTAGGGGGAGATCCCGAAGCTTGGAACATCGTGGAACCGATTTTCCGGGATACCGCTGTGGAAAACGGCTATTTATATGCCGGTAAACCGGGCAGCGGCCACTTCTTGAAAATGGTCCACAACGGCATTGAATACGGGATGATGGCCGCTATTGGAGAAGGATTTGAAGTATTGGAGAAAAGCGACTTTGATTTTGACTACGAAAAAGTCGCGAGAGTATGGAACAATGGGTCCGTCATTCGTTCCTGGCTGATGGAATTAACCGAACGCGCCTTCTCGAAAGATGCGAAATTAGACGGCATCAAAGGCGTGATGCACTCTTCCGGTGAAGGAAAATGGACGGTGGAAACGGCTCTGGATTTACAAACGGCCACACCGGTCATCGCCCTGTCCTTATTGATGAGGTATCGTTCGCTCGAAAACGATACCTTTACTGGAAAAGTAGTTGCTGCTTTACGAAATGAATTTGGCGGGCATGCAGTAGAAAGATCTTAAACTATTCGTTGTCAGGACCGTTAACTACACCTAAAAGCGCGGATCATGAGTGATTCGTTGAGAAAGGATGTAGTTGCGGTCTTTTTTAATGGATGATTTTTTCCATCGATTGACGGTCCACCGATATTGATAAAGGGATTAAAAAAGAAAGCCATTAAAGCATTAGGTAGAGAGGGCGGGGGAGCGTTCCATAGGGTTTTGATGGCTAGCCTTTTATCAATGTATAGCAGGCTGAGCAAGTTTTGTTTTATGTAAACTTTGTTATTTTTCAGTTTACATAAAAAGTATTGTTTACTATAATGCTAGTATCATACATCATGAGGAGGATGAAGATGAAAACAAGAGATATGGTGCTAGCGGCGATGTTTACAGCTGTGGTGGCGGCGCTAGGGTTGATACCGCCAATCCCAAGTCCGTTTTCGCCAGTTCCGATCACAGCTCAAACATTTGGAGTGATGCTGGCTGGGGCGGTCCTTGGTCCCAGATTGGGAGGTTTGAGTTTATTATTATTTGATCTGTTAGTAGCAATGGGCGTTCCGGTATTATCAGGTGGAAGAGGAGGTATGTCCGTACTCCTTGGCCCGAGCGGAGGATATATTATGTCTTATCCGATTGCGGCGTTTTTGATCGGTTATTTGGCGGACCGCTATCGAAATAATCTAAATGTGTGGAAGTTGCTTCTTTTTAATATTTTAGGTGGGATGATTTTCGTTTACTTATGCGGAGTAACGTATTTATCCGTTGTTACCGGTACGCCATGGCTGGCGGCGATGACAGCAGCTCTGATTTACTTGCCGGGAGATTTGACGAAAGCGATCGTGTCGGCCATAGTAGCCATTGAATTGAGAAAGCGTTTATCCTTCAAAAGGTTTGCGGATGAAGGATGAGCCGGTCATGTATATAGGAGAATCATTATCGCACTATGCAGAAACGCAGCCAGATACACCGGCTGTTTGTTTTGAACACACACAGATTACTTATAGGGAATTCCGGGATCACATCAAAGGAATATCCGATAGGCTTCTTCAAATATTAGGTGAGGGAAGAAGACGAAAAGTCGCTTTATGGCTAGGAAATAGGCCAGAATTCCTCGAAGCCTTTTTTGCGATTATTCGTCTCGGTTGGATCGCTGTCCCTTTAGATAGAAAATGGACGACGGCGGAATTGCGTCATGCCATGAGTATTGCCTGCCCTGATGCAGTGATTGCAGAGAATGATTCTTCTCCGGGATGGCAAGAAACTTTGGTAATACCGGTCGAACAGCTGTATCAGTATTCTGCCGGCAGTTCGAATTTGCCAAAGCCTCCGACAGAAGACGACCTTTTTTATTTGGGATTTACTTCAGGTACGACGGGAAAACCGAAAGGCTATGTTCGCAATCATGGTTCATGGCTTAAAAGCTTTTCCGCCGGAGAGACAGCCTTTGGTTTTCATAGCGGCCATAGCGTTTTGGCTCCGGGGCCTTTATGCCACTCTTTGTCGTTGTTTGCCGCTGTTCATGCCGTTCATGGCGGCAGCACTTTTTATATGCTTGAGTCGTTTGATGTGGACAAAGTCTGTCGTCTGTTGAAGCAAGGCTGTGTGGATATGCTGCATGTTGTCCCGACGATGCTGGAAAAAATAATGGCTCAATACCGATGGAAACCCATCATCCATCAAAGTGTCAAATGGATTTTGGCTTCCGGTGCTTATTGGGAGGAAAATTCAAAGGAGCGGGCAAAGCAGCTTTTTCCGCAGGCAAGATTGTTTGAATATTATGGAGCTTCGGAGCTAAGCTTTGTCGCTTATCAAGAATATCCGGCTGAAGAAAAAGGAAGCAAGCCATTTCCGGGTGTTCACATTCGCATTTGTGATCAAGCAGGACGGGATGTCGAACCGGGGGAAATCGGGCAAGTCTACATAGACAGCCCATTATTATTTTCCGGTTATGTAAAAGACGAGAACGAAACGAAAAAAGTGTTAACCCATTTTGGGGCCACTGTTGGCGATATGGGAAGAATGGATTCACAAGGCCGCCTTCATATTGTCGGGCGACGCAAAAATATGTTTAAAAGCGGAGGGCTGAAAGTTTACCCAGAGGAAGTAGAGCATGTCATTAAAAAGCATCCTTCGGTAGAAGAAGCGGTGGTCATTGGAATAAAGGACGAGTATTGGGGCGAAAAAGGCGTCGCGTGTGTGCAGTGGAGAAAAAAAGAATCGGAAGAAGAAATCAAGCGTTTTTGCAGGCAGCATCTCGCTGCTTACAAATGCCCAAAACAATGGGTTGAAATGGATCATTGGCCTTTGACCAAAAGCGGAAAAGTAGATCGCTTCACATTAAAACAGTGGCTGGAGAAGGTGTTGTCATGCCAAGAGCAGTGATTGTGGCAGCAAAAAGAAGTGCTGTTGGAAAAATTGGCGGAATTTTCCGTAATGTTCTGCCGGAAGTGTTGGCAGCGAAAGTGATTCAAGCGGTTTTAGAGGAATGCCCTATTCCCGCGGAAGAAATAGATGATGTGATTTTAGGGAACGTGGTGGGACCTGGAGGAAATCTTGCCAGGCTTTCCGCTTTAACAGCGGGTTTGCCTGTTGAAATACCGGGCATGACCATTGACCGTCAGTGCGGATCTGGATTGGAAGCTATTATTACTGCTTGCCGCTTCGTTCAGGCCGGTGCTGGAAATATCTATATAGCGGGTGGAGTGGAAAGTACTAGTCTGGCGCCATGGAAAATAGAAAAGCCAGCTTCTTTATATTCGGCGGCTGCTCCGCGAATTTATACACGCGCACGATTTTCTCCAGATTGGATCGGGGATCCGGAAATGGGGATCGCGGCGGAAAATGTGGCACGAGTGTATCATGTGAGCCGAGAAGAACAGGATGAGTATGCACTACGAAGCCATCAAAAAGCTGTCAAGGCCCAAGAAAATCAATTATTCGCTGAAGAAATTGTCCCGATAAACAATAAGAGTCAAGATGAATGTCCTCGTCCCGGACTTACTCTTTCTTTATTGAGAGCACTAAAGCCCGTTTTTCAAGAAGATGGGATGGTGACAGCGGGAAATGCGTGTCCGATCAATGACGGAGCGGCCATTGTCCTTGTAATGTCTTTGGAAAAATGTCGCGAACTGAATCTGGAGCCGGTGATGGAATTTGTCGACAGTGCCGTAGCTGGAGTCGATCCGAATCTGCTTGGAATTGGACCGGTTCCAGCGGTAAAGAGATTGCTGCACAGAACGGGAATCAGCCTACAGGACATTGACTTGGTTGAATTTAATGAAGCTTTTGCTTCTCAAGTGATTGCTTCCATTCGCGAATTGGGGTTGCCGGAAGAAAAAGTGAATATTCACGGAGGCGCCTTAGCCATTGGACATCCTTATGGGGCATCAGGGGCCATTATTGTGACAAGGCTTTTTCATGAAATAAAGCGTGATTTTGGAGAAACGGGCCTTGCCACTTTAGGGATAGGCGGTGGAATTGGGCTTTCGGCTTTGTTTCAACGTTTCCGATCATGACCATTGATCATCCCCTTCTCCCGCACTGTATCCGTGAGCGGGAAAAGGGGATTTGCCGGACATAGGCTGGGTTTAAGATTTTAGAAAGTTGTTATATGGTCGGAAAGGGATTAAGGCACCTCATGTCCCATGGAGCTGTGAAGTATTTCGAACCATTGGTCGTGTGTTAATGTATGCTCTAAAGATCGGACCGCTTTTTGGATGCGTTCTTTTTTTCCGGACCCCACGATTGGCATAATCTTGGCCGGGTGGTTCAAAAGCCAGGCATACAAAACTTCGTCTATGCTCTCCGCTTGAATTTCCCGGGCAATTTTCGCTAATGTTTTTCTCATTCGCACTGCCTTTTTTTCTTGGGACGAGAAAATGGCGCCACCGCCTAAAGGCGACCAAGCCATAGGTGGTATCCGTTTTTTTAAGCAAAAATTCAAAGTACCGTCCTCGAAATTTTCTAAATGATAAGCGGAAAGCTCTAATTGATTGGTAATCAATTTTTCTTCTAAATAAGACTCAAGCATTTCAAATTGGTGGTCTTTGAAATTGGATACTCCAAAATAGCGAACTTTTCCGGCTTTTTTTAATTCGGCAAAGGCTTCGGCAGTTTGTTCGGGATCCATATACGGGTCGGGGCGGTGGATCAACAGTACATCAATGTAGTCAGTTTGAAAATTTTTTAATGACTGATCGACGGAACGAATGATATGTTTTTTGCTGGTGTTATAATGATGTGATAAATGTTTCGGCCGATTTGGCGAGGGAAGGACAATGCCGCATTTTGTGACAATTTCCATCTTTTCTCGCAAACTTGGCTTAAGGGCCAATGCTTCTCCGAATAGCGCTTCACATGTGTAGCTACCGTAAATATCAGCGTGGTCAAAGGTCGTAATGCCTAGTTCAAGACAATATTCAATGATTGAAAGAGTTTCTTCTTTTGATTTTTTCCAATCCGCCAACCGCCAATAACCGTGGATGATTCGAGAAAATGATAAATCACTGGCTAATTTTACTCTTTCCATTCATCATTCTCCTTCTGTGAATAAGATAAACGATAATACAGATTTATCTTAACCTTTCCAACATTTCCTGTCATTACCAAACCATTCGTGAACTATGCTTCTTTTTTGCTAATGGGAATTCATAATTGAGCTATAGCTAAGTTTTGAAATCATGACAAACCACGTGATTTTCTTTTGCTTTATCATTCATTATGGAGTGGTTAGTTTAACATTGGCGGTGAATTTGTGTATTTAAATGAATAGATGATCTTCTTGTCTTAGGACATAGAAGGGATGGATCATGAACGGCATCGTCAAAAGCAGTGCTTTTTCGAAATGAAATATCGCGAAAAAGAAGGAATTAGCAACGCAAAAGGAGAATTATATTCTGATATGGAAATTTAGAATAAAGGGGGATTCGACATGGAGAAATTTCGTGCCTTAGTGGCGGACAAACAGGAGGAGGCTTTTTCACTAAAGATAAAAGAGCTGACAAAAGAGGATCTTCCAGAAGGCGATGTTACGATAAAAGTTTATTATTCCAGCGTGAACTATAAGGATGGGTTGGCATCGATAAACAACAGCACAGTGGTTAGAAAATATCCTATGGTTCCGGGGATCGATCTGGCGGGGAAAGTTATTGAATCCAAAAATGATCGTTTCAAAGAAGGAGACGAAGTGTTAATTACGGGTTATGACTTAGGTGTGGCCCATTTTGGCGGATACAGCGAAGTGGCTCGTGTTCCCGCTGATTGGGTTGTTCCGTTGCCGAAAGGTCTTTCCATGAAGGAAGCGATGGCAATAGGCACGGCTGGTTTTACGGCTGCTCTTTCCGTCCATCGACTAGAGAAAAATCATCTTTCTCCAAGCCAAGGACGGGTATTGGTGGCTGGAGCGACTGGAGGAGTTGGAAGCCATGCCATTTCCATACTGAGCCGACTTGGTTATGAAGTAACGGCAAGTACTCGCAAAAAAGCGGAGCATGACTACTTAAAGCAGTTGGGTGCAAGCGATTTTGTTTCTCCAGAAGAATTTGTCATGCCTGAAAAACGCGCCTTGTTGAAGCAACAGTGGGCTGCCGCTGTCGATCCGGTCGGAGGACAATATTTGCCGTACATATTAGCGTCGATTCGATACGGAGGTTCTGTTGCTTTAAGCGGAATGACGGGTGGAACCAACTTTCAATCTACCGTATTTCCATTCATTTTGCGTGGGGTAAACTTGCTTGGCATTGATTCGGTCTTCTGCCCAATGGAGACTAGATTGCATCTCTGGGAGAAGTTGGCTGATGAGTGGAAACCGGATCATCTACTGGATTCGATCAGCCATGAAGTTACGCTCGATGAATTGCCGGATGTATTGGCTAAAATCTTAAGAGGCGAAATGCGCGGAAGAACGATTGTAAAGTTATAATCGTTGGAAAAATTTTTTAAGACCTAAAATCTAAAAATCTTTCAAAAAAAGGTAGGCACATATTATCATGCATAATATGTTTGCTTGCCTTTTTCTTATGAATGAATAAGCATTGGAGATTTTATAAGTTTTCAGGCAAATAATGTTGATACATGTTTAACGCATTGGTGTGTTTTTCTAAAACGGCAATGGTTTTTTGGATAGGTTTCGTATAGATGATGGGGAAATCTTTTTCGTCATACTTTTCTTGGATTGGAAATGCTAAGATTTCTTGATCGATAGAAAATTCTGCTTGCACTCCTGGTTTGTTTCCACGAGCATCTAGACGAATCCACCGATTGAATGAACGAAGAAAAACACCATTCAATGCATGAAGGGAATAACCCTTGTCAGGAGTATCAAATATCATAAGCCGTTGATAACAAAAACCTGTTGGTATTCGTTGCGATCTTAATAAAGCTGCTAATAAATTCGCTTTGGCGTAACAAATTCCTTCTTTATATCTAAGCACCTCAGACGCTTTACACGTAACTCTTGTGCTTTGTATATCCCACGAGTGCGAAATCTCATCTCTTACAAATTCAAATGCTATTTTAGTTTTTTCAATTTCTGACTGCCCTTCATAAAACAGTTCGTTCCTTTTTTTCTGAATGAGAGGGTGAGAAAAATTGACAACATCTAATTCTACTAGATAGTCCACTAAATTAGCTGACTCGGGAATTAACTCCATTTTTAGTTCCCCCTTATCAAATTTAATTTTACATAATTATTAGAACATTCGATCAAAAATACAATGATGAAATTAATTTAGGAAGGGTAACTAGCACCACGTTGAGTTTTTCGTGTCCGGGAATCGCAGGTGGATATACGAGGTCTTTTTCACGGATTAGAGGGAGAAAACGCCGCTTCGATAGCAAAAGAGATAAAGCCTATCAGCAGTGAATGCGTGCCAAAACAAAAAAATCATGGAAATCTGCAATTTCTACTTGAATTTTGGAGTAAATAGAGGTAAATTATATATTGGCCGTTGCGAAAAGCGGAAATTTCAATATCATGCTGGTGTAGCACAGCTGGTAGTGCACTTCACTCGTAATGAAGGGGTCGCAGGTTCGAGTCCTGTCACCAGCATAGCCAACAAATGTTGATATAATGCGGTTTCTCTGTTAAGAGGAACCGCATTATTTTATTGGGATAAAAGGAATTGCAAACAAATTGCAAACCTTTAGTATGCTAAAGCGAATTTTTGTTCTCTTTTTTCTCATTTTCAAAGAGATTTTTACTGAATAACTTGATAGCTTCTTTTTGAATGGATGGAAGCAAATGGCCATAAATATTAAGTGTTATTTCTATACTGGCATGCCCAAGACGTTCTGAAACGACTTTTACTGGAATCCCTTGAAGCAGCATTAAAGTTGCGTGGGTGTGTCGTAAATCATGAACCCTTATTTTAGGTACGTCTACCTTCTCAAGAAAGTTATACCATTTTCGATTGTAATTCCTTGGATAAATAGGTTTCCCAAGTGGGGTGCAAACAACCAAGTCGTTATCCTCATATGCAGGGCCGGCTTTCAGTTTATCTTGAGCAACTATTTTTTTTCGTTTCTTTAGTTCCATAATCGTTACGTCATCTAAATCAATTGTTCGTTTATCGCTTGTTTGTGTTTTAGCATCCGAAAATCCTTCTGTAGTAATAGTTTGCATTACTCGTAAGATTTTTTGATCAAAATCGATATCTTGCCACCGCAATCCCAGTACCTCACCGCGCCTCATTCCAGTCATTGCCGGCAAATGAAATGCAATGTAAAGCGGATCTTCTTTAATGCTATTTAAAAATGTCATCAATTGTTTTTCGTCCCAAACTTTTATCTTGCTGGGACCAATGCGCGGCGTTTTAATTCCTGAAGCTACATTTTTCATGATTAATCCGTCCTCGACTGCATCACTCAAAGCGGAGCGCACAATAGCATGAATCTTCTTTATGGAGGATGGAGCCAACTCTTTTTCTTCTTCTAACATGCTATAAAATTCTTTCAGATGAAGCCGATTTAGCTTTTCTAATTTAATATGGCCCAAAGCTGGGATAATGTGATTTTGTAGCATTCGCGTATAATTGTCCAGGGTGGTTGGCTTTATTTGTGTTTTTTTGTTACGGATCCACTTTTCAAGATAAGTTTTAAATGTTTCATTAGATGGTTCAATAAAAGTCCCCTGATTTATTTCATTTAAAATCCTTGGAAGGTCTTTTTCGGCATCCTTCTTTCGATCATACCCAGAAAACCATTTCTGTTTTCGTTTGCCATTATGATCACGGCCCAAATCGACAACAATAGCGTACTTATTTCCTCGTTTTCGTATATGTCCCTTCATTTTTTGCACTTCCTTTCATGATTACATTACGGTTAAAAACTGGAACAATACGATGTTTGAAAAGTGACAAAATGTTCCTATCTAGAACATATGTTCGATTTTATCACCTAAAGAAAAGCCCTTATCTATAGGGCAAATTATGAAAAGAACTTCAAGGCTGTAAAACCGAGAACGAAGGCAATGATTATCGTTCCGATAATCTATCCACTTAGTATATGCAGAAAGTTTTTTATTTTGCTCCCTAATTTTTTTCGTTAATATTTTTGTGGGAACATGTGTTTATGTCGAGGGGAAGGACTAACCCCAAAAGCAATTATATTTTGGGATAAGTCCGTAAAAAATTACTCTATGTAACAAAACGACTGCGGCGGATGGAAGTTTGAAAATATTTCTACTGGTGAAAGCGGTTTTTCGTATTTCTTTGTTTCACGAATTTTAATAGCGTAGCCTCTTTCTTTTTTTTGAAAATAAGATTTAAAAAATTCGTAGCTTATTCCAGAATCTTGATGAGTTTTGTTCCATAAGTCTTCAATTGACTCATCTAATATACAGTCAATCTTAATTTCACCAACAATTTTTCCAACTGGTTTTGTACTATAGATAACGATGGTATCGATATCTGTTTTTTTGAAGATACTTTTGCGATATTCATATTTTTTTTCTCCACTAAAAATCTTCTCAACGAACTCTGGTTTGATTGATAATAAAACTTTCATTGACACCACCTAATTTAATAATCCTTACGAACTGTTGTTCTGTAAGCCTCATTATACCCCAATATGCCTCTCTGTCAATTCCACATTGTTCAATCAAATCTTTGCGAATTAATCTTTTATTTAATGCCAAATTATAAGTCATTTTTAACACATACAGCTTATGTTTATTGAAAAAATGTGTTAATTCTTTTTGGTTAAAAACACTGTATTTCGAACAGTACTTTAGAAAATCATCTAGAGAATTAAAATCATTTTTGGTTTTCAATTCTTTTAAAACGCATATTGAAGTTGCGACTGATCTGTATTCTGCACGATTGGGTATATCTGTGGTTCTATAGATGACAATTGGATCACCTGGTTTTATATCTAATACACCGTCCATCCAACAAATATAAACTTTCTCTATACTATTGGTATGTGAAATATCTTTTATCAAATCATAGCCGGATTCATTATGCAAAATCGAATCAGGGAAGAGCCTTGTATGATATTCAGGATAGATACTGAGTAAATAAGGAGTGGTATTATCCAACGATACTAATGGATAATCTTTAAAAATATTACCAGTGAACTTGTTTAGATTTTTTAACATTACTGACTCTGTGCCGTTATTAGTTGTTTTCCAAGCAACATGTTCAAATCCGTACTTTTTTAGTAATTCTATGAGAGATTTATGTTTTTCAAAAACAGTTACATATAATTCTTTTATATTATTTACAACAGCGTAATCTAGAGCCTTTTTAATAAATCGTTCTCCTAATCTTGTTCCGTGAGAATTAATTTTTAGTGTACCAATTTTAATACGTTTGTTTTTTGGCAGGGAAGGTGATATGTCTGTCAAAGCTTCATCCTCTATTTTTAAGTATAGAAATGCTTGAATTCCATTTTCGTCTTCATAGTAATAAGCTTTGTCATCTGATTTTTTTAAGAACCAATCTTCAAATTCTTGGTAATCTTTCTTTAATGATTCGAAGAACGGATCCGATAGATTAATGTTTTTGAAATAATCATATTTAAAGAAATCGCTTTTACCCATTGTCATCTTATCCCCCTTCTATTGTTCTGTTTTTTGTCTAACAAACAAATTATCAATATAATCATTTATTGATTTATCAGGATTACTTACATCATATACAAAATAAGGTACAGATAATTTTTGACTAACAAATTTGGAGTAATTCAACTCAATATTTTGCATCTTTTGAAGCAATAAGATGTCATATTTTACTCTATCTCTTTGAATAAGCCGTGAATAGATTTTTTCGGGATCGTCTTTTAAAACAATAATGGTTTGTGGTGAAATAGCTAAAAAGGTATTTAATGGAATTTGCGTTACTTCTTGTTCAGGTGTTAATAAGCAAAAATGCCCATCTAATAGAAATGGATTATCGTTGAAAGTGATAGAAGACAAAGCATTAATTAGAATACTTTGATTAGTTTGAACATCTTTTACCTCCTTTTTCTTGAACTGTGATTTTTTGAATTCTGAGATTAAAGAGCTACAAGAAAAATGTTGTATACTGTATTTTTGTTTTAACTGATTACAAAAATAACTTTTGCCTACGCCGTGTATTCCGCCGACAAATATAATTTTTCTCAAAAAAGATCTCCCCTTATTTCTAATAAAAAAGAAATCAATAATTGGTGTCTTTTCTTAATACTAATATGCATATAAAGATAAAGGGTCACCCTTAGGTTTCGGATGTCCATAATTAAATAATTGTTCCATTTGTTTTTTGTTTTAGTTTACTTATAATTCCAAACATTAAGTATTCATTAGTTATGAAATTTATCTTTCACAAGCGATAAAATCGCGATCACGATCTAATTTTCTGTTTGCATCATATAAAATTTGTGAAATATATGGTTTATAATGTGTTTTCCCACCTTTGTTTTTTACTTTTGCAGAGCGGGCAACTCCACCATTGTATACTTAATTCAGTTCTGTGCAGTTTTTGAACCTTTTGGCTTTTACGGCTGCCTCAGCATTATGATTAGAATAAACAGAAAATCCTAAAATCAAACAACCAGAAGCTAAGATTCCAAATAATTTTTTCATCGTTATTCCTCCTTTTGAAAAATGAATTTTATATGAGAACCATGAAGGTTATCAAAAACATTTAATTTTTTTGCTTTTAAGAGCAAAGCCCCCGAGAGGGCTTATTCGTTATACAAAACATTATATTGATCAGCAATAGCTGGTAAATCGACATTTTCTAAATGTTTAAAATTGATCTTATCTAAGGTGCTTTTTTCTAAGCTAATTTTATAAGCAGTGTCAGCCTTGGTGTTTCCGTATTGATCTGTTAATGGCAGATACCAAAAATATGTAATGCTGTCAATTTTAAAATCAACGGTTGGATCATTTTTGATGGCTTTAGCGATCTCCAATGTTTGTTCGTTCACTTTTTCTTTGGTGAATTTATTAGTCATTTCCACTGGAGCATTCAAACGAACAAGAATCAACTTACTACCATCTTGCTTTCCCATATTGTCGTTCACTTCGACTTCTCGAACAGTGTTTTTCTTTTTACCGTTCCAATCCACTTTATCTCCTATGGCATCTTCAATATCGAACCGAACATAATCAGCATAATCTTTATTGGTCGTTTTAATATCATTATCTTTACCATCAGATTTATAAATACCAGTAGATTTTTCAGGATGGTCAAAGTTATTTACTCCATCTTTGTCGATTCTAGTAGTATCTTTTTCTATAATTCCTGATTGTTCAATTGATTCAACATAATTACCTTCATCGAATTTAATAACAGCGTATGAGTCAGGTGATAAAGCATTTTTCCCTCCATATTCCCACATATATCCTTGCTTATCTACTTTTTTGGGATTACCAAGTGTTTTCTCGACATGCTTATAAGAATCTCCTAATTTTACTTTTTTTAGATCATTTGCGGTAATAGATGCATTACTTTTTGTTTTGACATCGAGAATTGGATCGCTTTTAGTCTTAGCGCCAGTACTTGAATTGTCTGCGTTTCCAAAAAAACCTATTAAATATCCTAATGCACAAACGATGACAAAAGTAATTGTAATCTTTTTTCCTACCGATCTTGTTTTATTGGGAATTAGTAATAAAAGTCCAATAACCGACATTAATCCACCAATTAAAAAAATTATAGAACCAAACACGCCCATCGTTATCCCACCTTATTAAACGTTAGTCTATAGAACCATGACAAAAAAACTATTATTTGTGTAAAAAATTATAAAAACCTTTCCATTTCTAGTGGAATTCCATGTTCTCTTAAAACTTGATATTTAGTTTCGTAATTTTTTAAATCTTCGTCAGATAATAAAAGGCGTACGGCGAAAAAATTCGCCTCAACTTCAATTTTATCAACTGAAAAATAAGTAGACTGTTTTAAAAATGGCGTATTCACTCGATGATGTAATTGAGAGTGACCTAATTCATGGGCGCAAACAAATCTTTTAATATCCTCATTCAAATTGGAATTTATAAAAATAAATTTATTTCTTCTAATGTATTTGTAAAACCCCATAATCTCATGGTGCAAATTCCATTGAATGACATTGATATTTTTTTGAGCAGCTATTTCATAAGGATCGTTGGTTTTACAAGATTTTACTAACTTATTTACAATTCTTTCGATCCAATCCAATTAGAGCACCCCCAAAAATCATTCATTATCTTTTCTATATTTTTTCGGGGTGTATTTTTTGTTTACCCTGACAGTGGTTCGCTCTGCATATTCGATCGCTTCTAATAATGATTCGATCGCTTCTTCACTCATTGGTTCTCCAGCAAAGTTCAAACCATCAGCCTTTTTAAGATCTTCTTTAATTTTAGCCATACGTTTGGCGATGTCTTTCTCGTCCTTCTCTGTCAATGGGGGCAGATTATCTGGAATTATATTTGGAATATTAGTTCTACCAAGCAGATAATCAGTAGATACTTCGAAGTAGTCAGCTAATTTTTCTAGCGTATCATAATCTGGTTGTCTTGTTCCACGCTCATATGCCGTATATGCCGGCCTGGTTATACCTAAATAATCAGCCATATCTTGCTGCGTTCTTTTTTTCTGTTTCCTAAGTTTTATAAGCCTTTCAGCTAACAAAGGTATCACCTCTTTTCAATTATTTTAACGTAACAAATAGTTACTTTAAAATAAACGTAACAAAAAGAAACTTTTTTTGCGATTTTCTATTGACTGTGTAACAATATGATACTATAATGAGTGTAACGAAACGTTACAAAGGAGGTGGTACGAATGAGATCATGGCTCAAAGAGATGCGCCTCCAAAAAGGGCTAACTCAATATGAAGTTGCTAAAAAAGCAAAAATCGAACGATCATACTACACCATGATTGAATTGGGGAGTAGAACTCCAAGTGTTTATGTTGCAAAAAAGATCGGAAAAGCAATTGGGTTTAATTGGACAATTTTTTTTGATCATGATTGTAACGAAACGAAACATTTTGAGCTGGAATCTAAATCAAAAGAAGTCAGCTAAACTTCGGACACCGGAAAACTAAAGTTTTCCTCTCCACAGCCGCATAGAGCGCCGAGGAGCGGGAGCTGGCCACGATCCGAAAGGGGAGCCGCGCCATAATACATGATGATACGGTCACCGCGACGACTCGACGCTGTATGCGGTTGGTGGAGGGAGATCAAGTCAAGGAGGTAATCAAATGTCCTTTGAAGACACTATTCGCAAAATCATCCGTGAAGAAAACGAACGTCACTTGGAAGAAATTAGAAAACTCCTTCAAAGCTACGGAGTACAAGAACAGGCGAAACTTCTCAAAGTGGACGAGGCGGCCAAAATTTTAAAAATGGGAAAATCATCAGTTTATGAATTGGCCCGACATTCAGATTTCCCGGCGATCCGGGATGGCCGCAAAGTTCGAATTCCTTACACGGCTTTAATGCAATGGATTGAGAAAAAATCTTCTACCGTTAGTTAAAAGATAACTCAAATATCGGAACAAGTTAATTCGGTTTTTGAGACAAAAGGGGGAATCTAAGGTGAAGGTAAAAATCGGAGAGGAATTGGCCAAAGCTCGAAAACGGCAAGGTCTTTCTCAAGAGCAACTGTCTTGGGATCTTCCAGTCAGCCGTGCGAGTATCGCCAAATATGAAACTGGTAAACGTAAACTGCCGGATGATTTACGAGCTCCGATCGCAAAAGCAGTTGATGACGTTGAATACTATTTTCTCACATGGCGTGATGCAGCTGGTGAAGTAAGTATTCCTTATTTTAATGGAGATTACATTGATCAGCATCCAGCGTCCCTAGTGTTTCTAGTAAAAAAGGAAGCAGCAGAGGCTATGGATCATGTTCGTGAAGCCTGCTGGATTAAGCCGGCTGAAGCACTCAATGAGAGCGAAAAAGAAAAAATGAAGCAATGCTGTTTAGAATTGCTGGATGTTGTAGCTTCGACACTGAATTTAGTTGCCATCATGTGTAAAACATACGGTTTTTCAATGCTAAGTATTTTCAAACAATGGAGATCGACAATAAAAGCAAGGAGGTACAGTCGATGAACCATTCAGATTTTCTTGAAAAGGACTTGCCTATCGCTATAAAACACTATAAATGCTGTTGGTCTTGTCTCTATAAAGCAGAAATTGCATTAGCTAACGACGATTTCGAATTGGCCGAAGCTAGGATGATAGATTTCCAACGATCCCTTTGCGAACTAAAAAGATTGAAAGCCAAAAAAGAGCAATACGATCGAATGAAGGCATTGGTTAAGGAGCTGAACAATCAAGGCGTAAACATTGATAAGGTTGCACGAATTATTTAAGGGGTGGAAAGTATGAATTTTGTCTTTACGGCAAGTCGATTGATGACAGCGGCGGAAGTTCGTGAACTTTGCCAACAAACCAGGGAGAACCCAACCTTACTAATGGCGTTAGAACTGGAAGCGAAAAAACGGTTATTTGCAAAAAAATAAGCAGCAAGCATAAGCTCACTGCTAAACCCATCAGAATCAACGTTAAATATATTATGCCTCAAACACGAATTTTTTTCAAGACAGGCTGATGCCTGTCGACATGATCAGGAATGTTACCATCCCCCTACATTTTCTCCCCTCCGCATTCCTGGTCATGTCGATGGTATCAACCATCCAAAACACAATGAAATGAGGTGAAAAATTATGATTTACGGCATTGAACATCCTGATATTACACGCACGCTACGGACTGGCTACCCATTTAAACCGACAGTGATCAAGACCATTGGTATATGTGAAGGTTGTGGGGAAGCAATTAAAGAAGATGAAGAATTCTTAGAACATCCAGATGGGCTAATTCATGATGATTGGGAATGTGCCTACTTGCTAATCAAAAAGCAAGCAGAATAAAAGCCCGTGCGGCAACACGGGCGAAATTAGGCTCGGGAATATGAGATTCCCTTTTAGTGTACCGTACTTCGAAAACTGAATCAAGGGGAGGCATGAAAATGGCTATGAACATGAATGCCGTTCCAACACGAGATATGACCCGTACAGAATGGCTGATGGAACGCACAAAAGGAATCGGCGGCAGTGATGCCGGCGTAATTCTAGGTCTAAATAAATACCGCACAGCATTTGAATTGTGGCTTGAAAAAACGGGACAAGTTATTCCGCAAGAGATTGATAGCGAAGCGATCTATTGGGGCAATCAGATGGAAGATGTCGTTGCGAAAGAGTTTGAGAAGCGGGCAGATAAAAAAGTGCGTCGATCAAACTTCATGTACAGTCATCCAAAATATCCGTTTATAAGAGCTAATGTGGATCGTTTGGTAGTTGGTGAATCAGCTGTACTAGAGTGCAAGACTGCTAGCGCTTATCTTGCAAAAGAATGGGAAGGCGACGAAATTCCTGCTACGTATCTGGCTCAAGTGCAGCACTACTTAGGAGTAACGGGCAAGAAAAAAGGCTACATTGCAGTTTTAATAGGCGGAAATCGTTTCGTGTGGAAAGAAATCGAGCGAGACGATGAATTGATCAATATGATTTTCGAAGCTGAAAAAGACTTTTGGGAAAATCACGTTCTCACTGGTGTTCCTCCGGCTATGGATGGATCCAGTGCAGCAGAACAATATCTCAAAGAAAAATATGAACGTGCTGAAAAGGATAAGGAAATTGTTCTTCCTTCCGAATTTAAAGACTATCTGGAGCAATATGAAAAGATCAAAGAAGATGAAAAGCTCCTTAAAAAAGCGAAAACCGAGATCGAAAACAAGATCAAAGCTGAATTGAAAGATGCTGAAAAAGGGTTGGTCGATAGCTTCTTGGTTACTTGGAAGAATCAAACGAGGACAACTGTTGATTCAAAAGCGCTAAAAGAGAAGTTCCCTGATATCTATAAGCAGGTTTTAAAAGAAACTCATTTTCGAAAATTCGCAGTAAAGGAGATTGAAGCGTAATGGCTACAAATGCTGCTTTAAAAAATCAATTGGCTAATAAGCAAGACTCAACAAAACAAGTTTCGGCACAGTCTTTAGGTCTTAAATCATTGCTTAACACACCAACTATGAAAAAGAAGTTTGAGCAAGTTTTAGATAAAAAAGCGCCGCAGTTTATGACATCACTTTTGAATTTGTATAACAGCGAAAAAGCTCTTCAAAAAGCTGACCCCGTTTCAATAGTATCAAGTGCAATGGTGGCAGCATCCCTCGATCTTCCAATAGACAAAAATCTTGGATATGCCTGGATTGTTCCATATAGTGGCAGAGCACAATTTCAATTGGGTTATAAAGGATATATTCAACTAGCGCTTAGATCAGGCCAATATAAAGCAATCAATGTCATTGAAATTCGTGAAGGTGAGTTAAAAAGTTGGAACAGACTCACAGAAGAAATCGAATTGGATTTAGATGGAGCGACAAGCGATAAAGTAATTGGTTATTGCGGATATTTTAAATTGATTAACGGTTTTGAAAAGACGGTCTACTGGACAAAAGAGGAAATCGAAAAACACAAGAAAAAATTCAGCAAATCTGACTTTGGTTGGAAAAACGATTGGGATGCAATGGCGAAGAAAACAGTCTTACGGAACATGCTAAGCAAATGGGGAATTCTTTCCGTCGAAATGCAAACTGCGGTTATTGAAGACGAAAAAGAACCAGAACGGAAAGATATAACCGAAGAAGTAGAAGAAACCTCAGAAATCATTGATTATGAACCTTCAGATCCGGAAGATCCGCAAGAAAAAGAACCAGAATCCAAACAAGAACCTAAGCAAGAATCGTTGGAGGACATCATTCTTGAGTAATCGTTAAAAGGGAGTGGTCGGGGTGGAAAAACAAATACAAGCGTCGGGGTTTGTAATTCTGCCCCGATTACGCTTCAAAAAACTGATCGACAAAATGCTTTATCAACATTTTATGGAGCTTGCCAATTATCAACCTAGTAATAATTGCGAGAGAGGACAACTAATTGTTTCAATTCTAAAGCTTTCAGAAGAAACTGGATGGAGCTATGGAGTCATAAGGGGATCCATTAAAAGATTAACTGATTCAAATTACATTCAGGCAGAACCATTTAAGCAAAACAAACAAAATAAAGGGCTCTTAATCACTGTTTTAAATTATGACGAATACCAAAATTTAGGTAGCTATAGCAAGAAAATTAACAAACAGGATAACAAACATATTAACAAACAAGATAACAAACAGGAAGATTCCGCAATCCCTTGTGACACAAGGAGTGAAGAAGCTTTGAAAAGTGAGATTAACAAACGGGATAACAAACCAATTAACAAACAAGATTACAAAACTATAACAGCATATATAAACAGCATTAATAACATCAATAAAACATTAAAAGAATATATCGTCGAAGCTCCTGTAAAAAACAAAAATTTGAGGTCTACAGAAGATATTGAAATCTTTGTTGATTTCGCTTTGCGAACCAACGCTTTACCTGTTGGAATATCAAAGAAAATTCTAGTTGCCTATTTCGATTGTATTCGGCTTACAAGGCAGACATGCACTATATCAGCCAACATCTTAGTGAAATTCATGGAGAAGATCCAAAAATACTCTATTAACCAAATACATTATGCTCTGTGGAAACACATTGAGCAACATGATGACAAAAAAGAGACTTACACACTGGGAATTCTAAGGAACACAAAAGAGCATGAGGCACGGCGCGGGCTTATCAAATTGAAAAATAAAGGCGGTGCATTAGAGCGTGCAGCAGGTGAAGAACATTCTCAATACGACTATGGATTCTAAAATTCTGACGAAATATTGTTGTTTGGGATGTCGGAAGGAAGTCTGGGTGATGGAAGCAACGATTCCTTTCGGTCCTCAAAAAGGGAAATTGATCAGGAGAAAACATGGCTGTGACTGCGAACTCATATCGGATGTGAAACGTGAACTTAAAGAAGCTAAAAAAGCCAGCCTGAAACGCATCTTTGACGAAAACAGTTTGATCAATCCGTCGTTGAGGGAAGCAAGCTTCGAAAATTTCATACCGGGAGAATTCAGAGAAGCTTATGAGAAAGCAAAAAATTATGTCATAGAATTCGATATTCATAAACCTAAAAACCTATTATTTCAAGGATCATTCGGAACTGGGAAAAGCCATCTATCTGTTTCGATAGCAAAAGCCTTACAAGAAAAAGGATTTACAACCATTTTCATTTCAACTCCTAAGCTGCTTACAAAAATAAGGTCTACATACAACAAGAACAGCGAGATTGGAGAAGAAAAAATCATCAATGCCATTGCAGAAGCAGACTTGGTGGTGTTTGACGATATTGGCGCAGAAGGCGAAACGTCAGGATGGCCTGTACAAAAATTGTTCGAGATTATTGATCAACGTGCTGGAAAACATAGCGTTTTTACAACGAATTTGGCGTCTGTTGAATTCGAAATAACAAAAGACATGCAGCGAATCTTCTCCCGAATGATGATGAACTCTGAACCGATCATCATGAACGGAACGGATTATCGGAAACGGCAATTTTTAAAGAAGGTGAAAGAAAATGTGTGACCTTTGTAACGGATCTCGAAGAGTGATTGACGACACTGGATTTGGATACGTGATTCAAACTTGCCCGAACTGCGGGCCGATGTCGGAAAAAGAGTTTCAGGAGTATCACAAACTGATTAGGGAACGGATTGCGGCTGCGGAAGAAAAATTGAGTATGTCGGAAAGGGGGATAGCTGATGTCTCATAAATTAGACGAACTAACGCCAGAGATTTATTTGAGATATAAACGGACCAAGCTACATGACATCCAAATCGCCCGTTTATATGACTGTTCAGAAGAAACTTTGACAGCCTGGAAGCGGAAAAACGGGTTGTTCGGTGTAAGGAGCAATAAATGGGACACGCGAAAAAAATATTTTCCTGATGAAATCGAAAAAATGAAGAAAAAATTTATCGAATTGTACAACAAAGGATGGAAACAAGAAGCCATCGCGGAAGAATTGGGGATGTCTCGGCCATCATTATCCCTATTTATAAAAAGATTCTTACCGCAATATAAAGCTTTTGAAATAAAGATGAAACTTACTAAAGAGCAAAAAGAAATAATTCAGAAACATGGGCTGACGGCCAATACAGTTCTTCATCGCATCCGTGCTGGATGGCCGATTGAAAGAGCGTTGACTCAACCAGCACGTAGAAAAAATAAAAAACGAAAGGACGTGAGTTAAATGGGTGTTCTCTATAAAACGGTTGAAGTATCACAGGAGCTAAAACGACAACACATGATCCAGCAGCTTATAGCTCTGGGAATCACAGAAGAAGGTGGCCGGCCAGTTCAGGATTTGGATTACTTTGAAGTTCGGCATCTGCTCACGATGGCCAAAATCAAATCCGAATAAGGGGATGGTGAATCATGGTCCAAGTAGGGGATTGGGTGAAGGTGAAGCTTTGGGGATACTACTTGGTCGGGTTTGTTGAGTATGTGTGGGATGAAACGGTCCAAATTACGAAAGTTTTGAGAGTAGCGTACGGGGAAGTCCAGAGGATTAGCAGCGGTCCGGCATTTATGATGTTAGTCAAATGGAGCCACTCCCAAGTGACATTCATCCAGAAGATTTATCCGTGTTGATTGATATGGCGTTAGATCATTATGACCGGCAATGGTTTGAGGAGTTAACAAGGAGGCGAAAATATGAATCTAGCAAAACTGTTTGAAATGCAGCGTAAATTGGACGCTCATATCGAAAAAGAGCATCCACGTCAACCTGGCGAGGATCGGCTGGCGAAGAAGATTCTCGCTTTGCAAGTGGAATTAGGGGAATTAGCGAATGAAGCTAGATTTTTCAAATATTGGAGTAATGACCAAGAGCCGAGGACAGAAATACCGATTGATTGTCCGTATTGTTACGGTAAAGGTTACATGAACCATGATGAAGTTTTTGAAGGTGGAGAACCTTGGCCTTGTAAAAGGTGTGATGGATCAGGTGTTTATGGATACAAAAATGCTTTAATTGAAGAATATGCGGACGGCCTGCATTTCATTTTGAGCATTGGGTTGGAATTGAACATACCAGTAATTTACGGAACGGAAACTAAATGGGATGAATTAACATCAGATGAAACGGATATTACTCAGCAATTTTTATTAGTTTTCGAAAATGTTAATAAACTAGTACATCCTATCGATTGGATTAATTTATTTGAAGAATTTTATATTCTAGGCAAAATGCTCGGCTTCACATGGGACCAAATCGAAGAAGCGTACATGAAAAAGAACGCGAAAAATCATCGGAGACAGGATTCAGGGGTGTATTAAAAAATGAAGGAATTATGGAGAGATGTTATTGGTTACGAAGGTGAATACATGGTTAGCAATAAAGGTCGTGTTATGTCGTTAAAAGATCCGAATAAACCTAAAATCTTAAAAACATTTATGAATCGCAAAGGCTATATAAGAATTAACTTGCTAAAAAACGGGAAGATGAAACAAGTATTTGTTCATAGATTGGTCGCTGAAGCTTTTATTGGAGAAATTTGCAATGGGATGACTGTTAATCATATTGACGGAAATAAGGCAAATAACAATGTGTCCAACTTAGAAATTGTCACACAAAGTGAAAATGCATTGCATTCTTGTTACGTGTTAGGCAATGGAATTAGACCTGTTTATATGTTAGATAAAGATACATTTGAAGTTTTGAGAGAGTTCCCAAGTATCACTTTGGCAAGTAAAGAGATGCGTATAGATGATGGGACGATTTATAAAGTTTGTTCGAATCAAAGAAATTTTGCCGGTGGATATTCGTGGGTTTTCAAGGATGAATATAATGCCGAAACCATTAAAAAGAAAAAAGAAAAATTAAAAACAAAATTTCAATCTCGCAAAAAAAGAGTGTGCAAAATTGATCCAAAAACTATGAAAGTGCTAGCGGTTTATGATGGCATACGGGAGGCAGAACGTATAAACGGGATTTCTACGATAAAACATTGTGTTTCTGGAAGGGTAAAAACCGCAGGAGGCTATGTGTGGAAGTATGCACAATGAGCGAAAGGTAGGTTAAATGGGACTAATGACCAAACAGGAACGTGAAGATATTATAGAATTTCTTTATTTTGCAACAATGGATTCCGGCAAATACAGCAGATCATTCTTTGAAAATCAAACCGACGATGAATTGCAACGAATGTATGACAACTGGACGAAGGAAGGGCGATTGTTTTGAGTAGTGCAACAAAGTATAAATCTAAAAAAGTTGAAATCGATGGACATGTATTTGATAGCAAAATTGAAGCACGTTACTACGAGCAATTGAAATGGTTGCAAGAGCATAATCAGATCTTATTCTTCCGGCTTCAACCACGTTATTTACTGCAAGAAGCGTTCAAAAAGAATGGTAGAACATTTCGGAAGATTGAATATGTCGCAGACTTTGAGGTTCATCACTTGGACGGTTCTATTGAAGTCGTGGACGTGAAAGGATACGAAACAGAAGCATTCCGGCTTAAGAGAAAGCTGTTTGAGAAGAAGTATCCTCACAAACTATCTCTTGTCACATATGTCAAAAAGTATGGTGGTTGGATTGAGCTGGACAAGCTCAAGAAATTGCGGAAGGAAGCAAAGAAACAGAAGGTGGGTAGTTAAATGCAAAACGTCTTAATCATAGATCAACGCCCGCACTGGATGGTGAAAGAGGATAGAGAGTATGCTTGCCGTACTTTCTGTTCTCATTACAAAAGATGTTCGAGTCGTGTTGGGTTCGATTGCCGGAAGTTGGGCGGAGAAGTGATTCCGAAGGTGAGAGGGTGAAATAAACTATGAAAGAAATTAAGTTTCGTGCTTGGAATAAAAAGGCTAATTTCATGATCTATTGGGATGAATTTATTGATTATGAAAAAGATCAAATAGCAATCGTAGGCAAAGATTATCGGATGTTCAATGACCCTGAATTTGAATTAGTGCAATACACAGGCCTCAAAGACAAGAACGGCCGGGAGATTTATGAGGGGGATATTGTTAAGGTTACATGGCGTTATGACTCTGATATTGGCACAGTTAAATATATTAGAAACGGATTTTTTGTGAGTGATATGAAACGGCATACGTCTATTCCTTTAGGTAGTATTTCAGCAACTTACGAAGTCATCGGCAATATTTTTCAGGACGGTGATTTATTGCGTGATAGTTAGAGTCCAGAAACCAATTGAGTTCATAAACAAATGTAATTGCATTGTAGATTATTCTGATTTAGAAAAAGCAATTCTTTGGTACACAAATAAACCAGTTACAAGATTAAAAACAATCTACCTACATGGGCAGTATCCAGCAGTGAGTATACACAAAGAAAAAATTCACGTCCATAGATTACTGATGATGTATTGGGAACAAAGGAAGTTAAGGTCAGAAGAATATGTTCATCATAAGGATGAAAACAAACTAAATGCCTTGCGAGAAAATCTTGAAATACGATATGTGTCAGATCATCAAAGTTTACACAATAAAGGTAAAAAACTTACTGAATCTCATAAAAATAAAATTTCTAACGCAAATAGAAAGAGAAAAGGAATGAAATTTAAAAAGCGTAGAAATATTCCTTTGGATGAACTAAGAATACTTCTTGACAAAGGGTGGAGTGTGAACAAAATAGCAAATCACTTCAATGTAGATTGGTCAACAATCAGAAATAGAATTTACGAAAATCCGGAATTGTTAGGTGGTTCAAATGGGTAAAGCACTCAGGAAAATAAAACGCGGCAGGGAAACAATCGCTTTTCCTGCTCGACAAAACGGAAAAGTGTCGGAACAGGTCATGCAGGCTTGGAATAAAGGCTTTTCTACTGGGGCTCGGGAGCAAAGGGAACAAGACATTGAACAGGTAATGAAGTGGCTCGGAAGCCTTGAAGAGATCCCGGGAATCGGCGAAAAACGAGCTTGGGAGATTCGGAGGCATTTCCTTGATTTTTTCGGGAGGGAGAGTTAATTGATGGCACATTCAGAAGAAAAATTCATTTATCGCATTATCGCCCAAAAGAAGGGGATCACGATTACTGCAGAAACAGCAAATGAAATGACGATGGAAGAAGCAAAACAAACAGCGATCGCAGATGTTTTAGGTGGCATAGATAAAGCGATCAAATTCGAGCCGTTTGTTGTTGTTCCGATTGCGACAAAAGAGAGATGGGATCGCAAATGTATTAATTTCTGTCCTCGATGCGGTGCGAATTTAAAGGATTATGAACTGGAACAATCAGAGCGTTTTGAGTGTTTTGAGTGTGGGACATCGATGGACGTCCACATTCATTCTTATGAAGAAGTATGAGGAAACGGGAGGGATCGGAATGAGCGATAAAAAACAAGATATCTTTCAATTTTTAAATGAACTAAGGGAAAAATGTCATTCTCTAACCAATGAAAAAGATATTTTTGAAAATGGTGTCATCAAAGTACCAATTGAGGATTTGGATAAATTAATTGGGATAGTTGAACAGAAACAGCGGGAGATAGAACGTTTAAAAACAGATTGGAATGTTGAATCAGCAAAAAGAACAATACAAATAGGAGCATTAAAAGAACAACTGCAGCAAACGAATGAAAAGATCAAACGGTATGAGAAGGCGTTGAAAGGAATTAAAAACGACATAGAAACAGATTACACACAAGAAGAAATTGCACTTGGAGAAATGACTAGTCTGCTAACAGTTATATATGAACAAGTTCAACAAGCATTGGAGGGAACGGAATGAACCTTAGAGAGATTGATCGTCTGGTTGCGGAGAAAGTGATGGGGTGGAAGGTTTCTAAAGGAAGATCGGGCTTGGAGTGGTACGAAGCTAATGAAAATGGAAAGTTTGAATTCATTCGTTCCGTTACAGATTTCGAGCCATCTACAGACATTAGGGACGCTTGGCAAGTGGTGGAAAAATTGAAAATTGCAGTAATACCACAAGCTGGCGATCCTCCTACAGATATGAAATATCTAGCTGAAATAGATAGACAACCTTTTGGTGATAATTATGAAGCCTATGCTGGAACTGCTGAACTTGCCATTTGTTTGGTGGCGCTGAAATCGGTAGGGGTGAACATTGAATGATTATATCCTACTGCCCCGACTGCGGGTGGGAAGTTTGGGACTTTAAACCGGTGATCAAGATCTGTTGCGGGTATTACGTTGAACACGAGGAAGTGGAGGGAGAATGAAGTTTTTAGTTGTGTATGAAGTTCCACCCATGAGAGGGATTTTTCATACAGAAATAAATGCAGACAGTACAACGGATGCAGAAGAAAAAATTCGATTGAATCCAGAAACAGCACATTATCGAATAAAAGAAATTCTATTAATTGAATAAAAAACGCCAGGAACATTTTAAAAAAGGAGTTGTTAAACAATGAAATATTTTGAAACATATTATCCATATTACGCACTAGTTAAGGATGAGAATAAAGAGGATGCTATGAAAACATATGTAAAGTTTGTTGCAGATGATGATGGTACGTTGCACTTAGAAATGAAAGAGGTTGAGCGCGATTACGCTCTTGCAAAGTATAGCAGAGGGTTATCAGAAGACGGAAAAGAAATTCCTATTTCAGAAATTCTTGATGATTTTCAAAGTGAGGAAAGTTCGGTTTTATTGATTGATCCTGCATTGGTCTGACGAACTGTTAATGTACAAAAACGCCAGGATCTCTCCCAGCTTCCCCAATCTCATTTTATCACATGGGAGGGGTCCTGGTGAAAGTAAATCCAGAAACAATGACAGCGGAAGTCAATCTCATGGAGAACTCCATGTATGTCGTCAAAGACGGTCAAATCACAAAAATTGAAGCCCCTCAAACGGGCTTTGGAGAATATACAGCGGTTTGGAAAGATGGAAAAGTGCTTGATGTGATAAAGAGTGAAAGGGTGCGGATTTAGTGAATAGAGAGTATCTTCACGGACTAGAACTAGATGATTGTCCTAACTGTGGCAAGCCTAATAGCGCTACAAGGGGTTCTAGTCGTTGGGGGCATGATTATTTATGTTGTAGTGAAGCTTGCGGTATTCGGTTAGGTCAGAAAATAGATGCTGGTATGATTGACCTTCCAAGGTATCAATATGGTCCGTTTGGAGTTCTGATGAATGATTACAAGCTTCAAATTCAAAATCTAAGAAAACGAATTAAAGAACTTGAAGGTCAGTTAAAAGAAAATAATATCAAACCGATGAAATCAAGAATATAAAAGCCTTACGGAAGAACCGAGGGCACTAAACCAACGCAAAATTGCGTTCGTTTGGTGTCCTTTTTTGTTTGCAGAAAAGGAGTTGAGAGCATGACTAAAACATCGAAAAAAGACCGCCGTATGAAGGCGAGAAAGGGCAAATCAGAGCATTTTACAAGGCGGGAGATAGAAGAGCTTATGGGGATGAATCGACCTGTATATGAGCGCCGTAGAGGGGCAATCAGACGAAAATATTAGTTTGGGGTGATTGGTATGAACAAAAAAGAGATTGCGAGCATCTTACGTGATTATCACTGGATGATTAATGAAATTCAACGGCAGCGGAAAATGTTATCCGATGAAGTTAATGGCAATTTCACTGCACAATATGGTATTGAGTCATCTTTACCAAAAGGAAAAGGACAAAATGGAGATCCCATCTTCCGGGAAGTCATTCGCAGAGAGAAGAAGTCAAGGTGGATCGAGAAGCTTGAGAAGAAGGTTATGTTCGTACAGGAGCATATGGATTGTATTACTAATGAACGCGAAAAGGCTGTTCTGGAGTGTTTGCTTGATGGTATGAGTATGATTGCCATTTCAAGACATATGGGCTTTTCAGAGAGAACTATTTATAAAATCCGTGAAAGCATAATTGATAAGATGTTGGAGAATGCAGAAAGTGCAAGAATTGCAGGATAATATAATAATTTTACAAATGTTGTTGCTGTCGAATATCATGGAAGGCAGGACGGGGAGGCGGAAACCTCCCTGGTTGGCAAGCCATCTATAATTGATTGAAGCACCACCTTTCGGTGGTGTTTTTGTTATAATTTGTCGAACAAATGTAGTAGGAAAATAGTCTCCTTTTGTCGAAGAGTGGTGGCAAAGGGAGGTGAAAACAGTGTCTAAATACGTTTATAAAGTATACGATTATAATAATAGTGCAGTCTATGATACGTTAGAAGAAGAATTGTTGAAATTGGGCGAGCAAGGTTGGGAATTAGTTTCAGCATTACCGATAGTTTCTGGTGATGGAGATGATGAAGGTTTAACAATAAGGACACGTAACATTAAATTGATTTTCAAAAAACAGGCATAATTATTAAAGCACCCATCGAGGTGCTTTTTCTTTTGTTCCAAAACAAACACAAATGTCGGAGGTGGCAGGTGATGTAGCAGGTGACGGAAAAATATATTCAAGCTGAAAAAGATTATGTCAAAGGCATGAAATACAAGGACATTGCTGAAAAATATGGCGTGTCTTTAAATACGGTCAAGTCATGGAAAAAGCGTTACGGTTGGACGCGTGAAAAGGGTGCACACAAAGAAAAAGGTGTGCACACGAAAAATAAAAGGGGCGCACCTATAGGAAATATAAATGCAAAGGGAAATAAAGGCGGTGCGGCTCCAAAAGGAAACCAGAACGCATTGAAGCACGGCTTCTTCTCCAAATACATTCCAGAGGAAACTCTTGAGATCATGGGAATGTTAGAAGAGAAATCGCCTGCTGATCTGATATATGACCAAATCATGATTCAGTATGCTGCAATCATCCGGGCACAACAGATTATGTTCGTTTCCGATCAAGACGACTTGACCAAAGAGCTCAGAAAAGAGAAGAACACACTCACTGAAAACATGGAAGTCAGCGAAAAGGAATATGAGGTCCAATTTGCATGGGATAAGCACGCAACTTTTCTTAATGCTCAATCCAGGGCAATGAGCGAGTTGCGAAGCCTGATCAAGCAGTTCAATGAATTGGCACATGAAGATGATGAGCGTCGATTGAAACTTGAGCAAATGCGGTTAGGAATCGAGAAAACGAAGGCGGAGGTTGAAAAAATCTCTTCCGGTTCCGACGACAAGCCGATTGAAATCCTCATCAAGCGGAAGAGTAAAGGTGATGGATCATGATCGAAAAAGAAGTGAACCCTCACTTTGAAGATTTTCTGTTTGATTGGTCCACAAAATTTCAGTTTCTTGTCGGTGGTTACGGTTCATCTAAAAGCTATCACATTGCTTTAAAACTAATCTTAAAACTATTAAGCGAAAAACGAACAGCATTAGTCGTTCGTGAAGTTTATGAAACGATCCGGGAATCGTGTTTCTCGTTACTTGAAGAGATTATCACCGATTTAGGGTTAGAGAACCAAATCAAATGTGTAGTTTCTCCAATGCAAATTCGTTTCCCGAACGGATCCAAAATCATCTTCAAAGGGATGGACAAGCCAGCAAAACTGAAATCCATCAATAACATTTCGATCATTTGGTTAGAAGAGTGTTCAGAGATTAAATACGCTGGTTTTAAAGAGTTGTTAGGACGCTTGAGGCATCCCTCATTGAAACTTCATATGATCCTATCAACAAATCCAGTGAGCAAAGACAACTGGACTTATAAACACTTTTTCAAGGATGAACAAAATAACCGTTTTATTTTGGACGATGAAGAACTATATGAAAAACGGACAATCATAACAAACGACACTTATTATCATCACTCAACAGCTGATGATAATTTATTTTTGCCTGAAAGCTACATTGAACAATTAGAAGAACTGAAAGAATATGACCCAGACCTTTACCGAGTTGCTCGGAAAGGTCATTTTGGCGTGAATGGCGTTAAAGTATTGCCACAGTTCGAAGTGGCTCCACACGATGAAGTGATGGAAGCTATTAGACGTATACCTAATCCAATTAAACGAGTGGGGATGGACTTTGGTTTTGAAGAATCTTATAACGCTATTATTCGTCTAGCGATAGATCCAAACAAAAAGCATCTCTATATCTATTGGGAATATTACAAAAACAAAATGACGGATGACCGAACGGCTGAAGAAATTAAGGAGTTTAAGGAAACCGGTGAATTAATCAGAGCTGATTCAGCAGAGCCTAAGACAATCCAGTTCTATAAACAAAATGGATTCAACATGAGAGCGGCTAAAAAGTTTCAAGGATCACGGTTGCAATACACAAGAAAGGTCAAACGGTTCAAGAAAATCATTTGTTCCGATCAATGCAAAAATACAATCCGCGAGTTGAAGAATTTAACTTACAAGAAAGATAAGAACGATGAAATTATTCCGGATGAATTCAACATCGATCCGCATACACTCAGTGCTATTTGGTATGCTCTGGACGATTATGAAGTATCAGACCTTAAAGCACCGTTAGAACGATATAGGAAGATGCTCGGCCGACGCAGATAGGTGGTGATGAAATGAAAACCGTGGAAAAAGCAAAGGTCCTGCGGATGGATTTCATGCAAGGGCATGGAAAAGGGTATGGAAAAGACGCTCTTGTAAGGCAACAGCCGGGAATAAGACGGAGACTAACTACACAGGAGTTAACCGACTTATATGCAACGAATAGTATTGTCCAAAATATCATCGACATTCCTGCAGAAGATATGACCAGAAGCGGTTTTGATCTCGTTATGGAGGATGAGGCGCTAAAAAATAACATTATGAGTAAGCTTCGGGATTTGAAAGTCAAAGACGCGTTTAAAAAAGCGCGATCCTATGAACGTCTGTATGGTGATGGCTTTATTTCGCTGGGGGTGACTCAATCAGTACCATTCGAATTAGCAGATCCATTGGATCCAAAGAAATTAAAAAGAGTGGATTACATTCATCCTTTTAGCGGAAATAAGGTGAATGAATTCATATTGAATGAGGACATGTTTAGTCCGAACTACGGACAAGTTGAGTTTTTTCAAGTAAATAGGAGATCAAGAATTGGGCAACAAATTGCGGGAATATCTCAAGATAATGTCCATGCTTCACGTCTTATCCATGATCAGACACGGAGATTGGAAGATGAATACCGAGGCCAGCCATTGCTTGAGTCACTATACGACATCATCACTGTTTTGGACACTTCCTTGTGGTCTGTGGGGCAGATCCTATATGACTTTGCGTTTAAAGTCTATAAATCAGACAGTATCGTGGATATGGATGCTCAAGACAAATACGAATTAGGCATGCTTATGGATTACATGTTCCGAACGGAAGCCCTTGCTGTCATTGGCAAAGATGAGGAACTGACCAAAGAAACAACCAATACAACAGGGATTAAGGATCTCCTTGATTATGTTTGGGATTACCTTTCCGGCGCCGTCCGAATGCCGAAAACAGTCATAAAAGGGCAAGAAGCAGGGACCATCACAGGCGCTCAATACGATGTGATGAACTATTATTCTCGCATTGCTGCCATGCAAGAAAACGAGATGCGCCCGAATTTGGAAAGATTGATTCGTTTACTGCTTCAATCAGAGGAATTTGGAAAACTGGATCCAGAAAAGGTTGACTGGAAGATTAAATTCAATCCTTTGTGGCAAGTAGATGCCAAAACAGATGCCGAGATTCGCAAGTTAATAGCCGAAACAGATCAGATTTATGTTACCAACGGAATTCTCACTGTTGATGAAGTAAGGGAAACTCGTTTCGGTCAGTTTGGGTTAACAAATGCTTTAAAATTCAGTGGCGATGAAGCGGATTTAGAGAGAATGGCTAAAGAGGTTTATCAAGCATGGAAGGAACGTGGCAAAAATGGCTAGAAAAGCCCCTCCTACGCGTTTTCCAGATGCGGTGGCTGTTTCCTATTACCGAGAGATAAAACGCCTTGTAGACGAGCTAGGAAGGCTTACTTTGCGTGTGTTCGATGAACAGATTAAAGAGCAGATCAAATTGTATCAGCGGAATGACAGTGCCTTTTATAAAACAGATGGTCCACTTGATGTTATTCAGCAGGCTATCGATTTGATCAAAGCATTGTCTCTTGGAATATTTGCATCAAGTACCGTAAAAGAAATTGCTACTCGTTTCTTGAATTCGTTAAATCAATACAGCGAAAACATCGCTAGAAATCAAGGAAAGATCAAAGGTATTGATCCGACTCAATATGAACCATGGCTTGATGAATACATGAGATCATCCATAACGGAAAATGTGAGCTATATCAGCACAATTCGAGATGAGTTTTTCCCTAAAATCGAAGCTATCATCTATCAAGGTGTAAAAAATGGCCAAAGCATTAAATCTATTCGGGATCAGCTTGTAGAACGTATTGGAATGACACAAAATCGTGCCAAGTTCATAGCGGTTGATCAAACTGGGTCCATATTTGGTCAAATGACTGCCAAAAGACATCAAGAAATGGGTGTTGAAAAATTTAGATGGTCTACATCACACGATGAACGTGTAAGACCGGCACATAGAGCATTGGATGGAAAAGTATTTCCCTACAGTGATCCACCTGCAGAAGGGCTACCTGGTACTCCGTTTAGGTGCAGATGTGTGGCTATTCCGGTGTTTGATGATTAGCACTTCCATTACGGATAGTGCTTTTTATTATGCACGAGAGGAGGTGATAACGTGTGAAGCTCCAAAGGTATGATAAAACATTCATACAGGATTTTGACGAGACACAAGAGGGATACCTAACCGTCACAGCACCTATCACTCGTCCCGGTGTCTTTCCCTATATGAGAAGTGATGGAACGGTTCAGATGGAAGCAAAGTTGCCGGAGGAAATCTTTTCTGACAAAACGATTCAATCCGCACAAGCAAAGCCGGTAACGGATGATCATCCAAACGAACCGGTGACATTGCAAAATTTCAATCAATATGCAAAAGGGATAACACACACGGATGCAAGAGTCCAAGATTTAAAGCTAGTCGTCTCTTTTACTGTCACTGATGCGGGCCTTATCCAAAAGATTCGTGATGGAAAACGAGAGATTAGCATTGGTTTTATGGCTGACATCGTTGCAGAATCAGGCACTTATCAAGGGCAGCAATATGAATATGTTCAACGAAACATTGAAATCAATCATATTGCTATTGTTGATCAAGGGCGTGCTGGTCCTGAAGTTGCTATTCGTGGTGATTCAGCTGCTTTTATGATTGATTCAAAAGACGAAGGAGGAAAAAGTAATATGGCAAAGTACAAGATTGATGGCAAGGAATATGAAGTGGATTCAGCTGTTAAATCTTATTTAGAGGCTCAAGCGGCAAAATTAGATGCTGCCGAAACTAAATTAAAGGATTATGACGCATTACAAGGACGATATGACGCGTTAGAAACTAAACTAAAAGCAAAAGAACAAGAGTTGGAGGAAGCCAAGAAAAATACCCTTTCTGCGGATGAATTAGACAAAAAAGTGAATGAACGTATCGAATTGATCACCAGTGCAAAACCATTGCTTGGTGATTCTTTTGATTTTACAGGAAAAACAGAACGTGAGATCAAAGAAGCCGTTATCCAAAAGGTGAAACCTGACTTTAAAGGAGATGGTAAATCGGATGACTATATTAATGCATTCTTCGATGCGACTGTAGAAAGAGTAAAAGCTGACGGTTATTCATCCACTGGAGCAAACCAAATGAAGACCATTAGCGGTGATACAGCAAATGAAATTAATCAAAAACGCGCTCAACGATTAAATCTAATTAAATAAGGAGGAGTAAAGAATGACTATTCCGGTAGGACAAGAGTACATGAGTCCGGTTCTTGGACTTGGAAAAATTGCAAGCTATCAAAACTATAAGGCTGATACGTTAGCAGCTTCCAGTGACATCAATTTTGGAGCTGCCGTGCAAATGGTTAGTGATAATCCCGAACAATGTAAAGCATATGATGGCTCTGGAGAATTCTACGGTGTAGCTATTGCCAAACATTTTGTCCCTTCATTTGAAGGCGATAAGGTTGGGAAATACTCGCAGTTTGAGGCAGTAAGCGTATTACGCCAGGGCATTATCACTGTAAAAGTAGAAGAAGATGTAATCAAAGGTGAGAAAGCTGTGATCGATAAAGCAACGGCCAATTTTCGACCAAGTGGAACATCTACAACTGAAGTATCTGGCGTTGTTGGGATTTTCAAAACTTCTGCTAGTGGTGGAGGACTAGCTCAATTAGAAATCAATTTACCTTAAGGAGGAATAATTTATGGGAAATGAAGTACAAGCAACTCTTTCAGCATTAGACCTACAGCAAATCGATAGCACTTTATACGAACCAAAAGCCGAGGAATTAACAGCACGAACTGTCTTTCCTTTAAAAACAGATATTCACCCTGGTGCTGAAACTTATGGATATAACGTTATGACCCGTTCTGGTGCAGCTAAAATCGTCGCAAATGGAGCAGATGATATTCCGTTAGTAGATACAGATATCAAACGTGAAACGGCTAAAATTTACTCAATCATGGCTGCATTTCACTATACACAACAAGAATTACGTGCTAATCAATTAGCGGGAACAAGCGTAGATACGACCAAAGCTGCCACTGTTCGTCGGGCCATCGCTGAAAAAGAAAATAAAATCGCTTGGATTGGCGATAGCGATTATGGACTTGTAGGCGTCGTAAACGCTCCTGGTATTCAAACAGTAGCGGTTGATCAAGGATCTAAAGGATCAACAAAATGGAAAGATAAGGATGGTAATGAAATTCTCGAAGATATTCGAAAAACACGTGCTAAAATCACAATCCTTCCAGGTTACGGCTCTGCTAGTCTAGTATTAGCCGTTCCGCCTGCACAATTTGAAGAATTGAATCGTCGTTATAGTGATTATGATGCACGTTCGATCATGAAAGTGGTTGAAGATAATCAGTGGTTTACCAAAATCGTTCGAGTTCCTGATTTGGTTGGTGTCGGAACGAACGGTTCTGATTCGATGCTTATTTTTAATAATGATCCAGAAACAATTCAATTGGTTTTGCCGATGGATTTAACCCGTTATCCAGAGGAATATAAGTTCCCACGTGTAAAAGTTCCTTGTGAAGAGCGTTGCGGTGGGGTTATCATTCGCTTTCCATATGCTGTTGTAAGAGGAGATGGTATTTAATGATCGTTCATAACAAAGGAAAATATATTCGCCATATAGGCGTCCGTTTAGTGCCAGGGGCAAATAGCTTGAATCAAGAGGATGGAGAAGCTTTTTTAAAAGAATCTGAACACCCACTTAATAAAGTTTTATTAGAATCAGGCGAAATAAGTTACGAAATTAAGGGTTTGTCTGAACTTAGCGCTCAGAAAGCTGCGACATTAGTAAAAGATACATTTGATTTGAAACTCTTAGAAGAATGGAAAGAGAAAGAAACTCGCAAAACAATCTTGAAGGCAATCGATGAACAAATCGAATCCATTAAGAATCCTCCAGCGGAAAAAATCGTTGATCTTAATGAGTAGGAGGCAAAAGGATGAATCCTATTGAAAATGCAATAAGAGCGATTGAATACATGAGATTGAGGTGGGGATTAGCAAGTATCAAGAAACCCGGGTCCTTAAAGTATCCCGGGTACAAAAAGGGTAGCCTTTTAAAAAAGGGTGAACATTTATGGTAGCCACATCGCCGGATCGTGTGCGAGCCATTGCCAAGCATTTGTCATCACTTACTGATGATCAGCTGCAAATTATCATTGATGACGCTTATCAAGAGGTGAAGTCATTAGGTATAAAAGAAGAATACGAAGAACGGTTAACCCGGTATTTGGCGGCTCATCTTGGTTCGCTGAATATTCGTCAAACTCAATCTGAATCAGTCGGTCCAATGAGAAAAACCTTCACCGCACAATCTATCGATAATAACACTGGATTGAAAGTCACTCCTTATGGCCAAGAATATGAACGTTTGAAAAACAGACTTACTGCCAAATCAAGAATCAATTTGACGGTGATTTAAATGGTCAAAGTACAAACAGATGATGATGGATTGCAATGGCTTTATCGAGAATTAGCTGAACTTGATCGCTATTCCATCGAGATTGGTATCTTCGGTTCAGACGATTCCTTTTATGCCATGATCGCAAATGTTCACGAGTTTGGAATGACGATTAAGGCAAAGAATAAATACCTTGCCATTCCTACGAAAGAAGCAGGAGATAGAAAACCTGCAGATATTCCCGGCCTGTTTCAGCCGAAAGGGAAAAATGTCCTTGCGGTGGCTGACAAAGCAGCGGAGAACGGAATAAAGGTCATGTTCATCCTGAAAGAAAGCGTCAATATCCCAGAACGTTCTTTTATCCGTTCAACGTTCGATGAAAAGAACGACGAATGGATGGATTTCCTAAAAAAACAGATTAAAAAACTCTGTGAGTTAGAAATAGACGCACAGACTGTTTTTAAGCGATTGGGGGCCAGGATAGCAGGAGATATTCAAGACAAGATTAGGGATATTCGAACGCCTCCTAATGCTCCACTAACGATTGAAAATAAAGGGTCTGATAATCCACTGATTGACACTGGTGGATTGCGAATGCACGTCACATGGAAGTTGGTGAGAGACGATGGGGAATATGTTTGATTTCTCTGATCTTATTGAAGAATATAGCTTGCCCATTCAAATCATTTTGCCTGAAAATCCAGATGATAAAGGCCACTATGACGAAAATACCGGTGAATGGGTTCCGCCAACACCAGCTGAACCTATTAATACGAAAGCTGTGGTCATTCCCTTTTCATCCAACGAGCTTTATCAAAGTGGCGGCCGTCTCTCATCTGCTGACAGGCAGCTTGTTATTTCTTCAGATATCCCTATTAAGAGCACAGTGATTGCAGAGGGCCATAAATATTCAGTTGAACAAATACTTCCTTACAGTGCTTATGCAGGCTTTAATCTGTACGAATTAAAGTGGGTGAGTCCTTTTGAGCATTGATTTTGATTACACCACTGTCACAAGTGCTTTAATTAAAGCGATTAAAGACGGAACAGGCTATCCTTTGATAGCTGCTAATAGCGCAGGTGATCCACCTCCTTATCCGTATTGCAGCTTCACAATAACATCACCAAAGATTGATATTGAAAGAGATTATGAAGGCGCCATATTTGAACTGGTTGTTTCCCTTACGTGGCATGGAACTAGTTCAGTAGGCGTTTTAAATTTGGCCAAAAAAACAGAGTCCTATTTAAAATCCTCACAAGGCCGTAAAGCATTGAGCGATAAAGGAATAGTGATTGTTTCAACATCCGGTTTTACAAGTCGAGATAACTTTATTTCGATCGATTACGAGCGCATGGCTGGTTTTGATGTTCAGCTTCGTGTTCGTGACACCGTAACCGAGGATGTAGAGACGATTGATGATTTTCAAATAAATAATACTGGAGGTACGAACTAATGGCGATTCAAGACGTTACAGTAACAATTGATGTTCAGAATCCAGCGCCCAAGGTTGGCTTAGGACGTCCGTTGATTTTAGCAGCATCAGCTGAAGCTGAATCAATTTATAAAGAATACAACGGATTGGAATCTTTAAAGGTAGATTTTCCAGAAGATACAAGCGTTTATAAAAAAGCTGCAGCAGTATTTGCACAAAAAAATAAGCCGGATATTGTGGCTGTAGCAACCTATAGCGCTTCAGGCGGTGGCGATCCTGGAACAGGTTTAACAATCGTACAAGCGTTCGAAAAATACTTTGATAAGCCTTGGCATTTTTTGCTTTTGCCTGATGCAATTGCATCGGAAAGAAAGGCTATTTCTGATGCTTTACAAGCGCACAAATTTAAATTTCTCGTTCTGAAAGTTGAAGATAAAGATGAATTAGCGCAATATGCTTCAAATTCAAGAACAATTCTTTATTACCATCCTGATAAACCAGATGAACATATCGACGCGGCCATCATTGGTGATGCAGCATCACTAACCGTCGGATCAATCACTTGGAAATTCAGAAAGGATTTAGTTGGAATTACTCCAATCGATATTTCTGCTGATGAATTGGAGTCACTTCATGCTTCTGGAGCGAATGCTTATGTGTTGAAAGCCGGAATCTCTCAAACTTCTGAAGGCATTACAGCAACGGGTGATTATATCGATTTCCTTCATGGTCAAGATTGGGTGAAAGCGAATATTGAAACTGGATTGCAACAAATGTTGAGCGATAACGATAAAGTTCCAAGCAATGATACTGGCATATCAATGGCCGTATCCGTAGTAACAAGTGTTTTAACAACCGCGACACAAAACGGAATCATTGAAAAAGATGCAAATGGTAATGCCGAATTCACAGTTACATCAAAATCAATGGATGAAATTCCGGAAGAAGATAAGAAGAAACGTATTTATAGCGGATTAGGGTTTGAATATTATCCAGAAGGAGCCTTCCATAAAATGAAAGTTAATGGAACGGTAGTAAATAACTAAAACATTCATTTGTGCGAGCCAATCGGCTCGCTTTTCTAATTTTTTAAAAGGAGGATTCAAAGATGAACGGACTTTATGACGCTTCCAAAATTACGGTAACAGCAAAAAACATGAATGTTACTGGGTTCAAAAAAGGAACTTTCGTAACGGCCAATAAGGACGATGATAATGTCACGGTGGAATCCAATGCACAAGGGGAAGCAGCCTGGGCAATTAACAATTCTAAGCTTGGTACTATCACCCTTACGCTCAACCAAACATCACCTTTTTGCAAATTCTTTAATGATTTGGCGAATACACGTGAGTTTTTTCCAATTTGGGTAGATGATCCAGTCGGAGGAGAAAAACGTGGTGGCACGCAAGCTATGGTGACCAAAATAGCTGATGCTACTTTTTCCGACGGCGTTGAAGCGCGCGCATACACAATCAAGGTCGGGGATTTCACAATTATCAATAGCTAATTCTAATTAAATAAAAAAATGGGGGAATGAAGAAATGGCTGAAAATAAACAAGTTCAAAAAGAAGAAAGAAAATCTAAATTTGGTTTGCAAGAAAAGCATAAGGTAGCCGGCGTGGAATATACTTTTCAGTTTCCGGGGGTAAAGGCAACGATTGAGCTGTTAGATAGGTGTAAAAACCATTTTGGTATTGTTGTAGATTCTGCTTATTACGAAGAGATTATGGAACACGTCATTATTGAACCGAAAGTGGATTGGGATTATTGGGATACTCACGATGGATTACGTGAGGTGATGGCACTCGCCGACAACTTTCTTGGTAGACAATTGTAAGTTTGATCCACAGGAAGTTTATGATCGCAAGTTACAAGAAGATATTGATTACTGGTTGCCGGTAATCACAGGGATAGCCACACATGAGGAAGTAAGTCGCATGACGGCTGAACAACTCGGTGTGGCTATTAGTGCTGCAAAAATGAAGATAAAACTGTTTGGGGAAGGGGGTTGACGGATAGATGGCCAAATCACTTAGAAATACAACGATGAGAGTCAATATTGAAGTCAACTCCAAAGCCCTTGATGAAGCGAATCGCAGGATTAATGCTTCTATCCACGAAACGGACAAGCTTGAAAGAAGTGCTAATCAAAGCGGTAAAGCCATTGAACAAGCCGGTAGAAAGTATGCGAGTGCCAGTGGATCTATAAAAAAGAACGCTGATTCTTTACGGGAAAACGCTGATCGTGCCAGAAGCGCAAGTCGCGAACATAATAGTCTAGCTTCCAGCGCAAAAAAGTCAGGAGATAGCTTCAGAGAACAAAAAAGAGATATTGATAATTCCAGCCAATCTTTAAAACATTTTGCGTCTGCTGCTGACAAAGTGAAAGATACGCTGGCAACCATTGGATTTGGTTATGCTAGCGCGAAAATGTTTGAGTTGGGCAAAGCGGCGATTCAAACTGGCATGGAATTCGACAAGCAAATGAGCGCTATCAAGGCGATCAGTGGAGCGACAGGTGACCAGTTTGAAGCATTAAGAAAACAAGCAATAGATTTAGGGGCAACTAGTGCTAAATCAGCCTCTGAAGTAGCGGCAGGACAATTAGAGCTGGCTAAGGCCGGCTTTACTGTCAAACAAACTCTGGCAGCTATGCCTGGGGTTATCTCGGCAAGCACAGCGTCCGGTGAAGATATGGCACGTACTGCTGAAGTTATGACAGCTGCACTGAACGGCTTTGGATTAAAGGCTAGCGCAGCAAGCCATGTCGCTGATGTGTTGGCACAAGCGGCCAACGATTCGTCTGCGGACATTAACGATTTGGGCTATGCTTTTAAGTACGCCGCGGCTCCTGCTCATGCGTTAGGAATGAAACTTGAAGAAGTTTCGGCTGCTATTGAAATCATGAGTGATGCGGGGATAAAAGGTGAGACTGCCGGAACGACTTTACGTGGTGGCCTTATTCAATTGCTGAAACCATCTGAAGAAACATCTAAAATGATGCAAAGGCTCGGAATCGAGGTTGAAGATTCTAAAGGGCACTTTGTCGGCCTGGCCAATCTTATCCAAAACATTTCTAAATCACTCGAAGGTCAAACTCGGGCTCAAAAATTAGCAAACCTTTCTGCGATGGTAGGAACTGAAGCGGCATCGGGTTTCTTGACATTGATGGAAGCCGGACCGGAAAAAATAAGAAAATATACTAAATCGCTTGAAGAATCAGATGGCGCTTCCGCGAAAGCTGCCAATACCATGCAACATAACTTTGCTGGGGCGGTTGAGCAACTAGGTGGTACGATTGAGAGTATCGCTATTAACGTATCTGATGTATTAACACCTACGGTCGAAAAAGCGACAAACTTTCTTTCCGATATGGGAGATAAATTTAATGAATTAAGCCCATCGGCCAAACGATTTGTTGTTTGGGGCAGCGTGATTGTTACCAGTGTTCTCCCTGCCATTTATGTAATTAAAAAGATTACAGAAACGGTTTCATGGTTTAAAAACACATTACTTGGCTCCGGTCCTGCATTCGCTAAATATCGCGCGGAAATGGCTCTAACAGGCCGAGAAGCACTGGTAATGGCTTCGCAAGTTAAAGAGGCAAATTCAATCATTGCAGCTTCTCAGCCATCATCAACTAAGAGTTATTCAGAGCTGATGAAAGAGGCTCAGAATAAAAAAATTCGTGGATCTGTAACCACGGTTGCCGAAGAAACAGTAGCAAAAGGCGGAGCTTTTGCGGGCAAAGCTTCCAAGGCCGTTCCTATTATCGGTACAGCATTAGCGGGATTATCTTTAATCGGCATGACGAAAGAAACTGCCGGCCAAGATTTAGGTGGGTTCAGCGGATCAATAGCCGGTGGGGCAGCAGGAGCTGCGATCGGTTCTGCTATTGCTCCTGGCATCGGCACAGCTATCGGTGGAATGATAGGCGCATATGCCGGCTCTTCCTTTGGAGAAAAGTTTGGTTCCTACCTTCAAAAAGAATGGCCAAAGATGGCCAATAATTTTAATAATTACGCTAAAAGTCATCCACTATCACTTCCGGGTTTGATAGCAGGAGCTCAAAAAATTAAAAATGCTTTCAAAGATCCGTTAAATGCGACTATTAACTTTGGCAAATCAGTAAATAGCACGACAAGTAAAGCGATCAACAGCTATATTGAACTTGCTAGCAAATCAAAAGTTCAGCTGAGTCTTCTTGCATTGAATGGTGAGAAATATTCGAAGTCTGCAAGAGACTCCGTTAACAAAAACTTTCAATCAATGGTGAGTCTTGTAGAAAAGTCGTTCAGTAAGGCTCAAAAATCAACAGCTAAGAATCTATCTACTCTTGTTAAAAATGGCCTGTTGTCTGATAAAGACATGAAGGCTATAGAGAAAAAGCAACAAGATACACAAAAACGCCAATTAAAAGCCGTTCAAGACTCAGCTAGAAAGATGATTCAAATTAACAATAATGCTTATAGGCAACAACAAGAAATCACGAAAAAAGCTGAGGATAGAATTAACGCAATCAAGGAAAATGCGGCCAAAAAAGGGCGTACATTAACCAAAAGTGAGCAAGATAAAATCAAAAAAATAGAATCAGATGCTGCTAATGAACGAAGAAAAATTGCTCAAAAAGCAGCACAGGCGATTGCGAAGGAAGAAGAAAAACAGCGTAGGAACGTCGTTGCCTCTCTGAGCAAATCCGAAAAACAACAAGTGCTTATCTTGGGCCGATTGAAAGATGAAAGTGGAAAGATTTCTGCTAAACAGGCGGCCGACATCGTTAAAAATGCCGAAAAAGCTCGTAAAGGGGCAGTAAAAGAGGCAAACACGAAATATGCTCAAGTCAAGAAAGCAGCTGATGAAGAATATTACGTAAACGGTACAATCAGCAAAAAGCAGCATGACGAAATTGTATCTCAAGCGAAAAAGACTCGTGATGAAACGATTTCTCATGCTAACTACATGAAAGATCAGATTGTTAAAGCTGCTCAAAATCAAGCAAAAGGTCATCTGAAAGAAGTTGACTGGGAAACAGGTCAAACGCTGACCAAATGGGATCAGCATAAAGTCAGCTTGTCTCAGACATGGAATTCGATCACAGGTGCTATCAATAAAGTTCTTAAATTCTTACACTTACCAACGATACCTGAATGGCATCCTGCCGGCTCTACAGGACAAAATATGCCAACCCACGCTACAGGAACACCATATCATCCAGGTGGACCGGCTGTAGTAGGTGAAGAAGGCGTAGAATTGGCTTACGTCCCGTACAAAGGAGCAACACTTGTTGGTCAAAATGGCGCTGAGATTGTGGATCTACCACCAGGAACACGAATTCTTCCGCATGCACAAACAAAGCAAATGCTTAATGGCGGGCTTAAGGGCCAAATGCCAGGATATGCAAGTGGTACTTTAGGTGCTGTTCAAGATTTTGTATCTGGGGCCTGGGATAAAACCAAAGATGTTGCCAGTGCTGCATGGGACAAAGCTAAATCGATTGGCAGTGATATTAAAGACATTACATCTGCAGCAAGCGATTGGATCATGCATCCTGTTCAGAAGGTAAAAGAACTATTTGATAAATATTTACCTTTAAAAGGAGACATCGGATACGGCGAAGGATTAGGGACAAGTCTTTTAAAATACACCAGCACAGGGGTCCAAAAATACCTCAAAGATCAATTTTCAAGCTTTGCTGGAGATTGGAGCGGTGGAGCAGCTGCCCCAGCCCAGGTTAAACAATGGCTATTGACAGCGATGGCTATTACAGGGACGCCTGCAAGTTACTTAGGTGCTCTCCTCAAGATCGCCATGCATGAAAGTGGTGGTAATCCGAGGGCGATCAATCTATGGGATTCAAACGCAAAAGCTGGGCATCCGTCAAAAGGTCTCATGCAGACCATTGACAGTACTTTCAATGCATACAAGCTTCCGGGATTGGGTGACATTTGGAATCCTGTAGCGAATGCAGTTGCGGCCATCCGTTACATGAATGCGCGGTATGGTTCGATCGCCAATGTACCGGGAGTTAAGGCAAAAGGATACGTAGGATACAAAAACGGTGGTCGGAAGCTCAACGATAACCAAGTAATCGTTGGAGAAGATGGGCCGGAAATTGTTGATCTACCTTTTGGAAGTCAAATTCATAACAATAGAAAAACTCAAGAATTACTCAAACAAAAAGGAAACATCACGATCAATTTTGCTCCTGTCATCAATATTAAAATTGAGGGTAATAGTAACGATACAAACGAATCTAAAATTCAACGTGCTGTTAATGCGGCGTTAGAAAAAGCGTTTAAAGACTTTAGAGGTATCCTGGATACGGGGGTGGTGTATTAATGGGAAAATTAGCAGGTTATACAATCGCTAATATACAAGAAACCTTTACAAACGCCGTTAATGTCACCTCTTATCCGACCGAAAAAGGGCTGCCTATTACGGATTCCGTGCAAAGGCAGCCCAAAACTTTTACTATCACCGGTAAAATTCTCGGAAAGACCGATGTAGAAGCAATGAATATTTATAACGCTCTTGAGAAATTACAAAATGCCGGAACAGTCGTCACTTATGTTGGAAGAACTACTGCAAAAAATGTGGTCATCACTAGCATGCAGCCAACATTTGATTCAACAATCGGAAATGGCATGGGCATATCAATTGAGTTGCAAGAAATTCGTATAGCGAATAGTCCTTACATTGTGAACAAAACAACTACAACTACAGCCGGGAAAAAGCAGGTCGTTAGCCAAAAAAGTTCAACGCCGGTTTACCACATCACGAAAAAAGGCGATACCTATTGGGGGTTGTCAAAAAAATACGGAACATCAATTGCCCAGCTGAGGGCATGGAATAAGTATCCTGACACCAAAATCCCCATCGGGGTAAAGCTTCGGGTTAAATAAGTTAGGTGATCATATGGCCAAAAGAGATTACATCGATATTGATAAAGAAGAAGTGCCCGTTGTGTTTGATATCGACTTGGCAGAAGATACATTCACAATGGGCATTAATTATAATCAGACGAATGATTTTTTTACCGTAGATTTGTGGGACAGCGAGGGAAATGTCATTGTCCGTGGTGAAAAGATGGTGTTAAATCGTCCTCTTTTTGAGGATTTAGTCGATGAACGATTGCCGGCACCTACACTCGTGCCGATGGATGAGGCCGGCAGAGAAGACCGTATCACCTATGAAAATTTTGGTGTTACGGTTTTTCTTTATATTGATGACATTGGGGACGAGACAGATGAACCAGATCCAGATGATTATGCGAACTGAATGGGATGATTTTTATGGCTACTAGTCCTTTGCTGTATGGAAGAATTATCAAAGTAACTATCGATGCTCCGGGCGGGCATCTTACCTTTACAAATGACGATCTTGAGGTTCGATTTGAAGTGAACTTTGATGATGACGCAAAGCCAAATATCAGCACGGTGCAAGTATATAACTTAACGAACCAAACCATTAATAAGATTCAAAAGAACCAAAATATAACCGTAGTTGCAGGATATAAAAGCGATTACGGTGTTTTAACCGAAGGCAAAATCACTTCTGTTATTACGAAATATAGTGGAGTGGATAAAGTGACCACTATCACCTTTAAAGAGGGCACAGATTACAGCGGAATTAAGGTCACGCCGGATGTGGCGGACCCTGCTGAAAAATATTATGTGAAAAAGAAAGTCAATGGAAAAACAGTCAAAGTGGCCAAGTATCGAAAACAGACAATGCAAATCACCTTTAAAAATGGCGTGAGGGCTTCGCAAATTATCAAACGACTAACGAGTATTTTGGGTATTAAACTGGCCACATTTAGTTTACCGCGGGACAAGGTATATAAAAGTGGATATAAAGTAACTGGCTTAATCGAGAATAACTTGGAAACGGTCGTGAAAGACTGCGGTGCTAGTATGTACTGGCGCCGAGGAAAGATGGTCATTCGTTCGATAGAGGTCGGAAACGACGAAAGATTTACTCTTTCTGAAGAGACAGGACTTATCGAACCGCCAGAGCAATTTGAAGATGATGAACAAAATGGATATACAGTTAGGTGCCTTCTTCAACACAGAATTACTACTGCTTCTATCATAACGATTAAAAGTTCCACAGCTAACGGGACTTACCGTGTAAGAAGCGGCAAGCACTATTATGACGGAACGGACTTTCTCAGCGAATTTGAGGTGATCTCATGAGCGAAATGGCTAAGACTTTCGAGGCATATAAGAAAAATATTTTGCTTAACATCCACACATTAGCGCCGGCTAAGGTTCTAAGCTATGATTCTGGCACTCATAGAGCTAACTTACAACCCTTATTTTTAACATCAGACGAAAGTGGAGTGGTTTATAAGCAATCACCAATCAACGACGCCCCTGTTTTGAAGCATTGCCAAGATGATATTAGGGTTGGGTGTTTAGTCTTTTACATGTGTGCTCAAAGATCACTGGCAGATTTAAATGGTACAAATTTCATTGATCCGGATTCGGAGAAATTTTTTAGCGACAATGATGCGGTCGTTGTGGGGGTGTTTGATGGATGAAAGGACTAAAGCTAGTGAATGGAGATCTAGTTTTTGATGAAAACGGCGAGTTAGAAATGGTCAGCGATGATGAGGAATTTAAACAAAACCTAGAAATGATTTTAAAAATACAACTTGGAGAATTCCAGTTGGATGAAACAATCGGATTAGATCGTAGCAATATTTTAACCAAACAATTTGATGAAAAAGCTGCCCACTATGACATCGTTGAAGCTTTAATGCAAGAGGATCGAGTTCAAGAAGTCCGTGATGTTACATTTATCCCGGATAAAGAAAATCGTCTTATGACCGTAAATGTAACGGTCGTTAAGACCGACGGGACCACCGTAACCGTGGAAGGGGTGCCGATCAATGCTTGATGAAAATGGTTTTTCCAAGAAAACCTATAGCGACCTCCTTTCGGAAATGGAAGCAAAGGCGAAGGAATTGTTCGGAGAGGATGTAAATACCAAAGCTTATACACCACTTGGAATTATTCTTCGTATTTTTGCTTGGTTTCTATCAATTGTTTGGGATAATATCGAAAGAGTATATAACAGCCGTTTTATAAAGAAAGCAGAGGGCGTTCAATTAGACTATCACGGCGGAAACCGAAATTTGCCGCGTGAACCTGCTACAAATTCGTATACTACTCTTCAATTTACTGGCGTGCCTGGGTATCTAATTGAAACAGGAAGAGAGTTTTCAACTAAAAGTGGTATCTATTTCATGCTGATTGAAGATGTAACGTTGGATTCCAATGGTAATGGTAGTGGACAGGCTGTCAGTGTTGAAACTGGAAGCAGCAATAATGTTGCTGCTAATACAATCACCGAACAAGCTGAACCAGTTGAAGAAATTATCTCTGTCACAAATCCAGTTCCCGCAACCGGCGGAACAGATAAAGAAACAAATGATAGTTATAAAAAGCGTCTATTACAGGCGAATGAAGGGGGCGGTAAATCAACTGCAAATGCAGTTATTTCCGCCCTTTTAAACGTTCCTGGAGTTCAATCGGCAACAGCCGTATTTAACAAGACTATGGACGTAGATGCCGATGGTAACCCTCCCAAATCGGTCCATGCCTATGTATTAGGAGGAACGAAAGAAGATATTGCTACAGCACTGTTTGATAGTGTTAGTGGAACAAGCCAAACTGTTGGACAAGAAGAAGTTATTGTTAAAGATATCTCTGGTGACGATCATGTGGTTCGATTTGATTACGCTGAGGAAGTACCGATATATGTACGTTTGAGTATTAAAACGAATCCAAAATTTGAAACGGATGGAGTCACTCAATTAAAAGATTGCATTGTTGGTAAAATCGGAGGGACCGACAGTAAGGGTGTTATTCAAAATGGTTTGGGAATGGGGCAAACTGTTGTTATTTCCCAGCTTTATAATGCTGTCTACCAAGTTAACGGGCTTGATGATGTGACCATAGAGATAGGAACCGATTCTACAAATCTAGGAACTTCAAATATCACGATAGCAAAGCGACAAGTTGCCCGTGCTTCTTTCGATAACATCGAGGTGATCACAAGTGCTTAAAGATCTATTGAGTATGCTCGTGGATGCCATTACGAAAAATGGGGATTCCAATATCGGGAAACTCTTTACTATTGTTGATGAGCAGTTAACCGATATCGATAATACGTTGAACACAATGGAAGAATGGATTCAGATAGATAAAGCACAGGGAAAAGCCCTGGATGACATAGGAGAGGACTTAAACCAATATCGAGGTAAGGCAACGGATGAAATTTATCGTGTTATGATCCGAGGGAAAATGGCTCGGAGTGTGAGTGATGGAACCATTAATAGTATGATTGACGCTTTATCCAAGACGTTGAACTGTAAGCCAACTGATATTCAAATTGCTAGTTCCATTGAATTAGGAGAAGGAGAACCTAATTCAATTGTGGTGAAAAAAGCTCCGTTAGAAGCATTAAATAAGATTGGTTTAAGTGCAAATCAGTTTGTCCAGTTCGTTGAGCAAGTGGTTCCTGGTGATGCATCTGTTGCAAGAGTTAACTTAGAAGGAACTTTTTCTTTTGCTAGCGGAAGCACAGTGGAAAGCAGTGAGTTTGGATTTGCTGATATAGACGGGACAACCGGCGGCACTTTTGGGGGAGTCTTTACTTCATCAGATGACTATATATTACCAATTTAATAAAGAGAGGTGAAACATATGCCATTTGACCAAAACCAATTACCAACATGGAACAAAGAAGGAGTGGAGCCACCGCAATCGTTAAAAGATGAAGGTTGGCAACCAAGCCAGAAACCGCCTGCGGACTATTTCAATTGGTTCTTTAACAAAACCTTTAAAGCACTGCAATCACTATTTTCAAGCGCCCAGCACAAAGAAGAAAAAGGCCAACCCAACGGTTATGCCGCATTAAATGCAGACGGAAAAGTGGTAAATGCAGATGGAAGTCTTCCTGGCGGCGTTACGAGCGTCAACAACAAAACGGGAGCCGTTACCCTTTCGGCCTCTGATGTGGGGGCGGAAACACCGGCGGGAGTGCAGGCAAAAGCGGATCAGGCGGAAGCCAATGCAAAAGCTTACACCGATCAACAACTTGCTGCACATTCTGCACAATCAAATGATTTAGAAATAATGTACTGGATGGGGGCGATGTAATTGGCGGCAAATCCAAAACGATTGTATAAAGGAACATCTGATACGACTTCAACTACTGCTTATACCGTACCCGAAAATACAACAACAATTGTAAAAAATATTGTGCTTACTAACAAAACACCTAGTGCTGCGACAATCACGATTGCGGTTGCAGGAACAGAAGTGGTTTACGGATATTTCGTTGCGGCAAACGATACGGTTGTAATTGACTTGTCTCTTGTCATGAACGCAACAGAAACAATTACCGTGCAGTCAGATACAGCTAATGCTGTTAATATATATATTTCCGGCGTGGAGGTGGCGTAATGTCAATTTCCAGTTTACAGAAATCTACTGCTAGGAATGTGCACGAATATTTTGAGTCGAGTGTAGGAACGACAGAAGTCGTTTACGATATGGGAACGCGAAATTTGACCAAAATATCGTTTCTCTCAAATGACGATCTGTCCAATGATTTATTTGTGTCGTTTGATGATATCGCGGCGACCACGACCCCCGGAAATGGTGCCAACGGGGTGATACACCTTCTACCGGGTGAGACCATCAACGATTTAGGAAGAAAATGTTCCAAAATTCGCTTTATCCGGGCGGCAGGGAATGGAAACGTCCGAATGTTAGGGGTGTAGGCGATGGCACTTGAAAAACCGAAATTGAATGTAGGGAAAAAAGTAGCAAACGGTTCCGGTATAACCGCAACTAGTAGTCCTTATGTGACGACCGTTACTGGATTATCATTTCAGCCACGCCTTATTGTTGTAACAATCAATTCGGGAACTGTTTATAATAGAATCGTATATGCCGACCCTATTCTTAATACTGACCATGATATTAATGACTTAATAGGATCAATAGATACATCAGGGTCAGGCAGTCCTATAGCAAACACTCAATATTCTAAAATATGGCAGGTAACATCAAATTCATTCTCTTTTCAACAAGGTCTTTTAAATGGATGTAATTTTACATGGATAGCCTATGAATAGGAGGTGCAACGGTGGGATTACGAAAATTTACGGGGACGATCGGAAAGAAATGGGCGAGTGGAACGGCTACGCTATCATCTGATACAACGAATTTTAAATCTGGTGATGGAAGCACTGTCATTACAGGCTTGCGATCAATCACCGTGTCCGGTTTATCCTTTACCCCAAGTATCATCATTTTATTTAAAAATGAAAATTCTGTTGTTAGTTCTAGTATTTACGGAAACTTTTCCATTTATCTAAAAGACTTAGATTTATCAAACTATCCCGGTGCGGATATTTTAACAGGTTATTTACAACCGAATGGAAATATCGGAACCATACGATCATATGCCGCTAATTTTCCACCTGTTTCCGTAACCAACAATGGTTTTACATTACCCTTTGAACAGACCAACTATAATCAAATAAACACCGTGAAATGGATTGCCATAGAATAGGAGGAATGTGAAATGAGCCAAATCGGACGAAAAATATATTATGATAAAGCGACAGGAAATGTTCTATTGATTACAAGCGAAATGGTGGGGGACGTAAAGGAAACGTCGACGGAACAAGACTTTGCCACCTATACAGAATTAAAGGACCGCGTACCGGATACGGTGGGAGTCATTCAATTAGAATATGGAGAACTAGCTGAATCCTTTGCCAGAACGGCCAGTGTTCGAGTCGAAAATGGAGAATTGATTTTTACCTACCAAGACCCGACACAACCGACAGGGGAAACATCCCCAAGCCCTAGCTTAGAAAGCAGAATATCAGCTGTTGAAGATGCTATTAACTCTTTATTAGGTTTGTAAGGAGGTTATAACATGTCTTTACTATATAAATTCATTCTCAACCAATGGATTATGGGAAAAGACGAAACCTACGTTAACAATGCAGTTGCAAAGGGGTATATTACACAGGATGAGGCTAATACCATTTTAACTACACCCAAAGCAGTTCAATGAACAAATAAGGTTGTCACGAACACCACTGAAAAGTAGGTGTATTTTTTATGGTTTTAAACAGAGAAGGAGCCACTTTTTCAAAGTAGGCTCTTTTGTTTTTTATGAGAGGTGCTTAAAAATTGGAACAAAAAGAAAACGAAAGAATTTCCGTATTAGAGACCCAACTCTCAGCCCTTACAAAAAGTGTCGATAGAATCGAAACGAAATTGGATTTGCTAACTTCCACTTTTATTACAAGGAATGAAGCAAATTTACGGTTTGACAGCATGGAAAAAGAGATTACAGAACAAAAGCAAAACAAACGTGCAAATATTTCATTGACAGTGAGCGTCATATCTGTGGCGGTCACTTTTATTTTTGCACTAATTAACATTTTGAGGTGATAAATATGAAAATGGATAAAGCAACTTTAGCAAGAACAATTGTATTGATTGTAGCTTTATTGAACCAAGTGTTGACGTCTTTTAATCTCAACCCACTGCCTTTTTCGGATACTCAAGTATATGACGCAGTGACCGTTGTATTTACAGTCGTAACATCTTTGGTCGCTTGGTATAAGAATAATGAAATTAAGAAAAAAGGTGATACAAATGCGCAAAACTAAAGCTATCACAGCGCTAGTCCTATCATTGGGGCTGGCGTTTTCTTTTGGATTCAGTGCGTTTGCGGATCAACCCAAAGTTGACTTCATTGATGTTTCTCATTGGAATGCTCAAAATGGGTTACCCCTATCCTTCTATCAAACTTTGAAGGCTGACGGAATTAATGCAGTTGTCGTTAAGGTAAGTGATGGACAAACAGTTCTTGACCCTGCTGCAAGTGTAAATATTGCTAATGCAAAACAAGCAGGGATGGCAGTACATGCTTACCACTATGCTAGATTTAAAAGCAATGCCGATGCTGTGGTAGAAGCGAAATGGTTTGATAAAAAATTAAAATTAACTGGGTTTGATAAGAAGAAGGACGGTCAAGTTGTTGTTGATGTCGAGGACAATTCTTTAAAAAGTATTAGTCCATCTAAATTGACGGAGTACACTAATACATTCGTTAAAACAATGAAGGATTTAGGATACTCAAAAATCGATCTTTACACAGGATCAGCCTTTTATAATGAAAATCTTAAACCTAAGAGTCTATCCGTTTCAAAGCCTTGGTTAGCGAGATATTCTGCTTCAAATTTATTACCTAATTTCTCAAATGGTAAGGGAGCATGGCAATGGTCACAAACTTACAAATTCATTGGAATTAGTGGTTATTTTGATGTATCGCAAGATTTTGCAGGTAAATTTACAAACGTATCAACTGTTCCAAATGCTACCCAAGGAGTGAAAAAGATCGGTTCAGTATCGTTAGTAGATTATATGAAATCAAAAAATATGGATGCCTCCTTTAATGCTCGTAAAAAATTAGCAACGCAATACGGAATCACCAATTATACTGGCACTCAAGCGCAAAACTTAGCTTTGTTGTCCAAGCTAAAAAGCGGTGTGAAACCCGCAAAGACAAATCTAAGCAATAGCAAGCTGATTACAACTACGAGCGAAGTTGCAAAAGAAACGAAAAAATTCCGTCTGATTACGGGAACATTCAAGAATAAAACCGATCTCCATTCCGCAGCGGGTAAACTCAAAAAAGCCACAGGTTGGGCAGTGTATGAAAAGGAAAGCGATGGCTTGCGACTAATGACTGGTACATTTACAGGAAAAGCAGAAGCAGAACAGGCGGCGGCTAAAGTGAAGAAACAATTCAGGTGGATAGTCTACGTGAAAGAAGTGTAAAATGATGCCCTTCTCCTTATGGAGAGGGGTATTTTTTTGTTTAAAAAGGTAAATAGTGTTTTTGGCATAGGAAATAATGTATAATTTTGAATAGTAAGAGGAGGGGAACTTTTTGGAATACCTTATTTATTGCGACGAATCAGTTAAACGAGGAAATTTATTTAGCAATTTTTATGGTGGAGCCCTTGTTAAATCTATTGATTTAAATGAGGTTGTTTCCCGCCTTAATCAATATAAAAATGAACATAATATAAATGGTGAAATGAAATGGACAAAAGTTACAGCTCAATATTTAGAAAAATATATTGGAATTATGGATGTCTTTTTTGATTTAATAGCTGAGAATAAAGTTAAAATGAGAATTATGTTTCAACAAAATTCAGTTAGCGATAAAGTTACAAGTAATTTTACAAAGGAAGAGCATGAAGAATCATATTTCAAGCTTTACTATCAGTTTATCAAACATGCTTTCGGATTAAAATATTCCAATAAATTAGGTGAGGAAATTAATATAAGATTATTTTTTGATCAATTTCCAGATAAAAAAGAAAAAATAGAAAGATTTAAGGAATTTATCTTTAGGTTACAATTTTCGGATGATTTTATGCATGCAAACTTAAAGATAAGATATGATGATATCGTAGAAGTAGTATCTCATGATCATGTAATATTGCAATGTGCGGATATTGTTACAGGAGCTATTTTTTTTAAATTAAATAAACTTAATCTGGAAAAAAATCCTGAAACCAATAGAAGAGGCAAAAGGACAATTGCAAAAGAAAATCTTTATAAGCATATCTACCGAAGGATATGTGAAATTAGACCACGTTTTAACATTGGTGTAAGCACTGGTATTGATGGGGATAGTTATAATAGATGGGAATATCCGTACCAACATTGGTTGTTTACGCCCTCAGAATTAAAAAGAAATAAAAATTTATTGCATTTTTAAATGTTATTTTCTATAATGAAATTAGAAAATTTGAAAAAAGCCCTGTCGATCCGAAGGCTTGCGTGCCTACGTGAGCTACTTATGTAGGTGAGATGGGGCGTTTTATTTTATACATAAATGAAAATGAGTAATGCTCCTCCTGTAGAGGAGTTTATTTTTTACCTTGAATAAGAACTTATGTTCGTAATATAATAAGAACAAACGTTCTTATTGGAGTGGTTCGATGAAAGGGTTGCTCTTGAATGCTAAAGAGAATGGAACACCTTTGCTGATGGTCTATATGAATGATCAAGGAATTATTACTGAACGATTTATTACTATAAAGGATTTTGATGAAATTCATATAAAAGCTTTTTGCCATTGGAAAAAGCAGTACCGTACATTTAAGTGCTGCAACATCCTTTCCATCGGACCAGGTCGACAAAGACAAAGAAGAGTGGGAGCTTAAAAATGGATACAAGATATCTTAATTACGATCGAGGGAACAAGAAATGGACATCTCTTATGATACCGGAGCACGTGGAGATGCTGCGGCAATTCGCCAATGAGGAATACTACAAAACGCCCAAGCCAATTATTGACGAATATCAGCTACAGGAGTTTGAAGAGAAGATCCATTACGCAATGGAGTATCATTATCCCATAAAGTTTGGAGTTTGGTATGACGGATTTGTAGAAGAAGTTCGTGGATTCGTGTATTATTTGGATCCAATTCGAAAAGAGATCCGCGTTAAGGACAATGAAGGAAATATAGAGTATGTGAAATTCGAAAACATTGTAAACGTGGAAGTAGAGGATACATAAAAAGCATCTCTTTGTGAGATGCTTATTTTTCAAGGAATATTGACCTACTCCTAGGTCATGCCCGATAAATTGTAAGTCGAGCACTAAACCTAGAAGTTGAGGTTCCACAACATAGCTGAAGTTATGCATGTCTATTGTATAATGTTGGTTTTTGATTGACAACCATTTTTTGGTCCTTTTGTAATAGTCTTTTAATCTTAATAAATTTTGTCAGATGTATGTCAATTCATTCCTTGGTAATTGACAAAATAATGCGATAATTTATAATGGAATTAATTAACCACTTTTTTTCAAAGAGCTTTTTTGGCCACTGGATCAGTGGCCGTTTTTTATATATAAAAAATCCTTCCCATTTAAGATATATTTTTTGCAAACAAAAATGCAAACATAACTGCTAACACAGTATGGAAAAAACGACTTGTACATATTAAAACGATAGTTATAAATAGAGGAAACAATAACTATTTGGAGTTATAAAAATGCATTAAATTATAACACTCCGAACTCGTAATGAAGGGGTCGCAGGTTCGAGTCCTGTCACCAGCATAAGAAAAATGTTGATATAACGCGGTTTCTCATTAACTGAGAGACCGCGTTTCTCTTTTCTAAAATAAAGTTGGTGACCAATTGGTGACGAAATCATATTTTTACTCTTTTTTTCCTCTTAAAATGGCTTCAAATTTTTCTGCATTGTTGTCCTAATATCAGCATGACCTAAACGACTACTAATTATTTTGGCATGTACACCACGATTAATTAATAAAGTAGCGGATGTGTGGCGTAAATCATGGAATCGAATAAATCGAAACCCGGTTCTTTTAATAAATCTTTTCCACCATCTTGTAGCAGCCATAGGAGTGTAAGGTTGTCCATTTAATTTGGAAAATACAAAATCATATTCACCGCCTTCCCAAAAATCGCCTAATTTTTCTTTTTCTCCAGCCGGGGAGGGATTTTGAAATCATCGGTCATTTCTTTGAAATTGCTGACTGATTTGGCAATGTGGTTGTCTTGCGGAAAGTTGGAAAATACCTTTCAACATCAGTTTATGAGCAAATTAAATGGGCTATCTACATGTGAAATTGGAGAATGAATTCTATTTTGGTAAATCTCCTCTAATCATTAGACACAAAAGAACAAACACAGCTTTTTATTTCTACTGTGTGGATGACCCGATGAAAATTAAATCAGCGAAGATTGCTAAAGGCTATGTTATGGATTCGAAAAATTGAGAAGTACAAAGAAAACGACTACGACTATTGGCGATGGATGTACAAAGGCGAGGTCATCGTGCTTGGCGACATGGTTTACAATATGAATCTTTTCTACTGGATTGATGAAATGCCGAGCGATGATGATCTGTTGTTGATTGACATTGCTATTTAGAGTGGTTACCAAACGTCAGCAATCACATTGCTGTCGAAACTACAAAGCAATACAAAGCCGGCCAAGACAAATCTAAGCAACAGTAAATTAACCACAAATCCAAGTGTAGTTTTGGGTAAATTCCGTCTGATGACTTGTACATTTAAAAATAAAACTAATCTTCACAATACGGCATTAAAGTTGAAAGCTAAAGAAAAAATTGCGGTTTATGAGGTCGACAAAAATGGTTTACGATTGATGACTGGAACCTACTGAAAAAGAAGATGCCGATCAGATGGTAGTCAAAATTAAAAAGGAATTCGGATGGGTTGTATATGTGAAAGAAGCGTAAATTAGACAATATTAATGCGAAAAAGCGAGCAAGACAGTTAAGCACTAACACACTGTCTTTAATAGAGTGTTAGTGCCCTCTCTATAATACATAATAAAAATGGTATTATATTGTCCCGATTATTACATTTGTCTTTTAGACTAAGGGAATTTTTAATTAAACATTTTTATTGTTGTGTTTATTTTGTATACGATTAATCATAATTGTATACAGCTTTTTAGATGCTATGTAAATTAAATGCAACGTTAAATACAAAACTAGTAAGAATAAAGCAACGTACAAGTTACCATTATGTTTTATGATGATATCATCATTTACACGACAATATATCATGACAAATAAATAAAAAACTAAAAACATTAGGGCTACTTCGGACAGAGTATTAATAACTCCACTTTTTGTTTTAATTAGCTGAGAAAAAATAACATCTACAATACCTGTAATAACAATTGTAGTAGCAAAAAACTTAAAAATAATCTTCAAAGAAGAAAAAGTACCCGATGCATTTATATCTACATCTGGGGTTAAAGAGATACAATACAATACAAAATAGAAACATAGAAATGGTATTGAGATAATTACTAAGCACATTAAGGTTACAGTAGTTATAGCAAAAACATGATCCGATACAGTATATTGTTCCCGGCTATTTTTTGTCATTTTTTCAAAATTCTCCTTTTCCTTTCTTTTTTATATGGTAACATTTTACATGTGATAATACCATATTTTTGAAAGGAAGGGAATTATATGGAAAGTAATCGTTTTTTTAAAGGAATTGTTTTAACAACCTCTTTATCAATTCTAATAACAGGTCTAGCACCCGTAACAGCGACATTCGCGGAAGAATATGATAATACTCCTGTTGTGAACAGCAACCAAAATACAACAACGCCGAAGTCACTTTTAGACTACATATACGCTGAAGGGCAACCAACTAGTGTTGAAGATACTAGAGACTTTATACAATATGCTTCTACTACAAAAGAATTTAAAAGCTATATTGGAAAAGATCAAGAAGATGCTGTACATGCTTCTGGTGTTGTTGGTGCTTCCTTGAAAGCTATTAAAGCATTTGGTTGGATTTGTAGAGTAGGCGGCAAATCTTTAAAATATGCAATTAAACCACTTTCTCCATCAAAAGCAAGATTAGTTGATCACTATGCTAGACAAATTGCTTATGCAACAGAAAGACTAAACAGCGCTACAAAAGGTGCTTTAGTTAAAGCTCTACAAGCTGCCGGAGTACCTGGCAAAACTGCTGAATCTTTAGCAGAAATCATTTTATGGTTAGTATAGGGTTCAGGGTTCCCGATGGCTCAAGTTAATTTTTGAGCCATTATTTTTTATATTATTTGATTTTCCATTAAAATTAAAGAGGTGATTATCCTGATTAAAGGAAAAAAGTACATATTAGTATATACTTCACTATTAGTTTTAGTAGTATCCATTTTTTATATCCAAAATATGCATAAACAAAAGGAAATAGAAAGTAATACTAAACTATTAAAAGATACAACAAAGAAAACTACAGACTTAGATATATTAAAAGAAAAAAATTATAATCAAATACAAACTTGGGGATATAACAAAGTAATAAACTCAAATGTTGGTAATAATGGAACGGGAGTTAAAGTAGCCATTTTAGATAGTGGAGTAAATAAAAACCACGAAGACTTAAAAGGACAGATAATAAAAGAAATTAATATCCTAGAAAAAGGAACTTAGAAGCCTATCGATACATTACGATAGATAATATAACATAAATGTTTTGACAAATCTTTGTCCAATAAAATTATATGGTGAATTTAAAGGTGTTTATAATTTTATGTAATAAAATATAACATATATTGTTGTTGAATGTAACAATATTCAGTATAATGAAAATAGCAAGTAGTTGATCTGAACCAATCATCATAGTAAACACAATTACAAAAAGGAGGAGAGAGTTATTTCATCTAATGTAAAAAAGGGGGATTAAGTTGAGCAAATTTAAAGAATGGTTTCAAGGTCCGGAAAATATCACCAAAGCTGAAGCGGTTGAAGATTATGCTGTTGGTCGTGACCGAGTCGATATCGTTGGCCGATACCAGCCATAATCCTAGTACTTTTAGGAAATTCAACGGCCATGTTTTTTTTAGTTTCGGTGCGAATTTAAGTTATCAGGTAGGATGGCCGATGGTTATATGACCTATTTTGTACATGCTCATCGGGACAACGATAATAGGCTCTTGTACGATGAAAATCGCAAGTAAAGAGGGGTTATCACTAAGCTTGCTTACTAGAGGTCTAGGCTTTGGATACATGGGTTCTGCCGTTACGTCATTGATTTACGCCGTAAACTATATTTTCTATTTCTTATTTGAAGGAACTATAGTTTCGCATGCTATTGCAAATTATGCGGGAATTGAAATCAATTCCCCTGCCGGTATCACAATCTTTGCTATCATCGGTTTGATCACGATATGGTTTGCTTGGAAAGGAATGACTTCCATGCAATTTCTGCAAACATGGGGCGTTCCGATTTTTTTGATCCTTTTCCTATTTGGTCTCTATGAATTATCGGTAAACTATTCTATTATCGGTCCAAAATCTTGGATGCCAAAAGATGAAATAACGGCTGCCTCTATTTGGACAGTCATGAACATGGCGAATGGCCAAGTTGCTTTCCAAGGACTGATGGCAACGGATTATGGACGTTTTGCTAAACCTACCATCACTTATAAAGGAACTGCAATAATCATGATTGGAATGCTAGTTCCGGCTATTCTTGTAATGTTGTTTGGAACTATGCTAGCCTATACATTAATTCCTCATCTCGGAAAAGCAAACGCTGCCTCTTTGGCTTCAGATCCAGGATTTACATTTCCATTTATAATGGGCTTTATGGGAATGGTATTCGCCGTAATTACTCAAATTCGAATCAATGTAATGAATCTTTATTCAGGTTCACTTGCATTATCGAATACGATGGATATGGCATTAAACTTTCGTCCGGGACGACAATGGTGGATGCTTTTAGTTTGGCTGCTGGGAGTCATATTCTATGCGTTCAATGTACCCCAATATACAAGTACATTTTTGGCTATAACAGGAATACTGACAAATACATGGGTATTTATAATCTTAGCAGACTATTACATTTGTAGGAAATGGTTGAATCTTGTTCCGTCTGATTTCGTGGAATATCGCCGTGAATATCTTCGTTCTTGGAATCCCTCGGGGATTGTATCTTTGTTGATTGCGGTTGTCATTGGGGCAATGGGGGTATTTGAGTTGTACCCAATTTATTATGCCTCCTTCTTATCAATGATTATTGGGCCGATTTTACATATTTTCATTACAAGGGCAACAAAGGGCCGCTATTATTTTAGTCAATTTCCTACTGATATGAAAACAACATGGATTCCTCCTTATTTTTATGAGGAACCACATCACAGAAAGGAACTTGTTAAACGTTCGGTAACTAAATAATTATATTATATTTTTACTGAAAATTCATATTATTTGTTAATTTGATAAACAAACGAGGAGTATAAATATGAAAAATATAAAAAAATTCAGGAAATCAAACAAACCAGTTCTTATAACTATTCTATTGGTCCTTATTCTACGCCCATTGTAGAAATTGCACCTGGGGAAATTTTCAAAGTCTATACTGATGATGCTTTTGAAAGTAGAATAACAAAAACATCGGATTTGCCTAGTGAAAAATTAAAAGATATTCCTAATTTAAACCCAATGACCGGACCTATTTATGTAAAAGGGGCAGAAAAGGGAGATTCTATTATCGTTGAAATCATTGATATCCAGCCTGCCCGAGACTTTGCTGTTAGTGCATTGATTAAAGATTTTGGTGGATTGACAGGAACGGATATGACAGCTCTTTTGAATGAACCACTTCCAGAAAAGGTTTGGGTTTATCCAATAAGAAACGGGAAAGTTTGGTACAATGAGCAAATTGGCATTCCGTACAAACCGTTTTACGGAAGTATTGCAACTGCCCCCGAAAATGAACAAATTTCTTCTTTGGCACCTGGCAATTACGGAGGAAATATGGATTGCCCTGATGTTTGTGTAGGGAATAAAATTTGGCTCCCGGTAAATGTAGACGGTGCTTATTTTTATGTTGGAGACGCGCACGCAAATCAGGGTGATGGTGAACTTTGTGGGGTAGCTTTAGAACATACTGCCGTTGGGACTTTTCGAATTGAATTAGTCAAAGGGAAGAAAGTCGCTTGGCCACGTGTTGAATCGAAAGATGAGATTATGGTCATAGGCAGCGCTCGCCCGATGGAAGATGCGGCAAGAATAGCTTATAAGGAATTGATCATGTGGATGCAAGAGGATTATGGATTTGATCCTCTTGAAGCCTATCAGTTGTTAACACAGGTAGGAAAACTCCACGTTGGAAATATGGTAGATACTTTTTATTCATTAGTTGCTAAGTGTCCTAAAGAGTATTTGATAAGCAAATAATGAAAATTTCATCAGTGAATACATTGGGCGGCTATAAAGTCCTATAGGATGTATGATTTATCTTAAGTTTTACAAACAAATATGTAAAATAAAAGCCCTAGCAATTCAATTACAGTCGGGATGTTCTATCATGATTAATTCAATAATTGTGAATAAAAATGCGGTTTTCCCCAAGGAAGAACTGCATTTTTTAATGAAAAAATTGGGACAGCAAACAATGGGAGCTCTTTTGTGGGCTTGTATAGTAAGGTTCCCATTTGGGCAAAATAACATATTAACGATTACTTTGCACCTATGTTCACAAAATTTCCACAACCGTTGCAATTTCTTGAATTCTTGGTTGGTATAATAAAATTGTCAATAAGAAAAGTTAAGGGTATGGTGAAATGAAAACAAGAATTTATGTTGTTTTTTTCCTTTTGTTGTGCTTTTTGTTTCCGAATTCGAAAGTTCATGCGGAACAAAATTTGCAATCCATGATTCAGCAGGCTAAGCCGGGTGATGTGATTCAACTGAAGGGAAAGACGTACAAAGGACCTATTACGATTTCAAAGCCTATTACCCTTGTAGGCCAAAAGAACACGGTCATTCAATCGAACGGTAAACGTCCGACCATTGCTTTAAAAGGAAACTCCATTCAGTTGAAACAGTTAACCGTTCAACAGCTGTCAAAGGACCCCAAAATTCCTGCCATCTCTGTAAAGGGGAACGGTCATCTCATAGAAGGAGTGACGGTCCATACGAAGTCGTTAGGAATCGATATGGAAAATGTCCACCGCTCCAAAATTGCCCGCGTCACCATAAAAGGCAGTGGCAAGGAAAACGGGATCATTGTTTCGAAATCTTCCGAAAATATCATTCAAGATTCGTTTATATCCCGTATGCTGGATGCCATTTATATTGAAAACAGCGATCATAACCGTTTCCTGAGAAATACATTGGAGAATTCCCGATACGGTTTTCATTTGATGTTTTCCAAAAACTTAACCATAAAAGAAAACAAATCAGAGAAAAACTATATTGGGGCTATGATCATGGAGACGGCGAAAAGTACTATTGAAAACAATACGTTTTCTTACAATGCGCAAAATGTGAATTCCTACGGCTTGCAATTGTTTGACACCACTTTTACGAAAGTGGCTCATAACGACTTTTCTCATAATAGAATCGGCATGAAAGTGGAAAAATCGGAATACAACCAAGTATTTCAAAATACGGCATTATCCAATTTTATTGGTATTCAATTTTATAAAGCCCATTCTAATACTGTGACGAAGAATACATTTGTAGGAAATGTGAATGATATTCAAGCAGTGAACAGTAAAGAAAATGATGTTAATAAAAACTATTGGGATGGTGCTTGGAAGCTGGATATTCGAAATTCCGGTGTCAGTATGATTCCGTATAAAGCAGATCCTTTTTTTCTATCCTTAACTGAGGAAGTTCCTGAATATCAGATTTTTTTTCAATCGCCCGGAATGATCCTTTTGCAAAAGATGCTGAAAAGCCCGGATCAATTGGTTTTATCAGATCATGCGCCTTTAATGACAGCCCAACTGAACGAAAGCAAAAATACTTCCACCTCTCCTATAGGGGTATGGATCGTTAGCATTGCGATGATAACGATTAGTTTTTCACTTATTACATTAGGGAGGAAATCAATATGAAAAAAGTATGGTATGCGATAGCGTTATTAGGTTTGTTTTTGATCATAAGCGGCAACGGGAAAAAAGCCGAACCGGTGGCCATTAATCCAAAAACGGATACTTGCGAATATTGTCATATGGGTATTATGGACAACCAGTATGCAACAGAGGCTGTGCTAGCCAATAATAAGACGATGAAATTTGATGATCTTGGCTGTATGTATAAATGGATAAGCGAAAATAAAGATCAAAAGATCCAGGCGAAATTCGTTCGTGATTTCAATACGAAGAAGTGGCTCGAAGCTGAAAAGGCTACCTATGTTTATGCAAAATCCTTGAAAACTCCTATGTCTTACAATGTCGTTGCTTTTAAAAATAAAAACGATGCCCAATCCTTTGCAAAGAAAAATAACGGAACAGTCTTATCCTATGATGACCTGAATTCTCATAAATGGGTAAAGAATAAAGATATGATGAAAAAGATGAAAGGCAATATGTGATCATACGTATGACGAAAATGGCCATGCCTGCCAAAGGCTTCTTAACGGGTTTCATCATTAATAAAAACGGGCTTTAGTGTAAAAGACAATCGAAAGGTTGTCTTTTACACTATTTGTATGTAAGAAGAAAGATTATGTTCACCTGAGGGGAGTGAGAATCATGCGGAACATTTGGCGCTCAGAACTTATGTTATCGTTCAGACAGCGAACGTATTATTCTTTTGTGATTTTGTGGGTGGTGATTCTCGGGTTTTTATTTTTGCTTCAAGGGACGTCCCCTGCTTTTAGCGGATATACCAATATAACCGGAACGATCATGAACCTTCTTCTCTATATCATTCCGTTGTTTATGCTGATTAACGGGTCGTTCTCGATCGCAAACGAAATGGAAAATGGCCAATTTCGCTTATTATCCACCTATCCGCTTTCCAGTATTTCTTATGTCATTGGAAAAGTGGCGGGCCAATTTACTTCGCAGTTGCTGATTTTTACCTTAAGTTATGGGATAAGTTTGATGATTGGATTGATTTGCGGAATACCCTTTTCCATGAAATGGATGCTTGCGCTCTATTTTTTTGCCGTGGGTCTTATATTTTTTTTCCTCCTGATGGGGATCGTCATAGGCTCTTTTACTTCAACGCGATGGCAGGCATTGTCAATTTCGGTTTTTGTCTGGTTTTTCCTTATCATGCTGTGGCCTACAGCTTTGATTAGTGTGTTAAACCACATCCCTTATCAGATGATTGGTCTCGTTCTAAAAAGCCTTCTTTTTGTGAATCCGGCTGAACTCATTCGATTCATTTTTGTGATTCAGCTAAATGGAGGTTCTATTTTCGGCCAAGCATATGACTCGCTTGTGTCCTTCTACGAACATTGGCTGTCATGGGCGGTGCTTTTCTATTACACTGTAGTGGTTTTGTTTATCAGTATAGTAGTTTCTGATACCAATCTAACGATGAGGAGAAGAAAATAATGTTTGTTGTCCAAAACATATCGAAAAAATATAAACATCATGTCGCATTGGCTCCTATGTCTTTTGAAGCCGATAGTGGAGATTGCGTTGTACTTTGTGGCGGCAACGGTGCGGGAAAAAGCACACTGATTGATATGTTGTCTGGAATCTCTATTCCTTCCAGCGGCACCGTTTCATTCAATGAATTATCTTTGGAAAAAAACCGGAAGGAATATTTGTCTCAAATCTCTTATATGCCGGATGATTTTTTTGCACAAGGCCACTTGAAAGTGAAAGAATTTCTCTCATTTTACGGTTCTCTCCGAAAAATTCCAACAAACAGAATAGACGAAGTGTTATCGATTGTCGGGCTGCTGGAAAAGAAGAACGTGAAAGTCAATCAATTATCAAAAGGGATGAGGCAACGTCTATTATTTGGCCAAGCGCTGTTGCCCGAGGCGAAAGTGATCTTGTTGGATGAACCGACAAACGGTTTGGATCCATATTGGATTAACCAATTTGTTCAAATTATGAAAAAGCTGAAAGAACAAGGAACGATTATTATTTTTTCTACGCATATGATGGATGTGGCGGCCGAATTAGGAGATCGGATTATCTTTCTGGAAAGCGGTAAGGTAGTAAAAGAATTGGAAAATCCTCATGATAACGTTCAAGAATTTACGTTCAAACTTCTTACGATGTATCGGGAAATGAAAGGCGGCCCTAATACGGTTAGCTGAAAAATTTTTTGAAAAACAAATTTCCATCTATGAAAAAATGCGTTTCCTGTGATTTTGAGCTCTTCTATATTCTAAATGGTGATGTTAAAATGAGTCAGAAAAGAATAATTTGGAATTAGGGGATGTAGGAGGCTTTAGCATGGGATTTCATGGGCAAAAAATTTTACCGGCGATTCGTTCCATGAAGGATTTTGAAAAAATGCTGGAGATGCCGTATCAATATGGGGTATTTCTTGACCTTCATCTTGGAATGGTAAAAAGCGTGTATGAGTATGCACGCCGATACGACAAAAAGATGTTTTTACATATTGATTTGATACATGGTTTAACGAGCGATGAAAATGCGACGGAATTTATCGTCCAGTACGCCAAGCCTTACGGGATCATCTCCACAAAAGGCAGCGTCATTTTGAAAGCAAAGCAAAAAGGGATTTTCGCGACACAACGCGCTTTTATCATCGATTCCAGCGCTCTTGAGAGAAGCGTTAAATTAGTTGAAAAAACCAATCCGGATTACATAGAAGTGCTTCCCGGTGTGGTGCCGAAAATTATAAAGGAACTGCATGTAAAAACAAAAAAGCCAATATTTGCCGGTGGGCTGATCGAATCCGCGGAAGAGGTGGAACAGGCTTTAGCAGCAGGGGCTTGTGCGATTACGACTTCCAATGTGGATTTATGGAAACAATTTATTTAGGGCGGCTGAAAAATGCCGATCGGATTGCCCGAACGCCTTACCGGAGGACATACACAAATTCCTTTGGAATTAGTGTTTCCTGGTGAAGACGAAGTCAATTAGCGGTATCGGATTTATTTTTCCTATTTATTTCCGACATCTCAATCTAGCCTTATCTAGCGGCAATATTAAATTTATGAAAATGACGTAAAAAAGTTTCGTATAAGCAAGCAACCTTGAATGATGTCCGTTCTTTTAAGCACTTAACAAGTGCATATCCTAAAAAATTTAAGGGTCGAAAAAAAGAAAGCAGTCTGGACCTTCTTTAATTCAGGTTTTAGGCTGCTTTTTAATCCATTTCCTACTCTTCTATTGAAATAGTAAAGCATTTAATGAATTTTGTTTTTATCTGTTCATTGTCCATGCCATGCTTTAAAGAGCGTATAGGTATTATGTCAAGAAACGGACACGTTAAATCGAGAATCGCCTCTCGTTATCTATTGATTCCATTGCGTACTAGCTTCTTCATGGTTCATCTCTCTTAATTCTGTTGAAGCGATTTGGTGATCGATCAATGATCACGGAAAAGGAACTGTTTCTCGTTTTGGATGAGGGTTTTCCGCTCCAAAGCATGAAAAAAAGGAAGGTTATGAGCATTCGTGCAGAAATATGAGCCGTTATTTTCATGAATGAGCCTCTATTCAAGAATATGAGCTTCATTTTTCGAAAAAACGGGCTTTTTTTATTTCTTTCGCTTTGCCAATGAACAAAATCATTTTTATTCTCGATTTCCAACCCGTTAACGAATACACGAACTTTGAAAGTTGAGTAATTAATAGTATAATTTTTATATTATTTATTATATTCTTAATTTAAGGATAATTCCCGGAATGTTATTAAGAAAAATAAAGAGGAGGGGGAGTATGAATAAACGTAAAGATCACAATCTCGAGGAACTTCAAAATGAAACTTTGGCCGTACATGCTGACGACTGGGTGACCAATGATCGGACGGTAGCTCCGGCTATTTATTACTCTGCTACTTTTCGTGCAGATAATGCCTCCGAATTTGCTGATATGGCGGGTACGCCGCGCCATCCGCAATATTACACGCGTTACGGCAATCCATTGCATGAGCGTGTAAAGAAAGTGATAGCTGAGCTCGAAGGTACAGAAACCGCACTTGTAACAGGTTCTGGGATGGGAGCGATTGCTACGACGCTTCTAGCGCTTGTCAGTGCAGGCGACCATGTGGTTGCACAGACACGCCATTATATGAGCACTGCCAAAATTATGGATGAGATGCTGCCGCGGTTTGGTGTCGAAGTGACGGTTGTGGAGCAATCTGATGTGGCAGCTTTTGAAAAAGCCATTCGCCCTAATACAAAGCTTATTATGATTGAAACTCCGGCCAATCCGACGTTGGTGTTAACCGATATTACCGCAGTAGTAGAGTTGGCCCGTCCACTGGGCATTATCGTCGTGGCTGATAACACATTTGCATCGCCGATTAACCAGCGGCCCCATGATCTGGGTGTCGACGTGGTTATCCACAGCGCAACAAAATATTTGGGCGGACACCATGATTTGACCGCCGGCGTCATTTGCACAAGCGAAGAATTAGCTGAACGTATTTGGCACACGCATATCTCAATCGGTTCTGTGCTCTCGCCAATGGACGCATGGCTGCTGTTACGCGGTTTGCGTACACTTCCGATGAGAGTTGAACGCATCAACGCCAATGCCCTCGCCTTGGCCGAATTTCTGGAGAAGCAGCCGCAGATTGAACGGGTGTATTATCCCGGTCTTGCCAGCCATCCGCAGCATCAATTGGCGAAACGCCAGATGCGCGGTTTCGGCGGAATGATCGCTTTTGCAGTCAAAGGCGGTTATGAAGAAACTCAGCGCTTCGTTTCTGCTTTAAAACTGTCGCTTAACGCAGTCAGCCTCGGTGGGGTCGATTCACTGGTTGTACATACAGCTGCGATGTGGGAAGGCGTGATGAACGAGGAGCAAATGCGGACTGCCGGGATCCCATCTAATTTCGTACGCTTTTCGGTTGGCATTGAGCATATCGATGACTTGAAAGCGGATATTTTGCAAGCTTTGCAGGCGATATAAAAGTCGATTCACGAGGTGCAAAAAGAGGCAGAATGAATAGGAAAGATCCCCTTAGACAACTAAGGAGACCTTTCCCTTTCATAAAATATGAAATTCCTTTGTGTTATTTTGTCATATCAATCACAATGCGTCCATTAATTTTGCCCTTTAACATGTCATCAAAAATATCATTGATTTCCTCTAGCGTACGGGTTTCAATGATCGTTTTTACTTTTCCTTCTGCGGCAAATTGCAGAGCTTCTTGCAAATCCTTACGCGTCCCAACAATAGAACCGACAACTTTGGTTCCATTTAAGACTGTATCGAAAATGGGGACATCTATTGATTCTGGTGGCAGTCCCACCATGACGCAAGTGCCTCCGCGTCGAATCGAACGATAAGCTTGATCGAATGCTTTTTTCGCAACAGCCGTACTAACAACACCATGCACACCGCCAATTTCTTTATGGATCCACGCTGCTGCATCCTCTTTTGCTGCATTGACCACTTTATCAGCACCTAGTTTTAAGGCAAGTTCTAATTTTTCATCATGCATATCAATGGCCACTACATTCATTCCCATAGCTTTAGCATATTGGACCGCAAGATGACCTAATCCGCCGATGCCAAAGATGGCTACCCATTCACCTGGTTTGACATCGGATACTTTCAATGCTTTATAGGTAGTCACTCCTGCACAAAATATAGGAGCGGCTTCTACAAATCCTAAATTGTCAGGAATCTTTACTACATAATCGGCAGCTGCGACACAATATTCTGCATAGCCGCCGTCTACTGAATACCCTGCATTTTCTTGGTTTAAGCAAAGAGTTTCGCGTCCTGACAAACAATATTCACAATGCCCGCACGCTGAATAAAGCCAAGGAATACCCACTCGGTCACCGACTTTTAAGTGAGTAACACCTTCTCCTACTTCTTCTACTATTCCGACACCCTCATGCCCTGGAATGAGAGGCAGCTTTGGTTTCACCGGCCAATCTCCATGAGCGGCGTGCAAATCTATATGGCATACGCCGCATGCTTGGATATGGACTAATATTTCATTGAAACCTGGCTTTGGCTTAGGAACGTCTTGCACTTCTAACCTTTCCTTAAATTGTTTTACTACTGCCGCTTTCATACTCCCACTCCTTTTAGAAAATCTTTCGAAATGGACGTTGCATTCGAGTTTTCCGTGATTAGTAGAATTCTACCTTTGTTAAAAAGCAGTGCTAAGCAGTTTCCATTTTTTTAGTTCAAATAATGCCGGCTACACTTTGAAATAATGTGAAATATTTCACAAATATAAGGGTAAATGAAAGCAAGAATGTTAGGTTCTTGCTTTCACATTATGTGCGCCCGGCATGTACATGAACTATAGGGTGTAAGTCCCGAACCCCGAAGACAGAAGTAGAGGTTAGCCAAGAGCAAGGGTGTCCGTGGTGACGCGGAATCTGAAGGAAGCTGGAGGCAAAACACCGGTCCGAGGAACACGAACCTCATATAAGGCTAGGTATGATTGAGTGAGTTTGCATAACAAAACAAAGCTCTTTCTGTCGAAGGTCATATCGAGTAAATGAGGCGGATAGATGGTGTGAAAGTGCATGTACTTACCCGGGGAGGTCTGGCGGATATGTGAAGTACTCTTCATAACCTACTTAGTGATAAGTAGCTGAACCGTCAGAAGTCAGCAGAGGTCATAGTATTAGTTGGTCTAGAACAACTAAGAAGGACCGAACAATTAAGAGAGAATAGCCCTTGGTATTCAGTGAGTCATGATGAACACAGAAAACGTAGTACCTCACTTGAGGGAGGAAGCGGTGAATCCCGTGGGAGACCTCTTGGAGGGTGGAGTGACCACTGGCATAAAGAGAACAGCTATTCACGGAAGTTATAAAGACTTGCGTCAATTATCTTAATTGAACCGCCGTATACGGAACCGTACGTACGGTGGTGTGAGAGGACGGGAGTTAATCGCTCCCTCCTACTCGATTAATATAAATCAGTTTTTTGCAAAAATGTATGACAAACTTGTGAAATATTTCACAAATTAAAAGGCAATATTTGCTTGCAGGCTGATCGAATCCGTGGAAGATGCGGAACAGGCTTTAGCAGTTGGGGCTTGTGCGATTACGATTTCCAATGTGGATTTATGGAAACAATTTATATAGGGCGGCTGAAAAATGCCGGGAACGCCTTAGACGGGAAAAGAAAGGCATTCCGCATTTTTTATAAAAAGTAGATTGAAAATTTCAAATTACCGTTGACAACGCTTTCATCCGTCGTTATGATGGAGTTAAGTTAATAAATCGTGACGGAGAAGAAGAGACTCACAAAATCCTCATATGAATGGGTGATTTCGTGGGTTTTTATTTTTTTAAAATGAAAATGTAAAGGGGATGATGGGATGTCATATATTGGCGAACTAGTAGGTACGGCCATCCTGATCATATTTGGAGCCGGTGTATGCGCCAATGTGAATTTGAAGAAAACATTTGCTCACAATGCGGGTTGGCTTGTTATTACTATTGGTTGGGGGCTTGGTGTCACAATGGGGGTTTATGCGGTTGGAAAATTCAGCGGTGCCCATTTAAATCCGGCGGTCACCATCGCCTTGGCCTTCAATGGAGATTTTCCGTGGTCCAAGGTGCCAGGCTATATTTTGGCTCAAGTCATCGGAGCCTTTATTGGAGCCTGTATAGTGTATCTTCATTTTCTGCCGCACTGGAAGGTGACGGAAGATCCCGCCGCGAAGTTGGGAATTTTTGCAACGGGGCCGGCGATTCCCAATATTTTTGCTAATTTATTGAGTGAATTTATCGGAACTTTTGTATTGATGCTAGGAATTTTGACAATCGGAGCTAATAAATTTACTGATGGATTAAATCCGTTGTGTGTTGGGCTTTTAGTTGTAGCCGTCGGGGTTTCTCTCGGAGGAACAACTGGGTACGCGATCAACCCGGCGCGCGATTTCGGACCGAGGCTTGCTCACTTTTTGCTGCCCATCCAAGGAAAAGGCTCTTCTAATTGGGGATATGCCTGGATTCCCATTGTCGGTCCTATATTAGGAGGTTCTGTCGGAGCTTTATTCTATCGAGCTGTTTTTCTAGGAGAAGCAACAGGGGCCTTATGGGGAATGTTGGCTGTATCTGTGATTCTATTATTCAGTTCTTTTTTAGCAGAGAAAAAAAGAAATCACCGCATCCAAGTAAAAAGTGAAAAATGGGAGGGAATCTAATGGAAAAGTACATTTTAGCATTAGATCAAGGAACGACTAGTTCCAGAGCGATTTTATTCGATAAAGAAGGGAAAATTGTCCATACGGCGCAGAGAGAGTTCCATCAACTGTTTCCGCAGCCGGGCTGGGTCGAGCATAATCCTAATGAAATATGGGGTTCTATTCTTGCTTGCATCGCAGCCGTACTCTCCGAAGCAGGGATTGAGGCAAATCAAGTAGCGGGGATTGGGATCACCAACCAACGGGAAACGACGGTCGTTTGGGAGAAGGATACCGGAAAACCGATCTACAATGCTATTGTATGGCAGTCAAGGCAAACAGCTGACATATGCGAACAATTAAAGGAAAAAGGGTATAATGAGCTGTTTCATAAAAAAACGGGATTATTGATTGATCCGTATTTTTCCGGAACAAAAATCAAATGGATATTAGATCATGTGGAAGGTGCGCGCGAACGGGCGAAAAAGGGAGAGTTGCTGTTTGGAACGATTGACACTTGGCTGATTTGGAAACTATCCGGCGGAAAAGCCCATGTGACGGACTATTCGAATGCTTCCCGCACGTTGCTTTACAACATCCATGAGCTGAAGTGGGATGAAGAGCTGTTGGAAATTCTGGACGTGCCGAAAGAAATGCTGCCGGAAGTCCGACCGTCATCGGAAGTTTATGCCAAAACGGTTTCTTATCATTTTTTTGGCGAGGAAGTGCCGATTGCCGGGGCTGCCGGGGACCAGCAGGCAGCGCTGTTCGGTCAGGCATGCTTTGAAGAAGGGATGGCGAAAAACACGTATGGAACCGGCTGTTTTATGCTCATGAATACAGGCGATAAAGCGGTAGAATCGAAACATGGTTTGTTGACGACCATTGCCTGGGGGATCGACAATAAAGTCGAATATGCGCTGGAAGGCAGTATTTTTGTAGCCGGTTCGGCCATTCAATGGCTTCGGGATGGATTGAGAATGTTAAAAAGTGCTCCGGAAAGCGAAAGTTATGCGACTCGTGTGGAATCAACGGAAGGAGTTTATGTCGTACCGGCTTTTGTGGGTCTCGGAACGCCCTATTGGGACAGCGATGTCCGGGGGGCTGTCTTCGGGTTGACACGAGGTACGTCCAAAGAGCATTTTATTCGGGCCACGCTGGAATCGCTGGCTTACCAAACAAAAGATGTACTGACTTCCATGGAAGCAGATTCGGGAATCTTCCTGAAAACGCTCAGAGTCGACGGGGGAGCAGTCATGAATAACTTTTTGATGCAGTTCCAAAGCGATATCCTTAATGTACCTGTCGAACGGCCGATTATTAATGAAACAACAGCCTTAGGAGCTGCTTATCTGGCTGGGCTTGCTGTTGGCTTTTGGAAAGATCGCCAAGAAATATCTTCTCAATGGAAACAGGATCGGCAATTCTCGCCGACAATGGCTCAAGAGACGCGTGAAACATTGTACAACGGTTGGAAAAAAGCGATTGAAGCGGCACAGGCTTTTAAATGGTAACAAAGTATGCTATAATGAAAACAAGTTAATAATAAGTCTAGAGATTAGGAGAGACCAAGAAGCATTATAGGTTGCTGTAATGTTTTTTTGGTCTCTCCTTTTTTATGGGCTTATGTACATTCGGTAAGGGGAGGGAGCTGTCCATGATTTTTTCCTCAGAAAATCGTGACGAAGTGATAGAGAAGATGAAAACAGATACATTTGATTTGCTAGTGATTGGCGGCGGAATTACCGGCTGCGGGATTGCTTTGGATGCTGCCGCAAGGGGAATGAAAACGGCATTGGTCGAAATGCAGGATTTCGCAGCAGGAACGTCAAGCCGTTCTACCAAACTCGTGCACGGCGGTTTGCGGTATTTAAAACAATTGGAAGTAAAAATGGTGGCCGAGGTCGGGAAAGAACGGGCGATCGTCTACGAAAACGGGCCGCACGTGACGACACCGGAATGGATGCTTCTTCCTTTTCATAAAGGCGGGACGTTCGGTGCGTTTACGACAAGCATTGGGCTGCGTGTTTATGATTTCTTGGCAGGGGTCAAAAAATCGGAAAGAAGGACGATGCTTTCCGCTGAGGAAACCTTGCGCAAGGAACCTCTCATTAAGAAAGAAGGCTTAAAAGGCGGTGGATATTATGTTGAATATCGCACGGACGACGCCCGGCTCACCATTGAGGTAGCGAAAAAAGCAGTGGAGAACGGCGCTTGCTTGCTGAATTATGTCAAAGCGGAACAGTTTTTATACAGCGGCAAAAAAATGATTGGTGCCCGCGTAAAAGATTGTGTTACAGGAGAAAGTTTTGAAATTCGTGCCAAAAAAGTGGTCAATGCCGCCGGGCCGTGGGTGGATGAAGTGCGAAAAAAAGACCATTCGATGAATGGTAAACATTTGCGTTTGACAAAGGGAGTTCATATTGTCATCGATCAATCTGTATTCCCGCTAAGGCAGGCGGTATACTTCGACACCCCTGATGGTCGAATGGTGTTTGCTATTCCACGAGCAGGGAAAACGTATGTTGGTACAACCGATACGTTTTATGACGGCGATGCTCGCTATCCTAAACCGCTTAAAAAAGACTGGGAATATTTGTTGAACGCTATTCATTTTATGTTTCCGGATGTCCAAGTAAACGAAAAAGATATTGAATCCAGCTGGGCAGGAGTAAGGCCGCTTATATACGAGGAAGGGAAAGACCCTTCGGAAATTTCCCGCAAAGACGAAGTATGGGAAGGAGACAGCGGCCTGATTACCATCGCCGGTGGAAAATTGACCGGATACCGCAAAATGGCGGAAACCGTGGTAGATCTTGTGGCAAAAGAATTAGCGTCAGAAGAAGGAAAAACGTTTAAGCCTTGCCAAACCCGCTATTTGCCGATTTCCGGAGGTGATGTCGGCGGATCGGACAACTGGCCGATTTTCGTGGCGCAAATGGCAAAAAAAGCGACGCAGTATGGCTTGAAAGAAGAGGAAGGCCGCAGACTGGCACAGCTGTACGGTTCCAATGTCGAAATTTTATATAAGATAGCCAGTGAATATCAAAAAGCATCCGGTGAAAAGCTGCTGCCGGCTGCTATATACGCTCAGCTCCTGTATGCCATCCGTTATGAAATGGCTGTAAAACCTGTCGACTTTTTTATTCGAAGGACTGGATCTGTTTTCTTTGATATAAAATGGGCAAAAAAATGGAAAGAACCAATTGTAGCGACGATGGCCGAAATTTTTCATTGGGATGAAGAAACGAAAGAATCTTATATGGAAGAATTGGAAAAAGAAATCACCGATGCCGAAAGACCGGTGGATGCAACGGACATACACAGTTAAATCGATTTTGAAATCGAAATCTTTGGATTAGAAAGGGCAATGGAAATTTGCTTCATCCTGCCCCGACACAACTTCTTATAAGTCGGGGCTGCCTTAATTGCGTGGAATGACAAGTTTTTGCCTTTTCGACAGATTAATAAGAATTTTTCGTCATTTATTGAAGGGCTGTACAAAATAGCTTTGTTTCGTATATAATATATTTTGCGCTAATGAAAGAGGTCATATGGAGAAGTACCCAAGCGGCTGAAGGGGACGCACTCGAAATGCGTTAGGACGGGTGACCGTCGCGTGGGTTCAAATCCCACCTTCTCCGTTACCCATTTGACAAGAGGTTCTCGGGTTGATCCCGGGAACCTTTTTGATTTTATGACATTAGTCAGTTGAGCTTGCGATATTGTGCGAAACAATAAACCACCTGCTATGCGGTGGTGCCGATTTATACTAGATCATATAAAGAAGTCCCTCCTGCATTGTCAAGGAGGGACTTCTTTATGTGCGCCCGGCATGTACATGAACTATAGGGTGTAAGTCCCGAACCCCGAAGACAGAAGTAGAGGTTAGCCAAGAGCAAGGGTGTCCGTGGTGACGCGGAATCTGAAGGAAGCTGGAGGCAAAACACCGGTCCGAGGAACACGAACCTCATATAAGGCTAGGTATGATGGAGTGAGTTTGCATAACAAAACAAAGCTCTTTCTGTCGAAGGTCATATCGAGTAAATGAGGCGGATAGATGGTGTGAAAGTGCATGTACTTACCCGGGGAGGTCTGGCGGATATGTGAAGTACTCTTCATAACCTACTTAGTGATAAGTAGCTGAACCGTCAGAAGTCAGCAGAGGTCATAGTATTAGTTGGTCTAGAACAACTAAGAAGGACCGAACAATTAAGAGAGAATAGCCCTTGGTATTCAGTGAGTCATGATGAACACAGAAAACGTAGTACCTCACTTGAGGGAGGAAGCGGTGAATCCCGTGGGAGACCTCTTGGAGGGTGGAGTGACCACTGGCATAAAGAGAACAGCTATTCACGGAAGTTATAAAGACTTGCGTCAATTATCTTAATTGAACCGCCGTATACGGAACCGTACGTACGGTGGTGTGAGAGGACGGGAGTTAATCGCTCCCTCCTACTCGATGGAATTCATCACTTTAAAAGATTCCGTCCATGAGGGCGGCAAACCAGTTTTCCTTCTGAATTTCTTCTTTTACCGTTGCTTTTACTTGAGCCTTTTTCTCTAATTTTGTCGTTAAATATCCGTAAGAACCATCCCGCAACGTAATTTTCCCAATAACGGTCCCTTTTTGAATAGGAGATTTAAGTTTCTTTTGATCTGTTAAAAATTTAGGCATAAGCGTCAGCTTGGCTTTGATCGAATGGCCGTTTTTAGGAACCAATTCAGTAACGGTTGTTTTAGATGTAATGGCTGCTTTTTCTTTCGTCCCGTTTTCTACGGGGATCTTTTGCTGGTTCGTTGGTAAGAATTTTTCCGGTGAAATTTTTTCATAGTCCCAATGGGTAAAGCCGTAGTCCAGCAATTTTTGAGCCTGCATGTAACGGGCTTTTGAAGATCGTTTTCCTTTTTTATTTTTGGCGTCTATGATGACGGCAATCAATTCGCGTTGCCCTCTTTTAGCTAATGCTACGATGCCGTAGCCTGCTGCGTCATTCATGCCCGTTTTCAAACCGATGGCGCCTTTATAAGGATATTTGCCATTTGGCAGCAATTGATTTTTATTGCGAAGAGGGATGCTGTACGAATCTGTAACAGGAAACTGATCAAGTTCTTTTTTTTCGATATCCATTTCATTTGGGAAAGAATGAATGAAATGGTATGCCAATAAAGCGAGATCACGGGCTGACATCTTATTTTCGCCATCGGAAGCTGTTCCTTTCACTTGGTACGGAGCAAGATCCTGGTTGTTTAATCCGGAAGTATTCACAAAAGACGAATGTTTCAAGCCAAGCTGTTTGGCTTTGTTATTCATCATTTGGACAAAGTGCTTGTCCGATTTGCCGGCCATTCGACCAAGAGCACGGCTGGCGGCGTTGGCCGATACCAGCGTCATGGCATTATATAAATCACGCACGGTGTACGATTGCCCTTGATACAGAGGAACATTTCCCAGCCCCGGCCTAGTGGACAAGTCTTGGTCGGTGGCATCCGCATGGTAGACATCATCCCATTTGAGATCGCCTTTTTGGATTTTTTCTAAAATGAGATATTGCGTCATCAATTTAGACATGCTAGCGACCGACAGCGATTCATCCATATTTTGGCCAAAAAGAATTTTTCCGGACTTTGCATCCACTAAAATCGCCGCTTTGGCATGAACGCTCATGTCACTGGCTGCTTCTGCTTTCGAATGGCGGCCGCTTGGAAACGACATACTGATCCCGGCGACAAGAAGGATCGCTACCAAATACATATGTACATATCGAATCATAAAACTTCCCACTCCTTCCCCCTTATTATATCTCGTTTTCTGTATAGCCGAATAAAAAAATAGAAGTACTTGTTCTCCTTGCTCCCTTTGCTTTCCAATTGTCACAAGGATTCGCCGCTATTTAGGAATAGCAAGAGAAGGTTTGCGGGAAGAAAAACAGCCAAAAGAAAAAATCCATTTTATAGAGAAGAGTGCTCTTGGAAGTTTGTGAAAAAAATGAAACTAGTATACCATAATAAGAAACATGATCTTTGGGAATGTGGAGAAAGAAGGAGGAAACAGAAGTTGGCGATTGTTTTGACCATGTTTGCCATGGGGCTCTTGCTCGGTTTTATAGGAGCAGGGGGGTCTGGCTTTATTATTGCTATATTGACTGTTCTATTTAACATCCCAATACATACGGCGCTGGGAACGTCGCTTACGGCAATGGCGTTTACCAGTTTATCAGGAGCTTATAGCCATTTTAGAGAAGGCAATACAGCTGTCGGTGTCGGACTGGTTGTCGGAATTTTTGGCGCGATAGGTTCTTACATCGGATCTAAAATTGCGACTGTTATCCCTGCCGGTGATCTTCATTGGCTGACAGCGGGAATGCTGTTTTTATCCTCCATTTTACTGTTAGTCCGTTTATCTCTGTCTAAAAAGGCCGAAGAGACAAAAACGAAAGAAGTGAAGTGGAATCAGCCGCTGACAATGATAAAGGCGATAATACTTGGAATAGTGGCCGGAATTTTATCAGGAACATTTGGAATCGGAGCCACTCCATTTATTCAGTTGGGTCTCTTGACGATGCTTGGTTTGACGATCCGCCAATCGGTCGGGACTACTATGCTGGTGATTTTGCCGATAGCGATTGGAGGCGGAACGGGGTATAGACAGGCTGGATACTTGGACTGGATATTGCTGTTGGAAGTATTGGTAGGTACCATGACGGGGGCTTATGTAGGAGCTAAATTTACCAATTTAGCCCCGAAAAGTGTTTTAAAAGTAGCCATGGTTTTAACGCCGGCCGTAGCAGCGTTGCTGTTGTTAATACAATAGTTTCACAGATTGCTTTTAATGGATTTATAAGGGTTCATGAAGCGGAGAGCGTTTTTATTGGATGAACCGGAATTCTGCCTATAACCTTAGTTGTTCCCTTCTATAGGAAAAATGAAGAAAAAGTGTATGAAAAAACGGACTCCCTTCAAAAGAAGTTCTGTCCGTTTTTTCATTAGTTTTCTTTTGTTTGTAATTTCCGCAAAAATTGTGCTTCTTGAAACTGCCTTCTCAGTTTTTTGGTGTCATAAAAATTTTTCAACTTTGGATACACGATTGGAGCAATCAGTGCACCATATAAGAGCCATTTTTTTGCTTTTGAATTGGCCATATTCATCATCCCTTTTCCTTTGAATTCTCGTTAAATAACGCTGTGCTTCAAAAATTTTCATCCAACGGTTTGAAAACCGAAAGAAGGAAGCCAGGACCTTATTTTCCTTCGGCAACTTTAAACAAGCCATTTTATTAAATACTGTTCCGAATTAAATATACTATAAATATAGTTGGAATAAAAGTATGGATGTTTTTAAAAGTGTGATAATTTTTAAAATGAGTATAATCAGGATAATGTTGATAAAAAATGAGTCTCATCACCATATTCTGTGATGTTCACACAATTCCGGTAATAAGTTAGCGAGATTGATACTCAATCTAGAGTAGCTCCTTCGTCAGCTTGCAGACCACTAAGTGGGTAGAATGGAAGAGGTCAAGCGCTTTCCTTGACGGCTTCCATTCTAGCCACTACAATGCGGAAAGCTGATGAAGGGCATGGTTAAGCAACCTGATTTTTATAAGTTTTACCTGTACATTCCAAAAATACACGTAGTCGAAATCTTTCAAGGTTTCTGAAGCCAAAAGCACGTCTTTTGATGTTCTTAATCTTATGGTTTGTACCTTCAATCCGGCCATTCGTAAAAGGGGTAAGAAAATATTGTAAAATTTGTGCCTTCCAATTTTCTATCGTCTTGGCAACTTGATGAAATGAAGGAAATGGGCTGCTCCATGCGAGTTGAATCCATTCTTCTAAGAGTGAATCAGCTGTATCATAGTCATTCACTTGGTATATTTCTCTAAAGAGTTCTTTTAGAAAATAGGCATATGACAATTCTGAATGCTCTTTGAGCATCTCATCTAATTGTTGTTTTTCATTAGCCGTTAACTTTTCAGAACCTTTCAAGAGTTTAAACCGTCCCTTTTTTAGTCCAGGAGTTTTCTTTCTAACTTGGTCAAGTGCATGTGTCACCTTTTGCACCACATGATATTTATCAATGACGATACAGGCCTCTGGGAATATAGATTTAACAGCTTTATGGAAGGGATCCCACATATCCATAACAACGGTATGAACGCATTTATCAGACAGAATCTTCTTGGCAAGTAAGATCTGAGTTGAACGATAACTCCGTTGATGTTCCATACCAAGCACACTCCCGGATTGGGTATCCATAAGAACTGTTTCATATCGGTGACCCTTTCGGACAGCGATCTCATCAAGGCTAAGGATTAATTCATTGTTTTCTAAAACACTTTCAAGAGTTTCTACATGCTCCTTCTCTTTTTCTTTAGCAACGGAATAAAATATTCTTTCAACAGTTGTATAAGGTATTTTTTCCTTTCGACTCACTTCTTGGATAGTAGAGCCAATGCACATTTCGTACAGATATTCTCTGTACCGATTGGTCTGATGCTTATTAGGACTGATAGATTCAAATGTTTGTGAAAATACCTCATTACAGTTGTGACAACGGTATCTATACACTCTGACAAATAAGAAAAGGGGCTTACCTAATACGGACAAGTCACGAACCTTTCTTGTCCGCCAGTCATGGACATGACTAGAAAAAAAACCGCAGTAAGAACAGCGTTCTTCTGTAGTATTTTCTCAACATGTAACAAATTGCAATCTTCAAGAAACACTTGTTTAACAACTTCAAATTGCAAATCTAGTGATACGGAAAACACTTTAGAACCTCCTGTTATGTTAAGTGACGCTAACATTACTGCCAGGAATTCGTGAGTGTTTTCCCTATTTTTGGGTTAAATCACAAAATGTGGTGATGAATCAAAAATGATAATCGCTTTAAAGTTCGTGCAGCCTGTTTGCTTTACGTCCATCAGTCAGAGATGAACAAACGATTCCTTTTTTAGCTAGTGCCTGCATTTGAGATGAAGCGGCGAGAGAGTGTGATCTTCAATTCAATGCTGTAAGATAAACTGAAAAAAGGATGAGAGGAACATTAATATTCCCTTTCATCCTTTTTTCATTTTCGCCTTTTCTTTTTATTTTTGAGGGTCTTTTTGAAATGTATTTGTTTGGAAGTGTACATTGATGATAACGTCTATCCGATTTTCATTCATTGCCCCGAAAATTTTACATATCGCCTGTCGCCAAGCAAAAAGATTGGTTGGGGGATCACTGTTTGAATACTAGATTGTTTTAATCTTCGTTCGAAATATGCAAGATTTCGAACAATTTAAAGAGCAAGCTTAGTAGAACGGCCACGACTGTAGCCAATGCCATGCCTTTTATCGAGAAAGATCCCCATGTAAAAGTCGTTCCGCTGATCCCGATCACAAGCACGACCGCTGTCAAGATCATATTGATCGGTTTGGAATAATCGATTTGCGATTCGACCAGCATTCTCAATCCAGAAACGGCTATTACTCCAAACAATAGCAAGGAAATACCGCCCATAACGGGTGTAGGGATGGACGAAATCAAGGCAGCCAGTTTTCCGAAAAAGGACAGGAGAATGGACAGAACGGCAGCTCCCCCGATCACCCAAGTCGAGTACACTTTCGTCAGTGCCAATACACCAATGTTTTCCCCATAAGTAGTATTAGGCGTGGATCCTACAAAGCCTGATAAAGTGGTGGAGATTCCGTTTCCGAGAATAGAACGGGCAAGACCGGGGTCTTTCAATAAGTCTTTCCCCACAATATTTTGCGTGACCACAAGGTGTCCAATATGTTCAGCGACAACTACTAGAGCGGCTGGAACGATGATGGCGATGCTTGCCCAATCCCATGATGGAGCATAAAAATCAGGGATCGCAAACCATTTCGCTTCTTTGATCGGTTGAAAATCGACCATTCCAAGGGATAAGGCGCTGATATAGCCAACCGTGATTCCGATCAGAATAGGGATGATTTTCAAAAAGCCGCGGAGCACTACGTTTCCAAGAATCGTCACTCCTAACGTCAAAAGAGAAACGAAAATGGTTTTTCCGTCCGGCGACCAATGAGCGGGTGGATGGCTTAAAGGTTTAATCAACCCCGCCATGTCAGCCGCGGTAGGAACCAGTTCTAAACCGATAACCGTAATAATGGCTCCCATCGCTGCCGGCGGAAAGACGACATCGATCCACTTTGTTCCGGCCAGATGAATGATAAGGCTGATCAGAATAAAAATAATTCCTACTGCTATAAAGCCACCCAGTGCTTCATGATAGCTCTTTTCTCCCAAAACAACAAATACGGGTGAAATAAAAGCAAAGCTGGAACCTAGAAAAGCCGGTATCTTGCCTTTCGTAATGAATAAATAAAGTAAAGTGCCGATTCCGTTCATCAGCAAAATGGTGGCCGGGTTGACATGAAACAAAATAGGCACCAACACAGTTGAGCCGAACATCGCAAATAGATGCTGCAGACTCAACGGAACTAGAGCTGCAAAAGACGGCCGCTCATCTACATCAAATGTTTTCATCGATTGATTAAGCTCCTTTTGTATAAAAATTATGAAGATAAATTTCTTGTACTATTATACGACAAAATTCGAACAATTCCTTGTCCAAATGTGAAAGAAGTCGATTTCCTTTATGTGCCACTGACAAAACTTCTTATGAATCTCCAAAGTTAGTGAAAGGCTTTTAGACGGCTTTGTTGAATATCCTTATTTAGAAGGAAAAACGGGAGGGAACAATGTGGAGCAGGCATATTTTAGTTCGAAAGTAGCAAAAAGCTTAGGGATCGGGGCGAGCACACTTCGCAAATACGCTTTGGCTCTTGAAGAGAATGGCTATCATTTTGAGCGAGGCATCAACCATTCACGTGTCTTTTATCCGAAAGATGTGGCAGTCATTCAGCGGATCATTGAAGCGATCACAAAAAATAACGTTTCCTTTGAAAAAGCGATTCAAATGGCGGCCGAACAAAGCCGGGAGCAACAAGAAAATCAAGCGATTGAGTCTCCAAAACAGGAAATTCATGTTCAAAGTCAAGATGTTTATGAACGTTTGCAGCAGTTGGAAGAAGGACAAAATCGACTCATCGAGATTAATCGTGAGCTGATTTGTAAATTAGAACAGCAACAATTGTGGATCAAGCAAAAAATGGAAGAAATCAAAATTGAAGAACGAGACCGTCATTTAATTCAGAGCTTAGGGACAACGCAGGTAAATAAATCAAAAAAATGGGTTCGCCCTTTTGAAAGTTTAGCCACCGTGTTGTTTGGAGAAAAAAAGAAACGCAAGCGAAATAAAACAGGGCTTTCGATTAGCTGAGGATGCAAGTCATTAATCGACATGGACAAATGTTAAAGACATTTCAAGGGAAAAAGCTGGAATGAAATTTACAAAAATACTGGGATTCTCCAGTGAACGTGGTTAAATAAGAAAACCCGCCGAGGTTGATATTATCCCTCTTGTGTAGACAGTTGGAAAAAAACCCATACTGTTTTGCATAGGAGGGATTTGTTTTGGCAAAAAGGGACCAAAATTCATAAACTATTCAGTTGAGTTCAAACTATTCGCTGTAAATAAGTATTTTGAAAGGGAAATGGAATACAAGGCTTGTTTCAGAAAGTGTATGGGTGACGGCAACCCACCAGAATTGGATGTTTTTCATTTGTCAAAGTTAAGATTTTACTGTGATCGTGAAAGTGACGAGATTTCTGCGGAAAAGCGAGTCGGGCGAGACCCTACTGCGGGGGACAAATAAGAGGCTTCGGGACCGCCCGCGGAAAGCAATGCCCGATATCAATCTTTACATGAATAAAGGGATGCACCGGGAGCGATTATGAATCGTCGGACAGCCTCGGATTTGTGATGGTATTGAAAAAATAGTTTTGATAGGAGATTTTGATGATTTAATAAGCTGTATGGGGTGGCAGCAGAATGGCATGGATCATGCTGTTTCGTCAAAGTGGGTGCCATTCTTTTAAAAATAATTAACCATATTTTAACGGAAAATTAATAATATTTTAATATAATATTTTTTTGTCTGGCTGCCGTTTTTTATAGAAACGTCTTGGGACTGGATTACAACTATTTACAGCCATATTCGAAAAGGGGCAACTTGACATTTTTTCCATGCAAAGCACCAAGTTCATACCATATTTTGTAGAAAATTGGATGAACTGAATAGGAGAATTACATATTGAGAAAATAAAAATAATAAAAAAATCAATGAAGAAACAGAAAATCAAAGGGAAAATTTGTATAAATATGTAGATTATTAGATGTTTTTTTCCTATAATAAGTAAATGGAGGGAATCTTTTTCATAGCAAGAGAACTGCAAAAAGATTCGTCAAAAAAAGTCGTGCCAGGAAGGAAAACGGTTTAAATGTCCATTTTTTTTGCAGAAAATTATGAAGACATGTCGATAAAACAAATGGCCAGTCACGACCTATTGACAAGGCTCCGCAACCGAAATGCTTTCATGGAAGATTTGAATAGATGGATCGATTGCAACGGTGGGATGTTTGCTGTTTTTTGCTTCGATTTGGATAGCTTTCAAAAAATGAATGATGCACTAGGTCACAGGATCGGAGATAAAGTGTTGGAAAAAATAGCCGAACGGTTGCAAGAAGTCATCGGGAAACATGGGACGGTCTATAGGGTCGGCGGAGACGAATTTGTTGCTCTAGTGAAATACGGAGAAAAAAGGGAACCGTATGTTCAATTAGCGCAGCAAATAATGGAAGTGATTGGCAGAAAAATGGAAGTGGAAGAATACGAACTTTTTATCACTACCAGCATTGGATTAAGTTTTTATCCTAACGATGGTGAAGATCCTGACACATTGTTTCAAGTCGCAGAAGTGGCTTTATCCCGGGCAAAAGAGTTCGGTAAAAATAATTGCCAAATCTATGTTTCGTCTATGAAAAGATCGACGTTTAAAATGTATCATCTAGAAAAAGAGCTGCGCAAAGCTTTAAAAAACGATGGCTTATCGATCGAATATCAGCCGCGTATAGAAGCCAACACGAATCAAATTGTTGGTGCAGAAGCTCTTTTGCGTTGGCACCATCCTGAATGGGGGACCGTGCTGCCATCGGAGTTCATTCCGTTGGCGGAAGAAGGAGGATTAATTAACGAGATCGGCGACTGGGTGATAAGGAAAGTATGCGAACAAATCCATGAATGGCAAAGCCAAAACATTGAAGTTCCAACGATCTCTATTAATATATCAGCAAAACGGTTTTTGAAAAAAGGTTTATATGAAACGATCCTGCAAGCAACGACGGACCACCAAATCGAACCTTCGCAGCTGGAAATGGAAATAACGGAGTTGTCTTTACTTCTTTTGAATGACCTGGTATTGGAACAATGGAGAAAAATACAAAACTTAGGAGTGCGGATTGCTTTAGATGACTTTGGCACAGGGTATTCTTCCATTAATAGCTTAAGAAAATATCCGATTGATACATTAAAAATCGACCGTTCTTTTATCCAATATTTAGAGGAGAACGTTATTGATCAAGCCATTATAAAAGCGTTGATCGAGATGGCGCATGCAATGGGAACGCGCATCGTGGCAGAAGGAGTAGAGACAAAATCGCAGTTGCAGTTTTTGCAGCAATGCCGTTGTGATGAAATTCAAGGATTTTTATTTAGTAAGTCGCTGCCCGGCAAGGAGATTGGACAGTTATTTATCCAAAAAATGGTTATTCCGCAAGAAATGATTTCTAGTGAAAAAAGGAAAAACATTCAATCCAATCCATCGAATTCTTTTGTTTGTTACTTGTCAGCCAATAAAACAAACAACGGACAATGAATAATAGATGTCTTGTCGACGATCAGGGTTTATAGAGGATGGCTCGTTCATAAGCGTAGTTCGTGAAAGAATGGGTTGTCATAGAGTGAGAGATTGGACGAGCCTAATTTTCAACTTTAAGGCGGAGATCATTTCCTTGGCTGTTCATCGAGAGACATAGAAAAACATAGTAGTGAAAAAAGGAAAAAATATCGAATCCATGAAAGCATAGGGCTTGCTCAAAAGGGAGTCAACCTATAATGAGCCGGCTTTTTTTGCTTTTTAAAGGATCAATTGGACGAAAAAAGATCTTTTCTTCGAAAGGGGAAAAGTACAGACTTTTTACGCATAGATTGTCGATTTGCCTTTCTCATTCTGTTTTATGCTTAGTTAAGGTTCATAATGCAGAGAAAATTCTTGTAAATCAGTCAAAAACAAACTATGATAGACACGTATTGACAAACATTTTAAGTTGAAAGGATGGAGGGATATGACAAAAGAACAGCAAATGTTTTTATCGATTTTAAAAGCAGCTTATGAAGAAGGATATAAAAAAGATAGCAATTTGGAAAATATTTTAAACTTGATCAAAACACAGATGGTGAAATTAGAATCGAACAACTCTTAAATGAAACAGGGTATTTACATAGAAAAATAGAGTGCAAAAAAGAGACCGGTTTGGAAGAAAAGGAACCGGTCTCTTTTTAATCTAAAAAAGTTGGAAAAGATTCCATTCTTTTCAGTTGCGGGAAGAAAGCAGCCGAGCGATCTATTGGCAAGGCAGCAGATGGAACACGATATTTGTCCGTTTTGGATTGCAAAAGTAAGCAGATGGCTTCCGAATCTGGGCATGATGAAAGCCGCCTTTTCGGAAGAAATGGGAGGGAGAAAGTTTCCTATAAAAATAGACATCCGTTTCTGCTGTGAAAGCACAACTAAATGAGTTTTCTTGCAAGTGGATCTTGATAGTTGGAGTATTTTGGCGTATAATTTTTAAATATTATTATAGTATAAATTTTCAGAATTGAAATCACAAGTAAAACGAGGAGAAGTGGAATGGAGAGAGTCTTTAATTTTTCTGCAGGTCCGTCGATGTTGCCGTTGCCCGTTTTGGAAAAAGTCCAAAAAGAATTGCTCAATTATCGTGGAACTGGGATGTCTGTAATGGAACTCAGTCATCGATCCAGTGCATTTGAAGAAATTATTCAGGAAGCAGAAGTTTTGCTGCGTGAATTAATGAGCATTCCTGACAATTACAAAGTGTTATTTTTGCAAGGGGGCGCTTCTTTGCAGTTTGCGATGATCCCCATGAATTTGCTTGTGAAAAATAAAAAAGCGGATTTTGTACATACAGGATCATGGTCGAAAAAAGCCATGGCGGAAGCAAAAAAATTCGGCGAAGTTCGTGTTGTCGCCTCTTCAGAAGATAAGAAATTCAGTTATATTCCATCCTTGGATCCGGCTATGTTTTCCGAGGATGCAGATTATGTCCATATTACGACGAATAATACCATTGAAGGAACTTGTTATTTCTCAGTTCCGGATACGGGAAGCATCCCTCTCGTTGCGGATATGTCTTCCAATATTCTTGCACAGGAATATGATGTGTCAAAATTTGGTCTGATCTATGCGGGAGCACAAAAAAACATTGGCCCTGCCGGTTTGACCGTCGTCATAATACGGGAAGATCTCATTGGAAACGCACCTGAGAATTGCCCCGTCATGTTAAACTATCAGACCCACAGTGATAAAGGTTCGTTGTATAATACGCCGCCGACGTTCAGCATTTATGTGGCAAAACTTGTTTTTGAATGGTTGAAAGAACTGGGCGGGGTATCCGTGATGGAAAAAATCAATCGAGAAAAAGCCCAGCTGCTTTACGAATTCTTGGATCAATCCGAGCTATTCCATTCCCCTGTGGAAAAAGAAAGTCGCTCATTAATGAATATTCCTTTTACACTGCCTTCTGAAGAATTGAACGCTCAATTTATTAAAGAGGCAAAAGAGCAAGGATTGGAAACATTAAAAGGCCACCGTACCGTCGGAGGAATGCGTGCAAGCATATATAATGCAATGCCGATTGAGGGAGTAAAAAAGCTGGTGGAATTTATGAAAAGCTTTGAGGCAAAAACAGCTAGGAGGAATAGAAGCAATGTACACAATTAAAACTTACAACAGCATTGCCGAAAGTGGTTTAAATATTTTGCGCCAAGAAAATTTTACGATTAACAATGATGCCGACCAACCGGACGGCATTATATTGCGTAGCTATAATTTGCATAATGTTGATATTCCGAGGAGTGTAAAAGCCATTGCGCGTGCAGGTGCGGGGGTGAACAACATTCCGGTGCAAGCTTGTTCAGAAAGAGGAATTGTGGTTTTCAATACGCCTGGAGCCAATGCAAATGCTGTGAAAGAACTGGTATTGGCTGTATTGCTTGCTTCCTCACGGAACTTATTTGATGGCGTGGAATGGGCGAAAACGCTTCGGGGGCAAGGTGATCAAGTTCCTTCCTTGGTGGAAGCAGGTAAAAAAGAGTTTGTCGGAACAGAGATTAAAGGGAAAAAATTAGGGATTATTGGCTTGGGTGCCATAGGGGCCCTGGTGGCTAACGATGCCCTCGAACTCGATATGGAAGTCATTGGATTTGATCCGTTTATTTCCGTCGATACGGCTTGGAACTTGTCGAGAAACGTCCAAAGGGCTATGAACATTGAACAAATTTTTTCCGCATGTGACTATATTACCGTTCATGTGCCGCTTACGGATCAAACGAGAGAAATGTTCAATCGAGAAGCATTTAGCCAAATGAAGCCAGGGGTACGGATTTTGAATTTTTCTCGTGGAGAACTAGTAAACGAACATGATTTGAATGAGGCGATTGAAAAAGGGATTGTGGCTAAGTATATAACGGATTTTCCAAATGACCGCATATTGGACATGAAGAACGTCATTGCAGTCCCGCATCTCGGAGCTTCCACGAAAGAATCGGAAGAAAATTGCGCCATCATGGCCGCCAAACAGTTAAAGGATTATTTAGAAACAGGGAATATTAAAAATTCTGTTAACTTCGCCAATGTAGAGCTCCCTTATGTCGGCAGAAAAAGGATTACGGTGATCCACCAAAATATTCCAAATATGGTGGGACAGATGACTTCCATTTTAGCAGAAAGCCATCTCAACATTGCCGATATGCTGAATCGAAGCAAAGGCGAGTGGGCTTATACGTTGATTGATATTGACAATAAAGTGAATGGCGATGTGCTGCCAAGTGTAGAAGCAAGAATAAAAGAAATCAAGGGAGTTGTGGCTGTTCGGTCCATTTGATCTGCCAGTTTAAAAGATTTTAGAAAATAGAAAATAACCTAAAGGCGACGTCACGATCGATGGATAGGGAGTTTCAGGCTTAAACTGTTATTCTAGTATTCTTTCTTTTAATCTTTCGAGGTTTATTAGCAAAAAAGTTCACGGAACATATGGATTCCGTGAACTTTTTTGTATGTGCGCCCGGCATGTACATGAACTATAGGGTGTAAGTCCCGAACCCCGAAGACAGAAGTAGAGGTTAGCCAAGAGCAAGGGTGTCCGTGGTGACGCGGAATCTGAAGGAAGCTGGAGGCAAAACACCGGTCCGAGGAACACGAACCTCATATAAGGCTAGGTATGATGGAGTGAGTTTGCATAACAAAACAAAGCTCTTTCTGTCGAAGGTCATATCGAGTAAATGAGGCGGATAGATGGTGTGAAAGTGCATGTACTTACCCGGGGAGGTCTGGCGGATATGTGAAGTACTCTTCATAACCTACTTAGTGATAAGTAGCTGAACCGTCAGAAGTCAGCAGAGGTCATAGTATTAGTTGGTCTAGAACAACTAAGAAGGACCGAACAATTAAGAGAGAATAGCCCTTGGTATTCAGTGAGTCATGATGAACACAGAAAACGTAGTACCTCACTTGAGGGAGGAAGCGGTGAATCCCGTGGGAGACCTCTTGGAGGGTGGAGTGACCACTGGCATAAGAAGATAAGCTATTCACGGAAGGAAGAATAACAATGCTTTTGAATCAAATCCTGTCACGGGAGAATATGCTTTTAGCTTTACAAAGAGTAGAAAAGAACAAAGGTAGCCATGGAGTAGATATGATGCCCGTACAAAACCTACGTCAGCACATAGTCGAAAACTGGATATCCATTAAAGAAGCTATTCTCAAGGGTACCTATGAACCAATGCCTGTTCGAAGAGTCGAAATCCCGAAACCTGATGGCGGTGTTCGGTTACTAGGTATTCCAACCGTAACAGACCGTTTGATTCAACAAGCAATTGCCCAAGTATTATCGAGGATATATGACCCTATGTTCTCCGAACATAGTTATGGGTTTCGTTCAAATCGAAGTGCTCATGACGCAGTTAGGAAAGCAAAAGGCTATATCAGAGATGGTTATAGATGGGTAGTAGACATGGATTTAGAAAAGTTCTTCGATCGAGTGAATCATGACAGGCTGATGAGTACATTAGCCAAGACTATTAAAGAAAAGCCACTATTGAAGCTAATCCGCAAATATCTACAAGCTGGTGTCATGATTAATGGTGTGATATCTAGGACAGAAGAAGGGACGCCGCAAGGTGGCCCCCTAAGCCCTTTACTTTCGAATATTGTACTAGATGAACTAGACAAAGAATTAGAGAAAAGAGGGCATAAATTTGTTCGTTATGCCGATGACTGTAATATTTACGTGAAGTCAAAACGGGCTGGTGAAAGAACCATGGCTAGTGTCAAACGATTTATTGAGGGAAAACTTCGTCTAAAAGTCAACGAGAAGAAATCTGCGGTTGACCGACCATGGAAACGAAAGTTTCTAGGATTTAGTTTTACACCTTCAAAAGAGCCAAAAGTTCGGATTGCCAAGCAAAGTCTAAAACGAATGAAGAAAAAGGTGCGAGAAATCACGTCAAGAAAAATACCATACCCAATGGAATATCGGATTAAGAAACTTAACCAATATCTACTTGGATGGTGTGGATATTTTGCATTAGCAGACACAAAGAGTATCTTTGAAGATTTGGATGGCTGGATTCGACGAAGACTCCGGATGTGTTTATGGAAAAACTGGAAGACCTCAAAGACCAGGATACGCAACCTCATAAAACTAGGAGTTCCTGAATGGAAAGCTTATGAATGGGGGAACAGTCGTAAAGGTTATTGGCGAATCTCAAAAAGTCCCATATTACACAGAACCCTTGGAAACTCCTATTGGAGTAACCAAGGGCTTAAAAGTCTACAGAAACGTTATGAATTCTTGCGTCATTTATCTTGATTGAACCGCCGTATACGGAACCGTACGTACGGTGGTGTGAGAGGACGGGAGTTAATCGCTCCCTCCTACTCGATTTACTGATCAAAATAAAGGAGAATGCCTTCGCACTCACATAATATGGATACTATTTTTCTTTCCATTTGAGCCAGTCATAGGATTCCAAGATGGACAGGAACGTGACTAAGCGTTCCAAAACGGGGGAGGCTTTGTCCCCCAGCTTTGTTTCTACGACATTCGCAAGCTCTAAAACTGTGCTTTTCCCGTCTATATGTCGGATGACAAAGAACCCTAAGTCATCCAATTGGATTTTTCTTTCTGACGGCTGCTTTAAAAATCGGACGGAAAATCGTTCGATCAGATTAGTACGTGGAACGATTAAACTCTGATTTTCATGGTCGATCTTTAGATTGTCTTTCAGTACCGGCACCATTTCCAAGAGATTTTTCTTCCGCCGGATCATTTTTTAGCCAGCCCTTTTTTGCTGGTAGAAGCCATGTATAACATCACGCATATGATGATAAATAAAAGAAGAGGCAGCCATTGGTTTTCGGTTGCTACATTTTCAGGAACCGGCACCTTCAGCCAAATTAAAATTGCGATGATCACGCCGACGAGAGATTCTCCCGCAATCAGACCGGATGCAAAAAGAACTCCTTTTTCGCTGCGTTTTTCTTTTTCTTCTTTCGATTTTGAAAGTACTTCTACAAGCCAGCGGACGATTCCTCCTGCCATAATCGGAACGCTTGTGTGAACCGGCAAATAAATACCAACGGCGACGACAAGGGAATTCAATCCTAAAAATTCAATCACGATTGAAATGGAAGCACCGATTAATATCAGTTCCCAAGGCAAGTTTCCACCCATAATTCCTTCTACTAATATTTTCATCAACATAGCTTTTGGAGCAGGCAGAGCAGCTGACCCCATCGTATAGGCTTTATGCAGCATCACAAGGATGAAGCCCATTACAAGACCGGAAGCCAAGACACCGATCATCATGGCAACTTGTTGTTTCCACGGTGTTCCTCCGACAAGATAACCGGTTTTTAAATCTTGGGAAATATCACCTGCTACGGCCAGTGCCGTACAAACAATGGCAGCGACAGTAAGGGCTGCAACCATTCCTTCTTTTCCGTGATAACCTGTCAGTTTAAAAATAAGCGTGACGATGAGCAGTGTGGCGATCGTCATCCCAGAAACCGGAGAAGAAGAACTTCCAACGATTCCGACTATTCTGGAAGCGACAGTTACAAATAAGAAGCCAAAAACGGCGATAGCCAGCGCTCCGAGAATTCCTACCTTTACAAACGGGTCAAGAGCAATGATAACGATGAGAACCAGTGCACCTAAAATTACGTATTTCATCGGCATGTCCCGATCGGTTCTGTCTAAGGACGCTTGGCTATTCGATCCATTGGAAAGATTTTTAAATGTGGCAGCCGCGGTTTGATATAATGTCGGGATTGATTTGGCCAATGTAATAATCCCGCCGGCTGCAACCGCACCTGCACCAATATAGCGGATGTAGTTGTCCCAAATTCCCCACGCATCCAAATGTTTAATCGGTTCTGTCGATGGGAAAATGGCATGGGTGCTATCTGCACCGAAAAATCCGATGAGAGGAATGATGACAATCCAAGCAAGCAATCCTCCCGCCAACATTTGACCGGATATACGAGGACCAATAATATAGCCAACACCGAGCAGAGCTGGATAAACATCCGCTCCCACTACCGCATTTTTAAATTTATATATGCCGGTTTCAATTTCTGTTTTAAACAGCTTAAAGCCGTCTCCCAAAGCTTTCATCAAACCGCCGATCAAAAGACCGGACGCAACCATGATGGCATTCGATCCGCCTTTTTCACCTGTGATTAACACTTCGGCACAGGCTGTTCCTTCAGGATAAGGCAATGTTTCGTGTTCTTTGACAATTAACATACGGCGCAGTGGAACCATCATAAAAACGCCTAAAAAGCCCCCTGTCAGAACAATGAAAATCAGCATGGACTGACTGATGGGGATATCCCATAAAAAGAGTGCCGGAATGGTGAAAACGGCGCCCGCCCCAAGCGCTTCACCGGCAGTTGTCATGGTTTGCACGATATTATTCTCTAAAATAGAATCTTTTCTGAAAATTCCGCGCAAAATTCCCATGGAAATGACAGCTGCAGGGATGGAAGCTGATACTGTCAAACCAACTTTTAAACCTAGATAAGCGTTCGCGGCTCCGAATAAAATGGATAAAACAATTCCTAATATAATCGCTGTGACAGTAAGCTCAGGCAGCGACTTTGACGCCGGAACGTAGGGGACGAATTTTTTTCCGTTTTTTTCAGACATAGACAAACCCCCTGAATATTAAATTTTGTTAAAAAATTAAAACGGATTTTAACCTAAAACGGATATAATTATACTCTTTTTTCTTCTTTCAATCAAGACAAGCGTCTCGACATGATCATTTCCATTCATAACAGGAAAGTCGGCCGTCAACATGTTATATAGAAAAATAGATTTCTTTCATTCTATATAACATGTTTTGACTTGGCCAACCATTCATCATTATTTTAGGAAAGTACACCTAACATAAAATACAGGAGCATATCTTTTTTGCGTACGTTCTGAATCGCTTTTTTATCTGTATCAGAGAATTTAAACGGTGTAATAAAAGGAGAGTTGACTTTCTGAATATCCTGTGGATGTGGAAGGACCGCTTCTCCTTGTTTTACACCTCGAATGATTTCTTGTTTTTGTCCGACATGAATTCCCTTCGTTATTTCACGTTTTTCTACGATTCCTTCTCGGTTGAGAACAAGTACGTAGTTTTTCTTATGATCTTGAAAAACGCTGGATGATGGCACCATTAACGTACTTAAAGATTCTTTCGTTATGATGGTAATGTTTGCTTTTGAACCGGGTAGAAGAGGTTCGTTTGAATCTTTTACATTGAACAATTGGGCTTTAAAAGGATAATAGCTATTTTTATGTACAGAAGGTTCATTTTCCGGATAAGAGTCTACTTTTATGATTTTTCCTGTATATTGTTTTTTCTTTGTATCAACAGAAACTTTGACTTTTAATCCTTCTGTTACCTTTTTGCGCTGCTTTTCGTTCAATACCCCTTGAACGGCTGGTTTCAAGGAGCGGATCGTTACGATTGGGTTGTTTAATCGATCGTCGATTTTTTCTACATAGCCTGCATAAGGACTTTTTACAGTAAGTTGTTGTTTTCTTTGATCAAGTTCGCGGAGAAGAGTATCATACTTTTTCACTTCTTCTTGTAATTTGCCGATTTCCGCTTGCTGTTCTAATATTTGACTTTTAACTGTTACCTCAGCAGCGCTTGGCGTTTGATCAGAGCTTTTTAGAGAAGATTGTATGTTTTGTAACTTTTGCACTTCCTCCGTGACCAGATCTATTTCTCTTTGTGCCTGCTCTTTTTCTGCCAGCCATTTTGCTCGTTCTTCTTCTATTTCAGCCGGCGAATATTGAAAGAGTTCCGTCCCGGGAGAAACTTTATCCCCTTTTTCTACTAAAAACTTGCTGAATTGCCCCATGGAAGGATCGAAATAGACCGGATATTCCTCTTGTGATGTAATAACGCCCGATGTATGGAATGTTTCAGCCAGATTGCCGATTTTGACCCGCGCCCATTTGTCTATCCACTGCGTTTTCTCGATTTTGCTATCTTTTTTAAAAATCAAGTAAAGATTGCCTGCTATTAAACAAGCACACAAAACGGCGATGATCATATTTCTCGTTGTTTTTCGCACGATTCTGCCCTCCTATCTTAAATAAGTTTTTCGATATGTATGGAAGTGAAGAAAGCGGTAAAGGCCCAAAAGACAATAGATAATCCTGCGATCACAGCCGCAATATAAAGCGGTTTATGATCCGTCATTCTTTTTAAGAATCGATATTGCAGGACTAATGTCCAAATTTGGAAAAGAGAGATGCTTCCAAAAAAGCGAATAAGGATCGAATGATCGGTCAAATAGCGAATCGCCGTTCCTAATGCGAAAGGAGAATAGTACCATTTCAATCCGTATAGAAACTCAAATGGCAAAAGAATAACCCTTTCTCCTATCAGAATGGTTAGAACAAAAAGCTGCAAGACAAGTGCTTTGCGGAAGTCTACTTCCATTAAGCCCCAAAATAACAATGACGGAACGACTAACACTAACAAAACAAAGAGGATGCCCCAAAACACGCTTCCTAAAACAAAAAAGACTTTTCTTGCAGCCAATTCATTTGCGGTCCAATCCGCTAATCGATGCGAAAGGTCTTCACTTCCAATGCCAAGGCAGCTGCTTACAGCCGATAGAATGACGCTAATCACCAGCAAGATGATGATTCGACTGCTTAACCCTCGGATGGTTTCAGCTTGTTCCAGCTCATAAAGCACATTCCGAGTCTTAAAAACTCCCTTCCAAAGCTTTACTTGATACATAGTTGCAACATCCTCCATAACAGGTTATAAATAACAGCAATTATTTATTATATAGAAACGGCAAGACACATACCAGACGAATATACCATAATCTCTGTGTGTGACTGCCTCCTCTTTCTACTATTATAACCAATTATTCTATCATGTTAAGAAAATGAAACATTTACGTAATAAAAAGATAATGAACTGTAAAATCACTAGTAGTTTAGTCATGATAGAATGATACTCGTTAATAGAAAAGGAGGTTATGGTGTGAAGAAAGCAATTGCCGCTCTCTTTACTGCAGTAGTATGTTTCAGCTTTGCTCATTCCTCGAATGCGGCAAGCACGACATATACTGTCAAAAAGGGAGATACATTATGGAAGATTGCCAATGCTTATAAAACGACTGTCGATAATATAAAAAAATGGAACCATCTAACATCTAACAACATTACAGTAGGAACGAAATTAATCATTCAATCTAGTTCGACCGCAACAGCCAAGAATACGTCTACAACATCCGCCGTAAACTCTACTGCGGGAAAGAAAGTGATCGTCGTTAAGGCCACTGCTTATACAGCATCTTGCAAAGGATGTTCCGGCGTTACAGCGTTGGGAATCAACTTGAAAAAAAATCCGAACGCGAAAGTGATTGCAGTGGATCCTAAAGTTATTCCGCTCGGTTCAAAAGTATATGTGGAAGGATACGGCCAAGCAATCGCAGCCGATAAAGGATTTGCTATTAAAGGAAATAGGATCGACGTGTTTGTTCCATCCCTTCAAAGTGCACGTAATTGGGGAGTAAGGACAACGAAGGTGACGATCTTACAATAAATTTTCTCCGTTTATCTTGATCGTGTTAGCTCATTTCGTGTGAAATCTTGGCTTCTCACGAAATGAGCTAAATTGTTGGGCGAACTCCTGCCCACGGGAGTGAACGCAGCAGAGAAAACCTATTAAAAATCGAATTTCAAACGTCTGGAAGCAACAAAATTCCAGACGTTTTTATGTGCGCCCGGCATGTACATGAACTATAGGGTGTAAGTCCCGAACCCCGAAGACAGAAGTAGAGGTTAGCCAAGAGCAAGGGTGTCCGTGGTGACGCGGAATCTGAAGGAAGCTGGAGGCAAAACACCGGTCCGAGGAACACGAACCTCATATAAGGCTAGGTATGATGGAGTGAGTTTGCATAACAAAACAAAGCTCTTTCTGTCGAAGGTCATATCGAGTAAATGAGGCGGATAGATGGTGTGAAAGTGCATGTACTTACCCGGGGAGGTCTGGCGGATATGTGAAGTACTCTTCATAACCTACTTAGTGATAAGTAGCTGAACCGTCAGAAGTCAGCAGAGGTCATAGTATTAGTTGGTCTAGAACAACTAAGAAGGACCGAACAATTAAGAGAGAATAGCCCTTGGTATTCAGTGAGTCATGATGAACACAGAAAACGTAGTACCTCACTTGAGGGAGGAAGCGGTGAATCCCGTGGGAGACCTCTTGGAGGGTGGAGTGACCACTGGCATAAAGAGAACAGCTATTCACGGAAGTTATAAAGACTTGCGTCAATTATCTTAATTGAACCGCCGTATACGGAACCGTACGTACGGTGGTGTGAGAGGACGGGAGTTAATCGCTCCCTCCTACTCGATTTTTTCATCAAGTAGAAAAGGCATTTCATCTACTAATCTGTTTGGAATGACCATGTATTACCAATTACTTCTTTTTCCATCTGAGTTATATCAATCCATAATCATTACATGAATGTTACAAAGAAAGGGGAAAAAGGGGAAGTGAAATGATCGCGTAACATAATGGCAAGGAAACGTAATCGGTTTTTAAAATCACAGTGCTGTTTTTCATGTTAAAATGAACCTCGTCAGTGAATAAAGGAGGTTAATTACGTGAAAAAATCTGTAATTGCTCTAGCAGCCGCAACGATGTTATCAGGTGCTTTTGTTGCCGATGCATCTGCTGCTTCGTACAAGGTGGAGCGAGGAGACACATTATGGAAGATTGCACGTGAACATCATACTACTGTAGATAAGTTAAAGGAAATGAATCACCTTTCCTCTGATTTAATCTTCCCAAATCAAGTCCTAACTACTTCGGATATACCTGAGTATTATACAGTTCAAAAAGGAGATACATTAAGCAAAATCGCCAAAGCTTACGGTATGTCTGTCCAAACTTTAAAATCAATCAATCAATTAAACTCTGATCTTATTTTCCCGGGAGATCGCATTGTACTAAACGGTTCAAAAGCAGTTCAGCAGACTGTTGAGAATAAATCGGTACAACAACCTGTTCAAAGTCAGGCTGCACAGCAACCTGTTCAAAATCAACAAGCTAATCAAACCGGTCAAACTGAAACAAAAGCGACAACAGCAGCTGTTCAACAGCAAAATACAACGGCACAACCAAGCCGGTCTGTACAGCAATCTGAACAGCCGGCACAAAATGCTCAACAACCGGTACAAAAATCTCAACAACCGGTACAAAAATCTCAACAACCAGCTCAGCAAGTTCAATCTCAGCCGGCACAGCAGTCTAATACACAACCAGACAATGCTGCTCAAGGAGAAACCTTTACTATGACGGCCACAGCTTATACAGCTAATTGCGGTGGTTGCTCCGGTGTAACAGCAACGGGAATGAACTTAAAAGCCAATCCGAATGCGAAAGTCATTGCGGTTGATCCGAGCGTCATTCCATTAGGAACAAAAGTATATGTTGAAGGATATGGTGATGCGATTGCCGGGGACACTGGTGGAAGCATTAACGGAAACAGAATCGACGTTTTCGTTCCAAATGATCAACAAGCTCGTAATTGGGGAGTTAGAACGGTAACAGTAAAAGTACTTAAATAATAAGGAACTTAAATTGGGGGGAGGAACCATGCCCTCCTTCGAAATCATTTGAGATGACACCCTTGATAGATGAATTGATTTTCCTGTTGGCACATGTGTTCTATTGTAGTAAAAGAGTAGATTTTGAAGCAGAATAAAAAAGACCAGTCACGCTGTTTGTATATGGATAAATGAATGAGAATACTCGTCCTTTTTGGATTCTCAATGGATAGCCACAAGGTTTAGGTTGGCTTACTATTGAGAGTGGCGAAAGGACGAGTTTTTTTATGGAATCCTTTTGATCGAAACAGAACCTGTAAAAGCAGCCTTTTAGATGAAAAACGAAACTTCAAATAGGCTGCTTTCAAAATTCCATTGGAAACGTAAAATCGAGCCGGGGGGCTTAATACTTTATTGATTTCACAATTAATGTTTTATTCTTTCACGGGATGCATTTCGAATTTTCGGTTCATCATCAGTGCGATAAAGAGAGAAGGTATGACCGCTGCTGCCATTCCGGCAAACGCCAACCCAGCCGACTTGGAGTAGAGATAGCTTCCCAGAAAAGTGAAGACGCTGATGCTTAGCCCCATAGCTAGAGAGGCATAGATGCCTTGAGCCGCCGGAATGAGTCGATTGTCTAATTCCTCATGAAGAAGGCGTATAAATGCGTAATGGGCAAGTGCAAATGTAAGAGAATGCAGAAACTGGGTGAAAATAAACATCCATACCGTTGGCACAAGATAGACAAGCCCCCAGCGCACGATCGAAGCCGCCGCGGAAATGGCAAACATGCGAGAAGTGGAGACTTTTTGAAAAAGGCGATCCGCCGTCATAAAGAACAATGTTTCAGCAAGGACGGCCAAGTTTAAAATCATGCCACTCCAAAAATCTCCGGCATTCAATTTTTGTAAATAAATAAATCCGTAATTATAGTAAGAGGCGTGGGCTCCTTGAATAAGGATACATACTACCATTGCCGCCATAAACCGTTTGGATCGAAACAGAGGCAGATAGGAAACCGACTGTTCTTGGTGCTTGGCCATAAGCGATTTCGGCGTTTGGACATGAGCCGCAATGGTCATAAGACAACAACTGGCAAACATGGTCCAAAAAATAGAACTCTCACTGTAAAAAGACAAAATTGCTCCGACGGCTACTAGTGCTGTCGCATAGCCGATGGATCCGAAAGATCGGCTGATTCCGTATTGAATTTGATCTGTCTTCATCATGATCGATCCTAGGCTTTCGGAAACCGCCAACATCATGGGATAGATAAAACTGAATAAAATCATGGCCGCCAAAATCCATCGAAAAGAGTGGACCGGCAGAAATAATAAAAGGATTAGTACAGAAAGCAAGGAAATCATTTTCATTTCATGACCGATCGCCATTTTCTTGCTTAAAAATGGGAATACAAAAAATGTACTAAATGCGCGGATCAATAATCCGACCGCAATGATCGTACCGGCGGCTTGAATAGAAAGCCCTTTTTCATTAATCAGCCAAGTATTCCAATAAGGAATAAATACTCCCCAAGTAAAAAAGAACAAGAAAAAATTAATCGACAACCAAGTTTGTGGTTTCAAAAGAATCCAACCTTCCTAGCATACTCTGAAAAAATTATATCGAAAAAGAAAAAGACTGTCATGAAATCGAGAATGTTTCCGAATTGCAAAAAAAGACGGACAAACCGTCTTTTTTAAAGGCTCTTACTTTAAATCTTTAATCGCCTCAAAAATTCTGAAAAGTACTTTAACTTTTTTTCTGGATTCTGCCTTTGGCAAGTAAGAAAGGTTGGTAATCATTTTTTTGATCTCCGGGTATTCTTCTACCATTTTTTCTACGCGCTGAAGTTCTGCTTCTTTTAATTTTTCCCGCAAAACTTCTGGAGTAGTGGAAGAGTATAAGTCTGAGGATTCAAAAAGCATTTCTGCGAAAAGATCAGAAGGGATTTCGTAAGCGGCTTTAAAATCTTTCAGCATGTCCGCGGTAATTTGAGCTCGACCATTTTCATACTTGGACAAAGCGGATTGCGAAAGCTTTAAACGAAAGGCTACTTCCTTTTGAGAAAGTTGTAAAATTTCTTCTCTATATTTCTTTAATTTTTCGTGAAAATGCATAAAGACCCACCTATGAAAGTTTTACCATGATTGATTATTAAGATAGCGATTTTTCTGTAAAAAGAACAAATAGTTTCCGAATTGAAATTATAAAATCCATTCCATTAAAGAATAACGAGCTGCTTCGACATGTTTTTCCTATATGATGGGAATAAAGGAAAATATATCTATTACAAAAGACTTATTTCTCAAATATTTTAAATGGGAGGGGGCGAGATCGAGTGGAAAAGGAGCAATCTTTTCTTATTTTCAATGGAAAAAAGAAAAATAGGGATTGCGTTCAGTTATTGTCTATATGTGGTTTTTACGATGTCATCACCAATATTTACTCTTCTAAGAAATTTTTTTATCGAATCCATAACACGAATTATGTTGAATTGCCTCTTCAAGAAGAGTACGATTCCTTTCTGTTAACAGTGGGATGGGGATTGGATGAGTGGACATTCAAAATGGAGATTTATTTAAATAAAAGGCTCATCAAACTATCAAACTTAAATGAACAGTGGGTCCCGGAAAGAGTAGTAGAAAAGGTATTAACCAGTTTTTTGTTGAAAATTGGAGAAGTTTTCTATTTTATCGCGTATCTTCCTCACCAAAAGCATTGCCTTCAAAGAAAAACCAAATTCCAGCGCCGTGCTTCTCAGAAAGAACCTCACCGTTTATCAAGTTCTATTTATTTATCTTTAAATTTGATAACCCGGAACGATGCAAAAATTTAAAAAGAAACAACAAATTTCTTCAAATGACTTTTCCATTCAGTTCGAAACACAAGCATGGATTTATTCGTCCATCCAATTCTATCATTCCTTTTGGCTGCCAAACAGACAAGACGTTTCGTATGATGTACATAATGGTCACGAAAAGGGATGATTAGTGTTTAAAGCAAAAAATCAATTATTTCTTTAGACGAAAGCAGATATTCACCCGATCATGACACCATTGTCTTTGAACACGAATATTTAAATTTAAAGCGAGGCTGAAAGACGCCTCGCTTTTTTTCCTAGTTCCAGATTTTGATATAATGAAATGGGACGAAGGGGGGGATTAAATTGAAACGCTTTCGAAATCTGACGCCCGTTTTTTTGGTGCTGTTATTCGTTCTTTCCATGGCTGCATGCGAGAAAACACCGAGTCCGGAAGAACGGTTAGCTGATTATGTCAAGCTATGGAATGATCAGAAATTCAGCCAAATGTACCATGATTATTTAACGTCTTCCTCTCAAAAAAAATATAAAATAGTGGATTTCGCAGATCGGTATAAAACGATTTATAGGGATCTAGACGTGAAGCATTTAAAAGTGACTGTGTTATCAGCAAAAGAAAAGGATTGGAAAGATGCTGACCGGGCAGAACTGCCGATTGACGTAAAAATGGATACTGCTGCCGGTCCGATTCATTTTAAAAAGAATGTCCATTTGAAACTGGAAGAAAAAGAAGGAAAAAAGAATTGGTACGTCGATTGGAATACAACCTATATTTTCCCTGAGCTTGGAAAAGGAGACAAAGTCCGGCTTGAAACCGTGGAGGGAAAACGCGGCGAAATCTTTGACCGAAATGGCAATGCCTTAGCCATTAATTCTAAAGGTTATGAGGTAGGGATCATTCCTAAACAATTTGGTCATGATGCCGGAAAAAAAAGTCAGCTGGCTCATTTGCTTGGGGTCTCTGTTCATTACATCGATCAACAGTTAAGTCAAAGTTGGGTGAAACCCGATTATTTTGTGCCGCTGAAAGATGTTTTGTATGATGATGGAAATATCAATCAATTGTTGAGTATTCCGGGCGTGCTGGCCAACGAGAAGCTTATTCGAGAATATCCTTATCATCAAGCTTTGGCCCATTTAACCGGGTATGTTGGTACCATCACAAAGGAGGAATTAGCAAAGCAAAAGCAAAAAGGATATAAGGAAGGCGATTGGATAGGAAAGCGTGGCTTGGAGGAGCTGCTTGAAGACAAACTGCGAGCGACAAACGGCCAAAAAATAGTGATTGAAAAATCGGATGGCAATCAGGTTGTTCTCGCCGAAACGAAAGCAAAGAACGGCAAATCCGTGAAATTGACGATAGACGCCGAATTGCAAAAAGTCATATACAACCAAATGAACGGACAACCGGGGACCGCTGCGGCTATTGATCCTAAAACCGGGAAGGTTCTTGCCCTTGTAAGTTCACCGGCCTTTGATCCAAATGACTTTATTACAGGATTGTCTGAGAGCCGTTATCAACAGATGCAAAATGATCCGGCCAAGCCTTTTTTGAATCGGTTTGCAGCTACTTATGCTCCCGGTTCCTCTATCAAGCCGATTACAGCGGCGATTGGGCTGAAAACAGGAAAGCTGGATCCGTTTAAAGCGCGCAATATTAAAGGGCTCAAATGGCAAAAAGATGCTTCATGGGGAAATTATCACGTGACTCGAGTGACAGACCCGGGGAAACCGATAAATCTGGAAAGTGCCCTCGTTTATTCGGACAACATTTATTTCGCCCAAACGGCTTTAGAAATTGGAAAGCAAGATATGGAAAATGGGTTGAAGAATTTTGGATTTGAAACCAAGTTGCCGTTTGCTTTTCCTATCCGCTCTTCGCAGATATCGAACAGTGGCCATTTTGACAAGGAAAGGCTATTAAGCGACTCCGGATACGGTCAAGGTGAATTGTTAGTCAGCATGCTTCATTTGGCTTCCATGTACGGAGGCATTGTCAATCAAGGCACAATGATGAAGCCGATTTTGTATAGCGATGAAAAACCACAAGTATGGAAAAAGGACTTGATCTCTCAAAAAGATGCAAAAATTCTGCAGAAGGATCTGAGGCTTATCGTAGAAAAAGGAACGGCAAAAAAAGCGAATCATCCGTCTTTAAAACTGGCAGGAAAGACCGGAACGGCTGAATTAAAATCCAATTTTGGACAATCGGGAAAAGAGAATGGTATTTTCGTTGCCTATGACCAAAACAAGCCGAATATGGTTCTCGCCATTTTAATGGAAGGAGTCAATTCCAGAGGCGGCAGCAGTTCCGTTGTTCAATTATCCAAAAATATCTTTCTTCAATGGGAGCAAATGAACCCTCTATAAAGAAAAAAAGGGGCAGTTTCAAAAGAAACCGCCTCTTTTTTAGGAATATCATTTTGCATACCATCCTTTTAAGAAGGAACAACAGTAGATATAAAGCCTTAAAAAGTGTGTTTTACTACATACTATAGACTGACAAAGAGATCCCTTTAGCGACACGAAATTAGCATTACGTGAACGCCATAAGATAACATATTCTCCAATTTATGTTGATCATACAGAAAAAAAGTAGTAATAATTACCAATATTATACAAAAATATGATCTATTTTTAGTAGATTTGGATAAATATGTCCTTTTTACCTTTTGATTTTTGTCGCTCTATGATAGTATATTGCTGTGTGTTGTTAAGAATATTCGACGAAATGTATGAAATTTCCAAAAGGAAATGACGAAAACATATCGAAACAGAAGTGTAGATCATTTTATTCTACAATTTTACACAGAATTAAAAAATTTTCAACTATTAATCTGTTAATATGACACTGAAAAAACCGATATTAAACGTGAATATTCAATTAGGGAGGCCCAAAATGAGAAAAGCATTATTTACTTTGTCCACAGCTGCGATTATCTCAGCAGGATTTGCTTCAAAGAGCGAAGCAGCTATTATCAATTATCAAGTTCGATCCGGAGATACATTATACAGCATTTCAAAAAAATATAATACAACGATTGATTCTATTAAAAACTTAAACCATTTGTCTACAAATACGATTTACGTTTCTCAAGTTTTAAAAATTGATGACGGGAAGAGTTCAACGCAATCTGTCAGCACCAGCTCGTCCAGCACGTCCTCTGGCACCGCTACATACACCGTGAAATCTGGAGATACACTTTCCAAAATTGCAAGAGCTTATGGGACTACCGTCCAAAATTTGAAAAGCTGGAACGGTTTGAGTTCTGATACCATTTATCCAGGACAGGTTTTAAAAGTGAAAGCTTCTGCTGCAGCTAGTTCAAGCTCGGGAGCTCAATCTTCCGGAACAACCAACTCCAATTCCTCTTCAGGTTCTAAAACCTATACCGTTGTTAAAGGCGACACACTAACCAAAATAGCTTCTAAATATGGTACAAGCGTTTCAGCAATAAAATCAGCCAATCACCTTTCTTCTGACACCATTTACGTTGGCCAAAAACTGATCATTCCTAGCGGCGCGGCAAATAGCAGTTCCATAGAGCAAACTGGAAGCAACATCAATACCGCAGTGGTTGCGGAAGCAAAAAAATATATTGGCGTCCCGTATGTTTTCGGAGGTTCTTCTCCATCGGTAGGATTTGATTGCAGCGGGTTTGTCTACTATGTATTTAACAAAGTCGGAAAAAGCATCCCACGAACCAGTGCGGAAGGATACTACAGCCGTTCCTACTATGTCTCCAACCCACAACCTGGTGATCTTGTCTTTTTCGATAATACATACAAACAAGGCGTCTCTCATATGGGGATCTACATTGGAAACAATCAATTTATTCATGCCGGAGGAGATCAAGTTCAAATCAGCAGCTTGAGCAATTCCTATTATCAAAGCCACTTCGACAGCTTCAAGAGATTTTATTAATTAGGAATAAGCCTGACCCTTTAAAACCTTGTGTAGAAGGGAGTTCCATGAATTGGATCCTGCCCTTTAGGTAAATGGGTCAGGCTTTTTAATGAAGTCGCGATTCAGGACTATGGAAAAATGTATGGACAAAATGATCTATAAAAGAAAATGGTCCAAATAAAGGAAGTTTTGAACCTATGATTGTGTAGAGTACGAGAGACCCCTAACAGGAAATGTTGTGCATCGGACGGATGTTTCCTGCTAGGGGTCTTTAATAGTGAGTGGTTCTTTGATTGGAATGATGGATTCCAATCCATTAATTTAGGTTTAATTGGTCTTTAAATATTTGGGAAAGGCGCTGTTTTTCTGAATCGGAAACGATATAGTAGTATACACCGTTTATTTTGGTACCTTCTCCTTTTATTTCGTTTTGCTGAATATGATTTCGGGCTGCTTTGTAATTTTTTTGGATTTTCATCATATCATCCATTGTTAAATTGGTTTTTACATTTTTTTGTAAAGCGTTTAAAATATCACCATATTTCCATAAGGAAGAGAAATCAATCCCTTTTGCGAGAATTCCTTCAAGGATTTGTCTTTGACGAAGCTGCCTTCCAAAGTCTCCGCGAGGATCATCATAACGCATGCGAGAATATTTTAAAGCTTGTTCGCCGTTTAAATGCAATGTACCTTTCGGAAAATGTTCTCCTTCATAAGTAAAATCCAAATCGTTTTGTACCGTTACTCCATCCACTGCATCGACAATATCTTTAAATCCTTCCATATTGACTTTAATGTAATAGTCGATCGGGATATCCAAAAATTTTTCCACTGTTGCAATCGACATCGGTACACCGCCAAAAGCATAGGCATGATTGATTTTATCTTCCGTTCCTTTTCCGACAATTTCTGTTCGCGTGTCTCGTGGAATGCTTAAAAGTTGAACAGACTGCTTTTTCGGATTGACGGCGGCTAAAATCATCGTATCGGAACGCCCTGTATCGTTTTGCCGCTCGTCTACACCTAATAACAGGACGCTAAACGGATCTTTGTTATCCAGCGACACCGGATGTGTACGTTTATTAGCTTGATCATGAGCAATCGGTGCATGCATGCTTTCTACCGCTTTGTTCACAGAATGGTAGATGGAGTACGCGTACACACCGGCACCCGCTAAAAGAATGGCTAAAACGGTAAGTAAAATTTTTAAACCGCGTCTTTTCTTTTTTTTATGTTTATGTCTATCGCTTCTCATATTCTCTTAAATCCCTTTCCTTCTAGTTTCTTCTCTATCTACAAGAATATCAAATATTACTGAAAGAACAATAGAAATGGTTATGATTTTTACTTTTTAGAGCATGGGCTGGTTCAAAAATTCAAGTGATTTTGAAGGAGCTGCGAATACTGTGAAAAGAATGTGCCATGGCGGAAAAAACAAATGAAATGTTATTATATGGAGGTAAATTGAGGCATTAGATGAAAATATTTCTTGTCAAAGTAAAAGGTTGTGGTACAATAAAAGAGTAATGTTTTCCGTTTTGTAATGTTCGAGAGAGAATGAGGCGACGGTTGGTGATGGCCGAAAAGGCACCTGCATGTATACACATGCAGGTGCCTTTTTCTTGTGCGCCCGGCATGGGTGTAATCTCTAGGGTGAAAGTCCCGAACCGCGAAGGCAGAAGTAGCGGCTAGCCTAACGCAAGGGTGTCCGCGGTGACGCGGAATCTGAAGGAAGCGAGCGGCAAACTTAGGGTCTCTCGGAACACGAACTTCATATAAGGCTAAGTATCATTGGGTGAGTTTGCAAGACAAAACAAAGCCCTTTCTGCCGAAGGTGATACAGAGTAAATGAAGCAGATGGATGGAAGGAAAGATTGCACCCTTACCCGGGGAGGTCTGACTGATACGCCAACTAAGTTGGCAACCAATTTAGCGATAGATTGCTGAACCGTCAGAAGTCAGCAGAAGTCATAGTACAAATAAGGTCGCTCCTTATTTGGAAGGACGGAACAATCAAAGAGGGTTTTCTACTCGGATATTCTAATGAAGCAATGACACAGACAATCCGAAACGGACTTGCTTGAAGAGGGTAGTGGTGAATCCCACGAGGGGCTTCAAGAGGGTGGAGCTTATATTAGGTCTATGGAAGAGAATAGAAAACACACGCAAGGAGTCATATTTATGAGAATGGAACAGGTACTATCACGTGAAAACTTATTAGAGGCACTTCACCGAGTGGAACGAAATAAAGGAAGTCATGGTGTGGATGGAATGAGTGTATCCGAATTACGACCGTACATGATGGAACACTGGCATGAAATCCGCACGTCTCTATTAGAGGGAACCTATAAACCACAACCAATCCGACGAGTCGAAATCCCGAAGCCGAACGGCGGTAAACGGAAACTAGGGATTCCTACGGTGATAGACCGTTTCATTCAACAGGCATTAAACCAAGCGCTAACACCCATATTTGACCCGGGATTTTCAGAGAATAGCTTTGGTTTTAGACCAAACAAGCAAGCACATCAAGCTGTGCGAAAAGCGAAATCCTACATCAAAGAAGGTTACCGCTGGGTCATTGATATGGACTTAGAAAAGTTCTTCGATCATGTGAATCATGATAAGCTAATGCATTTAATTGGCAAGAAAATAAGAGATGGAAGAATCCTTCATCTAATCCGAGAATTCTTGAAGGCAGGCATTATGGAAAACGGGCTAGTCACTTCAAACCTTGAAGGGACCCCCCAAGGGGGTCCATTAAGTCCGCTTTTATCCAATATAATGTTGGATCCATTAGACAAAGAACTCGAAAGAAGAAATCTTCGATTTGTAAGATACGCAGATGATTGTAATATCTTTGTCAAGAGTAGAAAAGCCGGAAAGAGAGTCATGGAGAACATGACAAACTTCATAGAGAAAGAGCTATCACTCAAGGTGAACAGGGAAAAGACGGCATTAGACCGCCCATGGAAACGGGATTATCTAGGGTTTAGCTTTACGTATCATAAAGAACCAAAGATAAGAATCGCTCGGAAGAGCATTCAAAAGATGAAACAAAGAATCAGGGAACTCACCAGCCGCTCCCATTCGATCTCAATGGAAGAAAGAATCAAAAGACTAAATCAGTACCTAATGGGTTGGTGCGGATACTTTTCACTAGCTGACACTCCTACTGTCTTTAAGAACCTTGATAAATGGATAAGAAGAAGGCTCCGAATGATGATCTGGAAACAGTGGAAGAAACCGAAAACGAAAGTGAAGAAACTCATTCAACTCGGAGTTCAACCATATAAAGCATATGAATGGGGGAATTCGAGGAAATCATATTGGAGAATCTCTAAAAGTCCCATATTACACCAAACCCTTGGCAACTCTTATTGGAGTAGCCAAGGGCTGAAAAGCCTGTATAGAAAATATGGTGAAAAGCGTCATTTATTTGATTGAACCGCCGTATACCGAACGGTACGTACGGTGGTGTGAGAGGACGGAGGTTCACACCTCCTCCTACTCGATTCCCTTAAAAAAGTCTGTAATCGGATTTATCTGGACTATGGATCCATAAGGAAAATGACCGTACCCGTTGAGGTTGAATAGGATGTTTGAGAACAGAGAATAAGAGAAGGGAAACGGGGAAAGTCAATGACTCCCAAAAAGGATTTTTCGTTTTAACGAAATGAACTGGAAATGGTGATGAAGTCGGACGGATTTATTTCCTGATTAAATGGAAAGTCTTAGGTTCATTCAGCTATAAAAGAGGAGATAAGTCCAAATTTAAGGTTATGGTTTAAAGCTGGAGGAGGAAAGAATCCCCTCTAATGGAAGTGTCACTGTATCCCGCATTAAGGGGCAGTAAATCCCTTTCATAGGATTGGCGGGGAAGAAGAACCCTTTGGGACTAACTGCCCCTAAAGGCCCGATTGGTTCAACTAACCATCAGAAGGGGAGTTTTTCTTCCCCTTCTGATGGAAGTTTCACAATATCGGCTAGTCCTGTTTTTGGATTACAACAGCCTTCCAAGAAGACAAGTCAGGAGCAGATTTTTTTATATTGTTTTTCGGAAAAATAAAGGTCCACGGTTTTGTTGTATTTGGCTTGATTTCCAATTGACCGATATTGAATTGCCCTTCAGCCGCAATGGCATCGTTCGCATCGATAATTCTCAGCGGAAGTTGTTGTATTTGAATCGCTTTTTCGTAGCCGTTTCGGATCAAGAGAGTCACGGCCAAATCTCCCGATTGCAGCATTTTGGCTTCTAATCCCATAAAATTGAGTTCATTTTTCTTTGGAGGCTCCAATTGGCTAACGAGCTGTTGGAGTTTTTTCTTTTCTTCGTCAGGCAAACTTTGTTCCCAAGAAGGTTCTAAATCGAGTTGATGTTGTTTTGTGCTTAAATCGAAGGCGAGTGTCCAGCCTTCTTTTTGCAGATGATCTTTCAACAAGGACTCTTTAGGGAAAACAAAAGTCCACGGTCGGCTGCTTTCGGCCGGGATTTCTCCTGCATCATGAAGGTTAAAGGTGTGTTTAGCCACAACTTCCCGATTTTCATCTAATAGAATAAGGGGAACTTCTTCCAATTGGATCGGCTTTTTTAATGAATTACGAATAAAGGCGGTCACCGAAAGCCCTTCGGGTGTTTCTTCCCATTGAATGCTGGACAGAGAAAGCTGATTGGGCTTCAGTGTTGGCAGCTCATTATTTAAAAAACGAAATACATAGTATTGTTCTTTTGAAACATTCCACAACGGGTGGATGGAAAGTTCGGTTTTCACTTCTGAATCTTGATCTCCTTGTTGTGGAGAGTCGACTAATTCAGCGGAGTCGATGGTATTAGTCAAGCCTTCTAATTGGATATCTTCTTTCTTTTTTTTTCGAAATAATGGAAACATGATCAGCTACTCCTTTGTTTGCATCTCTTTTAAAAAAGCGGCGATTCTGACAGAGATCTCTTTTTCGATTTCATGGTACGTTTCTAAAAAGATTTCATATCCTTCTTTTTGGTAAAGCCTCATAGGATCTTCTTGTTGATACGATCTTAATCCGATTCCCTCTTTCAGACGCGTCATGCTTTCCATATGTTCGATCCAATGTCGGTCAATGACAGAAAGCATAATTTCTTTTATATAACTGGCCCATTCTGCAAAATTTAATTGTTCAATTCGTTTTTTGTAAGAAGCAACGGCAGGGAAGACGGCTTCTTCCACATCCTTCAGATCTTCCAATCCTTCCGGCAAGTTGACAGTCTCACCGGGAATGAACGATTGAATCGTCGAAAGCAATTGATTCAGACGCCAATTATCCGGTGTTTCTGTCTCCGGACAAAGTCGTTGTATTTGTTCTTTTACAGCCGAATCAATCATTTCAAAATATAGTTTCAACAGATCGCTTTCATCAATAATTTTATTTCTTAGTCCGTAAATGACATTTCGCTGCATGTTAATGACATCGTCCAGTTTTAAATTGTATTCACGTACAGAAAAGTTTGAGCCTTCCACTATTCGCTGAATTTTGTTGACAAACTCGTCCATTTTTTTATTTAGCACTAAGCCGGTAGAATCGGTTTTGATTTTTTTAGATAATTTTTCCATTTCTTTGGAGGCGAAGCGCTGGAACATGTCATCTTCTAATGAAATAAAAAACTGGGTGGAACCGGGATCACCTTGGCGGCCGGCGCGCCCTTTTAGCTGATTATCAATTCTTCTGCTTTCATGCCGCTCTGTTCCGATGACATGAAGGCCCCCAAGCTGGGCGACTCCCTCTTCCAAAATAATATCTGTCCCGCGTCCAGCCATATTGGTGGCGATCGTAATCTGTCCTCGTTGTCCGGCTTTGGCAATCAGCGCTGCCTCTTGATCGGCGCTTTTAGCGTTCAACAGTTCATAGTCTAAATGCTCTTGGTCTAAATACTTCGCCAGTTTTTCCGACTGAAGAATGGAAGTAGTCCCGATTAAAACCGGCTGCCCTTTTTCATGGCGCTTTTTTACTTCTTTCGCTACAGCGGTGTATTTATCGTGTATCGTTTTATAAATCCGGTCCGGCAAATCGATGCGTTGTTTTGGTTTGTTGGTGGGAATTTGAATGACTTCCATATTGTACACTCGAAGGAATTCTTGTTCTTCCGTTTTTGCCGTTCCGGTCATCCCCGATAAATACGGGTACATACGAAAATAGTTTTGGATGGTAATGGACGCTTGAGTTTTGTTTTCTTCTGTAATTTCCAGTCCTTCCTTAGCCTCGATAGCTTGATGAAGTCCGTCGCTCAGCGTTCTTCCTTCCATGATGCGGCCTGTAAAACTATCCACGAGAAAAATTTTGCCGTCTTTCACAATGTAATCTACGTCGCGTTTAAACATGACATGGGCACGTACGGCTTGGATGACATAATGGTACAGTATTTGATGTTCCAAGTCGTATAAATTATCGATACCGAAGGCATTTTCCACTTTCTCAATTCCTTGATCGGTTAAGCTGACCGCCTTTGTTTCCATATCGAAGGAATAATCCTCTTCGTTTTTGAATTTTTTTGCCAATTGAGCTGCAATATAATGCAATTCAGAACTTGCCCTTACTTTACCCGCGATAATGAGCGGTGTTTTTGCTTCGTCGATTAATATACTGTCCACTTCGTCGATAATGGCAAAATGATAAGGGCGTTGGACTCGATCTTCAGCCCGGGTAGCCATATTGTCACGCAGATAGTCAAAACCAAATTCTGTTCCGACGCCGTAAGTGATATCGGCAAGATAGGCCTGTTTTTTTTCGCTTTGCTCCATAAGCGGTAAATTTAATCCCACTGTTAATCCAAGGAATTCATGGATAGGGCCAATGATTTCGCGATCGCGCTTTGCTAAATATTCATTGACGGTAATGACATGGACACCTTTTCCTTCCAAAGCTCGTAAATAGCTGGGAAGGGAGGCTACCAATGTTTTTCCTTCACCGGTAGCCATTTCAGCAATATTGCCTTCGGTCAATACAAGGCCGCCGATCAACTGGACATCGTAATGGCGCATGCCAAGAATCCTTTTGGCTGCTTCTCTGACTGTCGCAAAGGCTTCGACTTTAATATCATCAATCGTTTTTCCGTTTTGCAGCTGTTGTTTAAACCAAATGGTTTTTTGCTGTAATTCTTGGTCTGAAAGTTTTTCAAACTCTGGTTCTATCTCATTGATTTTCTCAACTAATTTATAATATTTTTTCAATCTTCTTTCGTTCGCATCGACCATATTTTTGATAAGTGAGATCATATTAGGTACGCTCCTTGAAGAAAAATCCTAATCTTCTATTATATTAATATCTTACCAGAACCAATGCTTTTTTACTATAAACAGTACAAGATGTAAAATAAAGGTCGAGAATAAAAGAAAAATAGCATGAAATGAATTTTTAAAGAATTTGATATAGATATTATGACCAATCCGTTTTATAATATTGAAATTGAAGTGGTGGAAATTCTTTGCAGAAGAAATTTTCCAAATGAGAGATAGAATACCGATTTTTTTTGAATGCAATAACAAATTTTGCAATGAACTTTAGTTGCTTTTTTGGGCATGCTAAGAAAGAGGAGGTACGGCATGGTTTACCTTACCTTTGTACTATGTTTTATCGCTTCGCTTCTGCTGACTCCTTTGGCGAAGAAGCTGGCGATCGCTATCGGAGCTGTTGACAAGCCTAATTACAGAAAAGTGCATCAGAAAATAATGCCCCGTATGGGTGGTTTGGCGATTTTTTTAAGTTTTCTTATTGGACTTTTGGTTTTACGTCCGCAAGATCCTTATAACTGGCCGATTATAATTGGCAGCTTTATTATTGTCCTTACAGGATTACTGGATGACAAGTTTGAGCTTTCGCCAAAACTTAAACTAGCTGGTCAGCTGCTGGCAGCCATTGTCGTGGTCGTGATCGGCGGGGTGCATGTGGAATTTATTAATTTGCCTTTCGGAGGCCAATTGGAATTTGGATTGTTAAGCGTTCCGCTAACCATTTTATGGATCGTCGGTGTGACCAATGCCATTAATTTAATCGACGGATTAGATGGACTGGCTGCCGGGGTTTCTTCGATCGCTTTAATTACCATTAGCTTTATGGCTTTTCTTAAAGGCGACGCATATGTCATGAGTATTGCACTCATTTTGCTTGGCAGTACATTAGGTTTTCTGATTTACAATTTTCATCCTGCCAAGATTTTTATGGGAGATACAGGAGCTCTCTTTTTAGGATATATGATGTCCGTTGTGTCGCTGCTTGGATTTAAGAATGTAACAGTTCTTTCATTTGTCATCCCTGTTATTATTCTCGGGGTGCCAATTTCCGATACGTTTTTTGCGATTATTCGCCGTTTTATCCATAAGAAGCCACTCTCAGCGCCTGATAAATCTCATTTGCATCATTGTTTGTTGCGAATGGGATACACCCACAAACAAACGGTGCTGATCATCTATGCCATTTCAGCCATGTTTGGACTGGCAGCCATTATTTTTTCAATGGCTACCATATGGGGGGCTCTTCTGTTTGGCGCTATTTTGATTATAGGAATTGAACTTTTCGTCGAAAGTGTTGGCTTAGTCGGATCCGATTACCAGCCGTTGTTGAGATTAGTCATGAGAAAAAGCAGATAATCCAATTTCGCTTAGAAGTGGAAAAAGAAAAGGGTGTCCTGAAATCAAGCTTTTGGGGCACCTTTTTTTATCAATAAATGGGTTAGAAATACTCTTGATATCGGTGTAATCAAGTAGCTTGGCTTTGGCTTTGCGAAGTATAAAAAGCGCGGCAGAGCGTAGCGTGGTCGCGGTGAATTTTACCGATATCATACGTTGTTTTTGTACGATTTTGTATGAGATGCATAATACGAGTCGTAAGCTGATCTTCCCATAAAGGGGATTGATCAACCTTAGGAAAAAGGAGAAGGAACGGTGGTTGCTTTTTTTATAAAGGAAATTCCGTTGTTCTTTCTAACGGTCATTGGCAATGTTCAGTTAATGACTGGAAATGGGATTGGAAAATTGAAAAGGAAAAGCAGATAAAAAACTGTCGCAAAAGGCTCCATTGAGGGCCTTCACGACAGTCTTTTTTAGTTAATACCTAATTGACGTTTTAAAATTCGTTTTGTCACTTCCAGTTCAACATCATCTAGCTTATAAATATAAGCACCGTTATTCGGATCATGACCGTCCGTTCCCTTTAAGGTTAAATGGTCTATTTTTAAGTCGCCGGATGTACCGAAGCTAACGAGCGACTTCATCTGAGAGAACGAAAGGTTTGTTTTCATATTTTGTCCGACTGCTTCAATTACGTCCGGATACTTAGTGACTGCATTGACGGATTTGGCTTTTTTGACAATCGCCTCTAAAATCATCTGCTGACGTTCGCCGCGCATAATATCGTTGTCATGTTTTCTTGTTCGGGCCAACGCCAAGGCTTCTTCTCCGCTGAGATTATGAACTCCGGGCGTTAAATGGACGGGTTCTGAGTCGGTTGAATTTTTTTCAGTGAATTCATACGGTACTTTTACTTTCACTCCGCCTAGAGCATTTACCACATCCACAAAACCTTTGAAATTCATTTTGACATAAAAGTCTACCGGAACATCAAGCAAGTGTTCTACTGTATCGATGGTTGCCTGAGTTCCTCCATAGGCATGAGCATGGGTAATTTTTTGCTTTTCTCCAATAATGGGAATATACACATAAGAATCACGAGGGATGCTTAACAGTTTTACACTATGATTCTTTCTATTTAGTGTTGCGAGAATCAGAGCATCTGATCTTGTCTTTTGTTTGAAATCGGGACTTCTGTCATCCACTCCTATAAATAAAATGCTGATATTGTCCTTGCTAGGATCCACAGCTTTATCTCTCAAATCAGATTTTTCAACAGCTGGGTCATAAGCATCGGTAAAAACCGTTTCTGCTTTTTTATATAAATAGGCTCCATAACCTGCTGCTGTAGATGCCACTAGAATGAAGGGGAGTAGTAGAAAGAACATGATTCTTCTTCGTCGTTTCCTCCGTTTTCTCCGTTCTCTGATCTGCTGTCTCTGTTCAGCCATACCATTGCTCCTTTTGCGAATAATGAAATAAAGCGAAATCAACAAATTTTTTCAAATTTCAACAAGTCTTCTAAACTCCATTTTACTATGAAGAAGCATTGTTCGTAAATTATTTTATGGAAATCGCTTAATAGACTTTGTTTATTTTCAAAAATTCTGCAGAAAAAATAGGTCTCCTTTTTGAAGGAAACCTCTCCATACAGATCGGAAAAACAAGCGGCATGGTCGGAAGCTCATAAATAAGATTAAATGAAATAGGACTTTTACCGGTGTTAAAAAAGGAAACAGGGATTTTCTTTGATGAAGAATTTGACGTACAGACCGGGCACCTGGAAGTTCATGATTGGCATGTTTAAGCTGAGTTTCCGGAGAAAGTTTTTAAACTGAATGTAAAGAGCTTCAGCTTTGTTACATTTCGATATCCTTTTCTAAATAAAGCATATCGCCTTCCGTAATGGCTGCCTGTCCATTCGTCAGCTCAGTCATCCACTTTTTGAACGTTTCTTTATCTCCTTCTTCGACAAATGTTTCAATGGTGACTCGGTCCAAGTAATGAATATCTTTTATATCATAAACTGAAGACCTTAACTCATTTTCTACTTTTCCGAGAAGGTGGTAATCCAATGTAGTATGCATGACCCTCGTCAATCTTCGTTCGACAATACCGGTATGGTTAAGCCCCTCGGAGACTGATTTGCTGTAGGCGCGAATTAATCCACCGGCCCCTAGCTTGATTCCTCCGAAGTATCTGGTAACCACTACGACTGTATCTTTTAAATTTCGTTTTTTAAGCACTTCCAGCATCGGAACACCTGCGGTACCACTCGGCTCACCGTCATCATTTGCTTTTTGAATCTGATCATGCTCGCCGATCATGTAGCAAGAGCAATTGTGAGTGGCGTTCCAATGCTTTTTTTTGATTTCCGCGATAAAATTTATTGCCTCTTCTTCTGTTTCCGCTCGATTGACGTGGGCGATAAACCGTGACTTTTGTATAACAATTTCGTGTTCTCCATATCCTTTTACTGTATAGTAATTAGGAAGCAAAGCTCTCACTCCATCATGTTTCATTTTCAAAATAAACGGGTATAGACATCCTTATGATATAGAAAAATCTTCTTTGTGCAAACGAAAAGCCTCTGAAATACAAATATAGAAAAAAAATTTAATCTATTGGTAACCAAACTTTAATCCTATGCAAAATATGACATGATATAATGGAATTGTCTGTAAAAGTGATTGTATTTTTACCAGGAGATTTTGCTTACTTTTATTCAGCAGTTCAAAGGTTGCAGATGAACAAATATCATTTGTTTTAAAATCAGTAACCACGAGGAAGGTCTTCTCTATGTCATTAAGAGGTATCAAAACGGAAAAGCTAGATGAGATATTAGATAAAATGATTTCTACAGTCAATCAAAGTAAAGATGAAATCTTTGAAATCGGCGAACGATGCCGGCAAGATTTAGAATCGGGATTGATGGAACTAAAAGCGATCAAAGATGAAGTAAAGCAAGCTCTTCAACAAGAAGAAGAACTTGATTATCAAACTAAACAAGCGAGAAGAAGGCTTTCGGAAGTAAGCAAATTTTTTCATACATATTCTGAAAAAGATATCCGAAAAGCTTATCAGTATGCCCATGATTTACAGACGAAATTAATCCTGACGAAACAAAAGGCAAAACAGCTGATGGAGCGTCGCGATGATTTGGAACGGCGTCTTAAAAATTTGAAAAATACGATTGAGAGAGCGGACAATCTTGTGGCTCAAATATCAGTTGTTTTGAAATATATGACCAGCGACATGAAGCAAATTGGCCAAGCGCTTGAAGATGCGAAGTTGAAGCAGGAGTTTGGCCTTAGGATATTAGAGGCTCAAGAGGAAGAAAAAAAGCGGCTTTCACGCGAAATCCATGATGGTCCGGCCCAGATGATGGCCAATGTCTTGATGCGCTCGGATTTGATCGAGAAAGTGTACAAAGAAAGAGGAGTGGAAGAAGCTCTTGTAGAAATCCGCAACTTAAAGAACATGGTTCGCAGTGCGCTATATGAAGTCCGACGCATTATATACGATTTGCGGCCAATGGCGCTTGATGATCTGGGCCTGGTCCCGGCTCTGAATAAATTTTTAAGCACTCTTGAGGAGTATAATCGATCCATTCAAAGAAATACGACTATTCGCTTTCGAAACATTGGGCTGGAAGTACGGCTCCCTTCAAAGTTGGAAATTGCTCTTTTTCGCCTGATTCAAGAATCCGTTCAAAATGCGTTAAAGCATTCAAATGCCAGCGAAATTGTTGTGAAACTGGAAATTGGGAAAGAGAAGGTATTGGCGGTCATTAAAGACAATGGCCAAGGGTTTGACATTCATAAACGCAAATCAAATTCGTTTGGGATTCTTGGCATGAAAGAGAGAATAGAACTTTTGGAAGGTGAGTTGAACATTGATTCGAAACCAGGAAAGGGGACCGTTGTAAGGTTAAGCGTCCCGATTCATGTTCATGGAAAGGATTAAGCTATACTTTAAGTAAAACATTTGAGAAGAATTTATAAAAATAAATGATGAAAAGGTAATATGAACAAGGAAATAATTGGTCCAAATAGAAATTATATTAAGAAGCAGAAAGTGCTGACATAATAAGGGAGGAGAAACAATGGCAACGAAGATTGTCATAATCGATGACCATCAATTATTCCGTGAAGGAGTAAAACGAATATTAGAGTTTGAAAAATCTTTTAAGATCGTTGCTGAAGGAGACGACGGATCAGATGTGCTTGAGCTTGTCGAAAGACACAGACCCGATGTGGTCTTAATGGATATTAATATGCCTGGCGTAAACGGTGTAGAGGCAACGAAACAATTGGTGGATGCCTATCCGAAAACGAAAGTGATCATTTTATCCATTCATGATGATGAAAATTATGTGGCGCACGCTTTAACATCAGGAGCGCGCGGCTATCTTTTGAAAGAAATGGATGCGGATGCTCTGATTGAAGCCGTCAAAGTCGTGGCAGAGGGTGGATCGTACTTGCATCCAAAAGTTACTCATAATTTGATCGCCGACTATCGTCGACTCACTTCCAGCGATCGAAAAAAAGGCTTTCAGCAAGGCGAAGTGCGGCGCCCCTATCATTTATTAACGAAACGCGAATGTGAAGTGCTCCAGCTGCTGGCGGACGGAAAAAGCAACAGGGCAATAGGTGAAGCGCTGTATATCAGCGAAAAAACAGTAAAAAACCATGTAAGTAATATTTTGCAAAAAATGAATGTGAACGACCGCACACAAGCAGTCGTAACCGCCATTAAAAGAGGTTGGGTAGAAGTACGCTAGGGGGGGTCTGACCCCTTTAGCATTTTAAAGCGGTACATAATGATTCATCCATGCTTGTTTCGGCGGGCGAAATCGACGAAACGAAATTTGTCTAATCGGTGACGCGATTCGGTATATTGGAAGAGAGTCGCATCTTCCAAATAGACATAGTTTTTCACCACCACAATGTGATTGTAATCTTTTATATCCAAAAAGCGGATATCTTCCTCAGTGCACGGCTCTACCACAATTTCTTTTTTGGCAAAACTGATGGCCAACCCCAATTCATTTTCTAAATATTCGTATATGGAGTGTTCACAAATTTCTTTCGTAAGCAACGGGACATATTGCTTGATGAAAAAGTCGCGATCCAATATCACCCGTTCGCCTTTAATTTCACGAGCTCGAATGACTTTCCATACTTCTGTTTTTTCGGAAACATTCAATTGTCTTGAAAGCCATGGATCTGGATGAATAAGTCCGAGATCGTACACAATCGTTCGGGAGTCCCCCCAAAGAGAATCTTGAAGTTCTTTGAAGCTCACTAGGCCGGAAATCGGGAAGCTCATTTTTGGCGTATCCAACACAATGGATCCTTTGCCGCGGATTTTTTGGATTAATCCGTTCTGTGCCAACAAATTGAGGGCTTTTCGAATGGTTTCTCTCGAAGTGTCGTACAATTCGCAAAGTTCGTTTTCCGATGGCAACGTTTCCATTGGTTTATAAACCCCGTTTTGAATTTTATCTGCCAATTCTTGATAAATTTGCCTATATTTATTATTTCTCATAGTATCACCTGATGATCATTGTACCATATCAGGACCAGTGTGATCATCCTCTGAAAAGGATGGAACAACCAAAAAACGCCCACGGATCAAAGCAGAACTTTTAAAAAGAAAAATAAAATGGAGTTCAAAAAAGCTTTTCATCATTTAGCGAATGAAGAAAAGGAAAAAGCGATTCGTTTGGCCATTCTATTCTGCCAATCTTCCAAAAGGCGCAAGGGCATCTTTGCGGCTACAATATTTCATCGAAATACATGCATGCAATCGAGTAAGAATTGACAGCCCTTTCTTTTTTTATCATAAAAGATCTAAGCTCTCTGTTCCTTTTGGATCCAAGAGGTTTTCTATTTTACAAGAAGAAGAATCAGCGGCTGTCTTGCATCAGTTTGAGCATGGTGTTGTGAATGAAATGCTGCCGGAAAGCTCCGGCAGCAAATGGAAGAAACACGATGTTTTAGCGGATATAGTATACGACAGACTCGTACGGACGCAGGACGAGCCGGCGGAAATGCTCCGGTGTGTCTTTATAGTTAGAAATCAGTACTTTACCGGAGTCTTCCTCCAGAAATTCCGGTTTTTCAAATGTCGTTTCCTCTGCAAAAAAGTTGTTCACCACAAGCAGCTTCTCTCCACTTTTTCTTGTCCGCAGATAAGCGAAAATTTGAGGGTGATCTTTTAAGATCAGCCGGTAATCCCCTTCTGTCACAATATCATATTCTTTTCGAAGCTTAATTAATTTTTGATAGTGATAGAAAATAGAATCGGGGTCTTTAAGCGCCTTTTCTACATTAATTTCTTTATAGTTTTTAGCCAGTCCGATCCAAGGAGTTCCGGTTGTAAACCCGGCGTTTTCCTTATCGTTCCATTGAACAGGCGTCCGGGAGTTATCACGTGACTTTTGCATGAGAATGTCCATTACTTCGGCTTCGCTTTTTCCTTGTTCAAGCAAAATTTTGTGCATATTCAGCGATTCCACATCCCGATATTCTTCAATAGAGGAGAAATAAGGATTGGTCATCCCGATTTCTTCTCCTTGATAAATATAAGGAGTTCCTTGCATCATATGGATCGTGGTAGCAAGCATTTTGGCCGATTCCACCCGATAGCGTCCGTCGTCTCCATAGCGGGAGACAATTCTGGGCTGGTCGTGATTGCACCAAAAGAGAGCATTCCATCCTCCGCCTTCCTGCATTTTCGTTTGCCAGGTAGACAGAATCGATTTTAATTGTGGAAAATCAAGCTCTGCTTTTGTCCACTTTTCGCCGTTTGGATAATCCACTTTCAAATGATGAAAATTGAACGTCATATTTAGTTCCCGGCGATCTGGACGTGTATAAAGAATGCAATTTTCTATCGTGGTGGAGGACATTTCACCCACTGTTATGATGTCGTATTGGGAAAACACTTCACGGTTCATTTCCTGTAAATATTCATGAATGCGAGGTCCGTCGGTATAAAATTTTCGACCGTCTCCTTCTGGATCGTCCGGAAAGCGCTGGTCTTTGGAAATCAAGTTAATGACATCGAGACGGAAGCCATCGACTCCTTTTTGGAGCCAAAAATGCATCATTTTGTACAGTTTTTTGCGCAATGTTTCGTTTTCCCAGTTTAAGTCCGCTTGTGTCACGTCAAATAGATGCAAATAATATTGACCTGTTTCATCGTCGTATTGCCAAGCGGATCCTCCGAATTTTGACTCCCAATTGGTAGGGGGCTCTCCAGTTTCTTTTCCGTCTTTCCAAATATAAAAATCACGGTACGGACTTTCTTTCGATTTTCGAGCTTCAATAAACCATGAATGTTTTGTAGAAGTATGGTTTACAACTATATCCATGATCACCTTAATGCCCCGTTTATGGGCTTCATTTAAAAGCTCGTCAAAGTCATCCATCGTTCCGTACGTTTCATCGATGGAATAATAATCGCTTATGTCATAGCCATTATCCCTTTGGGGGGATTGATAAATAGGCGTAATCCAAATACAGTCGATCCCCAGAGTTTTTAAATAGTCGAGTTTGGCCGTGATTCCTTTAATATCGCCAATTCCGTCACCGGAAGCGTCATAAAAGCTTTTTGGATAAATTTGATATACTACGGCTTTTTTCCACCATGGCTGTTTCATCTTCGTTGCACAGGAAACATTTTCGAAAATAGACGCGGGATACGGTCCGCATCTGTCAAAATTGCTTCCTGTGTTTCCTCCTTTCTTGGTGTAATGGAATTGATAATCAGCATGATTAAGAATGCTCTTAAGCTAGTAACCATTTTGCTTGATCAAGTGAAAAAATCCATGCAGCAAAATATTAGCTAAAACAGGCATCTATACCATTGAGTTCATTGCAGTAAGATCCATATCTCCCAAAAATCAAGTGAAGAAAGAGGGGGAGCGCGGCGGTCGAAATTGAATGCCTGTTGAAGCAGAGCGGCCCCTTATGATGTTCGCTTATGCTGTCGCCATAAGGGAAGTTGCTGAAGACATATTTCCATTTGATTAACTAGTCCATTTTCAGTGCTGAAAACAGAGAGGGGTCAAGGCTAAAAGCGTCTGACCCCTAATGTTTCCATTAAATTTCTTCTTTGGAAAATTTACTGAAAATGACGGTGAGAATAAATGGAACTACAAGCACGATTCCGATTCCAAGGAAAAATGTCCCCCAATATTCATGTTTAATGGAAAGGAACCCCGGTAAACCGCCAACTCCGACGGAAAAAGCATTCACTTTGCCGATGGAGAGAATCATACCCGCAATAGCTGATCCAATCAGGGCGCTAATAAATGGGTAGCGATACCGCAAGTTCACACCAAACATCGCTGGTTCAGTAATACCTAAATAAGCGGATAGCGCTGCGGTTCCGGAAAGACCGCGCAGTTTTTGGCTTTTCTTAGCCAGAAACATCATCGCCAACGCCGCTGATCCTTGAGAAATATTGGAAAGGGCGAGGATTGGCCAGAGGAAAGTTCCTCCGGTTGTTCCGATCAACTGCAAGTCAACGGCTAAGAAGGTGTGATGCATTCCCGTTATGACTAGCACTGCGTATAATCCTCCGTAAATCAGTCCGCCTAGCCATGCAAAGTGGTCAAAGATCCATACAATCCCTGACGTAATTTCATTACCAAGCCAGAAGGTGGTTGGACCGATGATGATAAATGAGGCGAACCCGGTAATCAGCAAAGCGACCGGTGCCACAACCAGCAACTTTATGGAATCATGAACACGCTTGTTTAAAAATACTTCGATTTTTGCCAGTAAATAGGAAGCAAATAAAATCGGCAATACTTGTCCTTGATAACCGACTTGCTGAACTTTCAATCCGAATAAATCCCAATACTTGATGGCTCCTTTAGCTTTCGCTTCAGCATAGCCCCAGGCATTAAGCAAATCCGGGTGAACAAGCATTAAACCTAGTACGATCCCGAGCAAAGGGCTGCCTCCAAACCGCTTTACGGCTGACCAACCGATTAATGCAGGCAAGAATGTAAATGCCGTATTGGCAATCAGGTTAATCATGCTGGCGATATCGGCCCAATTTTGGTGAACCTCTATAAAGGATTTCCCTTTGTAAAAAATATCTTGTCCTGTTAAAATATTGTTAATCCCCATCAAGAGACCGGCCGTAACGATCGCTGGAAGGATCGGTATAAAAATATCCGCCAATACTTTAATCGCACGTTGAAGCGGATTCATTTTTTGGGCTGCCGCATTTTTTACCTCTTCTTTAGTGGCAGTTCCGATGCCGGTTTCTTGAACGAATACATCGAATACTTTATCTACAATTCCTTGACCAATTACCACTTGAAATTGGCCGTTTGCCGAAAATGAACCTTTTACAAGATCAATATTTTCCAACTTTTTTTTGTCGACTTTCTCTTCATCATTTAAAACGAGACGAAGACGAGTAACGCAGTGAGTGCCAGTGTTGATATTTTCTTTGCCGCCGACCGCTTCGATGATTTGCCGGACCGAGTCGCGATATTCACTCATTTCTTTCCCCTCCGTAACCGTTTTCAATAGTGGCCAAAATTATAAATTGAAAGAAAGATAACTAAAAATCTAATGAAATGATCGCTTCACCGGGTGAAGAATTTTAATTTGTATATACAAGATTTACTTTTATTGTATTCATGTATATACAAGGTGTCAAGAAAAAATATAAAACGTTTTCATGAACGTTTATTGAAAAAAAAGATGAAAACTTTTGGCTTTCTGGTAAAATAAAAACCATATTTTACAGTAGTAAAGGGAATGAGTAGGTCAACTGCGGTTCAACTGATAAAACGACAGTCGGAAACGATGGTTTCTACAAGTAATTTGTCTGATGACATCACAGGATGAAGTTCGTCCGTTCAGCACTCAAACTAATAGGAGGTGTTCAAATGAAAACTGCGATTATAACAGATAGTACATCGTATATTCCGGAAACGCTGCGAAAAGAATGGAACATTTATATGATTCCTTTAAATGTGGTGATCGGCGGAGAGTCTTTTAAAGAAGAAATGGACATCACGGCGGAACAGTTTTATGAAGAAGTCCAGAATGAACAGAAGCTTCCCACAACTTCTCAGCCCTCCATCGGTCAGTTTGTAGAGTTGTTTGAAGATTTATCAAAAGAGTATGATGCGGCTATTTGCATCCTTCTTTCCAGCGGGATAAGCGGTACTTATCAAACTTCAGTTGCTGCAGGTAAAATGGTCGACGGACTCGAAGTTTTTTCTTATGATTCCGAAATCAGCTGTGCTGCTCAAGGATTTTATGTAATGGCTGCCAGCCGATTGGCAAGGGAAGGAATGGAGCCCCAAAACATACTGAAGAAGCTCGATGAATTGAAAGCTACTCTCCGCGCTTATTTTATGGTGGACGACCTTGACCATTTAAAACGAGGCGGGAGATTGTCGGGTGCTCAAGCGTTTGTGGGAAATTTGCTACAAGTAAAACCTCTTCTCCACTTTGAAAACAAAGTGATTGTTCCTTTTGAAAAAATCCGTACGAAAAAAAGAGCTTTAAAACGGATCGAACAATTATTTTCCGAAGACTATCAGAAAGGAATTCCGCTTCAAGCTGCTATAATCCATGCCAATCGCCCTCAGGAAGCTTCTGACTGGATGGAAGAATTAAAGAATCAATATCCTGAAACAGAATTCCAGATCAGTTATTTCGGTCCTGTCATCGGCACGCATCTTGGCGAAGGGGCTTTAGGAATGACTTGGGCGAAAAAACTATTCTAGCAAAGCACCATTTTCTATTCGGCCAAAATTGACGGGGGCTGCTGTCTATCTTAGCCCCTTAAGCCGTAAAACGATCTCTTTATACATTTGAATAGAGGTGAAATATGAACCGCTTTTCCTCTTCTGTCCAATCTTTTACATCCGGCCGCCATTTGCTGCTTTCAGAACTTCCCTTTCCTCAAGATTTGATTCAACACCATTTAAACAACGGATATTTGCAATTGGAAGACGGTATTCGCAAAGAAGGCCGATATTATGTTTGCGCCCGCTGCGGAAATCGAGATCCCCAAATGTTTGCCTCATTTCCTTGCGCCCGTTGCCGGAAGTTTTGCCTTTATTGCCGCTGTTGTATAATGATGGGCCGTGTATCAGAATGCACTCCTTTAGTTTCATGGAAAGGACCGCCACCTCGTTCCGTTACCAGTCACGATTTGCTTCAGTGGGACGGCCGATTATCCAAGGGACAATTAACGGCAGCTAGGGCTGTTCAAAACGCGGTAGAAGAGAAGGGAGACTTATTAGTCTGGGCTGTTTGCGGAGCAGGGAAAACGGAAATTCTTTTTGACGGTATAAATGCCGCGCTTCAGAAAGGAGACCGTGTCTGCATCGCTGCTCCGCGGACAGATGTTGTTCTTGAACTGTCGCCAAGACTGAAAAAAGTTTTTCCCACGGTCCCTGTTACAGCGTTGTACGGAGGAAGCCCGCAGCGAAATGAATACGGCTCTCTTGTCATATCCACAACTCATCAATTGTATCGATACAAAGAAGCGTTTGACGTTGTAATCGTAGATGAAGTCGATGCCTTCCCTTATTCCTATGATCCCACGTTGCAATATGCGGTGGAAAAATCGCGTAAGCCTTCCTCGGCCATGATCTATTTAACGGCCACTCCAAATGAAATATGGCAGCGGCAATGCCGGCAAGGAAAAAGAAAATTTGTCTCCATACCCGCCCGTTATCATCGACATCCTCTCCCCGTTCCGAAAATACGCTGGATAGGAAATTGGAAAAAATCCTTTAAAAAAGGTTGTATTCCGAAAGAACTGAAAGATTGGACACAAAAACGTTTGACAAAAAACAAGCAAGCCCTTCTTTTCTTCCCCAGCGTTCGTATGATGAACGATGCTCTCCCCTTATTTAAAAGGCTTCATTCTCGAATTGAAGCTGTCCACGCTGAAGACCCCGCCCGCATCGAAAAGGTGGAAGGCATGCGCCGCAAAGAGATCCCTGTTATGTTGACGACCACTATTTTAGAACGAGGGGTTACGTTTCCGAATCTTGATGTAGCTGTAATAGGAGCAGAAGAGATGATTTTTAATGAAAGCGCACTTGTGCAAATTTCCGGCCGGGTGGGTCGGAGCGCCGATTATCCCGATGGGGAAATCATGTTTTTTCATTACGGGCTTACGAGAGAGATCGTCAAAGCTATCCGACATATTGAACGGATGAACCTGGAAGCGAAGAAAAGGGGGTTGATTGATTGAACTGTCTATATTGCGGGAAAGAACAATCTTCTCAATATTCTTGGCTGACGGTGTTCCGATTAAAAGAAGAACCTGCGCTTTGCTTAGATTGCCAAGAACGATTTCAGCGAATCAGTGGGGATTGCTGCTCTATTTGCGGGCGGCCGCTTTCAGAATGGCCTGCTGAATGGCCCCGCTCGCATTGCTGCTTGGATTGCGTTCGCTGGGAGGAAGATGAGAACTGGCGGAGCGTTTTAACAAAAAATGTATCGCTGTTTTATTATAATAAAGGTATGAAAGAGTGGCTGGCTCGTTTTAAATATCGGGGGGATTATCATTTAGCGCGCTGTTTTGCTTCAGAAATACGGAATGAGATCCGGCGGATGGCTCCCGACAAGATCGTTCCCATTCCTTTGAGTGAGGAACGTCTGCAGGAGCGGGGGTTTAACCAAGCAAAAGCACTTGTTGAAGAAGCAGGATTTCATGCGGAAGAGCTATTAGGCCGCTTCCATACGGAAAAACAATCGAAAAAGTCACGGATTGAAAGAATTCATTTGCCGGAAGTATTTTATATGATACACCCGGCATCACTTGCCAACGAGACGGTTTTACTCGTGGACGATATTTATACGACCGGCTCTACTTTACGCCATGCGGCCAAAGTGCTGAAAAAACATGGTGCACAAACTGTGCTCGCCTTGACATTGGCAAGAGGATAGGTCCGAATGGACGATAGAAAAATCATTTTGACGGCAAAAAATCTTCATGAGCGGAAATGAAAGACGATATTAAGAAAAAGGAGATTTAACGGGAGGAAAGAAATAATGGGAGAGATTTCAAACTGCCCCCGCTGCGGGTCGCTGTTTATGAAAACAAGTTTTCGCGACGTTTGTGAAAATTGCTATAAAGAAGAGGAAAATCTTTATGACAAAGTATATAAATTTCTGAGAAAAAGAGAAAATCGGGCTGCCACCATCACGAGGGTAGTGGAAGCGACGGGAGTGGACGAAGAATTGATTTATAAATGGGTGAGGAAGGGAAGGCTGCAGCCGGCTGTTTTTCCGAACATGGGATATCCGTGCGACAATTGCGGGAAAATTATTACAAAAGGAAAATTATGTTCCGATTGTGCCGATCAATTGCGCCACGATTTAGAGACGTTTGAAAAAGAACAGGAAAGAAAAAAGGAAAGAAATATTACGTACTACTCTTTGAAGGACGATACGAAATAACGGGTATGGAAAACATTCAAGGGTCTGTTTAGAGGGCGGAAAAGAAAAGGATCCTTTGGATAAAAAGATAATGGAAAAAAGGAAAAAGAACTATGAACGGTTGCTAAACTTTTTCATAATCAAACCGATATAATGAACATAGGAACAACGGAAAAGAAAAGAGGGATATGGGATGAAGATCCAACCTATCGGCTTATCCGGCGTGAATCTTTATAAAAAGGCTATGAGCAAGTTTGATGAGTCCAAGCAACCGGAACATACCCAGAAGGATAAAGTCGAAATTTCCGCTGCAGCTAAAGAAATGCAGGAAGCCTCCCAGCTGACAGCAGATCGGCAAAAAAAAGTAAATGAGCTTAAGCAAAAGATTGAAAGCGGCGAGTATAAGCCTCATCCGGAAGAGATTGCCAAAGGTATACTTCGTTTTTACCGCAGATAGAAAGATGGGATGAAAATGTCTGCTGCTCAAGTTATCACGATAATGGAAAAATTGTGTGCCCTTCATGAGATCCTGTATGAATTGGAGCAGGAAAAAGAAAAGATTGTAAAAGAGAACGATGTAGACGGGCTAAACAATCTGCTTGCCAAGGAACAGAAATATATTGCCGCCATACAGACAATGGAAAAAGAACGGAAAAAAGAGGTGGCAAACTGGCTGGGACGGGAGAATGCAACCATTTCTGACTGCATAGAGAAAGCCGTGGATGAAGAGAAAGAAAAGCTGGTATATCTTCGAGAAAAGCTTATGGACATCGTGGAATTGTTAAAACAACAAAATAAATTGAACCAGCAATTAATCTATCAATCGCTTCAATTTATCACATTCAGTTTAAACTTGCTTCATCCTCAGCCAAAGGATGCAACGTATTCCCATCCTAATCAAAAAATAAAAGATAGGCAAGGGCGCTCTCTTTTCGATTCAAAAGCTTAATGGAAGCAAGGATGAAAGAAACGGAGGAATATTTTATGACTTCCACTTTTCATGGTTTAGAAGTCGCCAAGCGGGGGATGATGGCTCAACAGACAGCTTTATATACAACGAGCCAAAATATCGCCAATGCCAATACCCCGGGCTATTCCCGCCAGCGCGTCAATTTTGTTCAAACAGAGCCTTACCCGGCTGCTTCAATGAACAGACCTCAAATTCCGGGGCAAATGGGGACAGGAGTAGAGGCTGGTTCGATTGAACGCGTTCGCGAACAGTTTTTAGATGTACAATACCGCAACGAAAATAACAAACTGGGGTATTGGGATTCACGATCGACAGCTTTGAGCCGGTTGGAAGACGTGTTTGCCGAGCCAAGCGATACGGATGGTTTGTCTGCTGTGATGAATGAGTTTTGGCAATCTTTGCAAGATTTGAGCGTCAATCCGGAAAACGAAGGAGCACGTTCTGTCGTCCTTCAACGGGCACAAGGAGTTGTCGATACGTTTCATTATTTATCCAACTCCATAAGCGACATTCAAGGAGACTTAGGCAACCAAATCAGCGTCGGCATTAAAGATGTCAATTCGATCTTGAAGCAAATTGCCGAACTGAACCAACAGATCGGAGAAGTAGAACCAAACGGCTATTTGCCGAACGACTTGTACGATGAGCGTGACCGTCTAGTCGATCAACTGTCAAGCTATTTGAATGTGAAAGTGGAAAAAATGCCGTCCGGAGGCAATGCTCTGGATATTGCCGAAGGACAGTATAAAATTACGCTTTTGGATGCGAACGGAAACCCTGTTAAAGATTCCGGTGGAAATGATGTAACGCTTGTTAATGGCAGTCAATTCAATCAGCTGGGATTTTCAACCGAAGACGGGAAATATACGAGCGTAGTGTCGGGCCCGATTAAAAATATTGAGGTTTATACAACACCAAATGACCCGTCTCAAACAGAAAGCGATCCTGTTGTCGGGAATGAAGTGGCCTCCATTGATTTCTACACAAGCGGAAATGTTAATTTTTCACAAGGCAAGCTGCGGGGATTAATGGAATCATATGGCTATCAAACATCAACTGATGCGGATGGAAATCCTATAGTAGCCGGCATTTATCCGGAAATGCAGGATAAATTAGATCAGCTCGCCTATACATTTGGAACGTTATTCAATACAGTACAGAAACTTGGTTTTGATTTGGAAGGAAATCCAGCTAGCAAAGACTTTTTTACCAATTTAAGTACCATTGAAAATGCGGCAAGCAATATTCAATTAAATAGTGATCTTCAAACAAAAGATATTGCCGCTTCTTCTAACGGGTTGCCAGGAGATGGGAAAAATGCGATTAATTTGGGGAATATTTTTTCGATGGATCTCTCTAAAGATATTACGCTTGAAGGGGTTAAAAATAGCGACGGCACTCCGGTAATTTTATCGGTTGGGAAAGACCCAGGAGACATTGATGTTCCTATAACGACAAGTACAATTAACTCTTTTTACGAAGGAATCATTGGTGGTCTTGGTGTCGCCTCTCAACAGGCGCAGCGGCTATCCAATAACAGCAATTCGCTGGTTCAGTCAGCCGATGAAAGAAGACAGTCTGTCAGCTCCGTGTCATTGGATGAAGAAATGACGAATCTCATAAAATTTCAGCATGCCTATAATGCTGCTGCCCGCAATATTACGGTTATGGATGAAATGCTTGATAAAGTCATCAACGGAATGGGCGTTGTAGGACGGTAGGGAAGGTGAAAAAATATGCGTGTAACTCAGTCTATGCTTTCCAATAATATGCTTCGCAATCTAAGCTCCAGCTATGAGCGGCTGTCGAAATATCAGGATCAAATTTCCACAGGTAAAAAGGTCAATCGTCCGTCCGATGACCCGGTGGTGGTCATGAAAGGGATTTCTTATCGCGCGGACCTTTCAGAAGTGCAGCAATATAAACGGAATTTTTCCGAAGCGTACAATTGGATAGAAAACTCGGATGCGGCTTTAGACAATGCGGGACAAGCCTTGCAAAGAATCCGCGAACTTGTAGTTGAAGCCAGCAATGATACGTATGATGCTTCTCAAAGACAGGTCATTTCAGCGGAAATTAAACAACTTCGCGACCATTTGGCGGAGGTTGCAAATACGAAATTTGGAGATAAATATTTGTTTAACGGGGCGAATACGACCAAAAAGCCGGTAGATCTGCAGAATGGAAATTATCCGAGTGAGTCCCAGCCGACCGAGCCGGTTGAAATCGAACTTTCGAAAGGGATTTATTTGCCGGTAAACGTACCGGGAGAAAAAGTATTTGGGGAACAGTTGTTTTCGGATTTAAAGGCGCTTACTGATGATTTGGATCAAGGAAAGAACCCTGCTAGTTATTTGGATCAAATCGACCAACATATTGATGCGATCAATAATGCCCGCGCGGACCTCGGGGCTCGGCAAAACCGACTCGAAATGATGGAATCGCGTGTAGATAACCAAGAGGTCATTGCCACAAAAGTTCTTTCAGACAATGAGGATGTGGACTACGAGAAAGCCATTACGGATTTAACGGCTCAGGAAAGCGTTCACCGCGCGGCATTAGCTGTAGGTGCTAGAGTTCTTCAGCCAACTTTAATGGACTTTTTGACGTAAACGGCTGGGTGTTGGGTCTGACTCCTATTCGAGTTAGACCTTTTTTGTAAAAAATTTGATCTTAAATTGCAATATTAAATGCAACAAGTATTGAAAGACCAGATAACCCATGATTAAGTAGAATCGGGACACTCTGCGCAACTTGACGTGGAGTGGCGGGCATGGTAGCCTGGTTGGCCCAGCCAGTACCGTATACCTGGCTTCATGGCTGGTAGCCATGCCCGCAGAGGCTCTTTGTCAAGTTGCTAAAAACCAACCCTTTGGGTTAGCTGGCTTAAGGTTAAGAAGCTAAGCCAGCTAACTCTATTTGGAAACACTCCTCAGGTGTACGATAATTGAGGATCTTCCTTGGAAGATGGTTACACCAATTTTCAACATAGGTAATGGTTTCGTCTGCCACAGAGGAAATGGGTCTCCCCTTTGGTATGAAGCGCCTAATAAGGCCATTATGACGCTCGTTGGTTCCTCGTTCACAGGATGTGTAAGGGTGTGTAAAATAAACCTCTGTTAGATCTTTTTCAACACTAAGGCCGAGGTCAGCAAATTCAGAACCGTTATCAGCCGTAATGGTTTTAAACACTTTAGAGAACCGATTACCATAAGACACTTTCAACTGAGATATGACTTCTGAAACGGATAGACTATCCTTGGCTGTCACTCTCAAAATTATTTCTTTACGGGTTTTGCGCTCAGTAAGAGTCAATAAGGCCTGATCTTTAGTCTTCTTGCCTATAACCGTATCAATTTCCCAGTGACCAAACTCTTGGCGTTCATTGACTTCAATTGGTCGCTCATCGATACTGCGTCCTAAGATCTTCTTATTCTTCCGGTTACGTTTTTTCTTGGTGTTCAGGGTAATTTTCATAGGTAGGTCAATGTTTTTAACGCCTATAAGTCCTAGATCAATATAGTTATAAAGGGTCTTGGTGCAAACCATTTTGTCTTTGAATTTCCCATCACGTTTGGCTCTCCCACATACCGCATCAGGAGACCATTTCTTATCAAGGATCTGAGTTTCGGCATACTTAATAAACTCGATGGCATCGTCTAGTTTTAGCTTGCGGCCACAGGCTTTCCTGTTTCTCTCATAGAGAAGTTGACCTGTGTCTGGAAAATAGACATGAACAATTTTCCCGTTGCTTTTTCTTTGTGGCACTGTACCTCTTCTTAACTCACGGGAGATGGTGCTTTTGTGACAACCAACATAATCTGCAATCTCCTGTTGAGTCTTACCAGCAGCGTGTAAGGCCGCAATTTTCCCACGGTCATAAGCCGTTAAGTGTTTGAAATGCCGAGCTCCTATGGTAGAATTAGTAATTGCCATAGATAAATCCTCCGTATCGATATTGTTTTAGTCGACTTAATCATACGTGGTTTATCTATGGTTTTTCATTTTTTATGCTTGTTGCATTTGATTATACAACTAGCCTAAAAAATTTGATTGACTATCATCCATATGCCTGGATATAGATTTGCAAAACGTTAAATTGCTAATCCGGTTCTTCTTTTTACATGAGGCAGGAAGAACGGCGAGAGGATCACCCCTTTGAAAAAGCCTAACGGGTTCATCACGAGGTGAAATGAAGTGGAATTTCCGCAAATTCGAATTCAGTCGCAAAAAGCACAAATTTCCATTGCCACGACTCCTCCTAAACAAACGATTGAACAGCCTCCTGCCCAGCTGGATCTGAAGCAGGCGAAAGCTGAACTTCACATTGAACGGATAAGAGGCGGTTTAACCATTGATCAAACGAAAGCATGGGAATCGATGGATTTGAAGCCCATTTCCAAACGAATAGAAGAAGCTGCCGAAATCGGGTACCAGGACTGGCTTGAAGGGATTGCAAGACGTGCGGAAGATGGACGTGAACTGATGGAAATTGAACATAAAGGCAATCCGCTGGCCGAACAAGCGAAGCGCAACAGTGAGCCCCCTGAGCACCAATTTAACATCGGTTTTATTCCGCCTTATTTCAGTGTAAAACTTCATTATGAACCCGATCGATTAAAAATCGATTGGGATTTGCATAAGGCAGAAAATCATACAAAAGCGCAAAAACCGATCATAGATTATCGACCTGGAAATGTTTCCATCCAGATGGCCCAGTATCCGGCACTGAAAATTGATTTTGTCCATTTAAAATACAAAGGAATCCACTACGAACAAGAAATCTAGTATAAAGGAAGAGGGCAATGATTATTGAAACGAAGTATCATGGCAAAATGGAAGTGCAAAAAGCCGATATTTGGCGATTTGACAAAGGAATTCCAGGATTTTTGGAGGAAAAGGAATTCGTCTTGCTGCCGCTTCCAGACAATGAAGTATATTGGATTCTTCAATCGGTTCAAACGCCTGAGCTAGCGTTTGTAGTTTCCGATCCATTTGTCTTTTTTAGCGATTATCAATTTGCACTTGATGATTTGACGTTGGATCAATTGGATCTCAAAAAGAAAGAAGAAGTCCTGGTGCTGGTCATTTTAACGGTGAAAGAGCCGTTTCAAAACACGACGGCTAATCTTCAAGCTCCTCTTATTTTGAATAAGACGAACCGAAAGGGAAAACAAGTCATTTTAAATGACGGAAAATACAATGTGCGAACCCCCCTATTTGCGCTCCAGAGAGGTTGAATCAAGATGCTGGTACTGACAAGAAAAAAGGGCGAGACGATCCAAATTGGTGATGATATAGAAATCACGGTCTTGGCCGTCAAAGGAGATCAAGTGAAAATCGGAATCCAAGCGCCGAAACATGTCGATATCCACAGAAAAGAAGTCTATTTGGAAATTCAAGCGGAAAACGCCAAAGCTTCGCAAGGAATTGCCGATCTATTTTCCATCATTACCCCGCCGAAAAACGAATAAATCAAAATAGTGTATTTTTCTTTGATGCTTTTCTGGTTTTTCCATAGCGGCAAAAGCAGATTTGTGATGGCAGCACCTTTGCAAAAACGGAAATACATTTATTGGCTATAAACCCGAGTGTTTTGACGCAGAAACGAATTTGTTTTTCTTCAAAAGACTCTTTAACTTAAAACAAAACCAACCGTTTCGCTATAAATGGGAGCATCTTCACAGTCTTATGGGTAGAAATATGTAATGATTCACATTTAAAAGTAGACGGTTCATGGGCAAATTTGGATTGCCGTTATCACGTTTTTTGAAGCAAAAGATAGTCTCTCGATCCGTTTTTAACCTTGTTTCTCTTAATAAAAGGAGTAAGATAGCGGATCAGGCTTTCGAGGGTTACTCGACGACCTGATCGCGCAAAATGGATGCCATCCAATTATTAAACGACGGTTGAAACGTTTTTGTTGAAATCTTTCATTCTACTGCTACCATCCGCCTCCGCCATGTCCTCCATATCCGCCATGTCCTCCATATCCTCCATATCCGCCATGTCCGCCGTACCATCCGCCTCCGTAATGATGGTGCGGATGATAATGATGATAAGGGTAATGATGTCCATATCCGTGAGGGTATCCGTAATGTCCATAGTGACCATGTCCAGGATAATATCCGCCGTGTCCGTATCCATGACCATAAGGATACCCTACTCCGGGATAGCCGCCATAGGGATCTACTCGTTCTTCCTCATAAGGATTTTCGGCCAAGTAACCATTCATTTCATTGTTGATAAAAGACATACCTTTTCCTCCTTAGAATTTTGTTATAATTTTGTAAGCTCAATCAATCATATGCAAATGCGGATAGAAATGCTGGGCGATTATCTTGCAAACAAAAGAAATAGGCGTTTTACCTACTTAAAAATAAAGGGAATTTTATTGGATAGACGGCATGTTGCATGGGGGGATTAACAGTGCTTGACCAAATTCGAGGAGGATTGTTTGGAGCGGCAGTTGGCGATGCGCTCGGAGCGACTACCGAATGTATGAATAAAGAAGAAATTCAAGAAAAGTACGGGAAAATCAAAACGATTATCGGAGGCGGCTGGCTGGCACTAGATCCGGGGGAGGTAACGGATGATACGAACATGATGATCGCCGTCGCCAACGGGATCGTCCAAAATCCGGAAAACCCGATTTCGGCTATTGGAGAGGAGTTTTTAAAATGGCATCGTCGGAATCCACGGGGAGTTGGCCGAACGATAAGCCTTGTTCTTTCTCAGTATCAGGGGGATTGGTTTCAAACGGCGTTTCACGTTCATTGTGCGCAGCAAGGAAAAAGCAGCGGCAACGGATCTTTAATGAGATGCCTCCCGGTGGCGCTTGCTTATTCCGATCAAGAGATGATGGAGAAGATTACCTTTCTGCAGTCAAAGATGACCCATTTCGCCGATGAAGCGGCAGAAGCTTGCTTGATCTATAATAGAATAGCGTTTCGTTTGTTAAAAGGAGAAAATCTTAAAACGTCCCTGAAAGAAGAAATAATGAATACGTGCTATTCTTCTGTTTGCTTTCGTAAAGAGCCGGATTGTCCTCCTGATGGCTATGTTGTCCATACGTTGATATGGGTATTGCATTGGCTTTGGAATTGCCATACGTTTGAAGAAGTAGTGATCGAAGCGGCCAACAGGGGCGGGGACAGCGATACCATTGCTTCCATTGCCGGTGGACTGAAAGGGCTGGAAGCAGGGTTTCATCGTTTACCTCGCAGGTTTACAGAGATATTGCGGGTCAAGCAAGAATTAGAATTATTATCAGAAAAACTGTACGCTGTTAGACAGCGGATATAGGTCTTTTTTAGAGATCTTAATCTGTACTGTTTTATTTTTGAGAGGGCAAAATTCCAGTATGATTGTGATTCTTTAAAAAGATATGGTTCCATAAATAAAAAGAGCCAAGGCCGCACGACTCAAAATGGTCGAGAAGCCGATGGCCTTTTTTATACATCGTCTGTGATTACCAGCCAAAGCCGCCCCCAAACGGGTAACCGAATCCTCCGAATCCTCCGTATCCGTAGGGGGACCCATAACCAAAGCCTGGACCGTATAAGAAAGGAGAAAGTAAAGCTGCTGAAGTTAAACCTCCTAAAAATCCACCGAAAAATGGTCTACCAAACCCAAAACCAAACGGTCTGCCAAATCCAAATCCAAATGGCCTTCCAAACCCGAATGGCCTCCCAAATCCGAAAGGTCTTCCGAACCCAAAACCAAATGGTCTACCAAACCCAAATGGTCTTCCAATTATTCTTTCGTCACTTGTCACATCAGGGTGCATTTTCATTCCTCCTCATTTTACTTAGCTTAACAGCTCACTTTAAAATATGCGTTTGTTCTAATATTGTTTTAGGCAAACAACTTATTTAGGTAAGAGTTTAATGAACAGTACATCATTTTCTCATCTTGGGACTCTTAAATTAAAAAATATCAGACATGGTAATTCGTCCAAAATTATTTACCTTAAGCATGAATTATAAGAGAGAAAGATAAAAAAAAACCAGCCGCTGACGATAAAAAGAATAGGATGTGGAGTTATCAGAGGGGAGTGGTTCGGAAAATGGTTGAGAAAGTAGCCAATTCGGAATTGATTTATCAGGCAGTGACGTTGCAGCAAGACGTACTGAAACGGACAGCTGAAGATCAAACAACGATGACTCAACAGCCAGCTTTCCCTCAACTAAGTCACTCAAAAGAGCAAGTTCATGAGATTGTCGAGAGCATGAATCATTTTTTAAAATCGTCCAACACGCATTTGAAATTTGTGTTTCATGATCAATTGAAAGAATATTATGTGAAGATTGTGAACGATGAAACGAACGAAGTGGTGAAAGAAATCCCGCCAAAGAAATTGTTGGATATTTATGCAGCAATGGCCAATTATTTAGGTATATTAGTAGATAAGAAAATTTAGGGGAGTGAAAAATATGGTAACGAGAATCACAGGACTCGCCAGCGGCATGGACATTGATTCCATGGTGAAACAGTTGATGACAGCGGCAAAAGTGCCGTTAGATAAGTTAAAGCAGCAAAAACAAATTCTCGAATGGCAGAGAGATGATTACCGTGATATGAATTCTGCCCTTCTTGATTTCAGAAGTCTCCTCACACAAATGAAGCTGACGACGAATTATCGTGCCCGTCAAGTAGCATCATCAGACGATTCAAAAGTGACAGCGACTGCTTCCAGTGCTGCGGGACTCACCTCTTACAGCATTTCCAACGTGACACAATTGGCCAGTGCGGAAACGATTGCGGCGAAAAATAGTATTACAAATGATGCAGCTAATTTTGATCCGACTAAAAGTCTGCAAGATCAGCCGTTAAATCTAACTTGGAAAACGGGCGGAGTGGCGACAAAATCGATTACTGTAACAGCAGATGGGACCAATTTTGAACTAGGAGAAAGTAATTTTGATTTAACCAAAAGTGGGGATTGGAACGTTGTTGTCAATGGGCAGACATTTACCGTTGTAACAGACTCTGGTCATACTCTGAATTCGAATGAAGTTTATATCGATTCCAATGGGAATATGACTTTTGGAACAACAATAGCAAAAGACAGCACCATTAAAATTGATTATATTACAACGGACAGTACGCAAAAATATAGCGTTTTTTCTATTGATTCTTGGACATCCAAAGGGGAAGTAAAGAAAAACTTCCTCGTTCAAGGGAGCGATTCACTGAATACCGTCATCAGTAAAGTGAATTCTTCCGGCGTCGGTGTAAACATGTTCTATGATTCTTTTTCGGGGAAAATGTCCGTTGTACGTACGGAAACGGGAGATTTTAACAGCGCCGGATTGGATCTTCAAATCACCGGAGATTTTGCCAAAGCGATTAGTTTAGAAACAAATGAAAATGACAGTAGCGGGAATAGTTATGTAAACGTTCAAGAAGGAAAAAACGCGAAGTTCACTTTAAACGGCTTAGAAACAGAGCGCACGTCCAATACATTTACTGTCAATGGAGTCAACTTTACTCTTAAACAAACATTTGATAGTCCGGTCACCGTGTCCGTAACTAATGACAGTGATACCGTGTATCAGAATATAAAAAACTTTATAGATAAATATAATGACTTGATCGACAAGATTAGCAAGAAAACGTCGGAAGAACGTTATCGCGATTACCCGCCTTTGACGGATGACCAGCGCGAGCAATTAACGGACAAGCAGCAGGAACAATGGGAAGAAAAGGCAAAAAGCGGTCTTTTGCGCAATGATCCGATTTTAACGGGCCTTTTAAGCAAGATGCGCACCAATTTTTACAGTACGGTCCAAAATGATTCCGTTTCCGCAAACTATAACCAAATTGCCAAAATCGGCATTACCACTTCGAGCAACTTTTTAGACGGCGGAAAATTAATCATCGACGACGCGAAGTTAAAACAAGCGATCCAAGATGATCCGACGTCGGTTGAAAATCTTTTCCGCGGGGATGGAGGCATTATTCAGCAGCTGTATGATACGGTCAATAATGCAATGAGTCAATTAAAGGATAAAGCCGGAAATTCGTATTCGACGAATCAGCAGTTTTCGATTGGCCGTCAATTGGATGATATTGATAAACGTGTAACAGATATGCAAAACAGCTTGGATGACTTAGAAAATCGCTATTATAATCAATTCACTGCAATGGAACAAGCGATTCAACAAGCTAATCAGCAATCTTTATATTTAACACAAATGCTTTCCGGCGGTAATTAATTAAGAAAAATGGCGAAAATATTTCCACGTTGATAAACAGGTTTTCCGGTCCCTTAACGGTCATTTCAGAACGGACTATGGATGGAAACTAACAGCTTACTAAAGGAGAGATACGGACATGGCAATCAATAATCCATACCAAGCATACGAAAAAAACGCTGTTTCTACTGCATCGCCTGGCGAGTTGACGTTAATGCTTTATAATGGCTGTCTGAAATTTTTGCTTCAGGCAAAGAAAGCTATCGAAGACAAAAATTTTGAGAAGAAAAATACCTATATTCAAAAAGCGCAAAATATCATTCGTGAATTGATGGTCACTTTAAATATGGATGTAGAGCTGTCCAAAAATTTAATGGCTGTATATGACTATATGAATCGCCGTCTCATTGAAGCAAATGTGAAAAATGATCTCGAGATTTTAGATGAGGTGATGGAATTCATTACGGAACTGCGTGATACGTGGAAGCAGGCGATTCAAGAACAACGGAAACAGCAGTATGGGACAGGCGGTCGAGTGTAATGGGAGACATGCGGACCTGTTTTCACATTACGCAGCAATTGTTTCACCACGTTCAAGCAAAGCCGGCAGTGGCAGATCGAGATGAATGGATTAAGAGATTGCTTGATTTGCTCGATGAGCGGGAGCAGGTCTTAAAAAGCCTTAAGCCGCCATTTACTGCAGAGGAAGAGAAACTTGGCCAAACCATCATGAAATGGAATGATGTGATTCAACAAGCATTAAAGGGAATTCAAGCAGAGATTAAACAAAGCATTCATGGAATTCACAACAAGAAGCAAAACATGAGAAAGTACTTGAATCCGTATGCGTCTTTGCAGACGGATGGCGTGTTTTATGATAGAAGAAAATAGGTGGAAAGATTGCCAAAAGTGAATTTGACAGAAAATCAATTTCAGTTGCTGCGAGACTATCTTCAGCTTTTGGAAACGATTGATGAGGGGTTGGTTTGGATTGTTTCCCATTTTCTTCAAGGACAAAACTCCAACTCCGTTCAAAAAATACTGAAAGACGTGATTCATGCTTTTCATGAAATTCATTTTGCCCATTTAACCGTTTCTGAGTTTTTAAAAGAAGATCAAAAAGCTCTGGAGGCCGTTGTCAGTTTTCAAATTTTGGAAGATCATATGAAAGACTTTTTAAAAAATGAGAACGTTTTGTCCGAACAAGAACGGATTTTGGAATATGTATTGTACCCTGCTTTTGTCCGTTGGCTTCGTGAAATTCAAAACACTTTCAAACCGTATATAGTCCATTAAAAGAAGCTTGCCTGCTGGTAGGCTTCTTCTTTCATGATCGAAAGTGAAGTTCTACTCCTTGTCGAAAAGAAAGAGAACTGCATAATCTGTAGAAGGAATTAGAACAATAAATGTGAATTATTCGACAAAAAATAGACACAGTTTTTTCGAAGATTAGGCAGGAATGAAAGGGGAGAAAACGAAATATATACATATAGCTTTTAGCTTCTTGCATAAAAGGAGGAGTTTGCATGATGAACTACAACATTCGAGGCGAAAATATTGAAGTAACGCCGGCAATCCGTGAATATGCCGAAAAAAAAATCGGAAGATTAGAACGCTATTTTAATGAAACTCCTGATGCAAACGTCCATGTAAATTTGAAAGTTTATCCAGATAAAATGGCGAAGGTGGAGGTTACCATTCCTCTTCCAAATCTTGTGCTCAGGGCAGAAGAACGCAATCAAGATATGTATGCAGCAATCGATTTAATTGTCGACAAGCTTGAACGTCAGATTCGTAAACATAAGACGAAAGTTAATCGAAAACTGAGAGAACAAGGCAGTACAAAAGAGCTTTTCACTGTCAATGAAAGCGGACAGTCAAATGCTGAAGAAGAAAACGACATTACTATTGTCCGGACAAAACAATTTAGCTTAAAGCCGATGGACAGTGAGGAAGCGATTTTACAAATGAATCTGCTTGGTCATAACTTCTTTATTTATACAGATGCTGAAACAAATGCAACCAATATTGTATACCGTCGAAAAGACGGCAAATACGGTTTAATTGAAACGAATTAACAATTGATCATAAGAGGCTGATGATAGGGCCGGGCTGCTCCGATTTGTTAAAGTTAAAGTACATCGTCGATAGACATTGTGCTTTCGGAGGAAGTCCGGCTCTTTGTTTTTGGAAAAATCATCGGCAATGTTCTCATCATTCACACAAAGAAGGTTTATTTCCACCATATCGGACGCCGTTTACAAAAGTTGTCTCTGTATAGCGACAGTGGTATTATAAAATAGTGAAAAAGTGCAATGATCTGTGTTTATAAGTGGTCTATTACATGCTAAACAATTTTGTTCAATTTCTTCCTTTCCAAGTGTTGACCACATATTTTAGTCAGAAGAGAGTTTTGAAAGCTAATAAAGGAGAGTACAATGAATGGGATTACTAAATAAACTGTTTGATGCCAACAAGCGAGAGGTCAAACGTCTGAAAAAGATGGCTGACCAAATTGACGCACTTAGTTCTGAAATGGAAAAGCTCTCTGACGATCAACTTCGTGCCAAAACAGAAGAATTTAAACAGCGTCATCAAAACGGAGAATCGTTAGATGACTTATTAATAGAGGCTTTTGCCGTTGTACGGGAAGGAGCACGCCGAGTTCTCGGCCTGTATCCTTACAAAGTGCAGCTCATGGGTGGCATTGCCCTTCACGAAGGCAATATTGCGGAAATGAAAACAGGGGAAGGAAAAACGTTGACCGCCACTATGCCGGTTTATTTAAATGCTCTCGCCGGAAAAGGCGTTCACGTAGTGACGGTAAACGAATATTTGGCTTCCCGCGACGCCACGGAAATGGGCAAGCTTTATGAATTTCTTGGACTGACCGTAGGGCTTAACTTAAACAGCATGTCAAAAGAGGAAAAAAAAGAAGCCTACCAAGCAGATATCACGTACGGAACGAACAACGAATTTGGATTTGATTATTTGCGAGATAACATGGTTTTGTATAAAGAAGATAAAGTTCAGCGCCCTCTTTACTACGCTGTCATCGATGAAGTAGACTCGATTTTGATCGATGAAGCCCGCACTCCGTTAATCATTTCCGGACAAGCGGAAAAATCCACTCAGCTTTATATCCAAGCTAATGCGTTTGTCAAAACTTTAAAACGCGATGAAGATTATACGTACGATGAAAAAACAAAAGCCGTGCTGCTGACAGAAGAAGGCATCAACAAAGCGGAAAAATACTTTGGAATCGATAACTTGTTTGATTTAAAACACGTCACGCTAAACCACCATATCAGCCAAGCTTTGAAAGCTCATGTAAGCATGCACCGTGACGTCGATTACGTCGTTCAAGACGGCGAAATCGTCATTGTCGACCAATTTACAGGGCGTTTGATGAAAGGACGCCGCTACAGCGATGGGCTCCATCAAGCCATCGAGGCAAAAGAAGGATTAAAAATTCAAAACGAAAGCATGACGTTGGCTACGATCACATTCCAAAACTATTTCCGGATGTACGCGAAATTGGCAGGGATGACAGGAACAGCAAAAACGGAGGAAGAAGAATTCCGAAATATATACAATATGAGAGTCATTGTCATTCCTACGAATAAGCCTGTCATCCGTGAAGATCGCCCTGATTTGATTTACGCAACGATGGAAGGAAAATTTCGCGCAGTAGTGGAAGATATTTATCAGCGCCATATGACAGGGCAGCCTGTGCTTGTAGGGACAGTGGCCATTGAAACATCTGAATTGTTGTCGAAGATGCTGACAAAAAAAGGTGTCCGCCACAACGTATTGAACGCCAAAAACCATCAGCGTGAAGCGGAAATCATTGCCCATGCGGGTGAAAAAGGGGCTGTCACCATCGCAACGAACATGGCCGGACGCGGAACCGATATTAAGCTGGGCGAAGGGGTAAGCGAATTAGGCGGACTTGCCGTGATCGGGACAGAACGCCATGAGTCTCGCCGGATCGACAATCAGCTCCGCGGACGTTCAGGTCGTCAAGGCGATCCGGGGGTTACCCAGTTTTATTTATCGATGGAAGATGAGTTAATGAGGCGTTTCGGCTCAGATAATCTAAAAAATATGATGTCGCGTCTTGGTATGGACGATTCCCAGCCGATTCAAAGCAAAATGGTCACGAGAGCGGTCGAATCTGCGCAAAAACGTGTGGAAGGCAATAACTTTGATGCCAGAAAGCGGTTGTTGGAGTACGATGATGTCCTGCGTCAACAACGGGAAATCATTTATAAACAGCGCGATGAAGTATTGGAATCGGACAATTTACGTTCTATTATTGAGAATATGATTCACTCCGTTCTTGAAAGAGTCGTTCAATCCCATGCTTCTACTGCAGAAGACGAGGAACAATGGAATTTGCAAGGAATCGTCGATTATGTCAATGCCAATCTTCTTCCGGAAGGAGACGTCACAGTAGAAGACTTGCTCGGAAAAGAGCCGGACGAGATGGTGGATCTGATTTTTTCGAAAGTGCAAAAACGCTACGATGAAAAAGAAGAAAGCTTGTCGAAAGAACAGATGCGCGAATTTGAAAAAGTCATTCTTCTGCGCGCTGTCGACTCTAAATGGATTGACCATATTGATGCTATGGAACAGCTCAGGGAAGGCATCCATTTGCGTGCTTACGGGCAAATTGATCCGCTTCGCGAGTATCAAAATGAAGGTTATCAGATGTTTGAGCTTATGATTGAAGCGATTGAGGAAGAAACGGCAAAATATATTATGAAAGCGGAAATCCACAGCAATTTGGAACGCCAAGAAGTGGCGAAAGGACAAGCGGTCAATCCGAAAGAAGACGGTGAAAAAGTAAAGCGGCAGCCATTCCGCAAAAAAGTCAATATCGGCCGCAACGACCCGTGTCCATGCGGAAGCGGCAAAAAATATAAAAACTGCCATGGTAAGACGGCAGGATAAACGTTTGGCCGGCAGTGATTCTTTTGCCCCCTTTTCTTTTCTGATGAGATAAGAGAAGGGGTTCTCTCTTGCCCGGTAAATTAGGGCGAAGGTAAAATACAAAATAGCTACGAGATTAAACGATGAGGTGAGAAGGAATGGAACTTTTTGAAATTCGAAATGAATTGGATAAAACAGCTAAGAGATTAGCGGATTTTAGGGGGTCTCTTTGACTTAGAAAATAAAGAAGCGCGCATTGCGGAATTGGATGACATTATGATGCAGCCTGATTTTTGGAACGACCAGCAAAAAGCCCAGGCCATCATCAATGAAGCCAATGGATTAAAAGATCTTGTGAACGAGTATAAAGATCTTTTAGAGACGCAAGAAAATCTGGATTTAACCTATGAGCTTGTAAAAGAAGAAAACGATACGGAATTGAAAGCAGAATTAGAATCAGAGCTGGAAGACTTCACAAAACGGCTGAATCGTTATGAATTGGAGCTGTTGTTAAGCGAACCGTACGATAAAAATAATGCGATACTGGAACTGCATCCCGGTGCTGGAGGAACAGAGTCGCAAGACTGGGGTTCCATGCTTCTTCGCATGTATACAAGATGGGCGGAAAAGAAGGGATATAAAGTCGAGACTCTCGATTATCTGCCTGGAGATGAAGCGGGCATTAAAAGTGTCACCTTGTTAATTAAGGGGCATAATGCTTACGGCTACTTAAAGGCTGAAAAAGGAGTCCACCGCCTTGTACGCATTTCTCCATTTGATTCATCCGGACGGCGCCACACTTCTTTTGTTTCTTGCGATGTGATGCCGGAATTTAATGAGGAAGTTGAAATTGAAATTCGCAATGAAGATTTGAAAATCGACACTTATCGCTCAAGCGGTGCAGGCGGACAACACGTCAACACAACCGATTCCGCGGTCAGAATTACCCACTTGCCGACTGGTATTGTTGTGACGTGCCAATCAGAACGTTCGCAAATTCAAAACCGCGAACGGGCGATGAACATGTTGAAAGCGAAATTATACCAAAAAAAATTGGAAGAGCAGGAAAAAGAATTGGCAGAAATCCGCGGCGAACAAAAGGAAATTGGCTGGGGAAGCCAAATACGTTCCTACGTATTTCATCCGTACTCCATGGTGAAAGACCATCGTACCAATACAGAAACCGGAAATGTACAAGCGGTAATGGACGGAGAAATTGATATGTTTATCGATGCCTATCTCCGTTCACGGCTGAAATAATGTTTTTCATCTGGGATCCTTTATACTCAGACTTCAGCGGATGTCTGAGCTGACGGAGTAGATGAAAGGAAACAGAACACAGTTGGGGCTGACTCTAAACGAACGAATCGCGTTGGTTTAGAGTCAGCTTTTTTTGACTTTAAAAGAGAATGGTTTCTTAGTAAAATGGAAATATCCATGCAAGATCCGCTTAACAAGCGCTCTCATTTTGATGGAAGTCGACCCCTCCGCTAGAATTTGGAAATCTTCATTGATGAACAGCCCCGCTCACGAGCTAAACACGGAACGATTGAGTCGTTCGACGAAAATTTTTTCCGTTATTTTAAAGGAAGGCCGCTGCAGTTCTTTCTTCGAATTTTTTGGAGTTTCTTAAATGAGATTGTATTTTGAAAGTGTTTATATGATTTTTATTGAAAGAATGGCAGATTCCTAATTTTCCCGTATTATTATTCAGAAAATTCCAAAGTATAAAAATTCAAAAGCAAGAAAGTGAAATTTTAAAACCATTGAACGATCATTTTAACTATCATATGAACAGGGAGGGTAATAATTGGCTGAAGTCTTAATTGTCGATAACGACAAACATTCGAGAAAAGAAATTAGAAAGTACATCGAGAAAAGTAAATTTCGTTTTCTGACCATTTTCGAGGCCAATACAGCTCAAAGAGGGTTAGTTCTTTTAAAACAAAGCCGTCCGAGCACGTTAATTTTAGATATTTCGCTGCCCGATATGGATGGATTAAAATTTGGAAGATCGGCATTACAATTATATTCAGATTTGCCCGTTATTATCGTGTCGCATTTAAAAATGTTTGAACTTGTACAAGAGGCTATTAATTCCGGATTTTCAGCCTATTTATTGAAACCGCTTTCCAAAAATGATTTGTATCAAGCGTTAGAACGGGTTTTGCCTCTGGGACTTAACCAAGAGCTTCATCAAACGATCAAAGGGAACAGTCATTTTTCTTCAGACTTAAAAAACCCGATTGAAAGCGCGATTCAATTTATTCAGATGAATTATGGCTATTCTCTTACACTAAAACAAGTAGCAGATCAAGTATATTTGAGCCCATCCTATTTCAGCCGATTGTTTAAAGAAGAAGTTGGCATGACGTTTGTGGAGTATCTATCATTTGTTAGAGTGGAGAAAGCCAAAAGTTTGCTCAGAATTTCCTGTTTACCGATTGAGGTGATAGCGAATAATACAGGGTTTTCGAATCCCAGCTATTTTGCTACCACTTTCAAAAAATTAGTAGGGAAAACGCCAAGTGAATATCGGGATCAATTTTATTTTCAAGAACAGGGGGTGAATCCATGATTGCGATCCAAAAAGAATTAGAACGCTGCAAAAAGAAAGGGCTCTCGGGTGTCATAGGAACCATTATTTCAACGGAGGGTTCGACTTATCAAAAGGCCGGCACCAAATGTTTCATTTCAGAAGATCGACATTTAACGGGGATTTTAAGTGGGGGATGTGTTGAATCCGACATTATGGAACACGCCTTCAAAGTTCTTGAGAATGAGAAGCCGACTGTCCTTCATTATAATTTTTACGGAGATGAAGATATTGTCTGGGGGCTTGGCGTTGGATGCAATGGAAAAATCAATATTTTATTAGAGCCCTATCTTCCTGCAAAGCAGCCTGAAAAGGCAGCCTTGATCGAACGATATTTTTCAGATTCCTTAAAGAAACCGTTGCATGCCATTACCGTCGTAGAAGCGAATGATGAATCACTGCAAGGAAAAACGTGGATAATCGATGCTGTTGACACCAAGAGAGGTTCAACGATTTCTGTTCAAGATATTGCAGATGATTATAAGAAAAGGAAAAAAAATTTAAAAAATGAATTGGTTCACCTAGGCGGCGAACAAAATTTATACGTGTACTATGAATCGGTAAGTCCACCTCCTCATCTAATCGTTTTCGGTGCAGGTCCTGATGCAATACCACTCGTCAAGATGGCGAAAAATTTGAAATGGAAGGTGACCGTACTCGATTATCGCCCATCCTATTGCAGCAAAGATCATTTTCCGGATGCGGATGATCTTTGCTTATATCCTTCCGGAAGCGTACCAAAAGTTTCTCTTCACCAAAACTCCTATGTCGTTATCATGACACATAACTTCCTGCACGATAAGGAAATTTTAGAAGAGATTTTAAATTCGGATGCTGCCTATATCGGACTGTTGGGACCGAGAAAAAGGACGGATCAATTGATTGCGGCCAGCGACATCCTTGTGAATAATGACAAAGTCCATCTCCTTCACAGCCCGATAGGATTGGACATCGGGGCCAAAACACCGGAAGAAATCGCATTGAGCATATTGGCCGAAATTACGATCGTATATAGAGGTGGCTCCGGACAGAAGCTATCGCAATTAGCGGATATGAGGCAATCTGTGTGAAGGAGGCGTCTGCCGATTTTACAGAAGAAGAGAAAAAACATTTGGGGAATTATTTTAGCTTCAGGTTTTTCAAAGAGGATGGGAAAACCTAAGCTGCTTCTTCCATATAAAGGGAAATCCATGATCCGGCATGTTTTGGATGCCAGCACCAATTCCTGCTTAAACGGCGTCATTGTCGTCGTGAATCCCGACATAGCCGGGCTTCAACAGGAAGTACGGAGTTCGTCTGTAAACAAACTAGTGTTGAATGATGAGGCGGGTAAAGGAATGTCTACATCGCTAAAAGCAGGGGTGACAAATCTGCCTTCTACGACGGATGCTGCCGTCGTGCTGCTCGGTGATCAGCCGCTTGTAACAGCGGACGATATTAATGAAGTCATTCGATGTTATGTATCGAATGAAGCCCCTATTGTTCAAGCGCAATATCAGTCCAAAAGAGGGCATCCCGTTCTGTTTGACCATTCGATGTTTCCGTATCTTTTCCATATAACAGGGGATGAAGGGGCCAGATCCATCTTAAAGAAGTTTGCCAACCAGATTCGTTTGGCTAGGTTGGATAAACCATATCCTGAGGATGTTGATACACCGGAAGATTATGAGGAACTTCTTCGGAAGGAGGTAAGGTAAAATGAGTCAATTGATTGGTAAAAAAGTAACTCGTATAGAAGATGCCAGACTGCTGACAGGGCAGGGAAAATACATCGATGATATCGGGACGCCGCCTAATACCGCTCATGTGGCGATATTAAGAAGTCCTTACCCTCATGCTAAAATCGTTTCTATCGATTATTCAGAAGCGCTGGAAATTCCGGGGGTAAAAGGAGTTGTGACTGGGAAGGATATTGAGCCTTTATTAAATCCATTCAGTGTCGGAGTGACAGCGCCAGTTCAATACTATCCAATGGCTATTGATAAAGTGCGGTATGTTGGCGAGCCGGTAGCGGTCGTTGCGGCCAAAAACCGCTATATCGCGGAAGATGCTTTAGAAAAAAGTACGTTAGGCACAATGCCGCTTTATCATACGATGGGAATGAGATCCCTTTTATCCATCATGTTTTTAAATGGCAAATATGTCGTATTAACTGACTTTGATGAAAAAGAAGCCCTTGAACTATTGGAACGCGAAGAAATTACGTCGCTTATGATCATGAGAGCTAGAAGGATACCGGCTGATGAGGGTTATCAATGGGGACTGATCACGAAAGTAGTCCCGAAAGCAGATTTGGAAAAAGAAGTGGACGCACTGGTTGAGGAACTGTTAAAGTTTTCGCCGCTTGCATTAAAAGTATGTAAGCAAGTACTGAATGCAGCAGATGAAACGCCTCTTAGCGCAGGTATTGAATTGGAAGGAAAAGCATATGGTTTGCTTCGGACAACGGAAGACTTTAAAGAAGGAGTAGCGGCATTTGTAGAGAAGAGAAAACCAAATTTCGTTGGAAAATAAGATTTTCACTGCAGGAAATCAAGGCTCCCGATAACATAGTTTTCGGGAGCCTTTTTAATGTTTTTTCTTAAATACGAATTATTTGAAATGGTAAAGGAACGGAGAGCCCGCGGAAAGCGAGTGAATTTCGCGATCATCCATAATTACCCGAAATAAGGTTTTACATGAAGAAAGGGGTGCTCCTGGGCATTTTATTGACTTTAGAAACAGACCTTTTCTTTTTAAAATTTGCTTCCCTATATAGGAAGATTTTTTTCATTTATTACGCTCATAATAAATAATAGATAATCGGTTTGGATCAGATTCAAACGGAAATTCACGAAATAGAAACCATTTACGGAAAGGAATGTCCTGGCTGCATGTTTATGATGTCATCGGGAAATGGAAGAGATGTGGAACAGTTCCAAAGTGAAATAAAATTGGTATAATTTTTTAGGAGTTCTATTCTGATCACAAGGGAGGATAAAAATGAAAAAGTTGATGGGGCTTATACTTGGAACATCGATTCTACTTGCCGCTTGTGGTGGAGGCAATGGCGATAATGCAAAAGAATCGGCTAGTAAAGGAGATGACCCGCAACAGATCTACAACAATAAGTGCATTAGCTGCCATGGGGAAAATTTAAAAGGCGGTGTCGGTCCTTCTTTGCAAAAAGTTGGTTCTAAATACAGCAAAGAGGAAATCTTAAATATTCTGAAAAATGGCCGTGGACAAATGCCTCCAAAAGTTGTACAAGGAAAGGACGCCGAAAAAATGGCAGAATGGCTGGCCAATAAAAAATAATAAAACGCTTAACAATGTTGTTTCTAGAAAATCAAATGGAAAAAGGGATGAAAAGAAAAAAGCTGAGTGCGATGGAAGCGCTCAGCTTTTTTTCTGTGTGCGCCCGGCATGGGTGTAATCTATAGGGTGAAAGTCCCGAGCTGCGAAGGCAGAAGTAGCAGTTAGCTTAACGCAAGGGTGTCCGTGGTGACGCGGAATCTGAAGGAAGCGGGCGGCAAACTTCCGATCTGAGGAACACGAACTTCATAGGAGGCTAGGTATCACTGGGTGAGTTTGCACAACAAAACAAAGCCCTTTCTGCCGAAGGTGATACAGAGTAAATGAAGCAGATGGATGGAAGGAAAGATTACACTCTTACCCGGGGAGGTCTGATGGATACGTGAAGTACCCTTCATAACCTACTTAGTGATAAGTAGCTGAGCCATCAGAAGTCAGCAGAGGTCATAGTACGAATTGGTCTAGAACAATTCGGAAGGACTGAACAATTAAGAGAGAATAGCCCTTTGCATTCAGTGTGTCATGTTGAACACAGAAAACGTAGTACCTCACTTGAGGAAGGAAACGGTGAATCCCGTGGGGGACCTCTTGGAGGGTGGAGTGACCACTGGCATAAAGAGAACAGCTATTCACGGAAGTTATAAAGACTTGCGTCATTTATCTTGATTGAACCGCCGTATACGGAACCGTACGTACGGTGGTGTGAGAGGACGGGGGTTAATCACCCCCTCCTACTCGATCGAAAAAAGGATTGTATTCTTTCGTATATCGTCATGAGCCGGTTGCGGACTTCTCTACTATTTTTACATTCTGAAATCAAAATGTAACATAAATTTTCAATGAGTGAAAGATATTCAATGCTATAATGAGTTTTGAGTTGAAAATTCGCTAGATTTTGCGATTTTTCCCTAAAAAAATGGGTTAGAGTCATAAATTCGACAAGAAATAAAAGACTTAGGTGGTTTTAAAATGATAGAAATGAAGGATGTTTTTAAGCAATATCCGAACGGCGTAGTGGCGGCCAATGGTTTTAATGTAAGGATTGGTAAAGGAGAATTCGTTTACATCGTTGGCCCGAGCGGTGCAGGCAAGTCCACTTTTATCAAGCTGATTTATAGGGAAGAAAAACCGACAAAAGGCACCGTGATTGTCAATGGGACCACCGTTTCTACCTTGAAAAACAGCAAAGTTCCGTTTTTGAGGAGAAATATTGGAGTTGTATTCCAAGATTTTAAACTGCTGCCGACGCTGACTGTTTATGAAAATGTCGCCTTTGCGTTGGAAGTGATTGAAGAAGAACCGGAAAAAATTAGAAAAAGAGTCATGGAAGTACTGCAATTGGTCGGCTTAAAGCATAAAGCGAGAATGTTTCCCGATGAGCTTTCAGGCGGGGAACAGCAGCGTGTTTCGATTGCGCGCTCGATTGTGAATCGTCCGAAAGTGGTGATCGCGGATGAACCAACCGGAAATTTAGACCCTGAGACATCTTGGGACATTATCAATCTTTTTGAAAAAATCAACCGAACAGGCACGACGATTGTCATGGCGACTCACAACAAAGAAATTGTCAATACAAACCGCCATCGGGTGATTGCTATTGATAACGGGCGGATTGTACGTGACGAGCAGCGAGGTGAGTACGGATATGAAAGCTAGAACAGTGCGTCGCCACTTTCGAGAAAGTTTTAAGAGCCTCGGCCGCAACGGCTGGATGACGTTCGCATCCGTTTCGGCAGTGACCGTCACTTTATTGATGGTCGGAGTGTTTCTGATCATTTTATTTAATATGAACAAAGCAGCCACGGATATGGAAAAAGACGTCGAAATCAGGGTGCATATTGCTCTTAACGCCAATAAGCAAGACGAACAAGAGCTCAAAGAACAAATTGAATCGATGCCCCAAGTGAAATCCGTCCAGTTTTCCTCAAAAGAACAAGAATTGCAAAATTTGATTAAAGACATGGGAGACGAATTTAAACTTTTTAAACAAGATAATCCTCTTTACGATGTGTTCATCGTCAAAACGAAAAATCCGAAAGATACGTCAAAAGTGGCTGAGAAAATCAGTCATTTCGATCATACGGAAAAAGTGGTCTACGGAGAAAAGAAAATCAAAAAATTGTTTCGGGTGCTTGAAACGGCAAGGAATGTCAGCCTTGTGCTTCTGATCGGATTATTGTTCACCGCCATGTTTTTAATTTCGAACACGATTAAAATGAACATCTTTTCAAGACGAAAAGAAATTGAAATTATGAGACTCGTTGGAGCCACCAATTCGTTTATTCGCTGGCCTTTTTTACTGGAAGGGCTTTGGATCGGAATTTTAGGTTCTGTCATTCCAATCGCATTTGTGGCGGTCGTCTATAAAGTAATCTATCAATATTTTCAAACGCATGTGCATGATCATTTTATCCAAATTCTTTCCTATACGCCTTTTGTGTTCCAAGTAAGCGCCATTATTTTATTGGTCGGCGTTTTTATCGGAATGTGGGGAAGCTTCTTGTCTGTTCGCCGCTTCTTGAAAATTTAAAGTTTTTTAGATCTACATACTTGTAACGTTAAAAAATGATAGGGAAAGGGGATTTATGGTGAAAAAGAGAGTCGTTCTTTCAGCCGCTTTGGCTGCTTCTTTAGGGCTTGGAAGCAATTTTGGCTTCACAAAAGCCGCTTTTGCTTCCAAAATTTCAGATTTGGAATCGAAAAATACACAAATCGAACAAAAAAAGGCGGACCTCAAGCATCATCTTCAAGAAAAAGACCAAAAACTAAACGAGCTAAAAGACCAGCAAAGCAAGTTGGCGAAAGAAATAAAAGCGATCGATATGGCTGCTCAAGATGCCGAATTAAAAATTGCTGAGAAACAAAAACAAATGAAAGAGACAAACGAAAAAATCGAAAATCTGAAAAAAGAAATTAAAGTAATTCAAAAGCGTATTCAGGAACGGAACGAAGTGCTTAAGGAACGGGCACGTGCACTTCAGCAAAGCGGGGGAAGCGCTAGCTACATAGACGTGCTGCTTGGTGCTGAAAGTTTTAGTGATTTTATCGACCGCGCCACAGCGGTGACAGCTCTTGTAAACGCTGATAAAACGATTTTGGATGAGCAAAAAAAAGATGAAGAAAAGCTAGAGAATAATCGCAAAGAAGTAGAAAAAGAGTTGGACCGTTTAACAGGAATGGTGCAGGATTTAAAAGATTTAACGGCACGTTTAAATGCCAAACGAACGGAAAAAGACTCGTTGATGAAGCAGTTGGCAAAAGAGCAGAAAGACGTTGAAAACGATAAATTAAGCCTTCAAGAAGAACAAGAATTGCTGGCATCTCAACAGTCGGCTATTCAACAAGCGATTCAAAGCGAGAAAAACCGAAAAAAAGAGGCCGCACAAGCACCACAGCCAACTGGCAATGAACATTCCGTTCAGTCCGCCAGCCAAGGTCCGATGCCTGAAGTTTCGTCTGGGGCCTTTACTCGGCCGGCAGCCGGGGTGATTTCTTCTGAGTTTGGCGCTAGAGGTTCTGAATTCCATGAAGGAATCGATATCGCGAACAGCGGCTCCAACGTTCCAATAGTGGCTGCCGCATCAGGAGAAGTGATTCGCTCCTATTATTCTACTTCTTATGGAAACTGTATTTTTATTTCACATTCCATTAATGGAAAAGTATTTACGACGGTTTATGCCCATATGTCCGCGCGTCTCGTCCAATCGGGACACGTTTCGAAAGGACAAGTGATCGGTTATATGGGAAGCACGGGACAATCAACCGGCCAGCATCTTCATTTTGAAATTCATGAAGGGCCATGGACTCCGGATAAAAGATATGCTGTTAATCCACGGAAATATATTAATTTTTAAGGTATGGAAGAGCTTGACACATGTCAGGCTCTCTTTTTCATTTTGAAAAAAATCGATGGACAGCTACACGAGCCCGGGCATCTGAGGGGCAATTGGAATATGTTATTCTGTACTCACAAATGGAGGTGTTATGATGGGCGGAGCTTATGCAGGTGGCTTTGCGTTGATTGTTGTGTTGTTTATTTTGTTGATTATTGTTGGTACGGCTTTCGTTGGTTTCGGTTACTAGTAAGGTGCTTATTGCGAAGAAGTATGTTTGACATTTGGAAAAAGTTTCGACAAAATCGGTTATCAAAATTAAATGTGTTCAAACATTGCCTTGCTTTCTTACTATCCCGGCAGTAGCGTTTTAACGCGAAGTCTGGAAAAAGGTTGAACATTGAATTTCATTATACGGGCTGATTTTTAGAGGCATTCTCTCTGAATCAGCCTGTTGTTTGTATGTCGGCCTTATCATGATCTCATTTTTAAACATATTTAAGGGCCTGCTTTTCTTTCTATCGGCCTGATAAATCCTCATCATCATGGCGAACATGATCGCCGAACGAATGGAATTCGAAATACTGATAATCTTCAAAATGAAGTGTGTATGCAACAAAAAAATCTTTTACAATGAAAGTGAAGGCGGTTCTTCTCCATTCAAATAGTAAAGATAACCCGTCACACTCCTTTTATTTAGTAAATTAGGTCTTCCCTTTTCCATTAAACACTTTTCAAACAAATAACCCAAACTGGACTTTTACACCAAGAAACTTGCATATAGGCTCGCTTTTTCCTCAATGGAAGAAATGAGTGGCACAATGCTTGACGATCAATGCATAGCCATTGAACCACTGCAAAGGAGAGGAGAATGATGAATGATAAAACCAATAAAAGATGTAAGGAAGGAGTTCATTTTAAAATTTTTTAAAGAGCAATGGGGAAGCACAGAAATGGTGACATCAAGCGGTACATACGATTGCTTGGAATTGGATGGATTTGTCTCTCTAAACTTAAAAGGAGAAATCAATGGATTCATTACTTTTTACATTTCAAAAGATGAATGCGAAATTATATCGTTGGATAGTATGGAAGAAAATAAAGGCATTGGAACTTCTTTGCTGAATCGTGTTGAATTTTTTGCTAAAGAACAAAATTGTAAGAAAATGAAACTGATTACGACTAATGATAATTTGAGGGCTATCCGATTTTATCAAAAAAGAGGATATCAATGTGTAAAGGTCATCCCGAATGCCGTGAATATCGCGAGAAAGAAAAAGCCTGAAATCCCCCTTATGAATCCCGAGAACCATATACCGATACGGGACGAATTTTTGTTCGTAAAAGAAATACAATAAATCAAAACTTTTGCAGCGCGAATGTGCGACCGTTCTAAGTTCGCAAGGTCGATGGTCCGGCACTGTTCCGTATCGAACATGGACAAGCACAACCATGTGGATCATTGAAAAGGGCATTGACTTTAGTCCATAGATTCACTATAATTTGTTCAAAAGTTTCTTTTTTTTATTTATTCACAACAAACTGTAAATAATGAATATTTCACTCTTATCAAGAGCGGCGGAGGGATTAGGCCCAATGAAGCCCGGCAACCTTCAAGCAGTACTGCTTGAAAAGGTGCTAAGTCCTACAGATCTTGTATATAGATCTGAAAGATAAGAGGAGGAGTCCATCAACGTCCTCTTCTTAAGAAGAGGACGTTTTTCATTTAGAGCCGTTTTGTTTGTATCGAGGAGTATCAACAAGGGGTTGCAATAAAAAGCATTCTAGATTGATGTGAAGGAGGAGCAAACATGACAGAGAAAATTAAAGCAGCCATTTTGGGTTTTGGTACAGTGGGACAAGGAGTTTATCAATCGATTCAATCCCATCAAAGTCGGCTGAAACAGCTGCTTGGGAAAGAAGTGGAAGTTGCGGGAATCTTGATTCAACATCCGGAAAAAGAACGGGATGTAGATGAGTCTGTGATCGTTACGACCCAATTTGAAGACATTTTGGCGATTCCGGGCTTGCAAGTGATATTTGAAGCTATAGTGGGAGAAGAGCCGGGCCATACTTATTTATCAATGACAATAGAAAAAGGTATCCACGTTATCACTGCCAATAAAGTCATGTTTGCCCGCCACGGTCAGGAACTGTTAAAGAAAGCAAAAGAAAACGGCGTTCAAATAGGTTTTGAAGCGACGACTGCCGGTGGAACCCCGATTCTTCAAACGCTTGCGCTGTTAAGGGTCAATGAAGTGGAAGAAATACAAGGAATATTAAATGGAACTTCCAATTTTATTTTATCGGAAATGAGAGAAAAGAAAATCAGTTTTCATGAAGCGTTAAAAGACGCTCAAGCAAGAGGTTATGCCGAGGCGGATCCGGCCAATGACATCGAAGGGACCGATGCTTTTTATAAGCTGTTGATATTAAGCAACGTTGGCTGGGGAATTCAGCCGGAATGGGAAACGATTGAAAAACAAGGAATTACTCATATCACAAGCGAAGTTATTGAAATTGCCGATCAACTGCAATGTCGCGTAAAGCATGTAGCGGATATAAAAAAAGAAGGAAGCCATTTGAAAGGTTTTGTCAAGCCTGTCTTTGTACCGTCGACGCATCCATTTTACGGTGTAGAAGGAGTGGAGAATGCTGTTTCCTTCCAAGGAAGCTTAATTGGCAGAGTGACCATTCAAGGCCCCGGTGCCGGAAAGTATCCAACTGCAAGCGCCATGGTAGAAGATTTAATCCATGTTCTCAAACAAACTTCAGTAGGGAAAAAACCTTGTTTTTCCCATGCCTCTTCCAATACTGCTGAAACGGAATGGGTTGTATTGACGGAACAACCTCTATCTGAGCCAAATGTCGAAATAAAACATACAGGCAAGACCGCTTCAGTCTATTATTATGATATCGCCGCCACAAGGGAAACGATAGAGCAATGGCATCAAAAGGAAACAATCCTGCGAAGCTTTGAAGTGTTAAATGAACTGGCGCTTGAACCAAGGAATGCGTGCTTAGGGGCTGTTATATCCGGAGTTTCCATATAAAAATGTTTTCTGGCAGCCGAACCTTTCTCTTCATAACTTGTCCTTTCCGTGAATATAGATAATGACACGAACGTCAGGCTAGCTCGAACCTCAAAAAGAGGAGAAGGCTTTTGGACAGGAGGATGTATGAGTGATGAAGAGAAAATGGGCTGCTCTTCTTGTGTCGTGCTCTTTTTTAACGGGTGCAGGGAGCACTTATGCAGGATTGAAAATTTGGGATCAGAGGGCGCCGCAAGAAAGCCGGGAGCCTGGCCAAACAGGCGAGGCGTCTTACAAACTTCCGGATGAACTCCATAAAGTGGAAGTGGCGTATGAATTGATTTCAAAAAAATACGTGAAGAAGGTGAACAGCGGTCAGCTGGTGGAAGGGGCCATTTCCGGAATGCTGGCTGCTTTGAAAGACCCTTATTCCGTTTATATGGATGCTGAAACCGCTCACCAGTTTAATGATTCTTTGGACTCTGCTTTTGAAGGGATCGGGGCTGAGATCACCGTTAGAAACGGAAAAGTATTCATCGTTTCGCCCTTGAAAGATTCACCGGCGGAAAAGGCAGGTTTAAAGCCGAACGATCAGATTATTAAAGTCAATGGCAAAAACGTAGAGGGGTTGGATTTATATAAGGCGACTGAAAAAATCCGCGGAAAAAAGGGAACATCCGTCACGTTGGAAGTGAGAAGAGATGGGGCGGCAAAACCGTTGACATTTAAAGTGAAAAGGGGCGAAATACCGATTCAAACGGTGAATGGAAAAATCAAGAAAGAACATGGAAAACGAATAGGATATATCGAAATTACCTCTTTTTCGGAAGAAACGGGAAAAGACTTTAAAAAGAAATTAAAGCAGTTAGAGAAAGAACACATCAAAGGACTTGTTCTCGATGTTCGGGGCAATCCAGGAGGATTATTGACAAGCGTTGAAGAAATTTTAAAAGAACTCGTTACGGATCATAAGCCGTACTTGCAAATCGAAGAACGATCCGGAAAGAAAGTGGAATATTATTCAACGACCAAAAAAGCTAAACCTTATCCGATTGTGGTCCTTACAGATGGCGGAAGCGCTTCTGCATCTGAGATCTTAGCCGCAGCACTGAAGGAGGCAGAAGGGTATACTTTAATCGGGCAAAAAACATTTGGCAAAGGAACGGTTCAGCAAGCGGTTCCACTAAGCGACGGCAGCAATATTAAATTAACGACTTATAAATGGCTGACGCCAAACGGCAATTGGATTCATCATAAAGGAATTGAACCGAACATTGTGGTGAAGCAGCCTGACTATTTCTACGTTCATCCTCTTCAAATAGAAAAACCGCTAAAGAAAAATATGAATACCGATCAAGTCAAAAACGCCCAAGAAATGCTGGATGGACTGGGATACGCTCCCGGACGGACCGATGGCTATTTTAGCGCTCAAACGGAGAAAGCGGTTCGCGCCTTTCAAATGGAAAATCGAATAAAAGTGAACGGACAAATTGATAAACAGACAGCGCAAATGCTGGAGACTAAAATCATGGAAGCGATGAAAAAAGATAAAAATGATTTGCAGCTGAATGTGGCGCTAAAGGTTGTCAGCGATGATGAAAAAATTGTAAAAACTAAATGACATTTAAGGCTTTGTCTATTGATATCTGGTTTATGTAATATAGAAATAGTTTTGGCCGTAAACGGTTGTCCTTTGGCCGCTATTGTCCAGGACGTGTGACGGGAGAACTTCATGAAAAGAATTAGCGGCGAAAGAGAAGCCTGCTATGATTTCATTATGATCTTTGTGTAATTTTATATGTGTTTTCATCATTCATTTGATACAATGAGATTACAGTCAAAACGGTGAGACGGAAGAAAGGATGGTGGTTTCCTATTGATACAAGATATTCTGCTTGAATTGGCAAAAGGCTTTGGAAAACTTTTTCTCCATCCGCTTTTTTATTTTTCTTTCATCTTCTCTGTCTGTATTGGATTATGGCGGGTAAAAAGAGAACGGAAAGATTTTGATATCAGTGTATACGATATGTACCACGAATTGCGCATGTTGCTTCCGGCCGGATTGGTCGCCGGGGTCATTATTTCCGGCTGTACGCTGGCTCTTGGTGTTGAAGTGTCTTGGTTTTCATGCGCTCTGTTAGCCACGACCACTCTGCTGCTTAGCTTTTTCAGGGCCCGGTTTTTATCGCCGGCATGGATTTTTGGCGGTGCGGCCATTCTGTATTATGTGGCGAAAGCAGCTGGCATGGGTCTGCCTAATGCTGATTCCACCGTTTCAGAACCGCTCGTATTTGTATCGCTCTCTGTTCTTGCGGGGCTTCTTCTTATAGGGGAAGGGGCGCTCATTTATCGAAATGCTTGGCGGGACACTTCGCCAAGACTTGTCCAAAGTCCGCGGGGATTGACGGTGGGCGCTCACTATTCTCAACGTACGTGGCTCATTCCTGTGTTTTTATTGTTACCTGCTGATCATATTCGTTCTTCTTTTGATTGGTGGCCGTTTTTTTCCATTGGAGCACAATCATTCACGTTGTTTTTCTTTCCGTTTTTAATAGGGTTTGAACGGACGATGACGGCTTCTATTCCGGAAAGGGTTTTGAAGGAAACGGGCAGAAAGGTGATTTGGCTCGGTGTGTTGACCTTTTTGCTTGCCTTCGTGTCTCATTGGGTTCCGGTCATAAGCTATGTAGCCTTGATCTTTGCTTTTGCCGGTCGGTTGGCGATTTCCTATTTTGACCACAATCGGCAAAAAAGTCAGCCCCATTTTTTTACGCCCAGTACGAAAGGTGTTTTGATTTTGGGGGTTCTCCCCTTTACACCCGCTCATAAAATGGGACTGAAAAGCGGGGAAATTATCCGTAAAACAAACGGAGTGGAAGTCAACAGCGAGAAAGAATTTTATGAAGCGCTTCAACGCAACCGTGCATTTTGCAAATTGGAAGTGTATGATGTGAACGGCCAAGTTCGCTTTGCCCAAAGTTCTTTATATGAAGGCGAACATCATGAACTTGGGTTAATTTTCATTGATGAAGAAAGACATATAAACGGGTCAGCTGTATCATAGCAGTTGTTTCCCGCGATAAAGAGAGGCCTCCCTTTTAGCGAAATGTTCTTCGTAACATGAAAAGGGCGGTCTTTTTTCATCCATAAGATTGGCGAATGGCGCCCACCGTAACCGAGATGAGACGGGTATTGGTCCGGTAACGATTTCCATGATGATTCGATAATTCATCCATTTTAGTGGAAACTTTCAACAAAAATTGATACAATCATTCGCAATATACTTTTTAAGGAGGATGGCTTATGGGAGTACACAACTACTTTAAAAGTTTATCAGACTTAGAAAATCTGTTTCGTTGTCCGGGAAAGTTTAAATATCAAGAGCACTCGGTTGCAGCCCATTCTTTTAAAGTGACGAAAATTGCCCAATTTTTAGGGACGGTAGAAGAAGCGCATGGCGAAAAAGTAGATTGGAAAGCGTTGTATGAAAAAGCGCTCAACCATGATTATGCAGAATTGTTTACCGGCGATATAAAAACGCCTGTGAAATACGCTTCTAATGAATTAAAAGAGCTATTTTCACAAGTGGAGGCGCAAATGACGAAGAAATTCGTGGAAAAAGAATTTCCTGAAGAATTTCAATCGATTTATCTGGAACGGTTTCAAGAAGGGAAAGATGATACATTAGAGGGGAGAATTTTATCAGTGGCGGATAAAATTGATTTACTCTATGAATCGTTCGGGGAAATCCAAAAAGGAAATCCAGAACCGCTATTCCGCGAAATTTATCAGGAAGCTTTGTCCACTATTATGGAGTTTAAAGATATGAATTGCGTTCAATACTTTTTGAAGGAAATCGTGCCTGATTTATTATCGGAGACATACATTCCGCAAAGTGAACTGGAACAAATGACAGAAGATATTATTTTCAAAAAACAAAATCCGTCTGAATAAACAGAAAGCAGTAATTTTTTGTAAATGACTTTTCAGTTTATTCTGTATGTTATATGATGTATAGCAGAATGGTGCCAAAGGGGTGTGGATATGGAAGGGAAAATATTGTTGGCAATGTTTGTTCCCGGATTACTGGTGCTGCTGTTTGCACGTATCACGTATAATGAAGTCATTGGACTGGTTTTAACTGTCGCCTTAATCGCTGCTTCCGCCTACAAAGGATATACTCATACGTGGCCTTTGGTGATCATTGATGCCGCTTCTTTAACGGCTGGATTTTGGTTATCGAACTATTGGAAAAGAAGTCAAAAGAAAAGCGCTTAGGAACTGTTGCTGATCATTCCTGGCGCTATTTTTTTGCTGCTGAGGTTGCATGAATAGGCAGATTTTGAGCTTTAAACGAGACGCTACGGCCTTTTGATCCCGCGTGATCAGACAGCGGACTCCCACTGATAGAAGTAGACCAATGAAAGACAGTGTAATAACCTCTGATTGAAAACATTTCCATTGTTTTTTTTGAATATGTTTATCGCATAAAAAAGCAGCTTATTTTTTGGGGCTGCTTTTTTGATTGTTTTTGTTCTTGCTCTTTTTTTTATATAGTCTTATGACTTGCTTGATGATGTACACAATAAAAAAGAGAGCAAGCGTTATAATTTCTTCTTTTTCCATTTTTCGAAAGGGGTCGAGCGTTTTTAAAAACGCATTTTGATATCGGTACCCTAACAGTAAATCGAGTGAAAAAATTAAAGCGAAAAGAACCGCGATGATTAAAAGAACGGTAAAAATGACCTTCATGATGACATCCTCACAACATATGTTTTCTTTATTTTTCTCTATTTTGTCCCAGATCATGTAAGAAAAAAAGTTCGTATAATCTCCACGGTATATGCGGGAAACTACAGATACATCCATTTTTTGAAAACGAGGGATTATGATGGGATTGTTTAAGAAAATGTTCTTTCATAAAGGCAAAAAGAACAAACAGAAAAAACAGGTGAGCAAAAAACAAGAGCAATTAGGACAATCCAAAAATGTGCCAAAAGGAGATATAGAGAAATCGCTTGCGACCAATATAGATGTCATCAAAGAAACAACGGGCAACAGCAGCGATATCATTGTTCGTGTCATCAAAATGGGTCAGGAAGCGGATGTCACAGCTGCCATTATTTATACGGAAGGGCTTGTAGACGATCTGACCGTAAAAGACTTTTTGATAGAATCGGCCATGAAAGATACGAACGAACAAAATTTGGAAAACCCGAAGTTAGCGCTTCAGGTATTGAAAGAAAAAATTTTACCGATCGGAGAAGTGAAGGAATTAGATTGTTGGGAAGATTTGTTTACCAATTTAATGACGGGACAAACGATCATCCTGGTAGATGGCGTTTCTAAAGCGTTAACGGCTAATACAAGAGGAGGGGAAAAGCGGCAAATATCGGAGCCGGTTACGGAAATTTCCATTCGCGGGCCGAAGGACAGTTTTACGGAAACGATCCGAACAAACAGTGCCTTAATCAGAAAAAGAATTAAAAATCCGAATCTATGGCTGGAATCCATGAAAATTGGCAAAGTGACGCAGACAGATGTGGCGATTATGTATATTAAAGGAATTGTCAATGAAAAAGTGGTAGAGGAAGTCAGGATAAGGTTAAAGCGGATCAATATCGATAGTATTCTGGATTCTGGCTACATAGAACAGCTGATTGAGGACAAAACGTTTACTACTTTTCCAACGTTGTTTCATACCGAAAGACCGGATGTGGCGGCGGCTAATTTATTGGAAGGAAGAGTAGCGATATTGGTGGATGGCACACCATATGTCCTCTTGGCGCCGGCCGTTTTTATCCAGTTTTTTCAGGCGGTGGATGATTATTATGGCAGGTTTGATCTTAGTTCTGCCCTCCGTTTTTTACGAGTGCTGATTTTTTTTATTTCTCTCGTAGGTCCGGCTATCTATATTGCAGCGACTACTTTTCATCAGGAAATGATACCGACCCCTCTTGTGATTGCGCTGGCAGCACAGCGTGAATCGGTTCCTTTTCCGGCGTTTGTGGAAGCAATGATTATGGAAGTAACGTTTGAAATTTTGCGTGAGGCCGGGGTAAGGCTTCCGCGGGCAATCGGACAAACGGTATCGATTGTGGGGGCGATTGTCCTTGGCCAGTCAGCGGTTCAAGCAGGATTTGTATCGCCGGCTATGCTCATTGTCGTTTCGATTACAGCGATTGCCAATTTTGCGACCCCTGCTTATTCTATTGCGATATCGGCGCGATTGATTCGTTTTATTATTGCGGTGATGGCGGCGACATTCGGGTTTTACGGCTGCTTAATGGGCATATTGGTGATGGTGATTCATCTATGCAGCCTTCGCTCATTTGGGGTGCCGTATATGACTCCGCTTGCTCCTTTTATTCCGGCTAATTTTGGCGACACAGTAGTTCGCAAGCCAATCTGGGAATATAAAGAGAGACCTCGTATCATTAGCCAATCGAATATTACAAGAGCGGGTGAACATCAACGGCCACAGCCGCCGGATCATTCCTATTCTCAGAAAGAGAATGAAAAAGGTGAAAAAAATGATTCGTAAGCGGTCCTTATTGTTCATGATAGTATGTGTGCAACTTCTCCTTTCGGGGTGTTGGAGCAAGCGTGAACTGACCGATCTGGCGTTGGTGTTGGCACTCGGCATCGATATGACGAAGGATGGAAAATATGAGGTCAGCATGCAAATTGTCAATCCCGGAAATGTGGCCGGGGCTGTCCAGCAAGGTGGCGGAGGAGGACAAGGACTGCCGATAGTCGTGTATCATCAAAAAGGTGATAACATCGTTGAAGCTGCCAGAAAAGCTTCTACAATGATTTCAAGGCGTTTGTACTTTTCTCATACGAATATGCTCGTAATAGGAGAAAAAGTGGCTAAAAAAAATATACCTGTTATACTGGAAGCCATCGAAAGAGACCAACAATTTCGAAACACAACGACAATGGTGGTTGCAAAAGGAACAAAGGCGCAGACCATTTTAGAAACTTTGACGCCAATTGATAAAATTCCCGCTGATCAAATTAGCAAAACGCTGACGACTTCCGAGTCAATATGGAGTGAAACTTTCCCAACCAAAATTGCTGATGTCATTCAACAATTGATTTCCCCGGGAAAACAACCGGTCATTCCGGGGATCAGGCTGATCCATAACAGTGAACAAAGGGGGACGATGGAAAACCTGCAAAGAACAAATCCGGTAAATAATATCGAAATAAGCGGATTCGCCATGATTAAAGATGGAAAACTAAAAAAATGGGTGTACGGCAAAACAGCGCGAGGAGTAACCTGGTCGCTGGGAAAGATGAGGTCCACGAGTGTAAGCGTCGATTGGGGTGGAAGAAAAAAGGCCCTTTCCTATGAAGTGGTTCGGGACAAAACAAAGCTGACAGCCAAAGTGAAAAACGGAAAACCGGAAGGGTCCGTCTTGGTGAAAGTGGAAGGCGATATTGGAGAAATGCTCGTCCCGGTTGATATCACGAACTTACGAGTCATACAAAAAATTGAAAGACAAACCAATAGAGAAATTGAAAGAGAAATTGAGCGAGCGATCAAAATCGCTCAACGGAACCACACGGATATTTTTGGCTTTGGCGATGCGATCCATAGGCACGATCCGAAGTTTTGGAAAAGGGTACACACGAAGTGGAGCGATGATTATTTCCCAACTATGAACATAAAGGTTGAAGTGAGGACGCACATACGGCGTTCAGAATTGCGGACAAAATCATTCCTGTCCACTATTAAGGAAGAAAAAAGGCGGTGATCCATGAATGGAGAAGGCAAAAATAGACGGCCTCCAGTTATTCATTCTCATCTTTCTATTTGAAATGGGAAGTGCCATTATCCTCACTTTAGGAGTCCAGGCTAAGCAAGATGCTTGGATGACGATATTAGGTGGGTTGTTGGGAGGATTGCTTTTATTTCTTGTCTACCATCGCCTTTATCTGTATTTTCCCGACAAGTCTCTGGCCACTTATGCACAAGACCTTTTAGGGACGTTTGTAGGAAAAGTGATCGGCTTTGTCTATTGCATTTATTTTCTTTATTTAGCAGCAAGAGTGCTGCGCGATTTCGGGGAATTAGTGGCAACATTTGCCTATCCCGAGACACCTGTGTTGATTATTAATGCCATTATGATGGCGACCATTTTATATGGCCTGAACAAAGGAATAGAAGTGATTGCGAGAACGAGCGAATTATCCTTTGTGGCTCTTTATTTGCTGGCGATTTCGGGCTTTGTATTGGTGGTCATTTCCGGTTTAATCAAACTGGAGAATTTACAGCCGATGCTGGAAAACGGGATTCGGCCTGTGTTGAAAACAATCGTTACGCAAACCATGTATGTACCATTTGGCGAAATCGTTGTTTTCACCATGTTGCTGCCGTATTTAAACAAGCCCGAAAAAGGAAAGATCATTGGATTAACGGCGATTACGCTCAGTGGAATTAATTTAACCATCGTAAGTGTCGTCAACATCGCCGTGCTGGGGGTGGATGGTTTTTCAACGGCGACTTTTCCTCTGTTAGAAACCATCCAGCAAATCGAAGTGGCTGATTTTTTGGAACGACTGGATATCTTTTTTTTGATCACATTAGTGATTGGCGGTTTTATTAAAGTTAGTCTGTTTCTCTATGCCGCCTCCATCGGGATTGCGGAAATTTTTCGGATCTCTGATTATAAAAAGCTATTGTATTTGCTGGTTCCGATCTTGATCATTGCATCGCTATCCATTGCCGATAATTTTTTTGAGCACATGAAAGAGGGGCTGGATTTAGTTCCCCTCGTTTTACACTTGCCGCTTCAAGTCGTCATTCCTATTTTTTTACTCATCATTGCCTTTTTTAAAAATAGAAAAAAACAAAAAAATAAGCAAGCAACAGAACAAACGGGAAAGGATTCAGCGGAATCGTGAAGATTGGCTTCTTTGCGCTGAGTATTGAATTTCTTTATGGAAAAGAAAATTTTATGCTTAAAAGAGTGATCAATGCCATTGATTGCTTTTATTTTTTATCCATTTTCTTTGAATCGAAACGAAAATTTGTTCGCATATAATTGGTGAAGGGGAAGGGAATTGTGGTAGAATGAGTTATAACCAGATAAAGGATTGTCTATCACCGTTCACCTTATGTGATCGTTTATATACACGAAACAGCCATTAAGGAAGAAATTCTTCTTTTCGGCTGATAAATGCTGTCAATATAGGGGGGATCTTGCGAGTGGAAAATCGCTTCGAACTTGTTTCGAAATATCGTCCGCAAGGCGATCAGCCGAAAGCCATTCAACAGCTGGTAAAAGGAATACGGGAAGGAAAGAAGCATCAAACGCTTCTTGGTGCAACAGGAACAGGCAAAACGTTCACGATTTCGAATGTAATTAAAGAAGTGAATAAACCGACATTGGTCATCGCTCATAATAAAACGTTAGCCGGACAATTATACAGTGAGTTTAAAGAATTTTTCCCGAATAATGCAGTGGAATATTTCGTTAGTTATTACGACTATTATCAACCGGAAGCGTATGTACCGCAGACGGATACGTATATAGAAAAAGATTCCAGCATCAATGATGAAATTGACAAATTGCGGCACTCTGCTACTTCCGCTCTGTTTGAACGGCGAGATGTCATTATCATTGCCAGCGTCTCCTGCATCTACGGTTTAGGTTCGCCGGAAGAATACCGGGATTTGGTCGTGTCTTTGCGTGTCGGTATGGAGATGGAGCGGGACCACCTTCTCCGTCGACTTGTGGATATCCAATACGAGCGCAATGACATTAACTTTCAGCGTGGGACCTTTCGTGTACGCGGCGATGTAGTCGAAATATTCCCCGCTTCCCGGGATGAGCACTGTATCCGAGTTGAGTTTTTTGGAGATGAAATCGACCGCATCCGCGAAGTCAATGCACTGACAGGAGAAATTCTTGGTGAACGGGAACATGTGGCTATCTTCCCTGCTTCTCACTTCGTCACGAGAGAAGAAAAAATGAAGATGGCCATTCGCAATATTGAAATCGAACTGGAAGAACGTTTAAACGAGCTGAGAGACCAAGGAAAATTGCTGGAAGCGCAAAGACTGGAGCAGCGAACTCGATATGATTTAGAAATGATGAGAGAGATGGGGTTTTGCTCCGGAATCGAAAACTATTCCCGCCATTTGGCGTTAAGACCGCCGGGCTCCACTCCTTATACGCTTCTTGATTATTTTCCGGATGATTTTTTAATCGTGGTCGATGAATCGCATGTGACATTACCGCAAATTCGTGGAATGTTCAACGGGGATAGAGCAAGAAAGCAAGTCCTGGTGGATCACGGTTTCCGGCTGCCGTCTGCTTTGGACAACCGTCCTTTAACGTTTGAAGAGTTTGAGAAGCATATTAACCAAATTGTGTACGTATCAGCCACTCCGGGTCCTTACGAGATGGAACATTGCCCGGAAATGGTGGAACAAATCATCCGGCCGACCGGTTTGCTGGATCCGACCATCGATGTCCGCCCGATCGAAGGGCAAATTGATGATTTGCTTGCCGAAATTCAAGAAAGAACGAAAAGAAATGAACGAGTGCTTGTGACCACTTTAACAAAGAAAATGGCAGAAGACTTGACGGATTATTTGAAAGAAGTCGGCATAAAAGTGCAATACTTGCATTCGGAAGTAAAGACGTTGGAACGGATTGAAATCGTCCGCGATTTACGACTCGGAAAATTTGATGTACTGGTCGGGATCAATTTATTAAGAGAAGGATTGGACATTCCGGAAGTTTCTCTTGTGGCGATTTTGGATGCCGACAAGGAAGGATTTTTGCGGTCGGAACGCTCTTTAATTCAAACGATTGGCCGCGCCGCTCGAAATGCAAACGGCCACGTCATCATGTATGCCGACCATATTACCGATTCGATGGAAAAAGCCATTTCGGAAACAAAACGACGCCGTGCCATTCAGGAAGCGTACAATAAAGAGCATGGAATTACTCCCAAAACGATTCAAAAAGGCATTCGCGATGTCATTCGGGCTACTTATGCTGCGGAAGAAAAAGAAACGTACGAAAAATCTCCTAAGAAAAAATTATCTGCGGAAGAAAAGAATCGTTTGATTGCCAGTCTCGAAACAGAAATGAAAGAGGCAGCCAAAGCACTAGATTTCGAACGGGCTGCCCAGCTGCGTGATGCGATTTTAGAGTTAAAAGCGGAAGGATGACCATCATGGGAAAAGATCAAATCATTGTTAAAGGAGCACGAGCCCATAATCTGAAAAATATTGACGTTACCATTCCAAGGGATCAATTGGTTGTTTTAACCGGGCTATCGGGTTCTGGAAAATCTTCTTTGGCGTTCGATACGATCTATGCGGAAGGCCAAAGAAGGTATGTTGAATCTTTGTCTGCTTATGCACGCCAGTTTCTCGGACAAATGGACAAGCCGGATGTAGACGCCATCGAGGGGCTGTCGCCGGCCATTTCCATTGATCAAAAAACGACCAGTCGAAATCCCCGCTCTACTGTGGGAACCGTAACCGAAATATACGACTATTTGCGTCTGTTATTTGCCCGTATCGGCCATCCGATTTGCCCTAACCATGGCATCGAAATTACTTCTCAAACGATTGAACAAATGGTGGACCGCATTATGGAATATCCTGAACGGACGAGACTGCAAATCCTTGCTCCAGTGGTATCCGGGAAAAAAGGAACGCATGCCAAAACGCTGGAGAATATGAAGAAACAAGGGTATGTACGTCTTCGCGTCGATGGGGAAATGCGGGATGTGGAGGAAGACATTCAATTAGATAAGAATAAAAAGCATTCGATTGAAGTGGTGGTAGACCGTATTGTCGTGAAAGACGGAATTCACTCCCGTTTGGCCGATTCTTTAGAAGCCGCGCTGAAACTAGGGGAAGGAAAAGTCATTATCGACGTCATCGGACAAGAAGAACTGTTATTCAGTGAACATCATGCATGTCCGTATTGCGGTTTTTCGATCGGCGAATTGGAGCCGCGCATGTTTTCGTTTAACAGTCCATACGGTGCCTGTCCGACTTGCGACGGATTGGGGTCCAGATTAAAAGTGGACGTTGATCTTGTCATTCCGGATTGGAATTTGAGTTTGCGCGAGAACGCGATTGCACCTTGGGAACCTACCAGCTCTCAATATTACCCGCAGCTTTTAAAGGCGGTGTGCGATCATTACGGCATTGATATGGATATACCCGTCAAGGATATACCGAAACCGCTTTTAGACAAAATTTTATATGGATCAGATGGTGAGAGCATTTATTTTCGCTACGTGACCGATTTCGGCCAAGTCAAGGAGAATTATATCGAGTTTGAAGGCGTGATCCCGAACGTTGAGCGCCGTTATCGAGAGACGACATCTGATTATATACGCGAGCAAATGGAAAAATACATGGCTCATCAAAAATGCCCGACTTGCAAAGGGCATCGTTTAAGGAAAGAGGCCTTGGCTGTCAAAATCGGCGGTCTTCATATCGGAGAAGTCACTCAATTTTCCATTAAGGAAGCGAAAAAGTTTTTTGAAAATCTCACATTGACGGAAAAGGAAAAGAAAATTGCCCATTTGATTTTGCGTGAGATCAGCCAGCGACTTGGTTTTCTGGATAATGTTGGCCTCGATTATTTGACGTTAAGCCGTGCGGCCGGAACGCTTTCAGGCGGTGAGGCGCAGCGTATTCGTTTAGCCACTCAGATCGGTTCTCGACTGACGGGAGTTTTATATATATTGGATGAACCATCTATTGGTCTGCATCAGCGTGACAATGATCGATTAATCGAAACGCTGAAAGAAATGCGGGACATAGGCAACACATTAATCGTTGTAGAACATGACGAAGATACGATGTTAGCCGCCGATTATTTAATCGATGTCGGGCCGGGAGCAGGCGTCCATGGAGGAGAGATCGTATCAGCGGGCACGCCTGAGGAAGTGATGAAAGATCCTAACTCGCTTACGGGCCAATATTTATCCGGGAAAAAGTTTATTCCGCTGCCGCAGGAACGGCGAAAACCGGATGGCCGTTTTATTGAAATAATAGGAGCAAAAGAAAACAATTTAAAAAATGTGAAAGTGAAGTTTCCGTTAGGCGTATTTATCGCTGTCACCGGCGTGTCGGGATCCGGAAAAAGCACCCTTGTCAATGAGATTCTTTACAAGGCGCTTGCTCATAAGCTGTACCAAGCAAAACAAAAGCCGGGTCAGCATAAAGAAGTGAAAGGCATTGAACATTTGGATAAAGTGATCGAAATTGACCAATCCCCTATTGGACGCACTCCGCGATCCAATCCGGCCACCTATACAGGCGTTTTTGATGATATACGCGATGTGTTTGCCCGAACAACGGAAGCGAAGATGCGCGGATATAAGAAAGGACGTTTCAGCTTTAATGTGAAAGGCGGACGCTGTGAAGCTTGCCGCGGGGATGGCATTATCAAAATCGAAATGCATTTCCTTCCGGATGTCTATGTTCCTTGCGAAGTTTGCCATGGAAAGAGATACAACAGGGAAACGCTCGAAGTGAAATACAAAGGAAAAAACATTGCAGATGTATTGGATATGACGGTGGAAGATGCGCTTGAATTCTTTGAAAACATTCCGAAAATCAAGCGTAAACTGCAGACGATTGCTGATGTCGGCCTCGGCTATATCAAACTGGGGCAGCCAGCTACCACATTGTCGGGAGGGGAAGCACAGCGTGTCAAGCTGGCCTCCGAATTGCATCGCCGTTCTACCGGAAGAACGTTTTATATTTTGGACGAGCCGACGACAGGATTGCATGTGGATGATATTGCTCGGCTTCTAAAGGTCCTTAAACGGCTGGTGGAAAACGGTGATACGGTGCTTGTAATTGAACATAACCTGGATGTAATCAAAACAGCCGATTATATTATTGACTTAGGACCTGAAGGCGGCGATAAAGGCGGTACGATCGTGGCTACCGGAACGCCTGAAGAAGTGGCTGAGGTGGAACAATCGTATACTGGAAAATATTTAAAGAAAATTTTAAAACGCGACCAGGAGCGTATGAAACAAAAAATAGCTGAACACGAACATGCGACTTCTTAATAATTGCAGCGGAAGGGTGCTCCCTTCCGCTGTTTTGATACTGGTATAGATAACTAGACGAATAAAAGGTAATATAAAGATGTAAACGCTTTAATTTCCTTTTATTGTTAGAAAAGGGGGAGTTAGATGCGAGTCGTAAAAGTAGCCAACTATGAGGAAATGAGCCAAAAAGCCGCGGAATGTATCATTCGCCAAGTGAAAGAAAAACCTGATTCGGTTCTCGGGCTGGCCACGGGTGGAACCGTGATCGGAACGTATCAATTATTGGCAAAAGACCATCAGAAGAACGGAACGAGTTACCGACAGATTTTAACGGTTAATTTGGATGAATATATTGGAATAAGCTCTGAACACGAGCAAAGCTACCATTTTTATATGAAAAAAAGGCTGTTTGATCATATCCAAATTCCGCCTGAAAACACTTATTTGCCTGATGGACAAGCGGAAGATCTTGAAGAAGAATGCAAAAGGTATGACGAGCGGATCGAAAGTCTTGGCGGCATTGATCTGCAGCTTCTTGGCATCGGTGTGAATGGCCATATCGGTTTTAACGAACCGGGTACGCCTTTTGATTCCAAAACTCATATTGTTGAACTGTCGGAATCGACCCGAAAGGCTAATGCGAGATTTTTCAACACCCTTGAGGAAGTTCCGAAGAAAGCTATTACGATGGGAATAGAAACGATCATGAAGAGTAAGAAGATTTTACTGTTAGCTTCCGGATTGAAAAAAGCGCCTATTATTCGCAAACTTTTTCAGGAGGGAATAACGGAAGAGATTCCTGCTTCTGTTTTAAAAAAACATGAGAATGTGGTGCTGATTGCGGATGAAGAAGCGCTTTCTCTTGTTGATCCTGTATGGGTGGAGACGGAGGTGGAATTTTGAACATTGATAAAAACTCTCCGCTTCCGATCTATTATCAATTAGAAAAAGCCATTAAAGAATGGATTGAACAAAAAGAACTGGTTCCGGGCGACATCATTCCGTCGGAAAGGGAGATTGCGGAAATGTATTCCATTAGCCGAATGACGGTGAGACAAGCGATCAATCATTTGGTGAATGAAGGATACTTAATACGCAAGAGAGGAAAAGGCACGTTTGTGGCAGAAAGAGAAAAGGCAAAAAAGATGAGAATGAGGAGTTTGATAAGTTTTTCGGAAGATATGAAACAAAGAGGATTGCAGCCGAAAGCAAAAGTGTTAGAATTTAAAGTGTTGCCTGCGGAGCCCCTTTCTGCGAAAAAACTTCATATTAAGGAATATGTCCCGATTTATAAGGTCATAACGATTCGATCAGCGGATCAGGAGCCAATGGCGTTTGAAACATCCTATATGCCGGTTTCTTTAATGCCGACATTAACGAAGGAAGCAGTCGAAAAATCTTTATATGATTATATGGAAAAAACGTTAATGTTGAGAATAGACAGAGCATCGCAAACGTTAGAGGTGGCTGCAGCGAAAAAAACGGTTGCGGAAATGTTGAAAATAGAAGAAAATGATCCTGTTTTATTAGTCAAAAGGGTCAGCTATTTAGAAGATGGACGTCCCTTTGAGTTTGTGAATTCTGTTTACCGCGGTGATCGTTATCAATTTTGTACAGAGATGATCAGGGTATAGAGAGGATTGAGGAGGATTTTTTATGCTCAGTTTTTTGCAAAAAATCGGTAAATCATTGATGCTTCCTATAGCAGTGCTTCCGGCGGCCGGTTTATTATTGCGTCTTGGTCAACCGGATTTGTTGAATATTCCTTTTATTGCCGAGGCTGGTAATGCATTTTTCGGAAGCATGGCCATTGACCCCGCTCTTGACCCGGGAGCGACTTTTAGCAATTTGGCTTTGCTTTTTGCCATCGGGGTTGCCATCGGCTTTGCGCAAGACAGCAACGGAGCTGCAGCCTTGGCTGGCGCCATAGGCTATATGGTGCTGGTGTTTACTACCCATGCCATTAATAACACGATCAATATGGGAGTATTGGGTGGAATTATCGCCGGTATTTCTGCCGGAATGCTCTACAATAAGTACCATGATATAAAATTGCCGACTTGGTTTGCCTTTTTTGGCGGTCGCCGCTTTATACCGATTGTAACGGCTGTTTCAGCCGTGATTCTTGGGCTCCTTTTTGGTTACATATGGCCTTATGTTCAAGATGGAATCGATTCTCTTGCTCATTGGATTATCGGTGCAGGAGCAGTCGGTGTTGCGGCTTACGGATTTTTAAACCGGTTGTTAATTCCGTTAGGCTTGCATCATATTATTAACACATTGATTTGGTTTGATTTCGGCTCCTTTACAGACGCGAAAGGAAATGTTTTCCACGGTGATATCACCCGATTTTTACACGGGGATCCAAAAGCCGGAATCTTTACGGCCGGATTCTTCCCTATTATGATGTTTGGCTTGCCGGGCGCTTGTTTGGCGATGATTGTCGCTGCCAAAAAGGAACGCCGCAAAAAAGTCGCTGCCTTGTTGGTGGGAATGGCATTGACGGCATTTGTGACGGGTGTTACCGAACCGATCGAATTTTCATTTATGTTTATATCGCCGTTTCTCTATGTCGTTCACGCTCTATTAACGGCTTCTTCTTTGGCAGTTACTTATATGCTGGGGATTCACGATTCTTTTAGCTTTTCAGCAAGCTTAATTGATTATCTTCTCAATTTCGGAATTGCCCAAAAACCTGTTTTGCTCTTGCTCGTGGGAGCAGTTTATTTCGTCGTTTATTTTATTGTCTTCTACTTCGTGATCAAATGGCGTGATTTAAAAACTCCGGGGCGTGAAGATGAGGAAGATACGGCGGAAGAGCAAGGCGGATTGTCTGTTGACGATAAGTATATGAGAATGTCCGTGGGCTTTTTAGAAGGATTGGGAGGAAAAGAAAATATCACTAACATCGACAACTGTGCTACCAGATTGCGCCTGGAAGTCCGCGACAGCGACGCAATTGATGAACAACGGATTAAGCGTTCGGGTGCTCGCGGTGTAATGAAAACGAGCAAAACCAGTGTGCAAATTATCGTCGGACCAGATGTGGAATTTGCTGCGGAGGCGTTGAAAAAGCTGGCTGCCATGGAACGGCCTCATGAATCTTTGATCGAGCCGTCGGAAAAGACTGCTGATAACGATCAACGCTCAGCAGACATAGGTAAAACATTTGACACACATTCATTTGCTGCTCCGTTATCAGGAACATTGATGGAGATGACAAAAGTGCCTGATCAAGTCTTTTCACAAAAGATGATGGGAGACGGATTTGCGATTGATCCGGCAGAGGGCAAAATAGCTGCCCCGTTTAACGGCACGATTCTATCGGTATTTCCGACCAAGCATGCGATTGCTTTAAAGAGAGAAGATGGATTGGAAGTGTTGATTCATTTAGGAATTGATACGGTTCAATTAAAAGGAGAAGGGTTTACGGTGTTCGTAAAGGAAGGGGACAAGGTGGTTCAAGGTCAAGAAATTGCTTTTATGGACATCCAAGCTATAAAAGAAAAAGTGCCTTCCATCATTACCCCGGTGGTCTTTACGAACTTAGCGGAAGGACAAAAAGTCGTACTGCGGAAACAAGGACCAATTCAGCGGGGAGATGCTCTTTTCTTAGAAATTCAATAGCATTCGCCAAGAATCGAAACCCCTATGGGACGATGAAAAATCGTTCCGTAGGGGTTTTCTTTTTCCTTGAGTACATATGGGAAAGATGACCGCTTTGCAAAACTCATATTGACTTGAGATTGAGTGTTGAATACGGCGCAGCACGAAAGTTAGTTGATCCATTTTTTGGAAAATTTAAACGGTTGAGCGTTCAACGAGTGTATAAGACATTTCCTTTTGAGAAATACGGGCGCCATCGCATGCCTGGCGAAACAAACTTCTTCCCATTTCTGAAAGCGGGATGTCGATCGTAGTCATATTCATCAAATAGGAGATGGGTTGATTATTAAAACCGATGATCGCTAATTGTTCAGGAACAGAAATGCCTTTTTGTTGGCATTGAAGAAGCGCACCTGCAGCTACTTCGTCGCTGGTGATCACTAAAGCAGACGGAGGCTCCGACATTTTTGAAATGCGTTCTATGATATCCACTCCGTCCTCAAGAACGAGGCAGTGGTCAAAGACATAATCCTTTTTATATGGTTCGTTGATGTTTTTTAAAAAATCACGGTAAGCGCGAAGTCTTTGGTGACTGTTCGTTCCGGAAGTTCTCCCGATGCTGATGCCAATTTTTCGGTGGCCTTTTTGGTGCAGAAAATCGAGTGCTGCTTGAAAACATTGATAATGATGAATAAAAGTGCAAGAAATAGGTTTTTTTCGAGCGTCTTCGCATAAAACGATTGTCCCGTATTGTTGATATTCTTCAATCCATTCCCAGCTTCCCGCCCGCGAACAAATAATCAGGGCGTCAATTTGCTTATATTTCAACATTTTGAGCGCTTCCAGCTCCCTTTGGGGTTCATAATTGGTTTGGAACAAGACTAGCTGATGATTTTGAGTGATCGCCTCATCTGCAATCCCCTCTATCAACTGCCCGAAGTAAGGGTGATTCAAAAACGGAACAGCCACTCCAATCAAATTCGTCTTGCCTTTGCTTAAATGCACGGCATTGATATTCCGATGATAATGGGATTTTTTAATGGCTTCGAGCACGGCAGCCCTTTTTGCTTCGCTTACATAGGGATGGTGGTTTAGAACGCGGGAAACCGTTGTGACGGAAACACCCGCCATTTTGGCTATATCTCTAATATTGGTCATGAATCAATGCTCCTCCCTCCGTAAAATCGCTCTTGCTTTGAAACGCGTTTCATCCATTAACGTTATAGATGAAAGGGGAGATGTAGAAATGGGTTTGTTATCATTGATCATGATGTGTGGTTCTATTCTTATTTTAACATCCATTGCAGTCAAGATAGGCGAGAATAACGGATACAGAGAGGAGAAAAATGAAAAAGATCCTTTTAGTTATTTGTTTCGTGTGTATGAGAAAGAAAAAAACGATGATTGAAAAGAATATTTTCGATTAAAGCCGTTTAGTTTCGTTTTGACGCCATTTTTCCCAAGCGCTCTTATTCCATATGAAACTTGTTTTGTTCTTTTTTCGTATGCATAATGAAAGATATGGGGACTGTGATCATTGTGGAACCCAATCATCGAAAGTCGGATAAAAACGCTTTTTCGTTGAATAATAATAGTAATGAGCAAATTAATGAGGAAAGAAGGGTTTACGAGTGAAAAAATTATTTCGTTCCCGCATAGACCGCAAGTTGGCGGGAGTGCTTGGCGGAATTGCCCAAATGTTGGGAGTCGACTCCACCATTATTCGGGTTTTGTTTATTATCTTGTTGTTTCCAACAGGCTTTTTTCCATTAGCGATTACTTATTTGCTATTGATGTTTGTCATGCCTAATGAAGAGGATGTTTATAGATGAGATGGCTGTTAGGCATTGTCATCAATGCGGTTTTATTTGTAGCTTTGGCTGGTTGGTTTCAAGGGTTTCACGTTTCCGGCTTTGGAGCGGCATTTGTGGCCAGCCTCATTCTTTCCATATTGAATATGTTAGTCCGACCGATTTTGATTATTTTGACATTACCGATTACGATCTTGACACTTGGTCTTTTTTTAATTGTGATCAACGCCATGACGCTGTTATTAACCGATGCGATTATGGGAGATGCTTTTGATGTATCCGGTTTTGGTTTGGCGCTCCTTGTTGTCATCATTATGTCCATTTTCAATTTAGTGGTTCAACGGGTACTGTTTGAGAAAGACTAAAAAAGCGTGCTGAAAAAGCCGTTTTGCTTTTCCAGCACGCTTTTTGGGATTCGATTGATTAAATGTCTGTTTTACAGGACAAGAAAAAGCGATATTTACTGTTCGTAGGCGATTTCCCCTCGACATAAAGTCATTTGTACTTCGTATTGTGGATTGAATACGACGATATCGGCATCTTTCCCAACGGCAAGACTGCCTTTGCGATCAAATACTTTCAGTTCTTTTGCCGGATTCGTCGAAGCTAATCGAACGGCTTGGAAAAGCGAAAGCTTCGTAAAGCGAATGATATTTTGAATGGAGTCTTTCATTTTTAAAATGCTTCCGGCTAACGTGCCGTCTTCCAAAACGGCTTTTCCGTCTCGAACAATCACATCTTGCCCACCTAAATCGTAGCGGCCGTTTTTAAGACATTTGGCTCGCATCGAATCTGTAATTAAGACGATTTTTTCTTCTCCTTTCATACGGACCGCTAAGTCGATCATTTCTGGACGGACGTGGACTCCATCTGCGATAAGCTCCGCTGTTAGCTGATCGAGAAGAAGGGCAGCGCCGGCAGTCCCCGGTTCACGATGGTGCATTCCTTTCATAGCGTTAAATAGATGGGTGACATGGCTTGCTCCAGCTTCTGCTGCCTTCACAACCTCTTCGTATGAAGCATCCGTATGGCCGATGGAAGCAATCACATCATGATCTGCCAAGTAGGAAATGAGTTCAGAAGCATTTTCGATTTCGGGAGCCAGTGTCACTAGCTTGATGGCGTTGTCCGCAAGAACTTGCCATTTTTGAAATTGGTCAATACTTGGTTTTAAAATGTATTTTTTGGGTTGAGCGCCGTTATGCTTTTCATTGATAAAGGGGCCTTCTAGGTGGATGCCGAGTACTTCTGCTTTTCCGGGAATGTTATGTTTTTTTCTGTATTCGGCGACATTCCGGATGGCTTTTTCAATGTTTTCCGGGCTTTGCGTGATCGTGGTAGCCAGAAAGCTGGTCGTTCCTTCTTTTGGAAGGGCAGAAGCCATCGTCGTTATAGCCTCGGGAGTGGCATCCATTGTATCAGCCCCGTTGGCACCGTGAATATGGACATCAATAAACCCTGGCGAAAGAAAGGACTCATGATGCAAATCGATCACTTTTTCTCCGGGAGAGGATATATATTCCGTCATCTTTCCGATACACGTAATTTTTCCGTTTTCAATGGTTAAAAATCCGTCTTGGAGAATATCGTGTTCCAATAAGATGTTTGCTTGAATAAAGGTAAGTTTATTTTCCATATCAATCGCCTTTCTATTACTTAAAGTAATATTGAGATGGACTTGATGGATTCTCTTTATTTTCATTTTAACTGCTTTTTAAATTGGGATGTTTTATATGATCGTAATGAGATTCAATCCTTTATCTTTAAGGTCATTAAGACAACAGAAATTTTTTATTAAAATGGTCCATTCTTATGGATGTAAAGAGAATTCATGTATCCGTGTTTAATCATAACACGAAGAAAGCTTATTTTCACACCATCCTCAGTGTCTCTTCATTTATGAATGTAAAGTATGCCCCGAAAGTCTTTTCTTCACTTTTTCTAAAATGAATTGGTAAACGGAAATCACTCTGTTGACGATAGGTTCAAAAAATCCGGAGCATTTTGAAACCACAGCGGCGACTATCACGGATACGATCATACTTCCCACTACATCAAATGGATAATGGTGACCTACCCAAACACGCGAAAGTCCCGTTAAAAAGGCAAATATGATCATAGGGGCACCTAATCGACGATGTCGAATCCACATGGCAATGGAGATGGCAAATGCCCCCGTTGCATGATCGCTCGGAAAAGAAGCGTCCGCTGCATGAGGAACAAGAAGATGAACATGATGGGTCACAAACGGACGCGGTTCATAATAAACCAATGTAATCAAATAATTTCCAAGCAAGGCTAAGATTCCCGTTCCTCCGGCGTAGAGCACACTTTTTTTATACGTGGTGTTCCCTATCATCCAAATAGCCAATAATGCGATGGCATATACAAAAAGGGCATCGTTCGTGAAGAAAATCATCACGTCATCCAATATCCGATTATGTCCTGAAAGACCATGGATTTTTTGAAATAATTCGTAGTTCATAAAAAATCCCTCTCCTCTATTTTAAAGTTGGTTGGATCTTGTTTACATATCTCTTTTTTTCCATATGTTTTTATATAAGAAGCGTACGATCAAAGCCAGCGCTATGAACAAAGCAGCATATCCTACAGGTCGAATATAAGCTTGAGCCATTTCCCAATGTTTCCCCAGCTTGAATCCAATAAGAGTCAACCCAATGTTCCAAGGTACGCAGCCAAGGAAAGTAAAGATGATAAATTTTTTAACGTCCATTTTCGTGATGCCGGCGGGTAAGGAGATAAACGTACGAATAAACGGCATCATTCTTCCAAACAACGTTGCCCAACTCCCATATTTTTGGAACCAATAATCCGCTTGTTCTAAGTGTTTATATTGAAAGAGAATATATTTTCCATATTGGACAATAAATCGACGTCCTCCGTATTTCCCCGCCCAATACGCGAAAATAGATCCCGCCAAGTTTCCTAAAACCCCTGCCATTATGACTAGCCAGAAGTGTAAAGTGCCTTTAGCAGCCAGGAATCCTCCAAATAGCATAATGACTTCGCTTGGCAGAGGAATGCACATGCTTTCGATCATCATAGCGATAAAAATTCCCCAATGTCCCAGCGTGGAAATCAGCTCAGTCGCTGTATTTTCTAAAATCAGAGTCAGCTGATGCAGCATGATAAGCCTCCTTTAAAGAATCATTCACAGAACAAATGACAGTATGCTGCCATAAAAAGTTCGATTTTGATCGTTTTGGATAAACATCATGAGGTGATTGTGGTCATTAACGATGTTTTTGAAAAATTTGTGCACTTTTTTTCAATCGGTGGAAAAGGGCGCGGAGGGGAATAGACTAAAATGTCAGAAGGCTAATCATTTGTGTTCAAAAGAAGTGGTCTATACCATTGAAGGTAGTAGAGCATCTAAGCTGTTTGAGCAGTTTAGTTCCGAAAGAAAACGTGCTACAATAAAGTGAAACTTCCATCCGTGGTAGACGGATGGTTAGTTGAACTAATCGGGCATATAGGGGCAGTTATACCCGACTGAGATTCCATCTCATCATCCAATCCCAGAAAAGGGGATTTACTGCCCCTTCATGCGGGATAAAGTGAAACTTCCATCCGTGGCACACGGATGGTTAGTAGAACCAATCGGGCATATAGGGGCAGTTGTCCCCAATGGAAATTCCATCTTACCATCCAATCCCAGAAAAGGGGATTTACTGCCCCTTCATGCGGGATAAAGTGAAACTTCCATCCGTGGTAGACGGATGGCTAGTAGAATCGGGCATTCTACGATGATCCGTTGACTGGTCGAAATCGGCTGTAAGGAGGATGCAATATGGCAAAAGTTCGGGCTAAAGACATTTTGGATGAATTTCATCTTGAATTAATCAGCGGTGAAGAAGGAATCCACCGGCCGATTACTACAAGCGATATTTCACGGCCGGGATTAGAGATGGCCGGGTACTTCAACTATTATCCAGCTGAACGCGTTCAATTGCTGGGCATGACAGAATTGTCTTTTTTCCAAAGATTAGACGATGATGCAAGACGAATTCGAATGGAAAAACTGTGCGCGGATGTCACACCGGCGATTATCATCTCCCGCAATCTTGATGTTCCTCCGGAATTGATTGAAGCTTCTGAACGATATGCTGTTCCGGTGATGCGCTCGAAAATGAAAACGACGCGCCTGTCCAGCAGATTAACCAACTTTTTGGAAAGCAGGCTGGCGCCTACAACGGCTGTACATGGAGTGCTGGTGGACGTTTATGGTGTGGGAGTGTTGATTACAGGACAAAGCGGTGTAGGGAAAAGTGAAACGGCATTAGAATTGGTGAAGCGGGGACATCGTCTCGTGGCGGATGACTGCGTGGAAATTCGCCAGGAAGATATGGATACTCTTGTCGGAAGTTCCCCGGAATTAATTGAACATTTGCTGGAAATCCGCGGTTTAGGGATTATCAATGTGATGACTTTATTTGGGGCCGGAGCGGTCCGCAGCTTCAAACGGATCTCTTTAAATATTCATTTGGAAACGTGGGATGCGGCAAAAGATTATGACCGTTTAGGGCTTGAAGAAGATAAATTAAAAATTATTGATACGGAAATTACCAAGATCACGCTGCCGGTTCGGCCGGGGAGGAACCTTGCTGTTATTATCGAAGTCGCAGCGATGAATTTCCGGCTCAAACGGATGGGAGTTAATGCCGCCAAAGATTTTACGGAAAAACTTGCCAGCGTGATCAGTGAACATGAAAACTTGCCGGAAGACGGAAATTTTGGAGGCTATTAATGGAGAAAATAGCGGCAAAGGAGTGAGTATATGCATTACCCTTTAAATCCGATTGCATTCCATTTGGGGCCTATTGGGGTGCACTGGTATGGGATCATTATCGGAACGGGCATTATTCTTGGATTAAATTTGGCCATGAGAGAATCGAAAAGGCTTGGCATGAATAAAGATTTATTTGCTGATTTGCTGATTTGGGCGATCCCGATCGCCATTCTTTGTGCCCGCATTTACTATGTTCTTTTTGAATGGAGCTATTATTCGGCTCATCCCGATGAGATCATCCAAATTTGGAATGGCGGGATCGCCATTCATGGAGCGTTAATCGGAGCGATTCTGACAGCCGTTGTTTTTGCACGCAAACGAAATGTATCCTTTTGGAAACTGGCTGATATCGCCGCACCCAGCATTATTCTGGGCCAGGCAATCGGACGCTGGGGAAACTTTATGAATCAAGAAGCACATGGGGGAGAAGTGACAAGATCGTTTTTGGAGAGCCTTCATCTGCCCGATTTTATTATTAACCAGATGTACATTAACGGAGCCTATTATCATCCGACGTTTTTATATGAATCGATTTGGGATATCCTCGGATTTGTCGTGTTATTGCTGCTCCGCAAGCTGAATCCGCGGAGAGGGGAAATCTTTCTGTCTTATTTAATCTGGTATTCAATTGGCCGCTTCTTTATCGAAGGGCTCCGGACAGACAGTTTAATGTTGACGCAACATCTGCGTATGGCTCAAGTGGTATCGCTTGTTCTAATCGTCCTCGGCATCGTCCTGATTTTCGTTAGAAGAAAGCTTGGATATGCGAAGAGCCGATATAATGAGAAGGAGTCATGATGCAGGCACAATGATGATCCGGTCTAAAACATGGGGGGAATGATGGCTTTAGAGTCATCAGGGAGAAAAAATTGAATAGATTCCAAATATCTCTTTTACATATAAGCCACAAGAGTGATAGGAACGAACAAAGGGGAGATGAAAGGATGCTTCTTACACTTAAAACGGGGTTATGGACGGGATTGAAAACAGCGTGGACGCTTGGGAAAATTATTTTTCCGGTCACGCTGATTGTGACGATGCTTCAATATACCCCGATTTTGCCGTGGGTGATTCATATCGTGAGCCCTGTCATGAAAATGTTCGGTTTATCTGGAGATGCCGCGATTCCGATCGTGATTGGGAATTTTTTGGGATTGTATGCCGGGATCGGAGGAATTCTGTCGTTGGATTTAACCGTGAAAGAAGTGTTTATTATTGCCATTATGCTTTCTTTTGCCCACAATTTGATTGTAGAGTCCAGCGTGGCGGTTAAAGTGGGCGTGAAAATTTGGGTGATGATAACGGCCCGACTCGGCCTTGCGTTCATTTCAGGAGTGGTCGTCAATTTGTTGTGGCAAGGTGGAAGCGAAAAGGCGCACTATGGCATGATGCCTCATCAAGAAGAAGTTCATGGTGCAATGGCGATCCTAATGCAAGGCTTGGAAAAAGCGGGTTATGGCATTGTTCAATTGGTTGTCATTGTCATTCCCCTTATGATCGTGATTCAAATTTTAAAGGACTTAAAGTGGATAGATGTTTTCTCCAATTGGGTGTCGCCAATTACGAAAGCGCTTGGCATGAACGCGAATACTTCTATGACTTTGGCGGCTGGTCTCGTTTTTGGGCTGGCCTATGGGTCGGGAGTGATGATCCAGGCTGTCAAAGAAGATGGCGTAAGCAAAAAAGATGCGACGTTGGCGTTCCTTTTTCTTGTTGCATGCCATGCAGTCATTGAGGATACATTGGTCTTTTTGCCGCTGGGCATTCCTGTGCAATATTTGCTTTTCATCCGTTTAATCACAGCGGTGCTGCTGACGCTCTTCGTTTCGTTTGTGTGGAAACGAGTTGAAACTGCCGGAAGAAAGGAAGCTGCTTAATGAAGAAAAACATTACTACTCTATTATTTGATTTGGACGGAACACTCATTAACACGAATGAGCTCATTGTTTCCTCCTTTCTTCATACGCTCAATTATTATTATCCAAACCAATATGAACGTGAAGATGTATATCCTTTTCTTGGCCCGCCCCTTGCCGAAACGTTTGAAAAAATTAATCCTGAAAAGGCGCAGGAAATGATTCTTCGCTATCGGAAGTTTAACGTTGAAAACCATGATTTGCTGGTTACCGAATTTGAAGGTGTTTATGAGACCATTCGAACGTTAAAAGAACATGGGTTCAAATTAGCGATTGTTTCCACCAAAATGAGAGACCTCATTATAAGAGGATTAAAGCTGGCAAGGCTTGAGTCTTTTTTTGATACGATCGTTTCTTTGGATGACGTGAATCACGCCAAACCTCATCCGGAACCTCTGTTAAAAGCGCTGGAAACGCTCCGTTCCAAACCGGAGGAAGCCATTATGATCGGCGACAATTACCATGATATCGAGGGCGGAAAAAATGCCGGTACGCTTACTGCAGGGGTATCCTGGTCCATTAAAGGAAAAGAACATCTGTTGTCTTATCATCCGGATTATATACTGGATTCCATATACGATATTCTTGCCATTGTCGGAGTGGACCCATCATGAGGAGAACGAAGCGGTACGAAATAAAAGGCCCGAATTCTCTTTGGAATGTGTATCAAACGGTTTCGTTTTGGAAGGTATTCAAAAATACGGCCGTTATCGAAATCGGGCGCTTTGTTCCGTTTTTGCCGTTTAAAAATTGGCTGTACCGCACGTTCTTGGGCATGAAAATTGGTAAAAACGCTGCTCTTGCTTATAAAGTCATGCCTGACATTATGTTTCCCGAGTTCATCTCTGTGGGGGATTCCACGATTATCGGATATAATACCACCATTTTAGCTCACGAATATTTAATTGAGGAATACCGTATCGGCGAGGTCCGAATTGGAAACCGCGTGATGATTGGCGCGAATTCGACGATCCTGCCGGGAGTGACGATTGGCGATGGGGCCGTCGTTTCCGCCGGTACTCTTGTCCACCGCGATGTCCCGGCCGGCGCTTTTGTCGGCGGAAACCCAATGAGGATTATTTACACAAAAGAAGAAATGCAGCTTAGACAGAAAAATGAATGATGATCAAGATGCAAGGCATGACCGGATTTCCCTCTGCCCTGCACTTTGCGGGGCGATATTTTCTTTGCTTGTTGAGAAAGAGGAGAACTCTCTCCCTTTTTATATATGTCTGAATTTTTGGTCAATAAAGTCAAATCATCATGAAAGAAACCGATATAGCAACGATGGACTGAGCTACTACTATTCCATCAAAAAGTTTCTTTTGCCATCCGTTAAAAAGGAAGGAGAGTGAAGCGAAATGGCTAATATTTTAGGATTGGCGGCTATCTTATTTTCAACGGTTGCCGCTGTTTTTTGGTTCCGTTCTGCAAAAGAAAGAAGAAAAAATAATCATCTTGATCAATAGATTCGAAAAGACCTATTCTCCCGCGGCTTTTAGAACATTTAGCCGGAATATTGAGTATTCTGAAAGCCGCACCGCGGAATCTGCGTTATTTTCTTCTAACGAAGTGAAGCCATAAGAAAGATTGACACATAGTCGATCAAACTTATTCCGCTCTTTCTTTTCCGCATCCTGTTTTCGTGATCGGTTTCCACTTCCGCATCTTTCCTGCTGTCATTGAAGCATTCGCTTTGAGAAAATGGCATGAATTTTTGTTTTCATATGATTTCCGGAAGAATTTGCGAAAAGTCTTGACTCAAATACAAGAGGGGAGTAAACTACATATAACTTCACTTTGTTAGCATATTAGCGAACTAAAGGATTTCAGAAATTTTAATCACAGGTGATCTTGTTTATGTCTAAACTTTTTATGTTTGAAAAACCGATTGGAATGAGGGATACGCTTCCTCATATATACGAAACAAAGAAAAAAATAAAAGATCAAATTGGCCGAGAATTTAAACTGGCCGGCTATCAATTTATTGAAACTCCTGCTTTGGAATATTATGAGACGGTCGGTACGGCTTCGGCCATTTTGGATCAACAGCTTTTTAAATTGCTGGATCAACAAGGACACACGCTTGTTCTGAGGCCGGATATGACCACGCCGATCGCACGGATGGCGGCATCGAAGCTTTTAAAAGAACAGATTCCGATTCGCCTTGCTTATTGCGCCAATGTTTACAGGGCGCAGCAGCGCGAAGGGGGAAGGGCGGCCGAATTCGAACAGATCGGCATTGAAAACATTGGCGATCCGACCATCAGCGCAGATGGGGAAATCATTGCTCTGCTTGTTTCTTCTTTGAAAAAAACAGGTTTGAAGCATTTTCAAATTTCGATCGGCCATATCGGTTTTGTACGGAATTTGTTTCAGCAAATTCTCGGAACTGAAGAAAGAGCAAGCGTTTTGCAAAGCTATGTATATGAAAAAAATTATGTTGGCTATAAAGAACACGTAAAGCAACTCTCGCTTTCGTCCATTGACAAACAGCGCCTGTTAAACATTTTAAACATGAGAGGAACTGAAAATGTTCTTCAAGAGGCCATTTCCCTCACGGAAGACGGGAAAGGACAGGAAGCAATTGATGAGCTCAAACAGCTTTGGGCTGTATTGAAGGATCATGGAGTGGAATCGTTTGTCAAATTTGATCTTTCGCTTGTAAGCCATATGAGCTATTATACGGGAATTCTGTTTGAAATATATGCGGACGGTGTAGGATATCCTATCGGAAATGGCGGGCGGTACAACAATCTATTAGAAAAATTCGGATTCCCGACAAGCGCTACTGGTTTTGGAATCCGTCTCGATTTCCTTTTGGAAGCTATTGGAGAGTTGTCCGAGGAAGAGCCGCTGCAATGCGTTTTGTTCAGCAAAGAACGGCGCAAGGAAGCGATTGATTTTGCTAAATCCCTTCAAGAGAAAGGGGAAAGAACGGTGCTTCAAGACATTTCCGGCGTTCAAGATGTGGATCGTTTTACCGCCAAATTCAGTAAAGTTCATTTTTATATTGGGACGCCGAAAACGGAGGTGGAAGAATGAACGATACGCCATTAATCATTGCCATGCCGAAGGGGCGGATTTTTCATGAAGCAGCGGAGCTTTTGAGAAAGGCAGGCTATCAGCTTCCTCCGGAATTTGATGAATCGAGGAAGTTAATTGTCGATGTCCCGGAGGAGAATCTGCAGTTTATTTTGGCTAAGCCGATGGACGTCCCTACCTATGTGGAGCATGGTGTGGCTGACTTGGGGATTGCCGGCAAAGACGTCATGTTGGAAGAAGAACGAGATGTCTATGAGTTGTTGGATTTAAAAATCAGCCCTTGCTATCTTGCCGTTGCCGGTCTGCCCAATACGAAAATGAACGAGGTTGCTCCTAAAATTGCCACGAAATACCCGAACGTGGCATCCAGCTACTTCCGCGAACAAGGAGAGCAAGTGGAAATCATCAAACTAAATGGTTCGATCGAACTGGCACCGATTGTCGGGTTAGCCGATCGAATTGTCGATATCGTCTCGACAGGACGTACGTTAAAAGAAAACGGTTTGGTAGAGTATGAGCATATTGTGGATGTTACTTCACGGCTGATCGTGAATCCAGTCAGCTATCGTATAAAAGATGCGGCGATTGAACAAATAGTCGACCGCCTGAGTCGGGTGATTTCAGAGAAAGTGGTGTGATCGATATGAGAATACAAAAGGTGACAGATGATATATCTATTCAGCGATCTGTGGACAACGGAACCGAAGAACAACGAAAGATCGTTTTGGAGATTTTGGAATCCGTCCGCCGAGAAGGGGATCGGGCTCTTCTTGCTTATACGGAAACATTTGACGGAATCAAACTCGATCGGATGCGAGTGTCCGAAGAAGAGATCCATGAAGCGATCCAAAGTTTTGATCCAAAATTGCTGAAAGTATTGGAGGAAGCGGCAAAGAACATCCGCCGTTTTCACGAAAAACAACGAAGAGAAACTTGGATTACTCAAGATGAAAACGGGACCATTCTTGGTCAGAAGTTTACACCGCTCGATTCCGTTGGTGTATACGTCCCGGGGGGAACAGCGGCCTATCCATCGTCTGTTCTCATGAACGTGCTGCCTGCTAAAGTAGCCGGCGTAAAAAGAATTGTGATGGTGTCTCCTCCCGATCAAAACGGCAAGCTTCCTGCGGGCGTTCTGGCTGCGGCCCATATAGCCGGCGTGGAGGAAATATGGAAGGTAGGGGGAGCCCAAGCGATCGCAGCTCTTGCTTATGGAACTGAATCGATCCAACCTGTTGATAAAATTGTCGGACCGGGAAATATTTATGTCGCTCTCGCCAAAAGAGAAGTGTTTGGCAAGGTGGATATTGATATGATTGCTGGGCCGAGTGAAATTGCCGTGCTGGCAGATGACACAGCCTTGCCTCATGAAGTGGCCGCTGATCTTTTATCGCAAGCCGAACATGATCCGAGAGCAACCAGTGTTCTGGTAACGACATCCCGGACGCTTGCGGAAGAAACCGCACGTGAAGTGGAAAAACAGCTGGAACAGCTCCCGAGAAAAGAAATTGCAAGACAATCGATTGATGAATATGGAGTCATTTATCTTGCTCCTACCATGGAAAAAGCGATTGAAGTGGTGAATCAAATTGCGCCAGAGCATTTGGAAATTGTCGCTAGAAATGCGCTCGAATTGGTTCCGATGATCCGCCATGCCGGAGCTATTTTTGTCGGAAGATTCAGTTCAGAGCCTGTTGGCGACTATTTTGCAGGTCCAAATCATGTCTTGCCGACTAATGGGACGGCTCGTTTTTCCAGTCCTTTAAATGTGGATGAGTTTATAAAGAAGTCGAGCATTATTTATTACAGCGAAACATCCTTCCGGCAAAATGCAGAAAAAATTGCTGCTTTTGCTCGCCTTGAGGGATTAGAGGCTCATGCCCGCGCATTAGAATCCAGGCTGAAAAAACCGGTTAGACCTGAGTGAGGGGGAGACAAATGGAAATCAGACGATATGCAGAAATCAGCCGCAAGACGAACGAAACCGATATCCAATTAGCCTTTGACATTGACGGAGAGGGAAGGGCCGATCTTGATACAAATGTTCCGTTTTTGACTCACATGCTTGATTTATTCACAAAACACGGCCAATTCAATTTAACCGTCAAAGCAAAGGGCGATATTGAAATAGATGACCACCATACGACAGAAGACATCGGCATTTGTCTTGGCAGCGCCTTGAGAGAAGCGCTTGGCGACAAGAAAGGGATCAAACGCTACGGAAACGCTTTTGTTCCAATGGACGAAGCGCTGGCGCAAGTGGTGGTCGATTTAAGCAATCGCCCTCATTTTGAAATGCGCGGAGAACTTCCGAGCAGTCGGGTTGGAACATTTGATACGGAGCTGGTGCATGAATTTTTATGGAAATTCGCATTGGAAGCGCGGATGAATTTGCATGTGATCCTCCATTATGGGGCGAATACCCATCATATGATCGAAGCCGTTTTTAAAGCGCTGGGAAGAGCGCTTGATGAAGCGACCATGTTGGATCCCCGTGTAAAAGGAATTCCTTCAACGAAAGGGGTTTTGTAGAGCATGATCGGAGTGATTGATTATGGAATGGGGAATCTTTTCAGTGTTTCAAAAGCGTTGGAGCGTTTAGAGGCCCCTTACATACTTTCTTCTAAAGAAAGTGAACTGGAAAAAACGGATGGACTTATTTTGCCCGGAGTAGGGGCGTTTAAAGATGCGATGAAACGTCTGCGAGAAACAGGGCTCGCTTCCTTTTTGCAAGAGTATACGAAAACCGGCCGGCCGCTGCTTGGCATTTGCCTTGGCATGCAGCTGCTTTTTGAGGAAAGCGAGGAAAACGGTCTTGAAGAGGGGCTTGGCTTGTTAAAAGGAAGAGTGACACGCATTCCTTCCGACAATGGAAAAGAAACTTTTAAAATTCCGCATATGGGCTGGAACAGGCTCAGCTTTCATCAAGCGTCTCTGATTACAAACGGCGTGGAGGAAGGGTTCGTTTATTTTGTCCATTCCTACTATGCCAGCAGCATAGAGGAAGATGCGCTGATCGCTAGTGCGGATTATAATGTTCAAATTCCGGCCATTGTGGCAAAAGAAAATATTTATGGCATGCAGTTTCATCCGGAAAAGAGTGGCAAGACGGGCATGGGACTTTTAAAAAACTTTACGGAAATGATGGAAAGGTCGGGTGCTGAGCAATGAGTTTCACCATCTATCCAGCCATTGATATGAGAGGGGGCAAATGCGTTCGCCTTCTTCAAGGAGATTATGACAAAGAAACCGTTTATGGTGATTCTCCTTTCGAGATGGCGAAGAAATTTGTCGATCAAGGAGCGGCATGGATCCATATGGTCGATCTGGATGGCGCCAAAAATGGAATGCGAATCAATGACCGCTATGTTCTGGAAGCGGCTCAAAAGCTTCCGGCGAAAGTGCAAGTTGGCGGCGGCATCCGTTCGGAACAAGATGTGATCCATTATTTAGAAAACGGAGTGGATCGGGTGATCATTGGCAGTATGGCCGTTTCGAATCCGGATTTGGTTCTGGAACTGGTTCGAACATATGGATCCAAAATTGCTGTTGGCCTCGACGCAAAAGATGGATATGTGGCCGTTCACGGCTGGCTGGAAACTTCCCAAATTAAAGCAGTCGAATTGGGAAAACGGCTGGCAGAAGGCGGAGTAGAAACGTTTATTTTTACGGATATTGCGACGGATGGCATGCTGTCCGGCCCCAATATAGAAGCAGCGGTGGAATTGGCGAAAGCAACAGGTAAACAAGTCATTGCTTCCGGCGGAGTCCGTTCCCTCTCTGATTTGCAAGCTTTAAAGGCTTATGAGAATGAAGGCGTGTCCGGTGCGATTGTCGGCAAAGCCATTTATACCGGACAATTTTCACTGCAGGAAGCGCTGGAAGAGGTGGAAAGATGATCACAAAACGGATTATCCCTTGTTTGGATGTAAAAGATGGAAGAGTGGTGAAAGGAATTCAATTTGTTCAGCTTCGCGATGCAGGCGATCCGGTTGAGTTGGCGCGTGTTTATGATGAACAAGGTGCCGATGAACTGGTTTTTTTAGATATTTCCGCTTCTCATGAGGGCAGGAAGACGATGGTTGATGTTGTCAAAGCCGTCGCCTCCGAACTGGCTATTCCTTTTACCGTTGGCGGCGGGATCCATTCGCTGGACGATATGAAAAAGATTTTACGTGCAGGTGCCGATAAAGTTTCTTTAAACACGGCTGCTGTCAATCATCCTTCTTTGATTACCGAAGGAGCAGAATATTTTGGATCACAATGCATTGTCGTGGCCATCGATGCCAAATATGACACAGAACTAGGTTCTTGGCGGGTGTATACGCATGGAGGAAGAAAAGCCACTGAAAAAGAAGTCGTCTCTTGGGCTAAAGAAGCAGTAGAAAGAGGAGCCGGCGAAATTTTGTTGACGAGCATGGATTCGGATGGTGAAAAGAAAGGGTACGACGTTGCCTTAACGAAAGCGGTTAGTGAAGCTGTCACGGTACCGGTCATTGCTTCGGGAGGCGCCGGGAAAAAAGAAGATTTCTTGGAAATACTGACGGAGGGAAAAGCAGACGCTGCCCTTGCCGCCTCGATTTTCCATTATAAAGAAACAAGCGTGCAGGAAGTAAAACACTTTTTGCAACTCCAAGGAGTGGATATAAGATGACAGAATTATCAATCGATCAACTTGTTTTTGATGAAAAAGGATTGATTCCGGCAATCGTTCAAGATGTGAATACAAAAGAAGTGCTCACGTTGGCTTACATGAATAAACAATCTCTGCAAAAAACGTTGGAAACGGGAGAAACTTGGTTTTACAGCCGTTCCCGCCAAACACTTTGGCACAAAGGCGAAACGAGCGGAAATACCCAAAAAGTGGTGAAAATGAAATGGGATTGCGACCGGGATGCTGTGCTCGTTCTGGTAGAACCGAACGGTCCTGCATGCCATAACGGCACGGATAGTTGTTTTGTGGACGAGTTTTACGGCGAAGAAAATCAGATCGCTTCTTATGCTATTTTGTCCGAATTGGAACAAGTGATTGCAAAACGGGATGAAGAACGTCCGGAAGGGGCTTATACCACCTATTTATTTGAAAAGGGCGTCGATAAAATTTTAAAGAAAGTCGGGGAAGAAGCGTCCGAAGTCATCATTGCCGCTAAAAACCGCAGCCATGAAGAATTGCGCTGGGAAGCAGCTGATTTGATTTATCACCTTCTTGTGCTGCTTCGAGAACAGCGATTGCCGCTTCAAGACGTCTTGGCTGTTTTGGAAAAAAGACACGAAGAAAAATCAAGAAAAAATAATGAAAATAAGTGAACATAAGCTGGCCGAGGGGCCGGCTTATTTTGCGCTGTTTCTTTCCGGAAAGAATATTAGTTGACTAAAAAGCGTTAAATAAACATTTGAAAACAGGCTTTTAATATTACAGATCGCCATATTTCGTCAGAGTTTGATATATGATATACTACTGTAGTTAATTAAGTACGTTTTGGAGGACATTTATGAGAAAAGGCTCAAATATAGAAGATGAGAAAGGGAAAATCCTTTCCTTCATCCCTACCGGTGAATATTACTTTAAAAAAGGATTAAAGGCATATAGACAAAGAAATTTAAATAAAGCAAAAAAATATTTTTCACGAGCATTTGAGTTGGAGCCTCTAGAACCTGTGATAGCCTGCCAATTAGCAATTGTGGAAACGGAACTGGGCAATTACGAAGAGTCTAATCGGTTGCTCATCATGATAGCGAATGAATTGGATCCGTTTATGAATGAAGTTCATTATTTTCTGGCAAATAACTACGCCCATATGGGGATGTTTCAAGAAGCGTTCAAACATGTGAATGAATATTTGCAAAAAGATCCTGACGGGGAATTCAGCGAGGATGCCGAAGATTTGCTGGAAGTGATTCAAATGGATGCGGAAGAAGCGGAAGACGTACTCATTGTTCAAGATGAGCTGATATCGCTGCAGGAAGAAGCGCGCAATTTATTGGAAGCCGGACAATTTGAAGCGGCGATTGAAGTTTTAAACAAAATCATTGACAACTATCCGGAATTTTGGGCAGCGTATAATAATCTTTCTTTAGCCTATTATTATTTAGGAAAAACGGATAAAGCGTTTGAAGTGATTGACAACGTATTGGAGAAAAGCCCCGGCAACCTTCACGCGCTGTGCAACACCGCTGTGTTTATGTACTATGGTCGAAAAGAAGAAGAACTGCAGAAGATCATCGCCACGCTTCAAAAAGTACGGCCGATCCTGATGGAGCATCAATACAAATTAGGTACGACTTTTGCGTTAGTGGGCCGGTACGAAGAGTCGTATTTTTGGCTGAAAAACCTTTATAAAAAAGGGTTTGATGGGGATGTGAATTTTTATTACTGGCTTTCGTATGCCGCTCATCACACCGGCCATCACAAAACGGCCCGTGCGGCTTGGGAACAAGTGCTGCAGATGGCGCCGGAAAAAGACGGTTTGGAGCCTTGGAATGAAGAAGATTTTCATTTTCATCAAGGGATAGAAAACGTACCATCTTCCATCATCAAAAGATTAAACAGCGAATATATAGAAGAACGGCTTTTTGGCATGTTTTTGCTTTCATTACGGGAGGATAAAAAAGCCATCACAGCGGATCCAAGCTTTTGTGATATTGAAAATTTAACCTTTCAAGAAAAGATTTATTTAGCTAAAGTGCTGGACATGGAATTGAAACCGATGGATGAAAGCCCGGTCATTGAAATAGGACATGGAACAGCGCAAATATTGTATGAACGTTTCCGGCCGATAGGAATCGAACAAATCGGTGTTTATTTGCTATGGTTTTCTTTTTTTGCCTCCATTCTCACAAAACACCCAAGACTGCAAAAAAAAGAGGCGTTTGCTGCAGCGATTGAATACATTTGGAAAAAACTGCGGCATCAAAAAGCGTCTCAAAAAGAAGTGGCTGAAATTTATCATATCTCTCCCGCCACTTTGCGTCGATACATTCAAGCCATCAAAAAAGAAGTCTCCGGTATAAGCATATAGTTGGACGCAATTTCTTTTGTCTTATAGGATAGAGATAGCAGGAGATAATAAAGCAAAGATGAATGCTTCAATAGTAAATTTGAATTACTTGCTTATCAGTCTCTGTAAACGCGAGAGCACGATTTGACTCTCAGTCTCGAATAAACGTCTTTCGGAACAAAAAATATGTACAAATGAGAAAAGGGAGTGTCTTACGTGGCGGAAGAGAAAATTTACGATGTCATTATTATTGGCGCCGGACCGGCAGGAATGACAGCTGCTGTGTATGCCTCTAGAGCCAATATGTCTACGTTGATGATTGAAAGAGGCGTTCCGGGCGGTCAGATGACGAATACGGAAGAAATAGAAAATTATCCTGGATATGACAGCATTTTAGGACCTGAATTATCCAACAAAATGTTCGAACACGCCAAAAAATTTGGTGCAGAATACGCTTATGGCGATATTAAACAAATTATTGACGGCGAAGAATATAAAACGGTAGACGCCGGTACGAAACAATTTAAGGCTCGGTCCATCATTATTGCGACAGGAGCACAGTTTAAGAAATTAGGGGTTCCCGGTGAATCGGAATTTGGCGGACGCGGCGTTTCCTACTGTGCGGTTTGCGATGGCGCCTTTTTCAAAGGAAGAGAACTGGTTGTGGTCGGCGGTGGAGACTCCGCTGTGGAAGAAGGCGTTTATTTAACTCGCTTTGCCAGCAAAGTAACCATTGTCCATCGCCGCGACAAGCTTCGCGCTCAAAAAATTCTCCAACAACGCGCTTTTGAAAACGAAAAAATTGACTTTATTTGGAATCACACCGTTAAAGAAATTCATGGAAAAGACGGCAAAGTGAACACTGTAACATTGGTCAATACCGTAACGGGTGAAGAAAAAGAATTCAAAACGGACGGAGTCTTTGTTTATATCGGAATGGTTCCGTTGACAAAGCCGTTTGAAAACTTGAATATTACCAATGAAGCCGGATATATTGTAACGAATGAACTAATGGAAACAAGCCTTCCTGGAGTGTTTGCCGCAGGAGATGTCCGAGAAAAGAATCTTCGCCAAATTGTCACGGCAACCGGAGATGGAAGCATCGCTGCTCAAAGCGCCCAACGCTATGTGGAAGAATTAAAAGAAAAATTGGGCGTGAAATAATAAGGGAATATTTGTTAATCTTCATAAAAGATTAATTATGTTGTAATCAATCTGCAACAATGATGCTGTATAGTAAAGGCAGATGAAATTCCCCTCTTTTTTAAAAGAATCCCTTTTTGAAACACAGGTGTTGCTGCCTGTGTTTTTTTCTTAGAAAAAATATCGGTTTTGCATTTGAATTGAGTACCTGCCTTCATTCATAGTATAATAAAAAGAATAAGGTGGAACTTAGTTGACCGCATATAGGGGCAGTTGCTCCAGTCTTAGGACTTATAGTCTTCTAGTCAAGACTGCCCCTTAGTGCGGGATAAAGTGAAACTTCCATCGGCGGTGTTTCACGATCGCTGATGGTTAGTAGAACCAATCGGGCACATAGGGGCAGTTGTCCCCAAGTTTACAGCTTTTCGTTCGCTTTCAAAACAAGAGAAGGACTTACTGCCCCTTGGTGCGGGGAAAAGATAACAGAAAAACGGTTTTCAGCGGCCATTGAGGTGAGAACATGCAACGAGTAACAAATTGCCTATTAATAAAAGATGAAAAAGTGCTGCTTCTGCAAAAACCGCGCAGAGGATGGTGGGTGGCTCCCGGTGGAAAAATGGAATCAGGCGAATCCATTAAAGAAGCGGTCATCCGTGAATTTCGGGAAGAGACCGGCATCTACCTTCGAAATCCGAATGTAAAAGGGATCTTTACCATTCTGATAAAAGAAGGAGAAAAAATCACTTCAGAATGGATGTTGTTTACTTTTTTCGCTACAGAAAGCGAGGGATTATCCCTTAAGACATCCGAAGAAGGAAACCTTGCCTGGCATCCGATTGACTCCATTCATACGCTGCCGATGGCGGAAGGGGACCGGCATATTTTGGATTATATGATTCACGGAAAAGGAATGATTTACGGAACCTTTACATACACGCCTGATTTTCAACTGTTATCCTATCGTTTAGATCCAAGTTAAATGAAGGGGGTTCCACGATGAGCTCACAGTCAAAAACAACGGATATCCAATTAGTCATTATTACTGGAATGTCGGGGGCGGGAAAAACAGTTGCCATCCAAAGTTTCGAAGATCTTGGCTATTATTGTGTAGATAATCTTCCGCCTACACTGTTGCCGAAATTTTTGGAACTCATGAAAGACACTGGTCATAAAATAAACAAAGCTGCTATTGTTATGGATCTAAGGGGCAGAGACTTTTTCGAACATTTGTTTAAAGCGTTGGATGACATGGCAGAGATTGATTGGGTCAGCCCGCAAATCTTGTTTTTAGATGCCGATGATTCTGTTCTTGTGCGCCGTTATAAAGAAACGCGGCGATCGCACCCGCTTGCTCCTTCCGGATTGCCTCTTGAAGGTATTCAGCAGGAAAGAAAGCTGTTGGAAGATTTAAAGGGTCGTGCCCAGCTGATTTACAATACTTCCAACATGAAACCGAAAGACTTGCGGGATAAGATCATAACAGAATTTTCCGCGAATAAACAGTCGATCTTTACTGTGAATGTCATGTCATTTGGATTTAAACACGGAATTCCTATTGATGCGGATCTGGTGTTTGACGTTCGATTTTTGCCAAATCCGTACTACATTGACCATATGCGAAAAAAAACAGGCATGGATGATGAAGTGTATAATTATGTGCTCAAATGGAGCGATACACAAAAATTTTTAGGAAAAGTAACCGATTTGCTTGCTTTTATGCTTCCTCATTACAAGAGGGAAGGAAAACGCCAGGTGGTTATTGCCATAGGATGTACCGGAGGGCAGCATCGCTCTGTTGCACTGGCTGAATATATCGGCCATTATTTTGAAAAAGACTACCAAACACGCATCAGCCATCGCGATATTAAAAAAGAAAGGAAAGGACAACATGAATCCTGCTTCTGACAAGAAAGTGGTTGTCATCGGCGGTGGAACGGGCCTTCCTGTTTTGCTGCGCGGGTTGAAAAAATATCCTATTGATTTGTCAGCCATTGTGACCGTAGCGGATGATGGCGGGAGCTCCGGAAGATTAAGAAACGATTTGTCCATTCCGCCTCCCGGAGATATCCGCAACGTGTTGGCTGCCCTGTCTGAGGTGGAACCGCTGATTGAACAACTTTTTCAGCATCGGTTCACGACTTCGAATGAACTGTGCGGGCATTCTCTTGGAAATTTGATGATTGCCGCGTTAACCTCGATTAAGGGGGACTTTGTGCGGGCGGTTCAAGAAATGAGCCGTGTCTTAAATGTGCGCGGAAAAGTGCTTCCGGCAGCCAATGAAAGTGTAGTATTGCATGCAGTGATGGACGATGGGACCATCGTTTCAGGAGAATCGAAAATTCCATATTCCGGAAAAAGGATACGGAGAGTATTTTTAACTCCGGATAATGTGGCACCGCTTCCAGAAACGATTACGGCTATTCGGGAAGCTGATTTAATTGTTGTCGGTCCGGGAAGTTTGTACACAAGCATTCTTCCTAATTTGCTGGTATCGGAAATCGGGCGGGAAGTATCCCGGTCGAAAGCGCATAAAGTGTATATATGCAATTTGATGACTCAGGCAGGGGAAACGCTTGATTATACGGCAAGCGACCACGTAAAGGCGATCCACCGCCATTTGAATCAGCCTTGTATTGATACGATTTTAGTCAATAAAACACCAATACCGGAAGAAATTCAAAAAAGGTATGAAAAAGAACTGGCCAAGCCTGTTATATTTGACCCGGATGAGCTTCGGGCTCTTGGTTTGAACATTCTTTATGAAGAAATCGTCTCTGTGAAGGATGGAATCATTCGACATGACACCGATCGAGTTGCTCAAATATTATACTCGTTATTGGTGAAAATAACTGAAAACGGATCTGAGCTAAGCAGACGATAGTCTCAGAATGGGAGGTGGCGGGGATGTCGTTTGCTTCGGAAACAAAAAAGGAACTGACCACTTTGGAAGTAAAGGAATGCTGTGCTCGTGCCGAACTTTCGGCGCTCATTCGAATGAACGGGGCACTTTCCTTTTCCAATCGGCTTTTGGTTGTCAACGTTCAGACAGAAAATGCAGCCATCGCCCGACGAATTTACGTTCTGATTAAAAAATTGTACGATGTGCCGGTCGAATTGCTTGTTCGCAAAAAAATGCGGCTTAAGAAGAACAATGTTTATATCGTCCGCTTAAAAGAAAAAGCGAAGCAAATTTTAGAGGACTTGTATATACTCGGGGAAAATTTTTCGTTTATTCATGACATTTCCCCGGAATTGATAAAAAAGAAGTGCTGTCGTCGGTCGTACTTGCGAGGAGCGTTTTTAGCGGGCGGGTCTGTGAATAATCCGGAAACATCTTCTTATCATTTAGAAATTTTTTCCCTTTATAAAGAGCATAATGATTCATTGTGTGAAGTAATGAACACCTTTTATCTCAACAGCAAAACGCTGGAAAGAAAAAAAGGATATATCACCTATTTAAAGGAAGCCGAGAAAATTGCCGAATTTCTCAATATTGTCGGCGCCCATCAAGCGTTGCTCCGCTTTGAAGATGTCCGCATTATGCGCGATATGCGCAACTCGGTGAATCGTCTTGTCAACTGTGAAACAGCGAATTTAAATAAGACGATTGGCGCAGCGCTAAGGCAAGTGGAGAACATTCGTTATATCCAAGAAACCGTTGGATTGGACATTTTACCGGAAAAATTAAGAGAAATCGCTGAGCTTCGAGTGGAACACCAAGATGTAACGTTGAAAGAGTTAGGTGAATTGGTATCCGGAGGGAAAATCAGTAAATCCGGCATTAATCACCGCCTAAGAAAAATTGATGAGATCGCTGAAAAATTGCGGGCCGGCGAAACCATTACGAAAAAACATCAAGCATGAAAAAAGCCGGTGCGGCTGGCAAAACCGAGCAAAATGTTTGCGGCTCCTTAGCCAACCGATGTGTGATGACACGGGTGGCTAAGGGCCGCAGTTGAATCATAAAAAAAGGGGTTGTGAAAAAATGATTCAAAAGATGGTGGAAGTTAAGCTGAAAACGGGATTGCAATCACGGCCTGCTGCTTTATTTGTACAAGAGGCAAACCGGTTTTCATCGGAAATTTATGTAGAAAAAGACGAAAAAAGAGTGAATGCCAAAAGCATCATGGGAATTATGAGTTTGGCAGTCGGAACGGGTACGAAGATCCGGTTAATCGCTGATGGTCATGATGAAGACAAAGCATTGGAAGCGTTAACGGAATTTCTTGAAAATGAAGATTAACAAAACAGGCTGATACTTTTGATGAAGTATCAGCCTGTTATATTTGGCGTTCTGGGCTTGATGGTGAGGGAACCGAACCAAATTCGTCTTATCCGCCTTAACCACTGGACTCTCTCTATTCCTGATGTTAGGAAAAGACAATCCATCGAACGAGGCGATTCTCCGCTCGATGGGAGCAAACGAAATTATTTGCTGATATCGTTTCGGCTAATGATATGGTCAATTAAGCCATATTCTTTGGCGCGTTGAGCCGTCATAAAGTTGTCGCGGTCTGTGTCTTTTTCAATGACTTCGAGCGGCTGGCCGGTGCGTTCTGATAAAATTTTGTTTAATTTATCTTTTAAGAACAAAATGCGTTTAGCGGCAATTTCAATTTCGGTTGCTTGACCTTGTGCGCCGCCAAGCGGTTGATGGATCATCACTTCGGCATTTGGAAGAGCATAACGTTTTCCTTTCGTTCCTGCTGCAAGCAAGAATGCTCCCATGGAAGCGGCCATCCCGATACAAATTGTTTGGACATCCGGTTTAATAAATTGCATTGTATCATAAATCGCCATTCCGGCTGTAATGCTTCCGCCGGGACTGTTAATGTAAATGGAGATGTCTTTTTCCGGATTTTCTGCTTCAAGGAATAAAAGCTGAGCTACAATAGAGTTTGCGACAGTGTCGTCGATCGCGCTGCCCAACATAATAATACGGTCTTTCAACAAACGTGAGTAAATATCGTACGCCCGTTCCCCGCGGTTTGTTTGTTCAATGACTGTAGGAATTAGGTTCATACCAACTTTCCTCCTTTTTCAAATTTCTTCATAAAATTTCTAGCGAAGAGAAACTTATGTAATGTAATCATACAATGAAGGTCAATAAAGGTCAAACATAAAAGCTTATAAAAAATAATTTTTTTGTACACATCGAACATTGTACCCATGTCCGTTCGAATTTAAACTTTTAAAACCCGCCGGAAGACAAAGTTTTTTCCATAAAACTCTTGCATTATGATTGTTTTTTCATTATAATTTAAAACCGTACTGATTCATTATATGCCCTCGTAGTGTAACGGATAACACGCAAGATTCCGGTTCTTGAAATGTGGGTTCGATTCCTGCCGAGGGCGTTTCAATGTTATCATATCAACGCTTTAAGGCGTTTATTTTTTTTATTGCCCAAAAACTGCCCAAGATTTCATAAATTGATTAATTTTGTCCATGTTCATTTGTTCAGACCTGTTGGACAGATGGCCGTAAGTGTTTAACAAAATTGTTTTATCTTTGTCGCCTAACCTAGCACCGATGAAATTTAAATCGACAATTCCGCTTTCCCACATGATTGTTTCATGAGTATGCCTGAACATATGCGGCGTCATATGTCTAAGCCCGTGACGTTTGCAAATTGTCCGCAACATATCACCATAATTAACGGTTTTTATAAATTCGCCTTTTTGATTTATAAAGAAATACGGGACATTTCGCAATCCAAGACGAACCAAAATTTCGTTTCGAATTTTTTTCCATTCTTTCATTTTTTCGACTGTGTAATCATCTAATCCTATTCGACGTTCACCACTTTCTCCGGTTTTAGTCGTTTCTTTAACAAGCCATATTCTGTTTTCCCTAACAAAAGTTTTGTTTATGTCTACGACTTTATTATTTAAATCAATATCTTCCTCATAAAGAGCGGTTATTTCACCGATTCTTACTGTTTTTGGAATTTTTATTTTCCAGACAGGATTTTTTCGAATAATATCATCCTGGACTGCTTGTTCAAACGCTTCGCTTAAACGACTGTTATGGCGCTGTAATGTACTTTTGGAATAGTATGGCGCTATTTTATTTATGAAACTTTGATATTTTGATCTATCAAGATCCTTCATTCTAACATAGCCCAAATTTTCAATACATAAATTTATCGCTTGTAAAATTGTTTTTTCAGTTCCCCAACTAACCGTATTCTTTTTGTTGTTTTCAAACCACTCTTGAAGATAATCCTTCACAAGCATATCTTCTTTTTGAATATCGATTCCTAAACCTAATTTGTTTTCCATTTCCTCCGCTGCCAATTTAGCTTCAGCTTTAGAAGTAAAACCTTTCTTTGATTTTTCTTTGTATTTCCCTGTTTTCGGATCCTTATAAACAATTCGATATTCCCAAAAGTCTTTATTACTGCCTTTTCTTTTGTATTTGTAAAAAGTCGCCATATTACCACCTTCCTGCATAAATTAGGCGGGTATTTAGCCCGCCTATGATTAATTTTCTAGCGCTAAAAAATTAATCTAGAGCAACTGCATACCAAATGACTTTAGCGTATATTTTCAAATCATTTGGAGCGTCATGGGGAATTACTATATCATAGAATCTTTTATCCGATGATTCAGGACTGAATATCAATAATCCATTTTCTTCGTCCAACCTAAAGCGTTTCATACTATATTCCCTGTCATAACTGAAAATAACGATGTCATCGTCTTTTACTTCATATTTATCAATCGGCTTGCAAATGACATAAGAACCATTAGGAATAACCTTGTTCATGCTTTCACCATTAACTTTCAAAGCGAACAAATTCTTATTACTAGCATATTTTCCAAGCATTATTTTTGGTAAATTAATGTATTGAATGTTTTTTTCTGTTACAGCCTCAACTGTTGCCAATGCACCAGCGGCTATGCTTCCATAAAGAGGAATGGCTTTATTAACATTCCCCACAACATATTCTGTTGATGGTTCTTTAATTTTCAATTCAAGAAATTCGTCTAAAGACACATTGAAAAAATCAGCTATATAGTATAGTGATTCCATTCTTGGATCTTCTCGATCGTTTTCCCATTTGGAAATCATACCTTTGCTGAAATTGGTATCATACTTTTCATTAATAGCTTTTGCTAATCCTTCTTGGGTTAGCTTCTTTTCCTTTCTTAATTGTTTTAATTTAGTCCCAAATGAATATTTCATTTTTGTCACCTCCCTGTTTAGAACCATCTAAACAAAGTATAACATATCGGTTTCGAAACCGCTATGTTTTTTAAAAATTGGTAAGAAAGTAGTTGAAATCGAAACATGTTTATGATAATCTAAATTCAGAATTAAGTTTCGAAAACGAAACTTAACGAAAGGGGGATTTAAATGAAAAATATAAAAAGGAGACATGCACCATACACAAAACTAAAAGCGTATCTAACCGAGATTGGTGTAACACAAAAAGATTTAGCCAAGATCCTAAAAAAATCGCGTTATGCTGTTAATCAAAATTTGAATGGCACAGGTGGCGATTTTTCATTAAGCGAAGTACGTTTGATTTGCACTACTTTTGGCATTAGTGCAGATGAATATTTTGTTGAACCTTATGTTTCGAAAGCGAAACAAGAAAGCAAATCAGCTTAAAAATTTATTTGGGCAAAAAGTCCAGAATAAATAGAAAGGCGGTAGTTTTATGAATCAATTGCCGATTCAAAACCCGGTGAAAACAATAAACAGCCGTGAAGTTGCCGAAATGATCGGGAAACAGCACAAAGATTTATTGCGTGACATTAGGACTTATCTGTCTTACATGTTGAAAGCAAACCAAGAAATAAAAAAAGGTGAGCGCAAAATTGCGCCGTCCGATTTCTTCATTGAATCTACATATGTAGACAGTCAAAACAAAGTGCAACCATGCTACGAAATTACCAAATTAGGATGTGAAATGGTTGCCAATAAGTTAACAGGTGAAAAGGGTGTTTTGTTTACTGCTCAATATGTTAAGCGATTCAACGAAATGGAACAAACAATAAAGCCTAATAGTACAAAATTGCTACTCCAAACAGCACTCAAACATGAGGAAGAAATAGAAGAAATCAAAACGGATGTGCAAGTGCTAAAAAATACTATGCGCATCGATGGGGCGGAGGAATTTCAAATAAGCCAGAAAGGAAGGGAAAAAGTCATTGAATGTTTAGGCGGTAAAGATTCCAACGCTTATTTGAAAATTAGCAAAAAAGTATTTTCGCAGTTTTGGAGAGATTTCAAAAAATATTTTGTCATTCCACGTTATGGCGATCTGCCCAAAAAACGTTTTGATGAAGCAATTCAGTTCATTGAAGAGTGGTATCCGGACACTAGCACACGTTTGGAAATCAAAGCGTTGAATGAACAACAATCTTTGGATTTTGGGGAGGGAGCATAAAAGTGGTTACTATCGAACTTGATGCCCACGAAATCGAGCAACGCTTTTTAGAAGAATTGAGGAAACACCTTGCGAAAATTGAACGTTCTCAAACCTTTTGGGATATGAAAACACTTTGCAAGCAAACATGTTTGAGCGAAAACACCATAAAAGAGCGGTTCTTCTACGATCCGCGCTTTCCAAAATTTAAAGTCGGTGGAAAATGGTTGTTCCCGGCGGAAGAATGTGAGGAATTTCTCCTTATGTGGCTTAAAGAACAGCCAAGAAATTAAAAAGGGGGGTGAAATCGGAAATGAAAAACGGAAAGCGGCCAACCAGGCGGGAGAAAGAAGTCATCAGGAAATACAGGCTCAATCCTGAAAACTGGTTGGTGTCTAAAAGAAATGATGGAATGTTGCTGCTGGTCCATCGTCACACAAACAGTGTCAGATCAATACCAAATGAAAGGGGATGAAATATATGCAAGTTGAATGGGTTGCGAACGATCCCAACAAACCAAACGTCGCCATCATCAATGGCGGCTCGAAATATCGGTTTGTTGGCGTTATTCGGGGTCTAGGATTTCCGCAGATTACATACTTTGCTGACTCAGTTGAGGAAATCCTGGATGGATTGGAACTTGATGAATGGATCTATTCGATCCGGGAGGTTGGTTGATATGACAAAACCTAGTGCAATCCAACTCGCCCTCTTTTTCAATCAATTTGAACTGAAAATGATCGAAAAAGGCAGGGCGAATATTGCAGCCTTTGCTGCTAAGCAATACAGCAAATATATCCAGAAACATTTTGCTGAAAAAAAGGATGGTGCCTTTTAAAAAAGGTTTACCATCCCACCAATAAAAAACACTACAAAAACATGTTAACACATTGCTTTGAAAATGTGGAAGGATGTGTGAAAAAAGTGCAAACCGTTATAACACGATACACCGAAAAAGAAATCATAGAAGCGGTACAAGAATTAGAAAAACGCGGGTTTGTTAGAAAGTCCGAAATAGTCCGGGTTGCTACGGATGGGAAGTTTTTTAAAAGAGAGTGGAAAGTACCGGAATTCGTTGGAAACTTTCAACGCGTGAAATATATGTGTAGATTAGAGCGGCCAGAAAGAAGCAACAGGGGGAAAGAGGATGTTCGAAGGGACTAGCATGAATAATTTATTTGCCTTAGAACAATTTTCACGCGATTCATTCCGCGTTAAACGAACCTATATCGACATTACTGGGGATTTAATTGCTGGCATTCTTTTGGGCCAAATTGTTTATTGGAATCTTCCAAATGAAAATGGGCAGTCAAAATTGAAAGTGATGAAAGACGGTGAAATGTGGTTGGCAAAAGGCCGCGGCGATTGGTGGGATGAAATCAGAATAACACCTAAACAATTCGATAGGGCTATAAAAATTTTGCAAGAAAAAGGATTCGTTGAATCAAAGCGGTTCAAGTTTAATGGAGCGCCGACCATCCATATAAAACTAAATATCCGTGAAGTTACCGAAGCGGTAAATTCCATTTTACCCAAAGGGGAAATTCCATTTTACCCAAAGGGGAAAATCGATATTGACGAAAGGGAAAAATCTTTAACAGAGATTACTACAAAGATTACTACAGAGATTACTTCAGATAAAGATAATATACCTTATGCCGAAATTATCGACTATTTAAATCAGAAAGCAGGAACTAACTACCGTCACACAACTAGAAAAACACAAACCTTAATAAAAGCCCGTTGGAATGAAGGTTTTACATTAGAAGATTTTAAAACCGTCATAGATAAGAAAACAGCGGAATGGTTACATGATACCAAAATGAGTAAATACCTTCGTCCAGAAACGCTTTTCGGAAATAAGTTCGAGGGCTATCTTAATCAAAAAACAAAAGTGAAATCAGATTATGAATATAGCCAGTACGATGATCTTTTTTAAGCAAATTAAGTTTCGAATTAAATAACTTTCAAAAACGTTTGTTTCGAATAAGACAATATAACATATGCGAGGATATTCGAATGTATGACTAAGAAGGTGAAAAAAACAATGAAACGGATCAGCGCGTCAACATTCCCAGGTTTGAAAATTGTAGGTCATAGAGAATGCGAAAAATGCGGAAGCCTAGTGAACATTATAGATGTTGAGCGAAACGGTGAAATAGTAAGAGTTTCCGAATGTCTAAATTGCGAAAACAAAAAGATTGAAGATGAAATGATCGTTTTTAAACAAGAAGCGGACAAGCGGAGAGTAGAACGGATATTTGAAGAATATAGCATGGTTCCCGATGAACTTTTGACGGCTACATTTGAAAACTACATTCCACAAAACGAAACGATGAAAGCGGCAAAAGATAAATGTATTTGGTACGCTGAACATTTTGGAGAATCTAAGGATGTGCGAAATTTGCTTTTGCAGGGGTCATACGGGCTTGGAAAATCACACCTTAGCTATTCTATAGCCAAACATGTAAAAAGCCGCGGTAAGGCCGTTATATTCATCACAGCATCTGATCTGCTCGATACCATAAAAAGCACATATGAGAATAAAAGATTCTCAGAATCAGACATATTAGAAGCGTGCAAGTCCGTTGACCTTCTTATTTTGGATGATTTAGGCGCCGAATATGTGAAAAGCGAGGACGGTAACGAATCATGGGCTGGCGATAAGCTGCTCAAAATCATCAATTCAAGACTCGGAAAACATACGATTTACACGACAAACTATAATTCGGCGGACTTGCAAAAAAAATATGGATTCCACGGTGGAAGGATTATCAGCCGTATGATGCAAGGAACCTACAGGATCAAATTTGAAGGAAAAGACTATCGAATTCAACAAGCGAAGAAGGTGCAGGGCTATGTGTGATCGATGCGAAGATAGCGGGAAAGTGATTGAAGAAGTGATGACAGGCGTTTATCAAATATCCCTTTGCGATTGTCAAAATGCCGCTCGCGTCAAACGAGAAGCGGAAGAACGGAGAAAAAAACTAAAAGCAAAAATAGATGAAGCCTACAAACGACTAATGGAAGGTATGTAAATTGGATCGAATGGAATTTATCGAGGAACCAGCCGCAGAAACGGATGTTTGTGAGAAAGCAATTGAATCGCTTAAAGAAGAAATTGAGCATTTAAAGCAAACAACCGTTCCGAAAAGCGAATATCGGGAACTAGAAAATGAATTGGCGGATGTAAGAGGCGAAAAGGCCTTTCTGAAAGGTGAGTTTGACAAATTGAAAAGCGAATTTGAACAAATCGAGCGGGAAAAGGATGAACTACAAAGAGAATTGGGTCTTTTAAGACCTACGTTGGAAAATCTGACTAAAGAAAATTATCACCTGAAAGAGTTGGTGAAGATGCTTCTATGATTGAATTTCATCCTTACAGCAAGGCAGACCAACTGGCGGGGCATAAGAAGAAAGAAAAAACAAAATACAACTTGAAAAAGCCGCAAAAAAAGAAAAAGAAGCTAACAACGTATAAGGGCCGGACTATCCCAAAAGCCAAAGTGAGGGGAGAAATAAGCAAAAAAGAATATAACAAAGCCATCGATTAATTTGGTGCATATTGCAACATTTGCGGAAGCCCATACATAGAAATGCACCACATTAAATTCAGATCCCAGGGCGGCCGGGGAGGATATAGAAATTTGATCCCGCTTTGTAATGCGCATCATAGGAAAGCCCATAAGGATCGAGAATTTTCCGAAAGACTTCGATTTCAAAGAGAAAAAAGGTTTGGTGAATGGTTTTGGGCGGATCGGTTCGACTTGTTCAAAGCCGGGCTGATCCCGGAACCAACGAATGAACAATTTGAACGGTTTATGCAAGAACAAGAAAGGATGAATAAATGTGAATAGCGTGAATTTGATTGGGCGTCTAACAAGGGATGTAGAAATTAGGTATACGCCGAATAACGGAACCCCTGTTTCCCGCTTTACCATAGCGGTAAACCGCATAAACAAAGATGAAGCGGATTTCATTAGCTGCGTTGCTTTCGGAAAAACGGCTGAAAATCTAGCAAACTACATGAGAAAAGGCAATCAAATAGCCGTTAGTGGATCCATCCGAACGAGAAATTATGAAAATAACGAGGGCAAGAGGGTTTATGTTACCGAAGTGATTGCCAATAGAGTCATGTTCCTGGAACGCAAGAAAGAAGATTCAGAAATTGAAAGAGATCAATTCCACAATGAGCCGGAACCTTATGGATATGGCGGCAATCAGATAGATATTTCAGATGACGACTTACCGTTTTAAGGGGGATAACAAATGGCGGACAAGCAATATTTAGAACTTGCACGATACATTCTCGAAAACGGAGCGGTTAAGGATGACCGGACGGGAACAGGAACTATATCAATATTTGGCTATCAAATGCGGTTTGATCTTAGCAAAGGTTTTCCCTTGCTAACTACCAAGCGACTACATTGGAAATCTATCTTTTATGAATTGCTTTGGTTTTTGCGCGGAGATACTAACGTCCGTTATTTACAGGAAAATGGAGTGCGAATTTGGAACGAATGGGCTGACGAAAATGGCGATCTTGGTCCGATTTACGGCGCTCAATGGCGATCCTGGAAAGGGGCTGATGGACGGACGGTGGATCAAATTGCCCAAGTGATCGAACAGATTAAAACAAATCCGGATTCCAGACGCTTGATTGTCAGCGCTTGGAACACCGCAGAAATTGAAAAAATGGCTTTGCCGCCTTGTCATACATTGTTTCAGTTTTATGTATCGAACGGGAAACTATCTTGTCAGCTATACCAACGTTCGGGAGATGTATTTCTTGGCGTTCCATTTAATATCGCTAGTTACTCCTTATTAACTCATATGATCGCGCATGTTACTGGCTTAGAAGTGGGTGAATTCGTTCATACGTTAGGGGATGCCCATATTTACTTGAATCATGTGGATCAAATTAAAAAGCAATTGGAGCGGGAACCAAAGCCTTTGCCAACGCTGAAAATAAAGCGAAAAGTACAAAACATTGATGATTTTACTTTTGATGACTTTGAAATTGATGGTTACGATCCGCACCCACATATTCCGGGAAAAGTCGCAATTTAATACAAAAAAGAAAGAGGGAATCAAAATGACCAAAGCAATTGACACAAAACAAGAACTAATGCGACAACACATGATTAGTCAGTTATTGGATCTCGGCATCAAAGAGGACGCTGGGACGCCAGTTCAAAACTTGAATTACTTGAAGTGCGGCATTTGCTTGCGCTTGCCAGGATTAAGAAAGGGTGAAAATCATGAATCTAACAATATTATTTGAAGCACAAAAGAAACTTGATGAACACATTGAAAAAGAACATACGCGGGAACCGGGAGAAGATCGGCTGGCGAAGAAAATCCTTGCGTTACAGGTGGAACTCGGAGAACTTGCGAACGAGTTGCCAGAAGTGTTCAAGTTTTGGAGTCATAAGAAAAACAATTATGAGAGAGCATTAAAGGAATATGTGGACTGCTTGCATTTCATCTTGTCGATCGGTTTAGAAGAAGTTGAGGATTCTTTTTTTGGGGATGTCATCCAAATTTATTCTCATTACTATTCTAAAATCGTGACTATCAAAGAAAATACAGTGATAAAACAATTTAATTCTCTATTCCTTGAAGTTGGTTTATTGTCCGATACTACAGATGATCTGGCTTATGACGTTCAATCAATCGAAGATGATTATGCAAACATTTTAGGATTGTTCTTTGGACTTGGCGAAATGCTCGGCTTCGAGTGGGAAGAAATTGAACAAGCCTATTTCCGCAAAAACAAGATCAATCACGAAAGACAGGTTCAAGGATATTGATGACGAAAGAGGAGCGGGAAGAGATCGTTGATTTTCTGTTTTTCGTATCGATGGAAGCTGGAAAATACAGCAAGTCGTTTTTTGAAAGACAATCCGACGAGGAATTGAAAAGAATGTATGACCTTTGGATGGAGGAAGGGCGGTTATTTTGAAAAGTCAAAGCCTCATTGTTCGGATAAATGATTTGATCGATCAACACGGCGGTGGGTTTACAAAGTGTACTGATTCCAAGTGCAAGATATGCAACGAGATTAAAAGATTAAGAAAACAGCTGCTGCAAGATGAAAAAGAAAAACCATTAAAAGGAGTTGAGAAAAAATTGACCAAGCCCCTTAAAGAAAGAATCACAAAAGAACGGTACTTGCAATTGAAAAAACGGGGATATACCGACAAAACGATTGCGAAAGAATATGGGGTATCTGCCACAGCCATCGTGAAGTGGAAAAAAGAAAATTTAAGTAAAGAGGAACTAACCAATTCGTTCGATGATATTTCAACGCCAATCGTTAATGAACAAAAGCCAGATTTCAATAAAAACGAACAGGAGAAATAAATTGAATGCCTTAAAAAAGAAGTGATCCACGCTCATAAGCTTGTTACGGAAAGAGAAGAAACCATATCTCATTTGCAACAAGATATTAAACATCTGAGAGGTAGTGTCGCTGCACAAGGACAAAAAATCGTGGATGAAACACTTCGCTTACAAAATGAAAATGAATCTCTGAAAAAAGAAATACAGCGATTAAAACAAGAAATAAAAGCTTTAGAAAATGAAAAACATCGCTATTTTGTTGATTTCATGGACCTTGAAAATGAAGTAAAAGGGTTGAAACTGTTTGCTTTTGAAAAGTTGAAAAAGGACGTGTTTGGGACATGAATGAACAAGGTCTCCCAGACAAAATAGTCTCTTTAGACCAAGTACGAATCAATCGTGGGATTGAAAAGATTTGCAAATGCGAGAATCGTAAGTTTGTAATTGATCCCACGAATCGTAGGGTCACGTGCGGCAGCTGTGGCGCTGTCGTCGATCCATACGACGCATTATATGAAATAGCCTTGAACGACGAAAGAAGAATGAGACAAGTTCAGCGGCTTTTGGAACAACGTAGGCAAATCGCCAATTATAAACCATGGCTTAAAGTGTTTAAAGATATGGAGGCGCGATACAGGGGACATAAAATGATTCCTAACTGCCCAAGGTGCGGAGAGCCTTTCTATTTTGAAGAAATCTCTACTTGGTCAGGTAAGCCTTACGCGGATGCTCGTATAAAGAGGTTTAAAGAATCACAAAAGGAGGGATCGGAATGAATGTCTACAAAATCAAAATCGACGGAAAATATTTAGCCGGGTTTAGCGATAGCCCTGTGGCTAAAGCGCCTTCTGGTGCATGGTATGACAAAGGTAAAAACGTGAGGGGGCTTGTCCTGGTAGATGATACGGATCAAGCAAAAAAAATTGACGGTAACTTAAATCTGAAAAGTTATCTTAACCGCATCTACGAAATTATTCGATATTCAAAATTCAATTTTTGTGAAATAACGATTGAAAAAGTCGGTGAAGAATAGGGTGAAAATATGAGAGAAATTCAGTTTTTAGCTTTCATCAAACATCTTAATTGTATTGCGGATGTCATTAGCATTGACTTCAGCAAAAAAGAAGTAGAGGTTTATTTGCCCGATAGAGATGAAATACGAATTTACTTTTTTGATGATGTGGAACTACTACAATTCACTGGATATAAAGACCGCAACGAAAAAAATATTTATGAGGGGCATATTGTTAAGGTTACATGGCGTTATGACTCTGATATTGGCACAGTTAAATATATTAGAAACGGATTTTTTGTGGGTGATATGAAACGGCATACTCCTATTTCTTTAGGTAGTATTTCAGCAACTTACGAAGTCATCGGCTACAAATATACAAGCCCAGAATTGTTAGGTGATCAGATTGGGTAAAGCACTTCGCAAAATAAAGCGCGGCAGGGAAACGATCGATTTTCCTGGTCGACAAAACGGTAAAGTGGCGGAACAGGTCATGCAGGCTTGGAATAAAGGTTTTTATGCCGGAAGCAAGCAACAAAAGGAAACAGATATTGAGCAGGTGATGAAGTGGCTTGCCAACCTGAAAGAGATCCCGGGAATCGGCGAAAAACGAGCTTGGGAGATTCAGAGACATTTCTTGGATTTTTTTGGGAGGGAACGGAATGAACACTAAAGAGATTGTAAAACAGGTTATAGAAAATGAGAAAAGATTGAAATCTTGCACTCGTCATCGTTTTGCAAAAGATCTAACACCGGACAAGCCTTGGGGGAAACGATGGAAGTGCGTGAATTGTGGCGGAGAAGTGGATAATACAGCCAAGAATTGGTATGAGAAAGGTCTCGAACATGCGGGAGTTGATGTGGAATGATTATCTCCTACTGCCCCGACTGCGGCTGGGAGGTTTGGGATACCAAGCCGATCATCAAGATTTGCTGCGGCTACTATGTCCAGCATGAGGAAGTGGAGGGAGAGGAAGAGTAATGAAACGGATCAAATTGTTCTTTACCAAAATAGTCGATAAAACGGTCATGAATGTGATAAAAGACAGCTTTGCAGAAACAGACAAGTAAGAGGTGATGTCATGACTCCTTTTATGGAAGATCAGATCAAAAGGCTACCAACTGATGGGATGTTACTTCTTTACGAAGATGTAATTCATCGTATTGGCTCACACGTCTTGGGGGAAATCCTGATCCAAACTATGTCAAGAAACAAAAGCAGATTTTAAATCTCATTCAGGATGAATTAGAGAGAAGGAAAAATAAAGCAGAAATGGAGGAATCAAAATGATTTTGAAGATTCATAAAGGGGAAACAAAAGCAGAAGTGACCATGGAAAATGATCGTGAAATTCACAAACGTGTGATAGATGGCATATTTAGTTTATTTGGAATCAAATTGCAAGAGAAAGAAAAACCGAAAACCATATCATTTGAACCTGTTATTAGAGCGGGTGTCGGAGAACCTGATCTAAATATGGTGAGTGATGCTGTAGAAAAAGCAGTTTCTGATTCCATAGAAACTACGCCGAATAAAGCAGAGGCTTCGATTGATGAACCAAAAACTCGTCCTCGTCAATTGCCGCTTTTAGGCATAAAAGAAGAAGGGTTTCCATTGTTAGAAAAAGCGAAGTGCAAAACAAAAATTCAATGCCCTTCTTGTGGAAAGGAGAACACCATAAAGGTTCCATGGGGGTTCCGTTATACCTTTTGCCCGGAATGCAATGAAAAGCTGTTCATTCGTCCCGGGGGATCAGCTTGGGGTGAAGCTGATTGGGAAGGCAATATCTATGTGGCTAATGAAGTTTATGCAAATACCGACCATAATAACTAATCTTGCTATAAAAGGAGGAAATTCAGTATGTATTTAGTGACGTATAAACTTTTAATTGGTGGATATGGAGTGGAAAAATACGAAATGCTGGATGAAGCAAAGGAACGTGTAAAAGAGTTATATAGTAATAGATGTTCTGAGGTTTTCCTGTCAAAGGAAATCCCGATAAAAATAACTGTAAACATTGATTTTGAATAAAAACGCCAGGATCTTTCCTGGCTTGCCCGTTATTTTGACATAAGCAATAGGGGGAATGCTGGATGAATCCAAAGAAAAAGACTGCCGAGATTAACCTTTTAGAGGATGCGGTTTATAGAGTATTAGATGGAAAACTAGAAAAAGTGGATGTTCCAGGAAATGGATTTGGTGAACAAACGATTGTTTGGCAAAATGGAAAGCCAATTCTTTACAAGATCAGTTATACTGTTAAGCAGCAGAGGCAAATACAATGAAGTGTTCGAGATGCGGGAAAGATATTACACATAGTTTTTATAAAATAGCCTTGGGCCGTGATATTTTTTGCATCATTTGTTATCAAAAGATACCTTATAAAGAAAAAATAAAAATGATTAAGAAATAAATATTTGCTACCGGAACAACCGGGGCACTGAATGACGCAATAAGCGTTGTTTGGTGCCTTTTTTATTATTTAAGGAGGCTTTCAAGATGGCGCAAATAAGCTTTCAGCTACCCGAGATTGATCGAGAAGAAACCAAAAAGAGAGTGGAAGCAGCATTAGAAAAGTATCGTTTTTATCTTCTGTCCGTTCCAGAAGAACGATTGCCAAAGGTGACTGCAACATACTCGTTTGCCCCTCCTACTCACACGAACGCTTTTCATTCATCGACTGAAGAAACAGCCGTTGCAAAAGTAGACTTTGAAAGAGAACGTGAGCAATATCTAAATCGCATTCAGCGAGCAGTCAATAGGCTCAATTATCAAGAACGTTCTATTATCATCAAACGTTATATTGATCCGGAAGAGAAGTTTGATTATGAAGTATACAACGATTTAGGGATGAGTGAGCGTAAGTACTACAGGATTAAATCACGCGCTTTTTATAAGCTCGCATTTGCTTTGAAAATAGAAAGTTACAAAACAGAAGAAAGCGATGTGACTCCGTCATGAATTTTGTTCAACCGATTCGTGATCAGGAGAAAATCGAAAGGATCAAAGAGTTTTTAAAAGAAGATAGTGAACGTAATTATTTGCTTTTTCTGGTCGGAATAAATACAGGGCTACGAATATCAGATATCTTAAAATTAAAAGTAGGGGATGTAAAAGGGACGCACATTGCCCTGCGAGAACAAAAAACAAGCAAGCAAAAATGGATTCGGATCACGCCTTCATTAAAGCGAGAGCTAAACAAATACATTGCTGGGAAAGATGATAGTGAGTATATATTCAAAAGCAGGCAAGGAAAAAACAAACCCATCGGCAGGAGCATGGCTTATAAAATACTGAGAAAGGCAGCCAATGAATTTAAGTTAAAAGACATTGGTACTCATACATTAAGAAAAACATTTGGATATCACTTCTACCAACAAACGAAAGATGTGGCCATGCTTCAAGAAATATTCAATCATTCCTCACCAGACATAACACTTCGTTACATTGGTGTAAACCAAGACAGTATGGATAAAGCAATGTCGAAGTTTAAAATTTGAAGCCCATTCATCAAGTGTGAATGGGTTTTTCTATAAATAAAATTATGAGGCAAAGACCCTTTTATGACTTTTTAATTAAACATAATTTTTTGAGTGTGTAACTCATTTCAAGATGTGTGATAACATTATGAATATCAAGGCTTTCAGCCTTTATACGAATTACACAAAATATAAGATATGGGTAATTAATTGGAGGTGTTAGCATGGATGTAGAAAGTATTTTTGAGAGATATTCAATTGATAAGTGGTTCTATTTTGAACCTCGTGATGAACATTACTGTAATTTTCCGCCACACGTCATTTTTGCCGCGCATAAAATTGCTGATGTTTATCAATCTTTTACTAACGCAAGGTTTTTTTTAGGCTATATGAATGTTGAAAACTATGGGGAACTGATAGCAAAGCATGATGATTTACACTTGAATTTTATAAGATCAAGACTATTGCAAAGTGCCCTTTCTTTTTACAATTACAGTATTGATTTGTCATGGCAAGTATTGTGGCTTTATTACGGACCGAGTTTTTATAGTCTGTATGACGATCCAACATATTATTATCGAGAAATAGAAAAATGCAATAGAGAAAATTTAAAGGTAAGATTGCATCTCGCTAAAGCTGACTACATAATGAAACATGTTGACAGTTTTATAGGAGAAAGTGAGGTTTCTAAAGTTAGAAAGAAATATAATTATCTAAAACATCGAGGCACTTTTTATACACCTGGAGTTGGAAAACAACAAAGTTATTTAATGGGTGCTGTTGATGGCAGAAAATTCAAAATGATTAAAAGAGAGGTATTTGATATTGATGAATGGACAGAAAATCTAATAAATTTTGATGTGCTTTTTTTTGAATATTTTGAGGAAATAATAAATTGGATTATGCCACGCAACTATCAAGATGTTCAATTTAACTTAGTTGATATATTAAAACTTAACAAAAAAATTGAACAGGAAAAAGAATTTAATGAATGGCAGAAAAGTGGCGGAATAACGGCAGAGCATTAGGAAAGATGCATGTTAAATTTATAGTATAAACAATTATTAAGAGGAAACAGAGTTGGTTACGCTCGTCTATTTTATAATTGTTGTAAAAGGTGAAGAGACATGGACCAATTAAAACAGCTATATGATGAGGTTGATGATCTGATAGAAAAAGTTATTGAGCGTCAAAAGAAGGCGATAAAAATGTCGGATGATTATTTAGAAGATCATGTAGTAACCCATTATTTCGGAGAACTTCAGGCATTATTTAAAGTACAAACTTTAATTGAAGATATGATGAAAAAATAACAAGCTTTAAAGGAATAACTTACATATACCTTACCACCCATCATAATAGGTCTTTTATGCTACTATTATTTTGAGGTGGTTTAAGGTGTTTGTTTCACCAATGCTATTACACAAAGTTGATCATCCTTTTGATGATGACGCATATATAACCGAGCTTAAGTTGGACGGGATCCGCTTGATCCTATCCAAGTTTAATAATCAGGTAAAGTTATATACAAGGCACAAAAATGAAGTGACTGCTAAGTTTCCTGAATTGCAGGATTTAGACATTCCGAATGGAACTATTTTGGATGGAGAGATAATCGTATCCAATAGTGAAGGAAAGCCAGACTTCGAATTTATGATGGAGAGATTCCAGTCCAGCAGATCAGAACATCAAATTCAATTTTGTGTATTCGATGTAATTTATCATAAAGGCGATAAGGTTACGCACCTTCCTTTGCTGGAAAGAAAAGAACTGCTGGATTCCTTGATTGAAGACGGGGAACACATCGTAAAGGTCCGGTGGATTCGAGGGAATGGTCAGGCTTATTTTAATTTAATAAAGCAGCAAGGCCTGGAAGGAATTGTCCTGAAACGTGCCGACTCCAAGTATCAAGTCAATAAACGGTCTCATGATTGGCTGAAAGTCATAAACTATCAATATACCAATGCGGTGATTACCGGCTTGAGGAAAGATAAATTCGGGTTGTTGTTGGCCATAGAGGAAGGCGGCCGATTAAAGCCAGGTGGTGTAATGGAGTTTATGACGCCAGCTGCCCTAAAGGAATTCTATAGTCAGTATCAGGACTTGATTGTAGATGAAAATAAGAAATTCACTTTCATCGAACCCAAGATAAAATGTCGGGTTAAATTTAGGAACTACACGAAAGCAGGACTGTTGAGGAGCCCTTCTTTTGTTGAATATATATCTTAGCGCTATCCATATAAGCATCCAATTAAGGATGCTTTTTCTTTTGTATAAAGGATGTGAACGGGCATGAAATGTGAGAAGTGTATTTGGTCAGACCGGAGACCGGGCAACAAGATTGTGTGCCCGTTTTCTCGTTGTGTTTATGGGGATGGTTGGACTGAGAAGAGCAAGAAAGGAGTGGATAAGGATGGTTAACTTTCTTTTGTGGTCAGAAGTCCTGTTTAGAATCTTGTCGGTGATTACCTTAATATCGCTCATCGCCTCTTCTGGTTACTCTATCAAGCTTGATTCAGATCGAAAGAAGGAAATAAACAGATTGAGGGAATTGAATGATGAAATTGCATTACTGATGGATGTGCCGGTTAAGAAAGCGAAAGAGTTTTTGCAAGGAAAACAAGACGTGTGAAAGTTCACGGGTCCTTCTGAGAGATGAATTCCTTAGCGGGTGCGTTCGACCCCAAAAACGGTCCAGTTTCTGATCGAAAAAGGTCATTTCGCTTTCGTGTCTTAAAGTCTCGGGAAATAATTTTGGGAGGTGGTAGGAAGCCATGGCGCGCAAGGGTTCTGAGGAAAATGAATATATCGTCACAACGAAGCAAATTAGCGAAATTTTAGGTTTATCCACTAGAAGAATCCAACAATTAGCGAAAGAAGATGCGTTAGTTCGCGTTTCGCATGGAAAATTTGATCTTCCAGCCTCCATAAAATCCTATATTGAATACCTATTAGAGCGCGAGAAGTCAGAAAACGAATTGGATAAAACCGAAGAGGAAGCGAAATGGACCAGGGCTCGGAGGCAGAAAACAGAGCTTGAACTGCAAATCATGCGTGGAGAATTGCACAGATCGGAAGACGTGAAACGAGTTATGAATGATATGCTGGGCAATTTCCGGGCGAAACTGCTGGCTTTACCGACGAAAATGGCCCCGCAGGTATTGGGATTAACTGAAATACCACCAATCAAGGAAAAATTAAAGGCGGCTATCTATGAAGCTATGTCCGAACTGTCTGATTATGACCCAAACGTCTTCTACGATATCAGCAAAGATAAAATGTTCCTGGAAGACGATGAAGAAGACGATGAGTTAGATCTGGAGGAAGTTGAATTGGCAAAACGAAAGGTCAAACGAGATGGGCGGCCAAAGAAAAAGCAATAAAACGGAAAATCTGTTCCGTGAAATTGTCAAAAATACGCTGACCCCTCCTCCAGATTTGACCGTATCGGAATGGGCAGATGCATATAGACGGCTTTCCAGCGAATCATCGGCGGAACCAGGTCAGTGGAGAACCGACAGGGCTCCTTATCAGCGTGAAATTATGGACGCGGTGAATGATCCGGAAGTTGAAAAAATTGTGATTATGGCAAGCGCCCAGGTCGGTAAGTCTGAAATTCTTTTAAATACGATCGGGTATCACATTGATTTTGATCCGGCTCCGATTTTGATGATACAACCGACAGAAGCAAAGGCCAAAGACTTTTCTAAAGAACGACTGGCACCCATGATCAGGGATACTCCGGTTTTGCGAAATAAGGTATCTGACGTGAAAACACGCGACGGAGGAAACACTACGCTGCAAAAATCTTTTCCCGGAGGATATATAGCTTTGGCTGGGGCTAATGCTCCATCTAGTTTAGCTTCACGTCCAGTTCGGATCCTCTTGGCTGACGAAGTAGACCGTTTTCCGGTTAGTGCAGGAACGGAGGGCGATCCTCTATCCTTGGCTGAAAAACGGACAAACAACTTCTACAATCGGAAAAAGATTTTCGTTTCCACGCCAACCAACAAAGGTGCATCTCGAATAGAAGCGGAATTTGAGCTCAGTACACAAGAGCATTATCATTTGCCGTGCCCCTCATGTGGGAAATTGCAACCACTCCGATGGAGTCAAATACATTTTGCCTCTGTTTGCCATGCCTGCAAATATTGCGGAGCCTTGCACAATGAGTACGAGTGGAAAAGCGGGAAGGGGAAATGGATTGCTTCCAACCCAGGTGCTGCTACTCGTGGATTCCATCTAAATGAGCTCCTAAGCCCATGGAGAAAGTGGAAGGAAATCATTAATGATTTTTTAGAAGCTAAAAGAAAAGGTCCTCAAGCTATGAAAGTGTGGGTGAATACGGCACTCGGGGAAACATGGGAAGAAGAAGGCGAACAACTTGATGAAAGTGAACTGTATAAACGATGCGAGGGATATCCTGCTGATCTTCCAGATGAAGTGAAAATCCTGACTGCAGCCGTTGACGTTCAGGACGATCGTTTTGAAATAGAAGTGGTTGGATGGGGTGAAGGAAAAGAGTCCTGGGGAATTGAATACCATGTGATTCACGGCGATCTAAAACAGCCACAAATATGGAATGAGTTAGACGAATACTTATCTCGAACCTGGGAAAAAGCAGATGGAAAGAAATTCGGAATTGCTTGTACGTGTATGGACTCCGGCGGTCACTACACTCAAGAGGTTTATCGATTTACAAGAGACCGTGAAGCAAGAAGGATTTACGCAATTAAGGGTAAAGGGAAACAGAACGGTGAATATGTGCCTCTTATTGCAGGTTACACACGTACGAAACCGGATAAAGCCCTTTTGGTGCACCTGGGTGTAAATGATGGAAAAGCACGAGTAATGTCTAATTTAAAAATATCAAAACCAGGTCCGAGTTATTGCCATTTTCCGATTGGAAGAGGGTATAACGAAAAATACTTTGAGGGCCTTACGGCGGAAAAACTCGAGACTAGATACAAGCAAGGTATCCCCTATCAGGTATGGAAGAAAGTGAGAGAACGAAACGAGCCACTTGATCTTAGAGTTTACAATACGGCTGCACTTGAAATCCTCAATCCAAACTTGGAAAAAGAATATACCTCGCCTGTTCAAAAAAGAAGGAGAAGACGCCGCAAAATTGTGTCAAAGGGGGTTAGCTTATGAGTGGAATTACCTTAGAAGTAGCACAATCACATTTAGAAGCGTGGCTTCAAGCGGAATTGGCCGTTTCTACCGGGCAAAGCTATAGTATTGGTTCCAGGCAATTGACGAGGGCTAATTTGACGGAAATCAGAAGGCAAATTAACTTCTGGAGAAATGAAATTGCCGCATTAAGCGGAAGAGGAAGAATAAAAGCTCAACGATTTGTTCCACGCGATTTGTGAGGATGATGAAGATGAATGTTTTTGACAAAACAATCGAAGTTTTTGCTCCGAATTGGGCATTAAAACGAGCGGCTGCCAGGAAAAAATTGAACGTATTGAACCAAGGCTATGGGAATCACGGAGCCAGTACGAAGAAAAAAAGCCTTCTTGGGTGGATTAGCAGCCCCGGTTCAGCGCTTGAGGATATTGAATTTAACATTGAAAAGCTTCGGGAACGGTCGCGGGATCTTTATATGGGTGCCCCTCTAGCAACTGGTGCCTTAAAAACGCTACGAACGAATGTAATCGGAGCAGGTCTTAAGCTAAATGCTCAAATCGACTATGAATATTTAGGGATGACATTAGATGAGGCGGATCAATGGGAATCCATGGTAGAACGGGAATTCGCATTATGGGCAGAATCCATTAATTGCGATGCGCAGCGCATGAATAACTTTTACGAGCTGCAGCAATTAGCTTTTTTATCCTGGATAATGAGCGGAGATTGTTTTGTTTTATTGCCGATCATTCCGAGACCAGGGATGCCATATGATCTTCGCGTTCAGATTATCGAAGCGGACCGTGTCTGCAATCCGGATCGATACGTGAATGATTTAGATTACAAGATTGTAAATGGGGTCGAAATCAACGATATTGGAGAGATTGTTGCTTATCATATTGCTAAAAATCACCCCAATTCCGTTTATATGACTCAAAATTCATGGACACGAGTAGAAAAATTCGGGGCGAAAACGGGACGTCCAAATGTTCTGCATTTAATGGAATCAGAACGGCCTGAACAACGTCGCGGGGTTCCAATTCTTGCTCCGGTAATTGAAAGTTTAAAACAATTATCGCGGTATACAGAAGCTGAGCTCATGGCAGCAGTCATCTCAGGTATGTATACCGTTTTTATTACGACAGAAACCAAACAAGGAGAGCAATTTAATACAGGTATTGCAGAAGAAGATCTCGTTGACGAAGAAGATGACGGATCAATCGAGCTGGGAAATGGAACGATTGTGTATTTGGGAGAAAATGAAAAAGTCCAAGAGTCGAATCCTGGTCGGCCTAACACGGCGTTTGATGGATTCGTCTCTGCAATCTGCCGGCAAATTGGAGCGGCTTTGGAAATTCCGTATGAATTATTAATGAAAAACTTTACTGCCAGTTATTCCGCAAGCCGTGGTGCTCTGTTGGAAGCTTGGAAAATGTTCAGGATGCGGAGAGAATGGATGGCTAATGACTTTTGCCAGCCTATTTACGAAGAATTTTTAGCGGAAGCCATTGCGAAAGGCCGCATTTACGCCCCGGGATTTTTCACGGATCCACTCGCTAGAAAGGCTTATTCCATGGCGGAATGGCATGGACCATCCCAAGGACAATTGGATCCGTTGAAGGAGGTGACAGCGGCCGAGAAGCGCGTAGAAAACGGATTTAGCACGAGAACACGTGAAACGGTTGAATTAACAGGGGGCAACTTCTTTAAAAACAATAATTTGCGTGTACTGGAAGAGAAGGTGCGTAGGGATGGAGGTCTAATACCAACTCAAAATGGTTCAACTTCGAACGTTGATCCAAGCCAAAATCCTGATGATGAGGGGGTGAATACTGATGAGAACAATTAACATAAAGGGTCCAATCATACCTAACAGCGATCAATGGATCTATGATTGGTTTGGTGTTGAAGCTGTATCTCCTAAAAAAATATCAGATCAACTAAAAGAAGCCAATAATGAAGATTTAGTCGTTGAGATTAATAGCGGCGGGGGATCTGTGTTTGATGCTTCGGAAATTTATACAACCCTAAAAGATTATCAGGGAAAGGTTACTGTTAAAATAGTCGGCATTGCCGCAAGTGCGGCAAGTGTCGTTGCAATGGCAGGAGATAAAGTGATGATGTCGCCTACGGCCCAAATGATGATTCATAATGCCTCCGTTCGGGCCGAAGGCGATTACAGGGATATGGATCATGCATCGGCATTTCTAAAGAATGTAAATCAGACCATTGCAAATGCCTACAGCCTGAAAAGTGGTAAACCATATGAAGAGCTATTGTCCATGATGGATGCTGAAACATGGTTAACTCCACAGCAGGCATTAGAACACAATTTGGTTGATGAAATTATGTTTAACCAAACTGTCCAAGCAGTTGCAAGTGCTGATTCTGGCATGATACCAAAACAAGTCATTGAAAAGATAAGAAATGAGTTGAGTGCTAATAAGACTGAACCTACCAATTCTTTACCGAAAGCAAATGTGATGAATGCCAGCCATGAAAAGGAGGAAGAGGACAATATGGATATTGAAAAATTGAAAAATGAGTATCCTGAACTCTATGAACAAATTAAAAATGAAGGTTATGAGGAGGGAGTGAAAGCTGAAAATCAACGCATTAAAGCTATTGAAGAACTGGAACTACCAGGCAATGAAGAGCTGGTGAATAAGGCTAAATTCGAAACTAAAATCAGCGCACAAGAACTGGCGGTTGAAATCATAAAAGCCGAAAAACAAAGAGGCAAAAACTATTTAGAAAATCGTTTAGAAGATGCGCAAAAATTAAACGAAGTTCCAGGTGATGTTGCTCCGCAAGCCAGCGGAAAGGACGAAAAAGTAGAAGCAGCCGAAAAAGGGAAAATCATTGCAGGCGTGATCAATAGAATGAGAGGAGCGGTGAAATAATGGAACAATTAGCGAATACCATTGGGTCATTTGAGTATGACAATTTATTTGCTGGTGGCGCGAATGTTGTCACGGATACCGTCACTGTTAAAAGTGGACAATCGTATGTAAGAGGAACTGTGATCGCTTTGGATTCTGAGAAAAAGGCGGTTATCGTGGATTCGGCATCTGCAGATGAAAGTGCAAAGGTACCATATGGCATTTTGGCCGATAATGTGGATGCTACGACGGAAGATGTTCCTGCAGTCGTATATTTAACGGGTGAATTTAACCAAAATGCATTGATTTTTGGTGGCCAGGACACATACGAAACGCACAAAGAAGCACTTCGTAAGATTGGCATTTTTCTTAAAGAAAATGTGAAGGCTTAAAGGGGGATAAAACATAATGGCAATCAGCATTTACGACACTAGAACATTATTAGCGGCGATGGAATCTTTAATGCCGGTCAATACTTTCTTGAAACAAACCTTTTTTCCTAATGTAGATACTTTCCAAACTGAACATGTAGACGTTGATTATTACAAGGGGCGTAGAAAAATGGCGCCGTTTGTTTCTCCGCGATTGCCGGGACAGGTAATGGACCGTCAAGGGTTCACAACAAAATCGTTTAAACCAGCAACAATTAAACCTCTTCGAGTTTTAACAGGAGATGATATCAGTAAACGATCGATGGGCGAAACCATCTACACAACCAAAACTCCTGAGGAACGTGCGATTGAAATGATTGCACGAGACTTAGCGGAAATGGATGAAGCTATTACTCGTCGAGAAGAATGGATGGCCGCCCAAATTTTATTTACAGGAAAAGTGGATATTATCGGTGAAGGGATTGATCAACAGTTAGATTTTGACTTCACGAATAAAATGACGTTAAGCGGTTCTGATTTATGGACCGATCCAAACAGTAATCCAATCGCTGATTTGAAGAATTGGCGGCTAACGCTTATCCAAAAATCAGGGATTACACCGGACATTGTTGTAATGGCTTCGGACGTTGTGGATGCTTTTGTCAATCATACTGCTGTGCAAAAAGTAATGGACAATACAAGGATTATTCTTGGGAAAATCGAGCCGCAGACTTTACCGAATGGAGTAACATATATTGGTTCTCTTTCTTCTCTCGGGCTTGATATATACAGCTATGATGAATGGTACTTTGACGAGGAGTCGCAAACGGAAAAATCTATGGTTCCAGCCGGAACAATCTTGGTAGGTTCTACAAGATCAAGGTCTTCTATGCTGTATGGAGCCGTGACATTGATGGATGCTGCCACTAATAGTTTCCGAACTTACGAGGGTGCCCGCATTCCAGACACGTGGGTTCAAAAGAATCCGGCAGCACGCTTTTTGCAAATCAATAGTCGTCCGTTGCCTGTACCACACGAAGTAGACAGCTGGTACGTAGCGAAAGTAATTTAATGGAGGAGGGTGAGATCTCTTGGGTGTAAAGGTGATTAATACCGTTCGACATGACGGGAAAATTTATGAAGCCGGTCAAATCATTACAAAAATTTCAGATGATCAGGCCAAGCGACTCACTGATATGGGAGTCGCATTTTTTGTGGATCAAAAAGAAGATCCGGAAGCTTCAAGCGTTCAACTTACGGATGAGCAGCAGCAAATTTATGCTGATCTGGATAATGCATACGGTTATGATGAATTGAAACAAGTGGCTGCAAGTGTAGGAATGACGTTTAAAGGCAACATTTCCAAGAAAGATTTGATACTTCAAATCATTTCTGAGAACAAAGTTGGCGAATTCTTGGAAGAAGAAGAGGAATGATATGCCGAACTTTAAGGATTTTTTAGCCGAAGACGTGAATAATGTGTTTTTTAATGCAAACGAATTTGCGAGTGAAATGCAGATTGACGGCGAAACTGTATTAGTAGTTATAGATGACTTTTTATTGGGAAAATACAACCTTAAAGCGGATGCGGAGGGGCTTGCCAGAGGCGAGCTCCTTTTTCATGTGCCGATTTCTTCATTGAAAGAAGAGCCATTTGTTGGTAAACGGATAAAAATCGATAAAACTTCGTATGAAGTAATCCATTTTACTGAAAATTTAGGGGTCTATACCATCACGTTAGCGGGGTATCGATCATGAAGAAAGGCGTAAACGTAGAAGTAGAAATTGACAAGGTCATGCTAAAAATGGTGCAAAAACGGCTTAGAGATGTGCCAAACAAAGCTCCTCAAGCTATTTCATCAGCCCTGAATAGGGCTTTGACCAACGTTGCATCTAACATTAGCAGAGAAGTGAGGCAGGAATACAACATTAAAGCAGCGGATATTAGGGCGACTCTTTCCAAAACAAGGGCAAGTAGAGCCAATTTAACCGCAATTGTCAAAAGCCGCGGAAACCTCATACCGTTAGATCGTTTTAAAATATCGCCAAAAACCGTGAATCCAAAGCGGAAATCTCCTATTAGAGCGGGAGTTAAGAAGGATGGAATGAAGTCGTTAGGGAGCGCCTTTGTAGCGGATATCAACGGAATTAAGGTATTTCGTCGGACAACCAGTAAACGGCTTCCGATTCAGCGTTTGTTTGGCCCATCTGTTCCACAAATGCTACAAAATGAAGAAATTAGAGAAAAAATCAATGCAGAAGGCGAAAAAACCTTCTATAAACGACTGGATCATGAAATCAATCGTATTTTGGATCGAGGTGTTAGCTCGTGATTCCTACTGATTTGCAAGCTGGCTTGAAAGAAAGATTGGAAAATGCCTTTTCTGACACATTGTTTAATTCGCCAAGCGGAGATCGTGTTCATGTGAACATTTTTGAACAAAATCTGCCGCAAAAATCGGATAAAGATCAAGATTTATTCCCGTTTGTCATCGTGAAATTGCTAGAGGGTGAGCAAAAAGGCGAACAAGACGAACAAAACGAGAATATAACGACTGTAGGCTTCGTTATAGGGACGTTCGACGACGATAATCAGAACCAAGGCTATCGAGATGTAACACAAATCATCAACAAAATCGTGGAAGTTTTGAAAAAAGAACCGGTCATTAACAGGCGATTTACACTTAAATATCCGTTAAAATGGCGGATTCTCGAAGAAGAAACGGACCCTTATTACTATGGGGCGGTCGAAACAAGTTGGTCCATGCCTGCATATGATCGTCAAGATTTGGAGGGCTTGATATGACTGAAGAAAAAGCAGCTGTTACAAGTGAAAATACCACTGCAAAACCAGTGAAAAAGGTTGTTACTTCTGAAAAAACGGTAAAAGAGCAGAAAAACAGCAACGAAACAGTCGTGTATGTAGGAAGCAGTATTCCAAAAGCGGGGCTTCAACAGTTTTCGATATTCAAAAATGGTCTTCCTGCTTCATTGGAGCCTCATATAAAAAAATGCCCAGCAATTAAAGCGCTGATGGTTCCAGTCTCAAAATTGTCAGAGGCAAGACGTAACTTGGCGACACAAGGGACTGGCGAATATGTGCTGAATCAGCAAATTCAAACCTATGCAAGAGGTGAAAAATAATGGCCTATCAACACGGTGTTCAAATTATTGAACAGCAGACACCAGCAGAACCGTCTCGTTCTCTGTCGGCTGTTCAAGTTGTGTTTGGGACTGCGCCAGTTAATCTAATTGAGGATCCCAAATCAGCTGTAAACGTACCAATTTTAGTGGAAACATTAGAAGACGTGAAAGAAAAGATTGGATATGGCTATGATTTCGATGATTATACACTTAATCAGTCGGTTTATGCGAGCTTTGAATTGTTCAACGTTGCCCCAATTGTACTTGTAAATGTTTTAGATCCTGATATTCATAAGACAACGGTATCGAATAAGACAGTTACGATCTCGAAAAAGATGGCAACGATCGATGACGATGGGGTTTTACTGGATTCAGTCGAGGTTAAAGACGCTTCCGGAACGACCACTTTCCAAAAAGATACGGATTACACCCTGTCTTTTGATGAAAATGGAAAAGCTGTCATCGGTGTTTTATCAACTGGAGCTATCGGATCCGCCACGACTCTTTCTGTTACTTTCGATAAGCTTGATCCAAGTGCAGTTACAAAAGAGGACATTATCGGAGGATATGATGTGGAAACGGGAAAATATAGCGGAATTGAGTTGATCCGTAAGGTTTTCCCACAACTGAATGTGCTTCCGGCGCAGCTCCTTGCACCAGGATGGAGTCATTATCCAGAGGTTGCTGCGGTTTTAGCCGCAAAATCAACCAATATAAACGGAAATTTCAGCGTTATGAATATCCTAGATATTGATAGCTCGACCGTGAAAAAGTATGAAGATGTACAAGCTTGGAAGGAAACAAATGGATATAACAAAAAAGAAAGTATTCCACTGTGGCCAAAGGTAAAAGCAAACGGGAAAAAACTTTGGTACAGTGCTGTTTATGCTGCGAGAGTGGCCCAGACGGATGCAGAAAACGACGGCGTTCCATTTGTGTCACCTTCTAATAAATCTTTACCTATTGATGCTACCGTATTAGCAGATGGGACAGAGGTTTTCTTAGACCAACCAGATGCCAATGTTTTGAATAGCATTGGTGTTGTCACAGCCATTAATTTCAACGGATGGCGAACATGGGGGAACAATACGGCAGCGTATCCAGAATTAACAGAACCACAGGACCGTTTCATCGCTGTTCGCCGGGTCTTCCAATGGTGGGGCAATTCATTTATCCTTGCCTTTTTCGATAAAGTAGATGATCCGACCAATAAACGATTGATTGAGAGTGTGGTAGATGCAGAAAATATACGGGCCAACGGGTTTAGTGGCCGAGGACAAATCCCGGGAGCCACCATTGAGTTCCGTGAAAGTATGAATCCGACTGATGCAATTTTGAACGGTAAAATTGTATTTATTCAAAAAATCGGGGCTTATACGCCAGCTGAAAGTATCACAAACATTCTTGAGTTCGACCCAACAATTACAGCAAAAGCGGCACTAGGAGGCTGAGTTTATGATTATTCCGGAAAAAGTCGCGAACTATAACGTGTATGATGATACGGAAAAGCTACTTGGGGTTACAGGGGAGGTAAAACTTCCTAATCTTGAACCGACATCTGAAAAGATCTCAGGCGCCGGGATTCTAGGTGAATACGAAAGTGTGAATCCTGGTCATTTTGGAAGCATGACGATCGAAATAAAGTTTAAAACTCTGTACGATCAATCTTTTTCGCTTTTGAATAACAGTGGTAGACCAATTGTTCTTCGTGCTGCGCAACAGAGTTACGATACTACGGCGGGACAAATCCAGTTTCGTCCACTGAAAATCACTATAAAAGGCCAACCGAAAGGGTTAGATCTCGGTAGTTTAAACGTTGGAGCGGCTACGGAGAGCACCAATACGTTAGAAGTTTTATACATCAAAATCGAGGAAAACGGAACTACATTGTTGGAACTGGATAAGCTCAACTATAAATACATCTTGAATGGTCAGGACATGTTGAAAGATTTCATTAACATGATTTAAAGGAGAGATGAACAATGGAAGAACAAAATCAAACTTTAAACGAAGTACAAGCTAATGAATCTAGTGAACAATCAACCGTTAATACTCAAACTTCGGCAGAAAATAAAGAAGGAGTAGTAGAATTCAAAAAACCATACACCTTTGAAGGAAAAGAGTACACAAGCATCGATCTTTCTGGAATCGATGACTTGAGCGGAAATGATTTACTGGAAGCAGATAAGATTTATAGCGCAAGCGGGCAATTTTCACCAGTGCCGGAATTAACCTTGGCATACACGTTTGCAATTGCTTCGAGAGCAACTAAACTGCCACTTGAATTCTTTAATAATCTCCCGGCACGTGAAGCACTGAAAGTAAAAAATGAGGTAATACGTTTTTTAAACGATTCGGAGTTGTAGAAAAAACAAATCAAATAATGGAAATCAAGCTAAAAGGGCGGGACATACGAAAAGTATGTATCCGCCTTTCTTTTTATCTAAATACCGACTACCACCAGTTTTTAGACATGCCTTTAGTTGATTTAAGCGAGTTCATTGACGACGTTCAAGAGGTGACAAAAAATGAGCAGCAACCAAAAAACCTATGAAATTGCCTTTCGATTGAGCGCTTTTGTTAACTCCTCTGTCAGGGCAGCTTTTGCTAAAGCTAACCAAGAAATCGAGAAGTTTAAGCGAACAGCGGAACAGGCAGGAAAAGCATCTGTGAAAATGTCACTTGTCGCCAATGGATTCGCTGCCATAACGGCTGCGGCTGCTCCAGCAACGGCAGCTGTGATGGGGTTAGGAGCTTCTTTTGCTGCAGCAGGAGCGGGAGCGACTGCGTATGGCGTCGTTGCGAGCTCTGCAATCTCAAAAGTAGTTGAAGCTTCGGATCAAGTCTCGAAAATCCAAGAAAAGATAGATCAGGCTGATACAGCTAAAGAAAGAATTGCCGCACAGAAGGAATTGGCAGCCGTTTACGCGGACATGAGCGCTGAACAAAGAAAAGCTCTGCAAAATTTGCAGAGCTTTAAAACATTTTGGGATAACTATACTCAAAGTTTTGAAAAACCCATATTTCAAGCGTTCGGGAATTCTCTACAAATCGCCCAAAACGGTTTAAATCTTCTAAAACCCACCATTACAAACGTGGCGGATGTAGTAGTGGAATTGACGGAGAAATTCAACCAAGCCTTACAAGGACCAGCTTTGAAAGGCTTTTTTGATTGGTTATCTACCAATGCTTCTGAAGCTATTTATAATTTTGCGGTTATTTCGGGTAACTCATTTATGGGTGTGATGAATTTACTGCAGGCATTTGCACCGGTTGGCGCAGGCGTAGAAGAAGGGTTAGTCAGGATGACTCGAAGTTTCGCCGAGTGGACAGCCGGTTTAAGTCAATCTAAAGCTTTTCAAAGCTTTATAGAATACGCCAAACAGAATGGTCCTGTTTTAGTGGGCATTATAGGGAACATTTTTTCTATTTTGAAAAACTTATTTTCTCAACTTGCTCCTGTGCTTGCTCCTATGGGCTCGGCCATTTTAAAAGCCATCAAAGGAGTGACGGGTTTTGTCGCTAACCTATTATCTGCCGAACACCCTATTTCTGGATTCGGAAATACGGTAAAAAGTGTTTTTGAAAATATAGCACCTACCATTTCATCTTTAGTGGCCAAGGCAGGCCCATTGCTTAAAAATATTGGATCAACTGCCAGACAAGCATTCGCCCAAATTTTTGCATTTTGGCAGCAAAACGGACCGGCCATCGTGTCTGCCGTATCCAATGTGTTTAAAGTAGCCGGCAGTATTGCTGGGGGCTTAATTCGTGTATTTCTGACCATTTTTACGATCATACGCCCCGTTTTATCGCAAATTGTTGCATTTATGCGTAATATAGCAGCTCAATTGATCCAATTTTGGAGCACAGACGGAGCCCAAATCGCCCAAGCGGTTCGTAATGTTTTTAGCGTCATTGTTTCTATTTTACGGGCTATCGGACCCGTTATTTTATTGATAGCCAACACGATTTGGACCAACGTGAGAGGAATTATCCAGGGCGGTCTAAACATCATTTTAGGCATCATCCGAATTTTTACAGGATTGTTTACGGGCGATTTTTCTAAAATGTGGCAAGGGGTCAAACAATTATTTATAGGAGCTATCCAGTTCATCTGGAACTTTGTCAATCTCTTATTCGTCGGTCGCATCATCGGTGGCATAAAGGCACTAGCAACAGGTGCGATTACACGATTCAGCAGTATGTGGACAACAATAAAGTCCTTTTTTTCCGGAGGAGTAGGCAATGTATGGACTCTTGTCTTGGATCTTGGAAGTAAGATAAGACAAGGTTTTACAATTGCTAAAAATGCAGCGGTTTCTTTAGCCAAAGAAATGTGGACCGGCGTGAAACGCCATTTCGGCGATATAGTTTCCGGCGCGCGCTCTCTCCCTGAAAAAATCGGTAGCGGTATTGCTTCGATGGCGGGAAAAGCTTTGTCCGGCATTACAACAATGACCAACAAAATGCTAAGAGGCATCGGAAAAATGGTCAATGGCGTTATAAAGGGATTGAACTGGATACTTAGAAACATCGGAGTTAGTTCATCAATCAACGAGTGGAAAGTTCCTCAGTACGCGTATGGTACGTCAGGGCACCCAGGCGGATTGGCTGTGGTGGGAGATGGTAAAGGATCCAATGCAGGACCTGAGTTATATCGATTACCAAATGGTCAAGTCGGATTAACCCCGGCTACTCCAACACTAATGAATTTTCCAAAAGGAACTCAAGTGATAAATGCGAAAACCACAAGCAAAATTTTGAGTGACTACAATATTCCGGCTTATGCTGAGGGGAACATCATAACCAATGCCTACAATGCGGGTAAAGAATGGATAGCAGACAAAGTTTCCGACGCTAAAGATATGGCCATAGACGTGTTTAGTTACGTTACAAAACCAGCAGAATTGTTAAAAAAAGTACTTGATAAAGCAGGCGTGACTGTACCCAATCTTCCGGCCGTTTTGGGGGAAATAGCATCCGGATCCTATAAATTAATCAAAAGCAAGGCTTTGGATTTTGTGAAGAAAAAACTCGCCGATTTTGGCGATTTTAGCAATTTCAAAGGCAGTGGCGCCGAGTTAGCGCGTAAAGCGATCACCATGGCCTTGAGAATGTTAGGAAAGCCAATGTCTTTGTTGGGCCCATTGATGTCAATTGCTCAACATGAGTCGGGATTTAATCCTAATGCCGTTAACAACTGGGATATCAACGCTAAACGCGGTGATCCATCTGTTGGTTTATTCCAGATCATCGGATCCACTTTCCGACGTTATATGTATCCCGGACACGGCAATAGACGGAATCCTTTGGATTCTGCTTTGGCAGCCATTCGGTATATGGATGCTCGTTACGGCGGGGTGATGAATCATCCTGGTATTCGATCTATGATGAGAGGCGGCGGATATAAGCCGTACAAGAATGGCGGAAGGGTTGGATATGAGCAATGGGCTCTTGTTGGGGAAGAAGGGCCGGAACTGCTTAGACTCTCTGGTGGTACACAAGTGATTAACAACGGCAAAACAACTTCGTTGTTGTCTGGTTTGTTATCTTTCATCAGTGAAATGATTAACGGATCAGCTCCGACAGTTTCGAAAAATAGTAACACTCCAGATCAACCACCGATTCAAATCATTTATAGTCCTAATAATTATTTTCAGGGGGAAGTTGATGAAACAAAGGTGGAAAAAGTAAATAAATTGTCATTCGACCAGTTTGAGCGATTAATGGACGAATATTTAAATAAGAGAAAGCGGCTTTCCTATGAATAGGAGGGGATTACATGCGTACCTATACAACAGTATTAGGCGATACGTTTGACAAAATCGCCCTGGAACAGTTGGGGAATGAGTATTTATTCCCCTTGCTCTTGCGTGCAAATCCTAAGTACCGAAACGTGATCATCTTTTCTGCCGGTGTTACTCTTGTGATTCCAGATTTGCCCGACAATCTAATAGATCAAAATCTTCCGGACTGGCTTGAAACAACAGACGAAGAAGAGGAGACAAGCACTGATGAAATAACCGTACTCGATGGGGTGGACGCATGATTGTAGATGGGAGAAGGATCACGGCGGATGTTGCGTATAACAATAACAACATCACACGGGACATCGAAGATTTTGTGGACAGTATCTCCTTTACGGATAACCTATCCGGGCAAGCAGATGATATCTCTATTTCCTTAGCGGATCGTGAACGCCGATGGGTTACAAGCGCTTGGATTCCAAAAAAAGGCGCATCTCTCAACGTATCCCTTTTAATCTCAGCAGGGTGGGGGCAAGACAAACAAACGACAAGAAGTTTAGGATATTTTGAGATCGATGAGCTTTCCACGAACGGTCCACCAAACAAAATATCTGTAAAAGCCACGTCTATTCCGCAATCTTCTTCCTTGAAGGGCGAAAAAAAGACAAAGGCTTGGGAAAAGACCAATCTCAAAAAAATTGCAGGGGATATTGCGAAAAACAATAAATTATCCCTGTATTATTCGGCCGATGATAACCCGACATATGATCGAATCGATCAAGAAAATCAGAGCGATGTTGCCTTTTTAAATAAATTGTGCTCAGACGCTGGTCTAGCTTTAAAGATCGCGAACAAGAAAATCATCATTTTAGACGAAGCTGATCTTGAGAGAGAGCCTGCTGTTGAAACAATTTCAAGAACGGATTACCGATTGAAAGAGTATTCCGGAAAGGATTCGTTAACAACCGTTTATAAGTCTTGCCGAGTGAAATATACGGATGCCAAGAAGAAAAAAACGTTCACCTATACGTTTACACCAAAGGCCCCCCCACCTGGTGCAACTAGAATTTTAGAAGTGAGTGAAGAAGTTTCTTCCCAAGCGGCTGCAATTACATTGGCCAAAAAGAATTTACGGAATGCTAATAAGGAAGCGACCACTTTTTCGATTAGAATGGCGGGATTTTTACAGCTGTATGCTGGGCAGTGTATTAATCTAAAAGATTTTGGAGCATTTGATGGAAAATATATCATTACGAGTTTAAGCGGTTCTGTCGGATCCGGGTCGGAAACCTCATTAGAATTGAGGAAATGCTTGGAGGGATATTAATGAAATCCATTGATGTTGGGAGAGTGTCTGCTATCTACCCAAATAGGGGGACGGCAAAGGTATTATTCGAAAACGTAGTATCGCGAGAACTTCCCGTTTTAATGAGAGGATCGCAGGATTCTAAAGACTATTGGATGCCGTCGATTGGGGAGCAAGTAGTTTGTTTATTCCTTCCGAATACATCGAAAATGGGGTTTATTGTGGGTTCGTTTTACAATGAAGTGGATACACCACCTGTAAATTCAGAAAATAAGCGTCATCTACAGTTTCCCGACGGAACATACATTGAATATGACCAGGATACGCACACCCTTACGCTAGACGTACAGGGAGAAATCACGATTAAAACAAATGCAACCGTTCATGTGGTTGGGGATGTCATTGCGGATGGAATTTCGTTAAAAAACCACACACATTCGTTTAATGGATCATCCGGAACGACATCTTCTCCTCAATGAGGTGATTGAATATGCAAATTGGAAGTTTTGCGGGTGTTGTTTTTGAGGTATCCGATAAAAAAATATTAACACCTAATGAGTATTCCAGAAGCGGTAGCGCTCGATGGACACTCCACGATATCAATTTAAAAAAACCTATACCTGAATTCATCGGACCCGGCCAGGAATCGCTGTCCGTCAAGATCGTTTTAAAAGCGTCTCACGGTGTTTCTCCAGAAGATACACTGGCTACGCTGAGGTCTTTTAGAGACGCAGGGAAAGTATCATCTTTTATTCTCGGAAGCAAACCTGTTACGTCTGGGTATTGGTATATAGATGACATCCAAGAAGGGTACAAAACAATCGATAATTTAGGAAGAGCCTCATCGGTAGAAGTTACTTTGAGCTTGAAAGAATATCCTAAACCTGATGAGGCACGAACAAAACCGGCTTCTACTTCGAAGTCGTCACCTGTTAAATCGGCTTCTCCGACAGGCATCATTACCATAAAGGTCAACATGCTTAATTGCCGCACATCTCCTTCGCTTAAAGGGACAATCAAAAAAGTTCTTCGGAAAAACGATAGATATCGGGTTTACGGAACGGTAAAAACCGATATCACATGGTATAAACTGGGCGGCGGTTTATATTGTTCGGCTGGTTCAAAATACGTTTCTTTTAAAAAAGCATAAAAAGGTGGTGATGGGACCTTGTATGAGATTACTTCGGAATTTAACGGCTCTATCGATTATGCTGCTACAGGAGTTAAGGCCATTTTACAAAATGCTTCTTTTCTTCTATCTACCTATATAGGCACTTGTCCGTTGGATAGAACTGCCGGGTGGGAACCGCCGATTGATGACCCGACGCCCATTGCCCAAGTAAAAAGCACTGCACAAATCATCGAAATGTTAGAACGATCCATTCCAGAATTGAAAGTTCAAAGCGTCAACTTTGAACAAAACAGTGAAGGGAAGCTTGTTGCACGAGTGAAGGTGGAGATAAACGATGACTAGATTTGGTCTTCCAGATATTAATTTTGTGGATGTGGATGCCACTGAATTTGAGAATGCAGCGGTGGCAAAATTTGAGGAACTGCAAGGAGTGACGCTGGAAGAAACCGATCCTCGCCGTAAATTTATGCAGGCGTTTGCTTTTGTTGCCACTATATTGGCGAACAACATTGATTATTCTGCAAAGCAATCGAGGCTTGCTTATGCAGAGGATAATTTCTTGGATCATTTGGGGGAGGATAAAAATGTCCCACGTTTAGAACCCACTCCGGCAAAAACAACCATTCGCTTTCAGGTGAACAACCCTGAGAAGTTTACTATTCCACAGGGAACCAGAATGAGCGTAGGGGATCTGTTTTTCGAATCAACTGCAGCAACGGTTGTAGATGTTGGAGTCCCGTATGTCGATGTTCCGTTCCAATGTACAGAGACAGGAACCATCGGAAATGGATATTTGCCAGGACAAATTACAGAATTAGTGGATCCTTTACCGTGGGTGTCATCTGCTGCTAATATCACGACATCAGATGGCGGGACCGACTGGGAATCAAACGATGCGTATGCCGAGCGTATTAGAACATCTCCGGAAAGTTATTCGACAGCAGGACCGGAGCTGGCCTATATTTTCTACGCCATGTCCGCCAACCAGGAAATTGTGGATGCTCAGGTCTTATCCCCAGGGCCATGTCAAATACAAATTGTTGTATTGATGCAGAACGGTGAGCTGCCATCGGAGGAAGTGAAACAGCAAGTTCTGGATAAGTGTTCAGATCGATCAGTTCGCCCATTAACAGACTTGGTGACTGTGGTGGATCCCGTCCAGCGGGAATACAGCTTAACTGTCACCTATTATTTACCTGAATCTGTGATGAGCGAACAGGATACCTATACAGAAGCTGTTAATAAAGCTGTGGAAGATTATATTCTATGGCAAAAATCCAAACTCGGACGAGGGATAGATCCAAGCGAATTGTATGCTCGGATGAGGGAAGCAGGAGCTAAGCGCGTCTCGGTCGAGCCCAACGAATATATCGAATTAGCAAAAAATGAAGTTGCCAAAGAAAATACAATCAATGTTCAGTTTGGAGGGTTTATCAGTGATTGATTTATCCTCTTTTTCTTTATCTGATATTTTGCCGCCATCTTTGATGAAAAGCGACGAAAATAAGGCCATGGCCGAAGCTCTCACGGTCATGCTGAAAAAAGTTTACGAAGAATCAAGCATATTAGACCCAACTTTGCCCATACCGGAAAAGCTTTTGGATATCATCGCGAAAGAGGAACACGTCGATTTTTACGATAATTCCTTAAGTGTCGAACAAAAACGACAGCTGATTGAGAATTCCTATTTCTTACACCGTAAAAAAGGAACTCCAGCTGCTGTTGAACAACTCATTCAAATCGTATTTGGCGAAGGAAAAGTGGTGGAGTGGTTCGAATACGGGGCAGAACCAGGCTACTTTAAAGTGGTGACAAGCAATCCTGCTGTGACAAATGAATTAGCACAACAATTCATCCGTGCACTGGATTCCGTGAAACGGAAAAGTGCTTGGTTGGATAAAGTAGAAATCACACAAGAAGACCAAATGAATTTGTATGTTGGCCATGTCTTGCATACAGGCGACAAAATCACACTTAGGCAGGTGAAATAGATGGGAGCATTTGGAGGTCTCATTTTAACCAATAGGGGCCGTAATCTACAGGTGAAGGCACAGACAGGAGTGGAACTTCATTTTACACGCATTGCCATTGGTGATGGAGATTTAGGTGGATCGTCTATTCTTGAATTGAACGCTCTGAAAAATGAAAGAAAATCACTCGAAATTACAAAGTTAAAGGTTTTAACAGGAGGACAAGCGGTTGTCGGGTCTGTTTTAAATAATCAAGATATTACAGCCGGCTTTTATTTTAGAGAAATCGGTGTTTTTGCCACTGACCCTGATGTTGGGGAAATTTTATATTGTTATGCGAATGCTGGATCCACAGCTGATTACATACCTGCTGGATCAGATGGCAGTACTGATTTAATCGAAAAGACAATTGATATTGTGACGCTTGTTGGAAATGCTGCGAACGTAACGGCGACCATTAATGAATCACTTATATATGAGACACCGGCAGGCGCGCAGGAAAAAGCAGATCAAGCTGAACAAAATGCAAAGGAGTATGCAGATCAACAGCTTGCTGCTCATTCTGCTAATACAACTATACACATTACATCAGCGGAAAGAACGGCTTGGAATCAGGCGGAAGCCAACGCCAAAGCCTACACTGATTCCGCGCCGGAAACTATGCAAAGAAACATAGGGAATTTCAACGTTTATAAAAGTGGAAAAGACAGCAACGGAATCTTTACAACAGTTGAATATAAACGACCTAACGGAACATTATATGCTCGCTCCGTTTTAAGCAGCGGAACAAGCCCGCAATATACAACCCGCACCGTTACTTATTACGCTGCCGATGGAACAACAGTTATTCGGACCGACACATATACGCTTACTTATGATACAGACGGTGATTTAATAAGCGAGGTGAAACAATGATGCCTTTGCTTGATATTAGGGCGCACGGCGGAACGTTTGGCGGAGGAGATAAAAAATTAGAGAATCTTTTTAAGAATATACCAAACAAAAATACTTTTGAAGCCGTACAGTTAGGTACTATTGCTAATGCTATTGCAAATTCAGGGAGTTTTAACGGTGTAGCAAAAAAGATTGAACAAAATGTGTCGGTTCGTGCAACACAACCGTTTTCTACGTCCGCTTCTCCGGCATTAATAATTACTATTCACGACAATCATATAGATACAGCGCCGACAACGTTTTCGAGAACGTTCAACGAACTATATGGAAACTGCCCTGTTGACAATAGCTTGTTTTTCGCTTATCCACTAGATATAAGTAAAAGACTATATTTCATTTATGCCAACGTAACATGGACAACACCATATAAGACAACAAGAGGAATATGGAATTTGACTACGGGGCAGTATACTGCATGGACATCTGATGAATATCTTCTTGCTAGTGAAGTAGCTGGATATTATTACAAATATAACAACGCAAGCAAAACTCTGACAAAATATCGTTCGTCCGACAACCAAGTCATCTACACTATAAATAACGTCAATTTATCCATCATGTATGGTGGTTTTATATACGTCGAAAATACTAACTATATATACATTGCACCTGCTTTGCATTATTCATGGACAAACTTTAATATTTCTACAAACCAAACTATTACCATTTATAGATTAGAAAAAGCAACAGGAAACATTACATCGTTTTTGACCGTAAACCCTGTATGTTATAATTTCCGCATGTTTGCAACAGACACACAATTAATTGTATATAAAGGAAACTTCCAGACTACAACTTCACTAGAATATTTGTATATTTACGACGCTAATACGGGAACGTTGCTTACAACTACGAATAATTTGGGTTATAGTGTGCCTATTATGTACTACCCTGATAAAAGCTATATGCTATGTCGCGAATTGTATGTATCGAATAACCAAGCTATTTGTAGGTATAAAATATTCGATATACAAGCGAATATCTTTAAATACACAACTACGATGTTCGAGTTATATACAGCCTATGACGGACCAGGCGGAAGTAACTATTTAAGCCAAGTTCACGCAAATGAGCCGTTTACATGTATGTGGGAATACTCAAAGCGATATTTATTGAATAAGAAAGAGTATTTTTCCTTTGTTGGTGCATCACAAGCGAGTAGATATGTGCCTTACACCATATTCGACTTCATTATTAATTAGGAGGGATTAACCGTGAAAATTGCGATTGGAAATTTTGAAAAGATAAGTGACGATAAATGGCATCCATTACACGTTCAATATGATTATGAAAATTATCCATTACCTAATTATGATGATATTGTATTCGTCGATAGAGTAGATCCCGAACAAATTGAGGGTAAGTATGCTGTTATGTACTATAATCCCCAAACAAACTCAGTGTTTTATGAATATATAGACAAACCATTAACTCCCGAAAAACAAATTCAACAACTCCTTGATGCAAATGCAGAATTGACCTATCAGCTAATGATGAAGGGGGTACTATAAGATGGATTGGATGAAACTAATCACGCTTTTCTATAAAACTTCCAGTTGGACAAAGGAACAAGTTGGGGATGCTGTTCGTTTAGGGAAAATTACAGCAGATCAATTTAAAGAGATCACAGGTGAACCATACGTAGCGTAGGTTCTTTTTTATTTTGTTTGTTCTTGTTTTGGGACAACACTACACCAAAAAAGAACATCTTTTCAAGGAATTCAGACCTCAAAGAAGAGATTGACGCTTATTAAATAGAAAAGGGCAAACAGGATTTAATTAGACAATAATATCAAGAAAACAAATTAATAATTGGACTTTTATACCTTTTTGTGGAATATTAGAAAAAAAGGGGGATTTGTAATATTTAAGAAAAACAATGCAAAGGTTAATGGGAAGATGGGGAAAAAAAGAATGAAAATATATAATATTTTTCTTTTTGGGACAGTGATTTTAATTCTGGCTCCAATTTTTTATCTTTCCTTTACTGTTAACACACTTTGTTATTATATTTTCATATTGATATGGGCATTAGGGAATCTTTTTTATGGGTGGTATAAGAGTAGAAGTAAGGGTGATTTTAGATTATTAAGTGAAGAAGAATGGCAGGAGTTTAAGAATAAAAATGTAATACATTACAGTAATATTTTGGATGCTAAAGAAGGGATAAACGACATAGTGATTCCTGCTCACAGTAGTTTTAAAGTAAACCATCTACTACCGAAAGAATACAGACATAAAGGGTTTGTATGGTTTCATTTATGTGATGATAATGTTAGAAATGAACCCAATTTAAAGTCGTATTTGCATGCACACTTTGGAGAAGGTAATCCAAGAAAGCAGAAACTTATTGTGCAATTTGAACAGTTGCCTAAAGAGAATATCTATATCCATACAAAAACTGGTTACATTGTAGTAGAAGGTGATTTAAAAGTTACAGCATTAGTTCTTAACAAATTTAAATGGTATAATGATAAAATTTATCTTTTTCACATTTTAAGTAATGTTTGTTTTGATATTCTGTTAATTTTTTATTACTGTTTTATTCAGTTAAACGTAAGAATTAAAGACCGGCAAAAAGAAAAGAAAGTAGTTTCAGATATTTAATTTAAGGCGAAAATCAACATATTAAAATTTATGTTGATTTTTTTTTCGACGCTTTTAGACTTTAATGCGGAACTAACCAACCACCTTAGATGGTGTATCTTTTATGCTTTAAATCAGGAGGTCGGGCTATGGATGCAACGTTAACTCAATATTTCATCACACAGGGACCATTCGCGGTCCTTTTTGTGTGGCTTCTTTATTCGAGTCGCAAGGAAGCCAAAGAAAGAGAGGAACAACTTTATCAAACTATAGATGATCAGAACGAAGTATTGAAGGGATTCAGCGAAAAATATGACATCATCATTTCTAAGTTGGGAGACATTGAGGACCGTTTACCGCCAAAGTAACGGTCTTTTTTAGTTCACTGAAGGGAGGTGATTTGACATGAAAATGGACAAAGGGACTGCGATCAGAACCATTGTATTGGCCATAGCATTGTTGAATCAGTTTTTAGTCAGCTTGGGGCTGTACAAGATTCCTGGAACGGAGGAAGAACAAACGGCTTTTCTTTCCACTGTTTTTACTTTTATTTCAGCGACTGTAGCATGGTTTAAAAATAACTATGTAACTCAAAAAGGCAGAGCACAAAAAGAGGCATTGCAACGACATGGATTAACGAAATAGGGCAGCGGCTTAAAGGTCGGTGCTCTTTTTTAATAAGGAGGGATAAAAGAGAGTGGGAAAAATCGTTGATCTTTCTTATTGTCAAACCAATGTGGATTACGCAAAGTTCGCCAAAGAGGTGGACTTTGCAATTCTCCGCGTTCAGTATGGCAGCAATAAAATGGACAAGGAATACAAAAATCACGTCGCTGGCTGCAAAAAATATGGTGTTCCATTTGGGACTTATGCCTATGCTCAATTTGTCAGCGTAAACGACGCTAGAGTGGAGGCAGATGACGCTTTTGAGAGAATGGACAAGGATTCAAAGTTTTTTGTCATTGATGTTGAAGAAGTCACAACAAAAAAGGCATCCGACCTTGTACCGGCCACCCAAGCTTTCATTGATCGGATGAAGGCTCATGGAGTGGAAAAAGTCGGGCTATATACTGGTCACTCTTTCTATTTCGATCACAAAATGGACCAAGTGAGGGCCGATTTTTTATGGATTCCTCGCTATCCGAAGGAAGATAAAGGACAATCTACTGGTTTGAAACCATCTATGCAAGCTGATCTCTGGCAATACACTCAAAACGGAAGAATAGCAGGTATCAACGGACCTGTTGACTTAAATCAGCTTGTTGGGAAAAAGACATTGGACTGGTTCATCGGAGGACAAGCACAAACAGCAGCCACTACACAGAACAATACAAAGAATGGAGGAATTAGAATGTATCAACCATCTAATACTGAATTAATGAATGCCACTTTACGAGTGCTTGGGAGACTATCTCAGAAAGACCCAAACGGAATCAGTAAAGATTGGTATACAAAGGCTCAAAAAGGGGAAATTCCTTTGGATGATGTTGTTGGATTGCTTTATGTAGCTTTAGATCGCGAATTGATTCAGGGTAGCGGTAAGTAAGAAGAAGTAAGAAAAAGGCCCTTCTCGTTCGAGAGGGGCTTTTTCGTTTAAGTCCGTTATTTTCGTTACTTTAGTTTATTTTCGTATTAATTAGGTTATATTTTATGTTATTATAAAGGAAATCAGCTAATATCTATACATAAACATTCAATTTTTAGCCTAATAAACCATACATAAATCATATGTCGTGAGTATTTTGTAAAAAGGGAGGTGTCAATATGAATACTTATAACGCATTAGAAGTTGCAAACTATATTGTTTGGCGGGCTGAAAATTCTGGAAAAGAAATAACTAATTTAAAGTTACAAAAAATACTATATTACCTGCAAAGTTATAACTTGTTAAAACATAATAAACCATTATTTAAGGATGTCATCGAAAAATGGAAATTGGGTCCTGTTGTTCCAAATGTTTATCAAGAATATAAACATTTTGGTGCAAAAAGAATTGACAAGGTTCCTGATATGGTTAGCTTTGATTTCGAGAAAGGCATTACTATTCAACAATACAATGTTGAAGAATCAAGTATTACAAAAGATGATAAAAAAGAATTAGAACCTATAATCGATCGACTATTGGAATTTGATGGATTTGAATTAGTTGAACTAACTCACAAGCATCCTATGTGGTTTAACGACAGAGAGAGAATTGAAAGTGGTTATAGAAATATTGCTTATGATAACAAAGAGATAAGAGAATTCTTCATGAAACATAAGGAAGAAAGAATATGGGAGAAGAAATAAGGAGTTCGGAACAAGTTTTTGAAGAAATAATTAAGTTATTATATGGCAAAGTTTTAAACTCGGCATCAAATACAGCTATTAAAACATTTTTTCAAACCTTTTTAGTTGATGAAAACAGAAGGATTCCTTATACACTAATAACTAAATGTGTATTTGAGGATCCTAACTTTTATCCTAAAGAAGATAATGATGTTACAGATAAACATGATAATATTGAAAAAATTATTGATGAAAAAATTGAATTCGTGGATAATAACATAGAATTATTGTTGAGTAGTGCGGGGAATAAAGAGCTTAAAAAAGTTATTAATAAAATTGGTGATCACATAAAGCTTGCAATTATCCAAAGAGATTATATAAGAAAAAACGTTTCAGTGTTGGATCAAGAAGTGGATGAGGCAAGAAGACATGTGCAAAAAATTGGCGAAAGTAAGGCAAAAATATATGCTGAATTCGTATCTATTCTTGGGATTTTTACAGGAATTGTAATTGGTATTATGGGGAGTTTGCAAACAATTAGTTCAGTATTTAGTCATATTGGTACCGTCTCTACAGGAAAACTTTTAGTTTTCACAAGTTTAACAGGAATTGGTGTTATAACGATTATCGTTTTATTAATGAAGTCGGTATCAAATATTGTCATAAGAACTTTTAACATAAATCGTAATACTACAAACTTAGTAGAGTTGTTAGTTAGAAACTATGTGTATTTTTTCTCCGTATTAATATTATTATATTTCTTTATTTTGGGAGGATTGCTTTATTTTAAAGGATTGAGAAAATCCTTTGAATATTTATTTGGTAAACCTATTATTCCGACAATAGTCGCTATAGTGATGCCTATTTTTATATTAGGTTTTGCATTGTATGTTTTGAATTCAAAAAAGAAAAAGAGAAATAGTTATTTTGATTTATGACGTACAAATTAAAATGATAAAGAAAAAGCTCTTTTCGTTTTAAAGGGCTTTATTTTTTTGCCTTGAACAAGAACATTTGTTTGGTATATAATAGGAACAAACGTTCTTATAGGAGTGGTTCGATGAAGAGGGACCTAGATACAAGATATCTTCATTACGATCGAGAGAACAAGAAATGGACATCTCTTATGATACCGGAGCACGTTGATATGCTACGGCAATTTGCAAACGAAGAGTATTACAAAACGCCCAAGCCAATGCTTGATCCGTATCAGATACAGGAGATTGAAGAGAAGATCCATTATGCGATGGAATTTCACTTTCAAGTCAAGTTTGATGTTTGGATTGAGGGATTTGTAGAAGAAGTTCGGGGAATCGTGTATTATTTGGATCCAATACAGAAAGAGATCAGAGTGAAGGACGATGAAGGGGATGTGGAGAGGATAAAATTTGACAACATTGTAAACGTGGAAGTACAATGGCTAGTTGTCCATCTGAATCTTTTTGCAATAGGTCTGGAGCGTCAAAGTCAATTTCTAATTTTTTAGGTGTTTGATCTTGATTTTCAAATTTAATAAACATAAATCCTTTTTCTTTAACGGGTCCTTCATAAGACGCAGCTACGCCATTAAGACCCGAAGTTACATGATCGAGGTCATCCCCGATTTGTTCAGCGGTATCCGTTATAATTGATACCCTGGTTCCTTGGTAGTCAATTAGCTGTCCACTCTTCGTGTTATCCCCTTCTTCTAAAAACAGCAAACCTAATTTTCCTTCAGGATTTCTGGAAAGTTTAACAGAATAATTAAGCACAAACGATTTTTCCTCGTTGTCTCCAAAATGAATTTGATACATTCCATCTTTGGTTGGTCCGTTCAGATACTCGCCTAAAATTTTATATTCCTCACCAGTGTTTTCATCTTGGAATGTCACATTCTTTTTAGCAGCAGTAAATATATCCGAGGTAACGTTGCTTTCCTGTTGATCTTTAGAAACTGCTGTGGTTTGTTCTTTGGGCGTGCTTGAAGTTGCTTTATCTTCATTTCCGCATGCACTCAAACCTAACGCTAATAATCCCGACAACCCCAGTACAATTGTTTTTCTCATGATTCATCCCCCTCATACTCATATAAATCGTCTACCCTGACTCCGAGCAAACGTGCTAATATGTACGCTTTTTCCATCGGCATGATGGATTCTCCTTTTTCGTACTTTCTTAGCATTCTTGTGCTAATACCAATTTTTGTAGAGATAAAATCTTTCCTTAGACCACTCTCCTTTATTAATTTTTCAATGTTTGGTTTTAACTTCATCCACATCACCAATATTTATATTTCGACATTTAGGTAAAAATTCCTGTATGTCAAATAAAGTTCACTTGGACATGCAATGAAATTTCATATGGACATGCATTAATATTTCATTCGCCCATACAATGTACTATTCAAAGACAAAAAGGGGAGATTGACACCATGGATATTTTTACATTTGGAATAGTCGCAACTGGGCTGTTTGGAGGTTCGCTCGTTTTTATTTCATTGCTGGAAAATGCGGGTTTGGTCATCAACCATTCCATGGTCAAAGTGGTCCTTGAGTTTGCTAAATACGGTTCCATCATCTACCTACTCAAAGAACTGACCAAATTTATATGAAATATCTATATTTGTTCCTCGGAAAGTGACATCGAAATAGCTCATCCAACCAGCAAGAAGATAAGAAAGGAATTATTCAATGTCGGATTCACATAAAGAACTATTCAATGAATAGGAGAGTGACGCAGTGATTGAATGGATTTTACCGGCCGCAGTGATAGGAGCGGCACTTGTTCCCACAAGACGAAAAAACGATAAGAGGATCATTCAAGAAATATTTGAGCGGACAAATACTTCTATTAAAAATGGAGACACCGTCCTCTATCCGAAATTGGTGAGTGGTGGGGAAGGAAGGTATGTTTATTCGCTACCAATAGGGCTTTCCAGTGATACGATTAAAAATATTGAATTGACCATAAGAGAGGCATTGAATAAAGAGATTGAATGGGAATTTAAGAACGGATACCTACACATTCAGGTGTTTGATGATAGGCTGCCTAACAAGTGGAATTATACTGCTGATCTAAAAACGGATACCTGGGAAGTTCCTATCGGAAAAAATCATCATGGCGTGCTTTACCATGACTTTGAAAAATATCCGCACATGTTGGTTGGCGGCACTACACGTTTTGGGAAAACGGTCTTTTTAAAAATACTGCTGGCCTCATTGCTGATGAATAAAAAAGAGCATGTCAGCTTTTACATCCTGGATCTCAAAGGCGGTTTAGAGTTCAATCGATACAAACATCTCCATCAAATTAAAACTTTGGCCAGCGACCTGCTGGAAGCGTGTAGGACACTTGATCAAATCGCGAAGGAATTGAAAGAGCGAGAACGATTATTCAAAGAAAAGGGAATTTCCAATATTGTAGACACAAAAATACAAAAACGAACTTTTATTATCGTGGACGAAGCGGCGGAACTTTCCCCTAAATTAGTTTCAAAAGAACATAAAAAATATGCCGAATACTGTATGAATTGTCTTGGGCAGATCGCCAGGATCGGCGGGGCATTAGGGTATAGGCTTATTTATGCCACTCAATACCCGACCCGCGAAGCAGTTCCAGGGCAGGTGAAAATGAATATGGTAGCCAGACTGGCTTTTAAAATGCCTGAAAGCATGGGGAGCCGTGTGATTTTAGATGAGACCGGAGCAGAAGAATTAGAAGCTATACCAGGGCGGGCTCTGTATAAAATTGAGAAGAAAAGAGAAGTCCAGGTCCCATATATCAACGATAAAACATTGGAGGGGATAATAAATGGCCTTGGCACTAAAGAAACAGGAACGGACAGAAATGCTATTAAAAACGATTGATCAGCTTGGGGTTATGACAGTTCGTCAGTTGCAGCGGATCCACGATCTCGGCAGCTACAGAAATGCTTGCCGGATCGTATCCCAATTGGAGCCTTATCTACACGTCACAAGAGGGCGTGAAAAAATTTTCTATCTGAATAAAGATGGCCGTGAATTAATTGGCAGCGATAAAGAGGTCAAAAAATCTATGCAGATTGAACACAAGTTATTGTTGAACGAGGCATACATTTATTTTGGATGCCCGTCCGATTGGATAACAGAGTATAGAATCGAACATGAAGAAGAAATTACGGACATTATTGTGAGGATTGGCAGCGGGAAAAGTGTAATGAAGAAAATAGTGATAGCGGATGCTTATTTTGCAGGTAATGTAATTGAGATCGATAATACAAGGCATATGAAGGATAATTTGAAGAAGATCGCTAATTATAAAGAGATTTTCAAATTAAAGAAGATCAATCCAAGATTACACTTTTTCACGACGACGAATCATCGAAAACAAAAATTAGAAAAATGGCTTTCGGGGATGGATCATCAAGTTCTAACTTTTGATGAAATCAAATAAAAATAAAGAATAATGGGATAAGGCGGGATCCCCCGCCTTTTGCCCAAAAATTGCCCAAAAAACTTTTAGAAATTATTATCTTTTCTTCGGATGGGCTGTTAAAAAAACGTTGATATTACAATGTTTTTGATTTGTTTTGATTCACTTTGATTCAATACAAAAATGTGGGTTCGATTCCTGCCGAGGGCGTTCCAAGTATCCGACTGGTTCGGATTGAATTTCTTTAATCCCTTGATACGACTGCATTTGCGGTCGCTTTTTCTTTTTCGAGAATCCGAAAGAATCCTATAGATTTTGAAAAAATTTTGCACGAATTTTGCACGGCTATTTTGCATCACGGTAAATCTCCTCCATCGCTAAATCAACTTGTCGGGCGCTTCTATAAGACGGTGTTTCAGCGAAAATGAATTCGTGGGAACACCGTTTTTTGTGCTTAATTTTAGCTGATTTATTAGTTGCCTTAAATGTACAGGAATTTTGAGAGTTATCTGGAAGCGCAGGTTTATTTTAAACTCAAAAATTTCGGTCAAATGAAGTTGACGTTTTTATATAATTAAAATAAGGACAATAATAATTCAGAATATTTGAAAATTAAGGGTGGTTTTATGCGGGTTTGTATTTACTTAAAGGGAACCGAGCCAGAGCTTTCATTTACTTCGGAGGAACATATTTTTCCTGCTGGAATAGGAGGTATTCAAAAGCTCCCTCAAGGTTACGTGAGTCATGAATGTAATAACGCTTTTTCAGCATTAGAATTGGAGTTCATGCGAAACTCATTAATAGCTTTTCCACGACAATTTTATGGACCGGGAAAAAGAGGAAATTTATCACCTAAAAAAGCAACCAAGTCAAACGTAACACTCATGAGTAGTCGAGATGCCCCCGATTTAATAGAATTAGGATATATCAGTTTAGGACGGCCATATGTTATTCCACAATTGAAGATTGATATAAATGGAACCGTTCATTTTATTTCAGATCGCTCATTTGGCGAGTATAAAAAACAGTTCAAAGATTTTGTGAAAAAGTTACCGAAATTTGATTATAAGTATATACTTCATGAGGACGAAAGATTCGGAAAAGGTGATTTTATTATTGGGTACCATGATGGAAAATGGCATGTAGCTTTAAGTAATAAGGCCCTCATTTCAGAAATAGATGGTTTTATTGAAAAGATCCTATCCCAAAAAGTATTTGAAAATGGGACTCCTCAATATGCTACTGTACAACCGAAGGTTCATCAAACTATACAGATGGATGACCGATATTTCAGGACTTGTGCAAAGATTGTTTTCAATTACTTAGCATTTACAAAAGGGCAAGAATTTGTTTTGAATGAACGTTTTGATCCGTTACGTGACTGGATAGTAAATGGAGGAGAAAATGAGTTCGCTACTTTATTAGCAAGAGAAAATAATAGATTCGAAATGTTTTCGCCTATACCATTTCCTGAACTGTCCCATAGATTAATAATAACGAAAATAGGTACTACATTAATTGGGTATATTAGTTTTTACGGAGCCAGTTTTGAAACTGTCATCAAATTGTGTACTAATTTCGAGGATTCATTTGAATTGGAAGGTTATATCTGTGATTGGCAAAAAAGAAAGGAATATTCATTAAATGATTTTTTAAATGCGTTGCATGATAAGAACGAATCTAATTTAATGTGAAAATCGAGTAGGAGGGAGCGATTAACTCCCGTCCTCTCACACCACCGTACGTACGGTTCCGTATACGGCGGTTCAATTAAGATAATTGACGCAAGTCTTTATAACTTCCGTGAATAGCTGTTCTCTTTATGCCAGTGGTCACTCCACCCTCCAAGAGGTCTCCCACGGGATTCACCGCTTCCTCCCTCAAGTGAGGTACTACGTTTTCTGTGTTCATCATGACTCACTGAATACCAAGGGCTATTCTCTCTTAATTGTTCGGTCCTTCTTAGTTGTTCTAGACCAACTAATACTATGACCTCTGCTGACTTCTGACGGTTCAGCTACTTATCACTAAGTAGGTTATGAAGAGTACTTCACATATCCGCCAGACCTCCCCGGGTAAGTACATGCACTTTCACACCATCTATCCGCCTCATTTACTCGATATGACCTTCGACAGAAAGAGCTTTGTTTTGTTATGCAAACTCACTCAATCATACCTAGCCTTATATGAGGTTCGTGTTCCTCGGACCGGTGTTTTGCCTCCAGCTTCCTTCAGATTCCGCGTCACCACGGACACCCTTGCTCTTGGCTAACCTCTACTTCTGTCTTCGGGGTTCGGGACTTACACCCTATAGTTCATGTACATGCCGGGCGCACATAAAAAGCACAGTCACTCTATTTGAGCAGCTGTGCTTTTTTCTATTTCTTGAACGCCTAATTTGATTCGATAAGCCTCTTTCTTACATGCTTTGGATCAATATTTTAATGGCTATTTGCTTCGGTTTTTCACATATTTAAATCGGTTTATTTTGATTTATTCACTGCCAAAAATCATAGTATATGCCCATTGAGGAAGGTACCGTCAAGAATTTTGTGTAAGAGAGTATTCTCAGATACGTTTTTTTAATCTTGGAGGAGGTGTTTAGTTGTCTTATATGAGACTGAATATTCAGTCTCATATAAGACAACTTAGTCTCCCTAGACTCTGTTCTTCATGAACAAAATTTGGTCTTTCAGTATCTTTCTTCAAACATATCTTGAAGTGCCTTGTATGCCGTAGAAAACCCTTTAAGTTTTCTAGTGGACCATTTTTCATTCAAGTCCTGTACCGTTAAGAACGTGATTTTTTCTGCTGCTTCAATACTGGTTAAGCTGTTCATCGTTTTGAGTCGTTTACGTATATCTTTAATCGTTCGTTCAATAGCATTGGTCGTGTAGATGACACTACGAATACTGGTCGGATATTTCATGAATGTTAGGAGGACATCTAAATCTTGTTCCCAAGATTGGACTTCTCTAGGATACTTTTTAGACCACTTGTCTTTAAACTCATGAAAGGCTTGAATGGCTGCGTCTCTTGTCATCGAACGATAGATCAGCTTTAGGTCTTCAGCCACTTCAAATTGGTCTTTTTTCCTTACCTTGTTTAACGTATTTCTTACTTTGTGGACCACACATCGTTGAACATCGGCTTTCGGATAGACGGCTTTAAAGGCTTCTTCAAGACCTGGGAGTCCATCAAAAACACCAAGTAAGACTTCATGAGCACCGCGTGTATAAAGGTCTTGGAGAATCTCTTGCCAGCCATGCGCGCTTTCTTGACCTCCAACGTAAAAGCCAAGAATTTCACGATAACCTTCTTCATTGACACCAAGAACAACGTAAATGACTTCTTTGGCATACGTATCACGACGAACTTTTATATAAAACCCATCAAGATACAACACAGAATACCGTTTGTTTAATGGACGTTGTTGCCATTTTTGAATATCCTCCAACGCGGCATCTGTAATATGACTAATCGTGGTAGGAGAGTAGGTTGAACCAAGAATTCTTTCGATAAACTTCCCAATTTCTCGAGTGCTCATCCCACTTTGATACATTTTAATAATCGCCTGTTCCAGCCAGCCGTCTTGACGTTGATAAGGCTCAAACAGTTGAGTCTGGAAATCCCCGTTGCGATCTCTTGGAACCGTAAGAGCTTCTATTTTCCCGTACTTTGTATCAAGAGTACGGTGATAATAACCATTTCTTGAGTTTTGAACGTGTTCCTGTTCCACTTGGAGGAAATTTTTGATTTCTTCTCTCATGATGAATTCAAGCTTTTCTTGAACAAAATCTTTTATCATATTTTCCAGTTGATTTGCGAAATCTGAGTTGAGTATACTATTACTCATAAGGTAGGGTATCTCCTTTCAGTTTTGTTTGGTCGCAAATCTGAGAATACCCTGCCTTTTTCTTTTTTTCTAGTAGAAAAATTTGCTTACACAAAATAATTTACATCATCATTGAGGAATAACTCTATCTTCAACTAAATGAATTCCCTAGTGATTCATATGTATTAAACGATATTTTTTATTTATATGTTTTTTGAAACCATTCTAATACGGAAAAAAGCCTGCTACTATGATAGTGTCAAATAAAAACAACTTGGCTTTTTCTTTTTTGTACAATTACAGACATAACTAAAGAAACTGAAGAGGAAATTTGGAAGGAGAAGAAAAATGAGTAGGAGAGAGTTCGATGAAGCCGGAAAAGGTTGGCGAAATAAACGAAATCGTCATAAATATATTGAATTTATCTGTGAGTCCCAATACGCCAATTTTCGTAGGTGAGACAAACCTGAAACATATGAGAAATGAACATCCGGAGGACTTTAAGAAGTACGGAGACAAATTAACTGAAATACTGAACTCGCCTGATTATGTTGCTAAACATCCCAAAAAAGATTCAATTGAATATATAAAAGTATTTTATGATGAGGATAAAGATGATCATGTTTTAGTCGCTGTCAGGGCAAGCAATAGAGGGATGTATTATGCTCGTACGCTGTTTATTATGGGAGATGAAAAAATCCAAAAGTATAAGAAAAAGGGAGCATTAAAACAAATAAGAAAGCCATAGCTTTGTCGGCTATGGCTCCGCAGGCAAGGATTTTAGGCGGGGTGGCACTCCCGCATCTCCACCAAGGGCGATGGCTGCCTGTTCCATCCTCAGAAAATCCTTGCATTATTAACATATGTCATTCTTTACAGTTAGTATACCGTATGATCATTTTTTTGGCAACTTGTCCCCCTTTTTTAGTGTGAGTCAAGTTTTTTGTGGAATTTTTCTTTTCGAAAGAAGAAAGAAGAACTCTTTTTTGTAAATCGTTACAATTGTTTTTATGATTCTTCAACATAGAAAAGTCGCCTCTTTCTACAAAAATGGTGGTTTATTAAAGTAAGAAAGGGAACCGCTTTCTTGATTTTGTTTTTTCCAACCCCGAAACATTTTACTTTTCGAAAAGAGCACTGCCGCGTGGTTATTTCATCTAAAGATGTGTTTTATGGTGATTTTTAATACCAAACCCGTTCTGTAATCGGAATGCTAAACAGACGCCGTTAATTTATTTAAGCGCTCTTTTAACGATTCACGCCATGATTTGGCTAATTCTTGAACCTCTAATACTTTTTTTATCCCTTCTGCGTCTCTCTGTCTGTGGAAATAAACTTCGTTGGCAAAAAGAATAGAAACTTGTTGCGGATGGCGTTGAATCAATTCGATCTTTGAATGGTGTCTGACAGTGCCTTCTTTTAGAACCCGACAGAGATAACCGGTATAGCCCGTTTCTACCATTCTCTTAAGTAGACCTTGTATGTTCGTTCTTCTGGTTATAGTGCTGCATGGAATTCTCCCTTGCGTGATTTGTATGACCGCTTCTCCCAACTGATAAATATCCCCTATACAAACATCTTGCTCTAACATGTTGGCCACGGTCAGATTTTCTCCGAACGCAGAAGGAGGCAATGGAGTATCAAATTCTTTCTCCCACAACTGATAATGTTCATACGGATAGATACAGACGGCACGGTCGGGGCCTCCGTGGTATTTTAAGTTGGCCACTCCATCTCCGCGAAAACCTTCTTTGGTAAGAAAAGCTTCTTCCGTTCCATTCTTGCATATCCCGGTTTTCATTTCCTTCTGATTGCCGTATTGCATCGTTTTAGGAAGTCCTATAGCAAAGTGGATGATTTCAATGTTACGATCCTTCATATGACGTATATCCCTGCTTTCTGTAGATTTTTCTTTAAAATGATCTTAACATTTGAAATATTAAAAAATCCAGAGGGTGATTTGTTTTGATGCCGGGATATCCCTTTCATTCATTTTATAACGCAATTCCCGACATGGAATGATGAATTCGGCAAGATCAGTTTTAAGTTAAGTCTTTTCAAGATTCTTTTTCGCCAAAAGAATATGAAAGAAAGATGTATACGATAAAACAAAACCAATTCTCATAGAAAAACTGAAAAAAAGGTGCTTGCTGAAATTTTATCTATAGATGAACTTAAACAGATAGCGGCAATGGCCCGATTGAAAAAAGGATTAAATGGAATTTATCACCATGAAAGAAAGATAATTTTGTATAATAAAAGTAGTGAGATTTTTCTGGATTTAAGGAGGCATATAGATTGAAGAAAAAGAATTTTGCAGGTGCTTTGGCATTTGCGGCTTTTTTAACGGGTGCTATCCCTGCTGTTGGGGCGAGTGCAGCTAATACAGACTTTCGAGATGTTCCGAAAAGTTCATACGCTTATTCGGATATTGAGAAATTAGTAGAACGTGGTGTTGTCACTGGCTATTCTGATGGCAAATTTCATCCAGATGAAAAGGTAACAAGAGGACAATTTGCTGGCATGGTTGCTAGAGCGTTGAAATTGCCAAAAGGGAACAGCCATTTTAAGGATGTTCCAGAATCGAAGGCACTTTATGATGAAATTAGTCGTGCTGCAAGCGCGGGAATTGTAAAGGGAACAGGTGGTAAATTTAATCCTGATCTTCCTGTAACACGGGCTGATATGGCCGTTATGCTGGACCGGGCCATGAATCTCAAAGGGGATTTCAAAGAAGAAGGAAATTTGAAGTTTAAGGACAAGATTCCACCATACGCTTTAGAATCCGTCAAAAGAATGGTTCATTACGGTGTGATAAAAGGAAAAACAAATGGCACTTTTGCTCCTGGTGAAGACGCTGACCGTGCTTCATCCAGTGTTTTAGTGAGCCGAGTGCTGCAGGTTATAGAAAGGAATGAAACGAACCCAAGTAATCCAACAGGTCCATCAACACCAACGAATCCGACTGAACCAAGCAATCCTACAAATCCGTCTACACCGTCGAATCCTTCGGATACAGTGCCTGATTATGTCAATATGTCATTGGCACAACTTCATGCAAAATATGGAGACTGGACATTAGTTCGGAGAATTGATGGTATGGTACCTGGAGGGGGCATTGTAGCAGACGTTGATTTGTTAAAAGATTTTTACAACGAACTACATCAATCAAAAGATGCCTATAAAAATCTTCCAGATCCTGAAACCTATTTAAAAAATGAAACACAGTCTTTACTATCTCAAAAAACGTTGATAAGCGCTCATTATCCGGATTATGAAATTATTTCATTCAACGGTAAGGCTTATAAGGATTCGGAAATTTATAATGCTCCTTTCTCAGAAGATGATCCGGTTACGGTTACTATGCCTTCTCAACCGACAGAACCTAATCAATATTGGATCGACTTGCATATTCCATACACTCAATTTGGCGTGTACGGTCATGACAAAGTGACGGTGGGTCAAGTTCAACCAACCTATACAAAATCCGGTGTGGTGATGGTCGATGTCAAGGGGTTGTTTGCCCAAGTGCCAACTGTCACGGTGTCCAATGATGGCAAAACTGTTCAATATAATGGAACCACGATTCAACTCACACCGGGAAGCAATGAAATTCAAGTAAACGGTGAATCCAAAACATTGTCCGTTGATGTGGAAACAAAAAATGGAACCGTTTATGTTCCGGGAAGAGAGTTTGCTAAGGAATTAGGATGGTATACTCGTTCGATTCCTCGCTATAAACGATTGGATTTTTCCACTTACCCGTTGCCTCAATATGAAGGATTAACGGAATAAAATGTAATCAAAAAACTTCCGTGAAGTGAAACAAAAATGAAGGAAAAAATTTTTGGGGGTTTTGTTACATATGGCGATGTTCGTATTTTATTTTCCCGATCGATTGGAATTACATTCGGTCTGCAGGTGTTATTTAGTTTGGTGATAGGACGGGGTGGGGCAAAAGGCTTTTTTGCGATTTGGGCAGCTGGATGGATAGGCTTTTTTGGTCCACCCGTTTTCCGTTGACAGGGAAGGTTGAATATTGTCGAAAAAATGGATTTTTTGAAAAAATAGTTCATTTTCGATGGATATCTTTATAAAATAATAAATGAAAGCGCTTTTAAAACGTGAATCGTGAATGATCATATATTGTAAAACAACAATAAGGAGGAGGGGGAAACATGAGTATGCAATTGAAAAGCGGGCTTTGGCTCCAGCAAACGCAGAAGCTGGCGATGACTCAAGAACTGTCGCAAGCGATTGAACTGCTTCAATACTCCTCGCAAGAATTGGCGGAATATTTAGAAGAAAAAACGATGGAAAATCCGTTTATTCAGATAGAGACTCCGCCGATGGAATATTTCGATAGGTGGAGAAGCCGCAAGCAGACGAAAAGGATTCATGACGATAAAAATTGGATTGAACAAATTGCCGATCATTCTTATCAGCTTGCGGATTATTTGCGTTTGCAGCTGTCCGGAATCAAAGTGACGAAAACGATTCAGAGAGTGCTCGATTTTTTGCTGCTGAACTTAGATGACAACGGCTATTTAACCATCCGTCCGGAAGAAGCGGCTGCTTTGCTGAAAACATCGGTGGACGAAGTACAAACAGCTGTTTCGATTATTCAAGAACTGGAGCCGGCCGGTGTCGGTGCATACCATCTCCAGCATTGCCTGCTTCTGCAAATGGATAGAGATACAAATGCGCCTCCGTTAGCAAAACAAATAATCCGCTTCCACTTTCATGAATTTGCAGAGAAAAAGTGGAAAGGGTTATCCAAAACATTAAAAGTGGAATTGTCCGACATTCAAAAAGCCTCAGATTATATTCAAACGTTAAATCCTCGTCCTGGAGCGGCTTTTCAATCGAGCCGGTCAAATGAATATATTATCCCTGATATGTCCGTGTCGATACACGGGGAGAAAATAGAATTGAAATTTTTGGATGAGACAATGCCTAAAATTGTCTTTCAAAAAGAATACTTTCAAGAAGTCTCCAACAATCATGACCAAGAGTTGAAAATGTTTTTAAAAGAAAAATTCCAAGATTATCAATGGCTGCTGAAAAGTTTGGAGCAGCGGAGAGACACCATTCAAAAAGTTGGATTGAAAATAGTGGAAAAACAGCGGGATTTCTTTTTGAAAGGACCGCAAAATTTAACTTCCTTGACAATGAAGGAAATTGCGGAAGAACTCGGAATTCATGAATCAACCGTCAGCAGGGCTGTGAGGGGAAAGTATATGCAAACTCCTTATGGTACGTTGGAACTTCGCTATTTTTTCACTAACGCCGTACCTGCCCGAGACAACGCCGAGGCAATATCCAGCCGACGGGTGAAAGGGTTGATCGAAAACATGATAGCGCAGGAAGATAAAAAACACCCGCTTTCCGACCAAGAAATATGTGATCGACTTAAAATGGAAGGAATTATGATTTCAAGAAGAACAGTCGCTAAATATCGAGATCAACTGCATATCCCTTCGTCATCCAAAAGAAAGCGATATGAGTCATGACGATCGTCCGTCCGGATGACTGAATCGAAAAAACAAATACGGATTGGTTCGCAGCTTTAATATTGAAAAGGAAAATCATGATGTTTCAATGTATGCTTCTCGATGACAAGGGATTGTCGGAACGGAATGTCTCGCAAAACAGGTTGAACGAAAGATTGATCGATGATAAAAGCGGATTAAATGACGTTTCCACAAAAGGGAGGTTGCCTATGATGATTGGTGGAACCAATTGGGATGAAACAGGAGGAACGACCGTGAAACATATAGTGCTTTATACAAAGAAAGATTGCCCGTTATGTTTGGAAGCAAAAATGAATTTGATGCTTGTCGGCGAATTAGTACCATTGAAAATAGAAGAACGGGATATTGAAGAGAAGGATGAATGGATGGAAAAGTACGGCATGATGATACCCGTTGTCGAATACGACGGCGAAATGATCCAGTACGGACGTGTTGATTACCCCACGTTGTTGGGACGGCTTAAATAAAAAATATTTCAATATTGTTAACGAAATAGGAAGGGTTTGTAAAATCGTGTTCTTCAGCGTTGATTTCTTCCAATATCCTTGCTACAATAAAATCGCAAGCAGGGATCATTTTTTTTACAGCAGGTGGGACATAATAAGTCTATGCGGGACTAAAAATGTCCAACTGAATAAAGGAGTCAAAGCATGAATGAGTACATTTCTTGAAGTTCAAAAAAAGCTAGTACCGGACCTGCTGCAAATCATGCAAAAACGTTATGAAATTTTAAGATCCATTTGGTTGTCCGGCCCTGTAGGAAGGCGTACTTTGGCCCAAGCAGTCGGCTTGACGGAGAGGGTGCTTCGCAGCGAAGTTGAATTTTTGAAAAATCAGCATCTGATTGAGATTCGCTCCACCGGAATGGTGATTACCGACGAAGGGAAAACCATTTTGCGTGAAATTGAAGACATGATGCGGGAAATTTCGGGAATTAACCAAATGGAGAACAGGATTAAGGAATATTTTCAAATCCAAGCTGTGTTTATTGTGCCCGGCAACAGCGATACTTCTCCTTGGGTAAAACAAGAAATGGGGCGTGCATGTGCCCGAAGTATCAAAAAACGATTATTGGGAGAAAATATCATTGCCGTAACAGGTGGAACTACGATGGCGGCTGTTGCTGAAACACTGACACCCGATTTTTCCAATAAAAAAATCATGTTTGTCCCTGCTCGCGGTGGCATTGGCGAAGATGTATCCAATCAAGCCAATTATATTTGCGCCAAAATGGCAAAGAATACGGGCCAAAAATACCGGGTTTTCTATGCACCGGACCAAGTCAGCCAACAAGTGTATGCTTCATTGATGAAGGAAAAACCGATTAAGGAAATTTTGACGTTGATATCATCCGCCAATATGGTTCTCCATGGCATCGGTGATGCTATGGTTATGGCAAAACGCAGAAATACGAGCCCGGCGGAGATGGAAAAACTCGTCAAAGCAAAGGCAGTCGCAGAAGCTTTTGGCTACTACTTTGATGAAGAAGGAAAAGTAGTACATAAAGTTTCCACTATCGGTTTGCAGCTGTCAGACTTATCAAAGGCCAAAGATGTCATTGCGGTAGCTGGCGGCGCTTCTAAAGGTAAAGCGATTTTCGCTTATTTGAAAAGCGCGCCTAAATCAACGGTGCTCATTACAGATGAAGCAGCAGCAAAAATGCTTTTAAAAGGGATTTAACCCTTTTTAAAGGATAAATTTTACCATCATCCTGAAACTATGAAGGAGGAATTTCAAAATGGCAGTAAAAGTTGGAATTAATGGTTTTGGTCGTATTGGACGCAATGTTTTTCGTGCAGCATTAAATAACCCAAATGTGGATATTGTTGCAATCAACGATTTAACAGATGCCAATATGTTGGCGCATCTTTTAAAATATGACTCTGTTCATGGCACTCTTGATGCTGAAGTAGGCGTTGACGGAGATTCTTTAGTAGTAAACGGAAAACGCATTAAAGTTGTGGCAGAACGCGAACCTGCTAATCTTCCTTGGGGAGAACTTGGTGTAGAAGTAGTAGTAGAATCTACTGGCCGTTTCACAAAACGTGCAGATGCAGCAAAACATTTAGAAGCAGGCGCTAAAAAAGTGGTTATTTCCGCACCTGCAAAAGAAGAAGATATTACGATCGTTATGGGTGTTAACCAAGATAAATATGATCCTGCAAAACACCATGTTATTTCGAACGCTTCTTGTACAACAAACTGCTTAGCTCCATTTGCAAAAGTGTTAAATGACAAATTCGGCATTCGCCGCGGTATGATGACAACCGTTCACTCTTACACTAATGACCAACAAATTTTAGACTTGCCGCATAAAGACTATCGTCGTGCTCGTGCAGCTGCTCAATCTATCATTCCGACTACGACTGGAGCTGCAAAAGCTGTTGCGCTTGTATTGCCTGAATTAAAAGGAAAATTAAACGGTATGGCTATGCGCGTGCCTACTCCAAACGTTTCCGTTGTAGACTTAGTTGCGGAACTTGACAAAGAAGTAACAGTAGAAGAAGTGAACGCTGTATTAAAAGAAGCAGCAGAAGGAGAATTAAAAGGCATCCTTGCTTACACAGAAGAACCGCTTGTTTCCCGCGACTTTAACGGAACAACTGAATCTTCTACTATCGATGCCCTTTCCACAATGGTTATCGAAGGAAACCTTGTGAAAGTTGTTTCTTGGTATGACAACGAATTCGGTTATTCTAACCGCGTAGTAGACCTTGTGGACTACATCGCTCAAAAAGGTCTTTAATATAAACTGAAGAATATTGGAAATTGAAATCCTAACATCTATAATAAGAGTGGGATGAAAGGGGGAGCGGGGGATTCATCCCCCCTCCCCGTTTTCATGAAAAATCTTGGCTGGAAAATCTTCGAAAACCAAGGAGGCCTTTTGCTATGAATAAAAAAACGATTAAAGACGTGGATGTAAAAGGAAAACGAGTTTTTTGCCGCGTTGATTTCAACGTTCCGATGAAAGACGGAAACGTAACGGATGATACGAGAATTCGTGCTGCACTCCCGACGATCCAATATTTGTCCGAAAACGGGGCAAAAGTGATCCTTGCTAGCCATCTTGGACGCCCGAAAGGACAAGTGGTGGAAGAAATGCGCCTGACGCCGGTGGCAAAACGCCTTTCCGAGCTTCTTCATAAAGATGTTCGTAAAACGAATGAATCTTATGGCGATGAAGTGAAAGCAGAAATCGCGAAAATGGAAGACGGCGACATTCTCCTCCTTGAAAATGTTCGTTTCCATCCCGGCGAAGAAAAAAATGATCCTGAACTGGCAAAAGCGTTTGCTGAATTAGCAGATATTTATGTGAATGACGCTTTTGGAGCTGCCCATCGCGCTCATGCTTCAACTGAAGGGATCGCAAAATATTTGCCGGCCGTGGCAGGATTTTTGATGGAAAAAGAATTAGAAGCTCTCGGCAATGCGCTTTCTAATCCGGATCGTCCATTTACGGCCATTATCGGCGGAGCAAAGGTAAAAGATAAAATCGGCGTCATCGACAACCTTTTGGATAAAGTCGATAACTTAATCATCGGAGGCGGTCTTGCTTACACGTTCGTTAAAGCAAAAGGCTATGAAGTGGGCAAGTCGTTGCTTGAAGAAGATAAAATTGAACTGGCAAAAGACTTTATGAAAAAAGCCGAAGAAAAAGGCGTTAACTTCTATATGCCAATCGATGTTGTCGTGGCAGACGACTTTTCTGAAACTGCCAATACAAAAGTAGTCAGCATTGAGGAAATTCCTTCTGATTGGGAAGCTTTAGACATTGGACCAGAAACAAGCAAAAAATATCGTGAAGTCGTTTTAAATTCCAAATTGGTGATTTGGAACGGACCAATGGGTGTATTCGAAATGGATAAGTTTGCGGAAGGAACAAAAGCTGTTGCGCAAGCTCTTGCTGATGCCGAAAATACTTTTACCATTATCGGCGGCGGTGATTCAGCGGCAGCAGTGGAAAAATTCCATTTAGCTGATAAAATGGATCACGTCTCGACAGGCGGAGGCGCCTCTCTGGAATTTATGGAAGGAAAACAACTTCCTGGCGTTGTCGCTCTTAACGATAAGTAATGGAAGTCGCAAAAGAAAGGAGAGGCAAAAACCATGCGAAAACCCATTATTGCGGGAAACTGGAAAATGAATAAAACGCTCACGGAAGCTCTTCAATTTGCCAACGAAGTAAAAGGTTCCGTACCTGGCGAAGAGAAAGTGGACAGCGTCATTTGTTCACCGGCGCTTTTTCTGGATCAATTGATTAAAACGGTCCAAGGAACACCGGTCAAAATCGGCGCTCAAAACATGCATTTCGAAGAATCCGGCGCTTTTACCGGTGAAATCAGTCCGAAAGCGTTGGAAGAATTGGGTGTACAATATGTCATTATTGGTCACTCAGAACGCCGGGAAATGTTTAATGAAACAGATGAATCGGTCAATAAAAAAGCGTTGGCAGCATTCCGTCACCATTTAATCCCGATCATTTGTGTAGGGGAAACGTTGGAACAAAGAGAAAGCGGACAAACAAAAGAATTGGTCGGCGATCAAGTCCGCAAAGCGTTGCAAGGTTTAACAGAAGAGCAAGTGAAACAAACCGTTATTGCGTATGAACCTATTTGGGCGATTGGAACGGGCAAATCTTCCACGGCAGAAGATGCCAACGAAGTTTGCGCTCACATTCGCCAAGTAGTCGCTGAACAATTTTCAAAAGAAGCGGCGGAAGCAATCCGCATCCAATACGGCGGAAGCGTAAAACCAGGAAACATTGCAGAGTTTATGAAACAACCGGACATTGACGGTGCATTAGTCGGAGGCGCAAGCCTTGATCCAAAATCTTTCTTACAATTACTGGAGGCAGGCAGTCATGAGTAAAGCACCAGTTGCATTAATCATCTTGGATGGTTTTGGTCTAAGGGATGAAGTGAAAGGAAATGCCGTAGCACAAGCAAAAAAACCGAATTTTGACCGCTACTGGAACAAATATCCGCATGCGACATTGAGAGCAAGCGGAGAAGCGGTTGGTTTGCCTGACGGGCAAATGGGAAATTCGGAAGTAGGTCATTTGAATATCGGAGCTGGTCGGATTGTCTATCAAAGCTTAACGAGAGTGAATATTGCGATTCGCGAAGGGGAATTTGACCGTAATGAAACATTCCTTGGAGCGATGAACCATGTGAAAAAACATGGAACAAGCCTTCACTTATTCGGCCTTTTATCCGACGGCGGGGTCCACAGCCATATTGACCATATGTTTGCTTTGCTGAGACTCGCTGCGAAAGAAGGCGTGAAAAAAGTATATATACATGCTTTCTTAGATGGTCGTGATGTTGGCCAAAAAACAGCGAAAAAGTATATTGAACAAACGCTCGAAAAAATCAAAGAATATGGAGTCGGCGAAATCGCAACGATTTCCGGACGCTATTATTCCATGGACCGCGATAAACGCTGGGACCGTGTGAAAAAATCGTATGATGCGATGGTTTACGGCGAAGGTCCAAAATATAAAGATCCGTTTGAATTAGTGGATGATTCCTATGCAAACGGCATTTATGACGAATTTGTCATTCCGTCTGTGATGGTGAAAGAAAACGGAGAACCGGTTGCGACGATCCAAGACAACGATGCCGTTATTTTCTACAACTTCAGACCGGATAGAGCGATTCAAATTTCCAATGCTTTCACAAACGAAGATTTCCGTGAATTCGATCGCGGTCCGAAAGCACCGAAAAATCTCTATTTCGTATGTTTAACTCACTTCAGCGAAACGGTAAAAGGATATGTGGCCTTCCAACCGACGAACTTGGATAACACGATCGGGGAAGTTCTATCGCAAAACGGTTTAAAACAACTGCGTATTGCTGAAACGGAAAAATATCCGCACGTTACTTTCTTTATGAGCGGCGGAAGAGAAGAAAAATTCCCAGGAGAAGAACGGATTTTAATCAATTCTCCAAAAGTGGCCACTTACGATCTTAAGCCGGAAATGAGCGCTTATGAAGTGGCTGATGCGCTTGTGAAAGAAATCGAGGCAGACAAATTTGATGCTATTATCCTAAACTTTGCCAACCCTGATATGGTTGGACACTCCGGTAAACTAGAGCCGACCATTAAAGCGGTGGAAGCAGTTGACGAATGTTTAGGACGCGTAGTTGACCTTATTTTAGAAAAAGGCGGCGTCGCTATTATTACGGCTGACCACGGAAATGCGGACGAAGTCGTAACGCTTGACGGCAAGCCGATGACGACCCATACAACGAATCCTGTACCGGTTATCGTGACAAAAGAAGGATTGGAATTGCGCGATGGCGGTATTTTAGGCGATTTGGCGCCAACCATGCTCGATCTTTTAGGAATAAAACAGCCTAAAGAAATGACAGGTCAATCGATTATTAAACATTAATATTTAGAAATTAAATAAAAAGGAGAGATTCAAATGCCATTCATTACAGAAGTTTATGCTCGTGAAGTATTAGATTCCCGCGGTAATCCAACAGTAGAAGTAGAAGTTTATACGGAATCTGGTGCATTTGGACGTGCGCTTGTTCCATCCGGCGCTTCCACTGGTGAATACGAAGCTGTGGAGTTGCGTGACGGTGATAAATCACGCTATTTAGGAAAAGGGGTATTGACTGCGGTTAAAAATGTAAATGAAATCATTGCCCCTGAATTGATCGGTCATGATGTAACAGACCAAGTCGGAATTGACAAATTGTTAATTGAACTGGACGGAACAGAAAATAAAGGAAAATTAGGCGCTAATGCCATCCTTGGTGTTTCTATGGCAGTCGCTCGTGCTGCAGCTGATTTTCTAGGCGTTGAACTTTATCAATATCTTGGCGGCTTCAACGCAAAACAATTGCCAGTTCCTATGATGAACATTTTAAATGGCGGTGCCCATGCGGACAACAACGTGGACATTCAAGAATTCATGATCATGCCGGTTGGTGCATCCAACTTCCGTGAAGCACTGCGCATGGGAGCAGAAATTTTCCACAATCTGAAATCCGTGTTGAAAGAAAAAGGCTACAATACAGCAGTTGGTGACGAAGGCGGTTTTGCACCAAACTTAAAATCCAATGAAGAAGCTCTGCAAACCATTATTGAAGCAATCGAAAGAGCGGGTTACAAACCAGGCGAAGAAGTGAAATTGGCAATGGACGTTGCTTCTTCTGAACTTTACAGCGATGAAGACGGAAAATACCATCTGGATGGCGAAGGCGTAGCGAAAACATCCGAAGAAATGGTAGACTGGTATGAAGAATTGATTTCTAAATACCCAATCATTTCGATCGAAGACGGCTTGGATGAAAACGACTGGGAAGGCCATAAAATGCTGACAGAACGCCTTGGCAAAAAAGTACAATTAGTAGGTGACGACTTGTTCGTTACAAACACGAAAAAATTAGCTCAAGGTATCGAAAAAGGTGTTGGCAACGCCATCTTAATTAAAGTAAACCAAATCGGTACTTTAACGGAAACATTTGATGCAATCGAAATGGCAAAACGCGCAGGATACACGGCTGTTGTTTCTCACCGCTCTGGTGAAACAGAAGACAGCACAATCGCGGATATTGCCGTGGCTACAAATGCCGGCCAAATTAAAACGGGAGCACCGTCCCGCACTGACCGCGTAGCGAAATACAACCAATTGCTTCGCATCGAAGACAAATTGGGAGATACTGCTCAATACCTTGGCTTGAAGGCATTCTATAATCTGAAACACTAATCCTTCATCCATTTTCAAAATGCTGACTCATCACGGTTGACCCGTTCAATGAGTCAGCCTTTTTCATGATTCTTATTTGTCTTCTTCCCGACCCTTGTGGTAAAATAAAACTAATCGTTTGTTCGTTGTTATGGAGGGGAATCATGCACACATTTTTAACCATCGCACTAGTAGTCGTTTCCATCGCGCTCATCGTGGTCGTTTTACTGCAATCGGGAAAAAGCGCCGGCCTTTCCGGAGCCATTACCGGCGGGGCAGAACAGCTTTTTGGAAAGCAGAAAATGCGCGGTGTTGATTTGGTTTTGCATCGCATTACGGTTGTATTGTCCATTTTGTTTTTCGCGATTACCATTGCGATCGCTTATCTTGGATGGTAACGGTAGCGAGACGCTGTGGAAATGAACGGTTGTCTGCAGCTAACTGATCTTAAGAACGATATAACATTGCGAATTTTCCGGCCTGACCATTCGTGGTTAGGCTTTTCTCTTGAAAAGCTCATCCATTCGCTTCTCATGATGATCGCCAACATCGCCATTTTGTGGACTAGGGTGTCAACATGAGGATCATGAGAGAGAGTTTGAACTAGAGAGGACTCTTGAGAAGGCGGATTGATGAGAGGAAAAGAACTTTTTTCAGCGGCAGTAAAACATTTGGATTCATGAAGAAAGGAGAAGTCATCATGAAAATTAAATGGCCGGAGCCGTTTTTCTTTGAAGCGGGGCCGAGAGCGGTATTATTGCTGCATGGTTTTACCGGAAATTCATCGGATGTGCGTATGCTGGGGAGATTTTTGGAGAAAAAGGGGTATACCAGTCATGCCCCCCATTATAAAGGCCATGGAGTGCCTCCGGAAGAGCTGGTGAAAACAGGGCCGAGAGACTGGTGGAAGGATGTTGTAAAAGCTTATGATTTTTTGAAAAGCAAAGGCTATGAGGAAATTGCCGTTGCCGGCCTGTCGCTCGGCGGTGTATTTTCTTTGAAATTAGGTTACACTGTACCTGTGAAGGGAATCATTCCCATGTGTGCACCTATGTATATTAAAAGCGAAGAAGTTATGTACAAGGGAGTTGTGGAATACGCCCGCAACTATAAAAAATTGGAAGGAAAATCGGAGGAGCAAATTGAAAAAGAAATAGAAGCCTTTAAGGAAACTCCTATGAACACATTAAAAGAGCTTCAAAATCTTATTGCCGATGTCCGTGAAAATGTGGATAACGTATATGCCCCAACGTTTGTTGTTCAAGCAAGACATGATGAAATGATCAACACGGATTCGGCCAATATTATTTATAATGAAATCCAATCTCCGGTGAAACACATAAAATGGTATGAACAATCCACCCATGTCATTACACTTGGTAAAGAAAAAGAGCAGCTTCACGAAGATATTTATCAATTTTTAGAAAGTCTTGATTGGCAAGTATAAATTCCGTCGGGGCTTTAAGTCCTAAGGAGGGATGAAAATGGATCCAACCATTCAAGAGCATGTGGACAGGCTGTTGACCTATATGAAAGAAGACGCCTACAAGCCGCTCACTGTCCAAGAACTTGAAAAAGCATTTGAAATTGAGGATTCATCAGAGTTTAAAGATTTTGTCAAAGCGCTTGTCTACATGGAAGAGCAAGGGCTTGTCGTTCGAACAAGAAGCAACCGCTATGGAGTTCCGGAAAAAATGAATTTAATCCGTGGAAAGCTGTCCGGTCATCCGAAGGGATTCGCCTTTTTGATCCCGGAAGAACCGGGAATGGATGATATTTTTATCCCTCCCGGCGACACAAACGGAGCGGTGAACGGAGACAAAGTGCTTGTCCGTGTTTCCAATCAAAAATCAGGAACGCGCAGAGAAGGATCCGTTGTCCGAATTTTGGAGAGAGGCGTCAAGGATCTGGTCGGTACGTACTCGGACAGCAAATATTTTGGGTTTGTAATTCCGGATGACCGCAAGTTTTCCAGTGATATTTTTATTCCGAAAACAGCCAATATGGGGGCAGTGGACGGTCATAAAGTGGTGGTCCGGATCACTTCTTATCCGGAAGGAAGAAAAAGCGCCGAAGGAGAAATTATTCAGATTATCGGCCATAAAAACGATCCGGGAGTGGATATTTTATCGGTTATTCATCAGTTTGGACTTCCGGAAGGCTTTCCGGATGAAGTATTGGCTCAGGCCAATGAAACGCCCGACACCATTGACGAATCGGAAATTCGAAACAGAAGGGACCTGCGGAACGAACTGATCGTGACGATTGATGGACCGGATGCCAAAGACTTGGATGATGCCGTCACTGTCACAAAATTGGACAATGGACACTACAAATTAGGCGTTCATATAGCGGATGTCAGCTACTACGTGAAAGAAGGCTCTCCTATTGACCGGGAAGCGTTTGAGCGGGGGACAAGCGTGTATTTGGTTGACCGAGTGATTCCGATGATCCCGCACCGGCTGTCCAACGGAATCTGTTCTTTAAATCCGAAAGTGGACCGCCTTACTCTCTCATGTGAAATGGAAATCAATGAACAAGGAGAAGTGGTCAGCCACGAAATTTTCGAAAGCGTCATCCGCACAACGGAACGAATGACTTATGAGGATGTCAATGCCATTCTCGTTGACAAAGATGAAGAATTGCGGAAACGGTATGAACCTCTTGTTCCTATGTTTGAACGAATGGCCGAATTGGCCGAAATTCTCCGTAATAAACGAATGAAGCGAGGAGCCATTGACTTTGATTTTAAAGAGTCGAAAGTGATTGTCGATGAAAACGGCAAACCGGTAGATGTCGTGCTGCGCGAACGTTCCGTGGCGGAGCGGCTGATCGAAGAATTTATGTTGGCAGCCAATGAAACAGTGGCGGAACATTTTCATTGGCTTGATGTTCCGTTTATTTACCGGATTCATGAAGATCCGAAAGAAGACAAACTGCAGCGATTCTTCGAATTTATTACGAATTTCGGTCTGGTCGTCAAAGGAACGGCCAATTCCGTTCATCCGCGGGCGTTGCAGGAAATCATTGAAGCCGTGCAAGGAAAGCCGGAAGAAATGGTCGTATCGACTGTGATGCTTCGCTCCATGCAGCAGGCAAAATATTATCCGGAAAGTCTGGGACACTTTGGTTTGTCTACCGATTTTTACACCCATTTTACTTCTCCGATACGTCGGTATCCGGATTTAATTGTTCACCGGCTTATCCGCACTTATTTAATCGAAGGGAAAATGGACGAAGCGACACGTGCAAAATGGGGAGCGCGGCTTCCGGAAATCGCTGAGCATTCTTCCGAGAGAGAAAGACGGGCAGTAGATGCCGAAAGAGCGACTGACGAAATTAAAAAAGCGGAATTTATGGAAGATAAAATCGGCCAAGAATTTGACGGCATTATTAGTTCCGTTACGAACTTTGGCATATTTGTTGAACTGCCGAATACCATTGAAGGTCTTGTCCATGTTTCGTATATGACCGATGATTATTATCACTACGATGAACGCCATTATGCGATGATCGGCGAGCGGACTGGAAATGTGTATCGGATCGGCGATGAAATCACGGTCCGCGTCATCAATGTCAATAAAGAGGAACATTCGGTCGATTTTGAAATCGTCGGCATGAAAAACGTTAAGAAGAGAAAAATGACGGAAGCGCCGAAAGTGGTGAAAGTGCGTTCCAAAAAAGGAAAACAAAAAGGTCCTCAGCTGAATTCGGAGGAAGAATGGTCAACGCGGCCGCCCAAAAAAAAGAAAAAGAAATTTTACGAGAATGTCGCAAAGTCAAAAAGCAAAAGGCGAAAACGAAAATAAAGGTGGACTGACAAGAATTTAGTCAGTGAATGAAATAGGTTTTTTGAGATAGAGAGGCCGGATCTTTCCTGATAGCCTTTTGGACAAAAGATCAAGAAACCAGCAAGGGGGGAATCATATGCCAAAAGGGGAAGGAAAAGTTGTCGCACAAAATAAGAAAGCAAGGCACGATTACTTTATTGAAGAAACGTATGAAGCGGGCATCGTGCTGCAAGGAACGGAAATTAAATCGATCCGCGCTGGCCGTGTCAATTTAAAAGATTCATTTGCCCGCGTCCAAAAGGGCGAGGTTTTTCTTCACAATATGCATATCAGCCCATATGAACATGGAAACCGCTATAATCATGACCCGCTTCGTACTCGAAAGCTTTTGCTGCATAAAAAAGAAATTTTGAAATTAATCGGGAAAACAAAAGAACAAGGCTATTCGCTTGTTCCGTTAAAATTATATATAAAAAACGGCTATGCCAAAATTCTTCTCGGTCTGGCCAAAGGGAAGAAAAAATGGGATAAACGCGAAGACTTGAAAAAGAAAGAAGCAAAACGAGAAATTGAGCGTGCGTTTAAAGCTCGTCAGCAGTTTTAATATTCTTTTGAACTTCCAGACGGTGAAACTCGTTTCGTCATCCAACATACAGGCTGCCCAGAATCGATACTTTTCAAGCGATCTTTGGATGCAGTCCATCACTCGGGAAAAAGCCTCCACTTCGATAAGTAAAGAAGTGGAGGGTCGTACCGCAAGTTGGAAAATTGGAAGTTCATCCCGGTTGAATTATACGCCTATTATGATATAATAACTCTTGCAAGAGCCAGTTGAAACAAGCATTAAGCTCTCGATATTCCCAGAGCTTCCGAAACATTCTCTTTATTATAAGGGGACGTTACGGATTCGACAGGGGTAATCAGAGCTTAAGCTGCGAGTCGGAGGGATCGTCTCCGTCATCAACGTCAACTTAAATATAACTGGCAAACAAAACAATTACGCTTTAGCTGCTTAATTGCGCTAAAGGCTCCTCCTTCCATCGCCCATGTGGAAGTCGAGGGGTTCATCTGAAGTGGGCTACGCCGGATTCCGCCGCCTGAGGATGAAGGAAGAGACCAATCAGGCTAGCTCGTCCGAAGCCCGTCGACAGGCCGACGATAGAGCGAAACACAATATGTCGACTACACTCGTAGACGCTTAAGTGGTGATACCTTTGGACGTGGGTTCGACTCCCACCGTCTCCATTTTAAGTATCCGATAACATGCGAATAAAACTTGCGAAATCCTGATACGACCGCATTTGCGGTCGTTTTTCATTTTTCCGAGATTCCGAAAGAATCCTGTAGAATTCGAAAAAATTTTGCATTGATTTTGCACTGCTATTTTTATTTGAAATCGTAGGGCTCTTTCATCGTTCGGTCAACTTGTCGAGACTTTTTCTGCTTATTTTTACCTAACTTGCTTCATAAGCAGGCTGGCTTTTGTCGACAAACTAAATAACCGCAACACTATCAGTTGCGGTTGTTCGCGGAAGATTCCGATGGCTGATTTGAAGTTACACAGGTTTTTATAAAAAACCTGAAATCAAAATATTTAGCGGTAAATACTCTCTGTTTTCTCATCTACAAAGAGATCTCAAGTGGTGATCCACAATCGATTCAACCATTTCCGGCGTTAAATGATTTGGTTGCATAATGATGTGTATCGCTAAACCGTCAATAAGCGCATAAAGACGCTCCACTTCTAAATCTACATTTAAGTTTGGCCGTGCAAGTTCAAGTTTTAACAACGTTTCAATGATTAGTTTAATTGCGGAACGAAACTCGTGGTATACTTGATTGCTTAATGGCTGAAGTTCAGGCTCCCATAATGCCTTTTGGGTAAAAGTAAACCACACCTCCATTTCTTTTTTTGTTTCTTCTTCCAGCGGCAAAACTTCATGTATTAGACGTTTTATCCCTTCAAGAGGGGGACAAGAAAAATCGATTCCTTCAATTCGTTTTTTCACTCGCTCGGAAACGAGCCTCATCGAAAAAGCCAACAGTTCTGACTGGGTAGAAAAATAATGGCGTAAGGAACCAACAGAAATTCCAGCCTCTTTCGCAATATTGCGGACGGTTGCTTTTTCAATTCCCTCCCTCGTAATGATTCTCCATGTCGCTTCCGCAATTTTTTTCCTTTGTTTATCATGATCAACTATTTTTGGCATGAATATATTATATCTCAGCTTTCGCAGTCCAAAATCTTGTTTAAATGCTTGATGTAAATGGTTTTGGGAAGTACAAAATTATCATTTGACATTTTTTAAAACATAAAGAAAGACACCTATTCTTTTGGTAAAATATTGGTGACGAAACCAAATCCAAAAGAAAGGTGTCACCACTATGATAACGAATAAAGACTACTTTGCGCAATTACCAAAAGAAAATTAATTAAAAATTAATTAAGAAGAAAATTTGCGTGATAATGTCAAAGAAATACTATAAGTATGTGTCTTAATCTATAAAATCATTTTTAATGTCTTGTTATTTATAAATACCTATTGCAAATCTAATAGGAATTGCTTATAATTTACTGTACAGAATATAGTATACTGTTTTTTAAGGAAGATAGAGTATGTGGGAAAAATTTTATTCTAAAAATGGTTTAGCAGCAAAAAATATTGCCAAAGAATTGATAAAATTAAAAGTTGGAGATAAAATTCCTCGTATCTCTGACTACTGCGCCCAACTATCCATTGGCAGGGGAACTGTACAAAGCGCATTAAATTTATTGGTGGAAATGAAAGCGATTAAATTGGAGGCCAGAGGCCATTTAGGCACGTATCTAATTGGCAAGGATAACAATTTATTGCTTGAGATTGCCGGTATCGCCCCATTAATCGGCTCTATGCCGCTTCCATATTCAAGGAAATATGAAGGATTAGCGACAGGAATAGTGGAAGCATTTGAATCAACCGGAAAAACAATAAACTTAATTTATATGCGCGGCGGGTTGAATCGAATTGAGGCGGTTCGGACAAAGAGAAGTGATTTTGCAATTGTTTCTAAGATGACAGCAGATAATATCATTTCAGAATATCCAAATTTAAAAATTTTCAAGAAATTTGGAGCCAACAGTTATGTATCCGCGCATAAGATTTTCTTAGCTGATTCAGATAATAATGTAACTAATGATAAATTAAAAGTTGGCGTGGATATGGAGTCTCCAGATCAAATGCAGCTGACATTTGCTGAATTTGAAAACAGGAATGTCGAATATGTCAATGTCAATTATATGCAGTTATTCGATATGCTTAATTCAAAACAAATTGATGTAGCTGTTTGGAATGTCGATGACAAAAGAATGAATCAAACATTTCAAGCAATCGATTTTCAATCAGCGAAAGCGAAGAAAATTTCCCGAGACACAACAGAAGCTGTTATTGTGATTGATGGTGATAGGGAACAAGAAATAGCAGAAAAGTGGGATTCAGTTGATATTCAAAAAATACTGGACATACAAAATAGTGTTGAAAAGGGGGAAAAAATACCACGCTATTAAAACATTAATTTATCATTTACGGGATCCGAAAGTCATAAAGTATAAGACACTATTAAAACGTTTTCACGCATGAAATGAAAAATAAAATTTTTTAAAACAAAATACTAAATACAGTATATTGGAGGTTGAGTAATAGTGAATAGCATTCAAGTGAAAGAAAAGTTAACTATTTTATTAACAAGCAGTGTTATTACACAAAAAGCTTTTCATCTAACTTTAAATACATTTGATTACTTATCAAAAAAATTCAAAAAGAAGGCAATTGAAAACTCGGAAATGTTATGGACACATATGTCAATGGCTTTAACTAGAATGGAAAGGGGTGAATGCGAAGATGGTCCTTCCAATACAATCATGAATGAAGTGAATGAGACGCCTTATAAAGAGGATATAGAAGAAATTATAAACCATGTAAATTCACTGGTTGGCCAAGAACTCCCTGAAGGAGAGCGTATCTATTTTTATCTGCATCTTCATCGAGTTATTGAATCAAATAAATAGGAGGGGTTTCCTATGGTGAGAATTGTAATAGGTGGACAGTTGAATAAACAAGCAATTGAAAAGCAAGTTAAAGAAATCGGAGGAAATAATGTAGAAGTATCCGTTAAAAGTGATTTGGAAGCAGTTATGGCTGTAAAAAACAAAAAAGCTGACTATTATATTGGTGCCTGTGAAACCGGATCAGGTGGAGCGCTTGCAATGGCAATTGCATTATTAGGCAAAGATAAATGCGTTACTTTGGCATCTCCAAGTACCATAAAAACCAAGGAAGAAATTGAAAAGGAAGTGAATGATGGCAAAATTGCATTTGGATTTACGGCATCATCTTCAAAAAATATATTGAATATACTAATTCCTGCTTTATTAAAATAATCAGCTTTCGCAGTTTTATTTTTTCTAAACATTTGATGGAATTCACTTCAATCTCTGTAAAAATGCAAATTGTTTTTTTGGAACATGTGATTAATAAAAAGAAAAACACCTTTTTCTTTTTAGAAAATATGGGTGACGAAACTTTTAACAAAAGAAAAAAGGTGTCATTTAAATGGTAATGAAAGAAACCTACTTTACGCAATTACCAAAAGAAATTTCATAGTTAAATATATCATCTAAGAGAGGCTAATATCAAGAAATATATAGGCTATTCCCGTTTGTAAACCGATTTTTCCAGTGTTTCAAAATAAAAATCAGCGAATCTGCGTAAAAAAGATACTATTTATCGTTTTTTACGTTCACTAACATTCTTTTTGTCCGCAGTTCTGTAAACGAAGTGAATGGCTTGCACTTTTAAGTGCTGATACAGCCTTGCCCAAATGATCTGATATGAAGTATTTTTTAAATCCGTATCCCTTAAAACTTAGGCAAGCAGTTTCAAGGCCGCTTGACAAGTTGATGATTGATACAATCACTGTTTTTACATGATTTTGATGGATGATATCGGAAGAAGATCCATTGGCAAACCTTTTGATAGTTTTGCGAAGATGTGCAAGACAAGGATTACATCACTGTCATACATACACTGACTGATCCTTTTCGAGCACTTGCCAACAAGAAGTTTTTTGGATTGGGGCATTTTGAAAAATCAATGAAGAAAAGGTTGGCATTTTCCACCTAATTATATCGGGCAATGTCTAACTATGTGCGAAAGTTGAGTATAAAAATGAATAACCAGAGGTGAGTAGAATGGATTTTAATTTCATTCAATGTATAGTCATAGTCGCTGTCGGTGCGTTAGGTTCTATTCTTGTAAATCGCGGAGTAGCGGTGTTTAATGACGGGTTGCGTCCTATCATGCCTGAATACCTTGAAAATCGAATGACAAGAGGAGAACTGGCTGCAACTAGTTTTGCATTGAGTTTTGGATTAATAGTCGGCTTCGGCATCCCTCTTTCTATAGGAGCTACTATTATTATTGGCCATAGTATTTTATTAGCGTGCGACATAATTGGCATTTGGACTCCGGATAATAAAATAGGAATGGTTACAGCCGGAGTTCTCGGTGCTGTTTATAGTATAGGAATAGTGTTAGGTTTGCAATTTGTAGTAGATTTATTTAACATGCTTCCAGTAAATTTCATAGATTCTTTAAGTCTTATTGGTAATCCGATTATTATTGCATTTACAGTATTTCCTGCTATTGCCATTGGGTATCAGCACGGTTTAAAAAAAGCTGCTGTCACGGCGATTGTCACTTTAGCCTCCTTTTTGTTATTCGAAAAGTTTGGAACATTTAAAGTCGCAGGATACGATATTTCCCTTAGCCCGGAAGGAATGGCGTTATTAATAGGAATGTTAATGATGGTTTATTATGCCTCTAGAGTTAAAGGAGGAGAGGATACTACAAATGCCGATTTAGTTAATATTTTTAATGAACGTGTAAATCGAATTAAGAAGAATCGTTGGTTATTAGCTTTAATGGGTGGACTTGTTTCTTTAACATCTTCCATGTTGATTTTAGCAGTTGATGCAATGCCTCAAGCATTGATTAATAAAGGTCTTTATACAGAGGCAGCCATTGCTACATTTGCACGTGCGATCGGATTTATTCCTTTAGTTTTTTCAACTGCTATTGTAACGGGGGTTTATGGTTTAGCTGGTACGACATTAGTATTTGCAGTCGGTCTTATTTTCAGAGATATACCGATTTTAGCATTTGTGTTGGGTGCTTTAGTCATGTACTTGGAGGTCATATCATTATCAGCAGTCTCAAAAAGTATGGATAAATTACCTGGCATACGAGAGATGGGAGAGCATATTCGAACTTCATTGGCAGATGTTCTCGGAATTGCTATATTAATCGGCAGTGCAATGGCAGCGGAAAAAATTGCTCCAGGAATCGGGTTCTTTTGGGTCATTGGATTTTATTTAATCAACCGAATGGCATCAAAACCGTTGGTTGAATTGGCTGTTGGGCCAATAGCGGTCATATTATTAGGGATCATCGTTAATCTACTTTACGCAGTTGGTTTATGGCAGGTTAGTTAAATACAATGGCATCTCTCCAATCTCTTTTTTGATGGATTGGAGGGATGTTCACTTGAAATCATTAAAAAAGGGGAAAGTATCAAATGTTGAAAAACGGAATTACCTATATGCATGAGCATACAACCATTGACCTTTCTGAAGTAAAAAATAATGAGGATTGCAGGTTGGATGTATTTCCTGAAACCGTTAGAGAATTTAAAAAATTATACGAAAAAGGTGTACGTAATATTATTGATGTAACCAATATCGGAATGGGAAGAAGCATTGCATACGTCCAAAAGGTTGCGGAAGAAAGCGGAATTAATATTATTTACTCAACTGGTTTCTATCAAGATTCTTTTTACCCGATTCAGGTTTTTCAGGAAATAAAAGAAAAGCTGGCAGAAAGAATGATAAAGGAAATTGTTGAAGGAATAAAAGGAACAGATGCGAAAGCTGAAATAATTGGCGAAATTGGAACAAGTTATAACAAATGGACAGAAGCAGAGAAAAAAGTGTTTGAAGCAGTTGTCATCGCGCATAAGGAAACGAAAAAACCAATTTCTACACATACTTCTATCGGAACGTTAGGACATGAACAAGTGGAATTCTTTAAAAAGCATGGAGTAGATTTAAATCGAGTGGTAATAGGACATGTTGATTTAACAGGAGACGCCGATTATGTATTAAAAATGCTAAGAGAAGGAGTATATGTAGAATTTGACACAATAGGAAAAGAAAGTTACATGCCGGATCGCGTTCGAGCAGAAATGTTGAAAAAAATACAGGATAAAGGGTATATCGACAAAGTTCTATTATCTATGGATATTACGAGAAAATCACATCTCGAATATAAAGGTGGATTAGGGTATTCCTATTTACTGGACACATTTGTTCCCCTTTTGCAATCTTATGGGATTACAAGTGAATCAATCGATAAAATGTTGATTCATAACCCACGTGCTTTTATGGAAGGGTAAGGTGAATGATTATGGAAACTTATCCGCTAAAGAGTATTTCTATTGAAGAAGCTAAGCGCAGACAGTTTAAGCTCGTTGATGTCATTACAAGGCATTTTCGCGGAGATGAAATGATTTCGCTTGGTGATCTAGGTGTTGTAAGAGGCATTAATAAACCAAAATTTACAAAAAAAGTAGAAGAAACATTAGCTGACTTCTTTCGTGTAGAGAAGGCATTATTGGTGCGCGGCGCTGGAACAGGTGCATTGAGGTTTGGTTTTATGAGTTTTTTGCAGCCGGGTGATCAGCTCCTTGTACATGATGCACCTATATATCCAACAAGCAAAACAACTTTAGAATCAATGGGGATACTGCCTATATATGCGGATTTTCACAATCATGAAGAAATCAAAAATGCAATTAGGCAAAATCCTAAACTAAAAGGCGCATTGATTCAGCATACTAGGCAAAAAATTGATGATCATTATGATTTGGCTGAAACAATAAAAATAATACGTTCCGCTGATCCTGCTCTAATTATAATAACTGATGATAATTATGCTGCAATGAAAGTCGAAAATATTGGGGTGCAAGTCGGGGCGGATTTGTCCACCTTCTCAATGTTCAAATTATTAGGTCCAGAAGGTGTTGGAATCGTTTTAGGCAATAAAGATTTAATCAAGAAAATAGAAAAAATGAATTATTCCGGGGGATGCCAAGTTCAAGGTTACGAAGCTTTGGAAGCATTAAGAGGCCTTATATATGCTCCCGTTATGTTGGCTATACAAGCAAGTGTGAATGATCAATTAGTTCATGCCCTTAATAATGGAGCAGTTAAGGGTGTAAGAAGGGCTTATTTGGCCAATGCGCAATCAAAAGTCTTGCTTGTCGAATTTACTGAACCAATTGCAGAAGAAGTACTTTTTCATGCCAATGAATTAGGGGCGGCACCCAATCCGGTGGGCGCCGAATCAAAATACGAAGTTGTGCCAATGTTTTATAGAGTTTCCGGCACTTTTTTATCGTCAGATCCAACATTAGCCAAAAAAATGATACGTATTAATCCGTTAAGAAGCGGCGTGGACACAATTTTAAGAATACTAGAGGAATCCATTCATCGGGCAACCGAAAATCAAAAGCAAATATAGTAAAGGGGGATCAAAATGAATAAAAGAGTCATTATTATCATATTGGACAGCTTAGGTGTCGGTTATATGGAAGATGCCAAAGACTATCATCCTTTAGATGTCGGAGCCAATACTTTTTATCATATTATTGATGCAGTGCCGTCATTGAAAATTCCAAACTTTGAAAGATTGGGCATCAATAAAATTTTACATCATCCGAAATTAAAAAATGTTGATAATATTGCCAGTTACGGTGTTTTGAACCTTATGCATCAAGGAGCAGACAGTTTTGAAGGGCATAATGAAATTATGGGAACAAAACCAAAAAAAGCGTATTTAGCTCCTTTTATTGAAAATATGGATCAAGTAAAACGTGCTTTAGAAAAAGAAGGATATAAAGTAACGATCCCAAATCCTGAATTGCCGTATCTATTAGTCAATGATTTAGTCATCGTCGCTGATAATATCGAAACTGATTACGGCCAAATTTACAATGTAAGTGCTCCACTGGAATATATTCCGTTTGAAGAAGTTTTAAAAATAGGGCAATGTGTGCGCAAAAATGTTAGAGTCAATCGCGTGATTGTCCTTGGTGGCGAAAATGTAACACCCGAACACTTGCAGGAATCAGTAGAAAGACGGGGAGATGGATTAGTAGGGGTGAATTCACCTAAATCAAATGTATACAAACAAGGGTATCAAGTACGTCATTTAGGATTTGGCATTTCTCCTGAATTTCAGTTGCCAACATTAGCCAAAAAAAGTGGAATGGAAGTTTCTCTTATTGGAAAAATGCAGGATGTTATTTATTGTGAAGGCGCCAATAGATTTCCGGGTGTCGATACGGAACAAGTAATGAAGGATATTTTACATGAAATGGACAATGTAAAACATGGAGTAATTGCTGCAACAGTACAAGAAACAGATCTGGCCGGACATGCACAGAATCCAGCCCGTTATGCGGATCGTATTGAAGTGGTCGATAGATATTTACCGGAAATACTGGAGAAAATGACAGAACAGGACCTGCTGATTATGAGTGCGGATCATGGGAATGATCCTACGATTGGCCATAGTCAACATACAAGAGAGAAAACGTATCTGTTAGTTTATCATAAACAAATATCTCCCGTTAGAATTGGAGAAAGAAAGACACTATCAGATATCGCTGCAACTTCTGCAAAGTATCTTGGACTTAATAAAACTGAAAACGGAACTTCATTCCTTCAAATATTGCAAAAAGGGAAAGAGGAGACTGACGGATGTTTTTAGAATCGACAATAAAGCATAACAAAAAATTAATAGAAGCTGCATTAGATTTTCATCAGCAAGGGATCATCTCACCCAATACTTATGTAATAGATCTTGATACAGTAAGGAGGAATGCTAAAGTTTTATCAGAAAAAGCCAAAAAACAGGATATTGAACTATTTTTTATGACAAAACAATTTGGCCGCAATCCGTTGGTGGCGCAAGCTATTGTTGAATCAGGGATTGAAAAGGCAGTCGCCGTAGATCCATGGGAGGCCATGACTCTTAGTAAAAATGGCATTCAGATTGGCCATGTTGGACACCTTGTTCAAATACCTGTTCATATGATACCAACAATATTAAATCTTAATCCTGATTATGTTACAGTTTTTAGTTATGAAAATGCTCAAAATATTAGCAGAATTGCTCAACAGATGAAAAAAAAACAAAAAGTCTTTTTACGCATAGCAAACAAAGACGATTATATATATAAAGGTCAAGAAGGTGGATTCACATTTGAACAGTTAGTGAAAGATATTGAATCTATGGAAAAATTGGAAGGCATTGAAATAGCCGGTTTAACAAGTTTTCCTTGTATATTGATTCAAGATGATGTTCCAACCATTACCCCTAATGTAAAATCCATGCAGACTGCAAAATTGTTTTTAATGAATAGAGGATATGAAAAGCTTGAGATGAATATGCCAAGTGCCACTTCTACCGCAACAATGAAATTATTAAAGGAAAATGGTGCAACGCAAGGAGAACCTGGTCATGCATTAATTGGAACAACACCGTTGCATGCTTCACAAAACTTGGAAGAAAAACCGGCGATGGTATATGTATCGGAAGTATCCCATTTATATAATGATCATGCATATGTTTTTGGCGGCGGATTTTATCCGCGTTCACATATGAAGGAAGCATTAGTTGGAACAAATAGACAAAATCTAAAGCGGGTTCCTACAATTGATAATGTTCCGACTAATATTGATTATTACGGCTCATTGGCGACAGACGGAGTACGAGTGGGCGATACGGTCATATATGCTTTTCGCACACAAGTATTTGTTACAAATGCCCATGTTGCCGTCTTAAAGAATATTTCCGCCAACCCTGAACTTGTAGGAATTTATGATTCTATGGGGAATTTAATCGATTGATCCAATAAAAATGATCATTTTTACTGCAAGGGCATGGTTGTTAATGGAAAATTTGGAGGAGAATCTAAATGTATCGAGCGGTCTTTCTGGATATAGACGGGACAATTTTGAATTCTAAAAATCAGCTTGAAGATGAAACCATAGAATCTATTCATAAAGTGCAAAAGAAAGGGATTATCGTTGGTTTGGCTTCAGGCAGGTCTTTAGAAGCCACAAAAATTTATGGTGATAAATTACAGTGTTCGCTTTATGTTGCTTATAACGGCAGCCTTGTATTTTTAAATAATAAGATCATTCATGATGTAAAAATGTCATCAAAAGTTGCCTATGATCTTTGCAGCCAAACTGATAAACATGGCGGCAAGTATATTCACTTTTCGTACAGTACCTCACGATCCAATCAGCCTTTAAATGAGGAACATTTACTGCCATTTGCAAAAAAGACAAATTTAGAGGATACGGATTGCGAAGCGCACCGATTAACTTTATATATAAATTCTGAACAACGTAAAGTTCTTAAAGAGAAAGTGCTGGAGGATTATGTTTTTGAAGAAGGAGATCGACTCGAAGTATATCCAAAAGGTTCTAAATGGACCGGTATTCAATCTGCCATTCAACAATTGAATATATTGCCTGAAGAAGTGATTGCAATCGGTAATGGGATAAATGATGTCGAAATGTTGGAATCATCTGGATTAGGAATCGCGATGGGAAATGCAACTGATTATGTAAAAAGTAAAGCGAAAATGATTGTTGAAGATAATGATCATTATGGAGTGGCAAGGGCACTAAGTACGATTTTTAAAATATAAAATATTTTGTTCCAGAGTAAAGATTCCCATAATGATTTTGTAGAAAGGTGAAATGACGTGGAAATTATTAAAGTAAAAGATTATGAAGAAATGAGTGAGAAAGCAGCTAATATAGTCATAGAGCATATGAAAAGTTTGAAAAGACCAGTCATTGGTTTTGCAACAGGTTCAACTCCAATTGGTTTATATAATTGTTTGGTCAAAAAATATCAACAAAAGGAAGTTTCATTTAAAAATGCAACTACTTTTAATTTAGATGAATACGTTGGGCTGCCTAAAGAAAATAAGAATAGTTACCACTATTATATGCATGAAAATTTATTCCAACATATTGATATTCAACCGGAAAATTTTCATATTCCTAATGGAATGGCTGAAGATTTGGAACAAGAGTGTATGACTTATGACAGACTAATTTCTAAAAATAACATTGATATACAAATATTAGGACTAGGATTAAACGGCCATATTGGTTTTAATGAGCCAGGGACCAGCTTTAAAAGCAGAACGCATATTGTTAAACTGGATCAATCAACACGGAAAGCAAATGCTAGATTCTTTCAGTCGATTGACGAAGTACCAACGGAAGCAATTACGATGGGAATTGAAACGATCATGGAAAGTAAGAAAATCTTGCTGCTTGTTTCTGGTAAAAAGAAAGCGGACGCCCTTGCAAGGCTATTGGGTAACAGTGATATTTCCGAGGAGTTTCCGGCTTCAATTTTAAGGCAGCATAATGATGTGACAGTGATCGCAGGTGAAGAGGCCTTGAAAAAAATAAATGAATAAAATGAATAATATTTATTGACTATTTTAAGCTCCTTTTTTGCGAAAATAAATTCATTAGGTTGGGTGCCTGCCACGCCCCGAAATTTGTAAAAGATTAATAGAGATGGAGAGTTGCCTTGGCTCTCTGTCTTTGTTGTCTTTTCACCATATTTTGATTGGCATAGAATTCTGACAATGGAACGGTACAAAAGCAATAAGAAAATACCTCTTAATAAACGGTGCCCCTCTCTTTAAAAATGATACAATAAAAAGAAAATTAATAATGATTCGGGGAGGCACATGTTAATGAAATGGTCTGAAGTTCGTCGGCATTTTCCGGAACGTTGTGTCTTAGTGGAAGCATTAAAATCAGAAACAAGAGGAAAGGAAAGAGTCATTGAAGAAATGTCTGTTATTGATGACTTTGAAAATGGGAATGCTGCATGGAAAGTGTATAAAAAACTGCATGCAGAAAACCAAACACGTGAATTATATATTTTTCATACAAAAAATGAAGAAATCAAAGTCATTGAGCAGCCATATATAGGAGTGCGGAGAAAAGTATGAAATTTGAAATGGATGAGCATTTACCTCTCGTTTCTGTAGAGATCGAATACAATGGAAAGAAAAAGACATTTAGTCGTGTCTTGCTGGATACCGGGTGTTCTTCAACCATTTTAGATGCGGATTTATGTGAGGAAATCGGGCTATTGCTCGATGTAGAAAATGCAATTACGCGCAAGATGTACGGAATTGGCGGTACGGAAATCTGTATAGAGCAAAAAGTGAGCGGCTTGACGATAGATAAATTCCAGTTGAATGATTTCACTATACAGCTCGCTGATGTAAGAGGAATGCATGGATTTGACGGGATTATAGGCAATGATTTTTTTCTCATCAATAAATTAATCATCGACTTTGAAAATATGGAAGTTCGAAATAGATAGGCTAGGGCAATCTTCTTTACATCTATCATGATCTGTTATCATCCAAGCCATGCGGAATTATTACATCTCCTATTGCAGCCCCAAAATACACGTTTCTAACGAATATCAACCTTTCCGTTCTTGGTCGGCTCCAGTTTAAACCCTCCAACAATTGAAAATGATCCATAATCCAATCCCTTTTTCTTCAGATAGTCTGAATAACGAAAAGGCGGCTATCTTTTATTAAATGGAACTCAAGAAGTATTTATACTGCTTCAAGACTAGCTGATGATCAAATCATTGCGTGTTAAATCTGCTGCGTAAACTAAAAATTTTTAAAGGCATCTAAATTCTGCAGGTCTGTTGCTTTTTAAAATAAGAAATTATGGAATTGACTCAGTTAATAAAACTGAATCGGGTTTTACATGATGGAAGTTTTAATATTACCAACGGGGGAGAGTATATGGTTTATTTGGGGATATATGTACTCATTTGTACACTAGCGATACTGCTCTTATGTTTGGTTAGTCGGAATAGAGTGACATTTCCGGTATATATAATACCCATCATTTTTTCTCTATTAAGTATTATTGTGATATTAATAAGTTTTATTTGGGGCGGATGGAAAGGATTAGGGTTGGGGGCTATTGGATTAGTCTTACTGCTTGCGTCTATCATATCTTTCATTTTAGCCGCTTTATTGGTGAAAATAAATGAAAGGAAATAAAAGTTCAGTGGATCAGGGACACAGATCTACTGAACTAAGGGATTATAAGCTAGCTTTAGGATGAACTAGCATTGCATCACTTAATTACCTTTATATCAATAATAATCTTTCATCACTATCCAAGCCCTGTAGAGGCCGTTGCGCTTTTGGTGTTGAGGGGAAATGAAGCAGGAAACGGGCTGGTCTCCGTGATTTCCGTTTGCCAAAAAATCAGAAATCTAATCCAACCCTTTTTCGCCTCTTCACCTATTTTAGAGAACGGGAACATGGTCGATTTCAACTGTTTCAGGATACTTGATTCCTTGTCCTGTGTTGAGGCAAACGACTTTTTCATCTTCCGAGATCCACTGCTGTTGGCGTAATTGTTTGGCGGCCGCGAATGTTGCAGCTCCTTCGGGACAAATGAAATTTCCTTCGAGTTCAGCGACCTCTTTTTGTGCTTGTGAAATTTCTGCTTCCGAAACGGCAATGGCACAGCCGTTGGTTTTATATAAACTTTCCAGAATTAAAAAGTCGCCAAGTGGTTTTGGCACGTTAATTCCAAATGCTTTTGTTGAAGCATTTTCCCAAAACTCCGATTCCGTTTTTCTCTCTTTCCATGCTTTCACAATAGGAGCGCAATTGGCGGCCTGGACGGCAACAAGCCTAGGTAGCTTTTCGGCAGAAATCCAGCCTAATTCTATTAATTCCAAAATCGATTTATAAATGCCGATAATTCCTACGCCGCCGCCAGTCGGGTATAAAATAACATCGGGAGCTTCCCAATTCAGCTGTTCAAAAATTTCATACCCCATTGTCTTCTTTCCTTCGATTCGATAAGGCTCTTTTAACGTGGATGCATCGTAAACGCCTTTCTCTTTTACAAGTTGTCCCACTATTTTTCCCGCATCACTGATTAAACCGTCGACTAATCGAAGATCACCGCCAGAGATGTAAACTTCCTTTCTCGTAATGTTCGGAGCGTCCAATGGCATGACGATCGTGGCTTTAATGCCTGCTCTTGCTGAATAAAGAGCCCATGCAGCACCTGCATTTCCATTAGTGGGCATCGCTAATTCTTTGACTCCGAGTTCCTTCGCTTTAGAAACGCCGACGCTTGCTCCTCTCGTTTTAAACGAACCTGTCGAGATAATTCCCTCATCCTTTATGTATAAATGAGGAATCTGAATTTTTTCCCCTAGTCTTTTCATGTGAATAATGGGTGTCATTCCTTCTCCTAATGAAACGACATTTTCTTCATGTTTTACGGGGAGAAGTTCATGATATCGCCATAAACTCATTTCCCGCAGCTGCAAGTCTTCTTTTTTGACGGAAGCTTTCACCTCATTCAATTTATATCGGACCAGCAAGGGCGATCCGCATTTACAAAGCTGTTGAACCGTTTCTGTTGAATAAACTTCATGGCATTTAGGGCATTCAAGATGAGAAACATAACTATACTGCACCATAAAAACCTCCGATTATTTTGGATATTTCTTGATATATAATTAATTACAATAATATAGCTTCTAGTCTATGAATAAGGCGGTGTATAGCAGATGGAATTGCTGCAACTGAAGTATTTTCAAACTGTTGCACGTCTCGAACACATGTCGAAAGCGGCAGAGGAACTGAACATTGTCCAACCTTCCCTTAGCAAGACGATTGCACGGCTGGAAGAAGATCTTGGCGTTCCGCTGTTCGATCGGCAAAACCGTCAAATTAAACTAAATCGATACGGAAAAATATTTTTGGGACGGGTTGAAAGAGCCTTTATGGAATTAAAGGAAGGGAAAAGAGAAATTTTAGAGTTGGCAGAGCGAAATCAACATAAGATCAGCTTGGCTGTATCCATTCCAAGAGTCCTTCCTGATTTATTAGGTTCTTTTTTGAAAAAATATCCTCACGTCCATTTTCAACAATTTGTCCATTCGACATCGTCCATGAAATGTCATCTGAAAAACGGGGAAATCGATTTTTGTATTTCTTCGGTTCCCATTGAAGACCCTGAGATCATCTGGCAGCCCCTTTTCACGGAAGAAATTTTTTTGATTGTCCCGCCTGGACATCGGCTGGAAGGACGAGAAACGATTTATCTTGATGAAGTCAAGGACGAATCTTTTATCAGTATGCATACGGGATATGAAATCCGTAACTTAACCGATGATTTTTGCAGAAAAGCAGGTTTTATGCCACATATTGCTTTTGAAGGGGACGAGCCGGGAGTCATAGGGGATTTAGTGAAACAAGGATTGGGGGTTGCTTTTATTCCGGCCATCTATTGGATTCATCAAAAGAAACCTACATTGAATCGATTACGAATCTTAGAACCAACATGCCAACGAACGATTGGTTTAGGCTGGTCCAAAAGACGCTATTTTTCGGAAACAGCTCGTCAGTTTCATCAATTTATCTTCGAGTATTTCTCGAACATTTCTTCACGTTTGAAAGAGATGCCATAGTGTCAAAATGAATGTTCAAGGACCGTTACTGCCAAAAGCATATTTGAGAGTCAAAATCAACGGACTTGCTGGTGATGGCTAGTCGATCTCAATGGAAGAAAGAATCAAAAGACTAAATCAGTACCTAATGGGTTGGTGCGGATACTTTTCACTAGCTGACACTCCTACTGTCTTTAAGAATCTTGATAAATGGATAAGAAGAAGGCTCCGAATGATTATCTGGAAACAGTGGAAGAAGCCGAAAACGAAAATAAAGAAACTTATACAACTCGGAGTTCAACCATATAAAGCATATGAATGGGGAAATTCGAGGAAATCATATTGGAGAATCTCTAAAAGTCCCATATTACACCAAACCCTTGGCAACTCTTATTGGAGTAGCCAAGGGCTGAAAAGCCTGTACAGTAAATATGGCGAAAAGCGTCATTAATTTGATTGAACCGCCGTATACCGAACGGTACGTACGGTGATGTGAGAGGACGGAGGTTCACCACCTCCTACTACTTGATTTATGAACGCCTCCCATTTTCTTCAAATCCTCTGAAGGTGAAGCTGTCAAACGATTTTCCATATGAGGATCTACTCACCCGATATGACTCTATTGCAAGAAAACATGGAAATCATCATGAATGCTTAGTAAGTTCCAGGTGTAAGGTTCTCCTAATTTATAAATAAAAATGAAAACCAACATAACAAAGATATATGACTAAAACAGTGAAAAATCCTTGTTCAATTGCACCGCCGGTACGAATGCCACCAGGTATACCAATTTCGATTTTTAAAGGCCATAAAAACTTAACTCCTTGTTTTGTGAGCATATCCAAGACCATATGACTGAACATTCCCATCAAGATACCCAATTCAATATCTTTAGGCCAGGAAGTTTGTTGGAATAAGAAGAATGCTAAAACTAAAAACAAAAGACTATGAGTAAAGGAGCGATGACCGAATACCGTGCTGATGATGTTGTCAATCAACGGCACCTTTCGGCCAATTAATGAACCGGTGTGATCAATATCCGGTATTAAAGCACCAAGAGCTAAACTACCAAAAAAAAGAGCTTCATGGCCAACGGCTCCTCCCAAGTTTAAATATAGAGCGCCTGCTGCTAAGCTCCCAACAATATGTGTTTTACCTTCCATTTTTCTCCCCTATTCTTTTAAACTATTTCCATAACTTAGTATGAATTAGCTTTTAAATGAAATCAACCAGGCTGATGTCTTCCTTCATCAAGGAGTCAACATGCCAACAAACCATTGGTTTAGGTTGGTCCAAAAACAAAAGACGATACTTTTCGGAAACAGCTCGTCAGTTTCATCAATTTATCTTCGAGTATTTCTCGAACATTTCTTCACGACTGAAAGAGATGCCGTAGTGCCAAAAGAAATGGCCGAGATCCCGTTTTGTCGAATAAAAAAACAGACTTGCCAAGTGTGGCGGGTCTGTTTTTCGTTCGTTGATCATGATGAATGATGATTCCATTGATCGAACAACAGAGCATGATCTTGAACTCCTATTCAACGTGTTCAATTGGAGACAAAAAGAGACACCGGTCTCGTTTTGTCTCTTTTTGTGTTGGCGAGAATTGCTCGATGCTTCATGTTGACGCTGATGATTTTTGGCACGCTTTTTGCAGTAAGAAAGGGTGAAGAAACAAGAATGAAGGAGGTTCAAAAAGATGAATGTGATTCAAGGCAAAGGAGTTGCTTTAACTCGGGAAAAAGCCAAATGGATGTATCAAAAAATGCTGGAAATTCGTGTATTTGAAGATAAGGTTCATGAAATCTTTGCACAAGGGAAATTACCCGGTTTTGTTCATTTGTATGCAGGCGAAGAAGCGATAGCGGTTGGGGTGTGTGCGCACTTAAGTGATAAAGATACGATTACAAGTACGCATCGCGGGCACGGCCACTGTATTGCCAAAGGCTGCGACTTGGATGGAATGATGGCGGAGCTTTTTGGAAAGATCACTGGGTTGTGCAAAGGGAAAGGTGGTTCCATGCACATTGCCGACTTAGATAAAGGAATGCTGGGGGCGAATGGAATTGTAGGGGGAGGTTATCCTCTTGCTTGCGGGGCTGCGTTGACAGCGAAGTATAAAAAGACGGAAGATGTAAGCGTTTGCTTCTTTGGCGACGGGGCCAATAATCAAGGAACTTTTCACGAAGGACTTAATTTAGCGTCTATTTGGAAGCTGCCGGTTGTTTTTGTAGCGGAAAATAACGGGTATGGAGAAGCGACGCCATTTGAATATGCTTCAAGCTGTAAACAAATTGTCGATCGCGCCATCGGCTACAACATGCCTGCCGTTCGCGTCGATGGGAAAGATGTGTTGGCTGTTTATCAAGCAGCGGAGGAAGCCATTCAAAGAGCACGCAACGGAGAAGGTCCAACGCTAATCGAATGTGTGACTTATCGAAATTACGGCCACTTTGAAGGAGATGCCCAAAAATACAAGACAGAAGAAGAGAAGAGAGAACACCTTCAAGAGCGGGATGCCATCGTTCTATTCAGAAAACATTTACTTAGTCAACAATTATTGTCAGAAAAAGAATTGGTGGAAATGGAAGAATCCGTAGAACAGGCGATAGAAAAGGCGGTTGAATTTGCTGAAAAAAGCCCGTACCCGGAGGCATCAGAGCTGTTAAAAGACGTGTATGTATCTTATTAAAAGAATGATAGGAGGCGGTATAGATGGTGAGAAAGATCAGTATGTCGAGTGCGATTAATGAAGCATTGAAGCTAGCGATGCGAAAAGATGAAAATGTCATTCTGTTAGGAGAAGATGTGGCTGGCGGTGCGGCTGTTGACCACTTGCAAGATGATGAAGCATGGGGCGGTGTATTAGGGGTAACGAAAGGATTAGTTCAAGAATTTGGCCGGGAGCGGATTTTGGATACTCCGATATCCGAAGCGGGATATGTAGGGGCGGCCATGGCCGCAGCGGCTACAGGATTAAGACCGATTGCCGAATTAATGTTTAATGACTTTATCGGAAGTTGTTTGGATCAAGTGCTGAATCAAGGGGCCAAATTCCGATATATGTTCGGAGGAAAGGCGAAGGTGCCGGTTACGATTCGAACAACTCACGGAGCAGGCTTTCGGGCGGCGGCTCAGCATTCTCAAAGCTTATATGCCTTGTTTACCAGCATTCCCGGCATTAAAGTCGTGGTTCCGTCCACGCCATATGATGCGAAAGGCTTGCTGCTTGCTTCTATTGAAGACGATGATCCGGTGATCTATTTTGAGGACAAGACATTGTATAACACGACCGGGGATGTTCCGGAAGGGTATTATACCATTCCATTAGGAAAGGCAGACATTAAACGGACAGGAAGCGACCTCACGATTGTCGCGATCGGAAAACAAGTTCATACAGCATTAGCGGCAGCGGAAGAATTGGCGAAAAAAGGATTGGAAGTGGAAGTGGTCGATCCGCGAAGCTTATCTCCGCTGGATGAAGACACGATTCTTTCTTCCGTGGCGAAAACCAATCGTCTTGTGATCATTGATGAAGCGAATCCAAGATGCAATGTGGCCACCGATATCGCTGCATTAATTGCCGATAAAGGGTTCGATACGTTGGATGCACCGATTAAACGGATTACGGCACCGCATACACCTGTGCCATTCTCTCCTCCGCTGGAAGACCTTTATCTTCCGACACCGGAAAAAGTAATAGAAGTGGTATCAGAATTAATAGGGGATCCGTCGCTTCTAAACGTGTAATCAAGCAAAAGAGAAAGGAGAGATAGAAAATGGCCGTAGAAGTGGTTATGCCGAAATTAGGAATGTCCATGAAAGAAGGGACCGTTTCCGTTTGGAACAAGCAAGCAGGCGATCCCGTCAAAAAGGGAGAGTTGATTGCCAGCATCAATTCAGAGAAAATCGAAATGGAACTCGAGTCTCCCGCAGATGGCACCATTTTAGATATTGTCGTACCGGAAGGAGAAGGAGTTCCTCCCGGAACCGTGATCTGCTATATCGGCGATGCGAATGAAAGCATCTCCAAAATCGAAAGAAACGTAGAAACAGCACAGACAGAAGTCGCTGCCACGGCAACGGCAACAAAAGTAAAAGAATCACAGCCTTCCGTTCAAACAGCAGCAAAAGAGAAAATCAAAATTTCTCCGGTCGCCAGAAAAATGGCGGAAGCCGCCAACTTAGATATTCGGACCATTCAAGGGACCGGACCAGGGGGAAGAATCACGAAAGAGGATGTTCAAAAAGCGATTGCAAACTCTTCTTTCGTGGAATCTCCGTCTACAAAGGAGCAAAAACCGGCTGAAACCATTACTCATAACATCGAGCCGACTAAGAAAGTTCCGGTTGCCGGCATGCGAAAAATCATCGCAGAGCGGATGCGAGGCAGCTTGCAAAACAGCGCCCAATTAACGTTAAACATGAAAGTGGATGTCACCGATTTGATCGCTTTGCAAAAACAATTAACTGGAACGGCACAAACCCATTATGAAACAAAGCTTACCGTGACGGACTTTGTGGCCCGTGCAGTTGTTCTTTCTCTTCAACAGCATAAAGAGATGAACAGCGCTTATATCAACGATCAAATTCATCTATTTGATTCGATTCATCTTGGAATGGCCGTTGCTTTGGATAAAGGATTGGTTGTCCCTGTGATTCGCAATGCAGAAAACCAATCGTTGATTCAATTAGCCCAAAATATCAAATCGCTGGCCAAGCGAGCACGCCAAGGACAGCTGAGCCATGAAGAGATGAAAGGATCCACGTTTACCATAAGCAATTTGGGTGCTTACGGAATTGAACATTTCACTCCGATTTTAAACCCGCCTGAAGCAGGAATTCTTGGGGTAGGAGCGACTTATGACACACCTGTCTATATAGGAGATAAACTGGAGAGAAGAACGATCTTGCCGCTTAGCCTTACATTCGATCATCGTGTGTTGGACGGAGCACCGGCCGCGGCCTTTCTCCGGACACTGAAACAATATTTAGAAGAGCCATTTACCGTGCTTTTATAGAAAGAAGGTGGAGTTCATGACCACATTAGCCATTATTGGAGGTGGACCTGCGGGATATGTGGCGGCGATTACGGCCGCCCAGCAGGGACAACAAGTCATTCTAATTGAGCAAGGACCTCTAGGAGGAACTTGCTTAAACGAAGGCTGCATGCCGACGAAATCTTTGTTGGAAAGTGCTGAAGTCTATGAGAAAGTCCGACATGCCGAAGACTTTGGAATCAGCCTTTCATCCGCTCAAGTAGGAGTAAATTGGAACCAAGTTCAGCAGCGGAAAAACCGAATTGTTCAAACGCTTGTTCAAGGGATTGGCTATTTAATGAAGAAAAATAGAATCCAAGTCAAAAACGGCACCGCTTCTTTTCTCACGGCCAATCGTTTACGCGTGGAGAATGAAAGCAGCCAAGAAATCGTGGAAGCGGATCGCTTCATTATTGCTTCAGGATCGGAGCCGATCAGTCTGCCGTTCGCCCCTTTTGATGGGGAGTGGGTCATTCACAGCGGGCAAGCCATGTCTCTTCCGTCGATTCCTTCTTCGCTTTTGATTATTGGCGGAGGAGTGATCGGATGCGAGTTTGCCAGTATTTATAGCCGCCTGGGAGCGAAAGTCACCATCGTCGAGATGGCCGAGCAGCTTCTGCCGGGGGAAGATGAAGATATCGCTTCGATTTTGCAGGAGCAATTGGAAAAGGACGGAGTGACCATCTATACTTCTACTTCTTTAAAAGATTTGAATGCGGATAAAAAGAAAGCGATCATTGAAAACCGAGAAGGAATTCGTGAACTAAGCGCGGATTATGTTTTAGTCTCCATTGGCAGAAAGCCAAGAACCGCGAATTTAGGGCTGGAGGATATCGGAATCGAATTTTCCAAACGAGGCATCGCAGTCAATGAACAGATGCAGACAAATATTCCTCATATTTATGCTTGCGGCGACGTCATTGGAGGAATTCAGCTCGCTCATGTAGCGTTTCACGAAGGGACCATCGCGGCTCTGCATTCCGGAGGACAAGAGGTGAAAGTAAACTATCGAGCGATTCCTCGCTGTATTTATACATCACCTGAAATTGCCGGAGTCGGACTGACAGAAAAACAAGCAAGAGAGCAATATGGCGATATTCGAGTTGGAGAGTTTCCTTTCACGGCCAATGGCAAAGCGCTCATACTCAACGAGCCGATCGGAAAAGTAAAAGTGATCGTGGAACCGCAATATCACGAAATAGTGGGAGTTTCGATTGTAGGTCCACGTGCGACAGAATTGATAGGACAAGGAACCGTCATGCTGCACGCTGAGATGACGGTCGACATTATGGAGGATTTAATAGAGGCCCATCCTACTTTGTCTGAAGCCATTCATGAAGCTTTGCTCAGTGCCGTGGGCCATGCGTTGCATGTATAGAGCGATTTCTCAAAACTTGCAAATATGGTTGTTTATTAAGGTTCAGCGAAAACGTCCATGAACTGAAGATCCTGTGGTACCGTGCCATGACGAAAATGGAGTTCTCTCATCCTACTATTTGGGGGGAAAGAAAAATGGAAAAACCCATTTTTACGGAAGTATTGCAGATTGGCATCGTTGTGGATGATTTGGATGCTTATATGAAAAGGTATCACGATGATTACGGTATAGGGCCTTGGTTAGTCTATGATTTTAACAAAGATACGGTTAGGAATATGACAATTTGTGGTGAAAAAGTCGATTACTCTATGAAAATCGCATTATGTGATGCGCATAATGTCCAATGGGAGCTCATTGAGCCTACCGATGACCGCAGCGTGTATGCGGAATTTTTGAAACAGCATGGCCCCGGTTTGCACCATGTTGCATTAGGAACGGAAAATCATGATGATGTAGTAAAAACGATGGCGGCAAGAGGAAATGATGTGATTCAAAGCGTGATTTTCCATAAAATCGGGTACACATACTTAAATACAACGAAAGACCTTGGCTTTATCGCGGAAATTTACCATATACCGGAAGGATTTGAGCTCCCCGCTCCGTTGCGAACTTATCCTCCGCAATCGTAAGGTGGCTTATGACGGTTTTGTCTAAATGGTCATTCTCTGTTTAGAAGAGAACAAGATGAGAAACCTGCGGTCGGGCTGCCCGTTCTCTTGTGTTTTGGGCAGGATGGGCGGCATTTTGAGAACTTCTCAATCAATAAGGAGGAAAACAAAAAATGAGCAGCTCTCCCAAAATCGCGCTTGTCACCGGAGCGGGCCGAGGCATAGGTCGAGCGATTGCTTTACGTCTTGCCCGTGACGGATTTCATGTTGTCATCAACGATATTCATTTGGAAAACGCCCAATCGGTGGTAGATGAAATAAAGAAACTGGGCAGAGAAAGTTTTGCCGTTCAAGCGGATGTAAGCAAAAGAGACGAAGTGTTTCAAATGGTGGACCAAGCGGTCAAACATTTCGGACAACTGGACGTCATGGTTTCCAATGCCGGCATTGCCCAAGTTAAGCCGTTGCTGGAAGTAACAGAAGAGGATATGAATAAAATCGTTCAAATCAATGTGTTTGGCGTTCTCTATTGTCTGCAAGCGGCAGCAGAACAAATGAAAAAGCAAAAAAGAGGGAAAATCATTCATGCGGCCAGCATTGCGAGCTATAAAGGATTCAGCCTTCTTGGCGCCTATTCGGCCACAAAATTTGCCGTTCGAGGCTTGACACAAGCTGCTGCCCAGGAGTTGGCGCCATTTGGGATCACCGTGAATGCCTACTGTCCCGGAATTGTCGACACTCAAATGTGGGACTTGATTGATGAAAAAATGGCGCATTATATGAATCTTAAAAAAGGAGAAGCTTTTCGGCAGTTTTCGGATGGCATCACCCTTGGACGGCCTGAAACACCGGAGGATGTCGCAAAGTTTGTTTCCTACCTTGCATCGGAGGATTCTGATTATATGACCGGCCAATCCGTCATGATCGATGGGGGTGTGATTTTTTCTTGAATGATTGGAATAAAAGCATTTTCCGAAAAAGCAGTTCAAAAAAGGGGACATGAAGATGTTGGTTCATGTCTTCTTTCTGCATGGAGATTTTTATATTGAAAGCGCTTAAGTTTTCTTCTATAATAATTTCGAATACTCCGAATAAACAAAAATTTCTCTTCGAAACCTATCCTTTTTCTGTTTCCTCATGTCGGTCTTTGCCAAAAGTATGGATTCTGTATATGATCATATTTCCAAATTAAGGAGGATATTATGTTTACAACAACCTGCAACTGGATTACATGGAAGCGTTTTGTAAACGAAGGAGTGCTGGATTCGTCTCGCTTAAACAAAAGAGTCATCGAATCTTGGTATCGTTGCAAGAACAATGACGTCAATCCATATTTGAGTAAAGGCCAACATGTTTTATCCAATGATTTGCTTGCCGCTCAAAAAGAAAAAAACTCCTTGCTCCTCGATATCGCTTTGCCTCATTTGAATCGAATGAAACAAGCCATGAAAGAATTGGAAATGATCGCTTTAATCATTGATCCGGATGGATATGTATTGTCGGTGGCAGGAAATCAAAGAATCCTTCACGATGCGCGAAAAATTAATTTTATGGAAGGCGCCCGCTGGACAGAGAAAGAAGTCGGAACGAATGCGATCGGAACAGCGTTAGAAATTGAAGAAGCGGTGATGATAAACGGCACCGAACATTATTCCGTCGCTTCCCATAATTGGACTTGTTCGGCTGCTCCGATTCGAAACGATGACGGCGCATTAATCGGCATCATCGATGTTTCTTGTCCGGTTGATCGTGCCCATCCTTTTATGTTGGGGATGGTAGCGTCTGTTTCTCATGCGATCGAACGGGAAATCAGCATACGTACTCATAAAAATGAGATCGAACTGGTCCATAGGAGCGTGGATTTCATGGATTCTCATCAACCCGTCATCGTTTGCAACGAGAAAAAAATCGTCGTGGCCGCAAGTAAACCGGTTCGTCAAAAAATACCTCACTGGGCCGGCAAGAAGGTCAATGAAATATTAAAATACGGATTTCGGATTCAAAAAGAAACCCCTGTCTTTTCCAATCAGCATAAAGGCTTCATCGGAACATGCATTTATTTGTCAGAACGAGCTGTCCAAAAATCCGATTCCGTTCCCATTGCTGCTTTTTCCACTCAACCGTTTGTGTTTCAAGGAGAGACTGGTACAAGCAAAGCGTTTCAAAACACATTAGAGGAAGTGAAGCGTGTCGCACCGACGGACGCAAGTGTTTATATATTAGGGGAAACGGGAACCGGAAAAGAATTGGTGGCTCGAGCGATTCATGAAAATAGCCCGCGGAAAAACGGTCCTTTTATTGCGATCAATTGCGGGGCGATTCCAAGAGAGCTGATGGAAAGTGAACTGTTCGGTTATGTGGAAGGAGCTTTTACAGGAGCAAAGCGCCAAGGATATAAAGGGAAATTCGAGCAAGCCAATAACGGCACGATTTTTCTCGATGAGATCGGAGAAATTCCTCCGGCTATGCAAGTGGCGCTCTTACGGGTTTTGCAAGAACGCAAAGTAACCCCCGTTGGAGGGACGAAAGAAATTTCTTTAAATATTCGCATCATTACCGCTACTCACCGAGATCTTCTCCAACTAGTCGAAGAAGGATCCTTTCGCAAAGATTTATATTATCGCCTTCATGTGTTTCCGATTCATGTTCCGCCGCTCCGGGAACGAAAAGAAGACATTCCACACTTAATTCGATACTATTGCGAAAAACACAACTGGAATACCGAATGGCCGGATGAAATATTGGAGCGAATGATGGACTATCATTGGCCGGGGAACATACGGGAACTGTTCAACGTATTGGAACGACTGCAAATTTTATTCCCATATGGAATAACGGATTCATCCCAAGTTTTGAACCTGTTAGACTCATTTGATATCCATCAGCGATTCACCGCTTCACCTTCGAAAGAACCCGATCAAGAAAGAATTGAAGAATCCACTTCCTTGACATTCCGCGAAAAAATTCAAAAAGACTTAATGATCGAGGCGTTACGAAAAACGAAAGGAAACGTATCTTTAGCCGCCAAATTGCTCGACATCCCAAGAAGCACATTTTACAAACGAATTCGGAAATTTGGTTTATAAGTCCTTTATCAAGGAACATGTCAAAAGGTTCCTTTTTTCTTTGGATAAAAAAGCAGAAATAAGGCGAGAAATACCGTCTTACTTAATTTCTAAAAAGCATAGAAAAGTAGAGAAGGTGCTCTATTCAAAAGGTAGCTTTTCAAAACGAAAGCAAAGAAAAAAGACTTACTAGCAGTCTAGTATGAAATTCATTCTATGTACCTCGGATACAACACACGGATTTTTATAAAAGTTTGGCCATATAATATTCGTCTACATACTCCCCATTCACAAGAAGGGAGTCTTTCTTTATTCCTTCTTTTTCAAACCCCATTTTGCTGTATAAAGAGATCGCTGCCCGGTTGTTCGTCATCACGGTTAATTCTAAACGGTGAATGTGATGTTCTCTAGCCCACTTTTCTAATGCCAAAAATAATCGGGTGCCGACGCCTTTCCCTCTGTATGATTCCAATATTCCGACGACAAGGTAGACCGAATGTCGGTTCCGTCTTGCCCCTCCGCCAATGGCGATCAAGTAGCCGATGAGGTCGCCTTCCTCTTCTGCAACGAATATGGTCGAATTTTCTTCTTCCTCCATCGCCACTATTCGGTATCGCTGCTGTTCAGGCGTCAGCCTCCTTTCTCCGGCCTCAAAAAGCATAAAATCGGATTCACTTTCCACTTGTAAAATCAAATTCACCAACTTTTCAGCATCATCAAGATCGATTTGTCGAATATGCAACTCATTCTCCCTCCAAACGATGAACTTTGACGAACTGATTTAGCCATTCAGACCTATCTCCCACAAAAATCGCTTATTATCCTTCTTTTGGCATTATTAACTTTATTTGTTACTGTATAAACAAGAGGTTAGTATGAATTTATAGAATTATAAAGGTTTCGATCTGCTTTTATCAAAATTTGTCGAATGATTCTGTCATTTTTGTAGGAATAAAGTATTATAATAAATTTGTCATAATAATCAGAATTAGTTGCATTTCTTCATTATCAGGAAAAAGTTATCTTATGTTCGATTTATTGGGAGGAATGTAAAATGAAACTTGTTAAACTAATTCTTAAAAATTTTCGAGGATACAAAAATTTTTCGTTAGATTTAAATCCAAATTTAAACGTTTTAATTGGGGAAAATGATGTTGGAAAAAGTACTATTCTAGATGCATTAAATATATTTTTTAATGACGATGCAAAGATTGATGTGAGTGATTGCAATATTTCTGCTGTTGAGAAAGTTATTGAAATAGGTGCGTGTTTTAGTATTGATGAAGGCGAATTAGTTATTTTAGATGCTTCAAATCCTACTTCTTTAAAGTCCGAGTATTTGTTAAATAAAAATAATCAGTTAGAGATTAGGAAAGTTATCAATGCTTCAGGGAAATCAATTAATAAAAGCAGTGTTTCGGTTTACTTAAATGCGTTTCAACCTATAATAACAAAAAAACCACTTATTACCTACAAACAAAAAGAACTTCAAGAGTTTATAAAGCAGTATGAGGATAAAATTGAAAACTATGAAAGTATCAATAAAACTAAAAAAGCAGATATGAGACAAGCATTATTTGCTTATTTAATTAATAAAGAAACAGAATTTAAAGAAATATGGATAGATATAAAGGATATACAGGACGAAAACTTAAAAACATGGGACAAGTTAAGAGATCAAATACCGTTTTACACGTTATTTCAATCTGATAGGGCAAATACGGATGGTGATAAAGAGGTCCAAGACCCAATGAAAGCAATTACTAAAGAGGTTCTGGCTGAACTTAAGGAAGATTTAGATAAAATAAAAAATGAAGTTGTCAGAAGAGTGGAAAAAATCGGGGAGGAAACAATTCAAAAATTGAAAGAATTTAATGAAGAGATTGCTAAACAATTAATAACTGTTCCTGACTTAAAAAGCTGGGACTCCCTTTTTAAATTTAGTCTTGATACAGATGAAGGTGTACCGCTTAATAAAAGAGGGAGTGGAGTCCGTAGATTAATACTTTTAAGTTATTTTAGATCGCAAGCGGAAAAAGATGCAGTGAAGAGTGGGAAGAGAAACATTATATATGCAATTGAAGAACCAGAGACATCACAACATCCTAATTACCAAAGAATGATAATTGATTCATTAATAAAAATTGCAAATAGAGCGTCTCATCAAGTATTTATCACAACTCATACCCCTGAAATTGCACAAATGGTCAATAAGGACTCTCTAATTTTGATTCAAAAAGATAATAAAGGTAATCCAAATGTTATTGTAGACGAAAAATTGAAAATGCAGAAAATCGCGAAAACTTTGGGTGTACTTCCATCTATTCATTCAAGAGTAGTAATCTGTGTTGAAGGTCCTAATGATGTTAATTTTCTTAAAAACATTAATCAAAGTGTCAAAGAATTTAAAGAAATAATTGATTTAAATGAAATGGACATTAGTATTTATGCGCTTGGCGGTAGTAAATTAAAAGATTGGGTGCACGAAGATTATTTTAGAAGATCAAATATAATAGAATTTCATTTGTATGATGGTGACGTTCCAAAATATAAAGAAGTAGTTAGAAAAATGAATGAAAAAAATGATGGAAGACGGTTTGGGGTTATTACAAGCTTACGTGAAATGGAAAACTATATACCACCTGTATTAATTGAAGAATATTTCGACTGTGATCTATCTGAGTATTTAGGTATGTGGGCTGATTTTGATGTACCGGGCTATTTGAAAAATACTTGTTTTGAACATATAAAAGATGATAATGAAAGAGAAATTGCAATTAAAAAGATTTTAAATGGTAGTTTAACAAAAAAAGTCACGGCTCAATTATTAAAAGAGCATGGTGTGTATGATGAAATAGAAAACTGGTTTAAACAAATAAAGGAAGTTTATGATAAAACCACTGGAGTCACTTCTAGTCGTACTATATCTCTATAAATTTGGGTTCAATGATACCACCCAAATTTTATCGAAATTTGTAGGATTAGAATAAACATTAAATAATCCCATCTATCTAACACATGGGGATTATTTAATGTTTACTTAGAAAAGGCCAACCAACAATTTAAGTTGACATTAAATCGTTTATTGATTGAAACGAAAAGGTGATCCAATTTGAAATATATTGGAAACAACAGGATTTCAGTGATTGGAATGAAATGGATATAAGGGAGGAATTTATTGCACCACTTTTAAGACAACTTGGATATGGAAAAGGAACGATTAACGATGTGATACGAGAAAAAACTCTAAAGTTAACTAATCCATACCATCGTATAGGTAGGAAAAAGGTGCAAGTTGATTATATACCAACAATTCGGTTAAAAAACTTTTGGATTATTGAAGCAAAGCCAGGAAATATAAATGAGATGTCGATGGGTGATTTACTTCAGGCCCATTTATATGCGATCCATCCTGAAATTCGAGCAAGGTATATTGTCTTAATAAATGGCTGGAAAATAAGGGTGTACGATGCGCTCACAGTTCAATCGTGGGAAGATTCTTTGCTAATTTGCACACCTGTTAACGCAGAGACGAATTTCAATACGTTAATAAATATGATAGGTGCAAAATCGATGTTGAGGTTTGCTCGTCAACAAATATTAAAGCAGATTGAAGATAGCTTCGCAGTAGAATTAGATGAAAAGGAAGTTGCACATTTTTTTACTCAAATCCAACAAAAGATTACTAGCCTGAAACAAAAAGTACACCATAATGCCAGAGAATTTGAAATAAATGCATGGAAAAAAGAGCAACAGGAAGCCGATCAACATTTGGTACAAATTTCTGATAACCATTTACTCATTTATATGGATATCCCGTCTAATAGTCAATTAAGAACACCAAATGAATATCTCCGTAGGATCATTGAAGCTGATGAGTCTGGTAGAACAAAATTAGTAGATCAACTTGTTATGCGGTGGCGTGGACGTCCGCATAATATTTTCAGAGTTCATTCACTTTATATTTTGTTTGAGTTATTGCGGCAAAAGGTAAAAGTAGGGACTTCGATTTACCACAGAGGTATAAAAGAAAGTTTTGAAGAACTAGCAAAAAAATATTGCATATTGGTCTACAAACAGTTTAAGTAACGCACTTTGCCATTTGGATAATACTTCCCTAAGAGTAGCAAAAAAACTTTCTCTAAAGTTTTCCATGCAACAATTGAAAGCAAAAGTTGCTGAGCTAAAACAATCGTTTCCGATTGAAGAAAAATTAACGCAAAGACCTAGTGTTGCAAAGTATATGATTACCCAAATTGATTTGACGGCAGAAATCTTTTGGCGTCTGTTCTCAGGTGGTTCACCTGATAAAGTATGGGATGGTATCTGGTTTCTACAATATATGGAAAAAATAATAGATGAGTATCCTGAACAATTATATCCAGATGGAGATGGTGATTTATTATTTTTTGAAAGCTATGGTAAAGGGTTTGACATTCTCATGAGTGGAACTTGGACTATATTAAATAGTGATTTGACATTATTAGAGAATCTCAGTATTGACAAAGAAATAATTGAATTCGCTACATTAGAAAGAAGTGAAATGCTTGCTAAAATTCCACAAGCAAAGCCTATGCCACCAAATTGGGAACCAGATAAAAGCTTATTGGATAAATTGATTTTTTTGGTGTCAACTGCCAACACCCGGATTAAGAAAAAAGACAATTAGGTTCGTTAACTACCCTGCCTTCGATGTGATGTTAATACTGAAATCGAAGGCATGCGGTGGTAGTTTTACTGATTCACCTCTTTACAATCGGGAACGGTGACTGTCACCACCCAGATTTTGTCGAGATTCGTAGAGTAAGAGAAAAGATTAGCTTGGTGCCTGTCACGACCCGAAGATTGATGAAAATTGATAGAAATAGAAAGTCATACCTTGGCCTCTGCCTTGTCTTTTTCCGGATCGGTGTTCTTCTGTTAAATAAGTGATTGAAACATGTGAAAATGTATCCGGCTGCAAAATCCTCATGGAATATATCGACCGCCGCTCGGGCGACCCGGGGCGTGCCTAGCTACCTCATCGTAAAAAATTGATGAAGAAACCAGCTGGAAGGACGAATATTTGTTGCAACCAATTATCGAAAGCGCGTGGAGATAGCATCAGTGGAAAGGTTAAGAAAGACCGGTCACCCTAGATAAGGGGATGATATTATACCTTCTGTGTAGACAGTGTGAAAATAATAAAAATGGACGCCGTTTTCTTTGTAAAATGGAAGTATCTATCACAGTACTTCCAATAACTGTTTATAGGAAAATAAAAATACAGAATGCTGCAGAGAATTTGGTTTAGCCCAACTTTACATGGAGAGGTGGGCATGCTGTTGTAAAAGAAATGAATAAATAAGACACTGAAGGGGTATAATGTTGCTAAAGGATTATTTGGTTTGTTTTCATGGAACCATTAAACGTCATGGAGAATATATTAAAAATAATGGAATAGATTTAGACAAAAGTCGGTTTGCGACTGATTTTGGTAAGGGATTTTATGTTACCAATAATCAAAAGCAAGCTGAGAAATGGGCTAAAATTAAACATCAAGATAATAATAATATTTTTTCGGATGAAGAAAATAAACCAGTAGTTGTTTATTTTACGATCAATATAAATGAGCTATCCTCTTTAAAAGGTTGTTATTTTAACGAAGTAAATTTAGATTGGAGTAATTTTATTCTGGAGTGCCGAAAAGAAGGAATGAATAATAGGATTTATCATCATCATGACTATGTGCTTGGACCGCTGGCTGATGGGAAAATGATGGCTTTATTAAGACGTGCCATCGATGGTAGAATAAATAATGAAGAATTTTTAGAGGGGATTATGCCAATATCATCGTCAAGTACACAACTATCATTTCACTCTGAAAGAGCTTTAAAGTGTATAAAATGTTTGGGGGTGAAGGAAATTGAATTTTGATAAATATTCATTTGATGAATTGGATATTGAATTGATTTTTTATATTCATGATGAACTGAAAAAGCGAATTGGTGATAAAGCAAAAGAAGCTATCATTGTCTCAGGATTTTTAAATCGCCTTCAAGAAGACCCTGTGTATGTGCATCATTATGACGAAGAATATTGGGCAGATTATATCCTATCGCGTTACGAAAAAAAAGAACTTTTGACTATTTAGAATAAATTTATGATTTGGTGCCTGACATACCCCAAATTTTTAAACAAATATCCTTGAAAAAGTAGAAAAGCTCTGTGGAGAGAGATCTCTGCGGATCTTTTTTTGTGAAATTATGACCTATGACTGTTGTAGGTAATTAAAGGATGAAGACTCTCTTCAAATTTTTGACTCATCATATTTGCCACTATCGATGGAGAGTTTAAACTCCCTGTTTGAATGTTTGGATGGTTCCTGATATTGCCAAATATATGGCTGGATTTGTAGAATAAGAGAAAGGAGAGTTTGTCACTGTAAGAAGTGAACGGCTCATTTTTTTGATTGAATATAATCCGCAATTTGAAAAATCCTAGAATCTTAATAGCAACTACATAAGCAGGGTGGCGGTTGGCCACTTCCCGTTGAAGGGAGGTGGAAATATGACGACATACGAAGCATTAAGTCTAGTCGCTCAATTCGGTCTAGTGCTGATAGGAGTGCTGACATTGATTGTTACTATGGTCGTCTATATAAACAAAAAGAAATAACCGTCCCCCTCGACCAAAGGCATGACGGTTATTTCACTGTCATAAAGGTCAGCCGCTCTTCTTGCGGCATGCAGTTGCACTGACCGGGTGTTCCCGCACCCAGTTTCTTTTATTCTATGTTGCTTTTGACTATAGTATACAGGAAATGTTGAATTATATTCAAGGGGGGTCTGACCCCATCAATAGTTTACAGTGGTAAAGGAATGGTGGCGAAGAAGATTGTAGTGGATTGAATTTAAGCCAGGCAAGCTGCGAAGCCTTTTATCATACATTTACGACAGAAGGTGTAAGTTCTTCTGTCTTTTTTTGTTTTTACGACATGATTTGACAATATTTTTTGCAGGGGCTAGTTAGGATGAAGTTAAAAGAATTTTTCGTGAAGTCTCCTTCTACATTTGGTCCAATTCACATGTTTTCTTTAATCATAATTTTATTGTAAAGAACAAATGGGGGGAAACATGATATATGAATCTTTTCTTTTTTTATTCTCTTCTTTTATTCTTATTTGTCGTATTTCTTGTATGGATAAAAGCGAATGAGTCTAAATGGATTGGCTCAATAGGGGAATATAGGGTTCGGAAGGAGATTGAAAAATTAGAGAAATCTTCACCCGGTAAGTTTAAGGCTTTTCATGACATTTACATTCCAAAAAAGGACGGTTCTTCTTCACAAATTGATCATATTCTTTTATCTGATCGTGGTCTATTTGTCATTGAAACGAAAAATTATAGCGGTTGGATTTTTGGAGATGAATCGTCCAAATACTGGACACAAGTTATTTACAAACGAAAAGAAAAGTTTTTAAATCCGATTTGGCAGAACAAAGGTCATATAAAAGCTTTAAAGGGATGGTTAGGAGAAGAGTTTTCGCATGTCCCTATTTACTCTATCGTTGTATTTATGCCGCGGGCTCAATTGAAATCGGGAATTCATTTTACCCAATCTCATGTGATTTATCCGAAACAGTTGAAAAAAGTGCTTGAGCAATATCGGACAAAAGCGATGGATCATGAAACAAAACGTTATTTAGCAGAAAAATTAAAAGCACTGCTTGTTAAGGATAATCCAAAAGAAAGAGAAATAAAAAAGAAGCACATTCAATCAATTCAAAACCATCAAAAACGGATAAAAGAACATGTCCGACAAAATCGTTGCCCGAAGTGTGGCGGCAGTCTTGTTTTGAAAAAAGGGAAATACGGGACTTTTAAAGCCTGCAGCAACTATCCTAAATGCAGATTTACAGAAAAAGTTTTATAGGCGGATCACTCCTGAGTTGCAATGGAATGAAATGTCTTTTATGTTGTCCCGGTGTGAAGACACGATACGTTTCTGAAACCAGCAGGAGGTTTTTGGGCTTTTTAGTGGAAATCACTGCAACTCGAAAGGGATTATTTGCAGCTTGAACAGCAGAAGCTTTGTGTGAAATTAAAAGAAAAAGAGGAGGAAAACAGGCAGGAAATTCGTTTGCAAAACATTATCCGAATCTGAAAAGGGTGGCTTTTTAATACAAAATGGGAGTGGCAAGACAATGGCCATCGCTCAACAAACGGACCTATATGCAAACTAAAGAAGACGGTGCAGTGGATATTGAAAGGATTATTGCTGAATGTAACGGGTGCTCGCCAACACTATGGTATTGTTTATATTGATGGTTCGGAAAAATCGAAAAATTATTATGTTCGTGTGTTAAAATAATGGATAGAAATGAAAGAAAAAGGCTAAAAAAAGGTCCGCTATTTTTAGAAGAGACAATTATAGGTGCGAATGTATAGCGCACATAAATTCCCTGGGAGATTCGCACCGAAATTACGAAGAATTTCTCCTAATTAATGGGAATTTTTGCGAACAGTTCTTTGTGTTGATAAAGAAAAAAGCGATTTTCGGATTGAAAAACCGCTTTTTCACCCTTAATTTTTCTGAAAATCGCTGTCGCACTCTACATGAGTGCGTGGATTGAAATTCATGTTTTGCTGTGCGTCGCGCCGAGTTATTTGTCGCACTCTACATGAGTGCGTGGATTGAAATTCCAATCGATCTGATAGAGTCAGTCCGCTTATTGGTCGCACTCTACATGAGTGCGTGGATTGAAATCCATTGCAGTTGTTGTATCGTAAACTTCTGTTGCTGTCGCACTCTACATGAGTGCGTGGATTGAAATATCCATTAGCGAAAACAATTAACGATTGATGAAGTCGCACTCTACATGAGTGCGTGGATTGAAATAAAAGCACGCCAGAGGGCTTAAAACTTTATCAAGCATGTCGCACTCTACATGAGTGCGTGGATTGAAATCCTTGCCCGTTAAAACACGAGAGACAGCGAATATGTCGCACTCTACATGAGTGCGTGGATTGAAATCTCACGTGCGGCTGCAATTAGCTTTTTGGTTTCGTCGCACTCTACATGAGTGCGTGGATTGAAATATTTCTCCCAAGGGTGGATCATCCTTTCTTTTTAGTCGCACTCTACATGAGTGCGTGGATTGAAATACCACGGTACTTGGATCGGGAAGCGATACGCGATAGTCGCACTCTACATGAGTGCGTGGATTGAAATCTAAGCGTGCTTAAATAGTTTCCTAATGGTTTTGTGTCGCACTCTACATGAGTGCGTGGATTGAAATAGTGGCAGTGCTCAAACAGGGGAGAGCCGTAAAGTCGCACTCTACATGAGTGCGTGGATTGAAATTTCTCGGTGGATAAAATTGAGTTGGAAGCTAATTAGTCGCACTCTACATGAGTGCGTGGATTGAAATTACCCACGAAATGGCGCTTAACATCCGTTGTGTCGTCGCACTCTACATGAGTGCGTCGATTGAAATTAGTATGAACCCCTATATTTTGATCTACGAAGGGGTCGCACTCTATATGAGTGCGTGGATTGAAATAAGGCAATCAGATTTTAAATCGTTCTAATCAAAAAGATCATTGAATTTTCATCGCTTTTCTGAAGTCGATATCAGAAGGGATCTCTCCGGATTCCATTAAGTCTTTTAAAGTTAACAATTTTAAAGTGATATCCGAACTATAGACTACGTCGGCAGAATATTCTTTATATACTTTGAAAGGTACATTGCGAATGACATAATGTTTTTGATCCATTTCCCACGAAATATCTTTTACCAATTTTGCTTCAGGAGCCATATGAAAACCTCCCTACATATTTGAGGTATTTTTTACTGCCATTATACTCCCTGCGTTCCATTTGTATACCGGTTTCAAAATGGGGGTCTGACCCCATCTGTTATTTAAAGCGATAAAGGATTAAAGTAATAAAGGGGTCAAGGAATGGTTGTGGGATTTGTTCTCACCTCGCTTGGAATTTTAAATTCATAGATTTACGACAGAAGCTGTCTGGGCGTCTGTCTTTTTTGTTTTTAAGACTGTTTGATATTTTTTTCAGGGACTGGTCTAAGCATAATAGGGTGCATGGGCATGACAGCCTTCTTATTTGCAAAGTCTTCCGCGTAGCCTTTGCTTTCATGCCCGTCAGGTTTCTTGAAAGTGGAAATAAATCAAATGCAAACGGTCTTAAAAACGCCTTTATGCAAAAAAAGTGACGATCCTCAACATGGTTGAAAAACCATTCGATTCGTAATATTTGAGACGCACAAAATATGCCTTCATCTATTAGACAAAATTCAAATGTTCGAAAAATATTCCGGATTTCGCAACAATTGTTCGAGTTCATTGCCGGGTAATGGACGACTGAAAAGATAGCCTTGGCCGATGGGACAAGAGTGTTTTGTTAGAAACCGCAGCTGTTCTTTCATTTCAATCCCCTCAGCAATGACGTTTAATCCTAGGTGAGAGGCCATGGTAAGAATCGTTTTGACAATCACCCCGTCATCTTGAAAAAGTTCTTCTATAAAAGAACGGTCAATTTTTAGTGTGTCAATGGTGAAGCGTCTCAAGCTTGCGAGTGAAGAGTACCCGGTTCCAAAGTCATCAATGGAAAGGGAAACTCCTAAAGATTTTAGTTTTTCTAATAAAGGAATGGCACTTTTAGGATCCTGCATCATACTCTCCGTAATTTCGAGTTCAATGTATTTTGGATCAAGGTTGCCTTCTTTTATAATTCTTTGGAGAGAATCCATAAATCGATTGGATTCAAATAAAAATGGCGACAAATTCACAGCTACATAAATAGGGGGAAGCCCTTTTTCGTGCCATTTTGCGATTTGTTCGCAAGCCGTTTTCAAAACCCATTCGGTAATCGGGACAATCAAGCCTGTTTCTTCCGCTAAAGGAATAAATTCCGAAGGGGGGATGATTCCCTCTGTAGGGTGATTCCAGCGAATGAGTGCTTCCACTCCTACCATTTTTCGCTTTTGCAAATCGACAAGCGGCTGATAATATAGAAGTAACTCTTCCTTTTGAATGGCTTGTCTTAAAGCCGTTTCCATTTTCATATTTTTGGATAAGACTTCATGGGTTTCGCTAGTGAAAAATTGAATAGAATTGTTTCCTTTTTCTTTTGCTCGATACATGGCAAAATCCGCTTTTTTAACTAATGTTTCAATATCTTGCCCGTCTTGAGGGGAAAGACTGACGCCGAAGCTGGCACTAAAAGAATAGGATTCCTTATGAAATAAAAAAGGTTTTTTTAATAGTACTTTCACCTTTCGAATGATGTCCATTACTTCGGATATGTCTTTATTTTTGACGACAATCGAAAACTGATCTCCCTCAAAACGATAAACGTTGCCAATCCCTTTTAAATGAATGGCCAGTCGCTTGGATATTGATTTGAGAAAGCGATCCCCCACCGAATGGCCTAGTGTATCCGTAATGTATTTAAAACGATCAATATCGAAGAAGATCAAGGCCATTTGGTCCGTTTTCTTTTTTTGGTTTAACCATGCACCTACTTCTTCGTTGAAGTAATGACGATTTGGGAGGCCGGTCAGACTGTCGTGATAGGCGTTAAACAGTAATTGTTCCTCTAATTTTTTTAAGTCTGTTATATCTTGGCGTATGGAAATGTATTGATAAGGTTTCCCTTCTTCATTTAAAAAAGGTACAATAGTGGTTTTTACCCAGTAGTATGTCCCGTCTTTCGCTTTATTTTTAATATCGCCTGTCCAAATATCCCCTTTTCCAATGGTTTCCCACATATTCTTAAAAAAGCTTTTTGAATGGTATCCTGAATTAAGAATCCGGTGATCTCGTCCGATTAATTCTTCTCGACTGTATTTCGAGATGTCGCAGAATTTCTGATTGGCATAAGTGATTTTTCCGGTATGATCTGTAATCGCAACAATAGTAGATTGATCCAAAGCATACTTAATGTCTAATAATTCTTTGATGCTGTCAGGTGACAGGCCTTGAAAAGCTTTCACGTCATGATTGGTTGAATCCATAAAATCCCTCTCTAATTCATTAAATTAGTTTTTTGTGACTTTGGTATGATTTTTTATTGGCTAAGTGAATTTTCATAAGCCTTAACCCTTGTATCAAGGAGTTTCATCGTAAAAAAAGAAGTATCCCCCACGTCTTGTATAACGGTAATTGGTGCAAAAACCTAAGAAGACTGGAGCGATACTTCCTATGCTATTATACAATAATATAGTATATTTTGGCATTCAAGAATTATGTGAAAGGCAATCTGTCCATGCGTTTGATGTATTGAACGAATTTTTGCCGGCGCATCAAATGAGCTGCGAACTGAATCTGTGATGATTGACCTAATTCTTTGAGTCTGTGTTTTTTAAAATGAAAAGATGAATTTAATCCGGAATCATTTTTCAAAAATTTCTAATAGAAAAAATAGACAAAAGTTTGTTGATCCTTTATAATCCCTATGGGAAAAGTACGCCAAGAATAAAAATCACTCTCGAGAGTTGGTGATAAATGTTGTATAAATTTAAAGGAAGGATTGTGGCATCCTCTTTAGTTCTTCTTTTACTCATTTTCATTCGAACAGCCGTATGGATGAAAATAGGACGAGTTCCTCATCTCATTCCAATCCCCGGCATCATCGCTTTAATCATTGCATGGTTGTTAGGAAGAAAATATGATGAAACCTTTTTCCTTTCAATGAAAGATCCTTTGACGGGATTGAATAATAGAAGATACGTTCATTTTATATTTCCGAAATTCATAAAAACAGCACAACGCAAAAAGAAAAAACTGGTTGTTTTTGTATATGATGTTGATGAATTTAAACAAATCAATGATCATTATGGTCATGAATACGGTGATCAAATACTCCTATCGGTTTCAAAAGTTTTGGAGAGTGATATAACAAAGCATGATGTCATTGCCCGTTGGGGAGGAGATGAATTTCTTGGCCTTTCCCTTTTTTCTGACCTTCATGAAATCAAAGCAAGAATAGATTCCCTTCAGTCGAAACTCAAGGAACTGGCCAAAAGTTTTGAAAAAAAGATTTCCGTTTCTGTTGGATATGCCGTTTACGGAGAAGATGGAAAACGATTGCACGATTTAATTGAAAAAGCGGATCAAAACATGTACAGAAACAAACACTCCAGAAAAACAGTGTAAGTATATAAGGAGAGCTTGGCACATTTTGAAATCGTTAGGAAGATCAATATTTTGGATGGACTGCAACAGGCGAGAAAGAAGGGGACATTTGTGATTGCACGGTATCAAGTCGATTAGAAATCCAGGTGACAATTTACCTTTTATACAGTAGACGGGGAGCGTTTTTAACTTCTATTTCTGTTTCAAGTTTGCATCGTTGATTGGTCAGTGGTGGCAAAGAAAAATGTACGATTTGAAAGCATATTTTGGAATGCCTTGAGCTTAAAGGGGTAAGTTGTGTTTGCTGTTTTGAAGAATCCCGATGCTGCAGTTTTTTTATCAGGAGGCTCTTGGTCAGCAATAAAATAGAATTGTATATTTATTATCAGTTTTGAAATTTAATTCCGTTGAGTATTTCACGGACAAAAGCAAGCGATGTTAGAAAAATAACAGCCTCTGCCGAAAAGGCAAGAGGCTGTTATGGCTTTTATTTGTCCGCCGGAAAGACAATGCCTGTTTGTTTCCGGGCTTTTTCTATAATTTCGATGGTAGTAAGTGAGTGTTGATGCGAATTGATCTCCGATTGTTGTTTGCCGTTTTGAATTAATTCGATAAATTCTTTTGCTTCGTAGTACATAGGATGATGGTCTTGAGTTTCGGTAATGTCTTCGATGCGTCCGTCGCGATAGCGAATTTCGACTTTTTGCGGCGTATGGATCGCATCGATGATAATGCTTCCTTCTTCTCCTTGAATTTCGGCAGGGATATAGGAATTCGAAATTTTGGAGTACTGAACCACCGCGTCCATTTCTCCATAGTCGAGAATGACGCTTCCTTCTCCATCCACACCCGTTTCCAGTTTAACACTGTTGGCTTTTACATTAAGAGGTTTCCCGAATAATACTACCATTGGATACAGGCAATAAACGCCAAGGTCCATTAAAGATCCGTTGGAAAATTGGGGGTTAAAGGCATTTAGCACCGTTCCTTGCTTGTATGCGTCATAGCGCGATGAATATTGGCAATAGCTGGCGAAATAGCGGCGTATTTTTCCGATTTTATGTATATGTTTGCGAATGGCTTGGAAATTAGGGAGTAGTGTTGTTTTCATCGCTTCCATTAGGACGACATTGTTTTGTTGGGCTGCTTCGATCATAGCTTGCACTTCTTTTGTATTGGAGGCCATTGGTTTTTCGCATATAACGTGTTTGCCGTGGTTCATCAGCAAAATGGCTTGTTCGGCGTGAAAGGAATTAGGGCTTGCAATATAAACAGCATCAATTTCATCGCTTTTTGCCATTTCTTCTAAGTTGGTAAAGGTCAGTTCAGCACCTACTTTTGCCGCAAATTCTTTTGCTTTCTCTTCAGTCCGCGAATACACAGCCTTTAAAGAAAAATCCGGCACTTCTTTGGCCGCTTTAATAAATTCCTCAGTAATCCAGTTCGTTCCAATGATCGCAAATTTTATCATCGTTTGTCACTCCTTCATGGCTAGAACATGCTACCAGCATTGTACCATATTTTAAGGGGCCTGACCCCTTTAAGCCATTAAAGGGGTCAGGCCCCATTTGGTATATTGATATAAATATCCTATTTTTCTGGGAAATTGTTTTATGAGGAATGTGCAGATGAAATGATGAACAATAGCGTTGACGACCTTAATTAGTGTGATATAATTCAGAATAATAAATTATATTGGAATTATCATAATATTATTCTTAGCACGCTTGTTTGCTTCTGCACTGCAAAGCTCTTTGTTAGAACGTTGGAATGATAGAATGTCAAATTTCTGGAGAAAGAAGGGGTAAGATGGTTCTCATTGGTGTTGCTTTGATCATTGTTGGCTTTTTGTTTCGGATCAATCCGTTGGTTGTCGTAACGGTTTCGGGATTGGTCACTGGGTTGATAGCTGGTATTCCCTTTAAGGATCTCATCGCTCAATTTGGTGAAGCGTTCACGACGAACCGTTATATGTCGATTTTAATCATTACTCTTCCGGTTATCGGTCTTATGGAACGAAGCGGTTTGCAAAAACAATCGGCTTTGCTTGTTTCGAAAATAAAAGCGATCACCGCTGGTAGATTGATCAACATTTACTTTTTGATCAGGGAAATAGGGGCGGCGCTAGGATTGAATAGTATCGGTGGACATCCACAAACTGTTCGTCCCCTCATTGCACCAATGGCGGAAGGAGCTGCGGAAGCCAAATACGGGAAGCTACCTAAAGAGGAAAGGGAAAATATCCGTGCACATACGGCCGCTGCTGACAACATTGGATTGTTTTTCGGTGAAGATATTTTTGTTGCTGTCGGAGGAATTTTATTAATGAAAGGCTTCTTTGACCAAAATCATGTTGTGAGTGACCCAGTGTTGATGGCACTATGGGGGATTCCCACTGCGGTTGGTGTCTTCATCATCCATTCCATTCGACTATATTTATTCGACAGACGTTTGGAGCGACGTCTTGGGCAAAAGAAACCTGAAAACAAGGAAGTGAAATCTTCATGATACTGTCTCTTGAATACCTCTATGTTTTGATGGGAGTCATCGGTTTGTGCTGTTCTATCTACACTTTTTTAGATAAAAAAAATACAAAACGAGTCACTTCGGGGTTGTTTTATTTTATCTATGCTGTGACTTTGTTGCTGGGAAAAGTGATCCCGCCGTTTTACATAGGCTTGCTCGTCATTCTGATGGTACTTATCGTAGGTTTCGGAGGTTTAGAAAAAGGAAAATATGACAGCACAAGCGAAGAGGAACGCGAAGCGAAACGCAAGCGGCTCGGCAATTGGCTGTTTTTACCGGCGTTGCTTATTCCATTTTTAACCGTTATTTTTTCAAAAGCACTGGCGGGTATCAAAATCGGCGAACTCTTTCTATTTGATCCATCCAATCCGACATTGGTTGGTTTAGGCGTTGCTTGCGTCATCGCTATGATGGTTGCTCTGGCACTTACAAAGAGTACTCCAAAGACAGCCATCAAGGAATCCCGCCGTTTGCTGGAGGCAATTGGTTGGGCTGTCGTATTGCCTCAATTTTTAGCGACGCTTGGCACGATTTTCGATAAAGCTGGCGTCGGCAATGTGGTGGCCGATATTGTCAAACATATGATTCCATCTAATTCATTATTTTGGAGTGTCGTGGTGTTATGTGTTGGAATGGCGTTCTTTACCATGATCATGGGAAATGCGTTTGCGGCCTTTCCGGTCATGGCCGGAGGAATCATCATTCCGATCCTGATTCAGCAGTTCGGAGCGGATCCAAACCAAATTGCCGCCATTTCCATGTTTGCCGGTTATTGCGGAACGTTGATGACACCTATGGCTGCCAATTTTAATATTGTTCCCGCAGCTTTATTAGACTTGAAAGATAAATATCATGTCATTCGGGTGCAAGTACCAACGGCATTGTTGACGCTTTTGCTCAATATTGTGCTGATGTATTGCCTGGCTAGATGGCAAATGTAGCTTTGGGATATGAAAATGTTGTGCACATGTGTAGATGATATGGCCAATGGAGCGTCCGTTTGAAACAAAATGATAGGGAATATTGTTGTGAGATTCATAGGTTTCGAGAGGAAGAGCATCGGAGGGAATAGTATGGAGAAAAAAGTTTTAATGACCGGTTTTGATGCTTTTGAAGGTGAGCGTGTGAATCCGGCTTTGGAAACAGTCAAAATTTTAAATGGTTACCAGGAAAAAGGGGTTCACATTGTTGCTGTAGAAATCCCAACGGTCTTTCGAGCCTCGATCAAAAAGCTGGAAGAAGCGATTAAAGAGGAGAAGCCGGATGTTGTGATCTGCGTTGGGCAGGGAGGAGGTCGAACACACATTACACCAGAGCGGGTAGCCATTAATGTGGATGATGCCAGAATTCCCGATAATGAAGGCAATCAGCCGATTGATGAGGCGATTGTAAAGAATGGTCCGGTTGCCTATTGGTCGACGCTGCCGATCAAACGCATCGTGAAGAATCTACGAGAAAGCGGTATCCCTGCAGAGGTATCTAACTCAGCCGGAACGTTTGTCTGTAATCATTTGTTTTACGGTTTAATGCATTATTTGCATGACAATGCTCCGGATGTGCGCGGAGGATTTATTCACATCCCTTATTTGCCGGAGCAGACTGTCAATAAACATGCACCGAGCATGGCAATTGAAACGATCGTTGAAGGTTTAAAAATCGCTGCCATCACTGCAGCACTCGAACCTGAGGATATAAAAGAAAGCGGTGGTGCGATTCATTAAAGAATAGGCGATGGATATTTCTAGAGATTTTTGAAAGCAGCAGCTCCACTCATTAAGAAAAAGATGAAAGGGATATCAAATGAATTTTCCAATTTTTTGGCCCTGTCCGTTTATCCGGATAGGGCCTCTTTTATCAAATATGTCGATTTTTTCTTTTTCTAAGTTCGTACTTTTTTGAAAAAATTTATGTAGTTTTAAATGAATCGAGGGAAGCATTTAGATCTTTGGCTAATACATATAATGATTTTGCCTCATCTGCGACTTCGTTTATTGTTGTATCTTGTTCATCGGTAATAGAAGCGACTTCTTGCATGCTGCTTGAAATTTGTTGGGCGATGCTGGCGATGTTGGACATGCTTTCTACCATTTCGCTCATTTTTTGTTCCATAATTTCCGCTGCGGAAGACATGGATTTTGATTCGGAAGAGGCTTGTTCCACAACGGATATTAGATCATCAAAAGATTGCTTTGTCGAATGCATCATGTCTATTCCTTCTTTTAAAATGCTGGAGTTATTCGTAATAGCGCTGGTGACATTTTCCGTATCGTTGCGGATGATTTCGGTTAATTGTTTAATTTCTTCTGAAGCTTGTTTGGATTGTTCAGCTAGATTTTTCACTTCTTGTGCGACGACTGCGAAACCTTTTCCTTCGTCTCCGGCTCGAGCGGCTTCGATGGATGCATTTAATGATAATAAATGTGTTTGTGAAGCGATGGTTTGAATGACTTTGACGAATTGATCGATATGTTTCGTTTTATGGTCAAGTGTATAAATTTTTTCTGTTGTTTCAAGAAACGTTGCTTGTACTTCTTCTAGTTTTTTCACTGTTTGATTGATGAATTGAAGCCCTACTTTCGATTTTTCATTGGCGATCATGGCTACGTTGTCGACTTTTTTTATCGCTGAAGCGACTTGCTTTACTCGATGAGACGTTTCATGAATCGCTTCGGTGCTTTTTAAAGAATATTGAGATTGGCGTTCCATTGCATTGACGACTTCTTTCATCGCCTTTGTGACGATGTCTGATGTTGCTTTTGAATGATTTGAAGAGTCTCTTAATTTGTTAGAGGATGATTCAATTTGCAAAGTAGTATGATCGACTTGCTGGATGAGAAATCTTAAATTGCTGACCATTTGATGAAATCCATTAGACAGTGTCGTGATTTCTCGTGATACGGAATGAATATGTATAGGTGTATCTAAGTCTCCGCCGGCCACTTGGTCAAATGCTCGTTTTAGCAGCGTAATAGGCTTTACAATGGAGCGAATGGTCATAAAGCCGATAAAGCTGGCTACTAAAATCATAGTGATTGTGAATCCCAACATCATTCTTTGCTGGTGGGTGATCGGCTTGATATAGTCTTGATCTTTAACAGCGATGACAAAAGTTGCATTATCGAGCTCGATTAATGGAGATAAAGCCATCGTATAGCCATGAAGATGTTCAATGCCTGTTTTTTGTTTCAAAATTTGATTGATTTCATTTTTAGTGAGGGGAATTTTTTCTTTTAAATTCGTATCCGCTAATCCTTTGATTTCTTTATCTTTTGTGATTTGAAATTGGATGGGGATTAAGTTTTGTTCTTTAAACATTCTTTGATTGAGCTGCACGGCATAGCGCAGTTCGCGGTTAAATTCTTCTCTCGTCGTAGAGGCTTTTAACATGACCACTTTTTCCGACATCACTTCTGCAGATAAAGATAGCTGCTGCTCCATTGATTGGATGGCGAGCTTTTTATTTTTTTCAACATTCACATAGGCGATCAACAAAGAGGATAAAGCGATCACTGTAATGATAGGCACAAGCAATATGGTGAGCAACCGAAACTTTTTTTGATTTTTCTCTTTTCTCATTTTGATACTCCTATAAATGTAATATTTTACTCTCATTTAACCAAACCAATGTAAAGATAATATAAATTTTTCATAAAGCATTCGTTAAAAAAAGGGGCCTGACCCCATTAATGATTTAAATCAATAAAGTGATAAATCAATAAATCTATTAATCATAAAGCAAGGAATCGATAAATTTATAAAGCAATGGCGATAAAGCGGTAGTGATCATGCGAGATCATGGGATGATCGTGTGGTTTAGGGGTGACTTTTGTTAAATGGAGATTGCGTTTCATTTAAGGTTGGTTGGAAGAGAGATAAACTACTGGTGTGTAAATAGGGCTTGTAAGCAGTGGTGTCTTCATTCAAAATGAGAATGATTACTAAGAAAAGAGTCAGGTGATTTTAATGAAGCATAAATGGTTTTGGTGGGGGTTCGTGCTCATTTGGTGTGGGGTCATTTTTTCTTTTAGTCAATTTTCTATGTTTACAGGTGCAAATACGGCGAAAGTCATTCATCACATCGCTCAGTATTTTGGATTGGAGGGGACGAACGATCATCGCGATAGCGGCGTCTTTTCGTGGAATTTTATCATCCGCAAATTTGCGCATCTTTCAGCTTTTGGTTTTTTGGCTTTTCTTGTGTGGAAAGCGGTATTTCCGAATCGGTTTTCTTATATAGGAGCATGGTGTTTTACCGTATTGTATGCGGCATCGGATGAGTGGCATCAATCGTTTCGACCGGGACGGACGGCTTTATTTTCCGATGTACTGATCGATGCAGCCGGAGCATTCATTGTTTTATTGTTTATCCGTTTTTATATACGGACAAGGCGTCATTAAAATAAATTCAGAGGGTTCCATTCGTTCACGCGGAGTATAAAGCATATAAAAATACTGGAAGCGAAAACCGCAGTCCAGTATCGAAAAGGGAACTAGTATTGAGTAAAAATAAGAGAGAACGTATAAAGAGCTTACATAAAACCGTGTTTTTTAGCGGTACGAAAATCTGAATTTTAGATTCTCTTGATTTTCAAGAGAAATGAACAGGTTTGGTCCACTGTGATACAGAAAAAAAGAACTAGTTTGGTAACTGTCTATTTGAAGGTAACGTGTATACGTACCTTCTTTTTTATTCTAACAATCTCTCCTTTGTATCAGAGAGTATCAAAGAAAATGGCTGATGATTTTTTGAAAAATGGTGGATTTCTTCAAAAGATAATAGACGGTTAATACGCCGAACGAATCAATCAGTAGATCATATAAACGGCCGTCTCGTCCGAAAAAAAGCTGCAAGATTTCGGTGGTGAACGCAAAAGCGACCGAAATCAAGATAGACTGCTTATGATCTTTCAGCCAGATATACAGAAGGACATCCATGATGGCAAAGCCGGTAAAGTGTCCAAGTTTTATCCAAAACCAATGGGGGTGAATCAGCTGGATATCATAAAAGTTAAAGAATTGTAAAAAATCGGGGGACGAATGCCATTCAAATTTAATGGTTTGAAATCGCAGCAACGCTTCCAAATTTTCGGTCCATGTATGGATGCCTAAGAACAATCCCCATAAGATGACGGCAAGGAATTTCAATGATTCTTGCCGGTGGTACCTTTCTTCTTTTTTTAGACTGGATATTCCGTTTTCTGTTTTGTTCATTGCTAAGCTCCTAGTGACTGGTTTTATTTCCCTATTATATCATATGAAAATAATGACTGGTGAGAGGCTATTGGACCAAGCCGTCAAGAAAAGAATGTAACTGTTCTGTTTCATCCAATGAACAAAGAGGAAGGATCTAATGAGAGCACTGTTAAACTTTCACCAGTGTAAAGAGATTCTTTTTTATCCGAACACCTATGGTTTCGGCAGCCATGGACTTCGTCATTCTGGCTTTCTGGATTTTGATTGATTAAAGATAGGGGCCTGCCGTTTATCAAAGTATAATTAGGATATGAGAGAAGAAGGAGGAATAACTGCGCTTTGTGGATAGATATTCTTATAGCTTGTGATTTATTTTCTGAAGATTCATAATTATATTATATTTGGTTCAGGAGGTATGGAAATGACAAATCAATATACAAATGTACGTGTTGCGGTTGTACAAGCGGCTTCTGTGATCATGGATCGGGATGCTACTACGGAAAAAGCGATTTCGTTGATTCAGGAGGCTGCGGAAAAAGGAGCTGGCATCGTAGTGTTTCCGGAAGCTTTCATTCCGGCGTATCCTAGAGGACTGACTTTTGGAACGAGCGTCGGCGGCCGTTCACCGGAAGGACGAAAAGATTGGCTTCGCTACTGGGAAAATTCTGTACCAGTGCCCAGTGAAACGACAGAACGGTTGGGAGAAGCGGCTCGTAAGGCAGGAGTGTATCTTGTGATCGGCGTTATTGAAAGAGATCATGAATTTAGTAGAGGAACTTTATACTGCACGGTTTTATTTTTCGGACCGGACGGCTCTTTGCTTGGAAAACATCGGAAGATGAAACCGACTGCCTCTGAACGCATTATTTGGGGAGAGGGGGATGGAAGCACGCTGCCAGTAATTGATACGCCCTATGGAAGAATGGGTGCATTAATTTGTTGGGAAAATTATATGCCGTTGGCGAGAACGGCCATGTATGCAAAAGGAGTTCAAATTTATATTGCTCCGACAGCGGATGCAAGAGAACTGTGGCAGTCTACGATTCGTCATATTGCCGCTGAAGGAAGATGTTTTGTGTTATCTTGCAATCAGTATGTGACGAAGGATATGTACCCGACGGATTTAGCGTGCTATGAAGAGCTGGAGTCTTCGCCACATGAAATGTGCATCGGCGGAAGCGCCATTGTCGGACCGCTTGGAAACTATATTCATGAACCTGTCTATGGAAAAGAAGATATTTTAATCGCCGATCTTGATTTGCGTGAGATCGCCTATAGTCAATTTGATTTTGATGTCGTTGGGCATTACTCAAGACCGGACGTATTCCAGCTGTTGGTGAATGAAGAGAAGAAAGACAGCGTTAAGTGGATAGGATCTAATCATTTTTGATGAAATAGCAATGAAAGATTTTGCATATGAGGAATTCAAGCCCCTTTTTCTTGCGACTAAAAAGGGGGCTTATTCCGCATGAAAATATCTTTTCAATCATGTTCTATCAAAAACCGCTTTGGTATGCCAATTGCATATTGAGGGTAAATGATAAAAACGGTGAAGTTTGGAGGTGAAACAATCGATGGAATAGGAACAACTGAGAAGATCTCGCGGAAAAAGATTCGTATGAAGAAAATAGATTTTCGACTGTGATCTTCGGGAATGGAAGTCAGCTAATGACGTAGAATTTAGTAAAGAACTTTTCGTAATGGTTGGTGAGACGACAAAGGCGAAAGCTGTTGAGAAAGGGGAAATGGGTATGACCGACATTATTGGAAACAGGACCATTCCGCAATTACTAAAGGAAATGGCCACTCTTTATCCAAAGAAAACGTTTGTTGTGTTTGAGGATCAACAAGAGCAGACCAGCTCGCTTACTTATGAAGAGTTTCTCGATAAAGTCCGTCGTCTGGCCCGTGCTTTGCAGCAGTATGGCATTCAAAAAGGAAATAAAGTACTTCTTCACCTGCCAAATGGAATCGACTTTATGATTTCTTGGTTTTCGGTCACTTCCATCGGAGCGGTGATGGTTCCTACCAATGTTTTATCGACAGCTGAAGAAATGGCTTATTTGCTCGAACATTCCGAAACGAAACTGGTGATTACGGAAAAAGAGTATGTCCATAAGTTTACGAGATTCCGAGATCAATTGAACGGCTTGTTTTTGGCAAGGAGCGAAGAGCACGACTACGGAGTGAGCCTTCAAAACATCATCCATGACACAGAACCACTGACTGCCTTTCCTCGTTTATCGAGCGATGACATTGCTTCCATTTTATATACGTCGGGTACGACATCCAAACCGAAAGGGGTTTTGCTTACTCATGCCAATTATATCTACGTGGGAGAAATCATGTCCAAAACACTGAGGATGTCCCCGGATGACCGCGTGTTCATCGTATTGCCGATGTTCCACGGGAATGGGCAATATTACTTAGCGATGCCGGCATTGACGGTTGGAGCCAGTATCGCGATAGCAGAACGATTCAGCGCCTCCCGCTACTTTCAACAAGCGAAACGATTGCGGGCAACGGTCGGATCGTTGTTTGCCGCCCCTTTAAAAATGATTTTAAAGAAGCCTTATCGGTCTGCGGATGCTGAACATTCATTGCGGCTGATTATTTTCGCACAGTCTATCACAAGGGAACAACTCCGTGAGTTTGAACAACGATACCGTGTATCTTTGCGGCAATTATACGGGATGACGGAAACCGTCGGCACCCCGCTCATTAATCCGTTGGACGGCTATTACAATAACAGCAGCATGGGACGACCGACGATCGGTTATCGAGTCAAGCTGGTCGACGAAAACGGTCATGAAGTAAAAGACGGCGAAGCGGGGCAAATCATCGTGAACGGAATTCCGGGGAGGACCATCATGAAAGGCTATTTTCATAATGAAGAGGCGACAAGCAGCACCATAAAAGACGGATGGCTCTATACCGGCGATGTCGCACGGAAAGATCCCAACGATGGATTTTTTTACTTCGTGGATCGTCAAAAAGATATGATCAGGCGTGCCGGTGAAAATATAGCAGCCGGTGAAGTGGAAGAGGTGATCAATCAATGTGAAGGTGTTTTTGAAAGCGCTGTTATTGGCGTTCCTGACGAAATAAGAGATGAAGCCATCCATGCTTTCGTGATTGCAAAAGATGGATACGATCTTTTCGAGCAAGAAATAATCGATGTTTGTAAACAAAAGCTCGCCAAATTTAAAGTTCCGGAAGCCATTCATTTTGTCGACGAGTTTCCGAGAACCTCCGTCGGTAAAATTCAGAAACATGAGTTGAAAAAATTCCTCTACGAGAAGGGGGCCGCGAAACGCAAGTAGTTAAAAGTTTTATTTTCTAGTATTCACACTAGGGGTCGAATGGCAGGATGCCATTTTTTCAGCAGGTCTCATTTGGCGATGGTGCAATAATGGACAGTATTCTTTAGCCTTATTAAAATCAGCTTCACTAGTTAAATAGGATCAAAGAAAAGAGAGCAAGAGGCCAGGAAAATGGATCGGCTCTCTTTTTCTTTTGATCAAATGCAAAAACGGAGAAGAGGTTGGGGCAGTGATAGGAATAGATTTTCTATGGTGATGACAAATTCACGATAAAAATGACAAATATTCGATCAATCTTGCCGAAATTTTGGTACAAAAACAAAAAGGGAGATGGAGGGGAGCAATCTTTTCAGTTGGCACGTTTTTTGCATGACTATGGATGAAACATATTGAAAGGGGAGAGGGGAAAATGAAAGCGGCTGTTGTGAATTCATTTAAACAAAAATTGGAAATTAAAGATGTGGAGAAACCAACATTAGAGTATGGGGAAGTGCTTGTGAAAATTGAAGCGTGCGGTGTATGTCATACGGATCTTCATGCGGCTCACGGAGACTGGCCGGTAAAGCCGAAGCTTCCTTTAATACCGGGGCATGAAGGAGTAGGGATTGTGGTAGAAGTCGGTGAAGGAGTTCGATCGATCAAAGTGGGAGATCGCGTCGGCATTCCTTGGCTTTATTCTGCATGTGGGGAATGTGAATATTGTTTAACCGGACAAGAAACTCTGTGTCCTCATCAATTGAACGGCGGATATTCTGTAGACGGTGGTTATGCAGAGTATTGTAAAGCTCCTGCTGACTACGTGGCGAAAATTCCGGAACATTTGGATCCTGTGGAAGTGGCGCCGATTTTATGTGCGGGAGTGACGACGTATAAAGCGTTAAAGGTTTCCAACGCGAAACCAGGGGAATGGGTTGCGATATACGGCATCGGAGGATTAGGCCACATTGCGCTGCAATATGCCAAAGCGATGGGATTGAATGTTGTAGCTGTGGATATTAGCGATGAAAAATCGGCATTGGCTAAAAAGTTAGGGGCCGATATTGCGATCAATGGATTAAAAGAAGATCCGGTCGAAACGATTCGGGAAAAATTAGGCGGAGTGCATGCGGCCGTCAGCGTGGCAGTCAACCGGAAAGCGTTTGAACAAGCTTACCAATCCGTAAAACGAGGCGGTACTCTCGTCGTCGTTGGATTGCCAAATGATGAATTGCCGATTCCGATTTTTGATACCGTTTTAAACGGGGTAACGGTAAGAGGTTCGATTGTCGGAACAAGAAAAGATATGCAAGAAGCTTTAGATTTCGCTGCACGCGGAAAAGTTCGCCCCATTGTCGAAACGGCACCGTTAGAGGATATTAATGAAGTATTTGAGAAAATGGAAAAAGGGCAAATTAACGGACGGATCGTATTAAAAATTGGGGAAGCCAACTAATTTGTCATCTTCTGAATGGCAGGGAGCGAGTACATACCACGGATCGCTCCCTGCGTGATAAAAGGGAAGGACCACGGCGGAAGACGCCGTTAGACGTGTTACCGATCTGTTCAAAAGCGTGCCTGAAAGAACTTGTGAAATCTTATTCAACGCTGGACCTTTATATGAATCTATTGAACAGAATGAACTCCTTTTTCTTTTAATAAATAGCGAAGTTTTCGAACCGAGATATTCAGTTGTTCTGCCGCTTTTTTTCGATTTCCGACAGTTTGTTTTAATGTTTTCATGACGAAAGATCGACCAATTTGCCATTCTAATTCTTTTACTAACGATAGCACCTGTTCCAAATCCACTTCACGGTTGTTTTTCCATAGTTCCAGAATATAGTTTGTCCATTCGTTTAAATATACTTCAAGGTCGGCCTCGTCATCATGATCCTTTTTTTCATTCAATAATTTGATCTGCGGCGAATCGTTTGTCATTTTCATTTTTTCCGGCAAATAATTCGGAGTAATGATCGTGGTTTCGCCTTCTGCCAATGTGACCGTTCTTTTGATCACATTCAGAAGTTCACGGATATTTCCCGGCCAATGATATTGTTTCATTTGTTCGATGGTATCTTCAGAAAAAGTAAGATGGGTTTGTAATTTTTGTAAGAAGAACTCTATGAGAAGGGGAAGATCTTCTATCCTTTTTCTCAACGGAGGCAAGGATAATTTGACCACGTCTAAACGATACAATAAGTCTTCGCGAAATGTTTTTTCGGCTACCGCTTGAGCCAGATTGACATGGGAAGCAGCGAGGATTCGCGTATTGGTCCTGCGTATCGTTTCCCCTCCTACTCGAAAATACTCTCCTGTTTCTAACACCCGCAAAAGTTTTACTTGAGTCGAAAGAGAAGCCTCTCCAATTTCGTCCAGAAATAAAGTGCCTTTGTTCGCAATTTCAAAAATTCCTTTTTTCTCTTTTACGGCTCCTGTGAAGGCTCCTTTTTCATGTCCAAACAATTCGCTTTCCAGAAGGGTTTCTGAAATCGCTCCGCAGTTGATTCCGATAAATGGTTGGTCAGAACGCATGCTGGCGCTGTGGATAAAATGCGCTAACACTTCTTTTCCGGTTCCGGTTTCTCCTTCTATCAGCACGTTGACATTTTTCTTGGCAATTTTGTAGGCTAGCTTCACCAAATCATTCATTTCTTTGTTTTTTCCTATTATAAAGCCTAGCGATTCTGACAACTTATACATGTCGTGATCAGACGATGTGGACCGGGTGTTCAATAATTCTTCGATTAATGTTTCCAATTGGTCAAGATCGTCAAACGGTTTCTCGATATAATCGCTGGCTCCGTTTTTAATCGCTTCGATCGCTGTTTTCACCGTACTGTAGCCGGTCATGACTATCACTTGGCAAGAAGGGGTCGTTTTTTTCATCTGTTTTAATAAATCTAAACCGTTGGCATCAGGCAATTTTACATCGATGAAAGCCAAATCAAATGCTTGTTCTTGGAGGAGACGTCGAAAATCTTTCCCGTTGTATCCAATCTTTACGTGAAATCCTTTTTCCTCAAGAAAATGCAAAAAGAATGTACCGACTTCCGTTTCATCGTCAATGACAAGAATATTGGCCATATCTTCCAACCCCCGAATGATCTTTTTAATGTTTGGCAGGCAGCTTTAAAAGGAATTGGCTTCCTTTTCCGAGTTCACTTTTTACCTCAATTGTTCCACCGTGAGCTTCTGCGATCCCTAAACTGACGGAAAGACCAAGTCCTGTTCCTTTTCCGGGCCGTTTTGTCGTAAAAAATGGATTGAAAATTTCTTGTAAATGCTGTTTGCTTATTCCTTTGCCGTTATCTGCGACCGAAAGAAGAACCCATTGTTTCCCTTTTTCTTTGACCGTCGATGTGCGGATCTTAATCACTTTTTTCGGCACATCGGTCTCTTCTAAAGCATCTTTTGCATTGATTAACAGATTTAAAATGATTTGTCCGATTTGTTGTGCGTTTCCTTCAACAGTGCCAATGGAGTCATCCAGCGTTTTTTGGATCAGGATATTTTGTTTGCGAATCTGGTAACCGACTAATCCTAATACTTGCTCGACTGCTTCATTGATGGAACAATCTTCAAACCTATATTCATCTTGTCTTGAGAACGTCAATAAATTTTGAATAATGGTTTTGCATCGTTTACCGCATGTAAAAATATCGGTCAACAGTTGATAGGAGCGATTTTCCTTTGATACCGATCTTAATAATAGTTGGGCGTTTCCTAAGATGGCGGTTAATGGGTTGTTAAGCTCGTGGGCAATTCCTGCCGCCATTTCGCCAATGGCCGCAAGCTTCCCTGATTGAACTAATTGAGCCTCAATCCGGGATTTTTCTGTGATGTCATTGATATAAACAATGATGGCATACATGTTTTGGCTTTCATTAAATATCGGGTAGGAATGGAGTTCACATACACGCTGTTGAATATGAATTTGCCTGTGAACGGGTTTTTTCGTTTGAAGACTTTCCAATATCGGGCTGTCATGAATATCCATGGATAATAGCGAATGGATGTTTTCGTTCGTTTTTTTCTGCGCAGGCAATGAAAAGAATTCTTGTGCCGAGTCATTATAATTCAGAAGATTTCCGTGTAAGTCAACGACCAGTATCATTTCGGAAACAGCCCGGAACGTTTCTTCCCATTCTTTTTTACTCGTGAGCACTTCTTGATAAAGCTGGGCATTTTCTATACAAACAGCTAATTGATCACCCAGTTGTTGAAAAAAGGAAAGATCATCTTTCTCATATTGGAGGGTGCTTTTGCTTCCGACGCTTAAAAGACCAATGATTTTTTCTTTACTCGTTAAGGGAATTAATAAAACACTTTGAATTCCTAATGATTCGTACACTTTGTTTTCAATAAAAGAATCCTTTTTATTCCGGACTTGGTAAAAAGTCATTTGCAGGGATTGAATGACGTTCCAATAGAGCGAGTTTTCCTTCGGCAGAGAAAAACCGATCGGGAAATATAAGGACTGCGCCGGGTAAGCATTGCTTATCATTAATTCTTGATGTTTATATAAAGATAAGCTGATTCTTTCGCACGGGAAAATTTGATTTAATTTATCAAAAAGGTTTTTCATTAATTCATCCATGGACATATCGATATTAAAACTTTTGGTCACTTCGTTTATGATTTCTAGCTGCGTATTTTTCTTTTTTAATTCCGTGACCATTTTTTTTAATTCGGTATAATAACTTTTTTTGGAAGACTGGACCCCCGTTAAGAGACTCATCATTTTCTTCTGATCGTGTATCTTCATGAGTCACCAAGCCTTTCTGAATAATTCTTCAATATCCTCAATGGTTATGTCTCTCGGGTTTGTGATCATGCAGGCGTCATTTAAGGCAATTTGACTCATTTCTTGTATCGTTTCTTTTTCTATCCCCATTTCCGACAATTTTTGAGGAGCTCCGATATCAATGGCTAATTCTTTAACATAGTCAATGGCTTTTTTTCCTGCTTCCATATAGGTGAGGCCACGGGTGTCGATCCCAAGAAATGAAGCAATATCGGCAAATTTCTTCGGATTGGCGATCAAATTGTATTCCATCACATGGGGCAACAGAACGGAATTGACATCGCCGTGATGCACCGGAAACCGCCCGCCGATGGCATGGGACATCGCATGTACAGCTCCCAAAATAGCGTTGGAAAAAGAGAGGCCCGCTTGTAAACTGGCCATCGCCATATTGGTTTTCGCTTCCATATTGAGTTTGGATGCAACCGAAGGGCGCAAATATTGGGCCACTAACGTAATGGCATTTTTCGCTTGAACATCTGTTAAAGGTGTCGATGCTAAACTGACATACGCTTCAATTCCGTGGGATAAGACGTCTAAACCGGTGGAAGCTGTCAAATGGGCGTTTTTTGTTGTTAATGTTTCAGGATCGACAATCGCAATATCCGGAACGAGAGATTTCGATACGATGGTCATCTTTTTTTGTCCTTTTGTATCTAATATGATCGAAAACTGCGATACTTCTGAACCGGAACCGGCCGTTGTAGGAACCATCACTTGTGGGGGGAGGGGTTTTTGGATTTTATCGACTCCTTCATAATCGTGAATATGACCGCCGTTGGCGACAAGGATCGCAATCGCTTTTGCTACATCGATGGAACTTCCGCCGCCTATTCCGATAATGGCGTCGCATTCATTATCGACATACAGGGCAGCGCCATTTTCAACTTCCTTATCTTTTGGATTCACCGTGACATCATAAAATGTGGAGTATTTCAGCCCGGCTTGTTTGCAGCTCTTTATCACAACTTCCAGCCAACCGGCTTCCATGACACCCGGATCACTGACAATGAATACGTTTGTGGCGCCAAGCCTAAGACAGCTTTCGCCGACTTGATGAATGGAATGATTTCCAAAAATCACTTCCGGCATAACAAATTTATGTATCATCATTCTAAATCCCCCAATGTACGGCTTATACTTTTCCTTTGATTGGGCTAAAATTCATTTCTTTTGAGTCCAACTTGTCTTGTTGGATACGGACGGAGAATAAGAAGATGGTTCAAAATGAAACGAAGAAGGGATTTTCACAAAATGGGAAGAATAGATTTCTTGATGTAAAAAAGGATATTAAAAGATTCGAATGCTTGTACATTTGAAAAAGAGGTTATTCGTTAGTGAATCTTATGCACTCGTCATGTTTAATAAAGAGAAGCAGCGGCATGGTCAACTGCTTCTCTTTATGTGCGCCCGGCATGTACATGAACTATAGGGTGTAAGTCCCGAACCCCGAAGACAGAAGTAGAGGTTAGCCAAGAGCAAGGGTGTCCGTGGTGACGCGGAATCTGAAGGAAGCTGGAGGCAAAACACCGGTCCGAGGAACACGAACCTCATATAAGGCTAGGTATGATGGAGTGAGTTTGCATAACAAAACAAAGCTCTTTCTGTCGAAGGTCATATCGAGTAAATGAGGCGGATAGATGGTGTGAAAGTGCATGTACTTACCCGGGGAGGTCTGGCGGATATGTGAAGTACTCTTCATAACCTACTTAGTGATAAGTAGCTGAACCGTCAGAAGTCAGCAGAGGTCATAGTATTAGTTGGTCTAGAACAACTAAGAAGGACCGAACAATTAAGAGAGAATAGCCCTTGGTATTCAGTGAGTCATGATGAACACAGAAAACGTAGTACCTCACTTGAGGGAGGAAGCGGTGAATCCCGTGGGAGACCTCTTGGAGGGTGGAGTGACCACTGGCATAAAGAGAACAGCTATTCACGGAAGTTATAAAGACTTGCGTCCATTATCTTAATTGAACCGCCGTATACGGAACCGTACGTACGGTGGTGTGAGAGGACGGGAGTTAATCGCTCCCTCCTACTCGATTTCATGACAACGAAAGAAAACAAATCATTGGATGATTGAAAGATTCAGAACTTTTCCATCCACGTTGAAAAGAATTGTACGTGGCAGGGGATGAATCGATCAATCGTCCGGTAAAGGCTGTTCATCCGGAAGAACCGTTTTGGCAATGGTTTGATCGAGTTCTTCAAAATCATAATAATGAATTGTTTCATACAATTCTTTTCGCGTTTGCATATTGTCCAGTTCGCTTTTTTGCGTGCCGGTTTCGAGAATGGTTTGGAAAACCCGCTCATAGGCCTTTGCTGCCACGCGAAGCGAAGTAACAGGATAAATGACCATCGCATAGCCGAAAGACGCAAATTCTTCAGCCGTATAATAAGGTGTACGCCCGAACTCTGTCATATTGGCAAGAAGCGGGACCGAAACGGCTTGCTTCATCTTCAAAAACTCTTCTTTCTTCGTAAGAGCTTCCGGAAAAATGGCATCTGCTCCTGCTTCTACATATCGCTGCGCCCGTTCGATCGCTCGGTCGAGTCCTTCCACGGCATAAGCGTCCGTTCGCGCGACGATCACAAGAGACGGTGCCACTTGTTTAATGGCCTGAATTTTTTGCATCATTTCCTCATCGGATACAAGTTTTTTTCCATTTAAATGACCGCATTTTTTAGGAAGTTCCTGATCTTCGATTTGAACGGCCGCCACGCGAGCTTCGACCATTTCACGAGCCGTTCGGGCTACATTGAGGACACCGCCAAATCCGGTATCAATGTCTACGAGAACAGGCAGATTGGCTGCTCGAACGAGTTCACGGGCACGGCGAGCCACTTCTTCAGATGTCACGATGCCCAGATCAGGCAGCCCTTGGCTTGCCGTAAAGGCTCCGCCGGATAAATAAAGGGCTTGAAAACCGACCCTTCTGGCTATAAGGGCTGCCATTCCATCGTGCGCCCCGGGAATTTGCAAAATGTCAGGAGCGTTCATTAAAGTTCGAAACCGTTCTGCCAACTCTTCTTGTGTTGATTCGTGTTCAACAACCCAAACCATAAAACCACCTTCTTTCAATGATTAAGACCATTCGTTTGTTTGAATTCATATCCATTGCTTGCAATTAGTTAGTATGAAATAACAAATCACCCTCCACGGTGTTTCATTTGAAGCGGGAGTTTTATGACACCATGAAGGCCATATTCAAATCGCCATTCTGGTTCGGGAGGTGTCTTGAGTTTCGAAAAGCCTGATTCATCTCCTGCTTTCATTTTGGGGATGAAAGCAGGAGACTCCTTTTGAAACGTGTTAAAGGACGAATAGATCGACGAATTCATGAACATTCATTGTTTCAAGGCGTTCTTGATCCGTAGAAACTTCCAGAATACGATTGATTTGTTTGTCTGTGAACCGGGTTTCCAGGTTGCTTTCGTATTTTTTCAATAGTTTCGGTATGGCTTCTTCTCTGCGGAAGCGGTGGCCGATTGGGTACTCCCGAACGACTTGACGCGTTTCCGTTCCGTCTTTAAAGCGAATTTGAACAGCGTTCGCGATGGAACGTTTTTCCGGATCGAGATAGTCTTTGCTGTATTGTTTGTTTTCCACGACGGTCATTTTTTCACGAAGTGCATCGATTCTTGGGTCTGATGCGATTTCGTCTTCATAATGATCAGCCGTTAAGTCGCCGTAAATGAGGCCGACAGCAGTGATATACTGGATGCAGTGATCGCGATCGGCCGGATTGTGAAGTGGTCCGGTTTTATCGATAATACGGATGGCGGATTCATGTGTCGTAATCGTCACTTCTTCAATCTCGTCTAATCGATCTTTTACTTCGGGATGAAGTTCAATTGCGCATTCAACAGCAGTTTGAGCATGGAATTCTGCAGGATAAGAAATTTTAAACAGTACGTTTTCCATGACATACGATTCAAATGGGCGAACAAGCTTCAGTTTTTGTCCACGGAACAAAACATCCTCAAATCCCCAGTTTGGAGCGGACAGAGCCGTTGGATAGCCCATTTCTCCTTTTAAGGACATCAGCGCCAGGCGAACGGCACGGCTTGTTGCATCACCGGCAGCCCATGACTTGCGTGAACCCGTATTAGGAGCATGACGATATGTACGTAAGCTCGAATTGTCGATCCAGGCATTGGAAAGGGCGTTAATGATTTCTTCCCTTTTTCCTCCGAGAAGCTTTGTGACAACGGCTGTCGAAGCGACTTTGACAAATAAAACATGGTCGAGACCAACGCGGTTCAGACTGTTTTCAAGAGCGAGCACTCCTTGAATTTCATGAGCTTTGATCATGGCTTCCAGCACGGCGCGCATTTTTAACGGTTCTTTTCCTTGGGCAACGTTCGAGCGGCTGATGTAATCAGCAACTGCTAAAATACCGCCTAAGTTATCGGAAGGATGTCCCCATTCTGCTGCAAGCCATGTGTCATTATAATCAAGCCAGCGAATCATACAGCCGATGTTAAACGCACCTTGTACCGGATCCAACACGTATGATGTCCCCGGAACACGAGATCCGTTTGGAACAATCGTACCTGGAACGATAGGCCCCAAAAGTTTGGTGCATTCCGGGTAGCGAAGAGCAAGAATTCCGCAGCCGAGCGTGTCTATGAGCACATAGCGAGCGGTTTCGAAAGCCTCATTGCTTTTAATTTCTTTATCCAATACGTAATCCGCAATTTCATTGAGCAAAGGATCCACTTGTTGTTTTTCATTATTTTTTACTAAAACTTCACCCATCGGCCTCTTCCTTTCTAAAGTAAAATGATATAATTAAAGGAGAGGAATTTCTGCCCAAATTCCTCTACTGGTGAGCGTATAAATCTGTTTAGGATCAGTTCGTTTGCAGATGGCGCTCGCCGACATACTTGACGCGTGGCCGGAACAGACGGTTGTTGTTATGCTGTTCGATTACATGAGCACATAGCCCCGCTGTTCGGGCGGCAAAGAAAATAGGTGTGTAAAGTTCAATCGGAATATTCAGCATGTAATAGACGGGAGCGGCATAATAGTCCAGATTAGGATACAGACCTTTTTCTTCCCGCATAATTTTTTCGCCCGCTTCACACATTTCCAACAGACGCGTATCTCCGCGTGCCTCGCTTAATGATTGAAGCGCTTTTTTCATCAACAATGCCCGTGGATCCATTTTTTTCATGTAGACCCGGTGGCCAAATCCCATAATCCGCTCTTTATTCGCTAATTTACGATGGAGAAGATTCTCATAGTTTTCTTTCGTTCCGGCTTCTTCCAGCATATACATAACGGCTTCGTTGGCTCCGCCGTGAAGGTGCCCTTTTAAAGAGGAAACGGCTCCTGTCAGTGCGCCATATAAATCAGAATATGTGGAAGAGATGACTCTGGCTGTAAAAGTGGAATTCGGCATTTCATGTTCGATATAGGCTACGAGCGAGCGATCAAAAATTTTCGCCTCCAGTTCCGTCGGTTTTTTTCCTGTGAGAATGTAAAGGAAATTCGCCGTGTAGGAAAGCTTCGGATCGCTTGGAACTACTTGTTGATTGTTCATTAATCGATAACTGCTTGCGACAATGGTCGGTATTTGGCCAAGCAGCTTGATCGTTTTTTGTTTATTGGCGGATTCGCTTCGATCGTCGATAAGAGAATCAAAGCCGGATAAAACCGAGATGCCGGTTCTAAGAGCATCCATTGGGTGCGTCGTTTTAGGGAGGAGCGACAATATTTCAATCAGCTCTTTTGGAAGATCGCTGTTTGATTTAATTTCCGATTCAAAACGAGCTCTTTCTTGATCAGAAGGAAGCTTTTCTTCAATTAATAAGTAAGCAACATCAAGATACGTCTTGTTTTCTGCCAACTCGATCAAATCATACCCGCGAACAACAATCTCTTCATTTTCCACATCAAGAAATGAAATTCCGGTTTCAGCAGCAATAATGCCTTCTAATCCAGGACGAAATTCCAAATTATTTCACTCCTTCAGAATATTCTGTATTCTATGGTCCTCTCATCTCTGGGTAGTGTGATGGATTTGCCCATCTGCAATTTTTTTATTAGTTTATGCCTCGAATCATAGGATGTGACAGTGTGAATCTTTGCTGACATATACAAACAAGCTCACATGAATATGAACTGATATTGCGAAGAAAGAGTTAGTTTTCGCAGTGTCAAGATTTAATCCTAGCTTATTAAACGCTTTCAAAAAGTCTGTTTTAAAAATTTCTCTTAAAGCAAAGATTTTCTAATCTAATAGAATTCCGGTCTAATAGAAAAAAGATTCCTTTCAAAAAGTTGAAATCCCTATGGGACTTCTTGAAAATTCCTATTGATCTCTGCTCTTAGCATCTCCTATTTTTATAGTTTCGGCCGTTTCCAATCAGGTAGATTTGCTGATGATGCCACGATGCCGGTTTTCATAGAAGCGGATCGTCGGATTTTTTGCCGCTTCAACGATTGATGATCATCATACCTGATATATAACACAGAATTTCTTTTTCATTTATACTATATCACATTTTTAAAAATAAAACAAAAAATTATAAATTTTCTTTTATTTTATAATGGAAATATCAGTTGATACAACCTATTTAACTCCGTTTTTAGAATAAAAATGCGTGCTTCTTCTTATCATTCTTCCTCTAAAGAGAAAAAAGGGGAAAGGGAGGGAAGGAGGATCGCTTCATTATAAGAATAAAATATGAAAACTATTCTACAAAAAGAGACCGCAAATCGTTCCAAGAACCATTTACGGTCTCTAAAAGTTCGAGAGAGGAAACTCTATTCTAAATTAGCATGTCTTCCAAACATCGTATTGGAATCCAATCCTTTTTTCTCCATGACTCTCAAGATGATGGCGTCATAAAACAATAACAATGTTTGTTCGAAAAGCGACCCCATTGGTTGTATGGTTTTGTAATCGTTATCCGATTGATCTTTTGGTGATCCGGGTAACTTTACAGTAATATCCGCCAGTTGACCAATGGTCGATTCGGGGAAAATGGTGGCTGCTGCTATGCTTCCGCCGATTTTTTTGGCTTTTTCTGCCATGGAAACTAGGCTTTTCGTTTCTCCCGAACCCGATCCAATAATTAAAAGGTCTTCTTTTTCATAGTTGGGAGTGACGGTTTCGCCTATGACATAGGCATCTAATCCCATGTGCATCATTCGCATGGCAAAAGATTTCGCCATAAATCCTGATCGGCCGGCGCCGGCTACGAAAATTTTCTTGGATTCGAGAATTTTATCTACCAATTTTTCTGCTTCTTCATCCGAAATGAGATCAACCGTACGACTTAACTCTTTTAAGATTTCACCTAAATATTGAGTCGTCTTCATAGGCCTCAACCTTGTTGTAACATTTCTTTCATTTTAGCTGCTACAGCTTTTTTATCTTTTTGTCCAGCGATACCGCCGCCGACAATGACAAGATCTGGTTGTGCTTTAATAGCTTCTGGCAGTGTTTCTAATTTGATACCGCCGGCAATAGCTGTTTTTGCATTTTTAACGACAGCTTTAATTTTCTTAAGATCTTCAAAAGAGTTTTTACCTACTGCTTGAAGATCGTAGCCGGTATGAACGCAAATGTAATCTACGCCCATAGCATCGATTTCTTTTGCACGTTCTTCTAAATTTTTTACGGCGATCATGTCAACAAGGACTTGTTTGCCTTGTTTTTTCGCTTCTTCTACAGCGCCCTTGATGGTTAAATCTTCAGCAGCTGCAAGAACGGTCACGATATCGGCGCCGGCTTCGGATGCTTTCATCACTTCATACGCAGCGGCATCCATTGTTTTTAAATCAGCTAATACTCTTAGATTTGGGAATGCTTCTTTCATTTGTTTAACGGCTTCAAGCCCCCAAATTTTTACAACCGGAGTACCGATTTCGACAATATCAATATATTCCTCAACTTCTTTTACTATTTCTATTGCTTCTGGAATGTCAACTAAATCTAATGCTAATTGTAATTCCATTCTTTTTTCACTCCTTTGTGAAAAAGAATTAACGCTCGCAGTCATCGGCGGAAAGTGGAAAATGCTGATTTTATGGCATTTAGGCAGAGAGGGAACTAAGCGATTTAGCGAACTAAAAGCTCTTATGCCTGGTATTACACAAAGAATGCTGGTGAACCAATTGCGTGAGCTGGAAGAAGACCTTATCGTTCATCGCGAAGTTTATCCTGTTGTTCCGCCGAAAGTAGAATACTCTTTGACAGAGTATGGAAAGAGCTTGATGCCGATTCTTGAGTCCATGTATCAATGGGGAAAAAATTATATGGAAACGGTTCTTGGCCAACATCCAGAAACAACAGAAACAAAAGAAGTCGTTAATAAATAAAGTTCATTCTAAAACAGGATGAAAAAAATATAGATATGAAAAAGCCACGAACAACAACTTTTCTTGTAAATGTTGTTGTTCGTGGCCTTTTTTGTTTAGAAATGTTCCTTTCGAAAATCGGGCTTCATACTTTAAAAGCCGCTAGCTTTGGAATCCATTTGGGTCTTATACATTACCTTTTATAAAGATGAGTAGGTATTTTTATTTACACTATATATTATTTTTGTAACTATATGATTAAAAAGTGCGTACTTACAAATTCGATCGATACGTATTATACTTACCATTGCTGAAACAATGAAGCATGCATGAAAGCATGTTCTTTCTATCTCTAAGGCGTTGGAAGGCAGAATTTATTTTGAATAGGCATCGTTTGTATATGAAAGAGAAAACTAACTCGTATACATTCTCACGAAAGTTTAGATGTCGGATGTGAGAGAAATGACCGAAATGGAAAAAAGATCCAATTCATCAGAGATTTGGTCTTGCTATCTGGTCAAGTATGGAAAAAATGAAATCGCCTGTTTTCAAAGCAAGGGGATCCAACGTTTTAGAGTCTGTTTGATCAGGAGGGATATAAATGAATTCTATGAGCTTGGTCTTGTTTGGAGCGTCAGGGGATTTAGCGAAAAGAAAAATATTCCCTGCTTTATATAATTTATTTCTCGATCAAAAAATGCCAGATTCCTTTTCCGTCATTGGTGTTGGTCGAAGAGATTGGACGGATGAATATTTTCAAGCGCTGGTGGAGGATTCAATCAAAACATTTTCCAGACGTCCCGTTATGGATGATTCCCGAAAGGAAGAGTTTTTGAAAGCCTTCCGCTACTGCAGTTTGGATGTAACCGATGCAGAAGGGTTTAATGTTTTGCTCGAACTGGTTCAACGGCGTGAGAAGGAATTGAACATTCCTGAAAATCGATTGTTTTATCTTTCTGTTGCGCCAACCTTTTTTGACGTGATTGCGAAAAACATCCAACAAAGTGGATTGGGTTCTACTAAAGGGTGGAAACGCCTCATTATTGAAAAACCGTTTGGACACGATTTGAAATCGGCTCAAGAGTTGAATGAAAAATTAAGCCGATTTTTTGAAGAAGAAGAAATTTATCGGATTGACCACTATCTTGGCAAGTCGATGGTTCAAAACCTGGAAGCGTTGAAATTTGCCAATCCGGCGCTGCAAGCGCTATGGAACCATCAACATATTGCCAATGTCCAAATTACGGCCAGTGAAACGGTGGGAGTGGAAGAAAGAGCCGGCTATTATGATCAAGCGGGCGCTATTCGAGACATGGTTCAAAATCACATGATGCAGTTGGTGATGATGACGGCCATGCAGCTGCCCAACCGCTTTAGCGCCGAAGACATTCGCAAGGAGAAAAGAAAGGTCTTGGAAAACCTTCGTCCATTGCGGAAAGAAGACGTCCGCCAACACGTCGTTCGCGGACAATATGGACCGGGGGAGATTCAAGGGGAACCTGTTGTAGGGTATACAGAAGAGCCGGGCATTCCGCCTTCTTCCACGAACGATACGTTTGTGGCGACACGCTTATGGATTGACAACGATGCTTGGCGGGGAGTCCCTTTTTATATCCGTACGGGAAAAAGAATGAAGGAAAAATCGACCCGCATTGTCCTTGAATTTAAACATTCGCATACGGTTGAATCTCAACAAGCGGAGCCAAACTTATTAGTGATTCATGTCAATCCGGTGGAAGGCGTCTCGTTCCAACTCAATCGGAAAAATCCGGTCCACCGCGATCAAATCGAACCGGTCCAAGTCGATTTTTCGGCGAATCAGAAGGATGTACCCGAAGCGTATGAACTGTTGCTGTTCGATGCTTTGCTTGGGGACTCGACGTTCTTCGCTCATTGGAAAGAAGTAGAGTTGTCTTGGAAATGGGTTCAACCGATTTTAGAAGCCTTTGAAGAAAATCTGGTTCCTCTCCATTCCTATCCTTCCGGTTCCATGGGGCCGGAGGCCTCTCAACAATTATTGGCAGAGGACGGATTTCGTTGGTAGTAAAACCAATAGGCGGGGGGTTCCCCGCATGATGAAAAGAAAATCAGAAACTACGATTGGAAAACAAGTGAAGGAGGGTATTTAGATGAAAATTGGATTAATCGGTTTAGGAAAAATGGGGCTGAATTTAGGCCAAAACTTAATCGACCATCGCCACGAAGTGGTGGCGTATGACGTCAATCCCCAGGCGGTGGAAGAAATCCAAAAATATGGCGCTCAAGGAACTTCCAGCTTACAAGAATTGGTGGACTCGTTGGAAAAGCCAAGAATTGTCTGGATCATGGTGCCGCATGGTGTGGTGGATTCCGTCCTCGGCGACCTGAAGCCGCTTTTGGAAAAAGACGATATTGTGATCGAAGCGGGGAATTCCCACTATAAAGAGTCGATTCGCCGCTACAACGAGTTCAAAGAAGCAGGCATCCGCTTCATGGATGCCGGTACTTCCGGAGGCATGGAAGGAGCTCGCCATGGGGCTTGTTATATGGTAGGGGGAGATCCCGAAGCTTGGAACATCGTGGAACCGATTTTCCGGGATACCGCTGTGGAAAACGGCTATTTATATGCCGGCAAACCGGGCAGCGGTCACTTCTTGAAAATGGTCCACAACGGCATTGAATACGGGATGATGGCCGCCATTGGAGAAGGATTTGAAGTGTTGGAGAAAAGCGACTTTGATTTTGACTATGAAAGAGTCGCGAGAGTATGGAACAATGGGTCCGTCATTCGTTCCTGGCTGATGGAATTAACCGAACGCGCCTTCTCGAAAGATGCAAAATTAGACGGCATCAAAGGCGTGATGCACTCTTCCGGTGAAGGAAAATGGACGGTGGAAACGGCTCTGGATTTACAAACGGCCACACCGGTTATCGCCCTGTCCTTATTGATGAGATATCGTTCGCTCGAAAACGATACCTTTACAGGAAAAGTCGTCGCCGCTTTGCGCAATGAATTTGGCGGACATGCGGTGGAAAAAGCAAGCGGGAAATAAAGAACCATGATAAAGGAAAGATTTTAACATCTGACCTGATCAATGGAGAACCATTTCAAGAAAAGGGGAGTAGGCTATGTCCATTTCATTTGATTACTCAAATGCATTATCCTTTATGAAACAAAGCGAAATCGAAAATCTCAGCGAATTTGTCAAAGTCGCTCATACGATGATTCATGAAAAGAAGGGACCCGGCTCTGATTTTCTGGGCTGGGTGGACTTGCCGTTCCGGTATGATCGGGACGAATTTGCGCGCATCAAACAAGCGGCGGAGAGAATTCGAAGCCACTCGGATGCTTTGGTGGTCATCGGCATCGGAGGCTCTTACTTGGGAGCAAGGGCAGCGATTGAAGCGTTGTCCCATAGCTTCCATAACCAAATGAACGATCAGACTCAAATTTATTTTGCCGGCTACAATATCAGTTCGACTTATATGGCTCATTTACTGGAGCTGTTGGAAGGAAAAGACATCTCCGTCAACGTGATTTCGAAATCCGGAACTACGACCGAACCGGCGATTGCTTTCCGAATTTTCCGGGACTACATGGAGAAAAAATACGGAAAAGAAGAAGCGAAAAAACGGATTTTCGTCACCACCGACAAGGAAAAAGGCGCCTTGAAAAAATTGGCCGATCAAGAAGGATATGAAACCTTTGTCATTCCGGACGACGTCGGGGGAAGATATTCGGTTTTAACCGCTGTTGGTCTCTTGCCGATCGCCGTAGCCGGACTGAACATCGATCAAATGATGGAAGGAGCCGCTGTGGCTGCACGCAAATACAATCATCCGGATCTTTTAACCAATGAAAGCTATCAATATGCCGCGGTGCGAAACATTCTGTACCGGAAAGGAAAGGCCATCGAATTGCTGGTGAATTATGAACCTTCCCTTCATTATGTATCCGAATGGTGGAAACAGCTGTTTGGAGAAAGCGAAGGAAAAGATCAAAAAGCGCTTTTCCCGGCATCGGTTGATTTTTCCACGGACTTGCATTCCATGGGTCAATACGTTCAAGAAGGCCGTCGCCTTCTGATCGAAACGGTCTTGCAAGTGAAGAAACCGCGAATCGAAGTCACCATCCAAGAAGATCCGGATAATATCGATGGATTAAACTTCTTGGCCGGTAAAACTATGGATGAAGTGAATAAAAAAGCGTTCCAAGGGACTTTATTGGCCCATGTCGACGGGGAAGTGCCGAACCTGGTAGTGGAACTGGACGAAATGAATGAATTCACTTTCGGAGAAATGGTGTACTTCTTTGAAAAAGCTTGTGCCATCAGCGGACACTTGCTGGGGGTGAACCCATTCGATCAACCGGGAGTGGAAGCCTATAAAAAGAATATGTTTGCGCTGCTTGGAAAACCGGGATTTGAAGCAGAAAGAGAAGCGCTGATGAAACGGTTGTCCAAATAATTTATTGAGTGAAATAGACAATCTTGTTGATAAAAGTGCAGGAAACAAGAGAGGGAGCGAAGTCAAATCGCTCCCTCTCTTTTACTTTTTTTAGATAATCTATTTTCAGATTGGAAAATTTTAGCTGGTGTCCATCACTGAACGGAAGAAAATAGTTCTATCCAATTAATGTTGTAATTTTGGCAATAAAGAGAATATTGTTATATGATAAAAGCACATCGACTGGAGTGAATGGAATGATATGATATGGAGACTAAAAACACATTTTTGTATTTGCTGAAAGAAAACAAAGAATTTAAAAAATTGTTTTATGGACAAACTTTTAGTGTATTGGGAGATTGGTTTCAAACGATCGCCTTATTAGGATTCGTGTATTCTGAAACAAAATCTACTTTTCTGTTAGCTCTTACGTTCATCAGTAAAGGATTGCCTCAGCTGATTTTGAGCCCCTTTATCGGATATTTCGTTGACCGTTACAGCAAAAAGAAGATTATGTTTTATACAGACATCATTCGGGAAGTCATTGTTCTGGGTTTTTTACTCGCCTATAAATTTATTTGGATTATTTTCATACTGAATATTTTATTATCGATTTTACAAACTTTATTTGAGCCTGCCAGACAAGGAGCAGTGAAATATACAGTAAAAAAAGAACAAATAGTGATTGCCAATTCGTTGTCCAGTACGATGAATGGATTCATGTCTGTCGTTGGCGCTTCTTTAGGGGGAATGGTTGCAGAACTGTTGAGTATACAAACGGCATTTATAATAAACAGTTTTTCTTTTTTTCTTTCTGCATGGTTTATTTATTCGAGTAAAATACCGCATAATCTTGAAAAGAAGACAACCAATCGTTTTTATAAGGATATAAAAGAAGGATACCAATTTATCATTCATCATAAAATCATTCTTACTTTAATATTGGTAGGCATGTCATGGGGAGTAATAGGCGGAGCTTATCAATTATTTTTAACTCAGCTTTCGCAGTCCAAAATCTTGTTTAAATGCTTGATGTAAATGGTTTTGGGAAGTACAAAATTATCATTTGACATTTTTTAAAACATAAAGAAAGACACCTATTCTTTTGGTAAAATATTGGTGACGAAACCAAATCCAAAAGAAAGGTGTCACCACTATGATAACGAATAAAGACTACTTTGCGCAATTACCAAAAGAAATTAAACAAGGATTTTCCGAATTAAATATTGGATATCATTTAAGAAAAGCGAATATTACGAAACTTTCCGGGTATTCTTGTCTTACTGTTTTCAAACTGATTTTTCTTTTAGTCTTCCAATATAAGAACTGGTTTCGTGCTTTTATGAGTAAACGATCTCAGGATCTGCCCGGAAAGGATACAGTCTATCGCTTTTTAAATACACCAACCTATCATTGGAGAAAGTTTCTGCTTTCATTAAGCAGTGAAATGATCCGTCTGCTTCAACCATTAACTTCAAAAGATCGTGTCACAGCTTTTGTGATTGATGATTCTGTCTTTTCAAGAAACCGTAGTAAGTCGGTTGAACTGTTGGCTAAGGTTTTTGATCACTCTACCCATCAGTACTTGAAAGGGTTTCAAATGCTTACCCTTGGCTGGACCGATAGTTTTACTTTTATTCCCGTTGATTTTGCTCTTCTAAGTTCACCGAAAAAGGAAAATCGCCTGCAAGAAATCAATACCGATATTGATAAACGAACATCTGGCTATAAGCGTCGCCAGGAAGCTCTGAAATCAAAACCGGACGTGGCTTCAGCTTTACTTGATCATGCGCTTGAAAAAGGGATTATAGCTGACTATGTTCTCATGGATTCCTGGTTTACACAAGCGCCTTTAATTGAGAAGATTACGAACAAAGGGTTATTTGTCATTGGCTTGGTGAAGCAATTAAAGCAGCGATACGTTTACAATGGTGAACGTTTCACACTGAATCAACTTTACAAATTGGCAAAACCTCACATGGGTAAAAAAGACATTCGCGGATCCGTTTATGCTACTTTAGACAATGGAATTCCAGTAAAAATTCTATTTGTACGAAACCGTAATAAACGGAGCGAATGGCTTGCCATTCTCAGCACAGATACAACATTAGAAAATGAAGAGATCATTCGTATTTACGGCATGCGTTGGGACATTGAAGTCTTCTTCAAATGCAATAAATCCCTTTTAAATTTAGAGAAAGAATTCCAGGGACGTTCCTACGACATGTTAATTAGCCATACAACCATTGTTTTTACACGATATATTCTCATTGCTTGGCAAATGCGAAAAGAGGAGGATCCTAAGACGATTGGCAACCTTTTTTACATCCTTTGCGAAGATGTAAAAGACATAGATTTTATTACTGCCCTTCAATCACTTATTGACCTTTTCCAAACTTTGGCGGAAGCCGAGGTTTCTTTGAACATGGACATCTTTAAAAATCAAATGAATAAATGGTTGGCCACTATACCTAATTATATCAAGCAATGCTTAAATATTTCTGTGTGCGAAAGTTGAGTTTTTAACTTATTATGCTGAAGAAGTTTTTCATGCAGGAAGTACAGGAATCGGCCTATTATATACGATACAAGGAATCGGAATGATAGGCGGAGGATTCATCGTTAAAAATTTCATTGGCAGCGATGATCATAAGATGAAGAAGGCATTCGGATTAGCCTATCTTTTTCAAGGAGTCTTTTTCTTATTTTTTCTGTGAAAATAATTTCCTAGGTTTCCTCGTATATTACGGGCGGAAGCAGGCAAACCTAAACAAAGACCGAAAAAAGTCAATAAGAAAGCAGAGCTACCTGTGGGAGGTAACTTTGTATAAATCTTTTTGACTTTGGTTATACTAGTTAATTTGCTTTTCTTTAAAAGCCTCCTTGTTGATAAGCATGGAGTAAATGATCCGAAGCATTCGATGCGATGTGGCAACGAGTGCTTTTTTCTTTCCTCTTCGTGCTGCCAATGACCAATATTTTGCTGCTAACCATCTGTTTCGGCATCTTGACACTGCCCAAGCCGCCTCGCACATGGCGGATTTGATAGGTGGATTCCCTTTTACCGTCCTTGTACTATACCGTTTTCCTGCACTTTCTTTGTTCCCTGGACACACTCCCGCCCATGATGCTAAATGTTGTGATGTAGGAAACTGACTCATATCTACACCCATTTCGGCGATAATGACGGCTGCTGTGTCTTTCTTAATGCCGGGTATCGTTAGAAGTAATAGAAGTTCTTCCTGATATTTCTGTAATAAAACATCAATTCTTTGTTCAATTTCGGTGATGAGGGATTCCAAATATTCAATGTGCTGCCAGGACTGACGAATCAGAAAAAGCTGATGCTCGTTTATTGTTCCAAATAAGGAATCCGCAATCTGCTGCTTTTTCGAAGCCATTTTCCCATGAATTCTTTCTTCAACATCCTTTACATCTACATATCCTTTTTCGATGAGGCGATTGAGCAGCTTTCTTCCTGAAACCCCAAACACATCTGAAATGACCGTACTTAATTTAACATTTGAGGCTTCCAATACTTTCTGAATCCTGTTCTTCTCAGAAGTTACGTGGCCAATCCATTTCTTTCTCAGCCTTGTTAAATCACGCAGCTCCCGAATATCTACCGGGGGGACAAAACTCTTTTCAATTAATCCATGGCGCAATAATTTTGCAATCCATTCAGCGTCAGAAACATCCGTCTTCCTTCCAGGTACGTTTTTAATCCTCTGGGCGTTCGCCAGGGTTATATCGAAGAAGTCCTCTAAGATATTGAACACGGGTTTCCAGTAGACTCCCGTACTTTCCATCGCAATGTGGGTCACATCATGGTCTTCGAGCCATTTTAACAACCGGAATAAATCTTTGGTCAAAGTCGGAAAGGTTTCTGTTTCCTTAATTAGTTCATCATCCTTTGAACCAATCAGAACACAAGCCACTATGGTTTCTGAATGAACATCCAATCCTGCACATCTTTCAATAAATACTTCCATCCAATCACTCCATAAAGATAGGATCACAAACAGTGAGTGAATTTGAAAATAAGCATTTTTCTGTACGTAGTCATCCTTCCATTTGGAAAGAGCTAACAAAGGGTTGAACACCAAATTCACTCAAACAGTTTTGTGTTCAGGGTCGAACCACCAAAAAAAGCCACGTATTATGAACTGTTTGTGTCTTTACCAATATGGACGGGAAGGAACTATTTTCATGCACGGGTTGGGAGAGAGACGATCATGAATGTTTTGTTTTGTCTTCTACTATATATGTTGGATGTATGATGTTATTGTTTATGAGAATGGCAGGAGGAGTCATTATTCCTCTTGATACTACTTTCATTCAAAACTACACGGATGATGACAAAATCGGCAAGGTTTTTTCTTTACATTATTCCATCTATAGTTCATTAATTAATCCGTCTATGTTTGTTTCAGGAATATTATTAGAAAGGATCTCTCCTAAAATTTTTGGGGGGGTTTTAGGAATGCTTTGCATCTTCATTAGCTTGATATGGTTATACATGTATTACTTTCATAAATTGAACGAAGATCAGAATTTGAATCAGTCTGCGAGTTCCCGTTGATATCGTTTGGCCATTTTCGTTTAATCTCATCTTTACAAGTAAAAAATCAATTCCTACTTGACACGTAGGATTAATTAAATTAATATAATCTCAAATAATATGCCGACTAGACAACTAGAGGCTTTCAATTCAAACAATACTTTGAATTGAAAGTCTCTTTTTTTAATGTTTGATGAAAAAATTTTTATTTTTAGAAAGGACGTGAGATATAAAATATATTCAGATTTTTAAGAAAAATATATTCATAAAATGGAAGAGTTGTTAAAGGCATATAAGGAGAAAGGCTATTTTTCGCAGCAAATGTCGAAAGGCAGTGAAAAGAATGTATGCAGTTGTTTGTTCGGAAACTGAAATCCTTACTGGATTCAAAAGCAAACATATCATCATGATATTTTCATCCTTGGCTGGTGGGGGAAGGTCCCGTGAAATTTCATAACTTCGATCGATTCCGGTAATTCTCTTCAACCCCCAATGGATGATAAGCGAAAAAACATTGGCTATGAATCGAGGAATATCCGATCACTAGTGATTACCCTGATAGAAATGTTAGGCAGCAGATCAAAAGAACGCAAACAGTTAGGAGGAAATCTAATGACAAAAAAAAGAATGTATTTAAATGCTTTTGACATGAATTGTGCAGGACATCAATCTCCGGGTTTATGGACGCATCCGAAAGATAAATCTTCCACCTATAAAGATGCGGAATATTGGACACATTTAGCCAAGGTATTAGAAAGAGGACGATTTGATGCGATCTTTCTGGCAGATGTTTTAGGGACTTATGATGTTTATCAAGGATCGCGTGATCCGGCGGTACGTCAAGGGGCACAGGTTCCTGTTAATGATCCGGCGTTTGTTGTTCCTATCATGGCTCAAGTGACCAAACATTTAGGCTTTGGACTAACAGTATCCACAACTTACGAACATCCTTACATATTTGCCAGACGTATGTCCACTTTGGATCATTTGACAAAAGGGCGCATCGGCTGGAATATTGTGACCTCTTATTTAAACAGTGCCGCTGTTAATATCGGATTGGATCAACAAATCAGCCATGACGAACGCTATGAAATCGCGGATGAGTATATGGAAGTGGTTTATAAACTGTGGGAAGGCAGCTGGGAGGATGATGCAGTCGTATTGGACAAAGAAAACAAGCTTTATACCGATCCTGAGAAAGTACATGACATTCGACACGAAGGAAAATATTATAAGGTGCCGGGAGCACACTTATGTGAACCTTCACCGCAAAGGACGCCGGTCATTTTTCAAGCCGGGGCTTCCAAAAGAGGCCGCCAATTTGCGGCCAAACATGCTGAACTTGTGTTTATCAGCGTTCCAACCGAACAAATTGGTAAAACATATGTGGAAGCATTGCGTGAAGAAGCGAAAAATGCCGGCCGCAATTCGGAGGAAATCAAAATTCTTTCTTTATTTACTCCGATTATTGGACGTACACAAGAAGAAGCAGAAGCGAAGTTTCGTGAGTATCAAAGCCATGTCAGTTATGAAGGCGGATTGGCATTGTTGGGCGGATGGACTGGTGTAGATTTTTCCGGATATGCCCCGGATGACAAAATTGAATACGTTAAAAACGATGCGATACATTCAGCGATCGAGACATTTACAAAAATTGATCCAACGAAACAATGGACGGTCAGAGAAGTCGCTGAATTTGTAGGAATAGGTGGAATGGGAAAAGTTGCGGTTGGAACTCCTGAAAAAATTGCGGATGAGATGGAACGATGGATGGATGAAACGGGAGTTGACGGCTTTAATATCGCTTATGCGGTGACACCGGGTACATTTGAAGAATTTGTAGATGATGTAATTCCGATTTTACAAAATCGAGGTCTTGTGCGGAAGGAATATGAGGAAGGCACTTTCCGGAAAAACTTATTTGGATACGACCATTTGCCGGACCATCACCCGGGACGCCAGTATCGAAATCGTTTTTCTTTTCAAAGGAGTACATAAGGATTGTTTCACCAAAACTATTAGAGGGAGCGCAATCACTCCCTCTATAAAGAATATGCTTTATAATGGAAATTAATTCAGCGGCTAAAACCTCGACTCAAAACATAACGAAAGGGGCTCGATTCAATAGACTATGGACAGACGTTTGATCCTCCTTTTAATCTTCTGTTAAAGCAGGGAAATGAGGAAGGATGTATTCGCCTAGTTCTTCAATGACTTCTTCAACCGGACGTCGTCCATATTTCAAATTGATGATGATATGATTGACTCCCACGTCGTTTAGTGCTTGCAAAAATTCAATCAGAAAGTTGCGTCCGATTCTAAATCCAAGATGGATCGGGATAGGTACATGATTCGGATCCTCTGTCAAATCAATATAAAGAGATTGAGTAAAAGGCTTAAATTCATCTGTTAGAGACCGCCAATTTTTAATCAGTTCCGCTTGGTAATGAAGTGGTCGCGGATAATAAATCCATCCATCGCTGTTTGCTGCAATCCATTCAGGAGATTGAGAACTATGACCGGTTACCATCACCGGAATGGAGGATAAATTCGGCTTTGGTAAAAGGTCTCCGTTCATTAGGTCGACCCGGGAAGTATGAATTCTAGGGAAATTTTTTGCCCATACTTCTCTCATGACCGCAATAGATTCTTGAAATAAAGTACCGCGATCATTTGCATCTACCGAAAAAGCCGGAAATTCAATAGGGCGGTCGCCTGTTGCCACACCGAGAATGAGTCGTTCACCGGAAAGTTTGTCAACAGAAGCTGCCGCTTTTGCTACGTGGAGCGGATGGCGCAATGTTAAAATAATGCTTGCGGTTCCCAGGGCAATTTTCTCTGTGTGGGCGGCTATAAATCCAAGATAAGTAAATGGATCATACATTTGGCCCACGTCGCCGAAATTAGGATCGCGTAAAGGAACGTCTCTGGCAAATACGGCGGCAAATTTTAGTTCTTCTGCTCTTTTGGCTAGTTTTATTTGCTTTTCTATATTCATTTCAGGGACGTCGCTCATATAGGATTCAATAGGGAAGAACAGCCCGAGAGTGAGTTTGTTCTCTTGATACATCCGTTTATATCCTCTATGATTTTGAAATTTTTCCATCATTAGACCTCAATACCTTTCTTTGTATTAGATAGAATAATAATCATCATTTGATGAAGAATTGATGCTTCATTCGATCACTCATCCATGCCGATTGTCGGCTAAGGCGAGTGATCGTTCTGTCTATTCCTAGCCTCATATTGTTCCAAAGAATATTTTGAAATTATCCATTTTGGTTGCTTTTCATTATGAATCATAAAGCGTGCCATGGATCAGCGAATATTAAGCGACAATAGAGTCAGAAGCATCTTCTTTTCTCACCTTATCGATAATTCCGCTGCCAAGACAAACATCATTGTCATAAAATACGACGACTTGTCCCGGTGTCACCGCTTTTATTGGTTGTTCATATTCCACTAAAGCGGTTTTGTCCGGACGAACATGCACTTTTACTTTTTGGTCTTGTTGGCGATATCTGAATTTGGCCGTACAAGAGAATGATCGTGGACTGTCATCCCCGCTGATAAAGTGTACATCGGAAACGATGGCAGCATTTGAAAAGAGGGCCGGATGGTCTTTGCCTTGAGCGACGATTAACGTATTGTTATTTAAATCTTTATCTACGACAAACCAAGGTTCGCCGTTGCCTTTTGCTCCGATACCGAGTCCTCTTCTTTGTCCGATTGTATAGTACATTAATCCTTCATGCCGTCCCAGCACTTCTCCGTTGATCGAGCGAATGACTCCGGGTTGTGCAGGAAGAAAATTCTTTAAAAAACTTTTGAAGTTTCTTTCTCCGATAAAACAAATACCGGTGCTATCTTTTTTATTGGCAGTAAAAAGGTTTAATTCCTTAGCGATTTTTCGCACTTCATCTTTCGTTAACTCTCTGAGCGGGAATAGAACTTTTGATAATTGTTCTTTCGTTAATTGACTCAAAAAATAGCTTTGGTCTTTTTTTGAATCTTTTCCTCTCAATAAATTGATTTCGCCGTTTTCTCTATTGACTCTGGCATAATGTCCCGTCGCGATGTAATCTGCATCTAAAGACAGAGCAAAGTCTATAAAGGCTTTAAATTTGATTTCCGCATTACACAAAACATCTGGATTTGGGGTTCTTCCTAATTTCAGTTCTTCCAAAAAATAAGTGAAGACTCGATCCCAGTATTCTTTTTCAAAATTGACACTGTAGTAAGGGATTCCTAGTTGATTCGAAACTTTTTTTACATCTTCATAGTCTTCCGTTGCTGTGCAGACACCATCATCATTTTTGTCATCCCAATTCTTCATAAAAACGCCTATAACTTCATATCCTTCTTTTTTAAGAAGGTAGGCAGCAATGGAAGAATCGACTCCTCCTGACATTCCTACAACGACTCTTTTCTTTCGACTCATGATTACCACCTTAACTGAAATATTTTTTGTTACAGTTTTCGTTAAAAAAAAATTATCTTTTATTAATTTCTTTTATAATATCTTGTATCGTAATCCCCTTTAAATAATTCATCAGATGTTTCTCGGCATCGTCAAAAATATTGATCAGTATGGAAGACAAATTTTTTCCTACAATACAGTTTTCATTTGCTTCGGGACATTTTGGTACCAGTGTGCCTTCGCTCGTAAGCATAAAGATTTTGTCTAATGTAATATTTTCCGCTTTTTCTTTTAAAGAAAATCCTCCTTTTGCTCCTTCTTTTGATAAGATAATTCCTTCTTTTCGAAGCAAACTTAAAATTTTTCTTAATCGCGCAGGATGAACAGTTACGCTGTGGGCAATGTCTTCGCTCGTTACAATCTGTTCAGATCTTGTGGCCAAATAAGTAGCGCAGTGGACTGCAATAGAAAAATCACTATTCAATCGTATTACCTTCTTCCTAAATGTAATAATAAATATTACAGTTAACTATGTCAACCTATTAATTTTCATCCTTATTGTTGAAACGGTAAAATGGTAAACTTTTAAGATTAAAGTGATGAATCATGATGGTATTAATCTTGCGGATTGTTAAGAATGCACGATCCATTGGGCACCCACATTCATTTTATTAAATCCATCGTACGAGAGCAAGGACGTATCATGTATTAGCATACGGAGCACCGAGAAAAAGAGATATCATCGTACCATGATGTGGAATGTTTGAAGAATTAAGATATAAAAGAAAATTCCTGAATTCCGTGTATGATCTACAAATATACTGTATAAGAAACCATTTGATTTGAGGATGGAGAATCGATTCGTACGACTATAATGAACACTAGCTCTGTAAATGACCAACAGAGAAAAAACGGACAGAAGGTTGTCCAATTATTTTCACTAATCTATTTGCACTCAATTCATCCGATAAGAGCCGTCCATCATTTTTCCATATCATCATTGTATTTGGAAAATTTGGGAATAGATTCTAATTGCAATCCAAAGGTGTGGTCATATGTCTTTTTCACCAAAAGCGATGATTCGCTTTAATAAAAAAACGAAAGAGTTTCACCTTCAAGGAAAAGATTTCAGCTACATTATCAAAATTTTGAAAAACAACCAGCTAGGGCAACTATATTTTGGAAAAAAAATACGCGATCGAAAGTCTTTTTCCCATCTATATGCAATTCGATCAAGGCCCTTGGTTGCCTGTGTGTATGAGGGGGATTCGTTTTCCCTTGATACTTTAAAACAAGAGTATCCTTCTTATGGTACGACTGATTTTCGTGAGCCCGCGTTTCAAATTCTTCAGGAAAATGGAAGCCGTATTACGAATTTTGAATATCAACATCATAAAATTTATAAAGGAAAGCCGAAATTAGAGGGGCTGCCGGCAACGTATGTGGAAAAAGGCGAAGAGGCGATTACGCTTGAAATTTCGTTGTACGATAAACTGATCGACACCGAAATTCAATTGCTTTACACGGTTTTTAGCGAGTGGAACGCCTTGGCCCGAAGTGCGAGAGTGGTCAATCATGGCCAGCAAGCTTTAAACTTGACCAGAATAATGAGCGCCAGCATCGATTTCTTCGACTCACAATTTGAAATGGTTCACCTCTCCGGATCATGGGGGAGGGAGAGATATGTAAAAATGAGAAAATTACAACCTGGCATTCAGAGTATTTCGAGCACACGAGGGGCGAGCAGTTCACAGCACAATCCCTTTATCGCGTTGAAAAGACCGGACGCCACAGAACATCAGGGGGAAGTATATGGATTTAGCCTCGTCTACAGCGGAAATTTTTTGGCACAGGTGGAGGTCGATCATTACGATGTCGCCCGTGTCACAATGGGCATCCATCCTTTTGAGTTTAATTGGCTTCTAGAACAAGGAGAAAGTTTTCAAACGCCGGAAGTGGTGATGGTCTACTCTGATCAAGGACTGAATGGGATGAGCCAAACGTATCATCAGTTATATCGCACGAGATTAGCAAAAGGTTATTGGCGAGACAAAGAAAGACCGGTGCTTATTAATAACTGGGAAGCCACTTATTTTCATTTTGATGAAGAAAAACTCATTAAGATTGCTAAAACAGCGAAAGAGTTGGGCATTGAACTGTTTGTTTTGGATGACGGCTGGTTTGGAAAGCGAAATGACAGTAAAACCTCGCTCGGAGACTGGTTTGTGAATAATCGAAAGCTGCCTAGCGGAATCACGGGGCTGGCTCAAAAGATCAATGACTTAGGAATGAAGTTTGGACTTTGGTTTGAGCCTGAAATGGTTTCCAAAGCTAGCCGATTATACGAACAACATCCGGATTGGGTGATCAAAGTGCCGGGACGGAGGATGTCCCAAGGGAGAAATCAGTATGTATTGGATTTCTCAAGAAAAGAAGTGGTCGATCATATTTATGGAATGATGGCCCAAATTCTTCGGGAAGCACCGATTTCTTATGTGAAGTGGGACATGAATCGCTATATGACAGAAATTGGATCGGCTGATTTACCTCCTGAACGTCAAAGAGAAGTTCCCCATCGTTATATTTTAGGTGTGTATGATCTATACGAAAGATTGACGACGGAATTCCCGCATGTCCTTTTTGAGTCTTGTGCTGCCGGCGGGGCCAGGTTTGATCCGGGAATGTTATATTATGCGCCGCAAACATGGACGAGTGACAACACAGATGCGATCGAACGTTTGAAAATTCAATACGGAACTTCTTTTCTCTATCCTTTAAGCGCAATCGGCGCCCATGTTACGTCTGTTCCGAATCATCAAGTCAAAAGGATCACGAGTCTTGAGGCAAGAGCACATGTGGCGTTCTTCGGAGTATTTGGCTACGAGCTGGATGTCACGAAGCTATCAGAGAAAGACAAACAAAAAGTCAAAGAACAGATTGCCTTTTATAAGAAAAATAGGAAATGGATCATGAATGGAACGTTCTATCGAATAAGAAGCCCTTTTGAAGACGATGGCAACATCGTAAGCTGGATGGTAGTTTCTGAAGATCAAAAAGAGGCGCTTGTTGGGTATTATCAAGTGTTGGGAACGGCTAATCCGGGATTTTCCCGTATTTTGTTAAAAGGTTTGCGAACAGATTATGAGTATGAAATCGAAGGAATAGACGGTACGTATTTTGGAGACGAACTGATGTACGTCGGCCTTCTGTTGGAAGATGCAAAAGGAAAAGGGGACTTCTACTCCAAAATTTATAAATTAAAAGCCATTCAAAGTGATGAAAAAGTGGGGATGAAAAATAGATGAAACGACAGATGGCCCACTTTGATGATTGAAAAAGGAAAACACTTTTTTTAAATAGAATGTGACGCAGCATAATGGGTGATTTACAGTTGCTTTATTTGACAAAATGGCGCTTTTTCAACATGATTGTAGATGGAATATTTCGCTGAACGGGCTTGTGATCCCTTACCGGAATTCCTATTAGGATGCCCGACTACACGTGAACGAGTTTTCTTTAAGCTAAGGGAATCACGATTCGAAAAAGCCCGGTTTCGTTTCATATCCATCCAGGGAGACCCTCGAATGACCGGCTTCTCCCTGGATGGTGGATATTTCATTATATTTTATTGGATAAAGGAGCTTTTTTTATGACGTCACGATCTATTTCCCCTGATTTTGACCCGTGGGAATCTTATATGGATATTGAACAGCACGGATCATATGTACTTTCTAATGTAGAGTTTACTACTACTTATCTTTGCAATATGCGATGCGCCCATTGTGCGGTAGGGTATACGCTGGCTGCGAAGGATCCGGACGCTTTGCCTGTAGAACTATTGATCCGGCGCTTGGAAGAAGTGCCGACTTTGCGCGCTATCAGCATTACAGGTGGAGAGCCGATGTTGTCGAAAAAATCGGTGGAAAACTATACATTGCCTCTATTGAAATATGCGAAAAGCAGAGGGCTTTACACACAAGTCAATTCCAACTTGACGCTGCCGGCAGAACGGTATGAACAGCTGGCGCCGTATATCGATGTTTTACATATTTCCCATAACTGGGGAACGATTGAAGAATTTAGCGAAACCGGTTTTGCGATGATGGATCGTAAACCGCCGATGAGTAAAAGAGAGGCCTTGTTTGAGCGGATGATTGAAAATTCCCGTCTTCTTGCTGAACAAGGAGTCAAGATTTCTGCGGAAACGATGCTGAATAAAAAGACGCTTCCTTATTTAGAGAAGATACATCGCCAAGTGGTGGAGGAAATGAAAGCTTTTCGACACGAGATACATCCGATGTATCCAAGCGATTTTGCTTCCAACCTTCACTTGCTCTCGTTAACGGAAATTCGAGAGGCCATCCATCACTTGCTCGATATCCGCAGCCAGGATGTTTGGATGTTGTTTGGCACGCTGCCGTTCTATCCATGCAGCCGCAATCCGGAAGATCTCCGCTTGCTCGAACGACTTTATCAGGAAAAAAATGTAACCGTCCGTAATGATCCGGATGGACGCTCTCGGTTAAACGTCAATATTTTTACAGGCGACGTTATTGTGACTGATTTTGGCGACACACCGCCTTTTGGCAATGTACAAACAGATACGCTTTCCGCGGCATTTGAACGCTGGCTTGATTCCAAGTGGGCGAAAGAACTTCATTGCCATTGCCCGCAAGCCCGCTGTCTCGGTCCAAATGTACTTGTGAAAAATGCCTATTATCCAACGGTCTCTTTCCGAGATCGAAAAGCTCTTATTGCTCAATAAAAGAACATTCAATCGGGGTCTTTCCACAACTAGAAATAGTGTTGGGAGGACCTCTTTTGATTTCAGAAAAACGGAGGCAAAAAAGAGCAAAAAGGGATGGAAGTTGAGCCATCCTGTTGTTAAATATAAAGTTTTGTCGTTATTGATCATTTTGATCGTTGTCATAAATGCGACGAACATTGTTGTCTTTTGTGTTTTTCAAGTTATTATTACTGAAGTTGTTATCAGTCAGGTTGTTATTATTGAAATTGTTATTCGTTGGGTTGTTATTCGTTAAGTTATTGGGATTGAAATTGTTGTTCGTTAAGTTGTTGTTACTTATACTGTTGTGATCGTTGGAATGGATATTGCTGCTGTCAGCGTGATTGTCATGGCTATTTTGTGTACGGAAATCTTTCGCTGACACAATCTCATCTTCTTCGCCGAATTCGGAGCTAAAGGCTGGATTGTGGCGGGCTTCTCTGCCGTTGTTTTGGTCTTCATTGAACACACTTTTGTTTATATAGCGATGGAAGAATATTTCGGCAATCGCTAAAATCAAAGCAGACCAGAAGCTTGCCCAGCCAAGGGAAATGTTTTCATTTATAATACCGCTTCCGACGGCCCATATTAAAATGTACGCCAATACAAAATCGGAAATGGTAGCGGCTGTATTTCCGAAACGCGGAAGAATAAAAAGATCACTCAACATATAGGATACGACTGTCACAATTAAGCTTATGGTAAAATATTCACCGAAATCCACCCTGTAAAATAATCCAAGCACGAATGCTAATATGATCATGACCATGACAAACTTAATGATTAGTGCTTTTACGTGTTCCATTTATAACCCTCCTTTTTGAAGTCAATTTTAGGTTGGCTCCGAAAAAGGGGATTATTCATTCACCTCTCGTTTTCCAATCTTTCCCGTTGTCGAAAAATCTCTACACCTTTATTTTTCAACTGTTAAAAACGTAAAAAATGCAAAAAGAAGCAGTCTTGATTTCCAATTAAACCGGGATTGTCAAGAAACGGTGCAGAAGGAATTCAACCATTCATTTAAAATGACAGATTCCTACTGGTTTACACGAATGAGGAAGAAAATTGATGCTTTTGAACAAATATTTCTGTCTAAATTTCCCGGGCAATTTCTGTTGTTGTCGAACAATAATGAAGCATTCATCTGCTTTGATCTAGTTATGATAGGAAATATTTTAAATTGCGGAAGAAAGAAATCGACAAAGAAGCCCTTTTTGAAAGCGGAAGTCAGCTTTCCCGCCAGTGGAAAATGGATTAGGCCAAAATAATTAGTGAAGATAGATGTTTAATATATGGATTTTTTCCAAAAATGGATTTACAAGGTAGACTTAAATGATAAGATTTCTGGACTCAATTGAAGTTTGTGGCGGTGTGAAAATGGAGAGGAGATTCTTGTGGATCCGTCATTTAGCCATTGCGGTCAAAATAAAAAGGAGAGGCTATCAGCGGGAAAATAACAAGGACCGCAATGGAACGTACGAAATTCATGTTATGTGTCTTGAATTTATGAAGCCATAAAATACTTTTTCAAAAACTTCGCCCATAAAGCGTGACCTTTCGTGTTCGGTAAGCCGTTGTTTTCATCGATGTAATCTTTCATTTTGACAGAGGAGTAGTCCGGCCAAACTTTCCAATGATCTATGTAGTTCAATCCTTCTGTTTTTGCGAATTCCTTAAGCGATTTGACTTGCTCCGGATAGTTGGATGCACCGTAAATCGGATTTGGCGGCTGGATCATCACGACTGCATGTTCGTTCTCCGCTTTGACGTCACGCACAAACGTCTGAATAACCGTATGGTTGTCTTCTACAGACACTTTGCCGTTGTCAGCCCATGTAAACGGCTCGAACAGAATCATATCCGGCTTGGAATCGGCAATTTTCTCTATCTCCCCATGTTGAAGAAAATCGAGTGATGTCCCTTCTTCTTCCCAAATCGATGCTTTCAGTACCGGGCTGTAGGCGGTTTCCAGCGCTTTCTTCAGTTGAACAGACCAGCCGTTATTCTCTTTTCCAAGTGCTTTGGAACCGACAATGGCTACTTGAAATGGCTTTCCATCCTGGAATGATTTTTCCAGCTGTTTGCGAGCCTGATCCGGCCAATGACTCGACAAATCTTTCCAACTTTCGTTTGATCCGTTTCCGGAAACGGGTGTCACCACAGCGGTTGAATCGACGGTCGTTTTTTCCTTCCAATACCAATAGCTTGCCAGTAAAAAAAGGGCAACGACCAATGTGAAAAACAATATCTTCCTATATCCTTTTTCAAAATATACCGTTGATATTTAGAGTAAGTAATTAAAGCGGTTTTAATTAAAACATGACAATATTTATCCTAAATTCCAACTATGATATAATTTTCCTGTTGAATAGTAATTTATAAGATTACAATCATATAGCATTGAGTTCTAGGATCTAATGGATTCCGTGCAACAATCTGTTCTTTTCAGTAAAATAATCTTAAATCGGAAAGTAGGAAGAGACGATGATCGATATACACTGCCATATATTACCTGGGGTGGACGATGGGGCTCAAACTTTGACAGAAGCAGCTGCAATGGCCAAACAAGCAGAAAAAGAAGGAATTCACACGATCATCGCCACTCCCCACCATATGAACAGAAAATATATTAATCGTAAATCAGAGATTGTCGCAAAAGTAATGGAAGTAAATGCGCATTTGGAACGGGAAGGGATTAATGTAACGGTTCTCCCCGGACAAGAAGTGCGGATTTACGGAGAACTCCTTCAAGACTATGAAAATGGAGAAATCTCTACTCTTGGCGGGGATTCCCCTTATGTATTGGTGGAATTTCCATCCGGCTATGTTCCCAAGTATGCGGAACAGCTCCTTTTTGACATGCAAATGAAGGGGCTCATGCCTGTCGTTGTTCATCCTGAACGAAACCAAGAACTAATCCAGGACCCGGACAAATTGTATAATCTAGTTAAGAACGGAGCGGCAGCGCAAATTACCACTGCCAGCCTCACCGGCTATTTCGGGAAAAAAATTCAGAAATTTACGGAACAGTTGATTGAAGCCAACTTAGCGCATTTTATTGCTTCGGATGCACACAATACAAACAAACGCCCGTTCAAAATGCTCGAGACATTGGATCGGCTTGAAAAAGAATTTGGAACAGACTATGTCTACTACTTTCAAGAAAATGCGGAACTGGCAGTCAGCGGTCAGAATATCATGAAAGAACCGCCGCAACAAATTAAAAAGAAAAAATTTCTCGGGCTATTTTAACAGAATATCGGGTTGGAGCCTTAGCCCGAATCAACAACAATGTTTGAATCGAACCTCTTTTCAACAAATCAACTGAACTATCCATAAAAAATAACCATTAGGTAGGGATTCTATGCCTGAGGGAGTGGCTCTTTCATAAAAGTCGGTCATCGAGAGAAACGTGAGAGATGGCTCGTGACCTAACTAATTTTACTTTGTTAAAATACAAACATAATCAACTGCATTTTGCGTATATTTTATAAAAATCCGTTATTCGAACAAAACCCATCGGCATTCTAAAAAATTCAAACGAAAGGAAGTATGCGGTTTGAAAAAGGTACGTAAAGCGATCATACCGGCTGCCGGGCTCGGCACTCGTTTTTTGCCCGCAACGAAAGCCATGCCGAAAGAAATGTTGCCGATTGTGGACAAGCCGACTATTCAATACATAGTGGAAGAGGCAGTAGCATCCGGGATCGAAGATATAATCATCGTTACTGGAAAAGGTAAACGAGCGATTGAAGACCATTTTGACAATGCCTGGGAGCTGGAGCATAATTTGGCGGACAAAGGGAAGCTCGATTTGTTGGAAAAAGTCAGGTATTCCTCCAATTTAGCTAACATCCACTATATACGCCAAAAACAACCCCTCGGTTTAGGCCACGCCGTATGGTGCGCCCGCAATTTTATCGGGGATGAACCGTTTGCCGTTCTATTAGGCGACGATATTGTTCAAAGCGATACGCCGTGTTTAAAGCAATTAATGGATCAATTCGAACAAACGCATTCTTCCATTATCGGGGTTCAGGAAGTTCCGGAAGAAGAAACGCACCGTTACGGTATTATCGACCCGTCCGGAAGCCAAGGGCGCCGCTACCAAGTAGAAAATTTTGTGGAAAAGCCGGCACCGGGAACAGCTCCCTCCAATTTGGCGATTATTGGCCGTTATATTTTAACGCCGGAAATCTTTTTGTTTTTAGAAAAACAAGAGCAAGGAGCCGGAGGAGAAATTCAACTGACGGATGCCATTCAAAAGTTGAATCAAATTCAGCGGGTATTTGCCTATCAATTTGAAGGCAAGCGATATGATGTGGGCGAGAAGCTGGGATTTATTCAAACCACGATTGAAATAGCATTACAAGATCCGGAATTAAAAGAGCCATTGCTGAAAATCATGGATAATATTTTAAAAGAAACCAGTCTGAATAAAGTGAATATGTAGGAAAGAAAAAATGAAGAAAATTAGCTCGTTTAGCTATAGTCAATTTGTAAATAGTCACTTAACCCTATTCTTTTGTCGTTCTATACAACCTCAGAATCGTCATTTTGAAACAGTTGGGGAAAAGATCGTGATTTTACCAGCTGTTTCTTTTTTCTTCTTGTGATCGGAAAATCAGAAAGGCAATAAATCGTATCACTTTTAGGAAAGACGGCTGTTTACTGTATAAAAGATAAAAACGAATACAAAGATCCGAAAAGTTTGACCCAGTTAAGATATGCTGTGATTTCGATGAATTATTTTAAAATAATGATAGAGAATCTTTTTACTAAGATGAAAATAGAATTTTCGTTGGATTTTATTCTCTTTGAGTGAATTCAGGAAAAATTGATAGGAGCATTCATTACTCAGTAGATATGCTGCGTTTGACCATTAAAAGGATTTTTTCAAACGAATGTTGAATCATGCAAGTACAGCCATTCTCTATTTTTCTTTGTCATTCGTGTTTTTTGAATGTATAAAATGGGACGCGAATAGAATGTAATATTCAACTGAACTTTTTTGGGATCAATTCCGTTTTTTCTTTTAGAGGTCATTATAAAAAGAGTTTTGATTCAGATTTGTACTTTTTTCGTTTTGCGTTTTTCATTGTGTTTGTAAGCAGATTTTTACCGACTCTCTCTGTAAAGAAGGAATTTTGCTATGCTTTTTTATCATGCAATCAAGAAGACTATGATTGAAAAGGAAAATGGGGTCTTCATGGTGAATTAAGAATTGTACTTCGGTGATTGGAAAATATTTCATATAAAAGGAAGCGTTGTCTAAAGCGCTGTCATCCTAAGAATAGTTTGATGACTAACCAGCGGTACACTTTTAATACAGGATGATCATTTTAGCTCGACTATGGTTAGTGGTGAGGAAAAGATCAGAATGTTCATGTATGCAGTATTTTAATGATTCTATTGGGGAGTTGGAGGGGAACAATATGACTTGGAAAACGATCTATGAAAAATGGACATCTTATCCAAATTTAGATCCAGTTTTAAAAAACCAGTTGGATGGTATCAAAGATAATGAAAAACTGTTGGAAGACAGCTTTTATAAGAGTCTTGAATTTGGGACAGGCGGCATGCGCGGGGAACTCGGACCTGGTACGAATCGAATGAATCTTTATACGGTTCGGAAAGCTTCAGAAGGGCTGGCGCAATACATAAAGTCTCAAGGTGAGGAAGCGGTGAAGCGCGGCGTGGCGATTGCCTATGATTCCCGCCGGAAATCGCCGGAGTTTGCTTTGGAAGTGGCGAAAACGGTGGGGAAACATGGAATTCGCGCCTTTTTGTTTGAAAGTTTGCGTCCGACTCCCGTATTGTCGTTTGCTGTCCGCCATTTACACACATTCGCGGGTGTTGTTATTACCGCTAGCCATAATCCCCCTGAATACAACGGTTACAAAGTATATGGACCGGACGGCGGACAATTGCCTCCTGCCATGGCGGACGAATTGATTCGCTACGTTCAAGCTGTCGAAAATGAGTTGACGGTGGAAGTGGCAGAAGAAAAAGACCTTGTCAATAACGGCCTTCTCACGTATATTGGGAGCGAAGTGGATCAAGCGTATCAACAACAATTACAGACGATCCGTCAGAACAAGGAAGTCGTATCTTCTGTGGCTGATTCGTTGAAAATTGTTTATACGCCGCTTCACGGTACGGGAAATATCCCTGTTCGAGAAGGATTAAAAAACTTTGGCTTTACGAACATCACCGTGGTGAAAGAGCAGGAGCAGCCTGACAGCCATTTTTCTACGGTTCAATCTCCCAATCCGGAAGAGCACAGCGCTTTTGAACTGGCGATCCGTTATGGGGAAAAAGAAGACGCCGATCTTTTGCTGGCCACAGATCCGGATGCTGACCGTTTAGGTGTGGCTGTGAAAAATGCACAAGGCGACTATCATGTGTTGACCGGAAATCAAACAGGAGCGCTTTTGCTTCATTATTTGTTGACGCAGAAGAAAGCCAACCACACGCTTCCTGAAAACGGCGTGGTGATCAAAACGATTGTGACATCGGAGCTAGGCAGGGAAATTGCCAAAAGTTTTGGCATTCCAACGATTGATACGTTGACTGGATTTAAATTTATCGGCGAAAAAATCAAAGAATTTGAACAGACAGGAGAGCATACCTTTTTATTTGGCTATGAAGAAAGCTATGGCTATTTGATCGGCGATTTCGTGCGCGATAAGGATGCTGTTCAGGCAGCGGTGTTGGCAGCCGAAGTAGCAGCGTATTACAAAGCACAAGGAAAGAGTTTGTATGACGGTCTGATGGATATTTTTGAACAATATGGCTATTTCCGCGAATCACTGCGGTCGCTGACTTTGAAAGGAAAAGACGGATCGGAGACCATTGCCGCCCTGATGGATAAATTTCGCGAGTCTTTTCCTGCCCAAGCGGCCGGATCCCCGATCGTCGCAGTGGAAGATTACCTAAAAGGTGTCCACATGGATCTTACAGGGTCAAGTCACAGAAAAATCTCGTTGCCGTCTTCCAATGTTCTAAAATATTATCTTCAAGACGGATCTTGGTTTTGCATTCGCCCGTCCGGAACCGAGCCGAAAGCCAAGTTTTATTTCGGCGTGAAAGGAACGTCCTTGCAAAACAGTGCCGAACGATTGGCGCGACTGGAAGAAGACGTTATGCGCTGGGTGGAAAATGAACTAAATCAAATCACTGTTTACTAAGACAAAAGGGAGATGTCAGCAATGATTTTAGTTGTTGGCGGTGCCGGATATATCGGCAGCCATCTTGTAAAGGAACTTGTAGAAACAAATGAAGTCGTCGTTCTTGATAATTTATCGACGGGGCACCGTTCGCTGGTGGATCGCCGTGCACACTTTGTTGAAGGAGATCTGGGCGATAAAGCGGTACTCGATAAATTATTTTCAAATTATCCGATTGAAGCGGTGATGCACTTTGCTGCCAATAGTTTGGTGGGGGAATCAGTGCAGCATCCTTATAAATATTACCAAAACAATGTGGCTAATACTTTGACGTTATTGCATTCGATGATCGACCACGGTGTAAAGAACTTTATCTTTTCGTCGACGGCGGCCACTTATGGGATCCCGAATGTGGAACTGATCGATGAACAGCAGCCGACCCAACCGATCAATCCTTATGGTCGTTCGAAGCTGATGGTAGAACAGATTTTGTCCGATTTTGCCGATGCGTACGATTTGCATTATGTCGTTCTTCGCTATTTTAATGCAGCAGGCGCACATGAATCGGCAGAAATTGGGGAAGCGCATGATCCGGAAACGCACTTAATCCCGATTATTTTGCAGCATTTGCTTGGCCAGCGCTCGAAAATCTCCGTCTTTGGCACTGACTACGATACGCCGGACGGAACGTGCATCCGCGATTATATTCATGTTACCGATCTCGCTCGAGCCCATATTTTGGCGCTGAATGCCTTGTTGTCGGGCGAAAAGAAATCAGCAACTTATAATTTAGGAAATGGAAAAGGCTATTCCGTAAAAGAAGTGATCGATACGTGCGAACGCGTCACCGGACGTAAAGCTGTCATTGAATATACAGATCGCCGTCCTGGTGACCCGGCTAGACTCGTCGCCACTTCTGAAAAAATTTACCACGAACTAGGTTGGAAAGCGGAATACGGCTTGGAGGAAATCATTGACTCCGCATGGAAGTGGCATAAAAAGGGATTTAGCGGCAAATAGGAAAGGAATAGTGAAAGGGACATTGCCAAAAACGGATGTTTAGAGCAATGTCCTTTTTCTTTTCCGGAGTCGTTTCTCGAAAAATGAAAGAACGATCGTTTTGTTTAGCATCATTCATCCGGATGTGATAAACTTCAAATGTATTTTGTGCACAAATTTGGCTATTTAATCGCTGTCGAAACGATCCTTTCAATTATTTCCTGCATCGGTGCAATTTTGAAGCGATTTGTTTAGAACGGAAGCAATTTGATTTGAATGATCATCGGCTGGCTTTCTTAACGAAATTTTGCCGATCACGCTGAAACGTGTATAAGTAAAGAGTATGTATCCTGAGCGGCTGGAAAACATTTTATGTAAAGCTTTCAGACGTTTAACCGAAGGAAAAAGAAACCAAAAAATTGAAAACAATTTCCTGATTTACCTTGACATGTATACCAGGTTCGGGTATACAATCAAATTAAGAATTCATTATTTAATGAAAATTTTTATTATGACGTGGTTTTGTTTGTCATTTAGCAACGGGAAAGGAAACAGATTACGTGGACACACATTGAGCGTGTACATATTGTATAAGGATTAGAATGTAGCGGAACGATGCTGAAGGTGCGAGAATGTTTTTTGGCGTGAAGTAATTTTTGGTTTCAACTTGGTCATAGAGTGTCTTTAAAAAGATGGATGGAGATGTGTCCATAAGAGGGAACAGGAGAAATTCAATAGGAAGGGAGAGAGCGCATTCAGAGTCAAAAGGCCATTTAATCGGTCCGCTGCAGTGGTGTTCACGATTTAAACGAGGAAAGCGCTTTTTTAGGTGGAAACGGTTCGTTTGTATATAGGAAAGGATCATAAGTTTTGAAGAATGTCATAACCGCGGCTCAAGATCGGAGTGATCGGTTTTTCTTTTTGGTTGCTAAATAGTCGTTAAGAACTACATAATGGCAAAAACGCAAAGAGATTGATGGGTAATAAGACCTAAAAAAGCGGTGAAGCTTCTACTTTTATCCCGTTCTAAACAATCTTTTGATACACACAGCTAGACTCGTTTTACTTTAAGTAGTTTGTCAAAGGGTGAATCTCAAAAACTATTAATGAAAGAGGTATGAAAAGTGAAGATAAGACTATTCAGTGGTTTGAAATCAAAACTCATCATCTCCTTTGCTGTTATTTTATTGGTTCCTTCGCTTGTTGTGGGATCGATGGCATACCATTCGGCAAAAGTTCAAGTTCAAAATCAAATCTTCACTAGCGTTAATGAAAATGTAAAGCTGGTGAACACACTTATTGACAACAGCATCAAACCAAAAGTAAATGATATCGATTACTTTTCGAAAACCGTCTCATCACGTCTTTATAAAGGCGATGACAGTCCCGAACTTCGCAGAATTTTTAAAGAATATGTAGATTTGCATCCGGAAGTAGTGAGTATTTTTGTCGGCACTAAAAATGGATTGTATGTTCAAATGCCAAAATTTAAGATGCCTTCCGGCTATGATCCAAGACAGAGATATTGGTATTCGGAAGCTATGAATCATAAAGGGCAAGTAGTAGTGACGGATCCTGAAAAAACGGCCTCTACTGGTGAAACGTTGGTCACCATATGCAAAACAACCAATGATGGTTCTGGCGTCGTGGCGATTAATATAAGATTAAACAAGATTAAAGATTTAGTGGAAAAAGTGAAGGTGGGAAAAGAAGGGTATGCGTTCCTGATCGATCGCAATAAGAAGATCGTTGCCCATCCTAATCTAAAATCCGGATCAAAAGCAGACAGCAGCTTTTATGATAAATTATTTGCTAGTAATACAGGGGAATTTCATTATACTTTGAATGGCAAAGAGAAATTATACAGTTATACGACGAATCCGTTAACGGGATGGAAAGTAGTAGGAAACATGTCGATTTCCGAAGTGGATGATGCCGTTGCGCCTATTCTCCGTAAAACGTTGCTCGTGATCATCATTTCTTCTGTTCTTGGGGCGATAATCGTCTACTTTATTATCTATTCCATTCTTGCCCGTCTTAGAGTATTAAAAAATAAAGCGATTACCATCAGCAGAGGCAACCTCACTGAACAAATTGAAATAAAAGTAAACGACGAGATCGGTCAATTAGGCCATGCTTTTAATCAAATGCAAGAAAATCTGCGTACATTAATTCAAAAAATAGAACTCAGTGCGGAACAAGTCGCTTCGTCTGCCGAGGAATTAACAGCGAGCGCTGAACAAACAAGTTTAGTCACTGAACAGGTCGCTTCTTCTATTCAAGAGGTGGCAAGCAATGCGGAGACGCAGACAAACGGTATTGATAAAAATGCTCAGTCTTTAAATACAATCTCATCAGGAATTACAAAGATCGCCGAAAATTCCATGAATGTAGCGGAGCTTTCTAAACAATCCACATTGCAGGCGGAAGAAGGAGAAAAGGCTGTTCAGAAGACAGTCGATCAAATGAATTCCATTCATGAATCCGTCCAAGTGTCAGAAGAAGCCTTCCAATCTTTAGCAGAGCGTTCAAAGCAAATTGGAAAAATATTGGATGTTATTACCGGAATCGCAGACCAGACAAATCTTCTGGCTCTTAACGCCGCCATTGAAGCAGCTAGAGCTGGCGAAGAAGGTAGAGGTTTTGCGGTCGTAGCGGAAGAAGTCCGAAAATTAGCCGAGCAATCGCAAGAGTCGGCGAAGCAAATTTTTGAATTAATTCAAGGAATACAACAAGATACAGGCAATACGGTACAAATTATGTCTAAAACGACAGAAGATGTAGAAGAAGGGTTAAAAATCACCAATGAAGCCTTTGAAAAGTTTGAGGGAATTTTAAATAGTATGAGAGAGGTTGCTCCTAAAATCGAGCATATTTCCTCAACGGCGCAAAAAATATCCGCCGAAGTCCAAGAGGTTGCGGCAATGGCCAATGAATTGGCCAATATAGCGCAAAACAACGCAGCCACATCCGAAGAAGTAGCGTCTTCAACGGAAGAACAATTAGCTTCCATGGAAGAAATCTCAGCATCAGCAAAATCGCTTTCTTCTATGGCAGAAGAGCTCAAAGAGGTAATTGCTAGTTTTAAATATTAACCCATTTGCATGTTCGCAGAATAGTACAGTGAAGAATGAAAACTGAAGGATCAAGAAAGGACATCGCCGTAGGGCCATGTCCTTTCTTCGTTCCATGTATAAGGATAAACGTTGTTTTTTCGTCTTGGGCAGGTTGTTTGAGATGATGTCTGTCAGATGGCATTCATGTTTATTCGCTTTGTAAATTTTCCTTTAGCATATGTGTCACTTTTGCTTTTTCTTCGTCAGGAACAATCAAATAATAAATGCCGTTGATCTTTTGACCTGTTCCTTTGATTTCATAATTTTCTATGTTGGATAGACAGCTGCGGTAATTGGCTCGAATATTCATCATATCCTGAAAAGTTAGATTCGTTTTTACGTTGTTGCCTAGCGTATTCAAAATATCTTGATAATGAGTCACAGAGGATATACTGGTAGCTTTGTGCAGAATGGCTGTTATGACTTGCCGTTCACGCTGATTTCGGCCAAAATCCCCGTTTGGATCCAAATGGCGCATTCTGACATAACCTAGTGCTTTTGGTCCGTCAAGTTCAATCTTCCCTTTTTTGTAATGATAGCCTTTTTTGTAATATCCTTCATCGTACCAATCCAGATGATTATCAACGGTAATACCGCCGACGGCATCGACTAAACCACTTAGCGCTTCCATATTAATGCGGATAAAATAGTCAATAGGGATACCTGTAAACTGTTCAACGGTATTGATTGCCATCTTTGTTCCACCGAATGCGTATGCATGATTTATTTTATCCATGGTTCCTTTTCCGACGATGTTTGTTCGCGTATCCCTAGGAATGCTGACCATTTGCATTTTCTCTTTTTGCGGATTAAGCGTCATGACAATTAATGTGTCGGAGCGGCCTCTGTCATTTTTACGCTCGTCCACTCCCATAAGAAGAATGGAAATAGGTTTGCTTTTTTTCGTTTTATCCGACTGATCGCGGCCATTATCGAAAGGAATGTTTTGATGCATTTTATCAGCCGCTTCTTTGGCGGAATGATACAAATAATAGGCATAGCCACCCCCGCCCAAGACGATTAAGACCACTATGATGGACAGGATTTTCAACAGTTTTTTCACCATATGGGATTCCTCAACTTTCACCTTAGAACTATGGTTGAATTATACCATATTCATAGGGGGCCTGACCCCCTTAATGCTTTAAAGTATTAAGGGGGTCAGGCCCTGTCATCTTCGATTAGATCTTTTATTGGTACTTGTGTTCTTTCTTCCAATAGTGGGTTTCTGGCATGGACGGTGGCCAATTTTGTGTTTTCGTCCACTCCGTCAATCCATACGGAAGCATTCCTGTAATGAAGAAATTTGAGGTTTGAAAAAAAAAAGTCCCCTTGGTATAGTACAGGGTGTCAATGCGCATTGACCCCGAATTTCAATAAACCAAGGAGGACTCAAAATGAATTATACACAAAATCAAAAAATCTCTCAAATTACACCATCAACTCTCATTGTAGGTATTGATGTAGCTAAAGAAAAGCATGTAGCCCGTTTTCAAGATGATCGAGGCTTAGAATTTGGCAAGAGGTTGATCTTTGAAAATCGTATACACGGCTTTCAAACCTTATTAGATTGTGTCAAGCGTCACCAAAATGACAATCATAAGGATCACGTGATTTTTGGAATGGAGCCTACAGGTCATTATTGGCTAAATCTTGCCTATTTTCTTAAGGCAAAAGGATATGATGTAGTGCTAGTGAATCCTATGCACGTCAAAAAAAGCAAAGAACTGGATGATAATTCACCTACAAAAAACGATACAAAAGACGCTCGTGTCATTGCACAGTTAATAAAAGATGGGCGATACTCCGTACCGAACCTATTAGAGGGTGTATACGCTGAACTAAGGGAAGGCGTCAAATTACGAGATCAGCTCATCAAACAGCTTATGATCATTGAAGGGCGGATTGAAAACGTCATTCAGCGCTTTTTCCCAGAGTTTTTCGATGTGTTTGGAGATTGAAAAGGGAAAGCCGCCTTTCATACCTTGCGCATGTTTCCATTTCCTTCTGATATTCAAAAGTTGACACCAGAAGAAGTACTTCAAAAATGGAAACCGCATGTACAGCGTGGGGTTGGGCTAAAACGTGCAACCAAACTCGTAGAGGTAGCGAACAAGAGCGTTGGGATTGAAGTCGGAATCCAGTTCGCCAAAAGAGAATTGGATTGTCTATTGGATCAATATGAGCTTTACAAGACACAGTTAGCCCAATTAGACGAGGAACTAGAAGGCAGGGTTGAAAGCATACCAGGTGCGAAGCAAATGACGAGTATCCCGGGACTCGGTCATACCACCATCGCTTTGTTTTTTGCGGAAGTAGGGGATTTGAGCAAGTACAATCATCCGCAACAACTAGTCAACCTGGCAGGGCTTTCTTTAAGAGAACACAGTTCAGGAAAGTATAAAGGGCAAACACGCATAACCAAAAGGGGTCGAAGACGTTTACGAAAAGCATTATACCTGGCCATTCGACCATTGGTTGCCCATAATCCTGTATTTAAAGCCTTGCATCATTACTATACCAATCGGCCAGACAGGCCGTTAAAAAAACAACAGTCTCTGATTGCCTTGTGTTGTAAATTATTACGTGTGTTATTTGCCATTGGTAAGAAACAGTGTGAGTTTGATGGATTAAAGCTATTAAAGGGATTACCTCAAATAAAAGCATTACAGGCTGCATAAAAGCTTTCAAACGACTTGTTATTCTGACAAACACCAATAGTGCAGAGTTGGAGTATATTTTCACCATTCGGGCATTAGACCCTGTAAAGGAGCATATCCAACCTCCACCTCATGGATACGCAGGACGAAGGAATGTGTGGATCTTATAATCCAGTGATACATGGGAGGGTGAGCGACCATGAGAAGTGTGGAGATTTCTTGCACGGTCATACATGATATTACAGATATTGTAAATCTGTATTATAGGATGCACCTTACCATGTAAATATATTGAATAAATACAAGTAATATCCACTCATTTGAGGTAAAGAAGCTATTATGTGTTAGCGAAATTTAAAGAAAACGCGAGAATTTTGAAGAAAATTAAAGTTTATAGAGGGAGTTCCTTCGTATAAAACTTTAATATCGGCAGGTGAAGAAAGTATTTGTTTTACGCGTTTTAATTCCATTGTTCGGTCCTCCAACTTTTAAAGAGTTATTTTCAGTTTTTGCGGCATGGACGTTTTTATTCATTTTTGATGATGAAAGGGGGGCGTTTAGATGCACGCAGCGAATGTAAGGATGTCGCAAGGAATTTTTAAAAAGTCTGGATGTCGATATTTTTCGTGTTGGCCATTCGATTAGAAAAAAGAGGAAAAGAAAAAAGACGGTTCCTTTAGGACCACCGTCCTTTCTACACTGTATTGCAGATGTTGTTCTTTTCATTTATTTTCAAAAGAGCAATCATCTCCATTTTCTTTTTTAATAAGGCTGCCATTTTAGTTTCTTTGCCTCAGCAAATCTTTTTTCCACATTCGGCCAATACACTACATTCCACCATTGATCGACATATTTTCCTCTGTCGTTTTTATATTGTAAATAATAAGCATGTTCCCAAACATCGAGAACGAGAAGAGGAATGGTATCCCATTGGGTTAAAAATTGATGCCGTTCTGCTTGCAAAATTTCCAGTCTTCGCGATCGGGGCGACCAAACTAAAATGGCCCATCCCACTCCTTCGACTTTTTTGGCTGCTTCTGAAAAATGCTTTTTAAATAACTCGTAACTGCCGAAATCTTTTTCGATTTGAGCAAGCAGCTCTCCCTTCGGTTTTCCACCACCTCTAGGATTCATGATTTCCCAAAAGATCGTATGCAAATAATGACCCGATCCGTGAAAAGCTGCTTCCCGTTCCCAATGTTTGATTAAATCGAAATGATTTCTTCTTCTTGCTTCTCTCAATTTTTCTTCTGCTGTATTTAGCCCATCTACATAACTTTGAAGATGTTTTGTATGGTGAAGTCTCATAATTTCTTCGCTGATGTACGGTTCCAAAGCATTATATGCATATGGCAATGGCGGAAGCACGTGTTTTCCGATCGGCACAGATTCACGAATTCTTATTTGATTTCTTTCAAAAAGTTGAACGACACGATGGTTCATTTGCCGGACAGTACGTTGAAGTTCAGACACAACCGGCTCACTTATGTTTTCTTCCTGAAGTTGATGTTTCACGTCATGATAGACACGATCAATCTCAACCAACATATTTGGATCAACTTCCATCTCTTGTTCATCAAGAAAATTTCGTATGTTTTGCAGCCAGCTTTGCACTTCGACTAAATATTGTTGCGCTTTTTCTTCAAAATCCATCCTTCTCCCCCTCAAACGTCTTTTCTTTTTCTGTTTGTTCCAAGATAAAACCCATTTTTAGGTAAATAACGCTTTATCCTTAATGTATTAATGAGAAATAGGAAGGTGACACTTAGGACCGATATAAAAAATTCCTTCAATGATGAACAGAAGGTTTGGTTCATAGAACTAGACAACAAGGTAATAAATAGCAGCCACTAACGAAAAAAATTTGATAAAATGCAAACGCAAAGTATAAAACAAATCGGGAGGAAAGCAATGATAAGAAAAATATCGACAGTCGCAGTGTATGTGGAAGATCAACAAAAAGCAAAAGAGTTTTGGACGAAAAAAGTCGGATTTGAGGTAATGGCAGAGCATCCAATGGGGCCCAATGCTTTTTGGCTGGAAGTGGCTCCGGCCGGTTCTGAATCTCATTTAGTAATTTATCCTAAATCCATGATGGAAGGCTGGGAAAACAGGAAAGCCTCCATTGTATTTGAATGTGAAGATATAATGGGAACATATGAAACGATGAAGAAAAACGGCGTTGAATTTTTAGGAGAGCCGAAAAAGATGCAATGAGGCACCTATGTCCAATTTAAGGACGAAGACGGCAATGAATTTTTGTTAAAGGGCTGAGAGTGATTTTCATCAGAAACTCAAGGGATCATACGGTAAAAGCGGCAAAGGTCAGCTTCCTCTAGAGAGGACTGGCCTTTGCCTATATATATCTTTGAGCGAGTCCACTACAGTATTTTTGATTCAGAGAGAGCTTTATGCCTTTGCAGATGGATGCACACTCAGCTGCCGTTTTAACGCTTTACGCAGTTTTGGAACAAGGGCAAGCGACAAAGTGGTGACGATGAGATCAAGAGGCAAGTAGGCGGCCATCCAAGACCATGCCACAGCATAACTGAATCCCTTCGGTGCATCCAGCCAAAACATAAGGGCAAAGTACATAAAATTAGTGCCAATCATGTAGTTCAAGAAAAGACTCGACAGACCGGCGCATATGTAAGCCCATTTCGAGGGCTTTTCTTTTTGCAAGCATTTGCCCACGGCATACGCTACAAAGATAAAAGAAATCACAAAGCCGAAAGTCGAGCTGAATATGCTTGAAAGTCCTCCTTTAAATTCAGCGAAAACAGGAATGCCCATCAAACCGACAAAGACATAAGCAGTCATGGCCAAGGCTCCTAATCGGCTTCCGAGAATTCCTCCAGCTAAAATGGCAAACATCAGTTGTAGTGTGACCGGAACGCCGCCGATGGTCAGATAAGGCGATACATTGGCGCCAACGGCCATTAAAGCAACAAACATTCCGCACAGCACCATTTCTTTAGGTTTCATAGAAAATCCTCCTCATTCTCAAAATTTCAATAATTGTGCATTTTTCTTTTATATGTTAACATTTTTTTAAAAAGGTTTACAAATAAAGGGGGATTATGATGTCAGCTATTTTTTTAACAGGAACGGATACGGATATAGGAAAAACCGTTATCACAACATTGCTTGTTCATTTTTTTCAAAAAAGGAACATTCCCATTTTTTCTTTTAAGCCCATTCAAACAGGGGCCATTCAGCGCAATGGGGAATGGTACGCACCCGACCCTGTAGTGTATGAAAAGGTAACGAAACCGACATCTCACAATGAGTTTTATGGAATTCTATTAAAAAAAGCAAGTTCACCTCATTTGGCTGCCCGTCTCGAAGGGGTTTATATTCCTGTCCATGAAATCAAAGAACAAATCGCTTCTTTAGAAACGAAATACGAACATCTCATTCTTGAAGGAGCGGGCGGTTTATATGTGCCCATCACCGATGAAGGATATTGCATGATTGATTTTATGCAAGAATTGTCTTATCCTGTCATCCTAGTGGCAAGAGCCGGACTTGGAACGATTAATCATACCGTTTTATCGATAGAGGCATTGAAAAAACGGAATATTCCGATTGCAGGCATTATTTTTAACCAATTAAATGTGGATGACCATGAAATTGAAGAAGATAACCGGTTGATGGTCAAAAAATTAACGGATGTGCCAGTTATTGGATCTGTGCCTTATATGGACAACCTGATCGAGCGTTTGAAAGAGGAAGAGGTAAGGGATCAATTGATTTCGAATTGGGATGAAAAGCGTTTGAAAGGGGTGCTTTTAAATGACGCCGGATCAGCTATTAAGTAAAAGCAAACAGTATCTATGGCTGCCTTTTACTCAAATGAAAGATTATGAACGCGATCCTCTGATTATTGAGAGCGGAGATGGGGTGCGGCTAAAAGATATTTATGGGAATGTTTATTTGGACGGCAATTCTTCGCTTTGGCTTAACATTCATGGTCATCGTAAAAAAGAACTCAATGAAGCCATTAAAGAACAGTTAGATAAAATCGCGCATTCTACTTTGCTTGGAGCGGCGAATGTGCCTTCCATCATTCTGGCGGAAAAATTAATTCAAATTTCACCGCAGCGGTTGAAACGGGTGTTTTATTCGGACAGCGGGGCAGAGGCGGTGGAAATCGCAGTCAAAATGGCCTACCAATATTGGCAAAACAAAGGAATCAAAGAAAAAACCAAGTTTGTAACGTTAGGGAACGGCTATCATGGCGATACAGTCGGAACGATGAGCGTCGGGTCCATTGATCTTTATCATAAAGTGTATACATCATTACTGTTTGATGCTTTTGTTGCACCGTTTCCTTCCGCTTATCATCATCCGTCAGGCGATGAAAAAACGGCTAAAGAGGAAGCGTTACATAGTTTGCGGCAATTATTTTCCAACCACCATCATGAAATTGCAGGCATGACAGTGGAATCGATGGTTCAAGGAGCAGGCGGCATGAATGTAATGCCGAAGGGGTATTTGAAAGAAGTCGAAAACTTATGCCGCGAGTTTGACATTTTGTTCATTGTGGATGAAGTGGCGACAGGATTTGGTCGTACGGGAAAAATGTTTGCCGTCGAGCATGAAGGAGTCCAGCCGGATATTATGACTGTGGCGAAAGGACTGACAGGAGGATATTTGCCAGTGGCCGCTACACTAACCACTGAAGAAGTGTATGAAGCCTTTTATGGCGAGTATGAAGAGTTAAAAACGCTGTTTCATGGACACTCTTATACAGGAAACCAGCTAGGTTGTGCCGCTGCCATTGCCAATTTGGAGCTGTATGAGAAAGAAAATATTGTTCAACGAGTACAAGAGAAAAGCGAATATGTGTCTCAACTTTTAGAAAAAGTATCCTTGCTTGAACATGTTGGCGATGTTCGTCAGCTCGGACTTATTTGCGGGATTGAGCTTGTTCAAAATAAACAGACGAAAGAGCCCTATCCATGGGAGAAGCGTGTTGGATACCAAGCTACATTAAAAATGAGAGAATTGGGCATGATTACAAGGCCGCTTGGGGATGTGGTCGTCTTTATGCCTCCTCTTGCTGCCTCATATGAAAACTTAAAGCAAATGGTGGATATATTGTATCAAGGCATTCTTTGGGCAACGACTGAATATGCGATAGAACACGCATGATCGCAACAAAAGGGCGTCTTATAAGGGCGCCCTTTTATCAATTCTTCTTTGTATTCCATCCATGCAAAAGAAAAAACAGCTCCGGATGGGAGCTGTCAGAGTGTAGACAAAAGGCATCCGAATGTGTGTATTCGGATGCCTTTTGTGTGCGCCCGGCATGGGTGTAATCTATAGGGTGAAAGTCCCGAGCTGCGAAGGCAGAAGTAGCAGTTAGCTTAACGCAAGGGTGTCCGTGGTGACGCGGAATCTGAAGGAAGCGGGCGGCAAACTTCCGATCTGAGGAACACGAACTTCATATGAGGCTAGGTATCACTGGGTGAGTTTGCACAACAAAACAAAGCCCTTTCTGCCGAAGGTGATACAGAGTAAATGAAGCAGATGGATGGAAGGAAAGATTACACTCTTACCCGGGGAGGTCTGATGGATACGTGAAGTAGCCTTCATAACCTACTTAGTGATAAGTAGCTGAGCCATCAGAAGTCAGCAGAGGTCATAGTACGAATTGGTCTAGAACAATTCGGAAGGACTGAACAATTAAGAGAGAATAGCCCTTTGCATTCAGTGTGTCATGTTGAACACAGAAAACGTAGTACCTCACTTGAGGAAGGAAACGGTGAATCCCGTGGGGGACCTCTTGGAGGGTGGAGTGACCACTGGCATAAGAAGATAAGCTATTCACGGAAGGAAGAATAACAATGCTTTTGAATCAAATCCTGTCACGGGAGAATATGCTTTTAGCTTTACAAAGAGTAGAAAAGAACAAAGGTAGCCATGGAGTAGATATGATGCCCGTACAAAACCTACGTCAGCACATAGTCGAAAACTGGATATCCATTAAAGAAGCTATTCTCAAGGGTACCTATGAACCAATGCCTGTTCGAAGAGTCGAAATCCCGAAACCTGATGGCGGTGTTCGGTTACTAGGTATTCCAACCGTAACAGACCGTTTGATTCAACAAGCAATTGCCCAAGTATTATCGAGGATATATGACCCTATGTTCTCCGAACATAGTTATGGGTTTCGTTCAAATCGAAGTGCTCATGACGCAGTTAGGAAAGCAAAAGGCTATATCAGAGATGGTTATAGATGGGTAGTAGACATGGATTTAGAAAAGTTCTTCGATCGAGTGAATCATGACAGGCTGATGAGTACATTAGCCAAGACTATTAAAGAAAAGCCACTATTGAAGCTAATCCGCAAATATCTACAAGCTGGTGTCATGATTAATGGTGTGGTATCTAGGACAGAAGAAGGGACGCCGCAAGGTGGCCCCCTAAGCCCTTTACTTTCGAATATTGTACTAGATGAACTAGACAAAGAATTAGAGAAAAGAGGGCATAAATTTGTTCGTTATGCCGATGACTGTAATATTTACGTGAAGTCAAAACGGGCTGGTGAAAGAACCATGGCTAGTGTCAAACGATTTATTGAGGGAAAACTTCGTCTAAAAGTCAACGAGAAGAAATCTGCGGTTGACCGACCATGGAAACGAAAGTTTCTAGGATTTAGTTTTACACCTTCAAAAGAGCCAAAAGTTCGGATTGCCAAGCAAAGTCTAAAACGAATGAAGAAAAAGGTGCGAGAAATCACGTCAAGAAAAATACCATACCCAATGGAATATCGGATTAAGAAACTTAACCAATATCTACTTGGATGGTGTGGATATTTTGCATTAGCAGACACAAAGAGTATCTTTGAAGATTTGGATGGCTGGATTCGACGAAGACTCCGGATGTGTTTATGGAAAAACTGGAAGACCTCAAAGACCAGGATACGCAACCTCATAAAACTAGGAGTTCCTGAATGGAAAGCTTATGAATGGGGGAACAGTCGTAAAGGTTATTGGCGAATCTCAAAAAGTCCCATATTACACAGAACCCTTGGAAACTCCTATTGGAGTAACCAAGGGCTTAAAAGTCTACAGAAACGTTATGAATTCTTGCGTCATTTATCTTGATTGAACCGCCGTATACGGAACCGTACGTACGGTGGTGTGAGAGGACGGGAGTTAATCGCTCCCTCCTACTCGATCACTTTTATGCTTTCAAATGTTTGGAATAGACCCCTCCAGGGGTCTATTTTATGTTATTGCTGGACTTTTCCATGTCCAGCAAGCCATCTTTTTCAAATTCATTGCAGCAAAAGTTAGCATCGCCTGCATGGACAATTTTTTTAGACCTCTTAAGGTTGTCCAACGCATACCATGCTTTTCCTTTGCATCAGCAAAAACACGTTCAATGGTTTCTTTCCGTCTTGCATAAATGCTCTTATTCTCTTGTGTATGCCGAAGATGATCAGCTTCCTCTAAATAAAATTCCCATACATGTCGCTGAATCAGTTTTTTATGCTCCTTACTTTGGGTGCACTTCGAGAGGAATGGACAATCTTTACACTGGACTGGATCAGAAAAATATTGACGATAGCCTTCCTTCGTCGTAGTTGCATATTTTAACACTTGTCCTTGCGGACAAAGATAACAATCGTAGTATTCATCGTAAACATACTCATGTTTTTTGAAATAACCATCCTTTGTACGAGGGCGAGTATAAGGTAAAGCAGGGGTCATATCATTTTCAAATATGTATTGGGCAACGGCGGGAGTTTTATATCCAGCGTCAGCAGCAACTACAACCGGTTTTCCATGTTTTTCGATGACTTTTTCAAGAAGTGGCTCCAATACGGAACTGTCATGAATATTCCCTGGCGTTACAATAGCCCCCAAAACAAAGCCATTTCGATCCGCAGCAGCATGGAATGAGTAAGCAAACTGTTTTGTTCGCTCGTCTTTTACGTAGTAACCACTTTCCGGATCAGTGGTACTTTCTTTTATTTCTTTATATTCTTCTTTCCCAAATTTATCTGGAGGAAATGGCTTTTTTCCATGTGCTTCTCGATCAGCATTTATCTCATCTTGTAGACGTGCTTGATAGGCTTTCGTTTCTTTTCGAACCACTTTCTTCACAAATTTATGCTTATTCGCACTCGCTTTGACATGAGTAGAATCAATAAAGACATGCTCACTGCTTATCAGCTTCTTATCTGCAGCTTCTTTCAAAATGCGATAGAATATCTGTTCAAATAAGTCTGTATCCTTAAAGCGTCGCTCGTAGTTTTTCCCAAACGTTGAAAAGTGAGGTACCTTATCATAAAAACCAAATCCAAGAAACCAACGGTAAGCCAGATTCGTTTCGATTTCCTCTATAGTTTTTCGCATGGAACGAATACCGAAGGTATATTGGATGAAAGCCATTTTAATCAATACAACTGGATCAATACTTGGTCGACCTCTTTCCGATGAATACATGTCTTGAACAAGCGAATAGATAAATGAAAAATCAATAGCAGCGTCGATTTTACGAACCAAATGATCTGCAGGTACAAGTTGGTCTAAAGCTATCATTTCTATTTGATCACGATTCATCTGTGTATTTTTTGTTAGCACTTCATCCACCTCAATTCATTACGGTATCTTAATTATACAAAAAAAGACTGTCGGCAAATCCGGTTTTTTCGGATTTGTCGACAGTCTGAATAGACCCCTAGAGGGGTCTATTTTATGTTATTGCTGGACTTTTCCATGTCCAGCAAGCCATCTTTTTCAAATTCATTGCAGCAAAAGTTAGCATCGCCTGCATGGACAATTTTTTTAGACCTCTTAAGGTTGTCCAACGCATACCATGCTTTTCCTTTGCATCAGCAAAAACACGTTCAATGGTTTCTTTCCGTCTTGCATAAATGCTCTTATTCTCTTGTGTATGCCGAAGATGATCAGCTTCCTCTAAATAAAATTCCCATACATGTCGCTGAATCAGTTTTTTATGCTCCTTACTTTGGGTGCACTTCGAGAGGAATGGACAATCTTTACACTGGACTGGATCAGAAAAATATTGACGATAGCCTTCCTTCGTCGTAGTTGCATATTTTAACACTTGTCCTTGCGGACAAAGATAACAATCGTAGTATTCATCGTAAACATACTCATGTTTTTTGAAATAACCATCCTTTGTACGAGGGCGAGTATAAGGTAAAGCAGGGGTCATATCATTTTCAAATATGTATTGGGCAACGGCGGGAGTTTTATATCCAGCGTCAGCAGCAACTACAACCGGTTTTCCATGTTTTTTGATGACTTTTTCAAGAAGTGGCTCCAATACGGAACTGTCATGAATATTCCCTGGCGTTACAATAGCCCCCAAAACAAAGCCATTTCGATCCGCAGCAGCATGGAATGAGTAAGCAAACTGTTTTGTTCGCTCGTCTTTTACGTAGTAACCACTTTCCGGATCAGTGGTACTTTCTTTTATTTCTTTATATTCTTCTTTCCCAAATTTATCTGGAGGAAATGGCTTTTTTCCATGTGCTTCTCGATCAGCATTTATCTCATCTTGTAGACGTGCTTGATAGGCTTTCGTTTCTTTTCGAACCACTTTCTTCACAAATTTATGCTTATTCGCACTCGCTTTGACATGAGTAGAATCAATAAAGACATGCTCACTGCTTATCAGCTTCTTATCTGCAGCTTCTTTCAAAATGCGATAGAATATCTGTTCAAATAAGTCTGTATCCTTAAAGCGTCGCTCGTAGTTTTTCCCAAACGTTGAAAAGTGAGGTACCTTATCATAAAAACCAAATCCAAGAAACCAACGGTAAGCCAGATTCGTTTCGATTTCCTCTATAGTTTTTCGCATGGAACGAATACCGAAGGTATATTGGATGAAAGCCATTTTAATCAATACAACTGGATCAATACTTGGTCGACCTCTTTCCGATGAATACATGTCTTGAACAAGCGAATAGATAAATGAAAAATCAATAGCAGCGTCGATTTTACGAACCAAATGATCTGCAGGTACAAGTTGGTCTAAAGCTATCATTTCTATTTGATCACGATTCATCTGTGTATTTTTTGTTAGCACTTCATCCACCTCAATTCATTACGGTATCTTAATTATACAAAAAAAGACTGTCGGCAAATCCGGTTTTTTCGGATTTGTCGACAGTCTGACAGCTCCGGATGGGAGCTGTTTTTGTTTCTTTTGCTGAAAAGCCGCTTTTGCCGTAATTCTAATTAAGAAAGTTTTAAACCACACTCCTCCAAGTGGGTGCTCGCAAAAACGTTCCTGTCTTCCTTCTTGTCTAAAGACAAAGGCCTGACATTCCGGTTTCGATATAAAACTCCCTTTTTCAGCTTAAAGGTTAAAACTTTATTAACATTACGTACAACGCAGCTTGTATTCCTATATTAAATGAAAAAGAATAAGAAGGCAACAGAAACGCATGTCCTTACTTATACTATTTTCATTGCTTGAAAGTTGGCGAGAACATTTTGCAAGGATGTTTTTCTATATATTAATGCAGGCTACAGCCCGATGCTGTCGGCATAGTAAAACTTTGCGGGTCTCCTGTATAATCGCGGATGTCACCAATAAATCTTCACTATAAAACTATTTAAAAGAAGGTCTCTATTCTCATGAAAAATCGCCATCGTGATAACCTCGCACGACCTCCATGCAAAATTAAAAGAGGAAAAGCCAAAAAGGCACCGAATAGCGGAGAACTACAGCACTTGGTGGAATCACCGTTCTTTTTTTAGTTTTCGGTGCACTCGGCTTTTTGGCAAGTCCTTCGATCATGATCGATGGGGGATAGCCCCATCTCCGACAAAAGATAAACCTGTTAGTTTCATATTTGACGCTTTTGCCGAAAAAGAAATAGATATCTATTTTTTCAGGATGAACGAGACCTATCCTCCGATATATTTTTGGTAAAGCGACCTAGCGTGTTTTTGGTCGGATTCACCATGGATGATGGCCCTGCCGTCTCGAAATAGAACGACTCTTTTTCCTTCCAACTGTAGAACAATTAAATAAGGGTTTTCGTTTACGATTTCAAATCTTTCCTTCAATGCCGGCAAGTTGATTTTATGCCGTTGTCCGGGCCGGATTTGAACAGCGTCGCGGCCGCACAGTACTTCCGCTTTTCCCCAGTTTTCATATTTTAAAAACGGGTAGCTGGGACGAATTCCGCAAGACGGGCATTCCGTTTTTTTCAGTGAACGAACGTTGATTTGTGAAAATTCATTTTTCCAAAGATCAAAGGAAATGAGTGTTTTCCGTACATGCTGTTTCTGTCCGGACAAAATTTTTAGCGCTTCTGCGACTTGATAAGTGCTGACCATTTGGACGGCGGGTGAAATAATTCCAACGGTATCACAATTTTCTCCGTTTAACGGTATTTCTTCCATCAAACAATGAAGACAAGGCGTTTCACCGGGAAGAATGGAAAGCGATACGCCGTATGAAGCGACACAGGCGCCGTATATCCATGGGATCTGATGTTTTTGTGCAAAGTCATTGATCATCATGCGAGTCTCGAAGTTGTCGAGCCCGTCGATGATGACATCTACGGGCAAAAGCGATTCTAATGTGTTTGGATTAGCTTCTTCAAGCTTCGCATCAATGACTACATCGCGATTGATAGCCTCTAATCGTTTTTTGGCTGCCATTACTTTCGGCAAATTTTCTTCTGCATCTTTTTCGGTGTAGAGCTGCTGGCGATGGAGGTTGCTTAGCTCAACGTAGTCTCGGTCTACGATTGTCAGCTTGCCGACTCCGGCTCGAACTAACATTTCTGCGCTGGCGCTGCCCAAAGCCCCCATGCCGATAATCGCAGCATGGCTGTTTTGAATACGTTTTTGTCCTTCTTGGCCGATTCCTTGGAAGAGAATCTGACGGGAATAGCGCATGTCGCTCACAACCGGATCAATCCTTCCATCGGACTGCTGGCTTCGGCATAGTACTTTTTGCTGATTCGGCCAGCCTCAAATCCAAGCCTTCCGGCGATTACGGCATATTTCATTGCTTCGGCCATTTTGACAGGATCTTTTGCTCCGGAAACGGCAGAGTTTAATAAGACGGCATCGGCTCCCAGTTCCATCGCGTAAGCTACATCTTTCGGGCTGCCAATTCCAGCATCTACAATCACCGGCACAGTAGCTTGCTCTATAATATGAGATAGATTGAAAGGATTGATAATTCCTAATCCAGTACCGATTGGCGATGCCCCCGGCATAATAGCGTGGGTTCCTAATTCTTGGAGGCGTTTGGCCAGCACCACATCATCGGACGTGTAGGGAAGAACCGTAAAGCCTTCTTCCAGCAATTTTTCTGTCGCTTTCAACGTTTCGACTGGATCGGGAAGCAGTGTTTGATCACAGCCGATCACTTCTACTTTAATCATATCGCACATTCCGGCTGCTTTAGCGAGTTTTGCAATCCGAACGGCTTCTTCCGCCGTTTTGGCACCGGCAGTGTTGGGCAGAAGCGTAAACTTGGAAAGGTCGATATTTTCCAAAAAATTAGGCTGTTCAGGATCAAAAATATTCATTCTTCTTACAGCAAACGTTAATACTTCCGTCTCGGATTTTTGAATGGCTTCTTTTTGGATGTCTGCACTTGGGAATTTTCCGGTTCCTAAAAATAAGCGAGAATGAAAAGTGTAGGACCCAATTTTCAACATGATGTTATCCTCCTCCGACAAAATGAACGATTTCTAATACATCTCCTGATTTCAATCGAAATTGCCCGTGCTGATCTTTGCTCAAAATCTCGCCGTTCATTTCGACTACCAGTTTTTTGTCTTGAACTTGCAAATGCTCTAATAAACGCTCGACTGTACGGATATTTTCCGGTATTTCTTTTTTTACACCATTGATCGTTACGATCATGGAATCACTCCTTTTTGTGAGTGGCGTCCGGGATCAAAGGCGTCTTTCCACTCTAAATGGTCCGCTTTCCCCTCTATTTGATCCGCCATCCAGACACCGGTTAACGCCGACAATAATATGCCGTTGCGGAAATGTCCGGCTGCCAGCCAAAGTCCTTTGAAGTCAGGATGGGGTCCCAGATAGGGAAGACCGTCGATCGTTTGCGGACGGACTCCTGCCCAGGCCCTTGACCATTCCGCAGAACGGAGTGCCGGTACGATGCGGCACGCTTCAGCAGATAATCGGCGAATGGATTCAAATGAAACTTTCTTATCGTATATGCCTTCACGTTCCGTCGCACCAATAAAAATTTCTCCATTGGCTTTCGGAACAATGTAAACAGTCGGTGAATAAATAGTCGATGTGATAATCGGCTTTTCCGGTCTGACAGCAAGGATCTCTCCTTTAACCGGAGTAAGCGTCGGCAATGAAGCTCCGTCCGGAAGGGAGAGATGGGGAGTAAAGGCGCCCGCTGCTATTACGATATGCTCGGCATAAAAACGGCCGGAAGTTGTTTCCACTCCTGTTATTACTCCATTTTTGCCCAATAACCCTTTGACCCATGTAAATTCATAAATATCGGCCCCTAAATTGGAAGCTCCTTTGAAAAAAGCTTTTGTGAGCTGAGCTGGCATGACTTGTCCATCTTTTGGAAAAGAAGCGGCGCCGACTATTTCGGCTTTCAATTCTGGTTCCATTTGATATACTTGATCGGCTGAAAGCCATTCTGCCGGCTCTCCTTGTTCCTGCTGCCAGGCGATTCTTTCTTTCAGCATGTTTGCTTCTTCTTCGCTGAACGCGATCCGCAACATACCATTTTTAAGAAACTCAACAGGCTGGTCGGAAACTTGTTCGATCTCAGGAACCAATTGATCAAAATAATCGCGGCTTTTGCGGGCGAAATCAAAAAAGGCTCCGTCTATTCTCGGTTCTACTTGTGCTCCCAGCATTCCGGCTGCCGCGCTTGATGCTTCAGAAGCAATTCGTTCTTTTTCCAGTACAGCAACGCGATAGTTGCGTTTTGACAACTGATAGGCGATCGAGCCGCCATTGATGCCGCCGCCTATAATAATGACATCATATTTCTGCATGGTGACGCCCCTCCCATAATGATTGTTTGTAAGCTTTAGCCGCTTGTTCAGGAAACTCGGCTTCATACACTCCGGATAGAACCGCCACTCCCGACGCTCCGGCTGCCAGACACTCGGGAACGCGTTGAGGAGTAATGCCGCCAATGGCGATAACGGGGATTTGGACTGCTGAAGAAACGGCTTTCAAAGCAGCCAATCCTCTCGGAGGGAGACCTGGTTTGCTTTTAGTGGGATAAATATGTCCAAAAATGAGGTATTGAGCGCCTCGCTTTTGTTTATCCATGGCTGATTCGACGCTATGTACGGAATACCCCTTTGTTAAGAAACGACCATGATCTCTTTCCTCGTGAGACTTTTCCGGAAAGTGCACACCAGGAACACCAAGCTGTAAAGCTAAATCCGGTTGACTGTTCAGAATGATTTTCGTTAACGGAACTCCATGTTTTTCTAAATCTGCAACTCCTTTTTTGATCATCTCTGTACTCCAACTACGCTCTCGAATATGAATAAAATCCACCCATGGTTGAATTCGCACGGTGATCGAAAGCCAATCTTCAAAACTCTGTTTTCCTGTGGAAATGACGTGCAGCGCTTTTTTCATCGCCATTTTCTCCTTGATGAAAGTTGAATGGGAAAACTTTTTAACCAATTCTGTGCAGTAAAAAACCCACTTTCCTATGTTGGAAAGTGGGCTAAATGCTCTCAAGTATAATGAAATTATACTCCACTTTCCTACGCTGGTATCAACCAGATCAGGTTCGAAGGGTTTTAAAGTATCACTTTAATCTCAGCCGATCACTATCGGCACCCCTAGTGGCTCTTATTTGTTTATGATCATTGTTTTACGATCCCAATGAAAAAATTTAAAATAATAAGGAATATTTTTCTTTATCAAAATCTTAAATCCATATTGAAAGGTTGTCAATAGTCGTTTCAAAGTTTCTGGACGATAGGTGAAAGAAGGTGGCGAAATGTTGTGTCGTTGAAAAAGGGAATGGGGAAAAAATAAAGAAGGCGCCCCGGAAGTGTAGCGGGAGGCCTTCTAAAGAGATGATGTCCATCTTTCAGAACAAGCAATTATTTTGCTTTCTTCAGGCTTTCAGGGATCTTAGGTGCATGTGCAAGCGGGCTGGAAGCTTGAACAAACACTTTTGCCATTACGCGGGTAGTGCTAGATAGAACTTTAGCTGCTTTTTTCACAATACTCACCTCCTTTCATGGTGAAATTGTTTAATTTATGGATAAACTTGATGCCTGCCGGTGTCAGCAATAGGGCTTGCAGCAATGCGCCGAACACGAAACCGGGCGCGGAAAAAATATAGTAGATGACAAAGGTAAAGATAACCCACAATATGGCAGCAAGTTTCTTTTTTTTTTCCCACTGCTTTGAATGTTTGATTTGATGCGGTTCATAGTAAGGAGCAAATCTTGCGATCAACATGAGACTGACAACAAAGTAGCAAAAAAGTAAAATAGGCGATACAGGGAGCCAAACGAACGTCAGAACAAGAAGCGAGCTTGTAATCGAACAGGCGATAGAGCGATCTAAATGGGCGCCGCCCGTCAATATCCGAAGAATCATAAAAGACAACGTCACTTCAACAGTCAACAGCGGCACTCCGATGATCCAGCCAACAATCAGCAAAAGAAGAAACGTAAAAAGAAGATTGAATAGAATCGTAAACCCGAATACGAGTACGTCATGAGGTTCTGTTTCTTCAGGATTTATTTTTTTGATTTGGTCTGCCAATGCAACTGCCCATTTTTCAAACATACAACTTCCTCCTTTATAATGACGGGCAGCGGATGGATAGCCGGACTGGTTTTAGCTCGGTTTCAACCACTGCTTGATCTTGCTTAAAGTGTTGAAGAGCATCAAATAATTTCAAGTTTGTCTGAAGGCGATCCAGTACAAGTTGGCTGGATATCAAATAGGTAATATCTTGAGTTCCTATATGAACATGAAAATAGATTTTTTTTTCTACGCTGGAAGGAGACTGGTAAAGCGCTAGAATTAAATCGTCCATGATCATGCTCAGATAGCGGACTTGCCTTAATGTTGCAGCCACATTTCCTTGAATTTCGGCCGTTGCGACAATGGCAACTTCCAACAGTTCAGCTAGTTTTCGTTTATTTACTAGAAACGCATAGAGCAATTCATCTAAGTTCTCTAAACCGGCGCGAAAATCAGACTCAACAAGCCAAGAAGCGGCTTTTTTTCGAATCAGCCGATTGTTTTCCAAATATTCTTTAATAAGAAGCGTAGAAGATTCTCTCTCACAAAGTTTTAAGATGGCATGGAAATGGTCTTCATAATCCGTTTTTAATTTTTCAACAATAATGGCGGTTTGTTCTTCTTGGTCCAAATAAAATTTTTTGGCCTCTATGATATGCTTCACTTGAAATTGAGTGTGCAAAATCAAATAAATGGATAAAATAATAAACAAAATAATCACACAATACAGCACAAACGAAAATTTAGAATTCATTTGTTCTGTCAACATGGCAAAAACAGACAGGCAAATAAATAGAAATGTCAGCAGGGAATTAATGATAACGATCGCCCTAAACTGATGGTTTTGATTGTGCGTTTTTAAAAAGTGACGAAAGTCAGTCAAATGATACTGATATCTTTTTAATAGATAGCTAATGGCCATGACGAATAAAAATGTAATCGTTCGAAGCAGAAACGGCAAATCAGAGAATGAAAATAATATTTTAAAGTAGTTAACAGTAGATATGGATTTTACCACTTCCGTTATTAATAGTTGAATGAAGGAATAAAACCCGTATCCCATGCTTGAAATGACAATCGTTTCAAGCGAGTTTACTTTATACAACCATTTCACCAAGCAAAGCAATAATAAAATTTGAACGGCGATAACAAAAACGGTCGCCAAAGGTGTGAATCTTAATAAAAGTGATGCGACGCTCATAATGACGGATAGAAAAAGAATCGGTTTTATATAAATGCGATAAGGATACCCTAAAAACACAACGGGAAACGTCAAAAGAGCAATCCATTCAAATAATGAGATAACCAATGTGAATAAGTAATCCATCGCGATGGCTCCTAACCGCAAGAATATTAGAATAATAATTTTAACTTTTGTGATATATTTGCTGGCTTTGTGGAATTTTGACTGTGACTTGGGCCCCTTTCGTCGGATGATTTTGGATATCCAAAGTTCCATTCAGCGTTTCAATAATCGTTTTGCAGATTGGCAATCCGATGCCGGTTCCTTCATCCTTTGTTGTGTAAAATGGATAAAAAATCTGTTCGAGATGTTCGGGTGAAATTCCCGGACCGCTGTCAATGATGAAGATCATCACGAATTTGTTTTCTTTTTTGGTGATAATCTCGATGGTGCCGTTTTCTTGTATTGCTTCCACTGCATTTTGGATCAAATTGATCAGCGCTCTCTCAAATCGGCTGGCATTTCCGGTTATATACGTTTCATCCGCTAAATGAGAATGGAACTGGATATTCGAAGGAGCAGTTTGCAAGGAAAAAATATGGACTATTTTTTCAATGCTATGTTTGACATCAATAATGGAAAGATTGTCTTGGTGCAAATAAGACTTTGACAGGCTAAGAAGCTCTTGAATAAGAGACTCCATTCGCAGCGCTTCTTCTTTAATGATCGATGTATAGTGTACGGTATACGGGTCTGACTTGATGATTGGATTTTCTTCTAAAAACTGGGCAAAACCAATAATCGATGTCAGTGGATTGCGTATTTCATGAGCAAAAAAAGCTGCCATACGTCCAATCGTTGCATGATCGTCTTCTGATTTCTTGGATACTTCGTCATTTGATTCTTTAGGATCTTTTTCGACCTCGACAGGAATGTGAGAGTCCTTTTTTTTCAGCCATTTTTGGATTAAATTGTTCATATATGAAGTAACACTCCTAAAAAGGCCCATCTATTTTCCTAAATCAACGTTAGGAAAATACAGGAATTTTATTCTTTGAATTCTACATGATTTGTCATGATTCCTTCTTTTCAATGAAAAAAAATGGATCGCTGTCAAAATATTTTTCAGCATAAAATGACATCTTTTTATGGCTTTTCAAATTGAAGGAAGCAGATTTTGGTTGCATGTGAACGCTCTTCCTGAAAATAATTTTTGCGCCACCGAACTTCTTTTATTTTGAAAGGCATAATCGTTCCAAAGGCAAATAACCTCCCATGGCGTTTTCTGTTCAATCGAAGCCTTTTTGGGCGAAATAAGCATTGCTTGCAAAAGTAAAGGGTCTACTCCTGGATTCCTTTTTATGGAAATGGAGAGCAGACCCTTATCATGCAAGCCATGAAAAAATGTTTATGGCTGCATGCGTCTTGTTAAATATTTATAAAGCGGAACTCCCGCTAAAGCGACGAGAATGGACAAGAAAGAATCTATCGGTTTGTCGACTAATGTACTGCCGACAATATAAAGAGTTCCAACGATCGCCACGATAGGCGTCAGCGGATATAATGGCACTTTATACAAGCTGTTTTGTCGTCCGTCTTCTTTTTTCCGAATCAGAAAAACCGCATAAAAAGCTAATCCGTAAAACAAGAAGACAACGAATATAGCGATATCGGACAGCCTGTCAGGATTGCCCACCAGCATAAATAAGATGGCTAAGACCGTTTCAAACAAGGAGGCATATAAAGGAGTTTGGAATTTAGGATGGACTTTGGACAACCATTTTGCGCCAGGAAATAATCGATCTTCTGCCATAGCAAAAGAGATGCGTGGAAAAGTCATGATCTTTCCGTTCAGACAGCCAAAAATGGAAATCAATATTCCAATCGCAATTAATTTACCGCCGATATCTCCAAACAAAATCGAAGCGGCAGTATGGGCAGCGTTCGGCCCTAACTCAACGATCTTGCTTGCCGGGAGAACGTGAAGGAGAGCGACATTCACTGAAAGATAAGCTATCATCACGACGGCGATTCCCGTAATAATCGCTTTCGGAAGCGTTTTGGACGGATTTTTCATTTCACCGGCCATAAAACCGACATTCATCCAGCCGTCATACGCCCAAAGGGTAGCTAAAACGGCGGCCCCCATACTGATCGATTGGCTGTTTCCGCTGCTCATTCCTGTAATATGACTATCTCCATGCCAAATTCCAAAAACGGCAATCATGGCGATAGGAACTAGCTTGGCCACTGTGAGGAGACTTTGAATGAAGCCACCTAAATTCGTACCTATTGCATTAAGGATAAATAAAAATAGAACGGAAGAAACGCTGACGAAAAGTTTGCCGGTTTCCGACAAGCCGACCAGATCTGCCACGAGTGAACCGAAATATAATCCGAGGGCTCCAATAACCGCCGGTCCATAGATAATGGTTTGCATCCAACCGCATAAAAATCCCCAAAACTTTCCGTACACTTCTTCCAAATAAGCGTACAAGCCGCCGGTCTTAGGAATTTTTACACTGACTTCCGCAATCGTTAATCCACTTGCCAACGTAATGATACCGCCGATGATCCAAGCCCAAAGCGCCATTGTAGATCCGCCGGAAGAAGCAAGGACAATTCCCGGCTTCATAAAAATTCCTGAACCAATAACTGTTCCGATCACGATAGACGTTGCAACCACAAAACCGATATTTCTTTTTAATTGAGTATTTTCCACGATGTTCACCACACAAGGACAAATGTATTTTGATGACGGTTTTTGTTGATTATACCACGAAATAATGTGAATTCTTTTTATTTGAAAATTTAAATTTTTATATGTAATACACAATATTTAATGAATTGGACATTTTGGAAATATAGTATCATTCGATTTTCTCGATGGTTGATTATTAAACGAAAGACCAATTGGTTTAGGGATTTGAGAAGTCAGGAAAGATAAAACAAATCGTGGAAACATCATGTCAGTGAAAGGTTTTCGCTATTTTATGGCGGGTTCATCAGCGAATGATTGTAAGAGGATCGACTGCTATTTTGTTATCTGTCAAACAAAATAGCAGTTGTTGATCCATTTGGCTGATTACGGTTTTAATCCTAGAGCAGCTCCAAACCATTGAGAAGCGATCGTAAAGCAAATGTATGCGCATAGTTCACTGATTTGTTGCTCCGTAAAGGTAGTTTTCAACAGTTGAACAGTAGAATTTCCGGGCGAACCGTTCGTTTTCAACATGACTTCCGCGAAAGCGGCTGCAAGACTTGTAGATTCATCCAACTTCGATAAATCGGGCTTTCCTTTCGCTTTGCAATATTCACATTGGTTTTGCTGCGCCAATGATCTTCTGATTTGTTCCTTTAAATCAGCTGAAAGTAATGAATCTTCCGAAAGCACGTTGCTTAGTGCGTTCCATTTTTCTAATATTTCCTTATTGTGTCCTAACAGCTGTTGAAAGGGGGTTTCCCCATTTTTTGAAAATGAAATTCTAGCTTCCATATTCTCACTCCTTTTCTTTTATTATAAAATGTGGATATTTAATTACCATTTCAAATATAATGAAAATAAAAATAATATATTTTATATGAAATGAATTTTAAAAGGATGGTTTACAAATGAAAATAGATGAAATTGATATACGAATTTTGCAGGAATTGAAGAAAAATGCACGATTGTCGATGAGAGAACTAGGCAAAAAAATAAACCTTTCCCCTCCGTCCGTAGCAGAGCGGGTAAGACGATTGGAAGATCAAGGTGTCATTGAAGGATATACGGTTTCCATTAATCGAAAAAAATTAGGGTTTGCGATCGATTGTTTGATAGAAGTATCGATTAAAAATGGCGAATATCAACGTTTTCAGCAATATATTGAGAGTCATCCTCGGATGGTGTTTTGTTATCGAATTACCGGGGAATCTTGTTATATGGTCAAGCTGTCTGTCGTGAGTTTAAAGGAAATCGAAGATTTTATTAATGAGGTATGTACTTTTGCTAAAACCGTTTCCCATATCGTGATTTCGGAAGTGAAGCCCCAACCTGATGCAGAGTGGCAGCTGCCTATTTTACAAAATGAAAAATAGAAAGGCGGGGATTTGGCTTTATTTTGAATCATTTTTGCCTTGGGGAAAAGGGGAATGCTTGCTGTCAATTTTTTAATAAACAGAATTATCGAATAAATATGCCTGTTGTTATTTTAAAGATATTTAGAAATAATTTTTATTTAGTATAATGAAATAGGATAGGACAATATTCAAGCTGAATCAGGGGTGTTAATGTGATACAAGCTATGAAAAATCAGAGTAATCTGCGCCCCTGTCTTTATATTGGTTCATCAGTGCCGAGATAAAGACCACGTTAATTTCTTATTTTTAAAAGAAGGGTGCAACGATGATGGATGCAGTTTTTACTCCACTTGGAGATTCAGCCGTGACGATTGATTTCGGAGAAGGAATCTCATTAGAGAAAAACCGAAAAATTTTGAATTTGGCAAACGCCATAAATGAGAAGCCGTTTCATGGATTTTTAGAGGCCGTTCCTGCATATACAACTTTAACGGTTTTTTACAATCCAGTTGAAGTGGGCGGGAATGATCCGTATGAACAGGTTTGCCAACAATTGAAGGAGCGAATGAATCATGGGATCCAGTATAAGATTCCGGAAAGAAAAGTGTGCATTCCCGTTTGTTATGATGAGGAATTTGGTCTTGATTTAGAAGAAGTGGCCAAATCAAACGGCTTATCAGTCGAAAAAGTGATTGAAATTCATTCATCCGCCAGCTATCACGTTTATTTTCTTGGCTTTGCCCCAGGGTTTCCTTTTTTGGGAGGAATGGATCCATCCATCGCGACTCCAAGAAAAAAATCACCCCGACTGAAAGTTCCGGCAGGTTCGGTTGGAATTGCCGGATATCAAACAGGGATTTATCCGATAGAAACACCTGGAGGCTGGCAGATAATAGGCAGAACTCCAATTTCTTTATTTCATCCTGATCGAAATCCGCCCACCTTTTTGCTTCCGGGTGATGAGATTCGATTTGTTCCGATTACAAAAGACGTTTATGAAAATTGGGAGGATCAAACATGGGAATTCACGTCACAAAAGGAGGAATGTTAACGGTTGTTCAGGATTTGGGGCGATTCGGATACCAGTCATACGGTTTTATTGTAAGCGGCGCTATGGATGCTTTTGCCATGAAAATAGCGAATATCACGGTAGGGAATCCTGAAAACGAAGCGGTATTAGAAATGAATTTCGTCGGACCGACATTGCTGTTTGAGGAAAATATGGTGATCAGCTTATTTGGTGCGGATATGTTGCCTGAAAAAAATGGAGAGGCGATTGCACACGGTAAACCGATCTCTGTGAAAAAAGGAGATGTTCTTCGGTTCCATGCGGCGGTGAAAAGAAGCCGCTGCTATTTAGCCGTAAAAGGAGGGTTTGATCTTCCCTCAGTCTTAAACAGCAAAAGTACTCATTTAAGCGCAAAAATTGGCGGGTTTCATGGAAGAAAACTCGAGTCCGGGGACAGGATTCCGATTCGACAGCCCAGCCGGATCCTTCCTGTTTCTTGGGGGATTGGAAACAGCTATCGCCATTATATAGGAACGGAAGACCATACGATTCGATTTGTGAAAGGCCGACAATATGATTGGTTTACGGAAGAAGCGATTTCCCGATTTCAATCCGAGACGTTTCAAATTACTCCTCAGTCGGATCGAATGGGATATCGTTTAGAAGGACCTTCCTTAAGTTTGAAGAAAAACAAGGAATTAATCACAGAGGGAGCAACGTTTGGCTCCATACAAGTGCCTCCGAACGGTCAGCCCATTATCTTGATGGCCGACAGACAACCAACGGGCGGCTATCCAAAGATTGGCCAGGTGATTCAGGCGGATTTGCCGAAACTGAGTCAAATGCGGCCCGGAGATACGATCCAATTTCAGGAGATTAGCTTGAAAGAAGCGCAGCAAATACTGATCCAAGTCCATCGAGAGCTTGCGTATTTAAAAGCGGCTGTCAAATTAAAATGGAGGGATGTTGCCTATGTTTAAAGTGGATCTCAATTGTGATATGGGAGAAAGTTTTGGTCGGTATACTCTTGGCAATGACAAAGAAATGATGGCTTATATCTCCTCGGCCAACATTGCCTGCGGTTTTCATGCGGGCGATCCGAACATCATGGATCAAACCGTAAAGCTGGCATTAGAGCACGACGTAAGTATTGGCGCCCATCCCGGTTTATTGGATTTACACGGCTTCGGTCGAAGAAATACCCAGATTACCCCTGAAGAGGCTTATCAGCTGGTTGTCTATCAAGTGGGTGCATTGCAAGGATTCGTTCAAGCGAATGGTGGAAAACTCCATCATGTGAAACCGCATGGTGCGCTCTATAATATGGCCGCCGTCCATAAAGAACTGGCGGATGCTATTGCCTTGGCTGTTTACCGGATCGATCCTGAAATCGTATTGTATGGACTTTCCAACAGTGAATTGACGAAAGCAGGTGAAGCGATCGGTCTTAAAGTCGCGCATGAAGTGTTTGCTGATCGCACTTATCAAAAAGATGGAACATTAACGCCGAGAAACATGCCGAATGCTTTGATTACGAGTGAAGAAGCCGCCATCCGACAAGTAGTGAAAATGGTAAAAGAACAAAAAGTGGCCACAGCCGATCAACATGAAATCAGGATTCAAGCAGATACGATTTGCCTCCATGGAGACGGACGGAATGCTCTTTTATTTGCCAAGCGTATTCATGAAATATTTCAAGCAGAAGGAATTAAAATCGAGACCGTCTAGAATTCGATAAAGGAAGAAAAGAGAATGGCGCCTTTACCGAGACAAAAAAGAAAAAGGATTAATCGTTTCCGCTTTTTAGCCCGTTTGTGATAGAAGAATCAATAGCAACACCGTACCGAAGCTCTTCTTAAACTTTCAGGCTGGTCCCACTGTTGTACCGGTGGACCAGCCTGGTGAATTCAAGAGTTTACCAGCGGTGTGCTTTCGCGTTTCTTCTTAAAATAAAATTGGTTTTTGACATTTCAGTATGCCCGTTCACTTGTGATTTGGAGCGTTTCGGTCTTGTCCAATTGTGGTGAAAAAGTTCTGAGTGCGGATCAAGCTGATCTTTATAACTCATCTTATCACCTCTTTGAAAGGATAGGCGATATTCAACGAGGAATATCATATATAGGTTTTGTAACATCGAAAGAAATATTCTTTCGATGAAGCATTAGTGCTTTTCCAATTTTCCCAAAATAAAATAAGAGGAAGGAAAAACGTACTGTTTGCCGATAGCGCCGTCAAAAGATGCTCAGCGGCTAAAGCCATTGATAAGGAATGAAAAACTTGTAAGATTTTGTGACATGTAATACAATAAAGAAAAAATAAAAAATTCTAATAATTAAAATAAAACAAAAGGAGGATATGTTGAAAATGATGGATTATGGCAATAGTTGGGAAAATTTTTCGATAACATAGGTGTTTTCATTTCAAAGATCGAGGAAAGGGCAAGTAGAGGGGCTTTCACCGGATATTTCTGTTTTATATTTAAGGAATTTTCAGATTCTTTTCAAAATGGTTCTGGTTTTGTTGAATTTTATTGTATAATAGTAAGAAATAGCATGAGTGGTGGAGTGAAGGAAGAGTGTGAAACAGGAAAGTCTTCCTAAAACTCTTTTTTTGTTTGCTGAAAATAATTTTTCGGCGGACAAGCCCCCTTTATTTGCATATCACTTGTTCTCTTGCCATTCTGTCCAATCGGCAGTGTAGCTGAGGCGAAAAACGTTCTTTAAGGAACAGGAAAAACAAAACTTTCCATTACACGGAAGCAGTGCGTATGAAAAGAAAGGATGAAACAAATGTCAGATAACAGATCTTTGCAGCGTGGTTTAAAGAACCGGCATATTCAGCTAATTGCTATTGGGGGGGCAATCGGCGTAGGGCTGTTCTTGGGTTCAGGAAAATCGATCCATTTTGCCGGGCCTTCTATTATGCTCGTTTATTTGATTACGGGGATTATGCTCTTTTTCATGATGCGCGCCTTGGGAGAATTGCTTCTTTATCGGCCGACGACAGGTTCGTTTACGGATTTTGCTGAAACGTTTATCGGACCGTGGGCAGGTTTTATTACAGGTTGGACCTATTGGTTTTGTTGGATTGTGACCGGAATAGCCGAAATCACAGCCGTAGGTTTGTATGTGAAATTCTGGTTCCCCGACTTGCCTCAATGGATCCCTGCGCTTATATGTGTTCTTGTATTGTTTGCAATCAATATGGCAACAGTAAAAGCGTTCGGAGAGATGGAATTTTGGTTTGCGATTATTAAGGTTGTGACGATTGTAGCCTTAATAGTCATTGGATTGATTTTGGTTTTTACCGGATATAAAAGCCACGGCACCCATGCTACGTTTTCTAATCTTTGGAGCCACGGCGGGATTTTTCCGAATGGAGTTTCCGGATTTCTGCTGGCTTTCCAAATGGTCGTGTTCGCCTATGTTGGAATTGAACTTGTGGGGGTGACAGCCGGTGAAGCGGAAAACCCGGAAGTTACTTTGCCAAAAGCGATTAACAATATACCCATTCGCATTTTGATTTTTTACATCGGCGCTTTACTTGTCATTATGTCGATTTATCCGTGGAATGGGGTCGATCCGAACAGCAGTCCATTTGTGAAAGTGTTTTCGCTTATCGGCATTCCTGCTGCTGCAGGTATTATTAATTTTGTCGTGCTGACTTCAGCAGCTTCTTCCTGCAACAGTGGTATTTTTAGCACTAGCCGAATGCTTTATACGCTGGCAAACGAAGGAAAAGCGCCGAAGAAGCTGAAAGAGCTGAATGAACAAAGCGTTCCTGCACCTGCTCTTATCACTTCAACGCTTGTGCTTTTGATCGGTGTTTTATTAAACTATTGGCTACCGGATCAAGTGTTCACGTTGGTGACGAGCATTTCAACCATTTGCTTTATATGGGTATGGGGCGTTATATTAATCGCTCATTTGCGATTCCGGAAATTAAAACCGGAAGAGGCTGAGAAAATTTCATTTAAAATGCCGTTTGCTCCTGTTTCAAACTGGATTGTGCTAGCCTTCTTTGTATTTATTCTTGTCGTGCTCGGACTGGCCGATGATACGCGGGTAGCTTTGTTTGTCACCCCGGTATGGTTTATTCTTCTGGCCATTGCGTATGGAATTACGAAGAGAAAACAAAAAGGCGCGTTGTAAAATTTCAATCCTTTAGATGCAAGAACCCCGTTCCGAATTTGGAACGGGGTTCTTTTCGGGCATCGGCGGCCGAAATATCTACGGATGTCGTGAGATTAATATTGCCGATATACATAAGGATCTTTCGGTTTTGGTATTTCTTCCCATTTGGTTACTTTTAAATAAGGAATATTTTCTTTAAATGGCTGATAATAAGTGGTTTCCAGCGTTCCTTCTACTTGCAGCCATTCATCTTTGTGTATTTGGGACTTCATGTCTTTTGGAAACTCGACAAGCATTCCATATACTCCGGCATCGGCTATGCAATGGATAATCCCGAAGCGGAGAACAAATAATTGATTGTTTTCAATGTCATCTGTTCGATATGCGAATCCTTTTAAAACAACTTTTTTGTCAATAAAATTGCCCGGATGGTTATAAATGGATTCCAACGCTCGAAAATAATGTTTATCGTCCAGAACGATCCGGTTTTCGGACCCATATTTTTTCAAATCATTTTTGTCCATTTGATTATAGGCAATTTTGTCGTAATAAGGGCTGGCATCTGGACGCAAAATTTGATGGTTGGCATATTGATCGGTATCGTTGTCGATAAAAGAAAAGTGAAAACCTTTCGCTTTTACGATTGTGGAGTCCAATGTTGCTGCCGGCAAAAAAATGCCCGTTATGATGGGAATCAGCATCATAGTATAAGTGAATACTTTTTTCAAAATCGTATCTTCGTCATGGGAATGATCGTGGCCATGGTCGTGATCGTGATTGTGATCTTTACGTTTATCGCCTCTTGCCCATTGAATCAATTGATACAACGTTAAAAAGCCCATCAAAAAGATCATGCTGAAGGAAAGATACGAATATTTCATATTAATATATTTGCTGATATCTCCTTTGGCGTGCAGCATCATAAAAAAATACGTGAAGCCGAATAAAATAATAATCCTGAGCACGATAAACACCTCCTATACAAAGTCTCCTCTGTCGACTGTTTAAAAAGGTTCTACATTTGATTGAAGCAACAGGATTGTTGTGAAAGAAGCCACTTAGCTAAATGATTAATGCTCCGACAAAAACACATACAGCAATCAGTGAAACAAGCACAAACACAAACCGTTTTTGAAAAGCGTCAAGCATCATGAATAAATTTTTGATATCCACCATCGCTCCAAACACTAAAAAAGCAATAATCGGACCTGTTCCGAAAAGCCCGGAAAAAGAAGAGGCGATAAATGCATCGGCTTCTGAACAAATCGACAGGATAAAAGCCAGCGCCATCATGACCAAAACGGCCGTTACTTTCGAATGACCGAATTCAAGCAAAGCGCTCGTTTTGAAAAAGGTTTGCATGGCGGAAGAAATCAGGGCTCCAAAAATTAAAAATTTCCCAACAGAGAAAAATTCGTCAATGGCATGGTCGATGGTTCCGACTATTTTCGAGCGAAGGCTCATTTTATGAGAACCATGTGAATGATTGTGAGCAAAATGATCGATCGCTTGTCTTAATTGTTGATCATTAAATATATAAGAAATGGCAATGCTTACGACTATGGAAACTCCAATGGCTAAGCTGCAGCGATACAGCGCCATTTTCCAACTGTCCCCGAAAGCGACGAAAGTTGAAAATATGACAATAGGATTTATAATCGGGCCGCTCAACATAAAAGCAATGGCGGCATGGAGAGGAACATTTTTTTGTACAAGTCGTCGTGTAATGGGAACGATGCCGCATTCGCAGCCTGGAAACAACGATCCAATACAAGAGCCAAGAGCGGCGGAAGCAAAACGATTGGCTGGGATCATTTTGGCGATCATTTCCTCTGTTACAAACATTTGAATCAACGCTGACAAAAATACGCCGATGACAACAAACGGCAAAGCTTCGATGATGATACTGATGAAAATGGTATTCATTTGTAATAATGTTTGACTCATTGATTTCCACCTCGAATATTCTAGTGTAAGTCTAGACGAACAAAGGGTAGAAATACACTCAAGCACAATAAAAAGAAGCTTAAAAGAAAGAGTGTAAATGATCCATCATGAATCTGAAAGAACTCTGTTTCAATTCCTTCGTATTGGATCCAATAATATTATTAGATGTTTTTATCAAATCACTATCCATATCAACAGTCAAGCAATCTGTTAATCTGTCGGACAGTATAAGAATTTATCAATGGTCCATGGGAAATATGAGAGTCATTCTTGACGACGATGTTGCATGTCTACAAAGCAAAAGAATGCCATATGTCATCATATCAAAATGGATCGATTCATACGAGTGGAAAATAGTAGACATTTAGACAAACTTTTAAATATCCTGGTTAAAAGAAAATGGTCAACGGAAAAAGAGGAGAAGCGTTAAGCGAGACTTTGAATTTGGACCGATACGACAGACATCGCCGTTATGGAGATTAGCTGAAAGAAATGGGCTTCAATGAACAAAGCCCGCGATAAGATTTCTTATCGTGGGCCCCTGCTCAATCGATTATTTATTGATTGATATTGTAAAAGGCTTTCTTCACGTCGATCTTTTCTTTGATCACCTTATTTTTGTAAAGCCAATCGTTAACATGTTCCCAAACTTCTTGGTCTTGATAGCCAAATGGCTTGTCTTTGCTGTTCATTAAAGGAAGCAGGATGTTCAAACTTTTTGTTTCTACTTGTTTATCAAGAGGGAAACTGTCGTTTTCATGGTCAAGCAGAATCTTTAAACCGGCTTGAGGGTTTTTAGTAACTTCTGATTGCCCTTTTGCAACAGCTTTCCAGAACTTTTTATACACATCCTTCTTTTCTTGAAGTCCTTTTTCGCTTGCAACCAAAACAAGCTCATAATAATCAGGAACGCCATATTGAGCCGGGTTAAATATCCGAACAGGATGTCCTTCTTTTTCTAAAAGGATGCGTTCATGATTGATATAGCCGCCAATAATGCCATCTACTTTCTTGGAGGTGATCGCCGGAATTAAATCAAAGCCGACATCCGTCATTTTGACTTTTTTTGGATTGCCGCCGTCTGTTTGGATCATCGTATTTAATATGGCTTGTTCTATATCGATAGATGAATAGCCGATATTTTTTCCTTCCAAATCTTTAGGACGGTGGATTGAGCTGTTAGTTGGAACCATTATACAGTCAAGTGGATGTCTGACAATGGCCGCTAAAGATACAACCGGAATTCCTTCAGCACGGGAAACGATTAATTGCGGCTGGTAGCTAATCGCTAAGTCGACTTTTCCTGCCGCGACAAGTTTCAACGGATCGTTGGTTTCAGCCGGCATTTTAATGTCAACATCAAGCCCTTCTTTGGCAAAATACCCTTTTTCTTTCGCTGTATAAATGGCGGAATGGACAGCATTTGGATACCAATCCAGCATGATCGTTACCTTTTGCTTTCCATCCTTAGTCTTTGCTGTATCTTGTTGTGAGGAACAACCCGCTGCAATCAATACGAACAATAAACTTACACCAATCAATCGGATGATTTTTTTCATGACTCAACACCCATTTCTATGATTTTCTATTCCATTTTAAAAAGCTTTTTTCAATGAAAGTGGCTATACTAAATAAAACCAATCCTAGAACCGTTAATAAAGCAACGGCTGCAAATACTCCTTCGGCATTTAAATTTCCTGACATTCTTCTCGTGTAATATCCGAGTCCTTCGCTGGCTCCAAGCCATTCGCCAATGGTTGCACCAACGATGGAATAAATAACGGCCATCTTAATGCCAGAAAAAAGAGAAGGCATGGCGAAGGGAACTTCTACTTTTATAAATATTTTCCATTTGGACGCGCCCATGGACCGTAACAGATCCACATAATCTTGATCGATATTTTTGAATCCATCATAGCAGCTGATCACGATAGGGAAAAAAGCAACCAGCACCGTTACAGCGATTTTGCTCCAAATATCATATCCAAACCAAAGGACAAAGATGGGCGAGAGGGCAATGACAGGAATCGTTTGAGAAAACAAGACAAAAGGATAAAGCATTTTTTCTACCAGCTTGGAAAAGTGCATGGCGAGTGCGATGGTGATCCCGCCTGCGAAAGAAAAAGCAAAACCGATCAAAGCTTCTTTCAACGTTGCCGGTGTATGTACCCATAACAAAGCCTGTTTCTGTTCGTAAAGCATTTCTAACACTTTGGAAGGAGCAGGAATGATAAAAGATGGGACTTTTCCGGTTCTTGCCGCCCACTCCCATAGAGAAACGGCAATGATGACCAAGAGCCCGAATGCTCCATAATCTGCTAACAATCTCTTTAACTTACTCATTGGCAATCTTCTTTTCTATTGTTTTTCGATAGGTTTGCACTTCCGGCCAATAAACCATGTCGACACTCCTAGGTCTAGGCAAATCCACGATGATTTCTTCCACTTTATGGTCAGCGTGTAACAGCAAAATTTTATCGCTTAACAAAATGGCTTCTTCTAAGTCATGTGTGATAAATAAGATGGTGTTGTCCAATTCCTTCCAAATCGATAACAGCCAATCGTGCATTTCTCTCTTTGTCAAAGCGTCAAGAGCAGCGAAAGGTTCATCGAGGAGCAAAACTTCGCTTCCCATAAAAAGTGTTCGCAGAAATGCCACCCTTTGTCTCATGCCTCCGGAAAGCTGTTTTGGCAAAGCGTTCTTCCAACGGATCAAGCCAATGCGTTTCAGCCATTCTTCAGCATCGGCTTTCGTCAAGTTTCGCTTATTTTGAACTTCCAAAGGGAGCATGATGTTGTCTATCACGGTACGCCACGGAAGTAGTAAATCTCGTTGGGGCATATAACCAACACTACCGGGGCCCGGTGTTTTTCCGTTGACGGAAATGATCCCTTCCTCACATGGAAACAAGCCGGCAATCAGTTTTAATAGTGTACTTTTTCCTGTCCCGCTTTTTCCGATTAATGAAACAAATTCTCCTTTTTCGATATGAGCGGAAAAGTTAAAGATGACCGGTTTTGTTTCACCGGGATAGGTATAGGAAACATTTTCTAAACACACAGACATTTTTCGTGTTCCTCCTTTCCTCTTGAGTTTTCCTTTTCTCTTTGAGGCGGGAAAGATGAAAAAACCCGCTCTTCAGCCTAAAGAGCGGGTTCATCTTCAATGTCCATTTCAAAAAGACTCCACCACTTCCCTACGCTGGCATTACCCATCTCAGGTTCAAAGGGTTTAGAACGAACGTTCAATCTCAGCCTTGTCGGCTCCCCTAGTGTGTTGTAAGCAACTATTAAATTCTTATAGTCTATCGTAGCAAAATCATTCAGAAAAGTAAAACGTAATCGAAACATTTTGTTTATAAAAAAACTTTTCCTTTCAGTATCTCCAAGAAATGAACGGTTTGTTTCGAAATATGAAAAATTTATAAACATTATATAAATTCAGATAATTATTATCCGTTATGGAGTATAATGGTTAAAAATTGGAAAGGGGAGAATCTCTTTGAAAAAAGTGGTAAATTTAATTACTAAAAAAACGATGGCAATCGCTCCGGCTTATGATCTTGAACATGAATCCATCATTTATGAAGTGGACCGCACGTTTTTCAGCAAAAAACGTCCGCTGGAAATTTTGGATGATGCCTGCATTTGCCGCTGTTCCACTTATGAAGGAAGAATTCGTGCTGTCCGAAGAAAATTAGGTCACTATAAAAAAACTCCTCTGATGATTTCTCCGGATGAAATGCTCTACGCCTTTCCTACTAAATCACCTGAACGATATGATTGTATATGGGTTTTTCCGCGTCATGTGAAAGATTGGAGAGAGGCAGGGGAGAATGCGTTGATGGTTCGATTTTTTAACGGATTGGAAATTACCGTCAATTGTTCCTCTTACACTTTCAAGCGTCAAAAAGAAAAAACAGCGGACTGCTTAATGCACTTTTCTGATCCTCCGTTTGTACATATTAAAGGGTTTTCAGCAATCAAAAAGGAAACGGAGAAGATTTAAAATTTACTTTTCATTTGCCATAAGGGAATCCTATTTTTAGGATCAGCTCTTTTGGAGCGATTCTTTCTTCATCAGTTTTTCTGATTTGTTTTTGCACAATTTTGCAAACGATTTCTTTTTGTGGGGTTGATGTACTGAAAGGCTGATTCACTAGAGCTGTTTTTCTTTTAGAAAGGATTTTGCTGTGAATCAGCTTTTTTTATTTTACCGAATCGTGTATGGAAATTCTTTAATAGTGCCAAAACAAGATGAAGATTGAATTGGGTCAAAAGTTCTAAAATCTAGTGGACGATCATAAATGAGAAAATATGATTATGCCACCGATAACAAGAAAGAATAATAGAATTTTTGGAGGAAATGGAATCAATGATCGTAAAAACGAAATAATTAGTAGTTGCATTATTTTTCGTTATTATTCTATAATTTTTAGTGTGATAATTGAATAACGAGTTAAATCCTCATCAATTGATGGGGTAGAGGTCGCGGCTTTTATGAGTAATTCGGACGAGATGCTGAGAACATTGACGACTCCGAAGGAAAGGAAAGGCCGCCGAAGTCCGTCCTGTTCTCAGAAGGCGCGGGCTGGGGCTGTATCCGAATAGGAACAGAACTGTCACGCTTTTTGCCCGTAAAGCGTGGAGCACTACTGAAGAAGTATGATGAGGGGTATTTCTATATTTGCGCCATCGAATCTTCTTCGGTGGCGCTTTTGTGTGCGCCCGGCATGGGTGTAATCTATAGGGTGAAAGTCCCGAGCTGCGAAGGCAGAAGTAGCAGTTAGCTTAACGCAAGGGTGTCCGTGGTGACGCGGAATCTGAAGGAAGCGGGCGGCAAACTTCCGATCTGAGGAACACGAACTTCATATGAGGCTAGGTATGATTGAGTGAGTTTGCATAACAAAACAAAGCTCTTTCTGTCGAAGGTCATATCGAGTAAATGAGGCGGATAGATGGTGTGAAAGTGCATGTACTTACCCGGGGAGGTCTGGCGGATATGTGAAGTACTCTTCATAACCTACTTAGTGATAAGTAGCTGAACCGTCAGAAGTCAGCAGAGGTCATAGTATTAGTTGGTCTAGAACAACTAAGAAGGACCGAACAATTAAGAGAGAATAGCCCTTGGTATTCAGTGAGTCATGATGAACACAGAAAACGTAGTACCTCACTTGAGGGAGGAAGCGGTGAATCCCGTGGGAGACCTCTTGGAGGGTGGAGTGACCACTGGCATAAAGAGAACAGCTATTCACGGAAGTTATAAAGACTTGCGTCATTTATCTTGATTGAACCGCCGTATACGGAACCGTACGTACGGTGGTGTGAGAGGACGGGAGTTAATCGCTCCCTCCTACTCGATTATTTAAAGCCAATAAGGATCAACGAGTTTTAATAATGAATCTGTTTAGGCAGTCATCACCGCTTTTTATCTGCAGCAGAATGATGGCAAAGGAGTGTTTAGTTGAATGGTGAAAATACAAGACAGTAGAAATGCGACGGAGACGGGCAAGTTAAAAAGAGGACTTCGATCGCGTCATTTAACGATGATTTCTCTTGGGGGCACAATCGGTACCGGATTGTTTCTGGCCAGCGGCGGAGCGATTCATACGGCAGGGCCTGGAGGAGCGTTATTGTCTTATTTGATTATTGGAATTATGGTGTACTTTTTGATGACGAGTTTAGCGGAAATGGCTGCCTATATGCCGATCACTGGAAGTTTTAGTACGTATGCGACTAAATTTGTTGATCCTGCTTTAGGATTTGCCCTCGGCTGGAACTATTGGTATAACTGGGCCATTACCATTGCGGCAGAATTATCTGCTGTTACCATGATTATGAAATTTTGGTTTCCGCATAGCCCCTCATTGCTTTGGAGCGGACTTTTCCTATTGATTATGTTTATATTGAATTATTTAGCAGTAAGAGGTTTTGGGGAAGCGGAATATTGGTTTTCCCTTATTAAAGTAGTGACGGTCATTGTCTTTATCGTCATGGGCACTTTAATGATTTTCGGCATTATTGGCGGAGAAGCCGTTGGATTTAAGAATTTTACGATCGGCGATGCTCCTTTCCACGGTGGATTTATGGCGATGCTTGGTATTTTTATGGCGGCCGGATTTTCTTTTCAAGGTACTGAGCTTCTTGGGATTACGGCCGGTGAAACCGATGATCCGGAAAAAAATATTCCAAAAGCGGTCCGGCAAGTCTTTTGGAGAATTCTTTTATTCTATGTATTAGCTATTTTAGTCATTAGCCTTCTAATTCCTTATACAAATCCAAACCTTGCAAACGATGATGTCTCGGTTAGTCCGTTTACGCTTGTCTTTCAAAAAGCAGGGGTTGCTTTTGCGGCATCTGTCATGAATGCCATAATTTTGACGGCGGTTTTATCTGCCGGAAACTCCGGAATGTACGCTTCGACAAGAATGTTGTGGAATTTGGCTATGGAAGGGAAGGCACCTAAATTTTTAGCCAAATTGGACAAACGAGGAGTTCCTGTTAATTCCTTGATTGTCACTGCGCTTGTCGGCTGTCTTGCCTTTTTGGCTTCCCTTTTTGGTGATGGGGTTGTGTATACATGGCTGCTAAACGCTTCCGGCATGACGGGATTTATCGCATGGCTTGGTATTGCTGTCAGCCATTACCGGTTCCGCAAAGCTTATGTTGCCCAAGGCTACAAGTTGGAAGATCTTCCTTACAGAGCGAAGCTTTTCCCGTTTGGTCCTATTTTTGCTTTTGTACTCTGCACAATCGTTATTTTAGGGCAAAATTACTCTGCCTTTATCGGCGATAAAATTGATTGGCACGGCATATTAGTTTCCTATATTGGCATTCCTGTTTTTCTCGTATTTTGGTTTGGCTATAAGATTGTAAAGAAAACAAAAGTGGTTTCATTAAAGGATGTTCAATTCAAATAAGTTTTGTAAAGAATGCTTATCCCCGCATGGTCCATCCATGCTGGGATTTTTCTTTGACTACGGGATCTATTGGAGTTTATGTCTGTTTATTTGCACCGTTGGCCAATAAAAAAGGAGAACAGACACCCGTGGTATTCCGTGAATTAGACAGAATAGGTATCGTGACGAACGATTAATGGAAAGAAAACTGTGTTCAAACATGAAGGAATAAAGTCGAGAAATTCGTTTCATTCTACCGTTTTCAGTATTGGGCGAGTGGGCGTAAAAAAAGAACCTTTGAGAGATCAAAGGTTCTTTTTGGATCGGGAAGACAGGATTTGAACCTGCGACCCCTACGTCCCGAACGTAGTGCTCTACCAAGCTGAGCTACTTCCCGGTATTTTTTCGACATTGATTATTATATACCTTATCACTGATTTTGTGAACTGCCTAAAAGTTATTTTTATTTTCGAAATTTTTTGCGACAGATTGATCGTTATAATAGTAAAAATAAAGAGCACCGACGGAAAATCGGTGCTCAATAGGTAGGTGTGGTAGACCTCGTGGTTTACCAACCAAAACCTTATCGCAATTGAAAGAATATCAGATTATGTCGAACTTTGTCGATGAAAAAATAATGGTTATACTTCCAATTTGTGGGAATTATTGTTTGCGAAGTTATGAAACATGGTGTGGATATGTGGATTACCTTTAAATTCACATCTGCGAAATAAACTATGAACTTGTTCTTCCGCTATATCTATGTCGATGAGGTGTAATTCCTTCTATGTTGGTTACCCCCTCGAATTTGTGATAATGACCGCCTTCAGAAAGTGGAATAGCCGGACCAGTAACCCCGCGGATCATATGTCGATGTCCATCATTAAAAGAAGTAAAAGCAAAATATCTATGTGTATGTTGAGATGTGTTTAGGGCGGGTTCAGTAATTCCGATAAATCTATGGTTATGCCCCGCGTTATAAGAGGTAGCTCCTCTAAAGCTGTGGACATGGAGAGAGATAAGCCTTCCGTCCCATGAGTTGACGTAAAGTGGATGGGAATGAACGGGGGCAGAATCATTCGAATGATACGTGTATCCGGAAACGGGTATCTCCATCAGCAAAACTCCTTTTCATTTTTTTATATTGTATGGGAAAAAGTCTAAAAAAGAGTGGGGATTTGCCTGAAGTGGATAGAACGATAGTTTGGCGGAATGATAGTGGTGGGTGAGCACCATCATTCGCACATCCACACTTATGTTCGACAATCAAACAGTCATTCGAACAGATGGTGTAATATCGTTGGATAAAATGGCATTCATAAACTGGAACGACCCAAAGTTCCAAACGGAAATGAAACGATTCCGAATAAAGGTTTAATGAAGGTGCGATGGGGCTAAGCAGAGAGCCGAGACGTTCATTAAATACGAAACGGGCATGAGAGCTGGATTTGAATACATCCTTGGCATCGTTAAATAGACGGCTTGGAATGTTTAAGAGTTTGGCTACAAAGAATGGAAAGATGAACGAGAAACAAAATTTCTGGTTGTGCCTTTAAAAAATTTACAGATTGTTTCGGAACGATAATAAGGTTGTTTTCAGTGACGCATAGCTTCCTATAGCGGCATAGCCATAGAACCATCCCATAAAAATGCCCGCGATCAAGTGGTGGCGATGGCTGATGAACACAGAGAACAGCAATCCAATGATGACCGCTACCGCCGGTACATATTTTTTAGGGACTTTCAAAAAAATCTTTATAACTTGAGTTAGAATGAATACAACAGGTACAGCGATGAAAGCATCCCAGACATTTGTTTGTATGACAGGAAAATGGAAATTCATTCATTTCATCCCTTTCTTTCGTATGAGTAGTATTTGTTTATTTGTCAGGAAATAAACCATTTAGGTGCTAGTAGACCCGGATATTGAAGTTTGGGACATCCATACAGGAATGCAGCCTGTCTTGCAGAATATTTTCTAAAAGGCTTTTAACGACAAACAGTCTTCTTGATTCTTCACTTTCCTTGAATCCATTTCTTTCATTTGCTATAATGAGTGACATTCTAATTATAAAATTTTTAGCTACATATCTTGATTTCGAAATATTAGAGAGCAGAATATATTCGAATGAAGAGGAAGGCTGATGTCGAAAACATTGAATTGGGGCTCACCATGAAATGTTCCAAAATGTGATGAACCACCCGGCCTTCCTCGGAACTTGTAGAAAATGGATGCTTTCAAAATAATTGGAGCCCAGAAAAGAAGAGGAATCGTGCTGTTTGTCTTATAATTCGGAAAAAGAAGGAGGAAGAAATCTTTGTTAACGATCGATCCATTATCTTTGCCGGAAAAGGAAAATTATAAGTTTTTAACGGGAGGAATTATTCCCCGCCCCATTGCGTTTGTTACCTCTTTATCTAAGGAGGGGGTATTGAATGGCGGGCCGTTTAGTTACTTTAATATCGTGGCCGCTAATCCACCGCTTTTGTCCATTTCGGTGCAAAGAAACAATGGAATGAAAAAGGATACGGCGAGAAACATTTTAGAAACGGGTGAATTTGTTGTTCATATTGTGGATGAAAGCAATGTGAAAAAAGTCAATCTGACGGCTGCTACCCTTCCGCCGGATGAAAGTGAAATTGAGTTGGCCGGACTGACCCCTGTTGAAAGCACAAAAATTTCTGTTCCGGGAGTCAAAGAGGCGAAAATTCGAATGGAATGTGTGTTGGAACAATCGCTCGAACTTGGCGGCAACGGAGAAAACGCTGCTTGTGATTTGATTATAGGAAAGATTGTTCAATACCATATTGACGAAAATCTTTATCATAAGGGAAGAATAGATGCCCGCCAATTGAAAGCTGTCAGCCGATTAGCCGGAAGCGATTATGCAAAACTTGGAGACTTTTTCTCTATCGAACGGCCGAAATGAGAAGAGGAAACCGAAGGAGATTTCATTTTTGGCGTTAAGGCTATGATCCTTAGTTTCCAACGTCAGAATTTGTAAGAGTATCTTTTGAAGGAATGGCGCAATGATTCGGATGAAAAAATCGCTTTGGATAAAGCGGGAAAGGTCATTATCGAGGGAATGGCGGACAAACACAAGTGTGATATCATGATTCCACGGAAATAGAAAGATGCAAAACGATAAATACCGGAATAGCGATGTTATTCATTGGAAAAACACAGCCCCTCTTCACCCTGAAGAGGGGCTAAATGGAACCGGAGGAATAAAATTACTTATAAGTGAATAAGTTCATCTTTCAGAGTAAAGTCCGTTTTATTCTTTTTTTAGAAGCTTTTTTTCAATTTGTTCACTCTTTAAAGGTTTGCTAAATAAGTACCCTTGTCCAAGGTCACATCCGTATTGCGCAAGGATTTGAAGCTGATCTTCGGTTTCGATTCCTTCGGCCACTACACGTAAATTTAAATTATGGGCAAGGGAAATAATAGAATGTACAAGAGAAGCATTTTTTTGATTCGTTAATTCTTCGACAAATGATTTGTCTAGTTTTAAAACGTCGACTTGCAATTTCATTAAATACGACAAAGAAGAAAAACCGGTTCCAAAATCGTCAATGGCAATTTGGACTCCCATTTGCTTCAGCTTTTGGATCGTTTGAATTGTCGTATCGAAATCTTGAATCATCGTGCTTTCTGTCATTTCTAATATAAGATATTGAGGTTCGATCTCTGCTTTTTTTATTAAGTTTAATATGTCTTCGACTAACGTTCCTTTTTCAAAATGCTGAGGCGAAATGTTGACGGAAACGGGAACCTTATGAAAACCAAGCAATTGCCATTTCTTCATTTGCTTCCCAACTTGTTCAAGAACCCAATGTGTAATGGGAACAATTAAATCTAATTCCTCCGCACGAGAAATAAATTCACTCGGGGCGATCATTCCTTTTTGAGGATGGTTCCAACGAATTAAGGCTTCTAAAGATTCAATCCGTTTCGTTAATAGATTAAATTTCGGCTGATAGACTAAATAAAATTCGTTATTAAGGATGGCTCTTTGAATATCACTTTCGAATGAATCGTTGAAATCCGTTAGCTTGCCGCAAAATTGATAATTGTTCTTCCCGAATTGTTTCGCTTTGTGAAGAGCTTGATTTGCATGTTTTAATAATGTGGAGATATCTCCGCCGCAATTTGGATAGATGCCAATTCCAATAGAAGAAGTCGTCTTAAATTCATGGTTTTTGATTTTCCATGGCTCTTGCAGTGCCGATAAAATTCGTTTTGCCAGATTGCCCACATCTTCGATCGAAATTCCTGTAAGCAAGATCGCAAATTCGTCTCCGCTCAATCGCGCCAATGTATCTTCTTTACGAATGCATGCTTTCACCCGTTTCACAAACTGGATCAATAACTCGTCTCCTACGTCATGGCCTAACGTATTATTCACCCATCTAAACTGGTCTAAATCCAAAAACATGACAAAAAACGGTTCTTGACGGCTTTTAGCTTGATTCATCGTATGGTGGAGGCGTTCCATAAATAAGCGGCGATTGTAGGAACCGGTTAGATAATCATGGAAAGCCATGTTTTCTAATTCTGCTTCATATTGTTTTCGTTCTGTCACTTCTTTTGAAACGCAAAGAATGTGATGAAGCTCCTGGTTCTCGCCATACACGGGTGTCATCTTTGTTTCTAGCCAAATAAAAGAACCCTCTTTATGTTTAAAACGGAATTCCACCGAACTATGCTCTTTTGTTTTTAAAACGTTTTGAAAACACCTAACCACTCGTTCGATGTCTTCTTTGTGAACAAGTTTATAAGGGAATTCGCTTCCTTCATTTAGAACGATTCCTAAAACGGTACGATGTGAAGGAGAAGAATATAAAATATTCATATCAGCGTCAAGAAGAGAAACGAGGTCGGTCGTGTTTTCCGCAATTAATCGATACTTCGCTTCATATTCCTGTAATTTTCTTTCCTCTTTCACGATAAAATTTTGTAAAAACGCTATTATATAGGCCGTTTTCACTTGCTCATTATCGATAAGCGAGAGATTATTATCCACATCTGTTAAATTTTCATCATTACGGCCAAAAATCGTGTCAACCAGTTCGGACGTTCCGTCTAACTCGATCTGGAATGACTTTTTCAATGACGTCTTATTTTCAGGAATCTCCACAGAAAGATTTTTCCCAAGCACTTCATTTTCTGAATAATCGTATGTCGATTTTTGATTTATTTTTTGGAGATTGACAATCGATTCGATTATATTAGAAAAAGGGTCTGGAATTTTTTTTGCACGAATTCGTTCATTTTGGCTGCTCTTTTGTTCAGTAATGTTTTGGGCAATCCCCAATACACCGGTTACAGTATTGTTCACAATAATCGGAATATTGGTTAGTTTAAGCAATACACGCTCTTTTTTCTGATTATAAATGGAACATTGGTAGTGTCTGATTTCTCCTTGCAAGACAGCATGGAAATGTTCCATTGCAGACGCCAGACTATCAGGTGTTATTAAGGAAGCAAATGAACAGTTCATAAGATCTTTCCATCTATATCCGGTCACTTGTTCAACCGAGTGATTGGCCTTTAAAATACGACCCTTCAAATCCAATTGGAAGATAAGAACGGGATGGTTTTTTGCTGCAGATTGATGATACTGTTGGCTTTCTTTGAACTGACGCTCTTTTTCCGTTTGTTCCGATATCTCTTTAAAAATCCCCATAAAGCCTATGATTTCTCCGTTTTTATTTTTTATGGAGGAATACGAAGTGTTCACATGAAGCGGTCTACCATCTTTTCGTTTCCATGTTGTTCGATGAAAAAGGAATTTATTTTCTTTTTGCAATGGGATGGACCGATTGTGGCATTCTTCCTCAAAACGACCCGGCGTGAGCTTTAAATGATGGATAGGGAGCCCAACGACATCTTCTTCTTTCCAACCAAATAACGAGGCAAAGGAAGGGTTGGCGCGGATGATGGTCCAATTGGAATCCATTATCAATATCCCATCCGATGTCGCGGCGAAAAAAGATTCAAAAATGGAACGCAAAGGAATGAAGTCTTCCTCGATTTTTTTTCGTTTGTTTCCAACTCTTCCGATCACTATCATATGAGTACATTTTCCTTGGGAATTGAAAATAGGGGTGATCGCCAATTCACTTACATTCTGACCGATGATAGACTGAATTCCGTTATTATACTCTAAGCAGCGGGCTGAAATGAACGCTTTGTTTAATGCATCATGGAGGTTTGACGCATACGGGTCGGGAAGCACTTCTTCCGCAAATTTTCCGTATTTTTCTTTGTTGATACCGACTTTAAAAGCTGTTTCATTTGCTGTCAGCAATTGAAACTTTCCATCTATGACTTCAAAAAGGAGGGCAAAATCTGTCATTTGATGAAAAGCTTTCTCAATCATTTCTAATAAAGTAGAATTTGACATATTGAAACCCCTTTTAGTATAATCTCAAATTCATCTATCTTATTTTCTTTATGTTGATAATTTTTTAACTTTTTCACGAAAAAATACACATCTATTTTATCTATAAGAGTGTGTATAAAAGGTTTGTAGAAACTTTCTTATTATACTTTTTTTACATATTAATACAAAATACTACAAATGACAACTGACAAAGGCTGATTGAGTCGAGTTTTTTCAAATTTTCGTTTTTTTTTGCATGAAATTAGGGCATTATAAAAATTTTATTGAAAGCGTTATAGCAATCAAAAAATGATTTGGTACCGTCAAGAATTTTGTGTTATGCAAGATAGATAGGGTATCTCTGAAATGGATTTGGAATGGATAGGGGTTCGATTTCCTCCACACAGGAGACTGAATATTCAGTCTCCTGTGTGGAAAGGGAGAATCCCCTTATTTTGTTTATTTACAATATTTGGTTAACAATAACGTTCTTCAAACATTCGTTGAAGGGCTTCTTGCGCTTCGGCAAATCCTCGCAACTTTCGCCCTGCCCATTTCTCGTTAAAGTCCTGTATCGTCAAATATACGACTTTTTCAGCGGCTTCTAAACTGCTCAAACTGTTCATCGGTTTTAGGCGTTTCCGAATCTCTTTGATCGTTCGTTCAATGGCATTGGTCGTGTAAATCACACTTCGAATACTGCTTGGATAATCCATAAATGTAAGGAGGACATCCAACTCATTGGCCCAAGACTGGACTTCTCTCGGATACTTACTAGATCATTTCGACTCAAACTGCTGAAAAATCTCCAGCGCGATTTCTTTATTCGGAGATCGATAAATGAGTTTCAGATCCTCCGCCATTTCGAATTGGTCTTTTTTCCGAACACGACTAAGTGTGTTACGGACTTTGTGAACAACACAACGCTGCACATCGGCTTTCGGATAAACCGCCTTAAAGGCTTCCTCTAAACCCGGTAGTCCATCGAATACGCCCAGAGGCACTTCCTTGACTCCTCTTTTGTAGAGCTGTTGGAGAATCTCCCGCCATCCATAGGCGCTTTCTTGTCCTCCCACGAAAAAATTGAGAATTTCGCGATACCCTTCTTCATTTACTCCTAACACAACATAAATAACTTCTTTTTCTACCGTATCGCGGCGAAGTTTCACGTACAAGCCGTCCAAATATAAGACCGAATAACGCTTGGGTAGTGGACGAGTGTGCCATTTTCGATATCTTCCTTTACGACATCAGTAATATACGGCTGATCGTGGTTGGAGAATAGGCATTTCCTAGAATTCGTTCGACCCACTTGCCAAATTCCCGTGTACTCATGCCGCTTTGATACATCTTGATGATGGCTTCTTCCAGCCAGCCGGTTTGTCGTTGGTAAGGGGCAAACAGCTGCGTTTGAAATTCTCTCTTTCGGTCTCTTGGGACCAAAAGCCCTTCCATCCGGCCATATTGTGTATCTAGATTTCGTTGATAGTAGCCGTTTCTCAATTGGATGTGTCTGACTGTTCGATTTCGAGGAAATTTTTGATTTCTTCCCGCGTAATCAGCTCTAATTTTTCTTTCACAAACTGACGAATGGCATTTTCCAGTTGATTTGCTCAGTCGATATTCGATATACTTTTAGACATAGGTAGGGTTCTCCTTTCTCTGGAATGTTTTTCGTCCAATCAGAGAATACCCTGCCTTTTTTCTTTTGAGCTAGTCAAATGCTTTACACAAAATTTTATACATCATCTGTATACGAAAAGATATTTTTTTTTGCATTTATTTTTTTGGCAAAGTAAACTGAATAGTAACATCATTTATTTCACCGCTGGAGCAAAAAGAGGAGGAAGAAAAAGTGAAAGCGAAAGTGACGTGGAATGGGCAAATGTCATTTACAGGGATGAGCGCTTCGGGAGTGGAAATCCCGATGGATGCCTCCAAAGAAGCAGGGGGGCAAGATTCTGGAGCGAGACCGATGGAATTGATTTTACATGGGCTTGCCGGATGTACGGGAATTGACATTATATCGATCTTGACAAAAATGCGACTTGAGGTTCGTTCGTTTTATATGGAAGTGGAAGGAACCCGTGCGGACGATCATCCGAAACGGTTTACGGATATTCACATTCATTATGTGTTAGAAGGGGATTTGCCAGAGGACAAAGTCGTCCGTGCCATTCAATTGTCTAAAGAGAAGTACTGCTCTGTATCCCATTCGTTAAATGCCAACATTACGGCAAGCTACTCGATTAATGGTGTGAAAGGGGAAAAACAGTTGTAAAAATCCAACAAGTCACGATTCACGCCAATACAAGCGAATTTTAAAAGGGGCTGATTGGAAAGCAATTCTGCTTTTCGGTCGGCCCCTTTTTCTTGGACTACTAAAACGGATAGCGGCGATACTCCTTTTGAACCGATACCCATTTTGTCATCGTAAACTCTTCCACAACCCACGGGTTTCCGAACCGTCCGATACCGCTGGATTTTGTGCCGCCAAACGGGACGGTCGGGCTATCATTGACCGTCTGATCGTTAATATGTGTCATACCGCTTTCAATTTGTAAGGCTAATTGTTCGCCTTCGCTTAAATCTTCGGTGAAAATCGCTGAACTTAAACCATATTCGGTATCGTTCGCCATCGCGATCGCCTCGTCATCGGATTCAGCTTTAATAATGGTCGCGATTGGGGAGAACAATTCGGTTTGTGCCAGTTTGCTGTTATTATCGACATCGACAAATACAGTCGGCGTTAAAATGTTGCCGATTCGCTTTCCTTCGAGCGCCACTTTGGCACCTTCTTTTTTCGCTTCTTCAATGATCGCCAAGGCTTTTTCGATTTGTTTTTCGTTAATCAGCGGACCGATGATCGTTTTCGGATCGCGCGGGTCGCCATACGGAAGCGCTTTCGCCCGTTCGACGAATTTTTCGACAAACTCATCATAATGGTTTTTATGGACAATGATGCGGTTAATAATCATACAAATTTGCCCTTGATGGATAAACTTGCCGAATATTGCTGCGTCAACGGCACGATCCACATTGGCATCAGCAAGAACGACAAACGGGTTGTTACCGCCAAGCTCTAGCGCGACGCGTTTTAACATTCCGCCTGCGATCGCTCCGATATGCTTGCCGACAGCGGTCGAACCAGTAAAACTAATAAGCTGTGAATTCGGATTGGTTAACATATCGTCGCCGATTTCATCGATATCGGTGAGAATGACGTTTAAAACTCCTTTTGGCAATCCGGCATATTCAAAGGCTCTTGCGATGATGGAGCCGCCTGTGAAGCATGTTTGGATATCCGGCTTATGTACGACGCTATTTCCTAACGCAATCGCTGGGGCGATTGTTCTCATCGACAAATTCATTGGAAAGTTAAACGGAGAAATCGATGTGATGACCCCTAATGGCAGGCGATAAATCCGGTTGATTTTTCCTTCTGTTTCCGACGGAATTTCCTTCACTTTTGTCAATTCATCGACCATGTTGATTGCTTCTTCGACAAGCCCAATCGATAAATCGACTTCCACATTCGCCTTAATGATGCTTCCGCCTGTTTCGCGGGCGATCATATCCATAATTGCATCCCGATTGGAACGTAAATATTCCGCCGCTTTGCGGAGCACTTCCTTTTTCTCTTCTGGGGGTGTGTTCGCCCATTCTTTTTGAGCTTGTTTGGCGACGTCAAACGCTTCGGCAAGCTGTTTTTTCGTTGCCAGACGAATGGTTGCAATAACGGAATTGTCATACGGGTTTAAGTTACCATATGTCCGTTCGCTAAGTCCATCGACCCATTCGCCGTTGATGAAACTTTTGTTGAATTGTTCATATCGTTCCATCAGAGACACCTCCTTTGTATACAGTGACAATCCTATTTTTTACACTCATGATTTTTGTTATGCATTACGTTATTCAACCTTTTAGGATAAAACGCGAGTGAATGACAAAAGATTTTTCCGTAGATTCATAGACAATCACGAATAGTTAGAAAAATACGGTACCGTCAAGAATTTTGTGTAATGTAAGATAGATAGGGTATCTCTGAAATGGATTTGGAATGGATAGGGAACCGGTTTCCTTCACACAAGAGACTGAATATTCAGTCTCTTGTGTGGAAAGGGAAAATCCCCTTATTTTGTTTATTTACAATATTTGGTTAACAATAACGTTCTTCAAACATTCGTTGAAGGGCTTCTTGCGCTTCGGCAAATCCTCGCAACTTTCGCCCTGCCCATTTCTCATTAAAATCTTGGATGGTCAAATACACGACTTTTTCAGCGGCTTCTAAACTGCTCAAACTGTTCATCGGTTTTAGGCGTTTCCGAATCTCCTTGATCGTTCGTTCGATGGCATTGGTCGTATAAATCACACTTCGAATACTGCTTGGATAGTCCATAAAGGTGAGAAGGACATCCAACTCATTGGCCCAAGATTGGACTTCCCTTGGGTATTTGTGAGACCATTTGGATTGAAACTGTTGAAACATCTCCAATGCGATTTCTTTATTCGGAGAACGATAAATGAGTTTCAGGTCCTCCGCCATTTCGAATTGATCTTTTTTCCGAACACGGCTGAGGGTGTTGCGGACTTTGTGAACGACACAGCGCTGCACATCGGCTTTCGGATAAACCGCCTTAAAGGCTTCCTCTAAACCCGGTAGTCCATCGAATACGCCCAGAAGCACTTCCTTGACGCCTCTTTTGTAGAGCTGTTGGAGAATCTCCTGCCATACATAGGCGCTTTCTTGTCCTCCTACGAAGAAATCAAGAATTTCACGATACCCTTCTTCGTTCACCCCCAATACCACATAAATAACTTCTTTCTCTACCGTATCTCGGCGAAGTTTCACGTACAAGCCGTCCAAATATAAGACCGAATAACGCTTGTGTAGTGGACGAGCGTGCCATTTCTCGATGTCTTCCTTCACGACATCGGTAATCCGGCTGATCGTCGCAGGAGAATAGGTGCTTCCTAGAATTCGTTCGATAAACTTGCCAATTTCCCGTGTACTCATGCCGCTTTGATACATCTTGATGATGGCTTCTTCCAGCCAGCCGGTTTGTCGTTGGCAAGGGGCAAACAGTTGCGTTTGAAATTCTCCATTTCGGTCTCTTGGGACCAAAAGCCCTTCCATCCGGCCATATTGTGTATCTAGATTTCGTTGATAGTAGCCGTTTCTCATATTCGGCGTTCCAGCCTGTTCGATTTCGAGGAAATTTTTGATTTCTTCCCGCATAATCAGTTCTAATTTTTCTTTTACAAACTGACGAATGGCATTTTCCAGTTGATTTGCCCAGTCGACATTCGGTATACTTCTTTTAGACATAGGTAGGGTACTCCTTTCTCTGGAATGTGTTGTGGTCCAAATCAGAGAATACCCTACCTTTTTTCTTTTGTTCTAGCAAAATGCTTTACACAAAATTTTATACATCATCGCAATACCAGTAATCTTTTTCCTTGTCAGGGGATGAGAGATGATAATACTTTTCATTCCCTGACAAGGTCAGCATGCGAAGTGCGGTAAAAAAAGTCTCTATTTTCTGTGTCTAGTTTCTTGACATAACACCATTAGTACAGGATGAGTAAGAACGAAAGAATATCTTTTTGTTTAAGAATACGTAAATGAAACAACCTTTCCTGCAACTGAGTGTTAGGAGATAGTTAAATATTAGTTATTGTAAAAGTAGTTTAGTTTACTATAGTGAATTATTATTTAGAAACCGCTTACAAATATACATTGTTCGAATTAATCACTAGATAATAGTGGCAGTCTTCATGACCTATATTGGTAAAACTATGTTCAATATCTGCTTCATAATACATGGAATCGCCTTCTTCTAAGTCATACGTTTCATTTCCTAATTTTACTCTTAATTTACCCTTAGCTACCGAGATATACTCCTTAACTCCTTTTTTGTGCTTTGGGAAAATTCCTGAAGCTTTTTTATAAGGAATAATATTTAAAATAAATTCGATCCCCCTTGATGGGAAAGAAGGAGATAAAAGATGTCTTTCAAAACCACTATGTTCATCCTTATAAATATATCTTTCCTCCTTTTTTATAACAATCACCTCTTTTCTAGCATCTTCTCCTAATAATTGTGAAAGGGTCATATCTAAACCTTCTGCAATTTGACAAGCCACTTGGATAGTAGGGTTTTTTTCCCCTCTTTCGATTTGCGAAAGCATAGAGCGACTTACTCCACAGCGATCAGATAATTCCTGTAAAGAAAGTGACTTAGATTTTCTAGCTTTTTTAACGTTTTCCCCGAAACTCATGATGAATCCCTCCTGCAATAAGTTCAGTTTGAAAAAAGATATAATATAAATGTTTAAGTTAATCAAAAGGTCGAATGGAAAGTTTCATTATATGGCGGAAAATCAATTTGATACATAACTATATTACACTATAGTGGAATTTTTGTCTTGACTTTCATGGTAATTTAGTAATAATATGGAAATATATCCACTATAGTGGAATTTAAACTATGGAAAAAAGTGATATTTATTAATTCTCCAATGTTAACACAAAAAAACTCTAAAAACTATTGTTATCAATAACAATACATAGGGGTGATAAAACTGATCTCGACATTAGTTTTTATTGATGGTGAATTTTATCCTAAAGAACATGCAAAGATTAGTGTTTACGATCATGGATTATTATATGGGGACGGTATCTACGAAGGAATGCGCTGTTATTCCGGATATGTCTTTCAAATGAATGAGCACTTGGAAAGGTTGATGAAATCAGCAAAAAGCCTGAGAATGGAAATTCCTTATAATAAGCAAGAGATTGGCGAATTCGTATTAGAAACTTTAAGGAAGAATCGGTTAAATAATGCCTATATACGGTTATTAGTTACAAGGGGGAATGGAGCAATTGGCCCTGATCCTCGTTCGTGTAAACGTCCATCCCTCATTATTATTGTTGAAGATTTACCGAATGTCCATGGAACTGATGCTTTAACAAAGGGAATATCAATGGCGATTGTTTCGATTCGCCGAGATGCCATCGATGCAACATCTCATGAAATCAAATCTCTAAATTATCTTAATAGTATTCAGGGAAAAATGGAAGCCATTCAATACAACGCTGATGATGCTATACTTCTTGATTCGAGAGGATTTATCTCTGAATCTCCCATTTGTAATATATTTATCTATTCAAATGGCGAAATTGCCACTCCGCATTCAGGAAATGGAATTTTATTAGGAATCACTCGTCAAAACGTTATTGAAATTGCTAAAGAAATGGGACTGTCTGTAGTACAACGCGATATAACACCGTATGAATTGATCAATGCCGATGAAGTTTTTATAACTGGGACACATGCTGAAATTGTAGGAGTGACCAAAGTTAATAATATTGAGATCGGTAGTGGATGTGTTGGGGAAATTACAAAACAAATTATGTCACGATTTCGTGAAAGAACTCTTAACCCGAAATTTGGAACACCTATAGAAAAACAGTTTGTTTAAAATTATTTGAATATTAATTATTTTATTAATTAACTCAGCTTTCGCAGTCCAAAATCTTGTTTAAATGCTTGATGTAAATGGTTTTGGGAAGTACAAAATTATCATTTGACATTTTTTAAAACATAAAGAAAGACACCTATTCTTTTGGTAAAATATTGGTGACGAAACCAAATCCAAAAGAAAGGTGTCACCACTATGATAACGAATAAAGACTACTTTGCGCAATTACCAAAAGAAATTAAACAAGGATTTTCCGAATTAAATATTGGATATCATTTAAGAAAAGCGAATATTACGAAACTTTCCGGGTATTCTTGTCTTACTGTTTTCAAACTGATTTTTCTTTTAGTCTTCCAATATAAGAACTGGTTTCGTGCTTTTATGAGTAAACGATCTCAGGATCTGCCCGGAAAGGATACAGTCTATCGCTTTTTAAATACACCAACCTATCATTGGAGAAAGTTTCTGCTTTCATTAAGCAGTGAAATGATCCGTCTGCTTCAACCATTAACTTCAAAAGATCGTGTCACAGCTTTTGTGATTGATGATTCTGTCTTTTCAAGAAACCGTAGTAAGTCGGTTGAACTGTTGGCTAAGGTTTTTGATCACTCTACCCATCAGTACTTGAAAGGGTTTCAAATGCTTACCCTTGGCTGGACCGATAGTTTTACTTTTATTCCCGTTGATTTTGCTCTTCTAAGTTCACCGAAAAAGGAAAATCGCCTGCAAGAAATCAATACCAATATTGATAAACGAACATCTGGCTATAAGCGTCGCCAGGAAGCTCTGAAATCAAAACCGGACGTGGCTTCAGCTTTACTTGATCATGCGCTTGAAAAAGGGATTATAGCTGACTATGTTCTCATGGATTCCTGGTTTACACAAGCGCCTTTAATTGAGAAGATTACGAACAAAGGGTTATTTGTCATTGGCTTGGTGAAGCAATTAAAGCAGCGATACGTTTACAATGGTGAACGTTTCACACTGAATCAACTTTACAAATTGGCAAAACCTCACATGGGTAAAAAAGACATTCGCGGATCCGTTTATGCTACTTTAGACAATGGAATTCCAGTAAAAATTCTATTTGTACGAAACCGTAATAAACGGAGCGAATGGCTTGCCATTCTCAGCACAGATACAACATTAGAAAATGAAGAGATCATTCGTATTTACGGCATGCGTTGGGACATTGAAGTCTTCTTCAAATGCAATAAATCCCTTTTAAATTTAGAGAAAGAATTCCAGGGACGTTCCTACGACATGTTAATTAGCCATACAACCATTGTTTTTACACGATATATTCTCATTGCTTGGCAAATGCGAAAAGAGGAGGATCCTAAGACGATTGGCAACCTTTTTTACATCCTTTGCGAAGATGTAAAAGACATAGATTTTATTACTGCCCTTCAATCACTTATTGACCTTTTCCAAACTTTGGCGGAAGCCGAGGTTTCTTTGAACATGGACATCTTTAAAAATCAAATGAATAAATGGTTGGCCACTATACCTAATTATATCAAGCAATGCTTAAATATTTCTGTGTGCGAAAGTTGAGTTAATTAAATTTATAAAATTAAAGGTGGTAGATAAAATTGTTATTTACAACAAATATTGAACAAAATTATAAGACTTTACTTTCCAATTTATCGTCCGGAAAAAGTACTATAAGTGAAACATTAATTGACTTAACAGAAACTCACTTGATGGAAATGTTGTTACCATCGTTTAGATATACAGGAATAGAATTATTGGTTGGAGAAGGTGATGGGATATTACCAGGTGATGTTACTGGGCAGTTAGTATTGAATCGAGAATTAGGAGAGAAGCTATTAGATGAAGCAAGAAGAAGAAATACGAAGATTGATTTAATTTATTCAACCCCATACGGAGATCTCGAAGATTTTCGTCTCATTCAATCTATTAGAGGTTTCTTCACCAATCAAAAAGGTCGTACAACATTTTGTCCGGTTCAGGCAAGTTGCGAAGGAATTCCATCTATAGTGGGAGTGAATTGCACTTATATTGAAGAACAAGACCAAATGACCTATAAATATTTTTTTAAAGATGGAAGTTATATAGAAATTGAACAACCTATACGAAAGGTCTATTTTTCCATATATGGAAATAACATCGAAATTCTTGAAGGACAATTTCTTTCAATGAGCGGAAGGCATGGAAGAATATATAAGGGTGAATTGCTCGTAGAAGAGCCGTTAATTGCTAAAGTTTATAAACTGCTTACCCAATGTTATTTAGAAGCTATTGAGATGGTAGGTCCATTAAAGGCATACACTTGTATAGTTGAGACAAATACTTTCCAACAAAACAAACAATGGCTCATTGATTCTATTCAATCAGAAGAGTTTCAGTTATTCCAAGAGCTTGTTCACCATGCCCAAGATGTAACTGATTTAGAGGTATTTGCCACAGCCCATACTACAAAAGGAATGGTTCAAACACTTTTGTATGCAAGCCATATCTCGATAGATGACGATAACCGAGTGGTCATCAAGGTTAGAGAAGATAAATATGCACTTGGTCTTTTACGTGATGAACGTATGTGGAATGATCCAGAGGCAATTGATTTGATGAGATTGATTTTTCTAGGTCCGGATGTTGTTGGTAAACATTTCAACAAATTCAAAAACAAATATGTAGAAATTTTCTCTAATCTTCTTTATCAAACATTTAAAGTTGGGGTAGGCAAAATTGCGGTCATCAGATTATTATGTATGCCATTTAAGATGATTTTTACAGAAAAATTTGATGTGAAACGTTTCTCTCAGAAGTTCGACTTAGATGAAAAGGATATTAGAAATCGAGTAAATGTTCTCACAAATGAAACTGAGACGTACCATGGTTGTCGTGGTGTAAGGGTTACTGTTCAACGTGAAGATATATGCGAACTTTGGTGTGAAGGTTTACTAAAAGCAGCAAAAAGAGCTAATGATGAAGGGATAAAAACACAAATCCAGATTCTCTTATCCATGGTAACGTTCCCTCAAGAAGTTGAGATGTTTATTGAGGTGTTTGAGCGAAAGATAAGAGAAATGATTGAAACCAAATGTGACTGGATTCGCGGTATATCGGTAATGATAGAAACGTCTGGAGCGTTTCATTTAATAGAAGATATTTTGGATTTGAAAGGGAAAAATTATTTGTTAAATGGTGTTTTGTTCGGTGGCAATGATTTTACCGCTGCGTGTCTAAATATGAATCGCACGGATTCAGCTAATTCCATTATTCCTAGCTATGTTCAACTCGGGATAATGAATAGAAGCCCTTTTCAAACAATAAATACTCAAATTGTAGGTAAAGCAATTGTGACAAGTTTGCGACGTATTCGCAATTTACGAAGAATTAATAACCGTGATTACTTAATTGGCTTGGGGGGTGAAATTGCAGGAGACTGGGAATCTGTTCAATGGTTAACTCGTCATGCGGCACCCCTCGGTTTAAATTATGTATCCACACCCCCTGAACGTATTCTGTTTTCACTATTTGCTAGCGCACAAGCATCTTTAGTGGAATTTTAAGCTCATAAAGAGAAGAGAGTTTTGACGATGAGCATTCAAAACTTTTTTTTACCTTTTTTCTTATCAAAAAACAAACGTTCAAGAAAGGGTGTGTAGATACAATGCAACTTTTTTTTAACTTTATACTGTCTGTATCACCAATTTTATTAGCTCTAGTTTGTTTGATTTGGCTAAAAATTTCAGGAATGCACACAGCAATATATTCATATTTGTTGGCGGTTATCATATCACTGTTGCCTTTCCATTTTGAAACATCATTAAAAGATTTATTACATTCCTCTATCCAAGGTTTATTGATATCAATTACTGTTATTTATGTTTTGATATTTGGGTTACTTTTATATAACGTATTAAGTGAAAGCCGGGCTATTAACATTATTTCTAACAGATTATCTGTTTTTTGTAGCTCACCGGTAGAACAAGGGTTACTAATTTCCTCAGCATTAGGTCCTTTTCTTGAAGCAACTAGTGGTTTTGGTATCGGAATTGTTATAGCCGCCCCCCTATATCTTTCGTTAGGCTTTCAACCAAGAAAGGCGGCTCTTTTGTCTTTATTGACGCAGTCTGCTGTTCCATGGGGGGCGCTTGCTATTGGAACAGTAATCAACGCTGAATTATCGAGTGTCCCCCTCAATGAACTGGGAAAGTATAGCGCCTTAGTAAGTATTCCTCTTTATTTTTTTTATACAGTAATGGTAGTTATCATTAGTGGAGGGAAGAGAGCTATAAAAAATTACTTTTTAGAGATATTAATTGTTTCAACAACGTTATCATTAACAACATGGTTGATAAGCGCTTATGTTTCAACGGAATTAGCTGGTGTATTAGCAGGATTTACATCCCCTTTATGTTTGATAACTTATTGGAAATTAAAAGAGTTAATTTACAAAAAATTTGCTAAAGAAGTTGCGGTATCAAAATCAACTCTTCTAACAAATAAAAGGGATTTTCTAAAAGCTATTATACCTTACCTTATTTTAACGACTTATATCTTTATATCACATTTTTATTCGTCTTTGAAATTAATCCTTACTAATGTAATGGTGGTTAGATTACCAAAATATAATTTTCATTTAGAACTCTTGTATAGCCCGGGATTTGCATTGTTTTTAGCTTCTATTGTGACCATTGGGATATACCGTTTAAAAATGTTTCAGTTCAAATCCTGCATTATTAGAACGTCACAACAAGTATATCCAGCAAGTATGGCAACAATCGGATTTGTTGCTATGTCCAGTGTAATGCAACAATCTGGAATGACAGATTTTATCGCGACAAATGTGGCCGCTTTATTGGGTTCTTGGTTTATTATTGCATCTCCTATAATCGGTGCAATCGGTGGATTTATGAGTGGCAGCAACAGTGCTTCTAATGCAATGTTCTCACATTTTCAAAGCACAATGGCAAATAAATTACATAGTTCAGAACTGTTGTATGCTACATCCCAAAATGTTTCAGCATCTAATATGACTATGGCTTCACCATCTAGGGTTGCATTAGTTGCTTCCATTACAAAAAATTCAGGAAATGAGGGACAATTGGTACGAGATATTCTTCCAATATCTCTAACGGCTATGTTGATTATAATTATTTTTATATTATGTTTGAATTTTTTTCTTAAATTGCAATATTAAATGCAACAAGTATTGAAAGACCAGATAACCCATGATTAAGTAGAATCGGGACACTCTGCGCGACTTGACGTGGAGTGGCGGGCATGGTAGCCTGGTTGGCCCAGCCAGTACCGTATACCTGGCTTCATGGCTGGTAGCCATGCCCGCAGAGGCTCTTTGTCAAGTTGCTAAAAACCAACCCTTTGGGTTAGCTGGCTTAAGGTTAAGAAGCTAAGCCAGCTAACTCTATTTGGAAACACTCCTCAGGTGTACGATAATTGAGGATCTTCCTTGGAAGATGGTTACACCAATTTTCAACATAGGTAATGGTTTCGTCTGCCACAGAGGAAATGGGTCTCCCCTTTGGTATGAAGCGCCTAATAAGGCCATTATGACGCTCGTTGGTTCCTCGTTCACAGGATGTGTAAGGGTGTGTAAAATAAACCTCTGTTAGATCTTTTTCAACACTAAGGCCGAGGTCAGCAAATTCAGAACCGTTATCAGCCGTAATGGTTTTAAACACTTTAGAGAACCGATTACCATAAGACACTTTCAACTGAGATATGACTTCTGAAACGGATAGACTATCCTTGGCTGTCACTCTCAAAATTATTTCTTTACGGGTTTTGCGCTCAGTAAGAGTCAATAAGGCCTGATCTTTAGTCTTCTTGCCTATAACCGTATCAATTTCCCAGTGACCAAACTCTTGGCGTTCATTGACTTCAATTGGTCGCTCATCGATACTGCGTCCTAAGATCTTCTTATTCTTCCGGTTACGTTTTTTCTTGGTGTTCAGGGTAATTTTCATAGGTAGGTCAATGTTTTTAACGCCTATAAGTCCTAGATCAATATAGTTATAAAGGGTCTTGGTGCAAACCATTTTGTCTTTGAATTTCCCATCACGTTTGGCTCTCCCACATACCGCATCAGGAGACCATTTCTTATCAAGGATCTGAGTTTCGGCATACTTAATAAACTCGATGGCATCGTCTAGTTTTAGCTTGCGGCCACAGGCTTTCCTGTTTCTCTCATAGAGAAGTTGACCTGTGTCTGGAAAATAGACATGAACAATTTTCCCGTTGCTTTTTCTTTGTGGCACTGTACCTCTTCTTAACTCACGGGAGATGGTGCTTTTGTGACAACCAACATAATCTGCAATCTCCTGTTGAGTCTTACCAGCAGCGTGTAAGGCCGCAATTTTCCCACGGTCATAAGCCGTTAAGTGTTTGAAATGCCGAGCTCCTATGGTAGAATTAGTAATTGCCATAGATAAATCCTCCGTATCGATATTGTTTTAGTCGACTTAATCATACGTGGTTTATCTATGGTTTTTCATTTTTTATGCTTGTTGCATTTGATTATACAACTAGCCGTTTGAATTTTTTTACATGATTGTTTAGAAATTTTAGTTAAGTCTAAGTTGACATGAAGGACAGGGGACTAAGCAGGGGGATTACAATAAACTCAATGTATAGTATATGACTAGTTATAAGAAAGAAATGCCCCCTCTCATGATATTGTGCCGTTGTTGCATTCCTCCTTATGTTTGGTGTTTTGTGTTCACTGTTTATTCTACCAAAGGGGAAGCAACATGGCTCTTTTTCTATTTCCTTTTTACACAATTATATGGACTGGTACTGTCAAGAATTTTGTGTAATGCAAGATAGATAGGGTATCTCTGAAATGAATTTTAGAATAGAGGGGGCTGTTTTCTCCACACAGGAGACTGAATATTCAGTCTCCTGTGTGGAAAGGGAGAATCCCCTTATCTCATTTATTTACATTATTTGGTTAATTGTAATGTTCTTAAAACATTCGTTGAAGAGCTTCATGTGCTTCGGCAAATCCTCGTAACTTTCTTCCTGCCCATTTCTTATTAACCTAGAAGCACTTCCTTGACGCCTCTTTTGTAGAGCTGTTGGAGAATCTCCCGCCATCCATAGGCGCTTTCTTGTCCTCCCACGAAAAAATTGAGAATTTCGCGATACCCTTCTTCATTTACTCCTAACACCACATAAATAACTTCTTTTTCTACCGTATCGCGGCGAAGTTTCACGTACAAGCCGTCCAAATATAAGACCGAATAACGCTTGGGTAGTGGACGAGTGTGCCATTTTCGATATCTTCCTTTACGACATCAGTAATATACGGCTGATCGTCGTAGGAGAATAGGCATTTCCTAGAATTCGTTCGACCCACTTGCCAAATTCCCGTGTACTCATGCCGCTTTGATACATCTTGATGATGGCTTCTTCCAGCCAGCCGGTTTGTCGTTGGTAAGGGGCAAACAGCTGCGTTTGAAATTCTCCATTTCGGTCTCTTGGGACCAAAAGCCCTTCCATCCGGCCATATTGTGTATCTAGATTTCGTTGATAGTAGCCGTTTCTCAATTGGATGTGTCTGACTGTTCGATTTCGAGGAAATTTTTGATTTCTTCCCGCGTAATCAGCTCTAATTTTTCTTTCACAAACTGACGAATCACACTTACCAGTCGATGAGCCCAGTCTACATTCGGTATACTTTTAGACATAGGTAGGGTTCTCCTTTCTCTGGAATGTTTTTCGTCCAATCAGAGAATACCCTACCTTTTTTCTTTTGAGCTAGTCAAATGCTTTACACAAAATTTTATACATCATCTATTTTTGCATCTAAAAATAGTTGTTTTATTCAAAAATGAAGTGGATAAAGGATGGAAAAAGAGACGCTGATTCAAGCCATGTGATATGATAGAAAAAAATGGACGATTTTGACGTAGAAAGGAAATCATGAAATGTATATAGCGGTAAAAGAAATTGAACTATCCTATGCTGACACGGATATGATGGGCGTCATCTATCATGCGAACTATATTAAATGGCTTGAATTGGGAAGGGAAAAGCTCATAAAGGATGTCGGCTTTGACTATTTGGACATGGAAAAAGCGGGGTATTATGCTCCGGTATACAATCTGAATATTACTTATAGAAAATCATTAAAGCTCGGAGATAAAGTGTTTGTTAAGACGTGGGTTGAAAAAAATCAAGGCTTAAAGACAGAATACGGTTTTCAAATCGTAAACGGAGATGGGGAAGTATGTGCGGAAGGAAGTACGACGCACATCGTGGTTCGCAAAGATGAAAAAGGCGAATTCAAGCCTGTTCAATTTAAAAAAGCATTTCCTGATTGGTTTCAAAAATATGAAGAAATAAAGAAAAAATAATAGACAAGCTCTTAAAACACGAAGATTTTTTCTTCTTGCCGGCAAAACGTCGGCCGGGCCTGTCCTGCTTCAAAGTATGATATAGTAAGAATGCGGGGAAATTAGAAAAAATAACAGGATTGAATATGGCGATTTCATCGTTGTCCAGTAAAGGTGGGAAAAAAATGAAATGCGTGATTTTGGTTGGCAGCCCGCTGCGGCCCAGCCGATCTGATTCGATCGCCGATTTTTTAAAAAACCGTTTAGAATCGATCGGACATCAAGCGGAAGTGATATCCATTCGGGACTTGCCGGCTGAGGATGTTTATTATGCTGATTTTCATAGTACGGCTATCCAACAATATAAGCAAAAAATCGAAGAAGCGGATGGATTCGTCGTGATATCCCCGGTTTACAAAGCATCCATACCGGGTGCATTAAAGGCGTTTATCGATTTGCTGCCAATGGATATTTTAAAGGGAAAATCAGTGTTTCCGATCATGGTGGGAGGAACGATGTCGCACTTGCTGACGATTGAATATGTTCTAAATCCGCTTCTTTCAGTCATCGGGGCCACTCAAATTGCCCGCGGCGTTTACATTCACGACTCGCATGTGCAGATGAAGGAAAATGGAGAAGTCGTCATCGATTTGGATATTCAGGATAGACTGAACAACAGTTTGGCTGATTTTATCAGATTTTCTCCATCATAACCGAAACCTGCCGATATAGGCGGGTTTCTTTTCAAGCAAATACAGAAAAATGAGTGAGGGGGATGGGAACATGACAGATCATTGGAATGTCAAGCTATATGATAACCAACATTCTTTTGTCTCGCAAAATGGGACAGAGTTGATAGACTTGTTGGCTCCGCAAAACGGAGAGCGCATTTTAGATTTGGGGTGTGGAACTGGAGATTTGGCTAATCAACTGTATATGTTAGGGGTGGATGTGATTGGAATAGATTCATCCGGAAACATGATCGAACAAGCACGAAAAAAGTATCCTCATCTTGAATTTCAGCAAGCGAATGCGCTTGATCTTCCTTTTAAGGATGAGTTTGATGCCGTGTTCTCCAACGCCGTTCTTCATTGGATTAAACCGCCGGAACAAGCGCTTGAAGGCATTTACAAAGCGCTGAAAAAAGGAGGCCGATTTGTGGCAGAGTTCGGCGGAAAAGGGAATGTCCAAATGATTGTCAATGCTGCGATTGGAATATTCAGAAAAATGGGAATAAAAAATCCTGATGCGCGCATTCCGTGGTATTATCCAAGTGTCGGCGAGTACACTTTTTTGATGGAGCGATATGGTTTTCGGGTGGCCGCAGCGTTTCATTTTGACAGACCTACTCCTTTATTGGGCAAGGAAGGTCTGCGAAATTGGCTTAAAATGTTTGGAGATCCGATGTTTCAAGATCTGGACGATGAAACAAAAGAAGAGATCATTTTAGATATAGAAGCGCTTTTGAAAGAAAAAATGTTCAAAAACGGTCAATGGATGGCTGATTATAAAAGGATTCGGGTCGTAGGTCTTAAGGAATAGAAGGTTCGTTTTAGGAAGAGTGCTAGGTCTTGGAATAGAGGCTATAATCCACAAAAGCCTTTCGTTCTTTAGCAGTGTGAAAAGGAGGAGAGGCTTTTTTTTTATCAAGAAAAATGTCCTTCTTTCTTCCTAAAAGAAATCGTCGATTTTGTGAATAATTTTGATTAAAAATGAAAGAATTTGATAGAAATTTATTGATGTTTGTAATCGGTTCCATTACAATATAAGTGTAGAGAAAAAGAAAGAAAGGATTCAGAGGTGGTTTTGTGCTGACGGAAGAGAGACACCGACTGATTTTGCAAGCGCTTAAAGAAAAAGAAATAGTAAAAATAAGCGAACTTACAGCTTTAACGGATGCTTCCGAGTCTACGATTAGAAGAGATTTGACGTGGCTGGAAGAGAAAAAGTTTTTAAAGCGCATTCATGGGGGCGCGGCTCGACTTCAAGGAAAGTTGACGGAGTTAAGCGTTCCTGAAAAATCATCCAAAAACATTCAAGAAAAAAAGCAAATCGCTCAATATGCGGCAAGCATTGTGGAAGATGGCGATTGTATTTACTTGGATGCCGGCACAACGACGATGCAAATGATTGAATGGTTAGAAGGGAAAGATATTGTTGTTGTGACCAATGGTTTAAATCTTGTCGAACTTCTTTTGAAGAAAGGCATCCGAACCTATTTAATTGGAGGATTTGTCAAGCCGAAGACAAATGCTATGGTTGGCAGAGGGGCCATTGAATCGATTCGACAATATCGTTTTGACAAGGCGTTTATTGGTACGAACGGTGTCCATCCCCAATACGGTCTCACCACACCTGATCCTGAAGAAGCCCAAGTGAAGAAACAGGCAATCGACTTGTCAAGGGAGGCGTATGTACTGGCGGATGAAGAAAAATTTGGCGAAATTTCTTTTTCAAAAATTGCGGAGATAGATGAAGTCATCATCATCACAAATTCTCTTGAGGACGATCAAAAAGTAAGTTTTGCGAATCAAACGATGATAAAGGTTGTGACAACATGATTTATACCATTACATTAAATCCTTCCATAGATTATATCCTGGCAATGGATCGCCTCGAACCGGGGAGTTTGAACCGATCCACTCACGAAACCGTTCTCCCGGGAGGCAAAGGAATCAACGTATCGAGAGTGTTGAAGCGATTAGATATAGACAGTACGGTTTTAGGTTTTGGCGGCGGATTTACAGGACGCTATATTGAGGAATATCTTCGGAAAGAAGGCATTTCTTCCCGCTTGGTTCCTGTAGACGGATTGAGCCGCATTAATGTAAAAATTATGGCTGATCAAGAAACGGAGATCAACGCGAACGGTCCGGATATTCAAAGAGCTGATTTAGAAAAACTTTTACAGACAGTAGCCGGTTTAACAAGCGGCGATGTACTAGTTTTGGCAGGAAGCATTCCGGCTTCCATTCCGAAAACCTTTTATCAAACGATTGCAGAAACGATTCAAGGAAAAGACGTTCGGCTTGTTGTCGATGCTGAGAAAAACTTGTTGGAACCGGTGCTGGATTATCGTCCGTTTCTCATTAAACCGAACCATCATGAACTTGGACAAATATTTCAAGCCACGATCAAGACGGTGGAAGAAGCTGTCTATTATGGAAAGAAGCTGCTTGAGAGAGGCGTGCAGAATGTGATCGTTTCCATGGCTGAACAAGGGTCCGTCCTCTTAAATGAACAAGGCGTTTGGCAGGCGACTGTACCTAAAGGCGAGCTGAAAAGTTCGGTTGGGGCCGGAGATTCTACGGTCGCCGGATTTTTAGCTGGCATAGAGCGCGGCTACAGTCTTGAAAAATCTTTTCAGCTTGCCAATGCTGCAGGAAGCGCGACTGCTTTTTCCATCGGGCTTTGCACGAAAGATCAAGTTGAACAACTTTTTGACCAAGTCAAGGTCAAAAGGATCATGTAGGGGGAATAGGTGATGAAAATAACAGAATTGTTGACAAAAGATACAATTCAACTAAATTTAAAAGCCCATTCCAAAGAAGCCGTGATCGATGAATTAATTGACGTTCTCGATAAAGCTGGAAAATTAAACGATAAGAAGGCTTTTAAACAAGGCATTTTAAAGAGAGAAGAAGAAAGCACAACGGGGATCGGTGAAGGAATTGCCATCCCCCATGCCAAAACGGCCGCGGTAAAAACACCCGCTATTGTGTTCGGAAAATCAGAAAACGGTGTGGACTATGAGTCGCTTGACGGCCAGCCAGCCTATTTATTTTTCATGATTGCCGCGACGGAAGGTGCCAATCAAACCCATTTAGAAGCATTGAGCCGACTGTCCGGCATGTTGATGCATCCTGAGGTGAGGGAAGGGCTGATGCAAGCCAAATCAGCAGACGAGGTCCTCTCTCTTATTGAATCGTTCGACCGTGAAGATGAAGAAGAGCAACAAAAAACGGCTTCTTCTTCCGCTTCGAAAGGGAAAGTATTGGCCGTTACCGCTTGTCCGACGGGTATTGCCCATACGTATATGGCGGCAGATGCTTTAAAATTGAAAGCAAAAGAAATGGGCGTTGATATAAAAGTAGAAACAAACGGATCTGGCGGAGCAAAAAATGTTTTGACTCCGGAAGAAATTGCAGAAGCGCCTGCGATCATTGTTGCGGCGGATACAAAAGTGGACATGGACCGTTTTGACGGAAAGCCGGTGATTGAAGTTCCGGTTGCGGATGGAATTCGTCGTCCTGAAGAGTTGATTGAAAAAGCCATCAAAAAAGATGCACCGATTTATCACGCAAAAAACAGAAAAAATGACGGTCCGGATTCCGGAAAAAATAGCTCAAAGAGGTGGGCAGGTTTTTACAAGCATTTGATGAATGGCGTTTCCAACATGCTTCCATTCGTAGTCGGCGGCGGTATTTTGATTGCAATCTCCTTTATGTTTGGCATTCATTCCGCTGATCCGAAAAGTCCGGAATACAATAAATTTGCCGAAATCATCAATACAATCGGCGGTCAAAACGCGTTTATGTTAATCGTGCCTGTGTTGGCTGGTTTTATTGCGATGAGTATTGCCGATCGTCCTGGATTTGCGCCTGGAATGGTTGGGGGATTGATGGCTTATAATGGGCATGCCGGATTTTTAGGCGGCTTGATTGCCGGATTTTTGGCTGGCTACATCGTTGTAGGCATTAAATATGTATTTAGAAATTTACCGCAGGTGTTTGATGGTTTGAAACCTGTCTTGATCTATCCGCTCTTGGGGGTCTTCTTGACGGGGCTGATTATGTACTTTTTAGTGGAACCGTTAAGCGACGTCAACACCGGATTGCAACATTGGCTGAACGGATTGGGAACAGGCAACTTAATTATTCTGGGACTTATCCTTGGCGCTATGATGGCCATTGACATGGGAGGTCCGATCAACAAAGCGGCTTATACATTTGGACTAGCAATGATTGAAGCGGGAAACTTCTATCCGCATGCAGCCATTATGGCCGGCGGTATGGTGCCTCCGCTCGGGCTTGCCCTTGCAACGACTTTCTTCCGAAATAAATTCACGGATCAAGAAAGAAAAGCTGGTTTTACTTGCTATTTCATGGGAATTTCCTTTATTACAGAAGGTGCCATTCCGTTTGCTGCATCGGATCCACTGCGGGTCATTCCGGCAACGGCGATCGGTTCCGCAGTAGCCGGGGCGCTGACTATGGCTTTTCATATTGGGCTTCCGGCTCCGCATGGCGGAATTTTCGTCTTCCCGGTTGTTCAAGGAAACGTCTTCTTGTATATTCTTGCGATTCTCATCGGTTCGATTGTGACGGCTTTGATTGTGGGATTCTTAAAAAAACCGGTCAAATCGCAAACGAAATAAAACATGTAGTCCCGTGCTGTTAAGGCACGGGGCTTCATTTTTCTATAAACACTTTTCCGATGTGCGGGATTCAGAAGCCGCCCAAGTCGGTCTATCTAAAGTTTGATGCTAAAAAAGAAGGTGCTGAACTGGAAGACTGCACTATGTAATGATGGCAAGGCGCTGTTGCCGAGAGGAGCATTTCGTTTTTCGAAGCTGATAAAAATTCTTAAGATATACGATTGCCATAAAGCATTGTTATAGGAGGACTTTCGTAAAATCTTGCTTCATTGTCGCCATGCTTGTTTGGTGGTATGATACATATACTATATCACTTTGACCGCAAGAAAGGATGCAATTCATGAAAACCTTGGTATTAGCAGAAAAGCCTTCGGTAGCGAGGGACATTGCGAGGGTTCTTAACTGTAAGAAAAAAGGAAACGGTTTTTTGGAAGGCAGCCATTACGTCGTCACTTGGGCTTTAGGTCATTTAGTGACGCTGGCTGATCCGGAAGTTTACCATGACCAATATAAAACATGGAGATTAGAAGATTTGCCGATTATGCCTGAAACATTGAAATTGGTCGTGATCAAAAAAACGGGCAAACAGTTTCAAACAGTGAAAACGCAGATGAATCGAAAAGATATAAAAGAGATTGTCATCGCAACGGACGCCGGTCGGGAAGGAGAGCTAGTCGCCCGATGGATTATTGAAAAAGCTCGAGTAAAAAAGCCGATAAAACGTTTATGGATTTCTTCTGTCACCGATAAAGCGATCAAAGAGGGGTTCCGGCATTTGCGGAACGGAAAAGATTATGAAAACTTATATGCTTCCGCTGTAGCTCGGGCAGAAGCGGATTGGCTTGTCGGAATCAATGCCACTAGAGCACTATCGACAAAATTTAATGCCCAGCTTTCTTGCGGACGTGTTCAAACACCGACGCTTGCCATGATTGCTCGCCGAGAAGAAGAAATCAAGTCATTCGTTCCAGAGCGATTTTTTGGCATCAAAGCGGTTACGGACCATTTTGCGTTGACATGGCAAGACTCTCGATCAAAAGATCAAAAGACGTTTTCCAAAGAAAAACGCGATGCCATTTTGGTGAAATTAGCCCGGAAAAAGGCAGAAATCATTTCTGTGAAAAAAACACATAAAAAAAGTTATCCGCCTGCATTGTATGATTTAACGGAATTGCAGCGCGACGCCCATAATAGATTCGGATTTTCAGCAAAAGAAACTCTTTCCGTTTTGCAGCGGCTTTACGAACGCTATAAACTGGTCACTTATCCACGGACGGATTCACGGTATTTATCAAGCGATATTGTGGGAACGTTGAAAGAGCGTGTGGATGCGGTCAGCGTCAGACCTTACTCCACTTTTACAGCACGGTTATTAGTTCGTCCGATCAAAGGCAACGCTTCTTTTGTAAATGACCAAAAGGTATCTGACCACCATGCTTTAATTCCGACAGAAGAAATGCCCAATTTGGATCAGCTAAGCGACAAAGAGCGGAAAATTTATGATTTGATTGTCAAACGATTCTTGGCGGTCCTGTACCCGCCGTTTGAATATGAACAAACATCGATTCAAGCACGTATTGGCGATGAGATCTTTACAGCCAAAGGGAAAAGAGTGCTTTCGATAGGCTGGAAAGAAATATATGGAAAAGAAATAGATGACGAAGAAGACGAAGATCAGCTGCTTCCGGAACTCCGTGAGGGAGAGTGGATTCCTGTCATCGATCTTCAGCCAACGGAAGGAGAAACCAAACCGCCTGCTCCGTTTAATGAAGGCACGCTTTTATCAGCGATGGAAAATCCGGCTAAATATATGGAAAACAAAAGAAAAGATTTGATTCAAACTCTTGGGAAGACAGGTGGATTAGGGACGGTTGCGACACGAGCGGATATTATCGAAAAGCTGTTTCATACTTTTTTAATTGAAAAGAAAGGAAAAGATATTCATATCACTTCAAAAGGAAAACAGCTTTTGGATCTTGTCCCTGACAAATTAAAATCGCCAGCCTTAACCGCCGAATGGGAGCAGAAACTAGAGGCGATTTCTAAAGGAAAGCTGTCGAAGCAAGCCTTTTTACGTGAAATCCGCACCTATGCCAAAGGTGTGACGTTAGAAATTAAACAGAGTGATAAGAAATTTAAACATGATAACCTGACAGGAAAAAAATGTCCAGAGTGCGGAAAGCTGCTTTTGGAAGTGAACGGGAAAAAGGGGAAAATGCTCGTTTGCCAAGACAGAACATGCGGATATCGAAAACAAATTTCCAAATTAACAAATGCGCGCTGTCCGCAATGCCATAAGCGACTAGAGCTCCGAGGAGAAGGCGAAGGGCAGCTCTTTGTCTGTATGAATTGCGGGTTTAAAGAAAAATGGGCGACCTTTAACGAAAGAAGAAAAAAAGAAAAACAAAATCAAGCTTCGAAAAAAGACGTGGCGCGTTATTTAAAAAATCAAGCAAAAGAAGAACCTGTCAATACCGCACTTGCGGATGCGTTAAAGAAGCTAAAACTGAAATGAAATAATGTGAAACGTGATTTCTCTTCTTAGATGGCTTTTTACGGAGAGATCACGTTTCGTTTCAGGTTTCGGCATACTCTTTTGTGTCTGAATATCAGGAGAAAAAGATCATGGACCTTTTTCCTATGATTCGAAAAAATCCTTTTCTTTCCCGTTTGGCTTTCTTGTATTATAATTTAGTGAAAGTACTCGAAACAGGAGGGTGTGCCGATTGCCTATTAATATTCCAAAAGAATTGCCAGCAAGAGAGATTTTAGAGAAAGAGAATATTTTTGTAATGGATGACGAAAGGGCTCGTACTCAAGATATACGGCCGCTTAATATTGTGATTCTGAACTTGATGCCGGAAAAAGAGAAGGCAGAGACACAGCTTCTGAGACTTCTGGGAAATACGCCGATTCAAGTCAATATTACCTTCTTACATACGGCCACACATAAATCCAAAAATGTAAGTAAGCATCATTTGGACCAGTTTTACACAACTTTTTCGAAAATTAAAAATCGTCGTTATGATGGGATGATTATTACAGGGGCCCCGGTAGAAACGATGGAATTCGAAGAGGTGAATTATTGGGAAGAATTAACGGAAATTATGGAATGGTCCAAAACCAATGTTACATCTTCACTGCACATCTGCTGGGGAGCACAGGCGGCTCTGTATTACCATTATGGTATTGAAAAGTTTGAATTACCCGAAAAATGTTTGGGTATTTATGAACATACCATACATTATCCGACTGTTAAGCTTGTACGCGGGTTTGACGACGTGTTTTCAGCTCCCCATTCCCGCTACACGGACGTTGAGAAACAGCAAATCTTAGAACATCCTGACTTGCTTCTGCTGGCGTCATCAGAAGAAGCCGGACCTCTTCTCATTATTTCGAAGGATGCGAAGCATATTATGATTACCGGACATTTGGAATATGAAACTGAAACGCTGGCGGAAGAGTATAAACGCGATATACAAAGAGGGATTGATATTCATATTCCGGAACATTATTTTCCTAATGACAATCCTAATAAACAGCCGCGCAATACTTGGCGTTCTCACGCTCATCTGCTTTTCTCCAATTGGCTGAACTATTATGTGTACCAAGAGACACCGTATATTTGGGAATAAAAAGAAATGTTCAAACGGTATGGCTTTTGTATCAATAACAGTAGAACTCCTGTTTATTGACAGCCATACCTTTTTATTTGGGTACGGATTTCGGCCATTATCATTGATTTAAGAATATGATCCATGATCGGTTGGAAATAACTTTCATCTACTGAAAGGTTAGCACGTTTCGCCCATTAAAAATATTACCGAAATGGATTAGAACGTCTATCCTTTATTCGTGACCAAAAAGTATAAAAACCAAACCGCATGATTTTGTTCATCTGCAGCTGCACGTCGAAACACTTCTTTTATATACGGATCCATACTTTTTTCCATTATATCCAGGTAAAAGTCGACTGTATTTTGTTCATCTTCCAAAGCATATTTTAATCCTTCCACATAGGTACTCGGACATTCTTCCGGTTTTTTTAGACTGGGCTGCTTGCCGGTCAGATGGATATATAACTGTGTAAATCGTTGATAATGTCTGACTTCATCGCTGCGAATTTCCAAAATTTTAGCTTTTTCCTTTTTTGTCGGAGCCATGTTGGCTAACTTGGCATAACATTGAATGGCGCTATATTGTCCATTTATGGCTTTTTCAATTTTTTGTACGAATTTGTCCACTTGTCTGTAAAGTCTGGTGGATGGATCGTTATTTGTGTCCATATAGACTACCTCCCCAACGTTTACTCCCTTTATACTATGGCGAATGTAAAAATGAGGTGAGTGTTTATATAAAATGTCTTTAAATGAAAAGCTGCCGGAAAGCATGACGATGGTACAGATAAACACTTTTTTAGAAAGGTTGAAAAGGTGGGGAAGATGATGCGTTCAGTGGTCCTCCACCATTTAAATCGGGAATGGTCATGTAAGTCCTTTTGGTTTGGCGCGCTGAACGATGACCGTTATTCAATGTTAATAGAATGGAATTGATAGGAAAAAATCCTTACACGTTGCTGTTTTAAAAACGGATTTTTTTAGTCAGCAAATGCTGTTGTTTCTATTTGTTTGAATGATTAAGATGAAATCAATACCAAGTTTTCTTGGCATACGAAAAAAATGATGAAAAAACAGGAGGAGTGAATCATTATGATGAATGGAAAAGAATACATGGAAAGTCTGAGAGACAACAGAGTGGTTTATTTAAACGGAGAAAAAATTGATGATGTAACGGAACATCCTGCTTACCAAAACTCAGCCCGATCGATCGCGCGGATGTATGATGCTCTTCATGACGAAAAACAGCAGCCGATATTGACGACGGTAACCGAAGAAGGAATCCGAACCCATAAATTTTTTAAAGAACCGAAAGATGCCGATGATTTAATTGGAGCAAGGGATGCGATCGCAGAGTGGTCTAAACTGAATTATGGATTTATGGGCCGAACACCGGACTATAAAGCCTCTTTTACTGCCAATTTACGAGCGTTTGCCGACTACTATGAAGGATTTGAAGATAGCGCCCGCCACTGGTACGAAAAAACCATAAAAGAAGTTCCGTTTATTAATCATACCATTGTGAATCCTCAAGTCGATCGTTCCAAACCTCTTCATGAAAATAAGAATGTATTTGTACGTGCCGTGAAAGAGCGTGATGACGGCATTGTTGTAAGCGGTGCCAAAATGGTAGGGACAGGTGCAGCTTTAACGCACTATAATTTTGTTTCCAACTACGGTCAAGATTTGGGGGATAACGATTACAGCCATGCTCTCATATTCTTTGTGCCAATGAATGCTCCCGGAGTCAAAATGATCAGCCGCCAGTCTTACGAGCTCGCAGCCAAAAAATCAGGATCGCCGTTTGACTATCCACTTTCAAGCCGCTTCGATGAAAATGATGCTGTGATTGTGCTTGATAATGTTTTCATCCCATGGGAGAACGTACTGACATACAACAATTTAAAAGTAACAAACGGATTTTTCGTTGAAACGGGATTTGTCAATCGCTTTACGTTCCAAGGATGCACTCGCTTTGCGGTAAAGCTGGATTTTATGGCCGGGCTTTTAATGAAAGCGACAGAAGCTGCCGGAACAAACAAATTCAGGGGCGTGCAGGCAAATATCGGAGAAGTGCTGGCATTCCGTAATATGTTTTGGGCCATTTCGACTGCGATGGCCGCCAATTGCGAACGAAAAAATGGAATTGTCGTTCCTAATTTATCGTATGGTGCCGCTTATCGTGTTCTCGCTCCAATGGTTTGGAACAGATTTTTGAACAGGTGGTTGCCGGAGGATTAATTCAATTGCCGTCTGGCGCCAATGACTTCTTAAATCCGGAAATCCGCCCGTATCTCGATCGTTATTATCGGGGATCAGGGATCAGCGCTGAAGAAAGAGTCAAATTATTAAAGCTGGTTTGGGATTCGATCTTAAGCGAATTTGGAGGCCGACATGAATTATATGAAATCAATTATGCCGGCAATCATGAGGCGATTCGTCTGGAAACGTTAAAAATTGCCGATGCGATCGGCGACTCTGCTAAGTTTAAATCGTTTGTCGATTCAGCGCTCAGCGACTATGATCTGAACGGTTGGGTCAATGAAACGTGGATGAATCCAAAACAAGCGGTGGAAACTAGGAATTTGTAAGTGAATCATTTTCAATTTATAGAAGGAGTGAATAGAAATGGATGATCGTTTGTTTCGCAATGCAATGGGCCAATTTGCTACCGGAGTGACGGTGGTGACGACGGAAATCGATCGGGAAATCCACGGAATGACGGCAAATGCCTTTATGTCTGTATCGCTCAACCCCAAGCTCGTGGTTATATCCATCGCAGAAAAAGCACAAATGCTTCGAAAGATCCAACAAACGAAACGGTATGCTGTGAATATTTTGGCGGAAGATCAACAATTATTGTCCATGAATTTTGCCGGCCAATTAAAAGAAAAGGCACCTGTAGAATTTGAAAGACTAGAAGATCAACCGGTAATCAAAGGGGCGGCAGCTCAAGTAGCTTGCAAAGTTGTGGATGAAGTGAAGGCGGGAGATCATATATTATTCATCGGAGAAGTGGTCGGAATAGTGGTCGAGGAGAAAGAGCCGCTGGTTTTCTGGAGTGGAAAATATCGAAAATTGGAAAATGAAATGGCGGCAAAGCGATAGGAAAGAATCTATTTCAATCGTATCTTACTTTTAAAACCAACAGAAGGATTTGAATAATCTGAAATATTTAAACAGTTTCTGCTGTTGTTTTCAAAACGATTAGACAGTAAAATATAATCGAATTAATATTTTGAATATTTTTAATATTTATAATTTTTTGTTCGCGATGGCTAATAGCATAAGGAACTTTGATATTCAAAAGGAAGTGGGGAAAGGATGACGGGATTTCTAGATGAAAAAAGAATCAGCAATGAACTGGCTTGGAATTTGATTCAAGCAGCGCAAAAAAAGGCAGAAGAATTACAAATTGCCGTCAATATTACGGTGGTGGATCAAGGCGGGAATCTCATCGCTTTTTCCCGCATGGATCGAGCGCCTATTTTAAGCATTAAAATCTCTCAAAATAAGGCGTATTCAGCCGCTGCGTTCGGGATTCCCACGCATGAATGGTATGAACAGCTTAAAGATGAGCCGAGTTTAAAACTAGGAATCGTTCATACTGAAAATCTCGTCATTTTCGGTGGTGGATACCCTATTTGGGTAGAGGGAAAGTTGACAGGAGCGATTGGAGTGAGCGGAGGTACAGAAGAGGAAGACCGATTGTGCTGTGAAGCCGCTTTAAACTTTTTAAGAGAATCAAGTTCCGTAAAATGAAGTTGGAAAGGAGAGAAAAAGATGAATGGAAATGGAATTATAAGATTAGGGAGACTGGAGCTTCGGGTTTATGATTTAGAAAAATCTGTGGATTATTATACGAATGTGATCGGTTTGGAAGTAACCGCTAGAGATGAAAACCGTGTGTATTTAAAAGCATGGGACGAATATGATCATCACAGCATTATTTTGCAAAAATCGGACTCTGCCGGCATGGATCATATGGGCTTTAAGGTGAAAGATGTTTATGAACTGGAAAAACTGGAGCATAAAATCGAACAATTCGGTTGTACACTTACTCGAGTGCCGAAAGGATCAAGGATAGCGGAAGGAGAAGCAGTCCGTTTTCAAATTCCGACCGGACATATGATGGAGCTCTACACAGATATGGAATTTGTCGGAGTCAAAACCGGTTCCGTCAATCCGGATCCATGGCCGGAAGGTTTAAAGGGAATTGCTCCTCATCGACTGGATCATGCGCTGCTAACAGGGGATGATTTGAAAACGGCTACAAGATTCTTTGCAGAGGTTCTTGGATTTAAACAAAGCGAGAGAATCATCAGCGTGGATGGAGAAGATTTAGTAGGAAGCTTTCTTTCCACGACCAATAAAGCCCATGATTTAGCTTTTGTGAAAGGGCCTGACGCCAAGTTCCACCATGCCGGATTTTATGTGGATAACTGGTATGAAGTGTTGAAAGCCGCTGATATTCTTTCAAAAAATGAAATCCAAATAGAAGTGATCCCGACTCGCCACGGCATTACTCGCGGCCAAACTGTATACTTTTTTGATCCGTCCGGAAACCGAAACGAAGCTTTTGCAAGCGGATACATGGCATATACTGATTTTCCAACGATTACTTGGACTGAAGACAAAATCGGCACAGGAATTTTTTATCATCGCCGTGAATTAGTAGAATCGTTCAACAAGGCCTTAACTTAAGTCAGGCACTCCGATCAATGAATGAATAGCAGCGATTGATTTTCGCATAAAATGCCGAGGAAAAAGAAAACAAAATGAAAGCGCTTAAAAAACGAGATATCCCTGATGAGGAAACCGGATGTCCATTTTATTCGGAGCTCACTATGGACGGTTGATGAATAACTGCCTGATAGTGGGCTGCTCGTTTTTTCGTCATAACTTCCCTTTATCCATTAAGTAAAAAGAAGAGATTCATCATATCCGGAGCGTTGGCTAAAAAGGATCGCATGCTCGTTGGTTGCGAATGATTTGAATCCATATGCGGACGATCATGTTCTGTTTAAATAGATGGAAAATCCGGAATAAAAAAGGGGTGGGAATAAATGCATCGAATTATGATTGGTGGAAAAACGTTTTTATGCCCTGAAGATAAAGATTTGCTGAAAGCGGCTCGTTCTCAAAGCGTTTATTTGCCATTTGGGTGTGCCAGCGGCGGCTGTGGTTTATGCAAAGTAAAAGTGTTAAAAGGCGACTATGAAGTCGATGTTTGCTCAAAAGACGCTTTATCTGATGAAGAACGCGAACAAGGGTATGCTCTTCTTTGCAAAACGTATGCGTACAGTCCTATAGAAGCTGAATTAGCTTTAAAAAGAAGGTGGAACAGGGTGATTGTGGAAAAAACGATTTTGGAAAAATTGAAGCTGAAATTGAAGAATGATTTGCTGTATATGGGCGAAAACCGCTCCATTATCGTCACTACAAAATCTTTTAGTTCTTTAAGGAAAGATTTAATTCGAAATATCGGATTGGAAAGAATGAAAGGATTTTTTTTCGCCACGGCTGGGAACTCGGCAAAGAAGATGCAAGAGAGTTAAAAAAATATGCTGACCATTCTTTGGAAGAGATTATACAGTATGGACCGTTTTTGCACTCGATGAAAGGGCATGTCGATGCGGAAACGCTCCATCTTCAAGCGAAAGACGAAAATGGACGGCGGGTCATTTTGATGGAGGGGATTTGGAAGAATTCTTTTGAAGCGGAGGACCATGTGCGTTTGTTTGGACCATCTAAATATCCGGTTTGTTTTACTCTAACGGGATACGCCAGCGGGTATGTATCCGAAGTAGTCGGAGAAATGGTGCTTTTTAAAGAAATCAGCTGTTTAGGGACTGGAGAAAAGGAATGCCGTTGGATGGGCAAAACGCTTTCTCACTGGGGAGAAGAAGAAAGTATGGAGATGCAACAATATTTAAATGACCCTCCCATAGTGAAAGAACTGGAACTCACATATGAAAAGCTTTTAGAAGAACGGAACCAATTAACGTTTGCAACAAAGGTTCATAATGAACTGACAAAAGAGATTATGAAAGGCAACGGGCTGGAATCGATTATTCAGAAAGTTTACGAGTTGGTGGGAATACCTATTGTATTAGAGAACATAAGTTTCCAGACTTTGGCTTATGAAGGGCTTTCTCCGGAATCTTTGGTGATCATATCGCATGAATTTTGTCAATATGTGAAGGATCATTATCATGGCCATTCCACTATCGATTTTCATCAAACGACAAAGGTCATTCCCTTTCATCATTATTTTCGGCTTACGGCCCCCGTTTTTTTGCAAGATCAAGTCTTTGGCTATTGTTCGTTTATTTTTTACGATCGCAGCCAGTATAACCCCACGATTGCGCAAATGGTGATTGAACGTGTGGCTTCTGTTTGTTCTCTAAGACTATTAAATGAAAAAACAAAATTTGAATCCTTTGAAAGATTAAAAGGATATTTTTTAGAAGAGATCATTAGCGGCCATCATCAATCGAAAGGAGATTTAATCACGAAAGGAAGCTTTATCCATCTTGATTTATCGCTCCCTTTTTATATCGGCGTGATCAAGTATAGATTTAAAAATGAACACAGCAATCTCGAACTCGAATATTATGCCAAAATAATGGAAGAAATATCTGAATTCTTTAACTTCCGCCGCTTAAATGTGTTAATCGGACAAAGAGCGAAAAGTATTGTGCTCCTTATTACGGAGGAACAATTGAAAAAAGATGATATTGAGGGACTCGTTCAGTCTTTGTTGAGATCGCTTTCTAATAGGTTTATCATGATCGAATTTTATGGAGGAATCAGCACGAAAACGAAAGATATTTTATGTGCAAGAGAAGCGTATAGAGAGGCTTTGGTGGCATTGAAAACGGCTACCAATCACGGCCGATTCGTTACGTTTGAATCACTTGGCGTTATCGGGCCGTTAATCAATTCCCATAACGAAGAAGAAATCAAAAAAATCGCTGTCCGATATTTAGGACAATTAATGGAAAACGATGATAAAAATGTCGAGCTAGTTCGTACTCTTTACTCTTTTTTAATAAATGGGGGGAATTTGGAACATACGGCTGCTGATTTATCTTTATCCGTTAGCGGTTTAAGATACCGCATTCATAAAATTGAAACATTGCTTGATCAAGAACTTCGCGATCCCGTCGGCAATTTTCATCTTCTGCTGGCCATTCAAGCTCTTATGATCATGGGAGAATTAGAGATTTAATGTTTTTCTTGCTGATTGGCTTTTATTTTTTTGTCCATAAAAGGAATTTTCTCAAAAATGTCGAATTATAAAGAATATTACATAATTTTAGGGGTGAAGGAAATGACATTTAAAACAGCCGATCTTTGGGATGAGTTCAATGAAGAGCTGCAAGCATGCAAATTGGCCTTTCATTCTTATGGCAAAAAAAAGCGTTTTTCAGGCCCGATCGCAACGGTAAAGGTGTTTGAGGATAATGTTTTAGTGAAGGAAGCGCTTCAATCCGTTCCGAAAGGGAGTGTACTCGTAGTGGACGGGGGTGGCTCTCGGAACTGTGCTTTGTTGGGAGACCGCTTAGGTGAAATTGCCCAAAATCGTGAGCTTGCGGGTGTGATCATTAATGGCTGCGCGCGGGATACCGCCGATCTTGCCGAACTAGAAATTGGGGTTCTTGCAATAGGAAGCATTCCGGTGAAAAGTAAAAAAGAAGGAAAAGGGGAACGGGATATTGTTCTTCATTTCGGGGAAGTAGAATGGGTTCCAGGTCATTATGTGTATGCTGACGAAGATGGAGTAGTATTGTCTCCACGTCCGCTTGTATAAGGCTTCTTTTGGCGGTCACTCTTTTTCCGGTCGGTCATAAACTAAGATAACAGCCTATGGAATGGGGGATTGATGATGATGTACGGACATCCCTATGATCGCCGACTATTCAGTCCAGAAACGGATTGGAGAAGGAATAAGGGTGAAATATTCGGTATTCCGCCACAGCATCAGCCGATTCAGCCTGGCGTCGAATCGCTTATGATTCCGCGGCCAACGGTAGATGATCCGGATTATAGAGGAAGCGGGAAATTAAAGAATAAGACGGTGGTTGTCACCGGAGGCGACAGCGGAATCGGAGCGGCTGCGGCCATTGCGTTTGGAAAAGAAGGAGCGGATGTAGTCATCGCCTATTATGCTGAATATGAAAACGAAGACGCATTTCGTACAAAAAGAAAAATCGAAGAGTCCGGACGTCGCTGTCTTTTGATTCCGGGAGATTTGAAAAATGAAAGGCATTGCCGCGAAGTAATCGGTAAAGCGGTTGATGCGTTTGGAAAACTTGATATTTTAGTCAATAACCATGCTGTTCAATTTCCGCAGAATAGCCTTCTTGATATAACGTCGGAACAATGGGATTTGACGTTTAAAACAAATATTTATTCTTTTTTTTATTTAACAAAAGCGGCGCTGTATTATTTGAAAAGAGGAAGCTCCATTATCAATACAGCCTCTGTGGTTGCGTATGAAGGAAACGATCTTTTGCTGGATTATACGGCTTCAAAAGGAGCGATTGTAGGATTTACACGGGCCCTTGCCAAAAATTTAGTTCGAAAAGGGATTAGAGTGAATGCGGTTGCTCCCGGACCAATTTGGACACCGTTGATCCCTTCCAGCTACTCGGCGGAATATGTGGCGACCAAATTTGGAAAAGACACGACGATGGGTCGACCTGGCCAGCCTTTTGAATTAGCGCCCGCTTACGTCTTTTTGGCATCCGATGATTCCAGTTATGTGACAGGTCAAGTGGTCCATGTCAATGGCGGTATTATAACGGGATCATAAACCTTTACTGTGAAACAAAACTGAAGAAAGTGGGAAGTCCGCTGAAATGCGGGCTTTCTTTTTTGTGTATTAGACATCAGGAAGATTATCCGTTTGTTTTTTATACACTTTCACACCAAAGAGTAGCAGTTGGTTCAAAAATAGAACCATTTGTGAATATTCGATTTCATATGTATTAAAAGCGAAAGGGGCCACTACACAACTTTCTTCGGATCATAGATTGATAGATTTTGGACAGCTGTTCTTTTTTTCTATTTGCGGTCATATGTTCAATAGTGGACAGGGGTTAGAGAAGGAGAGGACGTATGACTTCATTTTTTAAAGGAACATTGATCCTGGCAGTGACAGCATTTTTTGGGGAGACGCTTGAATTTTTAACGAATATGGTGTTGACAAAAGAACTTGGTGAAATTGGGATGGGGAAATACATGGCGATTTTGCCTTCCGTATTTCTTTTTGTCGTAATTGCCAGCTTAGAACTGCCTGTTTCTGTTTCCAAATATATTGCGGAACTACAGAGGGAGTATCATAGGAGTACTCTCCAGCATGCCATGAGACTGGCGACGGTTACCACCAGTGTTTTAATGCTGTCCGCTGTGATTGTTTTTACGTTTTTTCCCGTTTTTCACGGTTACCATCCGATGATTCGTTGGCTGACGCTTATTCTCATTCCCGTTATTTCCTTTACTTCTGTTGCAAGAGGATATTTCATGGGAATACAGCAAATGAGAAAGATTGCGTTCGCCAATTTTGTGCGAAAGTTTTTTCAGCTGCTATTGCTGGTCGTTGTATACCGCTTTTTTGATTTTGATCGGGAAACATCGATATTAGTAGCGCTGGGAACATTGATAGCCAGTGAAATAGTGGTGTTTTTATATCTTATGCGTGCCTATGTTCTCTACATGAGGCAGATGAAAAATATTCCTTATAAAGAAATGGCGAGAAAAACCGTTACCAAAAAGTTATTGGGAATTTCATTGCCGACTACGGGGATGCGCATTTTTAATTCGGTGATTAATGCCATTCAGCCTTTTCTCATTTCATATGCTTTAATGTTGGGAGGTGTTGAAGAGAAAACGGCTACGGCACAATTCGGTATGGTGGCTGGAGTTGCGTCGACGATCGGTTTTTTTCCCGCTTTTATCGCTCATTCTTTGCTCGTCATGCTCGTTCCGACTGTTTCCGAAGCATATACTAGAGGGGAAATCGGCAAATTGCAAGGACTATTGAAACATGTTATTGTCATCACTATGCTGTACGGATTGGCTGTATCGTTTGTTTTGTATTTTTACGGCGGAGCGTTAACGAAACTATTTGGCACTTCTTTGCTGGCTTATTACTACTTGCAGTTGATGATCCCTTATTTTTTATTTTTTTATTTGGCGATCCCTATGCAGGCTTTTTTAATTGGCATGAATTTAGTGAAAGACGCATTTTATCATTCGGTATGGTCAACACTCATTTCCAATTTATTTATTTTTTGGCTTGGATCAAACAGTCACTTGCAGATGGCCGGAGTCATTATCGGCATGAATATTGAAGCAGTATTGCTTGCTTTTCTTCATTACACCACCATATATAAAAAGCTGCACATTTCTTTTTCAAAAAAGCAAAGTTCTCTTTCCGAAATGAACTGGGGCAACAGAAGAGCCTAGCTGTTTGTTGGGAAAAAAATCGATTGAAAACAAGCTTGATCTACCTCGTTTTCTGTCTTCCGTGTAAGGAATGTTTTCATCATTTTTTCCTAAACGGTTGGCCTTTTGCGTTGATGGATGAATACTTTTGACAGAATGGGATTCAATCAATTTCTGATTTTGTGTTTTTCTCATGAGAAGTTGAAAGGAATTCCTGAATGAAATCGATTTGGTTCTGGAAAACAAGAACAAGGAAAGCCGAGTTTGGTATTAATAAAAATGAAATCGGCTTCCCGTTTAGTTTCTTCACATACTTTTTATGTTTCTTGATGATTCAGGAATTTTATCTATGCGTGAAGCATCACTGGAGTTGAGCACTTGGCGGAGTTCATGGAACAGAAAGCTGCCGAAAAAGCCGATGAAAATCACGATAAAGCCAATGACCGTAAACCACATAAACGCCATGCCGCGTCGCTCCTTTCGAAAGATAATGAGGGGATATCTAACGTTATTTTACATGAATTTCCTGCCGGTTTGGGATTGAAAATTATTTTCGATTAGTTACTAAAAATAAAAAGAATGTTTTCAAAGCACTCATTTTGGATCCGGCTGGGGTAACAAGAAAAGCATTTGAAAAAGGAATGATAAATATTTAGGAGAAACGTCAACCTATAGCGGATGGTTCTTTTGGGTAAAAGGCCAATTAAACATTCCGAATAATTTAGGAAAAGAATAATCATCAATAAAACGCCGATTCGAAATACTACCGGCATGAAGAGATGGGGGAGGTTTATTTAAGCTCTCCTTTAGAAGGTCTTTTGCAAGCGTCGCCATGGCAAAGCGAATCTGGGACGATTTTTCTTTTTTTGGCGATCTTTTTGTATGCCCATTCGCCTAATCCGCTAGCCTTCAGAATATAGAAGAATGGAAGAAATAACCATAAAGATGGAGTTCTTTTGGCCATTAGCCAAAATGCGTCAAACCCTTTTACATATCGAAAATCGTTTTTCAGCCGAGCATGCATTTCTGTCGCCAGTTTATCAAGCGCAATACGTTCCTTTTGATAATGATCGCGAAAGGACCGAAATTCGATTAACGAGAACCAATCAAGTTTGGACCATTTATCGGCAACACCAGTGCAAAGTCCGCACCAGCCGTCGTACAATACGACGATTTTCCAGCGGTCTTTTAAAACCATGAGGATCGCTCTCCTTCATTTCATAACTGTCTGGAATGGATTTCCATCAGTGATGTCTTCAAACATGGAGCTGATTGATTTTGACTTCTCCTTGCGCTTCTTTCTCTTAAGGATAACATATTTTGGTGAACAAATGGATCGAAATGGTTGATCTGTAAGAGAGCAGCTTGAATCCTAAACAGCCGGAGAAAGATCCCCGACTGCCAACGATTTATTTTGAAAAACGCTGAGGCAAATGGTTATTCGAATAAAAGAGCTGCTTCTGTTCAAACATTTTCGTAGCCGTTAATAATCAAATCTAGTTTTCCTGTCGATGGATCAATGGCTAGTCCGTGAACAGGAATATCATTTGCAAACAACGGGTGCCGTTTAATCATATGTACGCTTTCCGATACGCTTTTTTCTACGCTTTCAAACCCGTTCAACCAGTGATCAAGATCGATTCCAGCGTGTTTTAATGTCGAGAACGTTTCTTCTTTAATGCCGCGTTCTTTCATATCCGCCAAGATGGTTTTGCTTTTTAATGCACCCATTCCACAATCGTAATGGCCGATCACGAATACTTCATCCGCTTGCAGTTCGTAAACAGCTACTAGTAAGCTTTTCATGACCATTCCGAAAGGTTCGTCTACAAGAGCGCCGGCACTGCGCACCATTTTGACATCGCCGTTTTTTATGTTCAGCGCTTTCGGAAGCAGTTCTACTAAACGTGTATCCATACAAGTTAAAATGACGCACCGCTTATTTGGGAATTTGGATGTTTCGTATTTTTTGTATTCTTTATTTTCAACAAACTTCTCGTTAAATGATAGAATGTCATCCAATAATGACATAATGAACCCCTCCCGGTTATGATTTGATACTCTTTTATTTTAGCGGAAATAAAAAGGAATGAATAGTTTTCGTGAATGAACGGGAAAAAAGGGGGGAATGTTCCTAAGGTAGGGAAGCGGAAAAGAAGTTTTGGGTTTGTGAAAAGGAAAGACGAATATGCGGCCATGTTCATTAAGAAAACAGCTCCGGAAACTACCGGAAGCTGTTTCTTTTACAAATTTTCATTTTGCTGGCCGATTTCTGATCTGCCGATTAGTTCATTGGCAGCTTCTTGATCCGAATGCTCATTGACGGAGTCTCCCGGAGCGTATTCATTAATATCAGAATGGATGCCATATGCCGGCTGTTTAGGGATAAGAGGATGATCCTTGCGCTTGCCTTTCGCCATTTATTCCTAACTCCTTTTCTTTTTAATATGGAGAAAAGAGGCAGGAAATATTCATGATTCTACATTAAAGTAGCGGGCATCCGGATGGGCGAAAACAATCGCAGACACGGAAGCTTCCGGTTCCATCATATAGCCGTCGGTTAAACGTATTCCTATTTCTTCCGGTTGAAGTAGGCTAAATAATTTCTTTTGATCTTCTAAATTCGGACAGGCCGGATAACCAAAAGAATAACGTTGTCCTTGATATTTGGCCGCAAATCTGTCTCTCATAGTAAAATCAGTTGGATCCGGAAATCCCCAGAAATCACGCATTTCTTGGTGAAGGCGTTCGGCAAACGCTTCTGCCAGTTCCAACGCTGTCGCCTGCAGCGCATGGCTTGCTAAAAATTTTCCTTTTGCTTTCCATTCATTCGCTTTATCACGAACACCAAATCCGGCGCTGACGACGAACAAACCGACATAATCCATCAATCCGCTTTCTTTTGGTTTTAAATAATCGGCAAGACAAAGATACGGTTCTTTCTTTTGACGAGGGAAGGAAAAACGTTCTATCACCGTCTTTTGATCGGCGGGATCATAAATGATCACATCATTTCCATCCGATTGGGCCGGGAAAAACTGATACATTCCCTTAGGTTTTAAAATACCTGAGAAAAGAAAATCATCGATCATTTCCATTAACGCCGTTGCTTTTTCGTCGCCTTGCGCAAGCATTTTGTCTACTTTTCCTTTCAAACCAAGATGGTGGCCGATCAATGTTTGCAAGTTAATGTAAGGCTTCAAATACGCAATGGGATAATCAACGAAAAGATGTTTTTTCGTGTCTCTTGGCACAAAGACCGGTACATCTTGACGCACCGTTTTATTTGTCTTTTCCATGACCGCAACAGCGGCTGATTGAATGGATGTTTTTTTCCGTTCCGTTTCTGCTCTTTTGACTTGCTGGGCTTCAAGCTCCAATAAAAGATCTTGCTTTTCTTCTTCATTTTGCAGACGGTTGGCAAGAGAAAGGCCTTCCATGGCATCTTTCGCGTATAAAACGGGTCCTTCGTATTCAGGCGATATTTTCGTTTCGGTAAAACGTCTGGAAAGTGCTGCACCGCCGACTAGCACCGGTACGTTGATTCCAGCTTGCTTCATATCCTGAACGGTCATCACCATTTGTTGGGCAGATTTTACGAGCAAACCGGAAAGACCGACAATGTCGGGTTGTTCTTTTTGAACAGCTTGAATGAGTTCAGAAGGAGCTACTTTAATACCTAAGTCGATGACTTTAAAACCGTTGTTGCTTAAGATGATGTCGACTAAATTTTTGCCGATGTCATGGACATCGCCTTTAACGGTGGCCAGCAAGACTTTTCCTTTTCCGCTGTCATTGTCTGATTTCTCCATGAACGGTTCTAAAAAGGCAACGGCTGCTTTCATTACTTCAGCGCTTTGCAATACTTCAGCGACAATCAACTGGTTGTCATTAAAAAGACGGCCGACTTCCGCCATTCCGTCCATCAATGGTCCGTTGATGATGTCCAGAGGCGTTTCAAAGATTTCAAGCGCTTTTTGTAAATCAGGAATAAGACCTTCCTTTGTACCTTCGACTATATAATAGCGAAGACGTTCTTCTACTGTTTTCGGAAGTTCTTGAACTTTATGTTCCTTCTTTTTGTCACGGTAAAATGCGGTAAAAGCAGCCAGTGTGTCATCATTGGTTTCAAACAGCAGTTTTTCGGCCAGATGTCTTTCATCTTCCGGAATAGATGCATAGCGCTCCAGCTTTTCGGTATTGACGATGGCGTAATCTAACCCCGCCTGGGTGCAATGGTAGAGAAAAACGGCGTTTAATACTTCTCGTCCGACGGGAGGAAGGCCGAAAGAGACGTTGCTGATGCCAAGAACGGTCAAGCAGCGCGGCAGTTTTTCCTTGATTAGCCTGATTCCTTCGATCGTTTCCTGTGCTGATCCTATATATTGTTCATCCCCGGTTCCCACGGGAAAAACTAACGGATCAAAAATGAGATCTTCCGGTTGAAGTCCCCATTTATGAACTAATAAATCATAAGATCGTTCAGCGATTTCTAATTTTCGTTCTCTTGTCACGGCCATTCCTTTTTCGTCAATGGTGCCGACCACCACCGCTGCACCGTATTTTTTGATCAGAGGAACGACTTTTTCAAATCGTTCTTCGCCGTCTTCCAAATTGATCGAGTTGATGATCGCTTTGCCTTGTGAATAGGTAAGGGCTTTTTCGATGACTTTTTCATCTGTGGAATCGATGACAAGCGGGACTTTTACTTTTTTAACTACTTCTTTTATAAAATTTTCCATATCGCTTAGTTCGTCTCGATCCGGATTGGCAAGACAGATATCGATTACGTGGGCGCCGCCTTTGACTTGGGCGCGGGCAATTTCGGACGCTTCTTCATATTTTCCTTCGATAATCAGCCGCTTGAACTTTCTAGAACCAATGACATTCGTTCTTTCACCGATAAAAAGAGGCCTCATCGAATCATCATAAATAAGTGGTTCGATGCCTGATACGGCATGGCCGTGGGGCTGATTCGGCCGTTTTCGGGGCGGGTATGGTTTGACGGCTTCGCTGATCGCTCGAATATGCTCTGGTGTCGTTCCACAGCAGCCGCCCACTAGATTTAGCCATCCTTTCTCAGCAAAACCGGCAATTTTTTTGGATAAGGATTCTGGAGTTTCGTGATATTTTCCTTCTTCATCCGGCAATCCCGCATTTGGATAACAGCTGACAAATGATTGAGCCAGCCCGGAGAGCGAACGGATATGGTCCGTCATAAATTCCGGTCCTGTTGCACAGTTCAATCCAACAGACAAAGGGTTCATATGCTCTAAAGAGAGATAAAAAGCTTCGATGTTTTGGCCGGCCAATGTAGTCCCCATTGGTTCTATCGTGCCTGAAATCATCAAAGGAAGAGTTTTCCCCGTTGCTTTAAAAGCTCTTTGGATGCCGAGAAAACCGGCTTTCACGTTGAGCATATCTTGGCTGGTTTCAAGAAGGAGAAGGTCGCAGCCGCCGTCAATCAGACCTCTTGCTTGGATTTCAAAATGATGGCTGAGCGATTCAAAATCGATGCCGCCGGTTACAGATAACGTTTTGGTCGTAGGCCCCATAGCACCAGCCACAAAACGCGGCTTTTCCGGTGTTGAAAATTCGGCGGCAGCTTTTTTGGCGATTTCGGCTGCCCGGCGGTTAATTTCATAAGCTCTATCGCCGAGATTGTATTCATTCAGAACAAGCGGTGTTCCGCCAAATGAGTTGGTTTCAATAACATCGGCACCGGCTTCCAAATAAGAGCGGTGAATCCATTCAACCACGTGAGGGGCTGTGATGTTTAAATATTCATTACAGCCATCATACTGCTCGCCTCCGAAATCGTTCGGTGTAAGGCCGGCTTGCTGAATCATAGTTCCCATTGCTCCATCGATGATGAGGATTCTTTTTTCTAGTTCGTGTTCAATTGGATGTTGTAATTTCGGCATGTACAGTCTCTCCCTTTTTTGCATCTTGTTCCCGAATATAGCGAGCCAAATCGGCTGTCATTTCATAACGAAGGAAAGGAGTAATGAGATAAATTCCGTTAAAATACCGAAGAGCAGTATCGATTAATTCTTTTGCGATCTCAATCCCCGTTTGCTGGGATTTTTCTTTATCTCCGTCGAATGCTCTCATTCGTTCTATAATTTCATCGGATAATTTTATGCCTGGCACTTCATTATGCAAAAATTCTGCGTTTTTGAGGCTTGTTAATGGCATAATTCCGATGAAAATAGGGACATTTAAATGTTTCGTTGCTTCGTAAATTTCTTTTATTTTTTCCTTTGTAAAAACCGGCTGTGTGATAAACGAATCGGCTCCGCATTCTATTTTTCTTTCCATCCGTTTGACTGCTTTTTCCAGTACGCGGACATTCGGATTAAAAGCAGCGGAAACGGAAAAATGAGTTTTTTGTTTTAATGGTTTCCCGGAAAAAGAAATCCCGTTGTTCAATTGCTTAATTAATGAAATCAGTTCCAAACTGGAAACGTCGTATACGCTTGTGGCACCGGGAAAGTCACCCACTTTTGTCGGATCGCCTGTAATGACAAGAATATCATGAATACCTAGGGTGTGGAGGCCCATCAAATGCGATTGCAGTCCTATTAAATTGCGATCTCGGCAGGTTATATGTACGAGCGGGCGAATACGCTGGTTGGCCTTTACTAAAGCTGCCATTGCCATGTTGCTGATCCGCGGTGAAGCCAACGAATTATCGGCCATTGTAATCGCGTCGATTCCGACTTCTTTAAGTACTTGAGTCCCTTGAAAATATTGAAAAGTATCCAAATGTTTCGGAGTATCCAATTCTACGATAATCGTCCGTTTTTTCTTCGCTAGTTCGTGAAGAGGGGGATCGAGCGGTGCCGGTGGTTCTTTTACAATGATCGGTTTTTCGGGTTTCACCGATTTTTGATGAATGGGAGAAAGACCTGATAATGCTTTTTTGACGGCTTCAATATGTTTCGGCGTTGTGCCGCAGCATCCCCCGATAAGACGGACTCCTTGATTGCGCAATTTTACCGCCGCTCTTCCGAAATACTCGGCTTCCGATTCGTAGATCACTCGGCCGTCTTTCACATCCAGCAGGCTGGCGTTAGGATAAGCGGAAAGATACGCTTTTTTGGGCAATGTAGCTTTTTCAAGTGCTTGTATCATATGGTAAGGTCCAAGTCGACAGTTCACACCCACCAGATCTGCCCCGTGATCTTCCAAACGGTGGAGAGCTTCATTCAGAGATAGACCGTTTTGAAGGACACCGGGTTCATGCATGGACACTTGAGCGATAATTGGAATGTTTGTTAATTTTCGAGCTATTTTTAAGACGGTTGTCAATTCTTCAAAGTCATAGTAAGTTTCGAGAAGCAGTCCGTCTGGATTTTCATTCAATAAACTTTCTGCCTGTTCTAGGAAGGCCTCTTTTATATCAGCCAGTGAGCAGGTATCTTTACGGAAGCCGCGAATGCCCCCAATTGTACCGAAAACAAACGTTCCATGATCAGCTGCTGCTTGTTTGGCAAGACGGACAGCCGCTTTATTTATTTGTTTGACGTTTTCTTCCAGTCCGTAACGACGCAGTTTTACAGCGTTGGCACTGTAAGTATTGGTTTGGATGACATCGGCCCCGGCAAGAATATACTCTTCATGTATTTTTGAAATGATTTCTGGCTTGGCAATATTCAATTCTTCATAACAATAGTCAATTCCATATGAATAGAGGAGCGTGCCCATTGCGCCATCGGCTGTTAAAATCTCTGTTTTCAATCGATCCAAAAATCCCATGCGTATTCCTCCTCTCATTACGGATAAAATGAAAAAAGCCTTCCGTAAGAAGGCTTTTGATGGATGATGTCCAAAATGATCCTTCTTATCTTCCAAACTCGAAAGTTTGCTGGATTTAGCACCTGGCCAATTCGGCTGGTTGCTGAGGATTCATCGGGCCAGTCCCTCCACCTCTCTTGATAAGAAATCTATGAAATTTTTTTCGTATTTTCAGATTTATTAAATTAATAATAGCTTTTCTTCAGGCAGCGGTCAAGAGAATTTTTGGCAGATCGCGTGTTCAAAAGCTAGCTGAAATCATTCATCCTGAAGAAAAGAAATCAGAAAAGTCTTATCTCCGGCGGTCTAAAGAAGGTTTATATGAGGGGCTTAATAAGATCGAAAAAAAGTCTGCCTCCGAAAAAGCAGGAGGGATGAGGGCCTGCTTTTTTTTAATCGGAGAGACAGACTTCTTTAACAAGCGTTAATTTTTTACTTTTTTTAACTGAGGGATGACATGCAAAGACCGGCCTGTACCAATGGCGACTGATTCGAGCGGACTTGGTGCGAGGTTTACGGGGACAATCATCTGGCTTGCCAACCATTCTTTTAAACCGTTCAGCAGGGAAGCTCCTCCTGTTAAAATAATTCCTCTGTCAACAATGTCACCGCTAAGTTCCGGTGGTGAATTTTCCAGCGTAGCACGAACTGTTTCTAATATTTGTAAAACGGTTTCCTTTATCGCTTTCTGAATTTCTAAGGAAGTAATAGTAATCGTTTTGGGGAGTCCCGTTACTAAATCCCTTCCGCGAATCTCCATTTCTTGGATATTATGATCGATGGGCGCATATCCAATTTCTTTTTTCAGCATTTCTGCGGTCGGTTCGCCGATTAGCAGGTTGTACTCTTTCCGTACATATTGAATGATATCTTCGTCCATTTTGTCTCCGCCAATTCGAATCGAATTGCTGCACACCACTCCGCCATAGGAAATAATGGCCGCTTCAGTAGTGCCTCCACCGATGTCGACAATCATATTAGCAATCGGTTCATCTACCGCCAAATCTGCTCCGATGGCCGCTGCAATCGGTTCTTCAATCAAATGGACGGTTTTCGCTCCGCAGCTTCGAATAGAGTCTTCAATCGCTCTTTTTTCGACTGTTGTCGCTCCAGATGGGGCGCAGATCACGACATTCGGCTTTCGCAAGGTGATTCCAAGCGCTTTGTTCACTTTTTTCATGATGCTTTTTAGCATTTCCGTTGTCACTTCAAAATCAGCAATAACCCCATTTTTTAATGGACGAATAACGGAAATGTTGGCGGGGGTTTTTCCGATCATTTTTTTTGCTTCTGAACCTATTGCCAATAATTGTTTCGTATGTATATCAATCGCTGCTACAGAGGGTTCGTTTATAATAATTCCTTTATTTTTACTATATACAAGGGTATTGGCCGTGCCTAAGTCAATTCCAATATCTTGAGAAAGCACCTTTTATACCTCCATTTCGAATAAGCCAAACAAATTTGACGCATGTTCAGAAGAATCATATCGTCTTTATCCTATAAAAGTATACAAGTTTTTTTGTTGAAAAGTATATGGGTTTTATTGTCAAAATATGTTGTTACAAATGTAGAAGATTTGTAACAATGGCGGGATGAACGAATCTATCAGCATTTTCGACATAAGGGGAGGGGGGAATGTGCTTGCTGTTGTTTATAAAACTTAATCTTTGTAACTTTATGTAAAAGAATGTCGCAGCAGAATTTCGCCATTCAAGTTTTCTTCAGGACGTGTTTACGTTAATAGAGGCATTTATCATTTTGAAATGCCATTTTTAAAGAATGAAAATCGGACTATTCTATAAATCTAATGAGCTTATTCCGACTTAGGAGGATTGTAGGACTATGTTTCACGGTTTTGGAGGAGCCGAAAAAAAAGGAAAGGGCCGGAGTTCCTCGTAGAAATGTGAGCGGAGAGCAAGTGTAGTATAGTATCAAGATTGAAGGATTGGAGAATTCCGGCCTTTTGAAAAATTACTTATTGGCTAGTTGTATAATCGTGTGAGTAAAATGTTTGTGGGAGAAATTCTTAGAATTCCCCGATGAGGGGGTTGGGAACGTAGGTTCGCAATCCCCCTCATCGGGGCCACCAAGCAAAGCGCGGTAGGATCCCAAGCAGGAAACATGAAAAAAGGACTCTCTCCCTGGTAAGATGATCATTGTTCACACCATCAAACAGGAGGAGAGAGTCCCATGAATATTCAACAACATCTTACCACAAATTCGTTGACATGGAAAGAGATCGAACTTGATTTGTTTCGAGCCTTGCAAAACGCCTTCACCGAGCTGTTTACGGCTCTGTTGGAGGACATCGACCGACAATTGGCGGAAACCCGGGACAAGCGCCGGTACCACTTGAAAGACAAACGACGCACCACGATTCAAACCTTGTTTGGCGAAGTTACCTTTGAGCGAAACTACTATTTAGACCGAGAACAAAACCGTTACACGTTTTTGCTTGATTCCTTTTTAGCGTTTGATGGATCGCAGTCAATCAGCCCTTGTCTAGAAGAAACGGCGATGGGATTGGCTGTGGAGTGCTCTTCCTATCGCAAAGCGGCTCATACGCTTGCCCAGATGGTCGGGTATCCGGTGATGAGCCATGAGACGATCCGCCAGTTGGTGCTCGAGGCTGAAGTTCCGCTGCACTGCCCGGTTGACCAGCGATATGGACGGGTGCTGTTTGTGGAGGCCGATGGACTGTTTGTCTCTCTCCAAGGGAAGGGAAAACGGGCCAAGGAAGACAAAATCCTGACCGTTCACGAAGGATGGAAGCGTAACGGCTCACGGATCGAATTCGTGAATCAGCGCCATTACGTCCATGAAGGCAAGGGGGAGGTGTGGGAAGGCTTCGAGGAATTTTTGATGAACGAATATGCCTATGATCCGTGTCGGGATCTTCTTGTCATCAACGGGGACGGCGCTCCATGGATTACCGCGTGCCGGGAGTATTTCAAAGGACGGGTCTGCTTCCAATTGGATCGATTCCACGTGGCGCGTGAGTTGCGCCAATGCCTCTCGGGCCATCCACGGTGGCAGGCGATTCGGCAAAAGCTGGCGAAGCAGGATGAAGAGAAGCTGCTTGTGGAACTGAACAGCGCCCTCGGCACGCTGGGGGACGAAGCGAAAGAACAACAGCTGGCTGCCTTGATCCACCGGATCGAATCGATGCCGGGATGCATCCGTGATTACCGGGAATGGCTGAAGGAGCAAGGAGTGGACACAACGGGCATGTATCCGATGGGGAGGGCTGAAAGCGTGATGAGCCAGCTGGCGTATCGGGTGAAATACCGCCGCAGTTGGACAGACAAGGGACTCAGGGCGTTTTTCAAGGCAATGATTGCCCGGATGGATGGGATTCGTCTTTTCGGACATCGTTTAGGAGAAGAATCGTCGCATCCGGCGGAGGAAACGGCATCTACCAAACAGACGATCGTGAACAAGGCGAAACAACGCATCCGCCGTCTTCTTCCAGAGGTAACGCGGAATAACGTGCCATATTTACAGCAATCGTCCGGGACTCCGATCTATCATGCCCTGTCTGAATTCAAGGGATGGTAAAAAAAGGTATACATATTCGTCTGTCATGGCAAGGGATGAGAGTCCGAAAGCGCTTACGGATGAAATTCAAAAAAATGGTTCGCTAACCTATGACTTACATCTATTTTCAGCGAACCAAAAAAATTCCCACAAAGTCTTGACTGACTCTGTATAATCAAATGCAACAAGCATAAAAAATGAAAAACCATAGATAAACCACGTATGATTAAGTCGACTAAAACAATATCGATACGGAGGATTTATCTATGGCAATTACTAATTCTACCATAGGAGCTCGGCATTTCAAACACTTAACGGCTTATGACCGTGGGAAAATTGCGGCCTTACACGCTGCTGGTAAGACTCAACAGGAGATTGCAGATTATGTTGGTTGTCACAAAAGCACCATCTCCCGTGAGTTAAGAAGAGGTACAGTGCCACAAAGAAAAAGCAACGGGAAAATTGTTCATGTCTATTTTCCAGACACAGGTCAACTTCTCTATGAGAGAAACAGGAAAGCCTGTGGCCGCAAGCTAAAACTAGACGATGCCATCGAGTTTATTAAGTATGCCGAAACTCAGATCCTTGATAAGAAATGGTCTCCTGATGCGGTATGTGGGAGAGCCAAACGTGATGGGAAATTCAAAGACAAAATGGTTTGCACCAAGACCCTTTATAACTATATTGATCTAGGACTTATAGGCGTTAAAAACATTGACCTACCTATGAAAATTACCCTGAACACCAAGAAAAAACGTAACCGGAAGAATAAGAAGATCTTAGGACGCAGTATCGATGAGCGACCAATTGAAGTCAATGAACGCCAAGAGTTTGGTCACTGGGAAATTGATACGGTTATAGGCAAGAAGACTAAAGATCAGGCCTTATTGACTCTTACTGAGCGCAAAACCCGTAAAGAAATAATTTTGAGAGTGACAGCCAAGGATAGTCTATCCGTTTCAGAAGTCATATCTCAGTTGAAAGTGTCTTATGGTAATCGGTTCTCTAAAGTGTTTAAAACCATTACGGCTGATAACGGTTCTGAATTTGCTGACCTCGGCCTTAGTGTTGAAAAAGATCTAACAGAGGTTTATTTTACACACCCTTACACATCCTGTGAACGAGGAACCAACGAGCGTCATAATGGCCTTATTAGGCGCTTCATACCAAAGGGGAGACCCATTTCCTCTGTGGCAGACGAAACCATTACCTATGTTGAAAATTGGTGTAACCATCTTCCAAGGAAGATCCTCAATTATCGTACACCTGAGGAGTGTTTCCAAATAGAGTTAGCTGGCTTAGCTTCTTAACCTTAAGCCAGCTAACCCAAAGGGTTGGTTTTTAGCAACTTGACAAAGAGCCTCTGCGGGCATGGCTACCAGCCATGAAGCCAGGTATACGGTACTGGCTGGGCCAACCAGGCTACCATGCCCGCCACTCCACGTCAAGTCGCGCAGAGTGTCCCGATTCTACTTAATCATGGGTTATCTGGTCTTTCAATACTTGTTGCATTTAATATTGCAATTTAAGAAAATTACTTATTCCATTTTGGAGAAAAATTCAGCTAGTTCTTGGCTGTGAAGTTTCCGTGCTTTCCGATGTTCTGCCCGATTGAGAGCTGTTTCATTCAGCCATTTTTCTTCTTCAGATTCCGGAACCACTTCAGGCACTTCTGTCGGTTTTCCGTTTTCATCAAGGGCAACAAAAGTTAAGAAAGAGAGAGCCGCAACTGCTTTTTCACCCGTTAATAAATTTTCGGATGTTACTTTTACGAATACTTCCATGCTTGTCCGACCAGTATATGTGATTCGAGCTTCTAATGTCACAGAGTCACCGCTGTTAATTGGTTTAAGGAAATCTACGGAGTCCGTTGAAGCAGTTACAACCGGTCTTCTTGCAAATTTAGTTGCGGTTATAGAGGCGATATCGTCTATGTATGCCATCAACTTTCCGCCGAATAAAGTACCATGTTGGTTTGTATCCGGTGGAAGGACAAAACTTGTTTTGACTGTTAGAGTATCACGCATTGGTATTTTCTTTTTCATGAATCTTTCACCTCGTGGACTATTGAGTTGCTAATAAAATGTTACGTTCACTTATAATCTTAACATGAAACTTACGAACAATGCATTTTGATTTTATTATATAAATAAATTTTTTGCAATAGCGATATTTATGATTGTATTTTAATTCTTTATTGTGTATAAATATTAATTATAAAGGTTTTTATTTTACGAAAGTTTTTAATATTGACATGATCAATTAAAAAAGTTTCAAAAAAGGATAGTACATTGGAAAGGGAGTGTTTATAAATGGCAATCGTTCATACGGTGACAGCCGAACAATTGAAAGGAAAAGATTTACTGACTCTTGCTGATTTTACTCCGAATGAAATTTCTTATTTTATAGAATTAGCAGCTGATATGAAAAAAAATCCTTCCGCTTATTCTGAAAGTTTAAAAGGGAAAATTCTCGGGATGATTTTTGAAAAAAATTCGACCCGTACGAGAGTCTCTTTTGAAGCTGCCATGATCCAGCTCGGGGGGCATGGAATGTTTTTGGATTCGCAGCATACTCAAATAGGACGAGGAGAAACAATCGAGGATACAGGAAAAGTATTGTCGAGATATCTGGATGGGATCATGATCCGGACGTTCGGACATGACAAAATCGAGGCGCTGGCGAAAGCAGCCGACATTCCTGTCATCAACGGATTGACGGATTTATCACATCCTTGTCAAGCGCTTGCAGATTTGTTGACGATTTACGAATGGAAAGGAGAGTGGAAAGGGGTCAAGTTAGTATATGTAGGAGATGGAAACAATGTTGCCCACTCTTTAATGATAGGGGCGGCTTTGACAGGAATGGAATGTGTTGTGGCGACTCCAAAGGGATTCGAGCCTGACCCGCAAGTCATGACAAAAGCACAAGCATTGGCAGAAAAAACGGGAGCTTGTATAACCTATTTGGAAAATCCGAAAGAAGCAGTGAAAGAGGCTGATTTTATTTACACAGATGTGTGGGTCAGTATGGGACAGGAAAAAGAACAGGAAGAACGAAAGAAGATATTTATTCCTTATCAGGTAAATCAAGGACTTTTCCAATATGCTAAGCCGGACTGTAAATTTATGCACTGCTTACCGGCTCACAGAGGAGAGGAAGTAGCAGCGGACATTATGGATGGGCCGTCATCCATCGTTTTCCAAGAAGCGGAAAATCGTTTGCATGCTCAGAAAGCCGTTCTCTATAGTTTGTTGCAAGATTAAAAAGTACAAAAAAAGAGGCGAACTTAAAGGTCGGCCTCTTTTTTTGTGCGTATTTCAGGTTATGGCAAAAAGGTCTCTCCCATTAAATAACGGTCGATTTCTCGAGCTGCTTCACGGCCTTCGTGAATGGCCCAAACGACCAAACTTTGCCCGCGGCGCATATCTCCGGCAGCGAACACGCCCTCCACGTTCGTTGTATATTGGCCGTATTTTGCTTTCGCAGTATTCCGGCTTGTTTTTTCTACTTGAAAGGCATCAAGAAGTTTTGGTTCAGTTCCGGTGAATCCAATGGCAATTAATACTAGTTGAGCCGGCCATACTTTTTCCGTTCCCGGAATTTCTTTCATTGTATAGGTTCCGTCTTCATGATAGGTTTTTTCCATTTGAACCGTATGCAATTCTTTCACATGGCCATTTTCATCAGCCACAAATTTTTTCGTTTGAATTAAATATTCGCGTGGGTCTTCTCCGAAAATCGCAGCGGCTTCTTCATAGGCATAATCTAATTTAAAAGTATTCGGATATTCCGGCCATGGATTGCGTTCCAATCGTGAATCAGGCATTTTTTCATGCTTTCCAAATTGGACGACGCTTTTGGCTCCTTGACGCAAAGCCGTTGCTACACAGTCAGCTCCCGTATCTCCGCCGCCGATGACAATAACATCTTTTCCTTCCGCAGAAATCACTTCTGTTCCGTCCAACAATCCTTTAATGCTTTTCGTTAAATAATCCATGGCAAAATAAATGCCTTTTGATTCACGGCCCTCTATTAATATGTCGCGATGTTTTTGAGAGCCGGCGCATAAAAGGACTGCGTCAAACGATTCCTTTAGTTCTTCGGCGCTGATATCTTTTCCGATTTCCGTGTTTGTCACAAACGTAATGCCTTCTTGTTTCAGTAAATTCACGCGTCTGTCTACGGTAGATTTTTCAAGCTTCATCGAAGGAATCCCGTATGTCAGCAGTCCTCCGACACGATCGTCTTTTTCAAATACGGTAACCGTATGACCAGCTTTATTCAGCTGATCGGCAGCCGCAAGACCGGCAGGACCTGATCCGACTACGGCCACTTTTTTCCCCGTACGCACTTTGGGAGGGTTTGGCTTAATCCATCCTTCCTGGAATCCTTTGTCAATGATCGCTTTTTCAATAGATTTGATTGCCACCGGATCATCGGAAAGGGCGACAGTACATGATCCTTCGCAAGGTGCAGGACAAACGCGTCCGGTAAATTCAGGGAAGTTGTTTGTTTTTAAAAGCCGTTCTAATGCTTCCTGCCAACGGTTTTGATATACCAAATCATTCCATTCGGGGATTAAGTTATAAAGAGGGCAGCCGGAAGGCATCCCTCTTAATTCCATTCCCGTATGACAGAAGGGGGTTCCGCAATCCATGCAGCGGGCGGCTTGAATCTTTAATTCGTTCTCGGAGAAAGGGAGCTGATACTCATTCCAGTCCTTGATGCGAACTTTTGGATCACGTTCCGGTGCTTTTTTTCTTTTATATTCCAAAAAACCTGTTGCTTTTCCCATGCTTCTAACCCCTTTCTCTACTAATTGATGGCTTCTATCATTCGCTGATCGTCAGATATGGTCTTTTTTTCGACAGTACTTTCAAGAAAAGCGGCGTATTCAGCTTCAGACTGCGTCTTTCCTTCCAAAAGGAAATGTTGGATTTTTTGTTTCATTTCTTTATATTCTTTAGGAATTATTTTTATAAAGCGGCCGGATGTTTTGCTCCAATTGTCGAGAATTCGTTTGGCCAACGGGCTGTTTGTGTAGTCAACGTGTTTTTTTATAAGAGATTTCACTAAGTCTTCATCTTCTTTTGACAACGATTCAAACAGAAGAGATGATTCTCTGCATTGACGTTTCGTCAATCCAGGCGTTTTTTCATAGATATATACAACGCCGCCGGACATTCCGGCTGCAAAGTTTTTCCCAACATCGCCGAGTATGACGACATTGCCGCCGGTCATATATTCACAGCCATGGTCTCCTACACCTTCGACCACTACATCGACTCCGGAATTTCGAACGGCAAAACGGGCTCCGGCTTTTCCGTTGATATAAGCTTCACCGCCGGTCGCTCCATACAGGCAAACATTTCCTGCGATAGTCTGTTCTTCCGGAACTAGGCTGGAAGATGAATCAGGGCGAACAATCAGTTTTCCTCCCGATAAGCCTTTTCCAAAGTAATCGTTGGCATCTCCGTCTACCGCTAATGTCAACCCTTTAGGAGCAAAAGCACCGAAACTTTGTCCGGCCGAACCTTTGAATGTAAATTGGATCGTATCTTCAGGAAGACCTTCAGCTCCGTATTTTTGGGTAATCAAAGATCCCAAAATGGTTCCGGTAGCCCGATTGATATTGCGAATTGGAAAACTTCCTTTTACAGGTTTTTTCCATTCGATTGCAGGTTGAGCAGCGGGAACCAACTTTTGAAGATCAAGCGTTTTTTCAAGTTGATGATTTTGTTCCTGCGTTTTGTGCTGGGATTGATGCTTTGCTTCTTCCGGTACATACAGAAGCGGTGACAAATCTAGATATTTGGCTTTCCAATGACGTTTGGCCCGTTCATGAACTTTTAAGAATTGTTTTTGTCCAATCATTTCGTCCATCGTCCGGAATCCCAATTGTGCCATAATTTCGCGGATTTCCTGGGCGACAAAGTGCATGTAATTCACGATATGATCAGGCGAACCGGCAAATCGCTTCCGAAGTTCTGGATTTTGGGTTGCGACTCCTACAGGGCAAGTATCCATATGGCAAACCCGCATCATAATGCACCCAAGCACGACAAGAGGTGCAGTGGCAAATCCGTACTCTTCAGCGCCTAAAAGAGCAGCGATGACGACATCTCGGCCTGTCATCATTTTGCCGTCTGTTTCAAGGGTTACGCGATCACGGAGACCGTTCATCAGCAAGGTTTGATGTGTTTCGGCAAGGCCGATTTCCCAAGGAATTCCGGCATTTTTAATGCTTGATTTCGGCGATGCGCCTGTGCCGCCTTCATATCCGCTAATCAAAATGACATCGGCAAGCCCCTTGGCCACGCCGGTTGCGATTGTTCCTACACCGCTCTTGGAAACTAATTTCACGTTGATGCGAGCTTTCGGATTTGCATTTTTTAAATCGTAAATCAATTGGGCTAAATCTTCGATAGAATAAATATCATGGTGAGGAGGAGGAGAAATAAGTCCGACTCCGGGTGTGGCACCACGAACGTCCCCAATCCAAGGGTATACTTTTTTTCCCGGCAAATGACCTCCTTCACCCGGTTTAGCGCCTTGTGCCATTTTGATTTGAATTTCTTCGGCGTTCACTAAATAATGACTCGTTACGCCAAATCGTCCAGATGCCACTTGTTTGATGGCACTCCGGCGCAAATCTCCGTTTTCATCCGGCGTGTAACGAGAAGGGGCTTCGCCGCCCTCGCCGCTGTTGCTTTTACCTCCAATGCGGTTCATCGCAATCGCCAGCGTTTCGTGAGCTTCTTTACTGATGGAACCGTACGACATGGCACCGCTTTTAAAGCGTTTGAGAATGGATTCGACAGGTTCCACTTCGTCTAAAGGAACTGCGGGTCTTTTGCCAAAGTTGAAATCAAGAAGACCCCTAAGGAAAAATGTTTGTTCTTCTGAAATCATTTTTGAGTATTTTTTATATAGTTCATAGCTATTTTGCCGTGCTGCTTGTTGTAAAGTATGAATGGTTTTCGGATTAAAAGCATGAGCTTCTCCCGTTCTTCTCCATTGAAATTCTCCGCCGGAATCAAGGGAAGTATCCTGGAATTCACTTTTATGAAATGCTTGGCGGTGGCGGAGCAGGGTTTCTTCGGCAATCACACGAAGCGTAATCCCGCTTAATGGGGAAGCGGTACCGGTAAAATAGCGGTCCACTACTTCTTTTCCGATGCCAACCGTTTCAAAAATCTGGGCGCCTCTATAGCTTTGAATAGTGGAGATACCCATTTTCGACATGATTTTGACAACCCCGTCGATGCTCGCTTGCAAATAGTTGCTGATGGCTTGTTCAGCGTTTATTTCTTTAATAATGCCTTTTTCCACCATGTCTTCAATAGACGAAATGGCAAGGTATGGATGAACTGCATCTGCTCCGTATCCGATTAAACAAGCAAAGTGATGAGTGTCTCTGGCTTCAGCCGTTTCCACAATAAGGCTTACTTTCGTTCTAAGCCCTTTTCGCACTAAGTGATGATGAAGACCGCTGACTGCGAGCAAAGCAGGGATGGCAGCGAAATCTTCGTTCACTCCATGATCGGATAAAATTAACAACGAATACCCTTCCTCAATTGCTTCTTCCGCTTCTTGGAACAGCCTGTCTAAAGCCGGTTCAAGGGCTTGAGGGGAAGAAGCGTCAAATAAAATAGACAGAGTTTTCGCACGAAATTCTTTAAACCGATTGCCGATTAAAGCAGCTAAATCTTTTTCAGAAAGAATAGGTGATTCAAGCCGAATTCTCCGGCAGCTCTGTTCGGAAGGCTCGAGAAGATTTCCTTCTCTGCCAAGGAGCGTCATGGTTGAAGTCACAATATCTTCCCGAATGGCATCAATCGGAGGGTTCGTCACTTGTGCAAACAGTTGTTTAAAATAATTGTAGAGAAGCTGAGGACGTTCCGACAAAACGGCGAGCGGGGCATCATATCCCATGGATCCGATCGGGTCCTTTTTTTCCGTCGCCATTGATTTAAGATTTTTCGTCAGTTCCTCATACGTGTAGCCAAAGGCTTTTTGCCATTTTACAATTTTTTCGGATTCTAAACGCGTTTCCACCGGTTCGAAATCATTTAGATCGGATAGGTGGACAAGATTTTCGTCGAGCCATTTGCGGTAAGGTTTTTCAGAAGCAATTTTTGCTTTGATCTCTTCGTCGGAAATGATGCGGCCTTCTTCAAGATCAATCAAAAGCATTTTCCCCGCGTCTAAGCTTTGTTTGGAAATGATTTTTTCCTCTTCGACAGGTACGACTCCTGTTTCAGAAGAATAGATGATTAAATCGTCTTCCGTTATATAATAGCGGGCAGGACGCAGTCCATTGCGGTCCAAAATGGTTCCGATTTTTCGACCGTCCGTAAAGGAGATCGAAGTAGGCCCATCCCAAGGCTCCATTAGGCAACTGTGGTATTCATAGAAAGCAAGCTTTGGATCTTCCATTTGCCTATCATGATCCCATGGTTCCGGAATCAGCATCATCGCAGCGTGAGGAAGCGAACGGCCCGATAATGTCAAGAATTCAAGTGTATTATCCAACATGGCGGAATCGCTACCGCTTTCGTCGATAATAGGCAAAATCTTTTCGTAGTTGTCCCCGAACACTTTAGAGTAACTTGCCTTTTCGCGGGCACGCATCCAGTTCACATTTCCTCTCAGGGTATTGATTTCTCCATTATGAATTAAATAACGGTATGGATGAGCACGCTCCCAGCTGGGGAATGTGTTGGTGCTGAATCGAGAATGAACAAGGGAGAAAGCAGAAGTATAGGCTTCGTCGGAAAGATCCAGATAGTATTGATCGATCTGCTCCGGAAGAAGCATTCCTTTATATATGATCGTTCTTGTCGACAGGCTCGGAACATAAAAGCTGCCGTTAATTGCCGGATCCTCTGCGATCGCTCGTTCAATACGTTTTCGAATGATGTATAATTTTAATTCAAAATCTCGTTCCGATTTGATCTCTTCGTTTTGCCCGATAAACAATTGCATGATGAAAGGCTCCGTTTTTAAAGCGCCTTCGCCAATGACGGAAGAATCGGTTGGAACTTCACGCCATCCGAGCAGCGACTGTCCTTCTTCGCCAACAATCCGTTCAATGTGCGATTTAGCGCGTTCCCGTTCGGATTGGTTTTGTGGCATAAATAACATTCCTACTGCATACTTATGCATTTCTGGTAAATGAATATTAAGCTTTTCGCATTCTTTTCTAAAGAATGAATCCGAGATTTGAAGCATAATTCCCGCTCCATCTCCCGTTTTTTCATTCACGTGGCCACCGCGGTGTTCCAATTGGCACAGCATGTATATACCCTGCTTTACAATGGAATGAGCAGGTTTTCCTTTTATATTTGCTATAAATCCGATTCCGCAAGCGTCATGTTCGTTTTGCGGATTGTACAGACCTTGTTCTTTTGGATAGCCATAGTGTTTCATCGGCTGCACCCCCATTTTGTGAAAAGATTTACTGAGCAGGTCTTAAAAAATTTCCATCGGTGGGCTTTTGCGGATGATTTTTTTAAAAAGTTTGATTTTTCGTCACCCGCGGATTTTGAGCTTTGAAGGTGGAAATTTTGCGGACGGTTAAAAGCAGGTAAATTTGAATTGTTTCTATTTTTCAGATAACAGTACTTATATTGTATATTTCTTTATTAATGCTAACAATATATAATTAAGAATAAAACAATCTAATTTTGATATTAATATAGTTTTTGCTTGATAGACGGTAATTTTACGACAGATCATGAAAAAAAGAAAAGGGGAGAAGAAGATTGGAACTGCGCCAAATTAAATATTTTATAGAAGTGGCCAAGCAAGAACATGTGACTGAGGCAGCCAATCAGCTTCATGTTGCTCAGTCGGCGGTGAGCAGACAGATCGCTCGGCTGGAAGATGAGCTCGGAGTCGTTTTGTTTGCCAGAGATGGTCGAAATGTCAAGTTAACTCATATAGGCAAAATTTTTTTAGAACATATTGAAAATGCAATGGAGGAGATCGACAAATCGGTTAAAGCAGTCAAAGACTACTTAAATCCAAAACAGGGAATGATCCGAATTGGTTTTCCTAATTCATTGGCCGCTAAAACGCTGCCGAGAGTAATATCCGCATTTAGAAAACAATATCCGGAGATTGGATTTAAATTTTGGCAAGGATCCAATAAGGAATTGCGAGGACTGGTGGAAAACGGGGAAATTGATTTGGCGTTTGTTTCACCGGTTCCGACGGATTCCAAAATAAACACCCATATTTTCTTTTCTGAAAGGATGAGAGCTCTACTTCCGTTTCATCACCCTTTGGCCCAAAAAAAAGAAATTCGGCTTTATGAATTGAGAAAAGAGCCATTCGTACTTTTTCAAACAGGTTACGATATGAGAAAAATGGTGATGGATGCTTGTCGGCAAGTGGGATTTGAGCCTGATGTCGCATTCGAAAGCGAAGATATCTATACGATAAAAGGCTTAGTGGAAGCGGGACTTGGGATTAGTCTTCTTCCGGAATCAACGCTTGATGAGCAATCCAGCCCTGAAACCGTGAGCATCACGGTGAGCGATCCGATCATAACCAGGACGGTCGGGGTTATTTACCCGAAAAGCCGAGATCTTCCGCCGACGGAAAAACTCTTTTTTGATTTTCTCAAACAATATTATGAACGGTTGAATCAATTTAGTTTTTAGGATGAAGGGGGAAAAAGAGAAAGGCTCTGTTCTTGGTTCCTTTTAATCAAGCGCCTTTCTGAAAGGCTGATCGCCGATTTGTTTAGGAAGGACGAAAATTTTGGATTCGAACAGAGCCTTTTAAATCCTATTAAAGTGGAGCAAGTTCATTCCACTTAGATTCAGATTGAATGGAATCAAAGTTATTTTTAATAATGGAACGTTCCAATAAAGGAATTTTTTTAAAATGCCCAATTTCCATTGCGGAAAATCGGTTCGGTTTTTCCGTCTTTGGTGATGCCGTCAATATCCATGGATTCTGATCCGATCATAAAGTCCACGTGGGTGATGCTTGTATTCAGTCCGTTTTCTTCCAATTCCTCTTTCGACATTTGCTTTCCGCCTTCGATGCAAAAAGCATAAGCGCTTCCGATCGCGAGGTGATTGGAGGCATTTTCGTCAAATAATGTATTGTAAAAAAGAATTCCCGATTCAGAGATAGGTGAGTGGTGGGGTACAAGCGCTACTTCTCCTAAAAAATGAGATCCTTCATCTGTTTCTACCAGTTTCTTTAGTATTTCTTCTCCTTCTTTCGCTTTCACATCGACAATTCTTCCGTTTTTGAATGTAATGGTAAAGCCATCGATAATATTTCCTCCATAGCTCAACGGCTTGGTATTAGATACATATCCATTGACTCCCGTTTTTTTGGGCGCGGTAAATACTTCTTCCGTCGGCATATTGGCCATAAATGCCACACCGTTTTCATTGATGCTTCCAGCTCCCACCCAAATATGGTTTTCAGGGAGCTCAATGGTCAAATCGGTGCCGGGTGCTTTGTAATGAAGCTTATGAAACCTTTTTTGATTTAAATATTCAACTTTTTCATGAAGAATCTTATCATGTTTTTGCCAAGCCGCAATGGGATCCGCTTGTCCAATTCTTACTGCATCAAAAATGGCTTCCCATAATTTTTCCACAGGTTTTTCTTCGTTTGGAAAAACTTTTTTGGCCCATGCTTGTGAAGCGGCAGCGATGATCGTCCAACTGACTTTGTCCGATTGAATGTATTGGCGGAACTTAGTCAACGCTTGTCCAGCTGCCTTTTGATAGCGGCTGATTCGTTCCGGATTCACGCCTTTTAAAAGGTCGGGACTGGAAGAAAGTACGGAAATAAACGCCGCTCCTTGTTCAGCCAGTTCTTCTTTTTCTTTTGCCCGCCAAATCGGATAATCGTCGAACGCTTCATCTGGCGCCAGCTCATATTTCATTCGGGAGATGGCGTCATCGTGCCAATCGACATAGACATGTTTGGCGCCGGCTTCATAAGCTTTTTTGGTAATAAGCCGTACGAAGTCAGCCGCTTCTAGACCAGCATTAATGACGAGTGTTTGTCCTTTTTGAATATTGACGCCAACCTTTACTGCCAATTCTGCATATTTTTCTAATTTTGTTTGAAATAGTTCCATCTAATCCCCTTCTTTGCTAAAGTGTCCTCTTTATTGTATCAAGACTTTCAGTTGAATCAAAGCAACCCTCGTTTCTCGCTTTCGGTTGAGAAGAAACTGTGCCATAATGCCAATGGAAAGGGGGAATATTTTTGTTTCAATTGAAACGTGTTTACGAAGCGGCTTCAAAACAAGATGGGAAAAGAATATTGATTGACCGGCTGTGGCCGCGGGGGTTATCAAAGGAGAAAGCACAAATCGATGAATGGATGAAGGAAGTAGCACCAAGCCATGAATTGCGGAAATGGTTTCATCAACATCGAAGCAAATTTTTGGATTTTAAAGAAATGTATTGGAATGAACTTCAAAGCGAAGATCGGCAAAACTCGATTTTAAAACTCGTGAAAATGGGTGAAAATAATACTGTCACATTATTATACGCTGCAAAAGAACCGGTTCGCAATCATGCAGTTGTACTGAAAGAGTTTTTGGAAAAACAGAGCGAAACGTAATTACGTTTCGCTCTGTTTCATAAAGTGTATTCGATAGCTTTTAGGGTCAGCGACCAAATCGGCCAGTGTATACTGATCTAAAACGTGAAGATAGGCGGCCAGGGCTTCGTGCAATATGTGCCGCAAAGTACAGACAGGGGATATCACACAAACATTATGGTCGGAATCAAAACATTCAACAATACGAAAATCTTCTTCTGTTTGTCTCACAACGGCTCCGATATTAATATCCTTTGGTTCCTTTGCAAGCCGTATTCCGCCATTTCGTCCGCGGATCGTTTTGATAATCCCCATTTTCCCAAGTCCGTAAATGATTTTCATTAAATGATTTTTGGAAATTCCATATACTTCGGAAATTTCTCGAATGCTGGACAGTTCATCATTGCCTTTGGCTGCTAAAAATATCAGAACTCTTAATGCGTAATCTGTATAAGAAGTAAGTCTCAATGACATCACCTAAACATTTTCATTTCTAAATTCCCTATTTCAAGGCAACTCTTAGTATCACTATATTATACCCCATTTGAATAAAAAACACTAAATGTGAACGTTCTATTAAAGATGTATTTTTGATATTGCTTTCAGCACTAATTTCCTCTATTTTAAAGATGCAAATAAAATACTTCTTTTCAGGAGATGAAAAATATGTTATCTCAAGAAACAATTGACATTGTGAAATCCACTGTCCCGATTTTGGAAAAAAGAGGAACAGAGATTACTTCTCATTTTTACAAAAGAATGTTTTCCAACCATCCGGAGCTGCTCAATATTTTCAATCATGCGAATCAACAGAAAGGCCGGCAGCAAACCGCGCTGGCGAATGCGGTACTTGCCGCTGCCAAGCATATTGACGAATTGGAAGCGATACTTCCGGCCGTGAAGCTGATTGCTCATAAACACCGCAGCTTGGGGATCAAACCGGAGCAATATCCGATTGTAGGCGAAAACTTGTTGGCAGCGATAAAGGAAGTGCTGGGGGACGCTGCAACCGATGAAATTTTGTCTGCCTGGGAAGAGGCATATCAAGAAATTGCGAATGTCTTTATAAAAGTAGAGAAGGAACTTTATGAAGAAGCAGAAAATCAAAAAGGCGGTTTTAGAGATTTCAAAGAATTTGAAATTATAAAAAAGGTGCCTGAAAGTTCCCTGATCACTTCTTTTTATTTAAAACCGAAAGACGGCGTTCCGGTTCCTTCCTATTTACCGGGGCAATATATTACCGTTCGATTGAGAATACCGGGAGACCAATATTTGTCGAACCGTCAATACAGCTTATCGTGCGGGCCGTTTCATGACTATTTCCGCATTTCCGTGAAAAAAGAAGCGGATCATGAGCCGTATGGAAAAGTATCCGTTTATTTGCATGAACAGGCAAAAGAAGGCGATACAATCGAGGTTAGTGTTCCTGCGGGGGATTTTGTGTTGAATCAAGAAGAAACCAATCCGGTCGCATTGATTAGCGGCGGAGTTGGAATTACTCCAATGATGAGCATGCTGGAAACTTTGGCAGAAGGAAACAGCAGTCGGGAAGTCGTATTTATTCATGCTGCACGCAACGAAAAGGCCCGAGCTTTTTCAGACGAAGTCGATCGTCATATAAGCCGACTCAAGAACGGGAAATCTTATATCGCTTATTCATCGAAAGAAAATGAAAGCACTGTATGCGATCACCTTGGACATATCGACAAAGAGTTTTTGCAAAGAGTGCTTCCGAAAAACAGTATCTGTTACGTATGCGGTCCGATTCCATTTATGCAGTCCGTTATTCAGCATTTAGCGGATATCGGGATTTCTGCGGAAAACGTCCGTTATGAATTTTTCGGTCCGGCTCTTCAACTGGAAGTAAAATCCATGTAACGTCTTCCCTGAACAGGCTTTGAGAAAAAGCCATTAAACGGAGTATACGCAGAAAAAAAGCGGAGTTTTTGCGTGGACTCCGCTTCTTGCCTTGATTGGGCATCCCGATCAATGTTAGTGGACCCCTCTTTTTTTAAATTGTCCACCTTTTACTTCCGCCACTTCACCGATGGCGAGAAAGGCGTTCGGATCAATTCGGTCGACGATTGATTTTAATTGCGCCTCTTCCAAGCGGTTGATGACGCAAAAGATGACTTTTTTGCCCGTTCCTTTATATCCGCCTTCCCCGTTCAAGTAGGTGACGCCTCGTCCTAAATTGGTTAAGAGCGCTTCTCCAATTTCGGTATCACGATCACTGATGATCCAGACAGAACGTGATTGCTCCAATCCTTCTACCACGATATCGATCATTTTGAATGCGATAAAGTAAGCGATAAGGGAATACATGGCATGATCCCAGCCGAAAACAAATCCGGCGCTTCCAAGGATAAAAATATTAAAGAACAAGACAATTTGTCCGACAGATAATGCCGATTTGCTGCTGATTAAAATCGCTAATATTTCTGTTCCATCGAGGGCGCCCCCGAACCGGATGACAAGACCGACCCCTACTCCGATCGTAATTCCCCCAAAAACGGCTGCTAAAAGGATATCGTCAGTAATACCGGCAACAGGAGTAAGCAGCGAAGTAAAAACGGATAGAACGATAATCCCGTATAATATGGAAATCGTAAATCTTTTTCCTAATTGTTTGTACCCGATGATAAAAAAAGGAATATTGAGAACAAACAGGAAAATACCCAGTTTTACATCTAATAGGTGGGACAAAATAATGGAAATGCCTGTAATGCCGCCGTCGATGATGTGATTAGGAACTAAAAAGATTTCCAATCCCACTGCCATTAAAATGGCGCCTAATGTAATAAAAATGCCGTTAATCAAAATAGATTTTTTGGATAACTTTTGGTATTCCACATTCTCCATTCGCATCTTTCCTTTCTATACCATTTATTTTTATAGGTTGTTTTGAAACTTTATTCATGCACGTCACCAATATATTGGAACGTTGCTTCGAATCAAGAATCATCTCCGAAATAGGCAGACAGCAGATAAATGCGGGAATAAAGGAAGTTTGAATGAACACCGAAATCATTCAGTGGACAGAAGATTTTTTGAATGGGGAAACAGTATCCTTTCCTATAAAAGGGACAACTTTTCCATTCATGCTGCCACTATATACAAAAATGATGATTTGATCGTCTTCCAAGTGCTGCTCATTCTAAATGTGATAAATTAAAAGTGAAAAATATGTAACCGTTTTTTCATGAGGAAATTAATGTGCAAAACTTGTGGACAATGATAGGGATCGAACAGATAAAACATGAATTACGTGCTCGTTAACATAAGTATACCATATTGATCCTCGATATTTAAAAAATTTGGACTTTCGACGAGTTTATTTTATTTTTAAAACTTTTATGCAACACGCAAGAATGCAGATGGAGGGGATTGGGTTCTCTGTCTTTTTTAGGATTGGGCGATGTTTTTCGTTATGATGTGTAATCAATGGCAGTAAAAGATCTATTTCATAGATAGTGAGGGAAGTGATTTGACAACGGCAGTAGGTATTACATTATTAGTAGTAGGAATTGCTCTTTTACCGTTTGGAGTGATTTATTTTAAAGATAGCTGGAAGGAAATAAAAGAGTTATCTCCAAGCGCCAAAAAAACCGCAATATTTTTGGAAATACTGGATTTATTCACTGCACCCATTGGTTCAACTTCTCTGCTTTTTCTTTCATTAATATTTATTATCGGAGGTATAGGCTTGGTTTTTTTGGAATTTCTTTAATGGTAAAAAGGATATGGCTGTAACAGAGCTCGTTCTTCGGAATGGAAAATATAGTACAATTTTAACATGGGGGAGTTTTAGTGGATTATTTTACTTTATTGGCGGAAGAAAAAATCAAGGCAGCTTACGAAAAAGGAGAGTTCGATGATCTTCCGGGGAAAGGGAAGCCGTTGAAAATGGACAGCATGGTGGAAATTCCGGAAGACTTGAGAATGGCTTATCGAATCATGAAAAACGCAGGATAATATGGAGGAAGAACAGGAGATTCGAAAAGAGTTTTTGACAATCGAAGAACTGATCCGGCAATGCCATGATGAACAAGAAAGAAAAAGACTGGAAAAACAATGGTCCCAGCGGCTGATTCAATACAATCAACTGCTTTCTAAAAGAAAAATAAAAACGAATTCGTCTCTATTTAAAAGATATGAGCAGAAGATCGAAAAAAGGATCATCGGATCAAACAGTAATTCTTGATGTAAAGAAGTCATAACCTTGGTTTAAACGTAGGAAAAAACCATCGTGATTTCAATGAATTGTCCTTTTTGCGTTAAGGTTTGTCAATTTTAGTCGATATAGTAAATGAAACCTTAAAAATAGCAGTACGTTCATTGGCGGTCCATGACAATAGAAATAGAAATTTAGTAAATAGGGTGAGAATGATGGATAAGACAACAATTATTGGAGTAATACTCGGAATTATTGCCATTGGGGTCGGTATGGTGTTAAAGGGGGTCAACCTTTCGGTATTAGCGAATCCCGCCGCTTTTTTGATCATTATTGCAGGGACTATATCTGCTGTGACCATCGCTTTTCCAACGAACGAAATAAAAAAAGTTCCAAAATTGTTTGCGATTATTTTTAAAGAGCAAAAATTAATGAGTCGGCTTGAGGTGATTCGTTTGTTTTCGGAGTGGGCGGAAATTGCCCGCAGAGAAGGTCTTCTTGCCTTGGAATCAAGACTGGACGAGATAGAAGACCCTTTTTTGAAGAACGGTTTAAGTCTGGCGGTCGACGGTCAAAATGCCGACTACATCCGCGATGTCTTAACGGAAGAGATTGAAGCGATGGAGGAACGCCACAAAGTTGGAATTTCCATTTTTTTGCAAGCGGGTACATATGCTCCTTCGCTTGGGGTGCTTGGAGCGGTAATCGGATTAATAGCTGCCCTCGGAAATATGTCGGATACGGATGCATTAGGGCATGCCATTTCGGCAGCATTCGTGGCTACCATGTTAGGGATTTTTACCGGATATGTATTGTGGAATCCATTTGCCAATAAATTAAGACGAAAATCGCAGCAAGAAGTTCAATTAAAAGAAATGATGATAGAAGGAATTTTATCGATCATCGAAGGAGAGGCCCCTCGCACTATTGAACAAAAATTGTCTTCTTTTTTGCCTCAAGAGGAACGAAAGAATATGATGATGGAAGCGGAAGGTGTCAGTCAAAATGGCGAAGCGTAAAAAAAGGAATGACGATGAGCGTATAAGTGAATCTTGGCTGCTTCCTTATTCTGACTTGCTAACATTGCTTTTGGCGCTATTTATTGTCCTCTTTTCCATGAGTGCGGTCGATGCGAAAAAGTTTCAAAAATTTGCGCAGACCTTTAATGATATATTTCAAGGCAGCACAGGGGTCATGGATTTTTCCGATACGATTCAAACTCCGGTTCCGTCCCCCGACGGTAAGGCGAATAAAGATGACATTCTGAACAAAAAAGATGAAAAAGAATTAAAACAAGTAGAGGGAAGAATCAATCAATATATCGAAAAAAAACATTTGACGAATAAAATTACCACGTCCTTGACAAGCGAGGGACTTTTGTTGAGAATTCGAGATAATGTATTATTCGACTCCGGAAAAGCGACCATTCGGAAAGAGGACGTTCAAATGGCTAGAGAACTGTCAAATTTACTTGTCATGAATCCTCCTCATCAAATCATTATCAGCGGACACACCGATAACGTTCCGATTAAAACGGCTTCATTTGAATCCAACTGGGAATTAAGCGCTATGAGGGCCATCAATTTTATGAAAATTCTTTTGGAAAATCCGAAATTGGACCCGAGCCAATTTAGTGCCAAAGGATACGGCGAATACCAGCCGGTTGCAGACAACTCTACCCCGGAAGGAAGGGCTAAAAACCGACGCGTGGAAGTACTCATTATGCCGATCAATCAACAGAAGAACGTACAGCAATAAGCATAATGTTTGTTTAATAAACAAAAGAAGGGGTACAATAAATATCGGATAAAGTCGTAAAGGGGGAGAACAAACGATGGGTAAAAAAATTGCCGTATTGGTAACAGATATGGTGGAAGACTCTGAGTACACTGAACCTGTAAAAGCCTATAAAGAAGCAGGCCATGAAATTGTCAATATTGAAAAAGAAAAAGGGAAAACGGTAAAAGGCAAACATGGCGACGCTGTTATTACGATCGATGAAAGCATCGATAACGCGAAAGTGGAAAATTACGATGCTTTGTTGATCCCGGGAGGATTTTCACCAGACATATTACGTGCCGATGACCGGTTTGTTCAATTTGTTAAAGATTTTATGGATTCTAAAAAACCGGTATTTGCGATTTGCCATGGTCCACAGCTCCTCATCACGGCGAAAGCTCTGGAAGGAAAAACGGCTACTGGCTATAAATCCATTCGTGTTGATATGGAATACGCCGGCGCTCATTATAAAGATGAAGAAGTGGTTGTAAGCGACAACCAATTAGTAACGAGCCGGACACCAGACGATATTCCGGCGTTTAATCGCGAATCCTTGAAACTTTTGCAATAGAACATTTTTACGACATGAAGAAGGCATTAGTCAAGGGTTTGACTTGCTGACACGACGAGAAATGATTGTGTCAGCGAGTCAAACCCTTCATTTTTTTTGTAAAAGTAAAGAAAAAAAACATATAATAAACATAGAATATTGAAACATATCATTGTGCGTTTCCTTAAACTTGAGAAATGAAACGGAGCAAAAAAGAAAGGTAGGATTTTCATGATCGTATTGAAATCTCCACGTGAGATTGAAAAAATGCATGAAGCGGGAAAGCTTCTTGCTTCCACCCATAAAGAAATAGCTAAACTGATTAAGCCGGGAGTGACTACTTGGGACATTGAAGTTTTCGTGGACGAATATTTGAAAAAACACGGAGCGACACCGGAACAAAAAGGATATCGTGGCTACGAATATGCAACTTGCGCGAGCGTCAACGATGAAGTATGTCATGGATTTCCCCGGAAACAAGCGTTAAAAGAAGGAGATATTGTCACGATTGATATGGTGGTCCGGTTAAACGGCGGGCTGGCAGATTCGGCTTGGTCTTATGCTGTTGGAGAAGTCGATCCACAAACCCAAAAATTATTAGATGTAACGAAGACAGCGTTATATAAAGGAATCGAACAGGTGAAAATAGGAAATAGAATTGGAGATATTGGCCACGCTATTCAAACTTATGTGGAGGCGGAAGGTTTTTCTGTCGTTCGAGATTTTATCGGCCATGGAATTGGTGCGGTCATTCATGAGAAACCGGATGTTCCTCATTTCGGCCTCCCTGGAAAAGGTCCGCGCATAAAAGAAGGGATGGTCTTTACGATTGAACCGATGGTGAACATAGGCCATTGGGCAACGAAAATGGACGCTAATGGCTGGACGGCTAGAACAATGGATGGATCGCTGTCTGCTCAATATGAGCATACGATCGCTGTTACAAAGGACGGAATTCTCATACTAACCGATCAAGAGGAAGAAAAAACTGCCGGCTCCCACTAAACCGGCAGTTTTTCCTTACTTTCTCAAATATCCGAGTTCTTCCACAATCGCTTGCATTTCATTAGGGCTGAAATGATTTTTTCTCTGTACTAGTTCATAAATTTCTTTTAGTTCTTCATATTTGTCGGAACTAAAATTAGTAGATTTTAAAGCATCACCGTTGACCATTTTTAGCTTTTCTTTAATCTTTTCCACCATAAACTCAATATTTTCTAATGTGTTTTTTGAGAGATCCACTTGATCCATCCTTTCCCTTTTCGGCTAGTACTTATTCATATATTTTCATGTTTTTTCATTCCTGTCAAACCGAGCGAGAAGAGATAGGATCTATGGTTTGAAAGCCGAAAGGTCGCTTTCGTTCGTGTTCTATGAACAATGACAAAGAAATACCACTATTTCTTTCAGAGTGTAGACAAAAGGCATCCGAATGTGCGCTTTCGGATGCCTTTTGTCACTTTTATGCTTTCAAATGTTTGGAATAGACCCCTCCAGGGGTCTATTTTATGTTATTGCTGGACTTTTCCATGTCCAGCAAGCCATCTTTTTCAAATTCATTGCAGCAAAAGTTAGCATCGCCTGCATGGACAATTTTTTTAAACCTCTTAAAGTTGTCCAACGCATACCATGCTTTTCCTTTGCATCAGCAAAAACACGTTCAATGGTTTCTTTCCGTCTTGCATAAATGCTCTTATTCTCTTGTGTATGCCGAAGATGATCAGCTTCCTCTAAATAAAATTCCCATACATGTCGCTGAATCAGTTTTTTATGCTCCTTACTTTGGGTGCACTTCGAAAGGAATGGACAATCTTTACACTGGACTGGATCAGAAAAATATTGACGATAGCCTTCCTTCGTCGTAGTTGCATATTTTAACACTTGTCCTTGCGGACAAAGATAACAATCGTAGTATTCATCGTAAACATACTCATGTTTTTTGAAATAACCATCCTTTGTACGAGGGCGAGTATAAGGTAAAGCAGGGGTCATATCATTTTCAAATATGTATTGGGCAACGGCGGGAGTTTTATATCCAGCGTCAGCAGCAACCACAGCCGGTTTTCCATGTTTTTCTATGACTTTTTCAAGAAGTGGCTCCAATACGGAACTGTCATGAATATTCCCTGGCGTTACAATAGCCCCCAAAACAAAGCCATTTCGATCCGCAGCAGCATGGAATGAGTAAGCAAACTGTTTTGTTCGCTCGTCTTTTACGTAGTAACCACTTTCCGGATCAGTGGTACTTTCTTTTATTTCTTTATATTCTTCTTTCCCAAATTTATCTGGAGGAAATGGCTTTTTTCCATGTGCTTCTCGATCAGCATTTATCTCATCTTGTAGACGTGCTTGATAGGCTTTCGTTTCTTTTCGAACCACTTTCTTCACAAATTTATGCTTATTCGCACTCGCTTTGACATGAGTAGAATCAATAAAGACATGCTCACTGCTTATCAGCTTCTTATCTGCAGCTTCTTTCAAAATGCGATAGAATATCTGTTCAAATAAGTCTGTATCCTTAAAGCGTCGCTCGTAGTTTTTCCCAAACGTTGAAAAGTGAGGTACCTTATCATAAAAACCAAATCCAAGAAACCAACGGTAAGCCAGATTCGTTTCGATTTCCTCTATAGTTTTTCGCATGGAACGAATACCGAAGGTATATTGGATGAAAGCCATTTTAATCAATACAACTGGATCAATACTTGGTCGACCTCTTTCCGATGAATACATGTCTTGAACAAGCGAATAGATAAATGAAAAATCAATAGCAGCGTCGATTTTACGAACCAAATGATCTGCAGGTACAAGTTGGTCTAAAGCTATCATTTCTATTTGATCACGATTCATCTGTGTATTTTTTGTTAGCACTTCATCCACCTCAATTCATTACGGTATCTTAATTATACAAAAAAAGACTGTCGGCAAATCCGGTTTTTTCGGATTTGTCGACAGTCTGAAAGAAATACCACTATTTCTTTGTCGTTTTTCAATGAAAAATTTTGTAGAATAATGATAATACCATTTGCTTTAAAGAAAGGAAGGGTTGGATTGATTCACGTCTTGTTTGTCTGCTTAGGAAATATTTGTCGTTCTCCCATGGCTGAGGCGATGTTTCGCGACATGGTAAAACGAGAAAAGTTAGATCAAAAAATTGCGGTTGACTCAGCCGGCATCGGCGGCTGGCATATCGGAGAATCTCCTCATCATGGAACGTTGTCCATATTAAAAAAATATCAAATTAACCATGAAGGGCTTGTCGCCCGCCAAGTACAGCGAGAAGACTTAAACAAATTCGATTATATTGTGGCGATGGATCAAAGCAACGTGGATGATTTACATAAGCTTGCTGGAGATGCTTCCACTACACACATCATTCGTTTGCTTGACTTAGTGGAAGAATCTGAGCAAAAGGATGTACCTGATCCTTATTTCACCGGTAATTTTGAAGAGGTTTATGAGCTGATCAAAAAAGGCTGCGACCGTCTGCTTGCGCTAATTAAAAAGGAACATAACCTTTAAGGGGGTAAAAAAATGGGGAGAAATAAATTCTTTGCAGGAATGTTCATCGGTGCTGCCGCAGGGGCTGCTGTCAGTTTATTGGACAAGTCCACACGCTCTAAAATGTCTAAAGTGTGCCAATATGTTGTCCAAATCGCAAAAGATCCAAATCGCATCATTTCTTCCACTAAGGAGATAGTAGAAAAAGCTAAAGAAACGGTCAAACAAGTGAATGAAGATGTTGGCTTTATCCGTGAAAAAGTGGAGGATCTTCGTGATTTAACACCGCAAGTGAAGGAATTGCTGACGGAAGCAAAAGATACGTTTTTGCCTGAAAAAAAGGATGCATCCTATCAAGACATCCATAACGAAAAGGAAACGACGGAAAGCGGAAAGTAGTGGACTATGGTTGGGATCGTGCGCTGAAGGGTATCTGGATGAAAAGGTCATGAAAGGCCTTGAACGGTCAAAAAGATAACAGAGAGCAATAAGCGAACAGAATGATAAAGCCGGAGCTGCTGAACCTGAAAATCCGCTTGATCGATTCCATAACTTCAATACGTTTTATGCAGCAACTCATAAAAAAGGGGGAGCGTTTTGGCCGCTCCCCTTTTCGATTTCTCGTTTTTTAATAAGCTTTTAATTCTTGTGCTTCGAACGCTTTTTCTTTTGGAGATTTCAAAAGCCGAAGCCCGTTTAAAATCACTAAGATCGTGCTTCCTTCGTGACCGATCACTCCGAAAGGAAGATCGAGAATTTGAAGGAAGTTGGAGCAAATTAACAACATAATGACTGCGATCGAAAAGACGATATTTTGTTTTACGATTTTATTCATTCTTTTGGAAAGCTGAATCGCATTGGCAATTTTGGCTAAATCATTTTTCATCAAAATAATATCAGCCGTTTCAAGCGCTGCGTCTGTTCCTTCTCCCATGGCAATTCCAACGTTTGCGGTTGCTAAGGCAGGGGCGTCATTAATGCCGTCGCCAACCATTGCGACCGTCCCGTATTTTTCCATAATTTTTTTCACATAGTCCGCTTTGTGCTGGGGCAGGCATTCGGCAATATAACCGTCTAAGTGAGCTTCTTTCCCGATGGTGTACGCTGTTTTATCACTATCTCCGGTCAACATAATCGTATAAATTCCTTCTTGGCGCAGAAGATCAATGGCTTTTTTGGCATCGGGCCGAATGCTGTCTTTCAAAGCAAAGAGAGCAGCAATTCCGTTCGAATCGCGGACAAAAACGACGGTTTTTCCTTCTGACGCCAACTCTTTTGCTTTTCCATTTGCGAAAGAAAGCGCCTCATCCTTACCGACGAATTCCGCTTTGCCGATTTTCCATTCTTCGCCTCCCATCGCTGCCTTTACACCAGAACCGGCCACGTCTTCCAATTGGTCTACTTCTAAAAGTGGAATTTCCTTATCTTCGGCAAATTTTACGATAGCCTGTGCAAGCGGATGATTCGATTGATTTTCAATTGAAGCGGCCATTTGAATAAGATGCGCTTCTTCTAAGCCGTTCCGGACAATGATGTCTGTTACTTCCGGTTTTCCTTTTGTCAGCGTACCGGTCTTGTCAAACGCGATTGCTTTTAAATGGCTTAAATTTTCTAAGTGAACGCCGCCTTTTACTAAGATTCCGTTCCGGGCGCCATTGGAAATCGCCGCTAGAGTAGCGGGCATAATGGATGCGACTAGGGCGCACGGAGAAGCGACAACTAAAAGGACCATTGCACGATAGAACGTTTCATTCCAACTCCATCCAAACAAATAATGCGGTAGAAACATCATCAGCAAGACAACCGCCAACACGACTTTGACATAGCGCCCTTCGAATTTTTCAATAAAAAGCTGTGAAGGTGATTTTTCGCTTTGAGCAGATTGGACAAGCTCAATGATTTTTTGGAATAGAGTTTCATTCGATCGTTTCGTAATTTCAACAGTAATGGAGCCATTGATATTGACGGTTCCGGCAAAAACTTCTTCACCCAGTTGTTTCGTTACGGGCATGGATTCCCCAGTAATCGCCGATTCATCTACAGAAGAGCTTCCCTTTACGATCCGGCCGTCAGAAGGGATACGTTCACCCGGTTTCACGATAATCAAGTCGCCGATATTAAGACTGGAAACGGGAACTCTTTCTAAATTTCCGTTGGTGATTCGCCACGCTTCTTCTGGCTGCAGATCCATTAAGGAAGAGATTTCTTTTTGGCTTTTATTCATGGTATACGTTTCTAAAGCTCCGCTGACAGAAAAAATAAAAATTAAAACAGCTCCTTCTGTCCAGTACCCGATGCTCGCCGATCCGATGGCTGCAACAATCATTAATATTTCTACATTTAATTCTTTATTTTTTATGGTTTCTTCAATGCCTTCTTTTGCTTTGGCAAACCCGCCGATAGCAAACGCCAGCAGGTAGAGCACACTTGGAACCAGTCCGGCATGATTTTTTTCCGTTATCCAAGCTGCTAAAATAAGCAAACCGCTTAATAAAGCTGCCATTAATTCAAGATGCGGTTTCAGTTTCTCCAACTTCGCCATTTTCGTTTGAACGATTTTTTTATTTGTCAAAGCATTCGCATCTGCGCTCATCGTGACCCTCCTTGTTTAATTGAAAATAAACTCTTTTTAATTGAGAATAATAATCACCTTCATTATATTGATAATAGCATTAAAATAAGTAATATAAGGTGATTAATATATTTTTTAAATTAAAATTATTATAATGTAGCTATATATTAACATACATTGTTTCAGATGTGAAGAATAAAAACCAGAAAGATTTCTTATATTGAAAAAGCGGGATAGAACTCATTCCAGAAAAAGAAGTTTTGATTCGGAAAAAGGGGTTGCATCTTCTTTACAAGCAATGAAATTGAAAATAATGAATAGTGATAAAAAGGCAAGACAAAAAAATTTGATGTATAATGTATAAAAATGGTATATTCAAAAATGTTATGAAAAAGGGACTAAAAGGTTAACGGCTTTCATAAGAAGTGAAAAAATTTATAATAGAAACTTGGAAAAACATCTGACAAGCCTTTTTAGCGTTTTGCTTAAGACCAACCTTCTTGGAAAAATTCAATACCGGATTCCTGTACTCGTGAAATTATTTAGAAAGAAATGAGGTTTGTTTATGAATAAAATTTTTGCCATTATGGTATTTGCCGGGGTTCCTTTGTCCGTTATAGGGGCTCTGCTTCATTGGCCAGCTGTCATGATGTTTGTCGTTTATTGTTTCACCATTATTGCATTGGCCAGTTATATGGGCAGAGCGACAGAAAGTTTGGCCATTATTGCCGGGCCCAGAATTGGCGGACTTTTAAATGCGACATTTGGAAATGCCGTTGAATTAATTATTTCTATTTTTTCTTTAAAAGCGGGTCTTGTTGAAGTTGTATTGGCTTCTTTGACTGGTTCGGTTTTAGGAAATCTGCTTTTAGTTGCCGGGCTTTCCTTTTTTTTAGGGGGACTGAAATTTAAAAGGCAAAAGTTTAATGTGTATGACGCCAGACATAATTCCGGGCTGTTAATGTTTGCTGTCATTGTGGCCTTTGTTATCCCGGAAATTTTTTCATTAAAGATGACTGGAGACAAAACTTTTTCATTAAGCATTGGGATTGCAGTAATCATGATTCTCTTGTACTTGGCTGCCTTGTACTTTAAATTGGTTACTCATCGCGGAGTGTATCATTCCACACAAGAAAGTCAGGAAGAGCATGAAGAGCCGGAATGGAAAAAAGGGAAAGCCATGGTTATATTGGCGTTGGCGACGATTGCAGTGGCTTACGTTTCTGAAAATCTGGTACATACATTTGAAGTTGTGGCGGACAAATTCGGCTGGAGTGAATTGTTTATCGGGGTCATTATAGTCGCCATAGTCGGAAATGCAGCGGAGCATGCTTCTGCCGTTCTTATGTCCATGAAAAATAAAATGGATATCGCAGTGGAAATTGCCATCGGCTCTACACTCCAAGTAGCTATGTTTGTAGCGCCGATATTGGTGCTCGCATCGATGTTTTTTGAACAGTCTATGCCGTTAATCTTTACGTTGCCAGAATTAATTTCCATGGTCACGGCCGTCTTGTTGACGATTGTCATCCAAAACGACGGAGAATCGAACTGGTTTGAAGGGCTGACATTAATAGCCGCCTATTTCATAATGGGAATAGGATTTTATTTGCTGTAGCAAACAAAATCTGGTATGGAAGAATAAGCAGTGATTAAAAATTCTATTTTAATGAAAGAGATTGGTTTATTCTTAAACGCTGACAATTAGTCAGCGTTTTTCATTTTCATAAGCTTTTTTACCTATCATAGCCGTTCTCTTTTTTCTTGAAAAAGGGATAGGAAAAAGAATATGGGAAACTCTATAAAAAAGTAGACATCGAAGAGAAGGGAGTAAAGCATTCATGAAAGTGTACCGCATTGTCCTGATAACTTTCTTTCTATCCCTGTTCACCGTAACGGCTGCGGAGGCGGCCATAAAAAGCGACAATCGGCATTATCAAATGCCTTCATCTGTGATGAATATAGCGAAAGAAAACACCTATCCGAACCCGACGCAAGATCTCCCATCTTTGCAGCCAAGCGAATTTACGAAGGATTTGCTGAGTACATCTAAAGTGAAAATTGAAAATCCCGATTTAATTCGAATGTTGAATGAAACTTCCATTAACAAAACACCCTTTGCTATCGGATTGAGAGCCACTATTTATTTGGGGGAATGGCCTCTTAATTATGAATCGAGCGAAACGGTTCCCAATTGGGAATATCAAAAAATCAATACGAATTATTTTGATAACCGCGGCGGTAATGCCAATTACAAAATCCATTATGTACAGGAAATGCAAAAACAGATTAAAGGCGGTTTAACCGCTAAAATTCCACATGCAGATGATGTTCAGAAAATGATGATGCTGACTGCGGCACAAAAAACAAAACTTCCACTTTCATTTTCAACAACGATTGGAGCCGGTACGAAAAAAAGCCAGGTTTATAATATCCCGGCACAAAGGCTTGGCTATTTATATGCATACGCACCCGCGGTGAATGAAAAAGGAAAAGTTACGTATGGAGAAGTATTTATTGTACTGAAAGGAATGAAAAGATCGATTGTTGTCAAGAATGTAACCTCACAAGGAATTGGAGCGTGGATTCCCATTCAGGACCATGTGACGTTTGCCTTCGTCACATCGAGCGAACCTAAATAGAAAGAATGATGAAGGCCAGAACCAAAGCAGGAGGATGAACCATTATCATCCGCTTGTGTTAGGTGTCTGGTCTTTTGTTGGAAACAGGGTTTCTTGCGGTGCAAATTGCTTTTTTGAAAAAGCTTGATTATGATAAAAAAGAAGGGAGAGAAAATAGTGGGGAAAACAATTTATGATACAAATAAACAGCTGAGCTATTTAAAAGAGAGACTGAACATGTTTTTGACGGTATTGGATTCATTGGAACCAGAATCAACGGATATTGAAGATATCGATCGATTAATTCAAATCGTCGAGGAAATAGAAGAAAAATACAAGCAGTTTCGCGACAGATAGCAGCCGTTTTTTTTCGGCTGCTTGTTATTTTCCACTTATGAACGTTTCACCCATTTAGTGTTGCATGAAAAAAGAAGAGCTGTGCAATGCGTCTTTCATGACTGCAAGCACGGCGTTTCCATAAACTTTTTTGTAACCGATTCCATATTTGTCTTTTCAACCTTCAGCTCACAAAGTATAATGATAGGGGAAATTTTTTGTCTATTTTGTCAATACATATTTTTTGCAGTAAAAGGGAGAGGGGAAAACATGGATTTCGAAAAGTTTAAAGAGAGTATGTACCAATTGATTGTAGAGACTTCCACTAATTTGCCAAAAGATGTCCGCCGAGCCATTTTGGCTGCTAAAAGGAAAGAAAATGCCGGTACAAGAGCGGCTATGAGCTTAGCTACTATTACCCAAAATATTCAAATGGCCGATGACAATGTTTCGCCTATTTGCCAAGATACGGGGCTGCCTACTTTTAAAATCAAAACACCAGTCGGAGTGAACCAAATCAAGTTAAAACAGGCGATTTATGAGGCGATCGAACAGGCGACAAAAGATGGAAAATTGCGTCCTAATTCGGTCGATTCCTTAACGGGCAAGAACTCTGGAAATAATATTGGAGCCGGGACGCCTGTCATTAAATTCGAGCAGTGGGAAGAAGATTATATAGATGTCCGTTTGATTTTAAAAGGCGGCGGATGCGAAAATAAAAACATTCAATACAGCTTGCCTTGTGAATTGGAAGGATTGGGAAGAGCGGGACGTGATTTGGACGGCATTCGTAAATGTATTTTGCATGCCGTTTATCAAGCTCAAGGACAAGGCTGCAGCGCCGGATTTATTGGAGTCGGAATCGGAGGAGATCGTTCATCCGGATATGATTTGGCTAAAGAGCAATTATTCAGACCGGTGGATGATGTCAATCCGAATGAAGATTTGCGCAAGCTGGAAGAGTATATTATGGAAAATGCTAACAAGCTAGGAATCGGAACGATGGGATTTGGAGGAGAAACGACTCTCCTTGGCTGCAAAATTGGCGTCATGAACCGAATTCCTGCCAGCTTCTTTGTTTCCGTGGCTTATAACTGCTGGGCATTCCGCCGTCTCGGCGTTAAGATTGATCTGAATACTGGAGCCATTTCCGAATGGTTGTATCAAGATGGAGAAAAAGTCACTTTTGAACTATCGGAAGCAGAAAAAGAAACGGCAGCATCTAATGAAGATTCATCGAAAAGAAAAGTCGTCACTTTAGAAGCGCCGATTACGGAAGAACAAATACGCCAGCTGAAAGTAGGGGACGTTGTTCAAATTAACGGTATGATGTATACAGGCCGTGATGCCATACACAAATACTTAATGGATCATGATGCACCAGTTGATCTAAACGGTCAAATCATTTATCACTGCGGTCCGGTCATGCTGAAAGATGACGAAGGAAATTGGCATGTCAAAGCGGCTGGTCCGACTACTTCGATTCGCGAAGAGCCTTATCAAGGAGACATTATGAAAAAATTTGGCATCCGTGCCGTGATCGGAAAAGGTGGCATGGGACCGAAAACGTTGGCGGCGTTAAAAGAACATGGCGGCGTATATTTGAATGCTATTGGTGGTGCTGCGCAATATTATGCGGATTGCATTCAATCAGTAGTAGGCGTGGATTTAATGGAATTTGGCATTCCTGAAGCCATGTGGCATTTAAGAGTGAAAGGATTTACGGCCGTTGTCACGATGGATTCCCACGGAAATAGCCTGCATGAAGATGTGGAGAAATCTTCATTGGAAAAATTGGCGCAATTGAAAGAACCTGTATTTCAATAATCCTATCGGGAGGATGACTTTTCGTCATCCTTTTTTTATTTTACAACTTACAGAAAAAGGAATGGAAAAGTCGGCATGAATCCTTTTTTTTCACAAAAAATAGGCAAGACAGATCCTGCATTTCATGGCAAGAAAGCAACAAGAAATACGTTGTAAAGGAAGGATAACATGCGAAGACGTACACTGATAGTATGGATAAGCGCGCTTTTGCTGGCATGTTTCATGGCGACGCCTGCATCGGCGCTTTCTAATCAACCTATTCATTGGGGATTTAAAAAAGCTCAAAACGGAAAACCGGCAGAAGCGGGACAGGAATATGACGAGCTGTTGGCCAAGTACGGGAGTTATTATAAAGGGCCAAGCAACAAAAAAATTCTTTATTTAACGTTTGATAATGGATATGAAAATGGCTATACAGCTCAAATTTTAGACGTGCTCAAAAAAGAACATGTGCCGGCGACATTTTTTGTAACAGGACACTATTTAAAAACAGCCCCCGAACTGGTGCAAAGAATGGTGAAAGAAGGGCATATCGTTGGAAATCATTCTTGGAGCCACCCTGACTTAACGCAAGTGAGCGACGAAAAACTAAAGCTGGAATTAAATAAAGTAAAAGAGGAAACAGCCAAATTGACGAAGCAAAAAGAGATGAACTATATGCGTCCACCGCGGGGGATTTTAAGTGAGAGAACATTGGCTTTGGCGAAAGAGGAAGGATATACCCATGTTCTTTGGTCGCTTGCATTTGTCGACTGGCAGACCAATAATCAAAAAGGGTGGAAATACGCCTATCAAAACATCATGGCTCAGGCTCATCCGGGCGCGATTTTATTGCTTCATACTGTATCGAAAGACAACGCGGAAGCTTTAGAAAAAGTCATCCAAGATTTAAAAAAAGAAGGCTATCAATTTAAAAGCTTGGATTATTTAACAAAAAGCCAAAACAAAAAGAAGTGATCCCATAACTCCCACCAGCAGCGGACTATGATCGGGATTGAGTTGGCTCTCGCAAACCATATTTTTGGGGAGGTGTCGTCCATAAATTTGGATAGAAGGACTGGTTGAAATAACCATCCTATAAATATGGTAAGTATTGGAAATGCCTAAACTGTTTAGAAATGATCTCGGTATTGAACCGGGGTCATTTTTAAATTCCTTTTGACAACAACCATGATGATGCTTTTGACTGCTTTAATGCTTACAGTTTCACATCTTTTAGATTTCACTTCACCCTTTAAATAGCAGAATAAGAATTCAGTTGAGCATTATCCCGACCATTTCCTTTCTAAATATTTGATGAATCCCCTCATTTATTACTTTATATTGAAAAAAGGGATAATTGTAATGGAACCCTTTTTTTGAATGAAGGAACGCTTCAGGGCAAATTGATTTGAATATAGCTTCTTTAAGTTTTTCTAAGGTTCTAAAAACAATATCCATCTATAAAGAAGCGGATAAATAATGGGTAAGTATCTCATTTGTACTTCCATTGAATACAGGATAAATAGTCTGTTTGACCATATGCATATATAGATAAGACATTTTTTATCAAAGGGTTCGCCTCATAGGTAAATCGCCAACGATCTAAGCATTATTAACAGTTTTTTATTTTGAATACATAGAAAAACCCGAATAAGGAGCACAGTTTTCATTCTTGTCCAATATTCGGGTTATGGTTCATCAATCAACACCTTTTTTTATTTAATAAACAGTTTATTCAATTAACTGAAGGGGATAGGTTAATGTTTTCTACATTTTTTTCTTAAAAATTCGCAATGAAATAAAGAAAATGATAACGCCTACGCACAAAATGATAAATTGTATTCCTGGTTCTCCCTTAGTTATGACATCATAAAAAGTCCATATTAATAGAGCTAAGGAATAGAAATAGGATAAAATTTTTGTCGATTTATCAGCTTGATATCGTTCCATTTCATCCGCTTTCCTCATTTTATTTTTCCCTCCCATATAAAAATAACTCATCTACAGTGGTATTGAGGACTTTGGATAACTTAAATGCTAACTCTAAAGTTGGATCATACTTGTCATTTTCAATGGCATTTATAGTTTGCCTTGTTACATTACATTGTTCAGCTAATTGGGCTTGAGATAGCATTTTTTGTTCTCGAAGCAATCGAATTCGATTCTCCATCACGTTAACCGTCCTTTTTTTATAATACTTAATACTTGTTATGTCAAAAGTTTTTGATATATTTATTATATAATTTTCAGACAAAAGTGTCAAAAGTTTTTTGCATGATTGAACGAAAGGCTTGGGTTAGGATGTCCTCTTTCATATATATCAATACTTAGTTTTTTCTTTACATGGGTAAGATAAAGAGGAAGTCGAAAAAGAAATACAGAACGTTTGCGCAGCCATTGATGTATCTCTAAGTAAGTAGGAGACGATATAACAACATAAGGTTAATTACTCAACTTTCGCAGTGAAAAATTTATGAATAATCCTTGATTTGATAGGTTTCTTTGGGTATCTCATATTCACTTGACACTGAAAAAATTCGTCTAAAAAACAAAAAGACACCTCTTTCTTTTGGTAAACTATTGGTGACCAAACCAAAAAAACCAAAGAAAGAAAGGTGTCACCATTATGATAACGAAAAAAGAGTATTTTGCGCAATTACCAAAAGAAATAAAAGACGGATTTTCTGAATTACAAATTGGTAATCATTTAAGAAAAGCAGGAATTATCAAGGCTTGTGGTTATTCTTGTTTATCGATTTTTCAACTATTATTTCTTCTTGTTTTTCAATACAGAAACTGGTACCACGCCTTACAAAGCAAAAAGGCTGCCGATTTACCAGGAAAAGATACCATTTATCGTTTTTTGAACTCGTCTACGTATAACTGGAGAACCTTTTTACTATCTCTGAGCTCCGAAGTGATTCGTCGTGTGAAACAAACGATTTCGAAGCGCCGTGTTACCGTGTTTATTGTAGACGATTCGATTTATTCTCGTAACCGTAGTAAATCGGTTGAGCTTCTAGCTAAAGTATTCGATCATTCCACTCGTCAGTTTGTCAATGGTTTTCAACTATTAACGCTCGGATGGTCCGATGGCTTTACATTTGTACCTATCGATTTCGCTCTTTTGAGTTCAGCGAACCAAAAGAATCGCTTGAACGAAATCCATTCGTCCATTGATAAACGAACCACAGGCTACAAACGACGGCTCGAGGCATTGGAAGCAAAACCAAACATGGTGTTGAAATTAGTAGAACATGCATTGGATAAAGGAATTTTCGCTGATTATGTGCTCATGGATACATGGTTTACTCATGCCCCGTTGGTGGAGAAGATTCACTCCAAAGGCCTTTTTGTCATTGGTATGGTCAAACAGCTGAAACAACGGTATCTTTTCAACGGAGAACGTTTAACCTTGGAACAACTGTATCGAAAAGCGAAACGAGACATTGGCAAAAAAGAAACACTCGGCTCGATTCACGCAACCCTTCATACGGGTTTACCAGTGAAAATCGTGTTTGTGCGGAATCGAAACAACCAAAGTGAATGGCTAGCCATTTTGAGTACAGATACCACGCTGTCTAATGAAGAAATCGTTCGAATCTATGGGATGCGTTGGGACATTGAAACCTTTTTTAAATTCAGTAAATCGTTTTTACATTTAGCCAAAGAGTTTCAAGGTCGTTCCTATGACATGATGATTAGCCATACTACCATTGTCTTCACTCGGTATATCTTGATTGCTTGGCAACTTCGGAAAGAAGAGGATCCGAAGACCATGGGCAACTTATTCTTGTTTCTATGTGACGAAGTAAAGGAGATGGACTTTAAAACGGCTTTACTACAATTGATTTCTCTTTTCCAAACTTTGGCTGAAGCTAAGGTTTATTTGAGTATGGACATTTTTCAGTGTCAACTGTCCAATTGGATTACTTCTTTACCTCGTTATATCAAGGACTGTCTCCATATTTCTGTGTGCGAAAGTTGAGTTAATTATGAACAACTAAACTACACACGAGTCGATGTTTGATAAGGTCGATTGTTACATTAAAGCTTTGCCACCGAGGCAACCATTTTTAAATAATAACTTTCATTCTTTCTTCGAGAGGCCACATTTCTTTTTCTTTCTACCGTCAGTTGGATCTTATCCGCCCTTTAAGCATCCAGTGATGACCTTTTTGATAAAATCACCTACAAGGCGATTCCGGTAAGTGCTTGAAGACTTTTCACAAATTTTTTGCCATAACTCCAATATGTTACGGATTTTCTCTGAATAGGTAGACCTGCATTTTTACTAAATATTTCAATTAGATTAGACGTTTGGACAAAGATTTCTAGTGCTATCAACTCACAGAGGAAAACATAACAGCATTTATGTAAAAAACTTTTTACTTAATGTATTTTTTTATATAGGCTAGTTGTATAATCAAATGCAACAAGCATAAAAAATGAAAAACCATAGATAAACCACGTATGATTAAGTCGACTAAAACAATATCGATACGGAGGATTTATCTATGGCAATTACTAATTCTACCATAGGAGCTCGGCATTTCAAACACTTAACGGCTTATGACCGTGGGAAAATTGCGGCCTTACACGCTGCTGGTAAGACTCAACAGGAGATTGCAGATTATGTTGGTTGTCACAAAAGCACCATCTCCCGTGAGTTAAGAAGAGGTACAGTGCCACAAAGAAAAAGCAACGGGAAAATTGTTCATGTCTATTTTCCAGACACAGGTCAACTTCTCTATGAGAGAAACAGGAAAGCCTGTGGCCGCAAGCTAAAACTAGACGATGCCATCGAGTTTATTAAGTATGCCGAAACTCAGATCCTTGATAAGAAATGGTCTCCTGATGCGGTATGTGGGAGAGCCAAACGTGATGGGAAATTCAAAGACAAAATGGTTTGCACCAAGACCCTTTATAACTATATTGATCTAGGACTTATAGGCGTTAAAAACATTGACCTACCTATGAAAATTACCCTGAACACCAAGAAAAAACGTAACCGGAAGAATAAGAAGATCTTAGGACGCAGTATCGATGAGCGACCAATTGAAGTCAATGAACGCCAAGAGTTTGGTCACTGGGAAATTGATACGGTTATAGGCAAGAAGACTAAAGATCAGGCCTTATTGACTCTTACTGAGCGCAAAACCCGTAAAGAAATAATTTTGAGAGTGACAGCCAAGGATAGTCTATCCGTTTCAGAAGTCATATCTCAGTTGAAAGTGTCTTATGGTAATCGGTTCTCTAAAGTGTTTAAAACCATTACGGCTGATAACGGTTCTGAATTTGCTGACCTCGGCCTTAGTGTTGAAAAAGATCTAACAGAGGTTTATTTTACACACCCTTACACATCCTGTGAACGAGGAACCAACGAGCGTCATAATGGCCTTATTAGGCGCTTCATACCAAAGGGGAGACCCATTTCCTCTGTGGCAGACGAAACCATTACCTATGTTGAAAATTGGTGTAACCATCTTCCAAGGAAGATCCTCAATTATCGTACACCTGAGGAGTGTTTCCAAATAGAGTTAGCTGGCTTAGCTTCTTAACCTTAAGCCAGCTAACCCAAAGGGTTGGTTTTTAGCAACTTGACAAAGAGCCTCTGCGGGCATGGCTACCAGCCATGAAGCCAGGTATACGGTACTGGCTGGGCCAACCAGGCTACCATGCCCGCCACTCCACGTCAAGTTGCGCAGAGTGTCCCGATTCTACTTAATCATGGGTTATCTGGTCTTTCAATACTTGTTGCATTTAATATTGCAATTTAAGATTTTTTTATATATAATGAATGTAAAGAATTTTTTACCTTCCCATTATTTTTCATTAGATTTTCTAATAAACTAGTAAATTAACAATTGCAGATGTTTATTGCTTACGAAATTTTATAATTGCCCAGTCTTAACAAAAAGTGATTGAGAATAAACAGTTCTCTTATCAACTTTTTGTTTTTTATGGCTCTATGTCAATTGTTGGTGTACACTGATCGAAGTGCCCCCTTTTTTGTAGTTGACTAGATGAGTGAACATAAAGCTTTATTTCTTAGTCTCTTAAAATTCCGAATGCCAAATGACATTCGTTTAATGACTTTTATCTTGTTGTTGATCCCCTCAATAAATCCGTTGGTGTAGGGGAAGAGAAAGGAATTTAAGATCTCCTTTTCCCAGTTTTTGAATGTTCTTTTCATGTATGGATATTCTTCGAGTCCTGACTCCTCTATGACCTTATAGAGGTGCTCAAGGTTTCTTTTGGCGTTTGTTTTGTCGCTTTCCTTCAGCCACTTATGGAAGGTTTCTTTTACGATATAGGCCTTCTTTAAGTCAGGGACCAGTGAAAAGAAATAGTTCAGCTGTTCCATTTCATCTGCATTCAAATGGGCATGTGGCTTATGAAGCAGATAACGCAACTTCTTCATGGATTTACGATCCTTCTCTTGAAAGTTTTTCTGGACTCTCTTCCTTACCCGTTCCAATGCCCATACATTATGCCGAACATAATGGAATCGATCGACCACCAGAATCGGTTTATCAAAACTTTTCAAAGCGAGCGTCTTGTAGGGCTGCCCACATATCCATGACCACCATCTGTACTTTCTCCCTTGGAAGTGTACGGAAGTATTCCTTTAGGGTGGATAGATTCCTGTTAGGAATGATATCGTAAACCCTTCGGTTTACAGGATCGCCAATGATACATTGGTACTTGCCCGTTTCAGAAGTCCCTTTCCATTCATCAATGGCCAGAACTTTCGGGAGGGCCTTATTGTCATAGGAATAGTACTTGTCAAAGAGCCGAATGACGGTGGAATGCCCAATTCCTGTTTCCTTGGCAACCTGCTTAAAGTTATACTCCCTCACTTTAACCAAAAGTGCTTGGAGAAGTCGTTTCGTGTGGCGCTGGTAACGTTCTAGAAAAGAATAGGGTTCGTAGAACCGTTTTCCACAGGACTTACATCTGTATCGTCGCTTTCTCAAGATGAGAAAGCAATATTTTTCAAAGACCTTTACATCACGAATCTTTTGAATCCGATCATCATGGACAGAGGAAGTTTCCTTCTGACAGCAGGGGCATTTTTGAACTTTTACAGGCGTTTGAATATGGATTTCAAAGTGAGTGATTTGGTCCACTACATGAGTGATTTCAACATCTTCTAACCCAAGCAGTTTTGTGATAAAATGAGAATGCATTTACGAAATCTCCCTTTCGATGTAGTCGCCAACTATCATTTTAAAGGGAGATCTTCGTAAGTGCTTTTATTTTGCCTGTAAAATCCTTAACCCCAATATTTAGTATAGAATCTTTTATTTAAAGCAAAATGAACTATTAAGCGAAATATAGGGGGATTATAGTATTTTTTGTTTATTTGTGTAAAAATTCAGTAAAAAAGGTTGCAGAAAAAGTAGATAAATGGTAATATTTGTTTTGGGTTCCGTTGGATATTTTTACTAAAAATGGGAAGGTGGATTAGAGATGATTAGTATGCTTTCTACTAAACAACGAAATTTATATTTTGCATTATTTGTTGTATCTTTATTAATCGCTATTGTTTTAGCTTTTAAAGGAGGTACAGACTCAAACGTTGTAACTATTTTAAATAAATTAGGAATCTATAATCCTCCAAGCTGGCTAGTTTGGGCGCTAGTAGCAGCAGGAGGCACATCTGTAATTGTTAGTTTATTAGTTTCTGGTGGCTGGATTGCTTCTGTTCCAGCATGGGCTGAAGCTGCTTTACTTGCCGCTGATTCTTATTCTGTTTAATACAGGTTAATTCTTTGATTCCCAACGGAACCTTTTAATAATAGAAAGTAATGGTGCCAATATGAAAGTAAAACACATTCTATTCTTAGGGATATCTTTAGGAATATTCATCTTGTTTTTTTTAATAGGTTTCTTAACTGCGAGCCCTCATCCTCAGGAATTTAAACAAGTTAATGTTTCTTTTTTGAGCATATATAGTCAAAATTTGAAAGTAGCATTCTTGATTATATTGACAGGGGTAATTTCAATGGGGATGATGCCAATCTTACTATTAGCGCAAAATGCACTTATATTTGGTATAGGAGTTAAAAATATATTGTTTGCACCAAAAATGATAGGACTGATTTTGCTTCATGGCAGCATTGAGATGCCGATGTTTATTGTGGCTACATATTTGAGTTTGTCCTTAACGTATAAAATCTTTAAAAATAGGAGGTATATGTCTATAAGAACTGTGGTATTTATTAGCTCTGTAATTGTATTAGGTCTTCTAGTGGCTGGGTTGTTAGAGGCGTTTGTTACACCTACTCTGATAAAGTGAGTGAGAAAAATGTATAAAAACTTAAAGCTAACATGTTCGAACTGTAATAAAAGTATACAAAGTAACGAAAACTTCTCAGTTATATTAAGCCTACCTAATAAATTTGTGATGCCCGTAGGACGATTGGACGCTATGATAGCTCAACGTGGAAAACAAATTTTATGTGCTGAATGTTATAAAAAGAATTAGGAGTATAAACTATGTTTACAACTGTCGAATTAATGTTTAATACAAATCAGGGTTTAGAAAAGATTGAACAGAGAAAAAACTTTGTATTTTTCTTATTTACTATTACTATAATATCTACGCTTTTAATTTATTTAACTCTTTCAGATTCAATTGATCGTATTGTTAATAGTTTGAATCATCAAACTTATTCCAATTTAAGACCTAGTAGTATTAGAAGTTTTATGTCCATAATGATAGTAATCATAGGAGCTTTGTTTCCTATATTTACAATAGCAACAAACTCATTTTTGTTTTATTTAGCTGGTAAATTCTTTTTATCAGAGCTTACTTATAAAAAATTATTTAAGCTCTTTACCTATTTATATCCTTTAACCATACTTGCAAATATAATTAATTTTATTCCAAAACACTATTTCCATCTTCAAACCCATATTAGATTAACATCTATTAATGCAATTTTTCATTTTGATGGAAAAATTGGTTTATTGTTAAATGGAATAGATTTTTTCCAGATATGGACACTGGTAATAGTATATTTTAGTTTAGTTAAATTAGGGAAGATGCCTAAAAGTAGCAGTTTAACAGTTGTAATATCTTATTTTGCTATTACTACACTTTGTTCAGTATTTTTGTGATTTTTTATTACTCCTTTGTAAATATACTATTGATTTTTACTAGTTTAATGTTTATTAAAGAAATGTTTTTTTACAGATAAAGTAATTTGTGTATCATGTAGGTGATTATAATTTGCATAATAAAATAAAGTATCTCCGGAATCGAAAGGGAATATCGAAAAAAGCTTAGCCGAAAAATGTGGTGTAACTAGGCAAACTATACATGCTATTGAGAGTAATAAATACGATCCAACATTAGAATTGGCATTCAGGTTATCAGAGAATCTGAATACAACAGTCGATAGATTATTTTTGTATAAAAAATGCAAATTAATGATGGAATATTAAGAATCTTATCATCTATGAATCTATTTTGGGTCAACATTTAAAAAGAGGATCATTGTTAATAGGGAGTAACATTATGGAACTAGAACGAACAGAAAAAGTAAATACAAAAAAGAAATGGATTGTGGCAGGGATTGCTATTTTAATCCTCTTGGTGGTCGCGATAAATGTGATTTTTATGGAAAAAAGAAAGAACGTGACAAAGACCGTTCAGCTGATGAGTGTCACAAAAAGACCAATTAGTAATACGAAACTGATTTCCGGCCAAGTTGTGCCAGGAAAAGTAGAAACAATTTATCTCGATCCTTCCAAAGGGAAGATAAAGGAAATCTATGTAAAAGAAGGCCAAGAGGTAGAAAAAGGCCAAAAGCTGTTCACTTATGAAAATGATGACTTAAATCTACAATTAAAACAAGCAAGCATTGATAAAAAAATAACGATGTTGAATTACAATCAAGTGAACGACAAAATCAAAGCTTTGGAAAAAGAAAAAAAGGCTGCAAGCGACAATGCTTCCCTTTCATCATTAGAATCTCAACTAGAAGAGCTGGAAAATCAGAAGAAATCCATTGAGTTAGAAATGGAAAAAAATCAATTACAAGAAGAGGAATTGCAATCCAAATTAAATCAATTAACGATACATAGTCCTATAAATGGTTATGTGAAAAATTTGCATCAAGATTTAGAAGAAAGTACTGGGATTACAGATGAAGGAACTTCTTCAGAAACGATGGGTCTTCAAGGAACGCCTATCATGAATATTGTCTCGAAAGAACCATTTCAAATTCAAGGAACTTTAACGGAATTGCAAAAAGCACAAATACAAGCTGACCAGCCGATTAAAGTAACCGCAAATGCTGTGCCCAATAAATCTTGGGATGGACAGATTGTGGAGGTAAGTGAATTTCCCGCAGAAACGAATCAAGGAACCGGACAGCTTTCCGGAGAAGCAGGACAATCGACGTCCAATCTTTCTTATTATACCTTTAAAGCAAAACTTCATTCTCAAGAGGGATTATCTCCAGGGTATCATGTAGCCATTCAGGTCGTCTTGTCCTCTAAAAAAGTATTGACCGTTCCGCAAAACAGTGTTCAGGAAAAAGATGGTTCTACCTTTGTATATGTCATGTCAAAAGGAAAAGTGCAAAAGCGAAACATTACTACTGGGATTAGCACGGGAGAATGGACGGAAGTAGTAGATGGTTTAAAAGAAGGGGAAAAAGTAGTGAAAAATCCTTCTCACACGATGGATTCGGGCATGGAAGTGGAGATTAAATGATTAGCTTAAAAAATATTCAAAAGAACTACTCGCAAGGATCTTTAGAAGTAGCTGCTCTTCAAAATATCAACCTGGAGATTGAACAAGGGGAATTCGTTTCCATCATGGGGCCATCCGGTTCAGGAAAATCGACACTTATGAATATTATCGGTTGTTTAGATCGCCCCACCAGTGGAAGCTATATCCTTAATCATATCGATGTTTTGAAGGCAGAAGAATCTAAAATGGCTCTTATTCGAAATCAATATATCGGATTCGTATTTCAACAATTTCACTTGCTGCCTCGTTTATCAGCTTTAGCCAATGTCGAACTCCCTCTTCTCTATGGCGGAATGAGAAAAAAAGAAAGACAAAGACGTTCGATAGAAGCCTTAGAAAAAGTGGGATTGGCTGATCGTATGAATCATTTACCTAATCAACTATCGGGAGGACAAAAACAGCGTGTGGCGATTGCTCGAGCGATTGCGACCAAACCAACGTTAATTTTGGCCGATGAACCGACAGGAGCTTTAGATTCTACCGCTAGTGAGCAAATCATGAACATTTTTACTCAATTAAACAAAGAAGGAATCACCATTATCATCGTCACACATGAAAAAGAGGTAGCTGCTTATACTTCACGCCATATCCATATTAAAGACGGAAAAATCATACAAGACGAGAGGTATAGTCTATGAATTTGTTAGATAGCATTAAAATAGCGCTCACTTCTATTCTCTCTCACAAAATGCGTTCTATTTTAACCATGTTGGGAATCATTATTGGGGTTGGTTCCATTATTGCGGTAGTAGCGATCGGACAGGGAGGTTCTGAAGCATTAAAATCCCAATTGGCGGGTTCGGGCAATAATACGTTAGAAATTCAATTTCAACCGGATGAGGACGAACTATCGGATCTATCTATAAATGACTCTCCTACTTTTACACAAGAGGACTTATTTCAATTAAGGAAGATACCTGAGGTTTCTCACGTTATTCCTACTAATACAAGCATGGATTCGATCATGATTGGAGATAAATCAATCAATGCCAGTATAACAGGAATTATTCATGACTATTTTGCGGTTCATTCGGTACAAGTAACAAAAGGACGCATGTTGTCTGAACATGATTTTTCTCAGTCGAATAATGTTGTGATGATCAATGAGAAAGCAGAACAAGAATTCTTTAAAAGAGAACGTTCTGTCGGTTCCATTATTACGATCAAGGGGCAGCCGTTTCAGGTTGTTGGCGTTTATAAGACGGGAAATCAATCATTTTTGGATTCACCAGAAGTGCTTATGCCGATATCCCTTTGGCCTGCGCTGTTTGGAACTGAGAATATACAATCCGTTACTATTCAAACCAAGAATGTGAATCAATTAGAGCTGGCCGGTAAAAAAGCAGTCAATATGCTCAATCATACGAAATCAGCTGATCTAAAAGGGAAATATGTCATTTTTGATCTGGAAACGTTAAAACAAGGGATTTCGAAAATAACGAATATTATGACCATGATTATCGCCGGAATAGCGAGCATTTCTTTGCTTGTTGGCGGAATAGGTGTAATGAATATTATGTTAGTATCCGTCACAGAGAGGACAAGGGAGATTGGGATCCGAAAAGCATTAGGAGCATCAAGAGGAAAGATTTTATTACAGTTTTTGATTGAATCGATGATGCTAACCCTTTTAGGCGGAATGATTGGCATCGGTTTAGGAGTAGGGGGAGCTTACATCATATCCGCCTTTGCCCATTGGCCGCCTCTCGTATCGCCTCAAGTGGTCATAGGAGGAGTATTATTCTCCATGGTTTTAGGCATCATTTTTGGATTAATTCCGGCTAATAAAGCAGCTAAAATGGAGCCCATTGAAGCTTTGCGTTATGAATAATGGAAAGGAAGAGATCAGATGGAAACAAAAGTAGAAGTGAATGAAGAGATCATGAAAAAACCTTCTTTAAGCGGCATGATTTTTTCTCCTGCCGTTCAGTTTGAAAGAATGAAAACAAACGCGCCCATAGGACTCCCTCTGTTTTATATGACGGTGTTGTTTGCGGTTGCGGGGGGGATTGGCGGATATATAGGTTTAAACAGTTCCGATTTAAAGGATTTGGATATTCACGTTCCGGCCGCTTTTACGATTGGAACTGCCGTTATAGTCAGCATATTTTCAGGCATCATTGGCTTTTTATTAACAGCTCTATTTTATAAAATCTGCATGATGTTGATGGGGAATGATACAAAGTATAAAAAACTTTTTGCCATTATAATGTATGCAAGTGTGATTTCTGTCATAGGCGGTATTATAAATGAAATCATTAACCTGGCGGTGGGTGCAGATAAAGTCACTTCCTTTACCAGTCTTGCCCCTCTCGTTACGGGAAATAAAACGTTGAATGCTATAGCTCAAAACTTCGATGTTTTTCGCATTTGGTACTATGTCGTCCTAGGGATAGGTCTGCATATAGCAGCAGGATTAAGCAAAAATAAAGTGGTGATTCTTCTCGTTATTTTATTCGTCATCGTGGCCGGCATTAGCAGTTTAGGAGCATTCCTTCCTGGTCAGTAAACGATGGATTATCTTATATACTTAACAAAATTAAAAGGTGTTTACTACGGACAATAGTATACACCTCTTTTTTATGTCATTTATTTTCTCTGTTTTCGGTTTTTCTATTTTTTGGCAATTCCCGTCGTTTTTGCTTTAGAAATTGCGCCTTCTAATCTAATATCTTCTTGTTTTTCTGCAGCAGTAATCATAAAGGAATTTAGGGCAGAAATTCGATTTCATGAGATAAAGATGGTAGAATGAGACAAATCATATCTGGTTCCATTAATAAATAGTTGTCATGAGTACAAAAGATGATTCATAATGAAGACCGTAATATTGGCTGCATGCGCTTTAAGAACAGAAAGCGGGTGAAGAAACGTGAGTTCCAATCAACAAGTGAAAATTAAAAAACACCAGACTTTTCCGCTTACGATTAAAAGACTTGGAATCAACGGAGAAGGAGTTGGATATTTTAAACGGCAAGTCGTATTTGTTCCCGGTGCGCTGCCGGGAGAAGAAGTAGTGGTGGAAGCGACAAATGTGCATCCCAATTTTACGGAAGGGCGAATCAAAAAAATCAGAAAGAAATCCCCTTTTCGTGTAAAACCCCCATGTTCCGTTTATGAGATATGTGGAGGCTGCCAGCTGCAGCATTTGTCCTACGAACGACAATTGGTCGAAAAGCGGGATATCTTAATTCAAGCTCTTGAACGCCATACCCAGTTTGATATAACACAAATCGAAATTCGGCCAACCATCGGCATGGAAGACCCGTGGCACTACCGGAATAAAAGCCAATTTCAGCTTGGAAAGCAAAAGGAGCGGGTGATTTCAGGGCTTTATCAATTGAATTCTCATAAGCTGGTCGATATTTCAACATGTATCGTTCAGCATCCAGAAACGGATAAAGCGACGCAGATTATTCGAGAAATTTTGTCCGACTTGCACATTCCTATTTTTGACGGACACACCAAAACTCCTGCTGTTAGAACCATCGTCACTCGAATTGGGACAAAAACCGGCCAAATTCAAGTGGTTCTCATTACTACTCATAAAGAACTTCCGAAAAAACAACTCATTGTGGATGAAATCAAAAAAAGACTGCCAAACGTTGTCTCCATTATGCAAAATGTGAATCCAAAAAAGACATCGCTGATATTCGGAGAGAAAACGTATTTATTGTATGGAGAGCCTTCCATTACAGAGCAATTGGAACAATTCAGTTATGAACTGTCCGCGCGTGCATTTTTCCAATTAAACCCTGAACAAACGATCAAGCTTTACAACGAAGTGAACAAAGCAGCTTCGCTCACAGGAGAGGAAAAAGTGTTAGATGCTTATTGCGGGGTTGGAACGATCGGACTGTGGCTTGGAAAAGACGCTAAAGAAGTACGTGGTATGGATGTCATCCCGGAAGCAATAGAAGATGCCCGTAAAAATGCTGAAAAACATGGCATGTCACATTTCGTCTATGAAACCGGAACAGCCGAAGAATGGCTGCCAAAATGGAAAAAACAAGGATGGATTCCCGATGTTGTGGTCGTTGACCCGCCTAGATCCGGATGCGACCGTGAATTTTTGAAAACGATCATGAACATCAAACCAAAGAGAATTGTGTATGTTTCCTGCAACCCTTCCACGTTAGCCAAAGATTTGCAGACGCTAAGCCCATTGTACAAAATCCATCACATCCAACCCGTCGATATGTTCCCAATGACCGCACATGTTGAATCTGTCACACAGTTGGAATTAAAGTTGTAAAGCCAAAATAAACTCTTGCCATTCACAATAAACTCCTGCCAAAATGAAAACAAAGTTGTGCAAAAGTGTGGGAAAAGGTGTGAGTAAAAAGGAGAAACCCATCTCCCTCAAGCCTTTTCCCCTATTTTCTATCACGACTTTATTTTCAAACATAATAAAGTTCTGCCAGAAAAAATCGAAGCAAAAATCGAGAAAATGAGAGATTCGTGCATGACTTTATTATGAATGGAAAAATATAGGTAGCGTAGGAATGCGGGTTGAAGGGGTGGAGAGTAGCAGGAGTTTATTATGATTGAACAGAAGCTGTAGAACATAAATAAACTCTTGGCATTCACAATAAACTAGAATTTTTGTTTTCTCAACAAAAGTCCATATTGTATCGAGTAAACGCTCAGTCGTATGACTGAGCGTTTTTAATGTGCGCCCGGCATGTACATGAACTATAGGGTGTAAGTCCCGAACCCCGAAGACAGAAGTAGAGGTTAGCCAAGAGCAAGGGTGTCCGTGGTGACGCGGAATCTGAAGGAAGCTGGAGGCAAAACACCGGTCCGAGGAACACGAACCTCATATAAGGCTAGGTATGATGGAGTGAGTTTGCATAACAAAACAAAGCTCTTTCTGTCGAAGGTCATATCGAGTAAATGAGGCGGATAGATGGTGTGAAAGTGCATGTACTTACCCGGGGAGGTCTGGCGGATATGTGAAGTACTCTTCATAACCTACTTAGTGATAAGTAGCTGAACCGTCAGAAGTCAGCAGAGGTCATAGTATTAGTTGGTCTAGAACAACTAAGAAGGACCGAACAATTAAGAGAGAATAGCCCTTGGTATTCAGTGAGTCATGATGAACACAGAAAACGTAGTACCTCACTTGAGGGAGGAAGCGGTGAATCCCGTGGGAGACCTCTTGGAGGGTGGAGTGACCACTGGCATAAAGAGAACAGCTATTCACGGAAGTTATAAAGACTTGCGTCAATTATCTTAATTGAACCGCCGTATACGGAACCGTACGTACGGTGGTGTGAGAGGACGGGAGTTAATCGCTCCCTCCTACTCGATTGTGTTTGTTTCTCAACTGTACTAGAGGAGAGTTAATATTTCTTATGGGTTGATTATGACTTGAGAAAAGAGGATAGGAAAGTGGAAAAATAGAAATGATTAGGTATATTGACCTGCTTTGGGGAGACTTCTATAATTTGTTCATCGTTGGAAAGATGACAAAGGGAACTATCGGTGGTTTGAAGAATATACAACGCCTATGTTTGAAAAGGGAGAATTAATAGCCATTCACGGAATTATCAGGAATATAGATGAAAAAGTGAAATTACAGCAGGATTTAGAATATAGAATTACCCATGATGCTTTAACAAATATATACAATCGAGAATTTTTTGAGCAAAGTATGGAGAAATACAATAATCACGTAAATACATCTGTGGCCATTATTTTGTGTGATTTGGATGAGTTAAAGTATTTGAATGATAACCACGGCCATAAAAAAGGTGACTTTCTCATAAAAGAGTCTGCTAAGTTATTAAACCAATTTTTCTCGGAGAATGCGATTGTTGCAAGGATTGGTGGAGATGAGTTTGCTGTTATCATAAAAGATGCAGATAAAGTAGAAGTTGAACATCTCTGTCAAAATCTTTCCGCAGAAATTAGTGAGTACAACAGAAACAGCAAAGATATAAAAATCAAAATGTCGATGGGATATGCTTTTAGTAAGTATTCCATCGGAAAAATGGAGAAGTTATTTGCTGCAGCTGACAAAAATATGTATCAAGATAAAAAGGCAAAGAAAGAGCAGAAGTTGATTCAATTAGGACTATGATTGTAGAGAGCATTGACGGGTGATTATTTTTTTATTTAAGTCAAATTGAAAAATTCACATAAACAAATAGTTTAAGTCTGATAAAGAGAGTGTTGTTTTACATATGTCGAAAATCAAACTGCTTTATTTGTTTGACAATAAGGCACAATGAAAAGTTGCGAAAATTTGAAAAATCGAACTGAATTGTAGGGAAGGAATTGAATGTTGATCGATCTCTCTTCCCTAAATAAAATTCCAAAATCAAATTAAAGTAGTGCGAAAAGGAAAAATAAAATCCTTTTGCGATTGCAGTTGTTGCTACTAATCCGTCAATGATGGGCAAAGAGAATCAATCTTATTTAGATTTTCGTTCAACTCTTTAAGGATATCTCTATATAAAAAAGAGTGAAAAACTTTATATGTTGTGATTGTTTAATCAAAACGAAAACGTTTTAAATGATTGATTACAAGTTTGCTGGAAGTGTGGATCGAATTCATAAAACCAGAATATCTGCTGTTCCAGAGATTGTTTCCATCCCTTGGAGATCTATTTTAGGTATTTCCGAGGTGATGGATTTTTTATGTATGAATGTATGGATTAAGTGTTTTACAACATGTTCTTTATAAGTTAGAAATTCTCTTTTGGAATAAATAATTTTCTCATAAGAATGCATCTGACAGGACGATTTTTGCCGGATAGCATTGGAAAATGACCTTTTAGCTTTATTATGAAGACAGCCATTGAAAGGACGAATACAATTTAAGTAGCAAGAAATGTATGTATAGAAGGAGGATGGGGGAATGAAAGTGTCTTTAGATATTGACAATGACTACGATGAGACGACCGTGACCATTCACTGTAAAGAAGTCGATGACACAATTAAAGAAATTCTTGATTTCTTAAAAGGAATGGAAACGGAATTTATCGTGGGTAAGAATGGGGATATGAATTATATTTTAAAGCCAAATGAAGTTCATTTTTTTCGTACAGAAGGAGATTTTGTTCAGGCTGTCACGGCTAAAGGAACATTTAAATTGAAGGAAAAGCTGTATGAGCTCGAAAAATTGCTTCCCTCTAACAAATTTGTTCGCATTTCTAAGTCCGTTATTGCCAATCTCCATGAGTTGAGTCGATTTGAAGCATCGTTCAACGGCACTCTATGCGTTTATTTTAAATCAGGAGAGAAAGAGTATGTTTCGCGGCATTATGTCCAAGCAATTAAAAAAGCATTAAAAATGAACAGGGGGAAAAAAGAATGAAAGCTTTTTTATACAGAAGCATCATTGGAATATTGATCGGTTCCTTTGTGTCCGTCATGGTCACCGGCGGTATCATCTATTTCGGTCATATACATGTTATTGATGGTGAAATTTTTATTAAAAACTCGCTGGGATCCATATTTTGTGGATGGTTTTTTACCGTATCTCCGCTTTATTTTGAAATAAAATCACTCCGTCTTTCGCAGCAAACGGCTTTGCATTTTATTACCATCATCGTGCTGTATTTTAGCTTGTCCTTAGGAATTGGATGGCTCCCCTTTGATATAAAAAGCATCTTGATTTCAGCAGCTATTTTTATAGCCATCTATATAGTCATTTGGGTCAGCTACTATTTATATTACAAAAACTTAGCAAAACGAATGAATGAAGATTTAAAGAAAATATAATAAAACATTCCCTTCAAAATTGCTTCAAGTGTCAATTTTGCACCGGAATTATCGCTAGGCATTTATCAAGCGTTTCAAAATGGAGAAATGGAAACGGCCTTAAAGCTCCACCAGCGCTTGGCTTACTTGCCTCTTTTGTATAAACTGGATTCGCCGTTTGTCAATGTAGTGAAAGAGGCGATTGCACTGAGAGGCATCAATGTTTCAACGTATGTTTTACCGCCTGCCCGACCACTTGATCCGCTTAAAAAGGAAGAACTGAAAAAAATATTGCAAAAAGCTGGAGTTTTATCATCGTCATAATCAAGAACGGCCCGATCTGTTCATCGACAGATACGGGCCGTTGAAGTTTTCATGTTGAACGTTTGCTTTCTATCAGGGGGTATTATTTTGCCAAGTTTTTTTCGAATTGGATATGAAATGAAATTTTCAACAAGAGATTGTACCAATATAGTGCAGAATAAAATGTTGCAGCTGGAAACAAGAGAAGGTTACATAGGTAATGGATTCAAAATGCGGATGATCCATCATGATGGATTCTCATTCCGGGGATGAATGTTTTTTTGGATTGGTTGCATACTACGGAAAGAAGAAAGGAGTGGAAGGGATGCTATCACAAGACCAAATTACCGATTTTCGGGGGCGGCTGTTAGATGCAAAAAAGGATTTAGAAAAAAGGTTACAAATGAACGATCGTTATAATCTAGAAAGCGGGCATCCTCACAGTTCGGTGGGCGAACTGTCCAGCTATGATAACCACCCTGGGGATGAAGGTACAGAGCTTTTTGAAAGGGAAAAAGATTTGGCGCTGGACGAGCATTCCCGACTCGAATGGCGGAATATTCGTCGCGCGCTTGAAGCCATAGAGAATGGAACGTATGGAATATGTGAGAAATGCGGAAAAGAGATACCGTATGAACGATTGGATGCACTCATAACCGCAACCACATGTAAAGAACATTCACCGGATCAGGAAACATCACGTTCTCGTCCGGTGGAAGAAGAAGTATTAACGCCTCCATTCGGGAAATTTGATGGTGACGATCGAGATGAATCGGTTGCTTTTGATTCGGAAGATTCTTGGCAAGCAGTGGCGGAATGGGGAACTTCAGAAACGCCGTCGGATTTTATTGAATCTCCGCTTCATTATAATGATATGTATATTGAGTCGGAAGAAAATGTTGGATATGTAGAAGATTATGAGAATTTTATCGGAAATAATATCGTTGGAAAAGGGATCAAGGTGTACCCAAATGATCAACATGAGATATTCGAAGAAGCTCTTGACGAGGAAGGAATCATGACTACTTTCGGCGATCTCCATCCTTTTGAACGAGAACCTTATGTCGAAGATAAAAAGATAAAACGAACCCGTGACGAATAAGAGCGGATTTTTCGTTATGGTGGATCGCTCCATTATTTTGGCTGCTTTTGAAAAAAGGAAAGCATCTGTTGATGTTTGATGAGACAAAACCGTTCAGCATATCTCGTTCCAGAAAGGAAAAAATAAAAAAGGAGGGGGGAATGATCATATGGGAAAAACAAAGGCCGGAAATGCCAACGCGCAGCGCAACAATCAGGCAAAGCAAAAAAACGGTTATCCTAAAATCACTAATTATGCTCAAATGGAAGCAGAAATCATGCGTGAAAAAAAGCGGGATTAATGGAATTGGAGATGTCTTGTTTTACCGGTTGAATAATTTTAATATAAATAAAATTATGAATATACACACAATATCCACAATCATATTGTGGATATTTTTTGGAAAAGCACCAGTCGGGATGGACTGGTGCTTTTTGGTGTTATAGTTTCTTCTTTTGTGAATTTACCCGTTGATCAGCGGCGTCGGATCGTGACTGTGCTTCCAAGTCAGCGTGATCCGCCAATTCTTGTGAATACTCCACATCTCTGCCGTCTGTTTTTAAGTTTTTCGGAACTTGAGGAAGCTTTTGTTTATTTTTGTCTCTTGTTTTTTGATGATGTGCGCGGCCCATTTCAAAAACCCCTTTCATAAAAGTGGCGGCAATAAGCTCCGCATTTATACTTTTTCCGAATGGGTTCTTTTTATCCAGGTGTCCCCTTTAGCTTTTAAGTAGAAAGGAAATTTGCCGCAATGCCCGATTGGTTCTGCCAAGTTTCATTTTTTAGCAATAAATATTATCGCTCTTTTTTCGTAAATCCGCCGGCGCGATCTGCCATTTTAAAATCGCGTGCATAGGAAATTTCTTGAGCGCGTGAAAGTGTGCTTTTTATTTTATTTTGCTTTCTCTTATCCAAATTGGATCATCCTTTCGTGGAAAATATTGTTTATTCTTATGTTTTCCTTTTTCTTGAGAGTCATACCAATGGTTTTTACAACAAAGCAAAAAATTTATAATGTTATACAGAGGCGTAAAGAGGTGAAATCAGAGTGAAGGTAATTACGAAAATATCCGTCCAGCAAAATAACAAAGAGCGGTACAATATTTTTATCAATGAAGCCTTTGCCTTTAGTGTGGATGAGGCCGTTTTGGCACGTTTCCGACTTAAAAAAGGGATGGAGATAGAGGAAGAGGACATCGCTGAAATTTTGCATGCGGATGAGGTTCGAAAGGGATACCAAGATTCGGTCTATTATTTGGCAAAAAGAATGAGAACTGAGAAAGAAATTCGAGAATTTTTGCGAAAAAAAGAATACAACGACGAGGTCATTGATCTCGTGGTCCAAAAGCTGTATGTACAACATTATCTCGATGATCGCGATTTTGCCAAGGCCTATGTCCATACTCAAATGAAGACAACAGATAAAGGGCCGATTGTGGTGGCGGGGGAACTGGCGCAAAAAGGCGTGGATCAGAGTATTGTGGAACAAGTGCTGGAGCTGTATGGAAAAGAGGAGCAAGTAAACAAAGCAAAAAAACTGATCGGAAAAGTATTTCAACGGAATTCTAATGAAGCTTTTCTTCAAAAAAAGCAAAAAGCGATTCAGCTTTTAAGGCGTAAAGGATTTTCCGGTGAGGTCATTTCCGAAGCGCTCGCTGACAATATACAAAAAGACGAGGAAAATGAAAAAGAAGCGCTGTTTTACCAGATGGAAAAGGCATTTAGACGCTATCGGAGCGAAAGCGAGAACGAGCGTTTTCGAAAAGTTCAGCAATATTTGTATCGAAAAGGATTTTCAATGGAAGACATTCAGCAAGCGGTCGAGCAGTTCAGGGAAAAGAATGATTTTATTTGAAAATTGTTCCGCTTCTTTGCTTGCTGGAACGTCCATTTTTAGACAAAGAATACCAAGCTGAGCCAATCTTTTTTATCCTTGAATCCATTCTTGAGAAAAATACTAGCACCACGGCAATTGACATTTTCTTATAATTGGACACGTTATTTTCTTTTATCTTTTTTCATCATTAGCGATTCAAGACAAAGGTGCGGTAAAATGAAAAAGAATTATTGAAAGGGCTATTTGAGGCTTCTTTGAAAATGGTTCTTTCTTTTATAAGTGTTGGTGTATGAACCTATGAGCAAAAAGTATGGGAGAAGGTGGACAATGGTGGAAAAACGCTACAGCGAAATGAGCGAATATGAATTAAAACAGGAAATCTCTCGTTTAAAAGAAAAAGCCCGCAAGGCCGAACAATTGGGAATGGTGAATGAATTGGCTGTGATGGAGAGGAAGGCGGCAATGGCTGAAGCTTACCTTCTCAATCCGGATGATTTTAAACCGGGTGAAGTATATGAGATTGCAGAAGATCCGGGGAACTATTTTAAAATCGACTATTTAAAAGGAGTTTTCGCTTGGGGGCACCGTCTGAATGGGAGCGGCCAGGAAGAAGCTTTGCCAATTTCGCTTTTAAGACGCAAGTCGGATGCATAATCGAGTAGGAGGGAGCGATTAACTCCCGTCCTCTCACACCACCGTACGTACGGTTCCGTATACGGCGGTTCAATTAAGATAATTGACGCAAGTCTTTATAACTTCCGTGAATAGCTGTTCTCTTTATGCCAGTGGTCACTCCACCCTCCAAGAGGTCTCCCACGGGATTCACCGCTTCCTCCCTCAAGTGAGGTACTACGTTTTCTGTGTTCATCATGACTCACTGAATACCAAGGGCTATTCTCTCTTAATTGTTCGGTCCTTCTTAGTTGTTCTAGACCAACTAATACTATGACCTCTGCTGACTTCTGACGGTTCAGCTACTTATCACTAAGTAGGTTATGAAGAGTACTTCACATATCCGCCAGACCTCCCCGGGTAAGTACATGCACTTTCACACCATCTATCCGCCTCATTTACTCGATATGACCTTCGACAGAAAGAGCTTTGTTTTGTTATGCAAACTCACTCCATCATACCTAGCCTTATATGAGGTTCGTGTTCCTCGGACCGGTGTTTTGCCTCCAGCTTCCTTCAGATTCCGCGTCACCACGGACACCCTTGCTCTTGGCTAACCTCTACTTCTGTCTTCGGGGTTCGGGACTTACACCCTATAGTTCATGTACATGCCGGGCGCACATAAAGACTCCCATCCCAATAGTAAGGGATGGGAGTCGCAGGATTTCATGAAAGAAACGGATTGTAATTGGAAATCATGCTAAGGCTCATTAGACCATTCTCTTTGGCCTGAAGCTTGCATACGTTCTTGAGGATGCGTGTTGGTTGTTCCGTCCGCCCGCTTTGAAGCGTATTCCGCCTTTGCTCGAGGCTCGCCCTCGAATTTATGGCTGTTTAGGTTCGGGAAATTTTTAGCTTTGTTCCGCATCGCCGTAGCCTCCTTTTTACAAAGAGATCATCCTCTCTTTGCTTTTTTAGTATCGGTAAAATACGAACAAATTATGATATTGCAAGGAAGAAATACATAGTAGAAATCACGGCGACGTCAACTATCTAAGAAGCAGGGAGCGCTTTTTTTCTTTTGTATGAAGAATGTACGTATTTAATGGGAATTCGGGATGAAATCCAATTTTTTTCGCAGTTTTTCTTCGCTGAATACCCATCCGGTATAGGATCCGATGATGTTATAATCTAGATCAAGCTGCACAACGGCGACAAAAGGATAGTGCCCATTGTTTCGATAACGCAAATCGATAAATTTAATTTCATAACAGTCATCATATTTGGACAATTCCCAGCGGTAAACGGGTGAAAAGTTTAGAAAAGCCGATAAGTTTTTATCTTTTTTCGCGGCCTCTAAGAGTGGAGTATCAGGTATAGGCGTTCTTTTGAATTTATCCAAAATGGTAATCGAACGGCGATATCCTCTTGCCACATAGAAATAGTCAGGTGTTTTCACGGCAATCCGCCATATAAAAAAACGGATCGTCGGAGCAATGATAATTTCTTCTGCATCCGGTATCAATTGCCTGACTGCTGAACGGATAGACTGTTGGACTATAAATCTTACTATATAATAGAATAGGATCAGTACATATATGTTTAAAAACGTGATGCCGGGGTTGAATCCGTTAATCCATAGAATAATCCCGACCACATGAACCGCGAAAATAAAAGGATCAAAAGTATTGATCGTTCCAAGCGCCAGCCATTTGGTGGAAAACGGCCTCAGTGCCTGTGTGCCATATGCGTTAAAAATATCGACTAAAACATGGAGAAAGACTGCTAATTGGGCCCACATCCATAAATGAAACAAATTGACTTCCGGAAAAAGAGGCCCCAATACAGCACAAATCAATAAAGGCCACAATAGAACAGCGGGGATCGAATGGGTAATTCCGCGGTGATTTCGAATATAGACGGCATTGTTCTTCAATTTTAAAATGGTATCGATATCAGGAATTTGTGATCCGACGATAACTGATGCTAAAACAACGTTTGACGAAACGGTGCCATGGGAAATGACAGGATCCAGTGTGGATAAGCCCCCTAGCGCAATTCCCATCACGAAGTGTGTTCCAGTATCCAAAAGGATTTCCTCCTTTGATATCCATCCTTGTTAAAAAAATGATAATGGGAATAAAAACGGATTGCAATGCAAGATATTGCCATTTGAGAAAATTTCAAAAGCTGATGGCGGCCGATTTTGCTTCTTTCCCACAAGCTAATTGAACAACTACCGTTAATGTACTGAACGAAAAGATATTTTGATTCCACGATTGTCTGTGAACGTCTCAATTTAATTTTTTTCATAGCATTCCCATTTTGTCTCAATATTAACATCACGGAGGTAAGCAGTGAAGGGCATGAATTTAAAAGAGATCGATACGGAAAAATTTCAACATGACTTACTGGAATGGTATAAACGTGAAAAAAGGGATCTTCCTTGGAGAAAAGAGCGTGATCCTTATAAAATATGGGTTTCAGAAGTCATGCTTCAGCAGACAAGAGTAGACACCGTGATTCCTTATTTTGAACGGTTTATGGAAAAATTCCCAACTTTAGAAGCCTTGTCGGAAGCGGAGGAAGAACAAGTTTTAAAAGCCTGGGAGGGTTTAGGGTACTATTCAAGAATTCGAAACCTTCATTCAGCAGTAAAAGAAGTAAAGGAAAAATATGGAGGGAAAGTCCCGGATACATTGGAAGAGATGACTTCTTTGAAAGGTGTAGGCCCGTATACAGCGGGGGCTGTCTTAAGCATTGCATACGGTAAACCTTATCCTGCCGTTGATGGAAATGTCATGAGAGTCGCTTCTAGAATTTTATCTATTTGGGAAGACATTGCTAAACCGGCTTCTCGAAAGATATTTGAAGAAGCCATTCATCATCTTATGTATACGGAAGATCCTTCTTCGTTTAATCAAGCATTAATGGAATTGGGCGCTTTAATTTGTACTCCGACATCTCCGTCTTGTTTATTATGTCCGGTTCGAGAACATTGCCATGCATTTGAAGAAGGGGTTCAAGAAGAACTCCCCGTCAAAACGAGAAAGAAAAACATGAAGCTTGTTCATATCGGAGCGGTTGTTTTGAAAAACAAAGAAGGTAAATTTTTGATCCATAAGCGGGAAGCAACCGGATTACTTGCAAATCTTTGGGAATTCCCTAATTTTGAAATGACCTCATTTTTAGATCCTGAAACGCGACTCCGTAAATTATTGGAAGAAACATACAAAGTAGACTCTTTGATCCATAACGGCACATTTGCAAAAATCCAGCATGTTTTTTCTCATTTGACTTGGGACATTGATGTTTACGCCGGCGAGATACAAAATGAGATACCGGAAGACGAAAGAGTGAAGCTGGTCAAACCCGAAGAGATTCAGGATTTTGCATTTCCGGTATCCCATCAAAAGATTTGGAAAGAATACAAAAGAACGATACGAGAATGAGAATCACCCCAAGCATAAGCCTTGGGGTGACGTGAATTCTCTTATTTGACGGTATTTTATTAATCAGAAAATCACAAGAAGCGTGTTTATTCTAATCCGGATTCCACACCTTTTGTGAGGCCGCCGCGCCGCATAATTTCTTCCGTAATTTCACGATGAAGCGTCTGTCCTTCTGCATTTAAATAAGGCATGATTTGTTGGAAAGCGTGATGAAAATAAGAAAGTTCCTCTGTTTTCCATTTATTTTTTGGCGTCATCGATAATGTTGTCATGTCGCGACCGGTATACATTGTACTACCTCCGTTTCCATCAAGTACTGTTAGTTTTCAATGAAACAGCTTTTTTTATACGAATGTAGACATCTAAAAAGAGTTGTCCGACCTTCCAATAAAAAGTAAAATAGAGGGGATGTTTCATGCTGCATAAACGGTCCATCACATCCTCTTCAAGAGTAATAACAAACGGATAACAACACATTTGACTGACTTTAAGCAGAGAAGAAATGAAGATCTTCATCCGAAGGCAATGATACATAGGCTAACTTGTTTTATAAAAAACGGGAATAGGGAAGAAAGGATGAAAAAAATGAGCAATAAAGTTGCATTAGTAACAGGAAGCAGCCGAGGAATCGGGAAAGCGATTGCGATAGAATTAGCGAGGAAAGGCTATGATGTAGTGGTAAATTATGCTCGCAGCAAATCAAAAGCTTTGGAAACAGCAGAAGAAATTGAAAAACTGGGCCGAAAAGCGCTGGTTGTAAAAGCCAACGTTGGGGATGTCGAAAAAATACGTGATATGTTTCAGCAAATTCAAGAAGAATTTGGCCGTTTGGATGTATTTATTAACAATGCGGCCTCCGGTGTTCAGCGGCCGTTGATGGAGTTGGAAGAGAAGCATTGGGACTGGACCATGGATATTAACAGCAAGGCGCTCCTTTTTTGTGCACAAGAAGCGGCGAAGTTGATGGAAATCAATGGAGGAGGAAGCATCGTCAGCATCAGCTCTCTCGGCTCCATCCGCTACTTGGAAAATTATACCGCTGTGGGCGTTTCAAAAGCGGCGGTTGAAGCTTTGACGAGATATCTTGCAGTGGAACTTTCGAAAAAGAATATTGTGGTCAATGCGGTATCAGGCGGCGCCGTTGATACGGAAGCATTAAAGCATTTTCCGAATAGAGAAGACATGCTGGAGGATGCGAAAAAGAATACACCTGCCGGAAGAATGGTGGAAATCGAAGATATTGTGAATACGGTTATGTTTCTGATTTCGAAAGAAGCCTCGATGATTCGCGGACAAACCATTATTGTCGACGGAGGCAGATCATTGCTCGTATAAAAATATTTTTAACTTTGTTTGGATATTTTTCACCTCGATGGACAAATTAATAACCGTGGAGGTGATAATGATGGCAAAACAAAACCAATTCACATCTAACACAAACGCGGAAAAAGTAAAACAACAAAACGCTGCATCTGCTCAAGGATCTAAATTTGGAACAGAATTCGCTTCTGAAACAGATGCACAGCAAGTAAGACAACAAAATGCTGCGTCTGCGAAAAACCAATCTCAATCGCAACAATCTTCTTCTTTTGCGACTGAGTTTGGTTCTGAAACAGATGTGCAAAAAGTGAAACAACAAAATCAACAAGCAGAAAGTCGCAAAGCGCAAAATTCAAGCGGCTCAAATCAACAAAATCAATAAGTACACAAGGGAAGAGATACATAGTAGTATGTGTCTCTTCTTTTTTTTAGTTGGAAAAGATGGAATCAATCCCCATTATATGAAATCATCCTGTGAATGAAAAGTTAAAATTTTCGATAAAAATGTTGAAGAGCCGACAGAAAAAGAGAAAGGAAAAAGGGCGGCTGGGAAGAAGTTAATAGAGGAGGATGTGACCGTTTGAGGGGTGATGATGATGTTAGATCGTTTTGATGTATTAGTAAAGGAACAAATGAAAACGATGGAGAAACTGTTGTTATTGCAACAGGAAATAGAGCGGTGCCAGCTAATGGAGAAAGAATTAAAAGAACTTCAGGATATTGCCGGAATGGAAAACCTTGAAAGTGAAATGGACGAGATGAGAAAAAAATTAAAGGAAATACAAAAGGTCTTTGAAGCCCAAACGGATGAAGTGATTCGTACTTATCAAGAGCAAACAGGCGTGAAATTATGAGCGGCGGCGAAAACCGTGGCTCTTTTGTTTTAATTTTAATGGTGAATCGTTATAATATGAAAGTAGAATTGTTTTTTCCTCCTCTTAGGGAAAAGACTGGTGAAATTTTTTTGATACGAAAGTAGGGGACAATCATGGTATTTCCCGCTGAAGGAGAAACCATACAAATTCATAGTTATAAACATGACGGCCATATTCATCGGATTTGGGAAGAAACGTTGGTTTTAAAAGCGACAGAACGTCTTGTCATTGGAGGCAATGACCGAACCATCGTTACGGAGTCCGACGGCAGAACATGGATGACAAGAGAGCCGGCCATTTGTTATTTTCATGCTGAGCATTGGTTCAATATTATTTGTATGATAAGAGAAGATGGGATCTATTACTACTGCAATTTAAGTTCTCCGTTTGTTTATGACTATGAAGCGTTAAAGTATATTGATTATGATCTCGACATTAAAGTGTTTCCCGATATGACCTACTCCCTCCTGGATGAAGATGAATACGCTGAACATCGAAAGCAAATGGGTTATCCTGATGTGATTGACCATATTTTAAAGCGGAATGTGGACAAGCTAATCAAATGGATTGAACAGCGCAAAGGTCCATTTGCACCTGATTTTGTAGACATATGGTACGATAAATATCTTTTCTTAAATAAAAGAAGGTATGGGGTCTGATCCTAAAGATGAGTCAGCCCCTTTTTCCATGGAAAAATAAAGAAGAATATTGATTTTTTGATGTAAGGAGCATTCCTGTTAGAAGGTTTTCGGGGACTTGAACAAAAAGAGCCCTCTTGGTATGATGCGGGGTGTCAATCTGCTAGAATTGACCCCTAATTTGTTAACCAAGGAGGACTCCATATGGATTGTATAGAAAATCAAAAAATTAATCAAGTCACTGAAAAAACACTTGTCGTCGGTATCGACATTGCGAAGCGTACACATTTCGCTTGTTTTGTGGATGATCGTGGTCGTGTGCTTCAAAAATCATTCTCTGTATCCCAATCTCGGGATGGATTTGAGTCCTTCTATCAACGAATATTAAGGGCCATGAAGGATCATGACAAAACAGAAGTCTTAGTTGGAATAGAACCAACAGGTCATTATTGGCTCAATCTCGCTTATTTCTTGGAGGAGCGTGGGATACCCCTCGTTATAACAAATCCAATGCATGTCAAACGTTCTAAGGAATTAGATGACAATCTTCAAACGAAGAATGACCGTAAAGACGCATTAGTGATCGCAAGACTCTTAAAAGATGGACGCTTTAGCTATCCGCGTATTTTAAAAGAAAAAGAAGCTGAACTCCGAGTAGGATCTACTTTTCGAGGTAAATTGACAGAGGAGCTAGGTTCGGTCAAAAACATGATGATCCGATGGTTGGATCGCTATTTTCCTGAGTTCACTCAAGTTTTTCCGTCATTCGGAAAAATGGCCTTGGCCGTACTCGAATGTACTCCATTCCCGAGTGATCTTCACCAGAAACAACCTGATGAGGTATTGGACATTTACCGAAAGGTAGAGGGGTTAAAATCTCCTCAAAGACCAAAAGCGACACAACTCATTCAAGTCGCGGCTCAATCAATTGGAGTAACAGAAGGACGTGAGATGGCCCGTTTTGAAATCGCCACACTCGTTCGTCGTTACCACCAGTTAGAACAAGAAATCGAAAGCATTACTCAGAAATTAGTTGAACTTGTCAAAACATCTGTAGAATATGAATGGCTTACAACAGTTCAAGGATTAGGGGATACGACCATTGTCGATCTTTTAGCTGAAATCGGAAGCTTTTCACACTATAAAGATCCACGCCAACTAATAAAACTCGCGGGATTAACATTACGTGAAAATTCCTCTGGTCAGCATCAAGGTCAAAAGCGTATTTCCAAACGGGTAAGAAGAAAGCTACGTTCCCTCCTTTTCCGAGTGATGATGCCGATGATTCGCCATAATGAAGCCTTTAAAAAGCTACATGATTATTACACAAACCGTAAGGTGAATCCGTTACGCAAGAAGCAATCCATTGTGGTTCTATGCGGAAAGCTATTAAAAGTGTTACATGGAATCTGTACCAAGCACAAAGTGTTCGACGCACAGCGAATGATGAAGGATATCCCTAGTCTCGCAGAGGCTATGTAAAGTTCTACATCTTCTTAACAGACCTAGACAACAGGATGACACGGAGAAGCTGGCATTATTTTTTTCCATTCGACCTCGAGTCCCTTAAGGAGCTTCGCTAGCCTCTGCCTTATGACTAGACCGAACGAAGGAATGTAGGCACACAGATGCCAAGAGACATGGGAGGGTACGTCATCATAAGTTACGCAGAGATCCATTGTGCATCCCATCATTCTCTAGCACTACTTACCATTATTACCCAGTAGTGGCCGCGTAGCGTACCCATAGGATGGAATAGTTTCACATAATATAAAAATATTGTTAGTATGCGTGTCGAAAATTATTTTTTTGACACCCCACCAACGGGTTAAACCGTTGATATATCAACATTTATAGAGGGAGGGGGAAATTTGGGAAGCATACGTAGATATATGAATTTTGTAAAACCATACAGGCGAGAAATTATCTCAACTTTGTTTATCGGGGCCATCAAATTTGCCATACCGCTCCTCATTCCGATTTTCATTAAATATGTGATTGATGATATCATAGGAAATCATGAATTATCCACCGATATCAAAATCCATAAGCTTCTTTTTGTACTGGGAGTCATGTTTTTTATTTTTGTCGTATTGCGGCCGCCTGTTGAATATTTTCGACAATATTTAGCCCAAAGCACTGGAAATAGAGTGTTGTATGATATTCGAGACCGACTCTTTGAGCACATTCAAAAGTTAAGCTTTAAATATTATTCTAATCATCGGGCGGGCGAAGTGATTTCCCGGGTAATTAATGATGTAGAACAGACGAAGGATTTTGTGATTACAGGATTGATGAATATTTGGCTCGATTTGGCAACCATTTTCATCGCTGTTGGACTCATGCTGTCGATGGATGTCAAATTGACCATTGTTTCGCTTTTAGTATTTCCTCTTTATGCTTTTTCCGTCAAATATTTTTTTGGAAATTTAAGAAGACTGACAAGAGTGCGTTCGCAGGCGCTGGCAGAAATGCAAGGTTTTCTGCATGAACGAGTGCAGGGAATGCCTGTTATTAAAAGTTTTGCCATCGAGGACTTTGCCCAAGATCAATTCAAAGACCAAAATTCAAATTTTTTGGATAAAGCCCTCTATCAAACGAATTGGACAGCCAAATCATTTGCAGTCGTGAATACCATTACCGATTTAGCTCCTTTGATTGTCATTGCTTATGCCGGGTTTCAAGTGATTCACGGCCATTTATCAGTCGGAACGATGGCCGCATTTATTTCTTATGTAGATCGTTTATACGATCCTTTAAGAAGGCTTGTCAATTCATCTACCACCTTAACTCAGGCCATAGCTTCCATGGACAGAGTGTTTGAGCTGATCGATGAGAAATATGATATTACGGATCGTCCCAATGCCATTGAATGCAAGGATGTAAAAGGAAATATTGTATTTGATCATGTAAGTTTTGCTTACGATGAAAATGAACCGGAAGTGTTGAAAGATATTGATCTTGAGATTAAAGCGGGTGAGACGGTTGCTCTTGTCGGAATGAGCGGAGGGGGCAAATCTTCGCTAGTAAGCTTGATTTCGCGTTTTTACGATGTGACAAAAGGAAGAATTTTATTGGACGGTGTAGACATTCGCGATTTTAAAGTTCGGAGTTTACGTGATCATATCGGAATGGTGCTTCAAGATAATATTTTGTTCAGCGATTCTGTTAAAAACAATATCCTTCTCGGACGTCCGGATGCAAGTGAAGAAGAAGTGATCGCTGCAGCTAAAGCCGCAAACGCTCATGACTTTATTATGAATTTAGTCGATGGATATGACACGAAAGTGGGCGAAAGAGGGGTAAAGCTTTCAGGCGGGCAAAAACAAAGAGTCGCAATTGCCCGAGTGTTTCTGAAAAATCCTCCCATCTTGATATTGGATGAGGCTACTTCAGCGCTTGATTTAGAAAGCGAACATTTAATTCAAGAGGCACTGGAAAAGTTGGCAAAGGATCGGACCACTTTTATTGTTGCTCATCGGCTTTCTACTATAACTCATGCGGATCGAATTATTTTGATTGAAAATGGCCAAGTCGTTGAATCGGGCACTCACGAAGAACTTATGGCAAAACAAGGGAGCTACTATAAACTCTTTCAAGTGCAACAGCTGAATTAGAACGTAATCATGGGATACAGAAGGACTTTTTGAAACAAAAAAAGAAAAAGTCAGGAGAGAATATTTCGTTTCTTCCTGACTTTTACTCGTTTTCTTCTTTTATTTTCACTTCATTTTCCGACTTATGAAAACTTTGGAAGCTGTGAATCAGCATATCCAGATGCTCCACTTGTTCGCCATACTCTAAGATGGAGGTGACGATGTAGAGCAAATGGAAGGATTGGGTATCCTTGCTTCCGGAGTACTCTTCAATAATTTCGTCTAAAAATGCATCCATAAATTCCTTGCGGTTTAAATACACATCATGGACTTCTTCCAGCTCCGTTTTTTTCTTCGCTTTTCCAACAAACTTCAATAATATTTGCTCATGGTAGCTGATTAACGCATCGAGCATTTCTTGAATTCTTTTTTGAAGTTCCTCTGGAAGCTGCTGGATTTCATTTTCATAATGGTGAAGCCGTTTTAAAATCTCAAAGCTTTTTTTGACAGCAATGATCATTTGCCTGTAAATCACAAGTCGGCGATTTTTCGCAGTATGGCTGATTTTAAATGTATTTCTGTCTTCTTTGTACAATTTATATAACTCGTCCGTTTTGTATAATCGCTCGCTAATCTTGGATATGTCGAGTTTCAACAGTTGATAGTCAGAGGCATTTCGAGTGCTCAAGCGAATCCATTTCAAAATGTCCTCTGTCACGTTGTTTATATGCAAAAAAAGTTTCGTCTCATATTTGGGCGGCATAAAAATTAAATTGACGACAAAAGCGGCTAAAATTCCAAGCATAATGGTTCCAAAACGGAGGAGAGCAAATTGGATAAACTGTTCGTTTTGAACTTCCATAATCGCGATAATAGTCACTAGTGCCAAACCGACCGTATTATCAAGTTTTAATTTTAAAATAATGAGAATCGCGACAATAGAAGCCAGACCGACAAATACGATATGGTTGCCGAAGAAAACGACAGTCAGAATGGCAATGGCAGCACCAATCGCATTTCCTTGAACTTGTTCGACAATGGTTTTATAAGATCGATAAATAGTTGGCTGTATTGCAAAAACGGCTTGTATTCCGGCAAAAACAGGAGATGGCAATTGAAGAGCGCGAGCAATGGCCAACGCAAGGACAATCGCAATTCCTGTTTTTAATATGCGGGCACCAAGCTTCATAGCGCATTTTTCCTTTCTTAAGTTTTTACATGTAATGAAAATGGCTTCAAAACGTCAAACGCTGACCTGGGAATGATATTATCTCCCTTTTTATATGATGTTTGATTTTCTCTATTTATCCCTACTTTGAATGTCCTTTTTTGTGATGGATCGTCTGAAACATTATTGTACTATACAATGGAAAAATAAGAATATCAAGAGATGTAGCCTTTTTTGAAAAATAAAATTTTATCCAGTTTTTGCTTTTCATGAATTGGTCATTCTTGTTTTCTAAAGATAAGTAAAACAAAGCGAAAAACGGCGAGATGATTAAAAGGAACGGTCAAGACGGGAGCAGAAGATTTTTTTGAACCTTAATGGAGTAAATGGAATTAGCGTCTATTTAAAACTGAATAAATTTACTGGCGATTTGCCCTTGACCTCCGTTGGCAAATAGCTGAGAATACCGTTTTTTTACGGGGGATAAGAAAAAGCGCCCTGTCAAAGGACGCTTGCAAACATGATAGTCGTTTCAACATGAAACTACCAGTTGGATATTATTTTATTTCTTGAGACATTTTTTCAAAAGCTCGCTCTACTGCTTGGATGGTTGTCCGAATATCTTCTTCCGTATGGGCGAGAGTAATAAACCAAGCTTCATATTTGGAAGGAGCTAGGTTAATGCCTTGATGAAGCATCAGTTTGAAAAAGCGGGCAAACCGTTCACCGTCGCTTGCTTGCGCTTGAGTATAGTTTTCGACTTTTTCATCTGTAAAGTATACCGTAAGCGCACCTTTTAAACGGTTAATCGTAATCGGGATTTGATACGTTTGTGCTGCTTTTAAGATTCCTTCTTCCAACATAGCCCCGAGCCGATCGAGGTATTCATAGACACCGTCTTGCTTTAATACTTCCAAGCAGGCAATTCCCGCCAAAATAGAAGCTGGATTTCCGGCCATCGTTCCTGCTTGATAAGCTGGACCGAGAGGAGCTACTTTTTCCATGATATCCACTCTTCCGCCGTAAGCGCCAATTGGAAGGCCTCCGCCGATAATTTTTCCCATGGCTGTTAAATCAGGAATGACTCCCAGCAAATCTTGAGCTCCCCCGTACATAAAGCGGAATGCCGTAATGACTTCATCGAATATAAGCAGAGCGCCTGCTTTGTGCGTTAATTCTTTCACTTGTTCTAAAAATCCCGGCTTCGGCTCTACGATACCAAAGTTTCCGACAATCGGTTCAACTAATACAGCTGCTACTTCATTGCCCCATTTATCAATGGCTTCACGGAACGATGCGACATCATTGTATGGAACGGTAATGACTTCTTTTGCGATGCTTTCCGGAACGCCCGCTGAATCAGGTGTTCCTAAAGTAGAAGGCCCTGATCCTGCCGCTACTAGCACTAAATCAGAATGTCCGTGATAACATCCTTCGAACTTTATAATTTTGGTTCTTCCGGTGTAGGCTCTTGCGACGCGGATCGTGGTCATCACAGCTTCGGTTCCGCTGTTGACAAAACGAACTTTTTCCAGCGAAGGTATGGCTTCTTTTAACATTTTGGCAAATTTCACTTCAAAAGGAGTCGGCGTTCCGTATAAAACCCCATTTTCCGCTGCTTTTTGAATCGCTTCGGTAATATGGGGGTGGGCATGTCCTGTAATGATAGGACCGTAGGCTGCCAAATAATCAATATATTTATTGCCGTCAACATCCCAAAAATAAGCGCCCTTTGCTTTTTCCATCGCAACAGGTGCTCCACCGCCAACTGCTTTATAGGAGCGGGACGGACTGTTAACGCCGCCGACGATATGTTCCAGCGCTTCTTTATGTAAACGTTCTGAATGGGTAAAGTCCATAAAAGTATTCCTCCTGCCGTGTCATAACTAATATTAAGTGTTTCATATATATTATTACATATTTCCTACCCATTTTCATAAAAATGAAATTTTCAGCGGCAAGCGTTTCAGGATCACTCTTTATCTTCTTCTTTTCGTTTTAATAACATTCTATCGGTCGGTGAAAGGTAACAGGAGGGTTATCGGATGCCGTATTTATTAATGGCCGCAGTGATTATTTGTATGACACTAAGTTTGCGCGAATTGTTTGTTCCTTCTAGATGGAAGTATAAAAAATTGTCTTTTGAAAACTTTCTCTTATTGGGATTATTATATGTGACGATCATGATCGGTTTTGGCCTTCTTTATTTGCTTTTAGAAATGCAAGGTTATGCCATTTTGACCGGAAAAGGAACGTACAGCGAAAGTTTTTTCGAAAAGCTCCATACCTCTCTTTATTTCAGCGGTATTACGTTGTTCACAGTCGGTTACGGAGATTTAGTTCCAAACGGTGTAGGGCGCTGGATTGCGCTAGTGGAGGCATGGCTGGGTTATACCATTCCGGCAGCTTTTGTCGTGAAAACTTTCATTGATTGGGAGAAATAATGTGAAACTTCCATCAGCCGAGCGGATGGTTAGTAGGACTAATTGGATGAATAGGAGACGTTTCCCCCGTCAAGAAAGGAGATTTGCGGGATAAATTCAATTGCAAATTATTTTAAAATTGGATACGCTAAGTTCAAAACGAATGGAGGGATTACATATGACATTGGCAATAGGTGAAGCGGCTCCTGATTTTGAACTTCCGGCCAGCAATGGCGAAAAGGTAAAATTATCGAATTTCAAAGGGAAAAATGTGGTGCTGTATTTTTATCCGAAAGATATGACTCCCGGCTGCACGACAGAAGCGTGTGACTTTCGGGATTATCATGATGAATTTTCCAAATTGAATGCCGTGATTCTGGGAATTAGCACGGATTCTTTGGACAAACATAAAAAATTTATTGAAAAGTACGATTTGCCTTTTTTGCTGTTGGCCGATGAAGACCATCAAGTATGCGAACTTTATGGCGTTTGGAAGTTAAAAAAGAATTTCGGAAAAGAATATATGGGAATCGAGCGTTCGACATTTGTTATTGATCAACAAGGAAGACTTGCAAAAGAATGGAGAAAAGTAAAAGTAAAAGGACATGTTGAAGAAGCGCTGGAATTTATTAAAAATGAGCTCTCGTAGCCTATTTTTAGAATGAGAAGGCAATTGTCCATGCATTATGTAGATTAAAACATACTGTAAAGTAAGGGCATACCTCCTCATGAAATAAATGTTTAGGGCCGGATCCACCGGTCCATTTTTCTTTGAACAAAAATATCGGGAGAAAGCAGCTATTCTTACAAATTTGCTTCAGCGCTTTTCTTATTTGTATTTTCTTCCAGTAAATCATGGTAAAATGGGCGTGGAGGCCAATTAACGATAAGAAATCTAAAATTTCCATAACGGAATAGACAAAATCAAGTGGAGAGGAGCAAAAAAAGTGGAAGTTGTTTTTTCATTTTTTCCGCCGGCTGATTTAAGAGAACAATTAATCAATGAATTTCCCGATTGTCATTTTCAATTTTATCGAAAAATTTCTGAAGCGGAATGGAAAAATGCTGAAGTCATCGTCACATACGGCGAAGATTTGTCAGAAAAAATCATTCATTCATCGCCGCGTCTACGATGGATTATGGTTTGTTCGGCAGGCCTTGAAAAAATGCCGTTTCAAGCTATCAAAGCAAAGAATATCCTCGTGACAAATGCCAGGGGAATTCATAAAATCCCAATGGCTGAATTCACATTAGGTCTCATGCTCCAACATGTTAAAAGATACCCTGAGCTCGCTGATTTCGAAAAACAAAAATTTTGGAATAAAAAACTGCCTTTGCAAGAATTGGCGGAAAAAGAAGTGCTTGTATTGGGGACGGGTGCCATCGGAAGCGAAATTGGCAGGCTTTCCAAAGCATTTCGAATGAAAACAAGCGGAGTTAATCGAAGCGGGAAACCAGTGGACTATTTTGATCGCATCTATACGTTTCAAGATTGGAACATTGCGCTTGGCACGGCCGATTTCATTGTCTCTGTCCTTCCAAGCACGCCGGAAACCCGTTATCTTTTAAGGGAAAATCACTTTCAAACCATGAAAGACACAGCTGTCTTTATCAATATCGGGCGGGGAGACCTTGTAGAAGAAAAAGTGTTGTTAAATGCTGCAAAACAGAATCAAGTGGCCCATATTTATTTGGACGTTTTTGAAAAAGAACCCCTTCCCCCGGAACATGAATTTTGGACATTGAATAATATTACGGTAACGCCGCATATATCAGCGATGTCGAAAAATTACTTGCCAAGAGCGTTTGAAATATTAAAACACAACTTATCTACATATATTACAGGAAGAAAAGATTTTTGGAATGTGGTCGATCTGGACAGGGGGTACTAGCGTTGAAAATTTATACGAAGACAGGAGATAAAGGGACAACTTCGCTTATCTACGGGCAAAGAGTTTCAAAAACCGATGCCCGCGTAGAAGCATATGGGACATGCGATGAGGCGAATACGCTCATTGGTTTATCGCTTAGCTATTTCGTGCATGAATCATTTGACGGAAAAGAAGAAGTAGCAAATGTTTTACAGCAAATTCAAACAGAACTTTTTTACGTTGGTGCAGAATTGGCTACTCCTCCCGAAAAAGAAGTGAAGTGGAAATTAAAAGAAAATAATATCCAATTTCTCGAAAAGATGATTGATCAATGGGATGGGAAATTGGAACCATTAAATAATTTTATTTTGCCCGGGGGCCATCCCGCGGGAGCCGCGCTTCATGCAGCCCGTTCTGTTGTCAGAAGAGCGGAACGAAAAGCGGTAAAAGTAGAAAAGGTAAATCCTCTTGTTCTGGCTTATTTAAATCGACTTTCCGATCTATTGTTTGTCGCAGCAAGATATATAAACGCTAAACTTGGGCAAAAAGAGAAGAAACTTTCTATAGAATCATGAGAATTTTGGATTGAAAACATTGACAAAATCACTATTTCATTAGTACACTTATTATAAAGATTACAAATTGAGAACGATTTTTATGTTAAAGTGAGGTGCATGACGGTGGCGCAGGAACATCTTAAAGAAGCTTTAGAAACGTTAAAAGATTCTGGAGTACGTATAACTCCTCAGCGTCATGCAATACTTGAATACCTGGTCCAATCCATGTCACACCCAACTGCGGATGAAATTTATAAAGCGTTAGAAGGTAAATTTCCCAATATGAGTGTGGCAACCGTTTATAATAATTTGCGAGTATTTCGTGAAGTTGGATTAGTGAAAGAGCTGACCTATGGCGATTCATCCAGCAGATTTGATTTTGTAACAACTGACCATTACCATGTCATTTGTGAAGAGTGCGGCAAAATTGTCGATTTTCACTATCCAGGACTGGACGAGGTTGAACAATTTGCTTCGCATGTTACTGGTTTTAAAGTTAGTCACCATCGGATGGAGATTTATGGGATTTGTCCGGAATGCAGTGCCAAAAAAGAAGTTCATTAAAAAGAATTGTTCTAAAAAGGAACAATTCTTTTTTTGCTATTTATTTCGTTTTTTTCGATTGTACTCCTCATTAAACTCTTTGCCCTCCAAAGAAGGATCGAGCGTAAGGGGCTCTCGGCAATACATGCACATATCTACTCTGCCAAGCATTTTTGTTTGTTTTCTACAGTTTGGACAAACCACCACAACCGCCCTTGTCGAAAGCATTCCAATCCAAAAATACACAACGACACTCGCCATAATGCTTAAAAATCCCAGCATCATAAAAATCGTCATGATCAATGGATGATTTCGAAAAAATAAACCTATGTACATTATCAAAAAACCGATAAAAATTAACGAAAGTGCAAAAGTTCGAATACGGTTAATCTTACTTTTATAATTTTTGGCCATCCCATCCCCTCCTAACGTAACTATATCATACTTTACGCTTTGAAGTCGGTTAATGTTTTAAAAGGAATAGAAGGAAAATCAGCAGTTTTTGTCGAAATTGGTAGAATGAAAAAATTTAATGGAGGAATTTTTTATGGAGGATATCCTTCGGCCCATTTATCAAGAGAGAGCGAGCTCAAAAAATACGCTTGGCATTTTATCCATCGAAAAAAGAGAAGGATGGAATTATCAAGAAGAAACATTTGACAACATTTTATTAGTAATTGCAAAAGAAGTCGAAAAAAATTTGCTGGTTAAACATTATGCATATCAAGATAAGAAAGCCGCTCTCTATATTGTGGACGAAGAGCAGTTGAAGGAATGGCTTCTTTTAGGAACGAATCGAAAAATATTGAACTGGCTTTCCGATGGGAAAATTGTGTTTGACCGGAACGACTATGTTCATCGATTGAAAAATGAGTTGCGAGAACCTTCTGCCAATGAAAGAAATTTGAAAATGGCGATTGAATTTTCAAAGATTATCAAGTCCTACACAGATGGAAAAGCATTTTTTCATAACGGGCATTACATGGATGCATATCATCATATTTCCCGCTCTCTTTATCATTTAGCATGCTTGACGATCATCGAAAAAGGATTTCAACCGGAGCAGACAATGTGGGATCAAGTGAAACAATTGAATCCTGAAATTTACAAACTATACGAAGAACTGCTGACCAGCAACGAAAATATAGAAAAACGGTTGGAACTTCTTTTCTTGGCGAGTGAATTTCTTATTCATTCGCATACGGAATCCGGTGTTTCTCATTTTCTAAATGTTTTAAGAAAAAAAGACTACTGGTCTATTGATGATTTGATAAACCATCCGGAAGTAAAATATTACGCTATCGATTTGGAAACCCTCTTGGAGTATTTAATTCATCAAAATTATGTGCGGATTGTTCAGGCAGAAACGAAAGGAATTCATATTTATCATCGATTCTATAAAATTTTTTCATAAAAACAAAAAAAGTGATTGACGTAATTATGTTTTCTTGTTATAGTAATAAACGTCGCTGCTGGATGTGATTGAAAACAGCAGCGGCTCAAAAAAATATTGACAGTGACTTTAGTTGTATGATATTATTGAAAAGTCGCTATCATTAGATGGATCCTTGAAAACTGAACAAAACGAAGCGTAAACCAATGTTTCAATCGAAACAAGCCAAGTCAAATTTCTTTTGGAGAGTTTGATCCTGGCTCAGGACGAACGCTGGCGGCGTGCCTAATACATGCAAGTCGAGCGGACTTTCAAGAAGCTTGCTTTTTGAAAGTTAGCGGCGGACGGGTGAGTAACACGTGGGCAACCTGCCTGCAAGACGGGGATAACTCCGGGAAACCGGGGCTAATACCGGATAATATCTTCCTTCGCATGAAGGAAGGTTGAAAGGCGGCGCAAGCTGCCGCTTGCAGATGGGCCCGCGGCGCATTAGCTAGTTGGTGAGGTAACGGCTCACCAAGGCGACGATGCGTAGCCGACCTGAGAGGGTGATCGGCCACACTGGGACTGAGACACGGCCCAGACTCCTACGGGAGGCAGCAGTAGGGAATCTTCCGCAATGGACGAAAGTCTGACGGAGCAACGCCGCGTGAGCGAAGAAGGTCTTCGGATCGTAAAGCTCTGTTGTCAGGGAAGAACAAGTACCGTTCGAACAGGGCGGTACCTTGACGGTACCTGACCAGAAAGCCACGGCTAACTACGTGCCAGCAGCCGCGGTAATACGTAGGTGGCAAGCGTTGTCCGGAATTATTGGGCGTAAAGCGCGCGCAGGCGGTCTCTTAAGTCTGATGTGAAAGCCCACGGCTCAACCGTGGAGGGTCATTGGAAACTGGGAGACTTGAGTGCAGAAGAGGAGAGCGGAATTCCACGTGTAGCGGTGAAATGCGTAGAGATGTGGAGGAACACCAGTGGCGAAGGCGGCTCTCTGGTCTGTAACTGACGCTGAGGCGCGAAAGCGTGGGGAGCGAACAGGATTAGATACCCTGGTAGTCCACGCCGTAAACGATGAGTGCTAAGTGTTAGAGGGCTTCCACCCTTTAGTGCTGCAGCTAACGCATTAAGCACTCCGCCTGGGGAGTACGGCCGCAAGGCTGAAACTCAAAGGAATTGACGGGGGCCCGCACAAGCGGTGGAGCATGTGGTTTAATTCGAAGCAACGCGAAGAACCTTACCAGGTCTTGACATCCTTCGCTACCTCTAGAGATAGAGGGTTCCCCTTCGGGGGACGGAGTGACAGGTGGTGCATGGTTGTCGTCAGCTCGTGTCGTGAGATGTTGGGTTAAGTCCCGCAACGAGCGCAACCCTTGACCTTAGTTGCCAGCATTCAGTTGGGCACTCTAAGGTGACTGCCGGTGACAAACCGGAGGAAGGTGGGGATGACGTCAAATCATCATGCCCCTTATGACCTGGGCTACACACGTGCTACAATGGATGGTACAAAGGGTCGCGAAACCGCGAGGTGGAGCTAATCCCAAAAAACCATTCTCAGTTCGGATTGCAGGCTGCAACTCGCCTGCATGAAGCCGGAATCGCTAGTAATCGCGGATCAGCATGCCGCGGTGAATACGTTCCCGGGCCTTGTACACACCGCCCGTCACACCACGAGAGTTTGCAACACCCGAAGTCGGTGAGGTAACCCTTACGGGAGCCAGCCGCCGAAGGTGGGGCAGATGATTGGGGTGAAGTCGTAACAAGGTAGCCGTATCGGAAGGTGCGGCTGGATCACCTCCTTTCTAAGGAAGAAGAAAAGCAGAGGCGACTGTTCAGGTGCGACAAGCACAAGACAGCTTGCGAGGAGGTAGTATTTCAACCACCGCAGCAAGATGGATTGTGACCTCGAGCACCTAGGAGCCGGAGCTGGACAGATATCAATTGTACGCTTTCGTTTTGTTCAGTTTTGAAGGATTTCATCCTTCCAAGTTGTTCCTTGAAAACTAGATAGAAAAAAGAAGCAGCATAAACCGAGTATCGCCATCTAGGATAAAACCAACATGGTTAAGTTAGAAAGGGCGCACGGTGGATGCCTTGGCACTAGGAGCCGATGAAGGACGGGACTAACTCCGAAAAGCTCCGGGGAGCTGTACGTAAGCGTTGATCCGGAGATTTCCGAATGGGGAAACCCGCTGCCCGTAATGGGGCAGCATCCTTGCCTGAATCCATAGGGTAAGGAAGGCAACCCGGGGAACTGAAACATCTAAGTACCCGGAGGAAGAGAAAGCAACAGCGATTCCCTGAGTAGCGGCGAGCGAAACGGGAACAGCCCAAACCAGAAGGCTTGCCTTCTGGGGTTGTAGGACACCAATCGTGGAGTCACAAAGGAACGAGGTAGACGAAGAGGTCTGGAAAGGCCCGTCAGAGAAGGTAACAACCCTGTAGTCGAAACTTCGTTCCCTCCCTGGTGGATCCTGAGTACGGCGGGACACGAGGAATCCCGTCGGAAGCTGGGAGGACCATCTCCCAAGGCTAAATACTCCCTAGTGACCGATAGTGAACCAGTACCGTGAGGGAAAGGTGAAAAGCACCCCGGGAGGGGAGTGAAAGAGAACCTGAAACCGTGTGCCTACAAGTAGTCAGAGCCCGTTTACGGGTGATGGCGTGCCTTTTGTAGAATGAACCGGCGAGTTGCGATCTCATGCGAGGTTAAGTCGGAAAGACGGAGCCGCAGCGAAAGCGAGTCTGAACAGGGCGCATGAGTATGGGGTCGCAGACCCGAAACCAGGTGATCTACCCATGTCCAGGGTGAAGGTGAGGTAACACTTACTGGAGGCCCGAACCCACGCACGTTGAAAAGTGCGGGGATGAGGTGTGGGTAGGGGTGAAATTCCAATCGAACTTGGAGATAGCTGGTTCTCTCCGAAATAGCTTTAGGGCTAGCCTCAAGGAAAGAGTCTTGGAGGTAGAGCACTGTTTGGACTAGGGGCCCTCATCGGGTTACCGAATTCAGACAAACTCCGAATGCCAGCGACTTATCCTTGGGAGTCAGACTGCGAGTGATAAGATCCGTGGTCAAAAGGGAAACAGCCCAGACCGCCAGCTAAGGTCCCAAAGTATACGTTAAGTGGAAAAGGATGTGGAATTGCTTAGACAACCAGGATGTTGGCTTAGAAGCAGCCACCATTTAAAGAGTGCGTAATAGCTCACTGGTCGAGTGATTCTGCGCCGAAAATGTACCGGGGCTAAACGTATCACCGAAGCTGCGGGTGGACACCTTCGGGTGTCCGCGGTAGGAGAGCGTTCTAAGGGCAGAGAAGCCAGACCGGAAGGACTGGTGGAGCGCTTAGAAGTGAGAATGCCGGTATGAGTAGCGAAAGAAGGGTGAGAATCCCTTCCACCGAATGCCTAAGGTTTCCTGAGGAAGGCTCGTCCTCTCAGGGTTAGTCGGGACCTAAGCCGAGGCCGACAGGCGTAGGCGATGGACAACAGGTTGATATTCCTGTACCACCTCTTTTCCGTTTGAGCGATGGGGGGACGCAGGAGGATAGGGTAAGCGCACTGCTGGATGTGCGTCCAAGCAGTAAGAGGGGCAGCGAGGCAAATCCCGTTGCCACTAACCTCAAGCTGTGACGGCGAGGGAAATATAGTACCGAAGTTCCTGATTCCACACTGCCAAGAAAAGCCTCTAGCGAGGAAAAAGGTGCCCGTACCGCAAACCGACACAGGTAGGCGAGGAGAGAATCCTAAGGTGTGCGAGAGAACTCTCGTTAAGGAACTCGGCAAAATGACCCCGTAACTTCGGGAGAAGGGGTGCTTTTTGGGGTGCATAGCCCCGAGAAGCCGCAGTGAATAGGCCCAGGCGACTGTTTAGCAAAAACACAGGTCTCTGCGAAGCCGTAAGGCGAAGTATAGGGGCTGACGCCTGCCCGGTGCTGGAAGGTTAAGGGGAGCGCTTAAAGCTTTGCTTGAAGGTGCGAACCGAAGCCCCAGTAAACGGCGGCCGTAACTATAACGGTCCTAAGGTAGCGAAATTCCTTGTCAGGTAAGTTCTGACCCGCACGAAAGGCGTAACGATCTGGGCACTGTCTCAACGAGAGACTCGGTGAAATTATAGTACCTGTGAAGATGCAGGTTACCCGCGACAGGACGGAAAGACCCCGTGGAGCTTTACTGCAGCCTGATATTGAATTTTGGTACAGCTTGTACAGGATAGGTAGGAGCCTTGGAAACCGGAGCGCCAGCTTCGGTGGAGGCGCCGGTGGGATACTACCCTGGCTGTACTGAAATTCTAACCCGCACCCCTGATCGGGGTGGGAGACAGTGTCAGGTGGGCAGTTTGACTGGGGCGGTCGCCTCCTAAAAGGTAACGGAGGCGCCCAAAGGTTCCCTCAGAATGGTTGGAAATCATTCGCAGAGTGCAAAGGCAGAAGGGAGCTTGACTGCGAGACCTACAAGTCGAGCAGGGACGAAAGTCGGGCTTAGTGATCCGGTGGTTCCGTATGGAAGGGCCATCGCTCAACGGATAAAAGCTACCCCGGGGATAACAGGCTTATCTCCCCCAAGAGTCCACATCGACGGGGAGGTTTGGCACCTCGATGTCGGCTCATCGCATCCTGGGGCTGTAGTCGGTCCCAAGGGTTGGGCTGTTCGCCCATTAAAGCGGTACGCGAGCTGGGTTCAGAACGTCGTGAGACAGTTCGGTCCCTATCCGTCGCGGGCGCAGGAAATTTGAGAGGAGCTGTCCTTAGTACGAGAGGACCGGGATGGACGCACCGCTGGTGTACCAGTTGTCTCGCCAGAGGCATCGCTGGGTAGCTATGTGCGGAAGGGATAAGTGCTGAAAGCATCTAAGCATGAAGCCCCCCTCAAGATGAGATTTCCCATTTCTTCGGAAAGTAAGATCCCTGAAAGATGATCAGGTAGATAGGTCCGAGGTGGAAGCGTGGTGACACGTGGAGCTGACGGATACTAATCGATCGAGGACTTAACCAAAAGAAAGCGCGAAATCGGTGAAACTGCTTCTTCTATCTAGTTTTGAAGGAAGATATCTTGATAACGCTTTATAAAAAGACCTATAAATTATTTAAAATTCCTATTGAAAATTAAATAAAATTCGCTTAAGATAATAAATGGTGTTTGTCCGGTGATAATGGCGAAGAGGTCACACCCGTTCCCATACCGAACACGGAAGTTAAGCTCTTCAGCGCCGATGGTAGTGAGGGGATTCCCCTTGCGAGAGTAGGACGTTGCCGGACGATATTATTCCGCAGTAGCTCAGTGGTAGAGCAATCGGCTGTTAACCGATCGGTCGTAGGTTCGAATCCTACCTGCGGAGCCATATGGAGAGCTGTCCGAGTGGTCGAAGGAGCACGATTGGAAATCGTGTAGACGGTTAACGCTGTCTCAAGGGTTCGAATCCCTTGCTCTCCGCCATTATAAGTTGGCCCGTTGGTCAAGTGGTTAAGACACCGCCCTTTCACGGCGGTAACACGGGTTCGAATCCCGTACGGGTCATCCTCAATGGAGGTTTAGCTCAGCTGGGAGAGCACTTGCCTTACAAGCAAGGGGTCGGCGGTTCGATCCCGTCAACCTCCACCATCTATATCGTCGCGGGGTGGAGCAGTCTGGTAGCTCGTCGGGCTCATAACCCGAAGGTCGCAGGTTCAAATCCTGCCCCCGCAATTGAATGACATAGTATTTCTTTCATACATAATCAACGTGTCAGCATATCTTAAAACAATGGTCCCGTAGTGTAGCGGTTATCACGCCTGCCTGTCACGCAGGAGATCGCGGGTTCGATTCCCGTCGGGACCGCCATGAAATCATCGGCTCGGTAGCTCAGTCGGTAGAGCAAAGGACTGAAAATCCTTGTGTCGGCGGTTCGATTCCGTCCCGAGCCACCATGTTGCCGGCTTAGCTCAATTGGTAGAGCAACTGACTTGTAATCAGTAGGTTGTGGGTTCAAGTCCTACAGCCGGCATCAGTGGAGGGGTAGCGAAGTGGCTAAACGCGGCGGACTGTAAATCCGCTCCCTCAGGGTTCGGCGGTTCGAATCCGTCCCCCTCCACCATTCATAGGGGCATAGTTTAACGGTAGAACAGAGGTCTCCAAAACCTCCGGTGTGGGTTCGATTCCTACTGCCCCTGCCATATTATAATGGCGGCTATGGCGAAGTGGTTAACGCATCGGATTGTGGCTCCGACATTCGTGGGTTCGATTCCCACTAGTCGCCCCATATTAAAAGGAATCATTGGGCTATAGCCAAGCGGTAAGGCAACGGACTTTGACTCCGTCATGCGCTGGTTCGAATCCAGCTAGCCCAGTACGCGGAAGTAGTTCAGTGGTAGAACACCACCTTGCCAAGGTGGGGGTCGCGGGTTCGAGTCCCGTCTTCCGCTCCAATGAAGGCGGCATAGCCAAGTGGTAAGGCAGAGGTCTGCAAAACCTTTATCACCGGTTCGAATCCGGTTGCCGCCTCCATACAATAAGCCGATGTGGCGGAATTGGCAGACGCGCACGACTCAAAATCGTGTTCCCTTGTGGAGTGTGGGTTCGACTCCCACCATCGGCATCGAATATAGAGATAAGGGGTTCCGCTATGTGGAACCCCTTGTTTTTATATTTGGCTCTATGTCAATTGTTGGAATACACTTATCGAAGTGCCCCCTTTTTTGTAGTTGACTAGATGAGTGAACATAAAGCTTTATTTCTTAGTCTCTTAAAATTCCGGTTCTATACTAAATGTTGGGGTTGAATCTTTTCAGCCACGAAATGAAATTCCCTAATATGAACGTTCATTCGATGACAGGTTGGATAAAGGCCTGTTTTTTCTTTTGCAGAGGGCGGTAAAAATCGCTTTTGTAATCGCATGAAGGTTTATTTCTCCTAAAATATACATTTAAGCTCAATTGATGAGGATTTTAAGCTTTTTGGTGAAACGGATATCAGCAAAACATCGGTTCTCGTAATCAAAAAAAAGAGCAAAGAGTCAAAGGCGTATGTATTAAAGGGGGAGGTACTTTTATAGGTTGGAATAAAGTATAAATATCTGACGTTTCAATTAACTGAATTTGCTCTATTTATTAAATTTTTTAAAATATACTTTACTAATCGGAATAATATGATTAAAATAAAAAAACAAAATAACGTAGAGTTGGCGTTCAATAACTCCTGATGCATCTATGTTCGGGAGCTTTTTATTTTTTATTAAAAAAGGGGTGGAGAAGATGAACATTGATCACATTGAAGCTTTTATGTATGTCGTCCATTTTAACAGCATTCATAAAGCAGCGAACGCTTTGTTTTTATCACAGCCAACGGTTACGGCGCGGATCAAAGCATTGGAACGAGAATTGGATACAGAACTGTTTGAACGGGAGGGTAGAGGCATCAAGCTGACGGAAAAGGGGGAAATGTTTATTCCGTATGCTGAGCAGATTATTCGCACTTTTCAGCAAGGAAAAAAACTATTGAAAAAAAGAGCGGATCAGGAAGAGGTAGTCATTGGGGCCAATATCATTACATCTCAATATTTTATCCCCATTGCACTGCCGCTTTGGAAAAAAGCACATCCGGAACTCCGGTTTAAATTTATTTCAGCGTCTAACGAGGTGCTAGTAGATAAGCTGCTCCAAAAGCAGATTGATGTGGCGTTCATGAAAGAAGTGTCGCATCAAGCATTGCAGCATCAACCGCTTCTTGACAATTCAATACGGCTTGTCGTAAAGCCGGGACATCCTTTTCAGTTTCAGTCAAAGTTATCCGCACAGCAATTGGCTCTTGAACCAATGGTCTTTTTTGAATGCGGAGCGTTCGACTGGAATCGTGTTCACAAAATTTTTGAAGTGGCGAACGTGGAACCGCGAATTGAATTTCACGTGGATCATCTTGAAGTGGCAAAATCACTCATTCAAAGCGGCAACGGGTTCGGATTTCTGCCATATTTATGCGTTAAACATGAACTGGAAACAGGCCAGCTGGTGGAAGTCAATGTCGATCATTTGATGATGCTGAAACAGCATATTCATGGAACATATTATGGACCGGAGCCTCCTTTTTTATGGAATGACATTCTTTTGTCGATTGAACAATTTGAAAAGAATGCTGTTTCATCATTCTCTCAAACAAATTGATAAATTTTATTAATGGATCGCTTAAATCTTTCTATCGCTTGAAGTATTGCTTTTTCGCTATTTCCGATGATAGGATAAATACCAACAAATAAAACAAATTAATCACACCTGTAAACTAAGAATAAAAACAGGAGGAAAATGGATATGAGTTATCAGCTTGGATTGTTAGATCAAAGCCCGATCCTTGAAGGCTCTTCAGCTGTTGACGCTTTGCAGCAAACCGTTCGCCTGGCCCAAAAAGCAGAAGAATGGGGTTACTCGCGCTTCTGGGTGTCAGAGCATCATCATTCGGAACAGGTAGCGGGGTCGTCTCCGGAAGTTTTAATGTCATATTTGCTTGCCAGAACGAAGTCGATTCGCATCGGATCAGGAGGAGTCATGCTTCAACATTATAGTCCTTTTAAAGTTGCGGAAAATTTTCATGTTTTGTCTACTCTTGCTCCCGGAAGAGTCGATCTTGGGATCGGGAAGGCTCCGGGCGGCCTGCCGTTATCGACAAAGGCGTTGCAGTTTGGCACCGTGAATGACGGACAAGATTTTGAAGAAAGATTTCTTTTTTTGAAAAAATTAATTGAAAATTCAGTGGATGAAGATCATCCGCTCGCCGGTATTGAAGCGACACCTATACCGCCGGAAAAGCCCAACCTTTTTTTACTTGGGGCCAGTCCCAGAAGCGCTCAGCTGGCAGCTGACCTTCAAGTTCCTTTTGTATTCGCCTTGTTTATTAATGGCGACGTAAAGGCGCTTGAAGAATCGGCGCACGTTTATCGCAACGGCTATCAGGACGGACGTTTTCTGCTATCCCTTGCAGCAGTCGCTGCCGATTCGCAAAAAGAGGCCGAAGAACTGGCGAAAGATCAAAAAATGTATAAAGTCCATCTGCAAAGCGGCCGTATTGTCACGGTTTCTACATTGGAACAAGCACATGCTTTCGGCAAACAAGCGGAGCAATCTTATGAAGTAGAGGAACAAGCGAGCTATATCATTGCCGGAACCTCTGTCTATGTAAAAAAAGTCTTAAATAAATTCCATGCATCCTATCAAGTGGATGAATTTATTTTGCATTCCCCTGTTCAAAAGGTAGAAGAACGGGTTCGGTCTTTTCAGCTGTTAAGTCCAAACGGCTCGAATGACAACTCTTTAACCGAAGAAGAGGGTGAAACTTATGTCTCATAAAAAACAGATTCAATTGGGGATTATGTTGCACGGCCCGGGAAGTCACATGAACGCCTGGAAAGATCCAAGTGTTCCAAAAGATGCCAGTGTTAACTTTCAGTATTACAAGTCTATTACTCGACAAGCTGAAGAAGCCGGATTTTCTTTTGCTTTTGTTGCTGATGGACTATATATAAATGAAAAATCCATTCCTCATTTCTTGAATCGGTTTGAACCCATCACCATCTTATCTTCTCTCGCGTCAGTAACATCGAGAATAGGGCTGGTCGGTACGATATCAACCACTTACAGTGAGCCATTTACGGTTGCCCGCCAGTTAGCATCGCTGGATAAAATCAGCGGGGGGCGTGCTGGATGGAATGTTGTCACTTCTCCTTTAGAGGGATCTGCAAAGAACTACAATAAAGGTGAACATCCATCGCATTCTCTTCGATATGAGATAGCGGCAGAATTTTTGCAAGTAGTAAAAGGATTGTGGGATTCATGGGAAGACGATGCTTTTATACGAAATCGGCAAACCGGACAGTTTTTTGATCGAAATAAGGTTCATGTATTGAATCATAAAGGTCGTTTCTTTTCTGTCGAAGGACCGTTAAATATTGAACGTTCGAGTCAAGGGCAGCCCGTCATATTCCAAGCAGGTTCTTCTGAAGCCGGTAAAAATTTGGCTGCAAAAGAGGCGGATGCTGTTTTTACCAATGCAGAAACTCTCGAACAGGCCCAAGCTTTTTATAAGGATGTAAAACTGCGGGCAGAAGCAAACGGACGGAGCAGAGACGAGATTCTCATTTTCCCGGGGATTCATCCGATTGTCGGTGCAACTATAGAAGAAGCGGAAGAAAAATACGAAGCGATTCAAAACCTTGTGTCGATTGAAGAAGCTCTCGATTATTTAGGACGATACTTTGATCACTTCGATTTCAGTGTATTTCCGCTTGATGAGCCGTTTCCTGATATAGGCGATGTCGGGAAAAATAGCTTCCGGTCGACAACCGATCAAATTAAGCAAAATGCCCGCGAAAAGAACTTAACGCTTCGAGAAGTGGCCTTGCAAGTTACGACACCGAAAAGCGTTTTTTTCGGTACGTATGAGCAAGTAGCCGAACAATTGATTGCCTGGGTGGAAGGAAATGGAGCGGATGGATTTATTTTTGGCCCGCCTGTTCTTGGCAGCGGCTTAACCGATTTTATCCGGCACGTCATTCCGATTTTGGAAGAACGCGGCTACTACAGCAGGGAGTACAGAAGTGAAACATTAAGAGGAAACTTAGGACTGCCGTTTAAAGAAAATCGCTATGCAAACAAAAAAGAAAATCATTTTATTAACTAGGGAGGAACGATAAATGGGAGAGAAAGCGTTATCAGTAGTGGTTTGGGCAAAAGAAGGATGTCGTTATTGTGAAGAAGTAAAACAATTTTTAGAAGAAAAAGGTATTCGTTATCAAACGGTGGATGTAACCAATCATGATGAACTCCGTGATATTTTAGAAATTAAATATGGTATCCGCCATGTACCAATTGTTGAAATCGGTCGTGGAGACGTGTACGAAGGTATCACGCAAATCGGGATCACAAATCTTGAAAAAGCATTGAGTACTCATTAGTAATCATATGTTTCATTTTTGATTTAAAACCGACTAAATGAATTTGTTTAATGATGATTAATAAATGTGCGCCTGTCTTTGCGATAAAGCTTTATAAGCGTGCCGGCATATTCATGAGTACAATATAAATTTTTTTATATCAAACTAGCTTACTACAGTTGGCAATCTATTACTTTTTGATTGCTGTTTGTTGAAAAAGGATGTGTGTTCTTTCATCAAGTGTTTTCCGTTTTTTACAACAAACGATGCGAGAAAATGAGCTAACACTGCCCTTTTCGGCAAAAATTATTAAGAACCGATTGTGAGCAGAAATGGTGAGTGGAGGAAAGAGGATGAAGAAAAAGATCTGGTTTATTGTGACATTGCTATTTACATTTTTTCTGGGAGCTTGCTCGCCAAAAGAAGGAGCAGTTTCATCAACTGATGCCAATGCAGATTCGAGTTCCAAAGATACAAAAAAAGGGGTACAAACCATCATCGTTGGTACCGGAACACAGTTTCCTAATATATGCTTCCTTGATAAAAACGGAAAATTGACTGGATATGATGTAGAGCTCGTTCGTGAAATTGACAAAAAACTTCCTGAATATCAGTTTAAATTTAAAACGATGGAATTTTCTAATCTATTATTAAGTCTTGAAACAAGAAAAATTGATTTTATTGCCCATGAAATGGAAGTAAATAAAGAGAGGAAAGCCAAGTTCCTGTTTAACAAAGTTCCTTATAATGTTTTCCCTCTAAAAGTGGTGGTTCATAAAGATAATAACGATATTAAATCGATTAAAGATTTAAGAGGTAAAAAAGTCGTCGTAAGTGCCACAAGCAATGCGGCCGTTTTTCTAGAAAAATACAATAAAGATCATAATGCCGGCATTAATATAGTGTATTCTGGCCAAGGATCAGATGATACAGTCAACCAAATACGTACAGGAAGGGCAGATGCGACCATTTCAACACCATTTGCCGTTGATTTCTTGAACAAATCAGCTGATGCACAAGAAAAAGTAGTGGGCAATACCCTTTCCGACTCGAAAGTGTATTTCTTATTTAGAAAGGATGAAACGAAACTTCAAAAACGTGTTGATGAAGCTCTTCGAGAACTGAAGAAGGAAGGCGTTGTGAAAAAATTGAGCCAAAAATGGCTGGGAGCGGATTACTCAGTTGGGTTTTAATTTGAACGATGAAATAAAAGGAGGGATTTAAGGATTGGGTAAAGCATTTGACATTACATTAGTCGGTGATTTTATACCACAGCTTATTCAATATTTGGGTGTCACTCTTCAAATTTTAGCCGTTTCTATTGTACTTGGAATCATTATAGGAATCATAGCCGCTATCTTGCGGCTTTTCCGCATTCCAATTTTGTCGCAGCTGGTGGTCGTCTATGTTTCTTTTATTCGTGGCACACCGATATTAATTCAGCTATTTTTGATTTTTTACGGTATCCCTTCATTATTTCAATTAATCAATATCGATTTGTCAAAAGTGGATCCTTTATATTCTGTCATTGTTGCTTATGCATTCAATAATGGCGCCGTTTTTTCCGAAATATTTAGAGGAGCCGTGCAAGCCGTTGATTATGGACAAACGGAAGCTGCGTATTCTGTCGGGATGAGTGAGTCGCAAAATTTTTTCCGCATCATTGTTCCTCAAGCCGTTGGTATTGCATTCCCGAATATTGCCAACACCGTTATTAGTTCGCTGAAAGATACATCTTTAGCCTTTACGATCGGTGTGATGGATATGGTTGGGCGAGGAGAAACATTGATTGCTTCCACAACTCACGCACTGGAAGTATATATTTCACTTTCAGTTGTTTATTACATTGTGGTTGTCCTTCTTGAAAAAATATTCCGTTGGTTTGAAAAACGGGTAAATCGACATAAGTCCGGGGAAGTTTCTTCGGTATAGCCAAAACGGTGTAAAGGAGGGATGGAATTGGTCATTGATATTCCTTTTATATGGACGGCATTGAAGGAAATTATTAAAGCACTTCCGCTAACTTTGATGCTGACAGTCATACCACTTATTGTTGGATTTTTCATTGGACTGGTTGTAGCTCTTATTCGCGTGTATGAAGTAAAGGGGTTGTCTGCTGTTGCAAATGGATATGTTTCGTTTTTACGAGGAACTCCAATTATTATGCATATAATGCTCATTTATTTTGGGCTGCCGATGCTCCTCCAAGCGGCAGCTCCGAAATTAGCCATTTCATCTATTCCCGTTAGTGTATTTGTACTGACAGCTCTTTCATTAAGTGCCTGCGCCTACTTATCTGAAGTCATTCGCTCAGGCATTATTTCTATTCCGAAAGGCCAGGCTGAAGCAGCGTATTCAGTTGGTATGAGCACGTTTCAAATGATGGTTCGCATTATTCTTCCACAGGCTTTGTCGCAATCCATTCCTAATTTTACTAATATTTTTATCGGTTTTTTGCACACAACCTCTATTGCCTTTATAGTTTCAGAAAAAGAATTGACGGGAGCAGCAAAAATTGTTGCATCAAATAATTTAAAGTTCCTCGAAGCATACATCGCAGCGGGAATCATTTATTGGGTGGTTACAATTCTAGTTGAATCGATTTCATTGTTATTGGAGAAAAAAGCCACATCCTATGCTAGGGGAGGGGTTCGATGATTTATTTACACGGTATAAAAAAAGCATTTGGGAATCATGAAGTTTTAAAAGGGATAAATTTGACTATCGAAAAAGGAAAAGTCGTCACAATTCTAGGTCCAAGCGGTTCCGGGAAAACGACTCTGTTAAGGTGCATAAATTTTCTTGAAAAACCGGATGAAGGAATCGTTCAGGTAGGTGATGTAAAGGTTGAAGCAGTAAAAGCAAACAAAAAAGAAATTCTTTCATTAAGAAAACAATCAGCGATGGTTTTTCAACATTATAATTTATTCGCTCATAAAACAGTCCTTGGAAATGTAATAGAAGGACTGATTGTGGCTAAAAAAATGAATAAAAAGGAGGCGAGGGAACGGAGCGAACAGGTGCTTGAAAAAGTTGGATTATTGGATAAATTAAATTATTTTCCAAGTCAACTTTCGGGAGGTCAGCAGCAACGTGTCGGCATTGCTCGTGCTCTTGCGTTAAATCCGGAAGTGATTCTTTTCGATGAACCGACTTCGGCGCTTGATCCTGAGCTTGTCGGAGAAGTGCTGGCTGTCATTAAAGATATTGCCGATGAAGGGATTACCATGCTTATTGTGACACATGAAATGAATTTCGCCCGCGATGTATCGGATCAAGTGTTGTTTATGGATGGCGGATTGATTATAGAAAAAGGCTCGCCCTATGAGATTTTTACAAAGCCGAAAGAAGAACGGACACGAAAATTTTTAAAGCGGATTTCAGGGGAACCGTCTGTCAGCTGGCTTCAGGAAACAGCACATTAAATAAGAAGGGAAGGATTGTAAACGTGATCCATAATGTACAGATACGTGACATGTTGGTTGAAGAAAAAGAAGTAGTTCGTCAGCTTCTAATTGATAGCTATCGCCAGTATGAGTCTGAATATCAAGATCCGGATGTTTGGACCGAATATTTAGACCATATTGCGTTTTCTGTGGATAATCCGGATGTGGATCGGATTTTGGTGGCGAGAAGCGGGCAGGATATTCTCGGGACGCTGCAGCTGTTCGAGTCCTCGGAAAAGGCGTATGACCGGCCGGAACTGAACATCTTTTCTCCAATCGTACGGCTGTTGGCGGTTCATCCGAAGGCAAGAGGACATGGAATTGCACAAAAATTGTTGAAAGAGAGTATTCGATACGCGCAATCAAAAGGAGCGGCAAATTTGTATTTGCACTCAAGCGATAAAATGCAAAAAGCCATACGGTTGTATGAATGGCTTGGATTTAAACGAGATAAGTCAAAGGACTTTCAAAACCATGATATTTTAGTCAAGTGCTTTCGATTTGATATTAAAAAGGAGGCATCCGTTTATGAGTCCATCTAGTCTGGAAGACCGCTTAATTGCGATCCGACGCCATTTGCATCAATATCCGGAGTTGTCGAAAGAAGAGTTTGAAACGACAAAATCGATCGAGAAGTGGCTTCGTGAAGAGGATATTGACATCAGAGAAACTTCGCTAAAAACGGGTGTTTTTGCGGACATAAAAGGGAAAACACTCGGGCCTACGATTGCCGTACGCGCGGATATCGATGCACTTCCAATTGAAGAAAAGACAGGTTTGCCCTTTTCGTCCAAAATAAAAGGAAAAATGCATGCGTGTGGCCATGATTTTCATACTGCGGCTGCCATTGGTGCCGCTTATTTATTAAAAAAGCATCAGTCAGAATTAAATGGAACAATCCGTCTTCTCTTTCAGCCGGCTGAGGAATCAGGTGCAGGTGCAGATAAGGTAATCAAAGACGGTCAGCTTGAAAACGTCGATGCAATCATTGGTCTTCATAACAAACCGGATTTGCCGGTAGGGACGGTCGGGCTCAAAAACGGTCCATTGATGGCAGCGGTTGATCGATTTCAAGTGGTCATTCGCGGGACCGGGTCTCATGCAGCCTTGCCGCATAAAGGAAAAGATCCTATTATCGCGTCCGCACAGCTTATTACCGCTCTGCAAACGATTGTTAGTCGGAATGTATCACCTTTTCAAAGCGCAGTGGTCAGCGTGACAAAAATAGAAGGTGGCAGCACATGGAATGTCATTCCGGGGGATGTAACGCTTGATGGCACAATCCGGACATTTGATTCCGTCATTCGTGAAGAAGTGAAAGAGCGCTTTTATACAGTGGTGGAGCATATTGCGAAGGTTTATTCACAGGAATTTGTGATTCGCTGGTTTGCTGGACCGCCTCCGCTCATCAATGATGAAAAGGTGACTGAAACGGCACGCCGATCAGCGGAAAATCTATCACTTCATGTCATTGATCCGGAACCGTCAACGGCCGGAGAAGATTTCTCTTACTACTTACAGCAAATTCCCGGAACATTTGCCTTTTTCGGGTCAAACGGAAACGAAGATTGGCATCATCCATCATTTACTGTTGATGAAAAGGCCATTATCAAAGCTGCTTATTTTTTATATGAAACAGCTAAAAACCTGCTTATTGAATACAGCCAAATTAAGGAGAAACAAAAGAGCTCTTCGACTTTCTGAAATAGGCCGAATCCCCCGACGTAGACTGATAACAAAAAGACATTTTTCATGTTCTTAAGAGTCTGTATAGAGGGGGATTCTTTATAAAAAAAGAGCCATTCTTAAAAAATGATATGTTCTTAAATTGCAATATTAAATGCAACAAGTATTGAAAGACCAGATAACCCATGATTAAGTAGAATCGGGACACTCTGCGCGACTTGACGTGGAGTGGCGGGCATGGTAGCCTGGTTGGCCCAGCCAGTACCGTATACCTGGCTTCATGGCTGGTAGCCATGCCCGCAGAGGCTCTTTGTCAAGTTGCTAAAAACCAACCCTTTGGGTTAGCTGGCTTAAGGTTAAGAAGCTAAGCCAGCTAACTCTATTTGGAAACACTCCTCAGGTGTACGATAATTGAGGATCTTCCTTGGAAGATGGTTACACCAATTTTCAACATAGGTAATGGTTTCGTCTGCCACAGAGGAAATGGGTCTCCCCTTTGGTATGAAGCGCCTAATAAGGCCATTATGACGCTCGTTGGTTCCTCGTTCACAGGATGTGTAAGGGTGTGTAAAATAAACCTCTGTTAGATCTTTTTCAACACTAAGGCCGAGGTCAGCAAATTCAGAACCGTTATCAGCCGTAATGGTTTTAAACACTTTAGAGAACCGATTACCATAAGACACTTTCAACTGAGATATGACTTCTGAAACGGATAGACTATCCTTGGCTGTCACTCTCAAAATTATTTCTTTACGGGTTTTGCGCTCAGTAAGAGTCAATAAGGCCTGATCTTTAGTCTTCTTGCCTATAACCGTATCAATTTCCCAGTGACCAAACTCTTGGCGTTCATTGACTTCAATTGGTCGCTCATCGATACTGCGTCCTAAGATCTTCTTATTCTTCCGGTTACGTTTTTTCTTGGTGTTCAGGGTAATTTTCATAGGTAGGTCAATGTTTTTAACGCCTATAAGTCCTAGATCAATATAGTTATAAAGGGTCTTGGTGCAAACCATTTTGTCTTTGAATTTCCCATCACGTTTGGCTCTCCCACATACCGCATCAGGAGACCATTTCTTATCAAGGATCTGAGTTTCGGCATACTTAATAAACTCGATGGCATCGTCTAGTTTTAGCTTGCGGCCACAGGCTTTCCTGTTTCTCTCATAGAGAAGTTGACCTGTGTCTGGAAAATAGACATGAACAATTTTCCCGTTGCTTTTTCTTTGTGGCACTGTACCTCTTCTTAACTCACGGGAGATGGTGCTTTTGTGACAACCAACATAATCTGCAATCTCCTGTTGAGTCTTACCAGCAGCGTGTAAGGCCGCAATTTTCCCACGGTCATAAGCCGTTAAGTGTTTGAAATGCCGAGCTCCTATGGTAGAATTAGTAATTGCCATAGATAAATCCTCCGTATCGATATTGTTTTAGTCGACTTAATCATACGTGGTTTATCTATGGTTTTTCATTTTTTATGCTTGTTGCATTTGATTATACAACTAGCCAAAATGATATGTTTTTAAAACACTTTTATATTTGTAAAAAAAGATATGGACATTTTATATAAAATGTATTAAGATAGTACTTGTCTGAAAAACAACGATAAAAACATTAGGCCGATGTGGCGGAATTGGCAGACGCGCACGACTCAAAATCGTGTTCCCTCGTGGAGTGTGGGTTCGACTCCCACCATCGGCATCATACATAACGAAAAGCCTGTAAAGTCAATGCTTTGAGCCGTTCAGAGCATTGACTTTTTTGTTTTTTAGAAGGTAAAGCAAAAGGCAAATTGTGTGGATAACAAGACGACACGCCCACTACTTTAACGGAGGTGTTTAATATACAAAAGCGTGGAGATACTAAATAAAGACTAATGCACGTCTGTATTTAACGAATTATAGGGGGATTTTATGAAAAATCACCATCACTTATTACAAGCTGTAGATCGCCAAAAAGAAAAGCAAATGAAAAAAGGGGGAGGACCTTATCTTCATTGGTGGCAGCTTTCCTTAATAGGGATTGGTTCCATTATAGGTGCCGGTTTTTTCTTGGGAACTGGGCTTTCTATAAAAATTGCGGGGCCGTCTATTTTATTTGGATATTTAATTGCGGGCATCACCATCTTTTTTGTTTTTAGTGCTTTGGCGGAAATGACCGTCAATGATCCAGAGCCAGGATCTTTCCGAACGTATGCAAGAAAAGCATATGGCCGTTCAGCCGGTTTTGTTTCAGGATGGATGTATTGGCTGTCAGGCATTTTAATCATGTCTAGCGAAATTGTGGCGTTATCGACTTTTACTCAATTTTGGTTTCCGCATACTCCATTGTGGATTTTTTCTATTATATATGCGGCATTGGGATTTGCGATCAATTTCTTAGGAGTAAAGAATTTTGGCCAAATAGAGTCACTGTTTGCAGTAGTTAAGATATCCATTCTCGTTTGTTTCATTGGTTTTGGGGCTTTGTTTATACTGGGAGTCGTTCATCCCAAAGAATTTTCTATTCATCAGTCAGGTATGGGCAGTTTCTTTCCGAATGGTGTAAAAGGTTTATGGTCAGCGATGATTTTTATCTTTTTTTCGTTTGGCGGTATTGAAGTGGTTGGAGTCGCATCATCGGAGCTTGACAATAAAAAAGATATTACCAAAGCCGGCACTGGATTAATCATTACACTTGTATCCATCTATATATTGTCTTTATTTTTTGTATTAAATATGGTGAATTGGACAAAAATTGATGAGTCGGAGAGTCCTTTTGTTACAGCTCTTTCAGCTTTTCAAATTCCTTATTTAGATTCTCTGTTTAATCTGATCATTATAAGCGCTGCATTTTCTACCATGGTTGGTGCCCTTTTTTCCATAAGTCGTGTAATGGTTTCTTTAGCAGAGGATGGCGACGCACCGAAAATTCTGAAAGAAAAAAACAGCCGTGGCGTAGCACAGAAAGCCCTATTAATAACAGCCGTAGGTTTAAGCATCTCGATTCTTTTTTCCTATTTGCTGCCAAATACAATGTATGAATATGTGACTACTTCTGCAGGAGTTATTATGATATTAAACTGGGTCTTGATTCTTGCATCACATATAAAACTACATCCGACATATGCGAATAACAAAGGATCGTTCAAAGTTTTTGGATATCCTTTTACTGCCTACATAGGAATCGCTTTTATTTTGTTGGGGATGTCCGGGGCTTTGCTTCTAGCCAAAGAAAGAATAGGTTTGTTCATAAGTATAGGACTGATTCTGGTGATTTTTTTATGCTATAAATTTATTTTTAGAGCTGAAAATAGGCAATAGTACAGGGATTTTCACCTTTAATCCAATACTTTATTGAGTGAAAAGAGGATGATTGGTTATTTGACCCTTTATTTACATGATTCAAAGATATTGGCAAATACTATAAGACGAATTCAGGATATGGCGGAATTGGCGCATGACTCAAAAGCTTTTTCACTAGTGAAGGGCAGGTCTGACTTCTGCGCCGGCATCGAAAAAGGTAGTAAAATCAAGGCTTCAACAGAAATGCTGAAGTCTTTTTTTTGGTTTTAATACAACGAAAATAACCAGGAATCATATGCCTTGTATGAGGATTTGTGTTTTTGAAGATGATTTGAAGCATAAAAATAATGAGAAGAACTTTCGTTCAAACGAAGAAATGAAAAGGAGTAAAAAGACCATTTAGCAAATTCAATAGAAACGGAATTATTTACAATGTTAAAATATTATAAAAATAAAATGAGGAGTGTCTGTTTTTGAAAGAAAAACGATTACAGATCCATCCACTCGGATGGAATATCATATTGGGTACTCTATTCGGCAGAATGTCTACTTCCATGAGTATACCCTTTCTGGCTATTTATCTTACGCAAGTAAAACACTTATCTCCTGCCGTAACAGGTATGATTATAGCTGCAAGTTCATTAGTGGGCATTGTATCCAGTTTTTACGGAGGGTTTTTATCTGATTTTTTAGGGAGGAAAACAGTATTATTAATATCCATATTTAGTTGGTCTTTAGTTTTTGTGGGTTTTTTCTTTGCGGATAAAGTCATCGCTTTTTTTGTTTTAAATGCATTAAATGGTCTTTGTCAGTCCATATTTGAACCATCATCAAAAGCGTTGTTATCTGATATAAGTAAAGAAGAAAATCGTTTACAGATATTCAACTTACGATATACAGCCATTAATATGGGTGTTGTATTTGGCCCCATTTTGGGATTAAAGTTGGGTTCAGCTGAAAGCACTTTTCCATTTTTAATAGCCGGATTCATTTACTTTATTTATGGAATGTCTTTAGTTTATTCATTTAGTCATTATACGATCGACACGAAGGATGAAAAAGAAGAGAAAATCAAGTTGAGTACAGCTTTTCATGTGACAAGAAAAGACACTGTTTTCCTTGCTGTATTATTGGGGATTATATTATCCATTTCAGGCTATTCGCAATTTTCATCAACGTTGCCGCAGTATTTTGCTGAACAAATGAAAAATGGCGTAAAACTTTTTTCTTTGTTTTTGTCCTTAAACGCGATTGTAGTGATCATTGTCCAATATCCTATTGTCAAAGTGATGAACAAATTTCATCCCTTAAATTCCATAATATTAGGCAATATTTTTATTAGTTTAAGCTTGCTTTCTTTTTCTTTTACGTCCAATCCACTTATTTGGTACCGTCAAGAATTTTGTGTAAGAGAGTATTCTCAGATACGTTTTTTTAATCTTGGAGGAGGTGTTTAGTTGTCTTATATGAGACTGAATATTCAGTCTCATATAAGACAACTTAGTCTCCCTAGACTCTGTTCTTCATGAACAAAATTTGGTCTTTCAGTATCTTTCTTCAAACATATCTTGAAGTGCCTTGTATGCCGTAGAAAACCCTTTAAGTTTTCTAGTGGACCATTTTTCATTCAAGTCCTGTACCGTTAAGAACGTGATTTTTTCTGCTGCTTCAATACTGGTTAAGCTGTTCATCGTTTTGAGTCGTTTACGTATATCTTTAATCGTTCGTTCAATAGCATTGGTCGTGTAGATGACACTACGAATACTGGTCGGATATTTCATGAATGTTAGGAGGACATCTAAATCCTGTTCCCAAGATTGGACTTCTCTAGGATACTTTTTAGACCACTTGTCTTTAAACTCATGAAAGGCTTGAATGGCTGCGTCTCTTGTCATCGAACGATAGATCAGCTTTAGGTCTTCAGCCACTTCAAATTGGTCTTTTTTCCTTACCTTGTTTAACGTATTTCTTACTTTGTGGACCACACATCGTTGAACATCGGCTTTCGGATAGACGGCTTTAAAGGCTTCTTCAAGACCTGGGAGTCCATCAAAAACACCAAGTAAGACTTCATGAGCACCGCGTGTATAAAGGTCTTGGAGAATCTCTTGCCAGCCATGCGCGCTTTCTTGACCTCCAACGTAAAAGCCAAGAATTTCACGATAACCTTCTTCATTGACACCAAGAACAACGTAAATGACTTCTTTGGCATACGTATCACGACGAACTTTTATATAAAACCCATCAAGATACAACACAGAATACCGTTTGTTTAATGGACGTTGTTGCCATTTTTGAATATCCTCCAACGCGGCATCTGTAATATGACTAATCGTGGTAGGAGAGTAGGTTGAACCAAGAATTCTTTCGATAAACTTCCCAATTTCTCGAGTGCTCATCCCACTTTGATACATTTTAATAATCGCCTGTTCCAGCCAGCCGTCTTGACGTTGATAAGGCTCAAACAGTTGAGTCTGGAAATCCCCGTTGCGATCTCTTGGAACCGTAAGAGCTTCTATTTTCCCGTACTTTGTATCAAGAGTACGGTGATAATAACCATTTCTTGAGTTTTGAACGTGTTCCTGTTCCACTTGGAGGAAATTTTTGATTTCTTCTCTCATGATGAATTCAAGCTTTTCTTGAACAAAATCTTTTATCATATTTTCCAGTTGATTTGCGAAATCTGAGTTGAGTATACTATTACTCATAAGGTAGGGTATCTCCTTTCAGTTTTGTTTGGTCGCAAATCTGAGAATACCCTGCCTTTTTCTTTTTTTCTAGTAGAAAAATTTGCTTACACAAAATAATTTACATCATCACTTATTTTGTCTATAATCGTCATTTTTTTCACTATTGGAGAAGTGATGATGTTTACAATGACGGACTTGTTAGTCGATCATATTGCCAAACCCGGTTTAAAAGGTACTTACTTTGGAGCCATTGGGTTTAATCGTTTGGGAAATGTAATTGGTCCTTGGTTAGGTGGTTTACTTCTTGAATCTTTTGGTGTTCATCATTCTTTTTATATGTTCTTGATTATTTTTATCACGACCATTTCCGGAATCCCTGCATTAATGTTTTCAAGAAATAAATTAAAAAAAATGAGTGCATTAAAAAAGACAGTATCTGCGGATAAACTAACCATTTAATAAAATTTTTCATTTTAAAACTGCCATCGATGTTCGGCATAACGAAAAGCCAATGCTTTGAACAATTTAAAGCATTGGCTTTTCTATTTTTATGAAACATGGATAAGAATCATCTTACCGTGGAAAATCTGATTGCAATAAGTACTTGCTTGAACTGGGATGAGAACGGTATGAAGAGTTTAGCTGGGAATGATAACTATGAGTTATATTAAGCAGCCGCTGACTTTATCAGTACAAGATCGGTATTACGAGGGAGCGGGACATTCGGTTGAAAGAGCCAGCATTATAAAGAGGGCAATCGGATCGATTGAAGAAGCGTATGGACTTTATGATTTTATACTTTTTTTAGAAATGGTTTAGAGTTTTTTTAAGGCTTGGTACTAATATAAAAACTAGAACATGATTCATATGGGAGAGTTGATGATGTCTATTCGCAAAAAATTACTGTTATCGTACATTGGCATGGTGCTGATTCCAATGTTTTTATTTGTTTTGTCGGTAATGATGTTGATAGGAATTTTTTTGGACGACATTAAAGGAATCAATCATTATTATCAGCACGATGATCAGAATAAGTGGGTGTTTTCTTTCGCAGAAACGTTTAAAAAACGGGATGAGCTTTTTTCGGGGATCAAAATGGTGTCCAAATATGCCCCTGAACGTCTGATGGATAAAACTTTTTTGCAAAATGTAGACAAAGAACTGCGTTCGAATCATTCTGGTCTTCTTGTCACGAAACAGAATCAAACGATTTTTACATCTGCATTCTTGAAAGATGCACACTTGTCAAAAAAACGATTAAGAATGGACAAAGATAGAAACAGATGGGAGAAATGGATAAGAGTAAAGGATCGTTTTTATGTCATTCAAACACAAGATTATCATTTTCCGGATGGGACTGTCGGAACTGTATATTTGTTTACTGATACCAGTCCGCTTGCTCACTTTATGCCAAAGTTTTTTCCTTTAGTCCTATTATCTTTGGTGTTAGTGATCAGTTTAACCAATGGATTCCTCACATACTTTGTTTCCCGAAGCATCATTAAACCGATATATGCACTCAAAAAAGCCGCAGAACAGATCAAGGAAGGGAATCTGAATGAAAAAGTGGACGTAAAGCGTAAAGACGAAATTGGTGAATTGAGTGAAGCGTTTGAAGAAATGAGATGCAGGTTAAAAGAATCGATTCAGCTTCAACTACAATATGAAGAGAACCGAAAAGAGCTGTTGGCTAACATTTCTCATGATTTGAAAACGCCGATTACAGGGATAAAAGGTTGCGTAGAAGCGGTTATGGACGGAATTGCGGATACAAAAGAAAAATTGGACAAGTATATGAACATGATTTACAAAAAAGCTGATGACATGGACCATTTAATTGATGATTTATTTTTGTTCTCTAAACTGGATCTAAAAAGGGTGCCTTTCCACTTTGAGAATATCGACATTGTGGATTATTTAACGGATTGCGTGGATGAGCTGCGGTTTGATCCGAATCTGAATGGTGTAAAAATAAACTTTTTATATGAGGCAAATGACGTGACGAAACCATTAACTGTCGTAGCAGATCGTGAACAATTGCGTCGAGTGATAATGAATATAGTGGATAACAGCCTCAAATATAAACAAGGCAAAACATTGGAAATCGAATTTGAACTAATCGTTGGAGAAAAGGATGTCACCATTGCTATTCGCGACAACGGGCCTGGGATGGAAAAAGAAGCGCTTCAACATATTTTCGAGCGATTTTATCGGGCAGAAAAATCAAGGAATGCAGAGACTGGAGGAAGCGGTCTTGGACTGGCCATTGTGAAGCAAATCATCGAAGAACATGGTGGAAAAGTTTGGGCAGAAAGCCAGTTAGAAAAAGGTACTACAATCTTTTTCACATTGAAAAAATCAAACGGAATGAAGTGAGGAACAGGTATGAAACGAATTTTAATCATAGAAGATGATCACGTGATCGCTGAAGTGCAAAAGGATTATTTGGAGGCAAACGGTTTTTCGGTGGATATCGCTTCAAGCGGGGACAAAGGTTTACAGATGGCGTTGAACGGGGCGTATGATCTTATTCTTCTGGATTTGATGCTTCCGCATACCGATGGGTTTGAAATATGCAGGCAGGTTCGTAAAGTACTGAATATCCCTATTTTAATCGTTTCTGCCAAAAAAGAAGATGTAGATAAAATCCGAGGTTTAGGGATGGGAGCTGACGATTACATTATCAAGCCTTTTAGTCTCGGTGAACTGGTTGCCAGGGTGAAAGCTCACCTTTCCCGTTTTGAAAGACTGGTCGGTAGTGTTGAACGAAAAACGGAAGAAATTCGTATCCGAGGAATTGTCATTGATAAAAGGTCACGCAAGGTCTTCGTCAATGGAAAGGAAGTCTTGCTGACATCGAAAGAATACGACTTGCTGCTGTTATTTGTGACTCACCCGAATCAGGTTTTTAGCAAGGAACAGATTTTTGAACGAATATGGGCAATGGATTCGCTCGGTGATATGGCCACGGTTACCGTGCATGTCAGTAAACTGCGCGAGAAAATTGAACTCGATCCATCCAATCCACAGTACATTCAGACTATTTGGGGAGTGGGTTATCGGTTTAACTTGTAGATGGGAGGAAGGCAGGTATGAAGAAAATCGGAATGACTCCAAAGAAATGGCTGTTAACCTTGCATATCTTATTTTCAGCTATCATGTTCGGCGTTACAATCACCTTCTTGATTTTAAGCATTGCTGCAGCGACCATGACGGATGAGGGTGTATTGAAGGCTTCATATACGAGTATGCATCTGTTAGCTAAAACATCCGTTAGAGCCTCCACGATCGGCACCGTCGTGACCGGTATTTTGCTTTCGTTGCTTACTCATTGGGGTTTTTTCCGATATTATTGGATCATTGCCAAAGAAGTGTTAACGATTTTTTCAATCGGTCTTGGGATGGTGGGAATTTACTTATGGTCGTTAAAGGCTTTCACGATTACAACAGCTCAAGGAATGCAGTCGCTGCAAAATCCGGATTTTTTGGTGGATCGAACATCTCTTTTCATCGGAATTATACTGCAGATTGTTTCGCTTATTGCGATGTTTATCCTTTCAGTATTTAAGCCTTGGGGAAAAAGAGAAAGAAAAATGAAGCAATAAGGATATGAATCACAGAAAGAGCGGGTGGATTTTGCAAGCGAAAAAAGTTGTCGTACAGCTCTAAAAAAGTTTTATAGAATAATTTTGGATGATACGTAGATAGCATAACTCTAGTAAAATACCCGTTCTTCTTGCTCATTAAACGTTATTACTTTGCCAGATGAAAGAGATAAGATGGGAAGAAGCATGAAATTCGAACATTTGGATCGGCATGGCGCCTTCATGATTGTTTTAAAGGCTTGAGGTTCTGTTAAAGCTCAATATTTTTTAGCTAACGAACAGCAGGGTAGAAATACTCTGCTGTTTTTTTAATTTGTCTAATATAGGAAATGGCTAATGTGGCAGCACAAAGTATGAGAGTGATTGGAAATGCTTTATTTTTATTAATGACATCAATAAAAAAGAACCTTGACAGAGAATGGAACTCCCAAGGTTCTATATTGGAAATAATTAAAGAGCCGCATCTTTAGTTTTCCGAATTTTTTCTTAAACGCTCTATCGGTTTTTGGAAAATCCATATTTTTTGAGCTTGCGATAAAGGGTGGATCGAGCAATGTTTAGTCGTTTGGCAACGGCGGACAGATTCCAGTCCGTTTCGTCCAGAAGTTTGAGAAGCATTTTTTTCTCTTCCTGTTCAAATAATGAAAGTCCTTCATTTTGATCTCGCCTCACGTGCTTTTCCAATAAATAAGATGGCAAATTTTCTAGATGTATGATGGAAGAATCACTAAAAATGACGGCATGTTCTAGTGCGTTTTGGAGTTCTCTTATATTTCCCGGCCACTGATAGTTTTGCAGAAAATCCAATGTATCTTGTGCAAGGGATAACGGAGGCTTTTCGTATTTTTCCGCAAAGCATTTTAAAAAATAATCGGCAAGCAGTGAAATATCTTCATTTCTTTCTCGGAGCGGAGGCAAATTCACTGTTACGACGTTTAATCGAAAGAAAAGATCGTCGCGAAATTGACCGTTTTGAATGAGTGCATGAAGATCTTTATTCGTCGCTGCGATGATACGAACATCGACCGGAATAGACTTTGACGATCCAAGTCTAGTGACTTCTTTTTCTTGAAGCACTCTTAATAAATGAACTTGTAATTCCAAAGGCATTTCGCCAATTTCATCTAAAAACAAAGTTCCGCCATTCGCTTCCTCGAATTTTCCTTTTTTGCCTTCTTTTCGAGCACCTGTAAAGGCTCCTCTTTCGTAGCCGAACAGCTCACTTCCGATTAATTCCTTTTGAATGGCACCGCAGTTAATGGCAATAAAAGGCCGATCCTTTCGTTGGCTTGCTTCATGTATGGAACGAGCAATAATTTCTTTGCCTGTTCCGCTTTCTCCCATCAATAGGATCGGAACATTGGTTGGTGCTGCTTTCCGGCATTTACGAAGCGACTGGATAAACATATGTGACTTTCCGATGATGTTGCTCCAAGGAGATGGTTCATTCGAAGCAGACGGTGTAGATAGTGCCTTTTTATGTTTTTTCAAAACGATGATATATCCAGCTATCACTTTTTTAAAGAAAATCGGTTCAAGATGAACGGCTTCGAAATCTTGAATAAAGATTAGATGGTCATGATCTGTTTGGTTCAAAGGATTCTCTAGTTTCGTAAGTTCACGAACTAAATGGCGGAATGGAGGTTCTTCTTTTACACTCATCAGCGGTGAAAGTTTAAGTGAATCAGCAAATGTTCCATCACTTTTGAAGACCTTCCAATCATGAGTCAGAACAAGAACGTGGTGATCTTTCCACTTTTTTGTAGTTTGAAAAAAATGCTCCGATAGCAAGTTGTTCACTTGCATATAAACATATTCAAGCTGCTTTTCGATGATTTGGGCAATCGATACGGCAAAGCCGAGTGTGTGCGGCTGGGCATTATACCATGGGCCTGTGATATCGATCGCACCGATTACTTTCTTTGTAAGGGGGTGAAAAATGGGCGCTGATGAGCATGTCCATGGATGACATCCTTGACAAAAATGTTCTGCTGACAAAATTTGAATGGGACTCTTCGTTATAATACTGGTTCCAATGGCGTTTGTTCCGGCGGCGTGTTCACTCCAATCCATTCCGGGGAAAAAATTCATTTTTTCGGCAAGCCTTTTAATATGAGATTCGCCCTTTAAATAAATCATTCGACCTTTTTCATCGTTCAATGTGATGAGATAACCGGTTCCATCCATTTTTTGAAATAAATCGTCAATAATGGGTTTTGCGACATGGTAGAGTTCGGATTCTTCTAACAAGTTGTTGAGTTGATAATTTGATAATGCGGGCTTTGTCTGCAATTGTCTTGGATTTACCCCTTTGTTTTGACAGCGCTTCCATGAATCGAGAACATCTTTCCGGACTTTATTCACGACCACCTCATCTTTCGAGTTCGTTACAAACCATTCCCATAACGTTTCCAATTCTTTTGTTTTGTCGGGCAAGTTTTGTATAGAGAAGACCGCTATCATGACCTCACCCCTTAAATTTTCACTTTTCATAATATTCTAACATTTTATTTTTAAAAATGAAATCATTATGTTCTTATGTTGTTGTTTCTGTAAAAAATTGTCCCGCTTTTAAGAGTGTAGCACGACAGGTGTAGCGAATCGCTACAATTTGTATGAAGAAAAGCATGAAAAAGGAACGAAAAAATCCATGTTTTGAATGTCATGGTCAATTGGCACGGCAATTGCAATATAAGTAAGCGAATGCAAAATTGCTTCGAAGATCGGAAGGGGGAAGAAAATCGAAACAGATTCAGAAAATGGCATGACAACTGCCGAAGACGTTGATGACAACAAAATACCGTTTCGAAGAGGAGAAGAAAGGGGAGGAAGGAATGAAAACAGTGATCACTAAAAATGCGCAAATTCTCGCAATCGATGCGGGAGGAACCATGACAGACACGTTCATTATTGATGATACCGGCGATTTTGTTGTTGGAAAGGCGCAATCCACTCCGGAAGACGAGTCTGTCGGGCTTCTTAACTCGGCAAAAGATGCTCTTGCTTATTGGAATACAACCGTTGATGAGGAATTTCCAAAATTGCTTGCCGGAGTCTATTCGGGAACAGCCATGTTAAACAGACTTGTGTCAAGAAAAGGACGGAAAGTCGGCTTAATCGTCAACAAAGGAATGGAAGACTTCCATAGAATGGGAAGAGCGATTCAAGCTTATCTCGGGTATTCATATTCTGATCGACTTCATTTAAATACGCATCGCTATGATCCGCCTTTAGTTCCGCGTGAATTAACGAGGGGGGTAACGGAACGGGTTGATTTATTCGGCAATGTTGTCATACCTTTGTACGAACATGAAGTGGCGCCAGCTGTAGAGGAACTGTTAGAACGAGATGTGGAAGCGATTGTCATCAGCTTGTTGCATTCTTATAAATATCCTGCTCATGAGAGGAAAGTGCGGGACATTGCAAAAGAGACGATGAAAAAGCTCGGAAAAGAAGTCCCGGTCTTCGCCTCGGTTGATTATTATCCTGTCAGAAAAGAGTCTCACCGCACTAACACGACTATAATTGAAGCTTATGCTGCCGATCCTTCACGTGAAACGCTGGAAAAGATTGATACTCGGTTAAAAGAGCACGGTGCCAATTTTGATTTACGCGTGATGGCAAGCCATGGCGGCACAATAAGCACACGTGCAAATGAGCTGGCTAGAACACTAGTGTCTGGTCCGATTGGCGGGGTTATCGGAGCAAAATACCTCGGCGAGCATCTAGGGATTAAAAATATCGCTTGTTCGGATATCGGCGGAACGAGTTTTGATATGGCTCTGATTACCCAGGGAGATCTCAGCATTAACACTAGCCCTGATATGGCTCGTCTCGTTCTTTCGCTTCCGCTTGTGGCGATGGATACGGTTGGAGCGGGTGCCGGAAGTTTTGTAAGAATTGATCCAAACTTTAAGTCCCTCATACTGGGACCGGATAGTGCGGGTTCTAGAGTGGGAGTGTGTTATCCGGAAGGCGGCATCGACACGGTAACGGTATCGGATTGCCACGTCGTCCTAGGGTTGATTAATCCGGATAATTTCCTTGGCGGAGAAGTGAAATTGTATCCGGAACGCGCTTATGAAGCAGTGAAAAAGCAAATTGCTGAACCTCTTGGATTGTCTGTAGAAGATGCCGCATACGGAGTCATTGATCTCTTAGAATCGCAGCTGCGCAATTATCTGGAATCCATGATTCTTGGAAAAGGGTATTCCCCTTCGCAATATGTATGCTTCTCATACGGAGGCGGAGGACCGTTGCATACGGCTGGGTATACAAAAGGACTTGGTTTTGAAGATGTTCTTGTTCCGGCTTGGGCGGCAGGATTCTCGGCTTTTGGCTGCGGGGCGGCAGATTTTGAGTACCGTTATGATAAAACGCTTGATATTAATGTGGATGATGGTGCATCGGATGAAGTGAAGTTCAAAGCGGGCAAAGAGCTGCAAAGGGCTTGGGATGAGCTTATGGAAAAAGTAGCAGCTGAATTTGAGAAAAACAAATTTGAGAGAAAAGATGTGGATTTCCGGTTATATTTCCGTATGCAATATCAAGGGCAGCTAAACGATTTGGAAATTGAAGCGCCCATTGCATCCTTTAAAGAGGTGGAGGATTGGGAAGCGCTAGTTACTGCCTTTGAAGATACTTATACGCGTGTATATGCAAAAGCAGCACGTTCCCCGGAACTTGGCTACAGCATCACCGGTGCCATCGTTCGTGGAATTGTAGAAGTGGCAAAACCGAGAATTCCTGAAGAACCGCTAGACAGCGAGACACCGCCGAAAGATGCATTTCTCGGTACACGCAATGTTTATTGGAAGGGCGAATGGATGGTCGCTGATATTTGGGAAATGGAAAAACTTAAGCCAGGAAACAAAATTCAATCATTTTCGATTATTGAGTCTCCAGCGACAACATTTGTCATTCCGCCTGGATTTGAGACGTACCTGGATGCACACCGCATTTTTCATTTGAAAGAACTCTAATCTAAAAGGAGGCATTGTCATATGGATCCGATTTCTGTAAAAGCGAAAAAACAGCGAAAAACCATTGGATGGGACGGTAAAACGCTTAAAGAAATGCGGCAAGAAATAGATGAGATTAGTCGGACAACAGGTCATTATGCAGGTCTGAAAACATTGCCGCTTAAGGAATCTGACCCCATTCGCTATGAGAAAATTTTTGCCAAACTGCGCGGGGGCGTTGTACATGCAAGGGAAACAGCGAAAAGAGTAGCCGCTTCTCCTATTGTGGAGCAAGAAGGGGAATTATGCTTTACCTTATATACTCCGGAAGCCGATTCGGTCGTGACATCCACCGGAATTATCATTCACGTAGGGACGATGGGGGCAGCGATCAAATATATGATCAAAAATGATTATGAGGAGAACCCCGGCATTGAAGATGGAGATATTTTCTGTAATAACGATTGTCAAATTGGAAATGTTCACCCATGTGACGTCCATACGATTGTTCCGATTTTCCATGAAGGAGAGCTTATTGGTTGGGTTGGCGGTGTAACACATGTTATTGATGTTGGAGCCACTGCACCAGGAAGTATGACGGTGGGACCTGTGACGCGCTATGACGATGGCTATCAGGTTGCATGTCGCAAAATTGGAAAAAACGACACTTTGTTGAAAGACTGGTTAATTGAGAGCCAGCGTTCTGTTCGTACGACGAAGTACTGGCTGCTGGACGAACGTACGCGCATTGCTGGCTGTCATATGATTCGAGACCTTGTTCTAGATATTGTAAAAGAGGAAGGAGTTGAAACATATAAACAATTTATTCGTGAAGTCATCGAAGACGGACGACGTGGATTTGTGAACCAAGTCAAAACATTGTTAATACCTGGAAAATATCGTCAAGTATCGTTTGTCGATGTTCCATATGAAAATCTTGATGTTCCGCCATATGCTCGAGTAAATACGATCATGCATGCACCGACTGAACTGACCGTCCATAAAAACGGCAAATTTGAGATTAACTTTGAAGGGGTAAACCGATGGGGATGGCACAGTTATAATGCCACACCTGTTTCGATTACAAGCGGTATCTGGGTCATGATGTCGCAAACTTTGATTCCTAATGACAGGGTTAACGACGGTGCCTATTATGCTAGTCAGTTTGATTTGCCATATGGATCATGGCTGAATCCAGACGATATCCGAACAGCACATAGCTATGCATGGCACTTCCTTGTTTCAGCATGGAGCCCACTATGGCGTGCACTCAGCCGAAACTACTTTGCCCGCGGTTATTTGGAAGAAGTGAATGCCGGGAATGCCAACACTTCGAACTGGCTGCAAGGTGGTGGATATAACCAGTTTAATGAAAACCATGCTGTCAACAGCTTTGAATCTGCTGCCGAAGGTGTCGGGGCCGGTGCGGTAAAAGACGGCATTAGCCACGCAGCAGCCATCTGGAATCCAGAAGGCGATATGGGAGACATGGAAATTTGGGAACTGGCGGAACCGCTTCTTTACTTAGGACGAAGCATTAAACCAAACACGGGCGGTTACGGAAAATATCGCGGCGGGAACGGATATGAAACATTAAGGTTGGTGTACGGTGCGAAAGACTGGACCATGTTCTTCATGGGGAACGGCTATATGTCGAGCGATTGCGGATTGATGGGAGGCTATCCGGCAGCATCCGGCTATCGCTTTGAAGCTCATGGTACAAATATAAAGGAATTGATTGATAAAAAGCTTCCTATTCCGACAGGTGGAGATCCGGATCCGGACAATCCGGAATACGATAAGCTGATCGAAGCGAAGGAAATTATTCGAGATAAACAATCGATTACAACGGAAACGATCTTTGACAATTATGATCTCTATTTAAACTACCTTCGTGGAGGCCCTGGATTTGGTGATCCGCTTGAACGCAAACCAAAAATGATTGAAGATGATTTGAACGACGGGTACGTTTTACCGCGTTATGCGGAAAAAGTGTACGGTGCTGTATTCACCAAAGATAAACAAGGTCGATATATTGTCGACGAAAAAAAGACGGAAAAACGCCGCAAGGAAATACGCAAAGAACGACTCAAACGGGGGTTAAAGACGAAAGAGTGGATGAAGAAAGAAAGAGAGAAAATCTTGAAAAAAGATGCTGCTGTTCAAGTTCGTCATATGTATGCCGGCAGCTTCGCACTGAGTCAATCGTTCAGGGGGGAATTTAAAGAATTTTGGAACTTGCCGAAAGATTGGAATCTGACTGAAGAGGAGCTAGGGGTTCCGGTTTTCGGTGCAAAAATTAAACACTAAAAAACTGATTCGAGAGAGGTGAAAACATGACAACGTACGATCGTAAAACCATTGAAGAGTTAATAGACGGAACGATTGATTTTCACAAATTAAAGCAAATGCTTTCGAATTTTAAGGATGCGGATCGTTTCGAAAAATATATAAGCATACTGCAAGAGCGTGTTCCGTGGGATGATCCCATTTTACTTCCTGCCGGGCTGCATTTATATATTGTGCAAAAGAAAAACGGTGATCGAATCGTAAAATGTGATTGCGGATATGAATTTTGTGAGGCGAGCGATAACTGGAAGCTGCATGCTCTGATCCATGTCCGCGATACAGAGGAAAAGTTGACGGAGCTTTATCCGAAAATGCTTGCGCCAGATCCGGAGTGGCAGGTTATTCGTGAGTATTACTGCCCTCAATGCGCGACCCAGTTAGAGGTAGAAGCCGTGACTCCATGGTATCCCATCTTAAAAGACTTTGAACCTGATATTGACGCGTTTTACAATGAATGGTTAAAACGCCCGCTTCCGCAGGTGAAATAAGGAGAGAGTGGACGGTGGTTGAGGCCACTGTCCACTTTGTTCTAGTCGATGAAAGACATAAACGGATGAAGAGTGACAACGTCCACGTCATCCAATTGCTGCTAGCTGACCAAAAAAGTTTGTGCTTAAAAAGAGAGGGGTTTGTCGTTCAAATGAGATGTTGTCATTTTTTCATTAAATGAACCGTAAGATAGAAACAACTGCCAGACCATTTTTTAGTATTCGCGTATTGGCGGGAGTCAAGATGACGCCATCGTTTCTATAAGAGAAGAATCGCAGAAGGAGGAGTCCGGAAAGAACATGAAAACGATATTTAATAGTTTTGAAGAGGCGATTCAAGATATTCAAGACGGCATGACTATTATGGTGGGCGGTTTCGGTCTCGTAGGGATTCCTGAAAATTTGATTAAAGCGCTCGCCGAATCGGGTGTAAAAGATTTAACAGTGATTTCTAATAACTGTGGTGTAGATGATTGGGGATTGGGGCTGCTTTTAAGAAATAAACAGATCAAAAAAATCATCGGTTCTTATGTTGGGGAAAATAAAGAATTTGAAAGACAAGTTTTATCGGGAGAAGTGGAAGTGGAACTGATTCCGCAGGGAACTTTGGCGGAAAGAATTAGGGCAGGAGGAGCCGGAATTCCTGCATTCTATACTCCTGCTGGTGTAGGCACCCCCATTGCGGAAGGACGTGAAGTCAGAACCTTCCAAAACAAGAAATATTTATTGGAATACGGGATGACGGCCGATTTTAGCTTGATTAGAGCAGCAAAAGGAGACAAAATGGGAAATCTTATTTACAACAAGACGGCTAGAAACTTCAATCCTATGATGGCAGCAGCCGGAAAAGTGACGATTGCGGAAGTAGAAGAATTATACGAAATCGGTGAACTCGATCCGGATCAAATTCATACGCCGGGAATTTATGTTCAACATCTTGTAGTCGGCCAACAAGAAAAACGAATAGAACGATTAACCGTCAGCCGTTAAGAAGTGATGGATTTACCTAAAGAGGAGGGATGCAAAACATGGTGGTGAAAGAAGATAAAACGAAAATACGTGAAAGAATTGCTCGCAGGGCGGAAAAGGAAATCCGGGACGGGTATTACGTTAATTTGGGGATAGGGATGCCGACGTTGGTCGCGAACTATGTTTCCGAACATAAACAGATCGTATTGCAGTCGGAGAACGGTTTATTAGGAATAGGCCCCTATCCTAAGAAAGAGGAAGTAGATCCCGATCTCATTAATGCGGGAAAAGAAACCGTGACGGCAATAAAGGGCGCATCTTATTTTAGCAGTGCAGAATCTTTTGCCATGATTCGAGGCGGGCATCTTGATTTAGCGATTCTCGGGGGCATGGAAGTTTCAGAAACAGGAGATTTGGCTAACTGGATGATACCCGGAAAAATGATTAAAGGGATGGGAGGAGCCATGGATTTGGTCCATGGTGCCAAGCGGATTGTCGTGATTATGGAACATACGAATAAATATGGTGAACCGAAAATTCTTAAAAAATGCTCCTTGCCATTAACAGGACAAGGCGTGGTCAACCGGATTATTACGGACCGAGCCGTAATCGATGTCACAAAAGAAGGATTAAAGCTAGTGGAAGTTGCAAAAGGATATACTGTGGAGGAAATCATTGAATCTACTGAACCAAATTTAATTGTTCCTGACGATATTTTGCTAAACGCTTTTTAATTGATTGAGGGAATAAAAGGATTCAAAATCGTAAAAAATCGAAGAAATGCACAACCGGAACCATTTTCATAAGCCTGCCCTCCTTTTACAGGAAAATGGCAGACGAGGACGATTTAATGTCTTCTTCCCTTTTTGGTGTGCAAGTTGACTCTAAACACTGGAAATCCTTTTCCATTCTTTTTTCAAGAGACTTCTACGATTGCGGAAGTCTTTTTTTGTGCGCTTGGCATAGGTGCAGTCTATAGAATCCGAAAGAAACAAGCGTTAAATTTATGATCTCGTGAAGCAAGAGTTTTATAAAAGGCTAGGTATTTTGAATGCGGCTTCATAACAAGAGGTTACAGCCGAGATTCATTTTGCTTTTATAATGATAGAAGTATACGTTTGATGGGAGGGGATGAATGGATGATGATCCAAAATGAGAAAGAGATCATTCAACTGATAAAAGAAGATGAGTGGATGATGGATATATTAAGGGCAGTAAAATCATTGCATTTACCTGATTGGTGGGTCTGTGCCGGATTTGTTCGTTCGAAAATATGGGATGTGTTACACGGCTTTAAAGAAAGAACGCCTATTTCAGATATCGATGTCATCTATTTTGATGATGGCAATACGGACGAATTAGAAGAAAAGAAGTTAGAAATGAGATTAAGAAATATATCCTCCCTGACATTCCTTGGTCAGTGAAAAATGAGGCAAGGATGCACGTTGTCAATAGTATTCTTCCATCGATGCGATATCCAAGTTTCCAGAAACAGCAACCTCTTTAGGAGTAAAATTGGATGAAAAAGAGGACAGCCTCTTGGATGCTCCTTGGGGAATAAATGACGTGGTGAAATTGGAAGTAAAGCCGACTCCCTATTTTAAAGAGTTAAAAGAACTAGCAAAGGTTTACGAAGAACGGATAACGAAAAAGAATTGGAAAGCTATTTGGCATAAAGTGAAAGTTTATCATATTGAAAATTCGAACTAAAGTCTTTAAAAGAAAAAGAACTGAATTTTGAGGTGCGAAGCGATGTATAGGCGGCTATAGCGAAAACAGATCTGATAGAATTATTTTTGCATTTATATTTACCTGTGTGTATAATTATTAAAAATTATGGAGGGAAATTGGAATGTACATACCAACAGCTTTTAGGGTCAATGATCAATCAAGATTAGTAGATTTTATTAAAGGTAACAGTTTTGGAATTTTATTTTCTCAGGAAGAAAGCGGGCCGTCAGCAACGCATTTGCCTTTTTTCCTGGATGAAAAAACGTGGGATAACGGTGTGTTGATTAGCCATATGGCGAAACAGAATCCTCATTGGAAAAAATTAAACGGCAAAGAGGTTCTTGTCGTCTTTCAAGGTCCCCACGCTTATATCTCCGCTTCTTGGTATAAAGATCCTAACACGGTGCCTACTTGGAATTATGTAGCAGTCCATGTATATGGGACCGTTCAAATCATAGAGAAAAAAGAAGAAATGGTGGAACGGATGGAAAAGACGGTTCATTTTTATGAATCATCTATGCCCGACCCTTGGGACACTCCATTTGATGATGAATTTATAGATGGTTTAATGAACGGTATCGTTGTATTTGAAATTTCCATTAATAAGATGGAAGGGAAATGGAAGTTGAGCCAGAATCACTCAATAGAAAGGCAACAAAACGTTATAAATGGTTTAAAAACAAGCGGCCAATATCAGTCAGCAGAATTGGCAAAAATAATGGAGCAGAATATGAAACTGCAAAGATAATACATCATGATTCTATACCTTTCGACAAATTGGAGCGTTTGTACAAGTTTTACATACTTTGTTGCCCTGAGAACTTGTTTTAACGGCCGAACGAAGAAAAGGTTTCATTTCATGTTCGCTTTATGACAATAAATGCAAAAGAAGGTGTGCGAACGATGATGTTGATTCCATTATTCATCTTTTCAATATTATTTTAATAAGGTTATGCAATATATCGGACTTTTCATGAATTTTATTGATGACAATAGTTGAGATAGAAAAAGAAAACCTTCTGGTTAAAAAACGAAATTTTATGAAAAGTACTTATCTTTTTTGTTTCAAACCATAAATAATATTCAGTAACATGGGGCATTTTGTGTAGAAACGATAATTTACCAAATGCCCTTTTCTTTTGGAGATTTTATGTGTATCATGACTGTTGTTTGTACGAGTCGATGATGTAAATTATTTTGTGTAAGCAAATTTTTCTACTAGAAAAAAAGAAAAAGGCAGGGTATTCTCAGATTTGCGACCAAACAAAACTGAAAGGAGATACCCTACCTTATGAGTAATAGTATACTCAACTCAGATTTCGCAAATCAACTGGAAAATATGATAAAAGATTTTGTTCAAGAAAAGCTTGAATTCATCATGAGAGAAGAAATCAAAAATTTCCTCCAAGTGGAACAGGAACACGTTCAAAACTCAAGAAATGGTTATTATCACCGTACTCTTGATACAAAGTACGGGAAAATAGAAGCTCTTACGGTTCCAAGAGATCGCAACGGGGATTTCCAGACTCAACTGTTTGAGCCTTATCAACGTCAAGACGGCTGGCTGGAACAGGCGATTATTAAAATGTATCAAAGTGGGATGAGCACTCGAGAAATTGGGAAGTTTATCGAAAGAATTCTTGGTTCAACCTACTCTCCTACCACGATTAGTCATATTACAGATGCCGCGTTGGAGGATATTCAAAAATGGCAACAACGTCCATTAAACAAACGGTATTCTGTGTTGTATCTTGATGGGTTTTATATAAAAGTTCGTCGTGATACGTATGCCAAAGAAGTCATTTACGTTGTTCTTGGTGTCAATGAAGAAGGTTATCGTGAAATTCTTGGCTTTTACGTTGGAGGTCAAGAAAGCGCGCATGGCTGGCAAGAGATTCTCCAAGACCTTTATACACGCGGTGCTCATGAAGTCTTACTTGGTGTTTTTGATGGACTCCCAGGTCTTGAAGAAGCCTTTAAAGCCGTCTATCCGAAAGCCGATGTTCAACGATGTGTGGTCCACAAAGTAAGAAATACGTTAAACAAGGTAAGGAAAAAAGACCAATTTGAAGTGGCTGAAGACCTAAAGCTGATCTATCCGCAGCCATTCAAGCCTTTCATGAGTTTAAAGACAAGTGGTCTAAAAAGTATCCTAGAGAAGTCCAATCTTGGGAACAAGATTTAGATGTCCTCCTAACATTCATGAAATATCCGACCAGTATTCGTAGTGTCATCTACACGACCAATGCTATTGAACGAACGATTAAAGATATACGTAAACGACTCAAAACGATGAACAGCTTAACCAGTATTGAAGCAGCAGAAAAAATCACGTTCTTAACGGTACAGGACTTGAATGAAAAATGGTCCACTAGAAAACTTAAAGGGTTTTCTACGGCATACAAGGCACTTCAAGATATGTTTGAAGAAAGATACTGAAAGACCAAATTTTGTTCATGAAGAACAGAGTCTAGGGAGACTAAGTTGTCTTATATGAGACTGAATATTCAGTCTCATATAAGACAACTAAACACCTCCTCCAAGATTAAAAAAACGTATCTGAGAATACTCTCTTACACAAAATTCTTGACGGTACCTACGAGTCTTAAAAGTCATATATCTTAAACACAATAAAACAGGAGTGAGTACTTTGTCACAACAAGAGCTAAAAAAAGAAATTGGTTTCTTGGCTGCTTTAACTACAGTTATTGGTACTGTAATTGGAGCCGGTGTTTTTTTTAAGCCAACTGCAGTATATGGTGCCACCGGGACAGCAAGTTTAGGGCTGCTTGCATGGCTGATTGGAGGAGTGTTAACTATTTGTGCAGGATTAACGGCAGCTGAATTATCGGCAGCCATTCCGGAAACAGGCGGCATGATGGCCTATTTAAAGCGTACATATGGCAATTTAACGGCATTTTTATTGGGGTGGGCACAAACGATTATTTACTTTCCAGCCAACATTGCTGCACTTGCGATTATTTTCGGGACCCAAACGGTTAGTCTGTTTGGATTCCATGCGAATGAACATAGAATGATGATTGTGGGAATAGCAATTCTTACAGCTACCTTTATCACCCTTATGAACTTTTTAGGTGCGAAAGCTGCTGGGGGCATTCAGACTGTTTTTACTATATGTAAATTACTTCCTTTAGCTCTTATTTCTATTTTTGGATTGCTGCACGAAGGGAATGTATCTTTTCAACTTTTCCCGATTGAAGCAGGACAAGATAAAGCTTTTATATCGGCCCTTGGTTCTGGTTTGCTGGCAACCATGTTTGCCTATGATGGATGGATTCATGTAGGGAATATCGCTGGAGAAATGAAAAATCCCAAGAAAGATTTGCCTAAAGCAATTATAGTAGGGCTGTCGAGCGTTACGATCGTTTATTTATTAATTAATATTGCATTCCTCTTAGTTATGCCGGCAACAGCTCTAGCAGGGACTGATACGCCTGCGTCTAATGTAGCAAACGTTCTTTTTGGTACGATGGGTGGAAAATTGGTTAGCATCGGTATCTTAATTTCGGTATTTGGCAGCATTAATGGATATACGATGACCGGAATGAGAATCCCTTATGCAATGGCATTAGAAGATCAATTGCCTTTTAGCAAATGGTTTGCTACGTTATCAAATAAAACGCGAATTCCATATAATTCTGGAATATTCATCTTGTTGGTTGCGGTCATGATGATGCTAATAGGTGGATTTAATACGTTAACGGATATGTTAGTGTTTGTGATTTGGATATTCTATACGATGACTTTTCTTGCTGTCATCATTTTGCGCAAAAAAAAACCGAATCTTGTGCGGCCTTACAAGGTGCCGTTATATCCTGTCATCCCTATCATAGCGATTATTGGCGGGTTATTTATCGTGATCAACACCTTATTCACACAAACGATCCTAGCGTTATGTGGTCTCGGTTTAACTGCTTTAGGTCTTCCAATTTATATGCGTAATAAATCATTAAACAAAATTAAAAATAATTAAGTATTTAACAGACGCAAGAAACTAATATCTTTTGAAAAAACTTCTTAGCCCTCGATGACTTCAGTAGGAATTGTCGAGGGTTTTGTGTTAAAATGGCGTGCAATGAGCCGATGTTTCTCGCGTGCCGGTCCGCTCTGTTTTTTGATCTAAAAATTGAATGGAACCTTTAAAAAAGGGCTTCACTGATGAATGGTTTGTGAGTTAAACAGTGAATATCTTAATAACTTAAAAGTGAAAGTTATTTCTGCCAAATTTTTTTAAATAACATAGTATATGTTAATGCAAGTACTGATTGCAAAATCAGGAATAAAGATAAACAAAATATTTGTACATTATGGTCTAATACACTTAACATTGCCATAATCAAGCCGACTAAGATAAAAAGACCATATAGGAAAGGGGTTAATTTCATTAATATTTTGAATTTTTTCATTATTCCTATTCTCCTTTTGTTTTTTCCGTTTCTTTTAGTCCAAGTTTAACCTTGTACTTACCGAAACGCATAACTTGTTTAGAACCACGGTGTACACAAGTATAGCCATCTTTAATTTGCGTACAGTTTGTTCTTGAAAAACAGGTTCACTTGCTGAAAATGATATAAGAGAATGGATAAAGAACCCTTTTAAACGATGTTGTTCAGACGAATTTAATTTTCAAATTTTTGCTATTAATGATTATAAAACATCCAAACAAATGTTCTTTTTATACTGTAGAACATTTGTTTGTTTATCAAAAATCAACAGAGTTATTTCACATAGCCTTTGTTTTATAAATACATCCGCAGCACAAGGCTTATCCGCTCATCCAATTCGTTGCGTTTGCTCGGTGTTTCCGCCAAGGCGAATATTCCGCATTTCTAAGATATATTCGAATGTTATGGCGGATACGACCGGAGGTTTCAATCGTTTCGTTATATTCATATGATTCTCAAAATGACCCAATATTCCTTTTTTATATTAGTGAATCATTTTTTGACCAGTGTCTGAATTGGTTGCTTAACATTTCGCGTCTATTGATTATTTTGACAAAATCTATTGTGCTACTCATGACTAAGCACGATGCATCATGAAGTGACTCTTTTCCCAAGAATGATTAAATCTCTTTCAACGCCGTCTAATTCCGCGACGTTTGGCAGGTGGGCCCATTTTTCAAATTCAAAATGTGAAAAAAGTTGAAGGCTCGGCTTGTTATGTCCAAATATAAACGCAAGCAAGGTTTTTATTTGAAGTCTTGGGCAAGCATCTATTGCTTTTTGGAGCATATATTTTCCAAGTCCTTTTCCTCTGAAATCCGGGTGAAGATAAATGCTGATTTCTGCTGTCGAGTGATAAGCCGGTCTTCCATAAAACGATTGAAAGCTCAACCATCCGCCTATTTTTCCTTGATGGTCTATTACCCATAAAGGTCTGGAAGAAGGAGAGTGCTCTTTAAACCACTGTGTTTTGCTTTGAACAGAAACAGGTTCTAAATCAGCCGTTACCATTCTGCTTGGAATGGTAGAGTTGTATATCTCTACAATGGCAGGCAAATCGCTGAATTCGGCATCTCTCACGGTAATATCTGATAACATGAACAACACTCCCACATTACGGACAAATTGATTTATTAGGACAATCTTAGTCACTTGTATTTTATGCTAGAGGATGATATACAGAAAATCAATATGAAACTTGAGCGAGTCAAATGAAATCACGATAAACTCTTTCATACATAGTCCGGGAGTTCAGAAAAATTCTAGTTTGAAAGCAGATATTTTTATTCACAAGGACCTTTCATATTGATATTTCAAAAGAACTCACTCTAATATTTCTGCAACGACTCCACAATCATGATTACGATTTTATTAACGTTCCTTGATGGAAAAACATTTGCCATCTTCCATCACGAAATTTCCAAATCGAGCTGCGTAAAGTATCTTGCATTCTTGTATCATCTTTTACACGAAATGTCGTTAATACTACATCTTCTGATAAAGGATTTATCTCAAAATCATAAAGAGTCATTTTCCTTATACTAAGTCCGCCCTCATCGACACAATCCTTTTTATGCCAAATATTCCCTGGATTTCCGGATTCAAAAAAATCGTCAGTTGAACGAATTTCCGGTTTTAACAACATTTGTTCTAATTGACATAAATGCTTTTTTAAAGCGGATTTGTTTTCTATTTTTATCCTCCTTTGGATTGATTATTGCATCTCATTATACTTTGTCCGTAATGGGGGTGAAAAAGAAAAATCAACAAAAAAGAAAAAAAGGCTAGTTGTATAATCAAATGCAACAAGCATAAAAAATGAAAAACCATAGATAAACCACGTATGATTAAGTCGACTAAAACAATATCGATACGGAGGATTTATCTATGGCAATTACTAATTCTACCATAGGAGCTCGGCATTTCAAACACTTAACGGCTTATGACCGTGGGAAAATTGCGGCCTTACACGCTGCTGGTAAGACTCAACAGGAGATTGCAGATTATGTTGGTTGTCACAAAAGCACCATCTCCCGTGAGTTAAGAAGAGGTACAGTGCCACAAAGAAAAAGCAACGGGAAAATTGTTCATGTCTATTTTCCAGACACAGGTCAACTTCTCTATGAGAGAAACAGGAAAGCCTGTGGCCGCAAGCTAAAACTAGACGATGCCATCGAGTTTATTAAGTATGCCGAAACTCAGATCCTTGATAAGAAATGGTCTCCTGATGCGGTATGTGGGAGAGCCAAACGTGATGGGAAATTCAAAGACAAAATGGTTTGCACCAAGACCCTTTATAACTATATTGATCTAGGACTTATAGGCGTTAAAAACATTGACCTACCTATGAAAATTACCCTGAACACCAAGAAAAAACGTAACCGGAAGAATAAGAAGATCTTAGGACGCAGTATCGATGAGCGACCAATTGAAGTCAATGAACGCCAAGAGTTTGGTCACTGGGAAATTGATACGGTTATAGGCAAGAAGACTAAAGATCAGGCCTTATTGACTCTTACTGAGCGCAAAACCCGTAAAGAAATAATTTTGAGAGTGACAGCCAAGGATAGTCTATCCGTTTCAGAAGTCATATCTCAGTTGAAAGTGTCTTATGGTAATCGGTTCTCTAAAGTGTTTAAAACCATTACGGCTGATAACGGTTCTGAATTTGCTGACCTCGGCCTTAGTGTTGAAAAAGATCTAACAGAGGTTTATTTTACACACCCTTACACATCCTGTGAACGAGGAACCAACGAGCGTCATAATGGCCTTATTAGGCGCTTCATACCAAAGGGGAGACCCATTTCCTCTGTGGCAGACGAAACCATTACCTATGTTGAAAATTGGTGTAACCATCTTCCAAGGAAGATCCTCAATTATCGTACACCTGAGGAGTGTTTCCAAATAGAGTTAGCTGGCTTAGCTTCTTAACCTTAAGCCAGCTAACCCAAAGGGTTGGTTTTTAGCAACTTGACAAAGAGCCTCTGCGGGCATGGCTACCAGCCATGAAGCCAGGTATACGGTACTGGCTGGGCCAACCAGGCTACCATGCCCGCCACTCCACGTCAAGTTGCGCAGAGTGTCCCGATTCTACTTAATCATGGGTTATCTGGTCTTTCAATACTTGTTGCATTTAATATTGCAATTTAAGAAAAAGAAAAAAACGAAAAAAATATTTGCAAAATCTTGTCGGATCATGTACAATAATTATTGCTCGACAGCAATTGCGGGTGTAGTTTAGTGGTAAAACCACAGCCTTCCAAGCTGTTGTCGTGGGTTCGATTCCCATCACCCGCTCCATATACATATTGTGATCAACGCAGTATTTTGTTTGTAAGAAACAAAGTATTGCGTTTTTTTGTTATATGGTTAAAATATAGCCGACTCTCTTTTTCGACTGAAAGGTGATCCGTGATGGATTATAATCAATTAAAACAGGACATTATTGCCTATAGCAAACAGATAGGCATCGATAAAATAGGTTTTGCTTCTGCAGAGCCTTTTACCGAATTGAAAAATCGTCTGATCCGTCAGCAGGAGCTTCAATTCCAATCGGGATTTGAGGAGCCTGATATCGATAAACGCACTAATCCCGCCTTGATATTTGACCAGCCACGATCCATTATCGCGATTGCGTTGGCTTATCCATCAAAAATGAAAGAAACGCCAAAAGGAAAAAAGGGGCTTCGACGTGGAACTTTTTGTAAAGCCTCTTGGGGATTGGACTATCATGTGATTTTAAGAAATCGCCTCGAACAATTGGAGGAATTTATCCGTTCCAAAGTTCCAGAAGCCAGGATGAAATCGATGGTCGATACGGGCGAATTATCCGATCGTGCTGTAGCGGAAAGAGCGGGCATCGGTTGGAGCGGGAAAAATTGTTCGATTATCACCCCGGAATTCGGTTCTTACGTTTATTTGGGAGAGATGATTACCAATTTGCCTTTTGAGCCGGATCTGCCGTTGGAAAGCCGCTGCGGTACATGTACAAAATGTTTGGACGCTTGTCCGACAGGGGCGTTGGTTCAAGGAGGACAGTTAAACGCTAAAAAGTGCATCGCTTTTCTTACACAAACAAAGGATTTCCTTCCGGATGAATTTCGAGATAAAATCGGCAACCGCTTATACGGCTGTGATACATGTCAAACCGTCTGCCCTGAAAATAAAGGGATTGATTTTCATTTGCACGAAGAAATGGAGCCGGATCCTGAAACAGCAAAACCATTGCTTGAACCGTTGCTTGACATCAGCAATAAAGAATTTAAAGAGAAATTTGGCATGGTTTCCGGCTCGTGGAGAGGGAAAAAGCCAATCCAGCGGAATGCCATCATTGCCCTTGCCCATTTTAAAGAAGAAACTGCCATTCCTTCTTTAGTGGAAGTTTTGCAAAAAGATGTTCGTCCTGTGATACGGGGGACCGCAGCTTGGGCGATTGGAAAAATAGGCGGCGATCAAGCAAAGTCAGCGCTTTTGGAAGCGAAACAAACGGAAACGGATCCCGATGTTTTGAAAGAAATCGAGAAGGGGCTGCAATATTTTTCTTCCTAATTAGAGATTTTAGTGGATTCTTCCCTGATATCGCCACATAGGCTTTAACGGGGAGGGATTTTTTTATGGAATCACAGCTTCAAAAACTTTTGCAAAATCGATTGAAACAAGTTGTTGAAGATGAGCATAGGAATGTTTCCGATGAAAAATGGGAAAGAAAGCGAAAGCTTTTGGAACGACGAAACGCGAAAATCTTAAAGGCGAAAGGAAAAGGAAACATTATCCATAAAACAGATCGTGAAGTGTTTTACACTCTTCATTTACAATATTTGATTAAACAAAATCGTTTTTTTTATATGGAAGAAGAAATAGAACATCGAAAAGCTATTTTTTTGGAACAAACTGTGATCAAGGACGAAGAAATCATTCCCTCCTGGGAAAGCGAAAGATATTCGATTGAGCCGATGGAAGAATGGGAAGACACAGCAGAGCGGGCGGGATTTGAATATAATCGGCTAAAAGCGGTTCAATATGCGGAAAGATGGTGGAATAGCTATAATCCCGCTTACAAAAAGTTTCATGTCAATTGTACTAATTTTATTTCGCAATGTTTAAAAGCCGGCGGCGCACCGATGAGAGGATATCCGAATCGGGACCAAGGCTGGTGGATGCAAAATGGTTCGTGGAGTTACAGTTGGTCGGTCGCCCATTCGTTTCGAATGTATTTAGGCCGATCCAAGACGGGGCTAAAAGCGAATGAAGTTCGCAATGCCGCTGAATTGCAGCTGGGAGATGTGATTTGCTACGATTTTCAAGGAGATGGACGGTTTGATCATACGACCATTGTCACCGCTAAAGACGACTATGGAATGCCTTTAGTCAATGCTCATACTTCCAATAGCCGCATGAGATATTGGAGCTATGAAGATTCAACGGCTTACACTCCCAACATTCAATATAAGTTTTTTGCCATAAACGATCAAAGTTGACGGGGAATCGTATATGCTATAATAATGGCAGACTTTATTTTAGAGGTGAAAGCATTGTGGCAAATCATGTAGTATTGTATCAACCAGAAATTCCTGCGAATACAGGAAATATTTCCAGAACTTGCGCGGCTACGGACACAACACTCCATTTAATCCGCCCGCTTGGTTTTTCAACGGAAGACAAAATGTTAAAAAGGGCCGGACTTGATTATTGGAAATATGTCAATATCATTTATTATGATTCACTCGATGAATTTTTTGAGAAAAATCCGGATGGAGAATATTATTATATAACGAAATTCGGCGAGCAATATTATAATTCGTTTGATTTTAGCGATACGAGCAAAAATCATTATTTTATCTTTGGAAAAGAAACGACCGGTTTACCGAAAGAATTGCTGGCAGCCAACAAAGAGCGTTGCTTGAGGATTCCTATGAACGATAAAGTAAGAGCTCTTAATTTATCGAATACGGCGGCTATTTTAGTATATGAAGCGTTAAGACAACAGCAATTTCCTCATTTAACATAAGAAACCGGGCATGTCCCTGTTTCTTTTTTCTGTTTTAAATCATTTGAAATTTTTCCGATAAGGGTTATAGTAATACATAAAGCTGGATAAGGTATGCTTCATTTGATTTCGGGAGGAGAATGGGGGATTTGGCTTTTTTTGGTTCGTTATCACAACCAAATGAGAATGGCAAAGATTTCATTCATTCTCCCTTTGTCTCGTGACATTTTGATCGTCCGGTAATCACGAGATTCAACAACAGATTGAAAGAATATGTCCTCTTTGATCGGAAGGATTTTCTTGATTGCGTCGTTTTTTCAAAAACGAAGTCTGAAAGTGATGTAGCTTTTCATGACTGCAGGAGAGAATCATTTAGGAAAAAGTTTCTATTTTATCTTTAGAGAGGGGATGTAGCAGCGTTGAATACCACTATTGAAACGATCTTGGCTCATCGGTCTGTAAGAAAGTTTAAGAAGCAGCCGCTCACTACGGAACAGATCGAAACGATTGTTCGTTGCGCTCAGTCAGCTTCTACTTCCAGTTTCATTCAGGCGTATACGATTATTGGGGTTACGGACACGGAGAAAAAACAAAAGTTGGCGGAACTGTCTGGGAATCAGTCTTATGTAGCGGAAAATGGCCATTTTTTTGTATTTTGCGCCGATCTTTATCGCCATGAGGTTATTGGTGAAATCGAAGGAGGAGACGTCATTCCTTCGCTTGAAAGCACTGAGAAATTTATGGTCAGTTTAATAGACACGGCATTAGCGGCGCAAAACGCTGTGATTGCCGCAGAATCAATGGGCTTAGGCATTTGTTATATCGGCGGACTCCGCAACCGTCTCGAAGAAGTGAAAGCGCTTTTGCAAATTCCTGAAAGGGTGATACCGTTATTTGGATTGGCCGTTGGCTATCCGGATCAGGAAACGGATAAAAAGCCGCGTCTTCCGCTTCATCACGTTTACCAAGAAAATCTTTACAACAGCGATAAAGAAAAGATCCAAAAAGATTTAGAAGAATATAACAGAGTAGTTGCCGACTATTATAAAGAAAGAACGGGAGGGGTTCGAGAAGATACTTGGACGGGCCAAATGTCCAATATGCTTTCCAGAAGAGTCAGAATGTATATGAAAGAATTTGTGGAAAAACAAAAAATGGATTTGCGCTAGGAAAGTTCCCCATTCTGTTGGATGATCATCTTGCCTTTCGGCGCAACTTATATCAGGGTGCCGTATTGATTGTGAAACGGCACCCTTAGTTCAATGATCACCAAAAAATACCGATTAATACGATAGCCACTAGAACATAACCGCCGATTTGACTGATGATAGCAGGATTAAAAACGGGTTTGTCTTGATTTTCCCTCAATACAGCAACCTCTTTTTGAAGTTGCTCCACTTGTTCTGAGAGCTTTTGAACAGTATGGTTCAAATCATCGATGATTTGCTCAAGGTTTTTTTGTTCTTCAGTCATCATATTCCCTCCTTTATTAAAAAAATATTCTGAATAATTATTGGTGAAAAAAGCTGAGCGTACAAACCGCCCAGCCACTTGTTCTGCCACGTTTCTAGTTGTATGTAAGAGATCAAAACTCCATGATTACTTTTTGTTTACCCCTGGCTTGTCATTGTAGCCGGCAGTAAAAATAGCGGTAAGAAACGAGAGGATAACCACCATAATAAGCAGAAATTTCATAAAATTATAACTCCTCCTTTATTAACGTTCTGACGATTTATCGATATTATATCGTAAAGAATTGGAAAAGTGAATGCGCTTAAAAAATAAGAGAGAGAAATTCGGCAGAGAGACGGGAAACATCATTTGAAACGACAACGATTTTGTGTTTTGGGCATGTTTAAATATCCGACGGCATAGATTATATTAATCGTTCTCTCAATAAGGACAGGGGGATGTTTATATTGGATATTTTAAAAAAGGTTGAGCAGTATCGGGAGAAAGAAGAAAAGCTAAGATGGGAAGGCACATTTGCTGAGTATTTAGAGATTGTGAAGGAAAAGCCGTGGGTCGCTCAGTCAGCCCATTCAAGAGTGTATAACATGATAAAAGATGCGGGGTTTGAAGAGGTTGGGGGAAGAAAGAGATATAAATTTTTCAGCAATGAATTATTTGGACTGGAGGAAGCGCTGGAAAGATTAGTGGAAGAATATTTTCATCCGGCGGCGAAAAGGCTTGATGTCCGGAAACGGATATTGTTGTTGATGGGGCCGGTCAGCGGGGGGAAATCGACGCTTGTCACAATGTTGAAAAGGGGTTTGGAAGCCTATTCCCGTACTGAAAGAGGCGCGATTTACGCGATTAAAGGATGCCCCATGCATGAAGATCCTCTACACCTTATTCCTCAACATCTTAGAGAAGATTTTTATAAGGAATACGGAATTCGGATTGAGGGGAACCTATCTCCTCTGAATATGATGAGATTGGAAGAAGAATACGGTGGAAGAATAGAAGATGTGTTGGTAGAAAGAATCTTTTTTTCAGAAGACAAACGCGTCGGAATCGGCACATTCAGCCCGTCAGATCCGAAATCTCAAGATATCGCCGATTTGACAGGAAGTATTGATTTCTCGACGATAGCCGAATATGGCTCAGAGTCTGATCCCCGAGCTTATCGGTTTGACGGCGAACTGAATAAAGCAAACCGTGGTCTGATGGAATTTCAAGAAATGTTGAAATGCGATGAAAAGTTTTTATGGCATTTGCTTTCTTTGACGCAAGAAGGCAACTTTAAAGCAGGACGTTTCGCTTTGATTTCGGCAGATGAATTAATAGTGGCACATACGAATGAAACCGAATATCGTTCTTTTATTTCCAATAAGAAAAATGAGGCGCTGCATTCACGGATTATCGTCATGCCGATTCCATACAATCTAAAAGTGTCCGAAGAAGAAAAGATCTATGAAAAAATGATCCGCGAAAGCGATGTCGCCGATGTCCATATAGCCCCGCATACGTTAAAAGTCGCAGCGATGTTTACGATTTTAACTCGATTGAAAGAACCGAAAAGGGGAGATATTGATTTAATCAAAAAAATGCGTCTATATGATGGAGAGAATGTAGAAGGCTTTAATGCGGCAGATGTAGACGAATTAAAGAAAGAATATCAAGATGAAGGAATGAGCGGAATTGACCCGCGTTATGTCATTAACCGGATTTCATCCACCATCATTCGGAAAGAAGTGCCATCTATTAATGCGCTTGACGTGCTGCGGTCTTTAAAGGAAGGATTAGATCAGCATCCTTCCATCACGAACGAATTACGGGAAAAATATTTGAATTTTATCTCTTTAGCCCGTAAAGAATATGATGAAATCGCCAAGAAAGAAGTGCAAAAAGCTTTTGTTTACTCATATGAAGAATCCGCTAAAACCTTGATGGATAATTATTTGGATAATGTAGAAGCGTATTGCAATAAAACGAAACTCCGTGATCCGCTTACAGGAGAAGAAATTAATCCGGATGAAAAATTAATGCGCTCTATTGAAGAACAGATCGGCATTTCTGAAAATGCGAAAAAAGCATTTCGAGAAGAAATTCTGATCCGCATTTCGGCTTATGCAAGAAAAGGTAAACGGTTTGATTACAATTCACATGATCGCTTGCGTGAAGCCATTCAAAAGAAATTATTTTCTGATTTAAAGGATGTTGTGAAAATTACAACTTCCACCAAGACGCCGGATGAGCAGCAGCTCAAGAAAATTAACGAAGTGGTTGCAAGGCTGATAGACGACTACGGTTATAATTCAACTTCAGCCAATGAACTTCTGCGCTATGTAGGCAGCTTGCTAAACCGTTAAACATTTGCGGTTAAATTGGTTATGAGCCTCAATATTTTTTGAAAAAGAATAAAAGATCTGGCCGGACCTTTCAAAGATTTGGAAGGTCCGGCTTTTTTAATGAAGGGAGTAAAGAGCTGTCTTTCTTTAGGAAAAAGGGTTTTCAAATGTACAAAAGCCCGGCTTATTTAAATCGCTGCTACTCCCTCCAAAGAGGTTGTCAGAAAATATTGTGCAAATAGAAAGATAACTGTCTATACCATAGATTTATTTTCTCAATATGATACGTATAGACCAAAACAGAAGGAGATGTATTTATGAAAATATTGCTTGCTACGTACTGGGCCGTTCCGCACGTAGGGGGAGTATGGGGCTATATGAAGCAGCTTAAAGAAAAGCTTGTGTCTTTAGGACATGAAGTGGATTTGCTAGGTTACAGTGAGAATAATGAGTATGTTTACATTGTGAATGAAGATCGAAGGTTAGAAAAGGATAAGGTGCTTCCTTTGCTTAACGCAAAACTAAACGAACAAGTTTATCCGGCTATTCATATCAATCCATTGATAAAATATACGGAATTTCAACGTTACTTTTTTGAATTAGCTGCTGCCTATTTAGGTTTGGACAAATATGATGTGATCCATACACAAGATGTCATTTCCACTGCAAGTATTCAGAGGGTGAGACCTAAAGGACCTGCATTAGTCGCTACCCTGCATGGTTGTGTGGCTCATGAGATTAGACACCAATTAACCACCATTCATAAATCACCGACTTCTCACATGGCTCGGGCATATTTTGATGAGCTCGAACGTACTGGAGCGTCATCTGCTGAATTTACGATCGTAGCCAATAATTGGTTAAAGAATATTTTAACGAATGAGTTTCTTGTTCCTGATGAACAAATCAAAGTATACCACTATGGATACGATGTAGAGAATTTTATAAAACGAATGAAGGAGAAATCTCCTGTAAAACGTCCGGATGACAAAAAAGTGATCATTTTTACAGGGCGGCTTGTGGAACTGAAAGGGGTTCACCATCTCATATCCGCTCTTGGCCAATTGAAAGAAAGTCGAAATGATTGGGTTTGTTGGATTGTGGGAGACGGAGACAAGAAAGCAGAGTTACGAGTCCAAACTAAAGCCTTAGGTTTAGAAGAAGACGTATTGTTTTTTGGAAGTCGAGATGATATTCCTGCTTTATTGGCTAATTCAGATATTTATGTTCTTCCAAGCCTCTTGGAAAACCAACCTTTATCAGTAGTCGAAGCTCAAATTGCCGGAATGCCTGTGATTGTTAGTGATGCAGGGGGATTGCCGGAAATAGTGGAGCATCAAGTGACAGGATTGATATCACCTGCGGGAGACAGTGAAGCTTTATACCAAAATTTAAATTTATTACTAGACGACGAAAAGTTAAGGAAAACTTTAGGGAATAATGCCAGCAAATGGGGAAGGAACCATTGGGCTTTAGATAAAGGGGTTAGCAACGTACTGGATGTTTACCATAGCGCTATATCTAAATTGAGAAAGGACGAAGAGAATGTCTCGGCTAATAGACTTCATTAAACGTTCTTTGCTCACCTTGCTTCCTAAGGAACTTCAGTCGTTTCTTCCAAAGGAATTTCAGGCATGGCTTCAAAGGACTGAGGACAGTACGGAAGAGAAATCAATGGTAGGTTCTTTGCCGCAAGAGTCTGCATCGCCTAGCCCCGTCGCAAAGGATGCCATCCCAAAAATGAGCGGAGAATCTTATAACTCTTTATTTTCAACTCCGCTTCCAACTCCGAAAATATTTGTGGATCATCGGATTAGGGAACTCATTAAACATTCTTTGCCGGAGAACTATGTGCTTCCTAACCCAGTGACAAAAAAAATTTTTGAGCCGATGAGCGGAGATTTTTACAATTCATTGTTTTCGACTTCGTTGTCCACTCCGGAAGTGTTTGTGGATGATCGTATTTGGAAGCACATTAAACATTCATTGCCGGAAAACTATATACTCCCTAACCCAGTGACAAAAGAAATTTTTGGAACAATGAGCGGAGATTTTTACAATTCATTGTTTTCGACTCCGTTGTCCACTCCAGATGTGTTTGTGGACGATCGAGTTTGGAAGCACATTAAATATTCATTGCCGGAAAACTATGTGCTTCCCAACCCGGTGACAAAAGAAATGTTTGAACCGATGAGAGCAGATTCTTATAACTCATTGTTTTCGACTTTGTTTTCCACACCGAACATGTTTGTGGATGATCGTGTTTGGAAGCACATTAAACATTCATTGCCGGAAAACTATGTACTGCCTAATCCAGTGATAAAAGAAATGTTTAAACCGATGAGCGGGGATTTTTATAATTCATTGTTTTCGACTCCGTTGTCGACTCCTGAAGTCTTTGTGGATCACGAAGTTTGGGAATCAATAAAAGCTTCTCTACCCCCGGACTATGTGATCCCTAACCCTGTGATGAGGGACGTCCATTAAATCCATTCGTACTAGTTCTTCATTGGGCTGCTTAAAAAACTTAGGTGAGAAGAGTTTCCAAAAGGATCTTTTCAAGTACGGATTTATATCACCAAAAAAGCCCCGCCTCACTTTTATCGTGAGAGCGGGACTTTTTGTATGAAGAATCATCAGTCCCTCGAATGGTAGGAAACTTTTATTGGAGCCAAAAATAAAAATAAGTCTGTTATTGCGCAAGGGTTGGATTGCTTCCGGAGATTTCGTAGTCTGTTTGGTTTTTCGTGATCGTAATCATACTGTTTGTATTTAGAAGATCGTCAAGTTCACTTTCTTTTTCAATGACGAATTGAGTTTTGCTATAAAGGTCTCCTTTGAAAATGGTAAATAATAAAATTCCGTTTAGAAAAGAGTTTATATCATTTCCATAGGTAATGACCTCTGTTTCACCGGGATCAAGTATAAAGGAAACGGTCCCATATTGGTTTAATGGTTCATCTCCTTCACGAATAAAGAGAGTAATCTGCAAAGTAGCCGGGCTATCATTCACAAATGTCTTTGTACCTGCCATAAATTTATTACCCTCCTTTTTTCCATCATCTTATTCTCACAACAAGGATTTGCAAGGGTAGATATAATAGTTGGATTGATCATTTCAATTCAAGTTGATAGAGGTAGTAGATAATGGCAGGCCAAGCCGTTTAACTAACACAAAAAAGAGAATACTATGGAGAAAAATTCTACTACTGTTTGACTTTGAGAATCTATTGATTTTAAGAGATAGGATCGATACCTTAAGGTAAATCCAATCGGGAAACGGCTATAGAGTTTGCCGATCAGTCCTTATAGAGGGTGTGATCCATTGCAGATAATAGAGATGAAATAAGACTTATGCTAGATTATAAATTTCTCCATTTAGACAATTCTGTAATGTCTTTAGCAGCAAAACGGTTTTCTAAAAAGTCTTTCCTCCATCGCTATCCTTCTTTTTTTTCGATTCCATCCAATTTGTTTGATGGGACTCGTTTTACGCTTTGTATCCCTTTCTTATTCCAAACTATTTTTCTGTACATTAGGCATACTCCTTGTACCACTTTCTTTAAAGCTTCATACGATGATAAAAAAGTTATAAGGAGCATAAATCATGAAGGCTGTTGTAACTGGTGGGGCCGGTTTTATCGGTTCTCATCTTGTTGAAGAACTGCTTCTTCAAGGTGCGAAGGTGCATGTATTGGACAACTTAGTATCTGGACAATTGAAAAATGTACATCCGCTTGCCGTCATGCATATCGAAGATATACGCAGTCAAGGGGCCAAACAAATTATTAAGAGAGAAAAACCGGATGTCGTATTCCATTTGGCAGCTCAGGCAGATGTAGGACAGTCGATTCGTGAACCAAAATATGATGCTGACATGAATATCAATGGAACCATCAATATATTAGAAGCTTGTCGTGAAGCCTCTGTGAAAAAAATCATCTTTGCCTCTACCTCAGGGGTTTACGGTAATTTACAAAAAGATTTGATTTCAGAAAAGGACTTGACAATGCCTATTTCTTACTATGGTTTATCGAAATTGACAGCCGAGTCATATATCCGCTTATTTCATCAGCTTTATGGACTATCCTACACCATTCTCCGTTTTGGCAACGTATATGGCCCTAGGCAATCGGCAAAAGGAGAAGGAGGAGTCATTGCGATCTTTTTAGACAGAATCAAAAAAGGAATGCCTTTAATGATACACGGTGACGGAGAACAAACGCGAGATTTTGTTTATGTAAAAGATGTCGTTCGTGCAAATATCGCTGCTGTGGAGAAAGGGGATCAGGAAACGATTCAAGTCAGCACCGGAAGAAGCGTATCCGTCAATCACTTAGTGAAAATGCTGACGCAAATTTACGGATCCCCAATTGAGACGATCTATACACATGCAAGAACAGGCGATATTAAACATAGCTGTCTCGATAATAAAAAAGCGCGTCAATTGTTGCAATGGAATCCTCAGGTTGATATTTTCAACGGATTAACAGAAACTTATACCTTTTCATGAAAATCGTCAGTCAAACACTTTTGAAAGATAAAACATTTTTTGTTTTGCTATAAAAGTTTGCACATAATGTTCATACAAAATAGGATGATGGACGACCATTAGAAATGATTTTTTATAAAATCTCGTATTCCTCCCTGTTGCGGATTAGTCGAATATGGAAAATTTGTTCTATTTCTCATTGAAACCTGGATTAAATACACATTTTTCCATCGTTCGAGTTTCTGCCCTCTCATTTTTTCGTGATGCGGAATTAACTATGGATAGGATATTAGAAAAATATTCGTCTTTTCTGGATTCAAGTTGGATAAGCTTTCATTCGTTTTTGGGGAATTGAGGAAATAAAAAATGTGCTATGCAATGCATAACGGGACCTCACATTGGAAATACGTTTTTCATTTTTTTAAGGAGATGGGAATATGAGTTTAGAAGATATTAAAGGAACTTATGATTCCGTATTTAGTTTAGGAGATCTTTGTTTGACATCCATTCAGCTTAAGAAAAATAATTTGAGACCTTTTTCGGGAGTGTTGGATTGGATGGCATCTCCTTCGTTATCAAATGTCAATCGTCTTTTGAAAAATCGATTTGTCGGTTTTATGGACCTGCCTAATTTAAGAATAATAGGTTATGCTTCTGATCAGCTAATTTGTGTATCGGATGACGGCTATCAAATAGTTTCTAATCATGATTTTGAAGTTGGAAAAAATACACTTTCACATTTGGGCGGTTACCCTGAAGTTAGAGAAAAGTTTGATAGACGGATAAAGCGCTTTTTAGAGAAAATGGAGACCAGCAAACGGATCCTTTTTGTTCGAACAGAAGGCACGTTTGAAGAGGTCTTAGAGCTTGAGTCCATTTTATCCAAAATGGTGAAACATGATTTTCGAATACTCATCGTCAATCATACCGATGTCAGCGGCCTGACCGAAAAAAATTGGCCTATTGAAAGAGTCAGCGTGGTTGAACTTCCGAATCGGGACATTTGGAATGCGAATGATCATTTTTGGAAAATGATGTTCGACGGAGTTCAACTGAGCGGAAAATAAGGGACTAAATACGGGACAATTCTACCGTAACAAGAATGGAAGATTCCTAAACGGAACAGTCGCCTGAAACAACAGGTGTTTCATCTAGAATGAATCTATCAGGAGGTCAAGTAGATGTTTCAAAATAAAGTGATTTTGGTGACCGGCGGGACAGGCTCATGGGGGCATGAGCTCATAAACCAGTTATTATCGCTAAACCCTAAAAAAATCATTGTTCTTTCCAGAAACGAAGCCAGTCAAGTAGAGATGAGCAGAGCGATTGAAGACCCTCGATTGAGCTTTTGCATCGGTGACATTCGAGACAGGGAAGCGTTAGTCAAAGCTTTTGAAGGCGTCGATTATGTGTTTCATTTAGCTGCTTTAAAACACGTCCCCGTCTGTGAAGAACAACCTCTCGAGGCATTGAAAACAAACGTGCTAGGTACTCAAAACGTAATTGAAGCTGCATTAGAAAATGGAGTAAAGAAGGTCATCAACGTATCGACCGATAAAGCGGCAGACCCCATTAACTTCTATGGGATGACAAAAGCCATCGGTGAAAAATTAGTGGTATATGCGAATCAGATCAGTTCGGATACCCAATTTATTTGTATAAGAAGCGGAAATATTCTAGGAAGTAATGGAAGTGTGCTTCAATTATTTATGAATCAAATCAAAAAGAAAGAGATCAAAATTACGGATAAAAGAATGACACGTTTCTTCTTAACCAGGGAAAATGCAATCAAGTTGTTAATAAAAGCTGCAACAATAGGAAAAGGCGGAGAGATTTTTGTCATGAAATCATCCGCATGGAGAATTCTGGATTTGGCTGAAGTGTTGATAGAAGAGTCCGGGGAGAGAGATGTCAAAGTTGTCGAATTTGGAGCTAGACCGGGAGAAAGATTCCATGAAGTTCTGATTTCTGAACATGAAAGCCAAAATACAGTCGTCTATGATGAAGACTTCTTAATTGTTCTTCCTACGATCAACATCCCTGGGTTAAAACAGTTTTATGCTGATTGTTTACCTGTAAAAGGAAATTATTCTTCCAAAGAATTTTTGATGACAAAAGAAGAAATCAAACAAATGTTGGTGGAAGGCGGATTTTTAAAATAAAGGCATTGGTGCTATTCAAAAAGGGTAGCACCGTTTGCCTTTCTCATTTAGAACGAATTAGGTATCTGTGTACCAAAACAATGCAAAGTAAGGAATAAGAACGATTAACAATAGTCAGCTTATTCTACGGAAAACCAATACGATTTGTTCCCTTGAATCTGCGTTTATTCGCAGAATCTTTTTTATCAAGCAAGTTGGCTAATGGTCATTTTGTAAGAATGAGGGGCAAAGACCACTGTACTGACAACATCATAAGATTAATGGAATTCAAATGTGTTGCTCTATATCAGATAAACCAGAAAAAGAGCTGATCATGAAAGGAGCAGCCCGTTCCGTCATATTCGATCTGCTTGTCCAACCTGGATTTTCTCCTTTTGGATGATCTTTTTGTCAACTCTTTGTGTTTCTTGCATAGGATAAAGTAATCAACCTGTAGGATCAAAGTGTATTGATTATGACAGTCATCATATTGTATGAAAAATTATCAAAAAAGTGAAAACCATTTTAGGAGGGGAGGAAAAGAATCAAATGGATAACCATCAGTTTGCGATTTCAAAAGAAGATTGGTCCCTCCATCGGAAAGGGTATGAAGATCAACAGCGACATAAAGAGAAAGTGCAAGAAGCTATTCGAAACAACTTGCCCGATTTAATTACGGAAGAAAGCATCATTTTATCCAATGGCAGGGATGTAGTGAAGATACCGATACGCTCATTAGACGAGTATAAAATCCGTTATAATTACGATAAGAACAAGCACGTCGGCCAAGGAAACGGAGACAGTAAAGTCGGAGATGTCATTGCAAGGGATGGCAGCAGCGAACGAGGACCTGGAAAAGGCCAAGGTGCAGGGGATAAACCGGGAGAAGATTATTATGAAGCGGAAGTTTCTATGGCTGATTTAGAAGAGGCATTTTTTGCGCAGCTGGAACTTCCTAATTTAAAGCAAAAGGAACAAGAAGATCATACTGTTGAGAAAATTGAATTCAACGATATCCGCAAAACGGGATTGATGGGGAATATTGATAAGAAAAAAACGATGCTCACCGCTTTTAAAAGAAATGCATTAAAGGGTGAGCCAAGATTCCATCCGATTATTCCGGAAGACTTGAAATTTAGAACTTGGAACGAAGTGCAAAAGCCCCATTCCAAAGCAGTGGTGCTGGCCATGATGGACACGAGTGGATCTATGGGGATATGGGAAAAGTTCATGGCTAGGAGTTTTTTCTTTTGGATGACCCGATTTTTACGAACGAAATATGAAACGGTAGAGATTGAGTTTATCGCCCATCATACGGAAGCAAGAGTAGTCACGGAAGAAGAGTTTTTTTCCAAGGGCGAAAGCGGGGGGACGATTTGTTCTTCTGCCTATCGAAAATCGCTGGAACTAATTGAGGAAAAATACCAACCTTCTCGGTATAATATTTATCCTTTCCATTTTTCTGATGGGGACAACTTGACTTCCGATAACGCAAGGTGCATCAAACTCGTCAAAGAAATCATGGCTGTGTCGAATATGTTTGGTTACGGAGAAGTCAATCAGTACAGTCGCCATTCCACTTTAATGTCCGCCTATAAAAACATCAAAGACGAAAAATTCCGTTATTTCATTTTAAAACAGAAAGAAGATGTCTTCCACGCCATGAAAAGCTTTTTTCATAACGATGATCAGTCCAAAGTGTTGGCTTAAGTCTCATAAACAAAAAAGCTTTGAGTGCATCGGAGAGATCGGCATCGGAGCTTTCTTAATAACCTGTTAAAATAATGGAAACCCACAGAAATTTTAAAATTCTGTGGGTTTTTTAGGTGCGCCCGGCATGTACATGAACTATAGGGTGTAAGTCCCGAACCCCGAAGACAGAAGTAGAGGTTAGCCAAGAGCAAGGGTGTCCGTGGTGACGCGGAATCTGAAGGAAGCTGGAGGCAAAACACCGGTCCGAGGAACACGAACCTCATATAAGGCTAGGTATGATTGAGTGAGTTTGCATAACAAAACAAAGCTCTTTCTGTCGAAGGTCATATCGAGTAAATGAGGCGGATAGATGGTGTGAAAGTGCATGTACTTACCCGGGGAGGTCTGGCGGATATGTGAAGTACTCTTCATAACCTACTTAGTGATAAGTAGCTGAACCGTCAGAAGTCAGCAGAGGTCATAGTATTAGTTGGTCTAGAACAACTAAGAAGGACCGAACAATTAAGAGAGAATAGCCCTTGGTATTCAGTGAGTCATGATGAACACAGAAAACGTAGTACCTCACTTGAGGGAGGAAGCGGTGAATCCCGTGGGAGACCTCTTGGAGGGTGGAGTGACCACTGGCATAAAGAGAACAGCTATTCACGGAAGTTATAAAGACTTGCGTCAATTATCTTAATTGAACCGCCGTATACGGAACCGTACGTACGGTGGTGTGAGAGGACGGGAGTTAATCGCTCCCTCCTACTCGATTGATTAGGCTTTCTTGAAACAGGAAGAAAATAGTCTAACTCCATTTTTCAGATGGGGACAACTTGACTTCCGATAACGCAAGGTGCATCAAACTCGTCAAAGAAATCTGGCTGTGTCTAAAATGTTTGGCTACGGAGAAGTCCATTAGTACAGCTGCCATTCCACCTTAATGTTCGCTTATAAAATCATCAAAGACGAAAAATTCCGTTATTTCATTTTAAAGCAAAAAGAAGATGTATTCCAATTTTTATTGAAAATAGCGTTTTTCATTCCCGGCAGACCGATTCTTTTTTAGCTTTTGATTTCGTTTCTTCTTAAATGAAAATTTAAAGTATCTGGCATCTCCTTTGTTGAGCCGAGTCCACTTGCGGCTATTTTCAAAAAGGATCCATTTGAAGCTTTCATTTATTTTTTTGATATTAAGAAGTATTGTCAAAGTAAATGTGTGCCGCCATTATTTTCACAGAAAAATTTCATATTTTTATCAAAATTTGTAAAAAATCTACACAAAATATTTTTCCTTTACTATAATGGTTAGGTGGGAAGCTCACGATATTTGCACCACTTTGGAGGAAACGTCCATTTTACATCGTACAGTTTATTTTGAAGTTAATTGTTTGAATATTAATAAATATCTTAAATAATGTTTATGAGAAACAGAAATTGGTGATATAAAGAGGATTGTTTTTTTGGCGCAAACTGTTTCATTGTACAATTTTCTAGAATTCGACAGAAAGGAGGAGATTATGACTGGGATGATAAAGGAACCAACACAACAAATTTCGCCGAAGGCTGTGAAGATGTGGCGAATAAGTGACGCCATCACGTATTTCATTGCACTTTGCATCCTATTAATCCTTCTGTATCTTCAGCAATATTATGGGTGGAAAAGTTGGATAGGTCTTATTCTCTATGTTCTTTTAATACTCCTCATTATTTCCTCCATCGTTGAAATCGTGATTGTACCTATTTATCGACAGCGAACTTGGCGCTACGAAGTCGACGAGAAATACATACAATTGAAGTATGGAGGAGTATTAAAGAAAACTCATTTAATCATACCTATGACGAAAGTGTTATACGTCAATACGAATCAAGGTCCGCTCTTGCGAAAATTTGATTTGTCGACGATAAAGATAGGGACGATGGCTTCTGTGCATGAAATACCGGCTGTTCCTGAAAAGAAAGCAGCGGAATTACGGGAAAAGATTGCTGTTTTAGCGGGAATTAGTGAATCAAATGAATAGGGGGTTCTATTCCTCCATGAACAGGGAAACAACAAATAATAAAGCTCATCGAATACATCCGCTATGGATCGTCTATTCGATTGGCAAGTCCGTAAAGGAATTGGTTTTTTTTGTTATTGGTCTTATGATTTATATACGTTCAGATTCAGATTCTATTTTCTTCAAATTGGGAGTTTTAGCCGGAATTCTCTATTTGATTTATAAAGTCGTTTCTGTATTGTTAGAATGGTTCCATTTCAAGTATTTATTTACGGACACGGAATTGTGCATTCATGAAGGACGATTTATCTTGGCAAGCCGTTATATTCCATTGGAGCGGATTCAAGGCATCAGTCGGAATACACCTTTGTTTCATCGTTTGTTCGGACTCACCTCTCTCTTGCTGGATACAGGTGCAGTCGGCAATAAATCCTCCGTCAAACTTGAAATGATCACCTGCAAAGAAGCCGAACGAATACAAAAATATTTTAGTCATGCCGATTACTTGGAAAGAGACGTGAGTAAACCTAATGAGGGGACATTAAAAGCGAACCTGCCGGAACATTCCTCAAGGAAGAAGCATTATGAAATGACTTCTAAAGAAATATTTGTGGCTTCCGTTACGTCGCTTCATTTACTTATTTTTATTTCGCTGCTTTATACCTGTTATTCGAATTTAAATGATTTTTTGTCCATAGACCCATATATAGAGGCTGTTCTCTCCTTCTTTCAAAAATCTTGGTTATTAACGGCCGTTGGTATTCTTGCTCTGTTGGTGTTATCAATGGCTTATGGTTGGGGAAGGACTTTCATTCGGTATAGAAATTTTGAGGTTACTTCTGATCAGCAACGAATTTTTATTAAAAAAGGTTTGTTTCATCAGACTGAATTTTCCATTCCAAAGGAAAAAGTTGAAGCCATCATTTTAAATACAAAATTTCTTCAAAAAATCTTGGGAATTGTGGAGGTGAGAATTGTAAGCACAGCTGAAGAGGATGATGAAGAGATGAAAACGGCCAATATACTCTTTCCTTTTATTCATAAAAACAAAGCTTTACTACTGATATCTGAGATTTTGCCTACATTTAAAGTGGAAACGGACATGGTGAATCTTCCTCGGTCAGCTATTTTTGTAAAATTAGTGCGGACTAGCTATATTTGGATCGCAGCAGGAGCGATATTCTACTTCTGGCCAAGACTCTGGTATGTTCCGCTTGCTTTTCTAGTTCTTACTCATATTTCCCAACTATTAAGTGGTTTATCTAATGGCTACAAGCTTAGTGGCCCTTTTATCCAACTTCAAAGTGGATCTTTTTCCACGAAATTATTTATCACAACCCGAATGAAAATTGAAGAGTTAAAAGTAACAGAATCAGTACTACAGCGTAAGTTTGGCCTCGCTTCTCTTGAAATTTTTACACGTTCTAAATCCGTTCAAGTGTCGAAAATTTCGGATATTCCGAAAGATGTGGCAATTAGCTGCTATCAATGGTATGGAAAGAACGGAGGAAACAAGGGATAATATAAGGTTTCATGTATTGAATAAAATTTAGGATTAATACAATTTAAAGAATTGGTTATATAAAAGAGATAAAATTTCATCATGGGGTGTTATTTTTACATAACCGTGAAAAATGAAAAGGAGAGAGTTTTTTGAAATCTATACTACCACCACTAATTTTCGGGCTCATTTTATCCATAGTCTGGGGGTATTTCTCGGATTTAAGGCAAGGAGAAACACGAACGTTCATTATTAGGATTATTGTTGTGCCTTTGATTCTAATACTATTTAGCAAGATGCGCGAAGCTAAAAAAAAGTAAGTATTTTTAAACTCCCTTCTACGGTCTAAGAATTTTGTTTTGATTTTTAATGGTACCAAATCCTTTTGCATTTCATCATCATGGACTGAAGAAATTATCTTTTGACAGCAGGGCATTTTGGACTTTTGCTGGCGAAAGGATTTTAAAGTTTTTCAACCAAGCAATTTTATGATAAAAGGAGATTTCATATACGAAATCTTCTTTTCGATGTCGTTGTCGACGATCCTTTTAAAGGAGAATCTTCGTAACAGCATTTATTTTTCAAGAAAAATCTCTTACCCCCAGGATTTAGTATAGAATCAAAAAGAAAAACGGTGAAAAAGCTGTTTAGAAACGCTAAACAGCTTTTCTCGTTTTTTACGGAATTAAATATCTCCACAGCTTTTCGCTCTATTCCTTATCTTCTTTCTTTGGCATTCTCATTTTTTGTACCAAAAGAAGAACTTGTGTTTGGCTATTCATGATCATCCATCGTTTTCCTGTCTTGATAGGCGAATTTTATCTGCGTTGTCAGGATGCTGCCTTCAAATTAGATTCTTTGCCTGTTTTCGTTTTTTCGAATCCATTGCGTTGCCTTTCAGGGAGTTTAAACGGGTTGAACTAAGTTATATAGGATATGAAAGGAATTTAACCCACTATGGATCTTTACAGATGGATAAAATTAGAAAACATAAAAAAAGATCTTTTTTATCATTCTAAAAGTGTAACTTAAATTGAAGGAGGAATCACCTGTGACTATCATCAGTCAAGTGAAACAAACTCTAGCCGGATTAAAAAGTGCACAAGCGAGCTTCGAAACCTTTGCACTAGGAACCGATAATCAACAAGCTAAACAACTTTATCAAGATGCTGCCAAACAAACACAGCAACTAGTTGACAGCCTTTCTGCTCGTGTTCAACAAATTGAACAAGAAGAACCTCAATACAAACAACAATAATGTACAAATTAGATAAAAAGGTTGGTTGGATCAACCAACCTTTTTACACCTTTAAACGGAACGTGATGAGCACATAGATCTAAAGGCAAAACAACAATTGATATAGTTTAGGATATACCGAATATCTGAATCAGATAAAAAGACCAGTACTGAAAGACTGTAATGAAGCTTGCCTTATCGGGCAGGCTATTCCAATGTTTATGATCATGATTCTTAATAAAGCGAGGTGGTTTTTGATGTTGACGGGGCATCGTACTTGGGTTTTCGATCAAAAGCCCGCCATTATTTCTACTGGTACAGTTGGTGGACCTTTTGAAGCGAACGGAATGCTGGCATTAGATTTTGATCTGCTTCATTCCGATTTATGGCTAGGTCAAGATTCTTATGAAAAAGCCCACAAGATCCTTTTAGAAGAAGCCTGTCAAAAAGCCATCGAAAAAGCCGGTCTTCAAAAAGAGCAAATTCAGTTTTTCCTGGGGGGAGACTTGATTAATCAGCTTACCCCTACCAGTTTTGCTATGCGCACGCTAGGAGTGCCTTTTCTCGGTTTGTTCGGAGCCTGTTCAACATCGATGGAGGGACTGGCTCTTGGTGCTTATATTGTTAATAACAAAGGAGCCGACTATTTGTTAACAGGTGCTTCTAGTCATAATGCAGCGGTTGAAAAGCAGTTCCGTTATCCAACGGAATACGGTGGACAAAAACCGCCCACTGCACAATGGACGGTAACCGGTGCTGGAGCTGCTTTGTTAAGCAGTACTGGTGACGGTCCTAGGGTTACGTCTGCTACGATTGGTCGTGTTATTGATATGGGGATGACCGATCCGCTGAATATGGGTGGGGCAATGGCTCCGGCAGCTGTGGATACGATAGAAGCTCATTTAAAAGAACGAAATGTTGACCCCTCTTACTATGATTTAATAGTGACAGGAGACCTTGGTCAAATTGGACATGATATTTCACTTGAACTATTTCATAAACACGGCACCCCTATTCGTGAAGAACAGTATCAAGATTGCGGGCTCATGATCTACCGGGAAGATCAGCCGGTCTTATCTGGAGCGAGTGGTGCAGGATGTTCCGCGACCGTCGTTTACGGCCATTTGTTAAACCGAATGAAAAAAGGGGAGTTAAAACGAATGCTAGTGGTCGCAACGGGTGCTTTGTTATCGCCCTTATCCTTTCAGCAAAACGAAACCATCCCTTGTATCGCACATGCGGTGTCGATTGAATACGAAAACGGGCCATAAATGGCATTTTTCTTATCTGAAGAAGCTTTTTTGTTAATTGACTTCTTTTTGGAGAAAAAAAGCTGTCAATAAACGGCTGCGACACCAAAATCTCAATTTTTGTATGGAAAATCATTTTTCGGTTTTTAGAAAATTTTCTCTGTTTATATGTAAATAGGGGATGCCTAAAACTAAAAGGTGTAAGGAGAGGATACGATGACCATTGCATCGGAAGTGAAACAATGTATGGCCAGCCTTAAAGGTGTAGAAGCCAGCCTGTCCAGTTTAGCATTGCGCACCCAAGATGACGAATCAAAACGTACATTGCATGAAACAATGATGATCGTCCATGAAGTGGTGGAAGATATCAAAAAACGTGTTGGAGAGTTGGAACGAGAAGAAACTCAGTACAAAGGGTTTTAAGATCACCTATTCTTTTGATGGAGGTGTTGCGTTGTGCCCAATTGGTTAGATGTTGTGATACGGTCCATATTGTTTATGATTATTCTTTTTTTAATCACAAAATGGCTGGGGAAAAAACAAATATCTCAACTTTCTTTTTTTGAATATGTAAATGGTATCACCATCGGGAGTATAGGAGCAGAGGTTGTGACTGGACTTGAGCAAAAAATCTCATTAGGGATCATAGCGATCATCACTTGTGCGGCTATCCCCTTTTTGGCGGGCCTGTTATCGTTAAAGAGCAAAGGTTTCCGCGGCTTTATTGAAGGAAAAGGGACGATTTTTATCAAAGATGGAAAAATCATGGAAGACAATTTAAAAAAGGAAAGATACTCGACAGATGAGTTGTTGGAATTGCTTAGAAAGAAAAACGTTTTTCAGGTGTCAGATGTGGAATTTGCCGTTTTAGAGCCAACGGGAGACTTATCTGTCTTATTGAAGAAAGAAAATCAACCTTTGACGGCAAAAGATTTGAATATGTCGGTTGTTACGGTGAAGGAGCCTCAGACGGTTATTATGGACGGAAAAATACTGGATGAGCCGCTCACCACGATTGGCCGAAGCAGGAGATGGCTAATCACGGAACTGGAAAAACTGGGAGTGACTATCGATAATGTTTTTCTTGGACAGGTCAATTCCTATGGCGAATTAACGGTCGATCTTTATGATGATAAGCTTAAAGTTCCATCTCCGCAAGAAAGACCATTGATTCTCGCCACTATGAAAAAATGCCAGGCCGATTTAGAGTCATTTGCCCTTGGAACCGAAAATAAAGAAGCTAAGGAACTATACAGGAAAAATAGCGAAAAATTGCAAAAAGCGATTGAGAAAGTATCCCCTATATTAAGAAATTAGAACGTGTGCATGAAGAATCGTTTATTTTGGCTGATTCAATCCTATGTCTTATGGATAAAGAAAAAAATATCGATGAATACAGCAAGAAGCCTGGAAGAGCTGATAACGACCGCTGGATGGTGAATTTCAGTAAATACCGAAGAAGGACTTTTTATCTTGATCAGGATCATCCGTAAGAAAACCATCTTGCCACAACAAGAATACTCTGACACAGAAATGATTCCATCAACTTTTTGAAATACAGGATTTTCTATACGATGTATTATTTAAAGCAAGCCTCCATTCACAAAAGGATACAAAACATCTACAATTTTAGAGAACTACATTAGCCTGGCAAAGACGGGTATCTCCAATAAACACTACGACCTCCGTATCATCGTCATCTCGTTTTTTGAAAGTCAGTATGATTGATATGGTTTTTGTCATTTTTTATGTTCACGACAATTTCTTTTTTGAAACGGATCATTTTATTTAACATTTGAATACTAAGGAAGTTTTCTCATTATATTTAAAGGTGTAAGCAAACTTTATAAAGAGAGAGAAAAAATAGACATTCATCTTTTTGTCCAGTCGACGATCTCAGATGTGTTTTCCTAAAAAACAAAACCGCCAAGCGATCAGCCGGCGGTTTTGTTTACATACGTTTTTTATTTTCTGATGAAACGTTCGATTCGTTAATCCATCATTTTCGTCAACTTATTAGACAATGTCAGTAAGACTAATCCTAGTAGAATAGCAATTCCTCCGATAAGACTAAATACTTCCAAGTACCCTAGAGAGTCTGTATAAGTGGCGAGTTTTCCAGCTAAAATGTTAGCAAATCCGCTGGCAGAGAGCCAAACCCCCATCAATAAGGAAGCCAGTTTGACCGGAGCGATTCGGCTCACGACTGAGAGACCAACTGGTGATAGGAACAGTTCGCCAACCGTATGGAATAAGTAAGTAAACACAATAAATAACAAATTGGCTTTATGTTGAATATTATTCGGATCGCTGCCCGTTTTCATCACGGCTAAGACAAGCACAAAAAATCCCAATCCAAGCAGCATCATGCCGACCGCCATTTTCGTCGGGATCTTCCAATCGCCGCGTTTGGATTTGTTTAACTTCATCCAAAAGGCAGAAACAACTGGAGCTAAAAGGACGATAAACAGAGGATTTACAGATTGAAACCAAGATACAGGAATCGTCCATCTGAATATTTCCCGATCAATAAATTTTTGAGTGTACAGTGTCATAGAACTTCCGGCTTGTTCAAATCCTGCCCAGAAGAAAACGACAAACGCAGCAAGGATAAAGATCACCGCTGTTCTTTCTTTATCTTTCTTCGTAAGCGGTTGAGATTGTTTGATTCCTTTATTGCTCTTTTTCGGCTTACCAGTCGGTTTTTTACCGATATCGCCTAAAAATCGATTGCCAAGCGCATTGAAGATAATTTGTCCAATGATCATCCCAATGGCCGATACAAGGAATCCATACTTATAACCGTATTGGATAAAACCATTCATCGTTTTAGCAAACAAATCTTCTGACACATAACCAACAATGAGCGGGGAGAAGAAGGCCCCAACATTAATACCCATATAAAAAATGGTAAACGCAGCATCACGGCGGGGATCGTTTTCAGAGTAGAGGTCACCGACAATAGTAGAAATATTCGGTTTGAAGAAGCCATTTCCTATAATTAGAAGGGCTAAACCTGTATAAAGAAAGGTGTGGTTTTGATGGGCAAATAAGGCCAAATTCCCAAGCGCCATTGTCAGTCCACCAATTGTAACGGCCAGCCTTCGACCTAGAAAACGGTCTGATAAATATCCACCGAGCAACGGCATAAAATAGACGGCCCCAGTAAAGAAACCATAGATGAGCATGGCCGATTGTTCTTTCATCCCTAAACCGCCGGCTGCAACAGATGCAGTTAAATATAAAACAAGGATGGCTCTCATTCCATAATAGCTGAAGCGTTCCCACATTTCCGTCATGAATAGCAAATACAATCCAGGGGGATGTTTCGACTTTTTCTTTGGCTCAGGAATGTTATAATCTTGTTGTTGTACTATGGTTCCCATAGACGTCCTCCTATAAATATTTAAATTGTCTAAACTATGTGCAATATATTAATTTAATAATATTTAATAATCAATATATGTAGAAAAAGAAATAATTTTATAAATCAATAAAAAAATAGGAAAATTAAGATAAAAATTGGAAGAATTGCGTAAAATCAATGTTTTCAATAATTTTACATGGACAGATATGGAAAAAGAAAATAAAAGTAAAACTATTTTTATTATTCTTTTTATTTTCTGATAGAAAAGAAACAGAGGTTTGTTGTTTATATTTTCTTAACGGGTATAGTTTGTGAAGGCAATAGATCCCCTTCCCGAAAATGGAGAGGGGATCGTGGGAAATCCTATGTCATGCGATTTTTTCAAGAAAGGACTTAATGGGATGTAAATGCCAGCTGACAGAAAAATAATACGGCAAACAAGTACATCAAAGGATGTACGGCGCGCCATTTTCCTTGAATGACTTTTAACAAAGGATAAGAGATAAATCCGAAAGCAATTCCCGTTGAAATACTGGATGTAAGGGGCATGCTTAAAATAATGAAAAAGGCCGGAAATGCTTCATCCAGTTCGTTCCAATTGATTTTAGATATATTTTTCATCATCAGGCTGCCTACAATGATTAAAGCCGGTGCAGTAATAGCGGAAATTTCGGAAACGGCGCTTACTAATGGACCAAAAAATGCTGCAATCGCAAACAAAACGGCGGTAACAACTGATGTTAAACCCGTTCTTCCTCCAGCTGCAACGCCTGTCGATGATTCGATATAAGTGCTAGAAGGGCTGGTGCCGAACACGGCCCCAACAGTCGTTGCGATGGAATCAGACAATAATGCTTGTCTGGCGCGCGGCAAGGTATGTCCCTTCATTAATCCGGCTTGATGTGCGACTCCTATAATGGTTCCCGTTGTGTCAAAAATGGTCACAAGCAGAAATGAAAATACAACGGAATACAAGCTGTAATGGACCACATCACCAAAGGCAGCGATCGGATTACCGATGGCAAGCTTTTCGGGAAACGATGGCATGGAAACGATTCCTTCATGAAAATTTAGCTGACCGGTAAAATAAGCAACGATTCCGGTGAGAATCATTCCGATAAACAAAGCGCCACGCACATTCAACACCATTAACATAATGGTGACGGCTAAACCGAAAAGAGCCAAGAGCGATGAAGGGCTGTGAAGATCGCCTAAGCCTACTAAATTTTCTTTATTATCCGCAATGATTCCCGTCATCCGTAAACCCAGAAAAGCGATAAATAGTCCGATGCCTGCTGTTATTCCATGTTTCAAGTTATCAGGAATCATTTCAATCAATTTTTCACGGAATGAGGTTAATGATAAAATGACAAATAAAATTCCAGAAACAAATACTGCCGAAAAAGCGGTCATGTAAGTAATATCATGATGAGAGCCAACGACAGAATACGCAAAATAAGCATTTAACCCCATTCCAGGAGCGACTGCAATAGGATAATTGGCCATGAGCCCCATCCATAAAGTACCGACAATGACGGCAATAATGGTAGCAATAAAAACTTGATTAAAAGGCACGCCGGCATTATGAAGAATGACAGGATTCACGACCACGATATAGACCATCGTTAAAAATGTCGTAAGTCCTGAGATTACTTCTGTTTTAACGTCTGTGCCGTTTTCTTTTAGTTGAAACATCGTTGTGAAATCCTCCAATTAGTATACTTTCATCCATCTGTTCGTAGTCCTTCCAATGATCAGGATTAAATACGAACAATTTAAACACACAAATATTATAATATTCGTTTTTATTGGGTAAAGCAATAGGAAAACCTTGAAAAATTTTTTATCGATATAGTTTTTTGCTTTTGTTGCGATCCAAACTCTATTATTTGAAAAAACTTTTAAACGAAAACGATTGAGATTTCCTATTGAAAAAAGTGTACGGACATTGGATATCATAAAAAATAAAAGAGGTGTTTGAATATGCCGGGAGATAAAGCCGAAAAGGTGCTTGTCATGATCATGATGATCATAGCGTTTCTTTTGTTGATTACCATTTTGCGAAGATACGTGTTTTCTTAACTGTTTGGGAGACTTAAGAAAGGCAGGTTTGAAAACGAATTTCAAACATATTAGGAAGATTCTTTGAAAGGCCAAAACCTCTCCCTTTCTTCGGCGTTCACCTAAAAAAGAGAGAGGTTTTTAAGGTTATGTTAAAAAAACGAATTTAAAATAAAGAAAATGATGGCGGCAAGGGCAGCTGAAACGGGCAATGTAATCACCCAAGTAATGACCATTCTTTGGGCCGTATCCCATTTTACTCCGCGAATTCTATGAGCAGACCCTACTCCCAAAATAGAAGAGGAAATAACATGTGTGGTGCTGACGGGTAAGTGTATATAAGTTGCCCCGAAAATAATCAGCGCAGAACTTAGATCAGCAGCTACACCGTTGACCGGCTTAATTTTCATTATTTTTCCGCCGACGGTTTTGATGATCTTCCAACCGCCGATGGATGTTCCAAGCCCCATTGCGGCTGCACAGCTGATCTGTACCCAAAGGGGAATATCGGTTGTAGTGTGGTAATGGTTCGTGATTAAAGCCATAGTGATGATCCCCATTGCTTTCTGGGCATCATTGGTACCATGTGTATAGGCTTGAATCGCCGCAGTTACCACTTGAATGAGACGAAATCGTTTATTCGTTTTCGCTAAATTATTTTCTTTGAAAATCACTTTGAAAATGCTGTAAATGATATAACCCACAGTAAATGCAATGATTGGCGAGAAGATTAAGGCTTGAAGTATTTTTAAAAATCCCGAATATTTTATGGCTGTAAAACCCGATGCCGCAATGGCTGCACCTGCAACAGCACCAATAATAGCATGGGAGGAGCTGCTAGGGATTCCAAAATACCAAGTAATCAAATTCCATAAAATAGCAGCGAATAAAGCTGAAATAATGACAACAGATCCGTTATTCAATGTAAAGGGGTCAACAATATCTTTTGTGATAGTTTGAGCGACACCGGTAAAAGTCATCGCTCCCAAGAAGTTCATGATAGCCGCTAAAAAAATAGCTTGACGTGGCTTCAACGCTTTTGTAGAGACTGAGGTTGCAATGGCATTTGCCGTATCATGAAAACCATTGATAAAATCGAATAATAATGAAGCAATGACAATCAAGATTGTTGTAACTAATATATAGTCCATTTAATTGAAACGCTCCTTATGCATTTTTCATTATGATTTGTTCAAGAGTATTGGCAACGTTTTGGCAATGGTCAGCAATATTTTCAAACCCTTGGTAAATATCTTTTAATTTAATCAGTTTAATGGGGTCTTTTTCAACATCGAATAAGTTTTTGGTGGATTTTCGCCAAATACCGTCGCAAAATGTTTCATATTCTTTGATTTTAATGGCGTGTTGGCGGATTTCCGGCAAAGTTTTAGTAGAAAGGAGGCCGACCGCTTTATCGATTTCAACTGCACAATTGCGAAGAGCGTCTATAAATTTCATCATATATTCATCAAAATGAGTAATGGAATACATTTCAAAAAGTCCGGCGGTTTCTTCGTAGCCGTCAAGAACGTCATCCATAGTCATCGCAAGAGCTAAAATATCTTCTCTCTCAATTGGAGTGATGAATACGTGGTTTAATTCGGTAATCACTTGATGAACAAATGTATCACCTTTCGTTTCAAATCTTTTCATCTCTTCCGAAAAAGCTTTCAAATCTTGTTCATTATTCAATTTATAGTCTGCAAAATAATTGGCACTTTCCAGCAAATTGCTTGAAATATTGGCCAAAAGTACATTAAACTTGTCTTTTTTACCTTTAAACATTGTTGGGAACCTCCTATAGATTAAAAAAGTACTGAACATGCATTATTTTAGCTTAAAAAGGAGAAAGAGAAAAGTTAATGTCGAAACTTGTTCGAAAATATTTTTAAGGTGCCTGACCCCTTTTCTACTTTAAAGTACCAAGGGGGTCAGGCACCTGTGTTAAAATAAAGTAAAAAATGAAAGTGGGGGTTCTATATGGTAAGCAGTTTACAGGATCATGTGACATTACATAATGGAGTAAAAATGCCTTATGTTGGTCTTGGCGTATATAAGATGACTGACAAAGACGAAACGATAAACGCTGTCAAAGCAGCGCTTGATTATGGATATCGAATGATCGATACGGCAGCTTTTTATCAAAATGAGGATGCTGTTGGAAAAGCAGTGAAAGAATCCGGTCTATCTCGGGAAGAAATATTTATTACTTCAAAAGTATGGAACAGCGACCAAGGATATGATTCAACGTTAAAGGCATTTGAGCGTTCTTTAAAAGAATTAGATATGGATTATTTGGATCTTTACTTAATCCATTGGCCGGTAAAAGAAAAATATTTAGAAACATGGAGAGCAATGGAACGTTTATATAATGAAGGAGTTGTAAAGGCAATCGGTGTCAGCAATTTCCAAATCCATCATCTTGAAGATTTAATGGCGAACAGCCAAGAAAAACCGGTGGTCAACCAAGTGGAGCTCCACCCACATTTGAGCCAGGAACCTTTGCGTACATTCTGCCGTGATCATGAAATCGCAGTGGAAGCTTGGTCTCCGTTAGCTAGAGCACGGATACTTGATCAAGAACCGATCCTTAAAGAAATAGCGAAAAATCATGGGAAAACGGAAGCTCAAGTGATTCTGCGCTGGCATCTGCAAAACGAAGTGGTGATTATTCCAAAATCAGTGCATCCGAAACGAATTAAAGAAAACGCTGAGTTATTTGATTTTCAACTTTCCCAAGAGGAAATGGCGCAGATTAACAGCTTGAATAAAAATCATCGCTACGGGGCTGATCCTGACAATTTTGATTTTTAAAGTGAAAAAGAGAGTCGGAAATCGACTCTCTTTATTCGATGATTGGAAAACCGTCAAACACGTTATCCAACGGAGATGCATGACATTGAATGGCTTCGTCTGTAAAAGGATGAATAAATTCCATTTTTTCCGAGTGCAAAGCAGGCCGATGGAAGACCGGTTTACCGCCGTAGAGAATATCGCCGGCAAGCGGATGTCCAATGGAACTGAAATGAACTCTGATTTGATGAGTTCTGCCTGTTTCAAGCCGGCATCGGATCAAGGTTAATTTTTGTTTTCGATCGACTTCCAAAACTTCATAATGAGTAATCGCTGACTGGCCGGATGGGGAAATCCTTCTTCGTGTTGGGTGATGGCGATCCTTTCCGATCGGCTTGTTGATCGTCCCCTTCGTTTGAAAAAGAATTCCGTGAACGATGGCCACATATGTCCGCTTGATTTCTTTTTTTTCGAGCAAATAAGATAAAGTCGAATAGCTGAGAGGATGTTTTGCAAATAAAATAGCTCCGGTTGTATCTTTGTCCAATCGGTGCACATGTCGTACAAACCCTATATCTCCGTTCACGCACAAGTGCCCTGCCACCATATGTAACAACGTATCAGCATCTTCAGGTGAATTGGGATGAGTGGTGATCCCGGCTGGTTTATTCACAATGATGAGATGATCATCCTCCATTAGAACTTCAATGGGCTGAAAGGAAGGGGGAACGGGCAAGGGGCTTTGATTAAATAAAGGCAGCTGAATGCGGTCTTTTTCTTGTAGTACCACGGACAGTGATACAGGTTTTCCATTTAAAGAAATGGATTGGTTCATACGCCATTCATGAAGCAATTTTTTGGGTATTTTCCATTTTTGCTGTAAAAATTCAGCAATTGTAAGACCGGAGAAGCTTTTAGGGATGGTGATTTCTCCAATTTCCCCTTTTCTGATTGTTTTCATTCTATGGGATCGTCCTTTCTGGTGTGAATTACCGCCCTTAATGATTCAATAATCCCTAGGATAAAACCTAGGGATCGTGAATTTTATTTTTTGATTGTTTGTTCTAAAAAGCTCCGTAATTTTTCTTTTGGTTGTTCTCCGACAAGACGAGATTTTTCTTTTCCTTTTTCATAGTACACAATGGTTGGGGTATATTGAATGTGATAGTCATCCCATCCTTGATCAAATTCGAGCAAATTATATTGATAAACGTGTACGTTCATGTCTTTTGCTAAAGGCATTAAAATCGGCGTCGTTTTTTTGCAATGAGGGCATGTTGGACTGTAAAAGTAAACGACCAAACTTTCTTTTTGATCCAGTTTCTTTTTCAGTTCATCAGGCAAAATCAAATTTTGATAATTCGGGTCATGCAATTGGTCAATGGTTTCAGGATGGAGATCGGTCTTGCCATATGGATTGTTTTTGGCTTCTTCATTTTGCTGATATTTGGTGATAAAAAAGATGGCCGCAAATAACACGATCACAATAGTCAGAAATATGATTACCTTTTTCAATGTACTTCCTCCTTCCATTTTTTATATACAATGACGCTTGAAACAAAAATAATGATAAAGGCTACAAGCGCCAAAAAAGGAATGGTGATAAACCCAAACCAATTTATGTATTCCGCCGTGCAGGGGATTCGCCCGCAAGCAGGTGCATGATCGGAGAAAAATGATATTTTTTGTAAAGAATAATGGTATAAAGAAATGGACCCGCCAATGGCAGATAAGACAGAAGAATAGATTGCCATACGATAATCTTTTCTTACAACGGCCATCCCTAAAAATACAGTGAGCGGATACATACAAATTCTTTGATACCAGCAAAGTTCGCATGGTTCATAACCCCTGATTTCAGAAAAGTATAAACTTCCCATCATCGCGATGACAGAAGCTCCCCAAGCGAGAAATAATAGATTTTCTTTCAAATTTTTCATAATATCCTCCTCAGATAAGCTCTTCTCAAAATTATAGTATTGATTGAAGAAAAAGAAAACGTACAAAACATAAAATAATCAAAAGTAACCGCATGTTCACTTTTTTATAACAGGAAATAGTTGAAAAGTATTGGATTGCTTGCGCTGTAGTTTTCTTTCAAAAGATTTTCTTGTTCATACCAAAGGACTGTAAAACGGGAGCAATAGGTTCTTAAAAATAATGAGGAAAAGCAAGGACCAATTTCCAAACCTGCAATATTTTTGTTGCCAATTTGGAAAAGATAGAGCTGTGAAGGAAATGGAAACGGCCGACAACTCAAGAATATAATCCTATATGGCTGAATGAGCAAAATAAAAATATATGTAAGAAAATGGATGACAGAAAGGCTTACCTTTAAGAGGCAAGCCTTTGGTTTGGTGGAATTCTCAGGACTAAAAAAATGCTTCTTCAAAGGGATGTGTGACGCTATACGTGTTGTTCGCATGCTCAATATAGTGAAGCAATGCATATAAACGACGCTCTATCACAAAATAATCATGGGAAAAGTAATTCGCATGCAAGAAATGTTCAATTTTTTTAGCTAAAAAATGGTCTTTTGTGCGCACCATTAAAATTAGCAAATTATCCCATTCTGACCGGTGGATATAGAATAAAGCACGATCGTAATCGACTTTGTCCAAGCGGCTTTCCCTCCTTGTATAGGAGTTGTTATTAGTGTATGTGATTTTCGTCAACATCCACAAAGCAAATGTTGGTCGGTCTGTAAAACAAATTGGATATGCAATCGGCTTTTGTTGACTAGATGCTTTTTTATGGCGACGATCAAAAGAAGTGACATTGCTGCTGTCTCATTTACATGAGCTGTTCAAATTGATTCGCTTCACCTTTTGCGCCCTTCACATTTTGTTTTTTGGAAAAGGCGTGAAGGCAGCGATTCAAGATGAAATTGGAATGGACGTAAATGGCTGGCTTCGCCACTTTCTTATTCTATTTTCATCAAACCTCCTTTGTTCTCATAAATTGTTATAAGAACAAAGGGGGGAAAGCGAATGCTGGAAAATGAACAAAAACAGTTGGAATACGCCATCGAGGAAATTACGGAAATCGCCAGCGGTTTTGGACTGGACTTTTACCCGATGAGGTACGAGATCTGCCCTGCTGAAATTATTTATACATTTGGTGCATATGGGATGCCGACTAGATTTTCTCATTGGAGTTTTGGAAAGCAATTTTTTAAAATGAAGCTTCATTATGATTTAGGTTTAAGCAAAATTTATGAGCTTGTCATCAATTCCAATCCTTGTTACGCGTTTTTGCTTGATACCAATTCTCTTATCCAAAATAAATTAATCGTTGCCCATGTATTGGCACACTGCGATTTTTTCAAAAACAATGTTCGTTTTCAAAACACCAATCGAGATATGGTCGAAAGTATGGCGGCGACCGCAGAGAGGATCCGTCATTATGAAATTCAGTACGGAAAAAAGGAAGTGGAGAGATTTATTGATGCCGTTTTGGCGATAGAAGAACATATTGATCCGTCTCTCATGAGACCTCAACTGGCGTGGAGTATAGAAGATTTAGAGGAGTGGGAGGAGGAAGAAGATTCAAAACCGGCCTCTCCATACGATGACTTATGGTCGCTGGATGAGAAAAAGCCGGTAAGGAAAGATGGCGGAAAAAAGAAGAAAAAATTTCCTCCTCAACCTGAAAAGGATTTAGTGTTGTTTATTGAACAGTACAGCCGGGAATTAACAGAATGGCAGCGAGATATTATGACGATGATCAGAGAAGAAATGCTATATTTTTGGCCGCAGCTGGAAACGAAGATTATGAACGAAGGTTGGGCTTCGTATTGGCATCAACGAATTATCCGGGAATTAGATTTAACTTCAGATGAAGCCATTGAATTTGCCAAATTAAATGCCAGTGTCGTTCAGCCATCTCGAACAAGCATTAATCCGTATTACCTCGGTTTGAAGATTTTTGAAGACATTGAAGAACGTTGGAACCATCCTAGTGATGAAATGAAAAAACACGGGGTTGTTCCTGGTTCCGGCCGGGATAAGATATTTGAAGTTCGAGAAATTGAATCGGATATTTCATTTTTGCGCAATTACTTAACAAAGGATTTGGTGATGCGCGAAGACATGTTTCTTTTCCAAAAACAAGGCCATGATTACAAGATTGTGGATAAAGAGTGGAAAAATGTTCGCGATCAGCTGGTGAATATGCGGGTAAATGGCGGATTTCCCTATATAACCGTCAACGATGGCGACTATTTAAAAAATGGGGAATTGTATTTAAAGCACTGGTATGAAGGGATTGAACTTGACTTGAATTATTTAGAAAAAGTGCTTCCTTATATTTATCAATTATGGGGCCGCCCCGTTCACATGGAAACAGTCGTCGAAGAACGGGCCATGCTGTTTACCTACAACGGCCGAAGCATTCAAAGAAAATATTTATAGGGGCCTGACCCCCTTGATGCTTTAAAGTATAAAAGAGGTTAACAAGATAGATTAAAAATAAAGAATTTGTGCAACTTAAATGGTATGACGTGTGTTGATTGGCGTTATACCTTTTTTACTGTGAAATTCTAAAAAGGATAAAATAAATTTTTGAAGATAAGGTGAAAAATATCGTAAGATGGAATTGAATTCAATATTTTTTAAAAATGTATAAAAGTGGGATTGAGAAAAGATGGAGAATGCAGGCAATCCAATAATCACAGAGGTTGAATTGAAAAACGTCCATAAAACTTTTATGAATCATAATGAGGCGATCCATGTATTAAAGGGAATAAGCGGGAAAGTTCCAAAAGGATCTATTTTAACGATTATAGGACCTTCAGGATCAGGAAAAAGCACGATTTTATCATTATGCAATTTGCTTATCACTCCTGATGAAGGGGAGGTTCATATTCAGGGGAAAGAAGTTCGGAAGTGGGAAGTCCAAGAACTTAGGCGTCAAGTTGGTATTGACTTTCAAAGTGCACCTATGCTGACAGGGACTGCATTAGAAAACCTTACACTGCCTGCTCGTTTGCAAGGTCGAACTTTGAACAATCCTGAAAAATATATGGAATACGTTGGATTATCGAAAGATCTTTTAACAAGGGAAGCAAAAGAGCTTTCAGGCGGACAGCGGCAAAGATTGTCATTAGCTAGAACATTGGTCAACAATCCTTCCGTTTTATTGCTTGATGAAGTCACTTCCGCACTTGATTCCATCTCTGGACATGAGATTGAAGAACTCATTTTAAGACTGAATCGTGAACAGCAAACGACGATTCTTTGGGTCACTCACGATTTAGCACAAGCGGAACGTGTCGGCGATCAAACTTGGCTCATTATGGATGGAAGACTAATTGAAGCTGCCCCGACCAAACAATTTTTTGCTGAACCTAAAGAAGCCAAAACCAAACAATTTTTAGACATGAAGAGGGAAAATAAATGAATTTGCTTACCGTTTTGTTAAGTTTTAGCTTCGTGATTATCTCGCTTTTTCTATCAACCGCTTTTAAATTAGGGCTTGGCTGTGACTTGGTGATCACCAGTATCCGGGCTACTATACAATTGTTTTTGATTGGATATATTTTAAAAGCTGTGTTCGGTTTTCATAATCCACTTGTCATCATCGTGATGCTTCTGCTCATGATTATAGTAGCGGCAAAAAATGCAGCGAAACGTGGACAAGGTTTACCTTATATTTTTTGGAAAATTTTCGTAACGATTTCTATCGTTGAAATCATTACACAAGCGTTCTTGCTTGGATTACATATCGTGCCGGCAACTCCGCCGTATATTATTTCGATCAGCGGCATGATTATCGGAAACTCCATGGTCATCGCGAATCTTTTCTTAAATCGTCTAAAAGGTGAGCTGGAGATGCGAAAAGAAGAAGTCTTGCTTGTGCTGTCGCTTGGAGGCAGTATAAAACAATCCATCTATCCCATTTTAAAACAGTCTATTCGTTCAAGCCTCATTCCAACTGTCGAAAGCCAAAGAACCATTGGACTTGTTCAACTGCCCGGCATGATGACGGGGCAAATCGTAGCTGGAGCCGACCCTGTCCAAGCGGTCCGCTTTCAACTATTAATTGTATTTATGATCATGTCCGCCGCCACTCTCACTTCTATTATTTTAGGATTCCTCACCTATCCAGGCCTATTTAACAAACATCAACAATTAAAAGGGGCCTGACCCCTTTTTCGCTTTAAAGCTACAAAGGGGTCAGGCACCATTTTTTTCTTGCTTTCGAGTTTGAAAAGTCATTATAATGGAAATGTACGAAATATTCGAATTAAATAGAGGTGGTTATGATAGCAAGAAAGCCGCGTGTGTGGTATCCTGGGGCCATTTATCATGTAACGGCTCGTGGAAACCGGAAAGAAGCTATTTTTCGAGATATAGTTGATTATCGAACCTACTTAAAATATCTCCGCATTGTCCGCAATCGTTACCCCTTCATTCTTCATTCCTATTGTTTAATGAAAAACCACGTTCATCTTCAATTAGAAACGATTGATGATCCCCTTCACTTCATCATGAGAGACTTTCATTCAGAGTATGCCATGTATTTTAATCGTCGTTACGATCTTGTTGGCCATGTATTTCAAGGACGCTATAAAGCCCAACTCATTGAAAATGATCATTATTTCCTTAAAGTAAGCCAATATATTCATCTTAATCCAGTCAGAGCAAATTTAGTAGAAAAGCCGGAAGATTACATTTGGAGTAGTTACCATTCATATATTACAGGGAAAGATAATCCCAATGTCGACAAACAAAAAACGTTGTACTATTTCACAAAAGATCGCTCACGAATCACCTATCAGCAGTATGTGGAAGAGCATATGAAAGAAAATCCATTCTCCAATATTCAAAATCTTTAAAGTATTAAAATATTAAAGGGGTCTGACCCCATTAGAAAGGATGTTTATATGCTCAGGAATCGTTGGCAGATTTTAATTTTGGCTACTTGGATACAAATGACGGCCGCAATGATTACTCAAGGTATGGGTCCGTTATCCACTTATTGGGGAAAAATGGATCTTTTAACTCCAACGCAAACAGCCATTTTAGTGTCGGCTATCAATGTCGGTCCTTTGTTTTCGATGATGTTTTTAGGAAAAGCCATTGATCTATACGGAGAACGGTGGATTTTAGGGATTAGCAGTTTGTTGCTTGGACTCACGATGGGGGCGACGTTGCTTTCTCATCATTATATCTACTTAATCATGATTTTAATGATCGTGGGGGCGTGGTATGGCGCTTCGCAACCGGGGGGAAGCAAGGCCATCGTCCACTGGTTTCCGGTAAAAGAAAGGGGACTGGCACTGGGAATCAGACAAACAGGCATTCCATTAGGCGGAGCCATTGCGGCTGCCAGCATTCCATGGCTGTCCATTCATTTTGGAGTGTCAACGGCCATTTTAGTCCAATCGGGTCTAGCTATTGTCAGTGGATTTTTATTTCTATTACTCTATCAAGATGCGGAACCGGCAAAAAGTGAGAGTGAAAATCAAAAAGATCCTGAAGAAAAAGAAAACTGGAAATCGATTTGCTTTAATAAAACTCTTTACCCTGTTTTCTTTGTGGGAGTTTCACTTGTATCTCTCCAATTTATATTGGTTGCTCATTTTATGGGATTTTTAACAAACGAATTAAAAGTTTCCCTTACAAAAGCAGATTGTATTTAACTGTGGTGCAAATTTCCGGAATGTTAGGCAGAGTGGTATTGGCGTGGGTAGGTGACAATTGGTTAAAAGGAAATCGAGTTCGTCCTCTCATTCTTTCTATTGTCGTGGCCATAGCATCTATTTTCTCTTTTGTGGCTGGATGAAGGGGAGTCTAGCTGGCTCCTTGTCGGAATCAGTATTGTATTAGGTTTCTTTGGAATGGGCTGGTACAGTCTCTATATCGTTTATGTTTCCGAAAACGGACCGGAAGATCAAATCGCCTACACCGTGAGCATAGGTCTTACTTTAAACCAAATTGCCATTATAGCAGCTCCCGTTCTATTCGGATTGATCGTGGACTGGCAAAAAAGTTATACGATAGCGTGGATTTTCCTAATGGTGATCATCGCTTCAGGAGGGCTTATGTTATTACCAAGCAAATCCGGTTTAAAGAAAATAGATATATGAAACTAAGTTTATCGAAAATACATAAAGGGCAACACCGTAGGTATTCTTATACTCTGCCTAATCATTGAGCGGGATTGGGATTTTGACGGACAAAAAATAACCGATTCACTTTAGTTAAAAGAACACCGCCATAACATCTTTGATCTAAATAAATGAAATAGTCATTTATCTAAGCGAATCGTTGCGCTCTTAAGGTAATTTTTATGGACAAATCCGAAGTGAATTTAAAAAATTTCTCCTCTCAATTCCGCTCTAATGAAGCTGCTTTTTGCTTTGTTTCATAAAATCCGAGATTTTCGGAAATTTCAGCGGCTGCCTTCATTATTTTATCTACTAGAAAGCCAGTTTTCATTTTCTTTATTCGATCTAATGGCCCCACTACGCTGATACCCGCAATGACTTTTCCGGTATAATCTTTGACGGGTGCTCCAATACTCACAATTCCTTTACTTATTTCTTCTTTGGCGATTGAATACCCTTGTTTTTTGATTTGGTCCAGTTCTGCCCGAATTTGTGCTTCTGTTTTTTCACAATGGTATGGTCCGCTTTTCGCGATCACATGTTGGATATATTCTTCAGGTTGATAAGCCAATATCACTTTTCCCACTCCGGTTTTAAGAGCAGGATTTCGTTGACCGATACTGGACATAAGAGAAACAGGATGACGGCATTCGATTTTATGAAGATAGACGATATGTTGATCTTCCAATATGGCAAGGTGAGCCGTTTCTCCCAACTCATCAACGAGTGGTTTGAGCACGTGCAAAGACACTCTGTATATTTCATAATGAGTGGTGACCAGTCCGCTTAAACCGAGGATGGATAAACCAAGATGATATCTTTTCGTATGGGGATTTTGTTCTAGAAAGCCTTTGCTGCAAAGTTTGGTGACGAGCCGATGGACGGTGGTTTTATGGATGTCCAACTGGTGGGCGATTTCTGTAATTCCATATTCTTGTTTTGGACGTGAATATAATTTTAAAATTCTTATAGCATTTTTGACCGATCCTAAAAAATATTTTTCATTGGCACCATCCTTTTGCACTTTGGTCACTCCTTTTTCAAAAATGGAATCATATTCAGATTAGTGAAGGCAGATGGGATGAAGGGAGCTATAACGTTTCTAATTTGTGAGAAATTTGGTCCGCTGCTTGAATCACTGATTTTGTCAGCGAATGATAGTTGGTAGGATGAATTCGTTTGATCGATCCGACGATACTGACAGAAGCAGCCACTTGCTGATTGACCGTTATGGGAGCAGCGATGGAAGTGATTCCTTCATGGAGCTCTTCTTTACTAATCGCATATCCTTGCTGTTTGATCTGTTTTAATACGCGTAAAAATTCTTCCGGATGAGTGATCGTATATGGTGTATAAGGATGAAGACCGTGTTCTTTTATATAGTTTTCTATGAAATCTTTAGGCTTGTAAGCAAAAATGACTTTGCCTGCGCTTGTGCAATGAGGAGGGTTTTTACGGCCAATATGCGTCAGCATTTCAACGGGGTGTTTGCAATCTTCTTTGCAAAGGTAAAAAACTTCCCCTTTTTTTAAAATGGCAATATGGGCACTTTCTCCGGTTTTTTCGACTAATTGCCGTATAATAGGTCGGCCTACTTCCAATATCTTCAAACGGGAACTTACAAGATTTACTAATACCAATAAGGGAACTCCCAAGTGATAACGACTCGTTTCTCTATTTTTCATAACGAATCCTTCGCTTTCCAATGTAATAAGGAGTCGATGGGCAGTACTCTTGGCAATGCCCAGCTTGTTGGCGATTTCGGTTACTCCAAGCTCTGATACATCCATTGAAAATAAGTCCAATAATTTTAAAGCGTTATCTAAAGAATTGGACTTGTTCTTGGTTTTTGCCATTCGATTAGCTCCTTTCTAAATATGGGTAACGATGACGATCAAGGCTTAAGATAATTGAAAGCGCTATCATAACAGCTAGCAACTTGTTCGGTAGATGAACGAGAGGAGTGATATTATTTTATCGTATAATTTTTGAATATTAAATAAATTTAAAATTTTCATCTTTGTTTCGCATAGAAGAACAACCAAGTTGTTAGCGTTTCCGCTATTTTCTACCTTTATGTTAAAGCAACTGATTTTCAGCAAATAAACAGGGGGTATGAATGATGGCATCCGTATCAGCCGAAACAAAAACGATGGATTGTTTGCATTTTATCAATGGAAAGTATTGTTCTTCTGTGGATCATAAAACGTTTGAAAATATTAATCCAGCAACAGAGGAAGTGATCGGGACGGTGGCGGAAGGCGGAAAAAAAGAAATTGATCTTGCCGTCGCCGCTGCAAGAAAAGCATTAAATGGACCTTGGAAGGAAATATCCACACAAGAAAGATCGAAAATCATCCGCAGAATTGGCGATATTATTTTGGAAAGAATCGATGAACTAGCCATGTTGGAAACGTTGGATACCGGAAAACCGCTTTGGTTGGCCAAACAACTGGATATTCCGAGAGCCGCTTATAATTTCCATTTCTTCGCCGACTATATGATTTCAGTGGGTACGGAAGCCTATGAACAAGACAATATAGCGATCAATTATGCCGTTCGCCGTCCGGTAGGAGTTGTTGGATTGATTAATCCTTGGAATCTGCCGTTGTTATTGTTGACTTGGAAATTAGCTCCTTGTTTGGCTGCCGGAAATACGGCTGTTATGAAACCGGCAGAATGGACGCCGATGACAGCGACTTTATTGGGGGAAATTTGTAAAGAAGCAGGCGTTCCGGATGGAGTCGTGAATATAGTGCATGGTTTTGGTCCCGATTCAGCAGGCGCAGCTCTTTCCGAACATCCGGATGTAGATGCCATCAGTTTTACCGGTGAAACGTCAACGGGAACCGTCATTATGCAATCAGCTGCCAAATCGTTGAAAAAATTGTCCTATGAACTAGGCGGGAAAAACCCCAATATTATTTTTGCGGACTCGGATTTGGATGAAGTCATTGAAACTACCATCAAATCCAGTTTTATCAATCAAGGTGAAGTTTGTTTGTCTGGCTCTCGCATTTATGTCGAACGTCCGGTTTTGGATGCATTTATGGAGAAGTTTGTTCAAAAAACAAAAGAACTTACGGTCGGTGATCCTTTAGATCCTAACAGCAAAGTGGGAGCGTTGATTTCGAAAGAACATTATGAAAGAGTATCGAGCTATCTTAAAATTGCCCGAGAAGAAGGCGGAAACATTGTGATAGGCGGAAAACGTCCGGCGGGATTGGACAAAGGTTATTATTTAGAGCCAACTATTATCGCTGGATTGGATCGGAATTCCCGCTGTGTCAAAGAGGAAATTTTCGGTCCGGTTGTCACCGTTCTCCCCTTTGACAAAGAAGAGGAAGCGATTGAACAGGCGAATGATACCCACTATGGATTAAGCGCAACGATTTGGACGAATGATCTGCGCCGTGCCCACCGGGTGGCCAGGCAAATAGAAGCAGGAATCATCTGGGTCAACACCTGGTTTTTGCGCGATTTACGCACACCTTTTGGAGGCATGAAAAGAAGCGGAATCGGCAGGGAAGGCGGAATGCACAGCTTTGAGTTTTACACTGAATTATCCAATATTTGTATAAAATTATAAGGGTGATAAAATGGCACAAAATCAGATTCAACTGCTGTCACAGCAATTGTTGGATGCAGAGAAAACAAGGAAAGGGATCGAGCCGTTCACCAAGACATATCCACAACTGACGGAAGAAGAAGCTTATCAGATTCAGCTGCTGAACATACAAAAAAAGCTCAATGCCGGCGAGAAGATTGTTGGGAAAAAAATTGGGTTGACGTCTCTTGCTATGCAAACGTTATTGGGGGTCAACGAACCTGATTATGGGCATTTGCTGGATGGAATGATTTTAGAAAACCATGGGATACTTTCATGGCAAAAAGTTTGCCAGCCGAAAGTCGAGGCAGAAATTGCTTTTGTGCTAAAGAAAGACTTAACTGGACCAAATGTGACGGAAGTAGACGTTTTGCTGGCCACTGATTAAATAGTGCCGGCATTAGAAATTGTCGATAGTCGAATTCGCGATTGGGATATTCAATTAGTAGATACAGTAGCAGACAACGCTTCCTCCGGGTTTTTTGTGCTTGGTGGGAGCCCGACTTCCATAGCAGATCTTGATTTAACAATCATTGGGATGGCTCTGTATAAAAATGGCGAATTGATAAATACAGGTGCAGGTGCAGCTGCCATGGGCCATCCGGCAAAATGCGTTGCCTGGCTTGCCAACAAATTGCATGATTATGGCATTTCATTAAAAGAAGGCGAAGTGATTTTATCGGGAGCTTTGTCCGCAGCGGTAGCGGCTGAGCCTGGAGATTATTTTCACGCCAAACTGTCCCACATAGGCGAGATTAGTATGAAATTTGGCGATTAAAAACAAAGGGGGCTTTCAAGTGAACAAAGTGAAGGTTGGAATTATTGGCTCCGGTAATATTGGCACTGACTTAATGTATAAGATCGAAAAAAGCGAAGTTCTCGAAATGTCCACTATGATTGGAATCGATCCGGATTCAGAGGGATTGAAACGAGCCAAAACACGCGGTTACACCGTTTTTAGCAATGGAATTGAAGGGTTTTTGCAGCATCCAGAATTGGCGGATATTCTTTTTGATGCTACAACGGCTAAAGCTCACGATTACCATAATCAAGTTTTAGGGAAGCTTGGAAAACAGGTGATTGATCTAACCCCTGCTGCTATAGGTCCGTTTGCTGTTCCTGCCGTGAATTTAACTGAGCATTTAGATCAGCCGAATGTCAATATGATTACATGCGGAGGACAGGCAACCATTCCTATTGTCCATGCCATTTGCCGCGTTGTTTCTGTAGAATACGCAGAAATTGTCGCGACGATCGCCAGCAAAAGTGCGGGTCCGGGAACACGAGCCAATATTGATGAGTTTACGAGAACCACGGCAAGAGGAATCGAAGTGATTGGTGGAGCGAAAAAAGGCAAGGCGATTATTATCTTAAATCCGGCAGAACCGCCGATCATGATGCGCGATGCCATTCATGCATTGGTAGAGGAAGAAGGAAAAGAAAAAGAAATCACTGAATCGATTAAAAAAATGGTAACCAAAGTTCAAGAGTATGTCCCGGGTTATAGACTGAGAACCGAACCGATATTTAAAGGCAAACGAGTATCTGTATTTATAGAGGTGGAAGGAGCGGGAGACTTCTTTCCTCCGTATTCAGGGAATTTGGATATAATGACGGCATCTGCCCGGAAAGTAGCGGAAGAATTTGCCAGAAAAAAACTGTCGCAGTTGCAGAAACAGTGAAGGAGGATTGAAAATGGCACATTTAACGGTTGTAGATGTGACGTTAAGGGACGGAAGCCACTCTATGAAACATGCTTTTACCGAAAAACAAGTGCGGTCGACAGCTCGTGCACTGGATGAAGCGGGAGTCCCATATTTTGAAGTATCCCATGGGGATGGTCTTGGCGGATCTTCTTTGCAATACGGATTTTCAAAAGTGAACGAAATGAAATTAATTGCAGCAGCAAAAGAAGAATGTCAGCAATCGAAAATTTCTGTTTTGCTTTTGCCGGGAATTGGCATTAAAGAAGATTTAAAAGAAGCGGTCCAAGCAGGAGCAGATATGGTTCGTGTGGCGACACATGTGACAGAAGCCGATGTTGCCAAGCAACATATTGAATTAGGGAGGAATCTTGGTTTAAAAACAGTTGGTTTTTTGATGATGGCTCATTCGGCGCCTACTTCCAAACTGGTGGAACAGGCGAAATTGTTTGAAAGCTATGGAGCTGAAGTCGTTTATGTAACAGATTCGGCGGGGGCATTGCTGCCTCACGGGGTAAAAGAGAAAATTGCCGCGTTGCGAAGCGAACTGGGAGTGGACATTGGTTTTCACGGACATAATAATTTGTCGCTAGCGATGGCGAATACATTAGCCGCTATAGAAGAAGGAGCAACATATATTGACGGCAGTCTGAGGGCGCTCGGAGCGGGAAGCGGAAACACACAAACGGAAGTGATGGTCGCAGTGCTGAATCGATTGGGTCATCGAACCGGCATTGATCTGTATAAGATTATGGACGCAGCGAATATTGTGGCAGACTATATGCCTCGTCCTCAAGAAATTACCGGAGCCAGTTTAATTTTAGGTTATGCCGGGGTATACTCCAGCTTTTTATTGCATGCTAAGGAAGCGGCAGAGCGTTTTCAAGTAGACGAAAGAGACATTTTGGTGGAGCTGGGCAAAAGAAAAGTGGTTGGGGGACAAGAAGATATGATTCTACAAGTGGCTTCGGAACTAGCATCAAAAGTGAAAACATTCATCTAGGGGGAAAGGAATTTGGATAGGAAAAAATACCGGGAATTGGCGGAATTTTTAATCAATGCTGAAAAAGAAAAAAGAGAAGTCGTCCGGCTGACTTCTGAAATTCCAGACTTGACGCCTGAGCAAGCGTATCGAATTCAGGAAGAGCTGGTCAATTTGAAATTAGCAAACGGACATCGGATAATCGGGCCCAAAATGGGGCTAACGAGCTTTGCTAAAATGCAGCAAATGAAAGTCAATGAGCCGATTTATGGCTATGTTTTGGATGATATGTTGATTGAAAGCGGAGAAACCGTCTTTTTTTCCGAATTCATCCATCCAAAAGTGGAAATCGAAATCGCCTTTTTCCTTGGAGAGGATATAAAAGGCCCTGGCGTCACAAGTGCTCAAGTGATGTCGGCAACGGCTTATGTCGCACCGGCTCTTGAAATTATAGACAGCAGATATAAAAATTTTCAATTTACACTTCCTGATGTCATTGCCGATAATGCATCCGCTTCCCGTGTGGTCATTGGAAATAAGTTGACGCCTTTATCTTCTTTGACTACGGACTTGGAGCTGATCGGTGCTGTATTGTACATCAATGGGGAATTAAAAGCGAATGGTGCGGGTGCCGCGATATTGAATCATCCGGCCAATTCCATCGCAGCTCTTGCCAATATGCTGGCCCGTTCCGGCAAAAAGCTTCAAGCAGGAGATATCATTTTGGCAGGAGCGATCACAGAGGCGATTATGCTTGCAAACGGAGATGTTGTCCATGGAAAGTTGGATCAATTAGGGGACGTTTCCTTCGCAGTCCGCGACTAATTTTGAGGAGGATTTTCAAATGCCATTTATTCAGATTCATTTACTTGAAGGCAGATCAGAAGAGAAAATCAAAGACGTGATTAAAAATGTCACAGACTGTGTCGCTGATACTTTAGATGCGCCGCTGGAAAGTATACGTGTCGTTGTGACGGAGATCCCTCCCACACATTGGGGCACCGCAGGCAAAACAAAAGCGGAAAGCAAATAAAGAACCGCAAGAGAAAGTATTCTTTTGTTCCATATCATAAAGACCCTATTGTCTTATTCAGATAAAAATGGATCGTTTTCTTTTTTAAAAGGGGACTTTACAGTTTCTTAAGCAGCTGATTTGTAGTGAATATCAATTTCATGATGATAACCATCTTCTGCCTGTATTTATTAAAAAGCGGTTGCATGTAATTAAAAGATCATGTTTTAACCAATATACGAATCAATAAAAAGACCGAATCGGGAATCTTGCTGAGAAAAAGCAATAATGGAAAACGACGATGAGAAGACGAGGTAACAATGAATGGATTTCTAGAAAAAGTTGACAAAGCGGAAAAATGTCAGTTTCTAACTATGTTTTTCCGCTTTTTTCATGTATTCTGAAGTTTTTTCAAAAATGGAATTTGAAAAAAGTGTCTTCACGGCTTCCATGAATTCTATTGGATCGTTGAATTTAACCAGTTTTTGCTGTCCTGTTTTGGAAAAGCGGACTCTCATCTGTTTATCCGTGACGGAAAGAGTTTGATCGCTAAAACATTGGGCGATTAATGGAGAACTATTAAACGGGGATTTTTCATGAAACGTAATTTGTTCTTTGATATCCGTCAATTTTTCCCAAGGGAGCTCCTTCAACGAAAATGCATATTTGATGATCCAGTGTTCTTCCGATTTCATTTCGAGCACATGTGTACCCTTTGGAGTTTGTAAACGGCGAGCTCGAAAACTTCCTGCTGCCGAGGATACAGCCATCCCGTCAATCTGAATGGGGGATAGAGCAAGTTGATTGCCAAATCCGGCATCTACCAACCATAAAGAATCTCCGAGATCGAGAAGAATTAAAACATGAGTGCCATCAAGGGCCCAATGGTTTCCGTTCGAAATGGTGCCGGAAACTAATTTTACATTGTATCCTTCTTCCTTCAGTTGCAAATAAAGATATGGGTTTAGCTCATAGCACAACCCGCCCCGATATTGGGAAAATTTTTGAAAAAGAAAAGTCTCTGTGATTGGCATCGTATTTTGAGTGACGACATCAAGATTTTCGAAAGGATATTGGCTGGCGAACTGTCTCAGTGTACAGCTTATTTTCTCAACAGTGCTGTTGTTTTCAGCCTCCGGTTTTGCTGTTGCCATGTGGATCACCCCTGAACTTATTGTAGTCTTTTCAGTTTTAAACCTGCAACCATTTCACTGTTTCGTTGTTCAGACATTATTTGAAGACATGTCATCATGGTCAAAGTAGTGCAAAGATGTAGGTGGTATTGTATAATAAAAATAAATGAAAATTAATAAAAATTGTGTCACATAACAACTTCATTAGGTTCCCTCTTTAAGGGGATCATGAGGCAAAGGGGAGTCATACATGAACCTGGGATTTGGTGAGATTGCTCTTATAGTTATTGTTGCGTTGTTGATTTTTGGACCTGCTAAACTCCCTCAATTAGGAAAAGCCGCCGGACAAACCCTTCATGAATTTAAAAAAGGCATGAAAGGTATTTTGGATGATGAGGAGGAAGGGAAAGAAAAAGAAAATGCAGTCGTGAAAGATGAAAATTCCCGATAAATCGGGATTTTTTTCTGGATGGAAAGGATGAGAATGAGGATGAAAAGAATTTTTAGTCTCTTAAGTGTAGCTGTACTGCTGATTGTAGCAGGTTGTTCCGGAAAGTCGTCAGGAGGAGCGCAGGATACGGCGGGAACACAAGATAAAGCAGAAACGAAGAACATTACCGTCTCAGCAGCGGCCAGTTTGCAACCCGTTCTTGATGAGCTCATTGCCGAGTTTGAAAAAAAACATAAGGATTTTCATGTTACTGTAAACTACGGTGGTTCTGGAGCGTTAGCGCAGCAGATTTCTCAAGGAGCTCCGGTAGACTTGTTTTTATCGGCATCCGCAGATAACGTTGATCAATTAAAGGAAAAGAACCTTGTCAGCAAGGACGTTTTGTTATTAAAAAATGAACTTGTTGTAGCTGTGCCAAAAGAGGGAGCGCAATCGATTTCTGATATCAAGGACTTGGCGAGCAAAAATGTGAAAAAAATCGCCCTTGGAACTCCGGAGACTGTTCCCGCTGGCAAATACGCCGAACAAACGTTGAAATCTTTAAAATTATGGGATGATTTAGACGATAAAATCGTTTATACGAAGGATGTCAGACAGGCTCTGAATTATGTGGAAACCGGCAGCGTTGATGCAGCGTTTGTTTATAAAACAGATGCTCTGTCTTCCAAAAAAGTGAAAACGGCTATAGTAGCAGATCCAAAACTGCATGATCCTATTGATTATGAAATGGCGGTTATTAAGCATAAACATGAACAATGGGCGAAAGATTTTGCTAGCTTCTTACAGGACAAGCACTGCCAAGATGTGTTTAAAAAATACGGTTATTTAATCCCTTCCAAGGAGCATTCATAAATGGCAAGTTCTTTATGGGAACCGATTTTTTTATCCCTAAAGCTCGCTTTTGGAGCAACGATTATCGTGCTTATTTTCGGGCTGGCGGCGGCAAAATGGATGACTGCCTATTCTTTTAAAGGAAAGTTGCTGGTCGAGCTATTGTTTCTTTTACCGATTGTTTTACCACCAACCGTTGTAGGGTTTATATTAATCGTATTGCTTGGCGGGGATTCTATACTTGGGCGGGCGGTTGAGTCGATTTTCGGCCAACCGCTTATGTTTACGCAGTGGGCTGCTTTAATTTCTGCTACGGTTGTATCTTTTCCGCTCATGTACCAATCGCTGAGCATCGGATTTCAAGAAATTAATCAAGAAATCATTCAAGCTGCCCGATTAGACCGTGCATCTTGGCTGCAAATATTAATCTATATTGAACTGCCGCTTATATGGAAAGCGGTAATGGCGGGAATCTTTTTAAGCTTTGCAAGGGCATTGGGCGAATTTGGCGCTACGCTTATGTTCGCAGGCAATATCCCTGGAAAAACTCAAACCACCGCCATCGCCATTTATATGGCGATGGAAAGCGGGGATATGAAAACAGCGTGGACGTTGGTTATCGTGTTGATGTCGATTTCATTTGTATTACTGTTTGTCGTCCAGATGCTGAAGAAGAAATCATCTTAATAGAATCGGAGAATCCTAGGTCGAATGATTTCTTGTTCCTTACTGAGTTTCCGCTTCCCCCCTCGTTCCCCTGAGATTTTGCTTTCGGCTTTTCCCTTTCCCTTTTACAAGTTTCCTGGCAGAAGTTTGATTTTTCCACACGGAATGGGAAATAATCATCTAGACAAAAAAACAGGAACAAGAGTAAAATCAATGAGACATAAATCTCAAACGGGCCGTTAAGGAGAGGAAAATCATGTCGTTATCGGAATTTTTTCTCTCGAAAAGAACGACTTTTGTTGAAATTCATTATGTTATAATGTTTCTCAGCGTAAGGTGCTTTCATTGCTCCATGGACTTTTGTTTACGGCTGTAAAAAACAGCCTTGAGCAAATGAAATCCGTTTGGCAAAAACATGTCACTAAAAAGAAGTGGAATCAAGTAATCAAAGCGGATTTAAAATCCTTTATGGACTAGTGTAAACAACAGGGGGAACCAAAAAAGACATGGGAACATCTTTAGATACAATGAAGAACATTTGGAGAAAATTCCATCTAACCCAAGTGTTTATTTTGCTTCTTTCTATTTGCGTTCTTTTATTACTGGGATTTGTGATCTATTTTATGAAATCAGCAGATGTCGAGTCTTTAAAAAAAGGTCTATCCCAGCAAACGATTATTTATGACAAAGACGGAGACGTTGCCAGTAAATTATCAGCTAATCGCTCAGATAGTGTGCCGATCAAGAAAATACCGGATTCTTTGCAAGACGCTGTGGTTGCGATTGAAGACCATCAATTTTACAACCATAACGGATTTTATTTAAAAGGAATGCTGAGAGCGTTTGTGCAAGATATACTGCATGGAGGAGCGGTCCAAGGTGGAAGCACGATTACGCAGCAGCTGACGAAAAACGCGCTGCTTTCACCGGAAAAAACGTTAAAGCGAAAAATTGAAGAACTCTTTCTTGCGATCCAAATCGAAAAAGTGTACAAGAAAAAAGAAATACTGGAAATGTACTTAAACACCATTTACTTTGGGCAAGGTGCATGGGGAGTACAAAATGCATCGGAAAAGTATTTTGGAAAAAATGTGCAAGATTTGAATTTGAGTGAATCAGCTTTGCTTGCCGGTCTCATTAAGGCTCCGTCCGCCCTTGATCCGTACAATCATTACGAAGCGGCCATCAAACGCCGCAACGTCGTACTGGACCAAATGGTCAAATATGGGTACATCACACAAGATGAAGCGAATAAAGCCAAAAGTACGACCATCGTATTGAAAGACGGAAGCAAGGACCCGCTAAAAGAAAAATATCCTTATTTTGGCGATGCCGTTATTGAAGAAGCTGTCAATCGCTATGGCCTTTCTCAAAAAGATCTTTTGGAGAAGGGATATAAAATTTACACTACGATGGATCAAAATATCCAATCTCAATTGGAAAAAGTGTATAAGGAGGATTGGCTTTTTCCAAAAGGTGTACATGGCGGGGATGTTCAAAGCGCGGTCGTTATGTTAGATCCACATAATGGAGGGGTTTTAGGGGTTGTAGGAAGCCGTGGAGAACATGTATTCCGTGGTTTCAGCTATGCTACGCAAATGAAAACTTCTCCTGGATCTACGATTAAGCCTCTCGCTGTTTATACACCGGCTTTAGAAGAAGGATATGAACCAACGAGCATGCTGAAAGATGAAAAAATGAAATTCGGCGATTATGAGCCTTCCAACTATGACGGAGTGTACAAAGGAGAAGTTCCAATGTACGAAGCGGTTGAAAAATCGCTGAATGTACCGGCTGTTTGGCTTTTAAACGAGATTGGACTGGATAAAGGCGTGGATGCTTTAAAACGTTTCGGAATCCCTCTTGAAAAAGAAGACCGGAACTTGAGCATCGCTCTTGGCGGAATGTATAAAGGGGTCTCGCCATTGCAAATGGCGTCCGCCTATTCGACGTTTGCCAATGGTGGGGTTCGCCAAGAAGGACATTTTATCAGAAAAATTGTGGACCCTGACGGCAAGGTGGTAGCAGAGTGGAAAGGCGAAGGAAAGCGCGTTACAAGTAAAAAAGTAGTTGATGAAATGAATTCTATGCTGTTGAACGTAGTCGCAGAAGGAACTGGAAGAAAAGCATCGATTCCAGGGTATAAGATTGCCGGAAAGACAGGCTCTACTCAGGTGCCGATTGAAGGCGTGGATGGAACAAAGGACCAATGGTTTATTGGGTATACGCCAAACGTGGTGGGAGCTGTCTGGCTTGGCTTTGACAACAACAACGATTACTTGACCAGCAACAGTTCTGATGGAGTAGTCCCAGTATTTCGGGAGGTCATGGAAAAAACGCTGCCGTATATAAAAAATGAATCATTTGATGTAACGCCTATTCAAAAACAAGTAGAGAAAAAGAAGAAAAAAGATTGGAAAGAAAAACTCATCGAAGAATGGAAGAAGCTTTTTTAAAGGCCATAAAGGCCCCTTTTGAACAAATAAATCCGACGAGATAAAACCTTTCTCTCGTCGGGTTTTTTCTGTTTTCGGGAGTTTTATTTTGAAGCGGGCGGAGTGTTAGGGTTGGCGCTTGCTAATGGAAAAGACGTTTTTTTGCTTTTGTCTAATTGGGATGATCGCGGAATGGGAGAGGCTTCTGCAGGAAAAGCAAGCCGAGCGAGACACCGCAGCGAGGTTCAAGCAAGGGAGGTCGTGTATCGCCTGGGAAAAACGAGTGAATTTCGCGATCACCAGCTTGTTCGATATAAAGATTTACATGAAAACAGGGATGCTCCTAGGTCATTTTGACTTTTGGGACGGCAAAAAAGAAACAGTCACGGAAATTACTTTTTTTCACGATGTGGGGAAGTGATTGGTTGGGACCATTCGTTTTGAAAGGAGAGAGAAAAGCCGGGTTTATCTGTTATCCCAATGGGAAGTTGAAATTTTTTAAAATGGTTTTGTTCCAGCGGTCCGGCAGTTTTGGTGGAGTGCTCTTTTAAAAGAACGGTGATAGAGAGAGGAATGATAGAAAAAAATTTAAAAACGAGCGAAAATAAGAGAATAGCGCATTTGTAAGCGGTAACAAAATAAACGGATGATTCAAAAAAGTCAAAAAATTAACCATAAAGGTATTGACCAGAACGAAAAACAGCTGTATTATTTACCTCAATTAAACAATATTCTGATACGGCAGATAAATAAAATTATTCAAAAATTTTTCCGCCATTTAATTTCTATTTTTTAACTATCAAGGAGTGAACAAAAGTGAGTGAGCAATGGATCTATTTAAACGGCAAATTGGTAAAAAAAGAAGATGCGGTCATTTCAGTGTACGACCACGGCTTTTTGTACGGAGATGGCGTATTTGAAGGCATCCGGATGTATAAGGGAGTGGTATTTCGATTAAAAGAACATATTGATCGGCTTTACGACTCCGCCAAATCCATTATGTTGAATATCCCTAAAACAAAGGAAGAAATGACTCAAATCATTGTGGATACGCTAAAAAAGAATGAGTTGGAAGATGCGTATATTCGGGTGGTCGTTTCGAGAGGGGTCGGTGACTTGGGTCTGGATCCGAACAACTGTAAAGGACCTCAAATTATTGTCATAGCTGAACCGCTTGCTCTTTATCCTAAAGAATTATATGAGACTGGAATTGAAATTGTGACGGTAGCAAGCCGACGAAATCGTTCGGATGTGCTTCCACCTCAAGTAAAATCTTTAAACTATCTAAATAATATTCTTGTAAAAATTGAAGCACAGTTGGCAAACGCCAGTGAAGCGTTGATGTTAAACGATCAAGGTTATGTGGCGGAAGGTTCGGGGGATAATATTTTTATCGTAAAGAACGGAGTCGTAAAAACACCTCCTGCTTACGTCGGTGCACTGGAAGGAATTACAAGAAATACAATTATTGAGATTGGAAGAAAATTGGGCTTTGATGTCAGGGAAGAAACGATGACGCGTCACGACGTATATTCGGCGGATGAAGTCTTTTTAACAGGTACGGCAGCGGAAATCATTTCGGTAGTGAAAGTGGACGGAAGAGTGATCGGGGACGGAAAACCTGGTGAATATACGAAGAAATTGTTGGATGCATTCCGTGAATATGTAACAACGGACGGAGTAAAAGTGTATTCAGAAACAAGCGTTCATGCTGGTTGAGGCTTCGGAGGAGATATGGATGCGCAGTGACATGATAAAAAAAGGGATTGACCGAGCCCCTCATCGCAGCCTTTTATACGCGGCAGGGGTCAAAACAGAAGATTTAAACAAACCGTTTATCGGTGTGTGCAATTCGTATATCGATATTATTCCGGGACATGTCCATTTAAAAGAATTTGCGGAAGTGGTCAAAGATGCCATAAGAGAGGCTGGCGGTGTCCCGTTTGAATTTAATACGATCGGGGTAGACGATGGAATCGCCATGGGGCATATCGGAATGCGATACTCCTTGCCCAGCAGGGAACTGATCGCCGATTCGGCAGAGACAGTCATCAATGCCCACTGGTTTGATGGAGTATTCTTTATTCCCAATTGCGATAAAATAACACCTGGTATGCTAATGGCGGCGGTTCGGACGAATGTTCCTTCCGTTTTCGTATCCGGAGGGCCGATGGAAGCAGGCAGAACAAAAGCAGGAAAACCGCTGTCGCTTTCCTCGGTGTTTGAAGGAGTCGGAGCACGATTATCCGGAAGAATTTCGGAAGAAGAATTTGGGGAAATTGAAAGAAACGCTTGTCCGTCTTGTGGTTCTTGTTCGGGGATGTTTACTGCTAACTCAATGAATTCATTGATGGAAGTGCTTGGCATGACACCTCCGGGCAATGCAACGATTGTCGCCACTTCTTCGGAGCGGCGCAAGCTTATCAAGGAAGCCGTCCAATATTTAATGGAGTTGATCGAAAAAGACATCCGACCGCGAGATATTATTACACCAGAAGCTATTGATGATGCGTTTGCTCTTGATATGGCAATGGGCGGTTCCACTAATACGGTTCTTCATACGTTGGCCATCGCAAATGAGGCCGAAATTGAGTACGATTTAAAGCGAATCAACGAAATTGCCAAGAAAGTTCCTTATTTAGCCAAAATCAGTCCTGCCTCGGACTATTCGATGCAGGATGTTCACAGGGCAGGGGGCATTAGCGCAATCATTAAAGAATTGTGTGAAATGGATGGAGTAATCCATAAAGATAGAATCACGATTACCGGAAAAACTTTGTATGAAAATGTAAAAGATGCCAAAATATTGGATGATCAAGTCATCAGAAGAAAGGAAAATCCATACAGTGCTGTCGGCGGACTTTCCATCTTGTATGGAAATATTGCTCCGGATGGAGCCGTCATTAAGGTAGGGGCTGTAGATCCTTCCATCAAGACTTTCCTTGGAGAAGCGATCGTGTTCGATTCGCAGGATGAAGCGTTGAAAGGAATTCACAGCGGATTGGTCCGAGAAGGGCACGTTGTTGTCATTCGATATGAAGGACCTAAAGGCGGACCGGGGATGCCGGAAATGCTTGCTCCTACTTCAGAGATTGCCGGAAGAGGGCTCGATAAAAAAGTGGCTCTCATAACGGATGGAAGATTTTCAGGTGCTTCCCGTGGCATTTCTATAGGTCATATATCCCCTGAAGCTGCTGAAGGCGGTCCAATTGCTTTCATTGAAAATGGAGATCAAATCTTGATCGATCTGGAAAATCGAACGATCAATGTGTTGCTGACAGAAGAAGAAATGACAGAACGAAAGAGACGTTGGGTTCAGCCTGAACCGAAAATTAAAAAAGGCTATTTGGCGAGATATTCCAAACTTGTCACTTCCGCCAGCACAGGCGGGATCATGAAAATTTAATCGATGCAAATCGATGACGAGGTAAAAGTTGCAGGAATTCCGTATTCACAGAGAGCCGGTTGTTGCTGAGAGCCGGTAATACTACCTGCAGCGACATCCCCTCTGAGTGCCGATCTGAACGGAAACTATTAGGATTGGCCGAGTATAATATACTCGTTATCAAAAAGAACAATGTGTCAGTCATTGTTCATGAGGTGGCATTCGTGAGAATGTCATGAATCAGGGTGGTACCGTGGAAAGAATACAGCCTTTTCACCCCTGCGCTATAGGATTGGTAGGCGCAAGGAGTGAAAAGGCTTTTCTTTTTGAGTCAAAAAGTCTAAAGGATGAAACCAACCAGTTGGAGGGAGAATCAATGAGGGCTAATGCAAAAGCGGAAACGGAATCTGTAACGGGGACAATGACAGGTGCAGAAATTCTGATTGAATCATTAAAAAGAGAAAACGTGGAAATCATTTTTGGATATCCTGGTGGAGCTGTATTGCCAATATATGATGCGTTATATAAAAATCCGATTCGCCATATACTGGCAAAACATGAGCAGGGAGCCATTCATGCCGCTGAAGGATACGCGAGAGTATCAGGTAAACCAGGAGTTGTCATCGCTACATCGGGACCTGGTGCAACCAATTTAATTACGGGAATTACAGATGCCATGATGGATTCGTTGCCGCTTGTTATTTTTACAGGTCAAGTCGCCACAAATGTAATCGGCTCAGATGCCTTTCAAGAAGCAGATATTATCGGCATCACGATGCCAATTACTAAGCACAATTATCAAGTTCGTAACTTGAATGACTTGCCGAAAATCGTAAAAGAAGCCTTCCATATTGCGACCACTGGCCGACCGGGGCCTGTATTGATCGATATTCCAAAAGATATCGCCAACAATGAAACACGTCCTTCTTTTGATCATACAGTGGAGTTGCCGGGATATCAGCCTACAATCGTTCCAAATATTTTGCAAATCAGAAAATTGACGGAAGCGATTGCAACGTCGCAAAAACCAGTGATTTTGGCAGGGGCTGGTGTGCTTCATGCTCAAGCTTCCGATGAACTGTTGGCATTTGCTGAGGAAACCAATATACCGGTTGTTAATACACTGCTTGGTTTAGGATCATTTCCGGCTGATCATCCTTTGTTTCTTGGAATGGGGGGGATGCACGGAACCTATACGGCCAATATGGCCATGTATGAATGTGATTTGCTCATTAATTTTGGCGCAAGATTTGATGACCGCTTAACGGGAAATTTAAAGCATTTTGCTCCAAAAGCGAAAGTGGCGCACATTGATATTGATCCAGCAGAAATCGGAAAAAATGTCGAAACGCATATCCCGATTGTAGGTGATGTAAAAGAAGCCTTGAGCCAATTGTTGAAAGAGGATAAGGAAATTCCGGAAATCAATGAATGGCTTCTTCACTTGGAAAAATACAAACGTAATTTTCCGCTTTGGCTTTCAGACGATGAGGAGGGAATTTCACCACAGCGTTTAGTGAAAATGATCCATAAATTTTCGAAAGGTGAAGCGATTGTTTCAACAGATGTGGGCCAGCATCAAATGTGGGTTGCCCAGCATTATGGATTTGTCCGTCCGAACCGTTGGATCACGTCTGGAGGACTGGGAACGATGGGATTTGGTCTTCCGGCGGCCATTGGAGCGCAGTTTGCTGAAGAGGAAGAAACGGTGGTGGCGATCGTTGGAGATGCCGGATTTCAAATGACGCTTCAAGAATTAGCGGTCATAAAAGAATTCGATTTGCCTATAAAAATTTTCATTTTTAACAATCAGGCGTTAGGAATGGTTCGGCAATGGCAGGAAGCCTTTTATGAAGAACGTTATTCCCAATCCTTAACTCCTGTGCAGCCTGACTATGTGAAGCTCGCTGATTCATATGGCATTCGCGGATTTAAGGTTTCAACCGAAAAAGAAGCGGAAGAAGTCATTCGCGAGACATTCAATGATCGTCAACCGGTATTAGTCGACTGTCGAATCAAGCCGATGGAAAAAGTATTTCCTATGATAGCACCGGGAAAAGGACTACATGAAATGATTGGGGTGAAACCATGAGGCGCATTGTGACCGTATCAGTGCTAAATCAAAGCGGAGTTTTGAACCGGATCACCGGTCTGTTCACAAGAAGGCAATTTAATATTGAAAGTATTACGGTTGGACCGACAGAGGCAGAAGGAATTTCAAAAATGACTTTTGTCGTTCATGTAGAAGATGACAGAAAAATGGAGCAATTGACTAAACAGCTGAATAAACAGATTGATGTTTTGAAAGTTTCCGATATTACTGATCAAGCGATCGTCATTCGAGAACTGGCATTAATTAAGGTTATCAGCACTCCTCAAACACGAGGAGAAATCAAAGGAATTATTGAACCTTTCCGGGCAACGATCGTCGATGTAGCAAAAGACAGTGTTACCGTGCAAATTGCCGGAAATTTTGAAAAAGTAGAAACGATCATTGATTTGCTTCGTCCATATGGGATTAAAGAAATATCCAGGACCGGGATCACGGCATTGCCGAGAGGTTCACAAAAATCAGTCACTGATTTCAAGCAATATACCATCTTAAATTAAACAGGAGGATGAAAAAAATGGTAAAAGTATATTATAACGGAGACATTCAAGAATCAGTTTTAAATGGAAAGAAGATTGCTGTCATTGGATATGGTTCCCAAGGTCATGCTCACGCTCAAAACCTTCGAGACAGCGGCTATCAAGTGGTGATCGGACTTCGTCCAGGTAAATCATGGAAACAAGCGGAACAAGATGGTTTTGACGTAAAAACGGTGAGAGCCGCAAGTGAAGAAGCCGATCTTATTATGATTTTACTTCCTGATGAGCGCCAGCCGGAAGTATACAAAAATGAAATTGAACCGGCTTTGTCTGCTGGAAAATCGCTTGTATTTGCTCATGGATTCAATATTCACTTTCGTCAAATTGTACCGCCGAAAGATGTAGATGTCTTTTTGGTTGCGCCAAAAGGGCCCGGACATTTAGTGAGACGGACATATGAAGAAGGCGCTGGTGTTCCGGCTTTGATCGGTGTTCACCAAGACGTAACAGGGGATGCTAAAAATTTAGCGCTTGCCTACGCAAAAGGAATTGGTGCGGCTCGTGCCGGGGTTTTGGAAACTTCCTTTAAAGAAGAAACAGAAACAGACCTATTTGGAGAACAAGCAGTATTATGCGGGGGAATGACTTCATTAGTGAAAGCCGGATTTGAAACGCTTGTAGAAGCTGGATATCAGCCGGAAATTGCTTATTTTGAGTGTTTGCATGAATTGAAGCTCATTGTGGATTTAATGTATGAAGGCGGATTGGAAAATATGAGGTACTCCATTTCGGATACGGCACAGTGGGGGGATTTTGTCTCCGGACCACGAGTCATCAATGAAGAAACGAAGAAACGGATGAAAGAAGTATTGAGCGATATTCAAACCGGGAAGTTTGCGAAAGGATGGATTTTGGAAAATCAATTGAACCGTCCTGAATTCAATGCCATTAATGAACGGGAAAACAATCATCTGATTGAAGTAGTGGGCAGAGAACTTCGAGAAATGATGCCATTTGTCAAAAAACCATCAAAGAAGGAAGTGGGAGCCGGTGCGAAAAATTGAAATCTTTGATACGACATTAAGAGATGGCGAGCAGTCAGCTGGAGTGAATTTGAACACATTAGAAAAAATAGAAATTGCTAAACAATTGGAAAAGCTGGGAGTCGACTGCATTGAAGCAGGCTTCCCGGCTGCTTCTAAAGGAGACCTGGAAGCAGTAAAATTGATTGCCGATACGATTCGCGACAGTTCCGTTACCGGATTGGCTCGATCTACAGAAAGTGATATCGATGCTGCTTGGGAAGCCCTCAAGGATTCTGAAGAACCTCGCATCCATATTTTTATTGCCACTTCACCCATTCATATGAAGTATAAACTGAAAATGTCTCAAGACGAAGTAGTGGAAAGAGCGGTTCGGGCTGTTTCCTATGCGAAGAAAAAATTCCCGAAAGTTCAATTTTCGGCAGAGGATGCCTGTCGCTCAGACCGCGAGTTTTTAGTCCGTATTCTCAATGAGGTTATTCAAGCCGGGGCGGAGATCATTAACATTCCAGATACGGTTGGCTACATTACGCCGCAGCAGTATGGAGAATTGTTCCAATTTTTAAGGAATAATTTACGGAATATTGACAAAATTACTTTATCTGCTCATTGCCATGACGATCTCGGAATGGCCACGGCTAATTCGCTTGCCGCGATTGAAAACGGAGCTAGTCAAATCGAAGGAACGATCAACGGCATCGGGGAACGAGCCGGTAATGCTTCACTTGAAGAAGTAGCTGTGGCTCTTCATATACGGAGCGACTATTATCAAGCGAAAACGGGTCTTGTTTTAAATGAAATAAAGCGAACGAGCGATCTTGTCAGCAAATTGACCGGAATGATCGTGCCGGCCAATAAAGCGGTAGTGGGTGATAATGCCTTTGCTCATGAATCAGGCATTCATCAAGACGGGGTATTAAAAGAAAAAACAACGTATGAAATCATTACTCCTGAACTTATTGGCGTGAATTCAAACCGATTAGTTCTGGGCAAACATTCCGGCCGCCATGCTTTCAGAAATAAAGCCATTGAATTGGGCTTTGAATTGACCGATGAAAAATTGAATGAAGCCTTTACAGTATTTAAAGATTTGGCGGACAAAAAGAAAGAAATTACAGATGCTGATTTATTCGCCATTCTTACGGATAAACAAACGGAAACGGAAATGAAATATACATTGAACCGCGTACAAGTTCAATACGGCACTGACAATATTCCAACAGCGACGATTGCTGTCACGCTGGCGGACGGTTCACAAGTGAGCGAAGCCTCTACAGGATCGGGAAGTGTGGAAGCGATCTATAACACGATTGAACGGATTTTCGGCCGGTCAGTAAAGCTATTAGACTATAAGATCAACTCGGTTGGAGGGGGACGCGATGCTCTTGCCGATGTCTATGTCCGAATTTCTTGCGATGGACTGGAAACAAGCGGAAGGGGAACAGCACAAGATGTGTTGGAAGCCTCAGCCCGTGCATACTTAAATGCCGTCAATAGAATTCTTTCGCTTGAAAGTTTAAAAGCGATCCAAAAAGCAAATGTGTCGATTTAATTTACTGGAGGGGTTGAAATGAAAAAGAAAATTGCGGTTCTGCCGGGTGATGGAATCGGCCGAGAAGTGGCAAAAGGAGCAGTCGAAGTGTTAAAAGCGGTTGGCGGTCGGTTTGGACATGAATTTGAAATGGAATTTGCCAACATCGGAGGGGCTGCAATTGATCAAGAACAAACACCTCTTTCGGAAAAAACGATTGATCTCTGTAAACAAAGTGACGCCGTATTGCTGGGAGCGGTGGGAGGTCCTAAATGGGACTCCCTCCCCGGCCATCTGCGACCGGAAAAAGGACTGTTAAAGATTCGGAAAGAACTTGGTCTATTTGCTAATTTACGCCCGGTAAAAGCCTTTCAAAGCCTTCTTTCTTCTTCTCCTCTGAAAAAGGAAATTGTTGAGGATGTCGATTTAATGATTGTCCGGGAACTGACAGGCGGATTGTATTTCGGAAAACCGAGCGAGCGGCGGGGAGAAAATCAAGAAGTGGCTGTTGATACTTTGCTTTATACAAAAGACGAAATAAAAAGAATTGTAGACAAAGCGTTTCAAATCGCTAAAGTAAGAAGGAAAAAAGTTGCATCCGTTGATAAAGCAAATGTGTTGGAATCAAGCCGAATGTGGAGGGAAGTAGTGGAAGAAAGAGCTGTCCGCTATTCGGAGGTGGAATATGAACACATGTATGTTGATGCAGCCGCTATGAAGCTTATTCATAACCCGAAAGACTTCGATGTAGTGGTCACGGAAAATATGTTTGGAGACATTTTAAGCGATGAAGCGTCTATGATTACCGGCTCTTTAGGCATGCTGCCGTCGGCCAGTCTAAGGGAAGACGGATTCGGGCTTTATGAACCGGTTCATGGATCAGCACCTGATATTGCAGGACAGGATAAAGCCAATCCGTTGGCGATGATTTTATCTACTGCTATGATGCTGAAATATACTTTTGGATTCAATCATGAAGCAGAAGCAATAGAACAAGCGGTGGACGATGTATTAAAGGATGGATATCGAACGTTTGATTTACGCCATACGGGAAGCCGTGTAGTGGGAACGGAAAAAATGATTGATCTGGTTGTGAAGCGAGTTCAAGAAGATCGTGCGATTGCTTCTACCATGGCTTAACAGATTATGAATCGATAGCAATTGTCCATGTACATTGAGACTGTGGAAAGAAGCGTTTATTTGACCTAGTTTCCATACCAATTCATAGAGGAGGGACAGCCATTGCAGCCGAAGACAATTATTGAAAAAATATGGGAACAGCATGTGGTGCATCGTGAGGAAGGAAAACCGGACTTATTATATATTGATTTGCACTTAGTACATGAAGTCACATCTCCTCAAGCTTTTGAAGGACTCCGCATGAAAAATCGAAAAGTGAGACGGCCCGATCTGACATACGCTACGATGGATCATAACGTTCCTACGATGAACAGACATATTGTAAACGATCCTATTTCAAAAACGCAGATGGAAAAATTATATGAAAACTGTAAGGAGTTTGGCATTGAATTGGCGGATATCAACCATCCGGATCAAGGAATAGTCCATGTGATCGGTCCTGAGCTTGGGTTGACGCAGCCGGGGAAAACCATCGTATGCGGTGACAGCCATACTTCTACTCATGGAGCATTTGGCGCTCTCGCATTTGGAATCGGGACAAGCGAGGTCGAACATGTATTGGCGACTCAAACTCTTTGGCAAGCAAAACCAAAGACGCTGCAAATCAAAGTGAACGGGAAACTGGGATTTGGCGTGACGGCCAAAGATTTGATTTTGGGCATCATATCCAAATTTGGAATTGATGCCGGAACCGGCTATATTATCGAGTATACGGGTGAAGCCATTCGCAAACTTTCCATGGAAGAACGGATGACTGTTTGCAATATGTCCATTGAAGCAGGAGCCCGTGCCGGTCTCGTTAGTCCGGATGAAGTGACATTTAATTATTTAAAAGGTAGAAAGTATGTTCCAAAAGGCGAGGAATTTGAAAAATTAGTGAAATATTGGAAGACATTGGCGACGGATGAAGGAGCTGTTTACGACAAAACGCTCGAAATTGATGCTTCAGAAATTGAACCACAAGTGACGTGGGGAACAAATCCTTCGATGGGTACAGGAATAAGTGGAATTGTTCCTTTTCCCGAAAAATTCGAAAGAGCACAAGACCGTGAAGCGGCGGCAAGAGCGATCGAATATATGGGGTTAAAGCCGGGAACGAGAATGGAAGACATTCCGATCGACTATGTTTTTATCGGATCCTGTACTAATTCCAGGCTGAGCGATTTGCGGGCAGCAGCAGAGGTTGTCAAAGGGCGGAAAGTCCATAATGGCGTGAAAGCGATAGTTGTACCTGGTTCTCAGACTGTCAAAAAAGCAGCTGAAGAAGAAGGGTTAGATCGAATTTTTACAGAAGCAGGATTTGAATGGCGTGAATCCGGATGCAGCATGTGTTTGGCGATGAATGAGGACATTGTTCCAGCAGGAAAGCGTTGTGCTTCCACTTCTAACCGAAATTTTGAAGGGCGCCAAGGAAATGGTTCTAGAACCCATCTGGTCAGCCCTCCTATGGCAGCGGCTGCAGCCATAGCGGGAAGATTTATGGATGTTCGCAAACTAACTGGAATTTATCAATAGGAGATGTAGCCATATGGAACCAATCAATAAGTATAATGGGATTGTTTGTCCTCTGAATAGAACGAATGTCGATACGGACCAAATTATACCGAAACAGTTTTTAAAGCGAATTGAGCGCAAAGGTTTTGGCCAGTTTTTATTTTATCATTGGCGTTTTGACGACGACGGCAATGTGAGGGAAGATTTTATTTTAAACGATCCTCAATATAAAGACGCCAGTATTTTAGTGGCAGGAGAAAACTTTGGCTGCGGCTCTTCCCGTGAACACGCTCCGTGGGCTTTAATGGATTATGGCTTTAAAATCATTATTGCCCCCAGCTTTGCTGATATTTTCTATAATAATTGTTTGAAGAACGGACTATTGCCGATAAAATTAACGGCAGAAGAGGTGTCTCTGCTGTTGGAAAAAGCATCAGAACCTGGCTACCGTCTCTTTGTGGATTTGAAAAACCAGCATGTGACGGATCGAAAAGGATTTTTGGCTACGTTTATGATGGATCCTTATTGGAAGGAAATGCTGTTAAACGGATGGGATGAAATTGCCGTCACTCTTAATTTAGAAGATGAAATTCGAGCTTATGAGGAGAGAAGGGATAAAACAGTACAGGCGAAATAGGCCTAATCTTCATCGAAGTGATGACTAGAAAAGCTGCCGGGGGTTGGCCCCGGCAGCTTTTTCGTGTGCGCCCGGCATGGGTGTAATCTATAGGGTGAAAGTCCCGAGCTGCGAAGGCAGAAGTAGCAGTTAGCTTAACGCAAGGGTGTCCGTGGTGACGCGGAATCTGAAGGAAGCGGGCGGCAAACTTCCGATCTGAGGAACACGAACTTCATATGAGGCTAGGTATCACTGGGTGAGTTTGCACAACAAAACAAAGCCCTTTCTGCCGAAGGTGATACAGAGTAAATGAAGCAGATGGATGGAAGGAAAGATTACACTCTTACCCGGGGAGGTCTGATGGATACGTGAAGTAGCCTTCATAACCTACTTAGTGATAAGTAGCTGAGCCATCAGAAGTCAGCAGAGGTCATAGTACGAATTGGTCTAGAACAATTCGGAAGGACTGAACAATTAAGAGAGAATAGCCCTTTGCATTCAGTGTGTCATGTTGAACACAGAAAACGTAGTACCTCACTTGAGGAAGGAAACGGTGAATCCCGTGGGGGACCTCTTGGAGGGTGGAGTGACCACTGGCATAAGAAGATAAGCTATTCACGGAAGGAAGAATAACAATGCTTTTGAATCAAATCCTGTCACGGGAGAATATGCTTTTAGCTTTACAAAGAGTAGAAAAGAACAAAGGTAGCCATGGAGTAGATATGATGCCCGTACAAAACCTACGTCAGCACATAGTCGAAAACTGGATATCCATTAAAGAAGCTATTCTCAAGGGTACCTATGAACCAATGCCTGTTCGAAGAGTCGAAATCCCGAAACCTGATGGCGGTGTTCGGTTACTAGGTATTCCAACCGTAACAGACCGTTTGATTCAACAAGCAATTGCCCAAGTATTATCGAGGATATATGACCCTATGTTCTCCGAACATAGTTATGGGTTTCGTTCAAATCGAAGTGCTCATGACGCAGTTAGGAAAGCAAAAGGCTATATCAGAGATGGTTATAGATGGGTAGTAGACATGGATTTAGAAAAGTTCTTCGATCGAGTGAATCATGACAGGCTGATGAGTACATTAGCCAAGACTATTAAAGAAAAGCCACTATTGAAGCTAATCCGCAAATATCTACAAGCTGGTGTCATGATTAATGGTGTGGTATCTAGGACAGAAGAAGGGACGCCGCAAGGTGGCCCCCTAAGCCCTTTACTTTCGAATATTGTACTAGATGAACTAGACAAAGAATTAGAGAAAAGAGGGCATAAATTTGTTCGTTATGCCGATGACTGTAATATTTACGTGAAGTCAAAACGGGCTGGTGAAAGAACCATGGCTAGTGTCAAACGATTTATTGAGGGAAAACTTCGTCTAAAAGTCAACGAGAAGAAATCTGCGGTTGACCGACCATGGAAACGAAAGTTTCTAGGATTTAGTTTTACACCTTCAAAAGAGCCAAAAGTTCGGATTGCCAAGCAAAGTCTAAAACGAATGAAGAAAAAGGTGCGAGAAATCACGTCAAGAAAAATACCATACCCAATGGAATATCGGATTAAGAAACTTAACCAATATCTACTTGGATGGTGTGGATATTTTGCATTAGCAGACACAAAGAGTATCTTTGAAGATTTGGATGGCTGGATTCGACGAAGACTCCGGATGTGTTTATGGAAAAACTGGAAGACCTCAAAGACCAGGATACGCAACCTCATAAAACTAGGAGTTCCTGAATGGAAAGCTTATGAATGGGGGAACAGTCGTAAAGGTTATTGGCGAATCTCAAAAAGTCCCATATTACACAGAACCCTTGGAAACTCCTATTGGAGTAACCAAGGGCTTAAAAGTCTACAGAAACGTTATGAATTCTTGCGTCATTTATCTTGATTGAACCGCCGTATACGGAACCGTACGTACGGTGGTGTGAGAGGACGGGAGTTAATCGCTCCCTCCTACTCGATTCCATGAGAAAATAGGATTCTTTCTTAAATCATGATGAGCCTTTTTTCAATTGTTATCCTATTTGCATGTATAATAAATGGAACAAGGGCTCTTTTTATGTGAAAGAGGCCGAATGCAAAACAGAAAGAAGGTTGCAAACGAATGAAATTGTTTTATGACACTATCCCTTATTCAAAGGAACGGTTTTTTCGGAAATTTTGCCAATTAGTAAAGGGAAAGTCGCATTATGCTTTGCTGGAAAGTGGACGATCCGGCCGATACAGCATCGCTGGAATTGAACCTTTTGCCGTGATTGAAGGGCAACAAAATGGGATTCAGGTGACAATGAATGGCCGCGATAAATGGATGGAAGGTCAACCGCTTCGAATGATTGAACAATGGCTGCGACCTTATAAACTGGATCCGGCTCCGGGACTGCCTGAATTTCAAGGCGGATTAATAGGCTTTATAAGCTATGATTATGCTCGCCTTATTGAAAAATTGCCCCATTTAGCGCAAGGTGATCTGGACCTTCCGCTTCTATATTTTTATTTTTTTCGAGAATGGGTTGTTTTTGATCATGAAACGAATTGTCTGTGGGTGATGACATTAGCTGAATCTGAGGATAGTCGATATGGTTTGGATACGTGGAAGGAAATGTGGCAATCCGAACTGAAGGAAAGCGAAGAGATCGAATCACCTGTTCCTGCTATTTCGGGAAAAGATCTTGAAGTGTCGCTGTCGGAAAAAGAATTTATTCATGCAGTGGAAAAAATTCAAGAATACATTGCCAGCGGGGATGTCTTTCAAGTCAATTTGTCCGTTCGCCAAGCGAAAACGCTGCATGTCCCGGCTCTTGAAGTGTACAAAACATTACGCAGCATCAATCCTTCTCCGTATATGGGATATATACACTCCAACGATTTTCAAATAGTATGCGGATCTCCGGAGTTGTTGGTGAAAAAGACCGGACAAAGGGTAAAAACGCGTCCGATTGCCGGCACCCGTTCTCGAGGAAAGAGCGAGGAGGAAGATCAGATTTTGGCGAATGAATTGCTCGGAAACGTGAAGGAACGAGCGGAACATGTCATGCTGGTGGATTTGGAACGAAACGATTTAGGACGGGTATGTCAGTATGGCACTGTTCGGGTCAATGAATTGATGACGATCGAAAAATATTCCCATGTCATGCATCTAGTATCTGAAGTCGAAGGGATATTGGCAGAAGAAAAAAATGCTTTTGACGTGATTGATGCCGTTTTTCCGGGAGGGACGATCACAGGTGCACCGAAAGTTCGGACGATGGAAATCATAGAAGAATTGGAGAATGTTCGCCGAGGAGTTTATACAGGATCGATTGGCTGGATCGGGTTGAATGGCGATATGGATCTTAATATCGTGATCCGGACGATGATTGCCAAAAATGGAAAAGCCTATGTGCAGGCTGGGGCAGGTATTGTTCTGGATTCCCGACCTCAATATGAATACAAAGAATCATTGAAAAAAGCGGCGGCACTATGGAAGGCAAAAGAAATGGCAGAAAAAAAGGAGGCGCTCACATGATTTTAATGATCGATAATTATGATTCCTTTACTTATAATCTCGTTCAATACATAGGGGAGTTAGGAGAAGAGATCATTGTAAAAAGAAACGATTGTCTCTCGATTCGCGATATAGAAAACCTTTCTCCTGATTTTTTAATGATTTCACCTGGGCCCTGCACGCCAAATGAAGCGGGGATAAGTTTGGAGGCTATCCGCTATTTTGCAGGCCGTATTCCCATTTTTGGAGTTTGTCTCGGCCATCAAGCGATAGCGCAGGCTTTTGGCGGAAACATTATTCGGGCCGAAAAACAAATGCACGGAAAAACATCTGCCATTTTTCACGACGGCCGCACCATCTTTCGCGATGTTCCTAATCCGTTTCGAGCCACTAGATACCATTCGCTTATAGTGGATAAAGACTCTCTTCCGCACTGTTTTGAAATCTCGGCTTGGACGGAGGAAGGGGAGATTATGGCGTTACGTCATCGATCCTATTCGATAGAAGGTGTCCAATTTCATCCAGAATCGATTTTAACGGAATTCGGTAAGCAGCTTTTGTCCAATTTTTTCAATACTTATCGGAAGCAGGAAGCGAACGGGGGACTGACAAGATGATCGTCTATCTCAATGGTCAGTTTATAGAAAAAGAAAAAGCGATGATCTCGCCGTTTGATCATGGATATTTATATGGTCTCGGCGTTTTTGAGACCATTCCTACATATTCTGGTCATCCTTTTCTTTTAGATGACCATCTTGAACGCCTTAATGAAGGGTTAAAAGAATTGCGTATTCGTGCATCGATGACGAGGAAAAAAGCGTTGGACATTATTCAGGAACTTTGCCGACGCAATGGGCTGACGGATTCGTCGGTGCGTTTGAATGTTTCGGCGGGACTCGGAGAGATGGGAATGCAAAACGAACCATATCATCGACCGACTATTTTCGTTTTCCAGCGGCCCTTCAAGCGTCTCCATGCCATGAAAGAAAAAGAAGCAGTCTTATTAACATTGCCGAGAAACACGCCGGAAACGGGAAAACGATTAAAATCTCACCACTTTTTGAATAATGTGGCCGCAAAATGGGAAATGGGAAGCAATGGAGAACAAGAAGGCATTTTTTTGACGAAAGAAGGGCATTTAGCGGAAGGCATTGTATCCAATCTTTTTTGGGTAAAAGAGGGAACGATTTTTACTCCTTGTTTACAAACGGGCATTTTAGATGGCGTCACGAGGCGATTCATTATGAAATTGGCAGAGAGACTTCATATTCCGGTGCAAGAGGGATATTTTTTTCCGGAAGAATTGGATTATGCAGAAGAAATCTTTTTAACCAATTCCATTATTGAAATTGCTCCAGTTCGAAAAATGGGAGATCGCTTTTATCCGGGAATCCGAGGAAAATACGTGCGTACACTTTGGGAGGAATATCAGCGTTATTGCTCTTATTTATGGTCAGCAAAAGCATTGTCCGTTTAAGTAGTGAATAATCTTTTTCGACATTTGAACACAAGGCTAGGGGAAAGAAAGATCGGGCTTTGGAAGCTGTGTTTAAGAATAGCGTATCTTGAAAGATCTGATAGAAAATTTGCAATTGCATAAAGGGAGCCAAAAACAGAATTTGATGAAATTTTTTAAAACCAAAAAATTGACAGAATTCTTATGATAAGACTATGATAAAAATGGTTTAACAGTTAAAAAGAACGGTCATGTTAGGAGGATGGGAAATGGAGTATCGTATTGAAAAGGACACCCTTGGCGAAGTGAAGGTTCCGAAAGACAAATATTGGGGTGCGCAAACAGAAAGAAGTCGAAATAACTTTAAAATTAGTATAGAAAAAATGCCTCTTGATCTCATTTATGCTTATGCTCATTTAAAGAAAGCAGCGGCTGTTGTGAATCATGAGTTAGGAAAATTAAACGCTGCCAAAAAAGAAGCTATTGTGCAAGTATGCGATGAGATTTTAGAAGGAAAATGGGATGAACATTTTCCGTTGTCTGTTTGGCAAACAGGAAGCGGCACTCAGACGAACATGAATGTCAATGAAGTTATTTCTCATCGCGGGAATGAACTGTTGCATAATGAAGAAACGATTCATCCAAACGACGATGTCAACATGTCTCAAAGTTCAAATGACACATTTCCTACAGCCATGCATATTGCCGTGTACAATGCCTTTCAAAAACGGCTTGTCCCTGCGTTGCAGCAATTAAAGGCCACACTGAAAGACAAAGAAGTTCAATACATGAAATTGATTAAAATCGGAAGAACTCACTTACAGGATGCTACACCATTAACGCTTGGGCAAGAAATTTCAGGTTGGCGGACCATGTTGGAGCGGACGGAACAAATGCTGAAAGATTCCAGTGCCTACATTCTAAATCTGGCTATTGGGGGAACCGCAGTTGGAACAGGAATCAACGCAGACCCCACATTTGGCCCCAAAGTGGCAAAAGAACTGGAGAAACAGACAGGATATCCGTTCCGATCTTCTGATAATAAATTTCATGCTTTGACAAGCCATGATGAAATCGTTCACTTCCACGGTGCATTGAAAGCGTTGGCGGCGGATTTAATGAAGATCGCCAATGATATTCGTTGGCTTGCAAGCGGGCCGAGAAGCGGACTGGGAGAATTGACGATCCCGGCTAATGAACCGGGAAGTTCGATTATGCCAGGAAAGGTAAATCCTACTCAATGCGAAGCAATTACCATGATAGCGGCACAAGTTTTTGGCAATGATGCTACAATTGGATTTGCCGCCAGTCAGGGAAATTTTGAATTAAATGTTTTTAAACCGGTTATTATATATAATGTTCTCCAATCCATCCGATTATTGGCAGACGGAATGGTTTCTTTTGAAGAGAAATGTGTCCGTGGTATAGAAGCCAATCAAGAAGTGATCGATAAATTAATGAATCAATCTTTAATGTTGGTCACGGCCTTAAACCCATATATCGGTTATGAAAAAGCAGCCGAAATTGCAAAATTGGCGTTTAAAGAGGGGACGACATTAAAAGAAGCCGCATTAAAAACTGGATATGTAACAGAAGAACAGTTCGATGAATGGGTGGACCCATCCAGAATGATTCATTTGTAGGCGAAAGCCTTAAGCTAGTTATGTTCTTTTTTTAAAAGAAGGTCTATGATTTAGTGAAAGGTTACTTAGTTGACTTTAATCGTTAATGGAAGAAGGAGAGGCATCAGAAAAGATGCCTCTCCACAGCCATATCCTATTCAGTTATTGTTGTTGACCTTGGTAACCGCTGATTTGTTGTTGAGCTAAAGAAACCAAACGTTTTGTAATTTCTCCCCCTACAGAACCGTTAGCGCGGGAAGTCGTATCTGCTCCAAGATTGACTCCAAATTCTTGAGCGATTTCGTATTTCATTTGGTCGATAGCTTGTTGAGCGCCTGCTACTACTAATTGGTTGCTGCTATTGCTTCTATTTGTTGCCATTTTAAGTTCATCTCCTTATTGTATTTTTGGGTTAGGCTGGAATTGCACCAGACTAAAGGAATCAATTTTCCTTTCCGCTTGGCTAACCCGAGATGTTGTGAATGAATGTTATGATTGGCTGGCTGTACTAGTATTATGTTTCGGTTTTTTTGTATTATTCGAAGATCGGCAAGGTAGTTATTTCCTTTTAAAAAAGGAGAAACCCGCTTCTTTATCAAAACGTGCCGACTCCTGAAACGAAGATCCCTCCTACAATTGAGTTGCCGACGACTCGTCTATTGCGGCGGGATCTTCTTTGTTAAAATTATTGGTTCGGAGGTTCTTCTTCTACGAATGGATGGGCTTCTTCGATATTCGCCCTATTTCCATGCAAATGAACTGATCCTCCGGAAAGCCCTTCATTAATCATGCGATCCACATCCAAAAATAATTCATCTTTTCCTTCAAAGTTGGTATCCGGCAAAAAGGATGCTTCCTGTTTTTTTATTCCCATTTTCATCTCCTCCTTAATTTTTATTTTGCCGAAGAAGAAGGAAGAATATTCTTTTGACCGGACAAACCTATTTTTTTCCGGTACTTCGATCTTCATGTTTCGCGCATAATCAGCTGTTGGCTGCAGCGATCTATAGATGCGCAGAAAACAGAAATAAGGCACTTTTCAACAGATAAAGTGCCTTAATAAATGGAAGATGCGTTTTTTCTTATCGTGGGAAAAAACTTCAATCATCCTTTTGCGTCTTCAAAATTTGTTTTTTCGAAAAATAATTGCGTTATATGTTCTAATCGTTTCTTTTCAATTTCGATTTCGTCAAAACTCATCGGTTTTGCATTGACTTCAAATAATACTAATTCTCCTGTCTTTTTTTTGCCGATATCCATTGAAAATTCCCCGAAAAAATCAAACTCTTTAGAAAGTTGATGGCCGCAGGCGTTGGCCAGATTTGAAATTTGTTTTTCTAATGCCGGGGAGGCAAGATGTTGAAAGGGTATTCGTTTTCCGCCGTTTGTCGTATGTGTGGTAATCTGCTGTTTGGTTGATACTCTGACTCCGATGCCAGTAACGATGTAGTTTTTGTTTTGATAGTGAACAAGAACGCGAAAATCGTATTTATTTCCATTTATTTTTTCTGTTTCCACCGCTTCTTGAAGAATATATTGTCCTGTCCATTCCTCTTTTCTGTCAGCATAGCACGATTCAATGGAAGGATATTGACGTTTTTGATGTACATTTTGGCAAGTGACGGCTCCGTTTTCCTCAAATATTAACAAATCAATTCCATTTCCTTGAGAAAGGGATCGATGTTTTGCGTACAACCGTTTTTTTTCTGACAAAAAAGATTGAAACGAGTCCAAATTTTGAAAGGGACGGGTTTCTGGTAAATAGTCGGATAAAAATTTATCTTTCTTAAAGGCCTGGTATACTTCCCATTTATTAAGATAAGAAGGATTAAAAAAAGGAATGCCTTTATTTCCCAGAATGCGAACGAAATTTTGAAAGGAGCGACTTTTTTCTTTTGCTCTGCTCGGCATTCGATTGTAGACTAAATCGGGAAAGGGGAACCTGGCATCGAGCCAAGTTTCTGATTCTATGTGATAAATGGAGCCGTCGATAAAATCGTCGTTAATTCCGTCAAGGCAAAAAATATAAGAAAGCCCCCCTTTTGCCTGCAGTGCCATTTGTATGTTTTTAAAAAGCGGAATGTTTCCATAATAAGTGCCGTCCGCTGCACAACCGGTTAAAATTCCAACCAATGGCCCGATTTTTCTTTTTTTTGGAGTAACGGTAAACTCTTTTTCCGTTTTATGGCCATTTTTAAGAGGATGCAACTCGTCGGAACCAAAAATAAAAAAGGTGTGATCGGAATTATTGTGGCACCATTTTTGATGATCGGCATCATAATAAATGTTCATAGGAAAGCTCCTCTTCATCCAAAATGGATTTTTCCATCAAGTAAACACTAAACAGTAAAGACATTTTGCGAGTTAATTGCTCGAATTTTTTTAAATCTGGATGAATAAAAATGGATCTTCCAGGTTTGGAATTGGCTTCAAAAAACCATACTCGTCCTTCTCGATCAATTCCAAAGTCGAATCCGATTTCGGCTACGATTCCGTCTATTTGAGTGTCCACCGCTTGAGAAAGCGTTAGGGCGGCCTGTTCTAATTTTGACTGGTAAGTTTCCAATAAAGCTGGTTCCGGAAAAATTTCTTCTAAGCTTTTTACTTCTCCGCCGTTTTTTAAATGGGTTGTCACGCTTCCTTTTCCGGCTACTTTGGCGGCCATTGCGGTCACTTTCCATTGTCCGTCCAAATCCTTATTGGTGTGGACGCGAAAATCAAGCGGTCTATTGTCATGGCGTAAAAGAGAAATTCCTTGCTGTAAAAGCATTTGCGGGAAAGTCCGTTTCGAAAAACGAGAAGAAACAAATTCATGCAAATTCTTGACTTTTAGCAAATGGTTGCCTTTTTGGTCATGAAAGCGGCAGTAATAAACTTGGTCCTTATCCTGTATAAATTGGTAGATCCCTTTTCCTGAACTGCCGTTCATTGGCTTCAAATAAATATTTTTCCAACGATTTAGCATGGCTTTTAATTGGTCTATGGATGTGAAAACTTCTGTTTCCGGCAGATATGGCTTGGCATCCTTATTTTGTTTCAAATATTCAAAAATTTCGTGTTTATTGAAGAACCCCGGGTTATACCAAGGAATTAAATAATCCTTTTGCAGTTTTTTCTTGGCTTTTCGGTAAGAAGGATTTTTTTCGCTTCTACGGTTCGGCAGCCGGTCATAGATGACGTTTGGAAAGGGAAATTGGTTGATCTTCCATTTATTTTCCGAAAAGTAATAGCCGGAAATGATCCCGCTGTCCCAGTCGATTTGCTGTTCCCCGAAAACATACGTAATCACACCCAAGGAGTCTTGCAAGGAGAGCAGTTTTGCAAAAAAATCTGTTCTCTTGCCTATTGGCCGAAGAGGGAAAGGGGTGAATCCAGATGAAAAAATGCCGATTAAAGGACCAATGATATACGTATCTCCGGATATAAATAAATGACACGATTTTGCTTGAGATGGGACCAACAGTTTTTCTGCAAGAGCAGAACTAATGGATAGGATATTCCGTCTGTTCATATGGATGTTGGACAAGTTTTCTTCTACTTTCGTACCAAAACAAATTCTGATTTTTTCAGACGGAGGTTTTTGCAAATCTTTTGGGAGATAAATAAATTCTTTCTCATCTTCTACGATTTCGAGTCGATAGAATTTTTTCATTAGACCACCTCATGAAGAAATTTTTCGTATAACGAACGAAAGTTTGCTTCAGTCATTTCGTTCATCACGGTTCTGTACATCAAATTCCATTCTTTCTCTCCACTTTTTTTCGGCAATGTGAAAAATAGCCAGTGCAGACGGGCGAAAAGTGTTCGTATGAATGGCTTCTTTTTTGGACGGTTTTGAATTCACCTCAATGAGCCAAATTTTCCCCTTTTGATCGATTCCGATATCTACTCCCAATTCGAAAAAGTTTCCATCTGAACGCTGATGTACGGCTTGCGCCACCTTTACAGCAAGTTGTATCATCGTTTGATATATATGAAAAAAATCGGTCGGGAAAAATTTCTTTAAGATGGTTTTTGGTTTTTCCAAATGCCCTCCTTGAGAAATATTGGAAACAATTGCTTTGTTTTTCCCGGTTCGAGCGACAATGGATGTTACTTTCCAGCCATGATCGCCTTGCCAATGGCAAAGCAATCGAAAATCCAGCAAACAATCTTGTGGCGTAAGAAGGTCAATTTTTTTTTGAATGAGAAACGAAGAGGGGTCTAACGAGTGGAATAGTTTTGTTAGAAAAGGTTGGATTTCTATGGTTTCATCCATATCAAGCATTTCTCCGGTTGATCGGATGAACATTTTTCCATCTTTTTGTTCAGCATAAATAATGTCTTTACCTTGGCTTCCTGCGATTGGTTTTATATAAACCGGTGAATTTTCCAGCATTTGCAAAAGAGAATCTTTCGTTAAAAGTTTTGTTTCTGGCAGATAAGGACGGATATCGTCACTTTCTTGAAGAAGTTGAAAAACTGTCCATTTATCCAAAAATGATTCGTTAAAAAAGCAAATGCAGTGCTTCTTTACTACTCTCTTAACGTTTCGAAACGCACGAGAAGATTCTTTTTTTCGCGAGTGTATCCGGTTGTAGATGACATCCGGAATCGGAAGGGTTTCTTTTTTCCATTCATGTTCTTCTCGATAATAGCCTGTTTTCTTATAAAAGTCGTTCAAGTTGGCAACATACATAAAGCCGCCTTTTTTTCGGAATATTTGATCCACTTCTTTGCAAAACTCTTCAATAGAAGGAAATTGTATGTTTCCTTTTGAGCCTTTTATTTCCGTTAAGATGGCAATCACCGGACCTAAAAAAAGCGTGGCCGAATCCGCCGCATAGTAGCCTTGCCATTTTCGCTCTAAAAAGAATAAATTTCTTTTACCGTCGTTTTTCATTTGAAACCAACTCTCATTGGTCCGTTCCGCATCCTGTTTTTTAAGATCGAACTTCCAATGGCCTACACATAATTTCAATGGGTTTATGTTTAACGCTTCAGTTGGAAAAAACGAAATTTGGACGGATTTTTCATCTTGCCATTGTTCTATTTTTACATGTAAGTCGAAAAACATGAGCGATTCCCCGTTTGCACTTTTTCCGTGTGAAATTTTATAATGAAGCAATGGGCAATTGCTGATGTTTTCATCGTATGAAGGAAGAGCGTAAAAGGTTCATATGTCGAAAACTCGGGAAGGAGATACGAAATGTCAGGTTCTTTACTTGTATTATTTATGGTCATAATTGGAGCCGTTATTGGCGGAATTACGAACGCCATTGCCATTTTAATGCTGTTTCGCCCCCATCGCAGTCTGTATATCGGGAAATGGCATATTCCCTTTACACCCGGATTGATTCCGAAACGGCGAAAAGAAATTGCTTTTCAGCTTGGGAAAATGGTATCCGATCATTTAGTTACGCCGCAAAGCATTCAAAAGAAATTTCAAGATCTGCAATTTCTTCAAGATATGACCTCACTCGTTCAACAGGAAGCAAAACGATTGTTCACTTCAGAAAAAACGATCAAAGAATGGATGGAATTGGTCGGGGTGCAAGAACCGGAAAAGCGATTGGAAAGATATCTGAAAAAGAAAATGGAAAAAACGATTGAGGAATTGGGGAATTCTTATTCAAGCCAGACTATTAAAGATGTCCTTTTGCCTGAAACGATTCGAAAGTTGGAAGAAAAACTCCCGGATGTGAGCGCCTATATTTTACAACATGCAATGAACTACTTTTCAAGTTCGGAAGGTAAACAAAGAGTGAAAAAAATGCTGGATGATTTTTTGGCGGAACGAGGCATGATGGGAAGTATGCTTCAAATGCTTTTGGGCAATTCCTCGATTGTCGATAAAATACTGCCTGAAATGATGAAATTTTTACGCAATCCAGGGACGAATGAAATACTTCTTTCTATCATAAGGGCTGAGTTCGAAAAAATGTTGGAATGGAAATGGGAGCGTATTTTGTCGGAATGGCTGGATAAGAACACGGTAGAGAAAGGAACGGAATTTATCGTTCGTCAGTTCAACACAGAAACATTTTTTCAAAAAACACTCTCTGATCTGCTGAATTCTTATGAAGAAGAAATTTTAAAGCAATATATCCCACGGCTAGTTGAAAAAGCAGCCCCATTTTTTTCGAATCGTATCCAAACCATTGTAGAAAAATTACGGATCGCGGATATTGTCCGTGAAGAGGTAGAGTCTTTTTCCCTCGAGCGTATTGAAAAAATGGTGATTGAAATAGCTAATAAAGAATTAAAGGCTATTACCTATTTAGGTGCATTGCTGGGAGGAGTCATCGGCTTGCTGCAAGGGTTTGTGACGTTGCTGTTTCCATAAGAAATCAAAGTTGTCAGGAACATTCTCGCTTTCTAGTTCATAATTTGCTATAGTTGAGTGGCAGTTTTAGTGAAAGAAAATATAGAAAAAACGGCTGATGGCAATGTTGTTGTCCTATTTACGGGTGGATGGCATAGCCAAACAGGAGGAGGGTCCTGCATGGAAAATCTTTATGAGAATGCTCGAGGCTTGGAAAAAGCTTTGCGTCAAAGCGACGAATACGTGAATTTAAAAAAATTATTTTATGCAGTGAATAATGATGAATCAGCAAGAAATTTATTTGAGAACTTCCGCAATATTCAAATGCGTTTGCAGGAAAAACAAATGATGGGGCAAAACATTTCAGAAGAAGAAGTGATTCAGGCACAAAAAGCGGCAGCTCTTGTTCAGCAGAACGGAAAAATTGCACAATTAATGGACGCAGAACAGCGGATGAGTACGGTTATTAATGAACTGAACAAAATTATAATGAAACCGCTCGACGAATTATACGGACCGTTCAACGGATAAAGAAAAGAGCGGCTGATGGTTTTCGCATAGAAATATCGATAGTGGAGGATTTTTTATCCTCCACTATTGTGATTTGTTCTTTTTATATGGCGAATCAAAAAGAGAAACCTTATGGGATTGTCATTGTCTTCATGTAGTTTCAATGAAAAAAAGTAAAAAAATTATTGACTTATTATAATATAGGTGCTATTATTCTATATGTCACTTCGATGGTAAGTGAAAGTTCAATAGAATTTAGCGATTGAACAATGATTGCCATACAATGAAAGATATGATGCGATGATCCTTGAAAACTGAACAAAACGAAGCGTAAACCAATGTTTCAATCGAAACAAGCCAAGTTGAATTTCTTTTTGGAGAGTTTGATCCTGGCTCAGGACGAACGCTGGCGGCGTGCCTAATACATGCAAGTCGAGCGGACTTTCAAGAAGCTTGCTTTTTGAAAGTTAGCGGCGGACGGGTGAGTAACACGTGGGCAACCTGCCTGCAAGACGGGGATAACTCCGGGAAACCGGGGCTAATACCGGATAATATCTTCCTTCGCATGAAGGAAGGTTGAAAGGCGGCGCAAGCTGCCGCTTGCAGATGGGCCCGCGGCGCATTAGCTAGTTGGTGAGGTAACGGCTCACCAAGGCGACGATGCGTAGCCGACCTGAGAGGGTGATCGGCCACACTGGGACTGAGACACGGCCCAGACTCCTACGGGAGGCAGCAGTAGGGAATCTTCCGCAATGGACGAAAGTCTGACGGAGCAACGCCGCGTGAGCGAAGAAGGTCTTCGGATCGTAAAGCTCTGTTGTCAGGGAAGAACAAGTACCGTTCGAACAGGGCGGTACCTTGACGGTACCTGACCAGAAAGCCACGGCTAACTACGTGCCAGCAGCCGCGGTAATACGTAGGTGGCAAGCGTTGTCCGGAATTATTGGGCGTAAAGCGCGCGCAGGCGGTCTCTTAAGTCTGATGTGAAAGCCCACGGCTCAACCGTGGAGGGTCATTGGAAACTGGGAGACTTGAGTGCAGAAGAGGAGAGCGGAATTCCACGTGTAGCGGTGAAATGCGTAGAGATGTGGAGGAACACCAGTGGCGAAGGCGGCTCTCTGGTCTGTAACTGACGCTGAGGCGCGAAAGCGTGGGGAGCGAACAGGATTAGATACCCTGGTAGTCCACGCCGTAAACGATGAGTGCTAAGTGTTAGAGGGCTTCCACCCTTTAGTGCTGCAGCTAACGCATTAAGCACTCCGCCTGGGGAGTACGGCCGCAAGGCTGAAACTCAAAGGAATTGACGGGGGCCCGCACAAGCGGTGGAGCATGTGGTTTAATTCGAAGCAACGCGAAGAACCTTACCAGGTCTTGACATCCTTCGCTACCTCTAGAGATAGAGGGTTCCCCTTCGGGGGACGGAGTGACAGGTGGTGCATGGTTGTCGTCAGCTCGTGTCGTGAGATGTTGGGTTAAGTCCCGCAACGAGCGCAACCCTTGACCTTAGTTGCCAGCATTCAGTTGGGCACTCTAAGGTGACTGCCGGTGACAAACCGGAGGAAGGTGGGGATGACGTCAAATCATCATGCCCCTTATGACCTGGGCTACACACGTGCTACAATGGATGGTACAAAGGGTCGCGAAACCGCGAGGTGGAGCTAATCCCAAAAAACCATTCTCAGTTCGGATTGCAGGCTGCAACTCGCCTGCATGAAGCCGGAATCGCTAGTAATCGCGGATCAGCATGCCGCGGTGAATACGTTCCCGGGCCTTGTACACACCGCCCGTCACACCACGAGAGTTTGCAACACCCGAAGTCGGTGAGGTAACCCTTACGGGAGCCAGCCGCCGAAGGTGGGGCAGATGATTGGGGTGAAGTCGTAACAAGGTAGCCGTATCGGAAGGTGCGGCTGGATCACCTCCTTTCTAAGGAAGAAGAAAAGCAGAGGCGACTGTTCAGGTGCGACAAGCACAAGACAGCTTGCGAGGAGGTAGTATTTCAACCACCGCAGCAAGATGGATTGTGACCTCGAGCACCTAGGAGCCGGAGCTGGACAGATATCAATTGTACGCTTTCGTTTTGTTCAGTTTTGAAGGATTTCATCCTTCCAAGTTGTTCCTTGAAAACTAGATAGAAAAAAGAAGCAGCATAAACCGAGTATCGCCATCTAGGATAAAACCAACATGGTTAAGTTAGAAAGGGCGCACGGTGGATGCCTTGGCACTAGGAGCCGATGAAGGACGGGACTAACTCCGAAAAGCTCCGGGGAGCTGTACGTAAGCGTTGATCCGGAGATTTCCGAATGGGGAAACCCGCTGCCCGTAATGGGGCAGCATCCTTGCCTGAATCCATAGGGTAAGGAAGGCAACCCGGGGAACTGAAACATCTAAGTACCCGGAGGAAGAGAAAGCAACAGCGATTCCCTGAGTAGCGGCGAGCGAAACGGGAACAGCCCAAACCAGAAGGCTTGCCTTCTGGGGTTGTAGGACACCAATGGTGGAGTTACAAAGGAACGAGGTAGACGAAGAGGTCTGGAAAGGCCCGTCAGAGAAGGTAACAACCCTGTAGTCGAAACTTCGTTCCCTCCCTGGTGGATCCTGAGTACGGCGGGACACGAGGAATCCCGTCGGAAGCTGGGAGGACCATCTCCCAAGGCTAAATACTCCCTAGTGACCGATAGTGAACCAGTACCGTGAGGGAAAGGTGAAAAGCACCCCGGGAGGGGAGTGAAAGAGAACCTGAAACCGTGTGCCTACAAGTAGTCAGAGCCCGTTTACGGGTGATGGCGTGCCTTTTGTAGAATGAACCGGCGAGTTGCGATCTCATGCGAGGTTAAGTCGAAAAGACGGAGCCGCAGCGAAAGCGAGTCTGAACAGGGCGCATGAGTATGGGGTCGCAGACCCGAAACCAGGTGATCTACCCATGTCCAGGGTGAAGGTGAGGTAACACTTACTGGAGGCCCGAACCCACGCACGTTGAAAAGTGCGGGGATGAGGTGTGGGTAGGGGTGAAATTCCAATCGAACTTGGAGATAGCTGGTTCTCTCCGAAATAGCTTTAGGGCTAGCCTCAAGGGAAGAGTCTTGGAGGTAGAGCACTGTTTGGACTAGGGGCCCTCATCGGGTTACCGAATTCAGACAAACTCCGAATGCCAGTGACTTATCCTTGGGAGTCAGACTGCGAGTGATAAGATCCGTGGTCAAAAGGGAAACAGCCCAGACCGCCAGCTAAGGTCCCAAAGTATACGTTAAGTGGAAAAGGATGTGGAATTGCTTAGACAACCAGGATGTTGGCTTAGAAGCAGCCACCATTTAAAGAGTGCGTAATAGCTCACTGGTCGAGTGATTCTGCGCCGAAAATGTACCGGGGCTAAACGTATCACCGAAGCTGCGGGTGGACACCTTCGGGTGTCCGCGGTAGGAGAGCGTTCTAAGGGCAGAGAAGCCAGACCGGAAGGACTGGTGGAGCGCTTAGAAGTGAGAATGCCGGTATGAGTAGCGAAAGAAGGGTGAGAATCCCTTCCACCGAATGCCTAAGGTTTCCTGAGGAAGGCTCGTCCTCTCAGGGTTAGTCGGGACCTAAGCCGAGGCCGACAGGCGTAGGCGATGGACAACAGGTTGATATTCCTGTACCACCTCTTTTCCGTTTGAGCGATGGGGGGACGCAGGAGGATAGGGTAAGCGCACTGTTGGATGTGCGTCCAAGCAGTGAGAGGGGCAGCGAGGCAAATCCCGTTGCCACTAACCTCAAGCTGTGACGGCGAGGGAAATATAGTACCGAAGTTCCTGATTCCACACTGCCAAGAAAAGCCTCTAGCGAGGAAAAAGGTGCCCGTACCGCAAACCGACACAGGTAGGCGAGGAGAGAATCCTAAGGTGTGCGAGAGAACTCTCGTTAAGGAACTCGGCAAAATGACCCCGTAACTTCGGGAGAAGGGGTGCTTTTTGGGGTGCATAGCCCCGAGAAGCCGCAGTGAATAGGCCCAGGCGACTGTTTAGCAAAAACACAGGTCTCTGCGAAGCCGTAAGGCGAAGTATAGGGGCTGACGCCTGCCCGGTGCTGGAAGGTTAAGGGGAGCGCTTAAAGCTTTGCTTGAAGGTGCGAACCGAAGCCCCAGTAAACGGCGGCCGTAACTATAACGGTCCTAAGGTAGCGAAATTCCTTGTCAGGTAAGTTCTGACCCGCACGAAAGGCGTAACGATCTGGGCACTGTCTCAACGAGAGACTCGGTGAAATTATAGTACCTGTGAAGATGCAGGTTACCCGCGACAGGACGGAAAGACCCCGTGGAGCTTTACTGCAGCCTGATATTGAATTTTGGTACAGCTTGTACAGGATAGGTAGGAGCCTTGGAAACCGGAGCGCCAGCTTCGGTGGAGGCGCCGGTGGGATACTACCCTGGCTGTACTGAAATTCTAACCCGCACCCCTGATCGGGGTGGGAGACAGTGTCAGGTGGGCAGTTTGACTGGGGCGGTCGCCTCCTAAAAGGTAACGGAGGCGCCCAAAGGTTCCCTCAGAATGGTTGGAAATCATTCGCAGAGTGCAAAGGCAGAAGGGAGCTTGACTGCGAGACCTACAAGTCGAGCAGGGACGAAAGTCGGGCTTAGTGATCCGGTGGTTCCGTATGGAAGGGCCATCGCTCAACGGATAAAAGCTACCCCGGGGATAACAGGCTTATCTCCCCCAAGAGTCCACATCGACGGGGAGGTTTGGCACCTCGATGTCGGCTCATCGCATCCTGGGGCTGTAGTCGGTCCCAAGGGTTGGGCTGTTCGCCCATTAAAGCGGTACGCGAGCTGGGTTCAGAACGTCGTGAGACAGTTCGGTCCCTATCCGTCGCGGGCGCAGGAAATTTGAGAGGAGCTGTCCTTAGTACGAGAGGACCGGGATGGACGCACCGCTGGTGTACCAGTTGTCTCGCCAGAGGCATCGCTGGGTAGCTATGTGCGGAAGGGATAAGTGCTGAAAGCATCTAAGCATGAAGCCCCCCTCAAGATGAGATTTCCCATTTCTTCGGAAAGTAAGATCCCTGAAAGATGATCAGGTAGATAGGTCCGAGGTGGAAGCGTGGTGACACGTGGAGCTGACGGATACTAATCGATCGAGGACTTAACCAAAAGAAAGCGCGAAATCGGTGAAACTGCTTCTTCTATCTAGTTTTGAAGGAACAATCGTTCCGACAACTACATACCGTCTGGTGGCGATGGCGAAGAGGTCACACCCGTTCCCATCCCGAACACGGAAGTTAAGCTCTTCAGCGCCGATGGTAGTGAGGGGTTTCCCCTTGCGAGAGTAGGACGCTGCCAGGCAAACAATAACCCGACGAGAAAAAATATTTTATCTCGTCGGGTTTTCTCTATTTTGGGACCTTCTTTCTAAAGCAAGCGGTTCTTTTACGCTTGTTTCAGAAAGTTATGGGAGATGGCAGCCAGCCCCATATTCGATGTTCACTTTGGTCAGCCCATGCAAAATCTCGGAACGACCGATTAGCTTTGATGAATGAAGTATCCAAGATTGAATAGGTTTTCTGTCCCGATCTGAACAATTGTAACCGGCTTCAGCAGTCCGTTTTTCATATGATCTTCTTTCATCCGCATAAATGGAAAAGGTGATTTTTTTGCATTTGTCTAAGTTACATTTTACTGCGATGATCGCGAAATTGGCGAGACTCCTGCGAGAAAAGCGAGCCAGGCGAGACCCCGCAGCGAGGAACGAGCGAGGAGGCTCGCGGATCGCCCGCGGAAAGCGAGTGAATTTCGCGATCATCAAAAAGGCGGTGCCCTTGGGTCATTTTGCCTTGGCTGCCAGTCTGTTCATTCATAGCGAGCGGGAAAAAGTTCTAATTCTGCTTGTTCCTTCATAAAAGTATAAAGAGACGGTTCGATAATAAGGGGGAACATCGATGGTCTATCGTTTACTGGCGGTAAACATAGATGGAACAATACTTCAGGACAATGGCCGTTTAAATAAGATGACGAAAGAGGCAATTGAATATGCGCAAGAAAAAGGAATTTATATTTGTTTAGTATCGGGAAGACATTATCCTTCCGTAAAAAAAGTCGCTAAATCGCTGAAAGTAGACAGCTGTTTAATTGCTCATCAAGGAGCTTTTGTAGCAAAGCAACTCGATAAACCAATCTTATTGAAACGAATTCAAGAAGATATTACGTATGAACTCACCCGTTTTTTAGAATCCTTTCATTGTCGTATTTGCTTATCACACGAAAAATTTTCTGTCAGCAATAAAATGGATTTGCCCGATTCTCTAGTTGGAAGAACGGTTTGGCAGCGCACGAATAATCGTATGCTATACCCTCAATACTTTGTGGAGTCTGTAAGCGACTATTTGGAAAAAGAGCCGGTCTCTCCTCCCAAAATGGAAATCATTTTTCAGAATCCTAGAGATTTGGAAGATGCAAAAAAAGCAATAGAAGGCATGTATGATGAAGTGGCTGTCATCCGCACGGATCAAAACCGTTTCGATATTGTCCCAAGTGGGGTATCAAAGTTTCAAGGACTGGTGTACTTATGCGAAAGAATAAATGTTTCGCTAAAAGAAGTGGTCATGATAGGGTCCGGCATCGACGACTTGCCTCTCTTGCACAATGCAGGTCTTGGGGTCGCCATGGGCAATGCTCCTGATCATGTAAAAGAAGCTGCTGATTGGGTGACAAGATCCAATCAGGAAAATGGGGTATCTTATGTCGTAAAAGAGTTATTTAGGAGACAGCGGCCGATCCGATTTTTAGAAAAAATGGATCACTTAAAATAAGTCGCATCTTTCATCGCCCTTGTTTCGACAAAGGGCGTTCTTTTTTATGGTTAATAGTATATGGGAATTATTCGAGATTTTTCAAATAGGGAAATATGGATTTGTTCTGTTTTATCTGTAGGCTTTTAAGTGAACAGATGGATGGATCCTTGACCGATGGACGATTCATTCAGTAAACTAAAGAATAGTTTACATATTGAAAGGTGATTCGATTGAACATTCTTGTGACAGGCACAGTTGATGAACGTTTGCATAGACCTCTTCAATTAATTGCCAATTTATTTTTTGAAGAGACCGATATTCTTTTGGAAGAGGAGAATCTTCCCGACGAGATCCTCAGAGTGAAATTGGATATCCAAGCCAATTCAGTCATAAAAGTAAAAATGGCTTTATCGGCGCCAGACTCCGCGAAGATCTATCAATCTTCAATAGAAAAAGCGGCGGATCCAACCCAAACGGAAAAAGAATATTTTAAGCAAGTTAAAAAGGCTGTATCGCGCGCATTTCTTGAAGTGCTGCAACAATATACCGGAATCCGGCAGCAGTGGGGATTTTTAACCGGCATTCGTCCAACAAAGCTGTTCCATAAAAAATTGCGGAGCGGGATTTCTAAAGAAGAGGCCCATGAACAATTAAAAAAAGAATATTTAATTACGGATGAAAAGATTCAATTAATGGAGAAAATTGTGGATCGACAACTCACGATTGTCCCTGATCTTTATCACTTGCAAAATGAAGTGAGCATTTATATTGGCATACCGTTTTGCCCAACGAAGTGCGCTTACTGTACTTTTCCTGCTTTTGCAATCCAGGGAAAACAAGGGAGAGTGGCTTCGTTCTTAGGCGGTCTTCATTATGAAATGGAAAAAATCGGCCAATTTTTAAAAGAAAACGGTATAAAAATCACAACGATTTATTATGGAGGAGGTACGCCGACCTCGATCACCGCAGAAGAAATGGATCTTTTATATGAACAAATGTATCGATCATTTCCGAGTGTTGAGAACGTAAGAGAAATTACCGTTGAAGCGGGCCGACCCGATACGATTACGCCAGAAAAACTGGAAGTGCTAAAAAAATGGAATATTGACCGGATCAGCATCAATCCGCAATCTTACATTCAAGAAACGTTGAAAGCCATTGGCCGCCACCATACAGTGGAGGAAACGATTGAAAAATTTCACTTGGCTCGAAGCATGGGAATGAATAATATCAACATGGATTTGATTATCGGCCTTCCTGGTGAAGGAGTGCGGGAATTTCAACATTCATTAGATGAAACAGAAAAACTGATGCCGGAATCTCTGACGATTCATACCCTATCGTTTAAACGTGCATCGGTCATGACCCAAAATAAAGACAAATATCCGGTGGCAAGCCGGGAAGAAGCAGAAGAAATGATGAAATTGGCCCAAGACTGGACCGCAGCGCACAACTATGTTCCTTATTATTTGTACCGGCAAAAAAACATTTTAGGGAACCTTGAAAATGTCGGATATGCCTTACCGGGGCGAGAAAGCATCTATAACATTTTGATCATGGAAGAAGTGCAGACTATTATTGGATTAGGATGCGGGGCAGCAAGCAAATTTATCGATCCGGATACTGGAAAGATTGAACGTTTTGCTAATCCGAAAGACCCGAAATCGTATAATGAACGTTACGAAGAATATACAGAAAAAAAGCTTCAGATTTTACAGCAGCTTTTCTGCAAAAAACAGCCTTCTTGATAAGGCTGTTTTTGATTTGCATGGAAAAACATGATGGAGATTTGCGGGAGAGAACGTATTTGAATTCAGGAATGACTATTTAACTCATGGGAATTGATGAAAGAATCGATTGAAAGTCATGGTTGAAATTCAAAGTTGAGCCTTTTCATGAGACTCGTTTTTATGAATGAAACAACAAAAGTTTTCCTGCTGACGATGTGCATCGGTGCGTGTAATCGGAAAAGCCTTTTTCCTTTAGAATTTGACTGCCTTTTTCTTTAGCCTCGTGGTCGTTGGCTGCTTCAAACGTATCATCTAACAACTTTTCACCATTTTTTTGGAAGACAGTCAGCGTATATTCTTTCAATGCAGAAACCTCCCAATATACATCTAGTTAAAAATAAAGAATATTTACAATATTTTGTTTAAATATTGTAAACGATTCTCGCTTATTTTTCAATGGATAAGTTTTTGAATAGATTGTCGGATAATCTGTCTCCTTTGCAAATTGGCCAAAATATCTTTCAGTTTTCACTGTGATGAGGCTAGATTTCAATAGAAAATCTTTCATAATAAAAGTATAATGAAAGAACATACATTCGATTTTTGGCTTGGAGGGAATGCCATCGTGAAACAAATTCGATTTATTCACACGGCGGATCTGCATTTGGATAGTCCGTTTATCGGTTTGGAACAGCGCCTGCCTCCGGAGTTATTTGCAAGAATACGCGAAAGTACTTTTCGTTCTTTTCATAGAATCATAGATGAAGCCATCAAGAGAGAAGTGGATTTTGTTCTTATATCGGGTGATCTATTCGACGGTGAAGACAGAAGCATTAAAGCACAGGCTCGGCTACAAACAGAAATGAATAGATTAAAACAGCATGGCATTTCCGCCTATATTCTTCACGGAAATCATGATCATTTAAACGGCCAATGGGTGTCGCTGGAATTGCCATCCAATGTTCATGTTTTTTCTTCTCAAGTGGAAGCCATTCGCCATCAGACAAAAGCGGGAGCGATTGTTCACTTGTATGGATTCAGTTATGATAAACGCCATGTATGGGAGCGGAAAATAAACGAGTACCAAAAGCAAGACGGAGCGGATTTTCATATCGGTTTGCTTCACGGTTATGAGGAAAGCGGAAAATCAGGCCATCAACCTTACGCCCCATTTTCAGTCAATGATCTGCTGGAAAAACAATTTGATTATTGGGCGCTTGGACATATTCATCAAACAAAGATTTTACATAAAGATCCTTATATTCTCTATCCCGGGAACATTCAAGGACGTCATCGAAAAGAAATTGGAGCGAAAGGCTGCTATCTCGTTGAATTGGATCAAACCGGAACGCGCCTTGAATTTATTGAAACGGCTGATATTCAATGGAAAAAAGAAGTCATGAAGCTTTCGGAAGAGGAAAGTTTTCATTCATTTTTCATGCGTTTGAAGCAGATGATGGAGGATAACCGTCAAACGAATCAAGGTGTCATGTTGGAAATTCAGTTGGAAAATGAGCCCAATCGAGAAATAAGAGATAAAATCACGAGCGGAGAATTATTGGAAGCTCTGCAAGACGGCGAAGATCTAAATGAGTCGTTTGTTTGGGTACATCGGTTTATCATCGATCCGCAGCATCCTCTGAAATTCAAAGAAAATCATCCTTTTTATCGGGAATTTGAAAAGCAGACGGCGTCTTTAACAAAAGAAGATTGGGAAGAGGCGCTTTCCTCTCTTTATTTTCATTATAAAACGACCCGCTTCTTAACTGATCTGACGGAGGATGAAAAAGAAGAAATGTTAGAAGAAGCGAAACGCTTGATTCAAGAAGGATTGGCAGAGGAAGGAGCAATAAGCGGTGAGAATTTCTGATCTTCATATATACGGCTTTGGAAAATTAGAAAATTTTCATTTAAAAGACTTGAAATCATTGCAGCTCATTTACGGGGAAAATGAAGCGGGAAAATCGACCATTATGGCGTTTATCCATGCCGTTTTATTCGGATTTCCTACCAGACAAGCAAAGAATTATGAACCGAAAACCCATTCCAAATATGGTGGGAAATTGACGCTTGAAACCGTGAATATGGGCAAAGCAGTCATTGAAAGAGTGAAAGGAACATCCTCCAGTTCGGTGACAGTAAGGCTCGACGATGGAACGATAGGCGGTGAAGATCTTCTACGTCGACTGTTAAATGGAATGGATGAGAACTTTTACCGTTCTATTTTTTCATTTGACGTCCATGGTCTGCAAAAACTTCACCAATTAAAAGAGGAAGATATCGGCCGCTTTTTATTTTCCGCCGGAACCGTCGGGACAGATTCCTTATACCGGCTGGAGAAAAAACTGCAGAAAGAAATGGAAAAGCTTTATAAGCCAAACGGACGAAATCCGGTTATTAATCAAGAATTACAGACATTGAAGGAACTGGAGGCAGATGTTAAAAAAGGGAAAAAGAAAAATGACCAATATCTTCATGTTTTAGTAGAAATCGAGAATCAAAAACAGCATTTATCAAAGCTGTCCGTCGAAGAAGGGAAATGTCAAGCATATTTGGAAAGACTGGCAAGAGAAGAAACCATTAGACCGCTGCTTATGGAAAAACAGCGGTTGGAAGAAGAAATGAAAGCCATCGGAGAAGTGGCATTTCCGGTGGATGGCATTTCCCGGCTTGAAAAGCATTTGGATCGGCTCCATCATTTAGAAGGGATGATTTCTGCTTTACAAGAAAAGATCGATTGGAAAGAAAAGCAAATCCGGCGATGGCAAAACGACCTTTTATCCCTGGAGGAAGAGGCGGCCATTGAGGCAAGTGTGAATCAAAGTGCCGAGTATAAAAAGTGGCAAGAAGATTGGCAAAATGATCAAATGAAGATCTCAGAATTAAACAGTCAATTGGAAGAGCTCAAGACGTATCTTCATTTTGAACATTTCACGGACGAAGAAATTTATCAGATTGATACGAGTATGGATGTAAAACGACGAATTAAGGAGGAAATTCAAAAGCTTATTCGTCTCATTTCGCAAAAAGAGCACATCGAAAAAGCTTTGCAAACTAACCGCAGCGAGCTTCAAACGGCGGAAAAGGAATGTGAGAAGATTGAGGAGCTGTTATTGCCGGAGCAAGAATTTCGAACGCTGCAAAAAAAAGCGGAAAACCAAACTGAAAAAGAATCTTTGGCAAAGGAAATTCGTTGGCTTGAACTACAACTACAAAAAATCGAGACAGAAAAACAGGCAAAAAAGAGGAATAAGCAGCCTCTTGCCGCCGGTTTCGTTTTGGTTTTTTCAATCGTTTTAGCTCTATGGCTTGTCATTCAACACGAGTGGCTTCTGCTTTCAGTACCTTTTTTTGGATTTGTTGCCGCCTTTTTATTATGGACGAAAAAAACTCCGGATCTTTTGGAAGAACAAGAAAAAGAGCTAAAAAAGGAAATCAATCAACGTAAGAAAGAAATTCAGGAAATGGGGTATCTTCTGACAAAAGAAGAGGCCTCTATGTATCGAAAACAAACCGAACTGCGGGACAGATGGAAACAATCGATTATGAGACTGGAACAATTGGAGCAGCAAAAGAGTAAGCTGATTTCGGACAAAAAGGAATGGGAGCGGGAATTTTCTGAAAACTTGTTGAGAGTTCAAAGAATTCAGCACAAGCTTTGTTTTCCGAAAACAATGGAATGGAATATTTTGGATGAGGCGTTTGAAAAACTTTTAAGTATGAAAGACATCATTCGTCAGAAAAAAATATGCCAAGAAAGAATGAAAGAAATGGAAGAGTCTATTCAAAGATGGAAAGATCAATTGCATCGATGGACAAAGACTCTTGGTTTACCGGACCACGATATAGAATATGTGCTGTTTCAATTAAAAGAACAGTTGAAAAGAAATAAAGAGAAAGCCTTGCAAATAAAGGAAACGAGCAAACAAGCAGAGCAGTATAAAGAGGAGCTTCAGGCAGTGATAAAGGAAAAAGCTGAATTTGAAAGGGAAATTCAGAAACTGTTTGCGTCCGCTAATACGGAAACAGAAGAAGATTTTCGGAAAAAGGGGACTCAATGGAAAAAACTTGAACAGTTGAAAGAACGTTTAGCACTCATCCATCGTCAGGTGCCTGACAGCCCGGACCTTCTATTTCCGCTCGATCAGCCCGCAAAATGGAAAAAAGCCAAACTAGAAGTCGAAGAAAAGTTGAAAGAACTAGGACAGGAGAAAAAAAGAGTACAGGCAGATCTAGCGAAATGGGAGTATGAGAAAAAGGTTTTAGAAGAGGGCGGGACTTACGCAGAACGGCTTCATCTTTTCCATCTTCAGCGGTCGGTAGTAAACGAAAAAGCAAAAAAATGGGCGCAGCTAGCGATTGCAAAACATATCTTTGCTAAAACGGTGAAGCATTTTAAAGATCAAAAACTTCCACTTGCTTTGCAAAAAGCAGAAGAACTTTTAAGCATGTTGACAAATGGACGGTATATTCACCTTTATACGAATGAAGAAGGAAAGTTTTATGTAAAACGAAAAGATGGGATGTTTTTTGAACCGCAAGAATTAAGCCAGGCCACCGGTGAACAGGTGTATGTGTCCCTTCGTCTTGCTCTCGCTTCCGTCTTGCAGGAAGAATATCCATTTCCGCTCATCATTGATGACGCCTTTGTCCATTTTGATCATAAACGAATGTCCGCAGTGGCAGAAGTATTAAAAGAGGTTAGCCGCCATACACAAATATTGATTTTTACATGCCATCAACATGTTAAAATGTATTTTCCGGAAACTTCTATTATTCATTTAGAAGAACCTGACTGGGCGAACGTAACAAAATGATCAAAATAAATGAGCTGGCTGCAGAATCGCCGTCTGCCTATCCATATATTTGTTTGCCGATTGGGTGAAACGGAATTTTTATATAAAGTTTTAAAAAATATTTGGGAACCATTTTTGAACGAATGGCTGCCCATGAGTTTTCTTTTACATTCGCTTCCTTCAGGATGAATAATCAAATACTGTTTATGTGATATAATGGTGTCGATTAAATCCATTGCCGGTGTACAGGAGGAAAAACTGAATGGTTCAGGGAATTATCCATTATGAGGCAGGACAGTCTGTCGATTGTTATTTATTGATTAAATCCATGACGAAAAGCACAGCCGTCAATGGAAAACCGTATTTAAACCTGATTCTTCAAGACAAAAGCGGTGAAATTGAAGCGAAACTATGGGATGCGACAGAACAGGATGAAAAACAATATCGGGCGGAAACGATTGTAAAAGTGCTCGGAGATATTCAAAATTACCGCGGGCGAAATCAACTAAGAATTCGGCAAATCCGACCGGCCTCCGAAAATGAAGGAGTCAAAATTCAAGACTTTGTTATGTCGGCCCCGATGCATTCGGATGAGATGGCAGAAATCATCACTCAGTTTATTTTTGAATTGAAAAATCCTAATATCCAAAGGATCACTCGTTACTTGCTGAAAAAATATTCTGAGCCTTTTTATCAATATCCGGCAGCTACTAAAAACCATCATGAATTTGTATCCGGATTAGCTTATCATGTCGTTTCCATGTTAAAACTGGCAAAGGCCATTGCGGATTTATATCCTTCTTTAAATCGGGATTTGCTCTATGCCGGTGTGATTCTTCATGATCTGGGCAAAGTCATTGAGTTGTCGGGCCCCGTTGCGACTACCTATACGGCTGAAGGAAATTTGTTGGGGCATATCACGATCATGATCAATGAAATTGCCAAGGCGGCCGAAGAGCTGGGCATCGAAGGAGAAGAGGTGTTTATTCTCCAGCATATTGTTTTAAGCCACCACGGAAAGCCGGAATGGGGGAGCCCGAAGCCGCCGTTAATCAAAGAAGCGGAAATTCTTCATTACATTGATAATATTGATGCGAAGATGAATATGCTGGATCGAGCTTTAGAAAAAACGAAACCGGGAGAATTTTCCGAGCGAATTTTCGCTATGGATAACCGCTCTTTTTATAAGCCAAAGTTTTAATTAGTATATTCGATTTCATTCCTATTTCAGCGATGAAGAGACCTCTTTTTAGAGGTCTTTTTTTAAGGGAAGAATTCCTTTTGAAAGTGGAAAAGATAGATCGTGCGGCTCTCTTTCTCCCCATTCCATTCTGATATTTTTCTTTATCATGACGTTTCGTTGCGGGAGACCTGAATGACGTCTAGTTGGCGGTAACAGAGGATAATGGAAAAAATTATAGGAATAGGCAACGTTTCCGTCTCATAAGATGTAGTAAATGCGGACAAGTTAGGAGAGGTGGAAAATGACGGTACCGTTTTGGATGTATTTCGTTGTGGCAGGAATATTTATTAGTGCATTTATGGTGATTAAAACGGCGAGAGAAGATCGGAAGGCAGACCAGGAATGGATCGAAAAAGAAGGCGAAGTATTTATAAAGAGGATGCAAGAAGAGAAAAAAAAGAAACAGAAACAAGATCAGGAACAACAAGGAGCATAAACGTAAAAGGCGCTTCAAAAGAATTCTTCTTTTGGAGCGCCTTTTTATATGGCTAGTCCGAATCGTGGAAAAAAGGCGAATGAAAAATTGATTGCGAGAAGAAGAAAAGGCATGCTACACTTGTTCGCTTTCAAAAAAATGCTGCCTTTCTGAAACGAAAGGCGTTCCGTTTCAAAAAAGCAGCACACATTATTATTTCACATTATTATTTATTGGAGGTTGCTTCGGAAAACAAACCGTTAAAGTCTTTGTCTTCGACTTTTACATTAGCATCTTTCAGCACTTCGTTAAGTTTTTTCTGCATCTTAGTTTGATCGACTTTCGAGAGTTTCAGTTCTTCTTTCAATTGATCTTTTACTTCGTTAAACGGTTTTTTCTTTTTCTTATCTGTAATTTGGATAATATGGTAGCCGTATTCTGTTTTAATCGGTTTGCTTATTTCTTTGACTTTCAAAGTATCAAGCGCTTTAGTGAATTCAGGAACAAATTGCTTGCGGCCTTGGTAATCGATCCATCCTAAATCTCCTCCATTGTTGGCGGAAGCTGTGTCTTTGGAGTATTTTTTGGCAAGATCCTCGAATTTGGCCCCTTTATCCAGCTGCGCTTTTATTTCATTTGCCGTTTTTTCATCATCGACTAATATATGGCGGACTTTGATTTCCGGCTGCCATTTTTTATAATAATTTTTCAATTCTTGATCGCTGATTTTAATATCGGCCGTTGCCGCTTTTTGCTCTAATAGTTCCAATTTTAAGTAGTCTTTAAATCCCTTTTCGTCCATGCCGTATTGGGCGAGGAACGCTTCATATTGTGAACCAAGTTGGTCTTTTGTTTTTTGAAGCTCGTCATTCAGCTCTTTATCCGAAACTTTATATTTTTCAGATAAAACTTTTTTGTACACCAATTCTTGCAACGCTTGTTGTGTTTGTTGAGGATATTTTTCTTTCATAGCGTTGTACAGATCTTCTTTTGTAATATTTCCTTCATTCGTTTTTACAACGGTATCATCTCCGCCGTTTCCGCATGCAGCAAGAACAATCATCCCGGCTGCCAACGACAAAGAGAGAATCCATTTTTTCATTCGTTCAACAACTCCTACACTTAATTTCATTTTTATATTCTTTATCCACATAGACATACTATATCACAATTATGCGGAATTACCAAAGTTTTTCTTTTTTATGACCGACAAGAAAATAGGCGTTTGCTTCAGTCAAAATATACCGGGTTACATACGATACAAATAACAGAAAAGGAGGTATGGCGGGAATGAAAAGCTTTCCGCTGAAAGAGTAGATCCTAATAGGGTTAGTCAGTTGAAAAATCCGGATTAGAATTTGGCAGAAAACAAGAATGTTTGGAAACTTCTGTTGTCGAAGCCATATTGTTAAATCCTTTCTAATCAGGTTTAATCATCTGATGACCTATACAGTCGTCTTCAAGCGGGAAAAAGGCCTAAACCAAAAATAAAACAAATGAATAGTATGATATAGACCAATGTGTAAGGAGGTGATCGGTATTGGGTGCAGCTTATGGCGGAGGGTTTGCATTAATTGTGGTGCTCTTCATCCTTCTCATCATTGTTGGTGCAGCATGGCTATATTAACAAATGAAAAATGTGAAAATAAAGGAGGAACTCGGATATGTCTGGAGCATATGGCGGAGGATTCGCACTTGTCGTTGTGTTGTTCATTTTGCTTATTATCATCGGTGCATCTTGGATTTACTAGATATTGGAATAAAAGCCAGGCGATGCCTGGCTTGATTTCCACTTATGTATAGAGAATTTCGATATAAGAAGAAATGAGCAGAATAGTGATTAAAATGTTAATCGTTCTAAACACTTTCGGCTGGCGATCTTCCGGTATGTCTTTTTGCATACATAGCGTGTTGGTAAGTCTATTGATATTGTATAAAATGAAAATAGAAAATAATATGAACACGAAGATTACTGACATGATGCTCCCTCCTTTTTCATAACCTTATTCATCAGGGTGATAAATAGAATATTTAGGCACCTCACAATTAAAAAGATAACGATTAGGCATGTTGAGGCTAATTCATGTGCATGATTTCGAATGAAAATGGTTTTGTATACCGAGGAATTAAACGAAATTTTCAATAAATAGAAATTTTTGTTATGTCAGATGTCAAAACGGATCAATAAACCTAAAAATGATTGCGAAAAGGATGCTACCATACTTTACGACGAAATAAGCAAAAAATCAATAGAAAATAAATGATTTGGATGGCTGTTGAGCAAGCTTTTTTGGATCAGCGTTCTTTTAAAAGCACCAAACGTACCGTTCATCTTGTCTTTTGGAATAGCTTAAATTCAAGTTTTACTGTAAGATAATATTGAATGGCCCGGTAAGTATAATTGACTGTTCGAAATAGAGCGTCTATTTGTGGTATGGTGAAATGACATGGAGGATATTATAAAACGATTGGAAATGTTGGAATACCATCAACAACTGTTGATTCAGATGGTCGATAAGAACCGACATGAATTTGATTGGCTGATTATAAAAAATCGGCTCACAAAAGAGGAAACGGCCGAATTTTTCGAACTTTGTGAGGAGTTGAACAAGAAATATCAAGAGCAAAAAGCGGACGGATTTGTTTTTCATGTTCCGCTTTTTCAAGAATTTGAAAAAAGGCTTCATTCCAAGTTGGATTGTAAAGAGGTCATCGCAGCATGCATAAAACAAGGGCTCTATAAAGAATTAATGATTCAGCTGTACAAAAATCTTTCCAACTAACTCGTTATTTTTTCGCTGGATTCGTTCGTGGAAATGAAGGTATCTTCCTTCTGAAAGTTTTCGTCTATGTTTTGAAGGGAGGTTTCGATAATTTCCATGAAATCGTCCCCGTACAAATTTTTAATGATCACACTGAGTTCTAAAAAATCAGGAAATTTACCAAACAGTTTATTTAGGGGTAGTGCCGCTTGCACGACGGAATTGGCTTCCGGATTAAATTTTTCCATCAGGTCATGAAGGATCGTTTCCCCTTCATTTGTCAACTCAACATACGTATTTCGCTTGTCCGATTCTTTCTTGGAAAATTTTAAATAGCCTTGTTCTTCTAGTTTCTTTGAAAAGTTAAAGGCTGTGGAAACGTGCATGACGCCAAACTTAGCGATATCAGAAATAGAGGCTCCTTTTAAATGATAGGCGATCCATAAGATATGGTGTTCATTAATGTTAAGGTTATACGGTTTGATCCATTGCTGCCAATCTTTTTCAACCGCTTTCCAAAGGGCCTTGCTTAACTGTGCTACTCTTTGGGAAAATAGCATTACCTCATGTATGGAAACTTCTTGTTTTTTCACTTTCTATCACCTTCTTTTTAAAATTGAACAGGTTTTTCTGAAAGTATTCTCTAACAATATTATGCCAATAAAATAAAAATTAATAAAGATATAAATTTACTAAATTTTCAAAAAAGTGGACAATCCAATAAACAAGATTGTCCACTTTCATAAGTTTCGCATGCTGTTATAAGAAAATACCTTGTTTTCTTGAAAAAACTTATGATGTATTCCGAATGTGGCAGGACTTACGCTTCACCTGCCGTAAGGACGACAAGTGCTAGTCAAAAAGCCCTGTATACTTCACGCTTGGAGAATGGATTCTATGAGGATTTGGGTGTTATCAATTCTTTTTCGTTGTCTCCTCCAGGTTTTTGACGGAAATTTGGACGTTGTGAATTCCTTCTTCAATTGCCTTTTTATTTGGTTGAATGCTTTTTTGCCATAATTCGATGCTTTCTTTTATTTCTTTAGAGATCTGAGGGAAAGCCGTTTTTCCTTCTTGTATAAAATGAGTGACCGCTTGTTTTACCTGTTCGGTATTGCTTATGACTTCCTTCGCTGTTTCTTTCATAAAATCCTTTGTTTTTAACATATTTTTTTTGACGTCTTTTCCAGAAGAAGGAGTGGTAAGGAGCGTTGTAATGGCGCCTGCAACCCCTCCGACTAAAAAGCCCGCCAACCAATTCGATCGTTTCATAATCATTCACCTCTGGCTGATATTTCGCATTTTGAGATTGAAGTCCCTCATTTCATATCTTCAGTTGCAGTTGAATAGGATAGAATATTCATTAAATTCGAATCCCTTAAGAAGAGTATACAGACTTCTTTTGAAGAAAATCAACATTCTATGTCCGGAAGATCAGTCAGCGGGCTGGTGAAGGAGGAATTTACATGAGAGGGGTTTTGTTCTTTGCGGTTATTCTCGATTTTCTTTTGTTTCTTGGTCTGTGTCGCTCGCTTCTATTATTGTCCAGGCCGGGTATATATCCCCCGAAAAAGATGGTGAAAAAACGTGTCGGCGCACTTGGAGCCGGAACTGTTTTCGTATTTGTGATCATCATTCTCCTTTATGTAACATGAAAAGAATTGGTAAACAGGGGATAAGTGAGGGAAAAACGATGGTGGCTGGAGACTGGATCGAATATGGTTTTTCGGCCATAATACACAAAAATGCCGGGCCGCCTCCGTAGCCTTAGAAGCATGACGGCAGGTTAGGAAGTGGCCAGGCATTATTCATTAAATCGATGCTTTTAAGCTTGATGCCCAACGTTTGAGCGTTTCATTATCGATTGGGCAATAGGATAAATAATAAACATGGCAACGGCATTTAAGGCCATAGCAGGCAGAACGACGGTTCCGAATAAAGCGGTAAAAGGTCCGGGCAGACCGACAATCAAATAGGCTGAAGTCAAAAAGACTGTTCCGGAGACAATAGTGCCGACAGCCGTCAATATGGCTGCTCCGAGTGTGTTTTTGCTGTACTTTGCCGTAAGGGCAAGCAATCCGTAAAAAATGAACGCCGTAACCGGTTTATCGATTAGATTCGGAAGGAATCCTCCGGGAAATGCCGTGGTCAATCCGGAAATGACTCCCGTAGCTAAACCAATCAGCAAAACATTTTTGGCGTTTGAAAATAATAGAATGCCGAGAAACATCATCGTAAGCATCATATCTGGCTTCATGCCTAAGAAAAAAGCAGGGATGATTGCATGAAGAACTGCTCCCATACCCACTAAAATGGCTAAACTGACAAGTGTTTTCGTATTCAATTCTCTTCTCTCCTCTGCTAAACTTCTCTACACTAAAACTCGATTTTTAGTGGTACGAATTCATTTTACCACAAATTCTTTGCTTTGCTCTCAAATAAGATATCTCGTTTCATATGTTATTTTATATGCTGATGAATGGTCGATGCGATGTCTTGAAGTTCGTCGAAAGTATAGTCGTTTTGATGCGATTTCCATACAGCCCCGAATCCATCTCCTTTTCCGTAACGAGGAAGCAAATGGATGTGGAAATGAAAGACTGATTGTCCGGCCGCTTCTCCATTATTGTTTAATAAATTTAGCCCGATCGGTTGATAGGCTTCTTGAATAGCATTCGCTATTTTGGGCACAGCTTGGAAAAGCGATCCAGCAATTTCTGGAGTTAGCTCAAAGAGATTCTTTTTATGTATTTTTGGTATGACCAGTGTATGCCCTTTTGTTACTTGGCTGATATCCAAGAAAGCAAATACATTTTCATCTTCATACACTTTTGCTGACGGGATTTCTCCGTTCATAATTTTACAAAAAATACAATCGCTCATATTCACTCATCCTTTCTTTCATTTCATGATAAATGGCATGTATGCCGCTCTTTGCAGAATGGATCAAATCTTATGGACACACGTCGAGTCAAAAAATCACTGGCATTTTTGGATTTTTTCGATGAAATGGTATGGATTTGAATGTATTTTATCATAAAAGCGGGGGGATCTAAATAGGGAACCATGCATTCGAAATGGGAGCCATGAATAATGCTCCGGTTAGCTTTGGACTGAGGGGATATTTTGCCGCCAATAAAAAGCAGCGCAGTTTAGAAAACGATCTTGAATCATTAAAAGAACCTTTTCTTTTAGTGCCAACTCCAAAGCATTTTCTATAAAAGAATGGCTCAAAGCGGAGCGGACCGGAATGTTTTAAACGTAAGATCATGGCTGTTTTATTTTCTGATCTGATAGGGTTCAAATGGATGATTTTTATGTTGAGGACATAAAAGAAGACAGGATGCTTATGCATCCTGTCCCAGAGTGTAGACAAAAGGCATCCGAATGTGCGCTTTCGGATGCCTTTTGTCACTTTTATGCTTTCAAATGTTTGGAATAGACCCCTCCAGGGGTCTATTTTATGTTATTGCTGGACTTTTCCATGTCCAGCAAGCCATCTTTTTCAAATTCATTGCAGCAAAAGTTAGCATCGCCTGCATGGACAATTTTTTTAAACCTCTTAAAGTTGTCCAACGCATACCATGCTTTTCCTTTGCATCAGCAAAAACACGTTCAATGGTTTCTTTCCGTCTTGCATAAATGCTCTTATTCTCTTGTGTATGCCGAAGATGATCAGCTTCCTCTAAATAAAATTCCCATACATGTCGCTGAATCAGTTTTTTATGCTCCTTACTTTGGGTGCACTTCGAAAGGAATGGACAATCTTTACACTGGACTGGATCAGAAAAATATTGACGATAGCCTTCCTTCGTCGTAGTTGCATATTTTAACACTTGTCCTTGCGGACAAAGATAACAATCGTAGTATTCATCGTAAACATACTCATGTTTTTTGAAATAACCATCCTTTGTACGAGGGCGAGTATAAGGTAAAGCAGGGGTCATATCATTTTCAAATATGTATTGGGCAACGGCGGGAGTTTTATATCCAGCGTCAGCAGCAACCACAGCCGGTTTTCCATGTTTTTCTATGACTTTTTCAAGAAGTGGCTCCAATACGGAACTGTCATGAATATTCCCTGGCGTTACAATAGCCCCCAAAACAAAGCCATTTCGATCCGCAGCAGCATGGAATGAGTAAGCAAACTGTTTTGTTCGCTCGTCTTTTACGTAGTAACCACTTTCCGGATCAGTGGTACTTTCTTTTATTTCTTTATATTCTTCTTTCCCAAATTTATCTGGAGGAAATGGCTTTTTTCCATGTGCTTCTCGATCAGCATTTATCTCATCTTGTAGACGTGCTTGATAGGCTTTCGTTTCTTTTCGAACCACTTTCTTCACAAATTTATGCTTATTCGCACTCGCTTTGACATGAGTAGAATCAATAAAGACATGCTCACTGCTTATCAGCTTCTTATCTGCAGCTTCTTTCAAAATGCGATAGAATATCTGTTCAAATAAGTCTGTATCCTTAAAGCGTCGCTCGTAGTTTTTCCCAAACGTTGAAAAGTGAGGTACCTTATCATAAAAACCAAATCCAAGAAACCAACGGTAAGCCAGATTCGTTTCGATTTCCTCTATAGTTTTTCGCATGGAACGAATACCGAAGGTATATTGGATGAAAGCCATTTTAATCAATACAACTGGATCAATACTTGGTCGACCTCTTTCCGATGAATACATGTCTTGAACAAGCGAATAGATAAATGAAAAATCAATAGCAGCGTCGATTTTACGAACCAAATGATCTGCAGGTACAAGTTGGTCTAAAGCTATCATTTCTATTTGATCACGATTCATCTGTGTATTTTTTGTTAGCACTTCATCCACCTCAATTCATTACGGTATCTTAATTATACAAAAAAAGACTGTCGGCAAATCCGGTTTTTTCGGATTTGTCGACAGTCTGAGACAGGATGCTTATGCATCCTGTCCCTTGAAGGGGATTGGTCATTGCTGATCTGCAGTGCAAAAGTCGTTTTTCGTGTTCAAGCTAATCATCCCCTTGCTGGAATGTTTCTTGCTTTGACACTTTTTAGATCTAACACAAACCCGTTTTTGGCAAATTTGTGAATGAAGACTTTATGGTCTTTCATACTTATTTGCATTGGAGTTTGTGGATCATGCGACTTTACTGTCTGCCGTAATCACCTCATTTTATTGAAGGCGAATCAATTGACCATAAGATAGGAAAATGCGGTACTGGTCTTTCACAACCACCCCGTTTTACTATTTGGTTGACCCCTTCGAATATTAGAATGCACAGAAATTTTTTCTTTATACATACAAGTGATGAAATTTTGTCTGAAAAATTGTCAAGAATCATTTATCAAGTCTAAAATAGTTGTGGGTAGACTTAAAATAGCTGTTTTTGCGAAAATGTTTGTTAAAATAAGATGAACTTAGAAACAAAATACCGCATGTTTTTGTTAAATGGTTTAATAAGTGCTTCTTCTTTAAAGTGATCTGAATGTCACCATAACGAAATGAATGGAACACAAATTTTCTTCTATTGGAGGAGGATGGAGAGTTTTCAAACGAATTTTTGGGCAATCAAAAACAGAAAGGATGTGGAAGAATGTCGCTATTGAAAGTCGACCAATTGACTGGCGGTTATACAAGAAAGCCTGTGTTAAAAGATGTGTCTTTTTCTATTGAAAAAAATGAAATCGTTGGTTTGATTGGTTTAAACGGCGCGGGAAAAAGTACGATTATTAAGCATATTATCGGTTTAATGGAACCGAGGCAAGGAGAGATTATCATCAATGGACTATCTTTGAAAGACAGCCCGGAGCAATATCGCAGACAGTTTTCTTATATACCGGAAATGCCGGTGTTGTATGAAGAATTAACGTTGGAAGAGCATTTGAAAATGACGGCGATGGCTTACGGATTAACAGAACAAGAATACAAAGAGAGGATAGATCCGCTTTTAAAGGAATTTCGAATGCAAAAAAAGCTTCATTGGTTTCCTGCTCATTTTTCCAAAGGAATGAAACAGAAAGTAATGATTATGAGCGCCTTTTTAACGGAACCTCATTTATATATTATTGACGAACCGTTTTTAGGGCTTGATCCGCTCGGAATTCAATCGTTATTGGAGTGGATGGAAAAAATGAAGAAACGAGGGGCGGGCATATTAATGTCCACTCATATTTTAGCAACAGCCGAAAAGTATTGCGATTCGTTTATCATATTACATAACGGGGAAATCCGCGCAAAAGGAACCATTCAGGACTTGCAGGAACAGTTTGGCATGCAGGGAGCTTCTCTCGATGATCTCTATATTCAACTGACAAAGGAAGAAGAAAAATGAAAACTGTTCAGCAATTATGGAAAGAGCGATTAAACGGCTATTTATCCGAGATGCGCAAATATTTGCGCTATATATTCAATGATCATCTGCTATTTGTACTGATTTTTGGGGTCGGAGCCGGTGTCTACTATTACAGTCAATGGGTAAAAACGTTGGAACCTCATTTTTCAGCCCCGTTTATCATGGCGCTGTTATTGGGGGCTATTCTGGCGTGGTCTCCGATTTACACGTACTTAATGCGAGCGGATATCGTCTTTCTGCTTCCGATGGAGGAACGATTAAAAGGCTATTTTCAAAAAGCCATTGTATCTAGTTTTGTCTTTCAAAGTTATTGGCTGATTTTGTTTCTTGCTGCTTTAATGCCCATGTATGTAAAAGTCAAGGGAGTAAGCTATGCATCGTTCTTTTTGTGGCTTGTGATCTTATTCATTTTGAAGTTTTGGAATTTGTTTGTCCGTTGGAACGTGCAGAAGTTTCAAGAAAAAAATATACGTCTTGTTGATCTGATCGTTCGTTTTGTTCTCAATGCAGTCTTTTTATATCCGCTGTTCAACCGGACAAACTGGCTTCTTTTCGTCATTGGAGCGTTTCTTTTGATCGTTTATGCCGGCGTTATTCAAAACAAGAGCAGGCAGCATATTTTAAAATGGGAAATGCTTGTGGAACTAGAAGAAAAAAGAATGATGGCTTTTTATCGCTTTGCCAACTTGTTTACGACGGTCCCTAATCTGCAAGGAGACGTAAAAAGAAGAAAATGGCTGGACTTTCTGTTTAAAAAGATTCCATATGGCCCCCATCATGTTTATACGTATTTGTTGTCACGTACTTTTGTTCGTGTAAATGAATACATTGGATTGTTTGTCCGCTTGACGCTCATTGGTTTGCTTTTGATCATTTTCAGTCATTCATTACTATTCAAAGTCATCATGGCGCTCTTGTTTATTTATTTAACAGGATTCCAGCTTTTTCCGCTGATCCGTCACCACGATGAAAAAATTTGGATGATGTTGTATCCTGTTTCGAAAGAAAGAAAAAAAACAGCTTTTATGCTGCTTTTGAGGCAGTGTCTTGGATTGCAGGCCTTTTTGTTCGCGGGGGCGGCGTTTTTTCGTTCATGGTTTGAAAGTGGAATCATACTTGGAGCAGCCGTCTTATTCGTCTTTTTGTTTACCGAAATATACACTCCCCGCAAGCTAGCTAAAATGGAAAACTTGTAAGACCGTTTTCTGGCATCTGGTTTAGACTTCGTAAGTACTTGAAAAAAGGGAATTCATTCGTGATGCAGCAATGTTTTTTCGTGGTACTGCTTCTTAGATGGCGGTCATAGCTTAAGGGTATGCCGTCTGCTGAAAATCATAATAGGAATACTGCGACAATGGTTGTCACCAAGAGGCCGAAGCATACGGGAATTAAATTTCTTCGTGCCAGTTCAAAAGGATCGACATCGCATATGGCCGCAGCAGGAATCAAAGCCCAAGGAATTAAAGTGCCTCCTCCAACCCAAATCGCTGCTACTTGGCCGAGAGCCGTTAAAACGGCTGTTCCGCCTGATAGAGAGTGGGAAAAAATTTTAGCGATTGATCCGGCAAGAGAAATGCCGGAGAATCCTGAACCATCTAGGCCGGTAATGGCCCCGATGACGGTCATAGTCACGGCCCCCATTTCTTTCGTCAAGGGGACAAGGGCAGCGAGAGAAGCGCCAAGGTCGTTGACAATGCCATTGGATGTATGAGGAAGGTAGTCGCCGATTATTTTCGAAAAACCGGCACCGCCTAGATAAAAGAAAGCGGCAATGGGAATAACAGGTGCGAATACTTTAAAACCAAATTGGAATCCTTCCATTAAAAAAAGGGTGGTTTTTTCTAACCCTTTCCCTTTATAGCTGATCAACGCGATCAGGAAGAGAATGATAATGGCGGTTCCCCCGATAAGTGCTGTTGCGTCTCCGCCTTGTAAGTGATAAAAAAACAGGAAAAATATATCAATGGCAAAAAAGAGTGGTATCAGGATCGCAAATATTTGCTTTGTTCTGAAGGAAAGGGAGGTGTCGATTTTATTCTCTTGACGGTTGGTGGAAACGAGGCTGCTGCTCGAAAGCTTTCCTTTTTTCATATCGATTTTTAGCTGAATGAAAGCCATTAGTGTGGCGGAGATTCCCATAACGGCTACGAGAGGGAGGCTGGCATGAATCACATCTTGTACGGCAATTCCTGCTGCGTCGGCCGTTAATTTAGGAGCTGCCTGAATGACGAAATCGCCGGAAAGGGCGATTCCATGGCCGAATAAATTCATGGCCATTGCCGCGCCGATGGCAGGCAACCCTGCTCGTATCGCAACCGGAACAAGTACAGCTCCCAATAAAGCAACTGCCGGTGTCGGCCAAAAAAACCAGGAAATTAACAACATTAGTAATCCGATGATCCAGAATCCTGTGTCAGGAGAACGGATGAATTTTGTAAATGGAGCAATGATGACTTCGTTGATTCCAGTTTTCATTAAGCTGTTGCTCATGGCGACAATCATGGAAATGATGAGAATGGTCGGCAACAGCTCCGAGATTGCGTATACGAAACTGGTAAATATACTGATGATCGACGCGGTGACTGATCCGGTAGCTGTAAAAGCGATGAAAAAGATGCCGATAATACATAAGATCGTCGTATCTTTGCGGAGAATCATGAAAAGGATCACGAGTGCGATAAAAAGAACGTACACCCAATGAATCAACGTTAAGTCGATTGGCATGTTGTATCTACTCCTTTATTCACAGACTTCGCTAGGCGTTTATCACACTATTTTGTTTCAAAGTATGAATCATCCTTAGAAGTTGTGAATGAAAGGAGCGTCGAATGAAGAAATGATTGAAAGAAAAAAGAAAGACGTTATTTCCTTGGAAATGTGAAATTTTAGCAGTCCGACAGCGTAGTTTAAATAATCACTTTGGAGCTTGATCTAAGACTGCAGTAAAAAGTTTAGTTGTAGCGACCATCACGACGTGGATTACGATTGTTCTTCTTTCGGTATTAAATAGGTTTTGACGTAAGAAGGACGAGGGAAAATAGTGATTTTACTCTTTGGTTCTTTTTCAGTTTCTTGTTTAGAGTGGGCTTTTTTGAACGCTTGGGATTTTTTCCAGTTTTGAAAAGACTGTTCGTCTTTCCAGCAAGTCAATACAATATATGTATCTGATTTCAAAGGGCGAAGGAGTCTAAAGGCTTTATAGCCCGGCATTTTTTCAAGATTGCCCGATCTGTTTTTGAATCGGTATTCAAAAACAGGGCGGCCTTCATCCGTAACGGGAATATGGTTCATGACAAAAAAACCGCTTTTTTTGTCTAAAAGGCCAGATGAATCAATCACTTCATACGATCTGGGGGATTGGAATACGGATTTTTTCTCGGTTTCGTGAAGGAGTAAAGCGCTTTCTTCGTTTTCCATAAGGATCATAGTTTCGTGTTCATATTTTTGGAGAATCGTTCGTAAATAATCGAACGTCCCGGTGGTCATGTAAATATTCATCTTTTCACCCCATTTTCTTTTTTGAAAAGGACTTTTGTGAACTGCGCAATTGGAAAGGACATGGAATCCGCCTTTAGTCCATCGTTCTCATTGGCATTTTGCCCATATATCAGAATAAAAGGGCTATCTGCTTTTATGAACTTTCCAATATTTAGTTTAAAATTTCCATACTATGAGTTCAATGAAACATTATAAACAAAATCGGCGGTTTTATGACATTTCACTCGCTTGCCTATACAATTTACTCAAAAAGCACTATAGTGTAAAGCATGTAATAGATCGTGAGAATGAAGGATCGCCGGTTGCAACGACCTATATTTATTTAAGTGTAAAAATGTGATTTCTCTTGAAAATCATTCATAGCTTTTTTCATTTTGAATACGACTTTACTCATATGAAAGGTGGAAGATAAATACATGAGAATGGTAAATGATACTTTAATCAAGGCTGCTAAAGGAGAGCCGACAGACTATGTGCCGGTTTGGTATATGAGGCAAGCGGGCCGTTCGCAGCCTGAGTATCGGGCATTAAAAGAAAAATATTCATTGTTTGAAATTACACATCAACCGGAATTATGCGCCTATGTGACAAGATTGCCTGTTGAACAATACAATGTGGATGCAGCCATCCTTTATAAAGATATTATGTCGCCTCTGCCGGCGATTGGAGTGAAAGTAGACATTCGATCGGGAGTAGGTCCGGTTATTGACAATCCGATTCGTTCTCTTGCGGATGTGGAAAAACTTGGCCAAATCCATCCGGAACAGGATGTGCCATATGTACTGGAAACCATTCGAATTTTAACGAAAGAGCAGCTGACGGTTCCATTGATCGGATTCGCCGGTGCACCTTTTACGTTGGCCAGTTATATGATTGAAGGAGGTCCATCCAAACATTACAACAAAACTAAAGCGTTTATGTATGCGGAACCTGTCGCTTGGCACGCTTTGATGGACAAGCTGGCCGATATGACTATCGCTTATGTTCGGGCGCAGATCAATGCGGGAGTAAGCGCCGTTCAAATCTTTGATTCTTGGGTAGGAGCTGTCAATGAAGAAGATTACCGTGTATACGTGAAGCCAGCTATGCAAAAAATTTTTAGTGAACTAAAAAATGAGCATGTTCCGCTTATCATGTTCGGAGTTGGTGCAACTCATTTAGTAAAAGAATGGAACGACCTTCCTTTAGACGTCATTGGTCTTGATTGGAGAATGGAGATTCGCAAAGCAAGAGAATTGGGAGTGACAAAATCGCTTCAAGGCAATTTAGACCCGGCAGTGCTGCTTGCTCCTTGGAAAGTGATCGAAGAAAAAGTGAAACGGATTTTGGATCAAGGTTTGGAAACACCGGGATTCATTTTCAATCTTGGTCATGGAGTTTTTCCTGAAGTTCAGCCGGATACTTTGAAAAAGCTAACCGAATTTATTCATGATTACAGTTCAAAAAGAGTTTAAAAATAAAAGAAACTTATTTTTTGTAAATTTCCTTTCATTTTGACAAAATAATTAATTGAGGTGGCTCTTATGGAAAGGAAAAAGATAGGATTACTTGTTATGGCATACGGCACTCCAAACAATGAAGAGGATATTGAACGGTATTATACGCATATTCGACATGGAAGAAAACCATCGGAGGATATGCTGGAGGATTTAAGAAGACGTTATAAGGCGATTGGGGGAATTTCCCCGCTTGCAAAAATTACGAATGAACAAGCTGAAAAACTAACAGCTCGATTAAATGAACTTCAAGATCAAGTGGAATTTCGATTATATATTGGGTTGAAGCATATCGAACCATTTATTGAAGATGCCGTAAAGCAAATGCATGAAGACGGTATAGAAGAAGCCGTTTCGATTGTACTTGCTCCGCATTTCTCTTCTTTCAGCGTGAAATCGTATAACGAAAGGGCAAAATCGGAGGCAGAAAAGCTTGGCGGACCAAGGATCAGCTCGATTGAAAGTTGGTATCGTGAGCCGAAATTCATCGATTACTGGGTGAATCAAATCAAAAAAGTTTACGAACAAATGCCGGATGAGGAGCGCAAATCTTCTGTCCTGATTTTTTCTGCTCATAGTCTTCCAGAAAAAATATTGCAATTTAACGATCCTTATCCAGAACAACTGAAAGAAACAGCTCAATTGATCGCTGATAAGGTGGGGGTCAAAGATTATGCCATCGGATGGCAAAGTGCCGGAAATACCCCTGAACCATGGCTTGGACCGGATGTCCAAGATTTGACAAGAGATTTGCATCAGAAAAAAGGATATAAAGCGTATGTCTATGTGCCAGTCGGTTTTGTTGCCGATCATTTGGAAGTATTATATGACAACGATTATGAATGTAAAGTAGTCACACAAGAGATTGGTGCTTCCTATTATCGGCCGGAAATGCCTAATGCAAAGCCGGAATTTATTGATGCTTTAGCAACGGTTGTTTTAAAACACATAAATAAATAAGAAGTTTTAGAAGAAGGCGATGTATGGTGAGTGAATCAAAAAAAGTGGCGGTCATAGGCGGAGGAATTACCGGATTAACAGCCGCTTATTATTTGCAAAAAGCGGCTCAAGAAAAAAAACTTCCATTGGAAGTCACATTAATTGAATCCTCCCCTAGACTCGGAGGAAAAATCCAAACGATCCGCAAAGATGGATTTGTAATTGAAAGAGGGCCTGATTCTTATCTGGCTCGAAAAAAAAGTGCAACTAGACTGGCAGAAAATGTGGGGATTGCGGATCAATTGGTCAGCAATGCGACCGGTCAATCTTATGTGCTAGTAAATGAAAGGCTTTATCCCATTCCCGGCGGTTCTGTTATGGGAATTCCAACACAAATATTCCCTTTTGTTGTAACCGGATTATTCTCTTTTACCGGCAAACTAAGAGCCGCTTTCGATTTTCTTTTGCCTCGTTCCAAACCGCAAAAAGATCAAGCTTTGGGACCATTTCTTAGAAGGAGATTCGGGGATGAAGTGGTGGAAAATTTGGTTGAACCCCTTTTATCCGGAATTTATGCAGGGGATATCGACCAAATGAGTTTAATGGCTACTTTTCCACAATTTTACACAATAGAACAAAAATATCGCAGTTTAATCTTAGGAATGAAAAAAACGACGCCAAACTCCTCCCAAAAGCCAGCGGGCGGGCAAAAAAAAGGCGGATTTCTCACTTTCCGTCACGGATTGGAAACGTTAGTGGAAGCTGTAGAAAGTCAGTTGATAAAAAGTTCAGTGTTAAAAGGAACACGTGTGGTGAAAATTGAAAAAGAGGAAGACCAATATCGTTTGCTTTTGCATAACGGTGAAGCACTTCGCACAGATAGCGTAGTTCTTGCCACACCTCATGGAGTTGTTCCGGATATGCTTCCACAATACGATTTCTATTCTCCATTGAAAGATATGAAATCCACTTCGGTCGCAACCATCGCGATGGCTTTCCCCTCGGAAGCGATTGAACAAGACATAGACGGAACAGGATTTGTGGTATCGAGAAACAGCGATTTCACCATTACGGCCTGTACGTGGACTCATAAAAAATGGCCTCACACGACTCCAAAGGGAAAAGTATTGCTGCGCTGCTATGTAGGGCGTGCCGGTGACGAAACGGTAGTGGACTTATCAGATTCGGAACTTGAAAAAATTGTATTGGAAGATTTAAATAAGACGATGAATATTTCCATGAAACCGGATTTCACGATTGTCACCCGTTGGAAAAACGCCATGCCGCAATATGCGGTAGGACATATAGAACGGATGGAAAAGATTAAGCAAAGTACGCAAAAGGAATTGCCGGGTCTTTTTTTGGCAGGAAGCTCGTATGAGGGACTCGGTGTTCCGGATTGCATCGACCAAGGCGAAGAAGCTGTGGAAAAAGTATTGGCTTTTTTAGGGATGAATGGGAAATAGGCCGCTGATTGGCGGTCTATTTTTTTGTCTTCTTGATGAAAAAATTTGGAAAAAAGCAGTATTTTGACGTATCGATATCATTGCAAAGAATGATCAAGTGTGATATAGTATTTTTCGTTAAAACTAAATGACTAAATTATTATTTTGGTCATTTTGCGAGGTGATAAAGTGTCTGTCGATCGAAAAAAGCAGATTCTGGATGCGGCGGCCAAGTCGTTTTCATTATTTGGATACAAGGCCACTACGATGGATCAAGTAGCAAAGCTTGCGAATGTTGGAAAAGGGACTATTTATAATTTTTTTAAAAATAAAGAAGACTTATTTCACGAAATTGTTTCTTCATTAATTGCAGAAATGAAAGAAGCGGCAGAACAATCATTTGATGAAGAAGATTCATTCGTTGAAAAAGTTCATCGTGCTTTGTATCAGGTGCTCGATTTTCGGAGAAAACATCAACTCACCATCAAGCTCTTTCAAGAGGCGAGAGAAATGGGGACACCGGTCGTTTTAGAGGTGATGGATAAAATCGAACGTTCCATTTTAGATTACATCCGAGATAAAATCGAAATGGGAATAAAACACGGAGAAATTAAGAATTGCAATCCTGAAGTGACAGCTTTTGTCATTCTAAAAACGTATATTTCGCTTATTTTTGATTGGGAGAGGGATCATGACCCCCTTGAAAAAGATGAAATCGCTCGATTGTTTGACTTGTATTTTTTTCAAGGACTGTCCAAATAGGAAAATCTTTCTCTTTTTCTCGATGATGATGAAATGAAAAATGAAAAATTGGGAAGGGGGATTGTCGTGAACCGTTTATTGATTGTGGCTGAGTTAAAAGAGATTTTCCGAGATCGAAAAAATTTGTTGATCCCGATTTTTGCCATTTTATTTATCCCGATCCTTTATGCAGGAATTTATTTATGGGCGTTTTGGGACCCCTATGGACATTTGGAACGACTTCCCGTCGTCGTAGTAAATCGCGATAAAGGCGCCGATTTTTCCGGAGAAAAGCTGCAATTAGGCGACGAAGTAGTAAAAAAATTAAAAAAGAACGATGATTTTGATTTTCATTTTGACAATAACCGGGAAAGGGCTTATAGAGATTTAAAACATCAAAAATATTATTTATTGGTGGAGATTCCGAAAGATTTTTCAAAAGATGCTACGACTCTGTTAGAAGATCATCCCCAAAAAATGAGTTTGAAATATGTTCCGAATGAAGGTTATAACTTTTTATCGGCGCAAATGGGAAGAACAGCCATGAAAGAAATACGCGCATCGATTCAAAAAAATGTGACAAAAACTTATGCCGATACGATGTTTCGAAAAATTCGCGAGGCTGGAAAAGGGATGGACGAAGCCAGCAAAGGCGCTGGAAAATTGAATAAAGGCGCTGTCCAGCTTGCGGGCGGAGCAAAGCAGATGAAAGGCAATTTGGAGAAACTGGCAGAAAAGTCGTTAGAATTTAATAAAGGCATCCTTTCCGCCGATAAAGGCTCGCAAAATCTCGAAAACGGCGCTGAACAATTATCTTCCGCATTGAATCAGCTTGCCTTTGGCCACGACAAACTGTACCAGGGCGCTAAGGATGTCCAAAAGGGAACGGAACAATTAGCCGGAGGAATCGGTCAGTTGTCTCAAGGCTTAAATACGGTTGATGGCAAAATGAGCCAGCTGTTAAATGGAACGAGACAAGCTCAATCGAGTGTTGAGCAATTTTCAGGTCAAATGCCGAAACTGCAAAGCAGCGTTAAGGATTTGGCTGCTGGAGCTGAGCAGTTAAATTCGGGTGTAGACAGCTTCCAGCAACAATTAGTGAGCCAACTAAACAGCGCTTTGGATGATTCTGCTCAAAAACAAGAGCAGGCAACGCAGCAAATGATCGGTCAGTTAAAGCAGACTCTCTTGGCGCGAGGTTTACCGGCTGATCAAGTCAATTCTATTATTCAACAATTTCAACAACAGCTTCCGGATCCAACGCAATCGGTCAATCAGCAAAAGCAGATGATCCAGCAGCAAGTAGCCAGCGGTTTCAGCCAATTAAAATCTGGAAGCGAGGAATTGGCGACTGGTGCTCAATCTCTTAACAGCGCCATCAACAGCCAACTTGCTCCCAATATTCAGAAACTGAATGGTGGCTTAAAACAAATCACTGCCGGCCAAGAAAGCCTTCAATCGGGCATTCATCAGCTGGCGAATGGCTCCAACGAATTAAATGCGGGGAGTCAAAAGCTTTTAGCAGGTGAAAGCCAACTAATCTCTAACATGGGGATTTTTAATGAAAAAATGGGCGAGTCAGCAGCCGGCTCTGCCAAACTGACGAACGGCGCCCATCAGTTAAATACAGGCCTTTCTCAGTTGTCATCAGGCTCACAAAAAATCTCTGACGGCACTAAACAATTGGCAGCAGGGGCCGATGCGCTCGCAAAAGGTTCCGGTCAATTAGAAAATGGTACAAAAGAAATGCACGATAAGTTAAGCGACGCTTCCAAACAAGCCAATTCTATGAAAGCGGGAAAAAACCAATCCGATATGATGGCAGAACCTGTAAACGTCAAAGAAAAACCGATTAATAAAGTACCTACCTACGGCACTGGTTTGGCTCCGTATTTTATCTCACTCGGACTTTATGTCGGAGCATTAATGATGACCATTGTTTATCCTGTTCGAACACCTCTTGGCAAACCTAAAAATGGTGTATCTTGGTTTTTTAGCAAATTTGCCATGATGGGGCTTATCGGAGTATTGCAGGCGCTGATAACCGCGGCCATACTGCTTCTTGGCTTAAAGTTGAAAGTTCAAAGCGTACCGTTGTTTATTACCACTACGATTTTAACCAGCTTAGTCTTTATAGCGATCGTTCAAATGTTAGTAACGATTGGTGATAACCCTGGCCGTTTTGTTGCTGTTTTAATCTTAATCGGCCAATTAACGACAAGTGCCGGTACTTTCCCGTTGGAATTAGTTCCAAAATGGTTTCGAATGGTTCACGCCTTTTTGCCGATGACCTATAGCGTCAATGCATTCAAGGCGGTCATTTCAAGCGGAGATTTTGCTTATATGTGGCACAATCATGTTATTCTCTTGTTATTTATGGCGTTATTCATGGCCATTACACTTCTCTTTATGATGATCGTGTTTAAGCGCCAATATGCTGATCATTTGCAAACAGCGGAAGAAGCATAATGATTGAGTGTGTTCATTCCTTGGGCTGTCGGCATGCCGACAGCCTTTTTTAACGCGATAAAGATTCAGAATTTTTATATATTTTTCCGAGGAAGAATCAAAATTGGTTTACAATAGAGTGGAAGGACATGTTTTGTTTTTAGTATAGTGAAAGGACTATTGAAGTGTTGAATTTTTTTACTTTTTATCGAGTGAAAGCACTGCAGCTATCAGAGCAATATAAGCAGTATGCCTTTTACGCAGATCATAAAGGACAGGAAGAGGTCAAAGTGCAGCAAACTCTCCCTAAATGTCCATTTGATTAATGCGGGGATCACGCTGACAGAAGCTTTACTAATGGAAGAGGTGATTGAAAACATGAAATTGACGATCATCGGCCCGTGGGGCGGATATCCAAAAGCGAATGAAGCGAGTTCAGGTTATTTATTGCAGCAAAGCGGATTCAATCTTTTAATCGATTGCGGAAGCAGCGTCCTATCTTTTTTACAAAACCATATAGAGCCAGAAAATTTGGATGCCGTGCTGATTTCCCATTATCATGCTGACCATGTAGCGGATATCGGTGTACTGCAGCATGCTTTACTTATTAGGAAATACTTCAATAAAGAAATCAAGACGCTTCCTATCTATGGCCATCATGAAAGTAAAGACTATCGATCATTAACGTATAAAGACATCACAAAAGGTTCGGTGATTGACGAAAACAGTGAACTTTCCATCGGCCCTTTTTCCGTAAGTTTTTTAAAAACACGTCACCCTGTTCCTTGTTATGCGATGAAAATAGCATCAGACGAAGGCACAGTGGTTTATACGGCTGATTCCGCTTATCAAGAAGCATTTGTGGACTTTGCGAAAGATTGCGATTTGCTATTATGTGAAAGTAATTTGTTTAGCGGAATGAACGGAGATCAGGCCGGACATATGACAAGTACTGAAGCAGGAAGGTTGGCAGCACAATCGAGGGCGAAAAAACTAGTGTTGACCCACTTGCCACAGTACGGCAGTTTGCATCAGTTAAAAGAAGAGGCTGAAAGTGAATTTAATGGACCGGTCATATTGGCAGAAAAAGATTTGCAAATAGTGGTTAAAAAGTGACAAAATCCAGTTCGCCCAGTCTTGTTTCTGAAAATTTTACGTTGATTTTGATCTATTTTTGATCATTTTAGGGAATGAAAAACATATGAAAGAATGAGAAGGAGTATATTGATAAAAAAGTTTTTCTGATCAGTTGTAAAACCGTGCGGAATTTGAATTTTGTGATAGTCGTGATGGCAAAGTTTCAAACTCTTGCTGAGCGTTTGTGATTGTTGTTCTTCGTGTTTAACGCTTGTTTTCACCTGTGATGTGGCGAGCGGATGATACGAGTTCAGGAAAAAGAAAATGTGAGCTGTACGGATAAAGAATGGTTTAGGAAAAAACTTGCAAGGATGATGATTTGTTTTTTTCATACTATAAAGAATGAAGAGGTGCTGATTTCATTTTAAATGGGAAGGAAGGGCTTTTCCATGACTTATGACTGCATTATTATTGGCGGAGGCATTGCTGGACTGCAGGCGGCCATTCAACTAGGACGCTATCAACATCGTGTCTTGGTCATTGACGCTGATCAAGGCCGCTCTGTATTATGCCGCAGCTTCCATAACCTTTTAGGCTGGCCCGATGGTGTCAGCGGACGGACATTGCGAACCATTGGAAGAAATCAAGCAGAAAAATTAGGAATCGAATTTCGGAAGGGATGGGTAGTCGATGCCCGTTCAGAGTCGGATGAATTTCTATTGTTTTGTGATGATGGTTCGTCTTTTCGAACCAAAAGGCTTCTTTTTGCTACTGGTGTCATGGATCGTCTTCCTCCGTTTCCTAATATCATTCCTTGTTTAGGAATCAGCGCTTACATATGTCCGGACTGCGATGGTTTTGAAGTAAAAGGGCAGCGAGTGATTGTGATGGGGTCAGGAGATGCCGGAGCCAACTTAGCGCTGGCGCTTACTTATTTTACCACTGATATTTTCTACGTTGACCATGAACAAGCAGGCATCAGCCAACGTGTGATGGAAAAGCTAAGACATAAGAATATCCATTATGTGCCGGTACCGATAAAAGAGGTATTGGCCGATGGTTCCCAATTTAAAGGTGTTCATCTTATGAATGGAGGATGGATTCCGGCGGGACGGTGCTTTCTTGGATTCGGCGGAAATGAAGTTCGTTCAGCCTTAGCGGAAAAATTAGGGGTACAACTTCATAAAAATCGGCATATTCTCACTGATCCGCGCACGAAAATGACTAATATCAAATATGTTTGGGCAGCGGGCGATGTAACGGTTCATTCCGAGCAAACCGCCATTGCGATGGGAGACGGGATCCAATCAGCCATTTGGATTCATAAAAGCTTGATTTCAAATGTGCTGGAGAATATGCATTAAACAGCAGGATGATTTCGTATTGTTTGTTCGAAATATTGCGGTGTAATGGTTTTAAAAAACTTTTTCCTTCAGGAGGATGTATTCATTCGTTCGCACAGCAGAGAAGTACGATGGATCGAATCATGACTTTCGATTGGGAGACTATTTAGGGAGGTTTGACCTCCGTTTCTATCTTGATTTTTACTAAAAAAAGAACATAATGGATAAGATTGCGGTTCTATTTCATTGATTCTAACTTGACATCGACTTGTTGTGGACTATTCTGGGATTGATCATTCATTATTTGAATCGAGATGCACGGCTACTTTCCAATAACCGGAAAAAAGCTTTTACTTTGCTTTTTTTCTGTTTGAGGCTTTTTTGCAAGAATGCAGGCAAGAAAGTTCATGATAAAACTTTTGCTGTACATATGTTGTATGGAAGAGCCGGTGATAACAGCTGGGATTCTGTTTTTTTCTTGCTCTATAGAAAATAATGGGTGTGAGTAAAATGTTTGTGGGAGAAATTCTTAGAATTCCCCGATGAGGGGGTTGGGAACGTAGGTTCGCAATCCCCCTCATCGGGGCCACCAAGCAAAGCGCGGTAGGATCCCAAGCAGGAAACATGAAAAAAGGACTCTCTCCCTGGTAAGATGATCATTGTTCACACCATCAAACAGGAGGAGAGAGTCCCATGAATATTCAACAACATCTTACCACAAATTCGTTGACATGGAAAGAGATCGAACTTGATTTGTTTCGAGCCTTGCAAAACGCCTTCACCGAGCTGTTTACGGCTCTGTTGGAGGACATCGACCGACAATTGGCGGAAACCCGGGACAAGCGCCGGTACCACTTGAAAGACAAACGACGCACCACGATTCAAACCTTGTTTGGCGAAGTTACCTTTGAGCGAAACTACTATTTAGACCGAGAACAAAACCGTTACACGTTTTTGCTTGATTCCTTTTTAGCGTTTGATGGATCGCAGTCAATCAGCCCTTGTCTAGAAGAAACGGCGATGGGATTGGCTGTGGAGTGCTCTTCCTATCGCAAAGCGGCTCATACGCTTGCCCAGATGGTCGGGTATCCGGTGATGAGCCATGAGACGATCCGCCAGTTGGTGCTCGAGGCTGAAGTTCCGCTGCACTGCCCGGTTGACCAGCGATATGGACGGGTGCTGTTTGTGGAGGCCGATGGACTGTTTGTCTCTCTCCAAGGGAAGGGAAAACGGGCCAAGGAAGACAAAATCCTGACCGTTCACGAAGGATGGAAGCGTAACGGCTCACGGATCGAATTCGTGAATCAGCGCCATTACGTCCATGAAGGCAAGGGGGAGGTGTGGGAAGGCTTCGAGGAATTTTTGATGAACGAATATGCCTATGATCCGTGTCGGGATCTTCTTGTCATCAACGGGGACGGCGCTCCATGGATTACCGCGTGCCGGGAGTATTTCAAAGGACGGGTCTGCTTCCAATTGGATCGATTCCACGTGGCGCGTGAGTTGCGCCAATGCCTCTCGGGCCATCCACGGTGGCAGGCGATTCGGCAAAAGCTGGCGAAGCAGGATGAAGAGAAGCTGCTTGTGGAACTGAACAGCGCCCTCGGCACGCTGGGGGACGAAGCGAAAGAACAACAGCTGGCTGCCTTGATCCACCGGATCGAATCGATGCCGGGATGCATCCGTGATTACCGGGAATGGCTGAAGGAGCAAGGAGTGGACACAACGGGCATGTATCCGATGGGGAGGGCTGAAAGCGTGATGAGCCAGCTGGCGTATCGGGTGAAATACCGCCGCAGTTGGACAGACAAGGGACTCAGGGCGTTTTTCAAGGCAATGATTGCCCGGATGGATGGGATTCGTCTTTTCGGACATCGTTTAGGAGAAGAATCGTCGCATCCGGCGGAGGAAACGGCATCTACCAAACAGACGATCGTGAACAAGGCGAAACAACGCATCCGCCGTCTTCTTCCAGAGGTAACGCGGAATAACGTGCCATATTTACAGCAATCGTCCGGGACTCCGATCTATCATGCCCTGTCTGAATTCAAGGGATGGTAAAAAAAGGTATACATATTCGTCTGTCATGGCAAGGGATGAGAGTCCGAAAGCGCTTACGGATGAAATTCAAAAAAATGGTTCGCTAACCTATGACTTACATCTATTTTCAGCGAACCAAAAAAATTCCCACAAAGTCTTGACTGACTCAAATAATGGTCCACACTTTTCATGAGAACCTTTTTTCCGATAAAATAAAAATGGTATTGGAAAAAGAAAAATCAAAGAAAGATAGATTGTGTATGTTCTAGAATTGGAGGCGAATCAGATGGATTTCGTTAAATACGAGCAAGAAGGCTCCATTGCGTACATTACTTTTAATCGTCCTAAAGAATCCAATTCCTTAAATGAAGAGATGTTGAAGGATTTGGAGCAATATTTGGATGAAATTCGTGTGCGTACCGATATTTCCATCGTGGTTTTACAAGGAGAAGGTGAGCAAGCTTTTTGTACAGGAGTCGATTGGGGCGAAGAAGCTCTTTATTCAGATGAACAGAAAAGAAAATTTCAAAATAAAATCCGAGAAGTGCTGTTGAAGGTGGAGGAACTTCCTCAGCCAACTATTGCGGCCATTAACGGAGCGGCTTTTGATGAAGGTTTTGATTTGATTCTCGCATGTGATTTCCGTTTTGCTTCAAGACATGCCGAAATTGGCTTTAATCAAAAGCACCCTGGAACGATTCCTTATGCAGGAGCTGTCCGCAGGCTTCCTAAACTGATTGGGGAAGGCAAGGCTTTAGAACTGATTTTAACAACTAAAATTTTAAATGCCCATGATGCTTATGCATATGGATTATTGACAAGGGTATCACCTCCTGAAAAGCTTTTCGAACGGGTGAAGGACTTCGCAGAAGAACTTTCCATTTTCAAGGCGGACGAGCTTCGGAAAATTAAGGCGGCTGTGAAAAACGGTGGTCACCCGAATCTTTTTTAAAATATCGTCCATTCTTTTATTAAACTGGTAAAATCGCATACTTGCGGTTTTACCTTTTTCTTATAGGTCTGAAATGGCGCCGTCATGGAACCTGTCCAGTGTTTGGGCGGTAATGGGCATGTGCTTTTTGTTTTATGAAAGGCAAGAAAGTGATTATTTGTTTGACCATTATCCCATGAATAGATCATGGGGGATTTTTCTTGAAAGAACCATGCTTCTTTCCGTTAAGAGGAACGGTAAAATGTTTTTGTCCTATTTTACAACGAAAATTTGGGAAGAGTTGTGCAAAGAAATTGCTTGTTCTATTTTGAATGAATCCAAACTACACATAATAGTAAGGGACAAAGATAGGAAAGGGGGATGGGAGAGTTGAAAAAATGGGGTCTGTGGGCAATAGCTGCCTATCTATTGTTTGGCTTATGCATATATTATTACTTGTTTGTATTTGCCAACAGCAGTGTACCGGATATATATAAAGGAACGAGCGCCGATCCGGCGACATTTTTAAATTCTCGCGAATTAGTTCTAAGCGAGGAATATTCAAAAATTCGGGATTTGTTGTTCTTTTTGTCCACACCTTATGAATGGCTTCTTTATTTGTTTATTCTCATCTTTGGAGTTTCAACTGTTTTTGAAAAATGGGCCAATCAAGCATCCCGATTTCAGTTCGTTCGGAATGCTGTTTATTTATTCTGGTTATCTCTCCTCATATTTGTATTAATGTTTCCCATTCGATATTTGTCGTATCATTTTTCGAAAACCTATCATATCTCAGCTCAAGAATTCGGCGGATGGATGAAAGACAACGTGATCGATTTTTGGGTCAATTATTTGATCATGTTGGTATTAGTGACGATTTTGTATGCGCTCATGAAGCGGTTTCCAAAAAAATGGTGGCTTGCTTCTTGGATCTTATTTGTTCCGTTTACCTTTTTTTTAATGTACGTACAGCCGGTATGGATTGATCCTTTGTATAACCACTTTTATCCGATGAAAGACAAACAATTGGAATCTAAAATTTTGTCATTGGCTGATAAAGCCCATATTCCGGCGAATCATGTGTATGAAGTGGATATGTCGGAGAAAACTCATGCTTTAAATGCTTATGTGACGGGAGTAGGTTCTCATTCTCGGATTGTTTTATGGGATACGACTCTTCAAAAGCTGAATGACAATGAAATTTTGTTTATCATGGCTCATGAGATGTGCCATTATGTTGAAAAGCATATTTATTTTGGCATTGCCGGCTATTTGCTTCTCGCGTTCGTCGGTTTTTGGATTACAGCCAAATGGATGGCGCGATGGATTGATCGCCATGGCCAAAAGCTCCATATCCAATCGATCTCTCAATTAAGAACATTGCCGCTCTTCTTGTTGATTATTTCCATATTGGTGTTTGCATCCAGTCCTATTTCCAATCTGGCTTCCAGGTATGAAGAAACGCGTGCGGACCGCTATGCAATCGAAATGACGAAAAATAAGGAAGCAGCCATAGAATCGTTTCAGGAATTGACAAAATCGGGACTGAGCCAAGTGAATCCGCCGCTTCTGGTGAAAATTTTTCGTTATACCCATCCTACGATGCTTGAACGGATTCATATGGTGGAAACTTATCCAATAAAACAGAAATAATTTGGGACAGCCGGAAAAATGGCAGTTCATGATCAAAAAAGTAGAAGTAGAATGTCATCCTTATTCGGAAAGAAAGAATTTCATAGACAAAGCGCTAATCCCTTGGGTTTTGTTGTTGGTTCCCAGGGGATTACATTTTTTCCGGATTTATTGTTTCTCTTTCTATAAAAACGAATGGCTAATGACTCGTTTCCATGCATGTATCCATTCATGAACACTTGCATTCTTATTCGCAATGATTGTGGAATGTCGGTTTTTTACAAAAACAAGTGGGGGAAATGCTCAAAAAGGTTCCCGTATCTGTTAAGGATACGGGATATTTACCGTTTGTCCGGGGAAATCCTTATGATGATTATGAGTTGGTTTTACGTGAGGATTAATGTAGAGAAGTATCTTTTTAAATACCAAAGCGTTTTTCTAATTCAATCAATTTGGCGGAAAGTTCAAGGAAGGATTCTCGATCTCTTGCATCCAATGTTTTGTCGATTTCTTCCATCAGCTGTTTCTTTTCTTTGTTCAACAAGATTTCATTCAAAAGCATATCGATGTAAACATCAATCATATTCTCGTGGCTGAGTGGCGTTCCATTCGACTTCATCATCTCGGTATAAGATCTTTTATTTTCCATTTCGCTCACCTCGAATGCCTTTTTTTTATTATATGGAATTTGAGACAAATATTCAACTGAAATTTTATAATTTTTTGAAAAATTTTACCTGAAAAATGAAAAATCGGTGTTTTTTGAAAAGGAATGAGACATTCATTTGAAAAGATGGTATGCTAATCAAAAAATGGAAAAAGAAGAAAGGAGAAAATGGCTATGGAAAAGGAAAAGAAAAACAAAATGATGTTAGAATACGAGATCAATCCCTTAACTATGATCATCCTTCCGGCAGAATATGGACAAAAAGTGTATTCCGAAATTATGGAAGTAGAGGATGAATATATTTCACCGATGAAGCCTTTCGATGTCGTCAAAAGAAGCTGCAAGTACTATGGAGCGTCTTATTCAGGCAGGAGAGAAGGAACCCGACAATTAATCGGCATTACCCATAAAGCTCCGATCATTGTGGACCCGTTTCATGCGATTTATTTGTTTCCTACATTGTCTCCTGCAAAAAGCGACTGCATATGGATCAACCACGAACATGTGGCGGCTTATGACCGAGCTGATGCCTATGAAACATCTGTCACCTTCAGCAATGGAAAATCACTTCGTCTCCCCATCTCCCGAAGCTCCTTTGAATCACAGTTTATGCGTACTGCCATGCTGAGAATTCGTTTTGAACAAAGAATGCAGCATATTGAAAAAAAATATGGGATGAATGCAGACAAAAGAATGGCGTTAGAAGGCTATCACCCTTATCATTTCAGGTAAAAGAAGTCCAGAGTGGAACACTTTGTTCTTTGTTCCATTAAAAGTAAAAGGCATGTGCTGACGGAAAGGTTTATTCCTCAAAGTTGGACGAGTGATCCATTGCGAAATGTAAAGGAATAGGCCTTTCTTGCCAGCATGATCTTTCTTAAACATGGATCTTCCCTTTATGCGAAATAAGAGTTTGTTTTTATCCGTTTGATGGATTGGCTGAATTAGAGGGGTTATGATATCGTTCGAACAAGTAATATTTCATTAACTCTTCTACTTTATTGCGAAGTCTCGGATTAAAGTAATTATGATACTCTTCATAGCCGTTATATAAAAATACATACATCGTAAATAAATCATCTGATTGGACTTTTTCCGCTTTCATGCGGCGGTCCCGCATATATTTGCGGGTGTTCGCCAAATCTTTTTGTACCTCTTTTATCGTTTGGGCGATCCAATCTATATAAGGATTTCTCAGCTTAAAAGGGCTTTTTTCCACCACTTTTAGATCTCTATTTAAAACGGTTAAAAGCATAGGCAAATAAATAGCTTGTTCTAAAACATCACGGTCATCAGGAGGAATCCTTGTCATCTTTACTCTCCCCTAAAAGAACATTTGTTCGTATATATTTTACTGAGATGAAGCCATCATTTCAAGTATTCACGCCATGACTCTTTTCCATGCTTTTTAGGTGTAAATGTTTAAAATAAATGATCTCGTTATGATAAAATAATAAAGTCATCTTCTTTTTGTCCGGAAAATCTGCCGGATTTTTGATAATGAATGTGGAAAAATGATAGTGATAGGGGTTAACAGAGGATTGAATGAGAGGAAAAGGAATTAAATGGATTTTGAGACTCTGACAAATGGGTTTACACTTGAACACGTAATGGACTTAATCCGAAAATATCGTTCATTTGGGCCGATACCAGGAATTTTGCTTCCCATGATGGAGGCGTTTTTTCCGTTTTTGCCTCTGTTTTTATTTGTAATGGCCAACGCCAACGCTTTTGGTCTCTGGTTAGGATTTTTGTTTTCCTGGGTTGGAGCTGTTGCCGGCGCTTTGCTTGTTTTTGGATTGATCAGGAAATTCGGGCAAAGAAGAATGCTTCGCTTTCTGAAAAATCATCCGAAGGTAAGCAAATTGATGAACTGGCTGGAAAGACATGGGTTTGGCCCGCTCTTTTTATTGATGTGCTTTCCGTTTACGCCGTCTGCTCTCATCAATATAGTGGCCGGGCTTTCCAATATAAAAAAATACCAGTATTTCATAGCTGTAGTGGCTGGTAAAATGGTGATGATATTCACGATCAGCTTCATTGGCCATGATGTCGTTTCCCTTATTAAAAAGCCGCTTCGGACCGTGATCGTGGTGATCGTGATTTTTATCCTTTGGCTTGCAGGGAAATGGCTGGAATTGCGATTGAATGAAAAAGAACACAAAAAGGGAAAGCAACCTGGTACATAAAAAAGAAAAAAGGACTGTTCTCCTGCTTGAAAACGGATTTCAGTGGAGGACGGTCCTTTTCGTCATTGCATAAATCGTGTTGGAAAAACCAAACTAATTCCTGATATTTGCTACATATCAGGAGGGATGCAGGTGGGGCAAATAAAGCTGACAATGCCAGAAAAAATAAGCCTGATTCTCAAAATGGTGATTGGATCAGCCGTTTCATGGGAATCGGCCATTTTATTTGGTTCAAAATATCCTTATTTAGGACCGATTTCACTCATTCTTTGTTTACAAACGACGATCATGAAAACGATCCAATTTGGAATCGCTCGAATCGTCGGAACGATCATCGGGGCAGCGTCTGTTTTCATTCTCGCATCTTCTTTGCATGCGAATGCCTGGTCATTGGCTATTGTCATGCTGGTCAGTCTTGTCATCCCTCTCCTTTTAGGGGCTGATGGCATTATGCTGCACCAAATTGCACTAAGCGTACTGCTCGTTTTTGCATTTGAGCATAAGCTTGAGGGATATGGATTGGATCGAATCCGAGATTCCATCATTGGGGTAGCCGTGGCTCTGTTGCTGCAACAATTCTTCCATCCGCCTAATTTAACAAAAAAAGCAATGAAAGAAGTGGAAGAATTGCCTGAAATATTAGCGGATAAACTGAAATCCTTGGCAGTCTGGCTTGACGCAGGAGCCCTTTTCTTGTTGGAGTCTTCCCTCCGCAATTGGAATGACGGAAAAACAATAGCAAATATTGCATTTCATAAGAATTATGAGAACCTTTCAAATGAAAAATTTTACTTTCCGGCTATGTGGCATGCACAGCATCTACTCTCTGTTCTGAAACAACACCCGCTTGCCGCCTCTCTTTGAATCGGCTGGATACATGCTTTGACAACGGCTTTTAATTTCTCAGTAAGGTTTAGCTTAAACTGCTGTTTCATGACTGTGGATCGTATAGTAGCATCTGATCATAATCCGGAGTATAAAATCTATGTTGGTAGGAACAGAGAGCAAAAATGCATTGATTTCGTTTGGCTATTTCATTATCACCCCTTCGTGATTCCTTCTTCCATCCACGATTTTAGTCGTCCGTAAAACCTCAGGATCCTGCAGGCTCCGTTTTTTTTTGCAACCTCTTTTTGTACCAGTCATGCTGCAATATTCCCAGCAGCGCAAAAAATAACAAAATAACTGTATGCGTATGAGAATCGTTCTGTTTTTCCGCTCACAATAAGATCGGTTAGGACTCGAGATCACTTTTGCAAAGGTGATAGATAAATCTGCCATATTCAGCTGCGGTTCCCCTTTAATAAACTTTCCTTTTTGTCGAACCGGATAATTCTTTAAAAGTGAAATTTATGTGTAGAACAAGATTGTATTTGACAATACGAACGTATGTTTGTTATTCTGGTAACAATAGATGTTGGTACGAATGACAGGAATCAATGACCGGACAAAACAAAGAATTAGGTTATTTCAAAAAGAGATACGGCGTTTTTTTAATGTATTATAATGGGTATGACAGTCAAGGTACCATAAAACCGGAGAGGTGATCGCATGTCTGTTCGTTTTATTTTAGGACGTTCCGGAACCGGAAAAACGAAGTTCATAATAGATGAAATTACTCACCAATTAATCGAAAATCCATCTGGAAAGCCGATTATTTATATAGTCCCTGATCAAATGACTTTTTTATCCGAATATACGCTTGTGAATACTCCGGGATTGAACGGCATGATGCGTGCTCAAGTTTATAGTTTTTCGCGTCTTGCATGGAAAGTTCTTCAAGAAACGGGAGGATTCGCTCGGATTCACTTGTCTTCAGCCGGTTTAAATATGCTGATTCGAAAAATCATCGAAGAAAGAAAAGAGAATCTGCGGCTTTTTGCTAAAGCAGCAGACAAATCGGGGTTTATTCAGCATGTGGAAAAAGCGCTTATTGAACTGAAACGCTATTGCGTTGGCACTGATGAACTTGCGGCCAGGAGAACGGAGTTTGAGGAAAATGGAGAGGCCCAGCTTTTGATTGATAAATTGCACGATCTCCACTTGATTTACGAAGAGTTTGAAAATCATCTCGTTGACCGCTATATTGCATCGGAGGATTATTTTCAATTATTGGCGGAGTCCATCCAAAAGTCGGAGTATTTGCAAGACGCTCAAATTTATATCGATGGATTCCACAGTTTTACTCCCCAAGAATACTTGGTGATCTACGAATTGATGAAAGCTGCATCTCAAGTTTCGATTGCGCTGACACTGGACCGTCCTTATTCAGAAGAACTTCCGCGAGAAACGGATTTGTTCCGGATGACTGGCGAAACTTATGCTTCCTTGTGGAAAATGGCCCGCGATTCCGGGATATCGACAGAAAATATCATGATGACGGAGTTTGTTCGCAGCAAGGAACAGAGTCTTATTCATTTGGAACGCTTTTTTGACAAAAGGCCGGCCAAGCCGTTTATTGGGGAAGGCGCGCCCGTTGTTTTCGAGGCGGCGAACAGGAGAGCAGAGATTGAAGGAGTGGCAAGAGAAATCCGAAGACTTGTCCGTGAACATCATCATCGTTATAAAGAGATAGCAGTGTTGGTCAGAAACGGACAAGATTATCAGGAATTGATTGAAACTATTTTTTATGACTACGAGATTCCGTTTTTTATTGATCAAAAAAGAACCATGTTAAATCATCCTTTTATTGAATTGATTCGTTCCAGTCTTGAAATTTTAACTAGCTTTTGGCGTTATGAACCGGTTTTTCGCGCTGTCAAAACAGAGCTTCTTTATCCTTTCAAGATGAAAGCAGAGCAGATAAGAGAAAAAATAGACCGGTTTGAAAACTATTGTTTGGCTCACGGAGTGAAAGGGGAACTGTGGACAACAAAAAAACGCTGGGTTTACAGAAGATACAGAGGACTTGAGCTGACGGACGCACCGCAAACGGACGAGGAGCGGGCAATAGAGGAAGAAATAAACGAATTGCGGGCTATGATTCGAACGCCTGTTTTACGGCTCGATCGACGGTTTCGTCAAGCGAAAAACGGAAGAGATTTTTGCGAGGCGCTTTATAAGTATTTTGAGGAACTGGATATTCCGGCGAAACTGGAAAGACTCAGTATGGAAGCTGAAGAAAACGGGGATTTACTGGCAGCTCGTGATCATGAACAAGCGTGGAATGCTATCATTGGATTGCTGGACGAGTTTGTAGAGATGCTTGGCGACCAGCCTTTTACGCTGAAGAAATTCGCAACGATCCTCGAAGCGGGCATTGAATCGATGCGATTTACCAATGTTCCACCATCTGCCGATCAAGTCATCATCGCCGATTTGGAATTGTCACGTCTTTCGGATATCAAGACCGCATTTATCGTCGGAGTGAACGATGGAGTTTTGCCGGCCAAAATGGCAGAGGAAGGTATTTTGACGGATGAAGAGAGGGAACGGATGGCTTCATTAGGGATGAAGCTTGCACCAACGAGCAAAACCAGGTTGCTGAATGAAGAGTTTATTGCTTACAAAGCGTTTACAACTCCATCTGAACAACTTTATCTATCTTACCCGATCGCTAATGAAGAAGGGAAAGCTTTGCTTCCTTCCCTCTACATCAAAAGAATGAAGGAAATATATCCGAATATAAAAGAACAGCTATTGTTGAACGATCCTTCCGAACTGGAGGAGCAGGATCAACTGTCTTACATTTCCCATCCGGGGACGGCTATTTCGTATTTAACGTCTCAAATTCAGCTTAAATTACGGAATTATCCAATGTATTCCATTTGGTGGGATGTCTACAATTTTTATATGAGCCACCAAGATTGGAAGTGGAAGGCAAGGAGAATTTTGTCCAGTTTGTTTTATCGAAATGAAGCGAAGAATTTAACAGAGGAAACAAGCAAAGAGCTTTACGGAGACCATATTTTGGCTAGCGTTTCGAGAATGGAGCTTTTCCATGGCTGTCCGTTTTCCCATTTTGCTCGATTCGGGCTCGGTCTTCGAGAACGAGAGGTGTTCCGTTTAGAAGCTCCCGATATCGGTGAGCTGTTCCACGGAGCGTTAAAATGGATGGCCGATGAAGTGAAAAAAAGAGGTCTCGGCTGGAAGACATTGACGAAAGATCAGTGTGCGCAATTGGCAAGAGAATCGATTCAATATTTGGCGCCAAAGCTGCAAAATCAAATTTTATTGAGTTCGAACCGCTATCATTATATTAAGAAAAAGCTTGAATCTATTATCAGCAAGGCTTCTTACATTTTAAGCGAACATTCACGGGCAAGCGGGTTTGAGCCAATCGGGCTGGAATTAGGATTTGGACCAAAAGCAGAACTTCCGCCTTTTACGTTCACTTTGAAAAACGGCATCAAAATGGAGCTGGCAGGAAGAATCGATCGTGTTGATAAAGCGGAAGAAAACAGTAGTGTATTTTTAAGGGTGATTGATTATAAATCCAGCAGCAAGGATCTTGATTTAACAGAAGTTTATTATGGTCTTGCTCTTCAAATGTTGACGTATTTAGATATTGTGTTGGCGAATTCGGAACAGTTGATAGGAACCCCTGCATTGCCTGCCGGAGTGTTGTATTTCCATGTCCATAATCCGATGCTGAAAACGAATAAAATGCTGACGATGGACGAGGTGGAAGAAGAAATTTTTAAACAATACAAAATGAAAGGACTTGTGCTAAGCGATCCGAACGTGGTCCGATTGATGGATCAAACTTTGGAAACGGGGGATTCGGCCATCATTTCCGCCGGACTGAAAAAAGACGGAACGCTTAACGCGCGTTCAAAAGCAGCTTCTGATAATGATTTTGAATCGCTGAGAAAATATGTACGGAAGTTCTATGAAAAGACCGGCAATGATATTGTCTCCGGGAAAATCGATATTGCCCCATACAAATATAAAAAGAAAACACCTTGCGAATTTTGTTCTTTCCGTTCACTGTGCCAGTTTGACCCAAGTTTTGAGGAAAATCGATATCGAATCATCATACCTCTAAAAGATGAAGATGTATTAAAGTTGATACGCGAAAGGGGCGAGCAATGATGGGCAAATATCCAATTCCGTTAAAACCGGATCATGTAAGTTGGACAGACGATCAATGGAAAGCGATCATGGCGGACGGACAAGATATATTAGTGGCCGCAGCGGCAGGCTCTGGAAAAACGGCTGTCTTGGTGGAACGGATTATCCAAAAAATCACCAGTCGCAAAAATCCGGTGGATGTGGATGAATTATTGGTGGTCACATTTACAAATGCTTCTGCTGCAGAAATGAAACATCGAATTGGACAGGCTTTAGAAGAAGCCGCCAATCAGCAGCCAAATTCAGAGCATTTGCGTAAACAATTAGGCCTTCTGAACCGAGCGTCCATTTCCACTCTTCATTCTTTTTGCTTAGAAGTGATTCAAAAATTTTACTATTTGATCGATATCGATCCGGCGTTTCGGATTGTTGAGAATATGGAAGGAACGCTTCTTCGAGAGGAAGCGCTCGATGAACTTTTTGAAGAAGAATACGGAAAAGAAGGAAACGATCGCTTTTACCAATTGGTTGAAACTTTTTCCAACGACCGTAGCGATGCAGAACTTCAGGATTTAGTGAATAAGTTGTATTTTTTTTCACAATCTCATCCGAATCCGGAATTATGGTTGGAACAGTTAGCCGATATGTATGATGTGAATGAAGAGGATTCCATAGATGAATTGCCGTTTTTAGGGGCACTGAAATTTGAAATTGGACTGCAGTTGGAAATTGCCTTCCAGCTCCTTCGCGAGGGATTAGAGCTGACGAAGAGGCCGGGTGGTCCGGCTCCTCGGGCGGAAAACTTTTTGATTGATCTGGAGATGGTCGAAAGCCTTTTAGCCGCAAAGGATTCTTGGCAAGATTTATACGAAAAGTTTCAAAACGTGACTTTTGATAGATTAAAAAGCTGCCGAGGATCAGAGTACGACAAAACCCTCGTGGATGAATCAAAAAACATACGGGATCAGGCGAAGAAAATCATACAAAAGATAAAAGACGACTATTTTTCAAGAAATCCTCGCTACTATTTACGGGATTTGAAAGAGATGAAAGACGTTGTCGAAACATTGGCTTATTTAGTAAAAGCGTTTATGAACCGCTACCAAGAAAAAAAGAGAGAAAAAGGGCTGGTCGATTTCTCCGACCTGGAACATTATTGCTTGGCGATTTTGACGGAATCGGAATCTAATGGCGAGCGAGTACCTTCGGAAGCCGCTTTGTATTATCAACATCGATTCAAAGAAGTATTGGTGGATGAATATCAAGATACGAATCTAGTTCAAGAAGCCATTCTTCAACTCGTTTCCAAGAGACCGGAGACAGACGGAAATTTGTTTATGGTTGGAGATGTGAAGCAGTCTATTTATCGTTTCCGACTGGCAGAACCAAATCTGTTCTTAGAGAAATACCGCCGGTTTACGGCAGACGGGGAAGGAAGCGGGCTAAAAATCGACCTTTCGAAAAATTTTCGCAGCCGGTATGAAGTCCTTGCAGGAACGAATTTTCTTTTTAAACAGATCATGGGTGCTAAAGTGGGAGAAATTGAATACGATGAACAGGCGGAACTTGTTAAAGGTTCATCTTATCCTGAAGAGGAAGAATATCCGGTAGAAGTGGTCTTGATGGACCAAGGAGAAAAACAGGAACGCGCTGTTTCGACCGAGGAATATGCGGATCAAGCTTTATTCGACGAAGAAGATTTGGAGCAATCGCAAATCGAGTCGCGATGGATGGCGGGGAAAATCCGGGAATTAATTTTGGAACGAAAACCTATTTTTGATCCGAAAACGCAAACTCATCGCCCGATCCAATACCGGGATATCGTTATTTTATTGCGGTCCATGACGTGGGCGCCAGAGATCATGGAAGAATTTAAAAAGGCCGGAATACCCGTTTATGCCGATTTGTCTACTGGATATTTCAATGCGACGGAAATCGCTATTATGATGTCTCTTTTAAAAGTCATCGACAATCCTTATCAAGATATACCTCTTGCTTCCGTTCTTCGCTCGCCGATCGTAAACTGTTCAGAAGATGAATTGGCAAAAATCCGCCTTCATTCTAAAAAAGGAAGCTATTATGATGCACTAAAAGCCTTTATTCAAGCGGTTCCGAAACCGTCTGAAGAAGAACTCCATGAAAAAGTGAGTTTATTTGCAAAAGAGCTTCCTAAATGGAGATCGAAGGCACGTACGGGAAGTCTTTCAGAACTGATCTGGCAGCTATATCGTGATACAGGATTTTATGAATTTGTGGGCGGGCTCCCTGGAGGCAAACAGCGGCAAGCCAATTTAAGGGCATTATACGATCGCGCTCGCCAATATGAAAGCACATCGTTTCGAGGGCTGTTCCGGTTTTTGCGCTTTATTGAACGGATGAATGAACGCGGGGACGATTTAGGAGCTGCACGAGCTCTTAGCGAACAAGAAGATGTCGTTCGACTTATGACGATACATGCAAGCAAAGGACTGGAATTTCCTGTCGTCTTTGTGGCCGGTCTTGGCAAACAGTTTAACTTCGAGGATCTTAAAAAATCGTATTTAATGGACAAAGAGTACGGTTTTGCCAGCAGCTATGTAAATGTTGAAAAAAGAATCAGTTATCCAACGATTATTCAAATGGCCTTTAAAAGAAAAAAAAGGTTGGAATCAATAGCTGAGGAAATGCGGGTGCTATATGTTGCCTTAACCCGTGCGAAAGAAAAGTTATATTTAATAGGAACGTTAAAAAATGCCGAAAAGGCCATATCTTCTTGGAAAAAGGCACTAAGCCGGCCAGACTGGTTATTGAGCGAATACGACAGGGCCAATGCCAATTGTTATTTGGATTGGATCGGTCCGGCGCTTGTCCGTCATAGAGACGCATGTTTACTTCATGAAGATGAAACGGACTCTCCTTCGGAAATACAAGAAATTTGGCATCATCCTTCAAAATGGTTGGTCCATCTTTACCATAAAGATGAGTTTAAAGAAACAGTAACGAACGAGAGTCAAGAAGAAAACGGATGGGCTGAACTGGTGGAAAAAGGAAAAATCGTTCCATTTGAATCTTCATTTCAAAAAGAGATTACAAAGCAATTGGAGTGGAAATATCCATTTGCTGATTCAGTGCGGCTTCGTTCTAAACAATCGGTTTCCGAACTGAAAAGATTATTTGAAATGCCTGACGAAACAGCTGGTACCGATCTTATTCGCCGACATGAAAAACCTATTTTTGAGCGGCCGAAGTTTATGCAAGAAAAAAAATTAACACCCGCTGAAATAGGAACGGCCATGCATGCTGTCATGCAGCATATTCCGCTAAGCGTTTTTCCAACGAAGGAATCGATCATTGAATTGGTTGCTCAGCTGCGACAGAAAGAATTGATTACCGCTGAACAAGCGGAAGCGATTCATATTGAAGAAATTCTAGGTTTCTTTGAAACTTCTGTCGGAAAACGCCTTATCCGCGCTGATCGAATTTGGCGAGAGGTGCCATTTAGTATGGCGATAGAAGCGAAGGAATTGAACGAAAAATGGAAGGATGTAGCGGATTCCGTTTTAGTTCAAGGCATCATTGATTGCTTATTCGAGGAGAATGGTCAGCTTGTTTTGTTGGATTATAAAACAGATCGAATGGACCGATTCGTAAAAGGCGGGAAGGATGTTGTTCAAGTATTGGAAAATCGCTATCGTATTCAAATAGCTTTATATACAAGAGCGGTGGAGCAAATTTTAAAGCGGCCGCTTTCTGAAGCCTATTTATACTTTTTTGACGGTGGCCGTCTTATAGAGATAAACGACCGATTATGAAAGGAACCACATCTGCTTCACGGATCATCAATAAGCCGGGTGAAAGCCGTAAAAAGAAGGGGCTTTTAGCCGGCTGTATCTTTATGATCAATTATTTCCAGCAAGAGGCTGGTCGAAGACACTTGTTGTTATAGTTGGATTCGTGCTGAGCCCTGAATAGGTCACGATAAATGGTCCGGTATTAAAACCGCCGGCGCCTGCCGACGTTCTTGAGGCTGATTTTGGCGAAATAAAAGCGGTATCGCCAAATTGCACCACTCCGTTGCTCACGTGTATGAATTGGGCAGATCCGATTACAGACGGCATATCAAACATCCTTTGGCATAAGATTTTTCGTCTCCATGTTTTTAACGTTTTCAATGTTTTCAATATGACGAATATGTTTTACTCTTGAATCAAAAACACCGTTAACTAGCGAACCAATTTGAATCACTGCAGACGCAGATGTTCCGATGATGGAAAGATTTCCAACATGGATGACGGGGTTTACATGGAACGTTTGGACTGAGTGTCCCGGTTCTCCAAGCTGAAAATGAAGAGGTTCCGAAAAAATCGGAAAAGATAAAAAAGGATATTCATCTAAAAAGAAAAATTGCTTTGTATGCTGAACGGCCAATACATTGGCTCTTGATGCGATATTTTCGACATCGCCGATATTGAAAACCGAACTGAAGAGAAGAGTCGTTAAATGAATATTGTCTACTACAGAAGATCGGACTGGCATAAGACGATTACCCCCTAGGTGAAAATGGAACAAAAGGTCCCACGATCAAAGCTTCCGGAGGGGTATCGAAAGCGGAAAACAGTTGGATTTGGTTCGCATCTCCAATTAATACAAGCGAAGAACTGGATACACCAGTAATTTTAATATTGGCAACTTTTAATTCATGATTGCTGACTTGGAGGTTCATTGAATGTTCCACCTTTCTGGTCAGGCATGGCAGTTAAAAAGCGGACAATAGCTTGTTGAATATCCAATTTTGTTTTTTCGAGCACCTCTTGTTGTATGAGAGAAGAGTCTTTATGACGGTGAGCGAGCTGTTGAATATAAAATTGTATACGTTCCGGCAATTGTTTAGCAAGATCGGTTTTGATGACTGAGTAAACGGAAGGCTCTACTTTTCGTTTTTGAAGAACTTCCTGATGGCGGAGCCAGTCCGGCAGTTCATTATTAATATATTCATTCATGGCAGCATACGTGTTTAAAAGCAGTTGGGCGTACTCAAGCGGAGGCAGGGCCGATTGGTCAGAAAAGGGAAGAGCCATATCAGCCATTTCTGCCGTATCTGCGGGATTCATACCAATATTCAACGTCCCTTCTAACGTATCGACTTTCAACTGATCAAATCGATATTCCATTTTTTCCACGTTCATAACCGGCTTCTTTTTCATGTCTTGCAATTGATCTTTAATGGATTGTATTTCCCGTTTCAGCACTTCAATTTTTTGATGCTGCTCTCCGATATATTGATATAATTGATGGAAAATAGAAGAGTAATTATACATTTTATCACCTCAACATTACGCAGTAGGCGGCTGCAGCGGGACAAGTATGGGCAATGAGGAATATGGTTTGTTGAGAATGTTTTGTGACAATTCGGGGGCCGGTTCTGTAAAACCGCCGGTATTATATAAATTGGCAATAGACCGACTGGAGCCGAGCGTACCGATTTGAAGTACGGATGAATTGGTCAGGCTGCCGATTTTGATCATACGAATTTGAATTGATTGTTGGACGTAAATATTCATAAAAAATCCCTCTTTAAAGGTTAAAGTTTATGCCTTGGTCGATTCCATCGTTGTCCAATGTGTTAGTGGCTGAATATTGGTTATAAATGGCCAAGCCGTCTCCGGTATTGAATGATCCGGCGCCGGAAAAGGTTTTCGTATTGGAAATGGGGCGAATTTGTATGACATCCCCGATATGAAAGACGCCACTCGAGCTGACATTTATCACTTGAACGGCACCCACATAAGCTGGCATCGCCGTTCACATCCTTTTTTGAGAGTCTTGATTCTGATCATAAGTTCACCGTTTGATTATCAATAGACTATTCGAATTTGATGACTGTTATTGTCTGAATCAAGGATTCAGCATCTGGCTAAGCTGCGCGTTCTGCTTTATTATATGTGGGGGTCGGGAAGATGTGATACATAAGCCTATAGAAAAAATAACTGGTCGGATTGCCTGAATGTTTGAAAATGATGATTTGGAGGAATGGTAATGGGGGAGGAAAATAGAACGCCGCTTCATCCCAATAAGCGGATATTGTCGCTGGATGTCATGAGAGGGATATCGCTGCTTGGCATTTTCTTAGTCAACATGATTTCATTTCATTCTCCTTATCTTTATTATGATCCTTATCATTGGTGGAATAGCCCGAGCGATTATGCCCATTATGCGTGGATCGATGTTTTGGTCCAAGCGAGTTTTTATCCGTTGTTTGCCATGCTGTTCGGATACAGCATGTCTTTGCAGCAAGAAAGATTGAAACAGAACTTTTTTTTGCTGGAGTCAAAACGTCTGTTGGTGCTGATGGTGGCAGGAATTCTTCATATCGTATTTATTTGGTCTGGAGATATCTTATTGAATTATTCGGTATGCGGCTTTCTTTTGCTTTTGTTTATGAAAGGACGAGGACGTACCTTAATCATATTTGGCAGCGTATTATATCTTATTCCGCATTTATTCTTAAGCATTCTATTGATTATGACATCGATCATAAATCCTGAAAGCACTGCTTTTTGGTCGGATATGAACGGCATTCAACATTCTATTCAAGCATACAGTACCGGTTCTTTTTGGAGTATTACGAAGCAGCGTCTCGTTGATTGGTATTCTGTCAACGGCTCGACTCATTTTTTTTCGGTGCTTTTGTCTATTTTTCCTATGTTTTTGATAGGGGCGGGGGCCGGAAAACTTCATTTGGTTGAATCGATTGAAAAGCATAAAAAGCTCAATCTTACTTTGCTGCTTATGTTCATGGCAGCAGGAATCTTCTTGAAATTGCTTCCGTTCTTTTTTGGTCAGAACATGGCTTATCAATATGTGCAAGATTCGCTTGGCGGACCGTTGCTTTCCGTTGCTTATGCATTAGCTGTCATGATCATTGTCCGCAATCCATACGGCCAGAAATACAGCAAATGGATCGCACAGGCGGGAAGAATGTCGTTGACGAATTATTTATTTCAATCTTTGATAGGGTCTTTGCTTTTTTACCATTATGGATTAGCTTTATATGGTAAAATGGATTTAATCACCGGCTCGTGGCTGGCATTTACCCTTTATCTCATCCAATTGATTTTATCGGAAATGTGGCTCTCCAAATTTCAACAAGGGCCTTTGGAAAACGTGTGGAAAATGCTGGTCTACGGCAGAAAAACAGCATGACGGGGAAAATAGATGGGGGTGAAGGACATGAAATGGGTCAGTTTCCGTACGGGGAAATATGATGGCTATGGCGTTTACGATGAACAAAAACAATTGATTTTGGACGTAAAAAAAATGGATGAACAAAGAAACGGCTATTCCGATCTTCCTGAACAGCTTGTAGAGGCGTTAGGATTAGGAGATCTCTTCTTGCAAAAAGTACATACTCTATTAAACTGGGAACAGGGTCAACGCAACCGTCCGTGGGCGTTCAAATGGGAAGATGTGGAACTGTTGGCACCCATTCCGCGGCCATTAAAAAATGTGATTTGCATTGGAAAAAACTATCGAGATCATGCGGTGGAATTGGGTGGAAAAGATGGGGTGCCTGAACATCTGATCGTTTTTTCGAAAGCACCGACAACCGTCACTGGCCATTTGCATCCGATTCCTGCTTATACGGATGTGACGGAAGCCCTTGATTATGAAGGTGAATTGGCCGTTATTATTGGAAAAAAAGGAAAAGGAATTCAAAAAGAAGAAGCTTTAGATTATGTCTTCGGGTATACCATCATTAATGACGTGACGGCAAGGGATTTGCAAAAGCGTCATGTACAATATTTTCTGGGAAAAAGCCTTGACTGTTCATGCCCGATGGGACCTTGGATTGTCACGAAAGACGAGGTGCCGGATCCAGGCAATTTGGGCATAGAAACAAGAGTGAATGGAGAAGTGAGGCAAATGTCTAATACACGACATTTTATTTTCTCGATTGAAGAAATAATAGAAACCCTTTCTAAAGGGATGACATTGGAACCCGGAGATGTGATCGCGACGGGAACTCCTGCTGGTGTAGGCCTTGGTTTTCAACCTCCGAAACTCTTAAAGGCCGGAGACGTTGTTGAAATTACCATTGAAGGCATCGGAACACTGCGAAACCAAGTGCAGTAATAGGGAATTTGAAGTAGCCGACGAACATTTAACCGATTACGGCGACGGTGATTAGGAAAAGTCTGCTTTGGCAAATGGTGTTGCCGACGAATTCCACTGGGTGAACGGTGTTTCAAGCTTCTAAAATCCATATGAATGGAAAGAACGTTTTGAAAATGATTAGCCTTTTAAGGATGAAAGAAAAAGAGGGAGGAAACATCTTCATGGAAAGTGTTCTTTTTTATAATACCCATTTGCATATTACGACGTGGGTCATCGCCATTATATTGTTTCTCGTTGCTCTTGGACTGTCGAGAGGTCAAAACAAAAAAAGTTTGAATATAACGCATATGATCTTGCGCTTATTTTATGTATTTGTCTTTCTGACGGGTTTGTTCCTGTTTATGAAGAATCATGCCATCAATGAAATGCTGTACGGAATAAAACTGTTGGTTGGATTGATCGTGATTGGTATGATGGAAATGACATTGGTTCGTTTAAAAAAAGGAAAGAGTGCAACGGTTTATTGGATCATTCTGATTTTGGCTTTTATTGCCGTATTTTATATTGGATTTAAGCTTCCGCTTGGCTTTCATTTCTTCGCTTAAAAAAGAGCGGATGGATCTTTTCAAACGATGTCCGGCCACTTTTAGAAAAGAGAATATTTGCTTTTTGAAAGTTTGCGTTAAAGAGATCCGATTTTGAAATAACGGCATTTATGTTGTAAAGATGGAGATGGACAAGTTAAGTAAGGCGAAGTTTCCATCTCTTTTTTAGCGTATGTAAACGGAATAACGAAGTTTGAAAGAAAAAAATCCCGTTTTCGTAATGATTCCGGGATTTTTTTATTCCAGTTTTTCTAAAATAATTCTTTTTCCGGTATTGATTGTTAATTCAAATCGATCGCTTCTTTTTTCCATATAGCTGAAATGATGGTGTACGGAGCATATTTGGTCACCGTTATCGAAAATGATAAAATTCGTTCCTTGACGAATGTCATTCCGATTTAAAAAGGACAAGTGATTATAGCAATAAATACAGTCATAAATGGAAAACTGCATGCTGTTCAATCCGGAAAGGAAGTGCAAAAAGGCGTCATCGTTTAATTCATCCAACAGCAATTCCAACGAATAGACTAGACTTTTTTTTATCCTCAGCTGATCGGAATCATGCAGCATAATCAGCTTCGATTCAGTTTGAACGGCACCGTCACCGGTAAGAATTCCATGGATCCATTGTTGTTGGCGGTAAAGCTGCACTTCTTTTTGTTCAAACAAATCTAAATTGATGGCTTCATCACTTTCGTCATCAAAAAAGATCCATTCTTGACGTATATATTCCACCACTCCTTGTTGATAAGACCGGATTTGTTGTTCCAACAACTGATTCCTGTCCCACTTTCCCATTGATGATTCTCCTGTCGTATTAAACGGATATTTTCATTTATTGACAATTTCCTACCTTTTCATTCATGGAAAAGGACAATGAACATATAACGGGTCCTTTGAATAGAATGATTAGGCAAATATCCATTCTATTTTTTCAAAGGAGGCACTCAACTATGTGCGGGATAACAGGATGGGCAGATTTCAAAAAAAATTTAAGGCCTTTTACGGAACAAATCGTGAATATGACAGAAACATTGCAAAATCGCGGACCTGATCAGACGAATTATTTTCAGCAGGATCATCTATTGTTTGGCCATAAACGGTTGATTGTGGTGGATCCTGATGGTGGCAGGCAGCCCATGACGAAAACACACAACGAAAGAACGTACACGATCATCTACAATGGCGAGTTATATAATACGGAAGATATCAGAAAAGTTCTTTTATCAAAAGGATATGCATTTCAAGGCCACTCTGACACAGAGGTATTACTTACTTCTTTCGTAGAATGGAAAGAAGATTGTTTGGAATACTTAAATGGGATTTTTGCTTTTGCCATATGGGATCATGAGAAGGAGAAGCTGTTTCTTGCGAGGGATCGTGTCGGTGTTAAGCCGCTCTTTTATACTTTAATCGGATCAAGCTTCGTTTTTGGTTCGGAGATAAAAGCGATTTTAGCCCATTCGGATACGAGAGCGGAAATTGACAGAGAAGGATTGGCGGAAGTGATGGGTCTTGGTCCTGCACGAATTCCCGGGTCAGGTGTCTTCCGAAACATAAAAGAATTAAAGCCGGGGCACGCTTTGGCTTTCTCAAAAGAAGGGCTGAACATTTGGCGATATTGGAACGTGAAAAGCGACATTCACCAAGATTCAATGGAAGAAACGATTGAAAAAGTACGCTTCCTCGTTCAAGATGCGGTCACTCGCCAACTCGTATCGGACGTACCGCTTTGTACGTTTTTATCAGGGGGAGTCGATTCCAGCGCCATCACGGCCATTGCTTCACGCTCGTTTAAGGAAAAACGGAAAGGCACTCTTCACACTTATTCCATCGATTATGAAGAGAATGACCAATTTTTTCAAGCCAATGATTTTCAGCCTAATGCAGACGGTCCATGGATTAAACTAGTTTCCGACCATTTAGGGACGATTCACCATAATTGCGTCATCTCACAGGAAACGTTGAAAAATTATTTGCCGGCTGCCGTTCATGCTAGAGATCTTCCGGGAATGGCAGATGTTGATTCTTCTTTGTTATGGTTTTCACAAGAAATTAAAAAAAGTTTTGTCGTCGGGTTATCAGGGGAATGCGCAGACGAAATTTTCGGAGGATATCCTTGGTTTCATCGATCGGACGATTTTAATCGCGAAGGTTTCCCGTGGATGAGAGCAACGAATGAAAGAGAACAGCTGTTAAATGATGAATGGAGGAAAAAATTAAACTTAAAAGAATTTGTGCTCCATCAATATCGAGAAGCGGTGAAAGAGGTTCCTGTTTTAGAAGGGGAAAATTCGATTGATGCGAGAAGAAGGGAATTGTTTTATTTGAATTTGACTTGGTTTATGCCGGTACTTTTGGACAGAAAAGACCGGATGAGTATGGGAGCCAGTCTGGAAGTAAGGGTTCCATACGCTGATCATCGCTTGGTGGAATATGTTTGGAATATTCCGTGGGAAATGAAAATGTACGGCAACAGGGAAAAAGGATTACTTCGTAAAGCGTTGGAAGGGATTTTACCTGAAGAAGTGCTCTATCGTAAAAAGAGCCCGTATCCTAAAACCCATCATCCCGTTTATACAAAAATTGTAAAAGAATGGGTTTCTCAACTGTTGGAGGACCGGTCGAGCATTTTGCATGAACTGTTGGATAAAAAAACATTGGAAGAACTGGTTGAAACAGAAGGAAGGGCTTTTCAAGTGCCATGGTACGGCCAATTAATGACAGGGCCTCAGCTTTTGGCGCATCTCGGTCAAATTCATGTTTGGTTTCAAGATTATCATATTCAAATTGTAGATCGATAACAAAAAATAGAGGGGGCCCGGCTCAGGCAGGCTCCCTTCAATATATTTAGCATCCAAAATAAGAAAGGATCTATATGAAGATCGGTATGATGAATAAAAGCCTTCGACTAGTGCTCTCTAAATTAAAAAATTCAGTTTATGCTGCAAATGATATTGGAGCGAAATCCTTTGGCAACAACGGTTGAAAGAGATTCCTGATTCATGCGGTATTCATTCATTTTTTGGCATCGTTTTTTAGAACGATGTTCAATGGATCAGATGACTTTGTTTGACTTTTTGAACAAAGACTTTGCTTAATCGGTATAGAGGAGCTTTCAATGTCATTCCGAATACGAACATCATCAAACCGTAAATGGACAAGATGAATAGATCCTTTCTTACGATATCCGGCAGCATCCCGCCAACGGATTCCCGCAATAAGCTGATAGCATAAGTAAAAGGCAAAAATGGATGGATCTTTTGAAAAAAAGGCGGGGCAACTTGAATGGGAAACGTTCCGCCTGATGCAGAAATTTGAAAAACAAGCAATATGATTCCTAATGCCTTCCCGACATTGCCAAACATTGAGACCAATGTATAGACGATGAAAATAAAAATTGAGGCGATGAATACACTGAACAGTACGAACATCGTTTTTTCTTTCACAAAAACGTGGAGAATATATAAATCTCCGATTGATACAACGAGGGATTGCAGCAAGGCAATCGTCCAAAAGGTAAGCAAGCGGCCAAAATATACTTGCCAGCTTTTATAGTTTTCGCTGCTGGTAACATCAACGGATAATAACGATATTAACAGCATGGCCCCTACCCAAAATGATAACACTGTATAAAAGGGGGACATGCCGGATCCGTAATTAGGAATAGGAAAGAGGGGATGTTCTTCCAACAGCACCGGTTTCTTGAAAAAATCACTTTCTTTTTCCACATCATTTTTTAACAGCTGAATGATTTGATGGATATTATGTTTTTGCTCAAAATCCCGTATTCTGTTTGCCATTTCTCTTATCTTTCGTTCAGACTCGGGCAAGTGTGTTTGGGCGAAGGAGATCTCTTCTATCCCAAAATGAATCCCCTTCGAAGCATCGGCTGCTATTTTATAGGCATCCGGCAAGCTTGCGTTGGCTTCTTTCAATAACTGGCCGGCATATTGATTGTCCCTGATCGCACGAGAAATAGCGTTTCGAACAGCGGGAACTACGACAGAATCATAGTTCGCCATTAAGTTGGATAAAGTATCAGAAGACTGTTGAGAGAGCTCATCAAGACGCGATAACAGATCAGATCCAGGATTTTCTCCTCTTTTGACTAGATCCAACGCTTCATTGCTTAGACGAATTTCGGTTTGAAACTGACTCTTGACTTGTTGGAGTTTATTGATTATTGGATTCAGTTCTTGCGAATGGCCAAGGTGATTCATGTTTTCCATTACATTTGTCAAACTGTCGATTAAATCGATGCCTCGTTCTAAACGATGCTGTAATTGATCGGCATCCGACTGCAACTTTGAAAGGGAAATGGGCTGGTTTTGAAGTGTGTCGTAAACATCATGCAACGTCATAGCTGTTTGCTCTAGCGTGATCAAATCCTGCTTTATGGTTGGTTCGGATTTCTTTAAAGTGTTTCTAGTAGTTATGAGAAAGGTTGACAGTCCGTTAGAAAACTGCATTCCATCTTTGGTCAACACGGAAACAACCGGCAATGCATTTTGAGCTTTTCGGACAATCGATTGTGCTTTTACGGCATCTTCATAAGCTGTATCCACCGCTTGATGAATTTCCGGAAGCTTTGCTTCTAAGAAAAAAAGAAAATGCTTTAAATGTTCTATTGTACCTAATTCCCTCTCCAATTCTATGCCTAATTGATTAAAAACGGTGAAAAGGGCTTTGCTGGATGTTTTGATAAATTCTTCATTTATATTTTCGACGATCGTGCTTGCTCCCGTTTTCGTCATTTTCGGGGCAATTGCATTCAATTTTTCATTGACCGTAAACTTGATCACGGGTTTTTCGGGTGTTTCCTTTAAAATCGACGTGAGTTTATCGGAAAAATCTTGAGGAATGATAAGGCTGGCATAATAATGGCCTGTTTTTACCCCTTGTAAAGCTTCCTCTTCATCGACAAATCTCCATCCTAAAGCTTGATTTTTTTTCAGTGATTGGACTACTTCATTTCCAACGTTCAAATAGCGACCTTGTAATGTGGTGCCTTTGTCATTATTGGTTATCGCAACCGCAATCCCTTTTGTATGGCCATACGGATCCCAAGACGCCTTAATATTGAACCAAGCATAAAAAGAAGGAAGAATGATAAGAGCCAAAATGATCACAGAAGCAGCCCAGTTTTTCACAATATTTTTAATATCCATGCTGTATATTTGTATGACTTTATTCATCTAACTTCACCAACTGAGAAGGAATATGAACCATCTTTTTTATGTAGGATGGCTGATCGGGGGAATACTTATGCTTTAAACGGCTGAATTTCTTTTAATTATTAAATCCTATTTTTCAAAAACAGAGGAAGAGATAAAAATTTTAAAGTATTTCATCGACACATGAACGACATTTATCGATTTTATGTGAGATTATCTGACAAATCGCTCGTGAGTTTACATAAAAATTGCTTTTAAACACAAACCGTTGAACAGATTACGATTTGGAACGGAAATAAAAATAATTCATTTGAAAATTGATCGTTATATTCTGATTTTATATAATATTAACAATATTTATTGAAATGTTTTGAAAAGGTGAGATTGTCTAATGGATATGCAGTCCGAAATACTTGAGCTTGAACTGGATGCGATTGTAAAAAAATCAAAAGATAATATTGTGATTACAGACGGAAATGGCGTTGTGCTGCGCGCCAGCCCCAATAACTACGCCATTTATGGAAGCAGCACTGATGATTTAATTGGAAAGTCTGTTTATCAGCTTGAAGAAGATCATATTTTTTCTCCTTCCGTTACGATAAAAGTTTTAAACGAGAGGAAAGAAGTGCGCGTCATGCAAAATACAAAAACCGGGCGTTCTGTTATGGCTATCGGTCTTCCCATTTTTGATCGATCGAATGAAATTATTCGGGTAATCAGCTTTTCACATGATTTAACGGAAATCGAACAATTAAAAGAGAAATTTAAACAATTACAAAAAAAGATTGAAAGATATGAAACGGAAATTCAAGAACTTCGAGACAATGAACAAATCGAAGGCAATACTATTCTGAAAAGCAAAGCCATCCAGCAAATCTGGCAGCTCATTAAGCGTGTTGCCAAAACAGATGCTTCGGTTGTCTTTTTAGGTGAATCCGGTGTTGGAAAAACTCACTTTGCTCGTGCACTTCATCAAGCAAGTGAAAGAGCAAATGAAGCTTTTATCGATGTAAACTGCAGTGCGATTCCCGAATCTTTATTTGAGTCTGAGATGTTTGGATATGAACCTGGTTCTTTTACAGGAGCCAGTAAAAAGGGCAAGACGGGGTTAATCGAACTAGCTGATCAAGGGACATTATTTCTTGATGAAATCGGTGAAATTCCTTTATCTATGCAGTCAAAATTGTTAAAAGTGATTCAAGATAAAGAAGTCATTCTAATTGGAGGAGTAAGACCGAAAAAAGTCGATTTCCGTTTAATTACTTCAACCAATCAAAATTTATCGGAAATGATAAAACATGGCTCGTTTCGACAAGATCTTTTTTACAGATTAAGTGTCATCTCGATCACCATACCTCCTTTAAGGGAACGGAAAGAGGATATTGCAATGCTGGCCTATTACTACTTGCAAAAATTCAATGAAAAGTATCGTATGAGAAAATCTCTTCATCCTGCAACGATTGATAAGCTTATTCATTACCACTGGCCGGGAAATGTGCGGGAACTTCAAAATATGATGGAACGCCTTGTGATTACTTCGGAAACCAATATCATCCATCCAGACAATCTACCATCGGACATTCAAATGGATCGTACACAGAAAACAGATTCTTTATTATTGAAAAACATGAAAGGGAAAACTTTACGAGAAGCAATGGAAGAAGTAGAAATTTTGTGGCTAAGACGTGCCGTTAAGCAATGTAAAACAACATACGAAATGGCGGAATTCTTAGGAATCAGCCAATCCAATGTTGTCAGGAAGCTAAAAAAATATCGAATTAAGGCAAAACCATATCAACATTTATAATTCTTTCTCTCGATTGTAAGCAACTTCCACATTCATAGGACATTATCCGAGATCTTTTTCATTTTGATTTCTACAAAAATTTATTGTTCATATAACAAGTTAAAACAGTTCGTCTTTATCGGCATCAAACCTGTGTAATCGGCTCGACAAAATATATCTGTGGGGATGAAAAAAATTTGCACAAAAGAATAGGATCAGAACTAAAAAATTCCCAATCAAACGATTGGGAATAAATAATCTGATTCTTATAACCGGCATATGCTGAAAACGTGATGATGGATGTTTCGCCTTCACCGGAAGTTGACAAATTGGACATCGATCGGAAGATCCGCTTCACGGATGGCAGCGATGATTTTTTGCAGGTCATCTTTGTTTTTACCCGTGATACGGATTTGATCTTCTTGAATTTGTGATTTTACCTTTAAACCTGAATTTTTTACAATTGTGTTTATTTTTTTGGCGTTTTCTTTATCGATCCCTTGTATCAATTTTGCCCGTTGGCGTACTGTACCGCCGGAAGCTCCTTCGATTTTGCCATAATCGATATTTTTAATGGGTACGCCTCGTTTAATTAATTTGCTTAAAAGAACGTCTTTTAATTGATTGAGTTTAAACTCGTCATCTGAGACTAGTACCAGCTCATCTTTTTCAAGCGAAATATCGCTTTTGCTACCTTTAAAATCATAGCGGTTTTGGATTTCTTTTAGTGCAATGTTGATTGCGTTTGTAACTTCCGAAAAATCCACTTTTGATACAATGTCAAACGAATTCTCTTTTGCCATGAAACAACCTCCGACTATAAACGATTTTTTCCATTATAGTAAACAAATTGCAAAATCACAATCAATAAAGGGGGGCCACATCCAGGTGAGAAAAACGCTGGATGCGGCCCCTTTAGCAATCACGACGGTCTGTAAAGACACCATAAGAGAAAGGTCGATCATAAATGATCGGTTTTTTTCGAGTATTGGTTTTTCCCTGCTTCTCGGTTTTTCTCTTCTAAAATGTTCTTTTCTTCACGAGATGCTTGCCGATCTCTTGCTTTTTTGTCATTGTCGGATGTTCTTGGCATGATTTTTCTCCTTCCTTCACATTTTCAGGGATAGTATCACCCAAAAAGTTGATAATATGTGTAACAGGAACGGAGAACGGAATATGTTAGATCTTTAGTGTTGATGACATATTAAAAGTCGCTTTTTCTAAGTTCGTTCAAAAAGAAAATAGCCAAAGTGCCAGGCCCGGCGTGGGAACCGATGGCTCCTCCGATTGAGTGAATGAAAAAATGCCGGCAGCTAAAGCGCTCTTCGATCATTTGTTTTACTTCAAGCGCGGTTTGTTCGTCGTCGCCGTGACTGATTCCAATCATTTGGGATGAAAGATCCGCTCCGCGCTCTTCCATTAAATCAAGCATCCGCTTGAACAGTTTTTTTCGGCCTCGGATTTTTTCGATCGGCACTAATTTTCCGTCCTCCACATGCAGAAGCGGCTTGATATTTAGGAGACCACCTAAGAAAGCGGAGGCCCGGGATAATCTTCCGCCTCTTGCCAGAAAATCTAAATCTTCTACCGTAAAAAGATGCTCCATATGCCGGCAGCGGAATGTGATCTCTTCGACAATGGATTCTTTTGAGGCGCCGCTTTCTAACATTTTAGCGGCTTCGATCACTGCCAGCCCTTGGCCGAGAGACGCACATTTAGAGTCAATAATGGTGAGATCAAGGGATGGATAAGTTTCTTTCACTTGATCCCGGATCATGACCGCCGTTTGATAGGTACCGGATAATTCGGAGGAAAAAGCAATATAAATCCCTGAATCTCCGCTTTCAGCCAGCTCTGTAAAATGCTTCATAAAAACCTCGGGAGAAGGCTGTGAAGTACTGGGAGATGCTCCATTCCGAATCGCATCATGAATGGTTTTGGGATCAATTGAAAGGATATCTTCATATGCCTTGTTTTCTAATTGAACGATCAACGGTATTAACGTAACGGAATGCTCCTGAAAAAAAGAAAGCGGAAGATCACTGCCGCTGTCGGTAAATAAACGAATTGCCATATATAATCACCTACCAATCAAAAGTTGTTAACCTTAGTGTATCTATTCTTTTGCCCCTTGACAATGCTTATGGAAAGAGCATAAGGTGAATAAGTACATCAGGCAAGATCAATCAGGAGGAAACAAAATGGATACCATCAAAATAGGGAATGAGGCAAAAAAAATCGTAATTGTCGTATTCGGTGCTTTTTTAAACGCACTGGCAATGAATTTATTTTTAATTCCAGCAAACGTATATTCTAGCGGTTTTACCGGTATTTCGCAATTATTGTCCAATCTTTTGCAGGAGTTTACGAAGATTCACATTTCGACAGGTATCTTTTTATTGATTTTAAATATTCCGGTGGCCATTTTGGGTTGGAAAAAAGTTGGAAAATCTTTCACCTGTTACAGCTTTCTCTCTGTAGTGTTGATGTCTTTTTTTCTTCAGTTTCTCCCGGTTAAAGCGTTGTCTCATGATATTTTACTGAATGCTGTTTTTGGAGGCGTGATAGCGGCTGTCGGGATCGGTTTGACACTTAAATACGGGGCCTCCACTGGAGGTCTTGATATTATCGCGATGGTCCTTTCCCGCATGAAAGATAAGCCGGTTGGCACTTATTTTTTTCTGATGAATGGGGCTATTGTTTTGACAGCGGGATACGTATTTGGATGGGAAAAAGCGCTTTATACGATTGTTTCTTTATACGTTTCCACCCGAATCATTGATGCGATCCATACTCGATACGCAAAATTGACAGCCATGATTGTCACGGACAAGCCGGAAGAAATGAAACAAGCGATTTACAGAAAACTGGTCAGAGGAATAACGGTTGTTCCGGCGAAAGGGGCTTTTTCCAATAAAGAGAAACAAATGATGATGATCGTGATCACACGCTATGAATTGTACGATTTGAAAAAAATCATTCAAAGTGTCGACCCCAAGGCTTTTACCAATATTGTGGAAACAGCGGAAGTGGTCGGCTTCTTCCGAAAAGACTAAAACATCAAGCTGAATTCCAGACAGTGGAATCTATATGTATCGCCGTTCGCATTATAAACAGCAGCAAATCTTTTCCATAAAATTGGATGAGGAAGAGTTTGGGCCCGTTCAAGCAGGACTGTGATATGAGCCGCTCAAGCAGGCTCCGTCCTGTATGAATGACGGGCCCCTTGCGCGGCTTGAAGGCTGGTATTAAGAAAGGGTGTATTTCGTTAGACAAGTATTGTATTTCCTTGACGTTTTTTAGTTCAGCTGAAAGTTCGTGATGATATCGTAGCTAAATTTCTTCTATGTCATTTCGGAAACTGTTCATTTTTGCGGCTTCTGCTTCGGCATATGTCATATGGTAGGGAATTTTCAACGCATGTTGTTGAACGGAGTTTTTCCCGTCATGGATAAATCGTTTTGATTTATTCCGTTTGCCCATTCGATCCACCCCTTTTTATTGATGAACGAAAATTCGTTCTTTTACATTGTTCCTCATCATCTAGTGCTCCACACACGTACTTTCTCCCTGCCTTTCCAGCTCCTGCATCGTTCGTTCATGGGTGCGAGAATGTTTTTTTGGTCATCATCGATCGGCCTGAGGAATCGCATTTTATGTCATGAATCATTTGCAAAAGTCCCTTTTTTTTACCCACCACTCTGTCAGATTAGGTTGTTTTTAATCTATTCATAAAATTGATTCAACATGACGAACGAAGAAATAAGAAAAATGAAAAAAGTATAGGAAATTTTTGGACTCTCGATTATGATACATAAAGAAAGGGAAGGGAGGATTCGTCAAAATGATGATCGTTCGAAAATACACGAATATGTGAACAATATTCCGGTCTTGCATGTAGTGAAACAATCATTGTTGGATCAAAAAATACCGTTCATCATATTCATCCATGGTTTTCAAAGTGCAAAAGAACATAATCTTCATTACGCTTATTATCTAAGCGAAAAAGGATATCGGGTTGTTTTGCCGGAAGCCTCTTTTCATGGAGAGCGGGAAGAATCCATATCGGAAAGGGAGCTAACGTATCGATTTTGGGACATTGTGGTAAACACCATCCAAGAAATAGAAGCGATTAAAAATCATTATGAACAAAGGATAGATGAGGGCCGGATTGGCGTTGCCGGCACATCTATGGGAGGAATTGTGACTTTAGGAGCTTTAACGCAATATTCTTGGATTAAGGCGGCCGTCAGTTTGATGGGGTCCCCGGTGTATGAGGATTATGCCCGCTGGCAAATCAGCGAAATTCAAAAGCGTGGATACCATATTCCTTTTACGGAAAAGGAACTGGAAAAAACCTTTAATAGGCTGCGGACCTACGATTTAAGCCAGCAGCCGGAAAAACTCAAAGGGCGTCCTTTGATGTTTTGGCACGGAAAAAATGACCCGATCGTTCCTTTTCAAAATGCCTATGATTTTTATTTGTCCAACCGGGATCAATATGAAAATCATCCCGAAGACCTCTTTTTTATGCTGGACGAACAAAGCGGCCATAAAGTGTCTCGTTCCGGAGTATTAAAAACAGTGGAATGGTTTTCCGAAAAACTGTAATCAGAATGAATGATTTGATTACTACCGTAGGTTTTGATTAAAATAGTGTTAAATAACGAAAAAGGAGTGAGGGAAGTGGATGAGGCTTTAAAAGAGAATATTCTCGGTGCACTTGAACAGGTCATCGATCCGGAAATCGGCATTGATGTTGTGAATCTTGGCCTAGTTTATGGTATAGATATGGACGAAGAAGGAAAAGCAACGATCACGATGACTTTGACAGCAATGGGATGTCCGCTTGCTTCCACCATTGTGGATCAAGTGAAATATGCGTTGAGCGATATTCCTGAAATTAAGGATGTCGATGTGAATATCGTTTGGAATCCACCGTGGACAAAAGATCGAATGTCTCGCTACGCTAAAATCGCATTAGGAATTCCTGATTAATCAATAAATCTTTGTATAGTTCCAAAGAAAATCGTTTATAGAAGTGGAACTGATGAGTAAGAATAACCACCTGCGCATTGGTGCGCAGGTGTTTTTTCTGTAAATGAATGAACCATCCGACAAATGATTCGTCCATTATTGTCGTCCTGGCAAAAATATTTGCTCCTTCTATCTAAAGGTTGGGCACCTTTTATATTCATTTTCTCGCATGTGTTTTTTATTAGAAACAACGGAGTAATGATAATGGTTGGAATGGATGACGGAAATAACCGTGTATAGATAATGGCGGGAGGCAAATTCTATGTACAGGCGCAAATATGCGTCAAAAAACAACGTCGTTTATGCGGAGGGGCATGCGTTGGGACAAAAAAGGCAATTTCATCCCGGAGAAAAAGCGCCGAATAACGGAATTTATGTAGAAGTAGGGGATACGGGAAGCAATGTGGTGAATCCAAAGCAAATCAAATTGGCAAAAGGCGACCGATTCCCGGAAAACTCAAATGACGAACGAATATGGACGTATAAACGGAAACCGTAATGTACGACAAGCAAGCCATCCGGAGACGGATGGCTTTACAGTTAAATCGGAAAAGTGAATAATGAATGTTGGAAAAAGGAATGAAAAACGGATGGAGGGACCCATATGGATATCCAGCGGATGACGTATGCGCTTCAGGAAGGAATGGCGGAAGCTCAAAAATTGGCAGAGCAACAACAAAATACAGAAATGGACTTACCTCATCTGTTTTATGCGTTATTGAACAAAAGCGATAGTTTAATGGCCCATATTTTTGAGCGGGTCGGGTTGTCTAAAGAAGAAATCATCCATTATTTTCAAAAGCGGTTGGACGAATGCCCCAAAGTCAGCGGAGAAGGCGTCCAGTACGGCGCCTATCTTTCTAATCATCTGCAGATGCTTTTTCAAAAAGCAGACAAGGTGCGGGAGCAATGGAAGGATGATTATCTTTCGGTAGAACATGTGGTTTTGGCAAGCATGGATTTACCGGATCACAACTGGAAACAGTTTTTACATAAACATCAAGTGTCAAAGTCGCAGTTGGCTGCTGTTATTAAAGAGATAAGGGGGAATGAAAAAGTGGCAACCCAAAATCCGGAAGCCGTCTATGAAGCATTGAAAAAATACGGACGGGATCTTGTCGAGGAAGCGAGACAAGGAAAAATGGATCCTGTCATTGGCAGGGACAGCGAAATTCGCCATGTGATCCGGATTCTGTCTCGGAAAACGAAGAATAATCCGGTTTTAATCGGTGAACCGGGTGTTGGGAAGACCGCGATTGTGGAAGGCCTTGCCCAAAGGATTGTCCGCAAAGATGTCCCTGAAGGATTGAAAGATAAAACCATTTTTGCTTTGGATATGAGCGCGCTGATCGCTGGAGCCAAATTTCGGGGCGAGTTTGAAGAAAGGTTAAAAGCGGTTTTAAATGCGGTTAAGAAAAGCGAAGGGAAAATATTGTTGTTTATTGATGAACTGCATACGATTGTGGGCGCCGGAAAAACAGAGGGAGCCATGGATGCAGGGAATATGTTGAAACCGATGCTGGCGAGAGGCGAACTCCATTGTATTGGGGCCACAACATTGGATGAATACCGTCAATATATTGAAAAAGATCCGGCGCTTGAACGTCGTTTCCAGCAAGTTCTCGTTCAAGAACCAACAGTGGAAGATACGATTTCGATATTACGGGGCTTAAAGGAACGGTTTGAAATTCACCACGGCGTTAATATCCATGATAGGGCTCTTGTAGCCGCCGCAACGCTTTCTAACCGTTATATTTCCGATCGGTTTCTTCCTGATAAGGCGATTGACTTGGTTGATGAAGCGTGCGCTTTGATCAGGACGGAAATCGATTCGATGCCGACAGAATTGGACGAAGTGACGAGAAGAGTGATGCAGCTTGAAATTGAAGAAGCTGCCTTAATGAAGGAGACGGATGATGCCAGCAAAGCACGCCTTGAGATATTAAGAAAAGAATTGGCGGATTTAAGAGAAACAGCGAACGAAATGCGGGCAAGATGGCAGAAAGAGAAAGAGGCTATTCAAAAAGTTCAGGAAAAACGCGAACTGTTGGAAAGACTTCGCAGGGAGCTGGAATTGGCGGAGAACCAATATGACTTAAATAAAGCAGCTGAATTGCGCCATGGAAGAATTCCCCAAGTAGAAAAAGAACTGAAGGAACTGGAAAACGAAGCCGCAACGAAACAGGACGAGAATCGGCTTCTTCGGGAAGAGGTGACAGAAGAAGAAATTGCGGGGATCGTTTCCCGTTGGACAGGCATACCCGTTACCAAGCTTGTGGAAGGAGAAAGAGAGAAATTACTGCGATTAGAACAAATTCTCCAAAACAGAGTAATCGGCCAAGAAGAAGCAGTGAAGCTGGTGAGTGATGCTGTACTAAGGGCAAGAGCGGGAATTAAAGACCCAAATCGTCCGATCGGATCGTTTTTATTTCTTGGTCCGACAGGCGTCGGAAAAACAGAGCTGGCAAAGACACTCGCAGAGGCATTATTCGATAGCGAAGAGCAAATGATTCGGATCGATATGTCCGAGTATATGGAAAAATTTTCTGTTTCGCGTTTAATCGGTGCTCCTCCTGGATATGTCGGCTATGAAGAAGGGGGCCAACTTACGGAAGCCATTCGCCGTAAACCTTATTCGGTTGTTTTATTGGATGAAATAGAAAAAGCGCACCCGGAAGTATTTAATATTTTGCTGCAAATGCTGGATGACGGTCGAATCACGGATTCACAAGGAAGAACGGTTGATTGCAAAAATACGGTTGTCATTATGACTTCCAACTTAGGCTCTTCCTACTTGTTAGATCGAAAAGAAGAAGGAGACATTCAACCGGAGACAAAAGAAAAAGTATTGAACGAATTAAAGCATCACTTTCGCCCGGAATTTTTAAACCGTGTGGATGATATTATTTTGTTTAAACCGTTGACGATGGAGAACGTAGAAGCCATTGTGGAAAAATTGCTCGGTGAACTAAAACAACGACTGAAAGATCAGGAATTGGATCTTAGAGTCACGGAAAACGCTAAGAAGCTCATTGCGAAAGAGGGATTCGATCCGGTATATGGAGCCCGGCCATTGAAACGGTTCATTCAACATCAAGTAGAGACTAAGCTGGCAAGGGCGATTATTGCCGGAGATATTTTGCCAAATAAAGAAGCGGTGATTGATGAAGAAAACGGAGAGCTCATTGTCCGTTCTTCTTAAATAGACGGGGGGATCTGTTCGCTCACACCTTCATGGCTGAAGTATCCATTTTGGCCATTGATGAAAGATGCCACAAGCCAAAAGGGGCGACCTCATCGGCCGCCCCTTTTGGACTCAATGTTTTTCAACCGGTTCGTCCGGAATCAGCGAGCTTAACAAAAAGATCAGAATCGCAAAGACAAACGTTAAAAGAAGGCTGAGACTGAAATTAAACGCTGCTCCGGCCATTGCTCCCACAACATATACGAGCATTAAAGACAAAAGAAATGCCCATACCAGTGTCATAATGAAACGCATCGGTTATTCACCTCGTTTTATAAATCAGTATGTACCTATTATACCTCTATCTTACCACACTTCCGTTCGATGATGAAATCTTTCTTACACATTTGAAACTCCTCCGTTTTGAATAGGCTGATTTCTTATCGAAAAATCTGTTGCCTTCATACAATATTAAGACTCACTATGCAAAAGGAGAAGTTGATCATGCAGCAAAAGATATTTCAGCATGATAGAGAGTGGTGCATTGTTCATTATCCAGTAAAGCCGAACGGTTTTGCCGTTATGATTCTAGGAGATCAAAATCATTATGTCACAGAAAAAGGGAGTTTTTGGATGGAAAACGAAACTAGGAGGGATTGGATTGACCAGTTGACGAAATCCGGCTATCTGGTATTTTATTCCAACTTTTTTGGGGCCCATTGGGGAAGCGAAAAGGCCGTGGAATCTGCATTGAACTTATACCACTATATAAAAAGACAGGAGATTATCAATCAGCGTATTCATATTCTAGCTGAGGGAACCGGAGCGCTTTTACTAAAAAACATGTTAACGGGTATTCAGTCCAATTTGCGCTGTGCAGTCGTCATCACTCCGTGTATTTCCCTACGATTGCATAATGAGCAAGAAAGAAAACAGAAGTTCTTCTTGAAAAAGTTCAGGAAGGAAATTTCTGTGGCTTATCAGGTCGAAGAAAAGGAATGGGAAAAAGTGATCCAAAAGGATACGGTCATTCCGCTGATCAAAACGAAAAATCCCCTTTATTTTATAGAAATAATTGGACACCTATCGTATAAAGGACAATTGGAAGTCGTCCAATCCGTTTGTAAAGAACGGATGAGGAACCATTTGCCGGTAAAACTCGAATTCTTTTTGCCGGAGAAGCGGCCGCTTATTATTCGAAAATGTTTGCGATATTTTCGCGAGCATGAAAAAGAATTATAAACCGGAAACGAACGGTTCATAAAAAAGAAGGATCCTTTAAAAAAGATCGCATATGCTCTACCAAAAGAAGCTTAAATGAAAGAGTTTCCTCGCTTAAGTTCATTTTTTACTAAAGATCCTTTAACAGCTAAGATTGGGAAGCATAAAATAGCTATATGGGGAATAAGGGGGGATGCCTATGAATGATGCAGTTGTGTTTTCCGGCAATTCATTTATTGGATTTGAATTGTGCCGAGTCTTTTTAGAGGAAGGAATGACGGTCCTTGGCTGCGATGAAGATGAGCTGGATGAGGATCGATTGTTGGAGATAGGGAGAAATGCTAATTTTCAATATCAAAAATTTCATCATATTCAAAGACCTGAGCACATACCATCCCCATCTTATCTCGTTTTTTCTTTTTATGATGGTTATTACCACCGAAAAGAAAACGCTTGGAAGGCGATCAAGCCCGTTGTTGAAAAAAGTTTGGATTGGAAAAAACATCATTTTATCTTTCTGTATCCATCTATTTGGTTGAAAAGAAAAGAAAAACATGATCTATACGTGGAGGCGGAGGAACTCCGAAAACAAGCTGAAAAAGAAAAAGCGTCCGTAACTGTTTTTTATTTACCGACCGTTTTCGGCCCTCGCCAGCCCAATTCTTTTTTATTGGCGGAAGCGATGACCAATCCTGCTTTTCAATGGGAACAAGCTTGCATTGATGAGGATCTTGAGGATGCTTTATACGTAGAGGATGCCGTCGACGTCATCAACAGGCAAAAAGAAAAGTCTAATACTTTTATCCTGGTAAATGCCAATCCGTCGAGCTGGGAAGCGGTTATGAGCCGTGTGATCCATGACGAAGAACAAATAAACGCTTTAAAAAAACGCTGTAAAGATCAATCACGAAATGCCTATCCTTTTGAAACCTTGCAGGTTGAAAACAAATTACCTATAGACGAAGCAGTACAAAAGCAAATTATTCATATAAAAAAACGAGAGATTTGTGATTTCCCCTTTTTTAAGTTTTAGAAGAAGTGTAGAATAAAGACTGGTCCAAATCGGGTACTTTTTCCTATTGAGGAAATGGGAAAGATTCGTAAATCTCATTTTTCTTTTAAAAGAGTTGGAGGAGGCGTGCTTTATGGATTTTTCTCTTTTTATACACGTACTCCCTTTAACATGTTAGAGCATCAACGCATATTTTATGCTTTAACAGCTTTTACCTGAAGTGAGGGTTTGGAAAGAGGGAGTTCTCGGAATGGCAAAAAAAGTCGCAGTTGTAATTATAGTGATGATCTTATTTGCTTTGCTATCTTCTTGCAAGAAAGAAGATGATAAAGGACATCTTCAAAAAGTTGGAATACTGGTACCGGAAACCATAAATGATCAAGTATGGGGTACAAAAGGATACAGTGGTATGCTTCGCATTCAAAAACGTTTCGGTGTGGATGTTTATTACAAAGAATGGATGAACTCAAAAGTGCTAACGGAAAAAGCAGTAGAGGAATTTTCACATAAAGGGATTAATTTAATTTTTGGACATGGAAGTGAATATGCAGAAAACTTTAATCAAATAGCGCCTAAATTTCCAAATATCCATTTTGTCAGTTTTAATGGGAATGCCAAGTGCAAAAATACGACAAGCCTCAAGTTTGAAGGTTATGCTATGGGATTTTTTGGAGGAATGACAGCCGCCCATGAAACAAAAACAAAAAAGATTGCTGTTCTTGCTACCTATAAATGGCAGCCGGAGATCAAAGGGTTTGTGGATGGCGCCAAATATGAAAATCCTGACGTTCAAGTGTTTAAACAATATGTCGGAAATTGGGATGACACAGATCAGGCGCTTCATTTGCTTGATGGGCTGATTGACAAAGGGGCGGATGTCGTGTATCCGGCCGGCGACCGCTACAGTGTCCCGGTTATTCAAAAATTGAAAGAAAAAAGATTATATGCCATTGGCTATGTGTCTGACCAATCGGATTTAGGAAAGTATACGGTGCTTACAAGTACTGTACAGCATGTTGATAAACTTTATGAAGTAGCCGCCGCGCGTTTTGCAGAAGGAAAGCTTCCTCCTGGAAATTTGTATTTTGATTTTCAAGACGGTGTCATTACGATGGGTAAATGGAGCCCCGTGGTTGATAAACCATTCCGAGACCGGTTGAATCGCGATATCGCCATTTATACCAAAACAGGAAAGCTGCCAAGCAAAAGTGATAAGGGAGGCATTTAAATGAATGAACAAAAAAATATGGAATTCGTGCAAATGGCCATGAAATACTTACCTGAGGCGCAAGAAAAATTAAAGGAAGCGGGAATCAAACTTTCCATGGAGTTGATTCAGCCTTTTATGGATCTGTTTTTGAAAGTGATGAACGAAGCATATGAATTAGGGAAAAAAGAAGCCTTGAAAGAATAGGAATGGAAAAGGGGGGAATCCTATGATAATTGGGTTCTCCCCTAAATCATAGACCGCTTTTTTGCCGCAAGTTTTAAAAGTTCATGAATTTCATCCTTCCTGTTGGACGAATGAAAAAGTTTCTTTATTTCTTGATCCATTTTTCCAATAACGGCGTGACTTTATTCCAAAGTGGTTTAAAATGCTCAAAAGAGGACATCAATATATCCATTTGATTCATCAATTCCATAAAATCAACGTTTTCCAGATCCATCTCATCTTTTTTGTTCTCCGATTTTTTTTCGCCGTTACGTTCATGTTGGCCAAACATTAGTTTGTCAAAAGGATGTATATTGGTTTTTTGCTTCTCTTCCGTACTCATAAGTTAGCTGCCCCCTTTCCTTCTACCTTTTAGTTTATGTGTCTCAATTAAAACGGAATGGATAGAGTCCCATAGATATAGTGGGTTGAGGAAAAAAGTTTGCAAGACAAAAGTATTTTTGTTATGATTAGTACCAGGTAATAATATGTGCTTATACCACTTTCTATAAGTCAATGGACGCTCATTGCGTATTTTTCGCAACGAACGCTCGTTGAACAAAGTTTTTAGAAGGAAGGGAAGCGTGTTGAACGCAGGAATTATTGGAGTTGGTCGCTACGTACCAGAAAAGGTTGTAAAAAATACAGATTTAGAAAAAATCATGGATACGTCTGATGAATGGATCCGTACGAGAACGGGAATTGAAGAACGGAGAATTGCCGGAGATGATATGGATACGTCCGATATGGCGTTTGAAGCTGCGAAAAACGCCATTGCACATGCCGGAATTTCTCCAAAAGAAATAGATTTAATTTTAGTGGCTACTGTCACCCCGGATCAGCCTTTCCCTACGGTCGCATGCATGCTCCAAGATCGATTGGGGGCAGCCAATGCAGCGGCGATGGATATTAGTGCTGCTTGTGCTGGTTTTATGTACGGGCTGGCAACCGCCCAACAATTTATCACTTCAGGTGCGTACCGCTATGTGTTAGTGGTGGGGGTTGAAAAACTTTCGAAAATCACGGACTGGAGCGATCGGAATACAGCTGTACTATTTGGCGATGGAGCAGGGGCAGCTGTAGTAGGGCCAGTTTCTGAAGGAAGAGGAATTCTCGCTTTTGATCTCGGTGCGGATGGATCCGGCGGGAAGTATTTGTACCAAGACCGATATATCCATATGAACGGTCGGGAAGTGTTCAAGTTTGCGGTTCGACAAATGGGAGAATCCTGCATTCGTGTGATAGAAAAAGCGGGACTTTCGAAAGAAGATGTCGATTTTCTAATTCCTCATCAAGCCAATATTCGGATTATGGAATCTGCTCGCCAACGCTTGGAGCTTCCTGTTGAAAAAATGTCGAAAACCGTTCATAAATACGGAAATACTTCTGCTGCCTCTATTCCAATTTCGCTTGTGGAAGAACTGGAAGCTGGTAAAATAAAAGATGATCAGGTTATCGTGATGGTAGGATTTGGCGGTGGTCTGACATGGGGAGCTGTTCTTCTAAGATGGGGACGGTAAAAATAAATCTTCTTGAACTCGTAAAGGAGATGGGGTAATGGAGAAAAGACGTGTTGTTGTAACCGGGCTTGGTGCGGTTACACCTGTTGGATTAAATGTTGAAACTTCTTGGGAAAATATCATAAACGGAGTAAGCGGGATTAAGCCTCTGACAAGAGTGAATCCTGATGAATTTCCTGCTAAAGTAGCAGCTGAAATAAACGATTTTAATCCGGAAGACTATTTAGAACGAAAAGAAGCAAGAAAAATGGATCGCTTTACTCAGTATGCCGTAGCTGCTGCCATTCAAGCTGTAAAAGATGCTGATCTAGTCATTGATGAATCAAATGCAGAACGAGTGGGAGTGTGGATCGGCTCCGGCATCGGCGGCATGGAAACATTTGAACAGCAGTTTGAAACATTCCAAAAAAGAGGTTACCGCCGAGTCAGCCCGTTCTTTGTTCCGATGATGATTCCTGATATGGCAGCCGGCCAAGTTTCTATTCTACTTGGTGCCAAAGGAATTAATTCCTGTACGGTGACAGCTTGTGCAACCGGCACAAACTCTATCGGTGACGCTTTTAAAGCGATTCAGCGCGGAGATGCCGATGTGATGGTGACGGGCGGTACAGAAGCTCCTATCACTCGTATGAGTATTGCTGGTTTCAGCGCCAATACTGCTCTTTCTACAAATCCGGATCCAAAAACGGCCAGCCGCCCCTTTGATGCAAATCGCGATGGTTTTGTCATAGGGGAAGGTGCAGGAATTATTGTTTTGGAGGAACTGGAACATGCATTAAAAAGAGGAGCGCGAATTTATGCTGAAATCGTTGGTTATGGCATGACAGGCGACGCTTATCATATTACAGCTCCTGCCCCGGGAGGAGAAGGAGGAGCGCGGGCTATGAAAAAGGCGCTCCAGGATGCCGGTTTAAAACCGGAAGATATTGATTACATTAATGCCCATGGAACAAGCACGCCGTACAATGATAAATTTGAAACGGCGGCCATTAAAACGGTTTTTGGTGAACATGCATACCGTCTAGCTGTTAGCTCCACTAAGTCCATGACAGGGCATTTGCTTGGTGCGGCCGGGGGCGTGGAAGCTATCATCACCGTCCTTTCAATAAAAAATGATATCATGCCGCCGACTATCAATTTGGAAACAAAAGATCCGGATTGCGATCTCGACTACGTTCCACATGAAGCAAGAAAACAAACGGTTCGCGCAGCCATCAGTAATTCATTCGGATTTGGCGGACATAATGCCACGATTGTTTTTAAAAAATATGAACAGTAATGGGTTTATGTCTTAAACGATTCATTTTGCATGTGTAGGATAAGATGATGGAAACCCTCAAAAAGGACAGAATGTGTTTTTCCGTTCTGTCCTTTTTTGATGGAAAATCATTTTTACTATTCCAAAAAATATATTCAAAAACCTGAGCGGTATAGTAAACTGAAAAAAAGACGATTAGGAGAAATGACAGTGTCCTTTTTTTGGATCCGATTCGTGATTTTTAGTTTGATAAGTGTTGTCTTTTTGTATCAGGAGTTTGAGCCGACTCAACATTTTGCCGTTTTGCTTCTTTTGTTTTCCCTTTTGTTGATCGGCTATTTTTTGCTATCCGTCGTGCCTAAACCAGCTGTTTTGCATGGTGTGATGGGGATTTTGCTCTTTTCATTCGGGTTCTTCGCATCTTCGGAAACGAAGGTGTATATCCTTTTTTTGTTTTTGTATTTGATGATGGAAGGAGCCGTATTGCTAAGTTCCAAAGACTTTCTTTACTCGTTCGGCTCTTATTTGATTTTGTCTTTTTTATTTCTTTATTGGAAAGTACCGGAAAAAAGCCCCTTTCTTTTAGTTTCTTCTCTCTTTGCCATTTTAACGTTCAGTTTAAATCGCAGTTTTGCAGCTCTGAAGGAAAAACAAAAGCTGTATGAAACGCTGGTCGGGGAGTTTCGAAAATTAAAGCGTATTTCTTATGAATCGGAGCGAACGGCAAGGCTGGAGGAACGAACAAGAATTGCCCGGGATATTCACGACTCTGTTGGGCACAAACTCACTGCACTGCTTATGCATTTGCAAATTTTATCCATGCAGAAAGGAGAAGATTTTGAAGAATTGAAGGGATTGGTACAAGATAGTTTAGAAGAAACAAGGCAGGCGGTAAGAGCTTTGAGGACAGAGGAGCATGAAGGAATTGCAACCGTTTTAGAACTTATACGCAAGTTAGAAGCGGAGAGCCACATTTTTTTGAATTTAACCATCAAAAAAGGGATTTTATCCACACCTCTGACCAATCAAGAAAGTATAGTTTTATATCGAGTGATTCAAGAAGCATTGACAAATGCCATGCGCCATTCTCATTCAAAAGAAGTGGAGCTGCAATTAGGGTTCGACGCGATTGGAAAACTGGAATTCTCCATTTCGAATAAAGTGGTTGAAAAAAAAGAGTTTACTTTTGGATTCGGTTTATCCAATATGGAAGAACGATTAAAGGAAATTGGCGGAAAATTGACGGTTTACTATACGGAAACGGATTTTGTAGTGGAAGGGAGCTTTCCGTTAAAGGGGGAAAACCGTAATGTGGAAAGTATTATTGGTTGAAGATCAGCCCATCGTAAGGCAAGGATTAAAAATGATGATGGAACAAGATCCGGAAATTCAAGTGATTCAAGAAGCAGAGAACGGTCTGGAAGCTCTCAAATGTTTAGAACGGAATCACGTTGATTTGGCAGTGATCGATATTCGCATGCCGGTGATGAATGGATTGGAAGCAACGAGAGAAATCAAAAAGCGATGGCCTCATGTGAAAATACTGATACTTACCACTTTTAATGATGAAGAATATGCCGAGGCCGCTTTAAGGGACGGAGCCAGTGGATTTTTGCTGAAATCGGCGGAGCCGCAGGCGTTCATCCGAGCTATTCACAGCTGCATGAGTGGAGGAATCACCATTCATGAGGAAGTGGCGGCAAAAGTGGTGCCGAAATTATTCAACCATCCCAAACCAGCAATAGAGCTTCCGCTGTCGCCCCGTGAAAAAACCATCGCCATTTTAGTGGGAGAAGGAAAATCCAATCGGGAAATTGCCGCCGAGCTTTATTTATCGGTGGGAACCGTCAAAAATCATATTTCGCAAATTTTGCAAAAGCTGCATCTTCGAGATCGTACTCAATTGGCGATTTTTGCCGTGAAAAATGGGCTTTGCTAATAAACAAAAGAGTGTCGGTGCATACCGACATTTTTTTATCGCCAAAAACATATGTCTACAAAAAATGACATTACGAAATCAAACGCTGATAGAAGCGGAGTTTCCTGTCGCAACCATTGTTAAACAATGACGGAGGTCATAGTTTTGGAAAAGAAGAGATGACGGAAGATAGTGTTTTCCCGATCGCAAACTCAGTACCATGTAAATAGAAAAACGAAAGGGGAAGAAAGAAAACATGATTGATGTGGTCAATATCACGAAAAAATTTAAAAAAATAACGGCTGTCGACGGGGTCAATATGTATCTGAACAAAGGCGAGACGGTAGGGCTTTTGGGACCAAACGGCGCTGGAAAATCTACAACCATTTCCATGATCGCAACGTTGATTCCTCCTACGGTTGGAGATATTCGATTGAATAACGAAAGCGTGATTAAGCATCCGGCTTATCTTCGCTCGATTCTCGGGATTGTTCCGCAAGAGATCGCCTTATATATGGATTTATCAGCAAGAGAAAACTTGGAATTCTTCGCAAGAATGTATAAGCTTTCAGGAAAAGAAAAAAAGAAAAAAGTGGATGAAGTATTGGACATCATTGGTCTTAAAGATCGGCAGCATGATTTGACGAAACATTTTTCAGGCGGGATGAAACGACGACTGAATATTGGGGCAGCATTGCTTCACGACCCGGAATTGATCATCATGGATGAGCCGACCGTTGGAATTGATCCGCAATCTCGCAATTTCATCTTACAAACTGTCAAGCGGCTGAACGAAGAAAAGAAAATGACGGTCCTTTATACAAGCCATTATATGGAAGAAGTCGAGTTCCTATGCGATCGGATTTATATCATGGACAACGGGAAAATCATTACCTCCGGAACCAAAGAGGAGATTAAAAATATTCTTTCGGCCGAAAAGACGATCGTGATCAAAACGGAGAGGCTCAAGGAAGAATTCGTCCATGTTTTAAACCAAGAACCGACCATACGAAAAGTCTCAGTGGGAAATCAAACAGTATCGATTATCGTTCCGAAACAGGTGAACCTTTTTCAAAAAATTTTTCGATTCGCGGAGAGTACGGATACGGTCATTACTTCTATCGATGTTCAATCACCGACGTTGGAAGATGTATTTTTGCATCTTACCGGAAAAGCATTAAGAGACTAATAAGGGGGGAAGAACATGATCGCATCGCTTGTGAAAAAACAATTGCTATTATTACTGCGAAACCGACAGGAGCTGCTTGTGCTGTTGGGAATGCCGTTTCTATTAATTACGATTTTAGGCGTCGCTCTTGGCAGCGTTATGGATGGCGGCGATGAACCGATAAAAGGAAAAGTGGCCATCATCATTCAAGGAAATGAACAAAAGGATAAGGAAAAATTGATTCAAGAAATCAAGCAATCTTCGATTCCACAGCAGCAAAAACAGAATTTGATAGAGGGGACCCAATCGTTTTCGCCTATTGAACAATTAAAAGGTATTTTTAATAGTCCCAATGTGAAGAAATATATGGAAGTGAGCATCAAAGGCAGGACCGATCTTGACGATATCAGGAAAAAACGGGATGTATCTGCTGTGATCGTTGTTCCGAAACATTTTTCTTATAATGTGTACCGGCATGTCTTTTTAGGAGAAAAACGAGTTCCGCAGCTGACTTTCTATCAAAATGATGGGAAAATGGCGGCACTGGCCGCTCTTGATATTGTTAGGTCGTACCGTGACCAGTTGACCACTAACACGGCAATGACGAAAAACGGAATTCGTTTCAACGGCAATCATCATCCTGCGGAAATTTCGATGGAGTCTGTAACGAAAAGAAAACCTATGAAAGCCATTACCTATTATACTGTGGGAATGAGCGTAATGTTTGTATTATATATCGTTTCTCAAGTATCGACTTATGCTTTTCAAGAGAAAGAATCTCATGCGTTTGACAGGATGGTTTTGGCTAATATTCCGATCTTTAAATACGTATTCGGAACTTTTTTATCCGCTTTTGTTCTAGCGTTGCTGCAAATATTGATTTTATATGGGGCGGTAGAAATTGTGTACGGAGTGAAGTGGCCTAATTGGTTTTCCTTCCTGGCTATTTCCATATCGTTAAGCGCATCTGTGGGCGGATTGGCAGTGTTGATGATGGCCATCAATTTCCGCAGCCAATCGGAGTCGGCGTCTACGTTTTTTTCATCCGCCATTGTTTCCGTTTTTGCATTTGTCGGAGGCAGCTTTTTCCCCGTCGGACAGATTTCCAATGTGTTTCGATGGCTAGGCAATGCGACTCCGAATGGGGCGGGAATGAATGCCTATTTGAAGCTTTTGCAAGGCTACGGATTTACTGAAGTCGTTGGCTCTTTTGGATATTTGCTTGCATTAAGTATTTGTTTATTCATGATCGGGTGGATGATATTTCCTAGAAAGGAGATGTCTGCATGAAAGCGATTCTTCTGGCAAAATGGCAAATGTTTTTGAGAAAACCGTGGGGCTATTTCTTGATTTCTGTCATTTGCGTCGGTTTTGCTTTTATCGTCGGAAAAGCAAATGATACGAAAATGATCGTTCCTGTAGCCAGCCAATTGAACGAAAAGGAAACAAAGACGGTGTTGCACGAATTCCATCAATTCGATTTGGTTGACTTTCGGTTGACAACGGAAAAGGACGTTCAACAAATGGTTGGCGAAGGAAAAGCAGAAGCTGGCATCATCTTGTCAAAAGATCACTTTCGTCTTGTGGTCACCTCACAAACCGGAAACGTACAGCTGATCAAGCGGTATGCAGAAAAGGTCCAAGACGAGTATTTCCAAAATCGCCACATCAAAATCGAATTGGAAAAGATGCCAAAGGAAATGAAAGAGCGAGTTCTTAAAGATTTAGACCAACCGCTTTTTCAAATCAAACAAAAAAGTTTGCACGATCACGGTACGGTGATTATTGATCCTCATCTGCAAAGCTTATTCGGTTTCGCTTTATTCTTTGTGATTTATACCATTGCTTTTCAAGTTGTGAATATATTGCAGGAGAAAAAAGAGGGAATTTGGGATCGAATGATCTTTTCCCCGATTAAAAAATGGCAAATGTACACAGGCAATTTATTGTTTTGCTTTGTCTTAGGGTACATTCAAGTTCTGATGGTTTTTTCTGTTTTTTATGCAATAGGCGTTGATTTTTATGGTGGTTTTGCCAAAACGCTGGTCATTTTGATTCCTTATGTATTTTCCGTTGTGGCTCTTTCTATATTTCTTACCGGCATCTGCAAGAGCGTTCCGCAGTTTCGGGCCATCTTGCAAATTCTAGCGGTCAGCATGGCAATGGTCGGTGGAGCTTATTGGCCGATTGAGATCGTTTCATCCCAAGTGCTTCTGGCCATTTCAAAGTTTGTGCCGGTGACCTATGCCATGCAGGCGCTGAAAGAAGCGACCATCTATCATTATTCGTTCAGCGAATTGTTATATCCGATCAGCATTCTGTTTATGATGGGAGTGGTGTTAATGGGAATCGGGATCAACTTGATGGAGCGAAGGCATGTTTAACGGGACCATTCATAAAATAGAAGATGATACGGACAAATTTGGCCAATGATTGGAACAAAAATGAGACGATTTCGTTTTCGCTAACCTTGTGAAGAAAAACATAGATTAGAGAGCAATCCTCCCTGAATCATTTTGGAAAGCAAGGGCTTAGTGGCCTTGCTTTTTTGTGTCTTTTGAATGGTTTTGAACATAAATATAAATACATAAAAAGGGAGGATGCCTTTCATGGGTGTATACAATACGAAAGAATGGCTAATGAATCATTGGGACGAACCACTCGAATGGATGAGCAAGATCGATGGAATCTCAGAACGGGAAGCGATTTCGTTTTATCGCTATTTACAGAAGCACGGCATGTTTGCGCCTTCCAAACGAACAAGACCCACTTTTGAGGGTCTTGTACAGAAAAAAGCTTGGAAGGAAATGGAACGTCTTTTTTTAAAATATAAACAGCTTTGGAATGGCCCTGATATCGGCATTTATTTGTTTCCTGTTCAATCCAATTTTTCCCTTTTTGGAGACAGACCGAACAAATCGGGTCTGGCTCTAGGCGACAAGATGTTTTTGTTTTTATCTCCCGACATTGACAAAGAACAATGGGAAGCCGTGTTTGTTCATGAATATCATCATTGTGCTCGGATGGAAAAATTGGAAAAAAGAGAGGAAAAGTATCGACTTTTAGATTCCATTTTGTTTGAAGGCCTGGCGGAGTTTGCCGTGAAGGAATATGTAGGAGAAAAATGGAATGCTTCTTGGTGCAAACAATATACATCGGCTGATATAAAAAAATGGTGGCGTTCTTATGTACAAGATCACCTCATGCTGTCCAAACAAAATCCTGTTCATGATCGAATTTTATATGGGAAAGGCATGCTGCCGTCTATGCTTGGCTATGCGACGGGATTTTCCATTGTTGAGGAATGTGCAAAAAAATGGAAGAAAGGGACAAAGGAAATGCTTGCTCTGCCTGCCGAAACTTTTTTGAAAGAATGGAATCAATGATCACCTGTTTCCATCTCCCCATATAAAGGGGGATTTTTTGTTTTCAGTAAGGTTGAAAAATGTCTAAACGGTTTTAACGCAACGGAAATTCGTTGATCACATTTATGAATGTGAAAATTTGATTTTGAAAAAAGAAAGCATGTCGAGGAAATATCGCTTTCGCATAATAGCGGGATTTCGAGAATATACATGAACAAAAGACGTTGGACAAGCCAACAGAGAGAAAATGGCGGCGAGGATGGAAAAAGGTGGGGAGAATCTTTTTTTGGCTTTTCGGATTCGGATTATCAGTGGCCGGCGGAGTCAGCATGATCATCTATGTGAACTTTATGGCTGCAGGGCTGACGTTCGTTGAATACGTGAAATTTCTTGCGAAAAAAGGGAATTGTTATTTGTTTGTACTCGGATTGATCATCATCAGTCTTTCCATTTACTATCCACAGCCAAAGAAGAAAAAATAAGAACACATTCAAAAACATCCCCCTACAGGAATAATTTAACTTTCTTTTGCCCATACTGTGTGACAAATGAAGAAGATGTAAGGGGGTCTCTACATGTTGTACTTGCATGATGTCTGGGTAAATTGGTTTGAAGGCGAGGAAAACGGATATAATGTCTGTCCGTTTCATGAATGGAGGAAAGAGGACGCCATTGAATTATTAGACCAGGTGCCTCTTTTGAAAGTAAATAAGCTATTATACCACTTTATTGAAAATGATATGTCTGATTTGCCGAAAGACTTATTAAATGAAGTCTATCAAAAAGCCTATTTAAGAAAAAACCATGAACGCATCCAGTTGGATTATGCATTCGTTGTAACAGACGGAGCCGGTATTTTGGCTGTCGATACTATGGGCTACACCATCCCGATTCGAAAAAGCCGTTTGATTCCCCGTCAGGAACAATTAGTATACGAAATGATTGAAAATGAAGAAGAAGCAAACTTCGAATGGGAATTAGCTCATAAAGAGAAAGAACATCATATTCTTTCTCCTCTTCCGGATCAAATGTTCGGACTGACCAGGAAAGAAAGACAGCTGAAACAACTTTTGTTTATGGCTCTTGATCAACTTCAGTCTTCCAAAAATACAGCGGAAATTCGCTATTGGTATACAGAATGGGCGCCGGAAAAATATGCGCAAATTCAAGAAATGAATTTCGATGAAGCATGGAACGCTCTCTATGAAGAAACGAAAGTAGGCTGGACCGAAAAACATATGCAGCTTTGCGAAAATATTATTCGGGGACAAGCCTTTTTTGAAAAACTGTGGGAAATGGAAAATGGTTCTTCGAAAGTGAATTAAACGACGAGGCTTTGCAGGAGCAAAAGGTTATTCCAGGCGGGAGATGAGTGCCATCTTTCTGCTATTTTTTTGAATCTTTCATGAAAAATGATCGGCCGCGGGATGAGTCCCGCGGCCGGATTTTTATCTTCTTCTTTTTCTTCCGAGCCCCATGGCGTTTTTCATTTTTTGCAGCATTTTATTGGCCACATAGTTCGCTTTTTCTGCACCGCGGTCGAGAATTTCATCCAGTTCTTCAGAATCGATGAGTTCAGCATAACGTTGTTGAATCGGCTTTAGCTCTTCGATAATTAATTCCGCCAAATCTTGTTTAAATTCTCCATACCCTTTACCGGCGTATTTTTCTTCCAACTCTTTGATGGAAATATTTCCGAGAACGGAATAAATCGACAACAGATTGGAAACTCCGGGCTTAGCTTCCCGATCATAGCGGATAACTCCTTCAGAATCGGTAACGGCACTTTTGATTTTTTTCTCGATGAGTTTTGGTTCGTCAAGCAAGGTGATAAACGCTTTTGAATTCGGATCGGATTTGCTCATTTTTTTCGTAGGATCTTGGAGAGACATGACACGCGCTCCGGCTTTCGGCAAGCGGATTTCCGGTATGGTAAAAATATCGTTGTACTTTTTATTAAATCGTTCCGCCAAGTCTCGCGTTAATTCAATATGTTGTTTTTGATCTTCTCCAACAGGCACTAAATCGGTATTATACAATAAAATGTCGGCTGCCATTAGTGGAGGGTATGTGAGAAGACCGGCGGAAACCGCTTCTTTGCCGGCTGATTTATCCTTAAATTGTGTCATACGCTCCAATTCGCCAATATAAGAAATACATTGAAGAATCCAACCGGCTTCCGTATGGGCCGGAACTTCGGATTGAATGAAAAGAGTCACCTTTTCCGGATCAAGACCGACCGCCAAGTACAATGCCGCTAATCTGCGGATGTTTTTGCGAAGCTCAAGACGATCTTGCGGAACGGTAATGGCATGCTCATCCACAATGCAAAAATAACAGTTGTACTCGTCTTGCAGTTCAACAAATTGCTTCATTGCCCCAATATAGTTTCCCAGCGTAATCGTTCCGCTAGGCTGAATACCCGAAAAAATTGTTTTCATCATTTTCTACCTCCATCATGCATCCTAAAATTTTTTGATCCATAAAAAAACCATTCGTCCGTAAAGATTAGGGACGAATGGTTGTTCCGCGGTGCCACCCTAAGTTGCTCGCATGGAGCCACTTTGTTTCCATTCACATGGAATCCTTTTAACGCAACGGAATGCGCCTCTTCACTACTAAGCTTGAAGCCGTTCGCAAAGGGAGCTCGAAAGTCCATTCCAGCCGTCCGATTGTTTGTTTCCACCGACCACAAACTCTCTGGAAAACCGGTTATCGGCTGTACTCTTCTTTCTCATCGCTTCAATTATGTGTGTTCCTGATTATAACGAATTTTTAACAAGGATTCAAGCGGCTCAAGGGGAAAAGAGAAAGGCAATCATCAAATCTAAAACCACAAAAAAACTGCCTGTGATGATCAATGGATTCGTGAAACGAATTTTTCTTTTGCCAGCATCTAAACGTGAAACTACCGTTTGATCGACTGGGTCAAATTGTGAAACATACTGGCCTTCTTTGGACATTTTTCTTATTTGTTTAAAGCTATTCATGATTCCGTCAAAAAAACCTCCACCATAAACGAAAAGAAAGAGACCGATCGTCAAGAAAAAGAGACCGATCAAAAACGTGGAGTTGACAAAGCTAGTAAAAAAAGATTGCGGATCTATCAAAGAATACAAGGCAGAAATCAATATGTTAACAAAGAATAAAATAAAAACCGTCTTCATGAACAACGCTCCCTATGATATCGTAACAATCTTTTGCAGGTTGCAATCGCCGTTTCTACCTTTAAGTATACTTGTGATGAAAACGGCAGACAATGATCGGTCCACTTTAAAATCCATTATTTTCATGAAATGATTCTCATATTATTTTAGAAAAATACATCCATATCATGAATAGAAAATCAATTTAAAAGTTTAAACTAAGGAAACATATTAAAGCGTTACCATTTTAATTTAAAGAAGGAATTCTGTTTAATCATTATTTAATTAATATTCTAATAAGATTGTGTATATCGAAATATAAAAAAATTAGTTATTGCAAAAAAGTTAAAATAGATTATAATAATTATCAAATCTTTCGAAAAAATAGGAAGATACTATCATAAAAGGAGGTCAAATTCCCTATGAAAAAGAAGTTCTCTCTTTTTCTCGTTCTCTTGCTTGCTCTCGGCACGGTGTTGACTGCATGCAGCGGTAGTAAATCCGGCGATGGCGGCAAAGACGAGGACAATGCCAAAAAAGATCAAGTATTAAATCTGGTTGAAACGCAGGAAATACCAACGATGGATTCTGCGTTAGCAACTGATGTTGTTTCCTTTACTGCTTTAAATAATGTAATGGAAGGGCTTTATCGTTTAGGAAAAAACGATGAACCTGTAGAAGGAATAGCGGAAGGGGAACCGCAAGTCAGCAAAGATGGAAAAACATGGACATTTAAACTTCGCGATGCGAAATGGTCCAATGGAGACCCGGTAACAGCCGGCGATTTCGTATATGCATGGAGAAAAGTAGTGGATCCGAAGACTGCCTCTCAATATGCATACATAATGTATGACATCAAAAATGCACAAGCGATCAATGAAGGAAAAATGAAGCCGGAACAATTGGGAGTAAAAGCGCTGGACGATAAAACGCTTCAAGTGCAGCTTGAGACACCGATTCCTTACTTTAAAGCTCTTCTAACGTTTGGAACATTCCTGCCTCAAGACGAAAAATTTGTCAAAGAACAAGGCAAGAACTACGGTTTAGAAGCTAATACCACTGTTTACAACGGCCCGTTTGTTCTGTCTTCTTGGAAGCATGACGACAAATGGCAAATGAAGAAAAATCCGAATTATTGGGATAAAGATTCTGTAAAACTGAAAGAAGTTAATGTGAAAGTCATCAAAGATACGCAAACTGGAGTGAACTTGTATGAAAGCAAGGCCATTGACCGCGTCGGCCTCGATTCTGAATTTGTTGATAAGTATAAAAACGACAAAGATTTAAAATATGAAAAAGAATCAAACGTTTTCTTCTTACGCTTCAATGAACAAAATCCTGTATTGAAAAATGTGGATGCCCGCAAGGCCATCAGCATGGCTTTTGATAAAAATCAATTTACCAAAGTCGTTTTAAATAACGGATCTATCCCTGCTGATTATTTTGTTCCGGCAGAATTTGTCAAGGGGCCAAACGGAAAATATTTCCGAGATGAGAACGGAAACTTTAATACGTACAACGTAAAAGAAGCGAAAAAATATTGGGCAAAAGCGAAAAAAGCGTTGGGCAAAGACAAAATCACTTTAGAACTGTTAAACTATGACGATGATTTGTCCAGAAAAGCAGGCGAATATTTAAAAGAACAGCTAGAAAAGAACTTAAAAGGATTAACGGTTAATATTAAACAACAGCCGTTCAAACAAAAACTTGACCTTGAAGCCAAAATGAATTATGACTTCTCGCTTGCCGGCTGGGGACCAGACTATGCCGATCCGATGACGTTCATCGATATGTTTGTAACCGACGGCGGAAACAATGAAATGCATTATTCTAATCCTGAATATGACAAGCTTGTCCAAGAAGCCAAAACGACTTATGCTCTGCAGCCGGAAAAACGTTGGGAAGCGATGCTAAAAGCGGAAAAAATCCTTTTGGATCAAGATGCAGCCATCGCTCCTGTTTTTCAAAGAGGAAGAGCAGTATTGCAACGTCCGTATGTAAAAGGATTGTTGAAACATAAAGTAGGCCCTGAACTATCTTACAAGTGGGTATCGATTCAGTAGAGGAATGAAGCTGACCTTGAAAAAGGAGGGTGTGTGCTTAAGAGCATATACTCTCCTTTTTCCCTAGTGGGGAAAATCATTCTGAATATAAGGAATTGACAAAAAATTGTTGAGTTTTGTCATAATGAAAAAGGAATGGAGGTTATCGGATGTTAAGATATACCATCAGGCGTATTGTTTATATGCTTGTGACGATGTTTGTGATTGCAACGGTCACGTTTTTTCTTATGAAGCTTCTGCCTGGATCCCCGTTGCATAATCAAGAAAAACTTTCACCGGACCAACAAAAAATCATTCTGGAAAAATACGGATTAAATGATCCGCTCCCCGTTCAATATGTTCGCTATATGGGGAACTTAGTAAAAGGAGATTTAGGAGTGTCATTCCAATATAATAACCGTCCGGTGTCGACGATGATTGCAGAACGGATTGGTCCTTCCGCCGTTTTAGGGTTTCAGGCTGTCGTGTTTGGCACCATTGTCGGCATTTTGCTTGGAATCATCGCAGCCTTAAAGTATAACACAATCGTGGATTATGGAGCTACCACCATTGCCGTTCTGGGGATTTCCATTCCTTCTTTTGTTTTTGCGGGATTTCTCCAATACTTTTTGGCGGTGAAGTTTCCGATCTTTCCGGTAGCGGATTGGGGCGGGTTCAAGTACACGGTGTTGCCGTCGCTTGCTCTGTCCGTACCCGTTATTGCCACCGTAGCCCGTTTTATGAGAACGGAGCTTTTGGAGATTTTATCGTCAGATTATATTATGCTTGCCCGCGCAAAAGGGGTTGGAAAGCGGGATATTATTTTGAAGCATGCGCTGCGAAACGCGCTTATCCCCATTATCACGTTGCTTGGTCCAATGATTGTGAACATTATAACCGGATCTTTAGTTATTGAAAATATTTTCGGAATTCCTGGTCTTGGGGATCAATTTGTCCGTTCGATTATGACGAATGACTTCGGCATGATTATGGGGACTACCTTGTTTTACAGCGCTCTGTTTATTTTTATGGTTTTTGTTGTGGATATTTTGTACGGAGTGATTGATCCGCGTATCCGTTTGACAGGAGGGAAGAAATCATGAATGCTGATCGTTTGCCGGACTTGAATCATCTCTCAGACGAACTGTTTGTTCCTGTTGAAAGAAAAGAGGAACAATTAGAAACTATCGAACGTCCAAGCTTGAATAATTGGCAAGATGCCTGGATTCGACTGAAAGGAAATAAAGGAGCTGTTGTCGGTTTAATTTTGATCATTTTGATTTCAGTGATGGCGATTATTGGGCCTAGCCTGTCCGGACACACGTATAAAGAACAAAATGTCGCTCATGCGAAACTTCCGCCTAAAATTCCTGGATTGGAAAAAATTTCGTGGCTGCCGTTCAACGGAAAGGATCAAGACGGATTTGATATGTACAAAGCCAAAAATGTAAAAGAATATTATTGGTTCGGTACGGATGAACTGGGACGGGATTTATGGACAAGAACTTGGTATGGAACCCGCATTTCAATTTACATCGGTATTTTAGCTGCGGCCATCGATTTGCTGATTGGCGTTTTATATGGAGGCATCTCTGGTTTTTACGGAGGAAAAGTGGATGATATTATGCAGCGGATCAGCGAAGTGTTGATGGGAATTCCGCAATTAATTATTGTCATTCTCTTTATCCTCGTGATCCAGCCGGGAATCATGTCGATCACATTGGCGATGGTCATTACCGGCTGGGTGAATATGGCGAGAATTGTCCGCGGACAAATATTGAAATTGAAAAACCAAGAATTTGTTCTCGCTTCCCGAACGCTGGGTGCTTCCAATAAGAGATTGATAATCAAACACTTGATTCCCAACATCGTGGGCCAAATTGTTATTACCACTATGTTTACGGTTCCGAATGCCATTTTCACCGAGGCGTTTTTAAGTTTTATCGGTTTGGGGATTCGGCCGCCGGAAGCTTCTCTCGGCTCGTTGGTGAACGACGGATTCAAATCCTTGCAAACGAATCCTTATATGCTCATCATTCCATCTGTCATCATCAGCTTGTTGATCTTAAGCTTTAACTTATTGGCAGATGGATTGCGCGATGCGTTAGACCCGAAGATGCGTAAGTAAGAAGAAAGAGGAGAATCGAAATGGAAAATATACTCGAAGTTAAAAATTTACATGTTTCCTTCGATACGCATGCAGGAGAGGTTCAGGCTGTTCGGGGGGTGAATTTTGAATTAAAAAAAGGAGAAACGCTGGCCATCGTGGGAGAATCCGGGTCGGGAAAGTCGGTGACCACTAAAGCCATTATGCGTTTAATTCCCAGCTCGTTCGGTTCGATTAAAGAAGGAGAAATTTTATTTGCCGGAAAAGATCTGACGAAATTATCGGATTCGGAAATGGATCAAATCAGGGGAAAAGAAATTTCGATGATTTTTCAAGATCCGATGACATCGCTGAATCCGACGATGACCATCGGAAAACAAATTATGGAACCTTTAAGAAAACATCGAAAGCTGTCAAAAGTAGAAGCGAAAAAAAAGGCGATTGATCTTCTGCATTTGGTTGGTTTGCCTCAACCGGAAGCGCGCTTTAAGCAATACCCTCATCAATTTTCAGGCGGACAAAGACAGCGAATTGTGATTGCCATTGCGCTTGCATGCAATCCGAAAATTCTCATTGCCGATGAACCAACGACGGCTTTAGATGTGACCATCCAGGCACAAATTTTAGAATTGATGAAAGATTTACAACAAAAAATGGAGACTTCCATCATTTTCATTACCCATGATTTAGGAGTGGTCGCCAATGTAGCGGATCGTGTGGCGGTCATGTACGGCGGGCAAATAGTTGAAATTGGAACTGTGGACGAAATATTTTATGATCCAAGACATCCGTATACATGGGGGCTTCTTGCTTCGATGCCGAGCATGGAGATCGATCAGAATGAGGAATTAAAAGCGATCCCCGGTACTCCCCCGGACTTGCTTCGTCCACCTAAAGGCGATGCTTTCGCTTTAAGAAGCGAATATGCTTTGAAAATTGATTTTAAATATGAACCGCCTGTTTATAAGGTTTCGGATACCCATCTAGTGAAATCGTGGCTGCTTCATCCGGAAGCACCGGAAGTGGAGCCGCCTGAAATCGTGAAACAGCGTATCCGCTTGATGCCAGGCAATTATAAGGAACCGTTGCTCGTGAAGGGGGTGTAGGAAGGTGGCAGAAAAATTATTGGAAATCCAAAACTTGAAACTTTATTTTAACGAAGGTAAACCGAACATGGTAAAAGCGGTAGATGATATATCGTTCGATATCTATAAAGGAGAAACGCTTGGCCTTGTTGGAGAGTCGGGATGCGGAAAATCAACGACAGGAAGAACGATCATTCGTCTATATGAAGCGACAGGCGGTAAGGTTTTATTTCAAGGAAAAGATGTACACGGCAGAAAATCGAAAAAGGAATTAAAAGAATTCAATCGGAAAATGCAAATGATTTTCCAAGATCCTTATGCATCCCTGAATCCACGGATGAAAGTCGCTGATATCATCGCGGAAGGCATCGATATTCACGGATTAGCGAAATCCAAAGAAGAACGAATGGAAAAAGTATATAAATTACTGGAAACAGTTGGATTAAAAAAAGATCATGCAGACCGATATCCTCATGAATTTTCAGGCGGACAGCGGCAAAGAATTGGAATTGCACGCGCTCTTGCAGTGGAACCGGAATTTATTATTGCGGATGAACCGATTTCTGCGTTGGATGTTTCCATTCAAGCACAAGTAGTCAACTTACTAAAAAAATTGCAAAAAGAAAAAGGGCTGACGTATTTATTCATCGCCCATGATTTGTCCATGGTGAAATATATCAGCGATCGAATTGGTGTGATGTATTTTGGCAAATTAGTGGAACTGGCACCAAGCGAGGAACTGTATCGGAATCCTCTTCATCCTTACACACAATCCCTTCTCTCGGCCATCCCGCTGCCGGATCCTGAAAGTGAACGTTCGCGAAAAAGAATTTTGTATGATCCGAGCGTCCACCAATACGGACCTGATGATCAATTGGAAATGCGGGAAGTGACTCCCGGACATTTTGTCTATTGTTCAGAAAAAGAGTGGCATCAGTATAAAAACAGTCTAAACGAGTAATTTTGCATTCAAAAGATTTGAATGATACATCGTAAGAACGTTTGCGAAAAGCGATATTCTTTATATGAGGAAACACGATCCTTTTTCAGGGGATCGTGTTTTATTTGCACACATGTATCTGTCTAAAGTTCCAATTAAGAAGGCAACAGCCGCGATAGCTTAACGGAAGAGCGTACATTGAGGCGGAATCTGAAGGAAGAGGACGGCAAACTTCTGATTGAAAGAATACGGATTACCCGTTTTTCATCATCGTATACATTATCAGCGGGGGATAAAAGGACATTACACTTGTGCCTAATGTCTTTAGCGATAATTTAAATTCGCAGTTCCTGTTGTCCAAGATCCATTTATCTGTTTCCATATGTGGCTCATTTCATTTTTGCGAACCTTTTTTGTGAGAGAGCAGGTTCTTTCGGCATTCCGATTGTTTGGATTCTTTCTTGATTTGTCGAAGTCATCTCCAGGATGCGTCGCCAAAATAAAAATAAACATCTCTTGGCTCCGAGCAATTTTGAGCTTTTTATCTTTTGGCTATGTTATATTACAGGACATAGTCGGATTATCTCGAAATCCGTTCGCTTTTCCTTCTTATTTCAGTATGAAAAATGAACAGAGTAATTTTCTCTTAAAAGTTTTATTGCAGCTATTTCCGAATATGTTTGAACAAATAGACATAATAAAGCGATTTCAATAAGCAGATAAATCTAAATTGAAGAAATATTGATATTATTTTAATAAATTGATATACTCTAAAATAAAGTAGTGCAATGTTCTTAAATGATGGAAGACTTCATCGAGAAAGGAATACAACAAAGGAGGTGTTGATGTGATCTCGTTCCGACATGTGAACAAATATTACGGAAATTTTCATGTTTTAAAAGATATTAATCTTGAAATCAATGAAGGAGAAGTCGTCGTGGTGATCGGTCCTTCCGGATCGGGGAAAAGCACGATGCTCCGCTGCATCAATCGTTTGGAAGAGATTACGGATGGCGAACTTCTCGTCAGAAATCTTAAAGTAAATGACAAAAAAACTGACATCAACGAATTGCGAAAAAATATCGGCATGGTCTTCCAACATTTCAATTTGTATCCGCATAAAACCGTTTTGCAAAATATTACTCTTGCGCCGATTAAAGTGCTCGGCTTGGGAAAAGAGGAAGCGGAGAAAAGGGCTATGCGTTACCTGGAAAGAGTGGGCATCCCGGATAAAGCGAATTCGTACCCATCGCAATTATCGGGCGGCCAGCAGCAGCGTGTGGCCATTGCCCGCGGGCTGGCGATGGAGCCAAGCATTATGCTGTTTGACGAACCGACTTCCGCGCTTGACCCGGAAATGATCGGGGAAGTGCTCGATGTTATGAAGTCGCTTGCAAAAGACGGCATGACAATGGTGGTCGTCACGCATGAAATGGGATTCGCCCGCGAAGTGGCAGACCGCGTCATCTTCATGGACCAGGGGAGGATCATCGAAGACAACACGCCGGAAGAATTTTTCAAAAATCCGCGTGCGGAACGGGCGCGCACCTTTTTGAACCGTGTTCTCAATCATTAAATATATATAGAGGGGGATTAGAATGAGAAAGATGAAAAAATGGTTTACAGTGGGCTTGATTTTTGTTTTAGCGGCCGCTTTGATGGCGGGCTGCGGCAAGTCAGAAACGACAAGCGGCAGCAGCGATGATCCGATCCAGCAAATCAAAGACAAGGGGAAAGTGGTTGTCGGAGTCAAATATGATACATATTTATTTGGCTACAAAGATCCGAAAACCGGAAAAGTGGAAGGTTTTGATATTGATATTGCCAAAGCGATTTCCAAGAAAATTTTCGGCGATAAGGTAAAAGTGGAACTCAAGGAAGTCACGTCCAAAACACGGATTCCGATGCTGCAAAACGGTGATGTGGATATGGTCGTCGCTACCATGACCATCACGCCGGACCGCAAAAAAGTCGTCGATTTCTCGGATGTATACTTTGACGCCGGTCAATCGCTCCTTGTGAAAAAAGGCAGCAAGATTCATAGCGTCAAAGATTTGAAAAAAGGGACAAAAGTATTGACGGTAAAAGGTGCGACGTCCGGAGACAACGTCAAGAAAGCCGCACCGGATACGCAAGTGCTCGAGTTTGAAAACTACCAGGAAGCATTCACAGCTTTGAAATCCGGAAAAGGCGATGCGCTGACAACCGACAATTCGATTCTTTATGGCATGGCTGCTCAAGATCCGGATTATCAGGTCGTTGGCGGTACATTTACGAATGAGCCGTACGGCATTGCGATGAAAAAAGGGAATACGAAACTCGTGAAAGCTGTAAACAAGGCTTTAAAAGAACTGAAAGACAGCGGAGAATACGACAAAATCAAAAACAAATGGATCAAAGAATAATAATCCGGAAAGGGGTGGGCAAAAAAATCGCCCATCCCTTTCCACTGATTGAACCGTAAAGGAGTGAAACAGGTATGCTCGATTTTTCGATCCTTACTGACTATTTAGATTTATACATGCAGGGCTTCGTCAATACGATTAAAATCAGCATTATCGGTCTGATTGCCAGTTTCATTCTTGGCAACATCATTGCCGTTTTCCGGCTGGCCCCTGTCAAGCTGCTGAATTTTATCGGCGCCTTCTACGTGGAAGTAGTCCGCAACATTCCGTTAATTCTGATCGGTTTCTTTTTCTACAACGGGCTCAGTTATTTCCATATTAACTTAAGCGGATTTATCGCAGGGACCATTGCGCTTTCCATCTACACAGCCGCCTTTATTGCAGAAGCCGTGCGTGCCGGCATCCAATCGGTCGATAGGGGACAGCTTGAAGCTGCGCGTTCCACAGGCCTGACTTACATCCAGGCGATGCGTTATATTATTTTGCCTCAAGCGATCAAAATCGTAATCCCGCCGATCGGCAACCAATTCCTGAACTTGGTTAAAAACTCTTCCATTCTTGGGGTTTTTGCAGGGCTCGACCTTATGTACTACGCCGATATCATCCACGAAAAAACGTGGATTACGTTTGATACGTATATTTTTGTCGGCATGTTTTATCTCGTCCTGACCATTCCGCTCAGCTTGCTGGTCAACTACCTGGAACGCCGGCTGGCAAGAAGCGAATAACGACGCATAAACAAATCATTTGGAACGATACAAGGAGGGGAACGTTATGGACTTTGCCGGAGCTTATTCAGGCGAAAATTTGGCATATTTACTGCAAGGCTTTGCGGTGACATTGAAAGTTGCCGTTGTGTCCATTATTTTAAGCTTCATCTTCGGCTGTGTACTCGGCATTTTGCGTTACACAAAAATTCCGGTTTTATCGAGTGTGGTTGCGCTTATAGTGGAAGTCATCCGGAACTTGCCGCTGATTTTGATTATTTTCTTTACATATTTTGCCTTGCCGGAAGTCGGCATCAAAATGAGCGTTACGATGGCGGCGATTGCAGCCCTGACAGTGTTCGAATCGGCCATGATAGCCGAAATCGTGCGCGGCGGCTTGAACTCGATTCCAAAAGGGCAGATTGAAGCCGCCCGTTCATCAGGCCTTAATTATATCCAAACGCTGTGGCATATCATCCTGCCGCAAGCTTTGAAAAAAATGATCCCGCCGCTTGTGAGCCAGTTCATCTCGCTGTTAAAAGATACTTCTCTTGCGATTATCATTTCGCTGCCGGAACTTTTGCACAACGCAAAAGGCATCTACAGCGGGGAAAGCGGCGCAAAATACATTATCCCGATTCTGCTTCTTTCCGCATTTATGTATTTCATCGTCAACTATTTGCTGTCCATCTTGGCCAGAAAACTTGAAAAACGCCTTGATCCGGATCGCTCCACCGCCAAGCAGCTCGCCAACACGACTGAAAACATGATTTAAAAGCGGAAAAAGGTATCTCAAAGCGATTGGGATACTTCTTTTTATAGTAAGTAAGATTTGTTTTAAGCTTTAGATGGATTTTGCTGGATTTCTGCCAAATGTAAAAGAGTAAACGCCAGTGATGGACGAAATCAACAAGAACTGCGCCACCTTCCCTACTCGATTGGAAAATGTGAATGGCTGAAGTAAAGAGGAATCGAATTCTGTCTGTCATCCGTATATCTTGCCGGACAATAATGAATGAGGAAGGAAAGAAAAAGAATATTTTAGAGAATTTTAGGAAATCTATATCAAAAATATTGAATATGGTGTATAATACATAATGTATCTTCGCTCCAAAATTATTTTATCTTTAAAATATTCATTTATTGATATTCCTCAAGATGAAGCAAGTATTATTAAAATTTAAGGAGTGTGATTGAGGAATGGTAACAATATACACTTCACCAAGTTGTACATCTTGCCGAAAAGCAAAAGCATGGTTGGAAAAGCATGATATTCCATATACGGAACGAAATATTTTTTCCGAACCTCTCACCATTGAAGAAATTAAAAGTATTTTAAGAATGACGGAAGATGGAACGGATGAGATCATCTCTACCCGTTCGAAAATATTCCAAAAATTAAACGTTGATTTGGACGCTCTTCCGCTTCAAGATTTGTTTGAATTGATCCAGGCTAACCCTGGTCTGTTAAGAAGACCGATTATTATGGATGAAAAGCGCCTTCAAGTGGGATACAACGAAGATGAAATTCGACGCTTTTTACCTAGAAAAGTACGGACATTCCAATTGTTGGAAGCTCAAAAAATGGTGAACTAAGCTTTTGCTTCGATAGACGTTTTTCGATAGGGCTGGTTTTCTTTAAGAAAATCAGCCCTATTTTTATGAGCTTTTCCATATCCTAGTGACATGTGACTCCAAGAATTATACAATGAATGGTAATCATAAATGGATAAGGTGGTCAAGATGAAGAATCATTTTCTTTCGATCCCATTATAATAGACAAAAAGAACAAGAAAAAGAGGCAATTTTCATTGGACAAAGGAGAAAGACATCCACATGAATAAACTTTGGCTTAGAATCTTCTTAACCTTTTTTGCGCTTTTGTTGGCCGTTCTCCTTGGGATTGGGTTTGTCATTGCGGACATCATGAAAAATACTTACATGGATATGATCCGAAACCAATTGTCCCAGACCGCTGATATCATTGTCAAAACGGTTGACACCAAGTCCATGTTTCAACATTCAAATGAGCTTCAAAACTATATTCACCACTATTATTCTTATCACGATCCGCGGATCACGATTATTAGAGCAGATGGGAAAGTGCTTGCAGACTCCGACCGTGATCCTCGCAAAATGGAAAATCATTCAAACCGTCCCGAATTTCGTGAAGTGATTCGCGAACATCGTTCATATGGGGAATCTATTCGCCGCAGCCCGACGCTTGGCTATAGCATGATTTACATAGCGAAACCGATCCAAAAAGACGGAAAGTCCATTGGCGTTGTACGGATTTCCGTTACTTTAAAAAAAATTGAACACACGCTCGATCAACTATGGATCAGTCTCGGTTTGGCCATGGTGATGACCTTAACGGTTTCCGGATTCATCGGATTCAGAATGGCTAAACGGTTTACACGGCCGATTGAAGCGAGCATTCAAGTTGCGAATCGCCTAATTGAAAAAGATTATGACAGCAGAGTGAAAACAAAGGCGAGCGGCGAGTTGAAACAGCTCGTGAATGCGATCAATGACTTAGCCATCAGTTTAAAGCAGCAGATGGAAGAAATCCGTGAAAACCAGCAGCGGCTGACTGGGGTATTGGCTAATATGGTAAGCGGCGTCATGCTCATTAACCCTGCTGGAAGAATTACTCTTGTCAACAGGGCGATGGAAAAAATTATCGGTGCTTCTTCTGAAAATTTAATTGGAAAGCTTCATATCGAAGCGGGGAAAAACTTTGGTCTTAGCCAGCTGATAGACCGTTCATTAAAAGAAGGAGTGCACATTCATGAAGAAGTGCATATTTATTATCCGAAAGAAAGGATACTGGATGCGCATATTGCCCCATATGTGGGCGATCATGAAGAAGTAAAAGGAGTCATAACCGTTCTTCACGATATTACAGACATTCGCCGGCTCGAAAAAATCCGCAGCGAGTTCGTAGCCAATGTTTCCCATGAATTAAAAACACCGGTGACTTCATTAAAAGGATTTGCGGAAACTTTGTTAGACGGGGCCATGTATGATGAAGAAACTTGCCGTACTTTTTTAAAAATCATTTATGATGAAAGTGACCGGCTGCATCGCTTAATTTCAGACATTCTGGATTTATCCAAAATTGAACAGCAGAGATTGCCTTTAAAGCCTGAGCCTCTCAACGTATCACAGGTTATTAACGAGACAGCGGAAACCATCCAAGAGACGATTCATAAAAAACGGCTTCATCTGAGTCTTCCGGATCATAAAGAAGTGGTGATCGAAGCGGAAAAAGATCGGCTGCAGCAAATCATATTAAATCTTTTAACGAATGCCGCGGCTTACACACCTGAAGGCGGGTACATCGATATAGAACTGCATGAAAGAGAAAAAGAAGTGGACATTGTCATAAGAGATACGGGAATCGGCATTTCCAAGCAAGATTTGCCTAGGATCTTTGAACGTTTTTACCGCGTGGATAAAGCAAGATCTCGTCAGTCTGGAGGAACAGGTCTTGGTCTCGCCATTGTCAAGCATTTAGTGGAGTCCCATCATGGCACTATTCAAGTAGAAAGCGAGGAAGGAAAAGGGACGGCATTCACCATTACTTTGCCGAAAAAGCAAATAAAATCGTAACTATGAACCGCACCCATCTCATTCATGGTGCGGTTTTTTCATTACATTTAATCGCTTTTGATCATAGATAAGACCTTAGTTTTACAGCTTCAAAACAATAAATATGACCGTCTTTACAATTTCTTAACATTCTATTAATACAGGCTTAATACCGCCCCATTATCTTAAAACTTGTAAGAGAGAACAGAACCTTATTAATTCATAGGGGGAAAAAAATGAGAAAAAGATTGATCGCATTGTTCACAATGGTACTGCTATTTGCCTTCGCGGCAGCAGGATGCGGCAACAATTCAAACAAGGATGCCGGCACTCCTAGCAAAACCGACAATAACAATGGAACAGCCCAATCTGGTTCCATTACAGCGGTAGGATCTACTGCATTACAACCTCTTGTACAAGAAGCAGCTACTGAATATATGAATAAAAACTCCGGTACAACGATCAATGTACAAGGCGGAGGAAGCGGAACAGGCTTAAGCAAAGTGCAAGAAGGTGCTGTCGATATTGGGAACTCCGACGTGTTTGCTGAAGAAAAAGACGGTATTGACGCCAGCAAACTAGTTGATCATAAAGTCGCTGTTGTAGGAATGGGACCCGTTGCCAATAAAGATGTGGGTGTAGATAATCTGACGAAAAAACAATTAATCGACATCTTTACTGGAAAAGTGAAAAACTGGAAAGAAGTTGGCGGTAAAGATCAAAAAATCGTTGTCATCAACCGCGCAGAAGGATCTGGAACAAGAGCTGTGTTTGAAAAAACGGCATTGGATGGTGCGACACCGATTAAATCCCAAGAACAAGATTCTTCCGGAACGGTTCAAAAAATCGTTAGCGAAACTCCAGGAGCAATTAGTTATTTAGCATTTTCTTACTTCAACGATCAAATGACTGCTTTAAAAGTGGACGGGGTTGAACCGACGGAACAAAATGTAGAATCAGGAAAATGGAAAATCTGGGCATATGAACATATGTATACAAATGGCGAACCATCCGGATTAACAAAAGATTTTCTTGATTATATGATGTCCGATGATGTTCAAAACAGCCTTGTTAAAAAATTAGGTTATATACCGGTATCAGGAATGAAAGTTGAACGTGATGCAAAGGGAACGATCACCCAAAAATAATTTTTGGGGGGTCTCTCCCTTTTTCTTACTTGTATTGGAAAGGGGAAACCGAATTGAGCGACAGAGTAGTTGAGTGGACAAAAATGAAGAGTGCTCGTGCGAAATCAAAAATATGGATTGAGCGGCGCGGGAGAATGGTGACACTTTTATGCGTCGCCTTTATGGTTTTTGTGGCGGCCTCTATTTTGTATTTTGTGACATCAAAAGGATTGAGCACGTTTGTGGTCAATAAAGCAAGCATTACCGATTTTCTTTTTGGAAAAGAATGGGATCCGGGGAAGTTAGACAAAGAAGGGAAGCCAGTAGTTGGCGCATTGCCGATGATTGTAGGATCGTTTGCCGTCACGCTGTTTTCTGCATTAATTTGTGCTCCATTTGCTATTGGTGGGGCTGTGTTTATGACGGAAATTTCCCCGAAATTTGGGAAAAGGATATTGCAGCCGGTTATTGAATTATTGGTCGGTATTCCATCCGTAGTGTATGGATATACTGGCTTAAGCTTAGTAGTGCCGTTTTTAAGAGATCATTTTTCAGGCAGCGGGTTTGGAATTGCCGCGGCGACGATCGTATTGACCGTCATGATTTTGCCGACGATGATGAGTTTATCGGTGGATGCCATTCTTGCGGTTCCGGCTTCATTGAGAGAAGCATCGCTTGCATTGGGGGCCACAAGATGGCAAACCATTTATAAGGTTGTACTCAGAACAGCGCGTCCGGGAATTTTGACAGCTATGATTTTTGGAATGGCTCGAGCGTTTGGAGAAGCTTTGGCTGTCCAAATGGTAATCGGAAACTCGGCCGTGATTCCAAAATCGTTGATGGAGCCAGCAGCCACCTTGACGAGTATTTTGACAATGGGTATGGGAAACACCGTTATGGGGCAAGTGGAGAATAATGCATTGTGGACATTGGCGCTTATATTATTATTGATGTCTTTAGTGTTTATTATGATTGTAAGGATTTTGGGACGCAGGAGGACTTTTGAATGAAAGCGAAAATAGCTGATCGTGTGGCAACAATCGTGTTTTATATCATCGCGCTATTACTCGTACTTCTATTAGTGGGGCTTCTTGGTTATATATTGCTAAAAGGTCTTTCGCATATTTCCTGGCATTTTATTACATCGCCTCCGGAAAGTTTTCAAGCGGGTGGCGGAATAGGACCTCAATTGTTTAACTCATTATATCTACTAGTGTTAACGATGCTCATTAGTATCCCTCTATCGCTCGGTGCCGGAATTTACATGGCAGAATATGCGAAAAAAAATATATGGACGAATATTTTGAGAACGGTCATCGAAGTACTATCGTCTTTACCGTCCATCGTAGTAGGATTGTTTGGTTTTCTCTTTTTTGTTATTTCGATGGGCTGGGGATTTTCCATCTTATCCGGTGCATTAGCATTAACATTGTTTAATTTGCCTCTTATGGTGCGGGTAGTGGAAGATTCGATAAGGGGAGTTCCATCTTCACAAAGAGAAGCAGGTCTAGCCCTCGGCGTTTCCAAATGGGAAACGATTAAACACGTCTTGCTGCCGGCTGCACTGCCTGGAATCATTACCGGTATTATTTTGGCATCAGGAAGAGTTTTCGGTGAAGCGGCCGCTCTCATTTATACCGCAGGAATGAGTTCTCCTAATCTGGATTTTACCAATTGGAATCCATTCAGCCCAACCTCTCCGTTAAATCCGCTGCGTCCTGCTGAAACTCTGGCTGTCCATATTTGGAAAGTAAACGGCGAAGCGGTGATACCGGATGTTAATGCCGTATCTAGCGGGGCTTCTGCTGTGCTTGTGTTATTTATATTAGTCTTTAATGTCAGCGCTCGTTGGATTGGAAAAAGAATTTATCGGCGGATGACATCAAGCTAAGGGAGGAAGAACAGAATGGCGACGACAACACTGATGAAAGAAAATAAAGCGAGCAGAAACGTTCGCTCAGGAGCTGTGACAATGACAGTCCCAGAAAGCAGTTCTGAAAAACCATTAAAGAGTGAAAATGTCATTTTAAAAACGAATAGTTTACGTGTTTTTTACGGAAACCATCTGGCGATCAAGAATGTCAGCGCCTCTTTTATGGAAAATCGGGTAACGGCTCTTATCGGTCCATCTGGATGCGGCAAATCCACCTATTTGCGAAGTTTAAACCGTATGAATGATGAAATTCCCGGATGCAGAATAGAAGGAGAAATTTTATACAGAGGCATCGATTTAAATCATCCGCAAGCGAATGTATTTGATATCCGGAAAAGGATTGGAATGGTATTTCAACGGCCTAATCCTTTTGCTAAATCCATTTTTGAGAATGTGGCTTTCGGACCGAAGCACCATGGCGTCAAAAATAAACAGCTGTTAGAGGAAATCGTTGAAAAAAGCTTACGGAAAGCAGCATTGTGGGATGAAGTGAAGGACCGGCTTCATCGTTCCGCGTTGGCTTTATCAGGAGGCCAGCAGCAACGGTTATGCATAGCAAGAGCTTTAGCAATGGAGCCAGACGTTTTATTGCTGGATGAACCGGCTTCGGCACTTGATCCTGTTTCAACGGGCAAGGTAGAAGAATTAATCGAAGAATTGAAAAAAGATTACACGGTGATCATTGTGACGCACAATATGCAGCAAGCCGCACGGATTTCCGATTATACGGCCTTCTTTTATATGGGGGAACTCGTTGAATTCGGGGAAACAACAGAACTTTTTACAAACCCGAAAAAGAAGCAAACGGAAGACTATATTACTGGAAATTTCGGTTAAAGTTTCAATCGGAGGAGAGAACAAGATGGCCATTGCGACCCAACAACAATCCATTATTCAGGCCCGTAATGTCAATGTTTATTATGGTGACTTCCATGCGTTGAAAAACATTCATTTTGAAGTGAAAAAACATCATATTACTGCACTGATTGGTCCATCCGGATGCGGCAAATCCACTTTTTTGCGTACTTTGAACCGTATGAACGATCAAATAGCTGGATTTCGCGTCGAAGGGGATATCATCATTGAAGGAAAACCAATATACAGCCCTAAAACAGATGTCGTTCAATTAAGGAAACGTGTCGGCATGGTATTCCAGCGGCCCAATCCGTTTCCTATGTCCATTTATGACAATGTTGCCTATGGACCAAGGATCCATGGAATAAAAAAGACTCGCGACTTAGATGAAATAGTGGAAAAAAGTCTTCGATATGCTGCTTTATGGGATGAGGTTAAAGACCGCCTTCATACTTCCGCCATGGGACTTTCAGGTGGACAACAGCAGCGTTTGGTCATAGCGAGGGTGCTTGCGGTCGAACCGGAGATCATTTTAATGGATGAACCGGCTTCCGCGTTGGACCCTATTTCTACTGCAAAAATAGAAGAATTGATTTTAGAGTTGAAAAAGTCCTACACCATCGTGATAGTGACGCACAATATGCAACAGGCGGCGCGTGTTTCGGACGAAACGGCCTTTTTCCTAAATGGTCAAGTTGTTGAATTTAACGATACGGAAACGATTTTTACTAATCCACAAAGAAAAGAGACAGAAGACTATATTTCCGGTCGTTTTGGATGATTTATTTTTCAGACAGGACAAAAGCGGTCGAGAAAAAGGATAGGGGGTTCGGCTAAAGTGCCTAGAAAATTATTTGAAATTCGTTTGCAGGAGCTGCATGAGACGTTGTTAAAAATGGGACTTCTGGTGGAAGAAGCGATTTTTAAAAGCGTGCATTCGCTGGTCGAAAAAGATTCGGAGCAAGCAACAAATGTCATCCATAACGATCCGAAGATCAATGATTATGAAATTGAAATTGAAAAGAAATGCTTTGAGTTGATCGCAACGCAGCAGCCGGTTGGCACTGATTTAAGGAAGATTGCGACCATGTTGAAAGTGGCAACCGATTTGGAACGGATGGCTGACCATGCAGTGAGCATTGCAAAAATCACCATCCGTTTGGAAAATGAAATTTATTTAAAACCGCTCATTAAAATCCCCCAAATGGCAGAATGTGTGAAAGAAATGGTTCACGAAGTGCTTGAAGCCTATATTTCCTTAAACGAGCTGACGGCGGTGAAAGTGTCCGAAAGGGACGACATGGTAGACCGTTATTTTTCACAGATTGTATTAGATTTAGTGGAAGACATGAAACAAAATCAATCACAAATTCATCAAGCGTCGCATCTCCTGCTTGCTGCTCAGCATTTGGAACGAATCGGAGATTATGTGACAAATATTTGCGAATGGATTGTGTATTTGAAGACAGGTACCATCGTCGAATTAAATAAATAGCAGCACCATTGTGAAGCAATAAATCTTTAAAGCATGCTGATTAAAAAGCGTGCTTTTTTTATGTGCGCCCGGCATGTACATGAACTATAGGGTGTAAGTCCCGAACCCCGAAGACAGAAGTAGAGGTTAGCCAAGAGCAAGGGTGTCCGTGGTGACGCGGAATCTGAAGGAAGCTGGAGGCAAAACACCGGTCCGAGGAACACGAACCTCATATAAGGCTAGGTATGATGGAGTGAGTTTGCATAACAAAACAAAGCTCTTTCTGTCGAAGGTCATATCGAGTAAATGAGGCGGATAGATGGTGTGAAAGTGCATGTACTTACCCGGGGAGGTCTGGCGGATATGTGAAGTACTCTTCATAACCTACTTAGTGATAAGTAGCTGAACCGTCAGAAGTCAGCAGAGGTCATAGTATTAGTTGGTCTAGAACAACTAAGAAGGACCGAACAATTAAGAGAGAATAGCCCTTGGTATTCAGTGAGTCATGATGAACACAGAAAACGTAGTACCTCACTTGAGGGAGGAAGCGGTGAATCCCGTGGGAGACCTCTTGGAGGGTGGAGTGACCACTGGCATAAAGAGAACAGCTATTCACGGAAGTTATAAAGACTTGCGTCAATTATCTTAATTGAACCGCCGTATACGGAACCGTACGTACGGTGGTGTGAGAGGACGGGAGTTAATCGCTCCCTCCTACTCGATTTTGGAAAACTCAAGATTCGAAAGAGAAAAATAAAAGGATCTAACAGCTGATTTTTTTAAGGAGAATGAATGATGGTTGATTGAAACAAAAAGTTATGTGAAAATATGTGAGAAAATAAAAATTTTCATCATTTTTTCACATATTTTTGATCATACATATTGAAACGTGGGGAAAAGAAAGCTACCTTTGAAAAGGAAGGAGGAATTGTATGATTCCGGTTGAAAGACAGCGGCAAATTGTAAAATGGCTTGAGACGGAAGAATTTTTAAGTGTAGCGGAAATAAGCAAGAGGTTAAACGTTTCAGAAATGACTGTTTATAGGGACATCAATGCATTAATGGATCAGAAAAAGATTGTGAAAACTTCGAGAGGGATTACAATACGAAAAGAGACGCAACCGTCTCACAACATCTGTTCTTATTGTCATAAAACATCCACTAGCCGGCATAGCGTCCAAATTATCAGGGTGGACCAGCGTATTGAAGAAACTTGCTGTCCACATTGCGGACTGTTGAGATATGACGATATCGAAGAAGACGTTTCGCAAATTCTTTGCAAGGATTTTCTCAACGATACGACTATCAGCGCTAAAACAGCTTACTATTTAATGGATGCCGATATTGATATGCATTGCTGCTATCCTCAAGTCCTTGTTTTTCAATCACTGAAACAAATTAGACAATTTCAAACTGGTTTTGGCGGGCAAATTTATACCTTTGACGAAGCCATCCAAAATATTCAACGAAAAATGAAAGGTTTCAGCTCAAGCTGCTGCGATTAAGGCATGATCACATTGGGAGTTGGAGACTTTGAAAAGTATAAAAGTCGGTTTAGCGATATTCATTATTTTTATGCTGTGTGTTTTTCATCCTTCGTTGTCGCAGGCTCATGCCTATATCATTCAATCTTCCCCGTCAGAGAATGAGGTATTGGATAAGGGACCAGCTAATGTAAAAATTACGTTTAATGAAGCCGTACAGCCCGTTTTTCATTCATTGAAAGTATTGGATGAGAAAGGAAAAAGAGTCGACAGGGGGGACGGACATGTTGAGAAAAACCATCCTTCTATATTGACAGCCAGCTTAAAAAAGAATCTACCAAAAGGTACATACGTGATCCGTTGGAAAGTGATTTCCGGCGATGGGCATCCTGTGGAGGGGACGATTCCATTCCGGATCGGAGACGGAAGCCAAAGCAATGCACCGTTGGCAAACGAAACAAAAGGATACTTTCCAAAAGCGGATATGATTTTAATTCGATGGCTGCAGTATGTGAGTTATGCTCTATTGATCGGGGTGATCTTTTTTCAGTTATGTATTTTGCCCCCTCAAAAAAATAGCCGTGAATCATTTCTCAGCCGCAGGAATTTGCTAGTTTGGATATCGGCTGTCGGAATAACTGTCAGCATCCTCCTTTCCTTGCCGTTGCAGGCAAAATTGGACGCCGATGTAAGCTGGTTGAACGCTTTTCAGTTTTCATATGTCAAAAATACACTATTTTATACGAATTTCGGACCTGTTTTTTTAGCGCAATGGATCCTTTTAATCTTTCTGTATCTTTTTCTGATAAAGGCTTTGCGCCATGACCGCAGCGGCTGGCTGATCGCTTCTTGGATGGTGGGGTTCGGACTGCTTTTAACAAAGGCATTCATTGGACATGCGGCCACAGCTGAACATCGATTGTTGGCGTTAATGGCTGACTTTCTCCATTTAGCCGCGGCATCGATTTGGCTCGGATCGTTGTTGTCCATATGTTTTCTGTTGCCGTCCAGTTTGTCTCAACAGGATCAAGAAGATTATAAGTCTTCTTATTGGAAGGCCATTCATCGCTTTTCCGTTTGGGGTATGGTCATTTCAGCGATTATTCTTGCAACGGGACTTTACAGCGGCTCGATTCATATTCCTAACTGGCATTCCGTTATTTCAACGACATATGGCCGCTTTTTTCTGGCGAAAGTCTTTTTATTTGTAGTGATGATGGCGTTTGCTGCTTATCATTGGGTTCGAGGCAGAAAAAAAGAAAAAATATTAGGGCGGACGGTTTGGATAGAATTCTCCGTCGGAATTTTGACGTTAGCCGTTGCCGCCATGTTGGCCAATATGCCTACTGCCTTCGAGGCAAATGGAGCTTTTCATGAAACAAAGAAAACAGAAAACGGCTATGTAGTTTCTTTGAAAGTAGACCCAGCTGACGTTGGGAAAAATTCATTTTATATCAATATTGTTAATAATCAAGGGAAATCCGTTCAAGGGCTTCAGCAAGTGGTGATGACATTGAATTCATTAGATATGGATATGGGAAATACAACGATTCAAGTACCAACCAAATCCATGGGATCCGGCTATGTAACTGGAACGATCCCTATGGAAGGGGATTGGAAAATACACATTCATGGTTTGACCCAAACGTTTGATTCGATTGATGCTGATTTTCAACTTTATATAAGCGATAAAAAATAAAAAGGAGTGGTTAAGATGAAACAATGGATTCGTAAGATCAGTAAAACGGCTTTGTTGCTTGCGGCAACCTTTTTCTTTTTCAACGGCATGGCCAGCGCCCATGTGACAGTGAATCCAAAAGTATCCACACCGGGAGGATGGGAAACGTATACGATCAAAATTCCGGTTGAAAAAAATGTTCCTACAACGAAAGTGGTTTTAAAAATACCGGCAGGAGTGGAGTTTGAGTCTTATCAGCCGGATCCAAACTGGAATATAAAAACAGAAAAAGATTCTTCCGGAAAAGTCAATACGGTGACTTGGGAAGCGAAAGGCAATGGAATATTGCCGGGACAATTTGAGCAATTTCAATTTATCGCCAAGAATCCGGATAAGGAAACGAAAGTGGCGTGGAATGCGTATCAATACTATAAGGATGGAAGCATTGTGGAGTGGACAGGAGCGGAAAACACAGATACACCGCATTCTGTAACAGAAATTACGGCATCGTCGCAAAAAACGGTGCAATCCGATGAGCAAGGTCACGACCATGATTCACCTGTTACATCTCTTTCTGATGAGAAAAAACAAACAGATCACAATGGGTCGTCCGCAGAAACGGTTTCTGTCGTGCTGTCGATCGCTGCTGTTGTTCTTTCTTTGATAGCCTTGATAGTGGCAAGTCGAAAAAAACGCTCATAACAAGTATTTTTTAAAAGGGACAGGGGATGCCTGTCCCTTTTTGAATATAAAGAAGGGAAGAGATTAGATCATTCTTTTTTAAAGCGTGTGGAACGAACGGTTTTTTTGCTAATTTGTTGTTCTTCTAAAAAAGAAAATTCATTTAGGTCAAATCAATCATTTCCACTTGAATATTTTAAAAATTTTAGATAGAATGACAAAACACAGTTCATTATGTTTTAGGCAAAGCAAGGAATTTTCGTATTGGGAGGGATTTTTATTTCCCTTTCCTGATGTTTTATCATAAAATAGAAGTACAAGGTAAAAATAATTGTAATGCAATCACCAACGAACAGAGCAGTGCTCGGGGGTGCAGTCCCTTCATCACCTTATATCCAGAAGGGAGAGGTAATCAATGGACATAGAACGTATAAATGAAAATACAGTCAAGTTTTACATTTCGTATGTTGATATAGAAGAAAGAGGTTTTGACCGCGAAGAAATCTGGTATAACCGGGAACGCAGTGAAGAACTCTTTTGGGAAGTAATGGATGAAGTGCATGAGGAAGAAGATTTCGCTGTGGAAGGACCGCTCTGGATCCAAGTGCAAGCTTTGGAAAAAGGGCTTGAAATCTTAGTGACGAAAGCGCAAATCTCCAAAGACGGTCAACGCTTAGAATTGCCCATTCCGGAAGAGAAACTGCGAGAATTCCCGATGGATGAGCGTTTTGAAGAGCTGTTAGACCAGCATTTCCACATTCGACCGTTAGACGGTGATGAAGAAGATTCTTTAGAATTTTTGCTGGTTTTTAATGATTTTGAAGACTTGATCGGACTTGCTGCCCAGCCAGGTCTGGACGACTTGCAAACAAAGCTTTTTGCCTATGACGATAAATATTATGTATATGTCGAATTTCCTGAGGAATTGTTTACGGAAGAAGATATCGATAATTATTTAAGCATCTTGCTTGAATTTGGGAAAGAAACCAATACGACGATCCATGTTCTGGAGGAATACGGAAAAGTCATTATAGAAAACGATGTATTCCGTACACTGCAAAAGTATTTCTCTTAACCGTATGTCCAAATTGATGCCGATTTCAAACGAAATCGGTTTTTTTGTACGGTTTTTCGGTTTTTTAAACGGCGCAGGGATTTGAAGCATGAATGTCGTAATCTTAAGGTTGGGAGGTGAGGAGGTGTTTACTGCCTATGATGAAAAAGGTACAGCCGTTCATTTATTGTCTTGCCGTGATAAGGAGGCATTAAAGCGATGGAAAAAGGAAAAACGTTTTTATTGCCCTTGTTGCCGCTCTCCGCTCACATTAAAAATCGGTTCAACGAAGATCCCTCATTTTGCTCATATTTCCAACCAAAAATGTCCTGCTTCTTCTGAGCGGGAATCGGAACGGCATTTATCGAGCAAACTTCTTCTTTATGAATGGCTTCGATATCAACGGCTCGATGTCCAATTAGAAGCTTATTTACCCTCCATTCAGCAGCGTCCCGATTTGCTTTTGAAAAATCCGCCATTCGCAATTGAAATCCAATGTTCTCCCCTTTCTGTCTCTCTTTTTCAAAAACGAACGGACTTTTATCGAAAACACGGCTTAAAGCCGCTTTGGATTTACGGAGGTCAGACCGTTTCACAAGATCGTTTTCGTCTTTTTTCTTTTTCTTCTTTTCAACAAATGTTTTTTCAATACTCACCACACTGGGGGTATTGGTTTCCTGCCTTCCAACCAGAAACGAAAATGTTTCATTTTTATCTTTTCCTCTTTCCGTTTTCGCCGGTCAAATTTTTCGGCGTACAAGTGAGCTTATTGATGGATCAGCTTGCTTTTCCGTTCTCTCTACGTAAACCGAGTGTCTCGCGCTTTTTTACCATGGCTCAGTGGCTTGAGGAAAAACGACGGTGGATCAGCCGTAAAATTCGTTATTCCAAAGCTTTCCGTGATCCGTTTTTGAAAACCGTTTATTTCAACGGCCAAAATCCTCAACTTCTTCATTCTTGCATAGGACTTCCCGTCAAACATAGCATCTGGATTCGAAGCCATCCCGTCGAATGGCAATATTATTTATGGTCCGATTTGCTTTACCGTGTCAAGATCGGTCAAACCGTTCATATTAAACAAGGATTAGTGGTTTTACTAAGACGTGTAAAAAAAGGGGAGTTGGTGATTCGCGAGTTTCCCCTTATTGAACCGATAACACTAGAAAAGACGGTATTTCAATATTTTCAATTACTTGCAAGCATGGATATTTTACTGAATATAGGGGGAGGAAAATTTAAAGTGCAAAAGAAAGCAATCGACGCTTCCACGGTGGACAAGCAGTATCAAGAGGAGAGGCTATTGCTGAACAAATATAAAGAGATTATATTAAATTCACTCCAAATTTGAGCACTCAAGCAGGATAATTTCGGAAATAAGTGTAAAATATATAGTGAAACTCTCATGCGAAGAGATGAACAAAAACGAATGGAATGCTGACGTTTTCGATGGAGGGATATTGATGACAGAAACACAGGCAAAGACGTTGCCTTCTCGCAATGAAGTGCCGGAAGAGCTGAAATGGAGGCTGGAAGATATATTTGCCTCCGATGAAGAATGGGAAAAAGAATTCGAAGCCGTTAAAGAATTGGCGAAAAAAGCAGCTACCTTTAAGGGAAAGTTGGGAGAAAGTGCCGATCGATTATATGAGCTTTTGACTTTTCAAGATGAATTGCTGCTGAGGATGGGAAAATTATATGCCTATTCTCATATGAGATATGATGAAGATACGACAAATTCATTTTATCAAGGGCTGGATGCGCGTGCGAAAAGCTTGTATTCACAAGTAGCCAGCAGCCTTTCTTTTGTCGTTCCGGAAATATTGAGCATCGATGAAAGCAAACTTGAAAAGTTCTTAGAAGAAAAAGAAGAATTAAAACTGTATCGCCACGCCATTGAAGAAATCAACCGCGAGCGCCCTCACGTTCTTGATGCCGATCAAGAAGCGCTGCTGGCCCAAGCTTCAGAGGTAATGAGTGCTTCCAGCAATACGTTCGGCGTTTTAAATAATGCCGATTTGGAGTTTCCGGCCATTGAAGACGAGAATGGGGAAAAAGTACAAATCACCCATGGCCGCTTTATTCAATTTTTGGAATCAAAAGATCGCAGAGTGCGCCGCGAAGCTTTTAAAGCGGTTTATGAAACATATGGAAAGTTTCAAAACACATTTGCCAGCACACTGAACGGCCAAGTAAAACGAGATAATTTTTATGCAAGGGTTCGAAATTATGAAAGTGCCCGCCAAGCGGCTCTGGCTTCTAACAACATCCCGGAGAAGGTGTACGATAATTTAGTGGAGACAGTGAATAAACATCTTCACTTGCTTCATCGCTATGTGGATTTGCGCAAAAAAGTGTTACAACTCGATGATCTTCACATGTATGACCTTTACACACCGCTCGTTCAAGATGTCGATATGAATGTAACTTACGAGGAAGCCAAAGACTATGTATTGAAAGGTTTAGCTCCTCTTGGAAACGATTATTTGAATGTCTTGAAAAAAGGCTTTGAGAATCGTTGGGTGGATGTTGTAGAAAATAAAGGGAAAAGAAGCGGCGCCTATTCTTCCGGATCCTATGGAACGAATCCTTATATTCTTTTGAACTGGCAAGACAATGTGAACAATCTGTTTACGCTTGCACATGAATTCGGTCATAGCGTTCACAGCTACTATACGAGAAAAAATCAGCCGTTTGTGTATGGCGATTATTCCATCTTTGTGGCGGAAGTTGCTTCGACATGCAATGAGGCGCTTTTAAATGAGTATTTATTGAAAACGTTGAAAGACGAAAAAGAGCGGATGTATATTTTGAATCATTATTTGGAAGGATTCCGAGGCACAGTCTTCCGTCAAACCATGTTTGCTGAATTTGAACATATCATCCATCAGAAGGAACAAAACGGCGAAGCATTGACATCTGAGCTATTGACTAAGGAATATTATGAATTGAACAAGAAGTATTTTGGCACGGGGATGACCATCGATGAAGAAATCGGTTTAGAATGGGCGCGGATTCCGCATTTCTACTACAATTATTACGTATATCAATACGCAACTGGATTCAGTGCAGCCCAAGCTTTAAGTTCACAAATATTAACCGAAGGGAAACCGGCAGTTGATCGTTACATCAATCATTTCTTAAAAGCGGGCAGTTCCGATTATCCAATTGAAGTGCTGAAAAAAGCAGGGGTTGATATGACGACACCTGAACCAATTGAACAGGCTTTGAAAGTATTTGAAGAAAAGCTGTCCGAACTCGAATCATTATTAGAGCAATAACAAAGGAGAAATAACGGCCATCAGTGGGGATTTCTCTCCGCTGATGGTTATTTTCGATTAACAGGGATGGTGAACGTCCCATTGAGCATTGGAAAAACATTACTTCTTTCCTTGAAATTCTCCATCATTTCCCCGCAGAAATTCATAGTTTTTAACGAAATCCTTTAAAACGTTTTCGATCGTTCAGATAACTAATAAATAGAAAAATCACAATAAATAAAATGGGGGAAGTAATGTAAAGGGGTACTAATTTCATAAGTCCAAGCAAATTGATCAATAATGTCAATAGAAGCAGAATGGTAAGAAATAGAATGGGAAGTTTTTTCAATCGAAACAGCCTCCTTCGCTGTTTTTTGCTCTATTTCATTATTATGAAAAGGGCATCCCATTCATTCGAATAAGGGGAAGAGCCCATCTTGATGTGCTCTTTTTCTAACATTCATTCGGAATTTGACAAATCTGTGAAAATTCGAGCAAACTCTTGAAAACTAAAAAAATAATTGATATATTAAAAACGTGAAGTTGATCACAAGCAAACATATACCCCTTTGTTTGACCGTGAAAAATTTCTCCCATCCCCTTTGTTCGAGAAAAGGCCTTGCAGTTTGTCACTGCAAGGCCTTTTCTCTTTGTGATGGACATTGACGAAAATCTACTAAAATAGTGTTCATTTCATCTTATGGTCATTTTAATCCTACTTTTTGGGGGCAACAAAGCTCCGGTGAATGGCTGTTGTTTAATGAATGAATGTTTGTTTTTGGACGGAAGAATAGAAAGTACTAATAGGCTGGAGAACAGGTAAGTCGAATAGATTTTTAGATGAGGGGAGTCGATAGGAGGGGAAAAAAGGCGGTATTAGGAAGATCGGACATAGACTGTTTTAGGCTTTATTTTTAAAAGGAGCTATCCGAGAGAACATTCTTCGTTGATATGGTGGAAATGCTATGTCCATTCGTTCAATGAAAGGCTGATTTTGTATCTACCTTGCACGTAAAGGTTTCCATTCATAAAAAAATGGGGAAGATGTTTCCCCACTTCTAATTTTTTCACTTTAAATTCAGCAGCTTTTGTTTTAGTTCGTTTTCCATTGTGGAAAGCTCTTGCTCGACTTTGTAACGTTTGGCGCGGCCTTCTTGTTGTATGTGCAACACTTCTTCTAATGTCGAGATCAAGTTTTCTTGAGTTTTTTTCAGTGTTTCAATATCGACGAGGCCTCTTTCGTTTTCTTGAGCCGTTTCGATGGTGTTTGCTTTTAGCATTTCAGCATTTTTCAGCAATAATTCATTCGTTGTTTTGCTGACTTGTTTTTGAGCTTCTACTGCATGACGTTGGCGAATCAGCGTTAACGCAATCGCGATTTGATTTTTCCACAACGGAATCGCCGTCATAATCGAGGATTGAATTTTTTCAGCTAATGTTTGGTTTGTATTTTGAATTAATCGAATTTGTGGTGCGCTTTGGATCGTAATTTGACGGCTTAATTTTAAATCGTGCAGACGTTTTTTCAGTCGATCAGCGAACTGCACCATATCATTTACTTCTTGATAAGCCATTTGGTCGCCGGATGTTTCCGCTTTTTTCCTCAGTTCCGGAATGATCTTTGTATGAAGTTCCTCTAATTTTAACTCGCCTGCCGCAATATAAATATTCAAAGCATGGAAATAGTCTTTGTTTTTCTCATACAATTGTTCTAACAATTGGATATCACGAAGCAATGTTTGTTTGGCAAGATCGAGTTTCACGCTAATGCGTTCGATTTGAGCGCTCGTTTTTTGATATTTGGATAATATTTCGTGAACCGAATGAGAAATTTTCCCAAACATCCGCAGGAAAAAGTTTTTCTTTTCCGGCTGCAGCTCTTCAGGTTTTACTTGTTCAAGCTTTTGCATCAATTCGCTTAAAATATCGCCGATTTCGCCAATGTCTTTATTTTGTACATGTTCAAGCATCGTTTGCGAGAAATGGAGTAATTTAGATTGCGCTTGCGTTCCGTATAAAATGATGGCTTGATGATCGGTGGGATCAATTTGTTTGCTCAGTTCATATGCTTTTTGACGATGCTCTTCAGGCAAAATGTCGACTAAACGGTTAGAATCGGCTTTATGGCCGACTTCCGTTTGATTCTCTTTTTGATCCAATATAAATTCGTTGCTTCCAAAAGGGTTGGCAAGTAAATCATCGATTCCATCACTGGAATGTTCAGGGGTTAACGATTTTTTTTCATCTGTCATTTTGTGCTGTTTCTCCTTTCATGACGTGAGAGCGGGTGTTTATGTCTGAGGGAGCGTTTTGCATATTCCAGTTCAAATTGGAGTTCATCCATATCGTTTGAAAGCAGTTGATATAAATCTTTCTCCACTTCATGATGCAATTCCTGTAAAGTGCGCTTCGTTTCTTGAACGCTTTGTATCATTTCTTTATTTTGAACGGGCTGTGTATTTAATAAGGCGTATTTTTCAATGAGTTCTACCATTGAATCCAGATGAACATAAAAAAATGACTCTGCCTGATAAAATCGCTTCGGTTCTTTTTTTATGAGACTATATATTTTTCTGACTAATTTGTACATGTCATAAAACAGTCTGAACGTATCGATTTGGCGAACACTTAGAAAAGCTTTTTGAAGACGTTTCATTTTTAGCTTCGCTTCTTTTAAATTTTTGCGGATAAAGCGATATTCTTTTCTTGATAAACCTTGCTGTTTCAAAAACTTTCCAGTCATCATCCATTTTAGCCATTGGTAGATCACGAAACCGGCAAAAATGGAAACTGCCGATGATAACCAAAATAAATGATGAAACAGAAAATATACGAGCGCCCAAATGAAGATCATCGACGGTATGGTAATGAGAATCCGAATCAAGAGATCTAAAATCCATTTCACTTTTCGGCAACTCCTGTCTATATTTGTCGTTCTTCTATTGTATACGATTCAAATGAAAAAAAGGATTCATCACTACTATATCAAAGATTAACAAAATGTTCATAATGATGAGAAACAAAAAATCCAAAAGAGGGTGGGCTTCAGTGGGAGAGAGGAAAGCATGGTGGAATTCTGTGCAGGATGGAATGGAAACGGTGTAAAGTAAAAGAAGATCGTTCATTCACAATGCTTTGCAACGTGTACATACACTGCTTCAAAATGCATTTTGAAAAATTTCGTCATAAAAAATAAAAAGCAAGTGATCCTTTTGTAAAAGAACACTTGCTTTTTAACCGATATATTTCCAAAAAACCCCGTGCTTTGCAGGTATTTTTTCCACTTTTCTTTGAAGCATAAGCTTCTTAAGCTCTTTTTCAGCATCGGCCGTCTCCCAATCATAGACAACAGCCACTTCTTTAGTGGCCACGAATTGATAATGTTTCAAAAATACTTCGAGCGGGGGTGGAGATAAAGGCTCAGGCGTTTCCGGCAGCATCTCTTGGATAATTTGAACATAAATTTCATATGGATAAGTTCCAGTAACTTTAATTCCTTCATCTTCGATATTCTCATTAAAAAACACCAAAGTTGGAATTTCATCTACTTCCATTTCCGAGGTGATTTTTAAATCGCATTGAAAAGCTTTTACTGCCGGATCGGCATGCAAATCGTTTTTAAATTCTTCTACATCGAGATTCGCTTCTTCTGCACTTTGTACAAGAACATCCATCTTCGTCACATTTTGTTTTTCTAAAAACAATCGTTCTTGCACCTTTCTTAAAAATCGGCTTCCGGCTTTTCTGCCTTGCAATTCGGCTGCTTTAATGGCTACAGAAACGATATAAGGAGAGGAAATAGGATTTTCCAGCCAGAGAGTTCCGTCACAGGACATCCCCGTCCGGCTTGCTGTTCTTTCCCAATATTGGGCCATGTTTTCATGCCTTTTTTTGCCGATATTTAATGCTGTCAATTTTCCCGTTAATATGTGTCTAAGACGAAAATACTGTCCATATTCAATGTGCAGTTTCTTTAAAATCGGTTCCAACGCCCAACATTGAGGACACAACGGATCAATAAAAAAGTAGATTTCCAGCGGTTTCTTTTCTTTGCTGCAGCAATTTTGGAAAAAAAATATTTGTTCCACTATACTTCACCTTGTTCTTCGGGTGTGTTGATCATATGATGGGCCGTCAGCGTCAGTCGCATTAAGAGAAATTCACGAAATTCCCCCGCCAGTCCCACTTTATCCATTGCCCTTTTCATGCAATTGAGCCAGGCTTCTGCACGTTTCGGTGTAACCGGAAAATTCATGTGCCGCGCTCTTAACATGGGGTGACCATGTTCTTGAGAGTATAAAGGAGGCCCCCCTAAAAATTGGGTCAAAAATTGTTTTTGTTTTCTGGCTGTTTCGGTTAGGTCATCAGGGAAAATAGGGGATAAATCAGGGTCTTTAGCCACATTGGCATAAAAAGCGTCTACTAAATCGGAAAGTTTCTTTTCACCGATGACATCATAAGGCGTTACCGCATTTTCAACCATTATTCAGGCTCCTTCAATCCTTAGTGTTAGTATTTTAAGCTTATTGTATCAGTGATAGAAAGAGAACTCAAACAAATAGCTTTTAACGGTGGGTTCGGTGCCCTCATCAACGTTGGCGTTCAAAATGCACCTAAGTTTCGCCGTAACGTATTTGCACATAAAAGCACATACAAATCGCAAAAAGATAAACATTTTTCAAAAATAGTATATCACATTTAGTGAAAAAGCGGAAAAAAGACCGGCGATAGATTTCAGCTCCCAGCTTCTGAAATAAGGTCGAATAGATGCTCAATCTCTTTCATATCCTGTTCAAGAAGATGGAAACTGTCATGCCGGATTTATATTATATATTATGCATAAAATTGTTGAGCAATATTGCGTACATAATTTTCTGTTTCTTGAAACGGCGGGATGCCTCCGTATTTTTCTACGTTTCCGGGACCGGCGTTATAAGCGGCTAGAGCAAGCTCAATATTATTGTCAAAGCGATCGAGAAGCTGCCGCAAATATTTGGTTCCCCCAAAAATATTTTCTTCGGGATCCATTGGATTGCTGACTCCAAGCGACCTTGCCGTTGCGGGCATCAATTGCATCAATCCCATTGCGCCGGCAGGGCTGACGGCGTTTGGATTGAAATTAGACTCTTGCCTGATGACGGCTTGAATCAGTTTTTTCGGAACGTGGTACGTTTCAGCCGCTTTCGTTATGTATTCATCAAAATCCGTTTTTACAGAAGAATCGTTTGTAGAAGCGATCACATCTGCGCCGGGCTTAGTGATCAAAGGAGGAGCCGAATGATGGTTCTCATAATCTTCTATGATTTCTAAGCCTTCTTTTAACGCTTCCTGGAAAATGACGCCAAATGAATTCAGCGGTTCCTCTTGAAAAAGTGTTTGTGACGACATGGATTGAACGGGAGAAGAGGCGATATTGCCAAGAGCGTTCAATTGCGTGATAAGCCCCAACCAATTGTTATTGACCATAATCCTTCCTCCTTGCTTCGTTATTTCGACATCAGTGCGTTATAAAAACGTTTGATTTTATTTTCCGTTTTTCTGACCGGGATACCGTATTGCTGCAATAGTGATAAGAATTTTTCTTTTCCGACATCATAATTTTCTACTTCATATTCTAGCTCAAAATCTTGAGTATTTAAATACCAACTCTTGTCCAATACGAGAATGCCATCTTTGTAAGGAATTTCAGCACGGCAAGTAGTCAGAGTGCCGAAGCATTTTAATTCTGAAAGTGGAACAGAAGATTGAATCAATGCCGACTTCACTTCTCCATCGGGGATCATGCCGGAAGTCAGCATCATGGTCGCTTCTTCCGAATTTAAAGTTTGATTGGTTTCAAGAAGGCCTTTTTCGTAAGGCTGTTTTAATGTAAGTTCAAAATGGTTGTTAGTTTCGCGAATTCTCAAAGCCATTTTCTTTTCTTTTAATAAAAAAGAAGGTGTATCAAAATAATGGTTTTTATGCGAAAAAAAGTCATTTTGGCTGACGCGGAAACGGTCGGCCAAACGATGGAATTCCTCTTCGGTCAACAGATTTTTAAACTCAATTTCTAGCTGCTTAGGCATGAAACATTCCTCTTTTCCGTTAAAAAATGATAATATAATTATGTCTTGAATCATGAAAAACATCAATGATTGCATCAAAAGTCCTGGAAGGGAGACAAAAGATGAGAAAGAAAATTCACTTTACAAAGTCCGAATGGGATGGAAAAAATCTCATTCTGAAAACCGATCAAAAGGAGACTTTTCCTGCTTTGAAAGCAAGCGGACAAATGATCGTCGATTCCGATCAATTCGCTTTTATTTATTTGGCGGAAGATAAAGACGAATATATATATCTTTACATACACGAGCCTGTTTGGGCGGATTTACATAAAGCGCTGCAAACGGACGCAGCAGTGAAAGCCGATATTGAAGGAGAAATATTGGAATTAACTCAATTTTCTGATGAACTTTCCTATTTAATCCACAACATAGAAGGAAACAGCAATTATGGAGAAGAAATGGTGGCAAAAGTAGAATCTGTTTTTTTCGAAAAGTAACGGCCGGTTATATAGAATAGGGGAAAAGAATATTTTCCTCTTGTGAGGTGAAGAAAGTGAATCACTGGGATCAATTTTTAGCGCCTTATAAGCAAGCTGTAGATGAGCTGAAGGTGAAACTGAAAGGGCTGCGGTCACAATTTGAATTGATGAACATTCCTTCTCCTATTGAGTTTGTTACCGGGCGGGTGAAACCGATCGCCAGCATTTTGGATAAAGCCAATCAAAAAGGGATTCCGCTGGATCAATTGGAAACGCAAATGCAGGATATAGCTGGTTTGCGGATGATGTGCCAATTTGTGGACGATATTATGAAAGTGGTAGAACTTTTGCGGATGCGAAAAGATTTTACGATTGTAGAAGAAAAAGATTATATTTCAAATAAAAAACCAAGTGGCTACCGTTCTTATCATGTGATCATCGAATATCCCGTCCAAACGATTTATGGAGAGAAAAAGATTTTAGCCGAGATTCAAATTCGTACGTTGGCCATGAATTTCTGGGCTACGATCGAGCATTCTTTAAATTATAAATATAAAGGCCGTTTTCCGAAAGAAATCGAAATGAGGCTGCAGAGAGCGGCCGAAGCAGCCTTTCAATTGGATGAGGAAATGTCGCAAATTCGAGAAGAAATTCAAGAAGCCCAGGCTTTTTTCACAAAGAAGAAAGAAGCGAAAAAGGATCACAATGACAAAATATCGGATCAAAAAGGGGGGACAGAAAAATGAAATTTGCGATCACGTCCAAAGGAGATGCGAAGTCCAATGCGCTTATGCACAAAATCCGAACGTATTTGCAGGATTTTGATTTAACCTATGACGATAACCAGCCTGATATTGTCATTTCAGTGGGGGGAGACGGCACGCTGCTGTATGCTTTTCATCGCTACAGTTCAAGGCTTTCCAAAACGGCTTTTGTCGGAATACATACGGGACATTTGGGATTTTATGCCGACTGGGTTCCCGAAGAAATCGAAAAACTGGTCATCGCGATCGCAAGAACCCCCTTTCAAGTGGTCGAATATCCCCTTCTTGAAATCATTATTCGCTACCAGCACGGAGGAAAAGAAACGAGATACTTGGCTTTGAATGAATCGACGGTGAAAAGCGTGGACGGTACTTTAGTGATGGATGTGGAAATCAGAGGATCCCATTTTGAACGCTTTCGGGGAGACGGACTCTGCGTATCGACCCCTTCGGGAAGCACAGCGTATAATAAAGCGCTGGGAGGAGCCATTATCCATCCTTCTATCAGGGCGATTCAAATTGCAGAAATGGCTTCCATTAATAATCGGGTATTCCGGACAGTCGGCTCTCCGCTTATTTTGCCTTCTCATCATACTTGTATGTTAAAGCCGGTTAATAAAATGGATTTTTTGATTACCATCGATCATTTAACGCTTCTACATAAGGATGTTAAATCGATTCAATATCGGGTAGCGAATGAAACGATCCGTTTTGCCCGTTTCCGCCCTTTTCCGTTTTGGAAGCGGGTGCGTGATTCTTTTATTTCCGAAGATTAACAACGGTGAGGAGCAATATGAAAACCTTTATGCCTTTCAAGCTTGAGTGGGTCATCCATGAAGATGCCGATGGTCTTCTCATTAGAGAATTTTTAGGAAAACAGCATATTTCCAAGCGAGCATTAACCGCAATCAAATTTTCGGGTGGAAAAATAATGGTTGATGGCAAGGAGCAAAATGTTCGCTATCGCTTGAAAAAAGGGGAGCAACTGATTGTCGTATTTCCCCCAGAAACGCCATCTGAAAGTTTGCAGGCAGAAAATATTCCGCTTTCGATTGTGTATGAGGATCCATACTTACTCGTGATTTCCAAACCTGCAGGAATGAATACGATTCCTTCCCGGGAGCATCCATCGGGAAGCCTTGCAAACGCACTATTAGGATATTATGAAAAGAAAGGGATTCAGGCGGCTCCCCATATTGTGACAAGGCTTGACCGCCATACGTCTGGGTTGGTGCTGGCGGTGAAAAGCCGCCACATTCATCATCTTTTCAGCGAAATGCAAAAAAGGCGCGGGGTGAAAAGAACGTATCAAGCCCTTGCGGAAGGAATTTTTTTAAACCAACAAGGAACGATCGAAAAGCCCATTGGAAGAAAAGAGTCAAGCATTATTGAACGCACTGTAAGAGAAGATGGCCAGTATGCCTGTACACATTACGAAGTGCTTAGGCAATACGACCAATTTGCCCATGTCCAGCTGACATTGGACACCGGACGGACGCATCAAATTCGCGTCCACCTGTCTTTTATCGGACATCCGCTGTTGGGAGATGATCTTTACGGCGGGAATACGAGCTTCATTTCAAGACAGGCCCTCCACTGCGCTAATCTTCAATTTTACCATCCTGTATTCCAAAGGGATATGGAGTTTAGTGAACCGTTGCCGTTGGATATGAAACAAATTCTTGCTTTCCATACTAAGATCGACCTCTAGTCTCAGTGGAATCTCAAGAGTTAATCCCATGTTTCTCGAAATTTTTCGGGGACGAAGGGCATCGTGGAAGGAACGCTCACCGTTTCGAGTTCGGGCCAACGAAAAGCGGTGAGGGCTCCGCCAAATACAGCCCCTGTATCGATATTGGCAGTTCGGTTAAGAATTCGTGGTTCTTTTACAGGAGTGTGTCCGTAAACAATCCAGGCTTTTCCTCGATAATATTTGGCCCAGTCTCTGCGAACGGGAGTTCCGTCCGCATGTTTTTCACCGGTAATGTCGCCGTACAAGACGAAAGTTTTGACGCGTTGATTGTTTTTTCCAATATCTTGTTCACGAATGCCGGCATGAGCGACGATCAATTGGCTTTCGTCTAGAATTTGATAAAGAGGGGCATTTTCATAGAGTTCCATGAACATGCGCCGATAATGGGCGGCATTTTTTTCGTGGAGAGCCTTCAGTTCGGCTACAGTCGTTTCCAACCCATGGGAAATTTGAACACGATTTCCGAGAAAGTAGCGATAGAGCTTGTTGCAGTGGTTGCCTGGCGAATAGTAACCAAGTTTTTGTTTCCAAAGCAGGTAGACCGTTTCTATCACTTTCAGAGACTGAGGCCCTCTGTCCGTCAAATCTCCAACAAATGAAAGCACCCTTCCCTTTGGATGGACAGGAATGCCTTTTTTCCAGTCGTATCCAAGTTTTTCGGTCAGCTCTACCAATTCTTGAAAACACCCATGAATGTCTCCAATAATATCGATGTTCATTTTCAATTCCCCCAAGTCGTCGTGTTTCTTTTTATTCTTTCCTTTTTGTCCATTGAGAAGTACATATTTCGTCTTTTTTCATTATTCAAAATAAAACATAATACGTGGAAAAAGAAAGGAATTGAAAAAGCAATAAGGAAAACGGATAGAACGCAGTGTTTTTGATTCACATGCAGAATCCGGAAGCCTTTTTATCAGGGCTTTTTTTCTGTATGGAAACATGCTAAACTTTTTATCAGGTTCTAATAACTTGTATTAGGAGGAAACGGAACATGGATCTTTTAAAAGGAAAAACGTTTGTGGTGATGGGGGTCGCGAATAAGCGGAGCATCGCATGGGGCATTGCTCGTTCCCTTCATCAAGCTGGGGCGCGTCTTATTTTTACATACGCAGGAGAACGTTTGGAAAAAAGCGTGAAGGAACTGGCAGAATCTTTAAACGAGGACTCGCTTGTTTTGCCGTGTGATGTCACCAATGACGAAGATATTAAAAAATGTTTCGCGGAAATAAAAAATCGCGTCGGGGTCATTCATGGTCTTGCGCATTGCATTGCCTTTGCCAATAAAGAGGATTTAAGCGGAGACTATGTGGACACTTCCAGAGATGGATATCTTCTCGCTCAAAATATCTCTTCTTATTCATTAACCGCCGTCGCCAGAGAAGCGAAAGAGTTGATGACAGAAGGTGGAAGCATCGTCACAATGACGTATTTAGGCGGTGAACGAGTGGTAACCAACTATAATGTGATGGGTGTGGCTAAAGCAGCTTTGGAGGCAAGCGTGAGATATTTGGCTGCGGATTTAGGGAAATATGGAATCCGTGTCAATTCGATTTCGGCAGGACCTATTCGTACGCTATCGGCAAAAGGGATCAGCGACTTTAACTCGATCTTAAAAGTTATTGAAGAACGCTCGCCGCTTAGAAGAACTACTACACAAGAAGAAGTTGGCGACACGGCTGTATTTTTATTCAGCGACATGTCACGTGGAATCACCGGCGAAAATATACATGTGGATTCTGGTTTTCATATTACGGCGCTTTAATCGAGTCGATGGGCTGGCTTGGAAAGGATGCTCTTTTCAAGCCAGCTTTTTTATTTATCAACAAATGGGCGGTCGCAGCATACAATAAGGAAGGTTCGATCAGAATGGAGGGTTGAGAATGGAACAAAGCCAAAGAATCAAACAGTCGAGACCGCCTTTATTGTATATCAGTCAGCCTAAATTTCCCCTGCCGAACACTCCGATGCAAAAGCAGTACACGATGGAAATACAGAGGAACGAGACTGTTGCAGAACCACCTATCTTGAACGCGGCAAAAGAACAGGACAATACCTTCGTTAAAGCGGACAAATTGGATGACCATAAAGACGATTCTAATCATCATAGCGGATGATGCCACATAGACATCAAACGAAAGTAATCAAAATGAGGAATCGTCCAATGGAGCAGATAGCCTACTTAAAAATTTTCAGTCAGCATTCATTCATTGAAAATAGTGGAATCCTTTACCGGAGCACTCTATTAAAAAAGGATCGAAAGTATCAAGATAAATCGAAATAAAAACCTGTCTGTTTGGATCCCCTCAAGGTAGACAGAAAAAGAAAACAAATGATTCTGTTTACGATTGAGGAGGCTTTTTTATGGAGAAATAAGGAAAAACATATGAAGCGGCATGCAAGAAAAAATCTATTGGCTTATATCTTAAGAATGGGAGATTTGAGACGCAGCAAAAAATAAGGAATCGATCATGCGATGATTCGCCGCCGGGTGAATCTTTTTTATTTGAGAAATTAAAAGGTTTTGAAGATAAGTCTGAATAGGCAGAAACGGAGAATTCGTTAAAAGAACTCTAAAAACATAAAAAGAATAAGAAAAAGAAAAAGCATACATAGTAGTTTCGTTTTTATCTCCTATTCGTTTTTTGCTTTATAATAAAATGATAATATTATTTTATTTTGGAATAAAAAGATATTTTTGGATGGAGAGTAAAAAAATGAAGGGCCTTATACTCGTCCTTCTCATCCTGATCGGAGGAGGTTTTCTAACGGACAAGTTTTATTTTCAAAAAGCTGCAGCACAAAAAACCATAATGGATCATATCGAGGAAAAAGGATATGCCGACCGGATAGGATCTAAAAAGATGGTTTATGACAGTAAAAAGGGGACTTATTATATGGTTGTTTCCTACAAAGATGAAAAAGGTGTTCGTTACGAATATTTTTACAATGGCGGTTTGATCCCTACTAAAGTTTTTGTTGCGGCATATGATCATGATTCAATTGAAAAAGGCACGATAGGAAAAGGGAAATATTTAGAGGAATAACAGCTCCTCAGGCAATAAGCAAGCAGAAAATGGAGAGAAGGATAATGGATAAAAAGATAAAAGAAAGCAAACTTTTAAAAAAATACGACGAATATAACATAGGGATTGTGTGCGCGCTTATTCTTTTCATTGGCGGGCTTTTAAGAGTCAGTATCTCTATTCAACTATTTTTATTGTCGCTAGTGGCGCTGGTAGACTTAATGGTGGCGGTGATAACGAACAAAAAGAAAGAGATGATCATGGATATTTGTGCCACCGTCCTTTTATGGATTGGCGCTGTGTTTTTAAAATAAAAAGAAAGGGTGAATCATGAAGGAGAAAAGAAATCATGATTTACTGAAGTATGGTTAGAGATTATTTTTGGGTAATGGGATCATTTAGTTTGATACGACTTTTGAACGTAATGCGGCTTTTTGCCGAAGCGTTTATTTGAATATTCGAAAAATAATATTGCTATCAGTCTATCATTTCGACAATTAATGCAAATTTGAACCTAATCCTAACTATCTTTTTGTATCTGAAGAAAGCTGTTTGAATTTGAAAGAATGAATTCTTTCTCTTTAACCAAATGGTTTAATATAGGTGTGATATCTGTTATATATAACTAAATGGTTAACCATAATAATGATGATCATTTAAATGAAAGTTTCATGCATTAGCTGATTCAACAGGATGAGAAATGATTCATGGGCTGGTGCTGAAAGATAGGACAGTTTCTGAACTAACGAAACCGTTTAATCTGTTTTTGGCTTCTATTTCAAAACAAGTGAAGATTTTAGAGCGAGCGAATTAGTCCATAAGATTGTAAATGGAAAAACTCACACGTGTTGCTTAAATACCGCATCATTATTTCAAGCTACAGAACGGCTGCTTTTTTTGAGAAATTTTGGAGTAAACGTTTTGATCTTCTTGAGAGTGAGTTATAAAAAACCAATAAAAAAATATTAAATCACCCGTGGTGCCAGATAAAATGAGATCAGCATAAAAATAGCCCTGCACGAAGGATCTCCTTTAAAATGAAAGTTCTACCAAACATTCAATAAGAAGGCAGTGTCACATATCTAATAAATTAAAAACTCATTTTTATTGGCGCTGGATTGGAACAAAATCGTCTATAATATATAGTTATTGTTTCCAATAACTCAAGGGATTATTTTGGCAGTGTTGAAAAAGAGGTTGAAGAGCAGCATACTGTTGCCCTGGCAACCTCATTATTCAACGTTTAAAATGAGCAAAAGAAATTTTCCCTTCTGATTTTGAGCGGTAGATCCCCGAATCTGTCCCCAAAAATGAAGCGGAATTTTTGCATTTAGCAAGTCATTTATACACATAACGAAAGAAAATCCCGCTTGTGTTCCTCATTTAAGACACATATTTCTTAAATTTTTGAATGTCGATTCACAATCAGTTCGGTCTTCTTATTTTTATTTCCGTTTTTTGGAAAACAAACGTGAAAAAAAACCTTTTTGTTTCTCTTTTTCTGCCATGGCGGCTTCGATTCTAGCTTTCCTGATTTCTAAAGCTTGATTCAATGATTTCATGAGTTGTCGATCACGTTTCTCCAATGACTCTTTGATGAATATTTCTTGTTCTTGAAATCGTTCCGTTAATTGTCTATTGAGCTCATTGAGTTCTCGAAGCTCTTTTACTATATCTTCCATCATGTTGAGTTTATCCAATTGATTCATTAACTCATTGAATCGGTTATCATATTGTGTTATATCGCTTGATTCTTGTTGATTTGACTGGACTTGTTTAAGTGTTTCGCCTTCCGCTTCACTTTGTATTTTTTGTTTCTGATTGATTACGATCATTTTCGCCATACGTTCCACTGGCACAGCACTTTTTTTAGATAAACTCTTTACTTCTTTGAAAACAAACACATCGTTATCCGTATAGATCCTGGATCCATTCTCGGTTTTCCTGAATCTATAACCTGCTTTTTCCAATGCTTGTGCATATTTTCTTACCGTCGATTCCGCTATATCGACCATATTCGCTATATCTTTAGTACTGTATTCTTTCCCTACATTATCGCTATTCATGTCCCAATCCCCTCGGATACACATATTCAACACGGGTCATATCGTGTCCTTCAAAGTCATCACACAATCTCGTTTCAACCTTTATCCAACTCATTTGTAATCTATACAATTCATGTTTTAATTGTGTGTTTTTCTCGCCTAGAACGAAAACAGTTTTTTCTTTGTTCATAATAAAACTAAGTAGCTCATCCTCATTAATGAATTTAGCCATTGAGTTATCCATTATTTAATGAGCCAGGATCCAATCATGGATTTTGTCATGTAAGTGAACTGAATTCAAAACCATTTTTTATGATCAATTGGATTATTTGAACAACCACAGTGCACTCATTGTTAGTCGTGATGGGAGAACATGGCTTTTACAAGATGCGGATCTTATAGTTGTTAACCATTTCCATTATAAAATAACGGGTTTGGAAAAAAATAAGACTTAGTTAACAAGCAATGTTGAGGAGATGACGTTATGAACATCGTAAAAGGAATTATGGCCATATTTGTTCTTTTCCTTTGTCTTTCCGGATGCGGCGGCATGGGCAGCAATCACACAAAAGACAGTCAATTGGCGTTGATGAAAACGACGGATCCCGAACCGATAAAATTATCCGACTCTTCCTCTAAGAAAGTAGCTGCCATTAAAAAAGAAGTCAGCCGGATGAATGAAATTTATGATGTTTCTGTGGTGGAAGGGAAAAAGGATATACTGGTTGCTTATAAAGTGAGGCATTTGTCGAGATTTAAAATGAAAACCATCGAAAAGAATTTAAAAGAGAGACTTGAGAAACAATATCCACACGATCATTTCGTTGTCTCAAGCGACTATAAAATATTTTTGGAATCCGTTAGATTGAAGGAAGATTTAGATGCAGGAAAAATATCCAAAAAAGAAGCCAACAAGCGTTTTCGGAAAATAATAAAACTGTCAAAAGAACTTACATAAAGGAAGGAGTATTCAAATGCCGAAACAGCAAAAAACCATGGTTCAACAGGAATATGAAGAAATTGAAAAAAAATATGAAACGAAAAGACCAGTGTTAAAAAATTGCGTGCGAGCTTTTTTCGTAGGAGGGCTGATATGCGCCATCGGACAAGCGATCACGTATTTTTATATTTACTTCTTCGATTTTACAGAACAAACAGCGGGAAATCCGACCGTTGCTACCCTTGTATTCCTGTCGATGCTCCTGACGGGATTTGGGGTTTATGATAGAATCGGTCAATTTTCAGGCGCAGGCAGTGCGGTTCCGGTTACAGGATTCGGAAATTCGGTTATTTCTGCAGCCATTGAGCACCGAACAGAAGGGTTCGTTCTAGGAGTGGGCGGCAATATGTTTAAACTAGCCGGATCGGTCATTGTGTTCGGTGTTTTTTCAGCCTTTGTGATCGCTTTAATTAAAACACTTTTGTTCAAATTCGGCGTTTTGTAATAGGGGATGAAACGTTCAAGTTCAAAAGATCTGCATTTTTAGGCATCTTTACTCCACGAAATGAAGATTAATCATCCGATTTCATTGTTCACGAATGCCGTAAGAGGCGTTGGCCGATGAAAGCGACTTTACAAATTGAACAGAAAAGGAGTGATTCATATGATCGCCATGTACTTTTGGGCTTTTGTCGTCGGTGGAGCGATTTGTGTTCTCGGTCAGCTTCTTTTTGACGTTGCAAAATTATCACCGGGCCATACGATGAGTTTATTGGTTGTTTTAGGTGCTATTGTGTCCGGATTTGGACTGTATGAACCGTTGATCGATTTTGCCGGTGCGGGTGCCACTACTCCGATTACCAGTTTTGGCAATTCACTTGTACAAGGAGCGATGCAAGAGGCAAGACGTCACGGCATTGTAGGGGTATTAACAGGAATGTTTGAAGTAACGAGTTCAGGAATTTCCGCCGCCATCATTTTTGGATTTATCGGTGCACTGCTATTTAAACCAAAGGGATAATCAAACTTTCATGGCAAAAGCCTATACAAGAACGTACACCTCCACATATGTTATTAATGAAATCACAAAGTGAGGTGACGATCATGGGCTTCGGATTTGGAGGATACGGTGGCTACGGCGGCTTTGGTGGCTGCGGTTGTGGCGGCTACGGCGGCTATGGCTACGGTGGTTTTTATGGCGGCTCTACGTTTGTGCTAATCGTCGTGCTTTTCATCTTATTAATTATAGTTGGCGCAAGTTTCTGCTAATTAATGTGTTCACCTATATGGAAAGGCAGAGGGCAACTGGCTCTCTGCTTTTTCAATTGTTGAGGAATTCAGGCTTTCTTTTGGTGCACGAAACGCTAAGGGTTGAATATGATAGCAGTAGCCAAAAGGAGGTCGGTAGAGAAAATGGATAATCAATTTTTTAAGAATATCGAAAAGAAAACAGGCGTCAATATGAAGGATGTCTTTGAATTGGCAAATTCTCTACAAAATGCTGATTTTCGAGATGAAAAAACCGTTCGCCACGTCATCCGCCGAGTTTCACAAATCGCGAACAAACCTGTTTCCAAAGAAATGGAGGATAAAATTGTTCGAACGATTATAAAAGATGGGAAAAAATTAGATTTCAATACAATTTCCCAAATGATGAACAAAAAGTCAGGGAAATAACTTGCTGACTGCCACTAAGTGATGAAAACATTGAAAAATAATTGAATTTTTGAAATGTTATATATAAACAGTGATCGAACATAGACGGGGGCAGCATCCCCCGTTTTATGGATTTGCGGCACCCACTATAGAAAAGGAAGTGAATGATTGTGGGCTATATCAATCCTAATCTTTCGTTTCATACTATCCAGTATCATGAACGGATTAGAAATCAAATGGCACGGCCTTATCAAATTCAAAGCATTCATCCTATAAAAATGAAATCCCCGTTTCAGAAGATGCTTGATAAAAAACTACCGTTGCCAAAAAAGAAAAAACATTCTAGTACCATGACAGAAAAAGAACAAGATATGAGAAAAAAGATCGATTTACGTTTGTAAAATGCCGGACATCCATGACGTTCATTGACATCATACATAAACGAGGCACCCGTTTAGAGGGCGCTGCACATAATGGGAGGTGGATACTATAGATAGTATTCACTTTTTGTGCGTTGAAATGAAGAAGGAAGCGATTGCAGTGCTCGGATAGGGTGTTTGACACAACTTATCAGGTCAGAATTCTTTCAGCATTGTCTTATGAGGGATTCCGGCATCCATAAACTCTTCGGAGACAACTTTATATCCAAGCTTTTCGTAAAAAGGGATGGCATGGACTTGGGCATTAAGCTTTAATGCCGGAACGTTTTGGCTTCTAGCGTATTCCTCGATGGCTTCCATAATCGCTTTTCCGACACCTGATCCGCGCGTTTCAGGAAGAACGCAAATCCGCTCTGCTTTTCCTTTGCCATCCACTATCCTGAACCTTCCGGCGCCTGCCGGATCTCCATGATGAAGAAGGAGAAAATGGACTGCTTCCTTTTCGTATTGGTCGATTTCCTCTTCTATTGGTACATGTTGTTCTTCCACAAATACTTTTTTTCTAATTTGAAAGACTTGTTCAAGCTCATGTTTTGTTTCAACGACTTTCACTTGCATGGGCTTATTCCTTTCCTAATAAGAATGTTTCATACACTGTCCACTGTCCGTTTTCCAATTGATACAGTAAATGGAATCGGTCTACTGTTTCTGTATGATCAATGCCAAGCATCCTAAGCGATCCATAAACATCGGAATGCTCATCATTCGATAAATCTTGTGCGATCGTAATGTGAGGCACAAAAGCGTATTTCGTATCATCGTCAGGAAATTGTTCATGAATATCTTGATACAGTTTTTCTAATTCTTCCGTCGGTTTTACTTTAAAATATACGACGTTGTTAACCGGTTGGAAAGAGCTTACCTTGAAGACATGCAACGTTAGGGGCTTTGATTTTTTGGCAATCCCGCTTAGTTTTTGTGCGATTTCGCTAATTTTGGCTTCATCCGCTTCAAATGGATCTTTTAAAGTCAGATGCGGAGGGATTAACGAATAGTGGGAATCATATCTTTTTCGATAGGAATTGGCCAAATCTTGGAGTTTTTTCGACGGGAATATCACAATTCCATATTTCATATTTTCATCCTCCTCACTATGCCTTCATTAGACATATGTAGTTTATTATAACAAATTTTCGAATGATTCAAAACTTATAGTTTGAAAATTCAAATGGCAAACATTTTCCGAAGAGCTCTTTTTAAATCAGGCTGCCAATATTTCCAAGAATGGTGCCCATCGAACTCATCATAAAATGGATTTAATCCCTTGCTTTCCATCAGCAAATGGAGCTCCCGATTCGGGCTTAAGAAATCCTTTACCTGTCCGTTTGTCATTTTCACCGCTGTTTCTTGTTGGCCGATGATATGATAAATATCCAAAAGATGCATTTGGTCGTTGTTCTCAACGGTTTTCAAAACTTTTTCGTCCACATATGGAGAATAAAGGATGATTTTCCCAAAAATATTTGGATATTGAAGCGCTGCCATTAAAGAAACCGTTGCCCCTAAAGAATCTCCGGCTAAACAGCGGCACATGCCCATTTGGTAAGTGGGGTAAGCATCGTCGAGGAAAGGTACCAATTCATGGGCAAGGAAGCGGATGTAAGCCGCATTCTGTTCCCCATCCGGATGGTATTTCCTCCGACGATCCTGAACATTTCGATAAGGAATACCCGCGATAATAATGTTTTCAATTTCTTTTTTCCCAAGCAGCTCATCGGCTAAACGAGGAATTCTTCCTAATTGAAAATAATCTTTGCCATCTTGTGTGATTAGCAAAGAATATTTGGAAAGCGGCGAAAAAGAGGGGGGCAAATAGACAAGAACAGGGATTTCTTCGTTCAATTCTTTTGAAAAAATAGTATGTTCTGTAACCGTTCCGCGTTGTTGAGACATTTGTCAACCCTCCAGTAAATAAAGTCAAGCATTTTTTTCGGGGCATTCCTTTGGGTCCCGTATTTGTTTTGGTTCTCTGGAACAATGGCCACCGGATGAGGGAAGATGACGAAAACAACCCATTGGTTAAACGTTTGCCTATCTAGTTTACCATAAAAATGCAAAATTTTCTTATAAGTTTTATTCCTGCAGATGGGAAAAAAGTTTCTTCTAGTTCATTTTATCGTCAACGAATTTTTGTCAGAAAAGGGGATGATCTGTTTCAGCCGGCTGACCGTCTTTTTGAACGTTTCATTTGGGGGAAACGGCCTGGAAACGCGGACAGTATGTGATCGATGGAAAATCTTCGCAAGTCTTGGCGCATAAAGCAGTAGGCGAGGATGGAGTGTTCATTTAGGTTGAGGACAAGAATGGTTCGCTGAGAAAATTTTCCGTATTTGGATTCGTAAATGATCGTAATGGGGAACCGCTCCCGCATGCTTCTTCTGAAAAGAGATTCCATTTGGTCGCACCTCCTTGTGGTGAATTATATAGAACATTTGTTCGATTGTCAAAGAAGCTTAGGTTGTATTTTTTTCCAAATGTCCTTTAAAAAAGATTGCAATTCATAGAACTCCCATGATTCCTGGGCGGAAAATTATCACTCAGCAAACGGACGAGTTTTTGTCTTGTTCGAATAAACCTGTCAATTGGTCAGTAAAATGGAATGAAAGCGATTTAAAAAGAGGGGGATCAGGGGAATGGGCATTCAAACAGTAACAGGAGAGCTGGCTCCTGAACAGTTGGGAAAAACGTTGATGCATGAACATTTCTTTTTTGATTACGCGGGATTTCAAGGAGACCGGACGTTGGCGGGGAGATCAATAGAAACGCTGTTGGAAGAAGCGTCCCGTGCGGCAGCGATTATGAAAAAACACGACGTGAAGACGGTAATTGACCCGACACCTAGTGATTGCGGACGTGATGCGACAATTTTGAAAGCGTTATCAGAAAGAACCGGCATTCACATTATTTGTGCATCAGGTTATTACTATGAAGGGGAAGGCGGTCCGGCGTATTTTAAATTCCGCCAAGCGCTTGGCACAGCCGAACAAGAAATTTACGACTTGCTGAAAACCGAAGTGACGGAAGGAATTGAAGGATCGGGCATAAAAGCAGGGGTGATCAAACTTGCCTCCAGCAAGGATCAAATCACGCCTTATGAACGAATGTTCTTTGTAGCAGCGGCGCAAGTTCAAAAAGAAACCGGCGTCCCGATTGTCACCCATACACAAGAGGGCACAATGGGACCGGAGCAAGCCAAACTTCTAGTCGAAAACGGCGGCATTCCGGAAAAAATTATCATCGGACACATGTGTGGGAACAACGATATCGATTATCAACTTCGGACGCTGGATTATGGAGTCAACGTTGCCTTTGACCGCTTTGGACTGCAAAATTTGGTTGGAGCTCCAACGGATGACCGCCGCATTGGAACGTTTATGGGATTGATTGCGCTCGGATTTGAAGACCGTTTGTTCCTCTCGCACGACACAGTCAACGTTTGGCTGGGACGACCGCCGCAAATGCCTCCGGAAATGAAAGAAGCTCTGAAAAACTGGCAGCCCGGACATCTTTTCGAAAATATCCTTCCGAAAATGAAGCAAGGCGGATTAACCGATGAACAAATCGATAAAATTTTTGTACGAAATATTCAAAGAGTATTCTCCTAAACCATAAATATCACTTCTTAAAAAGAGGTTGTTGTCATTGGGCAATTCATTATATTCATCCTTTTTCATAGAGAATGGCTCCTGTAATGGTGGTTTCATCCCCATTTAGCAGTTCGAATGGAGTCATTCTCTTTTATATGGAAATGGATAGGTCTTTCCTAATATAAACCCTGTTTCATCGGCGCACGATGAAAATGACAAAATTCAATTCTAGTATTTTTGAACTATTTTTGAAATTTATTGAATAGATAAAAATAAAAGGAGTCAGAGTGTAGACAAAAGGCATCCGAATGTGTGTATTCGGATGCCTTTTGACATTTTTATACTTTAAAGGTTGGGATTAGACCCCTCTAAGGGGTCTATTTTATGCCATTATTGGACTTTTCCATGCCCAGCAGGCCATCTTTTTCAAATTCATTGCAGCAAAAGTTAGCATCGCCTGCATGGACAATTTTTTTAGACCTCTTAAGGTTGTCCAACGCATACCATGCTTTTCCTTTGCATCAGCAAAAACACGTTCAATGGTTTCTTTCCGTCTTGCATAAATGCTCTTATTCTCTTGTGTATGCCGAAGATGATCAGCTTCCTCTAAATAAAATTCCCATACATGTCGCTGAATCAGTTTTTTATGCTCCTTACTTTGGGTGCACTTCGAGAGGAATGGACAATCTTTACACTGGACTGGATCAGAAAAATATTGACGATAGCCTTCCTTCGTCGTAGTTGCATATTTTAACACTTGTCCTTGCGGACAAAGATAACAATCGTAGTATTCATCGTAAACATACTCATGTTTTTTGAAATAACCATCCTTTGTACGAGGGCGAGTATAAGGTAAAGCAGGGGTCATATCATTTTCAAATATGTATTGGGCAACGGCGGGAGTTTTATATCCAGCGTCAGCAGCAACTACAACCGGTTTTCCATGTTTTTTGATGACTTTTTCAAGAAGTGGCTCCAATACGGAACTGTCATGAATATTCCCTGGCGTTACAATAGCCCCCAAAACAAAGCCATTTCGATCCGCAGCAGCATGGAATGAGTAAGCAAACTGTTTTGTTCGCTCGTCTTTTACGTAGTAACCACTTTCCGGATCAGTGGTACTTTCTTTTATTTCTTTATATTCTTCTTTCCCAAATTTATCTGGAGGAAATGGCTTTTTTCCATGTGCTTCTCGATCAGCATTTATCTCATCTTGTAGACGTGCTTGATAGGCTTTCGTTTCTTTTCGAACCACTTTCTTCACAAATTTATGCTTATTCGCACTCGCTTTGACATGAGTAGAATCAATAAAGACATGCTCACTGCTTATCAGCTTCTTATCTGCAGCTTCTTTCAAAATGCGATAGAATATCTGTTCAAATAAGTCTGTATCCTTAAAGCGTCGCTCGTAGTTTTTCCCAAACGTTGAAAAGTGAGGTACCTTATCATAAAAACCAAATCCAAGAAACCAACGGTAAGCCAGATTCGTTTCGATTTCCTCTATAGTTTTTCGCATGGAACGAATACCGAAGGTATATTGGATGAAAGCCATTTTAATCAATACAACTGGATCAATACTTGGTCGACCTCTTTCCGATGAATACATGTCTTGAACAAGCGAATAGATAAATGAAAAATCAATAGCAGCGTCGATTTTACGAACCAAATGATCTGCAGGTACAAGTTGGTCTAAAGCTATCATTTCTATTTGATCACGATTCATCTGTGTATTTTTTGTTAGCACTTCATCCACCTCAATTCATTACGGTATCTTAATTATACAAAAAAAGACTGTCGGCAAATCCGGTTTTTTCGGATTTGTCGACAGTCTGGAGTTTTGATGATACAATGAACGTGTAAAGAAAATAAAGAGGGGGAATTCTCATGAAAGGTGCAAGATGGCATAACGTTCGCGACATTCGAGTGGAGGAAGTGGAAGAACCGAAAGTAGAAAAAGGAAAAGTAAAAATCCAAGTGGAATGGGCAGGAATCTGCGGCAGTGATTTGCATGAATACGTTGCCGGTCCTATTTTTATTCCTGTCAAAGAACCTCATCCTATCAGCAAAGATGTAGCTCCTATCATTATGGGACACGAATTTTCGGGACGAGTAGTGGAAGTGGGCGAAGGAGTTACGAAAGTAAAAGTAGGAGATCCTGTCGTTGTAGAACCCATTCTTCGCTGTGGAAAATGTCCTGCATGTAAACAAGGAAAATACAATCTCTGCGAAAATTTAGGATTCTACGGTTTAGCCGGAGGAGGCGGTGGATTCTCTGAATATACTGTAGTAGATGAATACATGGTTCATAAAATGCCAGAAGGCCTTTCTTTCGAACAAGGGGCACTTGTGGAACCGGCAGCTGTAGCTTTACACGCCGTAAGATCGAGCAAAATTAAGGCCGGTGATAAAGCGGCTGTCTTTGGAACAGGTCCAATCGGGCTTCTTGTCATTGAAGCTTTAAAAGCAGCCGGTGCTTCCGAAATATATGCCGTAGAAGTTTCCGAAGAACGTCTTCAAAAAGCGTTGGAACTCGGCGCAACTGCTGTCATCAATCCGAAAAATGAAGATCCCGTCCAAAAGCTTCTCGAACTGACCGATGGAGGCGTCGATGTTTCCTTTGAAGTAACAGGAGTGCCGGCTGTTTTACAACAAGCTGTTGACAGTACGGCGTTCGAAGGAGAAACAGTGATCGTAAGTATTTGGGAAAAAGAAGCGAACCTTTTGCCCAATAACATCGTTTTAAAAGAAAGAAACGTAAAGGGAGTCATTGCATACCGCGATATCTTCCCGGCAGTCATGAATTTAATGAAACAAGGTTATTTCCCAGCTGAAAAGCTTGTAACGAAAAAAATTAAACTGGATCAAATTGTAGAAGAAGGATTTGAAAAACTCATCAAAGAAAAAGATCAAGTGAAAATTTTAGTCAAACCAGAATAAAATCTGAAACTTGCAGCAATATCCCCTTAGAAAGCAGTTATCTTGCGCTACCCTTTGATCAGACGTTTTCGTGAGAGGTGTCAGACCTCTGATGCTCCCAACATCGGAGGCCGCGCGCCTTTCTTTTTTTATATTTTATCATTCTACTTATTTTAATATGATCTTGCAAGCTCCTTGAATCATTTGATTTCTTGGATAGGATCTGCAAAAATCCAATTAGTACGCATTTAAAGGTATGAAAATTCTATCATTTTAAAAAATTCCTCATAAGTTCAAGTGTCTACATCATGATAAACGCGCTAAATTTCGTTATAAACGTACAATCATTAATGTAATGGCCGGATTTTTTGTGACCGCATGCCTCTCGAAAAGACGTCTGGAAATTCTGTGAATTTTATGGGTTTCAGACGTGCGCACAGAAAAAACTTTGGGGGTCTGATACGAAAGCAACATTGTTAATTCAATGGAAATTATTATGGAACAATGTAAGTATAAGCAGAAGTTTTTTATATTTCGCTTTTAATCTTTTCGAGTACTTTCGCTAAATCTCGGTGAATCATCCGGCCGCTAAACCGCATCACTTTCCAGCCGTTTTTCCGCAAATAAGCGTTTTTACGTCGATCATGTGCTTTTTGTTCGGGTGTTGAATGATACGCTTTACCGTCGCATTCAATAGCGATTTTATACGTTGGCAGCGCAAGATCGATCCGGTATTTACCACATGGCACTTGCGTTTTTACATAATAGCCGTTTAGGGACAGCGCATCGTAAAGTCGCAATTCGATAGGACTTTCGCATTTTTGACGATCAAGATCGCCGATGACCGAATAATCTTTTTCGAGTTTTAAGGCGAGGATATAAAAGACAAGACCAACGCTTATAAGGCCGAAAAATACGATGTAATCTACCATGTTAATCACCTCAATGTATTAGTATGTCCATTTTTATCTTTCCGGGAACAGGCAATTTATACGCGGGTTCTTTTTAAAATCTTTGAAGGTTTTTCGAGAACTATATAGAAAACAAATTGGGAAGATAACTACTAATAAGGAGGGAAGATATCATGTCGCAAGAATTTAACGTGACATTGAAAGAAGCAACACAATAAATTTTACAATAATTGGTATGTAATAAAAATTTGGTAATTATGAGAAAATATATAGGCCTTTATTAGATAAAGTAAACAAGGGTGAAATTCAGTCCATAAAAAGAGGATATAGAAAAAATTTCATTAATTTGTGAGAAAAATCGAATAGTATCACGAGTAATTTCGTTAATTGATCGTGGAATTCCGCATTTATCTAAATACTCGGTAAAACACGAATAGTTGTCGCGGTATTTTTTTAGAGTGTTAGGCGCTTGATCTTCCGCCTTTTTGATTGCAAAGAACGTTTCGGAAAGATCGTCTAGGTTGATCGTGGTTTTCCTCACGACATGTTCGTTCATTGTTTCGCATGAAAAAACACGCTCCTTTTCGAAGCGTGCAACATACCGGGTTAAGTAGGGTGAAACCTTTCGGACGAGTCTGCGCTTATGTCAACGTAAACAAAAAAGCGTCAAACCATTGAAAGTCACGGCTTGACGCTCGTTCAATGATTCCGACTGGTCTCGAACCAGCGACCTCCACCCTGTCAAGGTGGCGCTCTCCCAGCTGAGCTACGGAATCGACAATCAGTATTCGTTTAACTGACATGTCTTATTTTATTGGATGCATAAAAAATAGTCAATACTTTTTATCTTATTTTTTGCAACGGTATTTTTTACTTAAATTGCAATATTAAATGCAACAAGTATTGAAAGACCAGATAACCCATGATTAAGTAGAATCGGGACACTCTGCGCGACTTGACGTGGAGTGGCGGGCATGGTAGCCTGGTTGGCCCAGCCAGTACCGTATACCTGGCTTCATGGCTGGTAGCCATGCCCGCAGAGGCTCTTTGTCAAGTTGCTAAAAACCAACCCTTTGGGTTAGCTGGCTTAAGGTTAAGAAGCTAAGCCAGCTAACTCTATTTGGAAACACTCCTCAGGTGTACGATAATTGAGGATCTTCCTTGGAAGATGGTTACACCAATTTTCAACATAGGTAATGGTTTCGTCTGCCACAGAGGAAATGGGTCTCCCCTTTGGTATGAAGCGCCTAATAAGGCCATTATGACGCTCGTTGGTTCCTCGTTCACAGGATGTGTAAGGGTGTGTAAAATAAACCTCTGTTAGATCTTTTTCAACACTAAGGCCGAGGTCAGCAAATTCAGAACCGTTATCAGCCGTAATGGTTTTAAACACTTTAGAGAACCGATTACCATAAGACACTTTCAACTGAGATATGACTTCTGAAACGGATAGACTATCCTTGGCTGTCACTCTCAAAATTATTTCTTTACGGGTTTTGCGCTCAGTAAGAGTCAATAAGGCCTGATCTTTAGTCTTCTTGCCTATAACCGTATCAATTTCCCAGTGACCAAACTCTTGGCGTTCATTGACTTCAATTGGTCGCTCATCGATACTGCGTCCTAAGATCTTCTTATTCTTCCGGTTACGTTTTTTCTTGGTGTTCAGGGTAATTTTCATAGGTAGGTCAATGTTTTTAACGCCTATAAGTCCTAGATCAATATAGTTATAAAGGGTCTTGGTGCAAACCATTTTGTCTTTGAATTTCCCATCACGTTTGGCTCTCCCACATACCGCATCAGGAGACCATTTCTTATCAAGGATCTGAGTTTCGGCATACTTAATAAACTCGATGGCATCGTCTAGTTTTAGCTTGCGGCCACAGGCTTTCCTGTTTCTCTCATAGAGAAGTTGACCTGTGTCTGGAAAATAGACATGAACAATTTTCCCGTTGCTTTTTCTTTGTGGCACTGTACCTCTTCTTAACTCACGGGAGATGGTGCTTTTGTGACAACCAACATAATCTGCAATCTCCTGTTGAGTCTTACCAGCAGCGTGTAAGGCCGCAATTTTCCCACGGTCATAAGCCGTTAAGTGTTTGAAATGCCGAGCTCCTATGGTAGAATTAGTAATTGCCATAGATAAATCCTCCGTATCGATATTGTTTTAGTCGACTTAATCATACGTGGTTTATCTATGGTTTTTCATTTTTTATGCTTGTTGCATTTGATTATACAACTAGCCAACGGTATTTTTTATCTGCAAAAAATCAGACGTTTTCCATTTTATGCAGTAAAACAGTTATTTGCTTTCTTATGTTTCGCATCATTCTTCTAATAACTTCTGAACGTCTTGCTCGAAATCAACCGGTTCTTCCCATGGTTCATATCTATCCACGACTTGACCGTTTTTGTCAATTAAATATTTGGTGAAATTCCATTTAATATCATCGCCGACCAGCCATTCAGGATAGTCATTTGCCAGTTTTATTTTTAATAGCTTTTCTGTCATATTCGATTCATCAAATCCTTGGAACGGCGCCTTTTGTTTTAAATAATGGAACAAAGGATGAGCGTCTTTTCCGTTTACATCGATTTTTGCAAACATCGGAAACGTGACGCCAAATTTTAATTGGCAAAAAGAAGCTGCTTCGTTGCTTGTTCCAGGTTCTTGTTGATCAAACTGGTTGCATGGAAATCCCAGTATTTCGAAACCTTGCTTTTGATATTTTTCGTACAGCTTTTGCAATTCTTCAAATTGGTATGTAAAGCGACATTGACTAGCCGTATTCACCACTAAGAGCACTTTTCCTTTAAATTCTTCTAAAGAAACTTTATCACCGTATGCATTCTCTACTTCAAATTGATAAATGGACATGGGGAACACCTCTTTCATCTATTATTATTTAATAATTATTATAATATAAAAATACAGATAGGCAAAAAAAATTGCTCACAATGGCATGTTTGGAAATGCCTGCCCATAAATCAAAACATTTGAAAGAGAGTGCCTGCCTAAATGCCGCAAAATATCGGGTCGATTCGAGTTTTAGAGAAGGCAGGATTCCATAAAGAGGGGCTTTCCAAGAAGAATGTAAAGATTAACGGAAAGTGGGAAGATCATTTACACTTCGCCGTCGTGAATCCAAATGATCCAGAATAACTATGAGTTTCATAGAAAACAGAAGAATGATAAGGACTGTCAAAAAGGTTTTATCCAAGACCGTAAGCGATACGAATAGAATGATGATCTTTATAATTCCAAGGATAAGAGAAAGAGAGTTCTCTATCAAATTGTTTAAACGATATCAAAGGAGTGAACGAGGTCCAGTTCTGGAATCTAAGGAAATGGAAGTAAGCGGAGTGTCTACTCTAAAAAGAATAAATATTTTCCTAATTCTTCCGATATCAATAGTGTTTAAAAAATTTTTTTCGAGGAGTTATGATCATGTTAACAAAGATAAAAAAGTTTAAACTAGAACCGGAATATAAAAATCCTGTTTATAAAGTAAAGCTGGAGAGTCCAAAAGGCAAAGAATTGTATATTAAATTTGACTTTACTTATTCGATGAATCGTTACATGCCTTTAGAAGTTCATTATGACGGAGAAGATAAAGGAGCCAAACTTGCTTGGTATACGAACGAAGTAGAAAAAATGAATGTGGAAGATTTCCTGGAGGCAATCGCAAAGAAAATTAATAAAAAATATAATTTTGAGTTAAAGAATACATTATAATGGTAAGCTCCCTCACAGAAACATGCAAAATGAAAAGGTATAACGGTAAAAAACTTATCTATTACCACTCTGCATGGAAGAGAATCTGTAGATGATCGTTTACATATATAATTTGAATTGTATATCACACCGAACAGGGTGTGTTTTTTTATCTGCTGATACAGGCAGATCGAGATATTTGTTAACGATTTTTCCTGCAAATAATGGAGTCTGTTTTTTGGTTCTTATTTGGTTTTCTTTTGGTGCGAAGCCAGTCTGCCCATAAGAATAATTTTTCTCCACGTTCTAAGAACTCCCCATTCTCAAAGCACCCTCGATAAAGCATGTATAGATCATTGTTTTATGGCATGAAATAATCAAATCTGTTTATTCATAAAGTAGTATTTTATTCACTAGCCTTACCTTCAGGTTTCTCATCGCGTTCCTCCATCAGGATTTTTTTCATTTTCCAAGCTTAGCAGATGTGACAAAAGGGAATTAAACACAAAAAATAATACCGGCTGGCCGACTGTATAAAGTTGAAATCTAAATGGCTTGCGGCATTTGGAATGAAGACATGAATCTTGTCATCAACACCAAGATCCTTTCAGACAGTCACAACAACACAAGCACTAACCCATTCATAAACATAAACTAAATAAAAAATTCATTCTACTGCGGTTGATTTCAACCGTTCTTTCACAAAAGATCTGTTTGTTTATTCTCAGCGAGAGATGGAATCTCAAAAGACCAAGTACTTGATAATTTGGGACTGCTTAAGCGAGTTTGCTGTTGCAGAAGAGGATGAATTCAAAAAAGAAGTTTTAGCTAAGTAAAATTCGGACTTATTTAGAAAGAAGCCGAACAGCGGAATGTCCATTTCATTGGCAAAATTGGTTCGCGGATTGATCAGTCCAAAAGAATTTCAGCACGATCACATCACCATAAGATTGGGATTGCAGCATCAGAAGTCCGATTGAATCTGTCGGAAAAAAGTTTCTGCAAAACGATTGAAGCATGCAAATATGAAACGTCCATTTGGAATTTATACATCTAGAATGATAAAAGAAACCGGGAAGCTGGTTCAGAACGTGGATGATGGCATGATACTCCATTTGCTCGCGGTGGCCAGAATTTTATTGAATGTGCGGGGAGGATAACGAATTATGGTGCGAGTAGGGGATTGGGTGAAGGTGTGTTTAAAGGATTATGACGTGATTGGGTTTGTCATTGCGACTTACGGTTATTCAGCCGTTATTCAGAAAACGATTTATGTTCGAGACGGGATCATCATGATCACTCGGGAGGATCCGGTGAAATATTCACTAGGTTTATTAAAACCGATCCCTGAAACGATTCATCCAGATGATTTACCCGTGTTGATTGATATGGCATTAGATCATTATGATCGAGAATGGTTCGAGGAACTAACAAGGAAAAAGAATGTGCATAAGAAACGATAAGAACGGCGCCGCGAGTACTAGGATGAAGAAAAAATTGTCCAGCGATAGAGATGATGAAGGTGGAATATGGCAATGATTTCAAGAAAGTCATTGATTAGACAAAACAAATATGGCAAACATATGAGAAGGTGAACATTGGTTTGCAAGAGTCGAAGAATGATTAGGGGTTCCATTATGAATATTGAAAGTAACAAAAAAAGGCAAGATGGTTTTTGAAGAAAAGAGTGGAGATAAGCAATTGAATGGCAAATGTTTCATCATAAAGTTAAAAAGATCCCCATTTCATTCCGCAGGAAAATGAAAGTTGGGTATTAGTTGAAATGATTGTAAGCGCATTATCGGATCTATTTTTCTGAAATTCACTTTGAACGATTGACTTTATTGCAGATGTCAAGGTTCACCCCTTAGATTTTAAAATGAAGAGAAAGCGTCTTGAAATCTTCGTACAGGTTCAACCTAGTTACATACATCCAGAAGTGATAAAAAAGTTGGTCCAAACGGATCCATATAATTCTAATCAAAAACCTACTAGAAAAAGTCTCTAGTAGGTTTTTAGGTAAATTAAGCTATCATTATTTTAGACATGAAGAGGTAAGCAGCATATATGAATACGGAAAGCAAAACGGCATAAGACGGCTTCATCCAATTGGTCAAGAGAAAAACACAAAATACAAAAAGGGCTAAACCGAGCGCACCGAAAATACCACTTTTTTGAGCTGTATGAAACTCCTTTGAGCTCATGAATTTCATTTGCAGCGTCATGTTGGCCAATGTCATAAGTGGAAGTACAGTGATCAAACCAGATATAAACAAATTTTTGGATTTGCTGAAATAGGTCGCAAAGGCAAGGATGCAGCCGCCTAAGATAAACTTTGAAACATATTCCAACATTGTATGGGCACTCCTAAAAAATTGCGTTTTAAGTAATTATGACATAAAAAAATTGGAAGTAAACCCTTGAAAATGATCATTTGTTTATTTTATGAATATATCATAACCAATGGTGTTTCTTAGAAATACTAAAAAATACGTTTAACTGATGAGATAAACTTCCGCTGGAATGAGTAGGCTATTTTTAAAAAAGCACGTGCAAAGATATGCCGTTTTTGTATAGTGTATGTGCTGGAAGGCAGCAGAGTGATTGAAAACTTAGGAAAGAGAATTACAAGATCCTGGCACTTATGATGAATATTGAAATAGAATGGGAGATTTTAGTATGGATTCGATTCGAGTGACTAAATACAACCCTCAGTACAGAGATACGAACGATGTGTACACTAGAGAAGAGTGGACTAGTTTTTCAGATATTAATAAAGTGTTTCAAGGTAAGTTATTTTCCTTAAATGAATATTTACTTGTAGAGGAGAAATATATAAAAGCTGTAAAAACAATTTTAAAAGAAAAGAATATCAAGAACTTAAAAGTTCGTGATCTAGAGATATATTCTGAAGATCTAAACCTGAATCTAAAAGAGGGAGATAGTATAGGGCCCTTAAATTTAAACGAGGTAATGAAAATGATTCTTAGGGAAAACATTTGGTGTAAATTAGTTTCGGATGATTATTTTGAAATACATTTTGGCTACGATTATTATATGTATTTTGTGAGTAATGAAATTTCCAATCGTGTCATTGAGAGTGTGAAAGAAATTGAAGGATTATTTGTAGAAAAAAGAAAATCACCTTATATCCAATGAATGATTTGGGGTACAAATTTTTTCCAGTCGTTAAGCACTGTCTTTGCAAAAGCATTTTTTTTAAAGTGCAATAGTGATCTTCTTCAAAGTTTTATAGGCTTTATCATTTAAGTGAATTTTTCATATCGAAAACAAAAAGATTTGGAATGGTTTCAGTTCGTCCATCCGACAAATTGACGGAATATAGCGACTTTTTTTCTTTTTGATATTGACACTTAGCAGGGACGGTGATAATATACAATAAATCAAACTAAACAGGTATGATTTATAAGTTTAATAAAATTAATGCTATTATTTAGAAAAATAAGGGGGAGTTTAAATGGGGAAAATCGTGATTATTAACGGGAATCCTTCGTTGACATCGAGACTGAACGGAATCATTCAATATGTAGAACAAAAGCTGTTGCGAGAAGGGGTTGATATTGAACATATCCAAGTTGCGGAATTGCCGGCGGACGATTTAATCAAGGCCAATTTTGACAGCGACGCTATACGGAAAGCGAATCAAAAAGTAGAGGAAGCGAAGGTGATCATCATCGCGAGTCCGGTATATAAAGCGTCGTATACGGGTGTATTAAAGACCTACCTAGATTTGCTTCCACAAAAAGCTTTAACCGGAAAAATCATTCTGCCACTGTTTATCGGCGGCTCAATCGCTCATCTTTTGTCCATCGATTATGCGCTGAAGCCGGTACTATCCACGTTGGGCGCAAGGCACATTATCGGCGGGGTGTATGCGGTGGATACTTGGATAACCCGAAATGGAAACAACGACTATCATCTATCGGAAGAATTGATTCGTAGATTAGATGAAGCAGTCGCAGAATTGCTAGAAGAAATAGAATTAAGAAGCGGATTGCCGGAAAAGGTCAAGTAAACCGTCAAAGGCTAACGAAGCAAGACAGAAGCTAGATTTATACAAATATATTTCTGAATATTAACAATAAACTTATTTATTTTCTAGAAGAGATCTAACTCGAGTCAGTCAAGACTTTGTGGGAATTTTTTTGGTTCGCTGAAAATAGATGTAAGTCATAGGTTAGCGAACCATTTTTTTGAATTTCATCCGTAAGCGCTTTCGGACTCTCATCCCTTGCCATGACAGACGAATATGTATACCTTTTTTTACCATCCCTTGAATTCAGACAGGGCATGATAGATCGGAGTCCCGGACGATTGCTGTAAATATGGCACGTTATTCCGCGTTACCTCTGGAAGAAGACGGCGGATGCGTTGTTTCGCCTTGTTCACGATCGTCTGTTTGGTAGATGCCGTTTCCTCCGCCGGATGCGACGATTCTTCTCCTAAACGATGTCCGAAAAGACGAATCCCATCCATCCGGGCAATCATTGCCTTGAAAAACGCCCTGAGTCCCTTGTCTGTCCAACTGCGGCGGTATTTCACCCGATACGCCAGCTGGCTCATCACGCTTTCAGCCCTCCCCATCGGATACATGCCCGTTGTGTCCACTCCTTGCTCCTTCAGCCATTCCCGGTAATCACGGATGCATCCCGGCATCGATTCGATCCGGTGGATCAAGGCAGCCAGCTGTTGTTCTTTCGCTTCGTCCCCCAGCGTGCCGAGGGCGCTGTTCAGTTCCACAAGCAGCTTCTCTTCATCCTGCTTCGCCAGCTTTTGCCGAATCGCCTGCCACCGTGGATGGCCCGAGAGGCATTGGCGCAACTCACGCGCCACGTGGAATCGATCCAATTGGAAGCAGACCCGTCCTTTGAAATACTCCCGGCACGCGGTAATCCATGGAGCGCCGTCCCCGTTGATGACAAGAAGATCCCGACACGGATCATAGGCATATTCGTTCATCAAAAATTCCTCGAAGCCTTCCCACACCTCCCCCTTGCCTTCATGGACGTAATGGCGCTGATTCACGAATTCGATCCGTGAGCCGTTGCGCTTCCATCCTTCGTGAACGGTCAGGATTTTGTCTTCCTTGGCCCGTTTTCCCTTCCCTTGGAGAGAGACAAACAGTCCATCGGCCTCCACAAACAGCACCCGTCCATATCGCTGGTCAACCGGGCAGTGCAGCGGAACTTCAGCCTCGAGCACCAACTGGCGGATCGTCTCATGGCTCATCACCGGATACCCGACCATCTGGGCAAGCGTATGAGCCGCTTTGCGATAGGAAGAGCACTCCACAGCCAATCCCATCGCCGTTTCTTCTAGACAAGGGCTGATTGACTGCGATCCATCAAACGCTAAAAAGGAATCAAGCAAAAACGTGTAACGGTTTTGTTCTCGGTCTAAATAGTAGTTTCGCTCAAAGGTAACTTCGCCAAACAAGGTTTGAATCGTGGTGCGTCGTTTGTCTTTCAAGTGGTACCGGCGCTTGTCCCGGGTTTCCGCCAATTGTCGGTCGATGTCCTCCAACAGAGCCGTAAACAGCTCGGTGAAGGCGTTTTGCAAGGCTCGAAACAAATCAAGTTCGATCTCTTTCCATGTCAACGAATTTGTGGTAAGATGTTGTTGAATATTCATGGGACTCTCTCCTCCTGTTTGATGGTGTGAACAATGATCATCTTACCAGGGAGAGAGTCCTTTTTTCATGTTTCCTGCTTGGGATCCTACCGCGCTTTGCTTGGTGGCCCCGATGAGGGGATTGCGAACCTACGTTCCCAACCCCCTCATCGGGGAATTCTAAGAATTTCTCCCACAAACATTTTACTCACACTCTAACTCTATCGCGATCCATTTTTAAAAAGGGGTGAAGAAAATGTCTTTGAAGTTTGCTTATTGGGTTCCGAATGTTAGCGGCGGATTGGTGATTTCCAAAATTCCTCAAAAAACAGGCTGGTCCTTTGAGGATAATGCCAGATACGCTCAAATAGCTGAAGAAGCAGGATTTGAATATGCGTTGCTTCAAACGAGATTTCTGGCAAGCTACGGTGCGGAAAATCAATTGGAGGCTATCACGTTGGCATCCGCATTGGCGGCGGTAACGAAGAAGATTAAACTGATTTCGGCGGTGCTTCCCGGCTTATGGCATCCGGGGACGGTAGCCAAAATGATTTCCACCATTGATCAAATCAGCCATGGACGTGCCGCGATTAATATTGTGAGCGGGTGGTTTAAAGGAGAATTTAACGCATATGGCGAACCATGGCTAGACCATGACGAAAGATATCGGAGATCCGAGGAGTTTATCAATTTGCTTCGAAAATTGTGGACGGAGGAGGAAACCCATTTTCGCGGTGATTTTTACCGAATAAACGGCGCTCCTTTAAAGCCGAAGCCTTTGAGAGTTCCGGAGATTTTCCAAGGAGGAAATTCTTTCGCCGCACGAAAGATGGCATCCAGAGTATCTGACTGGTATTTCATGAACGGAAATACCATCGAAGGCATTAAAGCACAAATTGATGAGGTGAATTCGCTCTCGGCTGCAAATAACCGTAAGCTGAAATTTGGCGTCAACGCATTTGTGATTGTGAGAGATACAGAAGAGGAAGCTAAACAGGTGCTTCGTGACATTATTGCTTATGCGGATGGCGAAGCTGTGGAAGGATTCCGCAGCCAAGTGCGCTTTGCCGGCAAAGCTTCTCCGGAAAGAGAAGGAATGTGGGCCAATTCGGATTTCAACGATTTGGTTCAATACAACGACGGTTTTAAAACCGGATTGATCGGTACGGCGGAACAGGTGGCGGATCGCATAATCGAACTCAAAAAAATCGGAGTCGACCTTATCTTAACCGGATTCCTTCATTATGACGAAGAAATTCGATTATTCGGGGAAAAAGTGATTCCATTGGTTCGAGAAAAGGAAGCCATATTAAACGTGGATGCTGTATAAAAATGGACTTTTTATGAAAAGTGTAATGTTGAACGTAGCTGGGAATTGTTATGTACGTATAACTAAATGTGGCAAGAAGATTTGCGAGAAGAATCCCCCTCTATTGTTGAAAAAGATATTCGAACAATTACCAAAATCATTGATTAAAACAATGTGTTTCCAAATCTTTAAAACGGGATGGAATAGTGTGTTCCTAAAAACCGGGATGGATGCGGCTGGGATTGCATTTGTAAGTGCTCCATTATACAAAGAAGGAAGCATTTCTGCGGTACTTTCTAAATCCTAGATAAACAGCAGTGGGATGACGGTATATTTAGACGGACAAATTTATATCACCATAATTATGAATATTCGTAAAATTGGTTATTGATATAGGGAGGAATGAGGATTGGGGGCAGGGTCAATAGGTTTCCATTTAATGGTCAAAGAGGTCAGCAAGCGATTTAATAATGTCCAAGTATTGAATCATTTAAATTTGGAAATCGAACCTGGGGAATTTGTTGCGATTATTGGGCGCAGCGGCTGCGGCAAAAGCACTCTGTTGCGTCTTCTTGCTGGACTTGATGTTCCGACAGAAGGGGAAGTGCTTCTTGACAATAAAAGAGTCAAAGGAGTTCATCCCGATACGCGAATTCTTTTTCAAGATGCTAGATTGCTTCCTTGGAAAAGAGTGATAGCGAATGTACAAATCGGTGCAAGAAACGGAGACAAGGACAGAGCAGAGGAAGCACTACAGCTCGTGGGGTTGGAACATAAAGCGAAAGAATGGCCCGGCATATTATCCGGCGGACAGCGCCAGCGTGTCGCTCTTGCGAGGGCGTTGGCGGGTAATCCGCGCCTCCTGTTATTGGATGAACCACTTAGCGCATTAGATGCTCTGACACGTATCGAAATGCAAGAATTGATTGAACGAATTTGGCAGGAACAACGATTTTCTGCCGTTTTGGTCACACACGACGTCAGCGAGGCCGTCGCTTTGGCAGATCGTATCGTCTTGATCGAAAATGGGGCTATCTCTCTTGATATACCGGTAGATTTACCCCGTCCGAGAGAAAGAAATACTGGCTTTGCCTATTATGAAAAGCTCATTCTGGATCGTCTTATGGGAAAAGTGACTAAAGAGACTTTAGAATCTGCGTTTATGTTCTCTTCCAAATAATAGTTTATAAATGTTGAATATTTTTTATTCTAATTCAATCCATTGAAAGAGGGATCTTTCGGATGATCTCAAAAACGTATAAAATGGCCGTTATGATTTTCGTTATGACGCTGGTATGGATTCTTGATGGCTGTAGTCACTCCGTTTCCCAAGAATCCGAAGTGAAAACTGTCAAACTGGATTATGCTTACTACAATCCGGTGAGTCTAGTTCTGAAAGAAAAGAAATGGTTGGAAGATGATTTACGGAAGGATGGAATCGGAGTTGAATGGATTTTTAGCGCCGGTAGTAATAAATCGCTGGAGCTTTTAAATAGCAGGAGCATTGACTTTGGATCAACATCTGGAGCTTCGGCTTTACTCGGAAGGGCAAATGGAAACCCAATCAAATCGATTTATGTTTTTTCAAAGCCAGAGTGGACAGCTTTAGTTGTTCGTGCCGATTCTCCTATAAAAAAAGTAAAAGATTTGAAAGGTAAAAAGATAGCTGTTACGCGAGGAACGGACCCTTACATATTTTTGCTGCGGGCATTGGGTACTGCTGGATTGAGCGAAAAAGATGTAGAAATCGTGCAACTGCAACACCCCGATGGTAAAACGGCCTTAGAAAAAGGGGATGTAGACGCATGGGCAGGACTCGATCCGTATATGGCGCAAACAGAGATAGAGAAACACTCAAAATTGTTTTTCCGCCACCCGGATTGGAATACGTACGGATTTCTTAATGTAAGGGAAGAGTTTGCAAAAGACCATCCCGAGATTGTGAAAAAAGTGCTTAAAGCTTATGAAAAGGCTAGAAAATGGGCATTAGAAAATCCGGACGAGTTTGAGAAATTAGTGGCAGCAGAAAGTAAACAAAACGATAAAGTCGCCGCAAAAGTGATCCACCGGACAGATTTGACCAATCCGGTCATTGGGGAGGTTCACAAACGGACCATTGAAGCGTCGGGAGAAGTGTTATTGAAAAGCGGTGCAATGGAAAAATCCGTCGATATTAAGAAAACGGCCGACAACTTAATTGATCCGGAGTATATCGAAAACATCAACAAGAAGTAAAGGAGGCAAGCGGTTGCGTCAATGGAAGAAACATTTCTTTATCACAGGTATGGGGCTGATCATTCCAATATTCATCATCATCTTGTGGCAAACCCTTTCTATTAACGGTTTGATTCCCCCTAATATTATGCCTTCTCCCTTGAAGATTGTTTCCACCATCGTAGATTTGTTTCGGGGAGGAGAGCTCATTGAACACGTCGGAATTACACTATATCGGGTAAGCGTGGGATTTTTGCTTGGAACGGCTGTTGCTTTATTGTTTGGGGTATTGAACGGATATTTTCGTACGTTTCGGTATTTGTTGGATCCGCTTATCCAAGCCTTGCGAAATATCCCTTCCTTGGCTTGGGTACCGTTATTTCTTTTATGGATGGGCATAAGCGAGACTTCCAAAATATCCTTGATTGCTTTAGGTGTTTTTTTCCCGGTTTATCTTAATTTAGTGTCTGGTATTCAAGGAGTGGACCGACGTTTACTGGAAGTAGGATTAGTGCACGGTTATCATGGCTGGAGATTGATTCGTCATTTTTTTCTGCCTGCTGCTCTACCTTCGTTCATTGTAGGACTGAGAAGTGGACTTGGATTAGGATGGATGTTTGTTGTAGCGGCGGAGATCATGGGGGCAAGTAAGGGATTAGGCTTTCTTATGATGGATGGTCAAACGACAGGGCGACCAGCTATTATCGTGGCCAGCATTTTATTGTTTGCTTTGTTTGGAAAATGCACCGATTATTTCTTGGAGCTGGTAGGACGTCGAATTCTTGCTTGGCAAGACAGCTACCAATCCTTGGAAAGGGGAAACGTTTAATGAATAAGAATAGCATGATAAACAAGACACGTGGCAAAAAATATTTGGACAGTTTGAAAGATGGAAGAAACGTGTGGCTGAATGGGAGCATCGTGGAGGATGTCACTACGCACCCCGCCTTTACGGGAACGCTGTCTACCATCGAGCGGTTGTTCAATATGCTCGATCATCCGGAAGAGAAGCAATTGGTCGGCTTTCAACCGCCTGGTTCAGACACATATGTCCATAGTTCATTTCTTGTACCTCGAAATCAAGACGATTTGCGGAAGAGAAGCATCGCTTTTAAATATTGGGCGGATGAAACGCATGGAGTGATGAGCCGTCTTTCGGAATACGCCCGCTCACTCGTAACCGGGTGGTATGCTGCCAGAGAGCAGCTGGTCCAGTTGGATCCGCAGTTTGCATATAAGATTGCGGATTATTACGAGAAGGCACGCGACAATGATTTGTTTGTAGCCAATGCATTGCTCGATCCACAGGTCGACCGTTCCAAAGGATTGGAAGATTTCGATGCGGTCGACCGCATTCTGCATATCGTTAAAGAAACGGAGGATGGTTTAATCTTAAGGGGTGCCAAGATGATAGCCACCGCCGCTCCTTATTCACACGATTTTCTTATATTCCCTTTTCATAAAATCAAAGAGGAATATGCGAAACATGCACATGCCTTGATCGTTCCCGCCAATTCGCCGGGACTGCATATCGTATGCCGGGAACCGTTCACTTCTGATCGTGAACAAGATCATCTTTTGAGCGCTTCTTTCGACGAAATGGATGCTGTATTATTTTTTGACGACGTTCTAGTTCCTTGGGAAAGAGTGCTCATTCACGGGAATGCGGAAGCAGTATGGAAGTTTCGGATGAATCGGACCGCTAATTCTCTCGCTTTTCATCAAACGGTCGTGAGGCTGTTAAGCAAACTTGAGTTTGTGACCGGTGTCGCCATCGCCATTGCAGAAGCGATTGGGGTTTCCGGATATTTGCATATTCAAGAAAAATTGGGGGAACTCATTACCCAAGTCGAAACGATTCATTCGCTGTTGGTTGCCTCGGAGGCGCAAGCTAAAAGGGACGAGACCGGCACGTTTATTCCTGCTCTTAAACCAATTGATACAGCGCGCATTCTAGGATCTCAATATTATCCGCGTGCGATCGAAATTTTACAGCAAATCGGTGCGGGGGGCTTCGTTCAAGTTCCGTCTACATTGGAAGAAATAAACGGGCCCATTTCAGAATTAATGCATAAATATTTTGCCGGAGCAACCGTGGGAGCCGAAGAAAAAGTCAAACTGTTTAAGCTGGCTTGGGACTTGTTTGGGAGCCAATTGGGTTCCAGACACGAATTATACGAAAGATATTATGCAGGAGATCCTGTAAGAGCCTTGGCCAATATATATACGAATGCGGAAAAACAGCAATATACAAAGCCGGTTTGGGAGTTTTTGCAAAGTAAGTCTCACGTCAAAAATGGATCACGATCATGAGAACGGGCTGATGCACTAAAAGCTCTCTGAAGGAAGTCTCGCTTTATCCCGCATAAAGGAGAGTAAGCTCCCCCCGCAGGATGGGAAGAATCAAGAAAAGTCTGAGAGGAGCCACTCTCCCTAAATGCCCGATTAGTTCAACTAGCCTTCAGGAGGATAAGAAACCTCCTGAAGGAAGTTTCACTTTATCCCGCACATAAGGGAGAGTAAGCTTTTGAGATTTGGAAAAATCGAAGCAGGGCGATTTTCCTTTTTTATGAACATAAGTACTGTAGTTGTTAAAAAAGAAAAGCCCCCTAGTAAGGGCAATTTCGTGAAATGAACATTCATTACAGACCAGCATTTTCTGATATGTGATGTCATTTCCAATAATGAAAGCTTTTTTCTAATTGATTTTTGCATCACCAATGTCTAATGGCTATTATATAGCAAAAAAATGTAAATTCCTCTTATGCTTTTGTATCGATTTTATTTATTAAAGTTTCATCCTTGTCGACAAGGCCTAATTGAAATGCCTTGGATATAATATCTTTTACTTTTAATGTAAATTCAGGGTCTTTACTATAATTCATTTGTATTTGAAGCGCATCTTTATGAAATTTAGACATTTCCCCGGCGTTTTCCTTGTTTACAACTTTATTTTCATTCAAAAGTTCGTTAAATTGCTCAAAAGAAATATCTTTCGATTTTCCACCAACAAATTCAGTTCCATCCTTTATGCTTTTTTGAAACTCAGCAAATAATGTCAATCGAGTATAGGCAGAAAAATTTGGATCATTTGGTTTGATTTGCATTTTTTTTACCCCCTATTTATTAACTGTAATGAATGGATTGTCATAAATTGTATGATTGGGTGGATAAGGATATATTCTGACGTACCCATGAAACCGCAGAAAGTGGGATACCTATCTATTTTATTTTCCCTATAAGGATATTGGTTGAATCCGATACATAACCATCTGATAACGCCTGAAATGTACTAGATGCGATATTATTACCGTTGTTATTTACTCTTAATCTATTGGCTTGTATGGTTCCTTCAACATAGACTGCACAATATATCCATTTTCGCCACTCATCGGTGCACTCGCAGACTGTTGATTAAAACCAATTATTTCAAGTTCCTTTTCTCCGTCTGATGTTATCCCAATAAATGGAATGTATGTTAGCGTCTTTTTATAATTTTCCCAAGCATCAACCATAATTATTTTATACGAAAAATTTAAAAAATTGAACCTTTTGTACTATACAAATGAAAAAATTCTATATTTATGTCTTATTAATCCTATGAAAAGTTAATCTCGAATAATTCCAATAAAAGCTCTGGAAGGGTTTGATCGCATCCATATGTTTAATAGAGTTGTAGTTTGCAAAGTTTTGGATAACAGTTTTTGATTCTAACACCATACTGGCAGGCAAATGTCTTTTATATTCATTTCATCCGGATATGAATAGAACTACGTTGTTAGTCCGTTCTACCCAGTATCCGCTTTCCTTAATACCATAACTTTTTTGACCATAGTTTTATTTACGGATCCATAAAAATTGGGCTCAATTTGTCAATCCACTAACACAACCAATCTATTTTCAAGTTCCTCTTTCATCAGAAATTTTTTTATCATTTATACAATCTTTCCCTTTTCTGAAAACAACAACAGGTTAAAAAATAACACGATGAATGCGTCTGGGTGGGGGTTCCTAAGGGCTTAAGGCAAGTAAAAAGCAGACAGTCACAACGACACAAACATCAAACAATTCATAAACATAAACTAAATAAATCAAAAAGAATTCTACTGCTTCAGATTTAAATGTCTTTACTCAGCTGGTGAAATGGGACAATTCAAACGGTTTTTTTGCTGAAGAGGAGGTTGGAATCGAAAATTCCGGGTTTGTTGCGTATTTAAGAAACAAAATCACTATTTTGAAATTAGAAAAGCTCCTTTGTCCAAAACGTGATTCGGGACTGGAACGTTTTGTCGTTTTTGATGTTTTCTTTATGGACGAGCTTAAAGCCAAAATAATGACGAAACCATAAAACGGCTACTTTTAGTGAGAATTTATTTAGCTGTACTTGTAGAGAGACTACATCTGCAAAATGAAATGGTGGTTTGTAAGTTCGAATATCAATGTGTGTTGTCGTGATGAGTATTTTTTTGAAAAGCGAGAGTAAATGTAAGTGGTTACATTTATTGTTGGCGATGGGTGTTACGGAAGAGCGTATCGGAGTGATTTAGGATCTGGATTATTTAGAAGTGAGGCATTGCTTTAGATGGTGAGAATGAAAACTGAATGAGGGGAAGAGAATGGATCATGGTACGAGTAGGAGATTGGGTGAAGGTGCGTTTATCTGATTATGATGTGATCGGTTATGTAGTGTGGATTTTTGATTATTCAGTGGAAATTCAAAAAACGATTTGTGTCCGAAATGGTGAAATAGAGCCAATCGAAAAGCGACTGGGAACCTATTCGCTATATGAAATAAACCTTATTCCGGATATGATTCACCCTGAAGATTTAAAAGAATTGATTGATATGGCATTAGATCAACATGACCGGCAATGGTTCGAGGAACTAATGAAGAAGAAAAACAGGACTCTAACAAAACTGTACAAGCAGACGAGACAATGAATAGGATGAAAGAAATGACTCCTTTCTTAAAAGTTAATTTTTAAAAAAAGCGAAATTGCTTAAAAGCGCCCTTATTCTTCCATTGAGTAAGGGCTTTTTGTCCATTGTGAGGCGCGTCTACATTTAATGTAATGTATGGATAAATAGATTCTCCTAATGATCTTTGTACAAGGCAAAGAGTTTATATAGAAAAGGAATTATAGCAAAGATTGTCGAACTGATAGGGAAAGGCGGCAGTTGCTGAAAGACAAAAAAACGCATGGGGAGAGTTAGTGAATAAGAAATCCTTAATCGTCTCTAGATGTTAAGGATAATAAATTAGTTGAAGGGGGAGAGCGGTGTAATGATTGAACTTGAATATTTTGAACGTCCAGATTTTAATCAGCTGATTCGTTGGATTGATTCACCGGAATTTTTACTTCAGTGGGGAGGACCTCAATTTGATTACCCGCTGAACGAAAGTCAATTAGAAAAGTACATTGAGAATGCAAATCGTGATACCTCTGATACTTTGGTTTATAAAGTGATACATAAAGAAACAGGGAATGTGATCGGCCATATTTCTCTGGGGAAAATAGACAGGAAAAATAAATCAGCAAGAATAGGGAAAGTTTTAGTGGGAGAAAAAAATTTAAGAGGTCAAGGGATAGGTTCATTGATGGTAAAAGAACTATTGAAAATAGCATTTGAAGAACTAAAATTGCATAGAGTTAGTCTTGGCGTATTTGACTTTAATAAATCTGCGATCGCTTGTTATGAAAAGGTTGGTTTTAAAAAAGAAGGATTGCTCAGAGATTGCAGAAAAACAGGAAATGATTATTGGAGCTTATGGGAGATGAGCATTTTAGAACAGGAGTGGTTTGATCAAAAATGAATTCTTGATGCACACTGTGAAGGAAGAGCTGGACTTCCATCTGTGGTGCGGGATTAGCAGCAGAATTAGGTTGTAACTCAACTTTCGCAGTGAAAAATTTATGAATAATCCTTGATTTGATAGGTTTCTTTGGGTATCTCATATTCACTTGACACTGAAAAAATTCGTCTAAAAAACAAAAAGACACCTCTTTCTTTTGGTAAACTATTGGTGACCAAACCAAAAAAACCAAAGAAAGAAAGGTGTCACCATTATGATAACGAAAAAAGTGAATGGCTAGCCATTTTGAGTACAGATACCACGCTGTCTAATGAAGAAATCGTTCGAATCTATGGGATGCGTTGGGACATTGAAACCTTTTTTAAATTCAGTAAATCGTTTTTACATTTAGCCAAAGAGTTTCAAGGTCGTTCCTATGACATGATGATTAGCCATACTACCATTGTCTTCACTCGGTATATCTTGATTGCTTGGCAACTTCGGAAAGAAGAGGATCCGAAGACCATGGGCAACTTATTCTTGTTTCTATGTGACGAAGTAAAGGAGATGGACTTTAAAACGGCTTTACTACAATTGATTTCTCTTTTCCAAACTTTGGCTGAAGCTAAGGTTTATTTGAGTATGGACATTTTTCAGTGTCAACTGTCTAATTGGATTACTTCTTTACCTCGTTATATCAAGGACTGTCTCCATATTTCTGTGTGCGAAAGTTGAGGTTGTAACTAATTAATAGATGTTTACTTATAAAACAAACATTTTAATCATTAAAGTGGTCAAACCGGAAAAATATTAGAAAATTCTACAGAACAGGGAGAAATTTGCTTCCCCCTTAAATCCATACGGATAAAAAGCATGAATCGGGAATTCCGTTGGTGCTTCAATATTCGTTGTGTCCCGAATGATGAGGCTGCTGATATGGTTGATAGTATGGATAATGAGAGGAATGACGGATTTCGTTCTGGCTATGATGGGCCAATCTAGTTTGTTCCTTTTGATATTGCTCGCGATGACAGTTTTTGTATGGTCCTATAAAGGTATTGGGTTGAATAGGAGCGATCGTTTTTTTCCAATCATTTTCATTGAGGCAGTAGGTGTGGGCTATGATATTTGGTGGGGTAAATTTCAAAAGATCTGAACCTAAAATCACTTCAGGAGTCGGTGCGTTAAATATGGCTAGAAGATGTGTATGATCTTTCGTCGCTACTTCGTAATGCCACCATCCTTGTGGAACATTGGCCACTTGGCCTGGTTTTATGGGATAGTTATGGATTTGTTTGGTAAATGGATTGAATAAGGAAACGACGGCAGCTCCTGAAATACAATAAACCAGCTCTGCCGCATTTTGATGATAATGTGGCTCGATCACATTATTTTTGCTTAAGAAAATATCCAATAAAGAAATATTTTCTAATGTGTTTAACTGTTCGATCCCTAATACATTGATAAAGTTGTGTTTATCTTTTGTGAACGCATTGCTTTTGTTTACATCGAAAGTGAATTGAGTGTGAGGTGATGTGTAATCCATATACAAAACCATGGTTCATTCATCCTTTTATTTGAATATTGTGATTACAAACTAATTTATGTCAATGCGTATTAAGCAGTGCGTGTACCTATCATGATGGAAGAACTCAAAAAGTTTGCAACACAGCACTTGATGATACGAAACTCAGTAATCATTAAATGAAAAGGCACCGATATAAAATCGGTGCCCAAAAGTGGCTGTGTTGGCAGAGCTTTGAATTTTTACCAATCAAAGCCCGAGAAGAATGATATCAGTTTTGGTTTATTAATGTCGATGATAAAATAATGGTTTTATTTACAAATATTGTATTATATCCAAAAAATAAAAACGCCAAGATCTTTTCCGACATGCCAGAATCGTCTTGCCTTAGGGAAAATCTTGTATAGATATTGATGAAGTTGTCCTTATTTAAAATGCAAATTTTATCGTAAAGGATAGGCGGGTAAGATAGTTTCGATACCGCCACATGGGTGCGAAAAACGCGTTGGCAGTGCGGAAAGCTAGAGCATATGTCTAAGATCGTGGATCGTTTTTTTTTTTTTTTTCACTTATGAGATATTATGAAAATGCCCTACTACAAAAAGAAGGCAGTTTGCTGCATTAATAGCAGCATTTATTAGGGTAACCAGGGTCAACAACCACATTTCTTGTAACAGGCCTGTAAATATGTTTAGGTACATTGACGATGTTGTATCTATTGACATTTACGACTGGATGAATGTAGGGCACTTGGCGAGGGACAAAATGATCTCGGACACGATGTATTGGCGGACACACAATAGGTCTAGGACGATGATGCATCTATGAAACACCTTCTAATGTTTGTAGTATATTACATGCAAAAGCAAGTCCTTTTGAAACGACAGTTATCATGAGAAAAAGGTACAATTTTATAGAAGATATCCATTTCGCTAATATCTAGTTTGATGACGAAAGATTCGTAGAGAAAGGAATTTTGTATTTTTACGGTATTGTCGAAAAAGATGGTGATTTAGTGATTAGGTATTTATTAAGCAAGATCGATTTTCATCATCATTTTGATGAAAAACTGGCTGATTTCATGAAAAGAGATATAAAAGAAGAGAAAATAGTATTCATTCCAACATCACCTGATGAAAAGATAACCACTCAAAAATATGTTGAAGAAACTTTACGGTTTTTTGAAAAAGCCCAAATTCATTTTAAAAAATCAGTCACTTTATACAGTGATATGGATCCAGAAGCAATGTCAAAAGAAATAAAGGGTGCTTCAGTTCTATATTTAATGGGTGGAAATACCTTGCGGCAGTATAATTTTATCGTTCATCACAATCTTCAATCCGTTTTAAAAGAATTTAAAGGAGTCGTAATCGGAATCAGTGCTGGTGCCATAAATATGTGCAGAAAAGCAATCCTTACACCTATCCATGAAGTAGAAGAAGTGCACCTATATAATGGTCTCGATTTAGTAAGTTTCAGTGTCGAGGTCCATTTCGAACACAGCAATAAAATCTACGAACAAATGGTTTTAAATATTGCTGGAAAGATTGATAACGAATTATATTGCATTTCGGATTTCTCTGCCATTAGGTTGGACGATCATAATCATATGTCCATTATTGGAAGCGGAGTTTATAAAGTTTCGGGGAATGAGATATTAAAATTGTCATAACTAAAACACGGTATAAAATATATAGAAAGATGATTCGACGATAGAGATTCTTTGTCATAGTAGGTTCAACTGGCGAGCATTTAAATCCGTGTTTTCTATGATGATCAATGGCCGAATGGGAAGGAAGAGTTCGCTCATTCAAAAAGGAGATGATTGAAAACATCATCTCCTTTTACAGTGTTCTCTATGAAGGAAAGATCTATTTTATTTCATAATGGAGCATGAATATGCAATATCATGCAAATAAATGGAAGTTGGATATTAACTCGCTTTTTTCAAGACTTCCTTTTTTTCTTTTCTTCCGATTCGATAAAACCAAAAACCTAAAGCGGCAAAGAATATAGGTCCTACTATAAGCGGTGCATATTGTGATACGGTCGTGTCCGGAGCGGGAATCAAAGTTAATATGATGGTTCCTGTAACGGAAATCAATCCAATGCCTGCAACCACATAAGCTAATGCATTTTTCTTTATTTTGAACGGTCTGACTGTTGCCTGGTCCGTCTTGCGCAATTTGATATAAGCACAAATTAAAAAGAGATAAGGAATAAAGAAGGCAAGAGTGGCCATAAGGACCAGCATGTTCAAAGCTTTCGATATAGTCGGAACAAAACCGGAAAGCACTAATATAACGGATACGCCTGCAGCTTGCCAAAGAATCAGGTTGGCGGGCATATCTGTTTTATTCATTTTTGTTAGAAATGGGGGCAGAATCGCTTTTCCGCTGTTATAGAACATGACGCTCGGATTCAAAATTAAAAAAGACAATGCACCCATCGTTGAAATGGCAAAACAAATCCCAAGCATTTGCGATAATGAAAACGGTAAATGGAACTGTTTTGTCATTTGATCCGCAAATAAGAATAAAGCCGTCGCCGTTTGATCCGGTTTGATGTTAAACACAAATTGAAAAGCGATGGTCCCAAGAATATAGATTCCTCCAATGATGACTGAAGAAATCAAAATGGCTTTTGGAAATGTTTTTTGCGGATTTTTTACGTCGCCAGCGATGGTACCCAGCATTTCCATTCCTGCAAAGGCGAACATCAATGTTGACAAAAACATCACTGTATCTAATGAAAGATGATTAGGCGTCATCGTCCGTACTGAAAATTCTGTTGCTGAATGATGTCCGCTTAAAATACTGGCGAATCCAAAGCCGAAAATTAAGATGACTGGCACAATTAATCCAAGCGGGGTTCCGATGGCCGCCAATTTCTCGCTCATTCGGGTGCCACGCAATGTCAATAACGTAATAACCCAGAAAATAGTTAGGGATATCACTGTTGTTAATATTTTGTTATGGATCATTTGCTGTTGATTGATGGCATAAGCAATATTCACGATGATTCCAAGTAATAGGGATGGATAATAAGTGAAATTTGCCACCCAATAAAACCAACTGCATAAAAAGCTTGCTTTTTGGCCAAAAGCACGGTTTACCCACGCACTCACTCCACCTTGTTCGGGATAGGTTGTCGCCAACTCCGCCACGATTAAACTAATCGGAATAAAGAATAAGAACGCGGCTAAGACCCAAAATATGATAGCAGACGGTCCAACCGTAGCCGCAAAAGGAATATTTTTTAAACCTAATATGGTATTTGTACTGATGATCGTTAAACCCAATACACCGATCTTCTTTTTTTCTGTCATTGCTGTTTACCCTTTCTTAGTGATTCATGTAATAGATACGATTAATAATACATAGGGTAGAATAATTATGCAACTCATTTTATTAAAATAATATTTTTTCATCAATTATAATTATTTTGTTAATTTTGTTTTTTAGTAGGATGTTCTTTATTATAAAGCCCTCAATTTTCATAAACTCACCGGCAGTCTTGTGTTTATTTACACTCCGTTCAGAAAAAAGTTAAATAAAGATTTTCCCAACAGTGGACAAAATGATTAGAATCGTATCTTGATACAATTTCAACATTTACGAGGTCAATAGATTGCCCTTGATATGAATAGTCAACTATTGTGCTTTAAAAGCGTGATCCATCTGTCTTTCATTGATAAGCATGAAATGCTGTTGCGTAAAGTAAAAAGGGCCGAAAAATCACAAAAGCGTTCCGTCAAAACGGAACGCTTAAATCAGCTTTAACTGACATGACTAAGAAAAAAGCTGATGCAATGCTTATTTTCATTTCTACTGAATCTTTCATTCATGTGTATAGGATGTCAGAGGAGAGGGTGTGGCTATGAGATCGTTATGTGAAATTATTCACAAAAATGAACAGGTTTAGTTGTGTAGTTGAGTTGTTATAGGGGAATGCCGCCACTAAAGCGGATGAATGGACAAGAAAGCCATCATTCTGTTTATAGTGTGAAAGCTAAACTTAGTGATCTTAAAAACACGGTCGATTTTCTGATCCAACAAGGCAGGAATTCATTCTCCATCCAAATAAAACTTTTCAAATAGTTCGATTGGCTTGCGGTTAAAAGATTATAAGAGTGTCATCTCCCTATCAATCACTTCAATCCGTTTTTCTTTTAGAATTAATAATATAGTAACTGATCACTAAAGCTAAAATAGATAAAGTGTACAAAAATGTATTCATGGGATTTTCATGACATACAATGATCAAGCGTATCATGGCAGTAATGCCAATATATACAAAGTAGCGCAACGGGAAGTGATAATTCCCTTGGAAATTTTTATAATCATCGAAATGAATTCGAAATACAAGAAGAATATCAGGAAGCGTTCAAGAAGATGATAGTGGATTTCAACTCCTTGATTAAAGACGACAAAACGAATAGAATAAACGATCTCCTTACCAAGCAAAAAACATAAAACAACGGCAAGTAAAATCAATGCTATATTTAGGATAGCTTGAAAAATTGCCGGGATCGTCGAATTGGAATATTTTTTTGGATTTAATTGTCTCATTTATACACCTCCAACATAACATTTTTGCTGTTGCCTAAATCATTATGATATGTAATCCATCTTTGTGGACCTGCTTCACTTTTTCATCCTGGATAGTCAAAGTTGAAAGATTTGATTACACTGTTGCAACTCGTGATTTGTACTCCGCATTTTTTGGAATGGATAGCGTTCTTTTCCCCTTTTTTCGATTGCAAGGTAAAAAACTTAACATACATATCCCTCCTTTTTTAATGTAAGAATGATATAAGGAGAATCCTGTTTTATCTATCTAATATGAAGAGTGTTTTCTCCTTAATAAATGACGATCGAAATAAAAAGGATTGCTGCTGACTGGGTATGTTTCAATTATCTTAGTTTTTTCCATATTATTTAAAACACTTAATTCATTTTGGAGTATAGCTCAATGTGTAGAATTGCTTCTAGCGGGAGCATTTATCCGTCTAAAAGCAGATGAATATAGACCGAATTTCGATTGGGAGACAGAACAAAAATTATGGAGTGACTTTAAGAAATATTTTATTGTTTCCCTCTATTTTTGCCAGCAATAGTTGGAACTTTTTTTTCTCTAATATCCATCCCGATCCTGACGATATTCATTTGGTATCTGCTAAACAAGCAAGAAGGTGGTTTTTTTGAATGAAATGCAATTAGATAACGGGGTTTATTATTTATGTCCTTCTAGATGTTAATTGTTTATTTGGTTACAAGAGAGAAAGAATCAATAAAAGGGAGCATTGATTTTTATGAATATATGCTGATTCTTCAATGGAATTCTTTGGATATTATCCCCGCGACAATACGGATTGCGGTTATTTTTTCAGACCCTGATGCTCGAGAAGGATCAGTTCTCCTAATAGGAATGCAATAAATTGGAAAATGATGAACTGATGATTGAACCGCTTTGTACGGTTCGGTTTCCAATGGACGGGGTTGATGGTAAAATATTTTTGGAAAATAAGCGATTTTTTTCTTTGCACCTGTTAGAAGAAAAACTCTGTCAACCCCAATAAAGGCTGGATTAAAACGGATTCATAATTTACAAAGATGTTGATGGCGCAGCTATAAAGATATGAAATAGAAGAAATATTATATTGATGGAATTGCTGCTTCAAAAAACATATCGGACGGACCAAGAAGGCGTTGGTTTCAATATGCGGCAAGCAGCTTGGTTCCTTTGCGGCATATCGGTGTAGCTTTGACAGCGACACGCCAATTTATGAAAGCGGGTACAAAACGTGGGCGAAAAAAGAACATCTCGTTGGAAGAATACAAGAAACACTCTAAATACGGCTTTAATCGAATCAGATTGCGAAAGGGTTGTTCTTTGTTATCCTCGAAAAGCTACCAATTGCTCGAAAGCTTAATAAATTGGTATCGAAAAACCTGCTGTCGGAAAAGAGATCATTTTTCATGTGCAAAATAAACCAGTATAGCGCAATTAAGGAACTACAAGAATGTCGGTTCAATGGTAACAGCACACCAAAACTCAGCCTATGAATAAAGCTGGTTTAAAGCCTTGGTTTTTGTGTTTCCCGGTGCCTTGCTTATCGCTTCTTAGCGGCAACACAGTATGTCACCATTGAAATTTACCAGCTTTTAAATAGGTTATAACTAATCATATAATTGTAAATAAATATTTTAATCTTTTGATAATAGTGATACACTATAATTGGTTATATTTGATCCAGAAAAGATGTGTGACACGGCTGCTTTATGGCTTGTTGTGAGCGCATACATCTTTTCTGTAAATCTTAGGGTATAAGGACGGGACTTTAAATATGAGTAACAGACATACTACAACAGACGTTATCTTAATTGGTGCAGGCATCATGAGTGCGACGTTGGGAACGCTGCTGAAAGAATTAGCACCGGATTGGGAAGTTACAGTTTTTGAGAAGCTCGACAAGGCAGGTGAGGAAAGCTCTAACGAATGGAATAATGCGGGAACAGGACATTCTGCATTGTGCGAGTTGAACTACACTGTCGAAAAACCGGATGGATCCATAGATATCAGCAAGGCTATCAGAATTAATGAGCAGTTTCAGGTTTCAAAACAATTTTGGTCTTATCTTGTAAAAAACAATCTAATTCGTAATCCTCAGGACTTCATCCGGCCATTGCCACATATCAGTTTCGTACAAGGGGAACAAAACGTACAGTTTTTGAAAAAACGTTTTGAAGCATTGTCCGGCAATCCTCTGTTTCAAGGGATGGAATTTTCCGATGATCCGGGAAAACTGAAGGAATGGATTCCACTTATGATGAAAGACCGGACAATCAATAAACCGATAGCGGCAACAAGAATCGAATCCGGAACAGACGTCAACTTTGGCGCATTAACGCGTATGTTGTTTGACCACTTAAAGAATCAAGGCGTCGATATCCACTACAAACATAAAGTCCAAGATATTAAACGTACCAGCGACGGATTATGGGAATTGAAAGTAAAAAATCTCGATAGCGGTACTGTCGAACTCCATACTGCAAAATTCCTCTTTATCGGCGCCGGCGGCGGAAGTCTGCCTTTACTGCAAAAAACCGGCATTCCTGAAAGTAAGCATATTGGAGGATTTCCGGTAAGCGGATTATTCCTGGTATGTAACAATCCGGAGGTTGTAGCGCAGCATCATGCAAAAGTATACGGCAAAGCTGCAATTGGTGCTCCTCCAATGTCTGTTCCGCATCTTGATACACGATATATCGACAACAAAAAATCATTGCTCTTTGGACCGTTTGCCGGCTTTTCGCCAAAATTCTTAAAAACCGGTTCAAATCTGGATTTATTTGCTTCCGTAAAACCGCATAATCTCGTAACGATGTTGGCGTCAGGCATCAAAAATATGTCATTGGTAAAATACCTGATCCAACAACTTATGTTATCGAAAGAAAAGCGTATTCAAGAGTTGCGAGAGTTTGTCCCGAACGCCAAAAGCGAAGATTGGGATATTGTAGTAGCGGGTCAACGTGTACAAGTGATCAAAGATACGGAGACCGGCGGCAAAGGAACGCTTCAATTTGGTACAGAAGTTGTTAGCGCCGCTGATGGTTCGGTCGCTGCATTGCTCGGTGCTTCTCCGGGTGCTTCTACTGCCGTTCACGTTATGCTTGATGTGATCAAAAGATGCTTCCCGCAACATCTAAATGCGTGGGAACCGAAAATAAAAGAAATGATTCCTTCTTACGGCGTGTCACTATTGCAAAACCCAGAACTTATTCATGAAATTCATGCATATACAGCGCGGACGCTTGCATTAGAGGAAAAAAAACAAGCAAATCCGGCATAACCGAAAAACCCGTATGTGAAAGGAAGCATCCATTTTAGCAAATGGAGGCTTCCTTTCGTTTTTTCAAGTACCTTGATTGGTTTAGTCGACAGAAGTCAATTGATGACAGAAGAAGGGGTTAATAGGTAACTTAACGATGTAACTAGTGGGCAAGAAAAGGATTTTGCAATCAGTATTGATCGCAGCTTGAAAAAAATAATACAACAAAAGAAAGGTATAATGAAAAATCGGCTTGATTCTAACTGCTTGAATATTCCGTATAATGCTGTCTAAGGGGGTATATTTAAATGGAAATAGTTTATAAATACAATGAACCGGTAAAAGCGGAAGACGTTATACAAGTATTTAGGAATAGTGGCATCACTCGCCCGATTGGCCAAAAAGAGCGGATTCAGAAGATGTTGGATCACGCCAATCTTATTCTGACGGCTTGGGACCATAATAGATTGGTTGGAATAGCCCGCGCATTAACGGATTTCAGTTATTGTTGCTACCTCTCTGATTTGGCTGTCGATAAAGATTATCAAAAAAGAGGGATTGGCAAGGAACTCATAGAGAGGATAAGGAAAATTATCGGTGAAGAGGTCGCCCTCATCCTGTTATCGGCACCAAGTGCAATGGATTATTATCCAAAAGTTGGTTTTGATAAGGTTGATAATGGTTTTATTATTCGCCGTAAGCGTTGATGGCTGTGATTTTGTTTGTAAAAATCCACAAGATCATTTAATACGGCTTTATCAAAAATAAAAGCTGATTTATTCAGCCCGACAGCCCGAAGCTGCACCTTGAAAAGCTTTATGTCATCCAGTCAACTACAAAAAAGAGGGCGCTCGATAGTGCACCCAACGGATTGACATTAGAGCCTTTCATTCATTCAATATTATGATCTGGATTAAAAGTAATCTAAGTTTATAAGTGTTGATTTTTTAATGAACAAAAAGAATTGACCTAAATTACGGTCAGTTCTTTTTTCATAATAGATTTAATTACTTTTCTTTTTTATTAGGTAACTGGTAAACAAAGAAGTATAGTATTTCCACTATTATCCCAAGTGCGAATTAGAATATGGCTATGTACAAGACGCCTAGATTGCTTGCTGACAACTTCTCGGAGAACAGTGTGTAAATAGCGGCAAATAACCAACATAAAGTGAATGTGAAAGCATATTTAACAACTGTAGATAAGAACTTATTTTTAATTTCATTTAAATTTTTAGACAATAGTTCTGCAACGAGAAAAAACGCGGTCACATAACCGATAAAATTCAGGGTGAACCATAAATTTTTTATGAATCCTCCATTTTCAATGTTCACTTCAGGAAGGGAATTTAAAAATTTCAAACCAAAGAAAAAGATTGAAACCGGTATTGATAAAATGACTAGACAAAGGATTGCGACAAGTATAAGGGCAATTATGGCATCGCTATAGTATTATCTCTTTTTGCTCATTTTAGGATCCCTATCCTACAAATAGTTACAGTATTGTAATTATTATACATCTCATTTATGGTATAATAAAGTAATTACTAGAATTATATTCCATCTTTCAGTTTTGACGGGATTGTTGATGAAAACAATTAACAATCTTCATTTTTGAACAGAAACTATTATATTGAAAAATGGAAACCTTGGATTTTAACCTACTTGTTCATTATCAATCGTAGATTATTAGCCATGACAGGGTGGGGCTGCTGGTTCGAGACCAATCGGAATCATTATGAAACCCTATTACTTTGTGTATTCGTTAATAAAATCCTGGTTGTTGAGATATTTCGTACAAAAGTGGAAGCTATTTTTGTGTTGTTTCTTTTTCCTTTTGTGTCAAGCAATTCTCTAGACAAAAATGATTTTCTCCATGTTTTTGAATACTTTGCCATTTTCACAATACCTCTTCTTTAGCACTTGCTCCCTTTCGTATAGTTGTCACTTATGTAACAATTTAACTCTACCAGTCTGTTCTATCCCGCTTGATATGAATACATTTTATTATTTTTTGCCACTAGCATTGCAGTAATTAAATCTGATGATTCAAAATACTAAGAATGTTCAATTTTTTATTGATTTCGAAACAAAAAAATCCTTTACAATGGAAGTACAGGTGGTTCCTGCCCAAATCCAATCGTAAAGGATAACCATTATGGACAAGAATACACTAATTTCATCATTTGGTAAATGGGTTTCACCCATAAATATTCAAAAACTTAGCGAACAAGTCAAAGAATTGAAACAGGACTATTACACAAAAAAGCTGACAACAGAAGCCTATATTAAACTTTTATTGGTAGCCCAGCTGCTCGAATTTAAGAGCTTAGAGGAAATGAGTGATGCACTTGTAGACGAAGATCTTCAAAAAGCACTCGGATTTGAATCGATAAGTGCCTCTCAGCTATCCCGAAAAAACAATCAGATCCACCCACTAATTCTTGCAAATTTGTTCTTGGATCTTGTTTGGAAAATTCAACGGTACCATTATAAAAACGGAAAGAATATGCCACTGAAAATCATTGATTCAAGTACACTCCCGTTGAACTTGACCCATTATAAATGGGCAAAATTCCGGAAAACAAAAGCTGGTGTAAAGCTACACTTACGGCTCGTTTTCATGGATAAAGACACCGTCTATCCTGAAAAAGCAGTGATTACGACAGCAAAAGAACATGACCGAAATCAACTCGAAGTCCTAGTGGATGATCAAGAAGCCATGTATGTGTTTGACCGCGGTTATGTGGACTATGAACGTTTTGATCGGATGACAGATGATGGCTATTTCTTCGTTTCAAGACTGAAGAAAAACGCAGTCATTCGTGAAGTCTATACATTTTCACTTCCTGATGATTGTCACGTTCTATCCGATAAAATGGTCTACATTGGTACCACACAAAATCGTACTGAAAATGTCTTTCGTCTACTAGAAGTTATGGACACAAAAGGGAACTTACTTCGTTTCATCACCAACCGATTTGATTTAAAACCAGAAGAGATAAGTGATATTTACCGATCTCGCTGGGCTATTGAACTCTTTTTCAAATGGCTCAAGCAACACGTAGAAATTAAGCACTTTTATGGAATGAGTGAAACAGCTATTCAAAATCAAATTTTCTTAGCCCTGATCACGTATTGCTTACATGTTCTCATTCAATTGGAGATGAAAAGTAAGAAATCCCTACTTCGAATTACTCGTTGGTTAAAGAGAGCTCTGTGGAAACCAGCTTATGTTTGGTTGCGAAAATTTGATGGGCGAGCCAGTCCATAATCTCCCTTTTGTCGTTGTCGCTCTGGTTTAACTGTATATATTTACCAAATGGGCAGTGCCACCTTTCTTTAGGTTTTGTCTTTTTGGCACAAATTCACAAAAAATAATTAACAGAAAATTCTAACTATATTTATGCAATGCTAATGATTTTTTGCATCATCAATACGTTGTTAACAGAAAAGTCAAACATCATTAACAGATTTTTCAAATTATTATATTGAATTAACAATTTTGGTAATTTACCATTAAATTGTACCCGGGTATTACTGAAATTAACTAATATAACAAAAGGAGGAAATGTGTTATGAAAAGGGGAGTAATTGTAGAGAACAAAGGATGCTCAGCATGTTCCATTGGTGCATTATGTCTAGCTGATGGACCGGTACCTGATTTTGAGGTTGCTGCTATTTCTGGTACTTTCGGGCTTGTGGGGTAAAATTTTAGGGGATTGTTCCAAATAGGTGTCAAGCCTTCACAATGAATAAAATATTTAATTTACCAGTTCATGCATTTGTTAAGGCTCAGACATCATTGGGACGCCCCCCTTGTAAATTGTACAATACAGAATATAAAAATAAATTTTTTATAAGGAGGGATGGAAATGGCCTTAAAAAATAAATATCCCTATATAGGGGATCATATAAGAATTCATAAACTACCATCAGGCGGTGTTCTTGAAATCGATTATTTAAGAGAAGATGTTTCCGCTTCGGATTTTGAGTATCTAGATTTAAATCAAACTGCTTATGAGATTTGCATGCGTATGGATGGCACCAAAACGATTGAAGAAATCTTACAAGCACAATGTGATAAATACAATGAAAATATACATGACCATGAGGGATGGTATTATGATATGATCCATATGCTTTTGAAAAAGCAAGTTATAAAAATAATGGATCAGGCTAAATACAAACTTATACAAGTAAGCGGAAGCAATGAATATCCAATGCCATTACATGCTACATTTGAACTAACACACAAATGTAATTTAAAATGTGAACATTGTTATCTAGAAAGTTCCCCTCAAGCACAAGGGACAATTTCTTTAGAAAAATTTAAGAAAGTTACAGATATGTTATATAAAAACGGTGTACTAACCTGTGAAATTACCGGTGGGGAAGTATTTGTCCATCCAAAAGCAAACGAGATTCTAGCATATGCATTAAACAAATTTAAAAAGGTAGCGATCTTAACAAATGGAACATTATTAAGGAAAGAAAGTGCAGATCTTTTAATAAAATATAAACATAAGATCATTGTGGGCATTTCCTTAGATAGTGTCCGGCCGGAAGTACATAATCGTTTCAGGGGAAAAAAGCATGCCTTTGAACAGACTTGTAAAACGATTAAGTTACTCAGCGATAATGGCATTTTTGTTCGAGTTGCTATGTCTGTTTTTGAAGATAATATGTGGGAAATACGTGAAATGGCCAGTTTAGTAAAAGAACTGGGAGCTAAGTTATTTACTTATAATTGGGTGAATGATTTTGGTAGAGGAAAAAATATAGAACTTCCCACTGTGAACGCAAATGTATATCAAAAGTTCTTATCCTATGAAAAGGAACTACTTGAAGAATTCAAAGATTTAATTCCGATTATTCCATATGAAAGAAAAAGGGTAAGTAATTGTGGAGCTGGATGGCGTTCTATAGTGGTAGATCCATATGGCAATGTTCGGCCATGTGCCTTATTTCCGAAAACATTCTCTTTAGGAAATATTTTAACAGATTCATATGAAAATATATTTAAATCGCCAATTGTCCACAAATTATGGAAATTACAGTCTCCCAAATTTAGTGAACATTGTAAGAAAGGCTGTCCTTTTAATGGATATTGTGGAGGCTGCTATTTGAAAGGATTAAATGCTAACAAACATCATCGTACAAATACTTGTTCTTGGGCAAAAAATGAGAATCTGGAGGATATTCTCCAGCTTGTTTAGGAGGGTTTTTCATGTCAGAAAATCGACAAAATCGCGGAAGTCAACGGAGGGTATTTCAATATATTATTTCATTGATCTTTTTTGCGGCAGCTATTACTTATTTCGTAAAAGGTAATTGGGGTTTAGCCGTTTTCTCTCTAATCATAGCCATTGTGTTTGTCGTTCGAGCAACAAAGGATGTGAAACGATGAATCCTATTTTAGACATTCAACATCTATCCGTATGGTATGATAAAAACAACTTTGTTTTGGAGGATATCAATCTTTCTTTGAAGCAGGGGTATGTTTACGGATTGCTAGGAGTCAATGGCGCTGGAAAAACAACTTTGTTAAATACTTTAACCGGAATAAATCGTTCTTTTAGTGGCTTTTTTAAAATGGATGATATAAAAGTGGAGCCTGATGCAAAATTACATCAATGGCATGAATCTAAAAAAAAACGATATTTTGCCGCTGATTATCCAATGCTGTTCACAGAGATGTCTGCTCGTGAATATGTTAAATTCGTTCATAAGCTTTATCAAAAAATATATAAAGAAGAAGAATTTCTTCAATTAGCTGAAGAGTTTCATTTTACGAAATATGTTAGCCGACGTATTTCTGAATTATCACTTGGAAATCGACAAAAGGTTGTTCTAATAACAGGTCTGTTGCTGAGAGTTCCTCTTTTTATTCTCGATGAACCACTTGTCGGTTTAGATGTAGAGTCCATAGAAGTATTTCATCAAAAAATGAAAAAGTATTGTAAGAATGGAGGAACTATTCTCTTTTCATCCCATCTTCTTGAAATCGTAAAGAGGTTTTGTGACTATGCAATTATTTTGCATAATAAGAAAATCCTTTCTGTAGTAAAAATAAATGAAAATTTAGATTTACATAAGGAATTTTTTGAGGTAATCCGAAATGACTGATTTCTTGCTCATCTTTCATTTATTCATTAAACAGTACTATGGAAAATATAAGAGAAAAGATTTCATCCAAACAATAATTGGTCTTGGCATTCTTGTTCTATTTGAAATTGGTTTAATCAAACAGGCGCATTTAAACGAAAGTATTTTATTAAAAGGTTATATTGTGGGAGCTCTTCTTTTTATAAACGTATATATCACTTCTCTATCTGTAAATACGCAGTGGAAAGAAAAATTTATGGATGTCATTTGCATCATGCCTATTCGGCCACGTGTTTTTTGGACTTCGCAAATACTTTTTCTTTATATTGATATGTGTTTAAGAAGAACATTGTTTTTCATTATACTCCCTATTGTTTTATTTGTTGACCACCATCTATCTGCAAACGATTTATTGGTTTGGTTATGCAAATTTTTGTTTTTAACCATATATTCTATTGTGATTGGCATTGCATTAGGAAATTTGTTGAATAGAAAACAAACACTGTATATGTTCTCTCATATTGCAGCTCTGCTGCTTGTGTTTTGCTCCATGTACCGTTTGCCAATATTGTATATATTGGTATGCATCATCCATATAGGCTGGGTGATCGTTGTAGATTTTCCAAAATTCTTGCAGGTTTCCAACCAGTCTGATAAAAATTCAAAATCACGACATATCGAATTTTCCTTTTATAAAAGGGAATGGAACAGATTTCTTTCATCTAAAGCAATGATTTTAAACTATGCCGTAATGGTTGCTTTTATTGTTTTCTTCTCCTATAACCTAATGAAATTAAAAATGGTTGGATCGGCTACGGTTTTTTTCATTGCTGTTGCATTATTGTTAACCTGTTCACCAATTGCATTGCTTTATTCGATTGAAAAACATAATAGAAAACTATTATTAGCATTGCCTATTAAGAAATGGTCACTATTTTGGCAGAAATATGCTTTCTACATAGGATTGCTGCTGACTGGATATGTTTCAATTATCTTAGTTTTTTCCATATTATTTAAAACACTTATTTCATTTTGGAGTATAGCTCAATGTGTAGAATTGCTTCTAGCGGGAGCATTTATCCGTCTAAAAGCAGATGAATATAGACCAAATTTCGATTGGGAGACAGAACAAAAATTATGGAGTGACTTTAAGAAATACCGGTCGTATTTTTATTGTTTCCCTCTGTTTTTGCCAGCAATAGTTGGAACTTTTTTTTCTCTAATATCCATCCCGATCCTGACGATATTCATTTGGTATATGCTAAACAAGCAAGAAGGTGATTTTATTGGATAAGATACAATTAGATAAAGAGTGGAAAATCAGTTTGTTTCCGACAAAAAAATTTTCAACTGTGTCTATTGCAGTCTATTTCTATGATAAGCTTCAGGACTCAGTAAAGTTTGAAGAAAATACTCTATTTTTTTATTGGTTTAGTTCCTTGAAAAAGAAAATACTGGTTGAAAAGTTTGGTTTTGATGTTGCTGAACGATTTGTTTGCTCGACAAGCCTTTTTTTTAATAATCAGCTTAAAACATATGGAACAAGAATCATTCATCCTAAGTATTCTGACTGTTATGATCAAGATTTAGAAAACATTGTTGATGAACTTGTTAATGTTTTGATTCATACGAAGGATTTAACAGAGGATTTAATGAGAAAAGCTAAGCAAGATCTAATTGCAAAAATCCAAAGACAATTTGCAAATCCGTTCGCATATTCTACGGCTCGTCTTTTGGAAACTGCCTTTCAAAATAAAAGGTACGGAACAGATGTTTTCGGTAACATAGATATTTATCAAAATCTTGATTTCTCTTTTTTGCGAAAAGCAGAGGAATATCTGGATTTTCTCCAACAACAAGACAAACATATTTTTATTTTGGGGAATCTCCGTTTAAATGGATCGACATTTCAAAAAGAAGACAGATTTCTTCATTCTAAACCAGTAATAGTCAATAGCAATTTTTACGAAACTGAGGTTCGAAAAGATTCTATCAACCAGACGATTATTACGTTAGGATTTTCTTGTGTCAATATAGAATGTTTTCAAGATTATTTAAACATGCAATTAATTGACGGGATGCTTGGTAAATATGGTCATTCCAAATTATTTGAAAGATTAAGGAAAAAAAATATAGCACCTTATCATGTTATAAGTCGTTACGATATGATGTGCAACGTCCTACTTGTCTCTGTCTGCGTACCTTGTAAATACGAAAAACAAACAGTAGATGAAATGATAGAAAATATATTAAGATTTGAAATCGATTCTGCCTACTTAGAAAAGACAAAACAGTTTTTTAAGAATGAAGTCTTTTATTTGCTTGATACACCTGAAGGGACAGTGTCCTATTTAAATATGATAAAAACATTCGCTGTTTCACTAGATGATATTGAACTAGAACTCTCAAAAATTACATGTGAAAGCTTATCCAATTTTTTTTGTGATAATGTGGAATACATTGGTGCACATGTTTTAAGGGGGAGTAAAATTGGGGAAATTTGATTTTTTTCATAAATTAGAGTCTATGACAGAAAAAGCGTTTTTAAGAAACAAATTGACTATCTATCGAATAAAATATCCGAATTCATATATGAGATTGGTTAACATTCAAGTGAACTTTGGAAGCAGAGATTATATGCTAAAATCGCAGAATAATATCCAATATTTACCTTATGGTACAGCCCATTTTCTTGAACATCTAATGTTTTGGAAAGGCAATCATAATGTGTATGAGGATTTCTTTAAAAGAAATGCAATTTTAAATGCATTTACCACATATACAGATACAAATTTCATGTTCAATACAAGGCCTGAGTTTGTTTCTGAAAATTTAGAGGAATTGTTTTCGATTTTAAACCAGCACCAACTGAATGATGCAATAGTTGAGCAGGAAAAGCGAGTTATAAAGAATGAAATCGACACAGCCAAAATGGATCAATGGGTAGACAAACATTATAGAATGCTGCACTTATTGTGCAATGGATCCCCTGTAAGTATATACCCGGCGGGTAATCACAGTGATATAGATTCGCTGACAACGAAAGAATTAAAAACTGCTTATCAAACATTTTATCAACCGAAAAATATGAAATTATTTATAATAGGCGGAAGAGAAGAGTTAGATGATATAATTTCTCATAAACTTGAAAGCTATGAAAATAATCAGGAGCATTGCAGCTTAAGCAGACATTTGGAACCCCATTGCGACTTGCTTTCAAAGGATGTTTTTCAAAATTATAAAAGCAACATAGGAATCTCGGGATTTATGATAGGAGTTCTACTGCCCCGTTCCAAAGACAATGAACTATTGTTAAAACAGAAGGTATACTGGGAAATTTTTTTGCGGGCTTTATTCCACATAGGTTCTCCCTTTATTCAGGAGCTGCAGAAATCTAACAAAATATTTCTTCAAAATCTAGCAATGCATACCCATTTTACTGAAGATGTAAGTTTTATAATATTGGATTTACAAGGCGAGAAGTCAGAAATATTGTTTGAAGCATGGAATGCTAATATTCTGAATGACAGGAAAAAGGTATCTCAATGGCTTTCCTATGGAAAAGAAGTTTTCTTAAATAAAATTATTTATGAGAGTGATTATTTACGAAAGCTATTTGATTGGATTTCTGACTATGCGTACTATGATTGCTCTCTTTTAAAGGTATATCAAATCGTTGAAAACATGCGGGATGATGATTTTTTACGACTGATGCACTTTTTTATTGAAGCGAAAAAAGTTTATATCTCATATACATAGAGGTGGTAAAGTTTGAAAATAAAGAAAGAGACCCTTATAGTCATTGCGTCCCTGATGTTTTTGTATATGTTATTAGAATATATTGGATTAATTCAACATGCGGTTAAAATGGTAGCTTTCTATTTTCAGTTTTTGAAGAATGATTATTTAATAATTTTATCACTAGCTTTATGCACTTCTATTGTACTTTTACCTGCTTCTTTATATTTATATAGCCTTCAAAAGTCTATAAAAAAGATGACAGAATCTTTTCGAATCATTCAACAAGAGCATGAAAACTGCTGCCGTCCACATGAACAATATTACTGTGAAAAATATTTTCTAGACTTGCAAAATTTACGCAGAAATTATAAAAATGTCAACCAAACCATCGCGATAGGAGCAATCTTATATCAAGTAGCAGTGTTCGGCTTTTTCATTAGCATTGTTAATCACATACAATTTGATGATCATTCATTTATGATTATTGGATCGATCCCATATATAAAATGGCTATTATTGTTTATTTTAATGATTATCCTTGCAACTCAATTTAGGACATACCTGATAAAAATGTTAAAAAAACAACGGAATATGCAAAAGATTTTAAGTTTAGCTTTCTTCATGATAAGTATATCCTGGTTAACTACGTTTCGACCCAGTGAAATTATATTTCTTATAGCCTTACTGCTCATTCAGCTAACTGGCAGCATTTTGTTAAATAAATGGAGTCATTTCTATAGTAAGGGAAAGTCTTCATTAGTCCATTAGGACATATTTGACATTCGGCAATTGAAAATTAGAAATGGTATATATGAGTTGCTGAGTACACGTGTATTGAGCTTTAATGAGCCTTTCCCTGCAGGAACGCGTCTAAACGAACGAGTCCCCACCTCTGCCGAAACAGTCGAAATAGTGTTGCTCATTTTCGTCTGTTTTTTTAAAATTTTTTCGGCAAATGAAATCACTTTTTTCTGTTGGTTTAAGCAAAAAATCTCTTTCTTGTAATCAACGGTTCACTGTTAATTCTACCAATTGGGAAGCAACATGGCTCTTTTCTTATTTTGGACTTAACTCTACTTAAGAATGCTTAAGTTTACTTTTCTATTAAAATTTGGAAATAAAAACCTATTGGTTGACACAATCGCCATGTTGTATTTATAATGGTTACAACGACGATGGAGGGACAATCATGAAGAGAATCAGCAGCCGTTTTTCAGTGGCGGTGCACATCTTGTTGTTGGTGCATCGGTATCCTATGCTTACTTCTGAAGAAATTGCGGGCAGTGTGAATACAAATCCAGCTTTCATCCGAAAAATCCAATCGAAATTAAAAAAAGCGGGATTGATTGATGTGCGGCCCGGTGTAGGTGGCACTTATCTTTTAAAGGATGTCGATGACATTACGTTGCTTGATGTTTATCATGCTGTTGAGGTAGTAGAACAGAATGAACTGTTTCATTTTCACGAACATCCTAATCCGAATTGTGAAGTCGGAGCGCATGTGGAATCGGTTTTTCGTTCCCATGTAAGGAAAGCCCAATTAGCCATGGAAAAAGAACTGGCACGAACCACTTTAAAGGAATTAACGGAAGAACTGGGGAAAAAAATTAGCGCTGATTCATGCTAATTTTTTTAATTAAGTTGTATCCAAATTGTTTACATCTAAAGTTTGACCTTCATCGTTGGAATAAAGAAAAACAAAAAAACGACTTGAAAGGAGAAAATATAATGAAAATTGGTATTATTGGGGCAGCTGGAAAAGCAGGGAACCTTATTTTGAAAGAAGCTTTAAATCGAGGCCATGATGTGACAGCCATTGTTAGAAATGCATCGAAAGTGAAAGAAAATGTGAGCGTGATTGAAAAAGATCTTTTTGATCTTACTACAGAAGATTTGAAAGCATATGATGTCGTTGTCAATGCATTTGCTGCACCCATTGGACAAGAACATCTTTATATTGATGCAACCAACGCTTTGATTGAAGTTTTGAAAAACGCTCCGAATACAAGATTAATAGTGATCGGCGGCGCAGGCAGCTTATATGTAGATGAAGAAAAAACCACTCCATTATACAAAACTCCTGATTTCCCGGACTTTATTTATCCTACTGCTGAAAACGCAGCGAAAAGTTTGGAAATTTTGCAGCAAACGGATTCTATTAAATGGACGTTTATCAGCCCGGCTGCTGAATTTGACTATGAAGGGAAAAGAACAGGCAGCTATCAAAAAGGAAAAGATCATTTGATTTTCAATTCCAAAGGAAAAAGTTATGTAAGTTATGCTGATTTTGCCATTGCGCTTGTAGATGAAATTGAAAATCCGCAACATATCAATGAAAGATTTACGGTAGTTTCGGAATCTGAATAATCAGGGTTAATGTTTGCATTTGAAATAAGAAGTTTGGAAATAGACAATCGATCATCATTAAAGAGTCTGTCCCAACAAAGGACAGGCGCCTATTTGCATTTCTTCCCTCGATGCACATCAATCAAGCTCAGCACCAATTCTTCAAGAGAAGCATACAAATGCAAAAAATAGGTGGAAGAATGGGCAGACCACAAGCAAATGACAATGGACAGTGAATGAAAGCGGGAGAATGGCCGCAAATGGCGACTGGTGGTGCTATTACTGTTTTGTTTTTTAATCCCGATCAAGAAAGTCCGCTGTGATGATTCTTCATTGTCTTAAATAGGCTCCCCTATTCATTGCAAGTGCCCTTGTCATTCAGACCACTCCAATTCCAATCTCGATGATGTTGATTTGATCAAAAATTTGAAATAGGCGCTCTTTCGAAAAAGATTCATGACAATTTCATACATGCGGACCATACGAATGTCGAAAAATAATAGCAACTGGTTTTCGTGAATGGGGGAACAGCAAAAAATTTGTCGTTTAATCTACCTGTTAGAAGGGTATAGAAAAAGGGGAGGTGTTGTTGTTGATTGAATTTAAGAATGTGACAAAGAAGTATGAGGACGGTTTTGTCGCCATTAAAAACCTTAACTTGACCGTTCATGACCACGAATTGTTTGTGTTGATTGGTCCTAGCGGCAGCGGGAAAACGACGACGATGAAAATGATGAATCGTTTGATTGAGCCTACAAGCGGTGAGATTTTCATCAATGGCGAAAACATTGCAAAGAAAAATCCGGTGAAGCTGAGGAGAAATATTGGCTATGTCATTCAGCAAATCGGATTAATGCCGCATATGACCATTCGCGAAAATGTAGCTCTCGTTCCAAAGCTAAAAAAATGGGACGAAAAACGCTACATGAAAAAAGTGGATGAATTAATTGAAATGGTTGGTTTAGATCCTAAGGAAGTGGGGGACCGTTATCCGGATGAATTATCGGGCGGGCAGCAACAAAGAATTGGTGTAATACGGGCATTGGCTGCCGATCCTGAAGTGATTTTAATGGATGAACCGTTCAGCGCCCTCGATCCAATCAGTCGTGAACAATTGCAAGAGGAGCTGACCAGACTTCAGCAAGAATTAAAAAAAACGATTGTCTTTGTGACTCACGACATGGATGAAGCGATCAAAATCGGGGATCGCATCTGTCTCATGAAAGATGGAGAAATTGTTCAATTAGATCGGCCGGAGGTCATTTTACGCCACCCTGCCAATGAATTTGTCCGCCAATTTATTGGAGAGGAACGTTTGCAAGATGCCTCTAATATACCTGATTTAGAAGAATTGATGATTCCGCCCATTACAGCTTATCCGACAAGAGGATTAGCGGAAGCGTTAAAATATATGCGCAACAAACGGGTAGACCATTTGGTGATAGTCGATCGATACAATCAATATTACGGCGTCGTGAATATTTGGGATATGAGAAAAGCTTATAAAGATGAACAATTGCATCTTATTGATATCGTTCAGAAGGACTTTCCTACTTTGAAAACCAGCGATTCTCCAGAAAAAGCACTGCAAATGGTGAACGAATCCAAAACGGGATTTGTACCTGTTTTAGATGAAAAAAATAAAGTGAAAGGGATCATAAATCGCTCAAGCATTGTCAGTTATGTTGTCAGTCAATTGGCGATGAATAAAGGAGAGTGATTTGCATTAATAGTCTTTGGAAAGAAACAGCAGATGTATTTGTAAACAAATGGAATGACATTGGGAGACTGTTATTAGAGCACATGTATTTGTCGCTAGTGGCGATTGCGCTTGCCATTATCATTGCTGTCCCACTAGGGATCTATTTAACAAGGCATAAAAAGTTGGCCGATCCTATCATGGGCATCGCCTCGGCCATACAAACGATACCAAGTCTGGCTTTGTTAGTATTTTTAGTTCCCTTTATTGGAACCGGAAAGCCGCCCGCTATTGTAGCATTGACGATATACGGACTTCTTCCCATACTTCGCAATACGTATTTAGGAATATTAGGGGTAAATCGCAGTATCGTTGAAGCTGGTATAGGAATGGGAATGACCAGCAGACAAGTATTATGGATCGTTCAATTGCCTCTCGCCCTAAGTGTTATCATGGGAGGAATCCGTACAGCAGCCGTATTGGTCATTGGTGTAGCGACGATGGCAGGTTTAATTGGAGCTGGCGGATTAGGTGATTTCATTTTTAGAGGATTGCAAACATATAATTCCGCTCTTATTTTAGCCGGTGCTATTCCTTCAGCGATTATTGCGATTGTATTTGACCAAATATTAAAACGAGTTGAAAATCGAGCAAAACCTGGAATAAAAAGAAAAAAATGGTCGAAAGGCGCCAAAATTTCTCTTGTTTCCATTCTAGTCCTTGTGATTGCAGCCGTATCAGGGTTCGGAATTTATCAATCAAAACAAAAAGAAAATACAATTGTGATTACGGGAAAAAATTTTACGGAACAAGAAATTTTGGTTCATATGTATGGAAAATTGATAGAAGATCGCACCAATTTGCATGTTCAATATAAGTCTTTTATTAGCGGAACGGTGCCGGTATTTGAAGGAATGCGAAAGGGCGATTATGATTTAGCTGTTGAATACACTGGAACTGGATTGATGAACATCCTAAAAGAAAAAATCCATACAACAGATCCAAATGAAGTCTATCATCATGTAAAACAACAGTATGAGAAAAAGTATCATTTAATCTGGTTAAAACCAATTGGATTTAATAATACGTATTCACTTACCATTCGCAATGAGGATGCGAAAAAATGGAATGTAAAAACCATTTCGGATCTTGCGAAAAAAGCACCCCAATTAACTCTTGCTTCCGATCCTGAATTTTTAGAACGAAAAGATGGATATCCTGGTTTACAAAAGAAATATGGAATTAAGTTTAAAAATACCATGTCCATGGATCCGGGAATTATGTATAGTGCTTTAAAAAATCATAAAGTAGATGTTATTGATGCTTTTACAACTGACGGACGCATACCAGCATTCCATTTATATGTGTTAAAAGATGATAAACATCAATTTCCTCCTTATAATGCAGCACCGGTTATACGCGAAGAAGTGCTGAAAAAACATCCGGAATTGGAAAAAGTGATTAATTTACTTGCAGGAAAGATCACAAATGAAAAAATGCAGCAGTTAAATGCAGAAGTCGATTTGAAAAAGAAAGATTATGATGACGTGGCTGAACAATTTTTAAAGGAGGAGGGGCTGATTCAAAAGTAATCCTCTTATGAGAAAAAATGTAGAGAGGAATGAAAATGGGGCCCTCTCATAAGTCGGTTAAACCGGCTTATGAGAGGGCCTTTTAAGTTGATTCACAAATGGATAAAAAATGCTATAAAATTAGAGACTAAATTGTATTGGGAAGCTTTTCACGCCAAATACAAATGGACTTTGAATGGGCTCAAGTTCTGTATGTTTTGCTAGTTCTAGTTTAGAGAAAGTGGTTAATAATACTGAAAAAGCAACTTTTGCTTCCAGTCGAGCTAAAGGAGCGCCTAAACAAAAATGGATGCCATATCCAAAACCTAAATGTGGATTTGGGTGGCGTTCCAGCATAAAACGATCCGGTTGTTCAAACTTTTGCTCATCCCGATTAGCTGCCGCTACCCAGCTAATCACTTGAGATCCCTTGCGAATCGTATGGCCTCCAATTTCGACATCTGCCGTCGCAGTACGTCCAATTGCTTGGATTGGAGGATAGAATCGAAGAGTTTCTTCAATTAAGTTGGGAACCAAAGAAAAATTTTTTCGGACTGTTTCTTGAGTATTTGTATCTTCTACCATATATCGAACAGCATTCACAATGAGATTCGTTGTCGTTTCATTACCCGCGACTAATAATAAAATACAGAATCCGAGCAACTCTTCTTCCTTTAGTCTTTCTCCGTCCACTTCTGCTGCCAATAATAAAGAAATTAAATCATCTTTTGGGCTTCTTTGTCGCTCCTGTATGATTTCTTTAAAATAGTCATTCAGAAACTTGGCTCCTTCACGTCTTCTTTTCATCATCATATTGAAGGCCTCGTCCGAATCATCCTCGGCTCCAGACACAAGAATATCAGAATAGTTTTTAAAAAGTTCCCTGTCTTTTGCCGGGACTCCCAATAATTCCGCAATGATAATGACGGGAAGCGGAGCGGCAAAATCACGAATCATTTCCAATGTTTCTTTTTCCTTTGCTTGGTCCAACAGGGAGATTGTAACGTCCTGAATTCGTTGAGAGAGCTCGTTGACAGCTTTGGGAGTAAACGTTTTATTAATAAGATTTCTCATTTTTGTATGTTTGGGCGGATCCATTATCAATATACTGTTTCTTTTGTCGCCGATCCCACGATTAGAGGAAAATAATGCAGGATTTTTTAAGATGAAATGAACATCTTCGTATCGAAATACATCCCAACATTCTCGAATGGGGTCATATCTTACCGGTGTTTTTTTTCGCAAAGTGTTATAAATAGTAAAAGGAAACAACTGATCTTGTACAGATTGAATCTCTTTCATAGGAATCAGATTTGCGTAACGTTTTGTTTCGTAGGAGGTTTTCTTTGCAGTGGCCATGATTTCATCTCTCCTTTAATTTTTATCGGGAATATTCGCCAGTAATGTTTTTCCTTTTTACCATAACATTCTAAAAAATTACTATCAACAGACATATTATGCAAAAAATGTCAATCAATCAAAATGCCTAAAAATTTGGTTTTGATCCATATCTCCTATTGGTCTTTCTACTTACCATGGTGGAGGTTGGTTCCATTTGCATAACGTTTATGGCGCTTTTTTGCGTTCCAACTAAAATCTATCAAGTTGAACCACTATAAATTTAGTTAGTCTATATGACAGCCAATAAAGGAAGGAAAAAGAGGATTTACTTGAAATGTAATATAGAAGTTGAGGGATTTTAAAAACGAAAGATATATAATGAAACTTTTATTCAGCGGTATGAAGGAATGAATATAATCTCATCTTAATAGTCGTAGTTTTACTTACGTGCTTCTTGGTTTCTTCAATTGGAAACATTGGTATCAGGAACGTGGGCAAGAATGATCATGCCAATGATGAAGAGAATAACAAGGCTAAACACACCTGCATTGGTGTTTCCTGTGAGCTGTGCTGTGAAACTGACTAATAATGGACCTAAAATAGAAGCAAACTTTCCGAAGATGTTATAAAATCCGAAAAATTCATTGGCGTTCTTTTTGGGAACAAGCTTCGCAAAATATGAGCGACTTAACGATTGAATGCCTCCTTGAGAGCTCGCAACAAGCATCGCTAATATCCAGAAGTCCAACGTTGTTTTTAAGAAGTAGGCATAGATGCAAACGATGATATAGACGAAAATGCCTGCATAAAGCATCTTTTTCTCTGTGAATTTTTCGGCCAATCTCCCGAACAGAATGGCAAACGGAGCAGCAACGACTTGGGTGACAAACAAAATCACTAACAGATCGGAAGAACGGATGCCTAAATCCGTTCCATACGCTGTGGACATCGTAATGACGGTACCGACACCGTCAATATAGAAAAAATACGCGAGTAAGAATAAAAACAGAGTGCGGTACTTTTTGATTTCTTTTAGTGTTTTCAGAAGCCGTTTAAAGCTCTCTGCAATGGGATTCGCTTCACGTTGAATATAAAAGGCTGCCGGACGTTTCGAAACATCGGTATGGTGAATAATCCCCACCAGATGGCGGTCATAAGGAAGGCTATTTTGCTTGCAGATGCGGTGGAAAGCGGAATTATTTTACTTTGAGCTAAAATAATGATCGCGATGCTTACGATAAACGGGATTGTGCTGCCGATATAGCCAAAGCTAAAGCCGCGAGCAGATACACGATTCATGCGTTTATCTGTGGTTACGTCGACAAGAAAAGCATCATAAAACACAGTGGCCCCGTTCGATCCGATGGCAGACAGGGTATAAATGATTAACAAGATAAGCCATTGATCACTTGGGATAAAAGCCAATAAAGCCGTAAAGGATACACCTAGGGCAAAAAAGAACGCAAAAAACCGTTTCTTCAATCCTTGATAATCGGCAATGGTCCCTAAAATAGGCCCTAACATGGCTATAATAAAGGTGAAAATGGAGATGGTGTAGCCTAAGTAAGCCGTAGAATCAGCAGCGCTGACGCCGGCATTTTGGGCAGCCGCTTTATAATATAAAGGAAAGACAGCTGTCGTAATGATAAGAGAATAAGCAGAGCTTGCCCAATCATAGAAAACCCAGCTGTTCTCTTCTGTTGTAAACTTTTTCATCATTTTGCCCCCCAAGTAAGCCCTACCTATCTCACATTTTACTTAAAAATTCGTTTGAAAAGACATAAGATTTAAAATTTAACATTCTTTACAAAAAAATAAATTTTTTAATTTGGGATTCTCCTGTGTTGCTGACAAAATGTAAAAAAACTCCAATGTAAATGTTATCAATGGAATATAATTCTAACCTTTGAGATGTGATTATTGCCTTAAAGTGTGGAGATGTCAATGTTGTTCCAGGAATATACAGTAAAAAAACAGATTTCTCTAAAACATACTTATTTTAATGGAGCTATCTACCTCCAGAATGAAAAAGAGAATGTGCCGAAAGTAGTTATGTTATGGCGGTAAGAAAAAGAAATACGGAACTCTTAAATTTTTTGAATGATATGATATTAAAATTTCGAGAAACAGGTAAGATTCAAAAAAATATCTAGGAAACCGAAACTTGTTTGTGTAACGAACCGTGTGCGGCTCCGCCAATATGGGTAGGAGATTTTTCGCTAATGAATTCGTGCCCCGGTTTTGCATCAACAATCAGATATCGTCCATTGTGGGAATGAAAAGAACTATAAAGGCGGGCAAGGGCATCCGGATAATTTCCGTATTGGATGTCATTTTCCTTTATCGCCAGATCCAAGATCGAAGCGTCCCCTTCCAACGTCCAAGACTGGTTATACGGATCCGTAAATTTGCCGTTAGGGCGGAATTGAAAGGTATCTTTCGCTTTTTCATTCGCCACATGAATCCAATCATTTTCTTTCCACGCAATAAAACCAATCCTTGAATCGTGTTTTAATTTAGAAGCAATCTCAGAAAAAGAAATGTTGTGATCCAATGTGTAGATAAAAGCCATCCGCTCATTCACAGCAAGGACAATTTGATCATTTTCCTTGATGGGTTCACCCAATTTAGAAATTCGGTAATTCTGTAATAAGGAGTTTAATGAAATGAGGGATTGGTTTTTGTCTTTTCCAATTGGGGATTGACCGCTGTCTCCCATGACAATCCACACTGCTTTTTTGAGCGCTTCGTCCCACGAGTCATAAGAATTTAAAATGTTTTGAAGCTGTTTATCGGCTTTTTCAATTCCCTTTATAGCCATTGGTCCATTTTATGAACAGTATGGTCATTGCTTGGCAAATAGGCAATTGTAAAAGCAGGAAGTTTCTTTTTTTGAATCAGGTATTTGACTTCTTGTGCGGAAAAGTGATCATTAAATCCAACATTTTGCCAGAAATGGTTATAACGGTTGTTCGGATCAAATTGTGAAAACCGTCCGAACGAAAACAAGATCGGTCCATTTGTCTTTAATTGTTTAGGCAATAAACGAAAGAAGGAAATAGGTTTTGGAACGTCAAGAGTTTGCTCATAATCGCCGCGGTATATAAGACCGTTAATCGAAGCAGAATGTTTTTTATTCTTTTCCAACTCTTCATGAATCGTTGTAACCAATTTGCTTAAATGTTGATTATTTAAATGATACAAAATGTCTTTTAAAACCTGTTTGGTACCAAGAGCAACAATTTCTTTTTTTCCGCTGCCATAATTGACAATCCGTTTTTCTTTTTCGTCGTACCAGACGAGCCCGGGGATATTATGATGGTCCGGATACGTTCCGGTCAGCAATGTACTGTCGATCGTTACGGACATGGTGGGATAGGAACTAACCACATTTGGATAATATTGTCCATTCCGTATAAGAAATTCAAGCGCCGGAACTCGTTTTTCTTTCATCGCTTTCTGTAAAGGTTCATCCATCAAGGAGTCAATCATTAAGAAAATGACAGGTCTTTTAGGCTGTGTAACCTGGTTTTCAACTTTTGTAAAATTGGAGTTAGAGGAGTTGTTTGAGAACAAGAAAAATAATAGGAGAATCAATCCTGTTACCGATAGTATTAAAATGATTATTTTCAAAGTGACTCAACCCTTTTTATAGTTATCTGTTTCGTTTAGTTCAAGTTATAGTATGGCAAATGACAACCTAACTATTCTTTTACGGGACAATCAACGTTTGGATACACTTCCTAATTTTGTTTTGAAAGGAAAAAGGCAGCTGTCAAAAAAAGCTGCATAGTAAAAAAACCTTTTGAGTAAATTATTTTTTACCTATTCCTTTTTCTTATGGGATGTATATATCGCATTATGTATAAATATAAGAAAGGAGTTTTTTAAAACAGTCATGGTGCAAATGATAAAGGATATTGTGGAAGAAATAAAAAAAATGATCGTAGCGTTAATTGAATTTGATTATGAAGAGGCTTTTGAAGAAATGAACAAAAAATAAAAATAAGGGTTTGGCCCCTTTTGGATCATTATGGTTCAAATAACATATAAAGCACTGGGTTCGATTCTAATCCGGATAGGAGTTTGTTCCATCATTTCCCCATCCTCATGAAAACTATACGGTATAGGCGGTTTAAACTATGGAAATTTAAGCAGCCGGCATGATGATAAAAACTTTTGGATGAGTGCCGGTGGAATTAATAAAGCTGATATGCGGATGATTGGGTGGGATATTTTGTTTATAAAGGGATTTAATCCCGAGAAAAACGCGATGGAAATCAGTTTGCCGCCCAACATTTCTCCTAAAAGGGCTTCGGTTGATGCGATTGAGCATTGGATGATCTATAAAGAGCATCCTAGTGTAGGTGCCATCGTTCACATACATGCTTGGATGGATGGAGTACAGGCAACCGAAATTAATTACCCCTGTAGTACCATTCAATTAGCTGAAACGGTAGCCGATTTAGTAAGGAAGGCAGATGATCCATCTAGAGCTATCATCGGGCTAAAAAATCATGGCCTTACGATTACCTGTCATAATTTGGATGACATTTTTGATTGAATTGAAGGACGAGTTGTTTCACAAGTTCCAATGTTATAGATCACATTGGTTGGATAATGAGATCAGGTCTAAGGGAATGCTTGTCAAGGTTATCTCCGAACGGTTTGGCCACAATAAAATGATTACACTTGATACTTCTCACAAATTCTTCCAACTATGGAGGAAGAAGAGACACGCAATATAGATGAAATGAAAAAATATTTTCGCATGTGACAATAGGTTAGTTTCGCAATTGCTACTTTGGGTCAGATTGATATTGATATAAAAGAAATTGAGCAGTATTGTAAGTTTATCAAGAGGTCCAAGTTTGGGAGTGGGAAAGATTAGGCTAATTACAGTCCCACTCTCGCACGAATTTCTTAAAAATGGGGATTCTATCAACTGTTTTCATTTTGTGCCGTGAAGAAGACTTTTCGGATTTTTCTGTTGACATGGATGTCGACGCTGGTTTGGATATTGAAATAATTCCTTTCATTTTGAAGTAATCGGTCTACTTCTTTTGTGAGAGCAGCGAGCAGTTTTTATAAAATAAAAAATTCTGAAGATTTTATGAAACTATCGTTCTAAATTAGCCAAAAATCCCTTTTGCTTTTAATTCAAGAATCTCTTCTTTCGAATAACCTAATTCTTTTAACACTTCTTCTGTATGTTCTCCTAAAAGACTGCCTATATGTTTATATTGTGCTTTTCCTGCAGAAAATTTGATGGGGCAGGCCAGTTGCTTTTGAGTTGTTCCATCCTTTTTAGGAACTTCTACGACCATTTCACGAGCTTTTAATTGAGGATGTTTCGTTGCTTCTGAAAAGGAAAGAACAGGTTCTACGCATGCCTGTGCATCTTGGAAAATATTGCGCCACTCTTCAAATGTTTTTTGTAAAAATGTCTGTTGAAGCTCTCTTTTAAACACTTGCAGATCTTCCGGTCTTTCGCTCATTGCAAGATGGATTAAATCAGTTCTTCCAATTCCTTCGCATAATGCTTTTCGAAACGGCGATTCCAGACTTCCAACTGAAAAATAGCGGCCGTCTTTTGTTTCATAATAATCATAAAAAGTTCCGCCGTTTAGCAGCATTTTTTCCGGTTCTATTTCCACACCGCATGCCAATGCACCCGCTCCGTAAATGGCGTTTAAAGCAAAAGCTGCATCTGTCATACTGATATCGATCCATTGACCTTCCCCGGTTTTTTCTCGATGGTAAACAGCAGCTAAGATGGCAATGACAGCGTGCAGTGATCCCCCGGCAACATCTGCTATTTGTATACCAGAGGCAACAGGTTTTTCTCCTTTTCTTCTCATATTATCGGCCACACCGGAGAGCGATAAATAATTGTTGTCATGTCCGGGGCGATTTTTATATGGACCTGTTTGGCCGTAACCGGTAATGGAACAATAAATAATGCGGGGATTGATTTTCTTTAACGCTTCATATCCGACACCTAACCGATCCATGACACCCGGTCTGAATTGTTCCATAATAATATCATATTTTTTCACTAGACGTTTCACGATCTCCACAGACTCTTGTTGTTTTAAATCAAGGGCTATCGAGCGCTTCGATCGATTTAAATAACTGTGGGCGGCCGATTGACCATTGTCCATCGGAGGAAATTGCCTGATTAAATCAAATCTCGTGGGAGATTCGACTCGCAAGACATCAGCGCCTAAATCAGCTAACATCATCGATGCATATGGTCCAGGCAGGAGAATAGAAAAGTCGAGTATTTTTAAACCTTGTAAAAGCATCACACCACCTGCTTTTTATATATTTGGATCGTTTTCATCTATCAGCCTGTAAAGAATATAGATGATTTTGTAGCTATCGGCATAAAGTAACAGAACTTAGAATTAAATTATTTCCAATTCATTCTTTCCAGCAACGAAGTGATATGGGCGAGGTGATGTTTGGAATGCCAGGCATATAAAGCAAGAGCTTGGTTTAGATCCATGATTTTTCCGCTTACCGGATGTATAAAGCGGCGAGAAAAATCTTTTTCGTCAAGCGAGCGAAGCAAATAAACCCAGCGGCTATGTACTGTTTCCAGCAACGAAATCGAAATGGCTGGATTCATCTGAAAGCTGTCAGGAAGTTCTGCCCATTTCTTTTCGTTAAAAGGTTTAATGGTGGGTTGATCCTCTGTTAATGCCAATTTAAACCGAATATATCCGTTCATATGACTGTCAGCAAGATGGTGGACCACTTGCAGCAACGTCCATCCACCTTCACGATAAGGCGTTGTAAGTTGTCCCATGCTTAAGTCTTTTACAGCGTTCTGTAGGAGGTCCGGCAATTGTTGCAGCACGTGGATAAAATGTTGTCTCATGTCTTTATCGATGGGGTCCGGCATGATAAATCGACCAATCGGGTATTTTAAATGTTCCATCGGACAACCTCGTTTCGCAATTTTTTTAAAATACAGAAAAAATATAGCATAAAAAGAGAAAAAATTGAACAATTCCCGAACAATATTCATGAAGACTCTTGGTTTCAACATAATAGCTGTTCATGAAAATAAAGAGCCGTCGAAGTGAAATGACTGTGGTAAACGAAGGGACGAGGAAAAATAGAAAAAATCACCGTGCATAGGACGGTGATGCGGTGAACATCTTGCAGGGGCGGCCATGTATCCGACAAGAAAGAGTCTGATCATACGTCATTTTTTCATGGTTGAATAAAATGAATCGCTTTCCTGCTCGGTCTTTTGATTGACGCGCCAAATCAAATATTCGGTTTGAAGTTGCGACCAGATAAATCCACTGATCATTAGCCAAAAATAAAGTTTTCGAACTTGGCTGCTTTCTTTTCTTCTATTCCAAATGGCCGAAAAGAAAGCAGTTATGACATGCGCTGCTATAGGGAGGAAAATTCTCAATTTGTATCACCTGTTTTGATGAATTGATCGTGTCACGGCTGAGTAATACCAAAACCTTTCCATTGTGATATTTAGTATGTGTAAAGAGAGAATGGAATATGACGAATTACATAAAAGAATATTGACATTGTCGAACCAATACATGTGAATTGAGCAAAAAGTGGCAGGCTGCTGCGAATGGAATTTTTAAGCATTCAACACGAAAAATCGTCTAAGATGATGGGTCTATTCGTTCAACTTGCCATCCAAAAAGAAAAACTTCACTCATGGAAGTTTTACTTTAAGGGTCTATATCAAAGCTTTCAGCGCTTTTGCAAATCGATGAATTCCTTCTGTAATGGAATCTGTATTGACACGACCGTAAGTTAACCTTAAATAACGGCGATGAGATCCAAGGATGCTTCCCGGGGCGAAAACCATTCCGTTTTTAACGGCTTGTTGAAATAGTAATGTTTCATCCACTTGGTCGCTATTGTACTGGCACCATAAGTGAATGCCTCCGTTCGGTAGAAAAAAGCGAACGTTTCCGTTTAATTCTTTCTGCAGCGCTTGGATGGTTAAATCTCTTTTTTTCTTCAATTCTATCTTCAAGTTCTCAATATGTTCATTGAAATGCTCAGATCGTAATAGATTAGCGGCAATCCATTGCGGTAAATTCGGCTGTCCAAAATCCATTTGTTGTTTAACGTCCGTTAGTCGGTTAATGACATTTTGCGGCCCTAAAATCCATCCAATTCGAAGCCCTGATGCGACGATTTTGGATAAAGAACTAACATAAAGAACGAGGCCTTCTTGATCCATGGATTTCAATGTAGGTGCGGGAGGTTGATGATAGCCGAGAAGGCTGTATGGATCATCTTCGACAATGGCGATTCCATATTTCGTGCATATATCCATCACTTTCTTCCTTTTATCGAGGTCTAAGGAAACACCAGTCGGATTGTGATAAGTAGGATTTAAAAATAACATTTTGAGACGATGCTTTTTGTGTATAGCAATGATCTGTTCAGGATCGATTCCATTCTCATGAACTGGCAGAAAATGGGTGTTGAGCCCTTTAGAATGAAAAATAGGTAATGAATAAGCATAGGAAGGATCTTCGATTGCCACCGAATCTCCGGGATGGAGCAATCCGCGGATAATAAGATGAATGGCTTGCTGAGCTCCTGATGTAACCAGAATGGAAGAAGGGGTGGATTCAATTTGACGGTATTGTTTCAGATGATCGGAAATGGCTTCGCGCAGTTGGAGATTTCCCTGAACATTTTCATAGCCTAAAAAATGGTTTTTGAACAGGGTGTCAGAAATGCTCTGCATCAATTTTGCAGGCCATAAATCGGCGCTTAATTCTCCGATCGCAAAATTGATCAGTCGATCATCGGAACCTATATAGCGGTAAATTTGCTGATTTAAAGGATTATTCGGTTGATCAAAACCTTCTTTTACATATTGATCCCAATTTGGCACTCGACTGTGCCCGTTTTTCCATACTTTTTTATTCACAACTGTTCCGTATCCTACAATACGCTTGACAAGACCGGTCGAACGCAGCTCTTCAAAAGCAGCATTCACGGTGCTTCTGTTCACATCGAGTTGATGTGCTAATTCTCGTTCAGAAGGCAATCGGCTGCCCGGTGGAAACTCTCCGTTGATAATTCTGGATTCTAAATAATTGGCAATTTGCTTATACAATGGCAGTTTGTTTAATTTATTCGGTCTCCATTCCATTGCAAAACCTCCTGTTACAAGCCATTCTGTTTTTGTGTAAAATTATTTAACATTATAAAACAAGAAAAAAAGCAACTTTCCCCTTGAAAAAAATTCGTTGATTCATAGAAAAAACTAGATGATACCAAGGATTTATGAGGTAGATGAAAAATGGTCGGCAAAAAAAGTCATTCATTGGCTGGTTACAAATTCCTGCCCGACACTTACTATAAGTAATATAACATAACAATATATGTTATACAATTTAACGTCATTATATTTCAGAAAAATCATATTAGGGGGAATTTTATGAATCCAACTAAACGAAAGCCCAATCCGATACCATATGATTCTCAACTGGAAACTTTACTGGTTGATCTTCATAACAAAGGAGTTCGCACGGGAGGCCTTGTAAAAGGAGGGAGGAGAGGGGGAGCAGGTCCGACGGATGATCAAGCTTTTCTACTGGGAGGGCAAGCGGTGATGCTCCCAACGTTCAATGGACCGGCTGAACAGTCCCCCTATTCCTTAACAAAAGGTCCTGACGGTTTTTCGTTACAGCATGATGGAAAAACGATATCTTCCGTTTTTCTTGAAGCCATTCGACGTCCGAAATTTTATGATTTAAAGACGAAAGATGGCATTCCCTACAACAAAATTGCTGTCCTGCATGGATCCGATGTGTTGGCAAGCACCGTCATTCAAAGTTGTATACGCTGGGCTCCGGAAAAGCGCTGCAAGTTTTGTGCGATTGGAAATTCTTTGGCAGAGGGAAATACGATTGGGATCAAAACACCAGAGCAGCTCGCTGAAGTGGTTCAAGCAGCTGAAGAGCTGGATGGAATCAAACACATTACTTTAACGACGGGTACACCCAATGAAACGGATCGTGGAGCCTTATATTTGGCCAAATGTGTGGAAGGGATTCGCAAAGTCAGTCAACTTCCTATTCAAGTTCAATGCGAACCCCCTGAAGATGATTCCTTGTATCAAGTATTAAAGGATGCAGGTGCGAACTCGATTGGACTCCATGTGGAATCTTTTGATGAAGAGGTACGAAAAAAAGTGCTGCCATCCAAGTCCAAGATATCGCTTGACACCTATTTCCGGGCATTTGAAAAAGCCGTGTCCGTATTTGGAAAAAATCAGGTTAGCACTTATGTCATCATGGGCCTTGGCGAGGATTTGGAAAAAACCATTGAAGGATGCAGAAGAGCAGCACGTATAGGCGTCTATCCTTTTGTCGTTCCTCTTCGCCCGCTTCGAGGTACAATGCTGGAAAATGCCAGTCCCCCGTCCAGTGAATGGATGTTAGAGGTCTACCGCCGTGTTGCGGAAGTACTGAACGAGGAAAAATTGTCGTCAGCCAACAGCTCGGCCGGATGCGCAAAATGTGGCGCTTGTTCCGCTCTGCATTTGTTTGAACATAAAAAATAGGAGGGAGAAGGTTGAGAAATTGGGAGATTAGAGTGGCGCAAAACAAGGAGGAAATTTTGGCGGCTTTGGCGTTAAGACGGCTCGTTTTCGTAAACGAACAGCGCTTGTTTGAGAAGGATGATTCAGATGAGCATGATCAAAGAGCCATTCACATAAACGCTTGGTCTCGGAAAAATCCTCTTCTTCTTGGCACTGTACGCTGTTATCCCGAACTGGAAAATCCCAAAGTATGGTGGGGAGGAAGGCTTGCTGTTCATCCTGATTATCGCATAAAGGGAATTGGGGTTTATTTGATTCGAGCGGCCGTCGAAATAGTGAAAAATCAAAAGGCTGATCGATTTTTGGCTTCTGTTCAATTTCAAAATGTCACATTATTCGAAAAGTTGGGGTGGAAATCTGTAGGAGAACCGTTTCATTACCATGGGCATCCACATCAAATAATGGAGGTTGATCTAAATGTGTATGATGCATCATCATCCCCAAATGCCGATAAACGGCAATCGGTCGGAATCAAGTGATTCGTTCACCGAAGGGAATCACGATTCTTTAAGGGAAGAAAAACCTCTTAAGATGGGGTTTGGAAGAAAAGTCTTTAATGTTCATAGCCATGTTGGAGTTTTGGATCCTTGGCCTTTTTACGAATCAGAAGAGCCTATCTCACCGGCTGAACCGGGTCCGGCAAATTCGGAGGAATTGGAGCGTTTTATGGCCTCTAGGGGAATTGAAAAGACGCTTGTTCTCCCTAATTACGGTATTCCTGTTCAAGAACAGCCTTTTTCATTGAATGAACTGGTCGTTCGATTATGCCGTGAGGGGGGAGGAAGAGTGGCAGGTGCTCTGTGGGTATCCGGATTGCCGCAAAACCGGGAATTAACGGAAAAAGCCTTAAAGATGCTGGATGAGCCCGGCATATGTGCGCTAAAGATGAGCTATTTGCTGGGAGGCACTCCGGATCCGAGAAAATGGGACGAAGAATCGTTAAAGCTTCATGAGAAAATCTTTCGGGAAGCGATGGAAAGGGATATTCCGATCCATTTTCATACAAGTCCGCATGGAACATCGGATATTAGGAACTTTTTTGAATTAATCAAACGTTATGGAAAAGATCTTAAGATCCATCTCGTACATATGGGGGGAGGCAGCAGTGGTCATATTCGCCTGATCTCTCAATGGAAAGATTTGATAGAAGGCGGATACAAAATCTATGTTGATTCAAGCTGGGCCATTGGTTTTGGCGTCCGCAAACTGTTGAAAGAAATCGATCGAACGGGAATAGGCGTAGATCGTTTCTTGTTTGGCTGCGATGAGCCTTGGAGCGATTATGAAAGTGAATTTTGGAAAATCCAAGGCGCCCCCATTTCGGATGAAATCAAGGAACGCGTTTTTTGGGCAAATGCCGAAGAACATTACTTTAGCAAGTTGGCATAAGAGCCAATGGCTCTTTCACCATATATTCTTTAGACCAATATTTATTTCAATGGAGGTAATGAAAAATGGCCAATTTAACTGAAAATGAATTGAAATCTTTAAATGAAATTCCTCATCCGTCTTTGCCGACGGGAAGCAAATTGTACGGGGAAACAAAAGTATTTCCCGATTATAAAGCAAATCCTGGCGAAAAGTTTTTGGCTTTAGTACATGGTATTGCGCATGAATCTTCGCTATCTTATATCGCTGTTTTGCAAGCGATTCGCGCACAAAGGAAAGGTTTTGAAACAGCCATCTATTTTTACGGAACAGGAGCCATGAACGCCGTAGCGACCAGGGGATTTCCGACGGTTGGAAAAGAAGCCTTCGGCGGTATGTTCAATATTAATGAAGGATTGAAAAAGTTTATCGATGAAGGCGGAAAAGTATATGTCTGTCGATTCGGATTGGGTCTTCATGGGATAAGAGAGGAAGATTTGATAGAAGGAGCTATTCCGTGTCATCCTCTTGATTTGCAAGATTGCTTAATTGAGTATCATCGAAGCGGTGCTTTTATTTTAAGTACTTTCCAAATTTAAGTTGCAGTGCCCCTCTGCTGCTGTGGGCAGGTGGAGGGAGCCATTTTTATTTCGTAAGGAGGAAGAAAGATGACGATTTATTTAGATAAACAGGTTAATCAAAAAGAGTTTACGATAACGGCGGAGTTGGTGCCTCCTCGCCATTGGAATCCTCGTTCCATCATTGAAAAGGCCGTTTTATTCAGAGGATATGTAGATGCGGTCGATATTAGCGATAATCTTCTTGCGGTCGCCAGAATGTCGCCTGCCGTTTGCGCATTCTTTATTAAGCAAATAGGCGTAGAACCGATTGTTCAAATCAATTTACGTGATCGCAATCGCTTGGGAATTCAAAGTGATTTGCTTGGCCTTGCCGCTTTAGGAATTCGCAACATTACTATTTTAGGAGGATATCCTGCCAAAGTCGGCACTGAACCGGATGCTAAGGAAGTGTACGATCTTCCAACGATGGAATTGGTGAAATATGTGAATCGATTCATTCAAGAAGGAAAGCTTTTTGACGGCACTGTCATGGAGGAGCCTCCTCAAATGACGATTGGAACAGTGGAAAATATTGTGGGAAAACCTGTGAAAGAATTAATCGACCGTCTCGAAGCAAAAGTGGAAGCGGGTGCCAAATTTGTACGGACACAGCTCGTTTTCGACTTGGATATATTGGAAGAATGGATGGAGGAAGCCCGTCGTCGCGATCTGCATAACCGAATCACCATCATGGCTAGCATTATGCCGTTACGTGACCTTGCTCACGTCGAGAAAGCGTTAAAAATACCGGGGGTTGCCGTACCTGACTGGGTGAAACAACGATTGGCTGCCCACAATGACAGGGAGGAAGGACTCAAGATCGCCACGGATATTATGAAGAAAGTACGTGAGATTGAAGGAATTCGCGGCATCCACATTCGTCCGCTTGGAGGAGGAGAAGAAAGCATTGGAACCATTATTGAAAATGCAGGTTTCACTTCTTTAAAAACAGCTGTTTCGTGAAAAAGAGAGAGTAAGTGTAAGAAATGCTTGAAAAGATGTCGCCATATTCTTCTAGCAGTAAAATTTTTCGAATAGGCAAGCGGTTCGGCAGTTATCACCGTTTTACACCAGTGAATAATGGAAACAACCTCAATCTTAAGGACAATCGTATTCATCATGCCGTATGAATACGGACAATTGAATACGATTATACCGACAAAAAGAAGGGGCGACTTCCCTTCTTTTTGACAAAGTCTTTTTTTCAGTAAATGGTGTTTTTGATCTCTAATCAATGATCAAGATCACTCACTTCTGATACTGAATGATTCGCTATCGTCTGTTAATGGAACCTGGAAGCAGAAAAGAAATTCGGAGCGCCATATGAATACGCACATGTATCGAAGAATAGTTTTTACAAAAGGATGATACAAAATGACCCAATTCCAAAGGCTTATGAGCAAGTTGCAAAATACTGCTGTGCTGCAACGCAAAAAAGCGATTTATCCCCCATTGTCCGTATTTAAAGATGTATGGAATTTTCATTTCGTGCTTGATCCCATAGGGGATGATGCGGCGATTTTGACAACCGATGATGGATATCTTCTCTTTTCTTGTGATGGCATCCTGCCGCAGCTCGTCAAAGAAGAGCCTTTTTGGGCAGGATATTGCGCGGTGCTTGTCAGTGTAAGCGATATTTACGCGATGGGCGGCAGGCCGATGGCCATTGTGAATCTGCTTAGTGCTCCTGATGAAGACTTGTCCGTTTTAATTGCGGAGGGTATGGCAGAAGGGTGCCGCAAACTTGGAGTGCCAATGGTGGGAGGACACTTTTTCCCGGAGGAAGCACCCGGAGTGGCAACAGCCATTATCGGGAAAGCCAATCAAGTGCTGAGAGCAACACAAGGAAAACCGGGACAATCCATCATCATTGCCATTGATATAAACGGAAACCCGTATAAACACTATTTACAGTGGAACAGCACCAGTATGCTGGAGCCTCGGGAGTTGCAGAGAAAATTGGAAGTAATGCCGAAGTTGGCCGAATCTGGGCTTATTTATGCGGCAAGAGATATCAGCAATGCCGGCGTACTCGGAACTGTAGCGATGCTGGCGGAAAATTCAGGATGCGGGGCGGTCGTCAACCTGGAGGCCATTCCCATACCCCCCTCAGTAGAAATGGAAACATGGCTGCAAATGTATCCTGGTTATGGGTTTGTTTTAACGGTCAATGAAGAGGATGAGGAAAAAGTGATCCGTTGTTTCCGGGATGAAGGCATTGCCGCCGGCGTGGTCGGGCAATTGAAATCCAACTTGAATATTGTGGTGACGTCAGGAGAAGAAAGCGCCGTTTATATTGATTTGTCTAAAGAAGCATTGGTGGTGGGGAAAAATGGAATATGATGTTCGAGTGAAGGTGGCTGCCGTTCAATTTGAACCTGAACAAGGACAATTGGATGAAAATCGGCGCCAAATGTTTGAAAAGGCCGTAGCAGCTGCCAAACAAGGAGCAAAGCTGATCGTGTTTCCGGAAATGGCAACGAGCGGGTACGTGTGGGAAAACAGAGAAGAAATTAGCCCCTTTGTTGAATCGATTCCGGGAGAGACAACAGATATGCTTTCCGCCGTTGCGTCACAGTATGATTGTTACATTGTTACTGGAATTCCGGAGAAGGATCATAATACAGGAGTCTTTTATAATTCCGCTGTTTTAATCGGTCCGGAAGGAGTTGTCGGGAGTTATCGAAAAACCCATTTGTTTTCGGCAGACCCTAGGTGGGCGCGAGAAGGAAAAAATGACATTCCTGTTTTTGATACACCGATCGGCAGAATCGCCATCCTCATTTGCATGGATGCGATGTATTTTGAGCCGGCTAGGCTGGCTGCTTTAAAAGGGGCCGATATCATGGCTTTTCCGACTAATTGGGTTGGCCGAGGAAACAAGCCGCCAAGTAAAACGTGGCGATTAAGAGCTAAAGAAAACGGATTATATTGGATTGCGGCCAATCGTTGGGGAACTGAGCGTGGTGCTCAATTCACCGGGGGAAGTGCGGTCATTGATCATTCGGGAGAAGTGATTGATTCGCTTATTTCGGGAGATGGCATCGTATTTGGAGAAATTAAACTACCTGTCCATCAACAGAAACAGATTTTGAAAAATCGAAAACCGAAAGCTTATCAAGATATTCTGCTCAATACTTATCTTTGGGAAGAGGGAGAAACAAGAATTTCGCCTAAACGGGAGCCTTTTGATATTCTCACTATTTCTTTGGAGTATCAACAGTCCATTTCTTTTATCGAAGACCAACTTCGTCATATGATACAAACGTTTACATTTACGAGCTCTCATCGCCTCATTATTCTTCCGGAAATCACCTTTTTTGAAAAAGAGATACAATTTCATGATTATCAACATGTATTGGAAAAGATCGCTTCCGAATTTAGCGTTTATATAGTCGCTTCCATGAAAATGGAAAATCGTCGAGCTAATAGTCTGCTTGTCGGTCCTTCCGGTTGTCTTGGGAAATATTCGCAGGTTCATAGTGATCAAGAAGACGATTCAGTGAAGTCCTCTTTTTTGACCGTTGAGCTGCCGTTTGCAAGGGTTGGGCTTCTTACAGGAGAGGATATGCTATTCCCTGAATCTTACCGCGTTCTTGCCAAACAAGGAGCGGATATTATTGCGGCTTCTTCCGACGGAAATGAACATTATGATATTTGGATGCAGCGAATCTGGGCATATGAAAATGATGCCATATTGGCAGCGGCCGCACCTCCTTCGTCCGAAAAAAGCATGATATTCTTGCACAGTCAAGTTTCGCTCGATTTAAAAGAAAGGGAGTCGCAAATTTTATTTCAGCGTTTTACCCCAGATATGACCGCTAAAGTGAGAAGACGCCCATTTCTTAGACGACTGAATCATCATTTGTATGATGGCATTGTACGGAATCCTATTTATACGAAAGCAGGTGCAAATAGTTGAAACTATTAGGAATATCAGGAACGATTATAGGAGCGAAGACAGCTTCTCTTGTTCATCAAGTACTTGAGGAAGCAAAAAAAGTCGACCATGAATTGGATACAGAGCTATTGGATTTAAGACAGTATCAATTGGAATTTTGCAATGGGAAGCCGTTGACAGAATACAACCATGATACGCAAAAAGCCATAAATGCCATTGCTTCGGCTGATTGCTATATCATCGGGACACCGATTTTTCAGGCTTCTTTATCTGGTGCATTAAAAAATTTATTGGACTTAGCACCGGTAACGGCTTTTCGGAACAAAGTCATCGGCTTTGTGGCAACGGGCGGTACTTACCAACATTTTCTAGTGATTGAAAATCAATTAAAGCCGATCGCAGGGTACTTTCGAGCTTATACTGCACCTGAGTATGTTTATGCCCATAGGGAACATTTCAACGAAAGAAATGTCATCATCGATGGAGAAGTGAGGGAACGAATCCAGAAATTAGCAAAGCAGGTCGTGAATATGTCAAAAGCCCTATCCCCGGTTTCTATTTAGATGATCAATAATGTTTCCTTGATTGTTGTTAAAATCATTATTGTATAAAAGCAGGTCCTTGCCATTCGGGGCAGGACCTTTTGTTTGTATATATGCAAGTTGCATGAAAAAGTTTTCGGCTAAAAAGTGGCAGACATGTATAAAAAGTTGTAAAGTTTTATTAAATGCAGCCGATAATGAAGTATGTCTACTTGAAAACACGGATTATTCTTTTCCAAATAAAAATGGTAGACAAAAAAATAAAAGTACGGTATTATAATCTCGAATTAAAGATATTTAATTTAAAGAAAAAATCTTTTGTATGATGTTGTTGTCATTAAGACAACAATAAAATATCTTTAATAATATCACAACAAAAGAAAGGCGGAAACATAATGGCAAAAGTTTTATACATTACTGCACATCCATTTGATGAAACAAAATCTTTCAGCATGGCTGCAGGAAAAGCGTTTATCGACACTTATAAAGAAGTAAATCCAAATGATGAAGTTATACACATTGACCTTTACAAAGAAAATATCCCACAAATTGATGCGGATGTATTAAACGGATGGGAAAAACTTCGCTCTGGAAAAAAATTTGAAGAACTTTCTGCAGATGAACAAGCAAAAGTGGGACGCCTCGCTGAGTTATGCGACCAATTTGTAGCCGCTGATAAATATGTGTTCGTCACTCCAATGTGGAATTTTTCTTTCCCGCCCGTTATGAAAGCATACATTGATTCGGTTGCAGTAGCTGGAAAAACATTTAAATACACCGAAGAAGGTTCTATCGGTTTGCTAACAGACAAAAAAGCACTACATATCCAAGCACGGGGCGGTATTTATTCAGAAGGCCCTGCAGCCGATATGGAAATGGGTCATCGTTATTTGCAAGCGGTAATGAATTTCTTTGGTGTTCCTTCTTTTGAAGGTTTATTTATTGAAGGACAAAATGCTATGCCTGAAAAAGCGCAAGAAATCAAAGAAAAAGCCATTGCTCGTGCAAAAGATTTAGCTCATACATTCTAATTTCAACCATCAGGCTTTTGCTTCCACACCCGATATATGAAAAAACAGGCTGGTTCAATACTCTTTTAGCGATGTTGAACCAGCCTTTCTTTATGCAAGATCCGTTTTTCTTTTGATTTTAAATAAGAATGGAAGGATCGTCATAAGTGAAAAGATTTTGTTTTTGTCATTTGTGATAAACTTTCACGGTCCTTTTATTTTTGCTGAAGCCCATGCATCAAAAATTGAATGGTTCGTTCAATTTCTGCTTTTTCCGTTTCATCATCCCAGTTGTGATGCGGCAATACGATAAACCGAGTGATGAAAAATCCAACTATGGTTGTAATGATCATCCGAATGGCAGACTCTGGAGGGATCATGACAATCTCTCCCTTTTTTTGGAAATGTTCAATAATTTTTTTAAACTTCTCATACACATGTTTCGTAAAAATAAACTGCAATTGCTCCTTGATTTCAGGAAGAAATGCAATTTCCTGCCAGAATACACGAATTGCAGGCAAATATTTCTTAACAAAATCATAACGATTTTTGAGAAGCACTCGAATAAAATCTTCGAAATGTTGATATTCGTTTTCAAATACTTCTTTCACAAATTCCTTTGCCAAAAACGGAGCAACGGATTTAATCAGTGTTGGATTCACAATCGCTAATAATAAGTCTTTTTTCGTCTTATAATGGCGAAAAATCGTTCCTTCAGCCACGCCTGCCCTTTTGGCGATTTCACTCGTCGAAGTAGAGGCATATCCTTTTTCAGCGAAAATTTCAATGGCCGCTTCTAAAATTTTTATTTGCTTTTCGCTCAGTTTGACATCTTCACCGTTCACTTTCAACAGCTCTTTGATCCACTGTTGCTCGTTCATTCATACTACCCCTTACAGTTTTCGGTATTTTTTTAATGCTATCACATTTAATATCATAAACAAAACGGAAAAGCCAAGTAATACATAGGCGTCTTGGGCAATTTCATTCCAGCCGTTGCCGCGAATCATAATTTCCCGAAGCGCATCCGCTCCGTATGTGAGAGGCATAACAACGCTTAATGAACGAAGCCACTCTGGCATGGTTTCTAGGTTAAACAACCCGGAAAAGAAAATTTGCGGGACAATGACCAACGGTATAAATTGAAACATTTGCAGTTCATTATTAGCAAAGGCAGACAGCAACGTTCCCAAAGTTAAAGCGGTCATGGCCAATAAAAATGTAATAAAAAGGACGTATAAGAATGAGCCTTCCATTATCATGTCAAGAATATCAATCGCAAACCAAGAGATTAAGCTCGCCTGAAAAGTGGTAAAAATCCCAAATCCGATGACATACCCTACTACGATTTCCCAACGTTTTAAAGGAGTGGCTAGTATTCGTTCCAATGTTCCTCCTGTGCGCTCGCGAAGGAAAGAAACACCTGCGATTAAGAATACGAAAAAGAATATGAAAAAGCCGATTAACACCGGTCCGAAATAATCGAATAACGCCATATCTTCTGAACCGTGTAAATAAGACGTTTTTAAATGCATGGATGGTGTTTGAGGAGCTAATTCTTGCATCGCTTTTTGCACCGTCAAAAGGACAGCTTTATTCACATTGGGATCGCTTCCTTCTAACGTCATCTTTGGAGCTCCCTTATCCATTTCCATAAAAGCATCCACTTGCTGCGTTTTTAATTGGTGATGAGCGGTCGTTTTTGTCATTTCTTTAACATCCGCATCATGTTTGGCTAACTTCTCAATAACAACTTCAGGAACGTTGGGATCAACCGCAATCGTTGGTTTATAATCTTTTCCATTAAACACAAGATTCATTAAAAAAAGGATAAACATGGGAGCCACAATCATGAGCGCAAGTGTACGTTTGTCTCGGAAAAATTGGCGAATGATACGAATGACGATCGCGCGGACTCTCATTGTCGTGCACCTCCAAAATATAAAAATGCTTCTTCAATGGTTCGAGAATTCGTCCGGTTCTTTAATTCCTCCGGACTGCCTAACGCGATGAGGCGACCGTCGCGAATCATGGCAAGACGTCCACATTTGTCTGCTTCATCCATGACGTGAGTAGTTACGACAATCGTTGTTCCGTTTTGTCGAATTCGGTCCAGTTCATCCCAAATGGCTTGGCGAAGCAATGGGTCAATTCCGACTGTTGGCTCGTCTAGGATTAAAACTTCCGGCTCATGTAATAAAGAAACGGCAAGTGACAAACGCCGCTTCATCCCACCGGAAAATTGGCTGACGCTCTTTTTTAAATGATCTGTTAAATTCACCAGCTGCATGACTTCGTTGATACGCTGCTTTTGCTTTTTCCCTTTTAATCCATAAATAGAAGCGAAAAACTGTAAATTTTCAAGAGCTGTTAATTCATTGTATAAGGCATCAGACTGTGCCATAAAACCAATTTGTTTCATGACATGAAGGTTTGGCATTTTTGTATTCAACACATCGATCGTTCCCTCGGTAGGTTCATCGATTCCAGCGTACATTTTGACAATTGTCGTTTTTCCAGCCCCTGAAGGTCCGAGCATTCCAAAAATTTCCCCTCTGAAAACTTCTAATGATACATCTTCAATGACTTTCTTTTTCCCAAAACGTTTAGACACGTGTTCCAAAGAAATACACGGTTTTTCGGGCATAGAGTCTCCTTCCTTTCTTGAGTGATTACTCACTTTTATACTAAACGGAAAAAAAGGATTTTGTAAAGTGAGTAATCACTCATTTTTATAATAATCATTCACTGTTGGCAGTATCTTTTCCTTTTTTGATATGGTTTAGAAGGGGAAGGCCTTAAAAGTGTGAATTTGGAAAATTATATTCATTCTGTTCATAAGGCAAGTGAGCAACTGCTTCGAAAAGAGAGGAATCTGGGAATAGTACAAATGGAACACTATATGCTTTAATAAAGTATTTTATTCACGGAATCGAAGTCTTATCTTTTCGTTGAAAGAAATTCATTTTTTAATGATCATATCTTTTGTGTAAGTGAAACCGATCTTATAGATGAATGACACCTTTTTATGAAATTTTTCACATTTTTTTATTTTTATCTTGCAAATCGGAATCATTACGTTTTAAAATGTGCTAGTAAGGATCGATTATCTATTGGTGGAATAAACAGGTTAGTCCAATGAAAACATTCCAAAGATAGAAGTATCGCTTTGAAAAAATGAGTGCCCAAATACATAAACATTTACTTGGCGATACTGTGATTTTGGGAATGGTTGCTGGATAAAAAGAGGGGGGAGTCTCAAATAGATAAAATTCATTCATACAGCTAAAGGCAACAGAAAGCCGCATTTACTTAGATAAGGAACGATCGGATCGAAGAGATGTTTCTTTTAAAATTTTTGATTAGCAGGGGAATTTGGCAGAGCCGGAGGCAAAACCGTATTTTCAGCAAACTGGTGGTATCGTGACAATCATTAAATCGTAATAATTTCGATTATCAAAAAGAGTATTTCTACGTAGTGGATGGGACAATTATGGAGAAAGTATTCAAATAAGTTGGGGTGAAACATAAGGTGATCGAATGACGGGATTGGTCATGATTGGTATTCATATGAACCAATTAGCCATTGAACAATCGTTGGATCAGTGTTTGCTAACGGAAGAAGAGAGTCAACAAGATTGGTCTTTATTTAAGGATCCAATTCCACCATTTTTAGCATCTTATTAACCTAAAGGAGCATTCCTGTAATGAGGAAATTTGAGGTTTGATAAAAAAAAGTCCCCTTGGTATAGTACAGGGTGTCAATGCGCGTTGACCCCGAATTTCAATAAACCAAGGAGGACTCAAAATGAATTATACACAAAATCAAAAAATCTCTCAAATTACACCATCAACTCTCATTGTAGGTATTGATGTAGCTAAAGAAAAGCACGTTGCCCGTTTTCAAGATGACCGAGGCTTAGAATTTGGCAAGAGATTGATCTTTGAAAATCGTATACACGGCTTTCAAACCTTATTAGATTGGGTTAATCATATTCAAAAAGAAAATCATAAGGACCACGTGATTTTTGGAATGGAGCCAACAGGTCATTATTGGCTAAATCTTGCTTACTTTCTTAAGGCAAAAGGATATGATGTAGTGCTAGTGAATCCCATGCACGTCAAAAAAAGTAAAGAGCTTGATGACAATTCGCCTACAAAAAACGATACAAAAGATGCTCGTGTCATTGCACAGTTAATGAAAGATGGGCGATACTCCGTACCGAACCTATTAGAGGGCGTATACGCTGAACTAAGGGAAGGCGTCAAATTACGAGATCAGCTCATCAAACAGCTTATGATCATTGAAGGGCGGATTGAAAACGTCATTCAGCGCTTTTTCCCAGAGTTTTTCGATGTGTTTGGAGATTGGAAAGGTAAAGCAGCCTTTTATACCTTGCGCATGTTTCCATTTCCCTCTCATATTCAAAAGTTGTCACCAGAAGAAGTGCTGCAAAAATGGAAACCGTATGTACAGCGTGGGGTTGGGCTGAAACGAGCAACCCGACTCGTAGAAGTAGCGAAAAAGAGCGTTGGGATTGAGACAGGAATCCAGTTCGCAAAAAGAGAATTGGATTGCCTATTGGATCAATATGAGCTTTACAAGAAACAGTTAGCACAACTAGATGAAGAACTAGAAGGTGTTGTTGAAAGCATACCAGGTGCGAAACAAATGACCAATATCCCGGGACTTAGTTACACTACCATTGCTTTGTTCTTTGCGGAAGTAGGAGATTTAACCAAGTACAATCATCCGCAACAATTAGTCAATCTGGCAGGGCTTTCTTTAAGAGAACACAGTTCAGGAAAGTATAAAGGGCAAACACGCATAACCAAAAGGGGTCGAAGACGTTTACGAAAAGCATTATACCTGGCCATTCGACCATTGGTTGCCCATAATCCTGTATTTAAAGCCTTGCATCATTACTATACCAATCGGCCAGACAGGCCGTTAAAAAAACAACAGTCTCTGATTGCCTTGTGTTGTAAATTATTACGTGTGTTATTTGCCATTGGTAAGAAACAGTGTGAGTTTGATGGATTAAAGCTATTAAAGGGATTACCTCAAATAAAAGCATTACAGGCTGCATAAAAGCTTTCAAACGACTTGTTATTCTGACAAACACCAATAGTGCAGAGTTGGAGTATATTTTCACCATTCGGGCATTAGACCCTGTAAAGGAGCATATCCAACCTCCACCTCATGGGTACGCAGGACGAAGGAATGTGTGGATCTTAAAATCCAGTGATACATGGGAGGGTGAGCGACCATGAGAAGTGTGGAGACTTCTTGCACGGTCATACATGATATTACAGATATTGTAAATCTGTATTATAGGATGCACCTTACCATGTAAATATATTGAATAAATACAAGTAATATCCACTCATTTGAGGTGAAGAAGCTATTATGTGTTAGCGAAATTTAAAGAAAACGTGAGAATTTTGAAGAAAATTAAAGTTTATAGAGGGAGGAGAGAAAATGAGAGTCAAAATTACATTAGCTTGCACAGAAACTGGAGATCGAAATTATATTACTACGAAAAATAAACGTACACATCCAGAGCGTTTAGAATTAAGAAAGTATTCACCGCGTTTAAAAAGATATACATTGCATCGGGAAACGAAATAACGTCAAACTCAGTTTGTCAAGAAATGAACGTAGTATCGATTCTCTTATCGCTAGGATGTTTCTTTATGTGGGAATTATATGAAAAGACGACATCGCTTTACCATCATCGCAAGACAGGGTGAAAACATGAATTTTCAACTTCCGCCAAAAAAAGAAAGGCATAGATTGTTTGGATCTGTCTCACCGGGTACAAAAATAAAACCAACTCAAAAACACGAGATGGTAGATATACAAAGTCAAAAGAATCATTTCTTAATTTCTATCGATCAAGTTGGTATCAGCAACGTAAAACTGCCTGTTAACGTAAATAGTCTACTGTCTCCGAAACAACAAACGACCATAGCGACGTTTTCTTTAACTTCCAGTCTACCGCATAACCAGAAAGGGAACAACATGAGTCGGTTTATGGAACAGTTAGAACAATACAGGCATAAAGGATTTACGTTGAATTTTTCTACTTTACATGATTTTGCACGAGAGTTGTCACAACGAATAGAGCAAAAAGATACGAAAATAGAAGTGAGTTTCCCGTGGTTTTATGAACGTACAGGACCTTCTTCGGAGTGAACAGGTCTTAACCATGCCCATGCAAAAATGGTGACTCAATACCATCAGCAATCGGGCTTTACAAATGAAGCGGCATTAACTTGCGGAATTACAACGTTATGCCCTTGTTCAAAAGAAATAAGTGAGTACGGGGCCCATAATCAGCGGGGATATGTGGCCATGAGGTTCAACTTTCACCTCGTTATCAAGATGAAACGGACTGGAAGAAAGTTTTATTACATGCAGCAGCATCTAATGCGAGTGCATGTATTCATCCTGTATTGAAGAGAACAGATGAAAAGATAGTAACCGAACAAGTTTATGAAAATCCGCGTTTTGTAGAAGATATGGTACGTCTTGTGGCGGCAAATCTTTACGAAATAGAGTGGATGGAATCGTTTACAATCGAATGCAGAAATGAGGAATCTATTCATCTGCATGATGCTATAGCTTCCATTACCGTTCAAAAATAATGATAAACGGATTAATGGTTTAGAAAAAATCCCGCGTTTTCATTTATAAATTAAAACGGCAACAATGGTAATCTCCTTATCAATAAACAGTTCTTGCGACGAAATGTAAAATAAAGTATTCGTTTCTTTGAATTTATTGGTCGAAAAGAACGCTTCAAATCATTTTCAATGTTCAGGAGGAATGATGATGAATAAAAAGAAAATACCGGTTACAGTATTGAGCGGGTATTTAGGTTCTGGCAAAACCACGATACTCAATCATATTTTGAACAATAGGGATGGCTTAAGAGTTGCCGTAATAGTAAATGATATGAGCGAAATTAATGTAGATGCAGATCTGGTAAAGCAGGGTGGAGGGTTGTCTCGAACGGATGAGAAGCTTGTTGAAATGTCTAATGGCTGTATTTGTTGTACACTTCGAGAAGATCTATTAATAGAGGTTGAGAGAATCGCTAACGAAGGAAACATCGACTATATTCTCATCGAGTCTACCGGGATTAGTGAGCCTGTACCAGTTGCCCAAACTTTCTCTTATATTGATGAAGAAATGGGAATTGATTTAACTAAATTTTGCCGATTAGATACTATGGTAACAGTAGTAGACGCTTATCGTTTTTGGCACGATTTTCAATCAGGCGACAGTTTACTGGATCGCAAGGAAGCGGTAGGAGAAAACGATACGAGAGAAATCGCAGACTTACTGATTGATCAAATTGAATTTTGTGATGTTCTGATCATCAATAAATGTGATCTTGTGACGAAAGAGGATTTGGACATACTTGAAAATGTACTGAAAACTCTCCAACCGGATGCTAAAATCATCCGTACGATCAATGGAGTAATCAGACCAAATGAGATATTAAATACGGGTCTATTTGACTTTGAAAAAGCAAGTTCTTCCGCTGGTTGGATAAAAGAATTAACAAGTGGACATCAAAATCACACACCGGAAACAGAGGAATATGGCATTTCTTCTTTTGTATATGCAAGGCGTCTTCCTTTCCACTCAGAACGATTTAACAATTGGATCCACTCTATGCCCAAAAATATCGTGAGAGCGAAAGGGATTGCCTGGTGTGCAACTCGAAATGATTTGGCATTGCTGCTGTCGCAGGCGGGTCCTTCTGTATCCATAGAACCTATTTCTTATTGGGTAGCCTCCCTGCCTATGCGGGAACAAGAACAGATTTTTAGAGAAGAGCCTCAACTATTAGATGATTGGGATACTCAGTTTGGAGATAGACATACGAAACTTGTTTTCATAGGTAGAGATTTAAACCCACCTGAATTGATAGAAGATTTAGATAAATGCCTTCTAACTCCTGATGAGTTTGATCGTGATTGGAAATTATCGGAAGATCCATTTCATTGGAATTTGCAGCAGCGATAAAAAGAATGTGTTTTTTTGCCAAATAGACAGTTTATAGAATTTTATGAGCAATGATCGGTTCACTCTTTCTTATATTCATATAATACATAGAAAGGAGAAGTTATGCTGTTAAGAAAATTTGTTTCTTATGAAAGATTCATGGAAGAATCTAAAAACAATTTAACGAAAAGAGAATTAGAACAATTAGAAAAGAATAGGGACAAATTTAGAAAAACGCTTTCTTGCAAGACGAATAAATGAGAAGAAGTTTTAGTCCTACAAATGCATCCATATGACGGACAGATCAGCATGCAGACAAAGCGAAGCACTTAAAGCTTTGTCTACATGCTTTTTTTATTGTAAAAAACAAGGATATTCCAATAACAGGGGACTATATATGTTTATGTTCGAAATAATAGGGCCAATAAAGCAAATGAGAAACTTTACGCTAAGGGGAATGGATATCTTGATGTCCATCCTAAATCTAAAACGTGAATTTTCCATCCCCCAAATGTTATACAGCCTCAGCACCTCAAACACGAGTGAGCGTCATCATAATATCGCTTAAAAAACGAAATATTCCTAATTATCTGTCTGCAAATGAGACAATGCCGATCTGCTGGTATTATGAAAACTAGATACTTCCTTTAAAAAGCTTTCCCTTCACTTAGTGGTAAGATTGTGTTTTCAACTGCTTCCTTTTCGATATCTCTTCCGATAGGTTCCCATTTTATTAAAACGGTTGCGATCAATCCAATCGTGGGGATAATTGTCAAGAAAAGGATGGTAGTTTGAAAACCTACCAAAGACAGGACGACAGGAAATATAAAAAAGCCTAATATACTTCCGACACGGGTTGTACCTTGTCCCCAGCCCGTTCCTAAACCACGCAATTCCGTAGGATAGGAAAGAGTCGCCATCGCCATTCCTTGTGAACCTGGACCAAAAGAGTGACCAAATATAAATAAAGCGAGAAAAATTGTAGGTAATATGACAGAGAATTGATTACCCGTTATACCTAAGGTCAATAAACTGCCCGCAGCGATAACGTAACCTATAATCGCAAGTCTTCGAATTCCTAATTTTTCTGTAAGGTATGATTGAGTAAATCCCCCTATGACCCCAAATATATTAAAAAATATCGTCCCAATAATGGCGTAAATCAAATCTTTTCCAAAAATCATAGAAGAAATGGTAGGGATATAAAAACCAACAGCGAAATATTCCATGCTTTGTGTGCAAGTTATTACAGAGGCTAATAATGTACGTATTTTATATTTTCCATGGAAAATCGCTTTATACGATAGTTTTTTTGCAGGAATTTCAAGGTTTTGGTCCTTGTTGGGAACAATCACAGCTTTTATTTTATAAGTTTTCTCCAAAACATTTGCTGCATCCTTTAGAGGCAAGTGATAGGCTGCCCACATCGGACTTTCATTCATGAACAGATATCTTGTGATCAAGACGATAAGAGCGGCTACTGCTCCAAAACCAACCGACCATCTCCAAACGTCTTCTTGTTGTTCAAAAAAATAAAAAGGGAAAACAACGAAGCCTGTAACGGTGGCGGCTAAGTACCATAACGGGCACCACAAGTTTACATACTGTCCTTTCTTCTTCAAATTGCTATACTCAGCAATAAAGCTTAAAGCAACTGGCACATCTAACCCGACGCCTATCCCCATCAAAAAACGGAAGATGGCGAGCCAGAATAAATTAGGGGAAAGTGCTGCTCCTAAAGCAGAAAATACCATAAAAAACAAGTCTATAAGAAACATCTTATTTCTTCCAAACTTATCTGTATAATATCCTCCGAGTGTAGCGCCTAACAAAGCACCTAAAGCCATGATCGCTGTAAGACTCCCCAGTTCCGTGGGGGAGAGATGAAATTGCTCTTTTAATTGATCTGTTCCAATGCCCAGACTAGTGAAATCATAGGCATCTACAAAAATCCCTCCTAATGCGACTAAAATAATTTTCTTTCCTTTTGGGGTGACGGGATTGGAATTGACAAAGTCAATAATATCCTGTCTGGAATGAATCTTGTATTCCCGAATACTCATCTCCTTACTCCTTTCCAATAAAGTTTGAGATTTATTTTAAACACATTATTCCTATAAATCAAGTTGGTTTTTAATATAGAATGGAAAAAATGAAAATAAAACTTTAAGGTATTGACTTTTAAATGGTCTGTTGCTAATATTTAGAAAAATAAATCAATTAATTCCGATAAGAATAGTATTGATTATAGTATTCCAGCATAACATCTGAGTTCCTTTTTACAAGGCGTATTTGAATCTCTTTAGCTTATTAATCACTACATTAGGGAGGAAATCTATATGCCAAACAATAATCTAATCTATTGGGAGCCACCCGTTCGAAAAGAAAAGAAAAACTCCCTAAGGGAGAACAAGTATTTAAATATGCCGGATTTGAGTTTTTTTCATTGGTGCCATCAACAATACGGCATCAATAGAGGGGTCTATAACACCATTGATCACTGGTTTTATGAACATGGGTTGGAAGAGATTATTTCTCGACGAATCTATATATTAGCTTTTCTTAAATTTGTCAGGGAGACAGAAAATGGATCCGGGCAGCATAAATTTATCCGTTTTGGAAATGGGGGACTTACAAAAAAATTGATTGAATTTTTTCATACTAAATAATTCAAGCGAGATATCAAGACACAACTGGCATTTTCCAAATGAAATCACTGGCCGATTTCAAGCCATAAACAGAAAAGAATCCTTATTATTTTCATTTTTTCTATTGATAGGTGACTGGACAACCAGAACCTCCTATAATTTGCCGCAAGGATCAGAATGGCAACATAGGGGGTTTTCTTTTTTAAAAAGTGAAAACGTAGATGTCTTTCGTTTACGGAAATTTCAATTATTTTCTTCCTGCGGAAGTGTGGAAACCGCTATACGACCCATTTTCAAACTCCCTATAGCAAACGGATCGTTAGAAGATTCTATTATCTCAATTGAATTTGCGAAAGAACGCCCGCAAGACTTTGGTTATTCGACAACGGTGTATTCTTAAGAGAAAAATGAATGTTTTCACTTTTATTGCGTTAAAACATAGTTAATTAATAAGAATAATAGAATTTATAATGAATGAGGAGGAACCTTATGTCTACTTATAACGATTCAAAGCTAAACGAAATTCTTGCAGCAATTAATAATTTAGATTATGGATCCATATTAATTACGATACATGAAGGAGAGATTACCCAATTGGATATTACGGAGAAAAAGAGATTTCCTCTTACAAAAAATCGAGTCACTGATATTCAAAAATCAGCCTCTAAAAGATCATTCCGGTAAAAATTTTTTATCGAACCTTAAGCCTTTTAAGCACGGATAGGCCGACTGAAAGAATAGACAGTTTATAACTGCTTTAGAACGAAACAGAAACGAAGATTCGTAATCATCATTTAAATTTGAAAAGGGGTATATTAAATGAGTTTAACTGTAAATCCTGTCGAACAGCTATACAATGAAGTGAAAGAATTTCGAAAAGCTGCGCATTCCGTTAATCCTTTATTTTTAAATCGATGGTCTCCTCGCGCATTTTCCGATCGGAAAGTTTCTGATGAAGATTTGTATAGTGTACTTGAAGCGGCTCATTGGGCTCCTTCTTCCTATAATGACCAGCCTTGGCGTTTTATTGTGGCGAAAACATCTGAGCAATTAACAACTTTCCACCAATTTCTTCATCCTTTTAATCGAACTTGGGCAGAAAAGGCTCCCGTTCTTGTTCTAGTTGCTTCAAACAAACAAAGAGAGAATGGTGATCCTAATGGTGCACATGCGTTCGACACTGGCGCTGCTTGGGGATATTTAGCAATTCAGGCCACTTTGCTCGGTCTTGTAACACATGCCATTGGAGGATTTGATCGAGAGGAGGATCGCAGATTGTTAAATATTCCGCAAAATTTTGATCTACATGCCGTGATTGCTATTGGTTATCAAGGCGAAAAAGAAATACTTGATGAAAACTTGCAGAAGCGTGAAAATCCAAATACGAGAAAACCTTTAAAAGAATTGGTTTTTGAAGGGAAAGTGAGCTCGTAAAATTCTTAAGATGAAGGGTTTCTATAATCCATTTCAGTGTGGATTTCATTCTAAATCAGAGTAGAGTTTGCTTATTGGAAAAATATTGGGGCTGCTAGGTCATACGAATCCTCCTGTGCAATTGAACAAGTAGTCTTGATATGTTAAAATGAACAAAAATAGTCATTATTACGATTTTCGGAAAAATTTTTATAAAATCGAATCGTTATACACCACTAGGGGTGCTTTTGAAAAGCTGAGAGAGGCATAATGGCCTTAACCCTTATCACCTGAACTAGGTAATACTAGCGTAGGGAAGCGGTGTTGTCGTCATCTTTTTCGAAAGACATGCTTTGTTTTTCGATTGGATGATGCCGCCGCCACTTCTTTGAACAAGAAGTGGTTTTTTTATGCATATAAGGGGGAGAGTATTCGGTGAGCCAAAATTTACATCGGATTGTTGAACAAGTCGATCAACGAAAACAAGAATTGATTGATCTATTGAAAAAGCTTATTTCTTTTAGAACTCCTGCCCCGCCGGCCAGAAATACAAAAGAAGCGCAATCATTTGTGGCAGAATTCTTGAAGAACCTAGGTTTTAAGATTGATATGTGGGATGTTTATCCCGGTGATCCTAATGTGGTGGGAGTTTTAAAAGGAAAGAACTCCCAAAATTATAAGAGTCTGATTGTAAATGGTCATATTGACGTCGCAGAAGTGGATGAAAATGAGGACTGGGAAGTGAATCCTTTTAAACCAGTAGTGAAAGACGGAGTAGTAGTGGGGCGTGGTGCTGCAGATATGAAGGGCGGGCTAGCCGGAGCACTGTTTGCTATTCAATTGCTTCGTGAAGCAGAGATTGAATTGCCAGGGGATCTCATCTTTCAATCGGTTATTGGGGAGGAAGTAGGCGAAGCAGGAACGCTGCAATGCTGTAAACGCGGGTACAAGGCTGATTTTGCAGTTGTTGTAGATACAAGCGACTTACATATTCAAGGACAAGGCGGTGTTATTACCGGCTGGATCACTGTTAAAAGTAAAGAAACGTTTCACGATGCAATGAGAAGAAACATGATCCATGCCGGTGGGAGATTGTTTGGCGCAAACGCGATTGAAAAAATGATGAAAGTAATAGAGGGGTTACAGGAGCTGGAACGTCATTGGGCTGTAACGAAAAGTTATCCGGGATTCCCTCCGGGATCCAATACCATTAACCCGGCAGTGATTGAGGGCGGAAGACATGCCGCTTTTATTGCGGATGAATGCCGATTATGGATCACGGTCCATTATTATCCGAATGAATCTTATGAAGAGGTTGCAAAAGAAATCGAGGAGCATCTAAAAATGGTAGCTCAAGGAGATGTGTGGTTAAGAGAAAATCCCCCCACTTTTAAATGGGGGGGCACTTCCATGATTGAAGATCGCGGTGAAATTTTTCCATCGCTGGAAGTGGATCCTACGCATCCCGGAGTACAATTGTTAGCCCGTTCGCACCGAGACGTTTGTAAAACCGATCCTATCATAGATGTGTCCCAAACAGTCACTGACGGTGGATGGCTAGGTGAAGCCGGTATTTCTACAGCGATTTATGGACCGGGTGATTTGCACAACGCTCATGCTGTGAATGAACATATATCGATTGATCAATTGGTCGATTATACGAAAGTCATGTTGACCTTTATTTATCAATGGTGTCATACGAAATCCGATGGAAAAAAGGAGTGGCTATGATGAAATTTAGTAAAAGATTATACGAAAAAATACAACCTATTTGGAGAAAGAATCATTCTCATCCCTTTGTACAGGAAATGGGAGATGGCTCTCTTGATCCAAGAAAATTTCGATTTTATATGATTCAAGACTACCTATACTTGATTCAATATTCCAAATTATTTGCATTGGGTGCCGTTAAGGCTGATGATGTAGAAACAATGGGGAAATTTTCAGCGCTTTTGCATTCCACCATCAATGAGGAGATGTCTCTTCACCGCCAATATGCGAAACGATTTGACATTTGCGAAGAGGAGCTTGAAAAAGCCAAACCTTCTTCCACTACACTGGCTTATACGCATTATATGCTGCATGTCGGCCAAAATGGTACGCTTGCGGAACTTGTATCCGCTATACTTCCTTGTATGTGGAGCTATTGGGAGATTGGTAAAGAATTAAGCCGTTTGCCGGGGGCTAGTGATCATGAACTTTATGGAGAATGGATTCAAATGTACAGCTCGGAGGAATTTGGAGAACTCGCTCAATGGTGTATCCATCTTCTCGATGATCTTGCAGCAGGAAAACAAGAATCAGAACTTGCGAGACTGGAAGAAATTTTCTTGAACACGACTCGATTTGAATACATGTTTTGGGAGATGGCTTACAACGAGGAAATGTGGCCAACTGAACGGGAATGATAAAGTACTGACGACTTGCCGGAATATCATAAAACCCTCACGCTGTGCGATGAGTACTATTTTATATATGAAATAGATGGTGTAAAAAATTTTATGGATTATGCCGAAAATGATAGCTGAAATGACAGCTATAGATATCCCGAACGATGATTGGTGTTGATGAAAGTTGACGTTTCAAAGGATTTTTTCGTTTTAGAACGCATTCAGCAAACCATTTCCAGCCTCCCGGGAAAAGCGGGAGGTTTATAGATAAAGAAAAGTTTTAAATATGAAGGAGATCTTCAATACAGTGGCGAATATGTTGGATAGGCTTAGAGGAACCTTACCCAAGTCATTTTTCATGCGTATAATGACATTGAATCCTCCTCATCATCAAAATGACAAAGCATTAATTAAACTCTTTTTATAGGCACCTGCTTAAAATGGAAGGTTACATACATACAAGTCCTATACGGGCAATTTTGTGTCGTGTTTGGACATTCTTGCTGCGTTCTTGTTATAAAATGAATGGAAGGAGCTTCTGTTCGCGGGATGATTGAATTAAGCCATGAAAATGGTCGGATAAATCGTGATTGGGTGAAAAAATGCCATTTTCAAAAAATATGTAGGGAGAGAGACTATGTCTTATAAAATCGTCTTTTTCGACATTGACGGCACATTAGTCAATAAAGATTCGACCATACCTCTTGACACAAAAGAGGCCATTCGAAAGCTGAAAGAGCGAAACATTGAAGTGTCTTTTGCGACTGGTAGAGCCCCATTTCATTTTCGTCATATTGCTGAAGAATTAGGAATTGATTCTTTTGTAAGCTTTAACGGTTCGTACGTTGTATATAAAGGGAAAGTCATCTTTGAAAAACCGATTCATCCCGCCAGTTTGGAACAATTGGAGCAATATTCCCATCGATTCAACCATCCCATCGTTTATTTGAGCCATAAAGAATGCTATGCGAACAAAAAACAGCATCCCCATGTAGTCGAAAGTTTTCAATTTCTCAAGCTGGAGTCGCCTGGTTTCCAACCGTATTATTGGAAGGATACTAGTATCTATCAAGCATTGCTCTATTGCCAAGAACATGAAGAGACTCATTACCTTGAGAAATTTAACGATCTTTCTTTTATTCGTTGGCATCCGTTGTCGATGGATGTGCTTCCTTCCGATTTATCGAAGGCAAAAGGGATTGCAGCTATGCTGCAGCACTTGAAACTATCCCCTGATGACGCGGTAGCATTCGGAGACGGTTTAAACGATAAAGAAATGCTTTCTTATGTTGGAATGGGCATTGCGATGGGAAACGCCCATGAAGAGGTAAAGCCTTTTGCTGATTTCACGACCAAGCACGTGAATGAAGGGGGCATTCGATACGGGCTGGAGTATTTAGAGCTGATTTAACGGTACGATGAGTTCAATCGGTGTGTATTTCTTACCATTTTATAGGGGAATATTGAACGGCTTTTTTGTCAGACGCTATACATTGCCCTCTAAAGAAGCAATTTTTTTCAGAAGAAAAGGGTTCAAACTAAAAAAATACTTACAGTTTAAAGCAGAATTCGATCTGGTTTTTAAAATGACGGCTTGTCGACAAAGTCAAAATTGCTTGACAGTCTGCAAGCCTTTTATTATTGGTTAATTCACAATGAATAAAAGTTTTATCTTAAACGTGTCATTGTTTCCTTGTAAGAATCATGATGTTGTTTTCCATTAGGCTATTCAATAGCCAAGACGTTTCAATAATAAGAGGGAAGACATTTTCTCTATTGTCTTTACGTTTGTATGCGTAAAAATCTTTCTTGAGAATATATTGTAATGGCAGCAAAGTTCGTTTATAATACGTTATAAATCGTAATCATTACGATTTATAACAAAAAGGAGGGATTCAATGCACTGGTTCTGAAACGATCATTATGTATGTATACTTTCATAATAAGCAAATAAGCAGCTTATCTAGTAAATCGTAATGATTATAATTATCAATTGATGAATGTTGGATGATGAAAAGGCTTATTTTTTTAAAAGGATGAAAAAAATGGCTAAAAAATCAAAGATCGTAAAAGAAAAAAAACGTCAAGAAATGGTTGAGAAATATGCCGCCCTGCGCAAGGAATTAAAGGAAAAAGGAGATTATGAGGCATTGCGAAAGTTACCGCGTGATTCATCTCCAACGCGATTGAGAAATCGATGCGAAATAACTGGGCGGCCACGTGGATACTTAAGAAAATTTAAAATGTCCCGCATTGCTTTTCGTGAGTATGCTCATAAAGGTCAGATTCCGGGCGTGAAAAAATCAAGCTGGTAATTTTCTTTGATTCAATGGACTAAGATTTAGAAGTGAAAACATTTTTGCAATGAATAATCGTGTTCTTTTCTTTTTCAAGAAAGTAAAAGAATGGAGATTAGAACTTTTACTTGACTACACTGTAGTTCTAATAGTATTATTCTAACACGACAAAATCGTAATCATTTTGATTTGCAAATATCCATTCCGTTTAAGATAAATCAATAAAAAAGGAGAAAAGAGGATGAAACGCTTCCGATTCATGGTTTTCTTGGCATTGCTGATGTGTTCATTAGCGATTGCAGGATGCAGCAACAATGAAAGCCGATCTAATTCGAAAGATTCTAAGCTACATATTGCGACTACATTCTACCCTATGTATGAATTTACGAAAAACATTACAAAAGACAAAGCGCAAGTAGATCTTTTAATTCCTGCCAATGTAGAGCCGCATGATTGGGACCCATCTCCTAAAGATATCGAAAAAATTCAAAAATCAGACCTGCTGATTTATAACAGCCCTGAGCTGGAAACATGGGCTCCTGATCTCCAAAAAAGTATAAATAATGTAAAATTTGTGAATGCTAGTAAAGGGATTTCTTTGATAAAAGGGGCTAAAGAGGAAGAAGAAGGAGATAAAGGATCTCATTTAGATCCTCACGTATGGCTGGATCCGGTATTAGCTCAAAAAGAAGTGGAAAACATTACGAAAGCCATTGTGGCAAAAGATCCTGAACATAAAGCCTATTACGAAAAAAACAGTCAAGCATACATTCAGCAACTGAAACAACTTGATCATTTATACCGCACGACACTTGAAAAAGCACCAAAAAAGGAATTTATTACACAACATACTGCTTTTAGTTATTTAGCCAAAGAGTATGGGCTGAAACAAGTTCCCATTTCGGGACTTACTCCTGAACAAGAGCCTAGTCCGGCACGATTAGCGGAACTCAAAAAATTTGCCCAGAAGCATCAGGTGAAAATCATTTATTTTGAAGAGATTGCTTCACCTAAAGTAGCCCAGACTTTGGCGAATGAGGTAGGTGCGAAAACGGAGGTATTAAGTCCTTTAGAAGGTTTAACCAAAGAAGAGCAAGATAAAGGTCTTAATTATGTGAAAATCATGAAAAGAAATCTAGACTCTTTGAAAAAATCATTAATGAATCCATAATTTTGTGCAGAAGCCATTAATTTTATAAGTGTGCGTCTTTGAAAAATAGGCGCCCACTTTTTATTTGTTCTATAGGAAAGGGGGAGAAGCTGTTGAAATTAGTATCTTTAGATCATGTTGTATTTGGATATTCGCATACTCCCGTTTTAAATGGAGTGTCCTTTGAGATTCATAGCGGGGAATTTGTAGGAATTACAGGACCAAATGGAGCTTCTAAATCAACGATGCTGCGTGTGATGCTAGGTTTGCTAAAGCCTTGGGAAGGAACGGTTACCATCAGCAAACAAAATATTCAAGGAAAACGATTAACCATCGGATATGTGCCTCAACAAATCGCCTCTTTTAATGTTGGTTTTCCAAGCACCGTATTAGAGTTAGTTCAATCGGGAAGGTTTCGACGCGGGAAGTGGTTAAAGAGATTGAGTCAAACCGATCATAAAAAAGTAGAAAATGCGTTAAAAATGGTGGGAATGTGGGAATTTCGCCATCATAAAATCGGGGATTTATCAGGTGGTCAAAAACAAAAAATTTGTATTGCACGAGTATTGGCATCTGATCCGGATTTACTCGTATTGGATGAACCTACAACAGGAATGGACTATGAAAGCCGGCAAGGTTTTTATAAATTTATGCATCACCAAGTCAAACAACATCATCGCACGGTCATTATGGTGACTCATGAGCAGAATGAAGTAGAACCGTATTTAGATAAAATCATCCATTTAGAAAGGGGAGAGCAAGGCGGATGGAAATGTTTAACCTGGAATTCATGCAACGGGCGTTTTGGGCTGGCGGATTAATTGCCATTATCGCTCCAATGCTCGGAGTTTTCCTTGTTTTAAGGAGACAAGCTTTAATGGCTGATACATTATCTCATATTTCTCTAGCCGGGGTAGCCATTGGATATTTCATCCATTCGCCTATTATACTGTCCAGTATTTTAGTCGTTATCGCAGGAGCCATTGGAATTGAATATATGAGGAGGGCGTATCGAACCTACTCAGAAGTATCCATCGCTATTTTAATGGCAGCAGGTTTGTCATTCGCTTTGTTCCTGTTAAGCTTGACAGAAGGCGGAATGACCACAAATATTGAACAATATTTGTTTGGCTCGATTGTGACCATTACGGATCGGCAGTTATATGAAATGATAGGAGTCACAATACTCTTGTTGCTTTATTTTCTTTTTTTAAGAAGGCCTTTATATTTGCTTACATTCGATGAAGATACTGCTTTCACCAGTGGGGTGAATACGAACCTTTTATCGCTGTCTTTTAGCGTTATGACAGGATTGTGCATTTCAATTATTATCCCCATGGTTGGAGTGCTTCTAGTCTCAGCACTATTGGTTCTGCCCGCTGCTTTTGCTATCAGAATGGCAAAGGGATTTAAAATGGTGTTCATCACAGCGATTGCAGTAGCAGGAATCAGCATCTTTTCCGGACTTATTTCATCCTATAAGCTGGGGACTCCACCCGGGGCGACGATTACATTATTGCTTGTTGTCATTTTATTGGTTGGATTTGTGATTCAAAAATTATTATTACAAATGAAGAGATTCATAACACATCAACCTAAAAATATGGATTCCTGATATTCCTAGAACAAAATGAATTCATTAGGCTCTTTCCAACTTTTTCTGTTCAAATATTTGATTTATCAAGTATTGTATGTGTCAAGGAGCTTAAGCAAGAACTCTTGCTTAAGCTTTTATACTTTATGCTCGCATTCTGCCTGGCTATCTCTTTTGATTAGAAGCGATGCAGCGAATTTCTTCCCCATTGTTTTGTCTTATTTTGTTCAGTACTTAGCCTCATCGTAAAATCAATCCGCTTTTTCATGGAATTTTGAATTTTGATATAATGAATCACATCATTCCATCTTTTCGATGAGTCCATAAGCACTATTTGTATGAAACGCAGAAATGAAAGTATATCCTCCGAAATTTGTTCATTCTATCAAAATGACTGGACCATCTTTTAATCAGGGAAGAGTCATGTAAAAATCGTACCGCACGCAACCCTATTCTTTATTGCTTGCTTCAGGTCGATTCAAGTATAGAGAAAAGAAGAGGGTTGCGTGTTTTCTTTTTACCAAGATATAGATCCGTTTGAAAATAGACTTCCCGAAAGCAAAGGAAGAAATGCCGCAAAACGGGAACAGCTTCTGGTGACGGATTGATGACTTTTCTATAGATGAAAGAAAATTATTTTAAGCCTGTATTGGCTTTGACCGTCACTTCAGCGAATTTTTTGTCATCTCGTTTTGGCGACAAAACGGTACCTAAATAAGCTCCTAAAAATCCGATTGGCACGGATATGATGGCAGGATTGGTTAATGAAATAAGCGGTTTTCCGACTATAATCGCGGTGCCTGGTTCCGGGGCAATCACGTTTGGACTTATGATGACGAGTATAAGGGATGAAGCCAGACCCGAAAGCATTCCTGTAATGGCTCCTGCCGTATTAAACTTTTTCCAGTAAATCGTAAATAGAATGACGGGCAAGTTGGCGCTGGCTGCCACGCAAAATGCTAATGAAACGAGAAAGGCCACATTCATTTTTTGGGCAAATAAAGCTAAAATGATGGATAATGCAGCGACGGAAATACAAGAATAACGAGCAGCTGACACTTGTTGTTTTTCCGTTATGTTTCCTTTTTTGATAATCTGCCCGTAAATATCATGTGCAAAAGCAGAGGCCCCCGATAAAACGAGCCCCGCTACAACCGCTAAAATCGTTGCAAAAGCGACGGCAGATACGAAAGACATGAGGAAATCTCCGCCCAACACTTGCGCCAGCAACGGAGCGGCCATATTCCCCGCTGCGTTCGCTTGAATGATTTTTTCGGACCCGACAAAGGCAGCGGCGCCGAAGCCAAGAAAGATGGTCAAAATGTAAAACAATCCCACGACCCATGTGGCCACAGCGACAGAACTGCGGGCCGTTTTTGCGTCCTTTACGGTGAAGAAGCGCATTAAAATATGAGGAAGGCCTGCTGTTCCAAGAACTAATGCCAGCGTAATCGAAATCGTATCGATCGGATCTTTATATTTAATTCCAGGATGCAAAAAGTTTTCGCCATGAGGTGTAGCGTTTTTAACTTCAGTAAACATATTGAACAGATTAAAATGAAATTTCATTAAAACTTAGAAAGAAATAATGACCGTTCCAAGCATTAACAAGGCGGCTTTGATGATTTGCACCCAGCTTGTGGCGGTCATTCCGCCGAACAGCACGTAAATTGTCATCATGATGTCGACAATTAAAACGGCGATCCAATAATCAATGCCGAGCAATAATTGGATGAGTGCTCCCGCTCCGACAAGTTGAGCGATCATATAAAAGATCACAATGGCAATGGTGTTGATGGCCGCAACTGCGCGGATTTTCTTTTGGTCGAACCTAGCGGTAATCATGTCTGCCAAAGTATATTTTCCAAGGTTTCTCAATGGCTCCGCCACGACGTACAGAACAACTAAATAGGCAACAAGATAGCCAATACTGTAGAAAAACCCGTCAAATCCGTTTAAGGCAATCGCTCCGGCAATTCCCAAAAAGGATGCGGCAGACAAGTAGTCGCCTGCAATCGCCAAACCGTTTTGCCAGCCGTTGAGTCCGCCGCCGGCTGTATAAAACTCGCTAGCTGTTTTGGTTCTCTTCGCTGCCCAGTACGTAATCACAAGGGTAATGCCTACAATAATAACAAATAAAATAAATGCCGTTATACTCATACGTTACTCCCCTTGTTTTTATATTCTTCCAAAATGTTTCCTGCCATATCATCGAATTTGTTTGCCTTTTTGACATATACCGTACAAAGCGTCCAAGTCATGATAAATTGTGCAAATGCGAAAATCCAAGCCCAAGAAATATCGCCGATGGCATAGTTGTTTAACACTTTAGTGAATGAGGTCAGAAAAGGAAGCGCAAAGTAAAAAACGAGAAAGAATACTGTGAGTGGTACAAGAAGTTTTCTTTTTGATGAAACAAGATGTTGAAATGGTTCGCTGGCAGCGATTTTTTCGTAGTCGATCGTTGTGCTTTCCAGCGGGGATGATGATTGCAACTCTTTGTTTTCCATATTCGTCACTCCTTTATAAATGATTCAGTTATGAAATCGCTTACATATATCAGAACCATGAGTTTATTTTAAAAAAACAATGGTCCATACGCAATATATTTTTAGAAAATTTTGATAATTTAAGTGGGTATTATCATACTCAGCCGCTATGCTTTAAATTTTCTGGGGCAAGGAGTACTTTAGTAAAATTCGAAATAAGCACCAACTCATGGATTGGAGAAAAACTCAACGAGGCCTTTTATATGATAAGGAAACCTTTTTGACATTTCTTGTGTGCATCACAAAATAATGAGGACAAAAAATAAGTATCGATAACCGAAAAGTGGCGAATCATAACCATTAGGGAGGGATACTAATATGGCTCAAGATGTTCTTTGTGAAGTTCATAATTGTAAATATTGGAGCAATGGAAACAAATGCAGTGCAGATACTATTTATGTGGTCAGTCACAAAGGAAAACAGGCATCGAGTACTGAAGAAACAGATTGTAAAACATTTAGACCAGAAGCTTAATTCGCTAAGGGGTAGCCAATATTTGGTTACCCTTTATTGTTTTTAGATGATTTACATTCGAATTTGAATCATTCATTTCTTATTTTATGGCTTTTATCCCAATCATATGGAATTCATTTTCTCATTCCATTATTGGAAGAGGACAAGAGTAGGTACTTTGTCATTCAATTCTATTAATGGATGACGGGTTAGGTTTCCGTTTTGAATTTGATTTTTAAGAGTGAAGCTTGAAAACAACAGAAACTAGGAAAAATTAAAAGATTTAAAACCTTTTTAAATAATATACCCTTTTTTCTAATTTAGGAAAAAATTATCATTTTTTCAAAAAGATATTGACTATGATAATCATTATCAATTAAGATAATACTTGCAATCGATAATGAAAATCATTCTCAATATATGAATTGAAACCCCCTCTTTCTGTTATGAATGGAGAATGAGAAAAATAAAGGAGTGGTGAAGGATGAAAGCACCTGTTTTTGCACATATAGGAAATCAAGACCTATTGGCGATGCAAGAAAAAAGAGAATCGAATGCCAGGTCATATCCAAGAAGGCTCCCTCTTGCGATTAAAAGAGCTGAAGGCATTTATATAACAGATATGAATGGCAAGCAGTACATTGATTGTTTGGCAGGTGCGGGTACGCTGGCATTGGGTCACAATCATGAAGTGATACGAGAAGCCATTGAAAAAGTCCTGCAAGCGTATGTGCCATTGCATACGCTTGACCTAACCACACCAATTAAAGAAGCCTTTATTGATGAACTATTTGCTTCTTTACCTTCTTCGTTTGCTGAAAAGTCAAAAATCCATTTTTGTGGACCAACGGGAGCTGATGCAGTCGAAGCTGCTTTGAAACTTGTGAAAACAGCAACGGGAAATCGAACGATATTATCATTTCAAGGAGGGTATCACGGTTCGACTCATGGAACGTTAAGCATCTCCGGAACGACAAACCCGAAAAAGAGGATTCACGCGCTTGTTCCTGATACCCATTTTCTTCCTTATCCGTATGCCTATCGCTGCCCGTTTGGTATAGGAGCAGAAGGACACCGTATCAGCAGCACATACATTGAACATTTATTAGACGATCCAGAAAGTGGAATCGTTTCGCCGGCAGGAATTATTGTGGAAGTGGTTCAAGGAGAGGGAGGTTCGATTCCAGCCCCGATCGAATGGCTCAGAGAACTTCGACGAATCACTAAAGAACGTAATATTCCTCTTATCATTGATGAAGTGCAAACAGGTATCGGTCGAACGGGAAAAATGTTTGCTTTTGAACATGCAGGAATCGAACCGGACGTTCTTGTTTTATCCAAAGCCATCGGAGGAAGTTTGCCTTTATCCGTCGTTCTTTATGACAGAAGTCTTGATCAATGGGAGCCAGGGGCCCATATCGGAACGTTTCGCGGAAACCAAATGGCAATGGCAACGGGAAAAGCTACTATACAGTTTGTGAAAGAATATCACTTGCCAGAGCATGCTCATGAATTAGGACAATATGCCATGGGGCAATTAAAACAAATGCAAAAACAAGTTTCTTCCATCGGTGATGTAAGAGGCAGGGGTCTTATGATCGGGATTGAAATCATTGATCCGACCAAACAACCAAATACGATCGGAAGTTACCCTGCCCATCCAGAGCTTGCCAAGAAGATTCAGCAAGAATGTTTTAACCGCGGGTTGATTTTGGAAGTTGGGGGTCGTTTCAGCTCCGTCATTCGACTGTTGCCGCCGTTAATTATTTCAAAAGAACAAATCGGTGATGTGTTGCAGCGCTTTTATAAAGCAGTAATAAATGCTGAATCTTATTTTGGATTGCGCTAGAAGGTGATGGGTATGAATTCCAATTTTCAAAAATGGTTTCTTCATCCTGACGGTAAAAGCGAGGAAACCTATCGCTTACTCATGAATGAGATCATGACATTAATATGTGAACAAACGAAAAAGGCGAAAAAGCCATTTTCCGGGACAAGCTGTTTGGAGATAGAGGAAAAAGTGAAGGAGGCGCTCCACATACCAATCGCCGGCCAAGAAGTAGCGAAAGTGATGGCGGAAATTCAAGACGTTATTGTGGGAGATTCGTTATGGATTTCCCATCCTTCCGCTATGGCACACCTGCATTGTCCCCCTTTGCTTCCATCGATTGCGGCAGAAACGATGATTGGAGCGTTAAATCAGTCGATGGATTCATGGGATCAAAGCCCCTCTGCTACCTATGTGGAAGAGGCGCTTGTGAAATTTTTTACTCAAAAAATTGGCTATTCTCATGAAGCTGATGGTGTGTTTACAAGCGGGGGCACTCAATCTAATTATATGGGATTGCTGCTTGCTCGGAATAAAGCATGTGAAACGTACTTCAAGGTGAATGCCCATCAAAAGGGTTTGCCATATGAAGCAAATAAGCTGCGCATCCTTTGCTCGGAGCATGCTCATTTTACTGTGCAGCAGTCGGCCGCACAGCTTGGATTGGGAGCGAATGCCGTAGTGACAGTATCGACAGATGATCAGCAGAAGCTGTCCATAGATGATGCGAGGGACAAACTGAAAAAGCTTCGTCGAGAAGGATTGATTCCTTTTATGATAGTAGCGACAGCAGGGACAACAGATTTTGGAAGCATTGATAGTATAAGTGAGACGGCACGATTGGCAAAGGACGAAGGATTATGGCTTCATGTCGATGCCGCCTATGGCGGAGCGCTTCTCTTTTCACATCAATATCGGTCTTTATTAGATGGATTGCATTTGGCTGATTCGATCACCATCGATTTTCATAAGTTATACTATCAATCCATCAGCTGCGGTGCTTTTTTTGTGAAAAATAAGCAAGATTTTCACCGTATTGCTTATCATGCGGATTATTTGAATCCTGAGGAAGATCAGGAAAAAGGGATGATCCACCTTGTTGAAAAAAGTGTTCAGACAACGAGGCGTTTCGACGCTTTGAAATTATGGATGACTTTCAAATTATTAGGGACCGATCTCTTGGGGCAGATGATTGATTATACGATTGATTTAGCGAAAGAAACGGCATCTCTCATGAAAAAAGATCCTTGTTTTGAAGTACCGGTCCATCCGGAAATGAATGCCATTCTGTTCCGCTATTTACCGTCACAACGTATGGAAGACCGAAAGTATGTGGATGAAATGAACCGTAAGATGCAGCAAGCCCTTTACGAAAACGGCGAGTTGATTATAGCCAAAACAAAACAAAATGGAAAACTATATTTAAAATGCACGATGCTTAATCCGCTTAATACGATCGATCATATGAAGAACCATATAGAACGGATGAAGAGATTGGGAGAAAAAATAGAGAAAGAGCAAGGAGAGAAAAGGCATGAATATTCCATTCATTACGAGCCACATTACAATGCAAAACTTAATTAATTGTTATGTAAAAGAGACGGGAAGAGGAGAATGGAAGCATCCGGATGACATTCCTGTTCAAGTCCAAATACCAGATGTTCCCTATGTATTAGTACTTTCTTTTGGTCAGCAGTCTGTTACAGTATATGTTCCTGTTCAGTATAAGTCGCCAACAGGCCGCCACCTCTATTCATCTCCTATTTATTATCAATTGAGAGATGGGGAAATGGAAGAACTCGACTATGTCACATTGGCTTTGTTGATTCAAAAAGAATGCAGACTCGAATCGGACAAGCCCATTCATTCAGACGAACTGATCCTTCGTATCCTTTTAAGCTATCAGAATATGAAAACCATTCTTACAGAAAGAAAGGAGGATATAGAAGAATGCTATCAAAAAGAAAAAACCTACCTCCAATCGGAACAGTCATTGATCGTCGGACACCAGCTCCATCCGACGCCGAAAAGCCGACAAGGAATCGATGAAGATGAAGAGCATATCTTTGCTCCTGAACGAAAAGGAGCTTTTCAGCTTCATTATTTTCGAATTGTGAATGAACTGGTGGAAGAAGATTCTGTATTGGCAAAAAAGGCATCCACTCTTATTAAAGAAGAACTGTTGTATGATCCTTTGGTTTCAAAAGCTTTTAAAGAAAAATATTGTCAGAAAGATGGTTTTTCTCTTATACCAGTTCACCCGCTTCAGGCAAGGAAGCTTTTGGGGAATGAATATGTGTGTGACCTGATCCAATCAGGGAAAATGGCTTATCTTGGACCTCATGGAAGAAAATATTATCCAACTTCTTCCGTACGAACTGTATACCACCCAGAGGCAAAGTTCATGTATAAATTTTCGATTCCGGTGAAAATCACCAATTCGTTGCGTATTAATAAGCGAAAAGAGCTGCATCGCGGGGTGGAAGTGAGTCGTTTGCTTCACGGAGAGATTCGTGAACAATTACAAGAACAGCACCCTTCATTTCGCATTATTGAAGATCCTGCTTATATTTCGTTAAAATCCGATTCTTATGAAACCGGATTCGAAGTCGTCATTCGTGATAATCCATTTCAAGAAGGAAATGAACTTCGGACTACTTTATTAGCGGCGTTATGTCAAGACCATATTACAGGAGGACGTTCCCATCTAACCAACATCATTTTGGACATTGCACATCGAGAAGGGACTTCCGTTGCGGAAGTGAGCGAGGAGTGGTTTGCTCGTTATTTAGAGATCAGTTTGCGGCCTCTTTACTGGTTATACGAAACGTATGGGATTGCCTTAGAAGCCCATCAGCAAAACTCCATCGTCAAACTGGACGAAGAAGGTTATCCATCCACTTTCTATTATCGCGATAACCAAGGCTATTATTTTATGAGATCAAAAGCGGAAGCTCTTAAAAAACTGGTTGGCACTTTAAACGAAAAAAGCGACACAGTATGCGACGATGCTATTGCAAAGGAGCGTTTTTGCTACTACGTATTGTTTAATCATTTATTTGGTTTAATCAACGCGTTCGGAGTGAACCGTTTAATAGATGAAAATCGTTTGTTGATCATGGTTAAAGAAGAGTTGAATCAATTAAAAGCTCAACTGGGTGATCGTACGAATTTGATAGAATCTCTGCTAACGGAAAGAGAGCTGCCGAGCAAGGGGAACTTACTGACAAGAGTGCATGATATGGACGAGCTTGTAGGGTCTCTTGCATCGCAATCCGTTTATGTTCGAGTACCTAATCCAATCGTTGCTGCGGTGGGTGAATGGCATGAAGTGTAATATCATGGCTCAACAGAGCTATCCATTTGAAAGGTATGATCCCGTCATTCAAAAAAAGATTACATTTCGGCCGGTTCGTTTAGAAGAAGATGTGAGTCGGCTTCATTCATGGATGCATGAGCCGCATGTCATTCCCTTTTGGAACTTAAATATCCCTTTTACCGAGTATAAAGCACATTTACAGAAATTTCTGCATGACGATCATCAAATACTTCTCATTGGAGAAATGGACGGAATTCCAATGAGCTATTGGGAGTCCTACTGGGTGAAGGATGATATTATCGGGAAATATTATCAATTTGATGAATATGATCAAGGCATTCATTTATTGATTGGACCAAAGGAGTTTTTAGGAAAAGGCTACATTTATCCGTTATTGTTAACCATTTTGCATAAAAAATTTCAAGTACAAGAAACGACTCGCATTGTGGCCGAGCCCGATGTGAAAAATAAAAAAATGATTCATATATTCCAAAAATGCGGTTTTCAGCCCGTAAAGGAGGTCGATCTCCCTGATAAAACAGGATTATTTATGATTTGTGAGAGGAAAGGATTTGAAAAAAGATGGACAGATTGGCAAGAGAACAGATTTTAGATGTAATTGGCGTCGGAATCGGCCCTTTTAATCTTGGATTGGCTGCTTTACTGGAAAAAACAGATTGTCGTTCCATATTTTTTGATCGAAAAGATCAATTTGACTGGCATCCGGGAATGTTGTTGGAGGGAACGACTCTGCAGGTACCTTTTATGGCAGATGCCGTAACGATGGTCGATCCAACAAGCCGTTTCAGCTTTCTCAACTATTTACATGAGCATAACAGGTTGTATCGTTTTTACTTTTTTGAAAAATTCCTAATCCCACGTACAGAATACAATCACTATTGTCAATGGGTGGCCAGCCATCTTCCACAGCTTCAGTTTGGATGTGAAGTAGAGAACATTGAGCAAACAGAAGAAGGATATTATCGAGTGACCGTTTATTGCCAGAAAGAAAAGGAAAGAAAAACGTATCACACAAAACATGTAGTAGTAGGCGTAGGAACGAGACCGTACGTTCCCGATAAGTTTCAAAACGTTCTTGGTGATCGAGTTTTTCATTCTGGACAGTATTTGACCAAGCGAGATAATATTTTGAACGCGAATTCGATTACGGTGATTGGATCCGGACAGAGTGCAGCGGAGATTTTTCATGATCTTTTGTTAAAGCAGCCGGAACATGATTACCAATTGAACTGGTTTACAAGATCCAAAGGATTTTATCCGATGGAATATTCTAAACTTGGTCTTGAGCATTTTTCGCCAGATTATACACGATATTTCTATAGGCTGCCGAAAGAAAAGAAAAAAGAAGTTTTGAGCAAACAAGCGCTGCTATACAAAGGGATCAGCTTTAAGACCATTGCCGACATTTACGAGTTATTGTATGAACGGACAGTGGGAAATAAAGTGCTGAATGTTCATCTGCAAGCATTAACCGAATTAGTGTCTATAGAAGAGTGGGATCATCTATATCGTTTAACGCTGTACCAACATGAACAAGAAAAGAGTCACCAATTGAATAGTGATGTTGTGATCCTGGCAACGGGATATCATCCTTATATCCCGGATTGTTTGCAAGGAATCAAGCATATCGTGGATTGGGATGAGGACGGACAACTTGTCATTCAGGAAAATTATAAAGTGAAGTTGAACAAGGAAGGGCAAAACCACATATTCGTTCAAAACGGCGAACTTCATACCCACGGTGTCGGTGCACCTGATTTGGGACTAGGCGCCTTTCGAAATGCAACGATTATCAATCAGTTGGCAGGAAAAGAAATTTACCAAACCTATGAAAAAAATGTGTTTCAACAATTCGGGCTGTAGAAAAAAGAAATGACGAACAGGGAAAAAGGATTTATTTACAGTTGTCTACTGTTTACGTTGATATCAGAAATGCTGTTATCCCCGTTTTATCCGCAGCTATTTTCCGACTATTTTCAAGTGGATGGGGTGCAAGCGACGAGCTTCTTTATCATTTGTTGTCGCCTTGTTGTGATTGTGATGACACCATTGTGGGCGATGATTTGGAAATTAAGAGATTTTCAGAAATGTATACCAATCTTGTTGACGGCTATGGGAGGGTGCAAAATCCTCCTCCCTATGGGCCATACTTTCCTCTATTTTTTAATCGTTTCACTTATTTTACTCTGTTTCCAAAGCGGAATTTATTTGCTTTATCCGACGCTCGTGGCTGCAAGCAAAAATGAGGAAGAAAAAGTAAGAGCCACGACGACTTATTTATGGATCTTTCATGGGAGTGTGGTCGTATCGGGAATGGCTGGAAGCTTTATGGTGAACCAGCCGTTCCCGTTCGATAGCTATTACGTTTTTGCATTCATAGATTTCGTTTTTGCGATCGCAAGTGGCTTTATTTTCTCTCGCAATGAAGCGATGAGAAAAAGGGGGTGTGTAAAAAAGAAAGAAGATTCCGTTAAAAGAAAAAGTAGAAGGTGGTCGGTGGAATTTTTAGGATATTTGCTCACTGTCTTTCTCTTTTATATTGGACATAATGCCATACGTCCCTACTTTACGGTTTTTCTTGACGACAGATTTGGCCTAACAAAACAAGTATCAAGCTTGTTATATGTATTACCAAGTATTGTGGCGATTGTACTGCAATTTTTATTGCCGAAGCGTTGTCTAAAAACGCATATGAAAGCCATCTTCATTAGCTTAACGGGTATAACCGGGGGATTGCTTATTATCCAATCGGCTGCCGGAAGCATATGGTTGTTTGTTTTCATTCGAATCTTGTATGGTATGTGTTTTTTTGTAAGTCTGGCGGCATTAGATCTTTTATTTTTCCAAATGGGAATCGGAAAAAAAGCGCCATTGTCTTATAGTATTGTCTCGTCGATGCAAAATGTTTCCCTGCTTTTATCACCGATGGCTGCTTTGATGATGGTGCAGCATAACGGCTTGGAAGCACCTTTTCTCCTGTGTGGTTTTCTTTTATTGGGTTCGACACTGAGCATAATCTTGAGTTCTATCCATATGGATCCATCATCTTCAAATTCAATGAAAAGGAGAGTTGAACGTCGTGAAAATTTGTGAAACTCCTGTCCATATGATAACAGAAAAAGCTTTTCAAGAAGCCGATCAACGACTTTTAGCCAAAATGATTCAAGAGTTCATGTATGAGGAAATTATAATACCTAAGGTATTCAGTGAGGATGAGTCAGAAGGCATTCGGTATTGCGAATGGAAAGATCAAAAAGGAAATGTTTACTATTTTCAGGCAAAACCTCGCCTATTTGACAGTTATTATGTTTTACCAGAGAGCATCAAAGTGGTAACGAATGAAAAAAGCGATATACCACAGTCTCTTGCTTTTTTGTTAAGTATAAAAGAGGAAGGAAACATGTCAAGTTCTACGGCGGGACATTTAGTAAAAGAGTATTTACATACATTAGTAGCGGATACTCATTTGAAAGAAAGATCCAAGTTATCGCAAGACCTGATTTTATTAGATTATTCGGAATTGGAAGGAGAAATGACGGGGCATCCTTGGATCACATACAATAAAGGCCGTATTGGATTCGGGTATGATGACTATGTCAAATACGCACCGGAGCAAAAGAAAAAGGTCCAGCTGTCATGGATTGCCGTTCATCGAAATATTGGCACTTTTCATTCGGTAGACGGTTTAACTTATCAGCATGTGATCGAACAAGAACTTGGTGAAAAAACCTATCAGCTTTTTCTGAAAAAGCTGGAAGAAGCAGGAGTCAAAGCGAAGGATTATTATTTCATGCCCATACATGCCTGGCAATGGAACAATGTAATTGTGTCTATGTTTGCTGCTGAAATAGCAAGAAAAGAGTTGATTCCGTTAGGAGAAGGAGAAGATGAATATCTGCCTCAACAGTCGATTCGCACTTTTGTGAATGTAACAAGCAAAGAAAAGTTTCATGTGAAGCTGCCGATGAGCATTTTTAATACACTTGTATACAGGGGATTGCCGAGCGAGAGGACGGTGATCGCTCCCGAAGTAACGACGTATATGAAAAATATTCTGGAAAACGATTGGTTTTTAAAGGAAGAATGCCGCCTTGGTCTGTTGGGAGAAGTGGCGACCATCAATGTCGATCACCGCACGTATACGAACTTAAAAGGAGCTCCTTATCAATATCTTGAAATGCTTGGTGTGGTGTGGAGAGAAAGCGTCTATAAGGAACTGAAAGAAGGTGAGCGAGCGATTACACTTGCAGCATTGCTGCATGTAGACCATGAAGGAACTCCGTTCGTATCCAAATTAGTGGAACGATCTGGTCTTACGGTAGAACAATGGGTGAAAAAGCTTGCAAAAGCGATTCTGCCACCGTTGCTTCATTATTTATATCAGTACGGTACCGTGTTTTCACCGCATGGCCAAAATACGGTGCTTGTGTTAAAAGATTACAAGCCAGAGCGCATCATTATGAAAGATTTTGTCGATGATGTCAATATTAGCGACCAGCCTCTTCCGGAACTTGAGGTATTGTCTCCCGAGTTGAAAAAAGTATTGCGCAGCGAGCCGCCTGAAGGATTGACACAATTTATTTTAACCGGATTATTTATTTGCCATTTCCGGTATTTAAGCAACATTTTACAGGAAAAAGAACAATTTTCTGAGTATCGTTTTTGGGGCATTGTTCGTGAAGAAATCCTATCATATCAAAGAAAATTTTCGCATTTACAAGACCGATTCAAGCTCTTTGATTTGTTGCGTCCAACGTTTACAAAGTTGGCACTGAATCGAAATCGCATGTTCGATTATGGTTATGCAGACGGAGAGGATCGTCCGCATGCCAGCGAGTATGGAGAAGTGTCGAATGCACTGTATGAAGTAGCCATTCAGACTAGCAAGAAGAAGTAATTATCGTTTTTGCGTTAAAAACGTTTATGATCCCACCCCCTATCATATAAATTCTCAATATTAAAGGGCGAACTTCAATGAATGAACCATTCATTGAAGTTCTTTTACATCTTGTAAAAGAGAAACCATGGAAGTATTAATTAGTCATAAACAAGGAGCAGTTCTCTGCCAATCTTCAAATAAGATCTGCCTGTTGTGAATGGATGATTTCATGTTTTTTATTAGCCGTTATAAAGATTAGCAGAACACCTGAAAATGATGAATCTAAATGAAACAGATAGCCGACCAGTTGTACAAAAAATGAGTAGAATAAAGTAGAAAGGATTCATTCGATTCATATGATCATTTTCATTGCAAATAAGCCGGTCGTTTTATAAAAAACAGCATGTTTGTTTGTTATTTCGTTTTCTTGATTAGTAGTCCGCTGCTCGTAGTGTTGGGCCGGCTTTTTGTACAATCCGGCGTCCTTTTCCGTGGGGAAGACACATCGGTGTGCCGAAAATAGGGTCAACCGCAATTTGGCAATCGATTTGAAAGACATCTTTGACAAGTTCGCATGTTACCACTTCTTCAGGTTTTCCTTGGTCATATACCTTCTTATCATGAATGGCGACCAAATGATGAGCATAGCGACACGCTAAATTTAAATCGTGCAGCACCATTACAATCGTGCGTTTTTTTGTTTCATTTAATTCAAACAGCAAATCTAAAATTTCAATTTGATGAGCCATATCTAAATACGTAGTAGGTTCGTCTAATAAAATCGTGTCAGTGTCTTGGGCCAGCGTCATGGCAATCCACGCTCTTTGCCGCTGGCCACCTGAAAGGGAATCCACAGGACGATCTGCCAGAGTCTCCATTCCTGTCAGTTTTAATGCTTCTAGAACTTTATTTTCGTCTTCCTCTGACCATTGTTGAAACCACCTTTGATGGGGGTAGCGTCCTTGTTTAACCAACTGCAATACGGTAATCCCTTCCGGTGCAATAGGGCCTTGAGGGAGAATGGCAAGCTGTTTTGCCACTTCTTTTGTTGGCAGCTTCAAAATCTGCTTTCCATCTAATAGGATCGTCCCGTTAGCCGGTTTAAGCAATCGAGCTAAAGATTGTAACAATGTGGATTTGCCACATCCATTACTGCCAATAAACACCGTAATTTCCCCTTTAGGGATTTGTAAGTCCAACTCTTCAATGATGATGTTGTCTCCATATGATAAAGTCAATGATTTTGTTTCAATGGCTTCCATGTCATTCTCTCCTTTCTAAGCAATTACTGATTCCTTTGTTTCAATAAAAGATAGACAAAATAGGGGGCTCCAATAGACGCCGTAAAAACACCAGCCGGAACTTCAATGGGTAAAAACAGTGTTCTTCCGACCAGATCAGCCAGTAAAACTAAAAGAGCTCCCATGATAGCAGATGAAGGAAGCAGATACCCAAAGGAAGATCCGACTAATCTCCGACTGATATGAGGGGCCAGCAATCCTACAAAACCAATCGTTCCTCCAAAAGCAACTGCGCTGCCGATTAAACCTGTGCAAATCAATAAAAACAGGAAACGATATGTATGGACACGATTTCCTGCACTTTTGGCGATTGGTTCGCCTAATTCTTGAATGTTTATGTCCCGAATGATGAGGAAACTGATCAACATTAATATAGTCGTAATCGGCAATAGTATGTTTACATCTTGCCAGTCAGATCCATAGACAGTTCCCGTAATCCAAATATTGGCTTGACTCGCACGGTAAATAGGACTGGTAATCATAAAGAGTGTCGTAGCGGCCTTCATGAAAGCAGATAAACCGATTCCAATTAACACTAAACGAATGGGGGAAAGATTCCTGCCATGGTTGGCTAAGATATATAAAAGCAGTGCAACGACGGTGGCTCCTACGAATGCGCTCAAAGGCAACCATTGAATGCTGACGGTCAAATTATTATCTTTGTCACTAAAGAATGTCAAAAAGAGCACAACCGCAGTAGCGGCTCCTCCTGTAATCCCCATAATGTCAGGAGAAGCTAGAGGATTGCGCGTCATTCCTTGTAGAATGGCGCCAGCTACAGCCAAACTGCTTCCCACTAAAATAGCAATGAGAATCCGAGGAAGTCGAAAATGGGTCACCACTAATTGTTCAAATGCATTTCCTTTTCCGACTAATACCTCGATCACATGAAATGGGTTGATAAACGTTTCTCCTAAACTTGCGCTGATTGTAAAACAAGCAAGCAAAAGGATAAAAAGAAACAGAATAAGAAATAAAGACTTTTTATTGATTAAAAAAGAAAAGTACTTGGTTCGCAAAGTCAGTTGATTTTTCATAACGCTTCTCCTTTCTTGCGCGCTATGTAAATGAAAAAGGGAACCCCTATGAAAGCCGTCAACACGCCGACGGGTACTTCTTCAGGCATTAAAATATATCTGGCTCCAATATCCGCGATAATCAAAAAAATTCCACCTAAAACAGCGCAATAAGGGAGAACCCAACGATGGTCATTTCCCACCAGCCAACGGGCAACATGCGGAACCATGACACCCACAAAACTGATCGGACCGGCAACCGCAACGGCTCCTCCGGCCAAGAGGACTACCATTAAAGACATAAGGAGTTTGACCATCCCTGTTCGTTGGCCCAATCCCTTCGCCAATTTCTCACCCATGACTAAAATATTGATTTGCTTTCCTAATAAAAAGGAACAAGCAAGAGCAAAAATCATATAGGGAAGTACTGCAAAAAGAATCTCAAGCTTTCGTCCTTGAACAGATCCCGCCAGCCAAAATAAAACTTGATCTAAAGAAGATTCGTTGATAACAAGCATCCCTTGGGTCAATGAGCCGAACATAGCCGCAATCGCAGCACCCGCCAATGTCATTTTCATCGGTGTAAGACCATCTTTACCAAGTGATCCAAGGCAGTAGACAATAAAAGAGGCAATGGCAGCTCCTAGAAAAGCGATCCATGTAAAGGAATGGAGCGAACTAATAGAAAAAAAGGTAACAGCGACTACTATAAAGAGGCCGGCACCTGCATTTACTCCCATAATGTCAGGAGAGGCAAGAGGATTTTTGGTAAGAGCTTGCATAAGAGCTCCCGCTACAGCTAAACAACCACCTACCGACGCGCCAATCAAAGCCCTTGGCAAACGAACATTTTTTATCACAAGTTGAGTATTTGAGCCGTTAAAATGTTGAAAAGTATCTATCACTGCTCGTACGTTTGTATCGGTGTATCCTAAGATGATGCTCAAGCCAATACAAATCGCTAAAAGAATGAATCCCCCGATTAATCCAACCAATCGTGTCGTAAAGCTGCTTAACATAAGGTCTTTCTCCTTGTCTATTTAATCGATTTCAACATACTTGTTCATTAATAGTCTAGAAAATTAATAATAAACTGTCAATGACTATGATAATCATTTTCAATTAATCATTGACAACCGGCTCTATCACTCATAATATGGTATTTGAGAATGAAAATTACTATCAATTATCTCGGGAGGGAATAATATGCAAATGGTTTCTACCAAACTAACTACTTTTTTACTTATTCTTGTTGCTGTCTTTGCTCTGGGAGCTTGTAGCAGCAGCGGAGATACATCTTCGAAGAAAACCACCGCTTCTCCGAGCACCAGCTATACGGTCAAACATGCCATGGGTACTACAAAGATTAAAGGGACACCGAAACGTGTTGTAATTTTAACCAATGAAGGGACAGAAGCTTTGCTTGCGATGGGTGTGAAACCGGTTGGAGCTGTTCAATCATGGGAAGGGAATCCTTGGTATGATCATATTAAAGATCAGATGAAAGGCGTCAAAGTAGTAGGTACAGAAGACCAACCAAATTTAGAAGAAATCGCTTCATTGAAACCGGATTTGATTATTGGGAATAAAATGCGCCAAGAAAAAATTTATAAACAATTAAGCGCTATTGCGCCTACTGTTTTTTCTGATGTACTACGCGGGGATTGGAAAGAAAATTTCAAACTTTATGCGAAAGCTTTACATAAAGAAAAAGAAGGCAATGAAGTCATTGCCAAATTTGATAATCGTGTAAAGGAATTAAAGCAAAAGCTAGGGGACAAAACAAAGATGAAAGTTTCTGTCGTTCGATTTGTTCCAGGAGATGTTCGGATTTATCATAAAGACACCTTTTCTGGAGTGATTTTAGACCAACTAGGATTTGCTCGCCCTGCCTCACAAGATAAAAACGACTTTGCAGAACAACACGTAACAAAAGAGCGTGCGTCTGCTATGGATGGCGACATTCTTTTCTATTTCACTTATGATACCGGTGACAATAAAGGAAATGAATTAGAAAAGGATTGGATTTCTGATCCGATTTTCAAAAATTTATCCGTTTCGAAGAATCATAAAGTTTATAAAGTGGACGATGCTATTTGGAATACGGCAGGCGGTGTCATCGCTGCTAATTTAATGTTAGATGATATTGAAAAATATTTTCTTAATGATCAGCAATCTTAAGAAGAATGTTGTTGTGAATGTTTTTTGTTGTTGAAACTTGGATTCATACACGTTTTTCATAAAAAGATTGATGTCATCATATCGTATTATGGCTGAATTTTTACTCGATTGATTTTACTCAAACGTTTTGTAAAAGCCTAGGCTGACTCCATAACATGTCGAGTCAGCCTGCATGTACGCTGCGAGTTCCTTTTTAGTCAAAAGCTTTCTTACTTTTTTTGCAATAGGTGTGGAATTTGTTTTTAACGCTGATTTGAAGAATATAAAATCAGATATTTCGATATCCTTATATCCTGTTTCGGCTTTGCATTTTATCTTTTTCTGAAAAGGGATTTTCTCCGCTTTCGCTTTATTGATTTTTTTTCGTAGGATCACACAAATGACGTAAGGGACTAAGCTGTGTTTCTTAAGAAATAATCTTGACACTAGCGATTTCAAGTTTATAATTGATAATGATTATCATTATAAAAGTTGGTTTTCATGACATAAAAGCGATTTCGCGGATAAAACCAAACAATACAGGCGGAGATCGGGTCATTTTAAAAGAAAGGAGGATCGCAATGCCTTACTTAGCTACTGAAAATCTTGATATTTCATATGGAGAAAGGAAAATCGTTGAGGATCTGAATTTGAAAATACCTGAAGGGAAAATGACCATTATTATAGGTCCTAATGGCTGTGGAAAATCCACTACGTTGAAAACGTTGGCGCGCATCCTGCAACCGAAGAAGGGCACTGTTTATTTGGACGGGAAAGCCATTCATAAACAATCGACGAAGGAGATTGCCAAGAAGATGGCTATTTTGCCGCAGGCACCGGATGCGCCATCAGGGCTGACGGTTTTTGAACTGGTCACATATGGCCGTTTTCCTCATCAAAGCGGTTTTGGAAGAATAACAGCGGAAGACAAAAAAATCATTCATTGGGCGTTAACTGTCACAGGAACATTACCATTTAAAGATCGTCCGGTTGATGCTTTATCTGGCGGGCAAAGACAGCGTGTCTGGATTGCCATGGCACTTGCCCAACAAACGGACTCCATCTTACTAGATGAACCTACCACGTATTTGGATTTAGCGCATCAACTGGAAGTACTCGAGCTTCTCAAGGAATTAAATAAAAAAGAAGATCGAACAGTTGTCATGGTTTTGCACGATTTGAATCATGCAGCGAGATTTGCCGATTATATGGTTGCTATGTGCGATGGGCGAATCGTATGTGAAGGGGAACCAGAGAAAGTGATGACGACTGAAATATTAAAGAAGGTCTTTCAGATTGACGCAGAAATTGTGCAAGATCCGAGAACCAAAAGGCCTGTGTGTCTGACTTACGATTTGCTGAAAGATGAGCAACTTGACATTGGAAAAGCGGCGGGGATCTGATATAAGGAGAAGGTGGAGCTTATGGAGATGCTAAAACCGGAATCTGCCATCGAATCGGTCATTGTGTCAAGAAGAACGATTCGAGTAACAAAAGAAATTCCCATTCCTATGCAAGAAGTGGAACACTTGTTGGAAATGGCTGCTTATGCACCCTTTCACAGCAAAGTAGAACCTTGGTCTGTCACCATCGTATCTACTGAGGATGAGAAAAAGTATTTTTTGAATTGTGTGATGAAAAGTTACGAAAGAACCGGAGTGTTGGCTGCTTATTCTGAAGAGCGTGTGAAAAAGATAAGAGAGGCGTATGAGCAGTATTTTTCATCAACTCCTATTACGTTAATTGTAGCAACGGATCTCTTTGGAGATGAACAAAAAGACTTTGAATCCATAGGAGCTACTTGTGCGTTTATTCAAAACCTTCAATTATTATGTTGGGAGAAAAATATAGGGGTTGTGTGGCGGACTAATCCTTATATTCATGATCCGATATTTGCAAAAGAGTTAGGGATCCCTTCTTCTAAAAAAATCATAGGTTCTGTTCATTTAGGATACATAGATGAAGAGAAAATACCGAAAGCAAAACCGAGAAGAGCATTGCAGGAGTGGGTTCATTCTCTTTCACTTTCCGTCGATACAAAACTCTAGCAATTGTTCAAAAAGCCCATTTATATAACATCATCAATTAGTCATTTTAAGAAATGTAGGAGGAAACACCATGAAGAACAAAATGTCTTTAGCACTTATCATGGCTCTATTTTTATCATTTTCAATATTTTCCGGATGTTCTAATCAAAAAGAAGAAGCCAAAGAGGATAATAAAACTAGAGTGGTCAGCACGCTGAAAGGCGATGTGAAAATTCCGGCGAATCCGAAACGCATTGCGGATATTTCCGGTGCCAGCGAAGACTTGGTCATCTTAGGTCATACGCCGGTGGCGACCGCTAACAGTGATGCCTATAACATAAAAGAGTTCCCAAGCTATCTGAAAGATAAAATGAAGAATGCGAAAATTGTAGGCTACAACATGAACGATACGATGGATGTAGAAGCGATATTGGATACGAATCCTGATTTGATTATCATGAGCGAAAGACAAGAAAAAATTTATGATCAATTGAAAAAGATTGCACCCGTTGTTGTAATGAAGGATTATGGAAATGACTGGAGAGCCAGAATGATGGATGTTGCCAAGTTATTTGGTCAAGAAAAAGATGCCAAAAAATGGCTGAGCGCTTATGACCAAAAGGCGAAAGAAGATGGAAAAGAAATTGCAGCTAAAAATGGGGATCAAACGTATTTATCCGTATTAGCGAGCGGCGGCCAATTTTTTGTATTAGCCGATGCCGGTGTGGGTTCCATTCTTTATGATGACATGAAGTTGAAAAAACCAGCTAATCTGCCAAAACAAAAAGGAATTACATTGCCTGTAGTGACGATTGAAGGATTATCCAAAATTGATGCCGACCACATTATTATGATTGCCACCGATGCAGATAAGAAAAGTTTAGAAAGCAATCCTGTGTGGAAATCGATGAGAGCTGTGAAAGAAGGGAATGTAACATTCCTTAATAGCTCCCCTTACTTTACTCAATGTTATCAACCAATCGGAAAAGAACTTCTGCTAGATGACATTAAAGAAAAAGTAACAAAGAAATAGGATAATCAGCAGGGTTGACGAAAGGAATAGTCCTACCTTTTGTCAGCCCGTATTGCTTTTTCAGGAGGAGCAAATACACAATGGATGAAATATCACAAGTATATCATCAAAAATTGACGTCTCGGCGAGTCATCATGACGATTTCTCTCTTGATAGTTGGGTTGATACTGTTGGTTTTTGGTATTGGACTTTCCATCTCTCTAGGAGCGAAAGACATCAGTTTTTCGACCGTCATGAACAGTATCTTTACGAGAAAACATGCTTTAGACTCTCAAATTGTGAGAGATGTGAGATTGCCTAGAGCAGTCGCAGCGGCTCTGGTTGGAGCATTCCTGGCCGTATCAGGCGCCGTTATGCAAGGAATGACAAGGAATCCGATTGCAGAACCCTCCGTTTTAGGCATCACTCAAGGCGCCACTCTCACTATATCCATTGCTTTTGCAATGCAAGCGAAAATAGGTGGCGCAGGCTTTATGTTTATTGCGTTTATAGGTGCAAGTTTGAGTGGATTACTAGTATATTTTCTCAGCTCCAGGTCGAAAAATGGTGTGGATCCCGCCAAGCTGGCTTTAGCCGGAACAGCGCTCGGGACTTTGTTTATATCAGTGGCGGTGGCCATTGCCATGTACCACAATTTATCACAGCAATTGAGTTTTTGGATTGTAGGTGGATTGACAACGGCAAAATGGGAAGGGGTCCAGTTGCTCTTTTTCGCAGGGATTTGGGGAGTCATTGCGGCCATCATCCTTTCACCGAGCATTACCATCTTAAGCTTAGGGGAAGAAGTTGCGATTGGTCTAGGGAAAAAGACAAATACTGTAAGAATAATGGGAATCATCATCGTTATTTTGTTAAGTGGTAGTTCCGTAGCAGTGGCGGGAAATATTGCTTTTGTAGGGCTTATAGTGCCTCAGATAGTAAGAAGTTTGGTTGGGCCGGATTATCGATTGATTATTCCTTGTTCATTTGTGTTGGGGGCTACTTTGCTAGTGTTTAGCGATATCATCGCAAGAATGATCAATCAGCCTTACGAAACTCCCGTAGGTTCCATAACAGCTCTATTAGGAGTGCCGTTTTTTCTGTATCTTGTAAGAAAGGGTGCTAGAGTGTCATGATCACATATGGTAAACGGAAAAGAGTGATTTGGATTACAACGGTTTTTATAATTCTTATTCTATTCACGATTCTGATTAGTTTACAATTAGGCTCTTTTTCGATCAAACCATGGGAAGTCGTTCAAACCTTTCTTGGACAAGGTACTAGAAAACAAGAAATCGTTCTCTTTAGTATGAGACTCCCCAGAATTGTGATGGCGATACTGGTAGGTACCGCTTTAGCCGTATCTGGCGCCATTCTTCAAAGCATCACCAAAAACGATTTAGCGGATCCTGGCATCATGGGAATTAGTTCGGGAGCGGCGTTAGCTGTCGTGATGTACATATATTTTATGAACGGGAATGTTTACGACGGGGTAAGTAATTTAACTATATGGACGATGCCTGTTGTAGCTTTCTTTGGATCGATATTGGGGGCCGTGCTCATCTACTTGTTTGCCTGGAAAAAAGGGATCAATCCTACAAGATTGATTTTAATCGGGATCGGAATAAACTCTGCTTTTCAAGCTCTCATGATTATCTTTCAACTTCGATTTACCACACAGGAATTTAATAGAGTAATGGTTTGGATTTCAGGCAGCATATGGGGGACTAGTTGGATATATGTCATCACCATATTACCATGGATCATAGTCTTTCTGTTTTTCGCAATTTATAAGGCAAGATTTTTAGATGTTTTCCTTTTAGGCGATCACTTGTCCATCGGATTAGGCGTTCAAGTGGAAAAAGCACGACGGATACTGATTCTTTTTGCGGTTGCATTGGCCGGAGTCGCTACTTCTGTCGCAGGAACGATCTCTTTTTTAGGTCTGATTTCTCCGCATATTGCCAGAAAATTAGTAGGTCCGAAACATAAGTTGTTATTGCCCGTGTCAGCCTTAGTAGGGACGCTCCTTTTGTTAATATCCGATACGATCGCAAGAAATATTGTAGCACCCGCAGAGATACCGGTTGGAATCGTTGTGTCGATCATTGGAGTTCCATACTTTCTTTATTTAATGGTAAAAGAATAATGTTTAATGATCATGTAAGAGCTCCTTTTTTGCACTTGCTGTATATACATATATTTCTTAGAAAAGATTGTACTAAAAGAACATAAACTTTTTTCGAACTTTCTAATAAGGAGAAAGAAGCGTTTTTTTGTCTTGCTAAATTTAGAACATCATCTCATCCAATTGTCCCGTAAAAGAGCTTTAGACATTGTTACTTTGTTGAGTTTAGTTTGGGATCTGGATCGTTTGTAAAACTTCTTCCAGTTCTAAAATAGACGGGCATATATACACTTTTGAATGATAAGAAGGGTCTGGCAAAGTGGAAGAAGGATGGATCCATACAGCTTTAAGACCGGCTTTCACCGAACCTTCTATATCATTTAACCAAGAATCTCCAACGTAGATAGCCTCTTCACGATTCTTATTTAATTTATCTAAAACATAATAAAATGCTTTAGGATCGGGTTTTTCAAAACCGATCTCCTCTGAAATAAAAATATGGGTAGGTTTAATGATTTGATCCAGTCCCATTCTCTTTATTTTTTCTTTTTGCTCTGATTTTTTCCCGTTTGTTAAAATCGCAAGTTCATAATGGCTTTTTATGGACGTCAACAGATTATGTAGCGTAAAGTCTGGAGTGATTCTATCTAATAAATTCTGAAAAAACTCTTGAAAATACTGCTGAGATTCTTCGACCGTAATATCCATTTGAAAATCGTTTAACGTTTTTATTAATCTTTGTTGGCGCAATTCATCTAAAGATATGACATTTTGGGAATGGAGGTTCCATAATTCTTTATCATATCTTTTAAATAAAGAGAGAAATTTATGATAATCAAGGTTTTTCGTTAAATGAGAAGAGTGGAAAACATCCTTATTTGCTTCTTCCCAATACGATTGAAAGGGCAATAATGTATTATCTAAATCCATTAAGACTAGTTTAATCAATAGGATCCTACCTTTCTTTTGGAGATCAATTTCATTTTCTTCTAAGGAAAAGGCCAAGCTGCCAAACCACAGAAAAGTAGTTTTATTTTAATTCTTGAATGATAAAAAATCTGTAGTGGAAAAAAATGAAAATTAGAATACATCTATATATTAGTATTAAAAAGTGCATTTTCGCAATGAAAATTGATAAAAATCAAAAAATTTTAAACTATGTGAGATCCATAATTCACTCTTCTGTCTAAGGCAGCTACCTTTGTCGGGTCTAAGCTGCAAGAACCTATAAGAGATACGCATCACTTTACTGTGGAGTAAAGACTTTTCCAAAACCTCATAATGAATGTCCCTTAACAAGGAGCCTTTGGGATTCAGGAATAAGATGGGATTATCTTCTTTAGAAGATTTGTGAGATTTTTCAAATGGATCATCCTAGGCCGAGAAGAAAAATAGCTGAAAAAACATTCCGTTCAAAATACTATACGAAAAGACATATATTTAAGCAAATGAATATAAAAACTATTCAAATAATAAAATAGAATGATATTTTTACTATTTTATTGACAATTTATTGGTATAATATACTAGAACACCTATCATCATAAAAATAGCTACAAGGATGTTTACCAGTATTCTTTTCATTACTTTTAACTTTCATATTTTTGTGGAAACATACATTGTCTCTTTAGAAGCAAATGAAAAGAGCTTATGCGTCAATCACCACTTCATTTTCATAGATCTATTCATAGGGATGACGTTATTTCACATGGATAGATTAAAGTATTCCTTGCCTAAGTATATTTTTTTTCATTTCAGCTGTTTTTCTCAAAGTCTTTAACAGAAGTTGTCATTCGCAATGTAATCGAATACAATTAAGCAACATAGAATAAAAAGAAAGAGAGTTGTGCAATGGTCAGTATCAAAGATGTAGCAAAAAGAGCCAATGTTTCAACGGCTACTGTATCGAGAGTGTTATCGAAACCGGAAACAGTAAAAGAAGAAACGACGAAAAAAGTGTTAAAAGCTATTAAAGAATTAAATTACCAGCCGAATGCATTAGCCCGGCAATTAAGGAGGCTCGAAACCAAAACTATTTTGGTGGTTGTGCCTGATATTACGAACCCCTTTTTTTCAAAGGTGCTAAGAGGAATTGAATCTGTAGCCATCGAAAATGGATATCAGGTTTTATTAGCGGATACGGGCAATCATATTGAAAGAGAAAAAGGTTATTTCAATATACTTCGTCAAAAAAAAGCGGATGGCATGATTTTATTAACGGCAAGAGTTGATCCGCATCTCATTGAAGAAATCGCCCATGAATATCCCGTAGTTCTGGCATGTGAGTATATTGAGGGTTCCAATATTCCAACCGTTTCAATTGACAATGTAAGTGCTGCCCGAAAGGCAACGGAACATTTAATTCAATTGGGGCATAAGAGAATAGGGTTTATCTCGGGACCCCTCAATGTCGTGTTGGGGAAAGATCGATTAAAAGGATTTTATCAAGGAATGGCGCAAAATAATCTGGAAGTGGAACCGGTTTTGGTACAAGAAGGAGATTTCTCGTACGAGAGCGGCTTTAACATTATGATGAAATTTTTAGCCCTTATGAATCCCCCGACCGGTGTGTTTGTGGCTAATGACGAAATGGCTTTTGGAGCCATACAAGCCATAAAATCGAAAGGGCTGCATGTTCCCGATGATATTTCGGTCATTGGATTTGATGATATAAAATTCTCGGCGATTTTTGAACCGCCCCTTACGACCATCTCGCAGCCGACGTTTGAGATTGGGAGCCTGGCCATGCAACTATTGATAAGATTAATCAATAAAGAAGAAATGCAAAAAAATCAGTATATACTGGAAGATCAACTAATCATAAGAAAATCGTGCTCTCCATACAAAAGGGAATGAAACTAGATGAAAAAAGGGGTTCAATCTTATTCGATTTTCAGTAATGATACTCTGCCCAATATGAATAAGGTGGTAGAGTCTTATTTATTATATAACTCAGCTTTCGCAGTCCAAAATCTTGTTTAAATGCTTGATGTAAATGGTTTTGGGAAGTACAAAATTATCATTTGACATTTTTTAAAACATAAAGAAAGACACCTATTCTTTTGGTAAAATATTGGTGACGAAACCAAATCCAAAAGAAAGGTGTCACCACTATGATAACGAATAAAGACTACTTTGCGCAATTACCAAAAGAAATTAAACAAGGATTTTCCGAATTAAATATTGGATATCATTTAAGAAAAGCGAATATTACGAAACTTTCCGGGTATTCTTGTCTTACTGTTTTCAAACTGATTTTTCTTTTAGTCTTCCAATATAAGAACTGGTTTCGTGCTTTTATGAGTAAACGATCTCAGGATCTGCCCGGAAAGGATACAGTCTATCGCTTTTTAAATACACCAACCTATCATTGGAGAAAGTTTCTGCTTTCATTAAGCAGTGAAATGATCCGTCTGCTTCAACCATTAACTTCAAAAGATCGTGTCACAGCTTTTGTGATTGATGATTCTGTCTTTTCAAGAAACCGTAGTAAGTCGGTTGAACTGTTGGCTAAGGTTTTTGATCACTCTACCCATCAGTACTTGAAAGGGTTTCAAATGCTTACCCTTGGCTGGACCGATAGTTTTACTTTTATTCCCGTTGATTTTGCTCTTCTAAGTTCACCGAAAAAGGAAAATCGCCTGCAAGAAATCAATACCAATATTGATAAACGAACATCTGGCTATAAGCGTCGCCAGGAAGCTCTGAAATCAAAACCGGACGTGGCTTCAGCTTTACTTGATCATGCGCTTGAAAAAGGGATTATAGCTGACTATGTTCTCATGGATTCCTGGTTTACACAAGCGCCTTTAATTGAGAAGATTACGAACAAAGGGTTATTTGTCATTGGCTTGGTGAAGCAATTAAAGCAGCGATACGTTTACAATGGTGAACGTTTCACACTGAATCAACTTTACAAATTGGCAAAACCTCACATGGGTAAAAAAGACATTCGCGGATCCGTTTATGCTACTTTAGACAATGGAATTCCAGTAAAAATTCTATTTGTACGAAACCGTAATAAACGGAGCGAATGGCTTGCCATTCTCAGCACAGATACAACATTAGAAAATGAAGAGATCATTCGTATTTACGGCATGCGTTGGGACATTGAAGTCTTCTTCAAATGCAATAAATCCCTTTTAAATTTAGAGAAAGAATTCCAGGGACGTTCCTACGACATGTTAATTAGCCATACAACCATTGTTTTTACACGATATATTCTCATTGCTTGGCAAATGCGAAAAGAGGAGGATCCTAAGACGATTGGCAACCTTTTTTACATCCTTTGCGAAGATGTAAAAGACATAGATTTTATTACTGCCCTTCAATCACTTATTGACCTTTTCCAAACTTTGGCGGAAGCCGAGGTTTCTTTGAACATGGACATCTTTAAAAATCAAATGAATAAATGGTTGGCCACTATACCTAATTATATCAAGCAATGCTTAAATATTTCTGTGTGCGAAAGTTGAGTTATTAAAAGAAAAGAACTTAAAAGTATCAGCAATGTTGCCCGCTCCAGGCGGCGGGCCGGGGATGAATCCGAGTTCTCCTCTGGCGGAAGAAAGAAAGTTTACCATCAACCATTACAAAGAAGTGGTACGGCTAGCTTCTGAATGGGAATGTCCAACCGTTATCTGGGTTGCCGGCTGGGTTGTCCATGGCACTTCTCAACAAGATGCGTGGAATTATAGTTTGCAAGGTTTAATAGATGTAGCCAATTTCGCCAAAAAACATGGGGTGACGATGGTAGTAGAACCTACTCCTGCGGACAGCAATTTAATTGAAACAGCCGATGATGCCTTGCTTTTAAGGGAACAAACAGGCTTATCCAATGTAAAAGTAATGTTTGACACTTTCCATGCTTTATACAGAAATGAAGTGCCAAGCGATTATGCTTATCGAATGGGAGAATACCTTCACCACGTCCACATTTCTGATCATGACCGACTTCCGCCCGGACAAGGAAGAGGCGATTTTCCATCTTTATTAAAAGCGTTAAAAGATATTCATTATAACGGTTATTTGTCAATGGAAGTAGGATTTCATACGAGACAATCAGAACCTGATTGGTATGCAAGAACGTCAATCGAATATTTAAAAGCGAAATTAGCAGAATTGGATTAATGGAAAAAAAAGAGTTCAACCGATGTCAGGAAGAGCTTGCCGGATCCAAAAGGTTGTGTCCACTATAGGGCACAACCTTTTTTAGCATAAAAAGAAAAATTCCTGTTATTTGGGTGTTGATTCGGCAGGAAGAAACAGCTTTTATTCGAATACTATGTGAACAATCAAAATAAAATTCAAAGGAAACCAATGTTTTATGGAGGTTTTGATCGATCTCATAATTTTTTCACTATACGATAAATGCTTTATTTGATCCTGCCATCACGCTCATTTTTATTTTGTTCTTTCCTTTTGCGGATTGAACAAAAAATACCATTCAATAAAATTTTCCAATCTACAACATAAGAGTTGACAAAAGATTGGATGTGCGTTACTATTATCTCAAATTCAAGATACTTGGATTTAAGATAATGAGGTGGAAGAAAACGAATATAAGGGGGGTGGAAATAACAAGATGATGATGTCTGTTGGTTTTTAGACAGGATGGAATAGTGGAACGTTTCCTTAGTATGAATAAGGAAAGCGCACCCTAAGCACGGGGCGAGAATGGGCCCCTTCAATATAGATCAAAATAAATTTTAAAGGAGGAGAAAATGATGATGAGTATTGGTTTGTTAATTATTCGTTTAGTGATTGGATTATCGTTTGTCGGCCATGGAGCTCAAAAATTGTTCGGCTGGTTTGGAGGCTATGGAATAAAGGGCACCGGTCAATGGATGGAATCGATTGGCATTAAACCAGGTGCAACGATGGCTTTTCTGGCCGGTTTAGCAGAATTTGCAGGGGGATTGTTATTCGCTCTAGGATTACTAACACCTCTTGCGGGAATCATGATCGCTGCGACCATGATCGTTGCGATTGCAAAAGTTCACGGACCGAATGGATTTTGGGCGACACAAAATGGTTATGAATTGAATCTTATATTAATTGCAGTTGCCATTGGGGTTGCTCTTACAGGTCCTGGCCAATATGCTTTGGATGCCGTTCTTTTCTAAAACGATTTTGTCCAAAATGTGAGGGAATCAAAAGAGAATTTAAAGTAAATGAGTATGGAGGGGCAATAGAGTGAATCAGCCATTATAGAATCCATTATAGAAAATTTGCCCCTTCTTTTTTAACATGCAAAAGCGAGGAAGATACTTGTATTTTTAGAAAATGATCCATACTTGCTTCATCAGGAAAGGAATCAATCTATTCAAGGAGAGAAGAATGATGGGGAAGAAAACAAAAGGGATCCATCACATCACAGCCATTGTGGGGAATCCGCAGGAAAATGTCGACTTTTATGCTGGTGTGCTGGGATTGCGATTGGTGAAGAAAACGATTAATTTCGATGATCCGGGCACTTACCACTTTTATTTTGGCAATGAAGCCGGAAAACCGGGCACGATTATCACCTTTTTCCCATGGCCAGATGGGCGCAGAGGGAAAATCGGCGACGGACAAGTGGGAGTGACAACATATGTTGTTCCAAAAGGCGCTATGCTGTTTTGGGAACAAAGGCTCGAGAAATTCCACGTTCCATTTTCCAAACTAGAACGATTTGGCGAACAATATTTACGTTTGAGCGATCCTCATGGGTTGGAAATAGAATTGGTGGAGAGAAAAGAAGGAGACAACAGCCAATGGAGTTTTGGCGGCGTGACCTCTGATGTCGCCATTAAAGGTTTTGGAGGAGCCGTTCTTTTCTCTGCCGATCCTGAAAAAACAGCTGAATTGCTCGAAAACGTACTGGGGCTTGAACAAGCAGGAGAGGAAGGAGAATATATCCGTTTTCGGTCGACAAGCGACATTGGGAATGTGGTTGATTTGAAAACATCTCCAACCGGCCGCGGTCAAGTAGGGGTCGGAACGGTCCATCATATCGCTTGGCGTACAGAGAATGACGAGGATCAGTTGGATTGGAAAGAACGCATCGAAAAACACGGATATCAAGTAACGCCTGTACAGGACAGAAATTATTTTCACTCTATTTACTTCAGAGAATATGGGAAAATTTTATTTGAAATGGCCACAGACCCACCGGGATTTGCCATTGATGAAGAACCGGAAAAATTAGGAGAAAATTTAATGCTGCCTGAGTGGTATGAACCGTACAGAAGCAAATTGGAACAAATTTTGCCGTCTATTCAAGTAAGAGAATTGGACAAAACTCAGAAGTAAAAATTTCTTTTTAAAAGCAGGACTAGATGATTGGGATTCGATCATTGATCCAATCCATAAGAAAATCGGAAATTGAATGAGCCGTCTTCCTTGTTATGAGGTATGAAAGGAGAAAAATCATGAGACATCTATTTCAACAAGGCCGCGATCCGGCGAAGCCCACTTTTCTTTTGCTTCATGGAACAGGGGGCAATGAATCGGACCTATTGCCTCTGGCCGGTATGATCGACCCGGATGCTTCCGTTTTAAGTGTACGCGGAAATGTGCTGGAAAACGGAATGCCTCGTTTCTTTAGAAGATTGGCGGAAGGCGTATTCGATGAAAAAGATCTTGTGTTCCGTACGAAAGAATTATATGAGTTTCTAGACGAAGCATCAAAGAAGTATTCATTCGATCGAAAAAATATAGTGGCTATTGGATATTCCAACGGAGCTAATATCGCCGGAAGCTTACTGTTTCATTATCAAGATGCGTTGAAAGGAGCCATTCTCTTTCATCCGATGGTTCCAAGAAGAGGGATTGATTTGCCGCATCTGTCAGAGACAAAGGTATTCATCGCAGCGGGCACAAATGATCCCATCTGTTCTCCGCAGGAATCATCGGAACTTCAACTTTTATTAGAACAAGCACATGCGAAAGTTGACATTCACTGGGAGAATAAAGGCCATCAATTAACATTGGATGAAATTCAAGCCGCTGCTAAATGGTATCAAGAAATGTTTTGATATCTAAAAACCATGTATTCTGATATTTTGTGCGAATTTTGAAAAAGATGATGATGCGAAATGGAGCAGCTTTGTGGACAATAAGCAAATGAGAAATGTTTGGCTGAATTGAACAATGAGGAAAACATAGCAGCAACATTAACAATCGGAAAATGGAAGCAGGTTGAATGGAATCATTTTTGAACGTTGTCTGTTTTGGCTTTAAAAGAATAAAAACATACTATTATAACGGCAAGGCACGAATGACCACCTCATTCATGTATTTTCAAATATATTTTTCATGATCAAGATTGTTACTTTACAGTTTTTAATTACAATAATAAAATTACTTACGTAAAGTAACTATATAAATTTTGAAAACTACTTTTTTACAACTGAAGGTAAGTAAATGAATTTCATTATTTATTCAAAGAGAGGGAATTAATATGGAATTTCATCCCGCCCCATACGTTTGTGGGACAAGTGGACTTAAAAGTGGCCAATTTAGAACGTTCTCTTGCGTTTTACCAAAACGTGATAGGTTTTCAAATACTGGAACAATCAAAAAAGAAGGCGGTCCTTACAGCGGATGGAAAAACGCCTCTGGTAACCATTGAGCAACCGGAAAATGTGATACCGAAACAGCCGCATAGAACCGGTTTGTACCATTTTGCCATCCTACTGCCTACACGTTCGGACTTGGCGAAAGTATTGCTGCATTTTATTCAAATTCGCTATCCATTGCAAGGGGGATCGGATCACCTTGTAAGTGAAGCGCTCTATTTAGCGGATCCTGACGGAAACGGAATTGAGATTTATGCAGATCGTCCATCATCTACATGGAATTGGAACAATGGGGAAGTGGTCATGTCAACAGAGCCGCTGGATGTAGAAAATTTGCTTGCAGAAGGAAGAGATGGATCGTGGAAAGGACTTCCTTCCGATACAGTTATTGGACATATTCATTTGCACGTTTCCGAATTGCAAAAAACGGAGCAATTTTATCGTGAAGGGCTTGGATTTGATATTGTAAGCCGATATGGTCGACAGGCGTTATTTATCTCGACAGGCGGCTATCATCATCATATTGGATTAAATACTTGGAACGGGGTGGGAATACCTGCGCCTTCAGAAAATAGCGTCGGATTGAAAAAGTTTTCTCTTGTCCTCCCGAGCGATGAAGCTCGAAATCAAATCATCGACCGGTTGCGGAAAATCGATGCTTCCGTGACAGAAGAAAACGATATATACATGACAAAAGATCCTTCAGGAAATCAGATTCAGCTTTTGGTGTAAGTTTGAATCATTTTCCAATATTTTCAGCTTAAATCCAATGCTCTCTGAGAAGTTGATTTTTAAACCAATAAACGTTCTTGCAGCACTCTTCCTTAAATCGGGTGAAAGAGTGCTGTTTTTTTATAACGGGCCTATGCATGTCTCTTTCATTCTATACGTGAAATGATTTTAGAAAGGAGAAATGAAAACATTTTATATTTTGTCATAATAGATAAGTCCTGAACGGAGCATTGTTGACAGAATAATTCTTTCTAGCACAAAATATGGACTGAATATGGATGCTTTGCCATAATGGTGAATGGATTAAGATGTATGGATGTATCTCACCAGGCTATGCGAGTAAGAATTAGTGCAAAATAATTTACATTTTTGCATGAATGATTTAAGATGAAAACAATTATTTTTTCCTTAAGTAAACTTTTTTGTAGAAGTATTACTTTTAGGTGTTTATGCAAAATTGAGAGGATCATTCGTAATGAACAATCATGATAAGAATAAACAAATTATTTATACAGCCCAGGCGGTTTTAGAGGGCAAAATCAAAGGATGGAAAGGCATTTTTCCTTTCTTGGGTCCGGCGTTTATTGCTTCTGTCGCCTATATGGATCCGGGCAACTTTGCAACCAATATCACAGCGGGATCTAAATATGGCTATGCGTTGTTATGGGTGATTGCGGCATCCAATTTAATGGCGGTGCTGATTCAATCTTTATCCGCTAAATTAGGAATTGCAACAGGCCGTAACTTGCCTGAGGTAGCAAGGGGATATTTTTCAAAACCTGTTTCCGTCTTTTTATGGATTCAAAGTGAATTAGTGATCATCGCAACGGATTTGGCTGAGTTTATTGGTTCATCATTAGGGCTTCACTTGCTTTTCGGGGTGCCTATGGTTCCTGCCGCTCTTATCACCGCTATTGCATCTTTTGTGATTTTGGAATGTCAGCGACGTGGTTTTCGTTCATTGGAAACCGTGATTGTCGTCATGATTTCCATGGTGGTTTTATCGTTTGCCGTCCAAATGGTTCTGGCAAAACCTGATGTGGGAGCCGTTGCCGAAGGCTTGTTGACGCCGAAGTTTATAGGAGCAGACAGTGTTCTGCTCGCTTCCGGCATTCTCGGGGCGACGGTCATGCCTCATGCTATTTACCTTCATTCTTCTTTGACTCAAAATCGTATAGTGGGAAAAGGCGAGTTAGAGAAAAAGAAAATATTTCAATTTGAGTTTTTGGACATCCTTTTTGCGATGTTAATATCGGGTGCCATCAATATGGCCATGTTGATTGTAGCCGCGGCCTTATTCCATAAAAATGGTTATGTTGTAGAAGATTTGGACAAAGCCTTTTACCTTTTCCATCATTTATCCGGTACTGCAGCTGCCGCTTTTTTTGGTTTTGGTTTGTTAATTGCTGGCTTGTCGAGCTCTTCCGTCGGGACGATGGCCGGTGATGTGGTGATGCAAGGATTTATTAACAAAAGAATACCTATTTATGTCCGGCGATTCATTACGATGGTGCCGCCGTTGGCCATTATTATAAGCGGCATTAATCCTACAAAAGCGTTGGTCGTCAGCCAAGTTGTTTTATCTTTTGGCATTGCTTTCGCTTTAATTCCGCTCATTATTTTTACAAGCAAGCGAAAAATTATGGGGATTCTTGTGAATCATCGCATGACAACCGTCATTAGCTGGATTGTCGCAACGCTAGTCATTTTACTAAATCTTTTTATCCTTTTTCATACTTTTGTTGGATAGATTGAAAAACTTAAAAAAATAAAATTGTGTTCATCCATCAGATGCACTGTCATAAAATCATGAATGAGTAAAACCTTTACGAATTTCAGCATAAAATGAGGATTCGTAAAGGTTTTTTTATGAATAAGATGTAATAGTGAGCATGTTCTAGATTCATTCTTCCACTGGCGTTCTCTATTGTCAAAAGTCTGCTTTTTCATTAACCTGTATAAGGACTCTTTTTCAATCTCCTTTTCAGCCTTTGCCGGGATTACTGCTTTTTCGTCTTGAAACCGGGATTATAATAAAACGTGGAATGGATGAAGGGGGAAATGGTTACAATGCCGATCTTTCGGGAGCTTGGAGAAGTCGTGCGATCTATTCTATTATTTTCAAAGAATGGGTTTGAGAAATTATCTATATTGTAATAATGGATAGAAAATAAAAAATTCCGGCAGAACTTTTAATGGTATAGATAGGTCTTTTAGAATGTCATCATCATGATGACATTTCATTTTGATCGTACGGTGGATGGAAAGGACGAGTGAATGGACTGTATCCATGATCGCCTAACTTCCGAACTCATAATGGATTCTTCCCGAAAATAAACAAAGGCTAAATTCTTTTTTCTTGCGAGATAGGATTTTTAGAAGATATGAGTTTTTCTACCGTTGAACGAATGGTGAAAATGATAAAAAGACCAATTTTTCATCCAAGGGAGAGTGCAACGTCATGAAATCAGTAAAAAAAGCGATCATCCCGGCTGCCGGGTTGGGAACACGTTTTTTGCCTGCGACAAAAGCGATGCCAAAAGAAATGCTTCCCATTGTTGATAAGCCTACCATTCAATATATTGTGGAAGAAGCCATTCATTCTGGGATTGAGGATATTATCATCGTGACCGGCAAAGGAAAACGCGCGATAGAAGACCATTTTGATCATGCATTTGAATTAGAAAAAAACCTTTATGACACAGGAAAGCTGGATTTGTTGGAAAAGGTTCAGCAATCATCGAACATGGTTGACATCCATTACATTCGTCAAAAAGAACCGTTGGGTTTGGGCCATGCGGTTTGGTGTGCTCGTAAATTTATTGGAGACGAGCCTTTTGCCGTGTTATTAGGGGATGATATTGTGGAATCGGAAACTCCTTGCATCAAGCAGCTAATGAATGTATATGAAAAAACGGGAGCATCCGTCATTGGCGTTCAGCCTGTTCCTTTGGAAGAAAGTCATCGTTATGGAATGATTGACCCGATGGCTCAGAATGGCCGACTGTATGAAATCAAAAATTTAGTGGAAAAACCGAAAAGAGGACAAGCCCCTTCTAATTTAGCGATCATGGGTCGTTATATTCTGACGCCAGAAATCTTTTCTTACCTAGAAAAACAAGAAAGAGGGGCAGGGGGAGAAATTCAGCTTACCGACGCCATTCAAAAATTGAGCAAGACTCAAAAAGTGTTTGGCTACTGCTTTGAAGGGAAACGATATGATGTCGGAGAAAAATTGGGCTTTATTTTGACGACTATTGAGTTTGCTTTAAAAAATGAAGAATTAAGAGAGCCTATACTAGAAAAATTGAAACAACTGATAAAACAAGAAGAGAGAATGGTTTAAAACAAATAGATGGGGTGCGTGTATACGGAATGATGGCAAAATTAGCTTCGAATTGGACGAAAGAACAAAAATGGATTATTATTGCTTTTGCATTAATTGGAGTATATCTCCTTCCTATGTATGTATTAGGGGAAAATTCACATATTCGGGTTCATGATAATATGGACTCGAACATTGCTTGGTATAGGGTGTTAAAGCGAAGCGGGGAATTATTCGGACCTGTTAATGCTACCATTCCACAAGTAATCAATGGGTTGCCGCGTAATGCATACGGTACGGAGTTTAGTGGGATCGAATGGCTGCATCATTTGTTTCCTCCAATGTTAGCTTACGCATTAAGCCAAACGATCACACGGGTATTCGCTTTTATAGGCATGTATTTGCTTTTAAAAAAGCACTTTGTTAAAGCAGACGATGCTTATCTAATTCGAGTGGGAGTGTCGCTTGCTTTTGCGCTGACTCCTTTTTGGCCTTCCGGCATGTTAAGCACGCTTGGACAGCCGCTTGCTTTATGGGCATTTTTGAATATAAGAGAACGAAAAGCGACTTGGAAAGAATGGTTGACGATTACTTTGCTTCCTTTCTATTCAAGCTTCGTTTTAGGGTTTTTCTTTTTTCTGGTAGCCATGGGACTCCTTTGGCTGCGCGATGTGATGGTCAAACGTGATTGGAATCTCAAGTTTTTTGGCAGCATAGCGTATATGACTTTCCTTTTTTTGGCAATTGAATATCGGCTGGTTTATTCGCTGGTGTTTCCGACAGAACCGACGAGCCGGAATGAATTTGTCAGTTCTAAATTAGGATTTTGGCATTCTGTTCGTCTTGTGTTTAAGAACTATTTCTTAGGGCATACGCACGTAATGACCCTGCACACTTTTGTGATTGTTCCGCTTTCTTTTATCGTCATGGCGATCATTATTCAGAAGAAACAATGGAATCAAGAAAGAAACTATGTTCGTTTGTTTATCCTTAACTTCGTATTATCGGTCTGGTATGCCTTCTGGTTTTACAAAGGATGGGAGCCATTAAAAGAAAGGTATCAATTGCTAAATACGTTTAATTTTGCTCGTTTCCATTTTTTACGGCCAATGATCATTTATATGATGTTCGCGGTAGGTGCTTATATTCTCTGGAAAAAAGGGGTTCAATGGAAAAGATTTGTGAAGGTATGTTTAGTGCTGCAGCTTCTTATACTTTTTGCAGCCAATCCAGAGATTTATTATCGTGCCAATCACTCGCCGTCGTTTAAACAGTTTTATGCCACTCATCAGTTTGAAGAAATAGCGAAATATATCGGAAAACCAAAATCTTCTTATCGGGTGGCGAGCATAGGGCTTCACCCTGCCATTGCCCAGTATAACGGGTTTTACACATTGGATACCTATAATAATTTTTATCCTTTGTCGTACAAGCACCAATTTAGGAAAATCATTGCGAAAGAACTGGAGAAAAATAAGCAGTTGGAGACATACTTTGATCAATGGGGCGGCAGATGTTATATTTTTGTAAGTGAATTAGGAAAGCATTACGACTTCCGAAAAAATAGCAAGAAAAAAATTCATCATCTTCAATTGAACATTGATCAATTTAAGAAAATGGGCGGACAGTATATATTTTCATCCGTACCTATTATGAATGCGGAGGAGGACGGCCTTCACTTTTTAAAGGCTTTCGACGAACCGAATTCAGCGTGGAGAATTTATTTATACAAAGCAAAATAAAGAATTCTGAGGAGGAATTTCTTTGAATTACCCAGTTTTAACCATCGTCGTTCCTTGTTATAACGAAGAAGAAGTTTTTCAAGAAACGTCTAAACAATTAACACAGGTGATCAAAGAATTAATCGATGAACATTTAATTTCAAAAGAAAGCAATATTTTATTTGTGGATGATGGCAGTCGAGACCGTACTTGGGAATTGATTGAAGCAGAAACGAATCAAAATATTTATGTAAAAGGTTTAAAGCTTGCTCGAAATGTCGGGCACCAAAATGCCTTGTTGGCGGGATTAGCAACCGCCAGCAAACAAGCCGACTGCGTGATTTCCATTGATGCGGATTTGCAAGATGATATTCGTGCCATCCGTACGTTTGTAGAAAAATATTGGGAAGGTTATGACATTGTGTATGGAGTACGAAATAAACGAGATACCGATACGTTTTTTAAACGGACAACCGCTGTCGCGTTTTATCGGCTCATGAACAAAATGGGCATTAACCTTATTTTTAATCATGCAGATTTTCGTCTTATGAGTAAAAGAGCTTTGGAAGAATTACTAAAATATAAAGAAGTGAACCTTTTCCTTAGAGGGATTGTGCCGTTAATCGGCTTCCCATCTACTAAAGTGATGTATGATCGAAAGGAACGTTTCGCCGGGGAATCTAAATATCCTTTGAAAAAAATGCTGGCCTTCGCTTTTGATGGAATTACATCGTTTAGTGTAGCTCCCATTCGATTTGTGACGTTATTAGGGTTTCTTTCTATTCTTTTAAGTATTTTGATTGGCGGATATGCTCTTATTCAAGAATGGCGGCACCATACCGTATCAGGATGGACTTCTCTCATGCTCTCCATTTGGTTGATTGGGGGCTTGCAATTATTGGGGATTGGACTGATTGGAGAATACATTGGAAAAATCTTTAAAGAAGTAAAAAAACGTCCTCGATACGCGATCGAAACGGACTTGTATACAAAAGAAGCAAAACAGTCATCTCCTGCTCCTAAAACATCCGAGAATTGATCAGCGAGGAGGTCCAGCTCCCAATCAGGCCTCCTCGAATTTTGGTGAAATCCTGACAGCGTTCGAATGACGTGACAGGCTATGATTTTTGCCTTCCGGTCAAAAGACGAAGGAGGTATCTTTATGTGGGATCATCTAAAAGAAAAAATGGGAATGCTTCTGAAGTTTTGTACGGTAGGAGTTGGAAATACACTTATTGATTTTATCGTCTTTTTTGTCCTCACCGGTTTACATGTCCATTACTTATGGGCACAAGGATGTTCTTATCTTGCCGGTATGATCAATAGCTACATATGGAACAGGAATTGGACTTTTAAAGCAGAAGAAAAAGCTAACATTCAAGAGCTGCTTCGATTTCTAACCATTAATTTGGCTGCCTATGCGACTACTCTTCTTTTACTTTCTTTATTTAAGCAAAAGTTTGAATGGCCGTTGGCTGTAAGTAAGATTTTTGCAACATTGTGTGGGATGGCCATTACTTTTATGGGCAGCCGACTTTGGGTATTTAAAAGCGGTTTGTCTAAAGGCCAAAGCTAAAGAAGGGTATTCCATATTTACCTTTAAAAAATCGCTCTTTCTGAATGATCATTGAATGCTAGTTTTCCATTTTCTTTTTTCATGCGAAAAAGAGGCTCGGAACATTGGGGCGTTTGACCATTGTGACGAGCCTTTTTTATAAAAACTTAAAAGCGGATTCATTGTGTATAAGCTTTGAAGCATATGATCGAGATATTGGGGTTATTTGATTGCTTGAATGCAAATCCTTGCCTAAAGATTAGTTGAAAGAAGATTATTCCGTTTTTTGTTCATCGAGATCAGCGCCCGTTTCTGATTGTTCCAATATATGATTTAATTCACCGATATCCCCTTTTGCATTAATGATTTCAATGAGTTGATTTAAACCTTGCGTCGTTTTATCAGATTCCTCTTGATTCAAGCTGTCAGTAGTTTTATTTTCCGCGCTTTTCATAATAATCCTCCCATCCATTAAGCTATTAGTAGTTTTTCAAAAAAGGAAGTGTTTATACTGATTTTTTAGGAGAATGAATTGTAAAAAGTGAAACTTTCGCAAGGTTAAGCAGAAGATATTTTTCTTTATTGTCCCTTTTTTGGAGGCTTGTCAGCAACGAAATGAAATTCCCCGTTTTAAACGTCCACCGTTGGTAATAAACAAACAGGTATGTATTTCTTTTGCTACCTTTTCGCTGATACTAGGTTTGAAAAGAAAGGTCAAAATCATGATTTTAAGGGGGTTAATAATTTTTTGTAAAATAATGAAATTTTTATATAAAATGTAAAAATGATGTAAAAAAATATTGAATTTCCATCTCCAAGTCTAACGGTTTGATAGAATAAGACAAAACATTACCTTACGATTCTAGTTTTTCAAACATGTCAATTAGGAGTGAGAAGCATAGTAAAAGGGGTTAAGCTTGGTCAACTTAATAAGTTTTAAGGGGGATTATGAAATGCCTATTATTTCAAAGGCTTACCAAAAGTTTGCAGCGGCTGTGGCAGCCTCAGCAGTTTTTACCTCGGTTGTTTCTTCTGTGTCTGCAGCTAGTTTCACAGATGTCACTGGCCGTTATAAGGATGCAGTAGATTTTGTTGTATCAAAAGGGGCGAAAGGGCTAACTGAGACTTCATTCGGTGTCAACGAATATATAAAGCGTGTAGATGCAGCTGTTTTACTTGCAAACGTGCTTGATCTGAACACGAAAGAAGCTCCAGAATCAGGTTTCAAAGATGTTCCTGCTAACGCAAAAGGGGCTGTCAATGCTTTAAAAGCAGCGGGAATCACCTCCGGAAAAACAAAAACGACTTTTGGTTCTAATCTCTACATTACTCGGGGAGAACTGGCCATTTGGCTGAAGAAAGGATTTCATCTGATGGGTTCTTCGGCGAATTCATTTTCTGACCTTTCCGAACGATACAAGCCTGCTGTAAGTGCATTAGTTGCCAACAAAGTCACAAAAGGCATTTCTTCTAAGGAATTTGGGGTAAATCATTATATCAAACGTGGAGACTATGCGATCTTTTTACACCAATCAAATCTTGCGAAAAAAGGAAAATTTGATTTGCACATTTTGCATACCAATGATACTCACGCACATTTAGACAATATAGCACGAACCATTACAGCGATTAAACAAGAAAGACAAGAGCATCCGAATTCACTGTTAGTAAGTGCTGGGGATGTTTTTTCCGGAACTTTGTATTTTAATGAATTTAATGGGTTAGCAGATTTGAAGTTTATGAATTACATTGGCTATGATGCCATGACATTTGGGAATCATGAATTCGACAAAGGAACAGAAACACTGGCTAACTTCGTGAAAGAAGCGCATTTTCCGTTTGTTAGCGCCAATGTGAATTTCTCAAATGATCTTCATTTAAAGGCCAGTTCACATGATGAAATATCAACTCAACCTAAAGATGGTCAAATTTATAATGGCATTGTAAAAACGGTGAATGGAGAAAAGATCGGAATTTTCGGTCTGACAACGGCTGAAACGAAAGATATTTCCAGCCCTGGCAAAGATATTGCGTTCGAGGATTATATAAAATCGGCGGAAAAAGCGGTTGATGCGTTCAAGGCTCAAGGAGTGAATAAAATCATAGCATTAACTCATATCGGCTTTAACGATGGCGGCGGTGATAACGATCTTACATTAGCGAAGAAAGTAGAAGGGATTGATGTTATCGTCGGGGGGCATTCCCACGATAAGCTTGAAAAACCAGTTGTGGATACAACAGGAGAAGAGCCAACGGTTATCGTTCAAGCCAATGAATACAATAAGTACCTTGGAGCGCTAGATGTTGAATTTGATCAGAAAGGGAAAGTAGTTGGCGAAGACGGCCATCTTATTGAGATCGATCAAAAAGACCATGATGCTTATGTGCTTCAAGATGATGCTGAAGCAGCATCTTTATTAAAGCCATATAAAGAACAGATTGACGAAAAGAAAAAGGTGATAGTCGGAAATTCCGCTGCTCAACTGGATGGTGAAAGGACAGATGTTCGTACTAAAGAAACGAATCTAGGCAATTTGATTACAGACGGAATGTTGGCCAAAGCAAAAACAATTAATCCCAATACCGTTATCGCCCTGCAAAATGGAGGCGGGATTCGAGATTCGATTGATGCTGGTCCGATTACATTAGCAGAAGTTCAAACGGTCATGCCGTTTGGAAACGCGCTAGCTATTCTAAATTTAAAAGGTTCAGAAATTAAAGCTGCCCTAGAACACAGCGTTAGCTCTGTTCCTGAATCTAATGGTGGATTCCTCCACGTATCCGGATTAAAATTCACCTATGACAGCAGAAAACCAGTTGGTAAAAGGGTTTTATCGATTCAAGTAAAAGGAAAGGATGGAACTTATCAGCCATTGAATGATTCTGAAAATTATTTTGTTGCGACCAACACATTTACGGCGAAAGGCGGAGATGGGTACGATATGTTTAAAAAAGCTTCCGAAGAAGGACGTCTTAGTGAACCAGGATTTGTAGATTGGGAAATTTTTGTAGATTTTATAGAAGCTCAGCCAGACAAATTGGTGAATCCAACTGTGGAAGGTCGTATTGTCAATATAGCAAACAATTAATTTTTGTAAAGACAAACGTAAAAAACAATAAAAGCGTATTGATAAAAACAAGACTTTAAATTAAAGCCATAAATCTGAAAGTAGACAAAAAAGGAGCGTTCTGCCTTTTTCGATCAAAAGGTGAATTATAAGATGCAACGTTTTTATTGATGATGAAGAAATGTAAATTTTAGGATATGGTATTTCAGGAAGAAAAGAAAGAAGCAGTTTCACCCATAAAACGGTCCTAAGCATCAACTTTGCTTAGGACCGGAATTGATTTTCTAACCTCAATGAATAGAAAGCGACAGCATCTTCTTGCTTATCTTACAAACAACCCTACCACCATCGCAGTTAAAAAGGAGACCAAAATACCTGAAACGAGCAGACGCCAAATATTTTTGGCGATTAGTTTTGTTTTCTCCTCATTGAATAATGATTTCACGCTTCCCAAAATAATTCCTACAGTAGAAAAGTTACAAAAAGAAACAAGAAACGTGGAAATGACAGCCTCTGTGTGCGGATTCAGCTTATTCAGTATAGGGTGTAGTTTCCCCATTGCTACAAATTCATTCGTCGCTAATTTTTCACCCATAAATTGAGAAACGGTAAATACTTGGGAATGTGTAACTCCCATTAAATAGGCAAAAGGCGAAAAAAGTACGGCAAAAATATTTTCCAGTGAAAGGTTTTTATGGATCAATCCTAAAACGCTATCGCTGGCAGTAATTAATGCTGTAAATCCGATCAGCATGGTGGCGATGATTAAAGCTAGTTTTCCTCCAGTCAGCATACTGTCTGCCAACATATCGAAGAAGTTTCTTCTCTCTCCGGATTTTGCAGGGTTGTAAACGACGTCTTCTTCTTTCGACACTTTATATGGATTTAAGAATGATGTAATGATTAATGCTCCAACGTCATTTAATGGAATGGCAACTAATACATATTTAGGATCGATGAGCTGCATATATCCGCCGAGAACTCCAACGCTGACACAAGACATTCCTACCATACAGGCGGTCAGCAGCCGTTTATCATCCATTTTGTTCAGTTGTTGTCTCGTTACCGCCAACGCTTCATTGTTTCCTAAAAACATGACTTGAGTAGCGAAAAAACTTTCAAAGCGGGGAGCACGCGTCAATTTAGAAAGCACAAAACCGATGCCGTTGATTAAAGCTGGAAGGATGCCGAAATAAGTTAAGATATCGAAGAAGGCAACAATAAAAATAATCGGCATTAATACGCTCATGAAAAAGGACGGTGTACCATTTAAAGATACTAGGTCACCAAAGACGAAATTGATACCGGACATAGAGCAATGGATAAGCCATAAGAAAAACTTTGAAACGATTTGGATGAATTGTCCACCTATTTTAGTGGTTAACATAAACCAAGTAATAACCAATTGAATAACAAACATCAAAAGGATAGAGACAAAATCTATGCCTTTACGATTGATAGAGCATAAATAGGCAATAGCAAAAACAACGATAATTCCAATGATGTTAATGATAAAAGACAATGAAATTCCTCCCTGAACCTACGCAGGTTTGATGAATAAAAGATTTTAAGCGTTCTTATGTTGTCCGGTCTTTTTTTCGTTTATACTTTTCGAGCGTATTAGTGAATCGATTTTAAAAAACATACAAAAATCGACGTCAAAATCCCTCGCAACGACGAAATAAAATTCTAAAAATAATAAATAGTCGTTTCAAATTAAATTTTAAATGCAGGGTGGGGAATATGCAAGATCAAATAAGTGTAAAAAATGTGCATTTTCAAGGGGATTATTGACAGTTCAAAAAGAAGTTTTTAATTTTTAAAATTTTAAAATTATAGTGAACATAGAAAAACTAAAGTAGAATCTATATAATGTCAAAAAATGCCGGTTTCATTTATTCAATCAACATATTATTTCTTCATACATGGAACCATTTCGGCGTCCAGAAAAACGATGCGGAAATGCAACTAAAATTCGAATAATAACGATCGTTTTGATTAAATCGAGTTTGAATACCCCTTGCCCTCTCAAATGAGTTTTTGCATGGTTTTGTCTTCTCAGAATCATGGTTTATGATAGAACGAAACTGGAAATAAACTTCTGCAGCTCGCCAAAAGACAGGGCATATATAAAGGGAGCGGAATAAGCATTTAACTTAAAACGCTCCCTTTGTATGGTCGTTTAAGAAAGTACTTTATTCATCGTTTCTTTCAAAACAGCGGCTGAGTGGTTGAATTTTTCTTTTTCTTCTTCATTTAATTTCATTTCGATGATTTCACGAACCCCATTTCGGTTAACGACGGCGGGTGCACCGATGTAAAGATCTTCTTGACCGTATTCTCCTTCAAGCAGAACGGATACAGTCAGAATGCTGTTTTCATTCTGAAGGATCGCTTTAGTGATGCGGACAAGAGACATTCCGATTCCGTAATAGGTGGCTCCTTTTCTTTCGATGATATGGTATGCAGCATCCCGTACGTTTACAAAGATCTCATCCAGATCTGCTCTAGTGATTTCACCCTTTTTGATAAAGGAATCGAGTGGTTCAATACCAATAGTAGCATGGCTCCAAACCGGAAGTTCTGTATCGCCGTGTTCACCAATAACAGCTGCGTGAACATTTCTTGGATCGATATTTAAACGTTCTCCAAGTTGAAAGCGCAGCCGGGCTGAGTCGAGTACAGTGCCGGAACCGATGACACGTTCTTTAGGAAGTCCTGATTCTTTCCAGGTCACATAAGTAAGGATGTCGACTGGATTTGTAGCTACTAGGAAAATTCCGTCAAATCCGCTATTCATAATATTTCGAATTATCTCTTTAAAAATCTTAGTGTTTTTTTCGACTAATTGCAGACGGGTTTCTCCCGGTTTTTGTGCTAATCCGGCTGTTATGACGACTAAATCAGCTTGTCTACAATCTTCATAATCTCCGTTCCAAATTTTTGCAGGAGAAGGGGCGAACGGTATTCCGTGATTAAGGTCCATGGCTTCGCCTTCCGCTTTTGCTTTGTTGACATCTATCAATACTATTTCTTCAGCTACACCTTGATTGATTAGGGAGTAAGCATAGCTGCAACCTACTGCACCAGTTCCAACGATAACAACACGATTTACTTTTTCTTTTTTCATGATAAGAAACTCCTTTCATCATTTCTGGTTGATGTGAAATGTGTGAGAATCTAACCAAACCCATATGTAAAAAATGGTTTACATAGGGTAAGTCTACAAATTTATGTACTGTTAGAACATAATTTCCTGTTAGCAGTAAATGTTATGCCAACATTCATTTAAAAGATGCTGCAGCCAAAGACACACGTGAAAGGGTACGGTTCTTCATAAAACGTTGATAATTTAGAAGAAAAAGGAATGGCTGCAGCGATTTACAAGTTCATTATACAACACTAAATGTGAATTTATTCACAATATAAATGAATAATTTGTGAACTTTTTCACACACTGATTTATTTTATTTTTGGATGAAACCATTTTTTTATAGAAACAGGATGAATCGGCGTTTTCTTGCTAAAAAACGGGCGAATGGGAAATAGGGCCAACATGTTTTAAAGTCCATACAAAAACCCCCTATAGTCATTTAGGTATCATTCGTTTCTTTCATTTCCATTGCCTATAGGGGATCTAATCAAATGACCAATTTATTCTTTTTTATCGTTAAAATCATGATCTTCCGAAAACTCGGCGTTATATGCCAGTTTATGATTGGCTCTCATTTTTGTCCGCCTGTTCGTTTGAACGTCCAGAAAACGATTCAGAATAAATTGATGAATAAACGCTTCTGCTATTGTGATGATAACGGCTGAAATAATGCTTCCCCAAGCAATCTGCATATAGTTATTAAGAAGAATACTGCCAAAAATCCAAACGCTCGTATAGGCAAGAAGAAAATCAACTATTGATGCAGACGTATTTCCAAAATAGGGAAGAATCAACCGATCTCCTATTAAAAAAGACATAATCGTCGTCAGTAAGCTGAAAGAAAAAATATCCAAATAGGTAGCATCAAAAAATAGATCGAGACCTACTGCAAATGCGATTAGGCAAGCAATAAATTTTATAAGTAAAATGCCAGCGTATTTCATCATTCAATCCTCCTTTGTCCATATTTTGAATCAAAAATCAGAATTTTATACTTGTGTCAAATAATTTTGTGAAAAACCATTAGGACATTTCACGTGATCGAATTCAGAAAAGGATTCGTTTATTGAAATCTTCTCTATAATCGTGATGAAAAAGGGGAAAAGAAAAAAAGAAAAAAAGAAAGCCTTAAAACTTCCTAGTCAATGGGCTGAATTAGATCGGGCGAGTTATTTTTCGGTGAATTGACCAATTGAGAAACTTCGTACGCTTCCATGCATTGCTCATCATAAGGCTTTAATAAATTCTTTAATTTTTGAGGGTCGCTAATAGTTGGGTCCAACCATAACGGTTCATCCTGCGGTTTTAATATCACTGGCATTCTGTCATGAATAGACGCCATGAGAGGATTAGGTTTGGTTGTAATGATGGTGCAAGAAAATATCGAGTCGCCATTCGGCGATTTCCATTGTTCCCATAATCCAGCCATCGAAAATAACTCGTGGGATTTTAATAAAATTCTCATCGGAATCTTTTGATTGTTCACTCGTTTCCATTCGTAAAAGGAGTCGGCTACAATAAGGCAGCGTTTTTTTTGAAACGCATGCCGATAACTAGGTTTTTCAGTAAGAGTCTCAGCTCTGGCATTCACTAATTTATGGCCAATGGACACATCTTTTGCCCAAGGCGGAATTAATCCCCATCTTAAAAAGCCCATTCGGTTGGTTTGACCATCATTGATGACGGCTAGAACCGATTGGGAAGGGGCTATATTGTAGCTTGAGGAATAATCTTCATCCTTAAATGAATATTCAGCGCTAAAACGTTCAGCAATTTCTGCAATGGAAGCCGTTAGTGTAAATCGTCCACACATACCATTCACCTCTTAAAAGTATTATATATTGTAGCAGTTACATGTAGTAGAGATAGGATGAAAATGGTTTTGAGCATCCAATAGACGTTCATTCTTATTGAATGTTCAGCAATTACAAGAAAATACGATGTAAGATGCGGCAAAAGCCTCATGCTTCATAATAAATCAATCTACTTGACTAAACACCCCATAGGGTATACTATCCATTGTGAGTATAGAATATACGAGATATGGGAGATGCTTATGGTTGGATTGCTGATATTATTCATCATTTTTATTTGCTTAAAAGAACTTTATAAACGTTACTATCCGGTTAAAGGCATTCCGTGTATAGATCAAAGGAAACAGCGCCAAGATGGCCAAATTACGTTCTTGGATATCAGGGACTATAATGAAGTCATGAAAACGGACGGTCATACATCTTTGAATATTCCATATGCATACTTAAAATGTTTTTATAAAGATATTCCCAAAAACAACATTCATTTGATTGCGCAAGATCCACTGGAATTGAATCTAGGTCTTCGGTTTTTAGCGAGAAAAGGGTTTAAAGTTAAAAGTTATTCATTATCGAACTGTTCGTGTGATCAAAAAAGGATAAAGGGGATAGCCGGGAATGGAGTATAGTAAAGATATTAAAAACCGCTTAAAGCGAATCGAAGGACAAGTTCGCGGAGTACTTCGTATGCTGGACCAAGAGGAAGATTGTAAAGAAGTAATTACCCAATTAAGTGCAGCAAGAAGTGCTTTGGATCGGGCGATTGCACTAATAGTGGCGACAAACTTAGAAAAATGCATTCGTGAACAAATGGAAGAGGGAGAAGATCAAGCTCGTTCTGAGGTCATTAAAGAAGCGGTGCAGCTTCTCGTAAAAAGCAGATAAATCGATTAACTGGCTGGCATTTGGCATTTAAAGCAAAGTGTCCATGAATTTGGATGGCTATTCGAAAGTGTAATAAGAGGTGGCTCTCTGCATTTCAAAAAAGGGAATATCAGCAAGGCAGTTTGAAGGTCATAGAATATGGATTGGACCTTTAATAACGATTTTAAGGTTCATCAAACCGAAGCATATCTTTTGTTTTATCGGGAAAGAATCATTATAGTAAATTCGAAAACGTCATGAGACTCAATTAAAGGAGGTACATCAAATGGCGAACAATAAACGTATTCTCATGGTTGTGACGAACCATACAACGATTACGGATGATCACAAGACGGGACTTTGGCTGGAAGAGTTTGCGGTGCCTTATTTGACCTTTAAGGAAAAAGGATATGATGTCAAAGTAACGAGCATTAACGGCGGAGAAGTTCCTCTTGATCCAAATAGCATAAAAGAAAAAAATCCGGATTGGGTTGAAGCGGAAAAAGAATTAAAAAACACAGCGAAATTAAGCAAAGAAGATGCCGCTGGATTTGATGCAGTGTTCCTCCCTGGAGGGCATGGCACCATGTTTGATTTTCCGGATAATGAAACGTTGCAATATGTATTGCAGCAATTCGCCGAAGATGGAAGAGTCATTGGCGCTGTTTGCCATGGTCCGGCGGGGCTTGTCAACGTCACCTATAAAGACGGTACTCCATTAGTGAAAGGGAAAAAAGTAGCCGCTTTTACGAATGAGGAAGAAAGGGAAACGCAGCTGGACAGACATATGCCATTTTTACTGGAATCCAAGCTGCGTGAAAAAGGGGCGAACTTTGTTTCAGGTGAAAAGTGGTCCGATTTCTCTGTCCGCGACGGAAATTTGGTAACAGGACAAAATCCACAATCCAGCAAAAGCACGGCTGAAAAAGTGATTGAAGCGATTGAAAATCCGGAATAACAGACCTGGAACTGTTCTAAATAGAAGTTGAATTTACGATTTTTCACACCGTTCGTCTTGTTGAACGGTGTGTTTTACTTGTGAATGGAAAAATAAGACAAATGAATGGATGGATCCTGATAGTAGTCGAATCTATAAAAATGTGCTATAGTAAACAATCAGAATGATGAATGATCATTTGAACAACTCCATAAGAAATCCGTGCATAACGCGCGGGAGAGGTTCGCGAACTCCCTCTATAAAAAACTAAGGAGAGACATCCGTCCAGGAAACAATGTCCGGGCTGCCGTTTTTGCATGTCTGTCAAAGCACGTTTCCCTTTAGTTCGTACGAAATGGAAAGATGCTTTTTATTTGATTTGATTTTAAAAGCGGCAGTCAGCTGTTTGTTTCTTTGCTGATGGATGGGGGAGGTTGCGTCATTTTTCTGCGCAATCTTTTTTATTATGTTGACGATTGCTCAATAATGGACTTCGTGGACCCGGAAGGCCTTGTTCGAATGGAGAAAAAATTCAATAATGACAATTTATATAAGAAAAGGTGAAGATCATGTTGAATGAGGAAAAAGCGGTTGTGGTATTCAGCGGAGGACAAGATAGCACAACATGCTTATTTTGGGCTTTGAAAAATTTTCAAGAAGTTCAAGCGGTGACTTTTGATTACGGACAACGTCACCGAAAAGAGATAGAAGTGGCAAAAACGATTGCTCATGATCTTGGAGTGAAGCACACAGTGCTGGATATGTCTTTATTAAATCAGCTCGCTCCTAATGCACTGACTCGTAAAGAGATTGAGATTGAGCAAAAAGAGGGGGAGCTCCCTACTACTTTTGTGGACGGTCGAAATTTGTTATTTCTATCGTTTGCTGCGGTGCTGGCAAAACAATCGGGAGCTCGCCATATTATTACAGGAGTTTGCGAAACGGATTTTTCCGGCTATCCAGATTGCCGGGACGTTTTTATCAAATCCTTAAATGTGACGCTTAACTTAGCAATGGAATACGAATTTGTCATTCACACCCCGCTGATGTGGCTGAATAAAGCACAAACTTGGGAACTTGCCGATCAGTTGGGAGCGCTCGAATATGTCCGTGAAAATACGTTAACTTGCTATAACGGTATTATGGCTGACGGATGCGGCCATTGCCCGGCTTGTAAACTACGGAAGCGGGGATTGGACGAATATTTAGCCAAAAAGAACGGGGGTAGTAAGTAATGCTCCAACAAATTTATCCGCAAGTGCAGCATGATTATACGTATGAATTAAACAAAGATCTGCAATTTGCAGCTGCTCATTTCATTCCTCATCCAGATGCAGGACAGTGCCGTAATGTACATGGCCATACGTATTTTGTCAATATAACGGTTGCAGGTGACGAGTTGGATGATTCCGGATTTTTGGTGAACTTTCAAGCGTTGAAAAAAATTGTTTCGTATCCATTTGACCATACACTTTTGAATGATCACCAAATGTTCAGTGAAAAACAGCCTGAAAACTTTCCTTCCACCGAAGTAGTGGCACGAAAAATATACGAAATGATACAAGCTTATTTGGACACATTGCCGAACAAGCCAAAATGCTTGCAGGTGTTCTTGCGCGAAACACCGACCAGTTATGTAGTTTATCGGCCGAAGAGAGGGAAGTAATATGGCTAAGAAGGTGCCTGTATTAGAAATATTCGGCCCGACCATTCAAGGAGAAGGCAGCGTAATCGGTCAAAAAACAATGTTTGTCCGAACGGCCGGCTGCGACTATTCATGCAGTTGGTGCGATTCTGCTTTTACGTGGGACGGATCGGCAAAAGCAGACATTCGACAAATGACGGCGGAGGAAATATGGAAGGAACTCAAACAACTGGGCGGTGATTGTTTCAGTCATGTGACGATTTCCGGAGGCAACCCGGCGCTCATCTCTGGCCTTTCAGAATTCATTGATTTGCTGAAAGAGGAAGGAATCCGTATAGGTCTTGAAACGCAAGGGAGCCGCTGGCAAGATTGGTTTTGGCAAATCGATGATTTAACGATTTCACCGAAGCCTCCTAGTTCAGGGATGAAAACCAATTTTTTCGTGCTGGATGACATCGTGAAAAAGCTTCAAGCGAAAAACCACCAAACTTTTAGTTTAAAAGTGGTAATATTTGATGATCGTGATTTTGATTATGCTGTCTCCGTCCATCAACGCTACCCCTCTGTTCCTTTTTTTGTCCAAGTAGGAAATGACGATCCAGCTACGGCCGATGATGATCAGTTGATTAAGCATTTATTAACAAAAATGAAATGGCTTGTAGAAAAAATTTCTGTATCGCCTGAAATGAATGATGTTCGGGCACTGCCGCAGCTCCATACTCTTTTATGGGGAAATAAACGAGGGGTTTAAACAAAAAAAGTAGAAAAGGAGGAAGCCGAAATGGCAGGAAGAAATGAGGAAGAATTGCAAGGAGTCACGTTGTTAGGCAATCAAGGAACAAAATATGTATTCGACTACGCACCAGAGGTTCTCGAAGTATTTGACAACAAACATCCGAACCGCGATTATTTTGTAAAATTCAATTGCCCGGAATTCACAAGCTTGTGTCCAAAAACGGGCCAGCCGGATTTTGCTACAATATATATTAGTTATATTCCTGACAAAAAAATGGTCGAAAGCAAATCGTTGAAGCTCTATTTATTTAGTTTTCGTAATCACGGAGATTTTCATGAGGATTGCGTGAATATCATTATGAACGATTTAATCGATGTCATGGATCCTCGCTATATTGAAGTTTGGGGAAAATTCACTCCTCGAGGCGGAATCTCGATCGACCCGTATGTCAATTACGGACGTCCCGGTACAAAATATGAAAAAATGGCTGAATATCGATTAATGAATCACGATTTATATCCTGAAAAAATCGACAATCGCTAATATTTCGCTCTCTGCGGAACTTCCGCAGAGGGTTTTTTAATGGATTCGGCTGTGATGCGGCTGCTTTTTTATCATAAAATTTCAAAGAGTGGTTTTAAATTGCAGAATATTAAGTTTATTATTTTTTAAAGGGGGAGAAAAATGTCTAAATCCATAAAAGCATTTGTATTTGATGTGTATGGAACTCTTTTTGATGTACATTCTGTGAAAGAAGCAGTGGAAACTTTATATCCTGGAAAAGGTGAGTCTATTAGTCAGACTTGGCGGAAAAAGCAAGTAGAATACTCTTTTTTACGTCAACTCATGGGAACATACCGCTCTTTTTGGGAAATAACAAAAGATGCTCTCCGCTATGCCCTGAAAGAAAATGAACGGAGCATACCGTCTGAAATTGAGGAATTTTTAATGGAAACTTATTTGCATCTTACTCCTTTTCCCGAAGTCCATGAAGTTTTGCTTCAATTACGGAACAAGACTTTGGCTGTGTTTTCAAATGGGTCGCATGATATGCTAGATCCATTGATCGATCATTCTCCATTTGGCGAACTTTTTGATGATGTCATCAGCGTTGATGAAGTAAAACAATATAAACCAACTCCAGCCGCCTATGATCATGCATTACATACGCTAAAAGTTTCACGAAAAGAAGTATTGTTCATTTCCTCAAACGGATGGGATATATCTGGTGCAAAAAACTTTGGTTTTCGTACCGCTTGGATTAATCGGAACAAATTGCCGATAGAAGAGCTGGAATTATATCCGGATGCAATATATGAAGATTTAACCGGTATTTTGGAATGGATATAGAGAATAGTAGGCCCCTTTTTTTAAATGTGTTCTTTTTAAAACTGAATTATTTGAAAAATCCCAATGGAATCCGTTGCGCCCTTTTTAAAAAAGGGCTATTTTGTTTTCACTCTTTGACCAGCTTGTTTATATGATGAACTGAAGACAGTGATCTGTCTTTCTTAATAAGCAGTTGGTATTTTTATCTAATTTATGAATAATATATTTGATCAATTAAGCAAGAAAGGAGGGAAATAAGATGGCAGGTACAAAAACATTTGTAAATACAAGCCCGGCCACTTTACAAGTCACTCTCTTTGTTCGTGAAGGAAATGACCCGCTAAGTCAAGATGGGACGGTTTCTTTTGTACTTGATCCGGGAGAAACAGAGGTCGTTGGCTTTGGAAACGCTCAAAACTCTTTCCTGAACGGAATTTCTTTGTTTACTATTTTTGCAGGAGATCTTTATAGCAAAATTCAATTTGTAACCGTAGTTGGAAGTGAGCTTGATAATCTTCTTAATACTAATGATGTGATTACAATCACAAAGGAACTAACCGATTACGTCTTATCTGGAGGCAACAGCAGTCTAGATGCAGTAAATAATGCTCTAACAGTGGCTGAGATGCGGGCTGCTCTTGAAAATCCACAATTAGGGCTTGATCTTACAGCATACAACAGCCTAACAGAGGCACAAAAAGATCAAGCAGCCGGAACCGTATTAACGAATCGACCCGTTTCAGGATATCCTACCGTGGCAAGTGTACAAGAAGCTCTTAATCATGCAATAGATCAACTCGTAGATCCGAACAATATATTTGTTCTTGCAGGCTCAGTTGATGGAAATGGAAGCAGAGCGAATCCTTTTGGTAGCATTACAGAAGGTATTGCAGCCGTAAATCCGGGAGGAACGGTCCATGTATTAAGTGGAACATACCCTATCACCACTCAAATTGCCGTCAATAAGGAAGGGATTACTTTAAAAGGCGAGCCAGGAACATTGCTTGTATTGCAGGCCGATCTTATTCCATTGTTAATTTTATCGAATAATACGACGATTGATGGTTTAACCATAACGAGTGATACTCCTTACCAGAAAGAATTCATCCAAGTTGCCGGAACGAATACAAGTTTGATGAATAACACAATATTCGGTCCTCCACAAGCATTGCCAATGTCTGACTGGGTAGTGAATCGGGCAGTAGTGCCTCAGGTTAATGTAACGAATTTAATAGTTGAAAATAATACGTTTTATTCGTTGCGGACAGGTATTTATATCAATCCAAATGTAATAACGGGTGCTATGAATAATAACGTGGTTTATAATACAAAAGGTGGTTTTTTAGTGGATCGGGCATTCACGACATTTAATGGTAATTCATGGGGAATCCCGGCAAATGAGTTTGATATTGTCTTGCTAGCTGGAACTACAACAGGACCACCATACGATGATTTGGCTGCCTTAAGTGCCGAAAATAATCATGCAACCATTTCGGACCAAAGATCACAATAAAGTTTAAAAAACTGCAAGGCATTATTTCCTAATTAGAATTCAGGTTAAGTGGTAGTAAGTAGAGCCTTTTTGTCCGGAATGAATAGTTAGGGTTTCTTGATATGACTTTGTTTTTACACCGTTCGTACGTGACGGTGTTTTTGTTTTGTGAACATGAAGATTTTTTTGTTCATAATTAAGATTCCTACATATTATTAAGAAAAAACGGACCATACATTTGCAAGTTACATCCCCCTATCATTAAACTAGTGATAGGAAGAAAGAATATTCAAGTGGATGAAGAAAAAGGCGATTAAGTTGAAAAGCAAGGAGACGATGCAAAGGATGTTAGAAACAAAAACAAACCATAAAGAAGCAGATCTACATGACTATTGTTCCATCGTAGCCAAGACCAATGGAATTGATCCAATCGGTTCAGCTCCGGTTCATCAGCGCTATATTTTGGTGGAAACGCCATTTCCATGGACAAAAAAAGTAGAACAGTCCCCAAAAATGAATGAAAAATTGTTGGAAGTATTAAAAGAGGCGGAAGAGCAAGAAAAAAGTTTCCGGTTTTTAGCGTTTCATTCGGATACTCTCCCTTCTCCTGATGGGTATTCGCGCGTCTTTTTGTTTGAACGACCGGACTCTTTTTTGGCTCATTATGAAAAACGGGAATATTTGCTTCCGAGTCAAAAAGTTCACGAGTTGGTGCGAGGTTTTTTAGCCAATACCGCTTCTTTAGAGAAATTTGATGAGTACTTGCAGCCTTCATCCCATATCAGAGAGCTGTTTTTATGTACACAAGGCAGCCGCGATCGGTGCTGTGGAAAGTTTGGCTACGAACTGTATAAGGAAATTCAGGAACGTCTTTCATTAAATCCTGATTCTTGTTTACGCGTATGGCGTTCCAGTCATTTGGGAGGCCATCGCTATGCGCCGACTATGCTTGACTTGCCGGAAGGACGCTACTGGGGCCATTTGAATCCAAATCAACTGGATGCTCTATTGTTCCGGAAGGGTGCATTTTCTGATCTAGCCGGTTCTTACCGAGGCTGGGGAGTTATTTCTCCATTTGAACAAGCAGCAGAGCGGGAAGCCTTTTTGAAAATGGGCTGGGATTGGATAGAAATGATGAAACAGTCGAAGATCGTTGAAAAAAGCGAGAATACGGCTCGGGTACGAATTGATTATCATTCACCAGACGGCCAACAGCAAGGAACTTATGAAGCCGATGTAAAAATTGAAAGAACGATCAAAGTTTGGGGATGCGGGGCAGAACCGAGCGATGTGAAACAATATAGAACGACTCGATTGGATAAAATGAATCATTAATCCGTTTCAATAGGAGCCGTGAAGAGCACGGTTCATTTGCGGTCCTACATTGATTGCGACGATTCCGTTTGTTCCGTAATCGATGTAGGGCCTTTTTTTGGCAGAAAAAGAATATTTTATGGATAAGTGAATGTTTTTTCTTTTTTTGGAGAAACTAAATAAAGAATGAATTTATATGTTGGAGGTTTTAATATGGAACGAGGCACTGTTAAATGGTTTAATGCTGAAAAAGGATACGGATTTATCGAATCTGATAGTGGATCCGATGTATTTGTTCATTACAGCGCCATTCAAGGAGAAGGATATAAGACGTTGGAAGAAGGACAACAAGTGGAGTTTGAAGTGGTTCAAGGAAATCGTGGACCTCAGGCGGAACATGTAGTCAAACTATAATGAGGATGAATCAGGGGGTGACTTCGTTATAGTCACCCCCTTTTCAATGAAAAGGATTTATAGCCTGAATGAAAACCGATTCTTTCGCCGTTTAGCATCAACCAAACCACTCTGAAGTGATCATCTAACCGTAACAAAATAAGGTCAACCTGATTCTTTTCCATTTAAATCAATGTCCACATCTCATCCAAAGTCATGAGTTTGATCGACCGCTTGCCATCCATTCGAAATTTTGGCCGGGAACCCAACTTCTTTCCGAAATCAACAATGAAGAGTTTTGGACAGTTGTAATAAAAAATTATAAAAGATAAGTTTTCGAACCTATTTTAGAAATGATTAGATTGGAAAAAAGGCTGGAATGCTGGTGCACGTGGTGATGATCACGATTTATTTTTGGTTTGTAAGGAAGTAAAGACCGAAAATTCAGGCGAGTGATTTGATTGGTTAAAAAAGCGGATTGATTGGGATTTTGCTTTCTTTTTGTATTTAATATATCAATGATTCTTTGCCTGGTTGTAATCCCGATTCCATGTGCATAATAGAGACGTTCATCCAATACGATCGCATTTTCTCCTTGCCATTCCGGAGTATTAGGATCATGATCAGGATTGATAAAATAAACGCAATCTCCGGGTAAAAAATCCGTTCCTTTATGACTGCGGAGATCAAGATCTTGGTCATATTGCCAATCGTATAGATAAAGATTTGAAAAAAGGAGATTAAACTGTTCTTTATCAATGATTTCCAAAACTGCTTTATAAAAGACGATCACCATGGCTGTAGCACATTCAAAAGCATACTTTCTGCCGTTACGGAAGATGTCTTCAATCGCAGTTTGAGGCAAAACATTAGTTTTGAGGGCAAAGGCGCCTTTTTCGGTAAGCGTCCAATATTTTTCGTTGCATTTAGATGTACTAAAAGTGGCAAAATGGACACCGCTTTTATACAACCGTTTAGCCGCTTGAATGATTTGAAGTCTAATCGCCAGTTCAAATTCAAGTTGCTCCTTTGTTTCATACTCATAAACCGTACTGTATTTCCCCATTAATTGAAGGATTGTAGATGCTTCATTGGATAAAGTCCCCAGATCCATTTGGCTGAAATCTTCTAATTTTTGATTAATAATGATCAATCATAACCTCTCCTCGTTTTAGAGAATCGGAATAAAGGAATGAAAAAAATCGCTATACTGCATATAGTTTAATTATTTATATGAATGATCGAAGAATAATGATAAAATTTGTTCCTGTGGAAAAGGTTGGTACCGTCAAGAATTTTGTGTAAGAGAGTATTCTCAGATACGTTTTTTTAATCTTGGAGGAGGTGTTTAGTTGTCTTATATGAGACTGAATATTCAGTCTCATATAAGACAACTTAGTCTCCCTAGACTCTGTTCTTCATGAACAAAATTTGGTCTTTCAGTATCTTTCTTCAAACATATCTTGAAGTGCCTTGTATGCCGTAGAAAACCCTTTAAGTTTTCTAGTGGACCATTTTTCATTCAAGTCCTGTACCGTTAAGAACGTGATTTTTTCTGCTGCTTCAATACTGGTTAAGCTGTTCATCGTTTTGAGTCGTTTACGTATATCTTTAATCGTTCGTTCAATAGCATTGGTCGTGTAGATGACACTACGAATACTGGTCGGATATTTCATGAATGTTAGGAGGACATCTAAATCCTGTTCCCAAGATTGGACTTCTCTAGGATACTTTTTAGACCACTTGTCTTTAAACTCATGAAAGGCTTGAATGGCTGCGTCTCTTGTCATCGAACGATAGATCAGCTTTAGGTCTTCAGCCACTTCAAATTGGTCTTTTTTCCTTACCTTGTTTAACGTATTTCTTACTTTGTGGACCACACATCGTTGAACATCGGCTTTCGGATAGACGGCTTTAAAGGCTTCTTCAAGACCTGGGAGTCCATCAAAAACACCAAGTAAGACTTCATGAGCACCGCGTGTATAAAGGTCTTGGAGAATCTCTTGCCAGCCATGCGCGCTTTCTTGACCTCCAACGTAAAAGCCAAGAATTTCACGATAACCTTCTTCATTGACACCAAGAACAACGTAAATGACTTCTTTGGCATACGTATCACGACGAACTTTTATATAAAACCCATCAAGATACAACACAGAATACCGTTTGTTTAATGGACGTTGTTGCCATTTTTGAATATCCTCCAACGCGGCATCTGTAATATGACTAATCGTGGTAGGAGAGTAGGTTGAACCAAGAATTCTTTCGATAAACTTCCCAATTTCTCGAGTGCTCATCCCACTTTGATACATTTTAATAATCGCCTGTTCCAGCCAGCCGTCTTGACGTTGATAAGGCTCAAACAGTTGAGTCTGGAAATCCCCGTTGCGATCTCTTGGAACCGTAAGAGCTTCTATTTTCCCGTACTTTGTATCAAGAGTACGGTGATAATAACCATTTCTTGAGTTTTGAACGTGTTCCTGTTCCACTTGGAGGAAATTTTTGATTTCTTCTCTCATGATGAATTCAAGCTTTTCTTGAACAAAATCTTTTATCATATTTTCCAGTTGATTTGCGAAATCTGAGTTGAGTATACTATTACTCATAAGGTAGGGTATCTCCTTTCAGTTTTGTTTGGTCGCAAATCTGAGAATACCCTGCCTTTTTCTTTTTTTCTAGTAGAAAAATTTGCTTACACAAAATAATTTACATCATCAAAAGGTTCAATAAATCTGAAAATAACCTTAAAATGTTGATATATCGGGGCACTATCTTTTAAAAAGGATGTGTAACAATATTTAATGCTCGTTTTCAAATGATTTAGGCAGAATGACGAAAGAACAATTTTGAAAATTAGAAAAATTTGATTTCTAATACATTCAATCAAGCAAAAGAGATCGTTTGGAAAATCCGAAAGGCTAGGATGACGAATGAATTCATCAATAGGTGAAAAACGAAAGAAATAATTGATTCCAACCTGAACAAGGTTCTGAGTGAAGAAGCTCTTTGAAAAAAATCCGTTTCCTATTTTGGGAAAATTCAAAAATTTTCTTGTGCATAGAATTAAAGAAGCTGTATGAGAAGAATAAATCTTTGATGGACCATAAGATAAAAGAAAACAGGAAATCATGGATTTTCGGCGCTGGAAAAGACGCATAATAGTTTGTTTTTATAAAAAATCGTTTGTGCACTCGCATTCTAAACAAAGTATCGGGAGAAAAACATATAGATAACGTTTTAAAATCGGATGGATGCTTAAATGATAAAATGATGATTCGCATAGGGAGAAGGTATGGACGTGAAAAAAGAATTGGAGGTTTTAAAGCCTGTTGTTCACCAGCTGTTTGACTATTTCCATCATCATCCGGAAAAAAGCTGGCATGAGTTTGGAACGACACGCTTTATTGCTGAACAGCTGAAAACATTCGGCTATCAACCAAAAACGTTTACGGATTGTACGGGAGTTGTGGTAGAATTCGGCCAAGGGAAAAACGGAATATGTGTCGGGGTCAGAAGCGATATGGATGCTTTATGGCAAGAAAAAGACGGAATATGGCAAGCCAATCATTCATGCGGCCATGATGCCCATATGGCCATTGTTCTTGGCGTGATGCTTTTGTTCAAAAAAATAAACTATAGTCCTCCCGGAAAGTTGATGTTTCTCTTTCAGCCTGCAGAAGAAAAAGGTACCGGGGCGCTGAAAATGATTGAAAAAGGCGTTATTGATAGCTTGAACTATTTATACGGCATTCATTTGCGGCCTATTCAAGAACTTCGCTTTGGTCAGGCTTCACCAAGTATCAAACATGGCGCATCAGCATTTCTTCAAGGCAAGATTCATGGAGAAGATGCCCATGCCGCCAGGCCTCATTTAGGGCAAAATGCCATTGAAGTTGGAGCCGCTTTGGTTAACGCTTTGAATCAAATTCATTTCGATCCCAGAATCCCTTATTCTGTGAAGTTGACAAGTTTTCATGCCGGCGGGGAAGCGGCAAACCTCATTCCGGGAAAAGCTTCTTTTCGAATGGATATTAGAGCACAAACGAACGAGACTATGCAGCAGCTAATGGAACATGTATCGAAAATATTCCAATCATTAGAAATTCAATTTGGCGTTAAGATCCACGCTAAAATGGAAGCCGATGTGAAAGCTGCTTCCATCCATCCGGAAGCAGAAAGAATCATGTCCAAAGCGATTATCCAAACATTGGGGGAAGAAGGGCTGGTTCCTGGCATGCTGACAACGGGGGGCGAGGATTTTCATCATTATACTTTCCATAAACCAGATTTAAAAGCTACGATGCTCGGACTTGGCTGCGATCTGCGTCCAGGGCTTCATCATCCAAACATGACCTTTCAAACGGAAGCAATCTTTACCGGTATCGAAATATTGGCTAATGCAGTGATGCGCACGTTCGAACTGTCGGATAAGGACAAGGCCGGATGAATGGTATAATGAAAATCGATCGTTTCTAATAAACTCACAATCCGACAATGGGCCAAAAATAGTGATGAAAGCTTATTCATCAACGGAATATCGGTATACCTGTCAAACTTTTTGAATGGACGTGTTTTTCAGTATCTTTAATGTGGCAACGAAATAGGACCGTTTCTGTTTTTTCCTGGGAAATAATTGATAGGATTTTACGATGATGGTTGGATCTCTGTTTATTCACCTAACCATTACAATTTGCTATATCGAGCGATCCTAAGCGGTCATGAGCTGAAGAAAATCATTGGCGCAGAAATTGTCATCAAACAAGACTTGTTAATTTAATTATGTTCAGTCGGGAATGGTTGTAATGAAATTTGTAAGAATGCAAAAGAATCAGTTCAATTTACCTGCTGGTTCCGAATGTGCAACGATATAGAAGGGGATGACTTGTATGATTATTGAAAAAATAAGCATGCGCCATATGAAAATGAAAATGAAACTTCCTTTTGTCACCAGTTTTGGCACCATCCAAATGAAAGATTTCATTTTAGTTGAGGTGCAAGATGAGAGCGGGAATATAGGCTGGGGGGAATCCGTTGCCTTTAGCGCACCCACCTATACTGAAGAAACGTTCCAAACCAACTGGCACATTTTGGAAGATTTTTTAATCCCCCTGATAAAGGGGCGGGAGATTTCTCATCCACATGAAGTAAATTCGATATTTCAGCCGATTCGCGGGAATTATATGGCAAAATCCGCTATTGAAACGGCCATTTGGGATTTATATGCAAAGCGCTTAAACAAACCGCTTTACCAAGTGATTGGGGGGAAAAAGCGACAAATAGAGGTTGGTATCAGCCTTGGCATTCAAAAATCCATCGATGATTTGCTGGAAATGATCAAAAACTATGTGGAACAAGGATATAAAAGAGTGAAAGTGAAAATCAAACCTGGCTGGGATGTAGAAGTGATCAGACAAATCCGTCATTATTTTCCGCAGCTCCCTTTGATGGCCGATGCCAACTCTGCTTATCGTTTGGAAGATGTTCCGTTATTGAAACAATTGGATGACTTTCATTTAATGATGATAGAGCAGCCGTTGGCCCACGATGATATCGTCGATCATGCGTTGGTTCAAAAGGAACTGAAAACGCCGATATGTTTGGACGAAAGCATTCATAGTCTTGAAGATGTAAGAAAAGCTGTTGAACTTGGAAGTTGTCAAATTATTAATCTGAAAATCGGCCGCGTTGGCGGATTAGGAGAGTCTATCAAAATTCACGATTTTTGCAAAGAACATCACATTCCGCTTTGGTGTGGAGGAATGCTTGAAGCAGGAATCGGCCGCGCCCATAACGTTGCCATCACTACTCTAGATCAATTTACTTTGCCAGGGGATACGGCTGCCTCATCTCATTATTGGGAACGTGATATCATTCAACCGGAAGTGACCGTCGAGAATGGATGGATTCATGTCCCTGAAAAACCCGGAATTGGCTATGAGCCAGATTTCGAAGCGATTGATTCTTTTACTTGCCACCAAAAAGTTTTTTAATGGATGTTAGACAAAATGATTTTTTGGCAAACCTTTTTGTCATTTTTTGTCCGTTTGACAGTTTACACTTTGATTGGCTATGATAAATTCAAATACAATTAGTTAATAGGAAAATAGGTTGGCAAAAGCCGTGCTGTCGAGCTCTTGCCATGAAAAGGGAAGTCCGGTGAAAATCCGGCGCGGTCCCGCCACTGTGAATGGGAGCTTTCTAAATGGTTTGCCACTGTTTGCTGTTTTGCAGATGGGAAGGCTTTAGAAAGCGATGATCATGAGCCAGGAGACCTGCCTATTTTTTCTTGCGACGTTATACCTACGAGGATAGGGTGCGTCAGTTTGTTGCTGGCTATTTTTGTTTTTGTTGGCACCCTATCTCGTTAGGTGTGCCTTTTTCTTTTGGTTATTTTTTATTATTACATATCGTTGAGGAGGGGGATTTGTGTTTTCTATTAAAAAGATAGCTGTCACGGCTTTAATGTCTATTTTCATAATAGGCCAATTGGCATTTGGTTTTACTGCTTTCGCGTCGGAACCGTCAAATAGCAGTATAACGGCTGAACAGCAGCAATCAGAAGTAGGAGTGACCATCATCGGGGACAATGGTCCGATCTTGCAAACAACGGCGGTCGATGTCCCTTCTGGAAGTACGATTTTGGACGTTTTGCAAAAAGCAGCCCTTGAAAACCATCTTTCGATCGAAACGAAGGGAAGCGGTGAAAACGTTTATGTAGACGGTATCAATGGTTTACATGGAGGCGACCGCGGACCGGCTAGCGGCTGGATGGTGTATGTCAATGGGCTTTCAGTTCCTGTCAGTGCCGCTGTATATCAAGTGACCAACCATGATCACATTCAGTGGGAATACACGACTGATTATACGAAAAATCAGAAAGTAGATGCCCGTTTAACGATCATCGGGAAAGATGGAAAACCTATTGTTTCGAATGTAAAAAGAACAACCGAAGGCCATGCGACGGCTTACGATTTGTTAAAATCGATTGCGGATGATCAAAAGATTCCTCTTGATGTTGCTTATAGTAAAGACTTTGGTTTTTACGTTCAAAACATCGGAACAGAACCGCTTGAATCTCATGATACATGGGGGCAATATTGGGCATTTTATGTCAATGGCCAAATGGCTTCCGTCGGTGCATCGTCCTATGTACTGCAACCGGATGACAATATTACTTTTAAAGTCGAAACGTGGGGAACGAACGAAAATAACGGAAACAACGGGAATAATGAAAACAACGGAAATAGTGGAAATACCGGAAATGAAGGCAGCGGCAATGGTCAAAATGGATCAAATGGGTCCAATACATCGCCGGTAAACGAACCGAATAAGGTCAGTGAAAACGAAATAAATGACATTTTAAAAACGACGGTGAACCATATTCTTCAATCGGGAGTCGACAGTCCGTGGGAGGCTGTTGCCGTTCATCAAGCCGGAATGAAAGTTCCTGCATCTTATTTAAATGACATAAAGCAACAAGTGATAGAGACAAAAGGAGAGTACCGGAATATTACCGATTATGAAAGAGATGTTATTGGTATAACGGCTGCAGGAGGAGATCCTCGCGATATAGCAGGATATAATTTGGTGGAGAAAATCTACAACAGTGACTATTGCGAAAAAAACGAAAGCTGTCCAATGACACGCCAAGGCACAAACGGAATCTTGTATGCCTTAATTGCTTTGGACAGCGGAAATTATCCAGTTCCATCAAACGCTAATTGGACGAGAGAAAAATTAAAGAAACGCATTTTAGAATTACAGGAAGCGGATGGCAAGTGGACGCTATATAACGGCCAAGGTTCACCTGTCGATATGACCGGAATCGCAATCGCTGCTCTGGCTCCTTATAAGGATGAACCGGAAGTGGCTGCCGCTATTAAACGAGGTGTCGATTGGCTGTCTGCTGAACAGAAGGAAAATGGTGGTTTTGCAGATCCTCAACTAGGGGAAACAAGTGAAGCAGCATCCGCAGCCATTATAGGTTTGACAGCAGCAGGAGTTGATCCTCAAGGTGCTGCATTTACGAAAAAAGACGGCAATTTGTTGAGCTATTTGATCCGTTTTTATAATGGTGCAGGACAATTTCGCCACACGGCAACGGGTGATGCAGATGAAGTGGCAACCGAGCAAGGTGCCGAGGCGATGGTCGCTTATCAACTTTTTGCTGATGGAAAAGGTTCCGTTTATCGGATGGCACAAAATCCAAATCCGGCGAAAGAAGGGACCGACAATACCCAAACGAGCAACAATCCTAATTCAGAATCAAAAAATGAGAACAGCGGTCTCGTAACGAACAATTCAAAAGAAAAAAATGATCACGATCAATCCGGATCCAAAACTTCACACGCGTCTTTGGGCGGCAAATTGCCGAATACTTCAACGAATATCTATAATCTTCTTTTGGCAGGAATCATTCTGATCATAGCGGGTGTTCTGTTATATGTTTATAACCGGAAATACCGGGAGAGAGGCCATGATTAAAAAGATCTCTCTTTTGTTCATTGCTGGGGGCTTTCTTTTCATTGCCTGCGCTGGATGGCAGAAGCTGAAAATGGATGCGGATCAAAAAGATGCGCTTCGAAAAGCGGAAAAAATTGTGCATTCTGAACATAAACAAGGATCTTTTCATCCTGTGCGCGGAGAAGTCGTGGGTACTTTAGAGATACCAGCCTTAAAACGGAAGCTGCCGATTGTCGAAGGAGCTTCTCCGGAAGATTTAGAAAAAGGGGTCGGCCATTATTCAGCTTCTGCCTATCCGAAACAACATAATCAAATTGTTCTTTCCGGCCACCGGGATACGGTGTTTCGACAAATAGGAACGCTGAAAAAAGGCGATCAGTTGATCATTCGATTGTCGTACGGATCCTTTTCTTATACCATTCGCCGCATGAAAATTGTGGACAAGGACGATCGTTCTGTCATTCATTCCACCGCGCCGACTGAGGAGTTAGTTTTAACGACATGCTACCCATTTCGTTATGTGGGAAATGCACCGAAACGTTATATCATCTATGCTTATCCGGAACATTCCCAAGGGGGTGACGGTAAATGAGAATATGGAAAAATGCGTTCTTACTACTATTCTCTTTTTTGTTGATCTTGTTTACGGCAGGCTGTCAAAAGGATGAAGTCGTGCCTCATTCCAATAACGACCATCATAACGCAGCGGCTGTTCAGTCATCTTCGGACAAAACATCTTCAGACGGTAAAGAAAAGGAGATAAAAACTTCCAAAGAAGATCATAATCAAAATAAAGATCAAACTGCAGATGCGGAAAAGTCGTCCCATTCGGCCGCAGATTCGTCCAAAACCAGCAATGAAAAAGAAACAAAGTCGAAATCGACTGATTCAGCTGCAAAGTCAAAAAACGGATCGTCCAATGCCAATGCGGAGAAAGAGAATAGCAAAGGGAACAGCGAACAAAAATCAACGGCTGAAAAGAGCAATGCGACGACAATCCATACTCCACAAGCACCAAAGAGTCAATCGACTGTGAAACCGGAGCCGGCCAAAAAACCATCTTCGAAACCAGCCGCAACGCCTGTTCCAAAACCGGCCCCAAAATCGGCCTCAAAACCGGTTAACAAACAAACGGTAACGGTATCGATTCGTGGAGATTCACAAACGGGAACCATCCTTTCCCCCACTAAAGTACCGTTGCAAAATGGGGATACGGCGTTGGAAGTGACATTGCGAATCGCCAAGCAAAAGGGCATTCCGGTCAGTATACGCGGCAGTCATTCCACGGCTTATGTGGAAGGAATTTCGAATCTTTATGAATTTGATCATGGTCCGTTAAGTGGTTGGACGATAAAAGTCAACAATAAGTACGTTTCTCGTAGTGCAGGTGCTGTCGCCGTCAAGGCGGGGGATGTGATTCAATGGATTTACACGAATGACTATACAAAGGATACACAACCATGAAAAAAGGAATTCATTCTTACCATCCATTCGTTTGCTTTCTTTATTTTGCCGGGGCGATGGTGTCTGCCATGCTTTATCAGCACCCAGTCTTTTTAGCGGCGGGTGCTGTGCTCTTTCTTATATTGAATATTTTGTTGGACTCAGGTAAGACGGTGCGTAAATGGCAGGGGATGATGATCACCATTCCCGTATTTTTTTTGGTACTCAATCCATTGACGAATCACCGCGGCAGTCATATTTTCTTTTATTTCAGCGCAAATCCCGTCACATTGGAATCGTTTTTGCAAGGATTGATGCTTGCGCTTACTTTATTTAATTTAATGGCGGCTTTTGCCGCTTACAACCAAGTGATTACGTCGGAAAAATTTTTATTTTTATTTGCGAAATGGCTCCCGCAATGGGTCCTGTTGGCTATGCTGGCCATGCGGTTTGTTCCACTCTTACGAAGAAGGCTTTATGAAATTGAAATGGTCCAAAGAGGAAAGGGACGATCTGTCACAGAAGGCACCTTCATACAAAGAGTAAGAAATGGTCTGGAATTCGTGCAAATATTGTTAACTTGGTCGCTTGAAGAGGCAATTCAAACCGCCGATTCCATGGCGGCAAGGGGTTATGGAATTCAGAAACGGAGCCGTTACATTCCTTTTCGGATGAAGGGAAAAGATTGGTTTGCGATGGTTTATTTGCTTGGTTTCGGAACGGCAGTGGCTTTTGGATGGTGGCTTGGGGACGGCGTGCTGGCAGTCTATCCGATTTTGGAACCACTATTATTGCAAGGCAGAGAGTGGTTTTTCCTGCTCATGTTCGTTATGTTTGTAGGGTTTCCAATAGGAATTCAAGTAAGGGAGGCACTGCTATGGCGTTATTGGAAGCGAAAAATTTAACTTTTACGTACCCGGATGCACCAGAACCTGCTCTATCTGATATCACTTTTACAGTAGAGCCGGGAGAATTTATTCTCCTTTGCGGCCCTTCCGGTAGCGGAAAGTCCACTCTTCTGCGTTTGTTAAAGCGAGAAGTCCGTCCGCATGGAAAGATAGAAGGGGAGTTGTTTTTGGACGGATGTTCTTTTATGGAAGTGCCGGCCAAACAAATGGCACAAGAGATTGGCATGGTTTTTCAAGATCCGGAAAATCAAATCGTTATGGACCGGGTGATGGAGGAGTTGGTTTTTGGTCTTGAAAATTTGGGATATTCAACGGAGGACATGCGAAAGCGTATAGCCGAAATGGTTCATTTTTTTGGCTTGGAAGGATGGTTGGAGCGAAAGACATTTGAATTGTCAGGCGGCCAGAAACAATTGGTCAATCTTGCTGCTGTTTTGTTGTTGCATCCGCGTATTCTTCTTTTAGACGAACCTACTGCTCAGCTTGATCCGGTGGCTGCAAGTGAATTTATGACCATGCTCCGGAGAATGAATGAAGAATTTGGGCTTACCGTCATCATCGCGGAACATCGCTTGGAGGAATTGTTTTCACTTGCAGACCGCGTAATGGTTTTGGAAAAGGGCAAAAAGATTTATGATGCCCCATCGCGTGAAGTCGTTTCTCAATTGGCAAAACATCCTTCTTCTCAGATCTATCCCTATCTTCCCAGCCCGGCCCGCCTATATTTAGAACATAGTCAAAAGCCTGCCTCAGAAAGCATTCCGCTGACAGTAAAAGAAGGAAGAAAATGGATTTCGACTCTGAAAGGGACCTCCGTTCCCACCCAGCCGTTTCAAGAGGATATTACAAATAAAAAACCTTTGTTGGCTTTAAAAGGAATTAATTTTCAATATGAAAAGGAGACTAGACCAATACTGGATCAATTGTCGCTTTCCGTGTATGAAGGGGAGTGGCTGTCGGTAGTTGGAGCGAATGGATCGGGAAAATCTACGTTGCTGAAAGTCATGGCCGGTCTCCAAAACCCGCAGCGTGGTGCCGTTATCTTTAATGGAAAGAAACTGAAAAAGCCAATTCCATCAGAAATTGCTTTTTTACCGCAAAATCCGAAACTTTTCTTCCTGCAGGATACAGTGGAAACGGAGTTAGAGGCCATCATCGATAAGCACCAAATTCAACATGGAAGAGAAAAGATGGAACAATTAATGGAGATGTTTCAATTGACGCCTATTAAAGACCGTCATCCTTATGATTTAAGCGGAGGAGAAATGCAAAAGGCGGCTCTTGCCGGTGTGATGCTGATGAATCCGCGACTTCTGCTTATAGATGAACCGACAAAAGGATTGGATCCGGAAGCAAAACTTCAGTTTGGGAAACTGTTAAAAAATTTAAGGGCTAATGGGGTTACGATTGTAATGGTTACTCATGATATTGAGTTTGCTGCTCAATACTCGACTCGCTGCGCCATGCTGTTCCAAGGAGAAGTAACGATTACCGCTCCTACTAAAACGTTTTTTCAAGGAAATACGTTTTACACGACTGTTGCCAATCGGATTTCCAGGGGCGGACGTGTCCCGGAAGTGTTAACGGTAGAGGAGGCTAGAGAAAAATGGCGCTTTCTAGAATGATTCTCATCCTGTTAGCGGTTATTTTATTTGTGATTCTAGCCTTTTTGCCTTTATCGGTACAGCGCCATTTTTTATGGATCAGCGTGATTTTTATGATCGGCACGTTTCTTCCTTTTGTCATTCGCTTTGAGAGGCGGAAAGCAGCCGGACGAGAGCTGGTGTTGTTGGCGGTTTTAGGAGCGATTGCCGCAGTAAGTCGGGTTCCGTTTGCTCCTCTTCCAAGCGTTCAGCCTACCACGTTCGTCGTGATTGTCACCGGGCTCGCGTTTGGACCAGAAAGCGGGTTTGTGGTCGGCGCACTCGCAGCACTCGTTTCCAATATGTTTTTAGGACAAGGCCCCTGGACGCCTTGGCAAATGTATGCTTGGGGTATGATCGGGTTAACGGCAGGTTTGATGCGACGAACAAGGCTGATGAAAAATACGGTTGGCCGCTGTGCTTATGGATTCGTGGTGGGCATTCTATTTGGATGGGGTATGAATCTCATGTATGTCGTCTCTGTTATGAACCACATCACTTGGCCGCAAATAGTAGCGTATTACAGCGCCAGTTTTCCATTTGATTTGGCTCACGGGCTTTCCAATGTCTTCTTTCTGGCTTTATTTGCAAAAAGCTGGATCAAAGTTCTACAACGTTTTCAAAAAAAATACGGCTTATTGGAACAATAAACCAATAAGCCGCATGGATCATGTCGAAGGGGATTCAATAAAGATTTTTCTTTCATACGGATCCCGTCAAGCGTTTTTTAGAGGAAAGAGGCTTCCAGTTAAGAAGAAGGTTTCCTACCGTTATAGAACATAACAGGCTGAAAGAAAAAAGAAGGGATGATCTACCTCCATTGAATTTTATCCATTACGGAGGTTGGCCATCCCTTTTTCTTTATAGTTCTTCAGGATCCAATGTCATTTTTCGATCATTTGCACAGTCTTTGCATACATCTAAAATATCATATTCCCATTGTTCATCTTCCACTTCTTCTTTTCTTCCGCATATTTCGCAAATTCTAGGCATCAAGGCATCCTCCTTATTGATGAACATTTTTACAGTGATCTCATTGAATATGGTCGGGAATGTCAGGCGGCTGATGTTCCATCATCTGACATTCAAATCCGTTATCGATCATGGCTTGTCGAAAATCTTCCAAAGTGGCTGCATTTTCATCGAATGAGATTGCAACGGTTTTTTTCTCGGCATTCATTTGAATATTTCGTACTCCCCACACATCGTGAAGCACTCTGCTTACCGTATCCTTATCTGATTCTGTCATATTTGGAATGGAAATCATGCGTGTGATCAATCTTCTCACCATCCATGGCCAAAGTTTTTCAGCTTTCTTTCAATTGCTTCTGACTTTCCAATCCCTTACCAACGCCATGCAAGAAATGGAGCATCATGGAAAGGGCCGAGTTGATATATGGGTCTCGCACTGCTTTCATCATGCCCCAGAGGCTTAGCGATTGTTGCTTTTTTGTAGGTTGGTCCAATTGTTCAATCCCTTTTTTCATAGCGTTAAAAATAGTTTCCAATTGTTCTGATTCGAGTGTGGCCAATAATTGAAAGCCGTTTTTAATCACATGATGATATTTGGGCTGATTGATTTGTTCGATCATCACCGTGCCCACTTTTTCACGTGACTTTAAGAGGCCGTATAGAATGTCCAATACACCCGATTTTTGCATCTCTTGAAGTATATCCAGTGTTTTTAGAACAGCTTCTCGACTGTTCGCTATTTTTTCCCCGATTTCTGCTAAAGCTTCTGATGTTTCTTCAAGGGGATCGGGATGTTGTTTTTCAATTGCACTAATGGGCTTGGCCATCGATGATTCCCTCCCTATTGATTTCCTCCGGTATCGGCGTAAAGTCAGAACGTTTCCATTTTCGTTCTACTTCTGCTCCTATATGCGGCTGTGGATTTCCAAACCTGTAATTTACTTTTGGCAACGGGCTTTCTCCTTTTGGTTCAAGAACTTCCATTTTCACTTGCATTTCTTTGTAGTTAGGGGTATGAGTCACCCGATCATGATAACTGCTTGTTAGTTTATTAACGGCATTATATTCTTTGTTCCCGTTCATCGGAAAATACAATTCGTGTCCTTTGACTCGATCGGTGACCAAAACTCGGACTTTTGTTTCTCCATACGGTGATGTCAGACGGACAAGAGCTCCGGTTTCGATATTTCGTTCTTTCGCTAGCTCCGGAGAAATTTCCAGCCACGTATCCGGCACTTTATGAGTAATGCCTTTTGAGCGATAAGTCATATTTCCTTCATGGAAATGTTCTAACAAACGGCCATTGTTCAAATGGAGATCATAGCCATCGCCTGCTTCAAAAGGTGGTGTCCAATCAACCGGAAACAATCTTGCTTTTCCGTCGGGAAATCCAAATCGGTCTTTAAATAACAGCGGCGAATCTGTTCCATCTCGATCAACAGGCCATAAGAGACTTTCCCATCCTTCCAGTCGATCGTAACGGACACCGGCAAAAACAGGAGCCAACTTAGCCGCTTCATCCATAATTTCAGACGGGTGGGTATAGCGCCAATCGGCACCTAGACGATTAGCGAGATCGCGGAAAATTTCCCAATCCGGTTTGCAATCGCCAAGTGGTTCCATCACTCGGTAAAAGCGCTGGATTCTTCGTTCCGTATTCGTGAACGTTCCTTCTTTTTCCAGACTAGGCGCAGCCGGAAGCACCACATCCGCATATTGGGCCGTTTTGGAAAAGAAAATGTCTTGAACGACGAAAAACTCCAATTTTTCAAATCCAGCGTTCACATGATTGATATTGGAATCCACTAAAGCCATTTCTTCACCAAACAAATACATTCCTTTCACTTTTCCATCATGAATGGCTTCTACTATTTGATGGTTGTTCAGTCCTGGTTTTTCCGGCAGTTTCACGCCCCATGCTTTTTCATATCGTGCGCGTACTTCGTCGTTTTCAACAGGCTCGTATCCCGGAAACCATGCAGGCATTGTTCCAAAGTCGCTTGCTCCTTGAACATTGTTGTGTCCGCGAAGTGGGTAGGCACCTGCTCCATGTTTTCCAAAATTTCCTGTCACTAGAAGCAAATTGGCGATCGCGGTGCTTGTATCGGTTCCGCCCAAATGTTGCGTAACTCCCATCGCCCAAAGAATGCAGGTGCCTTTTGCTTCGTGGATCATAGTGGCTATCTTGACAAGAGTGTCTTTGGATAAACCGGTTTTTTCTTCTGCATAATCCAATGTGAATTTTTCCAGCGAGCGAATATATTCCTCGACATTATTCACTCGGTTTTGTAAAAATGTTTTATCTTCCCAGCCTTGATCCAGAATGTATTTTGTTACGGCAGACAACCAGACGAGATCGGTTCCGGGCTTCGGATGAATAAAGAGATCAGCTCGTTCGGCCAGTTCATTTACTCTCAGGTCTGCTACTATTAATTTTTGTCCATGCAGTTTGTGGGCTCGTTTGATTCTCGTTGCTAAAACAGGGTGGGATTCCGCAGGGTTGGCTCCAATCACGATGACTAAATCGGCACTAGCAATATCTTGAATAGTGCCGGAATCGCCGCCGATTCCAACCGTTCTCATCAAACCGGTGGAAGCAGGGGTTTGACAATAACGAGAGCAGTTGTCGACATTATTCGTACCGAAAACAGCTCGCGCCAGTTTTTGAAATAAATAATTTTCCTCGTTGCTGCATTTAGAGGACGAAATAAATCCAAGAGAGTCGGGACCGTATTTTTCTTTTATAGATTGGAATTTTTCTGCGATTAAATTCAGTGCTTCATCCCACGTTGCTTCGACAAAATGATCGCCTTTCCGGATAAGCGGTTTAGTCAGTCGTTCTTCGCTGTTCACAAAGTCCCAGCCGAATTTTCCTTTGACACAGGTGGAAATCCCGTTCACCGGCGCTTCTGGCTCAGGCTGAACCTTTAATATTTTTCGGCCTTTTGTCCATATTTCAAAGCTGCAGCCGACGCCGCAATAAGTGCATACCGTTTTGGTTCTTTTGATCCGAGCTTCTCTCATGCTTGATTCCATATTGGAAATAGCGAAAATCTCTTGATAACCTGGTTCCACTTCTTTCGTAAAATCAATCATCGGTTCTAAAATATTTTTCGGAATACCTGTTAAGTAGCCGGCTTCGCCCAACATGGACTTTTCCATTAAAGCATTGCAAGGACAGACAGTTACGCAGTGTCCGCACGAAACACAGGATGATTGATCGATTGGAACATCATTGTCCCAAATGACACGAGGTCGTTCTCTGTCCCAAGCAATGCTGAGAACTTCACTTACCTGTAGGTCTTGGCATGCTTCGACGCATAGACCGCAAAGAATGCACTGATCCGGCTCATAGCGATAAAAAGGGTGGGAATGATCGGGTGGATAAGGCTTTGGCGTAAATTCATACTTTTGATGTTCGATTTGCAAGTATTCGGCGGTATTATGGACTTCACAGTTGCCATTATTGTTGTCGCAGACTGTGCAATAGAGTTCGTGGTTGGCCAATATCCGTGACATTCCTTCCAATTGTGCTGCCTTCGCCTTGTCTGATAAAGAGTTTACCCGCATGCCAGGCTTGGCTTTCGTTGCACAAGCCCGCTGCAGTTCCCCGTCTATTTCAACATAACAAGTGTCACAAGTTTGCAGCACACCAACGCCGAGATCCGGCTGATACGAGCAAATTCCGGGGATATATTGGTTATGATCCCGCGCCGCTTCAAAAACCGACTGATCTTCTCTTGCTTCGATTTCAACGCCATTTACAAAAATGGTAAAGGTCTTATTTTCCATCTGCATATCACCTGTTTATTTAAAAGTTACCATCCGATAAAAAGTATGGGCAAATGAAGTGGTGAATATACATGAGAAACTGCAAAGGAAATTTACTGTAGATGTATCTTTGTTTGAAGTTTTTGCGGATTTGACTTTTTCATTTTTAGAGAACATGAATGAAAGGGTTTTCCCACAATTTTTAAATGGAGTAGAACGATTTTTATTGTCTATCGCTTTTCAAAAGGTCAAAACGTATCTTTTTATAATGAACGGTTGAGGAACATTGTTGCGGGAAGATACATGAACAGGAGAGTAAACGTAGCGATGGCTATAGTCCAATTTTTTCAATGGCGATAAAGGCCAAAATGAGAAAAGCGAATAAAGAGTTCTTATAAGTGAAAAATAGGGATAAACGATTTGGAAAGGGGAAGACAAATGGCAGCCCAAAAACGACAAAATGGTGAAAATTCAGCAGGAAGATATTTTCATCCCGAAGATAATCAAGATTCATCAGAAGTGGCTTCTGGTTTGGCCAAAACGCATGAACAAGTCAACGATACGGTGACGGAAGGAACCATTGACGAGAAAATAGAACAATTGGATGGTGAAGATCGTTCTCTTTCCAGTAGAGGTTATGAAGAGGGGTCAAAGGAATAAGGCTTCAAGTTATGTATGTGTGTTATAGTGATCAGTTCTGGGATGGGTCTAAAAATAGTTTCTTCTTACACTTTTTTTAAAAAGGTCGTCTGAAACAAGGGGTGAATGTCCTTTGTGTGCTTGTCGGAGAAAAAGGGAAGGAAAAGTGTAAAAAAAATATCATGCTTGTAGGCATTAAGATCTTAACCTGCAACAGAAATACATGCTGGTAAATAAAAAAGGGATATTCCGATGCGAATATCCCTTTTCATTTTATATATATATAAATGTTAGCTGCTCTTTTACATAGACATACGTTGTATTAAAAATTGTTTTTTGAGCGGGGAATCATGAGTTGTAGACATAACAAATCGAAAGGAAAGTCTAGGTTTATCGAAAACTCGAAAAAAAATAATTTAAAATTATTATAATTTGGAGTTGACTTTCATTCTCAATTATATAAAATAAAAAGTGTATTAGATAATAATAATTTTAAAATAAAAATAATGATTGATAAAGGAGCGGAGAGAATGAAGAAAAAGTTAACCACGAACCAGGGAGCGCCAGTAGGAGATAATCAAAATTCTCGCACAGCTGGGGTGAATGGGCCAACCTTGCTGGAAGATTATCAATTAATTGAAAAACTGGCTCATTTTGATAGAGAACGTGTTCCTGAACGGGTTGTTCATGCTCGGGGAGCAGGGGCTCATGGAGTGTTTGTGACCAAAAACAGCATGAGCAAATATACGACAGCAAAATTTCTTCAAGAACCGGGAACGGAAACTCCTGTTTTTGCAAGGTTTTCCACGGTGATTAATGGAAATCATTCTCCGGAAACATTGCGAGATCCACGAGGTTTTGCGGTGAAATTTTATACAGAAGAAGGAAATTATGATTTTGTTGGAAATAATCTTCCCGTTTTCTTCATTAGAGACGCCATTAAATTTCCGGATATGATCCATGCTTTTAAACCGGATCCAAGAACAAACTTGCAATCAAAAGACCGTTTTTGGGACTTCTGCTCGCTTTCTCCAGAATCCACCAATATGCTTCTTCATGTTTTTACGGATGAAGGGATTCCGGCGACATATCGTCATATGAGAGGTTCAAGCGTTCATGCTTTTAAATGGATCAACGCTGAAGGGAAAACAGTGTATGTAAAATTGCGCTGGGTGCCGAAACAAGGAATCAAAAATTTAAGTATTGAAGAAGCAGCGAAAATTCAAGCTCATGAACATAGCCATGCAACGAAAGATTTATATGAAGCGATTGAAAACGGCGATTTTCCTCAATGGGATTTATATGTTCAAGTACTTGATCCGAAAGATTTTGATCGATTTGATTTTAATCCGCTCGATGCGACGAAAGATTGGTTCGAGGAAGATATTCCGTACGAATTTGTCGGGACGATGACTTTAAATCGCAATCCAAAAAATTATTTTGCGGAAACTGAATCAGTAGGGTTTAATCCGGGCGTGTTAGTTCCAGGAATGTTGCCATCTGAAGACAGATTGCTTCAAGGGCGTCTATTCTCCTACTCGGATACTCAACGGCATCGGATCGGACCGAATTATTTGCAACTTCCGATTAATTCCCCGCGTGTAGAAGTTCATAATTATCAACGTGATGGCTATATGCCGTTTAAACAGCAAGAAAGCCCGATCAATTATGAACCGAACAGCTATGAAAATGAGCCGAAAGAAGACCGGTCTTATGTTGAGGAACCGCAGCCGATAAATGGAGTTGCTGCTAAACAAGCTTTCTATAAACCAAACAATTTTGGTCAAGCCGGACAAGTGTGGAGAAAATATTCAAAAGAAGTACAAGATACAGTGATTAAAAACTTAACGGATGATTTAAGCCAAGTAAAAGATCAAAAGATTACGATTCGTTCGATTATGAATTTTTATCAAGCAGATCAAGGGCTGGGACAACGATTGGCAGACAGTTTAAAAATCGACATCACACCTTATGTGAAGGAACTGGCCAAATAAAAAGACCATCCGTTAGAATCGCCTTCTGGTTGAATTCCGGAGGCGGTTTTTTATGGATAAAAGGGGATACCTATTTTTGAAGAATGCACTAAATCCCGCATAATAGACTGTAAAATCCCGGTTTTGGAAGGATGACTGATGGACTGTTTAAGCAAGAAAAGAAAAAGAAGAAATAAATGATTACGTGATTTTAATTGGTGGGAAAAACAATGGAGTACTTGTTTTGGCGTTAGAAATGAGAGAATCTTAGACAGAACGGTTGTTGGAAACGTAAAAATAAAAAAATCCTTCCCATCATGATTTAAAAGATAGGAAGGATCTATCAAAGTGGATGAAAGGGGTTATGTTAATAATTGCAGAAATTGCTTCGTCCGTTGTTCTTTAGGACGTGTAAAGATTTCTTCAGGTTTACCTCTTTCCACAATCACACCTTGGTCCATAAAGACGACTTCATCTGCCACTTCTTTTGCGAATCGCATTTCATGGGTGACAACGACCATCGTCATTCCTTCATTGGCGAGTTCTTTCATAACATTTAACACTTCACCGACGAGTTCGGGATCTAAAGCGGAAGTTGGTTCATCAAACAGCATTAATTCCGGTTCCATGGCTAAGGCGCGTGCAATTCCAACCCGTTGTTGCTGCCCTCCGGACAGTTGGAACGGATATTCATCTTTTTTATCAAGCAAGCCCACTTTCTGCAAGAGTTTTTCTGCTTTTTGAATGGCTTCATTTTTCGGCAGTTTCTTTACGATAATGGGTCCTTCCGTTACGTTTTCCAAAACCGTCTTATGCGGAAAAAGATTATACTGTTGAAAGACCATCCCGGATTCTTTGCGTAAAGCGGCAATTTCTTTTTTTGAAACAGGTTGTGAAAAATCTATTTTTACATCTCCGATTTGAATCGTCCCGCTTGTTGGAATTTCAAGGGCATTCAGGCAGCGCAGAAAAGTGGTTTTTCCGGAGCCGGATGGACCGATAATCACTATGACTTTTCCTTTTTCGATGCTCATGTTGATCCCTTTTAAAACTTCAAGTTGATCAAATTGTTTTCGTAGATCATGAATTTTAATCATGCCGATGCTCAATACTCCTTTATAAAAGGCTTGTTATTGTACAAAAGCTTTTTTAATGGCTTACATACTTGTCGAAACGACCTTCCAATTTCTGTTGAATGATGGAGAGAATGAAACAAATAATCCAATAGATTAAAGCCGCTTCTGAATAGAGAAGTAAAAATTCATATGTGGTTGCGGCAATTTCTTGGGCTTTTCTAAACATTTCTGTAACCAAAATCAGTGATGCAAGAGAAGTATCTTTCACCAAACTAATAAAAGTGTTGGATAAAGGCGGGATCGATACTCTCACCGCTTGTGGCAAAATGATTCGTCTTAATATTTGCGAATAGTTCATATTAATAGAGTATCCCGCTTCCCATTGACCTTTTGGAATCGATAAAATCGCTGCACGTATGATTTCTGACGCATAAGCTCCTACATTAAGAGAAAAACCGATCACGGCAGCCGGGAATGGATTGATGGTGATATGAATGGATGGCAGACCATAGAAAATAATATATAATTGCACAAGCAACGGAGTACCACGGATAATCGATACGTAAAAACGCGCTATCCACTGAAGCGGTTTAATGCTTGAAATTCTTGCGAGTGCTGTTAAAAGAGCAAGAATCAAGCCAATAGAAAACGTAATCAGAGTTAAAGGCAACGTATAATACAAAGCCCCCTTCAACATAGGGAGAAGGGAACTTTGTGCAATTTGCATATAATGACTAGGATCTTGTAATTGGATACTATTTAGATACATCTTCACCAAACCATTTCTTAGAGATTTTGGCTAGAGTGCCGTCTTTTCTCATGTCATCCAATGCTTGGTTTACTTTATCTACTAATTGTCCTGAACCTTTACGGAACATGAAAGCACTTTGAGAAGCATCATCGCTTTTAGCTACCACTTTAATCGGAGCATTTGGTTTTTGTTTTTTATAATCAAGATAAGACAATGAATCGTTTATCGTGGCATCTACCCGATTGGATGTTAATAATTGAATCGCTTGTTCAAATCCGTCTACGCCCACGATGTTTGCGCCGTTCTGCTTAGCAAGATCCGCAAAGTTGCTTGTGAGTGATTGGGCGGATTTTTTCCCTTTCAGATCTGCGAATGAATGAATATTTTTGTTGTTTTTATTCACAATCACTACCGCTTTAGAGACCGTGTACGGTTTGGAGAAATCGTATTTCTTTTCGCGGTCAGGGCGAATTCCTACTTGGTTTGCAATCATATCAAAACGTTTAGAGTTTAAACCTGCAAACATGGAATCCCATTGCGTTTCTTTATATTCTGTTTTGACTCCAAGGCGTTTTGCCACTTCGTTCGCTACATCGATATCATATCCTGTTAGTTTTCCGCTTTTATCATGGAAAGTAAACGGAGCATATGTACCTTCTGTACCGATGACGAGAACGCCTTTATCTTTGACTTGACGATAAAGATCGGAGTCGTTGGATTGAGAAGTCTTATTCTTGTCTGTTGATTGACCGTTGCCGCATGCTGCTAAAACGAGCATAAGCGTAGCAACAGCAAACCACTTAAAGTATTTTTTCATGCTGTAAACCTCCAATGTGTATAGAGTTACTTTGATATGGATAAAAATAGGTACTTAGACCTTTCTATCACCCAGCAGTATGTATTTTAACCCAAAGACCACAAATAATCCAACAATAAATTTTTAAAGCATTAAAGGGGCCAGGCCCCTTTAATGCTTTAAATAAAGTATGCGATGACGATGATTCCGATGATGATTCGATAGATTGCGAACGGAATGAGTTTGACTTTGGATAAAATTTTCAAAAAGAAGACAATGGCTAGCATGGCAACAATAAAGGCGGTAATGAAGCCTGCAGCAAAGTAGTTCAAATCATGAATCGATAAGTATTGATAGCTCTTTAACAAGTCAAGTCCGCTGGCAGCGACCATCATGGGGACAGCTAGCAAAAAGGAATATTCAGCAGCGGTTTTATGGTTGGCACCAGCAAGGAGTCCTCCTGAGATGGTCGATCCTGCTCTTGAAAAACCAGGCCATAGGGACAGGCATTGATACAAACCGATAATGAAAGCCTGTTTATACGATAAGTGATCCAAATCTTGGGTGGATTCGGTTTTGCTCTTTTTTTCCGCATAGATCATTAAAAAAGCTCCCAAAAATAAACCGATACCGACGGTGAAGGGAGAGAAAAGTACGTTTTTAATGACATCATGAAAGAGAAAACCTAATACAGAGGCTGGAATCATCCCGATAATAATATGTAGAAGGTTTAAACCAGATCGCTTTTTGAAGTTAAACAGGGAAAGGAACCGTTTGAAATAAAGAACGACCACGGCAAGTATCGAACCCAATTGGATAACAATTTCAAAAGTTTTTGCTTTGTCGCCTGTAAATGAAAGAAAATGACCCACAAGAATTAAATGTCCTGTGGAAGAAATCGGAAGAAATTCGGTCAGCCCTTCCACGCATCCTAGCACAATCGCTTTGATGACTTCTAGCACAATCCCACATCCTTTTCACAAAATATGCTTAATTATACCATATGGGAGAAAAACAGGACATGAGAAATATAGACTCATAAATGACAAGATTCGATGAAGGATTTTGCTGAAAATGGGAAAATATTCACAAGTGAACGGCGTTTTGATCGAACCGTTTTGGCAGATGTGAAACAAAAGAGGAAATGGATGAAAGGCTGTCATCTTTTCAACCTTTCCATAACGATGATAAAAAATCATTGCTTTTTTTTACCTGATCGGTTACATTTAATTAAAAGATGGAAAAATTCGAATAATTTCGTTCTTATCGAGAGAGGTGGAGGGACTGGCCCTGTGAAACCTCAGCAACCTGCTGCAATCCACGATTGCTGTCAAGGTGCTAAATCCAGCGGATTTATCCGGAAGATAAGAAGAGGACTGTCATTAAAAAGCCTTCTTCTTAGAAGGCTTTTTTATTTGAAACTATTCATGAACAGTGTTAGGAAATCGACTTGATTTGTAAAAATTTCTTTTTTCCATCATGTCGTCCTATCAAAACCATTTCAAGAGGAGATGCATGCAATGGAACGTTATCATTTGCAAACCAAACTGGCCCAAATAGGCAACCGGAGCGAGGAATCCACCGGCGCGATCAATCCTCCCATTTATTTATCGAGCGCTTACCGACATAAAGAGATAGGTCAATCGACTGGATATGATTATATAAGAACAGGAAATCCGACGCGAAAAATCGTTGAAAAAGCCATTGCCGACTTGGAAGGAGGCGATGCGGGTTTTGCATTCAGTTCAGGAATGGCAGCGATTCAAACGGTTTTGAGTTTGTTTCAATCAGGCGATGAACTGATCGTTTCCAAAGATTTATACGGCGGCACTTATCGATTGTTTGAAAGAAATTGGAAAAAATTCGGTTTAACCTTTATTTATGACGATTTTCAAGATATCTCCAAAGTAAGAGAAAAAATCACGGATCGAACGGCAGCGATTTTTCTTGAAACGCCGACCAATCCGCTTATGCAAGAAGCAGACATAGAGCAAACAGCAAAATTAGCAAAAGAATACGGGCTTTTATTGATTGTGGATAATACGTTTTATACCCCCGTTTTGCAGCAGCCGCTTCTTCAAGGGGCCGATATTGTCGTCCATAGTGCTACGAAATATCTTGGCGGACATAATGACGTCCTTGCAGGCCTTGTCGCCACAAAAGGAGAAGAATTATCTCAAAAAATCGGCGAATATCAAAATGCGATCGGAGCGGTCTTATCTCCATTTGATTCATGGCTATTGATTCGAGGGATGAAAACGCTCGGATTAAGAATGAAGCAGCATGAAGAAAATGCCCGGAGAATCAGTGAATTTTTGCGATGTTGTAGCGAGGTGACCGATGTTTTATATCCTGGAAGAGGAGGAATGCTATCTTTCCGATTGCAAAAAGAGGAATGGGTCAACCCTTTTTTACAAAGCTTGCAGTTAATTTCTTTTGCTGAGAGTTTAGGAGGAGTCGAAAGCTTTATTACGTATCCGGCTACGCAAACACATATGGATATTCCGGAAGAAATTCGCATTAAAAACGGGATTGACAATCGGCTTTTGCGTTTTTCCATCGGCATTGAAAATGTGGAAGATTTGTTAGCCGACTTAAAACAAGCGTTTCAAAATATGAAAGGGTGATCCGCATGAGTAATAAAAAATTGATCGATCGAAAATTTTCCATTCAAACAGAGTTGCTCCATAATTCGCATAAATTCGATCCGGTTACGGGGGCAGTAAGTGTTCCCATTCAATTAGCTTCCACTTTTCACCAAACTAGTTTTGATGAATTTGGAAAATACGATTACAGTCGTTCAGGAAATCCAACACGCGAGGCTCTTGAGTCAGTGATTGCCCAGCTTGAGGGCGGTTCGAGAGGTTTTGCTTTTTCATCGGGAATGGCGGCGATTTCAACAGCTTTTTTGTTATTGTCCCAAGGCGACCACGTATTGGTGACAGAGGATGTCTATGGCGGAACCTATCGCATGGTTACAACTGTATTAAACAGATTCGGCATTGAACATACGTTTGTAGATATGACGGACTTGGATGCCGTCGCGAGAAATATAAAAGAGAATACGAAGGTCATTTATGTAGAAACACCTTCCAATCCATTATTAAAAATTACGGATTTAAAAGAAATTGTAAAATTGGCAAAAGCGAATCGATGTCTTACTTTCGTTGATAATACGTTTATGACGCCTGCCTTGCAGCGACCTTTAGACTTTGGGGTTGATATTGTTCTTCATAGTGCGACAAAATTTTTAGCCGGTCATAGTGATGTGTTAGCCGGGCTGGCTGTTGTAAAAGAGAAAGAATTGGCGGACAGACTGTATGCCTTGCAAAATGCATTTGGCGCTGTATTAGGGGCGCACGATTCTTGGTTAGTCATGAGAGGATTAAAAACTTTGCATGTGAGGTTGACGCAATCTTCCCATTCGGCTTTGAAAATTGCTGAGTTTTTGGCTCAACATCCAAAAGTCGAACATGTTTACTATCCGGGATTGAAATTCCATGAAGGACATTTGATCCATGAAAGCCAATCTGAAGGTGCGGGAGCCGTTTTGTCCTTTGCGTTGAAAGACGAAGAAGCGGTTCGAACTTTTGTGCAACACGCAGAAATCCCCGTGTTTGCAGTGAGTCTGGGAGCGGTGGAATCTATTTTGTCATATCCAGCTAAAATGTCTCACGCGGCAATGCCCAAAGAAGAACGAGAAAAAAGAGGAATTACAGACGGGCTGTTACGTTTATCCGTTGGCCTTGAAAACCCGGACGATTTGATTCGGGATTTGGACCATGCTTTGAAATACGTATAATGCTTTCATCGAGAAAAAAGGGCCTTTACGTCTGGAATAACAAGAGTCATCGGTTTTGTTCATATAGTTTTGAAAGCTGGCCTATAAACAGTGAATAGGAAAACAAGCCTCTCTAACTCACCAAGGATGGAGATAGTTAGAGAGGCCTTGATCATAAATGAAATGGCTTTTTGACTGGGTATATATGTAAAGGGCAGAAAAATTCCTTTTTAGAATGAAAAAAGGAAATTGAACTGCCCGCAAAGTGTTCATATAAACAAAGTGGAGGTATAGGTTTGCGATTAGAAGTACTGATTAAGTTCTGGCTGCTCTTAAAATCAAGCCAACAATAAAAACAAGAATAATGGATCCTATTAAGGCTGGAATGATCGCGATACCGCTAATATCAGGGCCCCAATCTCCCAGTATCAAACCGCCAAGCCAAGCCCCAATAATCCCAGCGATAATATTTCCAATGATTCCCCCGGGAATGTCTTTCCCTAAGATAAGACCGGCTAACCAGCCGATAATTCCTCCAACAATTAAATATAGAATAAACGATAACATCTTCATCATCCTCCTTTATTTGAAGTATTCCCCAACCACGGTGATTTTAAATACTGGAATAAAGTTGCATGTTTGACAACTTGTTATCGCTTTTCCAGGTTTATTAAAATACATATTGTATAATCGATATCGATGGAAAGGAGTATGTGGGATGGAAGATGTCAATGAAACGATGAAATTGATTCAAGAGCTTGTATCGATTCCCAGTCCGACAGGATATACAGAAAACATTATTCGTTATGTGGAGTCTTTGTTGAAAGATACAACGTTCGAAACCAAGAAAACCCGAAAAGGCGGTTTATTGGTGACGGTGCCGGGAAAAGATTCATCCAAACACCGGTTTGTAACTGCCCATGTTGATACGTTAGGAGCGATGGTTAAAGAAATCAAAAAAGACGGACGGCTGAAATTAACGATGATCGGCGGATTTCGCTGGAATTCCGTTGAAGGCGAATATTGCTGTATTCATACCGATTCCGGCAGCGTGTATACTGGAACGATACTGATGCACCAACAGTCTGTTCATGTTTATAAAGAAGCGGGAGAGGCAAAAAGAAATGATGAAAATATCGAGGTGCGCATCGATGAAGAGGTAAAATCTGCAAACGATGTTCAATCGCTGGGAATTCAAGTTGGTGATTTTGTTTCATTTGACCCGAGGGTTGAAATGACAGCGTCGGGTTTTATAAAATCGCGCCATCTTGATGATAAAGCAGGTGCGGCGATTTTAATTCAAACTTTGAGGAGGATTCAAAAAGAAGAACGTATATTGCCATATACGACTCATTTTTTGTTTTCTAATAATGAAGAAATCGGTTATGGTGGAAATTCCAATATTCCGGAAGAGACAGTGGAATATTTGGCGGTCGATATGGGGGCAATCGGGGACGGACAGTCTTCAGATGAGTATTCTGTGTCAATCTGTGCGAAAGATTCTAGCGGACCTTATCATTACGGACTAAGAAAGCATTTAGTTCAGCTGGCAAAAGAACATCAAATTCAATATAAAATCGATATTTATCCTTTCTACGGCTCGGATGCTTCAGCGGCTATGAGAGCGGGACGCGATCTCGTCCACGGTCTGATCGGCCCGGGAATCGATTCTTCCCACGCATTCGAACGAACTCATCAAAAGGCAATCGAAAATACGGAAAAGTTGCTGTATGTCTATTTATATTCGCCAATGGTAGAAGAAGTGTGACTTTAAACAGAAATGACTGCCTTTATCGACAGCGTGTCCTGCTCAAAAATAAAAACGATGCTTATTTATATGAAGATAGTGCAGCATCCAAAGTTATTGAAATGACTGCATTTTTATAGGAAGGGGAAAACAAAATGAAAATTCGTAAAACAGAAATAAACGGAAATGAAACGAATATCTTTATTTACGAAAATAAAAAAGAGGATTACTTCGTCGTTTCTATTCCTGAAATAGAATGGTCCATCTTTTTTACATATGAAGAGGAAAAGGAACCGCTTTTAAGGAAAATGAGTGATTCTTTGTCAAAGGCATTGTCAGAAAACGAATCAGATGAAGTGGCAAAGCGGATTTATCAATGGACAAGAGAGATGTAGGGATGTGAGGTGCCGCTCAATGGAAAGAAAGGGACACCTTATGAAAGAACGGACAGTGGAAACCGCTGTTGCGTCACTGCAATGGTTTATTTTTTTACTTGCCAATTCCATTGTACTTCCTATTGTCGTTGGACAAGTCTACCACTTGTCCGTCGATCAGATTGCCGAACTTTTGCAGCGGACTTTTTTGGTTGTTGGCATATCTTCCCTGCTTTCCGGCTGGATTGGTCACCGATTGCCGGTTGCCGATGGGCCGGCGGGAATTTGGCTTGGCATCTTCGTGTTGATGGGGGAAATGGCAGCCGCGGAGCATTCTCATCCATTCCAAGTTTTACAATTGCTTGAAGGCGGAATGTTAGTTGCGGGAGGGGTATTGCTTGTCATTGGAGCCATGGGGCTGATGAATTATATGCTTGAGTTGTTTACGCCTCTCGTGACAGGAGTCTATTTAATTCTTTTATCACTCCAACTTTCCGGTGTGTTTTTAAAAGGTATGATCGGTGTTGGCGATTCCGGAGGAGAAATAAAAGCAGACCATGTGCTCGTATCTTTTATCGTCTTTGTATTAGTATTTATTTTGTCTGTATGGGGAAGGGGATTTTTCAAAAGTTACGCTGTCCTCATTGGGATTCTTCTCGGCTGGTTAACCTTTATAATGCTAAATGGATTTGAACAAAAGGCTCCGGCTGTCTCTTCAGTTGTCTCATTTCCTAAGTTTTTCGCTTGGGGATGGCCAAAATTGGACGCAGGCATGGCGGTTTCTGCTGTTTTAGTTGCTTTTGTATTAATCAGCAATATTATTGCCAGTGTGGCGGCCATGCAGCAAGTAGTTGATCGGCAAGAGGAAAGGGGAAGACTGAACCGAGCCGGAATCATCAGCGGGGTTAACAATCTGTTGTCTTCCTTATTTTCTACTGTTGGGGTTGTCCCATTGTCCATTTCGGCGGGTTTTGTCCGTATGACGGGCCAAACCCGTATGAAGCCTTATATAATCGGTTGTGTACTTTTGATTGTCAGTTCATTTTTACCGGCTGTCTATCAAGCGTTGTCGCTTTTGCCGGGTCCGATTGCATACGCGGCCATGTTAGTAACATTTACTCAAATGTTGGGAATTGGATTGAATTCTATTTTGAAATCCCCTCTGGATGAAAGACGCTTGACGATTGTCGGCATGTCTCTTTCGCTAGGAACGGCCATTATGTTTTTACCTCAATCTGTGTTTCAAGGGTTGCCGGCCATTGTGCAGTATGTGGTCAGCAACGGTATCATGATTGGAATGCTTCTTGCTTTATTGTTGGAACACATTTGGCGACCGGAAAGGAAGCAAGTGAGCAGATTAGATTAAAGGCCATTTTTCCGTTAGACATGCCGAGATCCTGATTTCAAAGTCTTTTTTATGGTGAAATCACGTTGAAATTCTGATTTTGAAAGAATATGATAGAAAAGGTAACGATCTTAAGGCCATTCTCGGGCCATTTAAGTTGAATTTTGGAAAGGAAATTGATTCTATATGGCATCATTACAGGAAGAAGTCCGTTCGCGAAGAACGTTTGCAATTATTTCTCACCCGGATGCGGGAAAAACCACTCTTACGGAAAAGCTGCTTCTTTTTGGGGGCGCCATTCGGGCAGCAGGAACGGTAAAAGGAAAGAAAACCGGAAAATATGCTACTTCCGATTGGATGGAAATAGAAAAACAAAGAGGAATATCCGTCACTTCGTCCGTTATGCAATTTGAGTATAACGGCTACCGGGTCAATATTTTAGACACACCGGGCCACCAAGATTTTAGCGAGGACACATATCGTACACTCATGGCCGTTGACAGCGCCGTCATGATTATCGATGCGGCGAAAGGGATCGAAGCACAAACGATTAAATTGTTCAAAGTATGCCGCATGCGGGGCATTCCGATCTTCACTTTTATTAATAAGCTTGATCGGCAAGGGAAACCACCGCTTGAACTGTTGTCTGAATTAGAAGAGGTTTTGGGAATCGACTCTTACCCGATGAATTGGCCGATTGGCATGGGTAAAGAGTTCTTTGGAATTTATGACCGTTTTTATCACCGCGTTGAACAATTTCGAGTAGAGGAAGAAGAACGGTTCCTTTCTCTGGATGAAAATGGAGAAATCATCGGCGACCATCCAATAAAAGAATCCGATTTATATACACAAACTTTGGAAGAAATTTTGCTGTTGGATGAAGCGGGAAATGAATTCTCAGAAGAGCGTGTCAGAGAAGGAACATTGACTCCGGTCTTTTTTGGAAGTGCATTGACCAATTTCGGCGTACAAACCTTTTTAGAGACGTATTTGCAATTTGCCCCCGAACCTCAGCCTCGGCTATCTGATCAAGGGGAAATAGATCCTTGCAGTGATCTTTTTTCAGGATTTGTTTTTAAAATCCAGGCCAATATGAATCCCGCTCACCGTGATCGAATTGCGTTTGTTCGAATTTGTTCCGGAAAATTCAATAGAGGGATGTCAGTGACCTTATCCAGAACGGGGAAAAGCATGAAGCTTAGTCAATCTACGCAGTTCTTGGCCGATGATCGCAGTACTGTGGACGAAGCAGTCAGCGGCGATATTATCGGATTATATGATACCGGAACTTATCAAATTGGTGACACGATTGTAGAGGGCAAAAAATTATTTCATTTTGAAAAACTGCCGCAGTTTACGCCGGAGCTGTTCGTTAAAGTGTCTCCAAAAAATGTGATGAAACAAAAAAGTTTCCATAAAGGGATACAGCAGTTAGTTCAAGAAGGAGCCATTCAGCTGTTTAAAACTTATCGCACTGAGGATTATATTCTCGGGGCTGTCGGACAATTGCAATTTGAAGTATTTGAACATCGGATGAAAAACGAATATAACTCAGAAGTATTAATGGAGCCGATGGGGTCCAAAATCGCTCGTTGGATTGAAAATGAAGACGCCGTGAATGATTCTTTATCCAGCAGCCGCAGTTTGCTGGTGAAGGATCGCTTTGACAGAAAGGTCTTTTTATTCGAAAATGATTTCGCACTTCGCTGGTTTCAAGAAAAAAATCCCGATATTCATTTATATAATCCAATGGACTAAAGAAAGAATCTTTTATTGTTGATAAACTTTAAATACTTTTTTGAAGGGGCCGTCGATGGATGGGCCCCTTCAAATTGGAATGGATGATCATGGCGCCGACAGCGGAAAATCTTTTTGCAGCAAAAGGAAAATCCATCTTACAAAGTGAACCTTACACTGGCTGATGTTTAATTTGTCTTAAAACGAATAAACTATGGATAAGCAGAAATCAGGAGGCAGGTTCTATGAGCAGCGGAATTTTTCAACTTCAAGAAGATCAACTGGCTGCCAACCGGCGAAAGAAAATATGAAAAGGCTAACAAAGTTGGAGGCAGTGCTTTGGAGCATCGCGTTTCCCGGCTTTCCTCAGCTTTTAGCTGGTGAATGGGTAAAAGGGATTTTATTGGTTGTATTGGAAATTTACGTTAACCTTCTTAGTCATTTTAACGAAGGCATTATACTTAGTTTTTTAGGAAAAACGAAAAAAGCAGCTGAAATTGTCGATTATCAGTGGCTTATGTTTTATCCGTGTTTGTATATGTTTTCGATGTGGGATGCCTATAAAATGGCTTCGAATGAGAAAGAAAAATATGCGTATTTTCCATTTGTTTTTTCAGCTTATACCGTCACGCTAGGCTTGATTTACTCGCCGAAAGTCTATGTTGGCTCTGCATTTTTAGGTCCAATTTTTACTCCGATGCTCTTTTTGCTTCCTGGCTTGGTCGCCGGTATACTGATGAGAATCTTTTTGTTGCATTTTCAGAAAAAATAATGTTTACAATTTCTGTTTCGAAACATATAATGTTAATAACAATATGAATACCTTGGCTATTAAGTCAAAGGGGAGTAGCAATGGGCTGATTCAGCCTACAACAAAGTCGTCAATTCATGGAGCTTTCCATCGGCTTTGTTGGCATGAACATTGGATCATGCATCGCAAGACCTTTGCCTGTACGATAACGGGCAAAGGTCTTTTTTTGTGAAACTTTTGTAAATCAAGGGAGGAGGAGAAAAATGGATATTGCATTGCTGATGGAATATGGATGGGTTTTGTTGATTCTGGTTGTATTGGAGGGAATTTTGGCAGCTGATAATGCGGTTGTTATGGCCGTGATGGTCAAGCATTTGCCAAAAGAAGAGCAAAAGAAGGCGTTGTTTTACGGTTTGGCCGGAGCGTTTCTTTTCCGCTTTAGCGCCTTGTTTTTAATTTCTTATTTAGTGAATGTCTGGCAAGTTCAAGCCGTCGGAGGATTGTATTTACTGTATATCATGATCAATCATTTAATCAAAAAATGGAAACGTGAGGAGAAAAAATCGGAAAGCCCAAAAAACTTGGAAGGAACCTCTTTTTGGCTGACGGTTCTAAAAGTCGAAATAGCGGATATTGCCTTTGCAATCGATTCGATGTTGGCAGCCGTGGCGATGGCCATCACATTAAGTCCTATTGGCTCGTTCCAAATAGGTGGAATTGACGGCGGACAATTTATCGTCATGTTTCTTGGCGGTATGATTGGGTTAGTGTTAATACGATTTGCCGCTTCTTGGTTCGTCCAGCTGCTAGAAAAATATCCAACATTGGAAACAGCGGCCTTTTTAATTGTGGGGTGGGTTGGTGTAAAATTGATTGTTTTCACGCTTGCTCATCCTAAAATTCATATCCTAGACGAGCATTTTCCGGAATCTATCGGCTGGAAATCCGTTTTCTGGGGTGTTTTGATTGCCATCGCCGTTATTGGTTATGTGGTGTCGCGAAAAAAAGAAATGGTTAAAGAGAATTTTGGTAGACAATAAGAAGAATGAAGACAAGCATTCACAAAAGAGGCGGACTTATTCATATTCGATATGGTCTAGCCTCTTTTGTTATGGTTTTATAGGTTCTGAAAAATGTTTGAAAGCGACTTTTCAAAACCTTCTCAAGAGAAGGTCTTGATCTTGAAATTTCGTTATTGGTTGAACGTCATGATTCTTGATTTTGTGATCCAGCTAGTTCGGATTGGGCATGCTTCACAAGTCGTTTTGTTATTTCTCCACCGACAGACCCGTTGGAGCGGGAAGCAGTGTTGGAGCCTAGCTGTACGCCGAATTCTTCGGCAATTTCATATTTGATGGAATCAAGATATTGTTCAATTCCTGGTATTAATAATTTATTTCGACTGCCTGCCATTGGTGCATCCTCCTTTAAAAACTTTAATATTAGACCATTCGTGTTCAATGGTCCATTCAATTTTATTTTTTCCCCATGACGGCAAATCATGAAACAAAAATTTGGAATAAGCATTTCTTCGTGAACTGTTCGATCTGTTTATTCGTGTGTAGGTCAGGATAATCGTGTTTATTTTGGTCATGATAGAAAATAACCGAATGGAAGGGAGGTACTTTTATTGCCGAAGCGAAAAGCGGAAAAGAATGCGGTGGAAAAATACAGCAAAACACCGAAAGAAAATGTGAAGGAAACGGATTTTTCCGTTGAGTTTGCCAATGGCGAAGAAGCGATCAAACACGCCAACCGCAATTCCAAACAGGGAAGAAAGGGTAGAGGATAATGAAAAAAAAGAAACCTTCATTGCAAGTAGAGTATGGCCTTGAATTTGGAGATGTGAACGCCTCTAAATTATATGATATCACCCATAAAGAAGCGAAAAAAAAGCAAAATAAAAAGAAGGAATGCTGAGCGCTCAGCATTCCTTTTCATGTAAGAAAAAAGAAACAGGTTCACCTGTAGCGGGCTGATAATAGACAAGAAGATAGCTTGGCGAATCGACAATGTTTCCTGTTTGAAAATAATGCTCTATATCGAAAGGAATTTTTTCTAAAATTGTGTGTTTGTACAAATCTTTTTCATCCAGATTGAGGCTTGCAAAGTTTTTGCCTAATAATGTCGGTTCTTCTAATAAGCGTGCATATACCGCTGCCCGTTCTTTTTTATCCAAAACTGTGTTCCACCATGGTTTTCGCGGCTTGTAGCGAGCGTTAGTCAAAAAGTCGTATTTCATGAATCCTTCAATCAAAGGCCATTGTTCTACTCGTTCATTTTGCAGAAATTCTTTAAGCCGTAAGAAAAGGTCTTCTCGTTGATGGCCTATTCTTGACCATTTTCGCTCTTCCCAATAGCTTCCAAACGATTGGAAAAAATCGAATGGAGAAGGAAAAACGTGGGAGACGAGAAATTCTACCGTTTGATCCATTCGATGATCGTTCCAATATTTTTCAAGTACATCTTCCACTTGCTTGATTTTGACAATATCTTCAAAATCCAGAACATGATTTTGCAAAATTTCATACGGAGCATGATCCATATAAATATATCCGTATTTACGGGCGTTGATTCTCAAACCGGTTCCCCGGAGCATTTTTAAAAAACCAAGTTGGAGTTCTTCCGGTCTAAGTGCAAATACGTCGTTGAACGTTTTCCGGAACGATTGGTAATCTTCTTCCGGAAGGCCGGCAATTAAATCTAAATGCTGGTCAATTTTCCCGCCTTCTTTTATCATCGTGACGGTCCGTGTCAGTTTTGCAAAATTTTGTTTTCTTTTCACCAGTTCGTTCGTTAAATCATTGGTCGATTGAACGCCGATTTCAAACCGAAATAATCCAGGGGGTGCTTCACGGTTCAAAAATTCAATCACTTCCGGCCTCATAATGTCTGCGGTGATTTCAAATTGAAACACGGTGCCCGGGAGATGTTCTTCAATTAAAAATTGAAACATATCCATGGCGTAGCTTCGGCTAATATTAAATGTTCGGTCTACAAATTTGATGGTCTTCGCTCCATTCTTCATCAGGTAACGGATATCATCTTTTATTTTTTCACGGTTAAAGTAACGAACTCCCACTTCAATCGAGGAAAGGCAAAACTGGCATTGAAAAGGACATCCACGGCTCGTTTCAATATATACGATCCGGTTGGGAAGATCCGGTATATCCTCTTCGAATCGAAACGGCGACGGCATTTCCCTTAAATCAAACTTGTTTGCAGGGGGATTGATCTGGACTTTACCTTCCTTGATAAATCCGATTCCGGGAACTGTGCTGAAATCTTGATTCCCGTTGATTTCATCAAGCAGCTGTTCAAACGTTTTTTCCCCTTCGCCCATCACAATAAAATCTGCTTCCGGAATTCTTTTGAGCCAATAAGGGACATCGTAAGAAACTTCAGGACCGCCAAGGACAATGATTACATTTGGCATAATTTTTTTGACTAATTTGATTACTTTAATCGTTTCTTCGATATTCCAAATATAGCAGCTAAATCCTAATACATCGGGTTTTCGGTTGAACAAATCGGTCGCAATATTCATGACGGGATCTTTAATGGTATACTCCGCAATTTCCACATTGTATTTTGATTGAACATACGCTTTTAAATAGCGTATCGCCAAGTTCATATGTATAAATTTAGCATTCAATGTACTGACAACTATGCGCATCGATGTTACTCCTTTTTCTATTCGATTTCAATATTTTTTCATTTGTTCAAACGTGCGAAAATCACTAAATCTATTTTATAAAAGTACGGGAAAAAAGGACAACACGTAGAAAAGTTTCCATAATAAATCTCCCTTCCAACATCTGGAAAATTTTTCGTCGCTTGGAAGGGAGACGGTTTTTTGGTATCGTCCAGCTAGTAAAACAAAAAACAATGGTCTTTTTTACTGTTTAGCAGGAAATGTTCATCTTTTTCCGAATACTATTTTATGTACGAAAACGATGCTAGCTTTCCATGTATTTCGATGATTTTTTCAAATGGAGGATCATCTTTTTTAATTTTCCCCACTTCATCTCAATAATTGGTTGTGCGACGGCTGTCATGTAAGAGCTGGACAAAAAGACAGTCAGCAAAAACGATACGATCAGCAAAAGAATGACAGACTCCACCGAATTTTTCATGTCGCTTTCACGGAAAGTTTTGACAAAAAAGCCGTGCAAAAGATACACATATAACGTATTTTTCCCCCAATGAGTAAAGAAAAATTTTCGTTGGGGAACAAAAGCGAAAAAGCAGCAAACCATCAAAATATTAATGGCGTATATGCCGATTCGTAAAACCATCCCGGTAAAGTTATCAGAATGGAGCTGCGCATAAGACTTGGACCCCAAAAGCCAATTTTCATTTAAGTTCGGATGAAAATAAACCGACACCAGGACGGTCAACAAAACCATTAGAAAAAGGATCCTTGCTTTTGTCGTGATGATAGACGAAAAATGTTCTTTCTTTAAATAAAATCCGAGCAAGAAAAACGGAAAGAACACAAACGTCCGTGAAAAACTGAGAACATCCAAATGATCTTCAAAACATCCAACCACAAGGCCCAAAATCAAAGAAATAAAAAGAGAAAGACTTTCTTTTAATTGAAAGATTTTCACGAACAAAATCAGCAGCACATTCCAGAAAAATAAACTGAGCAAAAACCACAAGGACCATTGTGGAACGAACGGCTCGATTTGAAAAGTATGTTCTTGGTAAAGGAAATAGTAAAAAATGGTATATATCATTTGGAAGATCAAATAAGGAATCAATAATTTTTTCGCCAATTTTTTTACATATCCTTTTTTGTAAAACCCTTTAGCGAAATAGCCGGAAACGAGTGTAAACGCCGGCATATGGAACGTATAAATGGTCATGTACAAGGCTGTAATCACGGAATTGTCATGAATATAAGACTGTATGATATGACCGAAAACAACGAAAAAGATGAGTATAAATTTTGCGTTGTCAAAGTAGAAATCTCTTTTTGACATTCGAATGATCACCTTCATTATGAAGTATCCATCATGGCGCAAAGGCCAAAAACATTTATAGTTATACCCTAACAACCACTCATATAAACCCGATTGATTAAGGAATGAACGTTTAGTGTTTTCAAAACTTAGGAGGCGAAGGAATGGAAAAGAAGGAGAAACGGCAAAAGGTCGCAGAACGGCTGTCCGATGAGAACACTTTACAATTCTATCAAAAGATACTGGAAGGCTCAAGGGAAGCTATCATTGTCACTACTATGGACTCAAAAATCATATATGCCAATCAAGCGGCTGCTGATTTGGTGCATTTGACGAAACGTGAATTGATGGAGCATGAATGGAAGGATTTTTTTCCGGCTGTTCCAGAGGAAATTTTGGTTTATTTTAAAGAGGAGCTGCATGAACACGGTAAACTGGAAGACGAAACGGTCCTTCATTTAAAAGATGGCACGATGAAATTTGTGCAAATCACGATTCAACGCGATGAAAATCTCCAGATGGTTATATACTATTTGCGTGACATCACCTACTTAAAAGAAAAAGATCGCTTTGCTGTTACGACTTCCATGATGTTGAGAAATATTTACAGACACGCATCGAATGCTATTCTTCTGTTTGACTGCCAAGGCAACATATTGGATGTGAATCCTGCGTTCTGCCGAGAAATGTCTGTTACCATGTCGGAAGCAAAAACGAGAACGGTTGCTTCTTTTGTTCCAAAAGAATATCAAAACCAATTTGAAGAGATTCAAGAGATGATTCAGCTGGGGAGAAAAACAGTCGGAGAAATCCCGATGATCCATGCCAACGGTATGACGATTTTTGATTATATTGTGATTCCCGTCAAAGACTTAGGGATCAATTTGGCGATCATGCAAGGCATGAACGAACATGAGCAGATGGAAATCAGATTAAAAAAAAGCGAAAAAATGTTTGAGGAATTGTTTAATGAAGCTGTAGATGCGATCGTGTTTTGGAACCGGGATGGTTCGATCATTAAAGCGAACCGCTCAGCGCTGAAGGTGTTTGAATGCACTTTAGAAGAACTGCTCAACAGAAACCTTATTGATTTTATTGATAACATAGATGACTACGAGAAAGTGATTAAGCAGCTGAACCGAGATGGACAAGCCAGGGAAGAAATGCTTTTTCAAATGCCTAATGGACAAAAGAAGCATCTGGAATTTACAGTGAAAATGCCATCCGATGGACAATATCATCTTAGTATTTTCCGAAATGTCAGTGACCGTTATCGGATGGAAAAAGAATTGAGAGAGAGTGAAGAGCGTTTTCGCAAAGTTTTTGAAGAATCGATGGACGGCATGATTTTATGGGACGAACATTATGTGATTAAAGATATTAATCATGTGGCTTGCCGCTTGTTAAAAGCGGAAAAAGAAACGTTCCTGAATCAGGACGTAAGGGACGTTATGAAATCTTATGCCAGTAGAGAAGAAGAGAGAAATTACTTTTGTCAGGTAAAAAAACATGGACAGGCGAAATTGCTTTTAACGAAAAAATGCGGTGAGGAGACGAAATATTTTGAGCTGGCTTCCAAACTATATTTAAATACTCATCTGAATTTAACGGTGATTCGGGACGTGACGGAACAAATCAAAATACAGGAGCAGTTGAGAAAATCGGATACGTTGAATGTGGTCGGCGAGCTGGCGGCAGGCATCGCCCATGAAATCCGGAATCCCTTGACGGCGATGAAAGGGTTTATCCAACTGTTGGAGCATAATTTAAATGGTCAATATGCAATGTATTTTGAAGTCATTAAAACAGAATTGGAAAGAATTGAATCGATCATTACCGAGTTTTTAATATTGGCCAAGCCTCAAGCGGTTCAATTCCAAAAAGTCGATATCGGAAAAGTCATCAGACATACAGTTGACCTCCTTACGCCACAGGCCTTAATGACCAATGTTCAGCTTATTATGGAAATGGATCAAAACTTGCCGGTTGTTTATGCGGAATCCAATCAATTAAAACAAGTATTTATCAATATTATTAAAAATGCCATTGAAGTGATGCCAAAAGGCGGGAATGTCTTGATTCAAAGCAAAGTGGAAAAAGAGTATATTTGTATTATGATATCGGATGAAGGGACGGGCATTCCGGAAGAAAAGATCAAGAAGCTAGGCGAGCCGTTTTACACGACAAAAGAACGGGGGACGGGGCTTGGTTTAATGGTCAGCTTCAAAATCATTAAAGAACATAATGGAAAAGTGGAAGTAAAAAGTAGTGTTGGCAAGGGAACAACATTTTATATTTATTTGCCTGTTAAAAAGGAGTAAGAGAGAAAGATGAAATTATTTTTAACGATGAACAGTCCGATCGGAAATTTGACGATCGTATCGAGCAGAGAACGAATCATCGGACTGGAATTTGGTGAAAAAGCGGAAAATGAAGAGATAAAGAAAGCGGAAAAAGACGCCTTATTATTGGAGGCCAGAGGACAGCTTTTGGAGTATTTTGACGGAAAAAGAAAGGTTTTTCAGCTTCCAATTTTTCTGAAAGGAACGGAATTTCAGCTTAAAGTATGGAACGAACTTCTTCATATTCCTTATGGAGAAACAAGAAGCTATCAAGAGATTGCGGCAGCGATTGGCAATAAGAATGCCGTCAGAGCGGTAGGACAAGCGAATAAAGCCAATCCGATGCCGATCATTATCCCTTGTCATCGAGTGATCGGGAAAAACAATCAGTTGATTGGTTATGCCGGAAAACAAATTGATAAAAAAGCCATTCTTTTAGAACTCGAGAAAACGAGTCTGTTTATGATGGTGTGACAGTTTTATGGAGATGTATATGTTTGGGATTTCAAACGTATGAGAGAGTTTTTCTTCAAAATGGGATGAAAGATTCAGACGGATCAATCAAAATATGTCAAAATATGATCAGTAATGCCATTTTATGTCTTATTTTTCCGAACCTATTTACATTTTCGAAAAATCTTGAGATAATCCTACGGTAAAATACTTATGAAATGCGAGAGATGAGAGAATTTAGCGGATCTCGAAGCGTTTATGATACGGCTGTGTTGGAAAAAAAGAATAATCTGGGGGAAGTAAAGTGAGTGATTGTTTTTGGTATGATCAGGCGTATTTGATGGAAAAAATTCAGGAAAAACGAGAAGAGATGATTCGGCTTGGCAGTTTAATGGGACTTGATGCTAAAGAAACCATTCAATGCAGCCAAGAATTGGATCAGCTTTTGAATCGTTATCAATACTTCTACGACAAAACGCAAACCAATACGATCAAAAGATACCGGTCCGGAAAAAAAGTGGCAGTCCGTATTCGAGAAGCGACATTTTCTTCTTGTATGGCCAGTATGGTCTGACACTGTGGATAGCTAAGCCAGGCAGGAGAAGATTCCCTTCCTGGCTTTTTTGTTATTTCGTTATATCATCCCTTGTATCTTCTTTTAGCGGCAAAGTAATCCGAACTTGGGTGCCTATTTTGAGCTTGCTTTCAATCGCAATTTCTCCGCCAAAAGATTCAATGATACGTTTACATACGACCAGGCCGAGCCCTGTTCCATTTTCTTTCGATGTAAAAAACGGGGTAAAAATCTTTTCCAAGTTTTCTTGAGAGATCCCCTCTCCGTTATCGGCGATCGTAATCAAACAAGAACGGCTTGCTTTCGTGACGGTTAATTGGAGAATTCCCCCATCTTTCATCGCCTCAAGAGCATTTTTGGTTAAATTTAAGAGCACTTGCTTCATCTGATCCACCGTGCAGTATAGAATCGCAGGCTCATCTGGAAGTGAATACTCATATTGAACGTTGTATAAGTTTGCTTCTGAATAAATCAATGGATTCAAATCAACAATAATGTCACGAATATCGGTGTACGACATTTTTTGAACCGTCGGCTTTCCTAAAATAAGAAATTCGCTGACAATTTGATTGATGCGGGCAATTTCTTTATTAATAACCGAAAAATAAAAACGATCCGTTTGATCTTGATATTTCTCGCTTAAAAGTTGAACAAGCCCTTTAATTCCCGTTAAAGGATTTCGAATTTCATGAGCAATGCCGGCCGCAAGCGTTCCTATCAATTCCAGTTTTTGAGCCTCGATTTGAACCCGTTCCAGTTTCGTTTGTCTTTTGAGCATAAAATATTTAAAGACAAGGAAAAGAATATGAAAAAAAATAAACGGAATGATAGCAAATAAGATGGTTGAACGAATCACATCCCGATAATAACGGTTGTCTGCCGTAAGAACAATATTCCAAGGCAATTGCTCAAGCGGATAACGAATCTTATTTTCTGTATCGTTATTTTTCGGTGGTTTGTTGACAGTAAAAATGGTCTTTCCTTTTGAATTCTCAAATGATATAGCCTGATCGGGAGTCAATTGTTTCATGATATTTCTTATATAATCGACTTGTATATGGGCTACCAGCACCGCTATGACTTTATTATTCGACAAAATGGGAGAAGCGGCGGCAATAACATGCTGATTATCAATCTTTTCCTGATGATCGGATACGACCGTATGTTTGGTTAAAAGAACTTCTCGAAAGTAGTCCATATATCTAAAGTTATAGTGTTTTAACAAGTCGTTTGTTCCGGTGACCACGTTGCCTTTTAAATCTAGAATATACATTCCTCCATAACGCGGATCCTGATTTTGAGTCTTTTTTAAGATCATTTTGACTGAATCCAAATCATTCAGCATCGGATCCAGACTATAAGCTAAAATGTTTAATCCCGTGATCGTTTCCCCAATAAATTGATCGATTTGGTTTTGATGAATGGAGGCGATCCATTCAATATGTTGACGATAATTGTCTCTTTCATTGTCTAATAAAATACGGTAGAACAGCATGATGGTTAGAATACTTGGGACCACCACAACCCAAAAATAAATCCATTTTTGTTTTTTCTTATTTATTCGCATCAAAATTCGCCCTTACTATTATGGTTCCCGCAGATTCGTGATTCAATGATCTCTTCTGCGATGTTGAAATCTACTTTATTATATCAGAAACTTTGAAATGAGAAGTGCTAGAAAAAAACCTTTGGAAAAAAAGTCAAAATGAGAGAAAATCAATCGTTTGATGTTGTTTTCCCTTTAAAATGATCGAAAAAAAGTAATTTGAATATAAGCATCTTTTAATAGGAGCAAACGTTTAAACTTGACAAGGTGAAATCAATCTGATGGGATATGTATAAAACAGAAGGAGTGGTTGTGTTTTTACAGGATTTCTGCATGACCTTTTGACAGACGAAAGAAGAAATGGAAAGCGGCTTATATTTTAAAAAGCAGAAGAGAACCGGAAATGGTTTGCGAGCATTCATGGACGATTTATTTGTAGGAGAAGACGTCAAAAATGGCGCTTTCAGCGGTCTACAGTGATTTTCCGATTGAAAAATAAAAAATTGGCATGACCACTTTGTTTATTCACCCAAAGTCTAAGTAATATAATGTTGATATGCAGGAAGGAATTTTGATCAATATTGCGAAACCACATGGCCAAAGAATGGAAAGATTATGTTACAATGAGGAAAAAGTCTTGTCTGGACAAATGTTTCAAACGTTAATAGGTGATGGTGCGGTGGCATTGGTGAAAATCTGTTTTGTATAAAAGAAAAACAGATGATATCAGCAATGGGGACATGCTCGATTGCTTGCCGAAATTCAACAAGTACAAATAGACGAAGCTGCTGGCCATCATGATTATTGGACAGTGATTGAGCCGCAAAGAATGCAGAATTTATGAATAGAAGGAACTGATTGAGAAAATGGAAGAAAAAAACATACAAATGTCCTTGAAACTATTTGTTGTACTGTCAAGAGCATATAAAGTCGTCAATGAAGAAACGAATGAATGGATTTATCAAAATGGGTTAAATCCTACGGAATTTGGCGTATTGGAATTGTTGTATCATAAAGGCCCGCAACCGTTGCAGCAAATTGGAAGCAAAATTTTGCTGGCGAGCGGCAGTATTACTTATGTAGTAGACAAATTAGAAAAAAAGGGGTTGGTAGAGCGGGTCGCATGCCCTACCGATCGCAGGGTGACATATGCTGCCATTACGGAAAAAGGAAGGGCCGTTATTGAAGAGATATTTCCAAAGCATGCTGAAAACATTCATTCACTGATGAGCGTTCTGGACGACGAGGAGAAAGAAACGGCTATCCGTTTATTAAAAAAAATTGGACTTGCCGTGAAGGATTTATCCACATAGAACCCATATTTTCTATAGGAAAATTCTTCATTCCGTCTGTTTGCTCTTTCATTCGAATCAGAAAGGCTTTTATGCGATTCTATGATCCTTCTGACTTGCTGTAAAGTAAAAAAAGAGGCTGACACGAGAATACGGCTTTGTGGAGTTAAATCTATTTAATAGACCGTATCCTCTTTTAGTGTCTGCCTCTTTTCATTCAAGACCAATATCAGTTTGCAGCAATGACGATGTGATCATTTTCCAGCACGGCTTTTAAATGTTTTACATCCGGATGGTCCAACATATAATCGGCAATCGGATCTTCTAAATGTTCTTGAATGACTCGGCGCAACGGACGGGCGCCAAACTCTGGATGATAGCCGAGTTCAGCTAGTTTCATTTTTGCTTCAGGCGTTACTTCGATCGTCATTTCTTGTTCTTTTAATGATTCGTTTAATTCCGCCAACATCAAATCGACAATCTTCTTCAATTCTTCTTTTTCTAAAGGTTTAAACTCAATAATGCTGTCAAAACGATTGAGGAATTCTGGTTTAAAGTAATTTTTCAACGAATCCAGCACGGAACTTTCGCTTTTGTCATTTCCCTTTTCAAATCCAACCGTAATCGTTTTAACCGATTGTCCTGCGTTGCTTGTTGCGATAATAACGGTGTCTTTAAAGCTTACAGTTCGTCCTTGACTATCTGTCAAGCGACCATCTTCTAAAATTTGCAAGAACATATGTTGAACGTCTGGATGGGCTTTTTCAATTTCGTCCAACAAAATGATGCTGTATGGATTGCGACGAACTTTTTCTGTTAATTGACCAGCTTCTTCATGACCTACATAGCCAGGAGGAGAACCGATCAATTTTGACACGCTGTGTTTTTCCATATATTCACTCATATCGAGACGAATCATGGCATCTTTTGAACCGAACAATTCTTCGGCAAGCGTTTTGCTTAATTCCGTTTTCCCAACTCCGGTAGGACCGACGAACAAGAAAGAGCCAATAGGTCGATTTTTCGCTTTAAGGCCGGCGCGGCTTCTTTTGATGGCTTTCGCCACTTTTTTGACTGCTTCATCTTGGCCGATGACTTTTTTCGCTAAGTTTTCTTCTAAATGTTTCATTTTTTCTTGTTCATCTTGCTGTAATTTGCCGACCGGAATTCCCGTTTTCTTTTCAATAATCTCTTGTATATGAGCGACAGTGACGACCGGACGAATGTTTGAATCCGCCTCGCTGTTCAGTTGTTTTTCAAGGCTGGCTTCTTCGTCTCTTAATTTAGCAGCCAGTTCATAGTGTTCTTCTTGTAAAGCTTTTTCTTTTTCTTTCGCTATTTGGTTCAACCGCGCTTGAATGGCGTCTTTATCGTTTGTCGTAATGGTTAAGTTCAATTTGGAACCAGCTTCGTCCATTAAATCAATGGCTTTGTCTGGCAAGAATCGGTCTTGGATATAACGATGTGATAAATGGACGCAGGCTGCTAACGCATCATCCGTGTATTGGACGCCATGGTAATCCTCATAACGTTTCTTCAAACCTTTCAGTATTTCCAAAGCTTTTTCCGGTGCTGGTTCATCCACTTGAACAGGTTGGAAGCGGCGTTCCAAAGCAGCATCCTTTTCAATTTGTCGATATTCTTTCAATGTGGTGGCACCGATCACTTGCAATTCTCCACGTGCGAGCGCCGGTTTCAAAATATTTCCGGCATCCATAGACCCTTCAGCGGATCCGGCTCCCACTAAAAGATGAATTTCGTCGATAAAGAGTATAATATTTTTTCTTTTTTGCAGTTCTGCAATTAATTGTTTCATTCTTTGCTCAAATTGTCCGCGAATTCCTGTATTCGCGACGAGTGAAGCGACATCCAGCAAATATACTTCTTTATTTTTCAATTTGGAAGGAACGGAGCCTTCGGCGATTTTCAGAGCCAACCCTTCGGCGATTGCCGTTTTTCCGACACCTGGTTCACCGATCAGAACCGGATTGTTTTTATTTCTTCTATTTAAAATTTCAATCACACGGTTGATTTCTTCGTCGCGGCCAATAACAGGATCGATGATGCCGGCTCTTGCTGCATTTGTTAAGTTGCGGCCAAACTGGTCAAGAAAACTGTTGCCGTTTCCGGCTTGTTTTGGCTGTGCTTGGTATGGAAAAGCGTTTAGCGTTCCGTTTTCAAATGGAGGTTGTTCCCCGAAGCCTTTAAAGAAATCGTCGAACGGAAATCCACCAAAATTCATAAACATAGGCATCCCTCCTTGTAATTGAGCGATCGATTGTTTTTCTTTCTCATAACATTCTTCGCAAAAATGGTAATCTTTCGATTGTCCATTGATTTGCAAATGAAGGCTTATATTGGCAGGTTTTTGATGGCATTTTTCACAGAGCATTTATTTCAACCTCCTTAAAAGGTTTTGACTTTGACTAACTTTGACTTTTAAGGTGCTCGTAAACAGCAGATGAATTTAAAAGGATCATCTGTTAGTGTCAACTGATTTTCGTCAAAGATCATCGAGAAAGTTTGACTAAATTTGACCTTTCGCTTTTATTATAGTCTGACCATTTTTGACTTTCAAGTGTTTTGATGAAATTTTTTTGTTCTTTTTTAAAAAATTTTTTTAAGAAAAAATTTTTTTCTCACCCTCACGAAGTGATTTTCTTAAAATAAAATTTTTTGCTTTCCGCTTATGAAAGGGGATGGTTTCACATACATATGGACAGAGGGGAAAGAATTGGGGGAGTATTCGTGAAGGCTTTTTATGGCGCTCTTCAAATTGCGTTTGTTTACGTAGGAACAGTGATTGGAGCGGGATTTGCAACGGGAAAGGAAATCGTGGAGTTTTTTACTCAGTTTGGATTCATTGGGTTCCTCGGAATCATGGTAAGCGGCTATTTGTTTATTGTTATGGGAACGAAGACGATGAGAGTATCGATCAAGTTAAAAGCTCAATCTTATGAAGAATTAAATGAATATTTATTTGGCAAAAAACTTGCTTTCTTTTTTAATATGGCCATGCTGGTCATGTTGATCTGTGTATCCGGCGTTATGCTAGCTGGGGCTGGAGCGCTTTTTGAGGAACAATTAGGATTATCGAAGCAATTGGGGATTTGGTTGACGATTTTTGGAGGGGTTATTGTGATCATCAATGGAACGAAAGGACTATTGGCTGTCAATTCATTTGTTGTTCCGCTGATGATCACTTTTAACCTTATTGTGTTTTTGGTTTCATCCCAAACACCGGAATTTTTTTCTTCTCTTTTTTCATCAGCTTCTTCCGATATTAGTATTCAATCCATAGTAAGTCCTTTCGCTTATACGGCTTTTAATTTGGCTCTTGCTCAAGCAGTATTAGTTCCTGTTGCCGCAGAGATCAATGACGAAAGAACCATCCGATGGGGGGGAATCATTGGAGGATTATTTTTGACGATCATTCTCCTTTCCAGCCACTTTGTTTTGTTGCAGCTTCCTGACGTAACTAGCTTGGAAATACCGATGGCAAGCGTTATGAATAACGTCGCCTATGGAATTTCAGGCATTTATTTATGTATTATTTATGGAGAAATTTTTACTTCGATTATCGGAAATATATATGGATTGGAAAGACAATTGAGTCATTACTGGCCAATTCAGCCTATTCTTCTTTATATCAGCGTTTTTTTGATTGCTTTTTGCTTAAGCCAGCTTCATTACGGGCGATTGTTATCCTTTCTTTATCCATTATTCGGATACTTTAGTTTTTTGTTCTTCTTTCTTCTTTGGGTAAAGCCTATCAAATAATGGGAGCGGGATTTCTCTGCTATGGGATAAAACGTCGAAAGAAAAAGATTAAATGGTGATAAATGAAATGAGAGAGGGGAGAGGTAGAGGGAAGGGAAGCGATGATCAGCTTCCCTAAAGAAAGTTATTTCACTTGAATGGTATCCGCCATTTTTAAAAAGGCATCTGAATGCGAGCTGTCTTTGTCATCATAAATGGTAATCTTTATCGGCTGGGTGCTCGATGGTATCACATAAGCAGTGACCACTGCATCTTGAGTGCTAGTCCGATAGGCGGTAGCGTTTTTAAACGTGCTTGTATTTGGCGGCGAAATCGTTTTTACCTCATCATTAATAGCTTTCAACTGATCGAAAGCCGATTGTTTAAATGTATCCCAATTTTGGGTTTTTTGCATTAATTCAATTCGCATAAACAGCTGGTCTTTATCTTTAAAGTACACAACATCTTTGTATGGTTCTTCGGCTGTTAGTTCATAGTGGGGAAGAACATACATGGAAAACCCTTGGTTGTCGCTTTCTTCCAATACAGCTGTATCGGTTTTGTTTTGTCCGCCTATGGAATATTGAATTTTTTTCTCGAATGGGCGGACGTTTTCGGATTGTGTACTTTCTTTGGATTGTGAGCTATCCTTAGGTTGAACGCTGTCATTGGTTGAAGCCTTTTTTTCAGTCTGATTGTTTGAGGAATCGTTTGCTTTCGCTGATTCCTGTTTATTTTGCTTGTTTTCTGAGCTGGCGGTATTTTGATTTTCGCTTTCTTGATTGGATTCGTTTGATTGAACGGCTTGTTTTGCAGCGTCCTTATGCTCTTTTGTTTCGACAGTATTAGATGATGCCTGGTTTTCGTTTTCAGATGTTTTTTCATTCGTTCCGCATCCGGCTAAACTGAGAGTTGACAATAATGCCAATGCAAGAACAGTGTTGGTCCAACTTTTCATGCCATTTCCTCCTCTATCCTTTTGTTGTATAACCGGCAATGCATCGAGATTGGCATCAGGGAATAAGCATTGAGAACAGGAAATCTCAATGAATATACATTGCCTGTTTCTGCTTCTGATTCTATTTTAAAGGAAATCTGCTTCAAATGATTTACAATTTCTTTTCAAATTCGGTTCAAAATCCTTTTTTTGTAAAGCCGAAACTGAAAAAAGATATACTGGGCTTTCTCCGAAAAAACGTTTCTATAGATGTCAAACCTTCGATGTGAGAGCATGGACCTATTTTTGTACGATCGTATAATTTTTATGGTTGACCACTGTTTTTTCTTCTAAATCCAACTCTCTGAAGTTTTCCATATAAGTTAAATCCACAATCACCGAATTTTCGTTCACCTTCTCGACGATCCCCCTCAATCCGCCTTTAAACTCAATGATATTTCCTACTTCTGCTTTGATCATAACCCTCTCTCCTTTGAATTATAGTCCGAAATAAGTCACTCATAGGACGGAGTACAAATTTTGCATAAGACGCGATTAAACAACAGCAAGCCCGCATTCCTGCTTGCAAGATGTGGAAAATAATTAATAATAGTTTGCCCTATAAGAATCAAAAGGTAAAGTCTTTTTACATAAAAATGTATAATTTTTCAATAATCTTTTTTATAGCATTTTGAAAGCAATAGTCTTATAATAATTTTTGTTTGAAAATCGCTATTTTCGAAGGAGATCTTTCTTTTTCTCAAAACATGGAAACATCGTCGGCTGGCTTGGATAATGAATTCCCAAAATGAAAAGTTCACTCTAAAATCATCATGACTACGAACGTATAGCTGTACTGTGCGCATTGATGATTTTGCTGTCTTGGTGTTTTTTTGAACTTTAAAAGATGATCGAACCTATTGCGCTCGCTTTCTAGCTTAAAGACCATATTCGGATTTGGCAGATAAGCACGAATAGGGGGGAATCTCTTGAAAGAAGAAGAAATACAATCCATTTTGGACAAATTGAAAAACGAGGAAATTCACGAGTTTTTAGTGAAAAAAGAGGATTTTATGCAGTTTCGCTCCCATCTTGTTAAGCGGCCGGATTTCAAACATTTTCGTGGAGTGGCCCAAAGAGGGGGAGATGTGCTGTTTTATTATGATAAAGAACCTCGAAAGTAAATGTCTTTAAAAATATTTAATAAGGAGTATACGATCATCCGGTTCTCCTTTTTGGGCTGCCATTTGACCGGCGATTTTCCACAAAAAGCCCCTGCCTTTAAGGATGGAAGCACCGAAGAATGTCCCACGTTGGTAACTTTTCCTATCATTTGATTCGAACAAGTTGTTAGAAAGCCATCGTTAATAAAAGTTTCATATAATTATCAAATATTGTAAAAACATATATAAATTCACAATGTCATTGATTGTAAAATTATCAATAATATAGTAATCTATTGTAGATGAAAGACTTCGATTTTTCTGGGGATAAAATTCGAAATGTGGTGACGAAATGTGAATACTAACCGTTCCCCGGCTATACTCATCCAGTTAATTGAAGAAAAAAGAATCGCGATGATTGCGGTCGGGATTGAAAAAGGGTTAAACAGTGAAGAGACAATAAAATTAAGCAAAGAACTTGATCTGTTATTAAATGAATACGATAAACAATTTGCGATTTCAAAATCCTAGACTTCTTTCATAGGGTCTATTTTTTTTATATTCTTTGAAAGAAAAATGAAGAGAAGTCTTCTTTGATGACGGCACTTGCAAAAAGAGAGAAAGCGCTAAGTTAACCCTTTAAATCCAATGTGATTTGCATAACAGAATGAAATAGTCCGAATTCTTTACAGAAATCCAAAAGAAATAAGATTTCTTTCTTTAAGATATAATAGAAATGACACACTTTCTTTATTGTCACTATCCGGTTTTCCATGATATTCTTTCATGGGGGAATTGCATTGAGTTTTCATGTGGTATAGACCAGTATTGACGAATGAAGAAAGATTCGTTAATGTATTGATGACGAAAAAGTAAAGGAGACGATGATAAATGGTGCAAAAACAATTTACCGTTATTGATGAAACAGGAATCCATGCTCGTCCAGCAACTAAATTAGTACAAACTGCAAGCAAATTTTCTAGCGATGTTCAGCTTGAATATAATGGCAAAAAAGTGAACTTGAAATCCATCATGGGTGTTATGGCGCTAGGAATCGGAAAAGGCGCCCAAATAACGATTTCCGCTGAAGGAAGCGATGAAGCGGATGCGTTGAAAACGATTGAAGAAACTATGAAAAAAGAAGGTTTGGCAGAATAATGTCGACGATTTTAAAAGGAATCGCAGCATCAAACGGGATTGCAATTGCGAAAGCATACCGTTTAGTGGAACCCGACTTAAAAGTAGAAAGAAAAGACATTCAGAATTCTGAACAAGAAATCAACCGCTTTGAAGAAGCAATCCGTCAATCTCAAAGCGAGCTTGAAACGATTCGGGATCATGCCAAAAAAGAGTTGGGCGAAGAAAAAGCAGCCATTTTTGAAGCTCATCTTCTTGTATTAAGCGATCCTGAGATGACAGGTTCTATTAAAGATAAAATCAAAAATGAAAAAGTCAATGCTGAATATGCTTTAAAAGAAACAGCTGATATGTTTGTTTCCATGTTTGAAAACATGGATAACGAATATATGAAAGAACGGGCAGCTGACATTAGAGATGTAACGAAGCGTGTTCTCGCTCATTTATTAGGAGTGGAACTTCCGAATCCTAGCTTGATTGCGGAAGAAGTAATCATAGTAGCAGAAGATTTAACTCCTTCTGATACTGCTCAATTGAACCGACAATTTGTTAAAGGTTTTACGACCGACGTAGGGGGAAGAACTTCTCACTCCGCTATCATGTCGCGTTCAATGGAAATTCCTGCTGTTGTGGGGACAAAGGAAGCGACAAAAGAAATTCAAAATGGCGATTTAGTGATCGTTGACGGCATCAATGGAGAGGTTCATGTCAATCCTGTTCCTGAAGTCATTGAATCTTATAAAGACAAAGCGGAACAATTTGCTAAGGAAAAAGCAGAATGGGCCAAATTGAAGAATGAAAAAACATACTCCAGCGATGGCCATCAAGTCGAACTGGTCGCCAATATCGGAATGCCGAAAGATATAGAAGGCGTTATCAATAATGGAGGAGAAGGAGTTGGCTTGTTCCGTACTGAATTTCTGTATATGGGACGAGATCAACTGCCGTCCGAAGACGAACAATTCGAAGCTTATAAAACGGTATTGGAAGGCTTAAACGGAAAGCCAGTCGTTGTCCGCACACTTGATATTGGCGGAGATAAAGAACTTCCATATTTAAATCTTCCAAAAGAAATGAACCCGTTCCTAGGTTTCCGGGCTATTCGCTTATGCTTGGAAGATCAAGATCTGTTCCGCACACAGCTTCGGGCATTGCTGCGCGCCAGCGTTTACGGTAATCTGAAAATTATGTTCCCTATGATTGCAACCATTAATGAGTTTCGTGAAGCAAAAGCTATTTTAGAAGAAGAAAAAGAAAAATTGATTCAGGATGGAACGAAAGTTTCGGATTCAATTGAAGTCGGCATTATGGTGGAAATTCCGTCCACGGCTGTAATGGCAGATCAATTTGCAAAAGAAGTGGACTTTTTCAGCATAGGAACGAACGATTTAATTCAATATACGCTGGCAGCAGACCGTATGAATGAACGCATATCCTATTTGTATCAACCATACAATCCGGCGATTTTACGGCTTGTGAAAATGGTCATCGATGCCGCTCATAAAGAAGGTAAATGGGCAGGAATGTGTGGAGAAATGGCAGGAGATGAGACGGCCATTCCGCTCTTGCTCGGTCTTGGTCTTGATGAATTCTCCATGAGTGCCACATCCATTCTAAAAGCTCGATCTCTTATTAAAAAGTTAAATCGATCCGAAATGGAACAATTGGCTTCTGAAGCATTGAATAAAAGAACTACTGCTGAAGTAGTAGAACTTGTTGAAAAAGCAGTGTCTTCTCAATATAGCCATTAAGATGTATAAATTCTTAATCAGGGGTAAAAATGTTAAATGCCACACGAATACTCAACTTAGATCTTTATTCTCATTTCCCCCTTTATGGAGGCTGGAGTTTTAAAAAGTTCCAGCCTCTTTTTTGGTGGTTGGAGGGAATAAACGTTTGGTGTTGTTCTGCCAATTTCATGGCATTTCGGATCGACTTTGTGATTAGACGGTAATGAAGCGAAAAAAATGCAAGAAAATTTTGCATGTTTTATAATAAAAGTACTTTGGTTAAAGGAGGGATTCTGCTTGAAGTTAGGTTTAGAAGGAAAAAAGGCAATCGTTGCCGCTTCTAGTCAAGGGTTGGGAAAAGCTATTGCGGAGGAACTCGCGGCTAACGGAGCCAATGTCATGATTTCCAGCAGAAGCGAACAAAAGCTGAAAGATCTAAAACAAAAATGGGACAAGACATTGCCCGGCCGGATAGAATGGACAACTTGCGATGTGACAAAACTTGCTGATATTCAACATCTGGTCGAACGAACGGTAGACGTTTATGGCGGAGTCGATATTTTGGTCAACAATGCAGGAGGACCGCCGTCCGGAACGTTTGAAGAAATAACGGATGAAATGTGGCAAAAAGCGTTTGAATTGAATCTGCTTTCCTATATACGAATGATTCGAGCCGCTTTGCCTTATTTAAAACAAAACGGCGGAAAGATCATCAATATTGCTTCTTCTTCTATTAAAGAGCCAATTCCAGGTTTAATCTTATCGAATACATTCCGAACAGGGATAGTAGGGCTTTCTAAAACACTGGCTACGGAACTTGCTCCGTACAATATTTTAGTGAACACAGTGGCTCCAGGGCGCATCGCGACTGATAGAATTATCGAGCTGGATAAAATTGGCGCTGAAAAACAAGGGATCTCCATAGAAGAAATGTCAGAAATCATGAAAAGTAAGATTCCTCTCGGAAGATACGGAAAACCGGAGGAATTTGCGAATGTGGTCGCGTTTTTAGCTTCGGAAGCCAATACATATATGACAGGCAGCACTTTCTTAGTCGACGGCGGCATGGTCCGTTCCATTTAATGCTTTCAAAGACCATTCGACGAATCGAAAAAACATCAAATATATGATATTGAAAACAACAGGCACATGTTTTGTAAAAACATGTTTAAAAAAGAAAATGGGGGGGAATTCTAATGATGAAAGAGGAATTTTAAAGATTCTCACTCACAACCCCCTTTTCTTTTAAAGACCTGTTGAAACAGGTCTTCTTTTTTTCGGTATATAAAGATCGTTCATTTTATTATGGAAAGGTTCAGATCGTTTTACAATAAACGGAGGAGGTGAACAACTGATTGCGAAATCCAATTATATAAACGGGTATTCGAATAGTCGAGGGAATCTTCTGTATTTTTAAACGATTACATCGTTATTGTATATCCTGAAAGACTCGCAGGTTTATCGATGTAAAGGCCCTGGGGAGATGTGAAATCTCTTCTGATGGGAGTTCGCCCGTTTATACGGATTTTGGCAATCAGGAGGAGGATGACGAAACCGGTTGTCGGGTTTATTGGAACAGGAGTAATGGGGAAAAGTATGGCCGGACATATTTTAGCGGACGGTTATCCGCTGGTGGTGTATAATCGGACAAAAGAAAAAGCGAATGAGCTATTAAAGAATGGAGCAAAATGGGCGAACAGTCCGAAAGAATTAGTGAAACAGGCGGACATCGTTTTTACGATAGTCGGTATGCCAAGTGATGTGGAAGAAGTTTATTTATCTGAAAACGGACTGATTGAAAACGGCCGAAGTGGACAGATTTTTATCGATATGACCACTTCCAAGCCGTCATTGGCTGTACACATTTATCAAACAGCCCAATCGAAAGGAATCTATACATTAGATGCCCCTGTTTCAGGAGGAGATATCGGCGCTAGAAACGGGACGCTTGCCATCATGGTCGGAGGAGATAAAGAAATTTTTGATCGGGTTCAAGATCTTTTAAACGTTTTAGGAAATAATATTGTTTACCAAGGGAAAGCCGGCTCCGGACAACATACAAAAATGTGCAATCAGATTGCTATTGCTACTAATATGATCGGTGTGTGCGAATCGCTTATTTATGCGAAAAAAGCGGGATTGGATCCGGAAATGGTGCTAAAAAGCATTTCCACAGGAGCAGCCGGGAGCTGGTCGTTGTCTCATTTAGCTCCACGTATTTTAAAAGAAGACTTTGAACCGGGTTTTTACATTAAACACTTTATAAAAGATATGAAGATTGCTCTTGAAGAAGCCGAAAAAATGAATCTTTCACTTCCGGGACTTTCGCTGGCTAAACAAATGTATGAGGAACTGTCGGCAAAAGGAGAAGAATCAAGTGGGACGCAAGCCCTTATCAAATATTGGGCTGAATAAAAAAAAGAAGCAAAAACTGGTCCACAAAAGGACCAGTTTTTTACCGTTTTTGAATGCCAACATTTTTACGATATTATCGAAGCAAGCAGAATGATTACAGGATATGTTTGCTTTTTAGAAAATTCTCCAGTCTGTTCAGCCCTTCCTCAAGCTCTTTCATCGAGGCAGCATACGACAGCCTAAAGTATCCTTCTCCATAGTGGGAAAAGGCACTCCCGGGAACCAAGGCCACTTTTTGTTCCCGCGCTAATTGAAGGCAAAAATCAAAAGAATCCAGTTTTATCGCATCAGGTATTTTTACAAAGAAATAAAATGCCCCGTCCGGGCGGACCACTTCCAAGCCGAAACTTTCGAGACGCTCATATACATAAGCGCGGCGCTTTTTGTATTCTTCCCTCATAGCCGCGGAGTCTTCTTCTCCATTTGTATAAGCTTCCAATGCAGCCATTTGAGAAATAGAAGAAGCGCAAGACACGTTATATTGATGAACTTTTAGTAAATGTTGGGCGATGTTTTCCGGCGCCATTAAAAAGCCAATCCGCCATCCAGTCATGGAATGCGATTTCGACAAGCCGTTGATGACTATTGTCTGTTCTCTTAAAAAACGGCCGATGGAGACATGAGGACGATCATAAAGAAGTTCGCTGTAGATTTCGTCAGCAATCACGAAAATAGGTTTATCTTTAAGAAATAGAGCGATTTCTTTTAACTCGTCTTCTGTTAAACTTACTCCTGTTGGATTGGACGGATAAGGCAAAATAACGCATTTCGTGTTGGCGGTGACATATTTTTCAAGAACGTCTTTTGTTAATTTAAATTGGTTGTCCCTAGTATCGGCAAAAACAGGGACCCCTTGGCACATCCGAATGATCGGTTCATAGCCGGGATAGACCGGACCTGGAAGGATGACTTCATCTCCAGGGCATAAAATGGTTCTTAAGGCAACGTCAATCGCTTCGCTCGCTCCTATCGTGACAATGATTTCGCTTTCCGGCGAATAGGTTAAATCATATTTTTTATGTACATAATGGCTAATGGCTTGGCGAAGCGGCAAATATCCTGCGTTATGTGTATAAACGGTAAAATTTTCTTGAATGGCATTCATTCCCGCTTTTTTTATATGATCCGGTGTAGGAAAATCCGGTTGGCCAATGGTTAAGGAGATCATCCCTTCTATTCCGCTCACCATATTAAAAAACTTTCTAATTCCAGAGATTTGAATATTTTTGACGTTTTCGTTCAGATATTGTTCCAATGTTTTTCACTAACCTTTCTTTCCTTTTGTTATCATTATAATGTCTATAGAGTCTCTTAAAAAGGAAAGAATCAAAAAACTTCATCATTTAAAGGCGGTTGAATGAGAGATTATGATCAGAACATGCGCTGTTGATAAAGATAACCAAATCGTATATGATGTTCCGCTTCGTGATCTTAACAATGAACATACGGTTTGGTATTGGGTGGATTTTTCGGAGCCAACCGATCAGGAAAATTCCCTTTTACGTGATTTTTTTCATTTCCATCCATTGGCTGTGGAGGACTGTTTAGACGAATTGATTGAAAGGCCCAAAGTGGATTTCTACAAAAATTATTTATTTTTTCTTTTGCATTCCATTCAGCAAACAACTTTGGCTACAGACGAAGTAGAGGTGTTTATGAACAGTCATATGCTTGTCACCTATCATAAACAGCCGAACAGAGCCATTAATAACTCATGGGTGCGTCTAAAAAAAGAAGAAGGTTTGAAAAAGGGGCCGATTTTTGTGGTCCACAGCATTATTGACCAGATCGTAGACGATTATTTTCAGCCTGTCTTCCATATTGAAGATACCCTCAATCAAATCGAAGAAAACAGCGATAGAGAGGCTGTTAATGAGTTGCTGGATAAAATATTTGAAATACGCCATGACATGTCCAAGCTCCGGCGCTCCATTTTGCCGATGAGAGATCTTCTTTACAGGCTTTTAAATTCAGAAAATGTCTCATTTATTGAAGATCAGCGATTTTATTTTCACGATATATATGACCATTTGTTGAAGTTATCAGAAATGCTGGAATCCTACCGGGAGTTTTCTGCCGATATCCGTGATAACTATATGTCTTTTAATTCCAATAAGACCAATAACATTATGATGACGCTGACGATTATTACGACGATTTTTATGCCGTTAACCTTTATCGTAGGAATATATGGAATGAATTTTGATTATATGCCGGAACTTCATATTAAATACGCTTATTATATGGTGTTAATAGGGATGGCATGTATAGCCTTCTTTATGTTTTTGATTTTTGTCAAAATTGGATGGCTGAAAATCGGGAATAAAAAAAATCGACGGAATCGTCATAGTTCAAAATAGATAGTCTTTTTTGCCTATCATTTTCATGGTATAGTTAAGGTAATTGGGAGGGGTTGCCACTATGGACAAAAATACGACAGTTCTGTTAGAAAGTGGGACAAATGAACTGGAAATTGTAGAGTTTGAAGTGAACGGAAACAAATACGGCATTAATGTGATAAAAGTGAGAGAAATTATATTGCCGGTTCCCGTCACGTTTATACCTCATTCACATCCTCATGTTGAAGGAATTATCGAATTGCGCGGGGAAATACTGCCGGTAATCGACATGATGAGTGTGCTGGGGTTTGAAAACTCTCAGCCGAAAGAGAATGATAAATTCATCGTGACGGAATTTAACTGCCAAAAAGCTGTTTTCCGTGTCAACAACGTTTCTAAAATCCACCGGATTTCATGGCAAAGCATTGAAAAGCCTTCCGAAATTTATCAAGGGAAAAGCAGTGAAATCATCGGCGTCATTAAAATGAACGGAGAAATGCTTTTGCTTTTGGATTTTGAAAAAATAATGGTCGATATTAACCCGACTTCCGGTATTCAAGTCGAACAAGTGAAAAAACTTGGTAAACGGGAGAGATCGAACAAGAAAATAATCGTGGCGGAAGATTCGCCGCTGTTGAGAAAATTATTGGAAGAGACGTTGGGAGAAGCGGGATATGTAAATATTGATTTCTTTGAAAATGGACAAGAGGCTCTTTCCTACTTGGAATCTCTCATAGAAGAAGAATCTGATATTGCAGAAAAAGTACAATTGGTGATTACCGATATCGAGATGCCGCAAATGGACGGACATCATTTGACCAAGCGGATAAAAGATAATCCAAGTCTGAAAAAGCTGCCTGTCATTATTTTTTCCTCATTGATCACCAATGAATTACGGCACAAAGGAGAAATGGTGGGAGCTGATGAACAAGTCAGCAAACCAGAAATCAATGAATTGATCAAAAAAATTGACGAGTATATTTTATAGCGATAAGGCACCGAGTGAGGTGCTTTTTTGTTATTCCGGACATAAAAATGTGTAACGGAACGCCGATTCACTTTTACGGTGAAACTTTAGAGAGTGCTTTTCAATAAAAAGGAATCGTCTCAATCGAATGAATTTGAACGGTATGGCAAAAGGGGTGAGAATATCGGTCCATAAAGTGCCGTGATTGGAATGAAAGGGTGGATGGGAGGCTCACAAACAATGCAGTAATTTATGTGAACAATTTGATGGCGTAAAACTCCAGCCGACAATCGTACGTTAAGCGGCTGGAGCGTACGAACCCGCAAAACGGGTCAAAGGTCCAACCTCTTTAGTTGATGTGGCCATTAGGAAAAAAATGACTCTCCTAGAGGTTTAAAAACGGGTTTTCGATATTTTTTTCGTCCGCTTGACGGACGTGTTTCATTTTCTTCAAAACCAGTATAATTCTGAAGCAATTTTTTCGCTTGGAACAGGCTCATATGACATTTTGGATTATGAGTATGCTGGTCAAGATGACCTAAATGCGGCAAAAGTTGAAAGTCATCTTTAGAGGCAGGTATATGAAATGAGTATTCTCCACATGTTACGAGCACATCAGACTGCTGCTGACTGTATTTTGGATTTTGAGAAAAGTGCAGCCCCACTTTTTTTGCTTTTCCTTCTTGAATCATTTTCAGCAACGCTTTCTTTTTCAGTGAATATAAGTATTTTGGATTGGTGGCTGTTTTAGCATGGCGATTCACCGTAAATATTGCTTTTGAGAGGTTCGTAGTTGTAGGAGGAAGCGAGGGCAATTCATTTTGGCTGTTCAACATGATAACTCCTTTCGAAGCATTTTTACCATATTATATCCTTTTTTAGGCTTGATGGAAAGGGGAAGGAAAAAGATAAAGAAAGTTTTTTCATAAAAATGGAATAAAAACTCTCTTATGGGAGTTCAACTTTATATTTTTTAATTTTTCTGAAACGGCTAAACCGATAAAACTAAAAGGGGATATCCATTTTTTCTCTGTATATTCTAAATATTATAAACTCTTTTTTGTTCGATGGGAAGATTGGTTTTTAACTCATCATACATGCTCCAATCTCTGTTCTTTATCAACATAAGGACCAGGCATTGCCGCTTGCCGCGAAAGAAGATCGTTTTTAGATTGTCTAAAATTTTCCGTTGTGATACGATTATCTCAAAAATGTTAACTTTTTATAAAATTAGTTAACAAAAGAGGTGAGATGTTTTTTCATGTACTTATGGGAGAAACAAATGAAAGAGGAACTGCGGCATATAGAGGATAAAAAGCAAAAACGCCATTTGTATTCTATTGATTTTTTGAAGAACTCATACGTTTTGAAAGATGGTCGCAGGCTTCTTAATTTTTCATCGAACAATTATCTTGGATTGGCTGGCGATGATCGGCTCATTCAAGCAAGCGTGCGCGCTGCCCAGCAATACGGTGCCGGATCGACAGCTTCTCGATTAATGGTTGGCAACTATTCACTTTATGAAAAAGTCGAATCGGAATTAGCGAAGTGGAAAGGGACAAAAGCCGCACTTATTTTCAACAGCGGGTATACAGCCAATGTTGGCATTATTTCTGCACTCGTCGGTCGCCATGATATCGTCTTCAGCGATAAATGGAATCACGCCAGCATCATCGATGGAACGATTCTTAGCCGAGCGGAAATGAAACGGTATCAACATCAAGATCTGGATCATTTAGAATCTCTTTTAAAAAAAGCGCCCATTCATAAGAAAAAACTGATCGTTACTGATTCTGTTTTCAGTATGGATGGGGATATTGCTCCATTAAAAGGGCTCGTTGAATTAAAAGAAAAATACGGGGCTATTTTGATGGTCGATGAAGCTCATAGCAGTGGTATTTACGGAGAAAGAGGAGAAGGGCTCCTTCATTTATTAGGTATTGAACAGCAAGTAGATGTTCAAATGGGGACTTTCAGCAAAGCTCTGGGGTCTTTTGGAGCTTACGTAACAGGAAAACAATGGATCATCGACTATTTCATCAATAAAGTGAGAAGCTTTATTTTTACCACCGCATTGCCGCCTGCTGCATTGGGATCGATCCTTGCAGCGATTTCCATTGTCCAACAAGAGACGATACGCCGGAAAAAGTTGCAAGAGAATAGTTATTATTTTCGAAAAAAACTATATGAAATAGGTTTTGATATCGGTACAAGCGAGACACAAATCGTTCCGATCATGATCGGTTCCAATGAGTTAACGGTTCTCTTTAGTAAGAAATTGGAAGAGAAAGGTGTTGCTGCTGTCGCCATTCGGCCTCCTACGGTTCCGGAGGGGACAGCACGAATCCGTTTCTCCCTTATGTCGACATTCACAAAAGAGGAACTAGATTGGACGCTTGAGCAAGTGGCCGCCGTTGGAAAAGAATTGGGGGTGATTTCGTGAAACATCAGCATTCTCTAGTCTTCCTTCCGGGATGGGGAATGAAAGGAACGATTTGGGGTCCTCTTGAAGAAAGGCTAAAATCGACTTTTGCCATCTATAAAGTGGAATGGGATGGGATTGATAAAGCAGCTGATTTTAAACGAAAAGCGCTTCAGTTCATAGAAGAAAAAGGTCTTTCTTCTTTTGTTCCCGTGGGCTGGTCGCTTGGAGCGTTGATCGCTCTTGAACTTGCTTTTTCTGTTCCCGAAAAAATCGAGCGCATAGTTCTCATCAGCGGTACGAGTCGGTTTATTCAAGGAGATCGTTATCACGCTGGATGGAATAGACGGATAGTGGAACGAATGAAAAGGCAATTGATTCGTAATCGCGCACAAACGATTTCTACTTTTATAAACTCGTTGCTTTATGAAGACGAAAAAGGGAAGGAGATCGATTTCATCGATCACTCAGAGTGTAGACAAAAGGCATCCGAATGTGCGCTTTCGGATGCCTTTTGTCACTTTTATGCTTTCAAATGTTTGGAATAGACCCCTCCAGGGGTCTATTTTATGTTATTGCTGGACTTTTCCATGTCCAGCAAGCCATCTTTTTCAAATTCATTGCAGCAAAAGTTAGCATCGCCTGCATGGACAATTTTTTTAGACCTCTTAAGGTTGTCCAACGCATACCATGCTTTTCCTTTGCATCAGCAAAAACACGTTCAATGGTTTCTTTCCGTCTTGCATAAATGCTCTTATTCTCTTGTGTATGCCGAAGATGATCAGCTTCCTCTAAATAAAATTCCCATACATGTCGCTGAATTAGTTTTTTATGCTCCTTACTTTGGGTGCACTTCGAAAGGAATGGACAATCTTTACACTGGACTGGATCAGAAAAATATTGACGATAGCCTTCCTTCGTCGTAGTTGCATATTTTAACACTTGTCCTTGCGGACAAAGATAACAATCGTAGTATTCATCGTAAACATACTCATGTTTTTTGAAATAACCATCCTTTGTACGAGGGCGAGTATAAGGTAAAGCAGGGGTCATATCATTTTCAAATATGTATTGGGCAACGGCGGGAGTTTTATATCCAGCGTCAGCAGCAACTACAACCGGTTTTCCATGTTTTTCTATGACTTTTTCAAGAAGTGGCTCCAATACGGAACTGTCATGAATATTCCCTGGCGTTACAATAGCCCCCAAAACAAAGCCATTTCGATCCGCAGCAGCATGGAATGAGTAAGCAAACTGTTTTGTTCGCTCGTCTTTTACGTAGTAACCACTTTCCGGATCAGTGGTACTTTCTTTTATTTCTTTATATTCTTCTTTCCCAAATTTATCTGGAGGAAATGGCTTTTTTCCATGTGCTTCTCGATCAGCATTTATCTCATCTTGTAGACGTGCTTGATAGGCTTTCGTTTCTTTTCGAACCACTTTCTTCACAAATTTATGCTTATTCGCACTCGCTTTGACATGAGTAGAATCAATAAAGACATGCTCACTGCTTATCAGCTTCTTATCTGCAGCTTCTTTCAAAATGCGATAGAATATCTGTTCAAATAAGTCTGTATCCTTAAAGCGTCGCTCGTAGTTTTTCCCAAACGTTGAAAAGTGAGGTACCTTATCATAAAAACCAAATCCAAGAAACCAACGGTAAGCCAGATTCGTTTCGATTTCCTCTATAGTTTTTCGCATGGAACGAATACCGAAGGTATATTGGATGAAAGCCATTTTAATCAATACAACTGGATCAATACTTGGTCGACCTCTTTCCGATGAATACATGTCTTGAACAAGCGAATAGATAAATGAAAAATCAATAGCAGCGTCGATTTTACGAACCAAATGATCTGCAGGTACAAGTTGGTCTAAAGCTATCATTTCTATTTGATCACGATTCATCTGTGTATTTTTTGTTAGCACTTCATCCACCTCAATTCATTACGGTATCTTAATTATACAAAAAAAGACTGTCGGCAAATCCGGTTTTTTCGGATTTGTCGACAGTCTGGGAGATCGATTTCATCGATCACTTTCATTGTGATAAACCAAATAGTTTAGAAGCAGGCCTTGACTATTTAATTTCAGCAGATGTTCGTTTTGCTGTGAGAGATATCTCGGCTCCATTATTACTCATTCATGGGGAAAAAGATGCAATATGCCCGCTATCCGCTGCAGAAGACATTGTGGAACAGACAAGTGGCAAGGCGCTTCTCTATAAATTGCCGAAAACCGGACATGCTCCTTTTTTAACGAAAACGGACGAATGTGCACAGTTGATTCAATTATTTGCAGGGGGAGAACAATGATCGATAAACCGTTGCTGAAAAAACGATTTAGTGACCATGCCAAAACGTATGATCAATTTGCAAGCGTGCAGAAAAAAATGGGGACTCAGTTATTGAAGCGGATGGATGGGAAAGAAAGTGAATTCGCTCCGATCCATATTCTGGAGATTGGCTGTGGTACAGGATATTTGACGAAGAAACTGTCGCAACAATTTCCCGAAGCAACGATAACCGCAATTGACTTTGCACCGGGAATGATCGAAATCGCGAAACAGCGGATCAATGATGAACGGGTACATTTTCTCTGCGGTGATATTGAGGAAATGGGGCTAAAAGAACGGTATGATCTTATCATCTCCAATGCAACCTTTCAATGGCTGAATGATATGGAGAATACTCTGATTCGTCTTAGCCATTCGTTAAAGAATAATGGAAGGATTCTTTTTTCAACATTTGGAGCCGAAACATTCCATGAACTTCACACTTCTTTTTCTCGAGCGTTGCAAAAATGGCAAATCTATACGAATGCCAGACTCGGGCAGCCGTTTTACTCATTAAAGGATTTATTAGAATTATGCGATCGTACGATTCGATTGGTTCATCCACATTCGAACATCGTCGGAATAGAGACCATTGAAAAAGAACGATTCCTCTCTGTGAGAGACTTTTTCACTTCTTTGAAAAAAATAGGGGCTACGAATAGCAATCAAGGGCCATTTTTCCAACGACCTTCGATATTAAAAGAAATGATAAAAATCTATGAGCGTGATTTTCAAGAAAATGGCTTTATAACAGCTACTTATCATTGCTTATTCATAGAAGCTGTGTTGAAACGATGATTTGATAGAGGGGAAAGAGGTTTAAAATCACATAATCAGATCCTTTATCTCTGTCATTTTGTTCTGTTTTCATTCTATCTGATGGCTTTTTCGGAAACGAACACCTCCTGCCGCTTATACGGACAGGAGGTGACCCTTACTTTGTTATACTTTGATAAATTTCGGCGATATATTATTTCCGATAATTTCACCGTAATGAAAGAATTCATTTTCATTATTTTGTTGTTCCAAAGGCAACAATGGAAATAACAATTCAGCCACCCGATACGCTTCTTCCAAATGGGGGTATCCGGATAATATAAAACGATTAAATCCTGCTTGTTGATATTCCAACATTCTTTTTGCAACTGTTTCGGGATCCCCTACTAAGGCTGTGCCGGCGCCTCCTCTTACTAATCCGATCCCCGCCCAAAGATTAGGGCTTATTTCTAATGATTGTCTGCTTTTGTTTGCCCCGCGATGCAAAACACTCATTCGTTTCTGTCCGACCGAGTCATACCGGGAAAGGACTTGATCTGCTGTTTGAACGGCTTTTTCATCGACATAGTGTATCAGTTTGTCTGCCGCTTCCCATGCTTCTTTATCCGTTTCCCGCACAATTACATGCAATCGGATGCCAAACTCAACTGTTCTGCCTTGTTCTTCTGCCAACTTCTTGACTTCTTCGATTTTCTTGGCCGCTTGCTCTGGTGGTTCCCCCCACGTTAAATACACATCGGCGTGTTTAGCCGCCACTTTTTTTCCGGCATCAGACGATCCACCAAAAAAGACAGGCGGATATGGTTTTTGTACGGGTGGAAAAAGAAGTTCGCCACTATCAATCTTTAGATGTTGTCCGTCAAACGTGACCGTTTCGCCTTTTAATAATTTTTCCCAGATCGTTAAAAATTCATCTGTCGCTTCGTATCTTTGATCATGACTTATGAACAGCCCGTCTCCCGCTAATTCTACCGGATCGCCTCCGGCCACGACGTTTATCAATAATCGACCTTTGGAAATTCGATCAAGCGTAGCCGTCATTCTGGCCGCGAGTGTTGGGGACATTAATCCCGGCCTTACGGCAACAAGAAATTTCAATCGTTCGGTTTCGACGGCCAGCGATGAAGCCAACAACCAAGGATCTTCGCATGATTTACCCGTCGGAATCAGCACTCCTTTATATCCCAGCTGGTCGGCAGCTTGAGCAATTTGTTTGAAATAATGATAAGTTCCTGCACGTCCGCCTTTTGTCGTTCCCAAATACCTTCCATCGCCGTGAGAAGGAATAAACCAGAATATTTCCATGTTTTTCACTCCTTTAAATGAACGATTATGGATGATTCATCTTAAATAAACCCATTTCAACTTATACTTCACCTTTGTAAGTGTCTTGCCATTTTAGAAAATGCTTTTCCATCAGCCTGACCAATGAATCTGTTAATTTTCCGACAATGGCAAAAATGATGATGCCGACAAATACGATATCCGTGTTGCTAAATTGTCTGGCGTCCATCATCATATAGCCAAGGCCCGACGTAGAACCCATCAGTTCCGCTACGACTAGAGAGAGCCAAGCGGCTCCTAGCGATAAACGGATTCCCAACAATATATTGGGAAGAGCGGAAGGCACGATCAGCAGCTTGATTTGCTTCCATTTGCTGAATTCAAGTATGCGCGCTACTTCAAAAAGCTTTGCGTCCACTTTACGAATGCCTAAAAAGGTATTGACGTATAGCGGAAAAAATGCGCCTAATCCGATTAATAAAATTTTCGATTCCTCTCCCAAGCCAAACCACAGAATGAATAGCGGGGTAATCGCCAAATGTGGAATAGTCCGCACCATTTGTAAAGTTGGATCTAATAAACTTTCGGATTTTGCCGATAGTCCTACCAGAGTTCCCAAAGCCAATCCCAATCCGCCGCCAATGACAAATCCACATGCGGCTCGAATAATGCTCACTTTCATATTGGTGAACAAAACCCCGGAGACGGCCAAATTTTTAGCCGCCAAAATAATTTCCCACGGTGTCGGCAATACGGTTTTCGTCACCCATCCGAGAGAACCTATTAATTGCCAAATGATAATGATGATAACAGGGAGTATAAATCCGGAAAGTAATCTATACCTTCTTTTTTTTTCGGAAGATTGCGAAATAGATTTCCATTTCTTCTCAGATTGACGTGGCGTGGAGACCGGTATTTCAGCTGTCATTCCTGCTTTGCTCATTTTTTATTCACCTACTTTTTGTTTGATAGTGCTTGATTGATATATTGATTATCTACTACTTTGCTTGTATCGATTTTTTTCTGGATGATATGTTTCTTGTATTGAAAATCAGCCGTTTCTTGCTGAGCATGAATAATCTTGCGAGAGATCGGCAGGTTGGTGGATGGATTGTTTTTCAATGCGCTGGCGACAACCTTTTTATCTAAATTCTTCGCCTTGGCATAGATCGCAACGGCTTCGTTGAAATGCTGTTTTTCCCAAAGCCGTGCCTGTTCATACACTTTCAAGAACTTCACTGTTAAATCCGGATGTTCTTCTGCAAATTGGGAACGTACGAGCATAAAACTCGGCGAAAAACTGTTTAATTGCTTTTCGGTCGTTAAAATCCTAGCATCATGTTTTAATGTTTCATAAGATATAAAAGGCTCCCAAATCGACCAAGCATCTACCTTTTTTGCATTGAAAGCCGACTGTGCTTCATCCGGTTGAAGCTGGATAATTTGCACATCGGAATCTTTTATTCCTGCTTTCTGTAAAGCCAGGTATAATAAATTAAATCCGCTGCTTCCTTTGGCGACAGCAATTTTTTTGCCTTTTAAATCTTTAAGGGTTTTAATCGAGCTTCCTTTCGGTACAAGTATCGCATCCGATTTTAATCCTAATCGGGTATTGGAAATTTCTTTAAAACCGATATCGGCGGCTTGCGCTGAAATAACAGGAGAATTGCCCACTCCCGCAAAATCAAGATGGTTGGAAGAAATGGCCTCTATTTGCGGCGGGCCGCTTTGAAATTCAGTCCATTTCACTTGAACATGGTCTTTTTGGAAAGCTTTTTCAAACAGCTTTTTTTCTTTTGCTAAAAGGAGAGGGCCGACATCTTGTTGAATACCTATATTGATCGTAGTATTTTTTTGATCTGCACTTTCGCTTGCTTGGCTGTTGCCGCATCCGGCTATTATCCAAATAATTCCGAAAATAAAGAATAGATATGCCTTTTTCATAAACTTCCTCCTTGACTGCTGTGACAGACATTATTTTGATAATGAAAAATGATTGACTGTTTCAAATTCTTGCATGACGGTTTGTCTCATTTTTTGAAATGATGAATCTGTTCTTTGGCGAGGAAATGGCAAGTCAACGGGAATCTCGCGGTGCACCGTTCCCGGTTTTGATTTCATGACGACGACTCTATTCCCAAGATAGACCGATTCATCCAAATCATGCGTCACTAAAATCATAGTCTTTTTTGTTTTTGCCCATATTTGTAAAAGCACATCTTGCAAATGTTGCCTTGTAAATGCATCCAGGGCGCCAAATGGTTCATCTAACAATAAAACGACTGGATCTCTCAATAAAGCTCGTGCGATGGCTACCCGCTGTGACATGCCTCCTGACAATTCCTTTGGATAGGCTTTTTCAAACCCTTTTAATCGAACGATGTCGATTAATTCATGTACTTTTTCGCGAATAGCAGGATCCTTTAATGAAAGATCAGCGGCAATATTTTCTTCGACTGTCAGCCATGGAAACAAGCGATGTTCTTGAAAAACAAAACCTTGGGCAACACTTGGCTTTTTAACAGCCTGTTGGCCGAGGAAAACATCTCCGTTGTAATTCGTATCCAGCCCGGCGATAATCTTCAGCAGTGTGCTTTTGCCACAACCGCTCGGACCGATCACCGTAATAAACTCACCGTTTTTTATATTCAAATAAACATCATGCAGCACTTGCACACTTCCTTGATTCGTTTTAAATGACTTGTCTTTTATATTAATTTTTATATCCATTTTTGTTCCTCCAAGCTTCAGCTTTCCTTTAACTAAAGAACAAACAGACGTAAAAAGCGATGACCTCGCTTTCGAATCGTGATACGTTTTGATCTCGAAACGAACAGGATGAATTCGCAAGGAAAGATTTCGTTTATTCGCTTTTGACATGAACAAAAGATCTATTTTTATCCATCTCCGCAATAAATTGCTCTATTTGTTTATGGATACGTTGTAAAATGTCTATGTTTCGGACATACGGTGCAGAAGTTTTATCCACATGTTTATCCAACAAATAAACCCCTTGCAATAATTCGCCTTTCAAAGCGGATAATAATGGTTTTAAAGCATACTCGATGGCGAGCATATGATGGCTGCTTCCGCCTACCATGACGGGCAGAACCGGTGTCCCTTTGAACGAATCTTCCGGGAATAGATCAATCAATGCTTTTAACACGCCCGTATAGGATCCCTTGTAGACAGGCGATCCAATGACGATTCCGTCGGCGTTTTGAAAATCATTGACAATCGAAGTGATTTGTGGATCGTCAAAACGTGCATTGAATATCGTCTCAGGCTCAACATCTCTTACGGACACCTTTTTTACATTACATCCACGATAAGCTAACAAATCACTGATTTGCTGCAATACAAGCTCTGTGTGTGAATAAGTTGTCGGGCTTCCTGATAAAACGATAATCTGCTTCAATTCTTTTTCACACCCTTTCTATTTGAAAATTGCAAAAACAAATAATAATCAAAATTTATGATTGCTCTCATTCTAATGCCATGTATTCATACCTGTCAACTATGAATTTTATTTTTGTTTATTCTGAATTTTATGTTGATTTTATTGCGCGGACATGTTATTTTGATGAATAAATCCACCATTGTTTTTTATCTTTTTCCAAAAGCGGAAGGAGCTTTCCGATAAAAAGTCTATCCCCCGATGTCTAGCAGGTAGGCAAGAATATACCATTTAGCGTATTCATAAGTCTTTCTTTTTAAAAAACGAAGACTTATTTATTGGGAAAACGAGGGAAGTGATGTGCAAAGCAAAATCCTCTTTTTTTAGTCTTTAATCATAGTAAACATATCGGCATAATTTAATTATGGTGCGTGGAAAGAAAAATTTTGGCGTTTCAAAGACAAACAATGTTTTAAATGAACATCCAATTCAATATAGAAAGGGGTTGTTGATGATGCTGGGGACAAACTTGAATGAAAAAAAGGCATTGCCGACGGTTCAAAGGGGCTGGGCTGAATTGATCCGAAAGGAAGACTGGTGGGCCGTGTGGATCGGACTTTTTCTGGTTGTGATAGCTATATTCTTTTGGTTGGCAGGGTCTTCCATTAAAGTGTTAACAGCCCAAATTCCAAAATGGGGAGACATTCATACTTTAACGACTGCGTTAAGTCAACATTTCGGTTCCATCATTCTGTTGTTGGCCATTTATATTGTTTTATTTTCGATCGCTGCATTCTTTTTGCAAGTAAAAACGAATCACTTTATTTCCGGATTTATCGTTTTATTTATACTCAGCGTTTTAATCAATATTTTTAGTTCTTGGGAATGGGCGCAGCAATATAATTTGGAAGCTCCTCTTGTTGCCCTTGCTTTAGGGCTTATCATCGGCAACTTAATACCTATTCCCGAATGGTTTGGAACGGCGCTCAGGACGGAACTTTACGTGAAAGTGGGGATTGTGCTTCTTGGGGCAACGCTTCCTTTCACACTGATCATAAAGGCTGGTCCTGTTGCCTTTCTCCAGGCAACGATCATTGCTGTGGCAACATTCCTTGTCATTTATTTCGTGGGAACCAGATGGCTGGGATTGGATAAACGATTTGCGGCCACATTAGGTGCAGGGGGCTCCATTTGCGGTGTTTCGGCTTCAATTGCCGTAGGCAGCTCCATAAAAGCAAAGAAGGAACATGTTTCCGTCTCGATTTCACTTGTTGTGATTTGGGCAGTATTTATGATTTTTGCTCTTTCACTTATTATCAAATGGCTAGGATTACCAGCGGGACAAGCGGGAGCGTGGATCGGAACATCAGAATTTGCAGATGCGGCGGGAATAACGGCTGCCAGCTCATTCGGCGATAAAGCGCTCGTAGCCTTTACACTCATGAAGGTCATCGGTCGTGATATCTTTATAGGGGTTTGGTGCTTCATACTTACGTTCATTTCAATCACTTGGTGGGAAAAGAGAAATGAAGGTGCAAAAGCGGATACGTCTGAAATATGGCGCCGATTTCCTAAGTTTGTGATTGGTTTTTTTAGCGCCTCAGCCATCCTGACCATCCTTTTGGCCGGCTCTTCGGCCGTTCAGGCAGATGTGATTAATACAGAGATTATTGCACCAATCAAAGAACTGAGAACATGGGCTTTTACTTTTTGTTTCCTGTCGATTGGATTGACAACTCGTTTTAAAGAATTAACATCGGTTGGTTGGAAACCGCTTGCCGCCTTCAGTGCAGGGGTCGTGGTGAACGTCGTTTTGGGATATATTTTATCTATTCTTGTCTTTGGCTCTTATTGGGCGAATCTATCATCATAAAGAAAAAAGGCCTATGTACAGTTCAACTTTCATAGGCCTTTTTTCTGCTGATCAACACGAATATTAAAGGAGTGCTGTTGAATGAATAAAAATCAACTGACTTGTAATCAAAAAATCTGTTTTATTTTCGAAATTTGGGATCGACAGATTTGGTTTCCGCGCAAAATAAAACCTCTTAAAAGGTCATCCCGTTTTCACCAAGTGAATTCACGACATGTGAGAGAATTGAAGGATCGTTTATCGCTTCGATTGGAGAAGATTGCTTGCATGATGGACATTTTGCAAGAAGCGCATGATCATTGGATGATTTACGAAAAAAAGAACCAAATCATTATGGAAACCGCTACTTTTGGTTTTAGTGAAGCTCTCGACATCTTGTCCAGACATGGTTTCACCAATGGCGATTATATTTTGAAAGTGGAATACGAACGAAAATGGGGAATGCTGTGATTCTTTTCCGTTTTACGAAACTCGGAAGAAATGTATAAACAAAAAAGTCTTTCAACGAACTAAACAGCGAGATTCCAAATTTTCAAGGAACTGATTTCAAAACGATTTTTGTAATCTCGGGAACGGCGAAAAAACGATATGGAAGACGGGTGGTGCCTAATCCGCGATTCACATAAAGTGTGAGTCTGTGGTGTTTTGTCAGTTCATAGCGTCCTTCTGGATATTTTGTTCCAAAGGGTGGGGTAATCAATGCCCCGATGAAAGGCAGTTTGATTTGTCCGCCATGGCTATGACCGCTCAATTGTAGTTGAATAGGAAAAAGAGAAGCCTCATCCGCTAAATCAGGTGCATGAGATAATAAAATCGTAAATTGATTTTCTGGGATTTTTTTGATCGTTTCATAAAGATTCGGTGATCCGAGCATAGCATCGTCAATTCCAGCGATGTAGATGCGTTGTTGGTTAATCATAGAGATTGTTCTGCTTTCATTGCGGAGAATTTGAAAGCTCGATTTTTCCATGATGTTTTTATAAATTTCTGTTCCATAGCCTCCGTGATCGTGATTGCCGTAAACGGCGAACTTTCCAAAAGGGGCTTTGATTTTCCCGAGAATGTCAGGGAGAACATGCTTTTTTGGAAACTGACCAGGGTGGTCTAACAAATCGCCTGTAAAGAATACAATGTCAGGTTGCAAAGAATTGATGATGGCGACATGTTTTTGCAATTGATTCAAAGTATATTGAAATCCAATATGAGTATCGCTGAATAGAACGATCGACATTCCGTCAAATGACGGAGGAATGAGAGGATGGTAAAATTCTTCCACATGGATATCCAGCCGTTTCGGTTCTATATAATGTGCGTAGGCCAGTCCTCCGCCGGACAACCCTAGAAAAGCCAAAAAAGTGCCTGCCATCTTTTGGAGAAACATTCTTCTCGATATTCTCATGTTCACGTTGATCCACACCTATTCTTGCCATGGGGGATACCCACTCATAAAAAGTGGATTGGCGTTTTTTCTTTTCAAGAAACGGGAATTTTCATGTTGCAGCAGCAAGTGCTGTCATTCCTAAACACGAATCATTTGCTTTCTAGTAAACTGATTCAAAAAGTTTCTGTTATTATTCTATGGACTTGCAATCAAATGTATTGCTTATTTTCGATTCAAGTGTTACTTTTTGAATAGATGAAGTTGCACAATAAAAGATGGCAGCTTAAAGGAGGCTGCAGCCGTGCAAAAAGAAAATCGGTTTGAAATGTTTTTCCTTCCTTCTAAAAAAGGAATGATACGGGTGTTTATCTATGGATTTGATGCTCCCGGAAGCTGGGGACAGGTGTTTGCCCAGTATCATGAATATACCATCAATATGAAAGGGTATAATAAAAAGAAGACGATCATTCAAACATTAAATAAATTAAATGAAAGATTAATAAATGAAAACCTCTAAATTCCGCTTCGGCGGAATTTTTCTCTTATCAGCGTTTTTTTATAAATAATGAAAAAGGACGAGGATCATTGGGGGTCATTCTGGCGGGAACCCGCTTTTTTTCATATAATATAATTGAGATTTTAAATTTTTTGTTAAGAGAAAGTTCGTAAGAAGCGGATGATTGGTAGAATTAGCGAACTTTTGAATGATTCGACAACCTCAAGTATTTTGAATCGAGCGATTTTTCCGGCTAATAAAGCAGAATATAGCACATTTTTGAAACGGGACAAGGAATTTTTCCCTATGTTCATACTTTTGCTGAATATGCGCCTAGGAAAAGCCGTTTGGCCTGTTCTAAATAAAAGACGGAAACAAGATTTTTGCTGATGGGGGCTTGTTTATGGACGCATTGGAAATTATGGCGAATTTAGATAGAGTAGTTCCTTACTTTCAACCGATCTTTAGCGCAGATGAACATAGCATCATTGGGTACGAGGTGTTGGGAAGATATTTAGGGGAAAATGGACCGGTAAGTTTAGGAGATTTCTTTGAAGATGAGGAAGTGCCGGATGAATTTCGGTTAGAGGCGGATAATCACATCTTAAGGCAGGCGCTCAATCGTTTTATGGAGGAAGAAGCGGAAGGACATCTGTTTATCAACAGGGATGCTCGTTTACTGATGATGGACAAAGAAGAAGAATTTCTCAATATATTGCTCGGGTACAAAGAAACGGGTCTTGATCTACATAAAATTGTGCTTGAGATTTCGGAAAAAAAATATACGAGTGATCTTGAACATCTATTACAATACTATAAAACATTTGGCATACAAATTGCGATTGATCATATTGGGGAAGAGAATGTCAATATTCATAAGTTTACCGGTTCTTATCCGGATATATTAAAAGTCAGCTTGCAAGCTCTTCGACATGATGCCGGAAACCGGGCATACAAAGACATTCTTCACTCTTTGTCGATATTAGCAAGAAAAATCGGCGCTTCTCTGCTTTTTGAAAAAATAGAAATCGAATTTCAGCTTCAATATGCATGGAAACATGGAGGCCGGTATTATCAAGGCTGCTACTTGCAAGAGCCAATACCCGGTTTTTTGCCTTGCGATGTTCTTAAGGAGAAATTGAGGAGAAAATTCCAAGAATTTATTCTTCATGAAAAGCGCATGCTGGAAAAAGTATATCTTCAGGCGGAATCCATACAAAACGATTTGCAAACACTTTTGCCGAAATTAAGGAAACAAACGGATTCGAGGATTGAACTGCTCAAAGAACTGGCTGCTTATTTTGATCCGATGTGTTTTCGTTTCTACATATGTGATGAAAACGGATTTGAAGTGACGCCGAACTTGTTGAAAAAGGATGGGGAGTGGATTGTACAGCCGGAGTATTTAAATAAAAACTGGAGCTGGCGTCCCTATTTTCTGGAAAACATTCTCCGCATGCGCAAAAACCGTACCGGTCTTTTATCAGATTTGTATTCTGATCTTGAAACGGGGGAAATAATCCGCACGTTCTCCTATCCAGTCAATGATCATGAATATTTATTTATGGACATTACGTACGATTATTTATACGAGCATGATGGTCTTCTTTATTAAAATAGGTTCGAATAGCTCATTCAGCACCTGGACATATTAACTATACACAATATAAGGCTAGAGGTGCTGAATATGAGTTTTTTTATGTGGATTTTAACATTGGCGGGCGTTGTAGTGGTTTCCGGATCTCTTTTGTACACGATTCTGATCATACAAGAGCAAAAACTGAAACGAACATACGATTCTGCGATCCCAAAAGCTGTTCAAGATCATCCCTATATTCGAAACCCTGTTATATGGACCGTAGTGATCGGAACAGGGCTTGTTCTTTTTTATATATTTTATGAGGCGGTCATTTATGGCTATTTATAGAAGGAACAGACCTCGTTCAGAATCGTGAATAAAGAAAAACGGGCCATTGTGACTAGTGATAGAAAATCGTGTAGACAATATCAGAACATGTTATCCTTTACATCTATTTCTTCAATAAGAAAAGAGAGGAAAATTTTCGCTTGGATCGATTCTATCTTTGCTTATCTTGTATTTCTTTTGCAAGATGTGTTTCCATTTTTTGAAACTGTACACAAGAAGATGTTTATGCTTCCTTCCTGTTAGCAAAGGCTCAAAAAATTTGAAAAAAATAAAATAGTTGGCTGCTTAAAAGATGTATGGTATATTTCTCTTGTTTCTTTTTTTAAAACTATTTGTACGGGCGGCAGACAAGTAGACCATTTATTTAGAAAGGGGAATCCTAGCATATGTCACAATTGCTCGGCATTATTCAACGACTCAAGTCATTGCAAGAAGGAAGCGAGACAGGAGAGGTCCAGCAACGGCTGTTTGAACTGAACGGAAAAACCATTTGCCAAGTTAAATATTTCCCAAATAAAGATACGTTTGAGTTAGAAGTGTTCGATCAAGACGGTAAATCCAAAAAGTATCCGTTTGATGACATCGATATGACCGCCATTGAAATTTTTGATTTACTTCAGGAAGAACGGCAGCAATAATCGAGTTCCCTTGTTGAGGATTTGGTCTCAATAGGGGATTTTTCATGTCAAAATACTGTAGATAAGAATCAATTTCTGGTATAATGACAGAAATTCAAAATATAAATAACGAGTGCGGGTGAAACCGGTGACCTTTATCATTGTTTTGTTAATCATCCAACTTTTCTTTTTGCTGCTGATGTCTGCGGAGCTCGCAGGAACAAGAAAGGAATTGACGGAAATCCGTAAAATTTTGTCTGATCAATCTTCTAAAAAGCCGACGGATCGGTCATAGCTGTTTTGCAAGAGCGTCAAGTTCTTTCGGCAGCGGAACTGATAAAGTGCTTTAAGTGCTTTGTTTGCTGAACTTAGAAGGGCTTATTCCTTTTTTATATTTTCCAAGGTGTTTTAGGGGCAAGAAATTCGGGTATATGGTAAAATGTAAAAAGAAATCAAGCGCTTACATAAAGCGGTAATTTTATCTGGAGGAGATGGAATGATTTCTTTCCAAAGCGAAAAATTTTTAGAAACAAAGATTTCGGATTTCTTAATTCCTTCTGAAAAAGTAGCCCATGTACAGTTAGAAAACAGCTTGGAACATGCTCTTCTAGTTCTGACAAAAAGCGGTTATACCGCAATTCCTGTCCTGGATCCTCAATTTCGTTTACATGGGCTTATCAGTTCTCCAATGATAACAGAAGCAATCCTCGGTCTTGAACGGATTGAATTTGAAAGACTTGAACAGCTAAAGGTAAAAGATGTATATAATTCTAAAATCCCTACGTTAAAATCTGATGATCGCTTTAAAAAGGCGCTTGGATTATTGATTGATCATCCTTTTCTTTGTGCGGTGGACGACAGTGGATATTTTGAAGGCATTTTAACGAGGAGAATCATTTTAAAGCAATTAAACCGCCACGTGGATCAATTAAATCATTTTTAAGGGCTGCTCCCGGTATTGGGAGCATCTCTCTTTTTGGCAAATATCCAATCCCCGTTTAATAGGGCTGCATTTTCATTTCAGGAAGATTGAAATAATGAATGGGAATTCGCGATTGAAAAGAGGTGTTGTGGATGATGGATAGCGAAGCATCTGTTTCCGGTTTGAAGCAAACAAAGCGGCCTTATGTTCTTGCGGCTGTTATGCTGGCGATGTTCATGGGTGCTGTTGAATCGACGATCGTCTCAACGGCAATGCCTGACATTGTCTCTGATCTTGGAGGATTTTCCCTCTATGGCTGGGTGTTTTCTGCTTATCTGCTTATGAATTCGGTCACTGTTCTTATTTATGGGAAATTATCCGATCTGTTAGGCCGTAAACCAATCATTTCGATAGGAATCATTTTATTTTTAATTGGATCGACTTTGTGTGGGTTTGCTCAGTCGATGGGACAGCTTATTTTGTATCGCTTTATTCAAGGTATTGGAGCAGGAGCTGTCATGCCAATAGCGAATACGATTATTGGCGATATTTATACGAAAGAAGAAAGAGCAAAAGTACAAGGATATTTATCTAGTGTTTGGGGCATTTCAGCCATTGTCGGTCCCGCTGTCGGCGGAATATTGGTGGAATATGTCAGCTGGCATTTTGTTTTTTGGATGAACATACCTTTGGGAGTGCTATCGCTTCTTGGCATTTGGCTGTTTTTTCATGAACATTTAGAGAAGAAAAATGCCGAAATTGATTACTTAGGGGCGATTTTCTTTACAATCGCTATCTCCTCTTTTATGTTTTTGTTAGTGGAAGGCGGAGTGAATATTGGGTGGCGTTCAAATGCCAGCGTCGGAATATGGTTTGGAATAGTCCTTTTTTTGGGCTTATTTATTTGGCAGGAAAAGCGGGCAAAAGAGCCTCTCGTTCCGTTTGCCATTTGGAAGGTCCCTTCTATTGCTATTGCGAATGTGGTTTCCTTTATAACGGGAGTGATGCTGATCGGCATTAGTTCTTTTCTTCCAACGTATGTACAAGGTGTGATGGGGGAAAATGCCACCATTGCCGGATTTGCCTTGACGGCCATGTCCATTGGTTGGCCGATTGCTTCTACTGTATCCGGAAGATTATTATTGAAAATTGGGTACCGATATACTTCGCTGCTCGGAGGGATCTTTCTTGTTATCGGTGGATTGCTTTTTGTTTTTATGAAATCGTCCTCAGGTCCGTTATGGGCGGCTGTCTCTTCGTTTTTCGTCGGAGTGGGGATGGGATTAACATCCACCGCTTTCATTGTATCCATTCAAAGCACGGTTGAATGGCAGCAAAGAGGGATCGCCACAGCTACCAATATGTTTATGAGAAATCTTGGAAATACAGTCGGTGCTGCTTTGCTTGGGGGAATTTTAAACAGTCGCCTCCAGCGTTATTTGGAACACCGTACAGATTCTCAACATGCTTCTATCAATTCAATTAATTCTTTGCTCGGCAACAGCGGGAATAGAGGGATTCCGTCTAGTTTAGTCTCCGTTCTGAGAAACGGTTTGTCCGCTTCCTTGCATACTGTATTTTTGGTTGTCTTTTTCTGTGGTCTTCTCTCTTTTGTTTTGGTGATGTTTTTGCCTAAAAAAGAATAGCGAGAATTTCTTGCGAAATAGAACGAACAGAAGGGAAATAGGTCATGTCTTTTTCGGAGTTTCAACTATTATCTGTTCTGGCTCAAGAAATGAATATGCGAAAAGCGGCTGAACGGCTGTTTGTATCTCAGCCCGCTCTTTCTCAGCGTTTGCAGAACATTGAAAAAGAATGGGGAACAAGGTTGTTCAACCGTTCCCCAAAAGGATTGACTTTGACACCTGCCGGGGAATTGGTGGTGGATTTTGCAAACGAAATTCTGGAACGAAAAGAAAAAGTGCTGGAAAAAATTCATTCATTTGAATCGGAAGTACATGGTACGCTAAAAATTGCCTGTGCCTCCATTGTAGGGCAAAATTGGCTTCCGAAAGTATTAAAGCAATTTGTCGAAAAGTATCCTCATGCCAAGATTTCGTTGATGACGGGATGGAGCAGCGAAATAGCGAAGGCGCTTTATGAAGGAGAAGTGCATATAGGCATCCTTCGCGGTACACCCGATTGGAAAAGCCGAAAAATTCATTTATTCAAGGACAGGCTTTACCTGGTTGACAAGGAAATTCGCCGAGTCGAAGAAGTATTGGAAACCGACAGGCCGTTTATCCAATTTAAAAGCGACTCCAACTATTATCAAGAAATCCAGAATTGGTGGCATCGTCAGTTTCAAATGGCCCCAAAACGAACGATTATTGTCGACCAAATCGAAACGTGCAAGCAGATGACGTTTAACGGGATCGGCTATGCGATTCTCCCTGCGATCACGCTTCATCAGTGGGAATCAGATTTTTATAAAATTCCTCTTCACGATGAACATGGGCTGCCAATGGCGAGGGATACTTGGCTAATGGGATATGATTCCGCCTTTGAACTAAGACAGGTGGAGGCTTTTGTGGAAGTAGTCAATGATTATTTGGCAGAGCAGTCGACAAGTTTTGAATAAAATCTCTTGTACTAAGGACTTTCCTTTGCTAAAGTAGTATCAAACGTTCATCTGCTTTTACGGCGGTTTGTGTTCAACCGCTGCAAAAAATACATATTGAGTGGTTTGCCAAATATGGACAAGGAGGAAGAGTTTTTTTATGAAAATGTTGGACGCACATGAGATCATTTCATTTATCAGCAACAGCAAAAAATCTACACCAGTAAAAGTTTATATAAAAGGAAATTTAGATGGAATCGACTTTGGTCCTTCTGCCAAAACCTTTATTAACGGCAATACAGGTGTAGTGTTCGGCGAATGGGCGGAAATTTCACAAGCGATTCAAAACAATGAAGATCGCATTGACGATTATGTAATCGAAAATGATCGCCGCAATTCTGCTTTGCCTCTAATTGATTTAAAAGGAATCAATGCACGTATCGAACCTGGTGCCATTATCCGCGATCAAGTGGAAATCGGCGATGGGGCCGTCATCATGATGGGTGCCGTCATTAATATTGGCTCCGTTATCGGCGAAGGAACGATGATTGATATGAATGCGGTTCTTGGAGGACGTGCGACTGTCGGGAAAAACTGCCATATAGGAGCAGGTGCCGTTCTTGCAGGTGTAATTGAACCTCCTTCTGCAAAACCTGTCATTATTGAAGATGATGTGCTTGTTGGCGCTAATGCGGTTATTTTGGAGGGTGTAACTGTCGGAAAAGGTTCGGTCGTAGCAGCCGGTGCGATCGTAACAAAAGATGTTCCGCCTAATACGGTGGTGGCTGGTGCTCCTGCAAGAGTGATCAAAGAAATTGATGAAAAGACAAAATCCAAAACAGAAATTATGCAGGAACTTCGGAATTTATAATGTGAATCAGCGTGGATGCCAACATCCACGCTTGTTTGTAGTTTTTCATTAAAGGAAGCGGATGAACTTTCTACGTTCCGCCGTTTACGGAAAAAAGGAAAGAAAGGGAGAAATCGCATGGCTATCAGCCAGTTTATTCAAATACGCCGTGATTTACACCAAATTCCAGAGCTTGGTTTTCAAGAAGTAAAAACGCAGAAATATTTGCTTGAGTATCTTCAAACATTACCGCAAGAACGAATGGAAATAGAAACATGGAGAACCGGAATTTTTGTAAAAATAAAAGGATTAAAACCTGAAAAAACGATTGGCTATCGAACAGATATGGACGGGCTCCCCATCGAGGAAGAAACGGGTTTGCCTTTTCGATCCACACATCCAGGGCGTATGCATGCTTGCGGTCATGACGTTCATATGAGTATTGCCCTTGGTGTGTTAACGCATTTTGTTCATCATCCTGTCCGTGATGATCTTGTTTTTCTGTTTCAGCCTGCTGAAGAAGGACCGGGCGGGGCTTTGCCGATGATGGAGAGCGAACAAATGAAAAAGTGGAGACCCGACATGATTTTTGCCCTTCATATAGCCCCCGAATATCCGGCCGGTACGATTGCGCTTAAAGAAGGACTGCTATTTGCCAATACGTCGGAATTGTATATTGATTTAAAAGGAAAAGGGGGGCATGCTGCCTATCCTCATAAAACAAAGGATATGGTGATAGCGTCAGCCCATCTTGTCACACAGCTGCAATCGATCGTATCTAGAAATGTAGATCCGCTTGACAGCGCTGTCGTTACCATAGGGAAAATGACTGCCGGCACCGTTCAAAACGCTATTGCTGAAACGGCTCGATTGGAAGGAACCATTCGCACCCTTTCTCCGGAAGCGATGGAAAAAGTAAAAGAACGGATTGAAGCGATTCTGCATGGCATCGAGATTGCGTTTGATTGCGAGGCATCGATAGATTATGGTTGTCGTTATTATCAAGTGAACAATGATCCTGAGCTGACCAGCGATTTTATTCGTTTCTTGGAAAAGCAAGAGGATATCACATTTGTTCCTTGTCGTGAAGCGATGACAGGTGAAGATTTTGGCTATATGCTGAAAGAAATTCCCGGGTTTATGTTTTGGTTGGGAGTTGGTTCGCCTTATGGACTTCACCATTCTAAGTTAAATCCTGATGAAAAGGCGATTGAAACCGGTATTCAAGCTATCACCTCTTACTTGACCAGTTTGTCAAACCGCGAATGAAATTCGACGGATCATAAAAACGAATGGAACGGATTTGCAATAGGGCGTGCGTCTGCTGTTGGCAGCGCCGCCCTTTTCTATGTGCGCCCGGCATGTACATGAACTATAGGGTGTAAGTCCCGAACCCCGAAGACAGAAGTAGAGGTTAGCCAAGAGCAAGGGTGTCCGTGGTGACGCGGAATCTGAAGGAAGCTGGAGGCAAAACACCGGTCCGAGGAACACGAACCTCATATAAGGCTAGGTATGATGGAGTGAGTTTGCATAACAAAACAAAGCTCTTTCTGTCGAAGGTCATATCGAGTAAATGAGGCGGATAGATGGTGTGAAAGTGCATGTACTTACCCGGGGAGGTCTGGCGGATATGTGAAGTACTCTTCATAACCTACTTAGTGATAAGTAGCTGAACCGTCAGAAGTCAGCAGAGGTCATAGTATTAGTTGGTCTAGAACAACTAAGAAGGACCGAACAATTAAGAGAGAATAGCCCTTGGTATTCAGTGAGTCATGATGAACACAGAAAACGTAGTACCTCACTTGAGGGAGGAAGCGGTGAATCCCGTGGGAGACCTCTTGGAGGGTGGAGTGACCACTGGCATAAAGAGAACAGCTATTCACGGAAGTTATAAAGACTTGCGTCAATTATCTTAATTGAACCGCCGTATACCGAACGGTACGTACGGTGGTGTGAGAGGTCGGGGGTTAGTCACCCCCTCCTACTTGATTAAATGAAGGCGTATTTTTAACATTCCATTTTCAAGTTTAAATAGAAGTGCTTCCATATCATAATGGTTAAAAAAGCTTCTTTTGTAATGAAAGGCATAATATTTTGTTCCGCTAAAAAAACATGATAAACTTAAAGTGAAAATAGTAATCAATTCCAATCGTTCATGGAGTAGTTTTCCTTTTAATGGGACACAATAAAAAAGGAGAATTTCTTCCGATTAAAATTATTTCTTTTTTATACTTATTTTAATTGACTAGCAATGTATTATTTATTATAATGACAAGTGTAATCAGGAGAAAGTAATTGAGAATATCCCCGTTACTTTCTCAATAAACAATATATTAAAATCAAATGGAGGGATCTGTATCATGGCAGAACGTTTAGTAGGGAAGCAAGCTCCGCGTTTTGAAATGGAAGCAGTATTGCCAAACAAAGAATTTGGAAAAGTTAGCTTGGAAGAAAACATGAAAAATGGCAAATGGACTGTTTTATTCTTCTACCCAATGGACTTCACATTTGTTTGCCCAACAGAAATTACAGCCATTTCTGACCGCTATGATGAATTTGAAGATCTGGATGCTGTTGTAATCGGTGCTTCTACTGATACCGTTCATACCCACTTAGCTTGGATCAATACTGATCGTTCCGAAAACGGAATTGGAGAAATCAAATACCCACTTGCAGCTGACCATAACCATAAAGTAGCTCGTGATTATGGTGTTCTAATCGAAGAAGAAGGTGTCGCTCTTCGCGGTCTCTTCATCATCAATCCTGAAGGTGAACTTCAATATCAAGTAGTTCATCATAACAATATCGGCCGTGACGTCGATGAAGTACTCCGTGTGCTTCAAGCACTTCAAACGGGTGGATTGTGCCCTGCAAACTGGAAACCAGGTCAAGCTACTTTGGAAGTAAAATAAGCTTAGCTTTCGATTAGCTTATAAGAGAGTATATCCAGCTTTCCCCATTCGTCTGAACATCTCTCTAGCTTGAATTCTTCCGGTAGATTGGAAACGACAGCCGGGGGTTTCTAAGTAAGAGGAATGATTTGCAAATGGGAAGCAGGATCGTGATTGGAAGGAGGCCTAACCGAAGTCGTTAGGCCTTTTTTCAAAATGAATAAGGAGGAATATATCCATGAAATTGCGTGAACCGATGCCGGAATTAACCGGTGCAACGACTTGGCTCAACGGACAGGTGTCAAGAGACCAACTTGTAGGTAAAAAACCTACTTTAATCCATTTTTGGTCTGTAAGCTGTCATATTTGTAAAGAAGCCATGCCCCAAGTAAACGAATTCCGTGACCGTTATAAAGATAAATTAAACGTTGTGGCTGTCCATATGCCTCGTTCCGAGAAAGATTTGGATATCGATCAAATTAAGGAAGTGGCTGAACAACATGGAATTACACAGCCTATTTTTGTTGATAACGAACATAAATTGACAGATGCATTTCAAAACCAATACGTACCGGCTTATTATGTATTTGATAAAGAAGGAAAACTCCGTCATTTCCAAGCTGGCGGAAGTGGGATGAAAATGCTTGAAAAACGCGTGAATCGCGTATTGGAAGAATCCGAAAAAAGCGAATAAAGTGAAGCTATGATCATTAATGTAAAGTTTCATCTTCACTGAGGTCAGTAGAACCAATCGGGCATTTAGCGACATTTGTTCTGTACTTGCATGCTCAAAAATTTTAATCAGGTTGTCGTCGATATAGCCGACAACCTGTTTATTTTTTAGATTGAATATTCCGAATAATAATTCATATATATTGAAAGGAAAAATGCATCGACACATTAACCGATCTTACTAGATCGGTTTTTATAATGAATTTTGAATGTATTTTTGTTTGTTATCGTTGTCAACAGAACAGGGATTTTTTTCTCGTCACAGTATGATTTTATGGTTTGCTTGAGCTTATTTGGGAAAGATATAAAAAGAAAGCGGATTGTATGGAAATGAATTTCCAACAATGATGAAAATCATAGGATGGCAATCTGGCTGGTAAGGTTGCCATACATGTAGTAGGGAGGGGTCAAAGTGGTATTTGATAACGTCATGTTGAGCCGTCTATTAACTGGAATGACGCTTTCCTTTCATATTGTCTTTGCAACGTTAGGCGTGGGCGTGCCTGTGATGATTTCCTTAGCTGAGTTCATTGGGATCAAACGAAAGGATCCTCACTTTTTGCTGCTCGCGCGCCGTTGGGCGAGAGGATTTACGATCTCTGTTGCCGTTGGCGTTGTGACAGGTACGGCTATAGGCTTGCAATTATCCATGCTATGGCCTTCATTTATGGAAGTCGCCGGCCAGGTGATAGCACTTCCGCTGTTTATGGAAACGTTCGCTTTCTTTTTTGAAGCGATCTTTCTAGGCATTTATCTTTACACGTGGGATCGCTTTAAAAACCGTATTTATCATTGGCTGCTTTCCATACCAGTGATGATGGGATCTTCTTCTTCGGCACTTTTTATCACGACTGTAAATTCATTTATGAATACACCGCAAGGATTTGAATTAAAAAACGGAAAAACGGTGAATATTAATCCGATCGAAGCGATGTTTAACCCTGCTACACCTTCCAAAGTACTGCATGTGATATCGTCCGGTTATGTTACATGCGCAGTGATTTTAGCCGCAATCAGCGCTTTTGCTATTTTGCGAGGAAGAAGGGGGGAATATGAAAAGAAGGCGCTGCGGATGACCATGGTATGCACGCTTGTTTTCTCTATTTTTACGGCGTTGGCGGGAGATTTATCGGCTAAATTTTTAGCGCACCGGCAGCCTGAAAAATTGGCGGCGGCAGAATGGCATTTTAATACGAAAACAGGTGCCGATTTAATCATGTTTGGTTCATTGGATCGCCATCATGATGTCCATTATGAAATTCGCGTTCCAAAGATGTTAAGTTTTTTGTCCGGAAATTCTGTTGATACGAAAGTAATTGGGTTGAATGATTTTCCGAAAGATGAAAGACCGCCGCTGATTATCCATTATATGTTCGATTTGATGGTTGCAATTGGTGTTTTTCTTACAGCTGTTTCTGCTCTATATATTCTCTTATGGGCCTTTAAGAAAAAAGAGTGGAACAAATGGCTGTTGTGGGCGATCGTGGCTTCCGGTCCGTTGGCGGTGCTGGCCATCGAACTAGGATGGATGTTAGATGAAGTAGGTCGGCAGCCGTGGATTTTAAGAGGCTATATGAAAGTGGCAGATGCGGCCACAAAAGGAAATGGAGTGGGTCTGGCATTTACATTGTTTGCGATTTTGTATTTCATTTTGACCATTATGTGCTGTTTTGTCCTGAGTAAAATGTTTAAAAATAATCCGGCAGAAGTGGAATTGGAACGGCGATTCCCTTATGTAGATCCGAAATAGTTTCAGCGTTGGAGTTTGATTGTTTCCGAAATGGTCAGCTGATCGACAAAGTCTATTCTAAGAGGCAAATATGAAGGGAGAATGCAGTGTGTTTACTCCTTTTAAAGGACTATCAGAATGAAAGTGTTACATTCAACATTTCATCATCCAGACTTATGTATGCAAGTAGAAGGGAATTTGGAAAGGAGGATGAGCAATGAGCCTAGAAATCGTTGGAATCACTGTTTTATGGACGTTTTTATATGGATATTTAATAGTGGCTTCCGTTGATTTTGGAGCAGGGTTTTTTGATTTCTATGGAAAAATTACAAAGCAGGAACATGTCATGAATACACTCATTAGCCGTTATTTATCGCCGGTTTGGGAAGTGACAAACGTTTTTTTTGTATTTTTCTTTGTCGGCTTAGTCGGATTTTTCCCGGCGGCAGCCTATTATTATGGCACCGCTCTGTTGATTCCGGGCAGCATTGCGATTCTTTTGTTGGCGATTCGAGGTTCTTTTTATGCTTTTGGAAATTATGGATCGCGAAGAAGCCTCGTTTATTCATTTTTATACGGTGCAACCGGCTTGTTGTCTCCAGCCGCTTTATCGACGACGTTGACTATTTCAGAAGGCGGATTTATAGAGGTGAAGGATCATAAAGTGCATTTTTTGGCCAATAAGCTGTTTGCCAGCCCGTATTCATGGAGCGTTGTCTTTTTAGCCATTGTTTCCGTTCTTTTTATCAGTGCTGCATTTTTGACTTACTATGCCGACCGGGCGAATGACCTTAAGGCAAGAACGTTGTTGAGAAAGTTTGCTCTCTTTTGGAGCCCTCCGACTATTTTAGCAAGCTTACTCGTATTTTGGGGTCTTAAAGTCCATAATCCTGTTCATTATGACAGAGCTCTTGATTATTGGTGGATGTTTGCCTTATCGTTAATTTGCTTTCTGACAGCTGTTTATTTTATCTACCGTCAAAAACGATTTGGCACTGCATTTATTTTCGTTATGCTGCAATTTTTCTTTGCCTTTTTTGGATATGGAGTCTCACATTTACCGTATATTTTATATCCTTTTATTACCGTGCATGAAAATGTGACCAATCCGGCAATGGGGACCTCATTAGTGGTTGCTTTTATATTCGGGCTTTTGCTTTTAATCCCGTCTTTAGTTCTGCTTATGAGACTATTTTTGTTCGATGCGGATTATGTAAGAGGGAAAAAATGAATGTGATTGAACGTAAGGATGCTATTCATAAGAATCGTTGTAGTGGCTTTTAATAAGACTCAGAACAATGTCCAGAGCCCTTTAAAACAAGCATAAACCTCCTTTTTTCTAAGGAGGTTTTGCTTGTTTTAAACTTCCATAATAATTGGAAGGATCATTGGGCGCCGTTTCGTTTTTTCATATAAGAACGGTGCCAAGGTGTCGGTAATTTCGTTTTTTATTTCCGACCATTGAGAAGTTTTTCGTTCCAACATTTTGTTGATATGCTTCGTAATCATCGCTTGAGCTTCGTTGATAAGATCACCGGATTCCCGCATATAGACGAATCCGCGTGAGATGATATCAGGTCCTGCAGCGATTTTAAATTCTTTCATATTGATGCTGACAACGACAATGACTAAACCTTCTTCCGATAAAATTCGGCGATCTCTTAATACGATATTTCCGATGTCTCCGATTCCGCTTCCATCAATATAGATGGAACCAGAAGGGATTTTTCCTGCGATCGTTGCCGAATTTTTTCCAAGAGCCAGCACATCGCCGTTATCCATTAAGAAACAATTTTCTTCCGGGATACCACAATCCATTGCCAGTCTTGCATGCATTTTTTGCATCCGATACTCACCATGGATCGGCATGAAAAATTTCGGTTTAATGAGGCGGAGCATTAATTTTTGCTCCTCCTGTCCGCCGTGTCCGGATGTGTGAATATTATTCAAGGATCCGTGAATCACATCGGCACCTGCTCGATAAAGCAAATTGATGGTGCGGTTAATGCTGATCGTATTACCCGGTATTGGCGAAGAGGAGAATACGACCGTATCTCCTGGCTGAATTTGAATTTGCCGATGGGTTCCATTGGCGATTCTTGAAAGAGCAGCCATCGGCTCTCCTTGGCTTCCCGTACAAAGTATGGTGACTTTATGGGCAGGCAGGCGATTAAGCGTTTGAGTGTCAACAAATGTATCTTTCGGACAGCGAATGTAGCCAAGCTCTTGCCCGATTTCAATAGCCGATTCCATGCTTCTTCCAAAAACGGCAATTTTCCTGTCGTTTTGAACCGCTGCTTCAGTTACCTGTTGGAGACGGTGAATATTTGAAGCGAATGTGGCAAAAATAATCCGGCCTTTTACTTTTCGGAAAATAGCCTCAATGCTTTCTCCTACCCGCCGTTCCGACATTGTAAATTCAGGTACTTCACTGTTTGTGCTGTCCGATAGCAGGCATAAAACGCCTTCTTTTCCGATTTCCGCCATTTTGGTTAAGTTGGCAGGTTCACCGACGGGAGTAAAGTCGAATTTGAAATCTCCCGTATGAACGATATTCCCGGGAGGCGTTTTAACAACAATTCCGTATGAATCCGGAATGCTGTGTGTTGTCCGGAAAAAGGTGACAGACGTTTTGCGAAATTTAATCACGTCATCTTCGCGAATTTCATGCAGTTTCGCTTGTCTTAATAGACCATGTTCTTCCAGTTTATTTCGAATTAAACCAAGAGCCAATTTTCCTCCGTAAATCGGAACATTGACCTGCCGCAGAAGATAGGGGATGCCACCGATGTGATCTTCATGGCCGTGGGTAATAAATAAACCTTTAATCTTATCTTCATTTTTGACTAAATAGCTGTAATCCGGAATGACGTAGTCAATTCCCAGCAGTTCGTCTTCCGGGAATTTGATTCCGGCATCGATAAGGATGATTTCATCTTGAAACTGTACGCCATAAGTGTTTTTTCCGATTTCGCCCAATCCTCCTAAGGCAAAAACGGCTGCTTGATCATTTTTTACAAATTTCATATATGTCTATTTCTCCACCTTGAAGTCTTCTCTTTGTTTTTCATATTCCAAATAGGCCCCTTCCAGCGGCTGAATATATTCGATACTGATGGGGCGATCTTTTAATTTTTGGCGTACATCCCTTTCAGAGTCTGCTTCTATAAACAAAGCGACTGTATTTTCGCGAGTTGGAACCTCCGTGTTTGATTCTTGATAGTAAACTTTGTAAATCAATGTACTCACTCCTTTGCCGTTTTTAGTAACTTTTTCTATTATATAAAAAGTTATTAACTTTTTCATGCATTTTCATAGCGCCAAAACATTTCCAATAAGTTCCATGAAAAAACTGTTCATAAAGATAGCCCTCCCAAAAGAGAAGGGCGGTGCCAAAAACTAAGCGATAGACTTTTTGCGTAATAGGTCTTTCCACTGTTTTAGGAGCTTTTTTTTAAGCTTCTTTAACATAGTGGATCACTCCCTTGCCTTTATTGTACTACAAACTTGTCCAAAGGAAAAGCCGCCCTTAAGATGGCCAGCATTGTCATTTACGTCTCTCCCACATTGGTTTATATACTGTTGATAGTATATGGAATTGACCGAAAAATTTGCATTGCCCGTGTTGGAACATTTAACCTATTTGACAAAATGGTGCTTGTAGTTTACCTTAACCATCAAGTAATGATTCTATGTGAGGAGTTTGAGTGATGAGTAAAATAGTCTTTTTTGACATAGACGGCACATTGTTGGACCATGAAAAAAAACTACCCGAAAATACGAAAAAAGCGATTCAGTTGTTAAAGCAAAGCGGGGTGTACACTGCGATAGCAACCGGGCGGGCTCCGTTTATGTTTGCCAATTTAAGGGAAGAATTAGAAATCGAATCTTTTGTCAGTTTTAATGGCCAGTATGTTGTGTTTGAAAACGAAGTGATCTATCATCGGCCTTTTTCTGTTGACCAGATGGAACGGTTGGAAAAAGAGGCAAATGGCAGAAATCATCCGCTCGTATTTATGACTGACAAAACGATGAAGTCGAATATACACCATCATCGCTATATAGAAGAAAGCTTGGGCACATTGAAATTTTCACATCCGGAATACAGTCCTCATTATTATCGAAATCATGATATCTACCAGGCGCTATTGTTTTGCGAACCTGGTGAGGAGGCTTATTACGAAGAACGTTTTCCCGACTTTCGTTTTATCCGCTGGCATGAGTATTCAGTGGATGTACTACCTGCAGGCGGTTCTAAAGCGGAAGGGATTAAAAAGTTGATCGCAAAGCTTGGCTTTCGTATTGAAGACGTTTATGCGTTCGGTGATGGATTGAATGATATCGAAATGCTTCAAACAGTAGGCACGGGCGTTGCCATGGGAAATGCATTGCCTCCTGTAAAAAAACAAGCGGATATCGTTACGAAAGATGTGGCTGAGGATGGAATTTATGAAGGATTAAAAAAGCTGCAGCTTATTTAAATCATCTTTCCCAAACGGCGACTGACGTCGACCTCTAAAAAAGGTTATACCCTTTCCATTTTGGCTATGGATGAAAAATGATCCGCAGTCTTCATGGAAAGGGTTGGCCTTTTGACCATTTCACTGCTTTTTTAAAGGGAAACTTTTTTTGATTTGAAAAGTGACGATTAATCTTATTTTTTCAGCGCGTAATCGCCACTGCATTGTCAATAGGTGCAAATGGATTTTCTTTATTAATATGATCGTAAAACATGATACCGTTAAGATGATCAATTTCATGCTGAAAAACAATTGCCGGTAGACCTTTTAACCGCAATTTGATTTCGTTTCCTTCCGAGTCATACCCTTTTACAGTCACTCTTGCATATCGAGGTACATAGCCCGGAATCGGTTTATCTACTGATAAACAGCCTTCTCCTGAAGCTAAATACGCTCTTTCCACTGAATGGCTTATAATTTTCGGATTAAAAAGCGCATAGCTGTAAAGTTTTTCATTTTCGTCTTCCACATGGACAGCAATCATTCTTTTGGAAACGTTGATTTGCGGCGCTGCTAGTCCAATGCCTGGCCTTAATCCGTATCGTTCGGCGATTTCCGGATCTTGGCTATTTTTTAAATACTCGATTAAACTCTCTAGTATTTTTTTATCTTCATCGGACGGCGGCAGTGAAACTTCCTCAGCGACTTTTCGCAAAGTTGGGTGTCCATCACGAATGATATCTTTCATGGTTATCATGAAAATTCCTCCTTTCGACAGAAATTTACAACTGCCGTAATTAAGTCTAACAAATGATCATTCATTTGTTAATGGTTTTGTCCCGCGCGAAAAGCGATTTCTATCCATACTTCTAAATTCTCAATGGTCGAATCAACCAATTATAATTTAATAAACGCTCATTGTCGATAAATGACCTCTAAAACCAGTATACGCTTCTAGTGAAACCAGATTTCTTCCTTGGCTCCATATATGGGCAGAAATGAGGAAGAAGTGTACAACAGCTGATTTTGAACCGGAAACAACGCCGTATTACTTCTATATAACAGAAAGATTTAAACGAACCGTGTTTATAAAACAGATTATTATATTTGAATAATACAGAAAGAAATAATGAAAGAAAAACTGCTATTTTGTTTGACTTTTTAAAGAAAAATGGTTTAAACTAGGTTCGTAAAATGAAAATTGTACTAATGAAAATACGGAAAATGAATGGTACAGTTTGCGGTGCTTTTTCATACTTAGGCAGATTCACTCATAACCATCGTCATCGTCGGGGTTAGGAACTGTTATTTGGGGGTATTCTGTTACTAAATATGAACATTGTTATGGAAGAAAGGAAGAGGTGACACGAATGAGTGCTAAAGCAAACAAGGCACCACTTGATGTGAAGAAGAAGATAAAAGCGATAGAAGATCAATTTGAAATGTTTCAAATTTTAAATGAAGAAGGAAAGGTCGTTAACGAAGCAGCGCTTCCTGAATTAACGGATGAACAGCTTCAAGAGCTGATGCGGCGGATGGTATTTACACGCATTTTGGACCAACGTTCCATTTCTTTAAACCGTCAAGGCCGGCTGGGCTTTTATGCTCCTACGGCAGGTCAGGAAGCTTCTCAAATTGCTTCCCATTTTGCTCTCGAAAAAGAAGACTGGATTGCCCCTGGATATCGTGATGTACCGCAGATTGTATGGCATGGTGTTCCGTTATCACAAGCGTTCCTATGGTCTCGCGGACATTATATGGGAGGACAAATGCCTGAAGGAGTTCGTGCACTTCCTCCACAAATTATTATCGGTGCTCAATATGTACAAACGGCAGGAATTGCACTTGGATTGAAAAAAAGAGGAGAAAAAGCTGTAGCTGTTACATATACAGGTGACGGAGGTTCCTCACAAGGGGATTTCTATGAAGGAATCAACTTTGCGGGCGCGTTCAAAGCACCAGCTATCTTTATTGTTCAAAACAACCAATTTGCGATTTCTACGCCAAGAGAAAAACAAACAGCAGCTAAAACCATAGCTCAAAAAGGGGTTGCGGCAGGAATCCCAAGCATTCAAGTGGACGGAATGGATCCATTGGCTGTTTATGCGGCTGTGCGTGATGCAAGAGAACGTGCCGTTAACGGAGAAGGACCGACACTGATTGAGACGATTTGTTATCGTTTCGGACCTCATACAATGTCAGGTGACGACCCAACTCGTTATCGTTCATCTGAACTAGATACAGAATGGGAAAGAAAAGATCCGATTGTACGTTTCCGCAAGTTCCTTGAAGGCAAGGGATTATGGAACGAAGAAATGGAAAATGAAACAATCGAAAAAGCAAAAGAAGAAATTAAAGCTGCCATTAAAAAAGCTGACGAAGCTCCAAAACAAAAAGTGACCGATTTGATTTCTATTATGTACGAAGAGCTTCCTTATAACTTAAAAGAACAATATGAATTATATAAAGAAAAGGAGTCGAAGTAAGCCATGCCGCAAATGACAATGATCCAAGCCATCAATGATGCGTTACGTACGGAATTAAAGAATGATGAGAACGTTCTAGTTTTTGGTGAAGATGTCGGCGTAAATGGCGGGGTTTTCCGTGCGACAGAAGGCCTTCAAAAAGAATTTGGAGAGGAACGGGTATTTGATACACCGTTAGCGGAATCCGGAATAGGCGGTTTATCCATTGGGCTTGCTCTTCAAGGATTTCGTCCTGTTCCTGAAATCCAATTCTTTGGATTCGTCTATGAAGTAATGGATTCCCTGAGCGGACAAATGGCTCGTTATCGTTACCGTTCCGGCGGAAAATTTTCTATGCCTATCACCGTTCGCACTCCTTTCGGCGGAGGCGTTCATACACCAGAATTGCATGCAGACAGTTTAGAAGGGCTGGTAGCCCAACAACCTGGTCTGAAAGTGGTGATCCCTTCCACACCTTATGAAGCGAAAGGGCTCTTAATCTCAGCCATTCGTGATAATGATCCAGTCATATTCTTGGAACATATGAAATTGTATCGCTCTTTCCGTCAAGAAGTTCCTGAGGGTGAATATACGATTCCGCTTGGGAAAGCAGATGTGAAGCGTGAAGGAAAAGACATTTCCATCATCGCTTATGGAGCAATGGTACATGAAGCATTAAAAGCTGCTGAAGAACTAGAAAAAGAAGGATACTCTGCAGAAGTAGTTGATTTAAGAACGGTCAGCCCTCTTGATGTGGAAACGATAGTGGCTTCCGTTGAAAAAACAAATCGGGCGATTGTTGTTCAAGAGGCACAAAAACAAGCAGGTATAGCTGCAAATGTTGTAGCAGAAATTAATGAAAGAGCTATTCTCAGCTTGGAAGCTCCTGTTCTTCGTGTAACTGCTCCGGATACTGTATATCCTTTTTCACAAGCCGAATCGGTATGGTTGCCGAACTTTAAAGACATTGTCGAAACTGCTAAAAAAGTGCTCAAATTTTAATGGATGACCGTTATGAGGATGGGTTATGCTCCCCTCTTTTACGGAACTAGACAATTTTTAGGAGGGTGAATACATTGGCATTTCAATTTAAATTACCGGATATTGGTGAAGGGATTCACGAAGGTGAAATCGTTAAATGGTATGTGAAACCTGGAGATAAAGTAAGTGAAGACGACGTACTTTGTGAAGTGCAAAACGACAAAGCAGTGGTTGAAATTCCTTCTCCGGTGGATGGAACGGTAAAAGAAATCCTTGTTGAAGAAGGAAATGTTGCGGTTGTTGGAGATGTATTAATCACATTTGATGCGGAAGGTTACAGCGATGACAATGCCGCAGAAGAAAATCAAGGATCAAAAGAAGAAACTCCTGCTGAAAAATCTCAAAACGTACAAGAAGCAGCAGCAAAACAAGAGGCTCCTCAGCCTGCTGGCCAACCTGAAAAAGTGGATTCCGATCGTCGTGTAATCGCGATGCCATCCGTTCGTAAATATGCTCGTGAAAAAGGCGTGGATATTCGTCAAGTAACTGGTTCCGGTAAAAATGGACGCGTATTGAAAGAAGATATCGATCAATTCTTAAGCGGAGGAGCACAACCTGCAGTTTCAGAACAAACGACAACAGAAGAAAAAGCTGTCGAAGCAGCCACTCCTGCCCAAACCGTCGTTTTGGAAGGAGAATTCCCTGAAACTCGCGAAAAAATGAGTGGAATTCGCAAGGCGATTGCAAAAGCGATGGTTAATTCCAAACATACTGCTCCACATGTGACTTTAATGGATGAGGTAGATGTAACCAAACTTGTTGCTCACCGCAAAAAATTCAAGGAAGTGGCAGCTGAAAAGAATATCAAGCTTACATTCCTTCCATATGTAGTTAAAGCACTCGTGAGCACATTGCGTGAATTTCCAGCTTTAAATACATCTCTTGACGATGAAGCAGGGGAAATCATCCATAAACATTATTACAATATCGGTATTGCAGCTGATACAGAACGCGGCTTGCTTGTCCCGGTTGTAAAACATGCGGATCGTAAATCGATATTTGCTATTTCTGCTGAAATACAAGAACTTGCTACAAAAGCCCGTGAAGGAAAACTTTCTCCAGATGAAATGAGAGGAGCCTCTTGCACAATCACGAATATCGGTTCTGCTGGAGGACAATGGTTTACGCCTGTTATCAATCATCCAGAAGTAGCTATTTTAGGAATTGGAAGAATTTCTGAAAAACCTGTAGTTAAAAATGGTGAAATTGTAGCCGCACCTGTGTTAGCATTATCATTGAGCTTCGATCATCGTATGATTGATGGAGCTACCGCTCAATATGCGCTGAATCATTTGAAGCGTCTATTGAACGATCCAGAATTATTACTAATGGAGGCGTAATCAAAATGGTAGTAGGAGATTTCCCAATCGAAACAGACACTATTGTCATCGGCGCAGGTCCTGGGGGGTACGTCGCTGCAATCCGCGCTGCTCAATTAGGGCAAAAAGTAACCATCGTTGAGAAAGAGTATGTCGGGGGCGTATGTTTAAACGTCGGCTGTATTCCTTCAAAAGCGCTGATTTCAGCCAGCCACCGTTATCATGATGCGCTGCATTCCGATTCTCTTGGAATTAAAGCGGAAAATGTGACAGTTGACTTTTCCAAAGTACAATCTTGGAAGGGAAGCGTTGTCAAAAAATTAACGGGCGGCGTTTCAACCCTTTTAAAAGCAAATAAGGTTGAGATTGTAAAAGGTGAAGTGTATTTTGTCGATGCGCACACTGTTCGGGTGATGGACGAGAAATCAGCCCAAACATATACATTTAAAAATGCGATTATCGCAACAGGTTCTCGTCCGATCGAAATTCCGGCTTTCAAATTTTCAAAACGCGTGTTAAATTCTACTGGAGCCCTTGCACTTGAAGAAGTTCCTGAAAAATTGGTTGTCATCGGCGGAGGATACATCGGAACGGAACTTGGAAACGCATTTGCCAACTTTGGAACAAAAGTGACGATTCTTGAAGGCGGCGACGAAATTCTTCCTAATTTCGAAAAACAAATGTCTTCCATTGTCAAACGCAATTTGAAGAAAAAAGGTGTTGAAATTTTTACAAATGCGTTGGCAAAAGGTGTCGAAGAAAAAGAAGATGGCGTCGTAGTTACGTATGAAGTAAAGGGAGAAGAAAAAACGATAGAAGCTGATTACGTACTTGTAACAGTGGGCCGCAGACCTAATACGGATGAATTAGGAATTGAGCAAGTCGGCATTGAATTAACAGAAAAAGGTCTTATCAAAATTGACAAACAATGTCGTACTAATGTTCCAAACATTTATGCTATCGGAGATATCGTTCCGGGGCCACAGCTTGCACATAAAGCTTCTTATGAAGGAAAAATAGCAGCTGCAGCTATTGCTGGACAGCCGGATGAAATTGACTACTTAGCTATTCCTGCAGTTGTATTCTCGGATCCCGAACTAGCAACAGTAGGATATACTGAACAACAAGCGAAAGACGAAGGAATCGAAATTGTGGCCGCTAAATTCCCGTTTGCAGCAAATGGACGGGCTCTGTCGCTTGACAGCACGGATGGATTCTTGAAATTAATTACCCGCAAAGAAGACGGTCTTGTCATCGGTGCTCAAATTGCGGGACCTGGAGCTTCGGATATGATTGCTGAATTAGGATTGGCGATTGAAGCTGGTGTAACAGCAGAAGATATTGCCATGACTATTCACGCTCACCCGACATTAGGGGAAATTACGATGGAAGCTGCAGAAGTGGCTTTAGGCACACCAATTCATATTGTCAGATAACCTGTTCGGATAAACCCTTAGCACGGTTCAATGTGCTGAGGGTTTTCTCTTTTTTCTAGAGGTTTTAATGAAATATCGTTTTTCCGTTCATATAATAAAGTAATACAGTCGAGAGGGCGTAAGTATCAGTATGTAACAGAAAAGAGTGGACGAACATGGCATTTTATTTCGTTTTTTTGCTGCAATTAATCATTTGGAGCGGTTACATGTTAGCGGCATGGTTGTCTGAAGGTGACCGTGCTCGCTTTCAATGGTTGATGTTTTTGGTTTTTCTCTATTTGGGGATTTTAGTGGCGAAAAAATTTATTCCTTCCAATAAGAATGTGATATTAGTTACAATCTCTAGTCTAACGGCATTTGTGCTTATCCAATATGCTCTGGATATAGTGTTTCAAACTCCTTTTACACTATGAAACACATAAAGGGTCTACACATTTATTTTTAATGTGACATACAAAATAGGCTTGAAAAAATAAATGTGTTATATTATTATAGATACATAGAGATGAACCGATTACAAACTTACACGAAAGGAAGTTGGAAGATGGGGACCATTGTTTGCAAGTCCTGCCTCTCAACCATTGATCATTTTGAAGATGAAAAAGTAACCGTTTTATATTCTGATTGTGGCTGCAACGAAGAAGAAGAATTGGACGACTAAGTCATATTCCCTTCTAATTTCAGTTTTTCATTCATTTATCATCATCACCTTTACTTTCACATAGAATGCCCGGCATATTTTATGCTGGCTTTTTTTTTGCCCATTTTTCTGCTATGTGTGGAAATTGCTTTGGCTGAAATGCTTTAACACAGTCTGCCGACCTAATTTTAAAAAGAAAACGTTTATGACTATGGTACGACCTAACGCTATTTACAAATTTCACTATACATTTTTCCCAGTCAAGCTAAGAGGTTAAGCTGATGGTGCCGGCGAATTTTAAATCAACGATACAATAGATGAGAGAAATGTAGACAGGAACGTCATTTTTCATCTGTTCAAACAGAAACGAACTGAAGTGAAAACGATCGATTGGAAAAATAGATTTCTTTAAGTATGGGAGTTTTTAAAGGGGGGTGTTTTTCAAAAAAACGGAAGGCATTTCACCTTCCGTTTTTGAACGCTGATCATTCAGAAAGGAAATGAATGGACTTTCATAATAGTCGTCATCCAATACCGAAATTTATCTTTTTCGGGGTCCATTGTCGCATAAAGCAGCTATCGTTTTGACGTTATTTACGAATTATTATGCTGCTGTCTAATTGGCGGCTGTGTAATAAATAGCCGTTTTTCGGTAAAGTGAAGGTCCGTTTGAAACTGAGAAATTGAATCTAGCGTATAGCTTCGAATTCTTTGATGACTCTTAATGTTTTTAATTCCGGGTCTTCCGGGCCTTGGACAGGCAACCCCGCTTCCATGTTTTTTCGAATATAGGCTAAATTTTCTTCTGTAATAATTTCTCCGGGTATGAAAATAGGAATACCTGGAGGATAGACCATCACAAATTCAGCTATGATTCTACCGGCTGATTTTTCAAAAGGAACGATTTCTGTCTCCGCGTAAAAAGCATCCCTAGGGGTTAGGGCAAGATGGGGAATATCCGGCAGTAATACTTCTATATGCTTTTCTTCCGCATCATGTTGAAACGTTTCGGATAAATGTTTGAGCGCATTGACTAATATGGTTCCTTCTTTTTCTGTATCGCCGGGTGTAATGATGCAAAGGATGTTATATAAATCGGATAGCTCCACTTCAATTTGATAAACTTCACGGAGCCATTTTTCGGCATCATGTCCGGTAATTCCTAAATCTTTTACGGAAATAGTCAGTTTTGTCGGGTCGTAATCAAAAACAGCTTCTGAGTCGAGAATTTCTTCGCCTACACAATACAAATATGGAATTTCATTTATTTGTTTACGAATGTTTTCTGCTAATGCGATCGTTTGGTCTAAAAGTTCTTTTCCTTCGGTCGCAAGACGTTTCCGTGCGACATCCAATGAAGCGAGCAGCAAATAAGAAGTTGACGTTGTCGTCAACATGCTCATGATCGATTGGACTTTATTAACGGAGACTAATCCTTCCCGAATGTTTAAGATCGAGCTTTGTGTCAAAGAACCGCCTAATTTGTGGACGCTCGTAGCCGCAAGATCTGCCCCGGCTTGCATGGCCGAAATAGGCAAATCGTCATGAAAATGAATGTGGGCGCCATGGGCTTCATCCACTAAAACGGGAATGTTGTAAGAATGGGCAATCTCTACAATTTTCTTTAAGTCTCCGGAAACGCCGAAATAAGTAGGATTTATGACTAAAACCCCTTTAGCGTCTGGGTGTTGTTTTAACGCTTTTTCCACTGCATCGGCAGTAATACCGTGTGAAATACCGAGACGGCCATCAATTTCCGGGTGGATAAAGATCGGAACAGCACCGGAAAAAATGATAGCGGACATGATAGATTTATGAACGTTTCTAGGAATGATGATTTTATCGCCAGGTCCACAAACGCTCATGACCATTGCCATAATGGCGCCGCTTGTTCCTTGAACGGAAAAAAAGGAATAGTCTGCTCCGAATGCTTCGGCTGCCAACTTTTGCGCCTGATGAATCACGCCTTTTGGATTATGGAGGTCATCAAGTGGGGCAATATTAATCAAATCAATGGATAACGCATTTTCGCCGATAAATTCTCTGAATTTCGGATCCATTCCCGCTCCTTTTTTATGGCCGGGAATATGGAACTGTACAGGATTTTTTTTGGCATGCTGGACTAATGATGTAAACAATGGTGTATCAAACTGGGACAATTCAACAATCACCTCTTCATGTAAGCTAAAACAAATGAATTATAGCATGGGAGTTGGGATTTTCCTAGTTTTATTTGTAACCAATTGTGAAAAGAAAAAGGACTTTGAAAGGTAAAAGTAGAATAAATAAGTGTCGGGAGGGATTAACTTGAATTGGGAAACTCGTGTAACCAAATTGTTAGGGATTCAATACCCGATTATACAAGGCGGATTAGCCCATCTTGCCTATTCTGAACTGGCAGCCGCCGTTTCTAATGCTGGTGGATTAGGTCAAATTACGGCCATGTCGTTAGAAAAACCGGAAGATTTACGGGAGGAAATTCGGAAGGTAAGAGGATTAACTGATAAACCATTTGGAGTCAATTTTGCAATTGGGCAGCACAATCGTTCTTTTTCACATTTTTTGGAGATTGCTGTAGAGGAAAAAGTGCCGGTCATCACCATGACAGGCGGCAATCCTGCCCCTATTTTCGATCAGCTTAAGGGAGTAGATGTGATTAAGCTGGTCTTAGTGGCGGCTGTAAGACAGGCGCAAAAAGCGGAAGAACTTGGCGCCGATGCAGTCATGGTCGTCGGCCAAGAAGGTGGAGGGCATTTAGGAAAGAATGACATCGGAACATTCGTATTGACGCCAAAAGTGGTTGACAGCGTCAGCATCCCGGTCATTGCGTCAGGTGGAATTGGCGATGGCAGAGGGCTTATGGCTGCTCTCAGTCTTGGAGCTGAAGGAATTGAAATGGGTACAAGGTTTATCGCGACAAAAGAATGCGTCCATGCCTCCGAATTATATAAAAACTACCTTATTCAAGGGACTGAAAATGACACAGTAGTGATTAAACGAACTTTAGGTGCGCCTGGAAGAGCCATTAAAAACAGCTGGACAGAAAAAATTTTGGAAATAGAAAAACAAAATGGGGGCTATGAACAGCTGAAAGATTACATAAGCGGTGAAGCCAATAAGCGTTTTATATATGAAGGAAAAGCAGATTCCGGCTTTGCATGGGCCGGGCAAGTGATGGGATTGATCAAGGACGTTCCGTCTGTCAAAGAGTTAATAGAAAGAATGATTAGAGAGGCGGAGGACATTCGCCGAAAATGGGCATACTAAAGTTAGCAAAACAGAATAAGCAGGTGGAATAATATGAAGGAATATTCTTATCCGTTTTCATTTGATTGGTCCACTCAGGAAGTCATCGATGTGATCAAATTTTTTCGAGCTATTGAAGAAGCTTATGAGAAGGGAATTGAACGAGAAGAGCTGATGGCTGCTTATCGCCGCTTTAAAGAAATCGTTCCGAGCAAATCGGAAGAAAAAAAGCTTTGCAACGAATTTGAAGAATCGAGCGGCTATTCTTCTTATCACGTCGTCAAAAAAATGAAAGCTTTAAAACCGGGCGATAAGGTGTACATGGACCAAAAGTAGTCATAACAATAGGGCTAGGCGTCCATTCTACCGTTTTAGATCCTGCAACTTTGGTAGAAGGGGCTTAGCCCTTTGTAGTGATGTTAAACCTATCGATCATGAGGTGTTTGTCCATCTTAGGGGATTTGAAAGGAATCATTGAAAACTTTTGCGTGATGGGGTCTCCTTTTTTCTCGTCTGAAATAAACAGATTTACCGCAACATCATTATGTAAACCACGTTTTCTTATATCAGAATAAGCAATTTTTTTATTTTAGCTAAAGCCGAACAATCCTGTTTTCTACGGATGCGGCACACTATTTGTCGGTTGAAATCGCCGTTTGTCTGTATGCCAGTTTGTATAGAGGGATTAATTGTACAAAGACATCCTCAATCGTATTCAAAAGGTCTGTGCTGTTTAAACGTACGGCTTCATCTTTGGGAATATGCAAACCGCAAAGAGCTTCCGCTTTTTTGACGAATTGGAGTCTTTCAAACAATTGAACCAGTTGTTGGTCGGACAATTCGTTCGATTGGATGACATTTGGTTTCGTGTGATCATCGGACCATACAAAATGCGAAGGGATCCGTTTTCGAATCGCAGATACTTCATTTTGAAAAGAAGCGCCGATCTGATCTTTATTGGGAGCTTCATTTATGACAGCGAACCAGATAAATAAATGCGTTTCCCAAAGGCCGATTTGAAAATGAGGGAGTTTTTTGTATCCACGTTTACTTGAAGAAAAAGCAACCCATGTATCATTGGGCGGGTTGATGGTACGGCGGGCATGCTTTGCCACATGATAATGCATTTCATCTCCCGTTAAGGTGCTAAGCGTCGGTGCAAAGTATTTCCCTAAAAATTCGAGTTTTGGACGAACGAGTCTTTTGATCGCCTCCATTCGGGCATCCAAGCCAGGAATTTGAAATACTTGAAAATCTTCATTCGAAAAACCGGTAAAGTTCATCTTTGTCCCTCCTTAAAGATTGAACATATTTTATCATAAAGGGCTTTGAAAATTAAATTTTCTTTTAGGCAGCGAGACATTTTTGTTACAAGTTATCATACCATTTCATATGATGTACTAACCATAAGTTGATTTCGAGGGAGTGTTTCTTCAATGAAACATTTGGTGAATGACTCGAAGAAAAAGAAAACACAAGAAAAGTTGGCCGTCATTCGTATGGAATTGGATTATGAATTAGCCGTTTTGTTTGAAGCTATGGAGCAAAACGATAAAGAAAAGATGGACAATGTGAAAACAAAATTACACGCTTTGCGTGAAGAATTGGTGCGGTTAGAATCGTTGTTGTGAAAAAACAGGGAAGATAAAAAGAAAAGAAGGCGGACCCGAAACGAGAGTTTAAAGGTTTTTTTTTGTGAATTTCACAACCGACATTTTTCCTTTTAAAGGAGTGATAATTAAAAGAAATGAATGCTATGGAGTTCTGATTGAAAAAATAATTTTAAAGAAATGAAGATTGAAAGAGTGAGAGCAGCCGTCTAATATTTGGTAAGATAGAAATAACAAATGCATTTCCCAAGTGAAGATCAACGAAAGAGGAGATTGAAGAGGTGATTTGCATAGCAGGGATCTTTTGATATTCTAATCGCTTGCCATGAAGAAAAGATCGTTTTTCATAAATATCCATGATTAATGACAATGATGACAGATGTATCAGTTAGGAGGGATTAAGTTGGTATTTTACTCGAAAAAAGGACCCGTTAGTTCCATCCTGACATGGCTGTTAATCATTGGAAGTATCGCATTGCCGATAGCTGTCCACTTAGAGTTAGGTACTATAGCGGAGAATCTAACTGTTGCGGACAAAATTTTATTAACAGTCATCTGTAGCTTATTTACATTCTTTTTGCTTTCAGGATGGTTCCATACATTTTACATTTTAACTGACAAAGTCTTAAAAGTTAGAGGAGGAATTTTTAGTTGGACAATTCCTCTTGAAGAGATTGAAGTGATTACTGAGTCTAAAAATCCTCTAGCGGCACCAGCTCTATCACTTGATCGTTTACAAGTAGTGTACGGGAAATCGAAGTTCATCTTAATTTCTCCTAAAGACAAATCGTTATTTTTAAAACAAATAAAAAAAATGAGACCAGACATAATCATTGAAGTTAAACGGTTTTAGGTTATGTACAAATTTGCGTAAAGAAACCGTTTTACAGTTACATATTGATTGAAGAAGCCATAGAGAAGTATTAAAATGAGTGGAAGAAATAAGTATTAGAACCAATGACGAGCAAATGAAAAGAAACTACCCTGCAGAAAACAAGGTGGTTTTCGGTTTATACTTTACATAAGATTCTGTAGGCTTACAAGGCTTTTACAAAAGCTTCAACGGATTTTGTCACAGCAGCGGGACGGAATGACCTTTCTAAATGTTTGAAGATCTCATACGCCACATATACTCCAATAGGAACTCTTGGAGTTGTAACTATAAATTCTTTTGTTGATGGTAATTCCAGAACAACCTTCTTTGTCATCAATAAAACAAGCCTGCTGCTGTGGCCGGAGAACCGAATTTCCATGAGCTAATTTTGGATCCGTTTCGACAGTCTCGGAATCATCACAGTACTGTGCTGTGAAATTGGCCGGAGAGGCTTTTTAATTAAGTACATAATCGAACGTTGGCAATGAGAAGGATTATGAATTGCCTTCATTGACGCAATCGTATTTTTATCCGGTTTGGAGGAAATCGAGATGACGAATTGGAATGAAATAGATGCAAAGGTGAAACAATGGCTGCGGGAGGCAGGGGACAATATACGAAAATCGTTCACTGAAACATTGGATATTCAAACAAAATCAAATCCAAATGATTTAGTAACCAACATGGATAAAGCGACTGAACAATTTTTTATCGAAAAAATTAAACAAAACTATCCGGATCATTCGATATTGGGCGAGGAAGGGTTTGGCGATAAGCTTGAGTCATTGGATGGGGTCGTGTGGATTATTGATCCGATTGACGGGACCATGAATTTTATTTATCAGCAGCGTCATTTCGCTATATCCATCGGGATTTTCGAAAACGGAATCGGTCGATTGGGATACATTTATGATGTGGCACATGATGAGCTTTATTTTGCCGAAAAAGGGAAAGGAGCCTTTTTAAACGGCAAGCCGTTAAAAAAACTGGCTCCTGTTAAAGTGGAAGAAGCGATTATTGCTTTAAATTCTACTTGGCTGGTTCAAAATCGAAGAATGGATCCAAAGCCGCTCATTTCATTGGCCCAAACGGTGCGAGGAACGCGGTCTTACGGAACGGCAGCGTTGGAATTTGCTTATGTGGCAGCCGGTATATTAGATGGATATATCACGATGAGGCTTTCACCATGGGATTTTGCCGCCGGAAAAATTCTGGTGGAAGAAACAGGTGGAATTGTGACAAACTTAAAAGGGGAGCCGCTTAATTTGCTAGAGAATAACACGATATTTGTAGCAAAACCTGGTTTGCATACGGAAATTATGGAGCGATTCCTTCAAAATATTTAACGTAAACAAAAATTCGCTAAAAGTGCTTGCCATCCAGCACTTTTAGCGGTCACGTTTACAGTCTGCCTTCTTCTCTTCTTTTTCGTTTTAATTTAAAGCCCGTTCCCATGATGGCGAATAATAAAATAATACAAATGATGATGCCGGCCAAGCTTTGTTCTGCGATGAATATGCCAATGCCAATGATGCTGGCGGCTGCTGCTACTGCAAAAAATAAGAAAATCCATTGAATGTTTTTCATCACCAGTTAAGCCTCCTTCTCTCTCATATTTTACATAACTCTTTTTCAATTTTCTACATTCTGTGATATAATTGATGGGTTAATGGAAAAACTTTTATTTCAACGTGCAAACAGACAATGCAAATTGCTGTGGTAATAGAAAGGAAGTATTACTTTGAATAGAAGGGAAAATATACGCAACATTGCTATCATTGCCCACGTAGACCACGGGAAAACAACATTGGTGGACCAATTGCTTCGCCAATCGGGAATTTTCCGATCCAATGAGCATGTGGAAGAGCGGGCGATGGACTCGAATGATTTGGAAAGAGAACGCGGTATTACCATTTTGGCAAAAAATACGGCTGTTCAATACAAAGATGTAAAGATCAATATTTTGGATACTCCTGGCCATGCTGACTTTGGAGGAGAAGTAGAACGTATTATGAAAATGGTCGATGGGGTACTGCTTGTGGTCGATGCCTATGAAGGTTGTATGCCGCAAACCCGATTTGTCTTGAAAAAAGCATTGGAACAAAATTTAACTCCTATCGTTGTAGTGAATAAAATCGACAGAGAATTCGCTCGTCCCGAAGAAGTAGTGGATGAAGTGCTTGAACTGTTTATCGAGTTGGATGCCAATGACGATCAACTTGAATTTCCTGTCATTTATGCTTCTGCCATTAACGGGACGGCAAGCACAACTCCAGACAAACAAGGAGAAAACATGCAGCCGCTGTTTGACGCGATCGTCGAGCATATCCCGGCTCCTGTAGATAATCGTAATGAACCGCTGCAATTTCAAGTGGCTCTGCTTGACTATAATGAATATGTGGGCCGGATTGGGATTGGACGTATTTTTAGAGGTTCCATGAAAGTAGGGCAACAAGTCGCTTTAATGAAACTGGACGGTACGGTGAAATCATTCCGTGTTACTAAAATGTTCGGCTTTTTCGGATTGAAAAGAGTGGAAATTGAAGAAGCGTATGCAGGCGATTTGGTGGCGGTATCGGGAATGGAAGATATCAACGTTGGAGAGACGGTATGTCCTATCGATCATCAGGAAGCATTGCCGCCATTACGAATTGATGAACCGACGCTGCAAATGACGTTTCTTGTCAACAACAGTCCGTTTGCCGGTCGAGAAGGCAAGTATGTGACTGCCAGAAAAATCGAAGAGCGCTTAATGGAACAATTGCAGACCGATGTCAGCTTGCGGGTGGAAAGCACGGATTCTCCCGATGCGTGGATAGTGTCTGGACGCGGGGAACTTCATTTGTCTATTTTAATTGAAAATATGCGTCGTGAAGGTTATGAGCTGCAAGTTTCAAAACCGGAAGTCATTATCAAAGAAATTGATGGCGTCAAATGTGAACCGGTGGAAAGAGTGCAAATCGACATTCCTGAAGAGCATACTGGCGCTGTGATTGAATCTCTCGGATCCCGAAAAGGCGAAATGCTCGATATGATCAATAACGGAAATGGTCAAGTACGATTGATTTTTATGGTTCCTGCCAGAGGATTAATTGGGTATACAACCGAATTTATGACATTGACGAAAGGTTACGGAATTTTAAATCATACCTTTGACAGCTACCAGCCAATGCAGCCTGGAAGAGTAGGAGGTCGCCGACAAGGAGTTCTTGTTTCAATGGAAACGGGGACGGCCACACCGTATGGAATCGGCCAGGTGGAAGACCGAGGCACTATTTTTGTGGAACCGGGAACAGAAATTTATGAAGGAATGATCGTCGGAGAGCATACTAGAGAAAATGATCTTGCTGTTAATATCACAAAAGTGAAGCATGCAACCAATGTCCGTTCAGCCACGAAAGATCAAACGACCGTTTTGAAAAAGCCAAGAATTCTTTCTTTGGAAGAGGCTTTGGAATATTTGAATGAAGATGAGTATTGTGAAGTAACGCCTGAATCGATTCGATTACGTAAAAAAATCTTGAATAAAAATGAACGGGAAAAATTGGAGAGAAAGAAAAAGTATTCAGATACACGCTCTTAAGGGGGAAAACACGTGGCAGGAATGGAACATGTCAGCCCGCTTTTGGCCCTCTTGATCCAGCTTGTGGGGGTGAAGGGGGCTGTCTGGTTGTACTTCGTGATCATCATTGTGTTATCCATCCTTGTGTATAATCTCGGGTTCGCCAGAAAGCTTTCTTTTGGGAAAAATATCGTGATTTATGTTCTCATGATCATGGGCTCTTTTATTTTGTTGATATTATCCTATCAGTTGCCTGTTGTGGAAAGTCTTTTTGTCGCAGCCATTGTATTAGGCATTTACCGAATCCGTCGAAACAAGAAAGAAGCAGAAAGTGAATGATGCGATTTTCCGTTGGTTATCGAAAATAATAGATTGTGTGTCATTGCAATTGGGCGTCAGGCAGACATTGTCAAATCAAAATAAAAAAGAAGTTCCTGTATTCGGAACTTCTCAGAGTGTAGACAAAAGGCATCCGAATGTGTGTATACGGATGCCTTTTGTCACTTTTATGCTTTCAAATGTTTGGAATAGACCCCTAGAGGGGTCTATTTTATGTTATTGCTGGACTTTTCCATGTCCAGCAAGCCATCTTTTTCAAATTCATTGCAGCAAAAGTTAGCATCGCCTGCATGGACAATTTTTTTAGACCTCTTAAGGTTGTCCAACGCATACCATGCTTTTCCTTTGCATCAGCAAAAACACGTTCAATGGTTTCTTTCCGTCTTGCATAAATGCTCTTATTCTCTTGTGTATGCCGAAGATGATCAGCTTCCTCTAAATAAAATTCCCATACATGTCGCTGAATCAGTTTTTTATGCTCCTTACTTTGGGTGCACTTCGAGAGGAATGGACAATCTTTACACTGGACTGGATCAGAAAAATATTGACGATAGCCTTCCTTCGTCGTAGTTGCATATTTTAACACTTGTCCTTGCGGACAAAGATAACAATCGTAGTATTCATCGTAAACATACTCATGTTTTTTGAAATAACCATCCTTTGTACGAGGGCGAGTATAAGGTAAAGCAGGGGTCATATCATTTTCAAATATGTATTGGGCAACGGCGGGAGTTTTATATCCAGCGTCAGCAGCAACCACAGCCGGTTTTCCATGTTTTTCGATGACTTTTTCAAGAAGTGGCTCCAATACGGAACTGTCATGAATATTCCCTGGCGTTACAATAGCCCCCAAAACAAAGCCATTTCGATCCGCAGCAGCATGGAATGAGTAAGCAAACTGTTTTGTTCGCTCGTCTTTTACGTAGTAACCACTTTCCGGATCAGTGGTACTTTCTTTTATTTCTTTATATTCTTCTTTCCCAAATTTATCTGGAGGAAATGGCTTTTTTCCATGTGCTTCTCGATCAGCATTTATCTCATCTTGTAGACGTGCTTGATAGGCTTTCGTTTCTTTTCGAACCACTTTCTTCACAAATTTATGCTTATTCGCACTCGCTTTGACATGAGTAGAATCAATAAAGACATGCTCACTGCTTATCAGCTTCTTATCTGCAGCTTCTTTCAAAATGCGATAGAATATCTGTTCAAATAAGTCTGTATCCTTAAAGCGTCGCTCGTAGTTTTTCCCAAACGTTGAAAAGTGAGGTACCTTATCATAAAAACCAAATCCAAGAAACCAACGGTAAGCCAGATTCGTTTCGATTTCCTCTATAGTTTTTCGCATGGAACGAATACCGAAGGTATATTGGATGAAAGCCATTTTAATCAATACAACTGGATCAATACTTGGTCGACCTCTTTCCGATGAATACATGTCTTGAACAAGCGAATAGATAAATGAAAAATCAATAGCAGCGTCGATTTTACGAACCAAATGATCTGCAGGTACAAGTTGGTCTAAAGCTATCATTTCTATTTGATCACGATTCATCTGTGTATTTTTTGTTAGCACTTCATCCACCTCAATTCATTACGGTATCTTAATTATACAAAAAAAGACTGTCGGCAAATCCGGTTTTTTCGGATTTGTCGACAGTCTGAGGCGGCAAACCATTTCGTTTGCCGCCTTTTTGTCATGGATGAATCATTCAAAAAAGAAGCACACCCATTTTCCTTAAGATTTAAAATGTTTCGCTGTTTTTTTTATTTCTTATTTTTGCAGCTCAATCAGTAAATCACCTGTTGAAATGGCATCGCCGCTTTTTACATAAATATCTTTCACAACGCCGGAAAAAGGAGCTTGAACCGTCGTTTCCATTTTCATTGCTTCCGTTATCATTAAATGGTCGCCTTTTTTAACTTTTTCCCCTTTCGAAACAATAACTTTCATCACCGTACCCGGCATCGTTGCAGCGATATGGTTTTTATTTTTCAAGTCTGCTTTTACTCTTGTAGCGACTGTTGATTTAATGCTTTCATCTTTGATGACCACTTCACGAGGCTGGCCATTCAATTCAAAATAGACAATTCTGGTGCCGTCTGCTTGGGCTTGGCCGATGGATACCAGCTTGACAATCAACGTTTTACCTCTTTCAATTTCTACTTCAATTTCTTCTCCTAATCTCATACCGTAAAGGAAAGTCGGTGTATCGAGAACAGATAGGTCGCCATATTTTTCCACAGCTTGAATATAATCCAAAAATACTTTTGGATATAATGCGTAGGCTATCACTTCATGAGCGGTTACTTGGCGTCCAAGTTCATGGAATAGTTCATCCCTTAAAGCTTTGAAATCGACGCTTTCGAGCAATTCACCAGGTCTGACGGTAATGGGTTCTTTCTCTTTTAAGATGACTTTTTGCAGTTTTTCAGGAAATCCTCCATATGGCTGTCCGAGATATCCTTGGAAAAATTCAACAACAGAATCAGGGAAATCGATCGTTTCACCCTTTTCCAACACATCTTCTTCCGAAAGATCATTTTGCACCATAAATAAAGCCATATCTCCCACTACTTTCGAAGAAGGAGTCACTTTCACAATATCGCCAAACATCATATTAACCCGATGGTACATTTCTTTCACTTCATCCCAGCGATCTCCAAGACCAACTGCTTTTGCTTGTTGTTGAAGGTTGCTGTACTGGCCTCCGGGCATTTCGTGCTGGTAAACTTCTGTATGCGGCGCCACCATGCCGCTTTCGAAGTCTTTGTAATATTTGCGTACGTCTTCCCAATATCGGGAAAGTTGTTCAAGCCCTTCCACATTCACAACGGGTTCTCTTTCCGTCCCTTTTAGCGCATAGTATAAGGTATTCGCGCTTGGCTGTGATGTCAAACCAGCCATAGAACTGAGCGCTACATCCACAATATCGACTCCTGCTTCTGTTGCCTTGGCGTACATATAAATGCCGTTTCCGCTCGTATCATGCGTATGCAAATGAATGGGAATATCCACCGTTTCCTTCAATTCAGAAATTAATCTGTAAGCGGATTGCGGTTTTAATAAGCCGGCCATATCTTTAATGCCGAGAATGTGAGCGCCTTGATTTTCAAGCTCTTTAGCAAGATGTTTGTAATATTGAATATCGTACTTCGTTCGAGTCGGATCATCTATATCCCCCGTATAACATATGGCTGCTTCCGCAATTTTCCCGGATTGTCGAACTGCATCAATGGCTACTTCCATCCCTTTAACCCAGTTGAGGCTATCAAAAATTCGGAAAACATCAATTCCTGCATCTGCAGATTTTGCTACAAATTCACGGATGACATTGTCAGGATAATTTTTATAACCGACTGCATTCGATGCTCTTAACAGCATTTGAAATAAAATATTGGGAATTTCTTTCCTCAATTGCAGCAATCGATCCCACGGGTCTTCTTTCAAAAACCGATAGGCGACATCAAAGGTAGCTCCTCCCCACATTTCCAATGAAAACAAATTAGGGAGCAGTCGTGCTGTTGGTTCGGCAATGCGAACAAGGTCATTCGTTCTTACCCGAGTTGCCAAAAGCGATTGATGAGCATCGCGGAAAGTGGTATCTGTCAACAACAAATTCTTTTGATTTTTTACCCATTTGACAAGTCCGTCCGGCCCTTCTTTGTCCAGAATTTGTTTTGTCCCTGACTGTATTTCCTCGTAATGCTTAATTTTAGGGATCCGAGGTTTGTCAAATACCGGTTTTTTCTTTTTTTCAATGCCCGGGAATCCGTTGACGGTGATCGTTCCGATGTAGTTTAACATTTTGGTGCCGCGGTCTTTTCTTTTTGGAAAAATAAATAATTCAGGTGTTGTATCTAAAAAAGACGTGTCGTAATTTCCCGACAGAAACTTTTCGTGTTTCATGACATTTTCCAAAAATGGAATATTTGTTTTGATTCCGCGAATTCTGAATTCTTGAAGGTTTCGAACCATTTTTGCAGCCGCTTGCTCAAATGTTAGAGCCCAAGTAGACACTTTCACTAATAGCGAGTCGTAATAAGGTGTAATGACTGCTCCTTGAAACCCATTTCCTGCATCTAATCGTACTCCAAACCCTCCACCGGATCGATAAGCCATGATTTTTCCTGTATCCGGCATAAAATTGTTCGTTGGATCTTCTGTTGTCACACGTGATTGAATGGCATATCCATTAAGATGAATGTTTTCTTGTTTTGGAATCCCTATTTTTTCACTATGTAACGAGTACCCTTTCGCAATCATAATTTGGGTTTGTACAATATCGATGCCCGTGATCAGTTCAGTGATGGTATGTTCTACTTGAATGCGCGGGTTTACTTCAATAAAGTAAAAATTTTCGCCCGAAACTAAAAATTCGACCGTACCTGCATTTTCGTATTGAACGTTTTTCATTAACTGCACAGCTGCTTCACAAATTTTTTCGCGAAGTTCATCCGATAAAGAAACGCAAGGAGCCACTTCGACTACTTTCTGATGCCGGCGCTGTACGGAGCAATCGCGTTCATACAGATGAATGATATTTCCTTCTTTATCTCCAAGAATTTGGACTTCGATATGTTTCGGATTTTGGACAAATTTTTCAACATAGACTTCACTGCTGCCAAATGCGGCTTTCGCTTCCGACGCAGCTCGTTCGTAAGCTTCTTTCACTTCTTCACTGCTATGAACAATTCGCATACCGCGTCCGCCGCCGCCTAATGCTGCTTTAATGATGATCGGGTAACCATATTTTTCCCCAAACGCTTCAATCTCTTCATAGCCGGAAACAGGTCCATCGCTTCCTGGAATAACAGGAATTCCTGCTCGCTGCGCTTGTTTTCTGGCTTTTACTTTGTCGCCAAACATATCCAAATGTTCGGTCCGCGGACCTATGAAAATAATTCCTTCTTCTTCGCATCTTCTTGCAAATTCAATATTTTCAGATAAAAAACCGTAGCCTGGATGAATGGCATCCACTTCTGCGTTCTTCGCAATTTCCAGTATCCCTTCTATATCTAAATAAGCGTCTATCGGCTTTTTTCCTTCACCGACTAAATAAGCTTCATCCGCTTTATAACGATGGTAAGAACCGGAGTCTTCTTTTGAATAGATGGCCACCGTTCGAATATTTAATTCTGTGCATGCCCGAAAGACGCGAATGGCAATTTCACCCCTATTGGCGACAAGCACTTTCTCAATCTTTTTCATCATTTCTCTCCCCCAATGCAATCAAAATATTTATATATATCGTCTTATGAAACCTGTAACAAAATGGCTGATCGGTTTTGACAAGAATCTCCATGGTCAGAACCATGCAACCATTTTGCTGAATTTGGCTTATTATTGCCCTGCACTAATGAAAGGACCGATCACCCCCTATTCTTTTGTGCAGGACAACCTTTTCTATGTAACAAAAGGCGCGTGAACCGCTTTCACGCGTAATAAGCCACATTATTCTAGCCTTATTTCTTAAAGTGTTTCTCATAATAGTTAAACATGGAAATATTGGCCAATATACCCATCGATAGGGCCAGCAAAATGAGGGAGGAGCCTCCATAGCTGATAAAAGGAAGGGGTACCCCAGTAATAGGAATCAATCCTAAAATACCACCGAGATTAATAAAAGATTGAATGGCAATCATGCTGGAAATGCCAACTGCCAACATGGATCCAAAAGGGTCGCGGCACTGTATGCCAGTATAAATTCCTCTCAATACCAGAAAGGCAATCCCTCCCAATACAATCACTACTCCGGCAAGCCCTAATTCTTCAGCGATAACCGCCATTATAAAATCGGTATGGGGCTCCGGCAAATAACCTAATTTTTGAACGCTTTGTCCCAAACCAAGCCCCTTAATTCCTCCCGATCCGATAGCCAAATAAGAGTTAACTAATTGGTACCCTTGGTCACTTTTCTGTTTAAACGGATCTAGAAAACCTTCCACACGCCCCATTTTTTCAGGAGTAAAAATCTTGTCTTTTTTCAACAAAACAACAGGTGATAAAAGAAGGCTAATCACCAGACCCAGAAGGATCAATTTACCGATATTCTTAAATTTCATTCCTGACGTCAAAATGACCGTTGCGCCGATCATAAAGATAATGAATGCCGTTCCAAAGTCAGGCTGTAAAGCAATCAACAAGCAAATAAAGATCAATAATATAATTGGTGGTATGACACCCTTGTCAAAAGAGTTGATGTATTTCTGCTTTTTGGCATATACAGCTGACATATAGATAATGACAGCAAGCTTGGCAAACTCAGCGGGCTGAAGGCTGTTTGACCCCACTCGAAACCAGCTTTGCGCGTTATTGGAAACATGCCCGAAAAAAAATATAAGGATAAGCCCCGCTGTAATGGTGGCAATCATAGAGAATAAAAACTTGCTATTTTTTAAGGCTTTATAAGGAAAAAAAGCCATAATAGCAAACAGCAGAAAAGCAACCATAATATGCAATTTTTGTTTGGAATAAAAATAGTCGCTTGGAACGCCATACCGTTGGACTGCAGTGACAGAACTAGCGCTGTAAACCATCACCAATCCAAACAGGCTGAGTATGATATAAACTATTATTAAGCTGTAATCAAAAGATTTCAAGATTTTCTTAAACATACTACTCTTCCATTCTATTATGTATTGTTCACAAATTCGACATGATATTGAAATTTCCTGCTTGTATCTACAAAAAAACTCAAACAAATACACTTCGTAATGTTTGAGTTCTTACTCATGTTTATTCCTTTGAGATCGCTTCATGAATGGCAGACAGCTCTTTTTCCAAAGAATCAAGCAGCTTTTTGCCGTCTGCTTCATTCACCAATCCTAATCGAACTGCAAAATCTATTTCACGGGATAAGCCAAACATTTGAGTATCCAACACTTCCTCATAAAGAGGGCATTGGGGCATCGTTAAGTTATCCATTTGTACTTTTATTAAACGCAAAATTTTCTCTGCGTCTGCTTTCAAAAGTGAGTAGGCCTTTTCCCGGTGATCCAAAGTCGTTTCCGACGCCATTACAATCCCCCCGTTTCCGAGCGATTCATCACTTATTATGAAATTTTATCGTTAAAATTCGTTTTTTGCAAGGGAAAGGAAGGAGGATGCTCTTTTCCGGGATGTTCAATGCTCCTATTTCTCTTTTCCCCTACTCTATAATAGGAGCTTTAAAAGAATGTGACAAGACTTCTTTGAAAGGATATACTTAAGTTGAAAAAGAAAAGGAGGAACATGGTATGAACACGATCATTCCATTTAAAGGAAAAGTGAAATATCCGGTTACGATGGATGCCGGTGTATGGATTTTCGATGATCGACGCATTGATTTAAATACATATTTTGATCAAGAAGATCAGCAAACAGAAGAAACGGAAGAAGATTATACGAAAAAAATGTCGAAATATTGGGAACGGGAAATTCGTGAAGGCGCCGTCTCTCCGCCTACTATTAAAACCGAAAAAAAATTTGAAAAGGAAAAATTATTAACGGGAACATTCGGTATCAAGCTGGCCCCATTTTTAAAAAATGCCGAACCGGAAAAAGATGCAACCACTTTGGTCATCGAAACAGCTGAAGGCGAAGAAGCTGTTCCATTGGAAAAAGCTTATGACTTAATCCTTTGTTTTTCCAAAAACGGCAAGCCATTACGTGAAGACGGTCCTGTGCACATCTATTTTGGAGACGGTTCCAATAAGAAAAACCCGATCAAACATGTCAGAGCACTTCGCGTAGAATAAACGGCTGTTCTTTTTCTCTAACAAACATTTTTTCAGTACAATCCGGCTGGACAGCAAAAGGGAACGATACACGCCGATCCGCGCAGTACTCCGTTGCATGCCCATACACCTTTACAACGGCTGAAATTCTAGTATTTTTACAACAAATGAGCAGCGGCCTATGATAGCCGTCCTTTTCTAACATATGCCGCTGCTAAGCTTTTCCAACCGAAAGATGTTATTTTTTTCAAAACGTTTGGAGCTCGAAAGACAAAAGTCGCGGACGAAGAATGGATGGCGAACGCTTTTTATAAAATATCCGCCGCTAATTGTGCAAGGTCAGAGCGCTCTCCTTTCATTAATTTAATATGTCCGGCCACTTTTTGATCTTTAAATTTTTCAACAACATAGGTTAAACCATTGTTATATTCGTCTAAATAGGGGTGATCAATCTGGGCGGTATCCCCCATTAGAACTATTTTGCTTCGTTCTCCAACTCTCGTTAATATGGTTTTGGCTTCATGTTTGGTTAAATTTTGCGCTTCATCGATAATAATAAACTGTTCTGGAATACTTCTGCCTCTTATATACGTCAGTGCTTCTACTTCAATGGAGTTCATTCCTGCCAGAATATTGTCAATTTCCCCCGGTTTTTTGGTATTGAATAAAAATTCTAAATTATCGAATATCGACTGTGTCCACGGTCTTAGTTTTTCCTGTTTCTCGCCAGGCAAATAGCCGATATCTTTCCCCATAGGGACAATCGGTCTTGCAACGAGCATCTTTTTATACAAATCCATATCTTCTGTCTGCAATAATCCGGCAGCCAGCGCCAGCAACGTTTTCCCTGTTCCTGCTTTTCCCACCAGCGTGACGAGCGGAATATCTTGCCTTAGCAAAAGTTCCAATCCCATTATTTGCTGTACATTTCTAGGCCGAATTCCCCAAACCGGCTCTTGATTGTATTTAAGTTTCCTTACATGTTTTCCGTCTTCAGCCACTATGCCAATAGCCGATTGGGAACTTCCCAACGCATCTTTTAAGATGAGAAATTGATGTGGATAAAATGGATGCTGGGTTAATTCTGAAAGAGAAAGTTCGCCTTTTACATAAAATTGGTTTAAAGCTTCGTTGGAGATATAACACTCTAAAAACCCCGTATAAAGATCATTGAACTCAATCACTCTGTCATTCAGAAAATCTTCTGCCTGCAACCCGATCACATCAGCTTTTACACGGACTAAAATATCTTTGCTGACTAATATAACCGGGCGCCCATTTTCTTTTGCTGCCTCTTCAAGTGATAAATTTTTGGCTACGGCCAAAATTCGATTATCATTCGTTTTTTCCACAAAGATTTCTTGAAGTTGCTGAAATGAACGATGATTTAATTCAATTCTGAGCGTTCCGCGGTTTGGAAGGCGAATTTTTTCATGGAGCTTTCCAGATTGTCGTAACCCATCAATTAATTTCGATACTTGTCTTGCGTTTCTTCCAATTTCATCCATATTCCTTTTTTTCGAATCCAGTTCTTCGAGGACAACAGCCGGTATCACCACTTCATTGTCTTCAAATGAAAAAATGGCGTATGGATCTTGCAACAAGACATTGGTATCTAAAACATAAATTTTCCCCAAATCCATGCCTCCTGCTCCATTTTCTTGATACAGCTTTGATTGCCGCAAATTTCGCAACTGCAGTTTTCTGGCGGCTGCAGCTACAGAGTCGCAACATCCTCCTCTTTGACTTCAAACGACTGCAACAACGCGATTCATGAAGCATCAACTCAAAACCTGATGTAGGCTTTAGCCGATTTTAAGATCGACATTCATATCCCTAATACGTAAAAAATTCAAGAATGTCGAGATAAACCCCCGCTAATTCAGTCGTTTTAGTTTGTTACTATTATATGAAGAATTTCTTGCTTCAGTTCAGAAAATTGGACTTCCTTTTCAAAAAATCACAGTCTTTTGAATAAAGTTGGAAGATCCCTGCAAAATAAAAACAGAACGAAAAAGATCAGAAAGATTTGAGGTGAAATCCATTGAAAACTTGGCTATTCCTTTTAGCCGTTCTATTATTGGCCTCTTGTTCCGGAAACAGAAATATAGCCGAAAACGCAAATCGTCCAAATCCAAATCCAAATCAAAACGCGCCACTCACGCAAGTGAAAAACAGCAATCCCCGTCCGCTGGACAGAGAAAGTGGGCAAAGAAAAGCGAATCACTTAGCTAATTTAGCGGACAGCGTACCAAATGTTGAAAACGCCCGAGCGGTTGTTCTCGGCCCCTATGCTGTTGTAGGAATAGATGTCAATCCTAATATTGACAGATCACAGGTTGGTTCCATCAAATATTCGGTAGCTGAAAGTTTAAAACACGATCCATACGGATCCAGAGCGGTTGTAGTAGCGGATCCCGACATGAACGCTCGTCTAAAAGAAATCCAAACGGATATTCGAAACGGTCGACCGGTTCAAGGGATTATGGAGGAATTATCCGATATTGTCGGCAGAGTCATGCCTGAAATTCCGAATCAAATTGTGGAACAAAAAAACCCCGACCGGGCAACCGAACATCCAAAAAGGAATTTACCTGATCGACAGGACCACAAGTTGGAAAAAGAACAGCAAGATCAATCGAATCAAATGAAAAACCGCTGACACAAAGGAGAATGTTTTCATCCAAACGAATTCACATGATGACAGTCCATTTTTCCAAACATAGTTTAAACAAAGTTGAAAAGGGTCTCTATTCCAAACGAACACCGACCAAAGTGTCTTACTTTCCAAAAGAGACCTTCTCATCCATAACGAATATACTTTCTTTCATCAAATGAGATCACCGCATTCAAAGATGTAGATCTTTTTTTTGACACATCATCAAACTAAATATAAACTAAAAATCGGCTCCTTCTTTTCTTCTTCCAAGGAGTTGATTTTTTTGCTGAAAAAAAACACATAAACATCGTTGAAGTGAAGTAAAGTCATACTCAAAATGGCTTTTTAATTGAATAAAACGTTCGTTGACTCTATCTATTTAATTCCCTTTTCTTTTTAAAAATCCTCTTGAAAAAATAAGATTTCATTTTGAATACCATAACCCTCACGGACTTATTGTTCCATGACGTGGGCACCATTTTTCCTCGTGATGATCATGAATTTATATTGATCATAAAGAGATGCGACTCTATTTTTATTTATATAAAACTCGCAGCCATAAAATATTTGAACACTTTTAAATAAACATTCTTGACTTCTTGATAATTAGATTTATAATCGAAACAGATTAAATGAATTTCCTCGTTAGGCGAGGCTCCTATACAAACAAAAGCCACTGCCCAGAAACATCGAAAGATGCCATTGGGTAGAACAGGTTTGGTCGGATTAAGGCTTAACCCAATGTGGCTGAGAGCATGACTCTCTACGTTGTATAGTGCTAAAGCTAAACTAGGGGGAAAAAGGTTCTTGAACGTTCCCCCCTCATCTATTCGTGAGGGGGGTTCAATTATTTAAAAAGGAGTTGAGCTTTTATGGGTAGTCAAAATTCCAATGAACCGGACCCACCGAAAACCGAGGAAGCCATAAACCAGCCCCTCTATGTACGATTGATTACTCATAAAAGTTATCAATCCTTAAATTGGGATGGTTTCTGACTTCCTCAATCAAACTGAGGGAGGAAGAAAGCATTATGATGAATATTTATTACACAAGCGAACATGGAAACCTTATTGAAATAAACGAAATAAAAAATGGCTGTTGGATAAAATTAGTCTCTCCAACAGAGGAAGAAATTCAAAATGTCGTCCAAAGACTTGAAATTCCTTTGGATTTTATTAAGGATGCTTTGGATGAAGAAGAGAGATCCAGAATTGAAAAGCATCGCAATCAATTGCTGATGATCATTGATATTCCGCTGAAGAGTTTCAATCATTCTAAACAGAAACCTTTTTATGAAACGATCCCAATGGGAATCATCGTCACGGAAAAATGTTTTGTAACGGTTTGTTTAAAAGAAAATTCCGTTTTCGATGATTTTATTCAAAACAAAGTAAAAGAATTTTATACTTACAAAAAGACAAGATTTTGTCTCCAAATGCTATATAAAATTTCCACTTATTATTTATTGTATTTAAAACCATTAGCATTGCATAAATATAGTTAGAATTTTCTGTTAATTATTTTTTGTGAATTTGTGCCAAAAAGACAAAACCTAAAGAAAGGTGGCACTGCCCATTTGGTAAATATATACAGTTAAACCAGAGCGACAACGACAAAAGGGAGATTATGGACTGGCTCGCCCATCAAATTTTCGCAACCAAACATAAGCTGGTTTCCACAGAGCTCTCTTTAACCAACGAGTAATTCGAAGTAGGGATTTCTTACTTTTCATCTCCAATTGAATGAGAACATGTAAGCAATACGTGATCAGGGCTAAGAAAATTTGATTTTGAATAGCTGTTTCACTCATTCCATAAAAGTGCTTAATTTCTACGTGTTGCTTGAGCCATTTGAAAAAGAGTTCAATAGCCCAGCGAGATCGGTAAATATCACTTATCTCTTCTGGTTTTAAATCAAATCGGTTGGTGATGAAACGAAGTAAGTTCCCTTTTGTGTCCATAACTTCTAGTAGACGAAAGACATTTTCAGTACGATTTTGTGTGGTACCAATGTAGACCATTTTATCGGATAGAACGTGACAATCATCAGGAAGTGAAAATGTATAGACTTCACGAATGACTGCGTTTTTCTTCAGTCTTGAAACGAAGAAATAGCCATCATCTGTCATCCGATCAAAACGTTCATAGTCCACATAACCGCGGTCAAACACATACATGGCTTCTTGATCATCCACTAGGACTTCGAGTTGATTTCGGTCATGTTCTTTTGCTGTCGTAATCACTGCTTTTTCAGGATAGACGGTGTCTTTATCCATGAAAACGAGCCGTAAGTGTAGCTTTACACCAGCTTTTGTTTTCCGGAATTTTGCCCATTTATAATGGGTCAAGTTCAACGGGAGTGTACTTGAATCAATGATTTTCAGTGGCATATTCTTTCCGTTTTTATAATGGTACCGTTGAATTTTCCAAACAAGATCCAAGAACAAATTTGCAAGAATTAGTGGGTGGATCTGATTGTTTTTTCGGGATAGCTGAGAGGCACTTATCGATTCAAATCCGAGTGCTTTTTGAAGATCTTCGTCTACAAGTGCATCACTCATTTCCTCTAAGCTCTTAAATTCGAGCAGCTGGGCTACCAATAAAAGTTTAATATAGGCTTCTGTTGTCAGCTTTTTTGTGTAATAGTCCTGTTTCAATTCTTTGACTTGTTCGCTAAGTTTTTGAATATTTATGGGTGAAACCCATTTACCAAATGATGAAATTAGTGTATTCTTGTCCATAATGGTTATCCTTTACGATTGGATTTGGGCAGGAACCACCTGTACTTCCATTGTAAAGGATTTTTTTGTTTCGAAATCAATAAAAAATTGAACATTCTTAGTATTTTGAATCATCAGATTTAATTACTGCAATGCTAGTGATTTAAAACAAATTAATAAAAAAACGGATTCAGTTGAAGCCGAATTGCATCAATCGATGAAAAACCAAGAATTATATACGTTGTTGGATTTGCAAAAAAGCCTAGTTTATTTCACCACTTCGTTAAAGTCCAATAATCTTGTTATGCAAAAATTGTTAAATGGGAATTTTTTAAAAATGTATGAGGACGACCAAGAACTTCTCGAAGATGTGATCATCGAGAATAAACAAGCGATTGAAATGGCGGAAACATACACTTCTATCCTTAGCGGAATGATGGACGCTTTCGCCTCTGTCATTTCGAACAATCTCAATATTGTGATGAAGTTTTTAACCTCCATCACCATTATCTTATCGTTGCCTACAATGGTAGCCAGCTTTTTTGGAATGAACGTCTCCATACCATTCCAGCATTATCCACATGCCTTTACAATTGCCATTATGATTTCCGCTTTTCTTTCTTGCTTTACGGCGATCATTTTTTGGAAAAAGCGATTCTTCTGAGGCGATCATAAGCAAGCATGTAAACTTTTTCGGAATTGAAAGTGTCGATCACGACAGGCCTTTTATAAAAATTTTGGTTTATTTTAAAAGATCGGTATGAACGGATGTAGATTCAAAACAACGGTTTATTTATTTAAAGTGTTGGAAAAAGGGCTAAGTCTTCATTACAGCATGATCATAAGATAAAGCATCAGTGTCGACGTAAACATGATGAGAAAAAGTGGTCGCAGACATCCACTCTTGGCCCTTACCTTTTACTTAAAAAAAATGTATACTTAAGAACAGTTGATTTGGTAATGAGGTGTTGAATTTGAGGGTAAAATGCATTTTATGCGACCGCGTTGACCATTTGGATGACGATTCTGTGTTAGCAAAACGGCTAAGGAACCGTCCGATCCACACCTATATGTGCCAAGAGTGTCATGATCGGATTACAGAACGAACAAAAGCAAGAATCGCCACCGGGAAATTCCGTTTATACCGATCAGGAAAAATGAGCAACCATTCATAGTCTATGAATGGCACAAAATAAAAAAGAAGTTCCGAATACAGGAACTTCTCAGACTGTCGACAAATCCGAAAAAACCGGATTTGCCGACAGTCTTTTTTTGTATAATTAAGATACCGTAATGAATTGAGGTGGATGAAGTGCTAACAAAAAATACACAGATGAATCGTGATCAAATAGAAATGATAGCTTTAGACCAACTTGTACCTGCAGATCATTTGGTTCGTAAAATCGACGCTGCTATTGATTTTTCATTTATCTATTCGCTTGTTCAAGACATGTATTCATCGGAAAGAGGTCGACCAAGTATTGATCCAGTTGTATTGATTAAAATGGCTTTCATCCAATATACCTTCGGTATTCGTTCCATGCGAAAAACTATAGAGGAAATCGAAACGAATCTGGCTTACCGTTGGTTTCTTGGATTTGGTTTTTATGATAAGGTACCTCACTTTTCAACGTTTGGGAAAAACTACGAGCGACGCTTTAAGGATACAGACTTATTTGAACAGATATTCTATCGCATTTTGAAAGAAGCTGCAGATAAGAAGCTGATAAGCAGTGAGCATGTCTTTATTGATTCTACTCATGTCAAAGCGAGTGCGAATAAGCATAAATTTGTGAAGAAAGTGGTTCGAAAAGAAACGAAAGCCTATCAAGCACGTCTACAAGATGAGATAAATGCTGATCGAGAAGCACATGGAAAAAAGCCATTTCCTCCAGATAAATTTGGGAAAGAAGAATATAAAGAAATAAAAGAAAGTACCACTGATCCGGAAAGTGGTTACTACGTAAAAGACGAGCGAACAAAACAGTTTGCTTACTCATTCCATGCTGCTGCGGATCGAAATGGCTTTGTTTTGGGGGCTATTGTAACGCCAGGGAATATTCATGACAGTTCCGTATTGGAGCCACTTCTTGAAAAAGTCATCGAAAAACATGGAAAACCGGCTGTGGTTGCTGCTGACGCTGGATATAAAACTCCCGCCGTTGCCCAATACATATTTGAAAATGATATGACCCCTGCTTTACCTTATACTCGCCCTCGTACAAAGGATGGTTATTTCAAAAAACATGAGTATGTTTACGATGAATACTACGATTGTTATCTTTGTCCGCAAGGACAAGTGTTAAAATATGCAACTACGACGAAGGAAGGCTATCGTCAATATTTTTCTGATCCAGTCCAGTGTAAAGATTGTCCATTCCTCTCGAAGTGCACCCAAAGTAAGGAGCATAAAAAACTGATTCAGCGACATGTATGGGAATTTTATTTAGAGGAAGCTGATCATCTTCGGCATACACAAGAGAATAAGAGCATTTATGCAAGACGGAAAGAAACCATTGAACGTGTTTTTGCTGATGCAAAGGAAAAGCATGGTATGCGTTGGACAACCTTAAGAGGTCTAAAAAAATTGTCCATGCAGGCGATGCTAACTTTTGCTGCAATGAATTTGAAAAAGATGGCTTGCTGGACATGGAAAAGTCCAGCAATAACATAAAATAGACCCCTGGAGGGGTCTATTCCAAACATTTGAAAGCATAAAAGTGACAAAAGGCATCCGAAAGCGCACATTCGGATGCCTTTTGTCTACACTCTGATAGACCCCTCTAGGGGTCTATTCCAAACATTTGAAAGCATAAAAGTGACAAAAGGCATCCGTATACACACATTCGGATGCCTTTTGTCTACACTCTGAGGCGGCAAACGAAATGGTTTGCCGCCTTTTTTATGTCGTTTCATTATGAAATAGTTGTTGGACGAGTAGTGGACATTTTTTCTTTTGCCGGTGATATACCTGGTTCTTTCACGTTGCTTCTTAATACTAACAATACTAAGTAACATAAAAGAGCAAATAAACAAGAAATAAATAAGGCATGCAAGAGCGCAATATAGAGATTTAAACGGGTATAAATACTTAAAGCGCCAGTAAACACTTGTAAGATCATCAAACTTAACGCAATGATTGAACCCCAATAAATCACCCGCTGATTCTTATAATGTTTTACTGCGATATACGTAATATAAGCAATCCACACGAAGAAGGCAGCAGCAGCGAGACGGTGCCCCATTTGTATCCATTCGTGCATATTGGCAGGAAGTGCGGGCTGCGAATTCACGCATAAGGGCCAATCTTTGCAAATGAGACTGGCGTTTGTGTGCCGGACAAGCGCTCCAGTGTACACAACGATGTAGCTGTATATGGTCACTCCGATAATATTCCACTTCATTTTTTTGCTGATTGTCAAAGTAGCGGCATCAAACTTTTTATCTACTTCAAATATCAATAATGTCAGCAAAAATATGGCTGCAAAAGAGATTAATGAAATACCGAAATGGAGTGCGAGAACGAAAGAAGACTGTCCCCAAACGACGGCGGCGGCACCAATTAATGCCTGCAGCACTAAGAACAAAACGGACATTATAACTAAAAATTTTGTTTCTCGCACATGGCCGATGGCGATCCAAGACCAAATCGATAAAGCCACTACAAAGATTGAGACTCCACCAGTAACAAATCTATGAGCCAACTCTATCACTGTGGCAACCGTAATGTGATCAGGTATCACCTGTCCCTTACACAGTGGCCATGAATGTCCGCATCCCATCCCGGAATGTGTTTTGGTTACCAGAGCTCCTCCTATTAGCACGAAAAGCATACCGAGCGAAGAAAGAACAGCCAACCATTTTAATCCTCGATGCAATGTTATTCACCTTCTTAAATCAGTATTAAAATGTTGTTTTGATGTTTATCACTGTAACGATCATACAGAACAATGAAAGAAAAAACAATGATTAAGGAAACTATCAAACTTTTTTGACCAAAAATCATGTGAAAATTTTCGCATTTTCGCATCATGATGGATCAAGAGGTATAGCTATTATTTTGTTTGAAATCCACCATCCCCGATCTTTATTATCTATCATTGTAATCATTACTATTTTCTTATAAATTTTGAAAGATGAAAATGTTTTAGATGTAGTAGTAACAAATTAGCCATATTTAGTTCATAATTTGTTCACAAAAGATCGACCGTTGTGTTTTAATATTATATTGACGGCTTTTTATCATTTATTAGGGTGGGAGTCATAATGAGATCGACCTATTTTGAAAGAGAATTTCCAAAATTTTAGAAGAATGGCTAGAAATAACATCTATAATCATTTATATTAAAAAATAAGAACATTTTTGTTCTTTGACAAGGAGGAAAAATCGGTGTCTAATACTCGAGCCATTACCACGACAGAAAAAAATGCTCCTGAAACAACTGCCTTGAAGGATTTCATGGCGTTGATCAAAATCGGCATTGTAAATTCCAATTTAATTACAACGTTTACCGGAATGTGGCTGGCGTTCCACTTCAATAACATCCATTTTTTGACCCAGCTCGATACCATCTTTTTTACGATGTTAGGAACTTCCTTGGTCATTGCCGGGGCGGCAAGTTTGAACAATTATATTGATCGTGATATCGATCCGTTCATGGAAAGAACGAAATCACGTCCAACCGTCACGGGTAAAATCAGCAGTGGAAAAGTCTTGGTCATGAGCTTTGCTTTTATTATTTTGGGAACGATTAGCCTTTTTATGACAACGTTTACTGCTGGAGTGCTGGGAATCATCGGCGTATTTAGCTATGTTGTTTTATATACACTCTGGACGAAAAGACGTTTTGTCAGCAATACGGTTGTAGGCAGCATTTCAGGAGCGATTCCGCCGTTAATCGGATGGACCGCTGTTGATCCCCATATGAATTTGATTGCCTTTATGTTATTTGTCGTTATGTTCATTTGGCAGCCCCCTCATTTTTATGCTTTGGCTATGAAGCGCTGCGAAGAATACCGTGCTGCCGGTATACCGATGCTTCCTGTTGTAAAGGGATTTGACGTAACGAAGCGTCATATTGTTTTGTGGGTTGCGGCCTTGTTGCCTCTGCCATTCTTCATGACGTCATTAGGTCATTTTTTTGTAATTTTTGCCACTATATTAAACTTGGGATGGTTAATTCTTGGCATTTATGGATATAAAATGAAAGACAGTTTGAAATGGGCACGTATCATGTTCATCTATTCCTTGAATTATTTAACGATTTTGTTTGTAACGATGGTGATTGTGACTGTCGTGTAAGACGAACTAAGGGGTTGGGAGTTCTTTCTTTTCACGAAGAAATCCAAATAGAGGACTAGTCAACTTGACTAGAATCCAATGAAAGAGGGGTATGATGAGGCTATGAAAGCAAGGCTAAAAAAATGGCGTCTGTTTGCTGTTTTAGCTGTTTTGGGGCTGATACTTTCCGGCTGTGGGGAGCCGTTTCTATCAGCTCTGGATCCAGCTGGCGAAGTTGCTCAAACGCAATTTGATTTGATGATTTTGAGCACTGCCATTATGGTATTGGTTATTTTAGTTGTTGTAGTGGTTTATGTAGTGGCCATTTTTCGCTTTCGAAGAAAAAAAGGGGATGAAGACAAAATTCCGAAGCAGGTGGAGGGGAGCCATAAACTCGAACTGCTTTGGACGATTATTCCGATTATTCTTCTTTTGATTTTGGCCGTACCGACGGTTTCCGCTACTTTTAAATTGGCCGATAATAAAGGTTTAAATGATAAGGATGGAAAAGGGAACCCAAAAGCGGTGGTCGTCAATGTGCGAGCCAATCTATATTGGTGGGAATTTGAGTATCCTAATCAAAAGATTATTACAAGCCAAGACTTGGTCGTTCCTACTGATGAAAAAGTGTATTTTCGCGTGAAAGCCAGCGACGTAAAGCATTCATTTTGGGTGCCGGCTGCTGGTGGAAAAATGGATGCGAATGTCGACAATGTCAATACGTTCTGGCTGGAGTTTGATGGTAAGAAAGCAAAAGAAGCAGGAAACCTCTTTTACGGAAAGTGTGCTGAACTTTGCGGACCTTCCCATGCTTTAATGGATTTCAAAGTGAAGGCTATTCCTAAGGATGAATTTAATCAATGGGTCAAAGATATGCAGGCAGCTAAAGTGACAACCCCTTCTGATCCAGTCGCTGCACAAGGTCAAGAGATTTTTAAACAAAAATGCCTCAGCTGTCACGCGGTCACGCCACAGGACAATCGGCCTGAGCAAGCCCGAACTGCTCCGAATCTCGCCAATTTTGGAGAGCGCTCTCGTATTGCCGGAGTCCTTGATCACAACAAAGAAGAGTTGAAAAATTGGATACGTGATCCCGAAAAATACAAACCCGGAAATAAAATGACGGGTGCGTATGGACAATTAACAGAAGATCAAATTGACAAGCTGGCGACATACTTAATGACGCTTAAAGTGCAAGATTAAATGGGTTATCAAAAAAGGAGGGTTAATCTTTGAGTACAATAGCTGCCAAGAAAAAAGGTTTCGGCGCTACTCTTTGGGATTATTTAACGACTGTGGATCATAAGAAGATTGCCATTCTATACTTAATGGCCGGCGGACTGTTCTTTCTGATAGGCGGTGTAGAGGCCCTTCTCATCCGCATTCAACTTGCTGTGCCGAATAACGATTTCGTCAGTGCTGGAACATACAATGAATTATTTACTATGCACGGCACAACGATGATTTTCTTAGCCGCCATGCCGCTGTTGTTTGCTTTTATGAATGCAGTGGTTCCGCTTCAAATCGGAGCTCGTGACGTAGCTTTCCCGTTTTTAAATGCGTTGGGATTTTGGCTGTTCTTTTTTGGAGGACTTTTTTTAAACCTATCGTGGTTTTTAGGAGGAACGCCTGACGCCGGATGGACTTCTTATGCTTCGCTTTCTCTTGCGTCAAAAGGCCATGGCATTGATTTCTATGTTCTTGGTTTGCAAGTATCAGGATTTGGTACGTTGATTTCTGGAATTAACTTTCTTGCCACCATCATTAATATGCGGGCACCAGGAATGACCTACATGAGAATGCCGCTGTTTACATGGACTACGTTTGTTGCCTCTGCTCTGATATTATTCGCCTTTCCGCCTTTAACCGTAGGAATCTTTTTATTGATGTTTGACCGCTTGTTTGGAACTAATTTCTTTGATGTTGCAGGCGGTGGAAATACGATTATTTGGGAACATCTTTTTTGGATTTTCGGACATCCTGAAGTATATATTTTAATATTGCCGTCCTTTGGTATATTTTCAGAAATATTTGCCACTTTTTCGAGGAAACGGCTTTTTGGCTATTCGTCAATGGTATTTGCAGTCGTTTTAATCGGTTTCTTGGGGTTCATGGTGTGGGCTCACCACATGTTTACGGTTGGGCTAGGCCCGATCGCTAATGCGATTTTTGCCGTTGCCACTATGGCGATTGCTGTTCCGACAGGAATCAAAATATTTAACTGGCTTTTGACAATGTGGGGAGGAAATATCCGTTTTTCGACTCCTATGTTGTATGCGATTGCATTTATTCCTTCATTTGTCATTGGCGGGGTTACAGGTGTTATGCAAGCTGCTGCACCGGCTGATTATCAATATCACGATTCCTACTTTATTGTCGCGCATTTTCATTATGTCATTGTTGGTGGCGTTGTATTTGCCTTGTTGGCTGCTGTTCACTTTTACTGGCCTAAAATGTTTGGCAAAATGTTAAATGAGACTCTTGGGAAAATTACATTTGTTCTCTTTTTTATCGGTTTCCATCTTACTTTCTTTATTCAACATTTCCTTGGTTTAATGGGAATGCCGCGCCGAGTATGGACGTATTTGCCTAATCAGGGCTTTGATACTCCAAACTTGGTCAGCTCAATTGGGGCCGGTTTGATGGGAATTGCCGTTTTCATCTTACTGTTCAACATCATCGCTTCCACAGCCAAAGGAGAGAGAGTCGGCAATGATCCGTGGGGAGATGGACGGACAATTGAATGGGCCGTTTCTTCGCCGGCGCCATATTATAATTTTAAACAAACACCACTGATTCGTGGATTGGATGCTTATTGGCTGGAAAAAATGGAAGGGCGCAATGAACTGACGCCCGCTGAACCGATCGGTGATATTCATATGCCGAATTCATCCATACTTCCGTTCTTCATCGCTTTTGGTTTATTTGTTGCTTCTTTCGGCGTAATGTATCATGCTGATTCACCGTTGGGAATTCCAGTGTTGTTCGTTGGCTTGGCCATCACATTCGGTTCCATGTTGATCCGTTCCGTGAAGGACGATCATGGCTACCATATTCACAAAGAAGAATTGTTGGAAGATTCGGAAAAGGGGGTTAAGGCATAATGGAAGCGGAACAAAAGTTTACGCCGCAAACATGGCCCGAATTGCCTGAAAAAGCGACCATTGAAGGGAAAAATAAATTTCTTGGCTTTTGGTTGTTTCTTGGAGGCGAGACCGTCATGTTTGCCTCCCTTTTTGCAACATATATCGCTTTAAAAGATAAAGTTCCAAATCCTAATCAAGCGCATGCAAAAGAATTATTTGAATTGCCGCTCGTATTTACGATGACGATGCTTCTTTTAACAAGTTCCCTTACCAGCGTCTATGCCATTTACCATATGAGGAATTACAATTTTAAGCGCATGCAGGCTTGGCTGTTCATCACTGTACTTCTTGGAATAGGCTTCTTGGTAGCGGAAATTTATGAATTTAATCATTATGTTCATGAATTTCATCATACTTTTACCAGCAGTGCGTTCGGTTCGGCTTTTTATACATTGACCGGATTTCACGGAGCCCATGTTACTTTTGGATTGTTATGGATTTTGACATTAATGATTCGCAATGCGAAACGCGGCTTAACTCTTTACAATGCACCGAAATTTTATGTAGCCAGCTTGTATTGGCATTTTATTGACGTCGTGTGGGTGTTTATCTTTACTGTCGTATATTTGATGGGAAAGGTGGGATGAATGATGACGGATCAACCTGTCAATCAAGAAAATTCAAGAATCGACTATAAGTTTCGAAGAAGAAGAAATGCGGAAGAAATGAGAATGCAGATTGTGTCCTTCACGCTGATGCTCTTTTTAACGCTGATAGCGTTTGTGGCCGTTGGGGCGGGTTTATCGAAATGGTTTGTGCTGCCATTTGTCTTGCTGCTGGCCTGCATACAAGTGTTGTTTCAAATATATTATTTTATGCACATGAGTCATAAAGGCCATGAAGCTCCTTCACTATTTTTCTGGTCCGCAGTCTTCGTCGCATTTTTAACTGTATTGACGTTTGCGACGATTGTTTGGATCTAAAAAGTGAAAATGACGGATAAGAATGACTATTTTATCCTGATGGCAGGACTTTGTATTGGCCTACTGTTTCACTCATCTTTTGATGGATGCGGTGTGGGAAAGATTGAAGAAACGAAAAGCCAGCCATAACGGTTGGCTTTTCGGCTCATTCGATAAAACGGTAAAACCATAACGCAAAGGCAGCGAAAAATCATAAACTTGTCAATTGTTGCATTGTTCCTGTTTGGCAGAGAAAGTATAATGATATTATGGGCAATTGACGGGAATGAGGGGATGAAGCAATGCCAATCACAATATTTGGGTTTCAAGCGTTGTGGAGCCCGTATTTTTTGATGGCCATACTTTTGATGACAGTCTTTTACCTTTTGCTGATGATCAAATGGAGAAATGTTTTTCCGAACAGTAAACCTTTGACCAAAAAAGAATTATTGCATTTTATTCTGGCCATGGTGATTTTGTATGGTATTAAAGGCTCTCCCGTTGATTTAATGAGCCATATTATGTTTTCATATCACATGGTTCAAATGGCCATTCTTTGCTTGGTTCTGCCTCCGATCCTCATAAAAGGAATTCCGGTATGGTTTTGGAAATACATAATTGAATTGCCAATCATCAAGCCGATTTTTTCGTTATTGACAAAACCATTAATGGCAGCGATTGCTTTCAACGGGCTTTTTTCCTTCTACCATATTCCAGCTATTCTTGATAAGATTAACAAGAACGGGATCTTTCATGGGCTTTTCACGGTTGTCTTATTTGAATTTGCCCTTTTTATGTGGTGGCCGCTGATGAATCATTTGCCCGAACATTCGAATTTGAGCGGATTACGCAAGGTCGGATATTTAATCGCTGATGCCGTACTTTTGACCCCTGCTTGCGGATTGATTATTTTTTCCGGCCATCCTCTATATAACACGTACAGCGATCCGTCTTCTTGGCTGCAATCGATGCAATTGTGCGTTCCAACCAACACTCTAAATGGTTTGGAACTTTCCGGCCCCGAGCTGTTTTCCAATTTGCCGGTAATCGAAGATCAACAGCTTGGTGGAGTGTTGATGAAAATTATACAAGAAGTTGTTTATGGTATTGTGCTGGCCCGAATTTTCTTTGATTGGTACCGAAAAGAACAGCTTGAAGCCGATCAAATTACGGAAGCTTCTCTTCGTGAGCACCAAACGAAATGGTAGCTTAAATGAAATACGCTCAATCGGAAAGAAGATTCCCAAGAAGAGAGTCTGTTCCTTTTTAAAAGGAGCCTTTCTTATAGAACCATAAAGAATGCCCGGTTTAAAAAACATAACGGATGGAACGAAACATCATCCGGTTCATTCCCAGAGTTTTGTCATAGTCCTAAATAGAAATGCGAATGGTTATGTACATAGTAAAATGGTTAAGAAGAGAGGAGAAAGGAAATGACGCTTCCTATTTTACCTACCATTAGCACATCTTGCATTGTCATAAGTGCCGTACTAATCGGTATCGGTTGGATCAAAATTGTACAAGGAAAAAGAGATACTCATCAAAAATTGATGACGGCAGCCGCCATTTTTGCGTTGACCTTTTTTATCATTTACTTAAGCAGAACTTTGTTTATTGGCAACACAGCTTTCGGCGGTCCCGCTAATATGAAAGTTTACTATACGATTTTTTTGATTTTCCATATTTTCCTTGCGACAATCGGGGGGATTTTTGGAGCTGTTACCCTTTGGCTTGGCTACAAAAGCAAATTTGAAAAACATCGGAAAATAGGACCTGTTACGAGCATTATCTGGTTTTTCACAGCGATTACGGGGATCGCTGTGTATTTGCTGCTTTACGTATTTTACAAAGGCGGCGAAACAACTTCGATGCTAAAAGCGATCTTGGGGTATTGAGCATTATTTAGGTGCTGAAATCTAAAGAAGCGCAAAGCCGACTGAAGGTTGGCTTTGCGCTTTTTCTACACGGCGAAAGATTCAATCTCTTTTTTGACGGCGGAAAGAACGGATTCACATTCTTTCACCAAATATTCGGGATAATATTCGTCATCACCATATTCTATCCCGTGCGGATAATAATGTTTTCCAAGAATGGGTGTCATTAACTGAATGACGGCATCATGAGCCCCCACATCGCCTTCTACGGCATATCCTTGGACGCGAAGATAATATACGCCTTCTTTTAATTCAAATTTGCGATCGTATGTGACACGTTCATAATCCCACTGTCCCGCACGAATCAATCGATGTTCTTCCATAATTTCGTCCAAGCGGTTTAAATCTGCTTTGTATTTTTCTAAACCAACATTTTCAAATTTCATGGACAAATCCTCCCAAAAAAGAGTTTTAAAGAAAATTGCGAAAAGTCCATTATCTTATTTTTATAATAGTCGAAAAAAATTCTGCTTGCAAATATATCCAAGACATTTATTCAATCCATCTTTTTTATTTTCTATCGCATAAAATATTTTATGAATGATTTTCTCTGCATTGAATGTGGAACAATAGACGTAGATTTTTCGAATGCGATCATGTATGATTCTAGTGATTAAAAGAATATCCGTAAATGTTTGGAACAAGCGAAACGTCTCTTTAAAATGTTCTTTTCTGCACGACTGAGGACAACTAGTTCGGGATAATGATATTTGATTGTGACGAGTTTCAAAAGCAAAGTCTCACAAAAGCGAAAGTGGGATTTTCGATAGACGGCTTGGTTATGAAGGCTGGCATCCGAACGATTACTTGTTGCAAGCTTGAAAGAATTAGAAGGAGGGAAATGATTGCGAACGATTTTGAGAGTCCTTGTGGTTTTGAGCATCATTCTGGTGATGGGAGTTTACTTAAATCAATATGCTGAGAACCGGGGATTTTTACAGCCGCCGCTGCAAGACAACTCTCTTAAATGGAAAGGAAGCGAAGAGAAACGATCACAAGAAACACATGTGGCTGAAAAATTGCCGAAAGAAAGTTTAGCTTTTTTTATCGGAAAATCCGAACAGCAAGTCATTTCTAAATTTGGGAAACCGGTCCGCATCGATTCAACGCAATACGGGTATCATTGGTGGATTTATCAAAATCAAAATTCGTATATACAATTTGGCGTCGAACAAAATAAGGTGGTTGCTGTCTATGCCATTGGCCATGATGCAAACGTACAGCCGTTTAAAATTGGACAACGGATCGACGATATTTTTCGAACCTATTCCATGAATCCTGAAATCGTGATTAAAACTAGTGCGGGGAATTATCGATTTGAACTGTCGGAAGAGGATTTAAACCTTCAGCCGTTAGTAAAAATGGGGGGGATTTACGCTCAATTGTATTTGGATAAATTTTCAGGGACGCTATCCAGTGTACGATTTGTCAATGAAGAAATTTTGCTTCGCCAAAAACCGTATGAGCTGATATACCAAGGAGAACTTCCTGAATGGCCGAATCCGACGGCTGGTCAATGGAACATGATCGAAAAAGGTGAGCAACGACAGATTTTTGATATAACGAATATGATACGAAAAGAGTTTCATCTAGAGCCGCTGAAGTGGGATGAAAAAACGGCAAATGTCGCGTTCGGGCACAGTAAAGAAATGAGCGATAAAAATTATTTTTCGCATGATTCACCGTCACAAGGAGATCTAGCGACGCGTTTAAAAGCAGCAGGGATTCCTTATCAGATGGCGGGTGAAAATATTGCTGCCCATTACGTTGACGGTCCTGCAGCCGTACAAGGATGGCTGAATTCGGAAGGCCATCGGAAAGCACTTCTGGAGAAAAATTATTCGCACTTAGGAGTCGGGGTTTACAAAACTTACTATACACAGGATTTTATTCAAAAAGAAAAATGGTAGAGGAAGTATATTGCAAACTTCCTCTTTTTCTTTCCCATTCATGATTCCCCTAATTAAAACGCTTTCGTTTTATCGAATCTTGACGATAAAAAATGTCCCAGTAGCGTGGGCAATTTTTTTTCTATTGTCCAGATAGACTTCCCCTTCTACTACAATCGTTTTTGTGCCTTTATGTATGACGTTTGCAACGGCAGTAAGGCTATCTCCCTTACCTGGGGCGATATAATGAATGTTTAAGTTGGAAGTGACCGCTCCATGACCATCAGGGGCCACATGGCTTGCTATTGTTCCCATCACGCTGTCCAAAAGAGTTGCCGTAATCCCCCCGTGAACGATACCTAAATGGTTATGAATAATTTCAGTAATAGGTATCGTGATTTCGCAATTGGAATCGGTTACGTTTTTTTGCATTCCAAGCAATCTTCCTAAATAAGGTTCATCGGAACCGATATAATTCTCATATCTTTCCAACAGCTCTTTAAGAATGGTTTTTTCTTTTTCGTTTGTTTTCTCTATTACTTGTTGAAATAACTGGAACAATGGTTCTTTCATTTTGAGCGATCCCCCCTGAAAAAGTTTTACTGTTGTTTTTCTATCTTATCACGAGATAGAAATCTTGAGAATCACTCTTTTAAGTGAAAATCATACGATGTAGTAAATGGGAAAAACAGGAGGTGATGGTTCCTTGGGCCAAAAGCAGCTGCATCCTCAAGTATTGAAATTTAAAGAATTTGTCAAAGCACACCCGAAAATTATTCAGGAAGTCAACAATAAGGATAAAACCCTCCAAGAATTTTTTGAGGAATGGTATCTGCTTGGGGAAGAAGATCCTCTCTGGGACAAATATAAAGAGAAAGCTGCTGAGCGTTCGGAATCAGATAAGCCAAAAAGTTCCAAGTGGACGGAAACGATTTTTACATCGCTTAAAAAAATAGATCCCAATCAGCTTCAGGAGCATCTCTATCATATGAATCAGGCCATTGGTGCGCTTCAAAATTTGTTGGCGCAGTTTCAAACTAATTCTTCTGCAACCCCATCTCCAAAACAATCTCCCAACAGACCGGAACAATCTTTCTTCGGTTTTCGAAAAGACTAGAAGAAAAAGGAGGAACGTTTGTGAGAAAAGAAATAGTTGATTATATTTATTCCAGAAATGAATTGAGGCAATTCTTGAGGGAACAACCGCAATGGTACCGAATTTTAAGCCGCAGACCTGAGGATTTAGAAAAATTTGAGATTCAATCGCTTCATTATTTTAAAAGGACGATCCCTCATCAAATGGAAAAATTTTCAAACGGCATTCAAATAGCAAAGATGATGATGGGCATGCTGCCATCCATCCAGAATAATGGAAACCAAGAACCGGCGGAGTGATAACGGTTCTTTTTATTTGGATCGTTCAAATGTCTAGAAGTGAATGGAATTTCATTCTTTATTTTAATGATTTTGCTGGTTCCTGCCTTCTGTCGTCATACACCAAAATGAAAATGATGGAGTTTTAACTCAACGTTTACTTGGTAAGAGAAAACAACTGCGGAAAAGCTTTTCAACTTTTTTGTATAAATGAAGATCGCTGGTAAAAACTATAAAAAAAGCACTCATTATGATCATCGATGCCATTTTGATTGGAAAAGAAGGGGAGAGATTAGACGGTTAAAGCTTTGTCAGGGAAAATAAAGGGATCTTCTCTTGCACTGAATGATTGTTTTCCGTTGTCCGATAAAGAGAGTAAATTTGTTTGCATCTTGTCACTTTGAAGACAAACGAACAGCTCGACGGCTGAAGATACAGTTGTCATCTTGACTTGAATCAAACTTAAATTGGACCATTTCGTTTTTCGTGTTGAAAAAGCTCTTCAACGGTTTTCTTTATCGAACTTCCTCAATGCAACCAATGTCCAGGGGATGAAAAGTGCCATAAAATTGAGAGTCTATGTTAACGAATTCAATATCTAGAAGGGAGGAAGTACAGGAAGTGTTTTTGCGAATGCAAAATCCATATAGTTCCTCCACATATAGTGGATCACTGCAACCCCAAGGGAGGGATCCTGTACGATTCTTATGAAGAAAATTGTTTTTATCATTTTTTTCGTTTTCATTCTTGCTTCTTGCCAGCAAAATCCGGATGTTTCGAAAACACATTCGTTAGAACAGTCGGCAAAGGCCGCCGGACAAAAGAATCCTTCTCTGTTTGTTGTCCGCCATGTCGTACGATCAAATGATCTTTATGTGGAATGCTTTGTTCCTGATATTACTTTTATGACAAAATCTAATCAAAAAAAGCGGGGAAAAGCAGTTGTTTCCATCGATGGCGTTCGCTACGGAGAATACAGAACGGCTGCTTTTATCATCGAATCGCTTCCTAGCGGCACACATTTAATCAATATCGAAATAAAGGATACTAACAATCATCCTTTAGGATTAAGAAAGCAATTTTATGTGACCGTGCCTTGATTCTTTCCTTCCATCCAAAAAACGTGATAAAATGAAGGCACGGAGGTGAGCTGTATTGCTTGCTGCAACATTAGAAACGATTGAAATAATAGAAGAAGCCGAGAAATTGGCTGAGATGATTGTTCAATCTGATATCGCCGAACAATATCGAAAGTGTTACGATCGACTATATACAACTCCATCTACTAAAGAAAAAATCAACCGCTTTTCCAGGTTGAAAGAACGATATGAAGAAGTACAGCGCTTTGGACGCTATCATCCTGATTATGCGGATGTGATGAAAAATATCCGTGAAGCGAAAAGAGAAATGGATCTGGATGAAAATGTCGCAAATTTTCGGAAAGCGGAAAATGCATTGCAACAATTATTGGATGAGGTCAGCCTGTTGATTGCTCATTCCGTGTCACCGCATATTAAAGTACCGGTTGGTAACCCCTTTTTCGAGAAATCATCTGGTTGCGGGTGCGGTTCAGGAGGAGCTTGCAGCTGCTCTGCGTAAATTTCATACTTTCAAAAAAGCAAAGCAACAAACGCGTGCTTTGCTTTTTGAATCCCTTAAACAGGCGCCTAAGAACATTGATTGCAGTAAAAAAAAGTGATAGACTGAATGTGAATATTCTGAAAAAATGAGGAGATGCTATGTTTACAGCAAGACAAGCGATGATCGTTTGGCTCTATAGTTTAAAACAAGCCAAGACGTTAAGAAGATATGGAAATGTCCATTATGTCTCAAAAAAAATGAAGTATGCGGTTGTGTACTGCAACCAAGATGAAATAGAAGACTGCATGAAAAAAATATCCACATTACCCTTTGTCAAAAAAGTAGAGCCTTCCTTTAAACCTTTTTTAAAAACGGAATTCGAAAACTCAAAACCGGATAAAGCAAAAGAATATGATTATAAGATAGGCTTATAAAGGGAAAAAAGGGGAAGTCCTCCCCTTTTTAATTCATCGATCCGTTTTTTGCAGCATTCGCTGCAGAGAAAAAATTCCAAGATACATAGAAGCCTTTTGAACGAGGTCTTTCTTGGTTTCCTGTTTCCATTTTTTATTGAAGAGGCGGAATATAGCGATTCATCCGCAAAATGCCGATAAGATATTGATAAAACAGTTCTTTTTCGGCAAAAAATGTGGACGGTTTTACATCTAACTCAATGATTTCCTTCCCAAGCGAGGTCGCCGCACTTTTAAAATCATTCCATCGTTGAGAAGATTTATGACTAGGATGAGGAATGCCTTCTCTGCAAATATACAAAGGCTGAAACTCGCCTCGTTCTGTTGGATTCAATACGACGACAAGGGACGTTGCGGGACGGTCATCAATGGTCGTGTGAAAAGCCATTAAATGAGCTAAGCGGTGCTGATTGGATTTCGCAATTTCAATTAATTCATATAGATCGGAATAGCCTTCTCCTAGTTCAATAAATCGTTGAATCATCTTCATCCTCCGTTCTCGTTGTCATTCTCTTTCATTGTAGCGCGACTGCTTCTAGAGCTCAACATGACAATCTGAGGAGAAACGATGAATCCAAAAAAAGAGAAAAGGAGAAAAGCGCGGAGATTTCAAGAAAAGCGGACAATTTGCTAGTTTTAGGATCTTGAAAAATATTTGTCGAAAACGTCCATCAAGAATACTATGAGCGCTTATCGACGACAGAATGTTAACAAAAAAAACCTGCAGGATTTCCTGCAGGGCCCTTCTAATTCCTAGTAAAAGGATAGAAGGTAAAGGGAGAGGAGAAACCGGAGGAAGAACTTATGGGGAAACGTAAGTCTTCTCCGCGGTTGACAACAACACCTTCCTTTTTGGTGCTGTCACTTTTATTGTTCCCGTTTTCTTTCGATTTATACGTAAAGAATGGAAAGCATCTGCCATAAGAAACAATGAGAATGATGATGAAAACGCTTCCTAGTGGCGATGATGATCAAATTATGTTACCATGAGAAAGAATTTTTATAACAATGGTGAGTAAACATGCGAGTTATTTCTGGAATTTGTAAAGGAAAACAATTGAAAGCTGTTCCCGGAAAATCGACTCGACCGACTACCGATAAGGTAAAAGAAGCGATTTTTAATATGGTAGGACCATATTTTTCCGGAGGTATTGGTCTAGATTTGTTTGCAGGGAGCGGCGGGTTAGGCATAGAAGCCTTAAGTCGGGGATTCGAAAAAATGATTTTTGTCGATAAAGATTCAAAAGCGATTCAGACTATCCATGCCAATATCGACTTTTGTGGTTTCCGGGAACAAAGCGAAGTATATCGAAATGACTCTTTTCGAGCTTTGCAAGTTCTAAAGAAAAGGGGAATCCGATTTGATGGTGTGTTTTTGGATCCACCTTATAGAAAACAAAAATTGGAGGAGCTTTTGAGTATTTTTAATAATGGATACATAAAAGAAAATGGCTTTATCGTTTGTGAACACAGTAAAGAAGTCACGCTCCCTGCCCGATCAGGAAATCTTCGGCAATGGAAACATGAGACTTATGGAATCATTGGGGTCACCATTTATCGAATGACAGAGGACACAGAAGAAAAGGGGGATTAGAAATGACAAGGATTGCCGTATGTCCAGGGAGTTTTGATCCGATTACAAACGGTCATCTGGATATCATTCAAAGAGGAGCAAAAGTATTCGATAAGGTATATGTAGCGGTACTTCACAATTTTGCAAAAAAACCGTTGTTTACAGTGGAAGAGAGGATGGAATTGATCCGTAAAGTGACAAAACATATACCGAATGTGGAAATTGATTCTTTCCATGGTTTGCTTGTAGATTATGCCAAAAGCGTCAATGCCAATGTCATTCTAAGAGGCCTCCGAGCTGTTTCTGATTTTGAATATGAGATGCAAATCACCTCGATGAACAAATTTCTCGATGAAAATATTGAGACTTTTTTTATGATGACAAACAACCAATACTCCTTTTTGAGTTCCAGCATTATTAAAGAAGCAGCAGAATATAATGCTGAAATTTCGGCTCTTGTTCCAAAAGAGGTAGAGAAGGCGTTAAAGGAGAAATTCAAAAAATTGCACAACGGTCAAAAGTAGCGAACAAAACCAGCCATTGTGGAAGGGATATTCCTCCGTAATGGCTGGCTTTGCCTTAACGTATTCGTTCAGGAAAAGAACGGCGAGCGTAGAGAAATAAATAGACCACTAGTGCGCAAATGGTGATGAAGGGGCCGTTGTTTTCAAACCAGTGAAGCAAAGACATGGATTGACTTCCACTTCTGAAAACCGGAAGGGAATGAAGGGTTTCTCCATTTTTGAAAAAGTGCTCGTATAAAAGCGGCCAAAGCAAAAAAGCAATCGTCGAAGCATAAATGCCGTGAAGCAAACGAGCAAAGAAAAAGGGTTTAAAGCGTATATCCGTTTGCGCCAAGATGCTCGCCACTTGTGCTTGAACACTAAATCCGTTAAAGGCCAGAATAAAGCTGACAAGGACTGCTTGTTCAATCGTCGGTACGTGGGGGACTTGGCTGATCATTTGGCTGCCAAGCGTAATTTCAAACAATCCTGATATAAAAGGGATGCTTAAGCTTGCAGAAAGCCCGAACAGGGAAAAAATGGCTTGAACGATTTGACTGACAAAAGACGTAATATGTAGAAGGTACAATAGCTTATTGACGACGGAAAATAAAATAATAAATCCGCCGATCATCAAAAGAGTTTGAATGGATGACATAACGGAATCTCCCAATAGTTTTCCGATCGGTCTGTTTTCTTTTATTCTTGTTTCATGCAAGGCGTGAAACGCTGCTTTTAAGAGAGAGGTTTGCTTATTCTTTGTTCTTTTTTCTCTCCGGTCTTCTCCGTAAAATCTCATGGTTAAACCAACAAGAAAATTCCCGCAATAGTGAGAGAGAGCTAGAATGACGCCGAGATGGGGATTATAAAAAAATCCTACTGAAACGGCTCCAAAAATAAATAACGGGTTAGAAGAATTCGTGAAAGACACTAACCTTTCTGCTTCATTTCGAGTCAGCTGTCCTTCCTGGCGCAACCTGGCTGTCAGTTTTGCCCCTGCCGGAAATCCGGATGCAATTCCCATCGCCCAGACAAATCCACCGGCACCTGGTACGCGGAACAAAGGGCGCATTAATGGCTCTAGCAAGACACCGATAAATTTGACCACTCCAAAGCCGATCAACATTTCACATATGATAAAAAATGGAAGCAGGGAAGGAAATACTACCTCCCACCACATATTTAATCCTCTAATGGATGCTTCAAACGCCTCTTCTGGAAACATAATCAAAGAAAACGTAAAGATGGTCGCCATTAGCGCTAAAACAGCCGTTTTTAATTTGGAAGGGGTCAAGTTCTGTACCTCCTATCTGAAGTTTCGCTCTTAAATGGCAGGGAAAGGTAAAAAGATAGGGAAAAAGATGACTGCCGTGAAATTCTTGTCCTGATAATTCAATATACTCATACGTTTTTGAAATAGACCATATGATAACAAATGAGTTGAGCCGAAAAAGAAATACCGGAAATGTGGAAGCTGATAGAAAAGGAGGTCGGAGAAGTTTTGGCAAAACCTAAGATCGGTCTTGCTCTCGGATCCGGGGGAGCAAAGGGATTTGCCCACGTGGGGGTATTAAAAGCATTTCAAGAGGCTTCCGTTCCAATAGATATGATTGCAGGCAGCAGTATGGGTGCTCTTGTCGCGAGTTTTTATGGTGCGGGCCACAGTATGGAGCAATTAAGCAAGTTTTCCTTAGCGTTTCGGAAAAAGTTCTTTTTAGATTTTACTGTCCCTAAAATGGGATTGATTGCGGGCAATCGAATCAAAGACATGATTCGTTTATTGACTCATGGCAAAAATATTGAAGACTTAATGTTGCCCGTTGCGATTGTCGCCACGGATCTGAAGCAAGCAGAAAAAGTGGTATTCACGAAAGGTCCTGTAGCGGATGCCGTAAGGGCGAGCATTTCCATTCCCGGAATCTTTGTCCCAGAAAAATGGAACGGTAAACTATTGGTGGACGGTGGGGTGGTCGATCGTGTCCCTGTTTCGGTAGTAAAGGAAATGGGGGCGGATATTATCATCGGGGTTGATGTGTCGGGAGTGAAAAAAGGGACGGATATTTCGACGATTTATGACGTCATCATTCAGAGCATCGACATTTTACAGCTAGAAGCGATGGAAAATCGTACGGTAGAATCACATCTCATGATCAAACCACCAGTAGAAAAATTCAATTCGCGAAGTTTTACCAATATCCAAGAAATTATTCAAGCAGGTGAAAATGAAGCCCGCAAAAAGATTCCTGAAATTTTAACTATTATAGACGACTGGAAGGAGAACCATGAGGGTGAAACGAACTAAAAAGTCATACTTTTTTTTATTTATAACAGGATTATGTTTAGCTGCAGTGCTATTTTTCCCTCTTCCTTTTTATATTACGGAGCCGGGAATCGCCCATGAACTGGATTCGGTCATCAAGGTCGAAGGCGGGACAAAGGAAAAAGGAGAACTGATGCTGACTACAGTGAAGATTGTAAAAGCCACTCTTCCGACTTATTTGTTGGCTTCTATTCGCAAGTATGAAGACATTATCCCGGAAAAAGAATTGTTTGGCGATGAGGAAACAGATGAAGAATACAATGTCCGCCAACTATATGATATGAACAGCTCAAAAAATAATGCGATCATGGCCGCTTTCCATAAAATCAAACGGCCGTATCGTACTGACTTTAAAGGAGTGTATGTGTTGGATGTTTTTCCTGATATGCCCGCAGAAAAGGTATTAAAGCCAGGAGATAGGATTATTGCGGTAGACGGCAGGAATTTAGTTTCATCCTCGCAATTTATGAAATATGTCCAATCTAAACCACCGGGTACACAGTTGAAAGTCACTTTTGTTCGCAAAGAAAAACAAATCACAAAACCGATCAGTACAATGAAATTCCCTATGCAGAAACATAAAACTGGCATTGGAATAGGATTAATGGACGATATAAAAGTAACCACTCATCCTAAAGTGACGATCAACACGAAAAACATTGGCGGACCTTCTGCAGGACTCATGTTCAGTTTGGAAATCTATAATCAGTTAGTGAAACAAGATATTACAAAAGGATATAAAATTGCTGGTACAGGGACCATTTCTCCGGATGGAACCGTTGGTCGAATTGGAGGAATTGCTTATAAAGTAGTGGCCGCTGATAAAGCTGGAGCGGATATCTTTTTCGCTCCTAATGATCCAATCCCGAAAGAATGGAAGAAGAAGCACCCGGAAATACAAACGAATTATCAAGAAGCGGTAAAGGCGGCAAAAGATACGAAAACGAATATGAAAATTGTTCCCGTCAAAACGTTGGATGATGCCCTTGATTATTTGCAGAAACTAAAACCAAAGGAATGATGAGATACAAAAAAATGGAACGAGAACCGGGATGCCTCATCGTTTTGGATCAGGGCCAAAAACAAACCCTCCAAACGAAAGGAAACCTGTTTTTCATTCCATCTTCCGTTTGTCTCTTCATTTCTGGTGAAGATATAACCAATTAAGGGATGATGACCGGGGAAAAGAGAAGATCGCTGTTAAGCAGCGCTGAACGTTTGTTTGAAGGCAATCCTATTGCGAAAATATTAGTCGCTTTTATATCAGCTGTAAGCAGATTCCGATAAGCGGACGCCTTGGCGATCAATGGAATCTGTAATGTTTTTTTTACATTTCTTAAATATTCCCGCCCTTTTGATGTCATCCCTAGCACTCTGATATAGGAAGGATAGTCTGATTCAGCCGCCATCTGTTCTTTTGAAGCATGAGTTAAAATATGTACGCACATTCGTTGCAGGCGTGTCCATGTATATCGCTTTGTCTTAACGGATTCCATAAACTGTTGGAAAGAAGTGGATTGATGGGCCGCCTCGATCAGCCGATATTCAATTCCTTCTTCCACTTCGTAGATCGACTGCAGTTCTTCCGGCTTGGCAGAAAGCAATTGATATTGCAAATAGGACCAATACAATTCCCAATGATGGAGAACTCCGAAAGTGGAAAGATATTTTTTTAATTCGGTAAAGGTCGTGTTCGGAACATAGGGTTTTACACCGTCTAACCGAACACCATTTGGATGAAAAATAGAATGGCGAATCCCGGTAGCGCTTGCTATCGACTTGTTCGGTTGTTTATCGTGGTATCCTGCTCCTTGGCGAGAGATCGTATACGCTTTCATGTCCGGTGACAGTCGATTCTTTGCTTTGATGTATTGAAGGCCCAAAATATTATTGGGCTTGGACGTATCTAAAAGAGAAACGTCTTTTAAAACATTTTTCATGGCCAGTGATTGAGCCTTTGGGTAGCTTATGCCCGTTTTGATCCATTTTTGTACTTCGTTTTGAATCTGTTCATTTTGTTCTTCCAACAAGTTGGCCGTTTTTTCAAACGTTTTGATATCCCCTGATTCGCTTCCAAAACAAAAACTGTCCACACCGAGCTCGTGTAAAAGAGCAATGGCTCCGAAAGCAAAGGTTTCGGCCTTCTGAGTGGCAAAATAATAAGGGAGCTCCACGACAAGGTCAACTCCGGAATGCAGGGCCATTTTTGCCCTCGCCCATTTGGAAAGGAGTGCCGGTTCCCCTCTTTGCAAAAAATGGCCGCTCATCACGGCGATCAGCACTTCAGCGCCTGTTATTCGTTTCGTTTGCAAAATATGATGCAGGTGGCCGTTATGAAAAGGATTATATTCAACCACAATTCCAGCACTTTTCATGTTTTCTCATCCTTTGAAAGCAAATTGTTATTTTCATTCTAGCGGGGAAGGATGGATGGATCAACAAAAAGAAGATAATAGATGAAAAAGTGGTATACTAAGAATAGTTTTCTTTATCCTGTAAAGAAAAAAAGTTGACAATCATATAAGGGGAATATATAATTATTTCTGTTGCCTTGAGGTGATTTTTTTGAAGTGGTCCGTTGCACAATTACGAAAAAATCGTGATGACTTTATCATTGACGAGACGGTAGAGATACCGGAATTAAAACAAATGGATGAACAAATCCGCGATCTTTCCCCCGTACATATTACGGGAAGAGCTGATATAAGTTCTGAAAAAGTGACGTTTCATCTTCATGTCACGGGTCAATTTATTCTTCCGTGCGCTCGGACGTTGGTCGATGTACCGTACCCGTTTGCGATCGATTCAACCGAGATATACGTCTTGAAAGAATGGCCCGGACAGGATTGGGAAGATGAAGATGTCCATAAGGTTCAAGGGGATACGCTGGATTTGTTGCCTGTCATAAAGGAAATGTTATTGGCAGAAGTGCCATTGCAAGTGATTAGTGAAGATGCGAAGAAGAAAGAACTTCCATCAGGAAAAGATTGGAAGCTGTTGACGGAGGATCAACTTCTTCAAGAAGAAAGCGAAAAAATAGATCCACGTTTGGCAAAGCTGGCTGATCTTTTTGCTGATGACAAATAAACCGAGAAGAACCAGCTTATTCTGGCCTTCATAGATTATAGCTCTCTGTAAGGAGGTGGGAAAAATGGCAGTACCTTTTAGAAGAACATCTAAAACAAGAAAAAACAAACGTCGTACTCATTATAAATTGCAAGTACCAGGAATGGTAGAATGCCCAAACTGCGGTGAAATGAAACTTGCTCACCGTGTATGTCCATCATGCGGAACTTACAAAGGAAAAGAAGTTGTGAATAAATAATCTTCAAAAAACGCGAAGGAAGTTTATCCTTCGCGTTTTTTGCATGGCTGCAAAGAGAGCTCTATAATCCGTGTAATGACTGGTTCGCTTTCAACCAAAATGTTCTCAGTGATAAAGGTTTTGGAAGGATGTGGAATAAAACTCCTGACATCCTTTACTCTTTGACGTGTTCAGGGGGTGACTTAGCTTTTGAAATCATGCTAAATTACTTCCCGGTTGTTTAAACGAAAAACAAATTAAAAATGTGCAGGTCTTATCTTTTCAAAATAAAAAAGAAATTTGAACGTGAAACAGTCTATCACTTCTACTACCAACATATGTATTACTATAAAGCGGAACTACTACCGGCTTTTTACGAAGGAAAAACTTTTAGAGCCGGTTTTGCGGTTTTTAAGGCTCTATAAACTGATAGTGGGGGGATAGACTTGTCTGCAATGCGTCAAGATGCATGGACTCAAGATGAAGATGTTTTGTTGGCGGAGGTGGTATTGCGGCATATTCGTGACGGAAGCACGCAATTAAAGGCTTTTGAAGAAGTTGGAAAAAAGCTTTCCAGAACAGCCGCTGCTTGTGGCTTTCGGTGGAACTCTTATGTAAGGAAACAATATCAATCGGGAATCGAACTGGCCAAAAAACAACGAAAACAAGTAAAAAAAGAATTTTTGCATGAAAATGAGGCAGGCACCGATTCTTTAGAAAATTCTAATTTAAAAAGCAATGATACACAAACGGCTGACGAAATCATTGTTTATTTGACCGAAAAGCTAAAGAAGGCTGACCAATATGATCAGGTTGTAAAAGAAAAACAATTGCTAGGAAGGGAAATAGAGGCATTGACGGCGCAATTGAATGAAGAAAAAAAACAATTCGAACAGCTGAAAACAAAATATGATCAATTGGAAGAGGATTATCGTTCGCTTCTGTATATTATGGAAAGAGCAAGGAAATTAGCGGTAGATGAAAGAAATTAAACGTCGAAATGAAAAAAGGACGGATCAACCGGGAAACACTTGATCCGTCTTTCTTTTCATCAGCTTATTTTTTTTGTGCTGATGGAATCGGGTATCCAGACAAGGCGGGAAGAGTCTTCAGATAATGATTGGAACCCCATTTTGACCCAAAAATCTTGTGATTTTACACGAGGTCTTGTCACAATCGGCAAATTGAAATGTTTGGCATAGTCCACAAGCATTCGTCCATACCCTTTAAATTGGTATTGTGGAAGCACTTCTAATTTCCAAATTTCCAAATGCTTATCATATTCTTGAATGGCGCCATCCAAGTGGCCGTCTTTCACATATAAGCACATGCGTGCAACCAATTTGTCTCCAAAGTAGATTCCGTAAAAAGGAGAAGCCGCTGCGTCTTCTACTAAGGAATATTCCAATTCTTCCAGCATGGAAAGTTCTTGAAGCCCGTATTCTTTAAATTGAGTGAATTCCTCTAATGTTTTGAAATTTACTTTTAAGTTTTCCACTTTTATTGTCATAGGCGAAAACCCCCTTGTTTATTGAAGGATGATCCATCTATACAGGTGAAAAAAGCGATATGGGATATTTTGAGTTTATTTTCTTAATTTTATTATATATGATTCGATTGAAATATGTAAACGTTTTCTCATCTGCGATCCGGGATGGCCATCTCGCCAAGGAAAATGGTTATCAAAGAGTTGGCATTCTGATAAAATGTGTATGAAGTGAAGAAAAGATGATATTGGTTGATGAAATCAGACTTTGGAAAAGTTTTAAATGAACGAAATAAAAGAGCATGAAAGCAGAGAGGACTGCAGACAAGGGGAATGGATGATGAGCATAAAAAGTGAAATGAAAATTGGTGTCATCGGCGGCGGTTCTATCGGGTTATATTATGCTGCCAATCTATCAAAATGGTTTCCGGTAACCCTTTATACAAGAACATCCAGACAAAGCAAAGCCATTCAAGAAAATGGAATCACCTTAAGAGAAAATGGTCGTGAGAAAAGAGCGATCGTACGGGTCAAACAATTGACCGAGGCGGATTCGATTGACGAGGATCTCTTATTAGTTGCTGTGAAACAATATCATTTACAAGGGATGGTCCCGTTTTTCCAACAATTGTCCCCGGATGTCTCGTTATTGTTTTTGCAAAATGGGATGGGCCATCTTTTTCTTTTGGAACAGCTTCCTCAAAAAAATGTCTTTTTAGGAACCGTCGAACACGGTGTTTTGAAAGAAAAAGATACTATCGTCCAAGTAAGGGGAAGGGGAATAACCAATGTGTCGGTTTATCGGGGATCCCGGCAATTTCTTGAGCATTTCGTGTCGCAGACAAATGGGTCGTTCCCTTTCCAATTTCATCAAAATTATCAAAACATGATGATGGCAAAACTATTGGCTAATGCCATGATTAACCCGCTAACAGCTGTTTTGAAAGTTCCGAATGGAGAATTGATCAAAAATCCGTATTATCATCAGCTGTTAACGGCCATGTTTACGGAACTGGTGTCCGTGTTTCCAAAATATGAATCCGATGCCACATTCAACAAAGTGTTGGAAATTATTCAAAAGACGGCGGAAAACCGTTCATCTATGTTGACGGATTTAGAGAATGGGAGAAAAACAGAAATCGATGCCATTTTAGGATATGTGTTGAAGATAGCTGAACAAGAACAAATCAGCACTCCTATGATTCAAACCGTTTATTGGATGATAAAAGGGCTTGAGAATCATTTGGACCTCGATTAATGATTAAGGATCCTTTCCAAATTTGTCATAAACGTGGTATTTGAAAACGACATGCCTGAAGAAGGAGAGTACATATATATGAAACTGGAAAACATTCAAATTCCAGCGATCAACTTATTTGCTTCATCTTACTTAAAACAAGAAAAACCGGTTGTGGATTTTTTTCATTATCGTTTATCTGATCCTTATGTTTTTGAAAAAAGACTAAGAGAACTTGAAAACCGGACTTTTTTGCGATATGAATTAGCCGGTTGTCTGGAAAAATATATGGAAGATTTTTTACATATTCCCGCTGTTCAGCGATCCATTCACAAGTTGAAGCTCCCACATTCGGCGGTGGTTTTGGGCGGACAGCAAGCGGGGCTAATGACAGGCCCTCTTTATACCATTCATAAAATCATTTCGGTTATTCGCTTTGCCGGTCTGCAGGAGGAAAAGCTAGGCGTACCTATAGTGCCTGTTTTTTGGATTGCTGGAGAAGATCACGATTTCTTGGAAGTGAACCATCTTTATGTTCAAAAAGGAACGAAAATGGAAAAGTTCTCTTATACGGAAAGCGTTTTAGGAAAAAAGATGGTCTCTGATATCTCCTTTAATAAAGCATTGATGCAAAAGTGGGTCGAAGAGATTATACGGCAGTTCGGAGAGACAGAGCATACTAACGGTCTGCTTGACTTGCTTCGGGAAGCCATTGAATGTTCAGAAACCATTACTGATTTTTTTCGCTACCTGATCGCCCGATTATTTTGCCATTACGGTCTTTTACTGATCGATTCAGCGTTTGAGCCGTTGCGCAAACTGGAAATCCCTTATTTTCGAAATATGATCCTCGAAAATGAGAGTATTACGGAAAAAGTGTTAGAGCAGCAATCGATAATTCGTCAAGCTGGATTTTCCAATATGATCGAATTGAGTGAGGAAGCGGCAAACCTTTTTCTATACGAATGTGGAGAACGAATTTTGCTTGAATACAATAAAGAGAAAGAACGTTTTACAGGTAAAAATGGCGAAATCGAATTGGAAATTGAACATTTGCTTGATCGACTGAAAACAGCTCCGCAATGTTTTAGCAATAATGTGGTCACGAGACCGATCATGCAAGAACAGTTGTTTCCAACGCTGGCATTTATAGCGGGGCCTGGTGAAATCGCTTATTGGGCTGAATTAAAACAAGCTTTTGAGTTTCTGGATATGAAAGTGCCGCCAATCCTTCCGCGTCTGAATATCACTCTTTTGGAAAGAAGTGTGGCAAGAGATCTTGAAGTGCTGGGAATAGATGTCAAAACAGCTATAGAATCGGGCATTTCCAGCGAAAAGAATCAATATTGGGATACTGTTCGAGACGATACTTTCCACGATTTGATCGAGACGACGAAAGAGGATTTAATGAAGCATTATGAAAAAATAAAAGACAGAGCCCGCAAAATGAATTTAGGCCCCCTTTCTCTTATAGAAAAAAATCTTGAATTTCATTTTCGACAGCTGGATTATCTTAAGAAAAAAACCGACCAAAACCTTATGGTCAAACATCAAGCCATTCTCCAAAAGTACGATCGCATCGAAAACAGCCTTCATCCGAACGGCGGTCCTCAAGAAAGAGTGTGGAACCTCTTTTATTTTATGAACCAATACGGTGTTTCCTTTATTCACGATCTAATGGAATTGCCGTTCACGTTTGACGGCACCCATCAACTAGTCAAAATTTAGATGCTTACAACGACCGGCTTTGGCCGGTTTTTTCTATTTTAATGGATTGTATGGAGCGGCCAAAACTGTCGATTCTTCGGAATAAAGAAGCGCCGCGCTTTTGGTTGAAAAGCAAGCGAAACTTATTTAGAATGTCATTCCGTTTTCTTCATGAAGCGGAGAAGATAAGTGTGAAGTGAGTATAGTGAAACGAGTGAACGAGTTATTTTCATAGACAAGAATATAAAAAATCAAATTGGAGATTAAAATTTTTTTCAAAAAGAGGAAATCTTTAATGTTTAAAGAAATAATTAGATGTGGAGAAAAGTGGGGGAATGTGGTACAGTTAGGTTAGAAAGTGGGGGCTCAGTGATGTTCATGGGGGAATACCGGCATAGCATTGATGCAAAAGGAAGATTGATCATCCCCGCTAAATTCAGGGAAGACCTTGGTGAAACGTTTGTTTTGACCAGAGGATTGGATCAATGTTTGTTTGGCTATCCCCTTCAGGAATGGAAAATATTAGAAGAAAAATTAAAAGCATTGCCCCTTACAAAAAAAGACGCACGAAGCTTCACGAGATTTTTCTTTTCGGGAGCAACGGAATGCGAACTGGACAAACAAGGAAGAATCAATATTCCCTCGACTCTTCTGCAATACGCTCAATTGGAAAAGGAATGTGTAGTTTTGGGAGTTTCCAATCGAATTGAGATTTGGAGTAAACCGATTTGGGAAGACTATTTTGCAAAGTCGGAAGAGTCTTTTACAGAGATTGCTGAGAATATGATTGATTTTGATATTTAGATTCGATTGGATGGATGTAAATGAATTTTGTGCATGAAACAGTTTTATTAAAAGAGGCAGTGGACGGACTGAATGTACGGCCCGACGGTATTTATGTGGACTGCACACTTGGTGGTGGAGGACACAGCCAATATTTGGCATCGAAATTATCGAAACGAGGACGATTAATTGCATTCGATCAAGATGTCACGGCACTGCAATTTGCTAAAGAAAAATTGGCTGATTATCGAGATCAAATCACTTTTGTCAAAAGCAATTTCCGATTCATCAAACAAGAATTGGAATCGATTGGATGCTATAAAGTAGACGGAATTTTATATGATCTCGGGGTATCTTCTCCCCAGCTGGACACGCCGGAGCGGGGGTTCAGCTATCATCATGATGCTCCTCTTGATATGCGGATGGATCTCGATGGGGAACGAACGGCATATGAAATCGTCAATGAATGGCCATACGAAGATCTAGTCCGAATCTTTTTCCGATACGGGGAAGAAAAATTTTCCAAGCCAATCGCCCGAAAAATTGAAGAAGCACGAAAAAAAGCACCAATTGAGACGACTGGCCAGCTTGTGGAGCTAATTAAGGAAGCCATTCCGGCTCCTGCTCGAAGAAAAGGCGGACATCCTGCCAAACGGGTATTTCAAGCGATCAGAATTGCCGTCAATGATGAGCTATCCGCATTTGAACAGTCGTTGAATGATGCAATTGAATTATTGAATCCCGGAGGACGAATTAGTGTCATCACGTTTCATTCATTGGAGGACCGCATTTGCAAGCAAATATTTAAATCGCTAAGTTCAGCTCCGGATTTACCTCCGGGTTTGCCGATACTTCCGGAAGAATACAGACCAAAATTAAAAGTGATAACGAAAAAGCCTATTGTACCGAATGAAGCAGAAATCATGAACAACAACCGTGCCCGTTCGGCTAAGCTAAGAATCGCAGAAAAAATCTAAAATGAGTGGGGGAAAACGATGGCGAATGTAGCGCGAAAAGTACAAGTGTTCGAGGAACCGGAATTACGGAAACCGATAGCACCCAAGAAAGTACGCCGCCACAAAAGGTGGCTTACTCCGGGTGAAAAAGTGATGATCGTTGTTTTTGCATTGTTTTTTTGTGTGCTGTCCGTGAAAATTATTTCAACTGAAACAGCCATTTATCAAACGAATAAGGAAATCCAACAGATCGAAGCAAAAGTAAAAAATCAACAAAAAGTGAACAAGGATTTACAAATGCAAATCAGCGAAGACAGTACATATAAAAAAATTTGGGAAAAGGCAAGACAACAAGGGCTAAACTTGAATCAACAAAACATTAAGGTTGTGCAGTAACATGAATGGTAATCAAATAAACATCCGAAAAGGAGCAGCGATTTTATTTGTTTTTTTCGCTTTGCTCTTTTTTGTCTTATTTGTACGTTTTTTATACATAGAAATCACAGGAAAAGTAGACGGCCATGTATTGGCAAACGAAGCGTTAAGAAAGTATATGAAAACTGATACTTTGATCGCTCATCGCGGAAACATTTATGACCGAAATGGAGACGTGATTGCCGAGGATATGACCACTTATAAGCTTGCGGCTATTCTGGATAAAAGAGCGACAAGCGATCCGAAATATCCACATCATGTCACGAATCCCAAAAAAACCGCCCGAATTCTCGCCAAATATATTGATATGGATGAAAAAGAAATTTACAAGCGATTAACGAAAAAAGGAGTATTTCAAGTTGAATTTGGCAATGCAGGCCGTAACCTTTCCTACGATGTAAAAGAAAAAATCGAAAAGGAAAAATTGCCCGGGATCGTTTTTCTGCGAGATTCAACTCGATTCTATCCGAACGGCAAATTCGCTTCGCATTTAATCGGGTTTGCCAGAAAAGACGAAAATTCCGATCAAAGTATTGGACAATTAGGGATTGAAAAAGCTTATGACCGATTTTTGCGCGGCAGAAATGGAAAAATTCAATATGAGAGTGATTTATGGGGATATTTATTGCCGAATAAAAAAGAAATGGTGAAAGAACCGAAGAACGGAGATGATATTTATTTAACGATCGATTCTAAAATACAAGTATTTTTGGAAGATGCATTGAACACGGTAGAAAAAGAATACAAACCTTCTAAAATCCTAGCTGTTGTTGCAGATCCGAAAACCGGAAAAATATTAGCGATGGGTCAAAGACCTTCTTTCGATCCCGGTTCGCGGGAAGGTTTGTCCGATAACTGGCGCAATGAAATCGTGGAATCTGCTTATGAGCCAGGGTCGGTGATGAAAATTTTTACGCTTGCGGCCGCAGTAGAAGAAGGAGTATTTTCACCAAATGCCACCTATAAATCCGGAAGCTATAAAGTGGGAACAAGCGTCATACGTGATCATAACGGTGGCGTAGGTTGGGGAACCATTACTTATTTGGAAGGGGTTCAGCGATCTTCCAACGTGGCCTTTGTGCATTTGCTGGATATGATGGGATCGGATACGTTCCGAGAGTATTTGGATCGCTTCCGATTTGGAAAGAAAACAGGAATTGAACTCCCTGATGAAGCTTCCGGAAATATCTTATACCGGTATCCTGTGGAAAAGGCGACGACGGCCTTCGGTCAGGGGACGACCGTAACGGCATTACAGCTCGTTCAAGGAGCTACGGCTATCGCGAATAATGGGAAGATGATGAAACCATATGTGATTGATAAAATCGTGGATCCTAATACGAATAAAATCGTTATGCAAACAAAACCGAAAGAGGTAGGAAGACCAATCTCCTCCAACACGGCAAAAGAAGTTCGGGATATTTTGCGTACGGTTCTCACAGCGAAAAATGGAACTGGAAAAATTTATAATATCGATGGCTATGATGTGATAGGAAAAACTGGAACAGCTCAACTGCCCAACCCTAACGGCGGCGGCTATTTAAGCGGTGCCGAAAACTATCTTTTTTCTTTCTTAGGCATGGCACCAAAAAATGATCCGCAGCTGATCGTATATGTGGCGGTACAGCAGCCTCATCTCAAAAATGAGACGGGAGGAGTCCCGGTGGCCAAAATCTTTAATCCTGTCATGAAAAACAGTTTGCAGTATTTAAATATTAAACCGCAACGAAAGATTACAGCCAAAACGATAACCGTCGACGATTATACGGGAATGAAGGCGGAAGACGCGGTTCAAAAAGTGAAAGAGGCAGGATTGGAACCTGTATTGTTAGGGAAGGGGGACACTGTTCAAAGTCAGGATCCAGAAAAGTCCACAGACCTTCTCGAAGGAGAAAAAGTCATTTTGCGAATAGATGGGCCGCTGACGATTCCTGATTTGAAGGGGTGGTCATTGCGTGACGTGGCGAAAGTAGCGAAGCTGGCGGGCTTGAAGCTGAGTGTGAGCGGAAAAGGCTATGTGATCAAACAAAACATAAAGCCGAATGAAACCATTAAAAAAGGAACGGAGCTTGTCATCCATTTAACACGACCGGAAAATTACGTTAAACAGCAATAAAAAAGAGAGCAAACCAAGGAGACGGATACGAAAAAACGTTCTGCAGAAATATTTAGTCCATGCAGCCGGATCTAAGGCATCTAAACAACAGGGCCTGGGATCCGGCTTTTTCTATTTCAAAAAACTTCATTAGAACCCATTGCAAGATTGTTTATCATCGTTGTAAAAATGAAAGATGCACGTGCATAGTAAACGTCTCCTATTCGCTTTGTTTCAGCGTTAGCAAGTAGACTTCTCTTTCGGGTTTGTCCGTTCTATTAAAAAAAAACAAGCATATATTGGGAACGAGCCTGGAAAGGAGGGGATTTCTTGAAGCGTGTATCTCAAGTTACGGTTCGAAAACGTCTGACCTTTTTGCTGCTTGCAGGGATAGTTATATTCGCCGTTATTGATGTTAGACTTGGCTATGTTCAATTTGCCATGGGAGACATGCTCACGGATAAAGCGAAAGACTCATGGAGCCGAAATATACCATTTGAGCCTGAGCGCGGAAAAATTCTCGACCGAAATGGCGTTGCGCTAGCCACAAACAAGAGTGCTCCGACCATCTATGTCATGCCGCGGCAAATTGAAAATCCTGCAGAAGCTGCCGAAAAGTTGGCGGCTGTTCTGAATGCGAATGAAGAAAAATTGTATAAGCATTTGACGAAAAAAACTTCTATTGAACGCTTACCCGAAGGCAGAAAAATTTCTTATGAAAAAGCAAACGAAATTCGAGCGTTAGGAATCAAAGGAGTTTTTATTGCTGAGGATTCAAAGCGCTATTACCCATTTGGAAGCTATTTGTCGCATGTGCTGGGGTTCACGGGAATCGATAATCAAGGGTTAGCCGGGCTGGAATTGACATATGATAAAGAGTTGAGAGGACAGAAAGGCTCGATGAAATATTATTCTGATGCTAAGGGCAAAAAAATGCCCAATATGTCCGACGACTACCAACCTCCAATGGACGGGGAAGATTTAGTGCTGACCATTGATACAAAAGTGCAAACGATTATTGAAAGGGAATTGGACAATGCAGAAGCCAAGTATAATCCGGACGGAATCATAGCTATTGCGATGAATCCCAATACAGGAGAAATTTTGGCGATGTCTTCTAGGCCTACTTTTAACCCTGCAAACTATAAAGAGGTCCCTCCGGAAATTTACAACCGAAATTTGCCGATTTGGAGCACGTATGAACCTGGTTCGACATTCAAAATTATCACTCTTGCTGCGGCGCTTCAAGAAAAAAAGGTAGATTTGGAGCATGAAAAATTTCATGATCCCGGTTATATTGAGGTGTCGGGTGCCACACTACATTGCTGGAAGCGGGGAGGACACGGGACGGAAACATTTTTGGAAGTGGTCCAAAACTCCTGCAACCCTGGTTTTGTCGAATTGGGAGAACGTTTGGGAAAAGAAAAATTGTTCAAGTATATTCATGATTTCGGCTTTGGCGAAAAAACCGGGATCGACTTGCAAGGAGAAGGAAAAGGGTTATTATTCCCTATGAATAAAGTAGGGCCAGTTGAATTGGCTACTACCGCTTTCGGTCAAGGTGTTTCCGTTACTCCCATTCAGCAGGTAGCAGCTGTTTCCGCTGCTATCAATGGCGGAATTTTGTACCAGCCGTATGTAGCAAAAGAATTAATTGATCCAAACACTCATGAGGTTCTGATGAGAAAAACTCCCGTTAAAAAGAGAAGAGTGATTTCGGAAGAGACATCTAAAAAAGTTCGCTATGCATTGGAAAGTGTCGTTGCGAAAGGGTCGGGAAAAAACGCCTATGTTGATTCTTACCGGGTGGGCGGAAAAACCGGAACGGCTCAGAAAGCACAAAACGGGCGTTATTTAGAAAATAATCATATCGTTTCTTTTATCGGGTTTGCACCTGCGGATGACCCTCAAATCGTCGTCTATGTGGCAGTCGACAATCCTAAAGGCACGATTCAATTCGGAGGAACCGTCGCGGCCCCGATTGTAGGCAAAATCATGGATGACAGTTTGCAAGCGATGAATGTCAAACCAAGAAAAAATCAAATCGAGAAAAAACGACAATGGAACGACCCGAAAGAAATCAAGATTCCCAATTTGGAAGGAATGACAAAAAAAGAATTATTGGAACAACGATATCCATTACAATTCGATGTAAGCGGAAATGGAAATAAAGTGGTCAATCAATCTCCAAAACCGGGAACGAAAGTAGAAGAGGGGGCTACTGTCCGCATTTTTATGAATTAGCTGCAGGCGGCAATATGCCGCCTACCCATCTTTCTTCTTCAAAAAGTTAAGCAGAACCTACCATTCTGTGTTAATATGATTAAGTGACTGCCACAGCTCGACATTTTTTTCAATCTGTCTTTCCGTTTTAAAGTCATTTTTCTTCGATATTGGTTCGCATTCTCGCAGGAATTTCGTTAAAATGAGAAAAGAGTGGCTGTCATGGCCAAGTATCCATCATCATAGTAAAGATTGAATAAGCAAAACAGCCATACAGCCAAATACATAGGATGGATGCGACTGTTAGAAAGGATTGGACATAATGAAACTGCAAAGTTTGATAAAATCATTGCCTTTTTATCAGCTTACTTCCGAGCAAAACCCAGACATCACTTCGATTGAAAACGATCATCGCCAAGTGAAAAAGGGTTCCCTTTTTATTTGTATTAAAGGGTATACGGTAAATGGTCATCAGTTTGCGAAGGCAGCAGCGGAACGACAGGCTGCAGCGATCGTGGCAGAGGAGCCTGTTGACGTTGATGTCCCGGTCGTATATGTAAAAGATACAAAAAGAGCGATGGCCGTATTGGCCGATGCCTTTTATCAATCGCCGACAAAATCGTTAAAATTAATCGGAATCACGGGAACGAACGGTAAAACGACGACCAGTCATTTGCTGTACGAAATATTTCAGAAAGCGGGCGAAAAGGCTGGTTTGATCGGCACCATGTACATAAAAATAGGGGATAAAACGCTGGAAACCAAAAATACGACACCCGACAGCTTAACGTTGCAAAAAGTATTTCATCAAATGCAGGAAGAACAGGTCACGGCGGCGGCAATGGAAGTTTCCTCGCATGCCCTTGTCGAGGGGCGGGTGCATGGCTGTGACTATGATATTGCCGTTTTTACGAATTTAACTCAAGATCATTTGGATTATCACAAAACGATGGATGAGTATCGGAGAGCCAAAGGGCTGTTATTTGCCCAGCTGGGAAATACCTTTGACAGAGAAAAGCAAAAATTTGCCGTGCTGAACATCGACGACCCGGCTTCCGAGTACTTTATCCGCGAAACAGCTGCCCATATTGTCACGTACGGCATCGAACGGGAGGCTATATTTCGAGCCAAAAATATTGAACTCCACCCTTCGGGAACAACGTTTGATTTAGTGTATCCGGACGGGGAATGTCAGATAAAAACGAAACTTGCCGGAAAATTTAATGTGTATAATGTTTTAGCGAGCATTGCTGCCGCATATGTTGCGAAAGTGGACTTCGATACGATCGTTTCAGCGGTAGGAGACATCGAAGGAGTGGCCGGCCGTTTTCAATTAATTCATGAAGGCCAAGATTTTTCTGTTATCGTGGATTATGCTCATACTCCAGACGGACTTGAAAATGTACTGAAAACGGTGCGCCAGTTGACAGACAAACGGATTTTCGTCGTCGTAGGCTGTGGCGGAGACAGGGACCGAACGAAGAGGCCTTTAATGGCGAAAGTAGCTTGTCAATATGCGACAGATCCGATTTTTACTTCGGATAACCCCCGTAGTGAAAATCCTTTAGCTATTTTGAAGGACATGGAAAAAGGGGTTGAAGGAGAGAAATACGAAATCATTCCGGATCGCCGTGAGGCCATTTTCAAAGCGATTAAAAAAGCATCCGCCGGCGATGTCGTTGTCATTGCGGGAAAAGGCCATGAAACGTACCAAATTATCGGCGATCGAGTGCTTCATTTTGATGATCGGGAAGTAGCTATTGAAGCTTTGAAGGAGAGATAAATCCATGCTATTCATGAAAGAAATAGCCGGATGGTTCAAGCAAGTCGCGGGAGCCAAAATGGAGGAAATTCGAATTGAAACGGTTTCGATCACTTCCTCATTATCGATGCCAAAAGGGCTTTATTTGCCTGTTGAAGAAAATCCGAATTTTTTAGCGGCGATAAAACAAGGAGCGATTGCGGCATTGTGGAACACGGACAGCCCTTTGCCGAGATCGGTGCCTAACGATTTTCCAGTTTTTCAAACACAAGATTTATTTGATGCCTTTAACACGATTGCTGAGAATTACAAGAAAAAAATAGAACAAGAAGAGTGGAAAGAAATGACAACTTTTATTTTTTATCAAAACGATCCATCATTCAATCAATATTTACCATTCCACCTAGATGATGAAAGGGAAATGGAACAGCTGTTTTCATCTATTAATCAATATGGGAAGAGGAGGGGATAACGATGATGGAACAAGTGATTTTCTATACGATCTTGATGGGGTTTTTAATCACTGTGCTTCTTTCGCCCATTTTTATCCCCTTTTTGAGAAGATTAAAATTTGGGCAAAGCATTCGCAAAGAAGGGCCAAAATCCCACCAGAAAAAATCAGGCACACCAACAATGGGCGGAATCGTTATTTTACTGTCTATCATCATTACGACTCTAGTGATGACCGGAAAGTTTTCCAAACCGAATGTGGAAACCTATCTATTGCTTTTTGTGACAGTTGGATTTGGTCTGCTTGGATTTTTAGATGATTTTATTAAAGTGGTGATGAAGCGGAATTTAGGGTTGACATCCAAGCAAAAATTGTTGGGTCAAATCATTATTTCCGTTATTTTTTATTTTTTCTATAAGCAGCATCATTATTCAACGGAGTTGTCCATTCCATTTACGGATATATCGGTCGATTTGGGCTGGTTGTATGTATTGTTTGTTATTTTTTGGCTTGTTGGTTTTTCCAATGCTGTCAACTTGACAGACGGTCTTGACGGGCTTGTTTCGGGAACGAGCGCGATTGCATTCGGGGCGTTCGGAGTGTTGGCTTGGAATCAATCGCAATATGAGACAGCTGTGTTTGCGATGGCAGTGGTGGGAGCTGTGTTAGGATTTCTCGTCTTTAATGCCCACCCGGCCAAAGTGTTTATGGGAGATACCGGTTCGTTGGCGCTTGGAGGTGCGATTGCCACCATTTCTTTGCTAACGAAGCTTGAGCTCGTCCTTCTGGTCATCGGTGCGGTGTTTGTCGCAGAGACGCTGTCTGTTATATTGCAAGTGATTTCTTTTAAAACGACCGGCAAGCGTATTTTCCGGATGAGTCCGCTGCATCATCATTTTGAGCTCGGCGGTTGGTCAGAATGGCGTGTCGTCGTGACTTTTTGGACGGCCTCTCTTATTTGTGCAGGACTAGGAATCTATATCGGAGTGTGGGACTAATTGAAAACGATCACTAAATTTCAGCATAAAAAAGTATTAGTATTGGGCCTCGCCAAAAGCGGAGCAAGCGCGGCTTCACTTCTACATAAGCTTGGCGCATTTGTCACAGTAAACGATAAAAAACCTTTGCAGGAAAATCCTCAAGCCCAAGATTTACTGGAACAGGGCATAAAGGTGATCACGGGTTCCCATCCCATCGAATTGTTGGATGAGGGATATGAGTATATCGTCAAAAATCCCGGCATTCCTTATTCGAACCCTCTTGTTCGGGGGGCTTTGGAACGTGGGATTCCGATTTTGACGGAAATAGAATTGGCTTATTTAATTTCGGAAGCTCCTATCATCGGCATTACCGGCACGAACGGCAAGACAACGACAACGACGTTAATTTTCGAGATGTTAGAAAAGGATGGGAAGCGGCCGCTTATCGCCGGAAATATTGGAAAAGTAGCTTCTAAAGTTGCCCAAAAGGCAACGGAAGAGAATATAGTGGTCATGGAATTGTCTTCTTTTCAGCTGATGGGGATTGATACGTTCAGGCCTCATATTTCCATTATTACGAATTTGTATGAGGCTCATCTTGATTACCATGGAACAAAAGAAGAATATGCAAAAGCGAAAGCGAATATTACGAGAAATCAAACAGAAGACGATTATCTGATTATCAATGGCGATCAAGAAGAACTAATTGAACTGACGAAATTTTCCAAAGCGAAAAAAGTTCTATTTTCCACTAAACGGGTGATTGAGGACGGAGCTTATATCCAAGACGGCATCGTCTATTTCCGTGGTGAAAAATTGATCGATACAGAGGAAATTGCTCTCCCGGGATCCCATAATTTAGAAAATATACTGGCTGCAGTTGCAGCCGTTAAATTGGCCGGCGGGGGAAATGAAGCGATTCGAAACGTGTTAAAAGTTTTCGCTGGAGTAAAACATCGCACTCAATATGTCGGTGAAGTGAATGGCCGAAAATTTTACAACGATTCGAAGGCAACGAATACGTTGGCGACTAAAGCCGCTTTAAGCGCCTTTCAAAGCCCGATTATTCTCCTTGCAGGCGGTCTGGACCGCGGAAACGGTTTTGACGATCTTATTCCTTATTTAAAAAATGTGAAAGCTGTCATTACATTTGGACAAACAGCAGAAAAAATTTCCGAAACGGCGCGCAAAGCGGGCATTAAAACGATTGTTCATGCGGAGAATGTGAGCGATGCAGTGCCAAAAGCATATCAGTTATCAGAGAAAGGGGACATTATTCTGTTATCGCCGGCATGCGCCAGCTGGGATCAGTATAAAACTTTCGAACAACGCGGTGATATTTTTATTGAGGCTGTGCATAGACTGAAGTAAGAGCTTGTCTAGTGGATGCACGGACCCAACAAAGAATTAACACCTACGATCGGCTAATTTCGTGCTGATTAGCTCAAATCTATGTCTATCGAGGTGTTGGCTTTGTCTTACAAAAAGTCTTCCCCGGACTTTGTTTTAATTGTACTGACACTTAGTCTTTTGGCCATTGGGCTCATCATGGTTTACAGCGCCAGCGCCGTTTGGGCGGAATATAAGTTTGGTGATTCATTTTATTTTGCAAAAAGGCAGCTGCTTTTTGCCGGCGCTGGCGTCATGGCGATGTTCTTTCTCATGAACGTGGAGTATTGGATATGGCGTTCATGGTCAAAAGTCATTCTGCTTGTTTGTTTTGCATTGCTCATTCTTGTGCTAGTGCCGGGAGTGGGAACAGTCAGAAACGGTTCGCGAAGCTGGATCGGGGTCGGTGCGTTTTCCATCCAGCCATCCGAGTTTATGAAACTGGCTATGATCGTTTTTTTGGCAAAATATTTATCAGAACGGCAAAAGTACATTACCTCTTTTAAAAAAGGGCTGGTACCTACATTGTCTTTAGTGTTTTTGGCCTTTGGACTCATTATGCTCCAGCCGGATCTTGGAACAGGAACTGTCATGGTGGGCACATGCATTGTGATGATCTTTATCTCCGGTGCTCAAATCAAACATTTCGCTGGCTTTGCTTTTGTCGGGCTGATTGGTTTTGCGGGTCTTATTCTTTCGGCACCTTATCGGATGAACCGCATTACCTCTTATCTGGATCCGTGGTCTGATCCACTGGGAACCGGTTTTCAGATCATACAATCGATGTATGCTATTGGACCAGGAGGATTATTTGGGCTGGGCTTGGGAGAAAGCCGGCAAAAATTTTTCTATTTGCCGGAGCCGCAAAACGATTTTATTTTTGCCATCTTAGCGGAAGAATTGGGGTTTATCGGCGGCAGCATTGTGCTCCTTTTATTTACGCTTTTATTATGGAGGGGCATACGCGTTGCATTGGGGGCTCCAGATTTGTATGGAAGTTTTTTGGCAGTGGGCATTATTTCCATGGTGGCCATCCAAGTCATGATCAATGTGGGCGTGGTGACCGGATTGATGCCGGTCACCGGCATCACCCTTCCTTTCTTGAGTTATGGCGGTTCTTCCTTGACGCTTGTATTAGCAGCCATTGGGATTCTTTTAAATGTAAGTCGTTATTCCCGATATTAAAAAACTGGAGACCTTATCTTTTAAGGTTTCCAGTTTTTTGTATGTGCGCCCGGCATGTACATGAACTATAGGGTGTAAGTCCCGAACCCCGAAGACAGAAGTAGAGGTTAGCCAAGAGCAAGGGTGTCCGTGGTGACGCGGAATCTGAAGGAAGCTGGAGGCAAAACACCGGTCCGAGGAACACGAACCTCATATAAGGCTAGGTATGATTGAGTGAGTTTGCATAACAAAACAAAGCTCTTTCTGTCGAAGGTCATATCGAGTAAATGAGGCGGATAGATGGTGTGAAAGTGCATGTACTTACCCGGGGAGGTCTGGCGGATATGTGAAGTACTCTTCATAACCTACTTAGTGATAAGTAGCTGAACCGTCAGAAGTCAGCAGAGGTCATAGTATTAGTTGGTCTAGAACAACTAAGAAGGACCGAACAATTAAGAGAGAATAGCCCTTGGTATTCAGTGAGTCATGATGAACACAGAAAACGTAGTACCTCACTTGAGGGAGGAAGCGGTGAATCCCGTGGGAGACCTCTTGGAGGGTGGAGTGACCACTGGCATAAAGAGAACAGCTATTCACGGAAGTTATAAAGACTTGCGTCAATTATCTTAATTGAACCGCCGTATACGGAACCGTACGTACGGTGGTGTGAGAGGACGGGAGTTAATCGCTCCCTCCTACTCGATTTTTGTTACAATGTTGCAATTTCTATTAAATTGTATTTGCGCATGGACATTCATTCGCTAAAATATAGTATGATAATGTAGTCGACCTTTGTGAACGTGTTTTCCGAAAAAGAAACAGGATGTGGATTGACTATCATGAATACGTACATAACAGTGAAAGAAGAATTTGAGGTGAAAAGAATATGAAAATCGTCGTCAGTGGCGGCGGTACTGGAGGGCATATTTACCCGGCTTTGGCTCTCATCAGGACCATAAAAGAAAAACATGCCGAAACTTCTTTTTTGTATATCGGAACAGAGAAGGGATTAGAATCAAAGCTTGTTCCGAGAGAAGGAATTGAGTTTCGCTCTATTCATATTACGGGTTTTAAACGTTCTCTTTCTTTTGAAAACGTGAAAACGGTGGCTCGTTTTCTAAAGGGTGTAAGAGAATGCAAGAAGTGGCTGAAAGAGTATAAGCCGGATATTGTCATCGGTACCGGCGGCTATGTGTGCGGACCGGTCGTATACGCCGCGTCGAAATTACATATTCCCACCATCATACACGAACAAAACAGCGTTCCTGGTTTAACCAATAAATTTTTAAGCAAATATGTTGATAAAATAGCGGTTTGTTTTGAGGCAGCCGAGGAATTTTTCCCACGGGAAAAAGTCATTTTGACTGGAAATCCCCGGGCTTCCGAAGTGGTTTCTGCGGAGAAAAATGGGGCTTTGCGTGCATTTGGATTAAAAGAAAATGTTCCTACTGTGCTTATTTTTGGCGGAAGCAGGGGAGCAAGACCTTTAAATGAAGCAGTCGTCAAATCGCTGCCTGTGTTAGGAAACAAACCGTATCAAATTTTGTATATAACAGGAGAAATCCATTTTGAGAATGTCAAAAAGGAAGTCTCTTTAGCAGGAAAGCCGTCCAATGTCGCTATTGCTCCGTTTGTCCATAATATGCCGGAGATATTAAAAGAAGTAGATTTGGTTGTTTCTCGTGCCGGAGCAACTACTTTAGCAGAACTAACGGCGCTTGGAGTACCGAGCATCTTAATTCCGAGCCCTTATGTGACGAACAACCATCAAGAAAAAAATGCTCGGACTTTAGCCGATAAAGGAGCGGCAGTATTGCTTTTAGAAAAAGAATTGTCACCGGAGCGGCTGGTCAAGGAGCTGGATGCCGTTTTAACAAACGAGAATCGACTGAAAAAAATGAAGCAAGCTTCTTCCAAATTGGGAATTCCAGATGCATCTGATCGATTATACCAAGTAATGGTTGAACTGGCGAACTCATCGGATCCCCAATAAGGCCGATTAATCCTAGCTGCGTGTCCGTACAAGAAAATAGGATGAATCAACTGTACTATGCGCCGTGTGTTTCCTGGCCTTGGACAAGGTGAGCAGAGGGAACATGCTCCTAGTATCTGTTCAGCAACATCAGGGAGGGAATGGAGTGGAAAATGGGAAAATCGTCTCGTTGGAGGATCGGATTCCTAGATTAAAAGAATATCGCAAAAGGAAGGCGAATCGCCGGCTGATTTTACTTCTTTTTCTTTTTTTCTTATTAGTGTTGTCAGTGGTCTATTTTTTGTCGCCTATCAGCCATGTAAAAGAAGTGACTGTTTCTGGAAACCATGTGCTGAAAACGAAAGATATTATCAAATGGAGCAATATTGAAAATGGAATGAGCATTTGGAAATTGAACAAGGACGATGTGGAAAAACGGCTAAAAAAAATACCCGAAATTAAATCATCAGACATATCCGTCCGGTTCCCGAACCGTATCCATATTAAAATCAAGGAAATGAAGCAAATCGGCTATCTCGCGAATGGCGACACATATGAACCGGTTCTGGAAAACGGACGTGTGATAAAAGAAAAAACTGTAAAGATTCCAAAACAATTACCCATTCTATTTGATTTTAAAAAAGATGATGTTTTAAAAGAAATGGTGAAATCGTTAAACGAATTGCCGGTTGAAATCGTCAATTCCATTTCAGAGATACACTACACACCGAAAAAAACGGATCGCTATCATATAACGCTTTATATGAATGATGGTTATGAAGTAAGAGCAACACTTGAGACGTTTTCGAAAAAAATGGTGTATTATCCTTCCATTGTTAGTCAATTGGATCCGAAAGTAAAAGGAGTTATCGATTTAGAAGTAGGTACTTTTTTTCAATCCTATAAAGGAGAAAAGAAACAAAACAATAGATAAAGGAAAGAAAGGTCGTTAGGTCATAAGAACTATTTTTGTTCATGAAAGAAATTTTTTTTTGCTATGGTTTCCGTAAAAAATACAATATTTATGTACCGTTGAAATTCGGAAAAAGCGATTAATGAATGGAAACGTATGGCAAAAACTATTTTTAACTGTCCTATTGCGTTCTGGGTGGATAACTGACATAAAGTTTAAGGATGGGCGGGAGTGAAAGAAAAAAGAAAAACGACGTAGGAGAAAATCCTTTAGCTAAATTTCGCTTTTCTCCCTTTGAATCTTAGTGTAGACTTGTATTTAGCATACTTTTGCCATTGCATCGCAATAAACTTTTTTAAAAAAATTTTCATGAAGATGCAAAGCTATGAGCGATGAAAAAAATTCATATTTTTTAAAGGGAAATAAGTAAAAAATGACGAATAACTTAACAAGGTATTTACAAGAATTGGTCAATTGTTGTTCACAATCGGATTACGCTGGATGTAAGATAAAGGAGGTGCCAGAGAATGAACAGCAATGAGATTTATGTCAGTCTTGACATCGGTACATCCACAGTTAAAGTCATTATCGGCGAAATGGTTAATGATTCATTAAATATCATCGGTGTCGGAAATGTAAAATCGAAAGGAATTAAGAAAGGATCCATTATTGATATAGATGAAACCGTTCATTCTATAAAAAAAGCAGTCGAACAAGCTGAAAGAATGGTTGGAATGGAGATCAAGCAAGTGATCGTTGGCATTCCGGCCAATCAAGTGCAGCTGCAGCCGTGCAGCGGAGTAGTCGCTGTATCTAGCGAGAATCGTGAAATTACAGATGAAGATGTTGCTAGAGTGATAGACGCCTGCCAAGTGATGCCGATTCCGCAGGATCGGGAAATAATCAATGTTTTGCCTAAACAATTTATCGTGGACGGATTGGATGAAATCAACGATCCAAGAGGAATGATAGGGGTCCGCTTGGAAATGGAAGGAATCTTAATAACCGGATCCAAAACTTTATTACATAATACATTACGTTGCGTAGAAAGAGCTGGACTGGAGATTCTGGAAATCGTCCTGCAGCCGTTGGCAGCCGGAACGGTGGCGTTATCACGGGACGAACAAATATTAGGCACTGCGTTGATTGATATTGGCGGAGGTTCAACCACCTTAACGGTATTTGAACAAGGACATATAAAAGCCACAACGGTTTTTCCTGTGGGCGGCGATCATATTACGAAAGATTTATCCGTTGGACTTCGGACCAATACGGAAGATGCCGAAAAAATAAAAATAAAATTCGGCCATGCGTTTTATGATCTTGCCTCGGAGGACGAAGTTTTCAGTGTGCCAATCATAGGAAGCGACCAACATCAGCAATTCAATCAATTAGAAATTTCTGATATTATTGAAGCTAGATTGGAAGAGATTTTTGAATTGGCACGGCAAGAAATGAAACGGATGGGTGTCCATGATTTGCCGGGCGGCATTGTTCTTACTGGCGGAGTTGCCAATATGCCAGGTGTGATGGAATTAGCTCAAAGCATTTTTGAAAATCGAGTACGCATTGCAGTTCCTGATTACATTGGTGTTCGAAATCCACAGTTTATCACATCTATTGGATTGATACAGTACGCTTACAAGACTGCAAGAATGCAAGGAAGAACGGTAAGTGCGAATCCGGAACCGGTCATGGTGCCGGACGCGAGAATTCAAAAAGAAATAGAACCGCAACCTTCGAAAGAAAAAGTGAAGCCTGACAAACATAAAGAAGAAAAATTTACTGCTAAAATGAAAAGAATTTTTGGTTACTTTTTTGATGAGTAGTCATCTTGAGGGAATAACGACGAATTAGGAGGATTTGTCATGTTGGAGTTTGATATGAGTGTAGATTCATTTGCGTCGATAAAAGTAATCGGTGTTGGCGGCGGAGGAAACAATGCGGTCAACCGTATGATTGAACATGGTGTACAAGGGGTAGAATTTATTGCCGTCAACACAGATGCACAAGCGTTGAATTTATCCAAAGCGGAAATCAAAATGCAAATTGGGGCCAAGCTGACCCGAGGATTGGGAGCCGGTGCCAACCCGGAAGTAGGAAAAAAAGCAGCTGAAGAAAGCAAAGAACAGATTGAAGAAGCGCTCAAAGGAGCGGATATGGTATTCGTAACAGCCGGTATGGGCGGCGGTACAGGAACCGGGGCCGCTCCGGTCATCGCTCAAATTTCAAAAGACTTAGGAGCTTTGACTGTTGGAGTCGTAACGCGCCCATTTACATTTGAAGGAAAAAAACGGGCAAACCAAGCAGCCGGGGGAATTGCGGCAATGAAAGAAGCGGTGGACACGTTAATTGTGATTCCGAATGACCGCCTTCTGGAAATTGTCGATAAGAGCACCCCGATGCTCGAAGCCTTCAGGGAAGCCGATAATGTATTGCGTCAAGGAGTTCAAGGCATTTCTGATTTGATTGCCGTTCCTGGATTGATTAACCTCGATTTTGCTGACGTCAAAACGATCATGTCTAATAAAGGATCAGCTTTGATGGGAATCGGAGTGGCTTCCGGTGAAAATCGGGCAGCAGAAGCTGCGAAAAAGGCTATTTCCAGTCCGCTTCTTGAAACGTCCATTGATGGCGCACAAGGTGTTCTCATGAATATTACGGGCGGAACAAACTTAAGCCTATATGAAGTACAAGAAGCAGCAGACATTGTAGCTTCTGCATCAGATCAAGAAGTCAATATGATTTTTGGATCTGTCATCAATGAGAATTTAAAAGACGAAATTGTCGTCACTGTCATTGCGACTGGATTTAAGCAAGATACATCACAAAACAGTAAACCGATTCGTACCGGATTGGGACAAGCCAAAGCGAGTGCTGCTCCTTCCAGTCATATCAAGCGTGAAGGAAAAAAAGAAGAAGCCTCTCACTTTGAAACACCTTCTCGTTCCAATGTTCAACCGCTGGAAGATACGCTTGATATTCCAACATTTTTACGCAATCGCAATCGCCGCAGATAAGTGAAAAAACGATATGAACATAAATGAAGAAAATGACTGTCTCCATTCCGTAATCTATGGTTTTTGGAGGCAGTCATTTTTTGTGCTAAGTATCAAACGATAGAGATCGTATTTTTAGCCGCTCTTGGAGAATGAAAGTTAGCCACATGCTGCAATGGGATGGAATGTGCGATCCATGAATAAAGATTCATTTAAATTTCGAATCTTGCCGGCTATTGTGACAAATCATAGGCGGTTTTATAGCATCCTCTCTTATTTCGGCCCCTTTTAAACTCATCATTCTTAGAAAATGATTGTCAAAAGAAGATTATAGAACAGTTTAAGGAATAAAGCTGACAATTTTCGAATATATCATTAAAAAAAAACCTATTATCGAATCCAAATTATGACACACTTTGGATGTGCAGTAGGATATACTTCGATAACAAAAGGGAAGAAAAAGGGGGAAAACATTGGTAGTCTATCTCGATGTGATATGGCTATTAAACTTGCTGGTGGACAGTTTGTTGTTATGGATGACGGCGCTTTTTTTAAAAAGGCAAGTGTCCTTTTTTCGTATTCTTCTCGGAGGGATAATCGGATCTTGCCTTGTTCTTCTATTGGCAACCAAGTTTGCGCCGATCGCGGGAAATCCGGCTGTGAAAGTTTTGTTCTCCATATGGATGGTATTGGCGGTGTTCGGCTATAAAAGGTTTCGCTTTTTTCTGTCCAATTTACTGACATTATATTTTGCAACTTTTCTGCTGGGGGGAATCTTAATAGGCATTCATTATTTTATTTCATTTGATTCCGATCTTCACTCCGCCACGCTTCTAGCAAATGTAAAAGGATTTGGCGATCCCATCAGCTGGGTGTTTGTCATGTTGGCGATTCCGGTTGCTTGGTATTTCTCTAAACGAAGATTGGAAGATTTTGAAACGGCCAAAATTCAATATGATCAACTTGTTGATGTGATGATTCATTTTGCCGGCTGCCAATTGGAATTGAAAGGGCTTGTCGACAGTGGCAATCACCTTTTCGATCCTTTGACAAAAACGCCCGTTATGATTGTTTCTACCAAAGGTCTGGAAAATACTCTTCCTAGAGAAATATTGGAAATAGCCGAAGAACCAGATAAGTTTTTAAATGGGGAATTAGAATTAAACCAAAAGTGGGCGGACCGGGTCCATTTCATTCCTGCTCAAAGCGTCGGAAAAACTCGTCAGCTTTTGCTGGCTTTTAAATCGGATGGGGTGGAAATCCAAAACCAACCTAGAGGAACTGTCAGCAAAGCATTGATTCATTTTACCGTTCAACAATTGTCGGCAGATCAATCTTTTGCATGTATCGTTCACCCGAAATTAGCGGCAACTGCCCCGAAAGAAAGTGCATCTTAACGTATTATTACTATACTCGTATGGATCGAAAATAGAAGGGGGATGACAAAAAATGAAAAAATGGAGAGTGCGATGGACGTATTTGTGGTATAAATTATTGATTGCTTTAGGATTAAAAACCGATGAAATTTATTACATCGGGGGGAGCGAGGCTCTTCCTCCGCCGCTGTCTAAAGAAGAAGAAAAAGTGCTGCTTGAGAAGCTGCCAAAAGGGGATAAAGCCGCTCGATCCATTTTAATTGAACGCAACTTAAGGCTGGTAGTCTACATCGCCCGAAAATTCGAGAATACAGGCATTAACATAGAAGATCTGATTAGTATCGGTACAATTGGTCTCATCAAAGCCGTTAACACGTTTAATCCTGAGAAAAAAATCAAATTAGCTACATATGCCTCTCGCTGTATTGAAAATGAAATTTTAATGCATTTAAGAAGAAACAATAAGATCCGTTCTGAAGTTTCCTTCGATGAGCCACTCAATGTCGATTGGGATGGAAACGAATTGCTTTTATCGGATGTGCTTGGTACTGAGGATAATATTATCACGAAAGACTTAGAATCGACTGTGGACAAAAAATTGTTGTTTAAAGCTTTGCATCAACTATCGGACAGAGAGAAGCAAATTATGGAGCTGAGATTCGGCCTGAACGGGGAAGAAGAAAAAACGCAAAAAGATGTCGCAGATATGCTTGGAATTTCCCAATCATACATTTCTCGGCTGGAAAAACGAATTATTCAAAGACTCCGAAAAGAGTTTAATAAAATGGTTTAAACAGTTAAGATTGATTGACATCCGATCATTTGTCGGAAAATAAAAAATAGATGGAAATAATAAATTTTAAAAGCGATCTAACGAAAAATACGGGCCAATCGCTTTACAGATAAGCGGCGGCGACAGGTTTTGAAGATGGATTCAGGCGTGCATAAAATTCCCTTCCAAGGAGATACTGATCTTTGAAATAGCAGCTCCTGCAAGGAGGGGAATCAATGGCTCGCAACAAAGTTGAAATCTGTGGTGTGAATACTTCTAAACTCCCTGTATTGAAAAATGAGGAGATGCGTGAGCTTTTTAAGCAAATGCAAGCAGGTGACATTTCTGCAAGAGAAAAGCTCGTTAATGGAAATCTTCGTCTTGTTTTAAGTGTGATCCAGCGGTTTAATAATCGCGGTGAATACGTGGATGACTTATTTCAAGTGGGCTGCATCGGATTAATGAAATCGATCGATAATTTTGATTTAAGTCAAAATGTTAAATTTTCCACTTATGCGGTCCCGATGATTATTGGGGAAATTCGCCGTTATTTGCGAGACAATAACCCAATCCGTGTTTCGCGTTCCCTTCGAGACATCGCCTATAAAGCGTTGCAAGTACGGGAACGGCTGATCAGTGAAACCTCAAAGGAACCAACAGCCGAAGAAATCAGCAAGGAATTGGATGTCCCCCATGAAGAAATTGTGTTCGCATTAGATGCCATTCAAGATCCCGTTTCTCTTTTTGAACCCATTTATAATGACGGGGGGGATCCCATTTATGTCATGGATCAGCTGAGCGACGAGAAAAATTTAGACAGCCAGTGGATTGAAGGGATCGCGCTTAAAGAAGGAATGAAGAGATTGAATGAACGCGAAAAAATGATCATAAGGAAACGCTTTTTCCAAGGAAAAACTCAAATGGAGGTGGCCGAAGAGATAGGCATTTCGCAAGCGCAAGTTTCAAGATTGGAAAAAGCGGCCATCCGACAAATGAATAAAAATATTCAATAAGAAACGGACCTCGCAAGCGAACAGCTTGCGGGGTCTTTTGTGCGGAGAAAGAGCATATATTGTAACAATAAGACGGAAAAGAAATGGGGAGAGATAATGGCAAGAGTCTCTGATTTTCAAGTGAAGGACGTTGTCAATGTTTCTGACGGAAAAAAGCTTGGAAATATAACGGATATTGAAATTAATCTCGATACTGGAAAAATTGATGCGATTGTGATGAATAACGGCGGAAAAGTCCTTGGCTTTTTTGGAAAAGAAGAAGAAACAGTCATACCTTGGAGTCAGATAGTAAAAATCGGCGAAGATGTGATTCTTGTCCGAACACGCGGATCTTATTATACTCAGTCGAAATTAGAAGAACCAAAAGAATAAATCACTTTAACAGTGACGTTTGTTGGCAATCGTGTTAAACTAAAGAAAAAACGGGAGTTGTCGTTATGACAGAACCTTTTCGTTTAATGAATGACCTCTATATTCTTGACTCCTGGATGAAGAACAATTCCGGCCTCGTAGCCGGATTTACGACGAGAAATGGAGGAAAAAGCAGCGAACCGTTTCGCAGCATGAACTTGGCGTTTCATGTCAATGACAACAGCGACGATGTGTGCGAAAACCGCCGTATATTAGCAAAAAAGATCGGGTTTCCTCTTCAGCAATGGGTAAGCGCAGAACAGACTCATGGAAAAAATATTCGCCGCATCTCGCAAAATGATCGTGGAAAAGGCGCACTTCGTTATGAAGATAGCATAAAGGACACTGACGGTTTTTACACAGAGGAAAAAGGCATTTTGCTTACCATGTGTTATGCTGACTGTGTCCCTATCTATTTTCTTGCCCCTAAACAGCAAAGAATCGGCATTGTTCATTCCGGATGGAAAGGAACCGTGCAAAAAATTGCCGGGGAAATGGCGGCAAAATGGCTGAGTGATGGAATCGATCCGACTGAGCTTTTTGCGGCCATTGGACCTTCTATCTGCCAAAATTGTTATCAAGTGGATGATCGTGTCATTCAACAAGTCGATGCCGTTCTATCTCCTAACGACGACATTCCATATGTTGAAACAGAAAAAGGGCGTTATCAATTGGATTTAAAAGCGTTAAACCGCACTATTTTAGAAAATGCGGGATTGCCAAAAGAAAACATCCTTGTCACCTCATTATGTACAAGCTGTCATCACGAGTTTTATTCTCATCGCCGCGATAATGGAAAGACGGGGAGAATGCTTGGTTTTATCGGATGGAATAAGGAGGTTTCGCATCTTGAGAGTAGCCGATAAGCTGGCAAACATACAAAAACAGATTGAAGAAGCATGTGGACGTTCAGGGCGCAGTCCGGAAGAAATTCAAATCGTGGCCGTTACGAAATATGTATCCGTTGAGAGGGCGAAAGAAGCTCTGGATGCAGGGATCATTCATCTTGGCGAGAATCGAGACGATAGTCTTCTTTCCAAGTGGGAAGCATTAAAAGATCAGCCTGTGTGGCATTTTATCGGCACGCTGCAAAGCCGAAAAGTAAAAAACATTATAGATAAAGTTTCCTACATACACTCTTTGGATAGACTGTCGCTCGCTAAAGAGATCGATAAGAGGGCGAATGAACCAATCTCTTGTTTCGTCCAAGTGAATACGTCGGGAGAGGAAACGAAACATGGATTAGCTCCTGAAGCGGTTGAAGATTTTGTTAAGCGATTGGAAGAATTTCCAAAGATTAAGGTGGTCGGTCTCATGACGATGGCCCCGTTTACAACCGATGAGCTCATCATAAGGGACTGTTTCAGACGATTGAAACAATTGCAGTTGGAAATTCAAAATCTCGATTTGCCTTATGCGCCTTGCACGGAACTATCTATGGGCATGAGCAATGATTTTCCCATCGCGATTGAAGAAGGTGCAACTTTTATCAGGATCGGAACAGCTCTTGTAGGTGAATAAAGGAGGGTTGGAAGGATGGGAATCAAGTCAAAAATTAAAACGTTTTTCCTTTTGGACGATGATTATGAAGCGGTTGAGGAGAGCGAAGTACAGGAAGAGCCGAAACAACCGTCAAAAGAAGCTCCAAAACGAAATGTTGTCAGTTTGCAAAGTGTGCAAAAATCATCTAAAGTGATTTTAATAGAACCGCGTGCTTTTGCTGAAGCTCAAGAAATTGCAGATCATTTAAAAAGTCATAAAGCGGTGATTGTCAATTTACAAAGAATCCAGCATGACCAAGCCAAAAGGATTGTGGATTTTTTGAGCGGAACTGTTTATGCTATTGGTGGAGACATCCAGCATTTAGGACCGAAAATTTTTCTTTGCGCTCCTGACAATGTGGAGGTTTCCGGTTCTATTTCTGAAATATTGTCAGAAGAAAATATGGATAATTCAAGGTGGTTATAAGAAGAATGGTATTCGTTTTTAATGCTTTGTCTTGGCTCATTGAAATCTATTCATGGGCGTTAATTATCTACATTTTGATGTCTTGGTTGCCTGGAGCTAGAGAATCTGGTTTCGGACAGTTTCTTGCTAAAATATGTGAACCTTATTTAGAACCGTTCAGACGCATCGTGCCTCCGATCGGGATGATAGATTTTTCCCCTATTGTGGCGTTCATTGTTTTAAACCTAGCTACTCGGGGACTGCATCAACTTGCCTACTGGGTGTTATAGCAGAGTTGAAAATTCCGTTTCGCAACGTTTTTTGTGATCGTTGCGAAAGGAAAATTCTGTAATCATGCTAATCATGACCGACAAACCATTGTGCGGAAGAGAAAGGTTATTTAAATATTTATTTCGATTTCGTTAGTGAAAAGGAGTAAACGATGTCATCGATTTATCAGCACTTTCGACCGGAGGAAAAGGAATTTATTGACGATGTCCTCGAGTCGATTCGACAGGTCGAAGAAAAATATGCACCAAAATTGATGGATTTTTTAGATCCTCGGGAACAGCAAATTTTGTCTTCATTGCTGGGGAAAAACACCGAGGTTAACGTGTCGTTTTTCGGAGGAACGGTACAGGCGGAACGAAAGAGGGCGCTCCTTTATCCGCCTTACTTTTCTGTACAGCAAGAAGACTTTCAAGTAGCGCTTTTTGAAATTCTCTACCCGCAAAAATTTGTTGTTTTAAATCATCGCGACGTATTAGGAAGTTTAATGGGTCTTGGACTTCGACGCGAAAAATTCGGCGATATTCTAGCTAAAGAAGGGCGTTTTCAGTTTTTAGTTGCTGCGGAAATGGCTGATTTTGTGAAATTAAATTTTCGTCAAGTGGGAAAAGCGTCCGTCCAATTGGAAGAAAAAAAACTAGAAGAAGCGATTGAATCAGAAGAAAGCTGGCAACCGGTTCAAACAACCGTCTCATCGTTGCGTTTAGATGTTATGATTTCCGCTTATGCCAAGCTGTCCCGCCAAAAAGTGCAGACGATGATCAAAAGCGGCTTAGTCAAAGTGAATTGGAAAGTGGTGGACAACCCTGCTTTTCTATGCGAAGAAGGGGATGTTCTCTCCGTGCGTGGAAAAGGAAGGTGCAAGCTGCTGTCGATTGATGATAAAACAAAAAAAGAGAAGTGGCGAATTACATTAGGTCTTTTGAAATAATTTGGGGAAAATTGCAAGATATTCATTACAAATGGGAAAAAAACCGTTATAATAAAGTCCATAGATAGGTATGGAGGTGGCTGTATGCCTTTAACGCCCTTGGACATACATAATAAAGAATTCAGTAAAGGATTTAGAGGCTATGATGAAGATGAAGTCAACGAGTTTCTAAATCAAGTGATTAAAGACTACGAACTGATATTGCGGGAAAAAAAAGATCTGGAAGAACAGCTGGAATCTTTGCGTGAACGTCTGAATCATTATTCAGATATTGAAGAAACGCTCAATAAATCGATTTTGATCGCTCAGGAAGCCGCGGAAGACGTAAAGCGGAATGCTCAAAAAGAAGCTAAGCTAATCATTAAGGAAGCGGAGAAAAATGCGGATCGCATTGTCAATGAAGCTTTATCAAAAGCGAGGAAAATCGCTCTTGACATCGAAGAGCTCAAAAAGCAGTCAAAAGTATTTCGCACTCGTTTTAAAATGCTTGTGGAAGCCCAACTGGATTTGTTAAACAACGACGATTGGGATCAGCTGATGGAATTTGAAGTAGATGCAACCGATCTTAAAAGTCTGCAAAATGAACACGAGGAGTAAGATTTATTTTTGATTGTCTCACCGTTCTATCCGGAAGAGAGTGCCGTTGCAAGACTTGACTGACAGACATACGATTTCTATAATGTAAAAGGTATAAGGGAAAAACGATGACGGGGAGAGTACATTCTTTTAGCTTATTGTTCAGCGAGCCGGGACGGTGGAAGCCGGTATAAGCGAAGAGTGGAAGATCACCCTTGAGTCCTGTCTTTGAAAATCCTAAACGGATGTGTAGAAGACAGCGGTTTGTTCACGTTACGAATGAAAGAGAGGGCAGACAGTTTGTTTGCCAATAAGGGTGGTACCGCGGGAATCATCAACCTTCTCGTCCCTTTTTGGGGATGAGAAGGTTTTTTTGTATTTACATTCACGAACGGACAAGGAGGTAAAAAGAATGGACTATAAAGAAACACTGTTAATGCCTAAGACGGATTTTCCAATGCGTGGGAATTTACCAAAAAGAGAGCCTGCCATTCAAAAAAAATGGGAAGAAATGAATATTTACCAAAAAGTGCAAAAACGTACGGAAGGACGCCCCCTTTTTGTTTTGCATGACGGCCCTCCTTATGCGAACGGAGATATTCATATGGGGCATGCGCTGAATAAAATTTTAAAGGATTTTATCGTCCGCTATAAATCAATGAGCGGTTATCACGCCCCTTACGTTCCCGGTTGGGATACGCACGGACTTCCGATTGAACAGGCTTTGACGAATAAAGGCGTCAATCGGAAAGAAATGAGCGTGGCCGAATTCCGTAAACTTTGCGAGCAGTACGCTTACGAACAAATTAACAATCAGCGTGAACAATTTAAAAGACTAGGTGTACGAGGAGATTGGGAGAATCCTTATATTACATTAAAGCCGGAGTATGAAGCCCAACAAATTAAAGTTTTTGGTGAAATGGCCAAAAAAGGATACATTTATAAAGGCTTAAAACCGGTATATTGGTCTCCTTCCAGCGAATCGGCCTTGGCAGAAGCGGAAATCGAATACAAAGACAAAAGATCCCCGTCCATTTATGTTGCTTTTCCTGTGAAGGATGGAAAAGGGGTACTGGATTCGGATACAAGCATCGTCATTTGGACGACCACTCCTTGGACGATACCTGCCAATCTTGGGATTTCGGTTCATCCTGACATTAATTACGTGGTAGTTCAAGTCAATGGCCACAAATATGTGGTGGCGGAAGCTCTGCTTGAAGATGTATCATCTACGCTTGAATGGAATGAGCCAAGTGTAGTGAAAACATTAAAGGGCACAGAACTGGAGTATGTCGTTGCCAAACATCCTTTATACGGACGCGATTCCTTAGTGATGCTGGGAGAGCACGTGACCACGGATTCAGGTACGGGATGTGTTCATACAGCTCCTGGACACGGGGAAGACGATTTCTTGGTCGGGAAAAAATACAATTTGGATGTCTTATCAGTGGTAGATGATAAAGGCTGCATGACAGAAGATGCTCCAGGTTTTGAAGGACTCTTTTACGATGATGCGAATAAAGCCATTACGAAAAAATTGGAAGAAGCAGGCGCACTGTTAAAACTTGCGTTTATTACCCATTCTTATCCACACGATTGGCGTACGAAAAAACCGGTCATTTTTAGAGCCACTGCTCAATGGTTCGCTTCTATCGACGCCTTCAGAGAACAGCTTCTGGAAGCCGTAAAAGAAACGAATTGGGTGCCTGAATGGGGAGAAACTCGTCTTTACAATATGATTCGTGACCGCGGTGATTGGTGTATTTCCCGTCAGCGGGCTTGGGGAGTGCCGATTCCGGTATTTTATGCGGAAAACGGGGAAGCTATTATTACCGATGAAACCATTCAGCATGTTTCGGAATTGTTCCGTCAATACGGTTCCAATGTATGGTTTGAAAGGGAGGCTAAAGATCTTCTTCCGGAAGGATTTACTCATCCTGGCAGCCCGAACGGTCAATTTACAAAAGAAACGGATATTATGGACGTATGGTTTGATTCCGGATCATCGCATCAAGCCGTTTTACTGGAAAGAGAAGAATTGAACCGTCCTGCCGATCTGTACTTGGAAGGTTCCGACCAATACCGCGGCTGGTTTAACTCTTCATTGACAACCGCTGTCGCTGTAACGGGAAAAGCTCCGTACAAAGCCGTTCTTAGCCACGGATTTGCTTTAGACGGTGAAGGACGAAAAATGAGTAAATCGCTTGGCAACGTGGTTGTACCGGCAAAAGTCATGAATCAATACGGCGCTGATATTTTGAGACTTTGGGTAGCTTCTGTTGATTTTCAAGCCGATGTGCGCGTGTCTGATGCGATCTTAAAGCAAGTTTCGGAAGTGTATCGCAAAATCCGCAATACGTTCCGATTCCTTTTAGGAAACCTTGCCGATTTCGATCCGAAAAAAGACTCGCTTTCTTATGACAACCTGCGTGAAGTCGACCAATATATCCTTGTAAAATTAAATCATTTAATTAAAAGTGTTCACGATCATTATGAACATTATGAATACTCGGCGATTTATCACGAAATTAATAACTTTTGCACATTTGATTTAAGTTCGTTCTATCTCGATTTTGCGAAAGACATTCTGTATATTGAACCGATGAACTTCTATGAACGGAGGGCCATTCAGACCGTTTTGTATGAATGTCTCGTTTCCCTCGTCAAATTAATAGCTCCTATTCTGGCGCATACGGCGGATGAAGTGTGGGAACATATTCCGGGTGTAACGGAAGAAAGTGTGCAGTTAACTGACATGCCGGTTTATAAAGAGATTCCTAACAGTAAAGAATTAGAAGAAAAATGGGATCAATTTATGAAACTGCGCGATGATGTTCTTAAAGCGCTAGAAGAGGCGCGGAACGAAAAAATAATTGGAAAATCGCTGACCGCCCACGTCAAACTTTATGTAAACGATGAAACAAAAGCTCTGCTTGATTCCATTCATGAAAACTTAAAACAATTGTTCATCGTGTCGGGATTTGAAGTAGCTGGTCGGTTGGAAGACGCTCCTGAACACGCCTTAAAGCTGGAACGGGCAGCCGTTGTGGTCGAAAAAGCGGAAGGGGAAACATGTGAACGCTGCTGGACAGTGACGCCGGAAGTTGGATCAGATCCGGAACATCCGACTCTTTGCCCGCGCTGTGCGGATGTGGTGAAAAATCATTATTCCCATTTAGCTTAATTCGAAAGAAGCTTTGGATCATAATTTATCCAAAGCTTCTTTTTCTTTCATCGTAATAATTTTGTTCATAAAGGAACACTAACGATAACAAGAAATTCAGAAGTGAGCGTTTTCGCGTTGATGCAGTTTTCAATAAGACTTCCCGGGAATAAACTTCAATCGGTGTTAACGGAGGGATGAAGATGGCAACGTATGATAAGATCTATCATGAATTGCAGATCGTCTATCAAGAATTAATGAATTCACGATCCCAAAAAGAAGAAGTGTATCGTTACATCGAGCAGGAAAAGAAGGATATTGTAAAAGCTTTAAAAAAATTTGAGTCGGGAGATTTTGGAAAATGCGAAATCAGCGGAGAATGGATTCCCTTTGAATGGATCAAACAAATTCCTACAATGGAAACGATCGATGAATGGGAGAAATGCGTTTTAACATATGGCAGAAAAGGGATATACGGATAAATTCATTCTACAATTGTTGAATCAAAAAGGTTATGCTAAAATGCAAAGGTAACAATTCACTTTAGAGGTGGAGGTAACCAATGTGCGTTTATTGTATTACTTTGGTTTAGCAATTGTGGTGGTGATAATCGATCAATGGTCGAAGTGGTTGATTGTCAAATACATGCAAGTCGGTCAAAGCATAGAGATCGTGCCGAATCTTTTGTACTTAACTTCCCATCGCAATAAAGGAGCAGCATGGGGAATGCTCCAAGGACAGCTATGGCTGTTTTATATCTTAACCGTCATTGTTGTCATTGGCATCATTTATTACATGGTAAAATACGGAAAAGATAAAACGCTTCAATCCATCGGTTTTTCCTTTATTCTCGGGGGAGCGATTGGAAATTTTCTGGACCGTTTTTTCCGGAAAGAAGTCGTCGATTTTATCCATACGTATATTTTCCATTATGATTTTCCAATATTTAATTTCGCCGATTCATCGCTCACCATCGGGGTGGTGCTTTTGATTATTGCTCTGTTATTAGAAGATCGGAGGGAAAGACAGAAAGCGAATGGAACGAATTGAACATATCATCACAGAAGAGGAACAGCATCAACGAATTGATAAAGTTCTTAGTCAATGGAACGAAGATTGGTCACGGAGTCAAGTTCAAGAATGGATTAAAGAAGGACGTGTAACAGTCAATGGAGCGACTGTGAAAGCAAATTATAAATGTGAGGCAGATGACCGTATTGTTGTTAGCGTTCCGGAACCGGAAGTACTGGAAATCACACCGGAAAAAATGGACTTGGACATTTACTATGAAGATCGAGATGTCATCGTTGTCAATAAACCGCGTGGAATGGTGGTTCATCCGGCTCCAGGGCATCTGTCAGGCACTCTTGTCAATGGGTTGATGGCTCACTGCAAAGACTTGTCAGGCATCAACGGCGTTCTAAGGCCTGGAATTGTTCATCGCATTGATAAAGATACTTCCGGATTATTGATGGCGGCTAAAAATGATTATGCTCATGAAAAGCTTTCTCAGCAGCTTTCTAATAAAACGGTTACAAGAAAATACAAAGCCATCGTTCACGGCATGATTCCACATGATGTTGGAACGATTGATGCTCCCATTGGCAGAGACCCAAAAGACAGGCAAAAAATGGCGGTTGTCGATAACGGCAAACATGCGGTCACTCATTTTCGAGTTTTGGAACGTTTTAGTCAATATAGTTTAATTGAATGTGAGTTGGAAACGGGAAGGACTCATCAAATCCGCGTTCATATGAAATACATCGGTCATCCTTTAGCCGGAGATCCGAAGTATGGCCCCAAAAAAACATTAAATATTGAAGGACAAGCTTTACATGCTGAGGTACTTGGCTTCATTCATCCGAGAACGGAAGAATATTTAGAGTTTAAAGCGCCATTACCGGATGATTTTTCTCGAATTCTGACTTTTTTGCGATTGGAAGGTTGACAGTACATTTTGAAAAGAGTATCATAATGGCAGTTGAATATGAACCTTTAATCCAGTCCCGTGAGGCTGAGAAGGAAACGGAAATGATCGTAATCACTTTGACAAGATATGCTTTCGAAATGAATCCTCTCATCCTGACGATGAGAGTTTTTTTTGTGCCGTTTCCAAAAAAAGAGAGAAGGTGAGTCCGATGCAAAAAGCTATGGTGCTTGATCAGCCTGCCATACGCAGGTCCTTGACTCGAATTGCCCATGAAATTATCGAAAAAAATAAAGGTATTCATAATTGCTTGCTTGTCGGCATCCGGACGAGAGGCATTTATCTCGCAAACAGACTAGCAAAAAAAATCGAGGAAATCGAGGGACAGAGTGTTCCGGTCGGAGAGCTGGACATCACTTTATATCGAGATGATCTCACGTATAAATCTAATCGTAAGGAGCCACAGGTAAAAGGGTCGGATATTCCGACAGATGTCACTGATCGTAAAGTGATATTAGTAGACGATGTTCTTTTTACGGGAAGAACAGTGAGAGCAGCGATGGACGCTTTAATGGATATGGGGCGTCCTGCTCAGATTCAACTGGCGGTTCTTGTGGACAGAGGACATAGGGAATTGCCCATTCGAGCGGATTATGTCGGAAAGAACATACCTACCTCCATTCATGAAAAAATTGTAGTAGAGCTGGAGGAGGTAGATCAACACGAGAGAGTAACGATCCATGAACGGATTGAAAACTAAATAAGTTCCCTTTTAAATGCAGTCCAGAGAGGCTGACAAAGGGCAGAATGAATGACGGCGCTGCTGATTTCGGTACCGTGTATGGGAGATCGAACAGCGAGCGCATGATTTTGCTTACCTCTTTGTCGGCGTTTAGCTGCAAAGAGGTTTTTTTATGCTTGTATAAAAAAACAAATATCAAAAAACACAATATTTTTGGATGATTCGAACGAAAAAAGAAAAACTTTTTTATTCAAGCAAAAAAACGAAATTTAAGGGGTGCAGAGCGCATGTTAAAAAATTTAGTATCAATTAAGGATTTGCATAAAGATAAAATTTTGTTAATATTAATGCAAGCCGATTATTTTAGCAAAGGCTATCGCTGGCAACCTGACAATCAAACTTTTATCGCAAACTTATTTTTTGAGCCGAGCACAAGAACAAAAAGCAGCTTTGAGATGGCCGAGAGGAAATTAGGACTTGAAGTGATACCGTTTGAAGCGGGAAGTTCAAGCGTATTAAAGGGAGAAACTCTTTATGATACAGTCCGTACTTTGGAATCACTAGGAGTGGATGCGGTTGTGATTCGCCATGAAGAAGATGAATACTATCGCCACTTAATTGGAAAAGTGAATATCCCCGTTATTAACGCAGGCGATGGATGCGGGCAGCATCCGACTCAAAGTTTGCTGGATTTATTTACGATTCAGCAAGAGTTTGGAAGTTTTGAAGGATTGAAGATTGGAATTGTCGGCGATATTCGTCACAGCCGAGTTGCCCGTTCCGACGCAGAGGCATTAAGAAAACTGGGAGCGAATGTTTTTTATTCAGGTCCGAAAGAATGGTTTGATCAGGATTTCTTGTATTCGGGTGAATTTGCAGCGATCGACGATTTGATTCCTGAGGTGGATGTGCTGATGCTTTTAAGAATTCAGCATGAACGTCATAACGAACATACCTCTTTTTCAACAGAGGAATATCACGAATTGTACGGCCTGACCGTTGAACGCGAGAAAAGAATGAAACCGGGAAGCATCATCATGCATCCCGCTCCCGTTAATCGAGGCGTTGAAATCGATGATCGTTTAGTTGAATGTAGAAGATCAAGAATATTTAAGCAAATGGAAAATGGAGTTTATGTCCGCATGGCTGTTTTAAAAGAAGTGTTGGAAGGGAGAATGGCCAATGAAGCTGCTGATCAAAAATGGCAATATTCTTTGTAAAAACGGTAAAATGAAAATCGTCGATATTCGCGTGGAAGCCGGAAAAATAACCGAAATGGGAGAGCATCTGACCGCTTTCGATGAAACCATTTTGGACGCTGGAGGAAATTTGGTTGCGCCTGGCTTTATCGATGTCCATGTTCATTTACGTGAGCCGGGCGGAGAACAGAAAGAAACAATCGAAACCGGTACGCTCGCCGCGGCACGAGGAGGATTTACGACCGTCTGCGCCATGCCTAACACAAAGCCGGTTCCCGATACGGTGGAACGGATGCAAGAATTGCAGAAGCGAATTAAGGAAAAAGCTTATGTGCGCGTTCTCCCTTATGCCTCGATTACTGTCAATGAAGCGGGGAAGGAATTGACGGATTTTGAAAGTTTGCAAAAAGAAGGAGCATTTGCCTTTACCGATGACGGGGTTGGTGTTCAAAATGCAGGAATGATGCTTTTGGCAATGAAAAAGGCGGCGGCCGTTCAAGCATCGATTGTCGCCCACTGCGAAGAGAATACTTTAATTTTCGGAGGAGTCGTCCACGACGGCACGTTTGCGAAAAAACATCATTTGAAAGGAATCCCTTCCGTATGTGAAGCGGTACATATCGCAAGGGACGTGCTGCTCGCTGAAGCAGCGGGATGCCACTACCATGTTTGCCATATCAGTACGAAAGAATCGGTAAGAGCCGTACGGGATGCCAAAAAAGCGGGTGTTCGTGTGACGGCGGAAGTAACGCCTCATCATTTGCTGTTGACAGAGGAAGACATTCCGGGGCTTGACGCTAATTTTAAAATGAATCCTCCTCTTCGCAGCAAAGAAGATCGTGAAGCTTTAATCGAAGGGCTTTTAGATGGAACCATTGACTGTATAGCAACAGACCACGCTCCGCATACAATGGAGGAAAAACAAGCAGGGATTGAAAAAGCTCCTTTCGGGATCGTCGGTCTGGAAACAGCTTTCCCGCTGCTTTATTCACGATATGTTCAAACAGGCATTTTTACGTTAAAACAGCTAGTCGATTGGATGACGATTAAACCGGCGGAAGTGTTTCATTTGCCATATGGGAAGCTTGAGGAAGGAGCTCCCGCAGATCTTGTGATCATTGACTTGAACTTGGAAAAGAAAATTGAGCCAAAGCATTTTGCTTCTAAAGGACGGAATACTCCGTTTGCAGGGTGGAAATGCAAAGGTTGGCCAGTCGCAACCATCGTAAACGGAAAAATAGTTTGGCAGGAAGGAAGGATTTACGCGTGAAGAAACAGCTTATTTTAGAAGATGGGACCATCATGATCGGTGAAGGGTTTGGAAGCGAAAAAGAAACGATTGGAGAAGTCGTATTTACTACAGGGATGACAGGTTACCAAGAAGTGCTGTCCGACCCTTCTTATTGCGGTCAAATCGTCACATTTACTTATCCGCTCATTGGAAATTATGGCATAAACCGAGATGATTTTGAAACGATCCATCCGGCGGTAAAAGGATTGATCGTAAAAGAAGCCGCGGACTTTCCTTCCAATTGGCGGAGTGAATGGTCGATCGATGAATTCTTGAAACATAGAGACATTCCCGGCATATCAGGGGTGGACACGAGAAAACTAACGCGAATTATCCGCCGATACGGCACATTAAAAGGGGCGATTGTTTCCGAAAACGAATCTCCTGATCGCGTCATTGCTCGTTTAAAAGAAACGAAACTGTCAACCGATCAAGTAAAACAAGTATCGGTTAAAGCTCCATTCCCGAGCCCTGGTCGAGGATTTCGCGTGGTGCTGATGGATTTTGGGATGAAACACGGCATTTTAAGGGAGCTAAACAAACGAAATTGTGATGTTGTCGTTGTTCCATACAATACAACTGCAGAAGACATTCTTCGATATAAGCCGGATGGTGTGATGCTTTCCAATGGCCCGGGAGATCCGAAAAACGTTCCTGAAGCCATTGAAACCGTCGGTAAACTGCTTGGAAAAGTGCCTGTTTTCGGCATCTGCCTGGGACATCAGCTATTTGCATTAGCTTGCGGTGCAGATACGTTCAAATTAAAATTCGGCCATCGAGGATCCAATCATCCTGTAAAAGATTTAGAAACAGGAAAAACCGCCTTAACTTCCCAAAATCACGGATTTGCCGTAAACGAGGCTTCTCTTGAAAATACAAGATTGGAAATCACCCATATTGCTCTGAATGACGGAACGATCGAAGGGTTGAAGCACAAAGATTATCCGGCTTTTACCGTTCAGTACCATCCGGAAGCCTCACCGGGTCCGGAAGATGATAATTCGTTATTTGATCGTTTTATGCGCATGATGGAAAACTATCAACATGTTGGAAAGGAGACTCTCCATGCCTAAACGTACAGATATTGAAAGCATTTTAGTAATTGGATCCGGCCCGATTATTATCGGTCAAGCAGCAGAATTTGACTATGCAGGGACGCAAGCTTGTTTGGCTTTGAAAGAGGAAGGCTATCGGGTCATTCTAGTCAACTCAAATCCGGCGACCATTATGACGGATACTGAAATTGCCGATGTTGTGTATATGGAGCCTTTAACTTTAGAGTTTGTGACCCGAGTGATTCAAAAAGAACGACCTGACGCCATTTTGCCAACGCTTGGCGGTCAAACCGGCTTGAACTTAGCTGTCGAACTGGCGAAAGAAGGCGTGTTAGAACAGTACGGAGTGGAAATTTTAGGGACGAAGCTATCCGCCATTCAAAAAGCAGAAGATCGGGAATTGTTCCGCAATCTGATGAAAGAATTGGGCGAACCGGTTCCGGAAAGCGAGATTGTCCACACTTTGGAAGAAGCCTATTCCTTTGTGGAAAAAATCGGTTATCCGGTCATTGTTCGTCCTGCCTATACACTTGGCGGGACCGGCGGCGGAATTTGCCATAACGAGGAAGAACTCATTGAAATTGTATCAGGAGGACTGAAAAAAAGCCCGGTTCATCAATGCTTGGTAGAAAAAAGTATCGCCGGGTATAAGGAAATCGAATATGAAGTCATGCGTGATTCCAATGACAATGCCATCGTTGTCTGCAACATGGAGAACATCGATCCGGTCGGCATTCATACAGGCGATTCCATCGTTGTAGCGCCAAGCCAAACACTTAGCGACCGCGAATATCAAATGCTTCGCAATACGTCATTAAAAATTATCCGCGCTTTAGAAATCGAAGGCGGATGCAATGTCCAGCTGGCGCTTGATCCGAACAGTTTCCATTACTATATCATCGAAGTGAATCCACGCGTTAGCCGCTCGTCGGCGCTCGCTTCAAAAGCAACGGGATATCCCATTGCCAAATTGGCGGCCAAAATCGCTGTTGGATTAACACTTGATGAAATAAAGAACCCTGTGACCGGGAAAACGTACGCTTGTTTTGAACCGGCCCTTGATTATGTCGTTTCTAAAATTCCGCGTTGGCCATTTGATAAATTCGAATCGGCAAACCGCATTCTCGGAACGCAGATGAAAGCGACTGGAGAAGTAATGGCGATTGGAAGAACGTTTGAAGAATCCATCTTAAAAGCCGTCCGCTCCCTGGAAAACAATGTGTTCCATTTAGAACGGAAAGAGTTGGCGGGACTGGATGAGCAAACATTGGCGACCCGAATTAAAACAGCAGATGATGAACGATTGTTTTGCATTGGCGAAGCTCTTCGCAGGGGGATTTCGATTGAAACCATCCATGAATGGAGCAAAATCGATCTCTTTTTCTTAAAGAAGCTTCAAAACATTGTATCCTATGAATCTGTATTAAAAGCCCACCCGTTTGATGTGGAAAAAACGAAGAAAGCTAAACAAATGGGCTTTGCCGATGCGACTATTGCAAAACTGTGGAACGTGACTGAAAAAGAAGTATATGACTGGAGAAAACAATACGGGATTGTTCCGGTTTATAAAATGGTCGATACGTGTGCTGCCGAATTTGAGTCGGAAACTCCTTATTATTATGGAACGTATGAAGAGGAAAATGAATCGATTGTCACCCGTCGGAAATCGGTGGTCGTAATCGGATCTGGACCCATCCGAATTGGTCAAGGAGTGGAATTTGATTATGCGACGGTCCATTCTGTCTGGGCCATTCAAGAAGCAGGGTATGAAGCGATTATCATTAATAACAATCCGGAAACGGTTTCCACTGATTTCAGCATTTCGGATAAACTTTATTTCGAGCCGCTCACGATTGAAGATGTCATGAATATTATTGATTTGGAAAAACCGGAAGGAGTTATCGTCCAATTCGGAGGACAGACAGCTATTAACTTGGCAGATTCATTAGTGGAGAGGGGAGTCAACATTTTAGGAACATCTCTGGAAGACATTGATCGTGCGGAAGATCGCGACAAGTTTGAAATCGCACTCGATCAATTCAACATTCCGAAACCGCTTGGAAAGACGGCCTTCTCCGCAGAAGAAGCAGTGAAAATCGCAGCTGAAATCGGCTACCCGGTTCTTGTGAGACCATCTTATGTGTTAGGTGGTCGTGCCATGGAAATCGTTTATCATGAAGAGGAATTGCTTCATTACATGAAAAATGCTGTCAAAATCAATCCAGAACATCCGGTGCTGATTGATCGTTATCTAACAGGAAAAGAAATCGAGGTTGATGCCGTTTCGGATGGAAACGATGTGCTCATCCCGGGAATTATGGAGCATATTGAACGTGCCGGCGTCCATTCAGGTGATTCCATTGCTGTCTACCCGCCGCAAACGTTGACGAAAGAACAGAAAGACAAAATCGTCGATTATACGATTAAATTAGCAAAAGGTTTAAACATTATCGGTTTACTGAATATTCAATATGTGGTGACCAAGGAAGATGTATTTGTTCTGGAAGTCAATCCGCGTTCAAGCCGCACAGTGCCGTTTTTAAGCAAAATCACGAATATTCCAATGGCAAACTTGGCGACAAAAGCCATTTTGGGAACGAATTTAAAAGAAATGGGTTATTCTACAGGATTAGCTGAAGAACAAAAGGGTGTATATGTAAAAGTTCCTGTTTTTTCCTTTGCGAAGCTGCGCCAAGTGGATACAACACTTGGACCGGAAATGAAATCAACCGGGGAAGTGATGGGGAAAGACGTCACATTGGAAAAAGCGCTCTATAAAGGGCTGCTTGCTTCCGGAATCAAAATTCAGCAAAAAGGTTCCATCTTATTGACCGTTGCGGACAAGGATAAGGAAGAAACGTTGGAACTAGCCAAACGATTTGCGGCCATTGGCTTTAAACTTCTGGCGACAAGCGGTACAGCCAAATATTTGCAAATGGGAGGCATTTCAGCAGAAACGGTAGGAAAAATAGGCTCGAAACAGCCGGATATATTGGATGTCATTCGTCAAGGACAAGCGCAGTTTATCATTAATACGTTGACAAAAGGAAAGCAGCCGCAGCGCGACGGCTTTAAAATTCGGCGTGAAGCGGTGGAAAACGGCATTCCATGTTTAACGTCGCTAGATACAGCGGAAGCGATATTGAGAGTGCTGGAATCGATGACTTTTTCGATGGAAGCTATGCCGAAAACAAAAATGAAAGGACACATCGAGGCGGTGATGGCGTGATCAAACAAGAGTTTATGACCATTGTTTCTCAACAACAAATTGCCAAGAATATTTATGAATTAACAATGGAAGGCGAATTGGTTCAGGAGATGGACGAACCGGGAAGGTTTGTTCATCTCCGTATCAACGGCGGGACTGCACCCCTTTTGAGGCGGCCCATCAGTGTTGCTGCGGTTCATCAACATTTGGGACAGTTTACCATTATTTATCGAGCGGGCGGGGAAGGGACACGACTTCTTTCCGAAAAGAAAGCGGGGGAAAGAATCGATGTCCTGGGCCCTCTCGGCCACGGCTTTCCGTTGGAAGCGATCGAATCTGGTCAAACCGCCGTTCTCGTCGGCGGAGGAATCGGAGTGCCTCCTCTTTATGATTTGTCGCGACGACTTAAAGAAAAAAATGTTCATGTCATCCATGTTCTTGGTTTTCAAAATCAAGAGAGTGCTTTTTATATGGAAAAATTTTGTGATTTAGGTGAAACCTATATGGCGACGGAGGATGGTTCGCTTGGAATAAAAGGATTTGTCACAGATGCCATCAAGCAGTTTTCTGTAAAAGGAGATGTTTTATATGCTTGCGGTCCGATCCCGATGCTGAAAGCTCTTGAAAAGGAAAATCCGGCCGATCGGGGGTTCGTTTCCCTTGAACAGCGGATGGGTTGCGGAATCGGAGCCTGTTTTGCCTGTGTTTGCCATCCTAGTAATGATCCAAAGGGAACGGAATATCGAAAAATATGCAGCGATGGTCCGGTGTTCCCGATTGGGGAGGTTGTATTGTGAATCCATTGCATGTCCAATTGCCAGGTTTAGAGTTGAAAAATCCAGTGATGCCGGCCTCAGGCTGCTTCGGATTTGGAAGAGAGTTCAGTCAGTTATATGATTTGAATCAGTTGGGAGCGATTATGATCAAAGCGACCACACCGGAACCAAGGTTTGGAAATCCGACTCCGCGAGTAGCAGAAACACCTTCGGGAATGTTGAATGCCATTGGGCTGCAAAATCCGGGATTAAAAAAAGTAATCAGTGACGAGCTTCCATGGCTCTCACAATTTGATGTGCCGATTATCGCCAATATCGCCGGATCGGAAATGGAAGACTATGTAACGGTTGCTGAAGCCATCTCACAAGTGGACAACGTGAAAGCGTTGGAACTGAATATTTCTTGTCCGAATGTTAAAACAGGCGGGATTGCTTTTGGGACGGTACCGGAAATTGCAAAAGAACTGACGAAAAAAGTGAAAGAAGTATCCGAAGTTCCGGTATATGTGAAATTGTCTCCTAATGTCACCAATATTGTGGAAATAGCAAAAGCAGTAGAAGAAGGCGGAGCGGACGGTATTACGATGATTAATACGCTTTTAGGCATGAAGATAGACATCCATACTGGAAGGGCTCTATTGGCAAACGGCACCGGAGGTTTGTCAGGTCCCGCTGTCAAACCGATTGCGGTGCGGATGATCTATGAAGTGAGCCAGCATGTCCATATTCCGATCATTGGAATGGGCGGTATTTCCTCGCTCGATGATATTCTCGAATTTTTTTATGCGGGGGCCAGCGCAGTGGCCATCGGTACAGCGAATTTTGTTGATCCGTTTATTTGCCCGAAACTCATTGATCAGCTGCAAGACTATGTGGCTTCTAAAGGAATTGATCATATCAGCGAATTGACGGGAAGGAGCTGGAAGTCTCATGGAAACAGAACCTATATTGGCTCTTGATTTTTCCGATTGGAATCAAACAAAAGCATTTTTGGCGCCGTTTTCCGGGAAGCCATTGTATGTAAAAGTGGGAATGGAACTTTATTTTCAGAATGGACCAGTCATCATCGAAGCATTAAAAGCAGAGAATCATCGAATTTTTTTGGATTTAAAACTCCATGATATCCCTAATACGGTCAAACAAGCGATGAAAGGCTTGGCGAATCTCGGAGTGGATATGGTCAACGTGCATGCAGCGGGCGGGAGACGGATGATGGAAGCGGCTTTGGAAGGGTTAGAAGCCGGAACGCCGGCAGGGAAATCGCGCCCACTGTTATTGGCCGTCACCCAGCTTACGTCAACAAGTGAACTTGAGATGCAGTCTGAACAGCTTGTTGCTGTCTCGCTGGAGGAATCAGTGGTCCATTATGCAAAGCTGGCAAAAGCGGCTGGTTGCAACGGAGTCGTATGCTCTGTACATGAAGCAGTAAAAATATCGGAAGCATGTGGAGCCGAATTTCTAAAGGTGACACCGGGAATCCGCTTGCAAACAGATCAATCTCATGATCAAAGTCGTGTGGCAGATCCGAAAACCGCCAGACAACTTGGTGCAAGCATGATCGTGGTGGGAAGACCGATTACTAAAGCTCCAGATCCTCTACATGCATATCAACAGGTAAAAAAACTATGGAATGATTATTCAAAGCCTCTTGTTAGAAATTCTGGTCTATAAACCAGCAGATCTGAAAAAAAGCTGTAAAAATGGTGAGAGGAGAACAGTCACATGCAGAACGATCATATACAAAGTAAAAGAATAGCAGAACAGCTTCTCAATATTGAAGCCATCTATTTGCAACCAAACGATCCATTTACATGGTCCTCAGGAATAAAATCGCCCATATATTGCGACAATCGTCTTACCCTCTCTTATCCGGCGGTGCGAAAAGAAGTTGCGAAAGGACTCGTTTCTTTGATTAACAAACATTTTTCAGAAGTACAATGCATTGCCGGGACTGCGACAGCGGGCATTCCTCATGCGGCTTGGGTAAGCGATCTACTCGATTTGCCCATGTGCTATGTTCGTTCAAAAGCGAAAAGCCATGGAAAAGGGAAACAAATAGAGGGAAAAGTACAGCCGGGCGTTAAAACGGTGGTCGTAGAAGACTTAATTTCGACAGGAGGAAGCGCTATTCAAGCAGCTAACGTCTTGCGAGAATCAGGATGCGAGGTGCTTGGAGTCGTGTCGATTTTTACTTATGAACTTGAAATAGGAAAGCAGCTGCTTGATGAAGCCAATTTAAAAGCTTATAGTTTAAGCAATTATTCAGCGCTAATGGAAGTTGCTTTAGAAAAAGGAGCGATTCAACCCACGGATTTAGAGACTCTTCGTCAATGGCGGGAAAATCCTGAGCATTGGCCGATGGTACAATCGTAATACATAGATGAAAAAATAAGGAAGAGAGCGACTCTTCCTTATTTTTTCAATTTCACCACTAAATCAGGATCCGGTGTAACATAAATGGTTTGCTGATTGTCATAGATGACAAATCCAGGTTTTGAACCGTTCGGTTTTTTGACATAACGAATTTTCGTGTAATCCACCGGTACCGAACTGGAATGTTTTGCTTTGCTGAAATAAGCGGCCAGGTTGGCGGCTTCCAACAGCGTTTCTTCGGATGGGTTATTATGGCGAATCACAACATGGGAACCGGGAATGTCTTTTGTGTGCAGCCAAATATCATCTCGTCGAGCGAGTTTCGTTGTGACATAATCATTTTGTTTATTGTTTTTGCCCACTAATATAATCGTTCCGTCACTGGCTGTGTAAGTATCGATCATTGGTTTCTCTTTTCCTTGTTTTCTCTTCGCTTTCGATTTCATCCGCAAATAGCCTTCTTCCTCTAATTCTTCGCGGATTTCTTCAATGTCTTTCGGGGATGCGGATTCAAGCTGCTGAAGCAAATTTTCAAAGTATTGAATTTCTTGCTTTGTTTTATCGATTTGCTCGTTTACAACGACCAATGCATGTTTTGCTTTTTGATACTTCGAAAAATAAGACTGGGCATTTTCCGACGGACTTTTTTTCGGGTCCAAAGGAATGGTGACCTTTTCTCCGTTTTCATCATAATAATTGATGACTTCAATTTCCGTCATTCCTTTTTGAACGGCGTACAGATTGGCGGTCAGCAATTCGCCGAGTATTTGGTACTCATCGGCATTTTCCGCTTCCTGAAGCGTTTTTTCCAATTTTTTTAGCTTGGATATATTTTTTTCTAATTCATTTTTCACCAGTCGTTCTAAATCACTGCCCAGCTGTTTTACACGGTCCCGCTCCGCTTTGCCGAAATAAAAACGGTCAAGTAGAGAACTTAGGGAATGAAACGGCTGCTTGGTTCCTTTAAGATGATTGAGATCCCGCCAGTAAAAATGCTCTTTTTCGTCTCCTTTCCACAGCATTGGCTGAAAACGCCCTTCTTTTAGCGGCTGCAGCAGGCGAATAAAGGCAGCCGGGACTGTCGTACGGTTAGGAATTCCGGCTTCATGAAGCACTTCCTTCGCGAACAACGGTGAAACACCGGAAAAGTGCTGAACTAGCTGTTTGTCGAGTTTTCCGCCATTAAAATCGAGGAGACGAAGCACGTCATCTTCGGTCGCCTCCAGTGGATTCAACTTGTTTTGGGAAGGCGGATATAAATATTCGTTTCCTGGCAATACGGTTCGGTACCGGCTAAGGGCAGGCGTAATATGTTTAATGCTGTCAATAATTTTCTGCGTCGGCTGATCCACCAGGACAATATTGCTGTGGCGTCCCATAATTTCAACGATTAACTGTTTAGTAGAAACATCGCCGATTTCGTTTTTTCCTTTTAGCTTAAAAATCAGTATACGGTCCAATTCTTTCTGTTTCAGTTCTTCGATAATAGCCCCTTCTAAGTGCTTGCGCAAAAGCATGCAGAACATGGGCGGTTCTTTCGGATTTTCGTACGGCTCATTTGTCAGCTGCACCCTGGCATAGGTAGGATGGGCAGATAGAAGCAGTTTATAATTTTTCCCTTTGGAACGGACGATGAGAATAATTTCGTTTTTATAAGGTTGATGGATTTTCGTAATTCTTCCGCCAGTGAGTACTTTTTGCAGCTCCATCATCATGGCGTGGGTAAATAATCCGTCAAACGACATAATGAAACATCCTTTTCTTTATATGATTTTAATGTTCCTTGTAAGAGCGTCCTTTTTTATGAATCTTTATTATTATAATGGAAACTCTCATTGAGTTGTTGTTAGAAATCTGTGCAAGGGAATTATGAATGGATTAAAATCCATTAGCCTTCATTTGTTTTTGCCATCACAACTAACTCCAAGCGTGAAAAGTGCTCTTTTCTAATAAATCATATCATTTTTTTGGACGAGTCTGAATAACCTTGCTATAAGAGCGACGTTTAAGGGGAGAGTGTGATAGAGAAATGAAATTCTATGAGATGGAAAGGCCGGATATAGAAAAAAAATTGAATGTTAATCTGGAAAAGGGATTGAACTCAAAAGAAGTAGAAAAAAGGAGAAAACAATTCGGCGTTAATGAATTGGAAGAAGGGGAATCCCAGTCCGCGTTTAAATTGTTTATTTCTCAGTTTAAAGATTTTATGATATTGGTTTTACTGGCAGCTACCTTAGTGTCTGGATTGATGGGGGAGTACATGGACGCGATCGCTATCGTTGCCATCGTGATCGTGAATGGGTTTCTTGGCTTTTTTCAGGAACGTAAAGCCGAACAATCTTTGCAAGCATTAAAGGAATTATCTGCTCCCAAAGTAAACGTGCTCCGGAACGGTGAATGGATAAAAATTCCTTCAAAAGAGCTCGTGATCGGGGACGTGATGAAATTCGAAAGCGGAGACCGAATTGGTGCCGACGTCCGTATTTTAAAAGCGAATAACTTAGAATTGGAAGAGTCCGCTTTAACAGGAGAATCGGTCCCTGTACCTAAAATCGCTGAATCGATTCACGGGGAACATTTAAATATCGGGGATTTAGAGAATATGGCTTTCATGGGGACAATGGTTACGAGGGGAAACGGAATCGGAGTTGTTACGGCAATCGGCATGAATACGGCAATGGGAAAAATTGCTGATTTGCTTCAAAATGCCGAAACCCTTTCTACCCCGCTCCAAATGCGGTTGGAACAGCTGGGAAAAGTATTAATTGTCGCCGCTTTGTTTTTAACGGCGTTAGTGGTGGGCATTGGGATTTTGCAAGGTCATGGTTTTTATGAAATGATTTTTGCTGGCGTATCGCTGGCGGTTGCGGCGATTCCGGAAGGGCTTCCGGCCATTGTGACAGTCGCTTTGTCATTGGGGGTTCAGCGGATGATTAAAAAAAGGGCCGTTGTCCGCAAATTGCCGGCTGTCGAAACGCTTGGATGCGCATCCGTTATTTGTTCCGATAAAACCGGAACGATGACGCAAAATAAAATGTCCGTGACCCATTTATGGTCGAATGGGAAAACGTGGACCGTAAGCGGAACAGGTTTTTCACCGAATGGAGAATTTTTTGAAGATGGCGTCCGGATCATACCCCAACGGGAAAAAAGTCTTTACCAGCTGCTGACATTCGGACTTTTATGTAATCATGCGGAGTTAAAACAAAACAAGCGTGATTTTTTTATTGACGGCGATCCAACGGAAGGGGCTTTATTGGTGGCGGCGATGAAAGCGGGCCTGACAAGGGAGAATTTGTCGCAACAATTCACAATTGAACAAGAATTCGCGTTCGACTCTATTCGAAAAATGATGTCCGTTGTGGTGAAAGATCAAAGCGGGCAGCGTTTTGTCATCACCAAAGGAGCACCGGACGTGTTAATCCAAAAGTGTTCGTCGATTCTATGGAACGAGAAAAAGGTAAACTTTTCCCGGGATCATAAAAAGATCGTAGACAACGTAATCAGTGATTTTGCTGGCATGGCTCTTCGCAATATTGCAGTTGCTTACAAACCGCTTAAGGAGAGGGAATCAGCTATTCAAAATGTAGAAGAAGCGGAAAAAGAGCTTATTTTTATTGGCATTGAAGGAATGATTGATCCGCCTCGTCCGGAAGTCAGACAAGCCATCAAAGAGTGCCGAGAAGCTGGCATTAAGACCATTATGATTACAGGAGACCATGTAATGACAGCAAGAGCCATTGCCAAGCAATTAGGGATTTTAGATAATCGTTCCAAAGTGGTCAGTGGTCAGGAACTTAATCAAATGTCTATCGCTGAACTGGAAGAAGTAGTTCAAGATACAGCTGTATTCGCCAGAGTCTCCCCGGAACATAAATTAAAAATCGTTCGGGCTCTCCAAAATAATGGCCACATTGTGGCGATGACGGGAGATGGAGTCAATGACGCACCTGCCATCAAAGCTGCTGATATCGGGATTGCCATGGGGATCTCGGGTACAGATGTGGCTAAAGAAGCTTCTTCGCTTGTGCTCATGGACGACAATTTTGCCACTATTAAGTCAGCGATTCAAGAAGGAAGAAATATATATGAAAATATTCGCAAATTTATTCGCTATTTATTAGCTTCCAATGTAGGGGAAATTTTAGTGATGCTATTTGCCATGATTTTAGCCTTTCCTCTTCCACTCGTCCCCATTCAAATTTTATGGGTCAATTTAGTGACGGATGGACTTCCGGCCATGGCACTAGGACTGGACCATCCGGAAGAAGATGTGATGAAGCGCAAACCGAGAAATCCAAAAGAAGGGGTATTTGCTCGTGGTCTTGGTTGGAAGGTTTTGTCCAGAGGATTTTTAATTGGCGCTGTCACCATCATCGCTTTTATTGTTGCTCGAAAACAGCATCCGGAAAATTTAGCCTATGCTCAAACGATTGCTTTTGCCACTTTAACCGTTAGTCAATTGATTCTTGTATTTGATTGTAGAAGCGAACATTCGATCTTTTCTCGAAATCCGTTTGAGAATCGTTGGCTCGTTCTGGCTGTTCTCTCATCGGCCGTTCTATTGCTGGCGGTGATCTATATTCCTTCGCTGCAGCCGGTTTTTCAAACGGTCACCCTTCCTCCCAGGGAATGGCTGCTTATATTAGGGCTAAGTGCATTACCGACATTTCTTTTGGCAGGCTCTTTTTATACAAGAAAAAGAAAATGATTTGTGATATAATCCAAAAGGTATCAGAGGATTTCCTCTATACCTTTTCTTTTTGCAGAAAGACATTTATCATAATGGACCCTTTTTTCATCATGTCAATATATGTAATTGACTGAATCAATAAGAAGGTTGCGTCCGATTGTCAGCTGTCCCAAAAATGCATAAAGCTTGAATGACAGCAATCCGGAAGATTACCTTGTGGATGAAGGACATTTGGGAGGGTGAAATGCTCTCCTCGATAGACGTTGTTCGTAAAAGAGAAATTCATAGCTGGATAGGATGTGAAACCGATGGTTGTTAGCATGACAGGCTTTGGAAGAAGCAAAGCAGAGTCTGCTCAGCATGCGGTTACGGTTGAAATGAAATCAGTGAACCACCGCTTTTGCGAGTTTACGATACGCATGCCCCGACAGTTATTAAAGCTGGAAGATAAAATCAAAAAATATCTCGGACAATACATAAAACGTGGGCGTGTTGAAATTTTTGTGATCATCGAAGGAGCGGGGGCTCTTAAACGTTCAATACATGTTGACTGGAATTTGATTGAGGATTATTATCAATTCATAAAAAAAATAAAAGAAAAATATCAGTTAAATGGCGAAATCCAAATCAGCGACTTTCTTCGTAAAGAAGAATTAATTACGATAGAAGAAAGAGAGGAAGAAAACGAGGAACTTGAAAAACTTGTTTTCCAAACGATAGAAGAAGCTGTTCGAAATTTGTTGGAAATGCGTAGATTAGAAGGGGAACAGCTTGAAAAAGATTTGCTGATTCAATTAAATAAAATTCAGACGGTCATTAAAAAAATTCAATCTCTTGCACCGAAAGTGTCCAAGCATTATCAAGAACGCCTTGAAAAGAAAGTAAAAGAAGCTGTGTCCAATAACGAGGTGGATGAAGCCAGAATTTTATCGGAAGTGGCTATTTTGGCTGATAAAGCGGATATTAATGAGGAATGTGTAAGATTAGCCAGCCATATAAAGCAATTTTCACAGCTTTTGGAGAAAGATGAACCGATCGGCAGAAGGCTTGATTTCATCATTCAAGAAATGAACAGAGAAGTCAATACGATTGGTTCCAAAGCGAATGACTCAGAGATCGCGGCAAATGTCATTGAATTAAAAAGCTGTTTAGAAAAAATGAAAGAACAAGTACAAAATATTGAGTAATAGGTCAGAACTTCTACGTTCAAAATCAAACATTGATTGGAGGAGCCGCATGTCCATCAGGCTGATTAATATTGGGTTTGGAAATATTGTTTCTGTCAATCGAATCATTTCCATAGTCAGTCCTGAATCCGCCCCGATTAAGCGGTTGGTTCAGGAAGCGCGCGAAAGAGGTTCATTAATTGACGCTACATACGGGAGAAGGACTAGAGCTGTCATTATTATGGACAGCGGTCATATTATACTCTCAGCCGTTCAGCCCGAAACGGTCGCGCATCGAATTGTTTCAAAAGAAGAATTGGAGGAAGGATAATTTCATGAGGAAAGAAAAAGGATTGTTGATTGTCTTGTCCGGGCCGTCCGGTGTAGGAAAGGGAACGGTGCGCAAGGCGATTTTTTCAGACCCAAATGTTGATTTCGAATACTCGATTTCCATGACGACCAGACAGCCTCGGGAAGGTGAAGTAGACGGTGTAGATTATTTTTTTAAAACCCGCGAACAATTCGAACAGCTTATAAAGGAAGGAAAGTTGCTTGAATATGCGGAGTATGTGGGGAATTATTACGGAACTCCGCTTGATTATGTGAAAGAAACATTGGAAGCGGGAAAAGACATCTTTCTGGAAATCGAAGTGCAAGGAGCCAAACAAGTACGTGAAAAAATTCCCGATGGCTTATTTATTTTCCTTGCGCCGCCAAGCCTTTCCGAACTGTATAATCGCATCGTGAATAGAGGAACAGAAGATGATGAACGAATTCGCGGACGAATGGAAAAGGCTCGCAAAGAAATCGAAATGATGGATTTATACGACTATGTAGTGGAAAATGATGAAGTGGAAAAGGCATGCGAACGCATTAAAGCCATCGTTATTGCCGAGCATTGCCGACGTGAAAGAGTTCAGCATCATTATAAAAAAATGTTGGAGGTAGAATAGTATGCTTTATCCATCGATTGACTCTTTATTAAAGAAAATTGATTCCAAATACTCACTTGTCAGCATTGCCGCCAAAAGAGCGCGTCAATTACAAGATCATCCTGAAGACGAACTTTTAGATTCCTATGTTTCACAGAAATATGTCGGTAAAGCATTGGAAGAAATAGATGCCGAGTATTTAACCTTAAAAGAAAAAACAGAAGGTACAACTTACTCCGATGAAGGATAACAACCTTATTAGGTTGTTATTTTTTCTTAATCAAAAAAGTCGAATCATGTCAGCGGTTTTCATTCGTGTGACATAAAAGCATAGACAAGTCAGTCGTTTATACGAAGAAGGAATTTTGAAATAGGAAGAGATGCTTTTAACCTGTAGGCGCCCATTAACCGATTTTATTTCCGTGAGGTTTTTTGTTTTGCTTCTTGATCCGGAATGTTTCGTTTACAAAGTCGAGTGAAAAAACAAAGCTTTTCTGTCCAATAGCGGTACAATGGTATAGAGAAGGGGGTTTCATAATGTTGAAAGGAAAAAACATCTTACTATGCGTTACAGGTGGCATTGCCGTTTACAAAGCAGCGGCATTGACCAGTAAATTAACGCAGGCGGGGGCTTCTGTAAAAGTCATTATGTCCAACGGAGCTCAAAAATTTGTCACGCCCTTAACGTTTCAAGCGCTGTCTAGAAACGATGTTTATACAGATACATTTGATGAAAAGCATCCCGAATCGATCGCCCATATTGACCTGGCAGATTGGGCCGATCTCGTTCTCGTGGCGCCGGCTACAGCGAATATAATCGGAAAACTTGCCAACGGCATAGCGGATGATATGATTTCGACGACTTTGCTTGCTGCTACTGCTCCGGTTTGGATAGCGCCGGCAATGAACGTCCATATGTACGACCATCCTGCGGTGAAGCGGAATATTGAACGTCTGCAATCTTACGGTTATCAATTTGTAGAACCAAATGAAGGTTATTTGGCTTGCGGATATGTAGGAAAAGGAAGGATGGAGGAACCGGAGAACATTGTCAAGTTGATTAGCTCGTATTGGGAAAAAGAAAAAAATCAGCCTTTGAAAGGAAAGAAAATCGTCATAACAGCGGGGCCGACACGCGAAATTTTAGATCCTGTCCGCTTTTTTTCCAACCGTTCTAGCGGAAAAATGGGATACGCCTTGGCGGAAGAGGCCCATCAATTAGGAGCTGATGTAACGCTTATTTCCGGCCCGGTTTCGTTAAATCCGCCGATCGGTGTGAACGTAAAATATATAGAAAACGCAGAAGAAATGTACGACGCCGTACTGGAGGAGTTTCCGTCCGCAGACATTGTCATTAAAAGTGCGGCTGTTGCCGATTATCGTCCAAAACAAGTATCCAATGAAAAGATGAAAAAACAGGATGGAGATTTGATCATCCAAATGGAACGGACGAAAGATATTTTAAAAACGCTCGGCGAAAGAAAAGATCATCAGTTCCTCGTTGGTTTTGCCGCTGAGACTTCCAATCTCGATGAATATGCAATGAGTAAATTGAAGCGGAAAAACGCAGATATGATCATTGCCAATAATGTGAACGAAAAAGGCGCCGGCTTTGAGGAAGATACCAATATTGTGACAATCTATAAAAAAGACGGTTCAAACAAACGATTAGGGCTTATGTCCAAAAAAGAATTGGCAAAAGAAATCTTTCGTGAAATCGTCAAAACGCTTCAAGAGGAAAGATCAAAATGAACGTAGCAAGCGTGATTGTGGATGTACCAACCATGCAAACCGACCGGCCGTTTGATTACTTGATTCCTGAAAAATGGAGTCAAATGATCCAGCCAGGCATGAGAGTGATCGTGCCTTTCGGGTCAAGAAATGTGCAAGGGTATGTAGTGAAAGTAAAAGACCATTCGTCTTTTCCTCAGTTAAAAGCCATTCGAGAGCCAATGGACGTTGTTCCGGTACTGAATCAAGAGTTGATGGATCTAGCTGACTGGTTGACGAAAACGACGCTTTGTTTTAAAGTTTCGGCCTATCAAGCGATGCTTCCAGCTGCCATGAAAGCAAAATACGAAAAGCGATTCGCGGCAGTCAACGAAGAGAAGATAGCGGATGAGAAGGTAGCCGAGCTGTTTAAGAATAAAAAGGAAATCACTTGGGAAGAAGGGGAAAAGGCGGGACTTTTAACCTCTATACAAAAAGAGGTGAAAGCTGGAACGGTTGAATTGATTTATAAGGTGAAAAGCAAAGGAAACAAAAAGACAGTACGGATGATTGGCACGAGATTATCGGCCGAGGAACTGTCAGAAGCCGCTTCCCGTTTAAAGGGGAATGCCGTCAAACAAAAACGGCTGATCGATGTGTTTAAACAACATCCAGGAGAAATGATATCTGCAAAAGAACTGCTGGAGAATGCAAACAGTACGTCATCCAGTTTGCAGGCGCTGATCCAAAAAGGGATTTTGTATGAAGAGCAAAAAGAAGTATATCGCGATCCTTATGCTCAAACGGATTTTGAAAAAACAAGTCCCTTTCCTTTGACAGATGAGCAAAGAAAAGCCATTTCCCCCATTATTGAAGCTTTGGAAGAAGAAAAGCATGAAACTTTTTTATTATACGGAGTGACAGGCAGCGGAAAAACAGAGATTTATTTGCAATCGATCCAAAAGGTACTGGAAAAAGGAAAAGAAGCCATTGTGCTCGTACCGGAAATTTCTCTGACACCGCAAATGGTTCATCGCTTTAAAAGCCGATTTGGTGATGATGTAGCCGTTTTGCACAGCGGATTGTCCATTGGCGAAAAGTATGATGAATGGCGGAAAATTTTAAAAAAAGAAGCGAAAGTAGTGGTGGGAGCTCGTTCGGCTATTTTTGCGCCGTTTGAAAACATCGGGATCATCATCATTGATGAGGAACATGAGACAAGCTATAAACAAGAAGAAACTCCGCGATATCATGCTAGGGACGTCGCGATCAAAAGAGCACAGCATTTTAATTGTCCCGTCATTTTAGGAAGCGCCACTCCTTCGTTGGAAAGTTTCGCGAGGGCGCAAAAAGGTGTATACCATTTATTAACGCTGAAAAACCGTATGAATCACCGCGATCTTCCTGAAGTGGAAATTGTCGATATGAGAGAAGAGCTGCGGGCTGGCAATCGTTCGATATTTTCAAGGTCTCTATTTGAAAAGTTAAAAGATAGAGTGGAAAAGGGCGAACAAACCGTGCTGCTTTTAAACCGAAGAGGACATTCCTCCTTTGTCATGTGCCGAGACTGCGGCTATGTCGTTCAATGTCCGCATTGCGACATTTCATTAACATATCACCATTTTTCAAATGAAATGAAATGCCATTATTGCGGCTATGAAACAATAGCGCCGTCTGTTTGCCCGGAATGCGGCAGCCCATATATTCGCTATTTTGGGACCGGAACACAAAAAGTAGAGGAAGAATTGGGAAAGCTGCTGCCTGAGGCCAGAGTCATTAGAATGGATGTGGATACGACACGAAAAAAAGGCGCTCACGAAACTCTTCTGCGCCAGTTTTCAGAAGGAAAAGCCGATATTTTACTAGGAACGCAAATGATTGCGAAAGGGCTGGATTTTCCGAATATTACACTTGTCGGGGTGTTAAGTGCGGATACGATGCTGCATCTTCCCGATTTCCGCTCGTCAGAAAAAACGTTTCAGCTATTAACCCAGGTGAGCGGACGAGCCGGCAGGCATGAATTGCAAGGAGAAGTGGTTGTTCAAACCTATACCCCTGAACATTACAGCATACAGCTTGCCGGTCAACAAAATTTTGAGCGTTTTTATCAGCGGGAGATGATCATGAGAAAATTGGGAAGTTATCCTCCGTTTTATTATTTGGCCCTTGTCAATGTCAGCCATGAGGATCCGCTCGTGGCAGCCTCCGTAACAGAAAAAATTACGAAATTCATCCGCAGCCGGCTCTCCAATAAAACGGTTGTTCTCGGACCGACTGTTTCTCCCATTCCTCGGATCAATGATAGATATCGCTATCAATGTTTGATAAAATACAAGCATGAACCAATGCTTTCCGATACGTTGAAATCGATATTGGAACAGTATAACGGACAAGGATCCTATTCTCATTTGCAAATAGCAGTGGATATCAATCCGTTTGTGATGATGTAAGTTAGGAGGAAAAGTTTTGGCGATATTACCTATTGTCACTTATCCGGCAGAAATATTAGAAAAAGAATGCAAGCGAGTGACATCTTTTGATAAACATTTAAAAAAATTGATTAAAGATATGCACGAAACAATGTTAGAGGCGGACGGGGTTGGTCTGGCCGCTCCTCAAGTCGGGATCGATCTCCAAGTAGCAGTTGTGGATATCGGAGACGAAAATGGAATGATCGCACTTGTCAATCCGGAAATTTTGGAAACAAAAGGGACCCAAACAGATATAGAAGGCTGTTTAAGTATTCCCGGTCTATACGGGGAAGTGACAAGGCCCTATTACGTGAAGGTAAGGGCAAAAGATTGGAAAGGTCGAACTTTCATCATCGAAGCCAATGGTTTTTTGGCAAGGGCGATTCAACATGAAATTGATCATCTTCACGGTATTTTGTTTACTACTAAAGTAGATAAATATATAGAAAAAGAATCGTTGGAAGGGTATGAGGCTGAATGATCAAGATTGTATTTATGGGAACACCCGATTTTTCTGTTCCTATTCTAAGAAGGCTAATAGAAGACGGCTATGAAATTCAAGCGGTTGTGACACAGCCTGACCGCCCTGTTGGCCGCAAAAAAATACTCACTCCGCCTCCTGTTAAAGTAGAAGCAGAAAAACATGGCATTCCCGTTCTCCAGCCAGAAAAATTGAGAAACTCAGACGAATTGCGAACGATATTGAGTTTCAAGCCGGATATCGTCGTGACCGCAGCCTACGGACAAATTTTGCCAAAGGAACTGCTTGAAGCACCCAAATACGGCTGTATAAATGTTCATGCTTCTCTTTTGCCGGAACTTCGCGGCGGAGCGCCGATCCACTACGCGATCATACAAGGCAAAAAGAAAACAGGCATCACCATCATGTATATGGCAGAAAAATTGGATGCCGGAGATATTATCAGCCAAGTGGAAGTGCCGATCGAAGAAACGGATCATGTCGGCATCTTGCATGACAAATTAAGCAGGGAAGGGGCCGAATTGCTTTCCAAAACGCTTCCAAAAATTATAAATGGCGAAATCACGCCGATTAAGCAAGACGAGAGTCGGGCGACATTTGCTCACAATATTAAGCGAGAGCAGGAAAAAATTGATTGGACCAAGCCGGGTGAGGATATTTACAATCATATACGTGGTTTGCATCCTTGGCCGGTTGCCTATACTACACTTGATGGGAATATAGTGAAAATTTGGTGGGGAGAAAAACAAACGCTCCCTGAAAAACAAGAACCCGGAACCATCATGGCGATAGAAAATGACGGAATTCTCGTCGCTTCCGGAAATGAAACAGGCATCAAGATTACGGAGCTCCAGCCAGCCGGAAAAAAGAGGATGAAAGCAGAACAGTTTTTGAGAGGAGCCGGATCTCTGCAAATTGGAATGAAATTGGGAGATTGAAATGGAGAAAAAAAAGAAAAATGTTCGCGAGGCTGCGCTTGAACTGTTGGAAGCAGTCGAACAAAATCAGTCATACAGTAATTTATTGCTGAATTCAGCTATTCAAAAATACGATTTAACAGGTCCGGATGCCGGTTTATTGACAGAATTAACATATGGGACGATACAAAGAAAATTTACGCTGGATTATTTTTTGGCACCGTTTTTGAAACACAAGCTAAAATCATGGGTACGAAATTTATTGCGATTATCTTTGTACCAAATGGTGTATTTAGACAAAGTTCCTGACCGTGCTGTTATATTCGAAGCGGTGGAAATAGCCAAAAAACGGGGCCATAAAGGAATTGCCGGCATGGTCAATGGCGTGCTTCGCTCCATACAACGAAAGGGATTGCCAGCATTAGATGCGATCACGGATCCAGTCAAGCGAATTTCGATTGAGACAAGTCATCCGGAGTGGCTTGTCAAGCGCTGGATTCGTCAATTCGGATTGGAAAAAACAATAGCGATGTGTGAAACCAATTTGTCCGTTCCTGTTCAAACGGTGCGCGTGAATGAAACGAAAGCAGATAGGGCGGAAGTTTTAATCAGCTTGCGCCAAGAAGGATTTTCAGCAGAAGAAAGTCCGATTTTGCCGGAAGCCATTCGAGTTTTGAAAGGGAACGCAGCCCAATCGTCCGCTTTTCAGAAAGGGTTGATGACCATTCAAGATGAAAGTTCTATGCTGGTAGCGCACGCCATGAAACTGGAACCCGGAATGGTTGTCCTTGACGCCTGCGCTGCTCCCGGCGGGAAAACGACCCATATGGCGGAAAAAATGCAGGGAACAGGAAAAGTGTATGCTCTTGATTTACATCCTCATAAAATCAAATTGATTGAAGAAAATGCAGTTCGATTAGGTCTTGAAAATATTTCCTCCCTCCCTCTTGATAGCCGTAAAGGAGGAGAAAAGTTCCCGCCGCAATCTTTCGACCGTATTTTAGTCGATGCCCCCTGCTCTGGACTAGGCGTTTTAAGACGGAAGCCGGATATAAAATATGTCAAAAAACAGGAAGATCTTCAGTCTTTGCAGAAAATACAATTGGAAATATTGGACGCCCAGGCACCTCTTTTGAAATCCGGCGGCCTTTTGATCTACAGTACTTGTACGGTGGACCAAGAAGAAAATGAAGGTACCGCCAATCGATTTCTTGATCGCCATCCTGAATTTGAACCCGAGCCGTTGGATCATCTGCCGGAAGCGGTGCAGCCGTTTGTAACGGGACATTTTCTTCAAATTTTTCCTCAAGATTTTGGCGGAGATGGATTTTTTATCAGCTGTTTTAGAAAGAAGGATGAATGAAAATGGAACAGACAATCACGATGACGAAAAAATCTAAGAAAATGATAGAAGACAGGCCGCCTTCTATCTACTCAATGGAACTGCCTGAGTTGAAAGAATGGATCCGCCATCATGGCGAAAAACCTTTCAGAGCAGAACAAATTTATGATTGGCTCTATAAGAAACGGGTCACGTCGTTTGAAGAAATGACGAATTTGCCGAAAAGCCTTCGGGATAAACTGGCGGAACACTTTACTATCACCACATTGAAAACGATTGTTCAACAAACTTCTCAAGATGGCACCATTAAATTTTTATTTGAATTGCATGATGGATTTTCTATTGAAACGGTGCTAATGCGTCATCGATACGGAAATTCGGTTTGCGTGACCACACAAGTTGGATGCCGGATTGGATGCACATTTTGTGCCTCAACTTTAGGAGGATTAAAAAGAAATTTAGAGGCGGGGGAAATCGTGGCGCAAGCGGTGCATGTGCAAAAAGCGCTCGATGAAATGGGAGAACGGGTCAGTTCCGTCGTCATTATGGGAATTGGAGAACCGTTTGATAATTATGATCAAATGCTTTCGTTTTTAAAAATTATCAACCATGAAAAAGGACTCAATATCGGCGCTCGCCATATTACGGTTTCTACAAGCGGAATCATACCGAAAATCTATCAATTTGCCGATGAAAATTTGCAAATTAATTTCGCCATTTCCCTCCATGCTCCTAATAATGAGCTTCGCAGCAAATTAATGCCAATTAACCGCGCATACAAATTGCCGGATTTAATCGAAGCCGTAAAGTATTATATTGAAAAAACAGGCAGAAGAGTCAGCTTTGAATACGGATTGTTCGGCGGAGTAAATGATTCGGTTGAACACGCCGAAGAATTGGCCGAGCTGATCAAAGATCTAAAGTGTCATGTCAATTTAATTCCAGTGAACTATGTTCCGGAACGAAATTATGTTCGGACGCCGAGAAGCCAAATCTTTAAATTTGAGAAAACGTTGAAAAAACACGGAATCAATGTAACGATTCGCCGTGAACACGGGCATGATATTGACGCTGCTTGCGGGCAACTCCGCGCTAAGGAGCGGAAAGAAGAAACGAGGTGACCGCTTATGGAGTCAGTGTTTAAGACTGATAAAGGATTAGTCCGCCAGCATAACGAAGACAGCGGCGGAATTTTTCGCAACTCATCCGGTGACCTCTTGGCCATTGTGGCCGATGGAATGGGCGGCCACAATGCTGGAGATGTCGCCAGTGAAATGACGATCAAAGAATTGCAAAAAGAGTGGCAGCAAACAGAGATGATTTCCACCCCTGACAAGGCGGAAGAATGGCTAAAGACGGCCATTGTCAAAGTGAATGAGAAGATTTTATCCCACTCAAGGGAAAATATTGAATGTTCGGGTATGGGCACGACCATTGTGGCTGCGGTTTGCACAAGCCGCTTCTGCACGATTGCCAATATCGGGGATAGCCGTTGTTATATTTTGAATGAAAACGGCTTTCAAAAGCTGACGGAAGATCATTCTTTAGTGAACGAACTTGTAAGAACAGGACAAATCACCAAAGAGGATGCTGAACATCACCCCCGCAAAAATGTTTTGACGAAAGCCCTTGGGACAGAGGAGGAAGTAGCTGCCGATGTGCTAAGCATCACCTTTGAAGATGGCGATTATTTGCTGCTCTGCTCGGATGGCCTTTCCAATAAAGTTTCGGAAGCGAAAATGGAAGAAGTGATTAAAGGGGAACTTCCGTTGGCGGAAAAAGCTCAAACGCTCATTGACTTAGCCAATCAAGAAGGCGGAGAGGATAATATCACCATTGTGATTTTACACCAGACAGCCGGGAGTGAAAGCGGGTGATCGGAATGCTTGCCGGCAGGAGAATCAGCGGAAGATACAAAGTAATCGAAATGATTGGCGGAGGCGGGATGGCGCATGTCTATTTAGCACGAGATATCATATTGGACCGAGATGTGGCTCTAAAAGTATTGAGAATGGATTTTGCCGAAGAAGAAGAATTTATACGCCGTTTTCAAAGAGAAGCTCAATCGGCAACCAGTCTTGTTCACCCGAATATCGTGAATATTTATGATGTGGGAGAAGAAGACAATATTTTTTACATTGTGATGGAATATGTGGATGGAATGACTTTAAAACAATACATAATGCAGCATTCCCCTATCCCGGTGGAGAAAGTGCTAGACATCATGAGTCAGCTGACTTCTGCTATCGCCCATGCACACCGCAATTCGATTATTCACCGTGATATTAAACCGCAGAATATTTTGATCGATCACAATGGTCATGTCAAAATTACCGATTTTGGCATTGCGATGGCTTTAAGTGCGACGTCGATTACCCAAACCAACTCTTTTCTCGGATCTGTGCATTACATCTCTCCTGAACAAGCTCGAGGAGGAGTAGCAACAAAAAAATCAGACATTTACTCTCTTGGTATTGTAATGTATGAACTGCTGACAGGAAATTTGCCATTTTCAGGAGAAACAGCTATTTCCATCGCCTTAAAACATTTGCAATCCAATACCCCCTCTTTGCGGGAAAAATTTCCGGAAATTCCGCAAAGTGTGGAAAATATTGTGCTGAAAGCTACTTGCAAAGACCCTTTTTACCGTTATAACAGCGTGGAAGAAATGGAAGAAGATATAAGGACTGCTCTTGAACCGAGCCGACTGAATGAACCGAAATTTACCATTTTGGTGGACGAAGAAGAAACAAAAGTCATACCTGCCATTAAAGGTCCACTTCCGGTAGATGATTTAGAATCGACGGCTGTTTACCCATTAAAAGAAGAAACGAACAGTGGGTCGGACAAGCCGGAAAAAAAGAAAAGAAAAAAATGGCCTTGGATTGTAATCGGAATTTTCTTGCTCTTGTTGTTGGCAGCGGGGAGCGTCTTTGTGATCCCGGATTTATTGGGACCGAAAGAAATCAAGGTGCCGGATGTTCATGGGAAAACGGTGGATGACGCCGTTTCGAAATTGGTGACGGATGGATTGAAAGTTGGAGACACGATCGAAAGGTTTAGCGATCATGTACCGGCAGGAAAGGTCATCTATACCAAACCTGGTGCTAATCAAACAGTAAAAGAGGGATCTTCTGTTGATCTGTATGTAAGCTCCGGGAAAAAAACATTTAAACTGGATGATTATCGTGATCGGGATTATAATGAAATCGCCGACATGTTGGAAAAAGAACATTTTAAAAGGATCCGTAAAGTAGAGATATATGACGATCACCCGCCGGGAACCATCATAGACCAAGATCCGGGGCCAAATGAAAAAGTCGTTCCGGAAGAAACAGAGATGACATTTACGGTAAGCAGGGGTCCGGAAAAGGTATCGCTGATTGATTTGACTGATTACAACGAGAAAAGTTTGAAAGATTATGCGGCCACAAGCGGTTTAAAAGTGGACATTGTCAGAAGAGATTATTCTGACAGTGTGCCGGAAGGGCTGGTAATCTCTCAAAATCCTTCAGCCGGTACGCTGTTAAACAAAGGGGATAGAGTGGAAGTTGTGCTGTCAAAAGGCAAAAAAGAAATTCCGCCTAAAACCGTTACAAAAGAATTGTTCATTCCATATGAACCGGATGAAGAAGGAAAGCCTCAAGAAGTGGTCATTTACATCGAAGACGCAAACAACAGCATGACTGTACCATATGAGACTTTTTTCATTCATGAAGACACGAGAAAAACGATTTCATTGACGATTGCCAGTGGCAAAAAAGCAGGATATAAAGTGGTTAGAGATAAAAAAGTCATCATTGACGAAATGGTCCCTTTTCCGGATGACGAGTAAGTCCATAACGACAACTTTGACCAACTATTTTTCTTGAGCGATCCGTTGGCTTTAAAAGTCTTACCTGTAAGAAAATCATTTTGAGTAAGGAGGAATGCAATGGCTAATGGAAAAATTATTAAAGCGCTGAGCGGATTTTATTATGTATTAGATGGAGAAAAAGTGGTTCGATGCCGAGGAAGAGGGGTGTTTCGAAAACAAAAAATTTCCCCTCTTGTCGGTGATTATGTGGAATATCAGTTGGAAAGCAATCAGGAAGGATATATTTTAAGCATAGAGAAGCGCAAAAATGAGCTGATCCGTCCGCCCATTGCGAACGTAGACCAAGCCATTTTGGTTTTTTCAGTGGCGCGTCCCAATTTTCATCTCGGGCTTTTGGACCGTTTCCTTGTGTTAATCGAATCTAAAGCGATCACACCGATCATATGCCTCACAAAAATGGATTTGCTTTCGCCGGAAGACGAACAAAAAATCCACTCATACTGTGAGGATTACAGGGAAATCGGCTATCAAGTCATTACCACATCTGTTAAAAACGGGAGCGGCTTAGATCAAATTCGTGCTGTTTTGCAAGAGAAAACATCGGTGTTTGCTGGACAATCTGGTGTCGGTAAATCTTCGCTTTTGAATGCATTGCGTCCAGACTTACAATTAGAGACGAAAGATATTTCCGATTCGCTGGGAAGGGGAAAACATACCACTCGCCATGTGGAATTGATTGAAATAGATAATGGTCTTGTGGCCGATACTCCTGGTTTTAGCTCCCTTGAATTAGGAGACTTGGACCTTGATGAATTGTCGTCTTGTTTTCCGGAAATTCATCAACTAAGTCAATATTGCAAGTTCCGAGGGTGTCGTCATTTGAATGAACCAAAATGTGCAGTGAGAGAAGCGGTGGAAATGAAGAAAATTCCCGCTTATCGTTATGATCATTACCAACAGTTTTTAGTTGAAATAAAAGAGAGAAAGCCGAGGTATTGATGGACTATGATCAAAATTGCACCTTCCATCCTTTCCGCCAATTTTTCGAAATTAGGGGAAGAAGTGAAAGAAGTTGAAAAAGGCGGGGCCGACTACATTCATGTGGATGTGATGGATGGACATTTTGTCCCTAACATTACGATGGGACCGTTGATTGTCGAAGCCGTCCGACCTGTTACGAAGCTGCCGCTGGATGTCCACTTAATGATTGAAAACCCGGATGCTTATATTGACACATTTGCCAAAGCAGGTGCTGATTATATTACGGTCCATGTGGAAGCGTGTCCGCATCTTCATCGCACGATTCAACACATCCGTTCGCTGCGAGTAAAGGCAGGTGTAGCGGTCAATCCGGCTACCCCTGTAGAAATGATCCGTCATGTGCTAAATGACGTTGATTTAGTTCTCGTCATGACCGTCAATCCTGGATTTGGCGGACAAACCTTTATCGATACTGTTCTTCCGAAAATTCGTCAAGTGCGGCAATTAGTGAGTGAAAACGGTCTTGATGTCGAAATTGAAGTGGATGGCGGTATCAACGCAGAAACAGCAAAATTATGCGTCGATGCCGGCGCGAACGTGTTAGTGGCCGGCTCAGCCATTTTTAATCAGGAAGATCGCCAAAAAGCGATCAGCTTGATCCGTAAACGACTGGAACAATAATGGATAAAGGATATTGTTGTATCCTCCATCTTTATACTCTTACACAATAGTTTCATAGAAAAGGCGGAGGACCTCCCTCCCTTTTTTTAATGGTTGATTCGCTAAGAAGAGGGAAAAAATATTTGCACATTAGGCGTTTCCCGTTTGGAAAAGTTTAAAATCAGTACTCATTGCTATAGATGCATTCATGGGAATCGATAGGAGGAATATGGATGAATGTGGGCATTGTGGCAGGCGGTCCCCGTATATGTATACCGGATTTAAAAGCGTTTGATGGACAAGAGATGTATTGGATCGGGGTCGATAAAGGCGTGCAATATTTGCTGGATGAACAAATTGTGCCTGATCTCGCTGTAGGTGATTTTGATTCCATTCGAGAGAGCGAATGGAAGCGAATAAAGGAAAAAGTGCGAAATATTAAAAAATACAGACCGGAAAAAGATGAAACCGATATGGAGCTAGCCATCGAATACGGTGTAAAGCAAAATCCAAACACCATCTCTCTGTTTGGCGCCACCGGCGGGAGGCTGGATCATTTTTTGGCTAATATCAGTTTGCTTGTGAATGAGAAATGGAGCAAAAGCTCTATAGATTTTAAGATCATCGATCGCCAAAATATCATCTCGGTTCATCGTCCGAAAAAATATGAAATACGAAAACTTCCTGATAAGCCATATGTTTCTTTTCTTCCTGTGAACGGCCATGTTGAAGGATTAACGCTTACAGGGTTTAAATATCCTTTACATAATTATACGGCAATATTTGGATCGACTCGATGCATAAGCAATGAACTGATTGAAGAAAAAGGTACTTTTTCCTTTACAAGCGGCATATTAATGATGGTAAGAAGTTCCGATGAAATGCCAATCAGTCCGGCACGTTAGGACGATACGTACTTATTTCCTTTGTTTGAATATAATATGGCGAATAGACCATTATCATCCTTCAGATGAATGGGGAGGGACATGGAATGAAATTTTATACGATTAAATTGCCTAGATTTTTAGGCGGAATTGTCCGGGCAATGCTTGGTACCTTTAAAAAAGGATAAAGAGAAAAGAGAAATGGTTTCCAAGGGGCTGACGTCGGGCGGAAGGCCAGATTTTTCAGCATGCTATGAACTGCCCAGCGTAGCGTGTCTTGAGTGATTGAGTGAGTCAGGCCTTTGGACTCACCCCCCTTTTCATGAGACATAAATGGGTGAAAGCGTAAAAAAGAGAAACGAGAGGAAAGCGAAAATGGTCACCTGAAATGGCCGTTGAAGTGAAAATGGAATGGCTGCAGATCATTCATTATATTATATGACGGGATAAAAAACAAGCACCCGAGAGTGGGTGCTTATTGTCATTATACACGTTCAACTTTTCCGGATTTTAAAGCTCTTGCAGAAACCCAAACCCGTTTTGGCTTACCGTTAACTAGAATGCGCACTTTTTGTAAGTTTGCTCCCCAAGTACGCTTGTTGGCATTCATAGCGTGGGAACGTCTATTTCCGGTACGCGTTCTGCGACCAGTAATCACGCATTGTTTTGCCATTTGATTCCCTCCTAACTGCAGAAGCTGAAAATGTTCAATTTCATTACTTCCTTATCTTCAAACAGACACTAATATAATTTAACATAGAATATTGGTTAATGCAATATCAGGAAGGGAAAAGACACCGATGAATCTCTGGCTTTTTAGCTATTAAGATGTAAAAAATGACCAAATCATGGGAGGCAAAGCTTTTGTTCACAGTTAAAATGGATTTTGAAGGATTAAACAGCTGTCTGTTGTACTCATGCACAAAATTTGATGTTCAATAGAAGCCATCTGGCTGTACGTTCATTGATCTGTATGATAGAAAAGGAAGGAAAAGCAAGAATGAAAGAGTCATTTCTCATCTCTTCTTGTAATAAAATAAGTTGGGTTTGGTTGATTCACAAGGACAGAAGGGAAGAGGACTTATTTTTAATATGATAGGAATTTACGAATAGGAGACAAAAACTGGAACAAAATATCTTTCAAGAAAAACACCTTGACGCTGATCGATTAATTTGGAATGATAAGAACGGAAGGTTCACTTTTAAAAAGCCCCTATGTATAGTAAAATGTTTGTAACAAAGGAAGAATCCGATAAGGAGGGCTCTTTTCATGTCGATTGAGCTAAAAACGAAGTATGGAACGGTAGATATTTCTAATGAAGTCATTGCCACTATTGCCGGTGGAGCTGCTGTAGATTGTTACGGCATAGTGGGTATGGCGTCCAAAAATCAACTGAAAGATGGATTAACGGAAATTTTGAGACGAGAAAATTTCACCCGTGGCGTGATTGTTCGGCAAGAAGGCGATCGGATTCATATCGATATGTACATTATCGTTAGCTATGGAACGAAAATTTCCGAAGTGGCCCATAACGTTCAAACGAAAGTAAAATATACACTTGATCAAACAGTTGGGCTGTCAGTTGATACAGTCAATATTTTTATACAAGGTGTCAGGGTGACGAACCCTTAGTGAGGAGGAAAAAATACGTGTCGATAACATCTTTGGATGGTAAGCGTTTTGCGGAAATGATCATTGCCGGTGCCAATAACTTGGCTGCCAATGCACAAATGGTCAATGCATTAAACGTATTCCCTGTTCCTGACGGCGACACGGGAACAAACATGAATTTGTCTATGACTTCCGGAGCTAAGGAAGTTCAAGAACATTTAACAGATCATGTAGGTAAGACTGCGGCTTCCCTTGCAAGAGGATTATTGATGGGAGCGCGCGGCAACTCAGGTGTGATTCTTTCCCAATTATTCCGTGGGTTTGCTAAAGCAATTGAACAAAAAGAATGGATTAATAGCCAAGAATTCGCTAATGCTTTTGAAGCTGGAGTAGATACAGCTTATAAAGCGGTCATGAAGCCGGTAGAAGGAACGATATTAACGGTTGCGAAAGATGCTGCAAAAAAAGCCGTTCTAACGGCTAAGCATGAGCGCGATATTGTGAAAGTGACGGAAGCATTGCTGGAAGAAGCGAAAAGCTCTTTGAAACGAACCCCAGAATTGCTCCCGGTGTTAAAGGAAGTGGGGGTAGTCGACAGCGGGGGACAAGGGCTTGTCCTTGTATATGAAGGATTTTTAGCCGCTTTAAAAGGGGAACAATTGCCCGGAACTCCTGCGATTGAACCGACGCTTGACGAACTCGTCAAAGCGGAACATCATAAAGCTCAAAGCTTCATGAAAACAGAAGACATTGTGTATGGCTATTGTACGGAGTTTATGGTTCGTTTGGAAAAAGAGAAACTCAAAGATCATCCATTTTCAGAAGAAAAATTTCGGGAAGACCTTAGCCAATTTGGCGATTCTCTGCTTGTTGTTGCAGATGACGAAGTGGCTAAAGTACATATCCACTCGGAACGACCTGGTGAAGTGCTTACATATGGACAGCAATATGGAAGCTTCATTAAAATAAAAATCGAAAACATGCGTGAACAGCATAGTCAAATTGTAGGGGAAACCCACCAACAGCTGCATACGGATACAAAGAAGAAAGAGAAACAGCCGTATGGGATTGTAACGGTTGCCATGGGAGAAGGAATTGCTGAAATGTTCAAGAGCATAGGAGCTTCTGCAGTCATTCCGGGCGGACAAACGATGAATCCAAGTACGGAGGACATCGTCAAAGCGGCGCAGGAAGTTAACGCTGAAAAAGTCATCATTCTCCCAAATAATAAGAACATTATTTTAGCAACGGAACAGGCAAAAGAAATGATTGATGCAGAAGTAGTGGTGGTCCCTTCGAAATCGGTTCCCCAAGGAATAGCCGCTCTGCTTGCTTTTCGTCCAGACCAAAGTTTGGAGAAAAATCAGGCAGCTATGGCGGAAGCGATGGCTCATGTTAAGACGGGACAAATTACGTATGCCGTTCGAGATACGGCGATTGACGGCATTTCCATTGCTAAAAATGATTTTATGGGCATTTTAGATGGAAAGATTGTAACGACCAGCAAAGATAAAATGGAAGCTGCCATACATTTAATTGAGAATATGGTGGAAGAAGATAGTGAAATTATCACCATTTTTTATGGTGAAGATGTTTCCAAAGAAGAAACAGAAGAACTCGTTGCTTTCATTGAAGAGAAATATGAGGATTTGGAAATAGAAGTTCATAATGGAAAGCAACCGCTTTATTCTTTTATTATTTCGATTGAATAGGAAAAGGAACTAAATCGAATATTGGGAAGTCGACGAATAGAAGGGGATATTCCCCTTCTATTTCGTATGGAAATCATTTTAATTAAAAAAATGATTTCGTTGGGAAAGATGGAATATGGCGGCTGTGTGAAACGGGACTATTAACCCTTTTTGAATTCAATCACGAAACAGAAAGCTTTAGCCAAAGTAAAAAAGTGATAGAAAGGTGCTGCCTCTGTCAAAAGTATCTTTGCCATTCACGATAATGATAGTCACAGCAGAAGGGGGGGATGCGGTGGCTCTCCTGTAGGAGATGTCCGTAATAAGGGGGAGACATCGCAAAATAACCGTGAATAATCTGCTTTCTCGAGACGTTGGTGTTTTAAAAGGGATCGGTAAAGAAACAGCCAATTCGCTTGCGGAAATGAACATTTACTCCATTAAGGACTTATTGGAATATTTTCCTTACAGGTACGAAGATTACCGCTTGAGAGACTTGGCCGATGTCCCTCATGAAGAGAGGGTAACGGTCGAAGGGAAAGTTCACAGTGATCCTTCTGTCATGTATTACGGTCGGAAAAAATCACGTTTAACGTTTAAACTTCTTGTAGATCGCTATTTAGTGACAGCGGTCTTTTTCAATCAGCCCTTTTTAAAGAAAAAAATCAAACTGAACGATACGATCACAGTCACCGGAAAATGGGATCGCCACCGTCAAACGATCACTGTGCAACACTATCATCTCGGTCCCTACTCATATCGCAGCGAATTTGAACCGGTATATTCTTTAAAGGGAAACATCACGTCCAATATGTTGAAAAAATTTATTGCAACCGCCCTTAATGAATATGGAGATTATATTCGAGAAAATCTACCGACCGCATTTCTTGAAAATTATAAATTACCGGGTCGCCGGGAAGCCATTCGGGCGATACATTTCCCGAAAAACGCGCAGGAATTAAAACAGGCGCGCCGTCGTTTTGTGTACGAGGAATTTCTATACTTCCAATTAAAAATACAGGCGTTGCGAAAATTTGAGAGAGAGCATTCAAAAGGTCAAGAGCAACATTATGATGTGAAAAAACTTAGAGAATTTATTCAACATTTGCCATTTCCTCTGACTAATGCTCAGAAACGTGTGATCAATGAAATTTGCGCCGATTTAAAATCGCCTTACCGTATGAACCGATTGCTTCAAGGAGATGTTGGTTCGGGAAAAACTGTCGTGGCTGCCGTTTGTTTATATGCAACGATTACAGCAGGCAATCAAGGAGCCTTGATGGTGCCGACGGAAATATTGGCGGAACAGCATACGGCGTCTTTACGTGAACTTTTTGAACCTTTTGACGTCACCGTTGAGCTGCTTTCAAGTTCTGTAAAAGGAAAGAAAAGAAAACAGGTATTGGAACAGCTGGAAAACGGAGACATTGATATTTTGGTAGGTACTCACGCTCTCATACAAGAGGATGTAAATTTCAAACAATTAGGCACGGTCATTACGGATGAACAGCATCGATTCGGAGTTGAACAAAGAAGAGTGTTGCGGGAAAAAGGAGAAAATCCCGATGTGTTGTTTATGACGGCGACGCCGATACCGAGAACGCTGGCGATCACCGCTTTTGGAGAGATGGATGTGTCCATCATTGATGAAATGCCAAAAGGACGAAAAGCGATTGAAACGTATTGGGCAAAGCATGATATGTTTGAACGTGTTCTAGCCTTTATGGAAAAGGAGCTGCGTCGAAATAAGCAGGCATATGTGATCTGCCCGCTGATTGAGGAATCTGAAAAGCTGGACGTGCAAAATGCCATCGATATTCATGCCCAATTAACCCATTATTTTCACAACCGCTACAACATCGGGCTGATGCACGGACGACTAAGTGCTGAGGAGAAAGACCAAGTGATGAATGCATTTAGTCGCAATGAAATTCATGTTCTTGTTTCCACAACTGTTGTCGAGGTCGGAGTGAATGTTCCAAATGCTACCATTATGGTGATTTATGATGCTGATCGTTTCGGACTTGCTCAGCTGCATCAATTAAGGGGACGTGTTGGACGAGGGAATGAGCAATCGTATTGTATTCTAATCGCTGATCCTAAAACAGAAGTAGGTAAAGAACGTATGAAAATTATGACGGAAACGAACAACGGGTTCGTTTTAAGCGAAAAAGACTTGGAATTGCGCGGACCGGGAGATTTATTTGGGAAAAAACAAAGCGGGTTGCCAGATTTTAAAGTGGCTGATGTCGTTCATGATTATCGTGCGCTGGAAACAGCCCGGAAAGATGCGGCCGAGCTTATCCAGTCAGATGCTTTTTGGACCACCGAAGAATACGAACCGCTGCGCACGTATTTACAAGAGTCGGGAGTCCTGTCTGGCGAAAAGCTGGATTAACCAAAAAAGAGAGGTCGTTTCCTTCCGCATCCTTTACTCTCACTCGTCGGGAGGAAAGATTTGAATGATTGTCTCGGTTGAGGAAGAAAAACGTTTACAAATTACGAACGGAATGCCAATATGATCTTGCATTCTATATTTTTTGATTATATACTACTGTTAGTACCTAGTACTAATATCGGATGGTGTATAATATGAGATTATCCAAAAAAGAACGGCAAAAAAGGCTCCAGGAGACAATTGAAGACAATCCTTTTATCACCGACGAAGAATTAGCAGAACGATTTCGTGTGAGTGTGCAAACCATTCGATTAGATCGTATGGAACTTTCCATCCCGGAGTTGCGGGAACGGATTAAACACGTGGCAGAAGAGCGATTTCGGAACGAAGTCCGTTCTCTCCCGATTGAAGAAGTGATCGGTGATATTGTTGATATAGAACTTGATAAGAGCGCCATCTCCATTTTTGATGTGAAAGAAGAACATGTTTTTAGCAGAAATAAAATTGCCAGAGGCCATCATCTTTTTGCCCAAGCCAATTCGCTTGCAGTCGCTGTGATCAATGATGAGCTTGCTCTTACGGAAAAAGCCAACATTCACTTTACCCGTTCTGTCAAAGAAGGAGAGAGGGTAGTAGCAAAGGCGAAAGTATCAAATCCTCAAACGGAAACGGGAAGAGCGATTGTGAAAGTAAGAAGTTATGTTGGACAAGAGCTGGTATTTTATGGAGAATTTACTATGTTTCGTTCGAAATCAACAACAAAGGATGAAGAACTATGAAAATAGCAGTAGACGCCATGGGCGGTGACAACGCCCCGAAAGAAATAGTGCTGGGAACAAACAGGGCTTTAGAAGAGTTTCCGGATTTAGAAATTGTTTTGTTTGGAAAAGAACAAGAGATTAAACAGTATTTAAAAGCAAGCGATCGAGTGAAAATTGTACATACGGATGAAGTCATTCTGGGGACGGATGAACCCGTAAAAGCAGTTAGAAGGAAAAAAAATTCATCCATGGTTTTAATGGCTGAAGCGGTAAAATCAGGAGAAGCAGATGCGTGCGTGTCTGCCGGAAACACAGGGGCTTTAATGGCCACGGGACTGTTCGTGGTTGGAAGAATTCCGGGAATTTCCCGTCCGGCTCTCGCCATCACGTTGCCGACAGTTGACGGAAAAGGCTTTTTAATGCTTGACTTGGGAGCCAATGCTGAAGCAAAACCGGAGAACTTGCTTCAATATGCTTTGATGGGGACGATATACTCTGAAAAAGTTCGGGGAATATCCCGTCCGCGGGTAGGACTTTTGAATATTGGAACCGAAGAGAAAAAAGGAAATGAACTGACGAAATCGACATTTGATCTATTGTCCCATACAAATCTCAACTTTACGGGCAATGTGGAAGCAAGAGATTTGCTTCAGGGGGCAGCGGATGTCGTTGTGACAGACGGATTTACCGGAAATATGGTGTTAAAAACAATCGAAGGAACGGCTCTTTCTGTTTTTTCTATGACAAAAGAAGTCATGCTGTCGTCATGGAAAACAAAATTGGGAGCTAGCTTGATGAAATCGGAATTATCAGGGCTGAAAAAGAAAATGGATTATTCGGAATATGGAGGCGCCGGGCTCCTTGGGTTGAAAGCACCAGTCATTAAGGCTCATGGATCTTCCAACGCCACAGCTTTTTATAACGCCCTTCGCCAGGCGCAGGAAATGGTCAAATACAACATAACCGGAATTGTGAAGGAAGAAGCGGAAAAACTGCAAAATCAAGAAGCGTAAGGAGAGACAAGAATGGGAAAAATAGCCTTTGTATTTCCTGGACAAGGATCACAAACAGTTGGCATGGGGAAGGAATTGGCACAACAAGATCAGGAAGCTGCCGCCCTTTTCGCTAAAGCAGATGAAAAACTTGGTTACTCGTTAAGCGATATTATGTTCAATGGTCCTCAAGAGACGCTCACACTGACGTACAATGCTCAGCCGGCTTTATTGACTGTAAGTTCGGCGCTAGTGAACAGGCTCAATAAAGAGGGAATTCATGCCGATTATGCCGCTGGACACAGTCTGGGAGAATATTCTGCGTTGACTTATGCCGGAGCTCTCCGTTTCGAAGATGCCGTTTATACTGTGCACATGCGTGGACGTTATATGGAAGAAGCAGTTCCGGCAGGTGTAGGGACAATGGCTGCCGTGTTGGGCATGGAGCGTGAAGAACTGCTGAAAGTGACGGAAGAAGTATCGCAAGGCGGGGATAGTGTCCAATTAGCCAATTTGAACTGTCCTGGGCAAATTGTCATATCGGGGACAAAAAAAGGCGTCGAAACAGCTGGAGAACTGGCCAAGGAACGTGGAGCTAAAAGAGTCATTCCACTGCAAGTGAGCGGGCCGTTCCATTCTAGTTTAATGAAGCCTGCTACAGAAAAACTGGAAAAAGTGTTGGATCAAATAGAGATTCATGACTGCAAAGTCCCGGTAGTCGCCAATGTGGACGCCCGTCCGGTTCAACTTGCCAGCGATATTCGTGCTAAGCTGTTGGAACAGCTTTATTCTCCTGTATTGTGGGAAGATACCATTCAAACACTTTTGGAGCTGGGGGTTGATACTTTTATTGAAATTGGGCCGGGAAAAGTACTGTCTGGTTTGATTAAAAAAGTGAACCGCCGAGTTCGTACATTCGCCGTTTCGGACGAAGAATCGATTCGGTCCACCGTTCAAGAACTGAAGGAGGGAACAGTGTGAGATTAGAAGGAAAAGTGGCCCTTGTGACAGGGGCTTCAAGAGGAATCGGCCGGGAAATAGCACTTGAGTTTGCAAGAGAAGGAGCCGATGTAGCTGTTAATTACGCTGGCAGTGAAGAAAAAGCCCGTGAAGTAGCCGAAGAAATTAAAGCAATGGGAAGAAAAGCACTCCTTGTTCAATGTGATGTTTCGGATAGTCAAGCTGTTCAAGATATGATAAAATCAGTTGTCGATTACTTTGGTGGTTTAGATATCCTTGTCAATAACGCTGGTATTACGAGAGATAATTTGATTTTGAGAATGAAAGAAGAGGAATGGGATGCTGTCATCAACACGAACTTAAAAGGTGTCTTTTTATGTACAAAGGCAGCAGCACGGGCCATGATGAAGAAAAGAAGTGGTCGCATTATCAATATTTCCTCTATTGTCGGGATTACTGGAAATCCAGGTCAAGCGAATTATGTGGCAGCCAAGTCAGGGGTAATCGGTTTAACCAAAACCACCGCGAAGGAGTTTGCTTCGAGGGGAATTACGGTCAATGCGATCGCGCCTGGATTTATATCTACTGATATGACAGAAGACCTGCCAGAAGAAGTAAAAGAAGCCATGATCAAACAAGTTCCTCTTGCTCGAATAGGGGAGCCGAAAGAGATTGCAAGAGTGGCCTTATTTTTGGCGTCGCCTGATTCCAGTTATATGACTGGGCAAATATTGCGGGTTGACGGTGGAATGGGCATGTGATATAAGAGTTAAGTCGAAGTATTTGAGGGGAGGTGAGTAGAATGGACGACGTTTTAGAGCGTGTAACTAAAATTGTTGTGGACCGCCTAGGAGTGGAAGCATCTCAAGTGACGCTTGATGCTTCTTTTAAAGAAGACCTTGGTGCTGATTCTCTTGACGTAGTAGAACTTGTCATGGAATTGGAAGATGAATTTGAAATGGAAATTTCTGACGAAGAAGCTGAAAAAATCGTAACAGTCGGTGATGCTGTTAATTACATAAAAAGTAAACAATAATCGTCAGAAGTTTAAAGCGGTCGCTCGTCCTTCCAAAGGAGGCGGCTGCTTTTTTTTGTAAGAATCTTTGTTTCAAACACATTTATTCCCATATACGATTTTTTCTAATCCTCCTGTATACATATCGCAAATGGCAATTGTTTAACGGAAGAAATGACATTTCACATTCCATTAGTCAGAACACACGAAGGATCAACGATGATCGTCTTTCCAAAACAAATGATTGAATGTCCATGACCATAATGCTCGAAAAGTTCAACTAGTCATCAGTTTTTTTCATTAACTCTGATGAAAGTTGCACTTTTACACTGATTATTTCAGAAGGCTCTGTGCCGAAAAGAAAATTGGGAAAACATTTTGCGCTGAAAGGATATTTCGTCTAAACTTGTTATGTGAGTGAAGATGGAGGCATTCAGACTAAGAAGTTTTTCATTTTATGCTAGTGGAGGAACTTTGTAATGAGGAAACAATCCAAAGAAGACAAGAGAATAGAAGAGCAGCGATTTCGGCAGCTGCAAAAGAAGCTTGAAATTGATTTTCATGATCAAAGCCTTTTAATGCAAGCCTTTACCCATTCATCTTATGTGAATGAGCATCGAAAAAAGCCAAACGATGATAACGAAAGGTTGGAGTTTTTAGGAGATGCAGTGCTGGAACTGACGGTATCCAATTATTTATTCAACAAATATCCTTTCATGAGCGAAGGTGAATTAACAAAGCTGCGTGCGGCGGTTGTATGTGAACCTTCCCTTGTCGGATTCTCCAACGAACTGCAATTCGGTCAATACATTCGATTGGGAAAAGGAGAAGAGATGACTGGAGGACGAACGCGGCCTGCTTTGCTCGCTGATGTGTTTGAAGCGTTCATAGGGGCTCTTTATCTTGATCAAGGATTAGAGGTCGTTGTCCAGTTTTTAGAAAAAATCGTGTTTCCTAAAATCGATGCCGGTGCTTTTTCTCATGTGATGGATTTTAAAACTCAGCTTCAGGAAATGGTTCAAAGGGACGGAAACGGTATTTTAACGTATCGTATACTGCAAGAAAAAGGACCGGCCCATCATCGGGAATTTGTTTCTGAAGTTGCCTTAAACGGTCAGGTTCTCGGCGTAGGGACAGGGCGGTCTAAGAAAGAAGCGGAGCAGCGTGCCGCCGAACAAGCATTGTCTAAACTAAAACAAAATCAGAAATGACAGGGGGAAAATAAATGTTCCTCAAACGATTGGAGATCGTTGGCTTTAAATCGTTTGCTGACAGAATCACCATTGATTTTGTTCCTGGTATAACAGCAGTGGTTGGGCCAAACGGGTCGGGGAAAAGCAATATTACCGATGCCGTCAGGTGGGTATTAGGAGAGCATTCTGCAAAGTCGCTCCGCGGATCAAAGATGGAAGATGTTATTTTTGCTGGAAGTGATACCCGAAAAGCCTTAAATTTTGCGGAAGTTACGTTAGTTCTCGATAATGAAGATGAATTTTTGCCGCTGGAATATAATGAAATCAGTGTCACTAGAAGGGTGACTCGATCTGGTGAAAGCGAGTTTTTTATTAACAAACAGCCATGCCGATTGAGAGACATTGTCGAGTTGTTCATGGATTCCGGTCTTGGCAGGGAAGCTTTTTCTATGATAGGACAGGGCCGCGTAGAAGAAATTTTGAACAGCAAGCCGGAAGACAGACGAAGCATTTTTGAAGAAGCAGCGGGAGTGTTGAAATACAAAACGCGCAAAAAAAAGGCAGAGGCCAGATTGGCTGAAACGGAAGAAAATCTGAACAGGGTCAATGACATTTTGCACGAACTGGAACACCAAGTAGAGCCGCTCAAAATTCAAGCTTCTATCGCCAAAGATTATCTTCAGAAAAAAGAGGATTTAGAAAAGGTGGAAGTGGCTTGCATCGTTTATGAGATTGAAGAATTACATAAGCGATGGGAAAAATTGAGCAGCGAGCTGGATAGTCATAAAAAAGATGAAATGGCTCGATCGGCCGAAATTCAAAAAAAGGAAGCTAGGCTTGCGGAGTTGAGGGATCGGCTGACGGCATTGGATGAATCCATTAGTGATTTGCAAAATGTTTTGTTGGCGGCCAGTGAAGAATTGGAGAAACTGGAAGGGCAAAAAAAGGTATTAATAGAAAGAAAGAAAAATGCGGCTCAAAACGAAAGCCAATTAAGGCAAAATGTTATCGAACTTACAGAACGTCTTCAATCTTTGCAAAACGAAAAAGAGCTTCTCAAACAAGAAACGGAAAACTGTAAAGAGGAAGCGCTCGCCTTAAAACAATCACTCGCTGATAAACAAAAACAATTAAACGAGCTGGCCGACGACGTAGACGAACGGATTGATTCATTAAAAACCGATTATATCGATCATTTAAACAATCAAGCGTCTATCAAAAATGAGCTGCAGTACATTGAACAGCAATGGCAGCAATATGAAGCTCGCCAACAAAGGCTGACGAAGGAAAACGAAAAATATTTAAGCTCTCGTACTGAATTTGAAAACGAAAGAAAAAATTTAGAAAACGAGTTGAAACGAATTGAACTTGAGTTGAATCAGCACATTCATTCTTTCCAAACGGAAAAACGAACGCTTGAAGCACAGAAACAAAAATATGCGAAATTGGAATCGAATTTATATCAAGCCTATAAAATTCTGCAGCAAGCCAAGTCTCGTAAAGAAATGCTCGAAACGATGGAAGAAGAGTATGCCGGCTTTTTCCAAGGCGTAAAAGAAGTTTTGAAAGCTAAAAATTCGGTTCTTCATGGAATTGAAGGAGCGGTGGCTGAACTGATTGAAGTCCCGAAAGAATTGGAAAAGGCCATCGAGACAGCTCTCGGCAGTGCCACGCAGCACATCGTGACGGTGGACGAGCGTTCTGCCCGTGAAGCTATCGGATTTTTGAAGAAGCATCATTACGGCAGGGCGACTTTTTTGCCGTTGAATATCATAAAAGGCAAATCGATTTCCAATGACCTGATTGCATTGCTGCGATCGGATAGCCGTTTTGTCGGAATTGCGGCAGAATTGATTCGTTGTGAAGATAAATATCGTGACATCATTTCCAATTTGTTAGGAAATGTTGTGATCACAACGGATTTAAAAGCAGCTAATGATCTGGCTAAAAAACTTGGATACCGATTGCGGATGGTAACGCTTGATGGCGATGTCGTCAACCCCGGAGGTTCCATGACAGGAGGAGCAGTTAAACAAAAGAATGCTTCCATTTTAAGTCGCAAAAATGAGCTGGAATCTTTAAAGCAGGAAATCGAAATCATGGAACAAAAAACAACGGAGGCGGAAAAAAAGGTAAAGGAATTAAAATCGGAAATCCAATCCCGCGAATCTCATTTGGAAGAAATGCGAAAAGATGGGGAAAAGCTTCGTTTGCAGCAGCAAGAATGGAAAGCCAAATGGCGTGAAAACGAAATGGCCTTTGAGAATCTAAATGAAAAACTGGCCGTGTACGATTTGGAAAAATCGGAATACGAGCGGGAAAAACAAGCGTTGACAGAGCGAAAAGAGTCTTTGCTTCGATCTCTTGAAAATACAGAATCTGCGTTGAAGAAAATCAATGCTGAATTAGAACGTCTGACAGAGCAGAAATATCATGAGAAAGAATCAAAAGAAAAACTGCAAAGTGAAATCAGCGATTTGAAAGCATTATTGGCGGTTAAAAATGAGCAGCTTAACGCACGCAAAAAAGAACTTCAAAGAGTAGAAACGGAGATTGAAGTAGCATCCAACAAACAAAAGCAATTGGAAAACGATTTGAACGATCTGCAGTCCGAAATGGTGAACAGTGAAGACGGGGAAGTTCAAGTGGAAGCAGCTGCTAAGCAAAAATCCCAAGATAAGGAAGAGACAGCACGTCTCATCTCATTGAGAAGGGAAGAACGATTCAAGCTTCAGCAAATCATTGAAGATGAAGAACTTGAATTAAAAGAATTAAAACGAATTCACAAAGGTCTTGTCGAAGTTGTTCAAGATGAAGAAGTAAAGATTAATCGTTTGGATGTCGAACTAGAAAACCGTCTTTCCGTTTTAAATCAAGAATACAAGCTGACATTTGAAGCGGCAAAAGAACATTATCCGCTTACGATTCCCATTGAAGAAGCTCGCAAGCAATTAAAACTAATCAAATTGGCGATTGAGGAATTAGGGACGGTCAATTTGGGAGCGATAGATGAGTATAAGCGGATTTCCGAACGTTATTCCTTTTTGTTGGAACAAAAAAATGATCTTCAAGAAGCGAAAGAAACACTCTATCGTGTGATCTCCGAGATGGATGAAGAAATGGCTCGACGTTTCGAAGAGACCTTCACTGCTGTACGTAAACAATTTGGCTCGGTTTTTTCGCAATTGTTTGGTGGAGGAAGAGCTGAATTAAAATTAACAGATCCTGAGCATATGTTGACTACCGGTATTGAAATAATTGCTCAGCCTCCAGGAAAAAAACTGCAAAATTTGGGGCTTCTCTCCGGCGGAGAACGGGCGCTTACGGCCATTGCATTGCTCTTTTCGATTTTAAAAGTACGTCCCGTTCCATTTTGCATTATGGACGAAGTAGAAGCAGCGCTTGACGAAGCCAATGTCTATCGCTTCAGCCGTTATTTAAAGCAATTCAGCGAAGAAACACAGTTTATTGTCATCACTCACCGAAAAGGTACAATGGAAGAAGCCGATGTGCTGTATGGAGTCACAATGCAAGAATCAGGAGTATCAAAGCTCGTTTCCGTCCGGTTGGAAGAAACGAAGGAATTGTTAAAAGTGTAAGAAACACTTTTTCTTAATGTCTCATTTTGAACTTTTTCTTTTAAGAATCAAGCAATCTTCTGTTTAAGTCCAAATTCGATTTTTATTCAGAATACAAAGGTTTGTTTTGAAGGTAAAAAGAAGCGCAAAGACTCTGGTAGTATGAGTAAAGGAAGTGAAATGATGAGCTTTTTTCAAAAACTAAAATCAAAATTTACGAAATCAACGGATACTGTAACAGAAAAATTCAAGAGCGGTTTGTCGAAAACAAGAAATGGATTTTCGAGTAAAATCAACGATTTGATCGCCCGCTATCGGAAAGTGGACGAGGAGTTTTTTGAGGAATTGGAAGAAATTATGATCAGTGCCGATGTCGGTGTTCAAACCGTGATGGAACTGGTGGAAGAGCTGAAAATGGAGGCCAAACGCCGTAAAATTCAAGACTCTGCTGAATTGCAAGATGTGATTGTGGAAAAACTCGTGGAGATTTATCAAGGGGGAGATGAAACCCTTCATGACCTCAATCTCCAGAAAGACAGTCTGACAGTTATTTTATTTGTCGGCGTGAATGGGGTCGGCAAAACGACAACGATAGGGAAGCTGGCCCATAAATTTAAAAATGAAGGAAAATCAGTGCTTCTGGCTGCAGGTGATACGTTCCGCGCCGGAGCCATTGAACAATTGGAAGTATGGGGGGAAAGGGTCGGAGTCGATGTGATCAAACAGACTGAAGGTTCGGACCCAGCTGCTGTCATGTTTGACGCCATCAAAGCAGCAAAAGCGAGAAAAGTAGACGTTCTCCTTTGCGATACGGCTGGACGCCTGCAAAATAAAGTGAACTTGATGAAGGAATTAGAAAAAGTGAAACGCGTGATCGAAAGGGAAGTGCCCGGGGCTCCTCATGAAGTGCTTCTCGTTTTAGATGCCACAACCGGCCAAAATGCACTGATCCAAGCAAAAACCTTTAAAGAAGCTACCCAAGTCACAGGAATTGTGTTGACCAAGCTGGATGGCACGGCGAAAGGGGGCATCGTGCTGGCGATACGAAATGAATTGCAAATTCCGGTAAAATTTGTTGGACTTGGTGAAAAAATGGATGATTTGCAGGAGTTTGATGTTGAAAAGTATGTATACGGATTATTTTCCGACCTTATGAAAGAGGATTCCACCAACTGACGTTTTGGGGGAGAGGCAGGAATAAAGGCTTCTTCTAATACCGTTTGAGCCGCAGCTGGGACTATCCGGTCAGATGGAAATAAACAGTCTATGGCTCAAACGGTTTTTCGCTTTTGAAATAAGGGGAATGGGAGCTCCATGAGTTCCTTTATCGCCAAAAAGCGCTTTATATTCTGTCGTCAGGCACATGCAAGGGAATTTCCTTGACATTTGAAGTCATTCAAAGTACACTGAAATAGTGTAAAGGAATTCCACTTAACAACGAAAAGAGGGGAATGGCATGCTGGAAAAAACAACGAGAATGAATTTCTTGTATGATTTTTATCAATCGTTGTTGACTCCAAAGCAGCGTAATTATATGGCCCTCTATTACCTCGATGATTACTCGTTGGGGGAAATAGCAGAAGAATATGGTATAAGCCGTCAAGCGGTTTATGATAACATTAAACGGACAGAAGCCATGCTGGAAGAATATGAAGAAAAATTGTCTTTATTCAAAAAGTTTCAAATGAGGACTGAACTGTTTCAACAATTAAAGAATGCCATCTCTTCTGACAACCATTCAAAAGAGCAGTTGCTCGAGTTGGTGGAACAATTGGAGAGGTTGGAGTAGATTTTTTATAAAGAAAGGAGGCGGCAGCATTGGCTTTTGAAGGATTGGCCGAGCGTTTGCAAAACACCATTCAAAAAATCCGCGGCAAAGGAAAAGTATCCGAAGCGGATGTGAAAGAGATGATGAGAGAAGTTCGTTTAGCGCTTTTGGAAGCAGACGTCAACTTTAAAGTTGTAAAGGACTTTGTAAAAAAAGTGAGCGAACGCGCCGTTGGCCAAGAAGTGATGAAGAGTCTGACTCCCGGCCAACAAGTCATCAAAGTCGTTAAGGAAGAATTGACCGAGCTGATGGGCGGTGAACAGAGCCAAATTGCCGTTGCGAAGCGCCCTCCGACTGTTGTGATGATGGTCGGTCTCCAAGGAGCGGGGAAAACGACGACAACAGGCAAGCTGGCTAACCTTTTGAGGAAAAAATACAACCGCAAGCCGTTGCTGGTCGCTGCGGATATTTACCGTCCTGCTGCCATCAAGCAGTTGGAAACTCTCGGCAAACAGCTGAATATGCCTGTCTTTTCTCTCGGCGATCAAGTCAGCCCGGTGGAAATTGCCCAAAAGGCGATTGAAAAAGCAAAAGAAGAGCATTATGACTATGTTTTAATTGATACCGCCGGTCGGCTCCATATTGATGAAAATTTGATGGAAGAATTAAAACAAATCCAGTCTTTGACCAAGCCTGAGGAAATTTTTCTTGTCGTTGATGCGATGACAGGGCAGGATGCTGTCAATGTCGCTCAAAGCTTTGATGAGCAGCTTGGCATCACCGGCGTCATCTTAACCAAGCTGGACGGGGATACACGCGGAGGGGCAGCCTTATCGATTCGTTCGGTAACCGGCAAGCCCATCAAATTTGCCGGAATGGGCGAGAAAATGGATGCTCTTGAACCTTTCCATCCGGAACGAATGGCATCGCGCATTCTCGGAATGGGAGATGTGCTGACATTAATTGAAAAAGCGCAGGCTTCCGTTGACGAAGAGAAAGCAAAACAGCTTGAACAAAAAATCCGAACGATGTCATTTACACTCGATGATTTTCTTGACCAATTGGGCCAAGTCCGCTCGATGGGTCCACTCGATGAATTATTAAAAATGATCCCCGGAATGAACAGGATCAAAGGGCTGAACAACATTCAAATTGATGAAAAGCAAATCAGCCATGTGGAAGCGATTATTCGCTCAATGACAAAAGAAGAGAAAGAGCATCCGGAAATTATCAACTCCAGTCGAAGAAAACGTATCGCAAAAGGAAGCGGTACAACCATTCAAGAAGTCAATCGGCTGTTGAAACAATTTGAAGAAATGAAAAAAATGATGAAACAAATGACCAGCATGCAAAAAGGAAAGAAAAAGGGCTTCAAATTCCCTTTTATGTAACGCGATGAGCGGCCCGTAACTATTTCACCCTTTTCATGTGAGATCTATGATGTTTTACTTTTACGGGTCTTGATCTAAACACTTTTAAATTGTAAGTTTTTTGAGGCAATATTCATGTGTTAAGAAAAAACACTTTACAAGCAATAGGATTTTTTGATAACATACTATCTTGTGTGAAACTATTCGGAGGTGCATTAATCATGGCAGTAAAAATTCGTTTAAAACGTATGGGGGCAAAAAAAGCTCCGTTCTATCGTATTGTAGTGGCAGATTCTCGTTTTCCTCGCGATGGCCGTTCTATTGAAACCATCGGAACATACAATCCGTTGACTCAACCGGCTCAAGTCGAAATTAACGAAGAATTGGCGCTTAAATGGTTGCAAAACGGTGCAAAACCGTCTGACACAGTTCGCAACCTTTTCTCTCAAAAAGGAATTATGGAAAAATTCCACAACGCTAAATACGGCAAATAAGAATAATTGAATTCATTCTTGCCGTTGACCAACCTTTCGCGGACCACTCGGAAAAAGCTCCGTGTCGATCCGCGAAGAAAGGTTTCTAGCCTTTCCAATGGACCGGCTGATACCGGAAAAGTGGTTGAAAAATACGGACGTATGGTGAAAACCATCCGGACTGTTCTTTAGGCAGCTAGTGCTGATATAAAGGAAAAAGTATATTTGGAAATTGCCGAAAAAGGGAGGGAAAACCTCCCTTTTTGTATAGGACTCATGGTCAGCCTATTGGGGGCAATCTCGGAGGTGTCCCGATGGAAATTATCCAAAAAGTGGTCGTTAAGCAAGTATTAACGGAAAAAAGCAAAGAGTTGCTAATCCAAAAATACTCGGAAAAAATCGAGCAGCTGGAAAAGGAATGTGCTCAGCTTCAATTTGAGCAAAAAAAGGTAGAAAAAGAAAAAAAATTCTCCCTTGCGCAAGTTCGTGCCTACTTCGGAAAGGAAATCGACAAACGAAGAGAAAAAATCAAGCAATATGAATTTCAACTTCAACAATTGGATTTATTGCCGCTTGGAAGCGAAATAAAAGAGCAGGAATTGGAGACGATTGTAACAGTGGAAATTGGAGACCGTTGGGATGAAGTGGCAAAAGGGAAAACGATTGTCGTGAAAGACGGAATAATTATTGACATTCGTGAGGGGTGAAAGAATGGAGAAATGGTTCAATATCGGTAAAATCGTGAATACACACGGAATCAAGGGAGAAGTGCGGGTGCTCTCCCGTACCGACTTCCCGGAAAAACGCTATAAAAAAGGCAATACTCTCTATTTATTCCTCCCCGGACAAACGGAAGGAATTCCGCTCGTGGTGAATAGTCATAGGACTCATAAGTCATTCGATCTTCTTTCATTTGAAGGTTATGAAAGCATCAACGATGTGGAAAAGTTTAAAGGTGCGATGTTAAAGATTCCTGAAAGCCAGCAACACGAATTGGAGGAAGGGGAATATTACTTTCATCAAATCATTGGCTGTCAAGTAAAGACGGAAGATGGCGACCCGGTGGGAATCGTAACGGAAATTCTTACACCGGGAGCCAATGATGTCTGGGTGGTAAAAGACTCCAATGGAAAAGAATATTATATTCCGTATATTGAGGACATCGTGAAGAAGGTAGATATTGACGAAAAAATCATTATAATCCATCCAATGGAAGGACTGCTGTCATGAAGATTGATATTTTAACATTGTTTCCGGAAATGTTTGACGGTGTCTTGTCATCTTCCATTCTAAAAAAAGCGGCAGAAAAGCAAATTGTCACTTATCATGTAGTCAATTTCAGAGAATTTTCTAATGACAAGCATCAATCAGTAGATGATTATCCATACGGGGGCGGCGCCGGGATGGTATTAAAACCACAGCCCATTTTCGACGCCGTCGCCCATTTGAAACAAAAAAGCGAAAACACTCAGCCAAGAGTGATCCTTATGTGCCCCCAAGGCGAGAGATATACGCAGAAAAAAGCGGAAGAGCTGGCCGAAGAAGACCATTTGATTTTAATTTGCGGACATTATGAAGGCTATGATGAACGTATTCGGACGATCGTTACCGATGAAATTTCCATTGGCGATTTTGTGTTGACTGGAGGCGAAATCGGTGCGTTGGCAGTTGTCGACAGCGTTGTAAGACTGCTTCCCGGAGTTTTAGGCAATGAGAATTCACCGATTATGGACTCTTTTTCCTCTGGATTGCTGGAACATCCTCATTATACACGCCCCGCCGACTTTCGTGGGTTGAAAGTTCCAGACGTACTGTTGTCCGGAAATCACCGATTGATTGAGCAATGGCGGATGAAGGAGTCGCTGCGAAGAACTTGGGAAAGAAGGCCTGACTTGTTAGAAAATTATCCATTAACTCCAGAGCAAAAAGAATGGCTGCAAGAATGGGAAAAGGGGAATTACTCGTCCAACGACTCTTAAAAACGTACTGGCAAAATTTCTAATTGCTGCTTGATTTGCGGTTGGCGATATGATAAGATTTAGCTTGTGATTTGAACGAAATATTTCGTTCTTTTCGTTTGAAAACGATGTTCCGCTGCAAACGATCGATCTGCAAGAGCATCTGTTGGAAGGAGTTGAATACGATGCACCATTTAATTGATGAAATTACAAAAGAACAACTTCGCAATGATATTCCGGATTTCCGTCCAGGGGATACTGTACGCGTACACGTGAAGGTTGTAGAAGGAAATCGCGAACGTATCCAAATTTTTGAAGGTGTTGTAATCAAACGCCGCGGCGGCGGAATCAGCGAAACTTTTACTGTACGTAAAGTTTCTTACGGTGTAGGGGTTGAACGTACATTCCCTCTTCACACACCAAAAATTGCGAAGATTGAAGTTGTGCGTCGCGGTAAAGTTCGTCGTGCGAAACTTTACTATTTGCGTAACTTGCGAGGAAAAGCTGCTCGTATTAAAGAAATTCGATAATAGAACGATCTTTGCAAAAAGGAGCTTGTATTCAAGCTCCTTTTTATGTCCCAATACATACTGCATGCCGTTCCAAATGGTGGCAAAAATATTTTAAATGAAGTAAAATAAATGCCATGTATGGATTCTTCAGACGAAGCTTCGTTTTATGGATGACCAAGTACACTGTGTGAATAACGCTTCAACAAATAATAAGAGTTGCGGCAGGAAAACGTATAGATCAGATCATATTTCCGTTTTTTCTGCTTGAATTAATAGAAAAACAAACGCCGTTTTTCCTCGAAATTTGTGTGGCAATGGTCCGAGGAAACAGCATGCAGGCGCAATTTTGATTCTATATAGGCATTGGGTGGTGGACAATTTGGCAAAACAGAAAAATGAATTATGGGAATGGACAAAAGCTCTTTTAATCGCGGTGGCTCTCGCGGCGATTATTCGTTACTTCGTTTTTGCTCCTATTGTGGTTGACGGACTTTCGATGATGCCGACACTACATAACGGAGACCGTATGATTGTCAATAAACTTGCGAAACCCAAACGATTCGATATTGTCGTATTTCACGCACCGGAAGGAAAAGATTATATTAAACGAGTGATCGGGCTTCCGGGAGATAGAATCGAATATAAGAATGACAAATTGTATATTAATGGAAAATACTATAAAGAACCCTATTTAGACAAATACAAAAAAGAAGTGACGGACGGCCCTTTAACACAAGATTTTACTTTGAAAGAAATTATTGGCCGCGATACAGTACCAAAAGGAGAGATTTTTGTCTTAGGGGACAATCGCCGATTCAGCAAAGACAGCCGCCATATCGGGACGATCAAAATGGATAAAATAGTAGGAGAGACAAAGTTTATTTATTGGCCGATTAAAGATTTCGGAATAGCCAAATAGCCTGTTTTTTGTACCAAAGGGATGTTTATTTGTCATTCCATTAAACCCTGTTTTCTGAATCGCGGATTCATCTTAGAATTTCTCGTTGGGATAAGCTTGGCTTGATCAAAAGCACTTCATCTCATAGCTAAGCTTATCAGAAACCATTCAGATAGGAGGTGAAATCATGACGATACAATGGTTTCCTGGCCATATGGCAAAGGCGAGGAGAGAAGTGACCGAGAAACTTAAACTTATTGATATCGTTTTTGAGCTGGTAGATGCTCGTTTGCCTCTGTCTTCACGAAATCCGATGATCGATGAAATCATCCAGCAAAAACCTAGAATCATTTTATTGAACAAAGCGGATTTGGCTGATTCGGAATGGACGAAAGAATGGATCGCTTACTTCAAGAGTCGCCAATTGCCCGCCATTGCAATAAACTCTCAAGAGGGTCAGGGACTTTCCCAAATAATGAATAAGACAAAAGACCTGTTGAAAGAAAAATTTGAGCGAATGAGAGCAAGGGGGATCAAGCCCCGTGCTGTTCGTGCGATGATTGTCGGTATTCCAAATGTGGGGAAATCCACTCTGATTAATCGGCTGGCTAAACGAAACATTGCCAAGACAGGCAATACACCAGGGGTGACGAAAGCTCAACAATGGATAAAAGTGGGGAAGGAACTGGAACTTTTAGATACCCCAGGTATTTTATGGCCTAAATTTGAAGATGAGGAAGTAGGATATAAATTGGCGCTAACGGGGGCCATAAAAGATTCGATCATTAATTTGCAAGATGTTGCAGCTTATGGACTGCGATTTTTAAAGGAGCATTATCCCGAGCGTCTGACAGAGCGATACCAGATTGACCCTCATTTGGAAATCATCGAAATGTTTGATGCCATTGGAAAACTGAGAGGCTGCCTGCTAAAAGGCGGAGAAATTGATTACGATAAAACTACTGATATTATCATCCGCGATATCCGTTCTGAAAAGTTAGGGAAATTGACATTTGATTTTCCGGAAAATCACCTTTCTTAAAGATATTTGCGGCGTAACCCCTTTTCTTTTTAACCTGCCTGTGAGGGAATAAAGACGAAGCTTTTTGGGGAGAAGCTGAATTTTTTCCATATGGACGCTTCAAAGTTAAATGAATCGGACGATGTCCACGACAGACTCAAGACCCTCTTAGCGGGTCTTTATTTTTTATTGTGAAAAGCCGATAATAAAACCAAGAGGGGACATGCCCCTTATCCAATATCGAGCATTTTCTGATGAAATTCAGCTGACGATTCGAAGTTTTGGATGTTTATTCTGTCCTTTTATCCAGATAGAAAGAAAAGGGATTCTTAGAATAGAAGTAATAGTTTTGAAAGATTTCCGTTCCATTTCAAAAAGGAGGAGACGGTATATGAGCCTGACAATTGGGGAAATCAAAGAAAAAATCAAAGAGATCGAGTCTGAGGATGACCCGTTATTTCGGGAATGGCTGCGTGATGAGCGAAAAGGAGTGCAAAAACTGATTCAGGCTTGGTATAAAGAACAAGAAAAGAAACAGAGAGAAAAAGAACAATTTCGATCACTATTTACTTATGAAAATAAAGCCAAAAAAAAAGGTTATTCGATTATTGCCGGGATCGATGAAGTTGGCAGAGGGCCGCTTGCCGGACCCGTTGTAGCGGCGGCGGTCATTTTGTCGGAAGATTTTTATTTGCCGGGTCTCAATGATTCTAAAAAACTGAGTAAAGCAAAACGAGAATCCTATTATACATATATTAAACAACATGCAGACATAGGAATCGGGATTGTGGACCATAAGGAAATTGACCAATTGAACATCTATCAAGCGACAAAAAAAGCAATGCAGATGGCTGTACAATCGCTCACTCGAACTCCGGATTATTTGCTGATCGATGCCATGACTCTCCCGCTTTCTGTTCCTCAAGAATCTATTATAAAAGGAGACACTAAAAGTGCTTCGATTGCCGCCGCATCGATTGTTGCGAAAGTGGTAAGAGACAGGATGATGGAACAGTTCGCAAAGAAGTACCCCTATTACGGATTTGATCAAAACATGGGCTACGGAACGAAGGAGCATCTCGATGGTTTGAAAATATACGGCCCTTCAGACATCCATCGCCTATCCTTTTCTCCGGTGAAAGAAATCGTGGAGAGCCTAAAAGGGGAGAAGATTCATTGAATATTTTGCAAAGTATTGTTTCCCTCAAAGGGATCCCTCAGGAAAGACAAGTCCATTTTCAGACAGGAGAAATGTTTTCGGCCAAAATTGTCCGGTGGCTTCCGCAAAATATGGCAGAAATCAATATAAAAGGACAAAAGATGTTCGCTAAAATGGAAGTTCCGCTCCAAGCCGGAGAACGGTACTGGTTTATAGTAGCCACGGTGAAAAATGGTTTGCACTTAAAAGTGCTTGCCAATGCAGCAGAAATGGGGACGGACCCTAAACTTGCGGCCGAAAGTCTTGTGAAAAAACTTTCTCTTCCCGTTTCTCCGGAGATCAAGGCGATTGCAGAAAAAATGGCGGCTGAACAATGGGTGCTGACAAAAGAAAAAATGGAAAATGCAGCCCAATGGCTGAAGCTGACGGATACAAAAGCAGGGCTTGACATTTTAAAGTTGATGATGGATCGTTCCCTCCCATTTACGAAAAGCGTCTTTAATTCATTGATGTCAGTAATGGGGGAGACGGGCAGCACCCATTCATTGTTGTCGGCATTAAGGGAACAGATGGCGTCTTCATCGCCTGAAGGAGATCTTGTGCCCCCATTGATGAACACGCTTCATCAAATAAAGGATCCTTCCACAAAATTATTGGCAATGAAGTTTTTCCAAAAGTTTCTTGCGCTTCTGGAAAGCGGCGGTCCATCCGAACAAGATGCCGCAGCTGATTTGCTTCAAAAGTGGGGATTTTTGCCGAAAGAAGAACAAAACGGTGTTCGACTGTCCGATTTGGCGATCAAATGGCTGAATTCTTTATTTTCTTCTTCAACGGATGATGATTCCTTTCAACGGCTTTTTTCATCGGGGGAGATTGGAAGAAAACAGCTTTCATCCTTTTTATCCCGGCTGGATCCCGCCCAGCAAGAATTGGTTCGTGATATTTTGCGTGAGAGTGGATCGAAACAGTCGCAGACAACGGAATGGGCTGAAAAAGTTTATTCGGCATTGCTGAAGGAGGCGGCATCCATTCCGGAAAACGGTGAAATCTCATTAAAGAAACTGGCTGCTTTGCTGACAGTTTCGGAAGGCCAGCTGCTAAAACTAGTGGAACAGGAGGCTGACCGTACGAGACAGCTTCCCTTAGATAGCTTAAGCGAAGGGGAAAAACTGTTCCAAGGCTTGTGGGAAAAAGTAAAACAAGAGACGGAAAATCATTTAACAGGCAAGGATGCTTTTGCTCTCTTGAAAACGATGATGAAATTATTGGGCGCCGATTACGAATCCAACCTTTTATCTTTCACTGAAAATTGGAAAGAAGTTTTAAAACCACAGCTGGCCGATCTTGTAAAAGACCAGGCTTCCGGAGAGATCAAAGACAGCGCCGAAAAACTATTGGCGAGGCTGAATGCATACCCGATTTTATCAAACGATCTGGGAGCCGCTCAAACCATTGTCATGAATTTTCCTCTTTCTTTTTTCGGGCTCAACACAGATTTGACGATAAAATGGTCTGGAAAAAAGAACAAAGACGGAAAGCTTGACCCGGACTATTGCCGAATTCTTTTTTATTTGGATTTGAAAAATTTAAAGGAGGTTGTTGTCGATATGCAAGTTCAAAACCGTATCGTCACTCTCCTTATAATGAACGACAACCCGGAACTAAAAACGATTGCCTCTCCGCTTCTATCCAACTTAAAAGAAGGATTGCAACAGATTCGCTACCAATTATCTTCTGTCCAGTTTAAACCTTTAGATGAAAAAAACGGGAAAATGATCCTTCAGGAAATGATGCAAGATCCATTTTCGACCGGAGTGAATATTTTGATATGAAAAAAGAAAACGGAATAAAACGAAAACAAGCAGCTGCTCTTTCTTATGATCCTCATAAGCATCAAGCTCCAATTCTTATCGCTAAAGGGTCGGGCAAAACGGCTGAGGCGATTATTGAAAAAGCTAAAGAAAACCATATTCCCATTCAAGAAGACCGTAATTTAGTGGAATTGCTTTGCAAACTGGAATTGTCTACAGCGATACCGGAAGAACTGTATCAAGCAGTTGCAGAAGTTTTTGCCTTTATTTATCGGTTGGATAAAGCAGAGAAAGAAGGGCATAATGAGTGAACCGGCGGAATGCCGGTTCTTTTTCGCAATTATTAAAGTAAAAGAGAAGAATAGGGACATAAAATACAAAAAAAAAGACATAAATGCTGATAAAATGAGAGAAGAGCTAGACAAATAGTCAGAGTTTTTATAAAATAAACAATACGCAGTCCATTATTGGTTGTTAATAGGAGGATGGAATGAATGAATATCCATGAGTACCAAGGAAAAGAAATACTCAGAAAGTATGGGGTGGCGGTTCCAAACGGCAAAGCGGCTTTTTCTGTGGAAGAAGCAGTCGAAGCCGCTAAAGAACTGGGGACGGATGTTTGGGTTGTGAAAGCGCAGATTCATGCTGGGGGACGTGGAAAAGCAGGCGGCGTCAAAATTGCGAAAAACTTAGATGAAGTTCGTACATATGCGGAGGAATTGTTGGGGAAAACACTTGTCACACATCAAACTGGTCCAAAAGGCAAAGAAGTAAAGCGCTTACTTATTGAAGAAGGCTGCGATATAAAGAAAGAATATTATGTGGGGATCGTGCTGGACCGTGCCGCTTCCCGCGTTGTATTAATGGCTTCAGAAGAAGGCGGTACGGAAATAGAAGAAGTGGCTACGAAGACACCTGAGAAAATTTTCAAAGAGACGATAGATCCATTAACGGGATTAACACCTTTCCAAGCCCGCAGGATTGCTTTCCATATCAACATTCCAAATGAACTGGTGAATCAAGCGGCGAATTTCATGCTGGGTCTTTACAAAGTATTTGTTGAGAAAGACTGTTCCATTGCAGAAATTAATCCGCTTGTTGTGACCGGCGACGGAAAAGTCATGGCGTTGGATGCAAAGCTTAACTTTGACTCAAATGCTCTGTATCGCCATAAAGATATCCTTGAATACCGCGATTTAGACGAAGAAGATCCAAAAGAAATCGAAGCTTCTAAATATGATTTAAGCTACATTTCTCTTGAAGGCAATATCGGTTGCATGGTAAATGGAGCTGGTCTTGCGATGGCAACTATGGATATTATTAAATATTACGGCGGTGAGCCAGCGAATTTCCTCGATGTCGGGGGCGGCGCTACAGCTGAGAAAGTAACGGAAGCCTTTAAGATTATATTATCTGATCCCAATGTAAAAGGGATATTTGTCAATATTTTTGGAGGCATTATGAAATGCGACATCATCGCGACGGGTATTGTCGAAGCCGCTAAAGAACTTGGCTTGCAAGTTCCGCTTGTGGTACGTCTAGAAGGAACCAACGTGGATCTAGGCAAGAAAATTTTAAATGAATCTGGTCTTCATATTATAGCCGCAGAATCCATGGCGGATGGAGCACAAAAAATAGTGGAACAAGTAGGTTAAGAAAGGCGGGGAAAAAATGAGTGTATATGTGAATAAAGAAACAAAAGTCATTGTTCAAGGAATTACCGGATCTACTGCTCGATTTCATACAAAACAAATGCTGGAATATGGTACGAAAATTGTGGGCGGTACTTCACCTGGTAAAGGTGGCACGGAAATAGAAGGGGTGCCCGTATTTAATACTGTGAAAGAAGCCGTGGAAACCACCGGGGCAAACGCATCGGTTATTTATGTACCTGCGCCTTTTGCTGCCGACGCGATTATGGAAGCAGTAGATGCCGAACTGGAATTGGTCGTCTGCATCACAGAGCATATTCCCGTTTTGGATATGGTTCAAGTAAAACGCTTTATGGAAGGAAAGAAAACACGGTTAATTGGTCCCAACTGTCCAGGCGTTATTACACCGGAAGAATGCAAAATTGGCATTATGCCCGGATATATTCATAAAAAAGGCCATGTCGGCGTCGTTTCCCGGTCTGGAACTTTAACGTATGAAGCTGTGCACCAATTGTCACAAGCCGGTATTGGCCAATCTTCAGCCGTCGGGATCGGAGGAGATCCTGTCAACGGAACGAATTTTATTGATGTTTTAAAAGAGTTTAATCATGATCCCGACACTTATGCCGTCATTCTGATTGGAGAAATCGGTGGTACCGCAGAGGAAGACGCGGCCCGCTGGATAAAAGCCAATATGAAAAAGCCGGTTGTCGGATTTATCGGTGGAAGGACGGCCCCTCCGGGTAAACGTATGGGTCATGCCGGCGCGATTATTTCAGGCGGCAAAGGGACGGCGGATGAAAAAATCCGCGTGATGAAAGAATGCGGCATTAAAATAGCGGATACGCCGGCGAAAATAGGCGAAACATTGATTGAAGCCATTAAAGAGGCAGGACTGTACGAACAATGTAAGACCCATTGACCAAAATGAAGTTTAAACAGACAATCTTTTTTTGTCAAAATACTTGTAATAGTCGGCCGTTGGGAAAAGCAATCGGTGGTTCTGCAACCAACCATTGCTGAAAAGTCCCAACGGCTTATCAAGCTTAACTAGGAGTAAGAATATTTCTTAGTACAAGATTGTTTCGGTGCTTAATTTAGTAAAAAGTTCGTTTTCTACCGTTCCGTTCCTTTAGATGCCTCAATGTATTGACCCCAATTTGTAAAAAGGACGCTGTATTAAGAACCAATCAGACATTCGGAAGAGTTTCCCCATTGAACCAATATTAGACTTGCCAATATTGAAGAAGGGGCTTCCTGCCCGTTCATGTGCGATAAAGGAAACTTCCGTCAAGAGACCGGTGATGGTTAGTTGAACCAAAAAAGGAGGACTTTTATGGATGAATTGTCGCAAAAACTGTTTCATTTATCTCATTGCCCGTCGATGACTTGGAACAGAATCTTTCGCCTGTTAAAGGCCGATCCTTCGTTGAAACATATCTACTCTTATTCTGCCCGCCATTTCAGTGAAGTTTTGTCCATCCCCTTGGAAAAATCTCTTCAGATTTATCACGAAATCCATTCCTTTGACATTCATCGATCGTTGAATATATATAATCTTTATCAAATTAAGTTTTTTCCCATATATGATTCTAATTATCCTCGCTTGTTAAAGCAAATCCCCACTCCGCCTTGGGGTCTTTATGCAGCAGGAGATTCCCGGCTTTTATCTGATGAGAAAAAGATTGCGTTTGTTGGATCCAGAAAAGGAAATGATTATGGAAAAAAAGTCATCTCCGAGTTTATACCGCCGTTGGTAGAGGAAAAATTTATTATTGTCAGCGGTTTGGCTTCCGGTATTGATTCCTTCAGCCACCAAGCGGCCTTACAAGCTGGCGGGAAAACCATTGCTGTACTTGGCGGCGGCTTTTTTCATCTTTATCCGAAAGAAAACGCTCCTTTAGCGAAACTTATTGCGGAAAAAGGGCTTTTAATTTCAGAATATCCGCCAAATAGGAAACCGAAAAAGTGGCATTTTCCGGAACGAAATCGAATTATTAGCGGTATGACGATTGGTACGGTGGTCATACAGGCAGGAAAGCGGAGCGGATCTTTGATCACCGTTCAGCATGCTTTGGAGCAAGGAAAAGAAGTGTTTGCAGTCCCCGGCGCCATTTTTGATCCCCTTTCCGAAGGCACACATGATTTAATTGCGGATGGAGCTCATCTCGTTAGAAACGCCGAAGATATTATAAAGGCTTTTTAAATGGAGGCAAAGAAAAAAATTTCAACATAAAAATGAAAATAGGAATTTTTTCATCCACAACGGATTATGAATGAAAAACAGATTTTTTATGTAAAAAGGTTGCATTTCTTTTCATTCTGTTATACATTGTGCAACAGAATACTCGCAAACAAGTTTCCAAAATTATGAAAACTGAAAAACGAGAGAAAACATTACAAACGGAAGATGCCTCTAATCAGTGGGTATATCTTTCGTATAAATGTTTCCATTTTTACCCGTTAGGGGAGGTTTACACATGTCAGATTATCTCGTAATAGTGGAATCCCCAGCAAAAGCAAAAACCATTGAAAAATATTTGGGGAAAAAATATAAAGTGAAGGCTTCCATGGGGCATGTCCGCGATTTGCCTAAAAGCCAAATGGGAGTTGATATAAAAAATCGTTTTGAACCAAAATATATTACTATTCGCGGAAAAGGCGCCATCTTAAAAGAGCTGAAATCAGCAGCCAAAAAGGCGAAAAAAGTTTATCTTGCCGCCGACCCGGACCGTGAAGGAGAAGCCATTGCATGGCATCTGGCTCACAGCTTAAACCTTGATATAGACTCTGATTGCCGTGTAGTTTTTAATGAAATCACAAAAGATGCCATTAAAGAATCTTTCAAACATCCACGGCCGATCAATATGGATTTGGTCGATGCCCAGCAGGCGCGCAGGGTGCTGGATCGTCTCGTAGGGTATAAAATAAGCCCGCTGCTTTGGAAGAAAGTAAAAAAAGGATTGAGCGCAGGCCGAGTTCAATCGGTTGCACTTCGGCTTATCATCGATCGAGAAAAAGAAATTCAGAATTTTAAGCCGGAGGAATATTGGACGATCGAAGCAGTCTTTCGAAAAAATAGCGATCGTTTTCAAGCTTCGTTTTACGGGATCGATGGAAAAAAACAGGATGTGAAATCAGAGGAGCAAGTAAAGGAAATTTTAGCCAAACTTAACGGAGAAGAATTCACGGTTGATAGCGTTACGAAAAAAGAACGAAAACGAAACCCTGCTCCGCCTTTTACCACATCTTCTTTACAGCAAGAAGCTGCCAGAAAGCTTAATTTCCGTGCGAAGAAAACAATGATGATCGCCCAGCAGCTTTATGAAGGGATTGATCTGGGAAAAGAAGGCACGGTCGGTTTGATTACGTACATGAGAACCGATTCGACACGTATATCGGAAGTGGCTCAGAAAGAATCTTTACAGTATATAGAAGAACATTTTGGAAAAAACTATACTCCAACGGAAAAGCGAAAAGAAAGAAAGCAAACAAATGCCCAAGATGCCCATGAAGCGATTCGGCCTACCAGCACATTTAGAGAGCCGGCGAAAATAAAAGAATATTTAACCAGAGATCAATTTAAACTGTATAAACTGATTTGGGAGCGTTTTGTAGCTAGTCAAATGGCTCCTGCGATCATGGATACCATCAGTGTGGATCTTCTGCAAAATGGGGTCATGTTTCGGGCAAATGGTTCGAAAATAAAATTTCCGGGATTTATGAAAGTTTATGTGGAAGGAACGGACGATAACAAAGAAGAAAAGGAAAATTGGTTGCCTGATTTACAAAAAGGTGATAGAGTAAATTCGGAAAAAATTGAACCTGTACAGCATTTTACACAACCACCGCCAAGATATACGGAAGCTCGTTTAGTGAAAACGCTGGAGGAGCTTGGAATTGGACGGCCATCCACCTATGCTCCTACTCTTGATACGATACAAAAACGAGGCTATGTGTCTTTAGATAATAAACGCTTTGTTCCCACAGAGCTTGGCGAAATTGTCTATGAATTATTGCTTGAGTTTTTCTCGGAAATTGTAGATGTGGAATTTACGGCCAATATGGAAAAGGAATTGGATGAAATCGAAGAAGGAAAAGTAGAGTGGATCAAAGTCATAGATGATTTTTACAAAGGCTTTGAAAAACATTTGGATAAAGCAGAACAAGAAATGGAAAAAGTAGAAATAAAAGATGAGTATGCCGGGGAAGATTGCGAACGATGCGGAAGCCCGATGGTATTTAAAATGGGCAGATACGGAAAGTTTATGGCCTGCAGCAATTTTCCGGAATGCCGAAACACTAAGCCGATAGTGAAAGAAATCGGAGTGAAATGCCCGAAATGCCATAAAGGAAATATAATAGAAAGAAAAAGCAAAAAAAGCCGGATTTTTTACGGCTGCGACCGTTATCCGGAATGCGATTTTCTTTCATGGGATAAACCGATTGATCGTAAATGCCCGAAATGCGAAGGACTGTTAGTAGAAAAAAAATTAAAAAAAGGTGTGCAAGTTCAATGTACACAGTGTGAATATAAAGAACAACCGCAACAATAAATGGAATTTGGCTGCATGATTGAATGTGGGCGTTCTTTGTCCTTTCGTTCCGAAAATGCCTGCAGCAAAAGCAGTCCGTAAAACAGCCTCGTGTGAGGAATGTTAAGATTCCAATAAGATCACGGAAGGGTGGGCAAAATCGCTCACTCTTTCTTCGTGGTAAGCAAAACGCTTTTTTTGACGATTCAGCTGTTGTAAAATCCATACGGGATAAAGAAGAGACAGTAAAACGATAAGGTTCATCTATCAGGAGGCAATATAAATATGACACAAACAGTAAATGTAGTAGGAGCCGGTCTTGCCGGAAGCGAAGCCGCGTTCCAAATCGCAGAACGGGGATTAAAGGTCAATCTTTATGAAATGAGGCCGGTCAAACAAACACCGGCTCATCATACCGATAAATTTGCGGAACTGGTATGTTCCAACTCTTTGCGGGCCAATACGCTTACCAATGCGGTAGGCGTACTAAAAGAAGAAATGAGGGCACTCAATTCCGTTATCATTCGTTCTGCTGATGATTGCCAGGTACCTGCAGGCGGAGCGCTTGCGGTTGACCGCCATGAATTTGCGGCCAACGTGACAGAACGAGTCAAAAACCACTCGAACGTGACAGTTTTTACGGAAGAAGTGACTGAAATACCAGAAGGCATCACGGTTATTGCGACCGGTCCTCTGACCAGCCCCTCGTTGTCAGAAAAATTAAAAGAGCTGACTGGCGAAGATTATCTTTATTTTTATGATGCCGCGGCGCCGATCATTGAGAAAGAAAGCATCGATATGGACAAAGTATATTTAAAATCGCGCTATGATAAAGGGGAAGCGGCCTACTTAAACTGTCCGATGACGGAAGAAGAATTTAATCGTTTTTACGAAGCGCTTTTGGCGGCGGAAACCGTTCCTCTCAGAGAGTTTGAAGAAGAAAAATATTTTGAAGGCTGCATGCCGGTGGAAGTGATGGCGCGAAGAGGGAAAAAGACGCTGCTGTTTGGACCTTTAAAACCAGTTGGATTGGAAGATCCTCGAACGAATAAACGCCCGTTTGCCGTTGTGCAATTGAGACAGGATGATGCTGCTGGAACATTGTATAATATTGTTGGATTCCAAACTCATATGAAATGGGGACCGCAAAAAGAAGTCATCCGTTTGATTCCTGGATTAGAAAATGCGGAAATTGTCCGCTATGGTGTGATGCATCGAAATACATTTATTAATTCTCCGAAGGTGTTAAAAGCGACCTATCAATTTCGTAAACGGGACACTCTATTTTTTGCGGGACAAATGACGGGGGTCGAAGGTTATGTAGAATCAGCTGCCAGCGGATTAGTGGCAGGATTAAACGCTGCAAGACTGGCGAAAGGCTTAGACCCTGTGGAATTTCCTGCTGTTACGGCGATTGGCAGTATGGCACATTATATTACGACTGCTAATCCGGACCATTTTCAACCGATGAATGCGAACTTTGGATTGTTTCCTGTACTTCCGAAGAAAATTCGTGATAAAAAAGAAAGAAATATGGAATACGCACGCCGAGCATTAGAAACAATTCATAACTTTGTGAAAAGTTTGTAGAAACATTGCAAGGGCTGCTGATATATGTTACTATTTAGTAGCCCTGTGAGGTGTCCAACATGGAAGATGAGTTGAAGTTCTTTTTGCAGTATTTGCAAATAGAAAAAAACTACTCCGAATATACAATTGACAATTATCGCCGTGATATCGAGCAGTTTTATAAGTTCATGATTGAGCAAAGTATCAAAAAGGTCGAGGATGTGGAGTATATAGATGCCCGGCTTTTTTTGACGAAGTTATATGAAGAGCAAATGGCTAGAACGACCGTTTCTAGAAAAATATCCAGTTTAAGAAGTTTTTATCGCTTTTTAGAAAGAGAAAATAAGATTACTGGAAATCCATTTTTACTTGTGTCCCAGCCTAAAAAAGGAAAAAGGCTGCCTGACTTTTTTTATGATGAAGAAATGCAAGCTTTATTTGCTGCTTGTGAAGGCGAGGAACCCCTTGCCATCCGAAATAAAGCGTTGCTGGAACTATTATACGCCACCGGAATTCGCGTAAGCGAGTGTGCTAATATTCAAATGAATGATATTGATTTCGAATTGTGTACACTTTTAGTGAAAGGAAAGGGAAAAAAAGAAAGATATGTCCCTTTTGGCAGTTTTGCCGAAGAAGCCATCAAGCGTTACATACAAAAATCTAGAAGCATACTTATACAAAAAAATGACCATCAACATTCCGCCTTATTTGTGAATGCCCGCGGTGGACCATTAACGCCCAGGGGCATACGGCATATTTTAAATCAAATCATAAAAAAAGCATCATTGTCTGGAAAAATTCACCCTCATATGTTAAGGCACACCTTTGCAACGCATATGTTGAATAATGGGGCGGATTTGCGAGCGGTTCAGGAATTGTTGGGCCATTCTCATTTATCGTCTACTCAGTTGTACACACATGTGACGAATGAGCATTTGCGAAAGAGTTACTTAAATCATCATCCTCGGGCTTAGTCCGGATAAGGAGGAAGGACAGTGAGCAATTTTCATGCGACAACCATTTTTGCCATACAGCATAATGGTCAATGTGCAATGGCGGGGGATGGCCAAGTCACGTTTGGCGAAGCCGTAATCATGAAACACACGGCTCGAAAAGTCAGAAAAATTTTCAACGGACGTGTGCTTGCTGGTTTTGCCGGAAGCGTAGCGGATGCCTTTACTTTATTCGACATGTTTGAAGGAAAGCTTCAAGAGTATAATGGAAATCTGCAAAGGGCTGCTGTGGAGCTTGCCAAAGAATGGCGAAGCGATAAAGTGCTTCGAAAATTGGAGGCCATGTTGATTGTCATGGATCAAAAAGATCTTCTACTCATCTCTGGAACAGGGGAAGTCATTGAACCGGATGACGGTGTTTTGGCGATTGGTTCCGGAGGGAATTATGCACTGGCTGCAGGCCGTGCCTTAAAAAGATTTTCTGGAAATGAGCTTTCGGCGAAAGAAATTGCGAGAGCGGCTCTTGAAATTGCCGGTGAAATTTGCGTCTATACGAATGACCATATTATAGTGGAAGAGCTGTAAAGGGGTGAGTTTCCATGAAAAAAAGCGCTCTGGAATTAACGCCAAAACAAATTGTCGATCGGCTTGATCAATATATCATCGGGCAAAAGGAAGCGAAGAAAGCAGTGGCGGTGGCACTGAGAAATCGATATCGCCGCAGTTTGCTTCCGGATCATGTTCGGGATGAAATTATTCCGAAAAATATTTTGATGATTGGACCGACAGGAGTCGGTAAAACGGAAATCGCTCGACGAATTGCCCGAATAGTCGGAGCTCCATTTGTCAAAGTAGAAGCGACAAAATTCACGGAAGTCGGATATGTGGGACGTGATGTTGAATCAATGGTCCGTGATCTGGCGGAAGTTTCGGTCCGTATGGTAAAAGAAGAAAAAATGCTGGGGGTAAAAGAACGTGCAGAAGAAGCGGCAAACAGGCGGCTTGTTGAACTGCTCGTTCCCGGCAAAAACAATTCCCATCACTATAAAAATCCTTTTGAAATGATATTCGGCAGCAGCACAGAAATGGAATCAAATCAAGCGGGCGACACGGATAATGATCAAAATATCCACGAAAAGCGCAAGAGAATTGCCGAAAGGTTGGCAAAAGGGGAATTGGAAGACGAACTGGTCACCATTGAAATTGAAGAACAACAACCTTCCATGTTCGACCTTCTGCAAGGGTCCGGAATTGAACAAATGGGGCAAAACTTCCAAGAGGCCCTTGGCAGCCTTATGCCAAAGAAAAAGAAAAAACGAAAAATGCCGGTGAAAGAAGCGCGGAAAGTACTCACCAATGAGGAAGCTCAAAAATTAATTGATATGGACGAAGTCGTTCAAGAAGCCATCTATCGTGCTGAACAGACTGGCATTATTTTCATCGATGAAATTGATAAAATCGCCAATAAAAATGGAACCTCTTCTTCTGCCGATGTATCGAGAGAAGGTGTTCAAAGAGATATTTTGCCAATCGTAGAAGGCTCGACTGTGACGACCAAATATGGTTCAATTAAAACGGATTATATTTTGTTCATTGCGGCGGGTGCTTTCCATATGGCAAAACCGTCTGATCTCATACCGGAACTTCAGGGCCGCTTTCCGATCAGGGTAGAACTGCAAAAGTTGTCTGTAGAAGATTTTCAACGCATTCTTGTTGAACCTGATAATGCTTTGATTAAACAATATCAAGCATTATTGGAAACGGAAGGTATAAAAATAGAATTTTCTGACGATGCTATAAAAAGAATCGCTGAACTTGCATTTAAGGTTAATCAAAATACTGATAATATTGGAGCCAGAAGACTTCAAACCATCATGGAAAAATTGTTGGAAGACTTATCCTTTGAAGCACCGGATATCAATTTGGAAACGATCCAAATCACTCCTCAATATGTGGATGAAAAATTAGCAGCTATTTCAAAGGATAAGGATTTAAGCCAGTTTATACTCTAGTTTGAATCTTCTTGACAGAGTTATAAAATAGGGAAAATGCAACGTTCATACCATAAATAAAAATTGAATAGTATTAGGAGGAACAGTAATGGATCTATTAACAAAAACTAGAAAAATTAATGCGATGCTACAAAAAGCTGCAGGAAAACCTGTGAATTTTAAAGAAATGGCGATCACGATGGCCAAAGTGATTGGAGCCAACGTGTTTGTGGTAAGCCGTCGAGGAAAATTGCTCGGATTTGCCGTTCATCAGCAAATTGAAAATGAGCGTATGAAAAAAATGCTGGAAGAACGCCGTTTTCCGGAAGAATATACGAATAATTTGTTCAACATTAAAGAAACTTCTCCAAACTTGGATATCGACAGTGAATATACTGCTTTTCCGGTTGAGAACAAAGACTTGTTCAGAAATGGCTTAACAACAATCGTGCCAATCGTGGGCGGAGGAGAGCGTCTTGGAACTCTCATACTTGCCCGCTTGAATGAACAATTTTCAGACGATGACTTGATCTTGGCGGAATATGGAGCTACTGTAGTCGGAATGGAAATTTTACGTGAAAAAACGGAAGAAATTGAAGAAGAAGCCCGTAGCAAAGCGGTTGTTCAAATGGCTATCAGTTCGCTCTCTTACAGTGAATTGGAAGCGATCGAACATATATTTGAGGAACTGGACGGCAAAGAAGGGCTGTTAGTGGCTTCGAAAATCGCTGACCGTGTCGGCATTACCCGTTCTGTTATTGTCAACGCCCTTCGCAAACTGGAAAGTGCCGGAGTGATCGAATCACGCTCTCTTGGAATGAAAGGTACTTATATTAAAGTATTAAACGATAAATTTTTAGTGGAACTTGAAAAATTAAAATCTCATTAATCATGTTCAACCGCCGATTTTTCGGCGGTTTTTTTATGAGTATAAATACAAAAGACGAATGTGAATTTTTTCAATTGAATGAACAAAGGGATCTTAATCATATGGGAAAGTACGGGAAAATACAGCACCCCTTTCATATGATAACGGGCATGTGATAAAGGAACCAGCTATATTCGTATAATTGACAAAAAATGACAAGAAACAACCATTTCGTATAAAGTGGTATAAACAAATCCATGATAGAAAAAGACAAGAGAATAGCATTTTTTTGAAAGCAAAAGAACGTTATACTAATAATAACAATTATCCTTCTATTCAGAATTATTACAAGTGTATTAAGAGCAAAAAGTCCCAGTGTTTCGACAAGGAAAAATATGATATATTTTACATTGTAGGATTTTTTAGTTAATAGGTCATGGTGCAAATATGTCCCATAGGTTATTATTGGTAAAGGGATGTTGAGATTTTTGTCTTGTCCATCATGATTGGAATTGGCCGCGACACCATCATTCTAAAAAAACATGATCAATTATCGAAAAAGAAAGATTTTGACGGTTTTTAAGACAAAGAATTCAAGGGATGGGGGGTGAAAAAATGGATTTCTTTTCAAATTCAATCACAACGCTAGAACAGGCGCTAAACTATTCGGCATTAAAACAAAAGGTCATAGCCAATAATATCGCCAATGTTGACACGCCCAACTACAAAGCCCAGGATGTCAGTTTTCAAAAACTGCTGGAATCGTCCAAGTCCAACCAATTAACCGCCTATCGAACGGATCGGAGACATTTCCCGTTTCCAAACGAAGATACATTGTCTAGTGCCATTTTCAGCCGTCCATCATCCTATAACGAGAATGGAAATAGTGTCGATATGGATAAAGAAATGTCGGATCTTGCAAGTAATCAAATTTATTATAATGCGATGGCCGAGTTGATTAGTGGAAAATTTTCTTCCTTAAATACGGTTATTAAAGGTGGGAAATAGTCATGTCGATTTTTCAAAGCTTGAATATAAGCTCTTCCGCGTTAACTGCTGACAGAGTAAGAATGGACGTCATATCGTCTAATATGGCGAATATGGATACGACAAGGGCGAAAATGGTCAACGGACATTGGGAGCCTTATCGGAGAAAAACGGTTGTTTTGGAGCCGCAACAGACCAATTTTTCATCCTACATGCAGGCAGCGATAAATGGCGGCAATGCCCCCACTGCCGGCGGCGGCGTAAAAGTGACGAAAATTGTAGAAGACCAGACGACACCTTTTCAACTTGTTTATGATCCGGAAAATCCAGATGCCAATGCGGCCGGATACGTACAAATGCCCAATGTCGATCCTTTAAGAGAAATGGTGGATTTAATGTCATCAACCCGTTCGTATGAAGCAAATGTCACCGTACTGAATGCCACAAAGGGGATGTTAATGAAAGCTTTGGAAATCGGAAAATAAGCTCATAAACTTATAATCACACTGAAAGGAGTTATGCAAATATGGCGATTCAATCAATAGGTGCGGTTGAGTCCGTTTTTAAGCCGTCCGCTCCTACACTCACAAAAGCTGCTGATACAAACCAGCAAAAAGACTCCAGTTTTCGTGATATATTAAAAAATTCCATAAACAGCTTGAATGACAGCCAATTGCAGGCCGACCAACTTAGCCAAAAACTGGCTCTCGGTGATGATGTAGATCTTCATGAAGTCATGATTGCTTCCCAAAAAGCACAAGTAGCGCTGAATTTAGCGGTAGAAGTTAGAAATAAAGCGGTCGAAGCTTACCAGGAAATCATGAGAATGCAAGTCTAATAAAACGGTTATGTTGAGAGATTAAGAGAAATAACCGGGGGATCATAATGAACGAAAAATTAAAACAGTATTTTGCCAATGCATCTAATTTCTGGAAAAGTCGTTCAAAGAAACAAAAAACGATTTTTCTAAGCAGCTTAGCGTTAATTGTGCTACTGGCGAGTGTTATCACCTTTTTTGCAACGCGAACGAAAATGGAGCCTTTGTACAGCAATTTATCGCCGGAAGAAGTCGGTTCAATCAAGCAAGATTTGGATTCCCGCGGCGTCAAGTATGAAATTACCGACGGGGGAACCACCATCATGGTGCCTTCAGATTCGGTGGATTCGCTGAAAGTGGACCTGGCGGCTGAAGGATTGCCTAAAACGGGGCAGATTGACTACAGCTTTTTTAGCCAAAATGCAAAATTCGGAATGACAGACAACGAATTCAACGTGTTGAAGTTGGATGCCATGCAAACCGAACTTGCGAACTTAATTAAAAGCATTGATGGTGTCAAAGATGCAAAAGTCATGATCAATCTTCCAGAAAAAAGTGTGTTTGTCAGTGATAAAAACGAAGAAGCATCAGCGTCTGTCGTTTTGCAAACCGAGCCGGGATATCAATTTGATAACAAGCAAATCAAAGCCCTTTATCATTTGGTTTCCAAAAGCGTTCCGAATTTGCCGGAAGATAATATTGTCATTATGAACCAAAATTTTGAGTACTATGATTTGCAAAATAATGACGATACAACCGGCGATGAGTTCGCACAGCAATTGAATGTGAGAAAGCAAGTGGAACGGGACATCCAACAGCAAGTCCAAACCATGCTCGGTACTTTGATGGGACAAGACAAAGTAGTCGTATCTGTTACGGCCGATATCGACTTTACAAAAGAAAAACGGGATGAAAAATTAGTAGAACCTGTTGATAAAGAAAATATGAAGGGAATTGAGATCAGCGCCCAACGAATATCCGATACATATACTGGGACAAACGCAGCTCAAGGAGGAACCCCTCAATCCCAAAACCAAGCGGATACAGTAGGATCCACTTATGTTCAAGGTCAAACCGGCAGCGGAAATTCCGAACATAAAGAAGAAACGATTAACTATGAGATCAACCGCATTCATAGACAAATTGTAGAAAGCCCTTATAAAATTCGCGATTTAGGTATTCAAGTGTTAGTTGAGCCGCCAAAAGCGAATGATCCGGCGTCTCTTCCGCAAAGCCGGGTGGACGACATAAAAAAAATATTGTCAACTGTTGTTAGCACGTCCATTGACAAGAGTACAGGAACACAGTTGACGGATAATGACATTCAAAACAAAATTGCCGTTTCTGTTCAACCGTTTAACGGCAAAATCAAGTTTCAGGATCAAAAGCAGCCGCTCCTTCCGTGGTGGGCTTATTTGATCGGAGCGATCTTATTATTAATCATTGGCTTGCTTGTTTTCTTCTTAATCCGTTCGCGGATGGCAAGAGAGGACGAATTAGAGGAAGAACTGTTGGAGTCTGAACTTGCAGCTGAAAAAATTCAACAAGAAGAAGAAAAAAATAATGAGCAATTGGAGCGCAGGAAGCAGATAGAAAAAATGGCGAAAGAAAAGCCAGAAGAGTTTGCAAAACTAATCAGAACTTGGTTGTCTGAGGAATAGGAGGGTGAAGGTTGGCCGGAACGAAAAACAAGTTAACAGGCAAACAAAAAGCAGCCATTCTCCTTATTTCGATGGGGCCGGATGTTTCGGCGTCCGTCTACAAACATTTGACCGAAGAAGAGATTGAGCGGTTAACATTGGAGATTTCCAATGTGAAAAAAGTAGATTCAAAGGCAAAAGATGAAGTGATGGAAGAATTTCAGCAACTTGCCATGGCCCAAGACTATATTTCTCAAGGAGGGATCGGTTATGCGAAAACGATCCTTGAAAAAGCGCTTGGCAAAGAACAAGCTCAGGACATCATCAATCGGCTTACTTCTTCCTTGCAAGTCCGTCCGTTCGATTTCGCACGGCGAGCGGACCCGAGTCAAATTTTAAATTTTATCCAAAATGAGCATCCGCAAACGATTGCGTTAATACTTTCTTATTTGGATCCGCAGCAAGCAGGGCAAATTCTGTCAGAATTGCCTCAAGATGTTCAAGCGGATGTGGCGCGTAGAATAGCGATTATGGACCGGACTTCGCCGGAAATCATCAGTGAAGTTGAGGCGATTTTAGAAAGAAAATTAAGTGCCACCGTTACACAAGACTACACGCAAACTGGAGGAATTGAAGCAGTTGTTGAAGTGTTAAACGGTGTGGATCGTTCGACGGAAAAAACGATTTTAGATACTTTAGAAGTTCAAGATCCGGAACTGGCAGAAGAAATTAAAAAGCGGATGTTTGTATTTGAAGATATCGTGACATTAGATAACCGTTCGATCCAGCGTGTTATCCGCGATTGCGAAAATGAAGATTTGCTGCTTGCGTTAAAAGTCGCGAGCGAGGAAGTGAAAGAAGTAGTCTTTCGAAATATGTCGTCCAGAATGGCAGAAACGTTTAAAGAAGAAATGCAATACATGGGCCCTGTCCGTCTTCGTGATGTCGAAGAGGCTCAGTCGCGAATTGTCGGCGTCATTCGGAGATTGGAAGATGCTGGAGAAATTATTATTGCCCGGGGCGGAGGAGATGATATTATTGTCTAAAATATTGAAATCTTCGTGGGGCTACCAGCAAAAACGATCCGCGAGAGTGATCACCATTAGAGAAGTCTCCACCACCGAATTAAATGAAGAGTCTGCTGCCGGCACAGACTTAGACAAGGGGCAACTACTTGTAAAGGCAAGGCAAGAAGCAGATGAAATCATGGAGAAAGCGGAATACGAAGCAAAAAAGCTAAAGGAACAACTAGAACAAGAAAAATTGTCGTGGAAACAAGAAAAGGAATCTTTAATGGAGCAAGCTTATCAGGAAGGATATGAACGAGGGATAGAACAAGGACGGCAGGATGGCTACAAGGAATATAAAACTTTGCTTCAATCCGCGAAAAATGTTGTCGAACAATCAAAAATGGAAGCTCAAAAGAATATTATTCAGTCGGAAAAAGTCATTTTAGAGCTAGCGATGAAAACCGCGGAAAAGATTTTAGGGACGGTTTTAGAAAAAGATGAGGAACTGTTCTCGTCTCTTGTTAAAAGGAGTTTTAAGGAAATTAAGGATTCACGGGAAGTTGAAGTCCACGTTCATCCGTCTCGTTATGAGTTTTTGCTTTCGCAAAAGGAAGAATTGGAGGCCATTTTTCCGGCTGTCGTTGAACTTTATCTGTATCCGGATGAAGACTTAGACATAAATGATTGCATTATCGAAACTATACATGGAAGGTTGGACGCCAGCGTTGACAGTCAATTGTTCAAAATCAGGCAGACGCTCATGGAAATGTTTGAAGGTGATCTTGCTTGAAAGCGGCTGATCTTATTCATAAAATCGCCAATATAGCGTCCTATCAGCAATATGGACGAGTCAAGCGGGTCGTCGGACTTATGATCGAATCTCAAGGCCCCGATTGTTCGGTAGGCGATATATGCTATATTTACCCTTCGCAAAAACAATCAGATAAGAAGATTCTGGCGGAAGTTGTCGGTTTTCGTGATGAAATGGTCATTTTAATGCCATATACTCATTTGAGTGAAATTGCGCCGGGAAGTTTAGTAGAATCTGAGGGAAAACCGTTGGAAATTAAAGTGGGTTCCGCTTTGATCGGTAAAATTGTCGATCCACTCGGTATGCCGATGGACGGTTCGGTTTTGCCTAGAGGTCTCTCGTCTATCGCAACCGATCAGGAACCGCCCAATCCTTTAAAGCGCCCTCCTATATCGGAGCGTTTGGAAGTAGGGGTTCGTGCAATTGACAGCCTGCTTACTGTAGGAAAAGGTCAGCGTGTCGGCATTTTTGCAGGCAGCGGCGTCGGTAAAAGCACATTGCTTGGCATGATTGCCCGCAATACGAAAGCGGATCTCAACGTGATCGGTCTCATCGGAGAAAGAGGAAGAGAAGTGCGGGAATTTGTTGAGCGAGATTTGGGGCCTGAAGGTTTATCTCGTTCCATTGTAGTGGCCGCCACTTCCGATCAGCCTGCCCTCATGAGGATCAAGGGGGCCTATACGGCGACAAGCATTGCAGAATATTTTCGTGATAAAGGATTCAATGTCATGTTGCTGATGGATTCTGTCACCCGCGTAGCGATGGCTCAGCGGGAAATCGGGCTTGCTACCGGAGAGCCGCCGGCGACAAAGGGTTATACGCCTAGCGTCTTTGCCATTTTGCCTAAATTGCTGGAGAGAACCGGTACTAGCGAAAAAGGAACCATCACCGCTTTTTACACGGTGCTGGTAGACGGTGATGACATGAACGAACCGATTGCAGACACCGTTCGCGGAATTTTAGACGGACATATTGTCCTGGACCGAAACCTTGCGAATAAAGGTCAATTCCCGGCCATTCATGTACTGAAAAGCATCAGCCGTCTGATGAACACGTTGGCGGAAGAAGACCACAAACATGCTGCTGCAAAAATAAGAGAAATGATGAGTACATATTTAAACGCCGAAGATTTAATTAATATCGGCGCCTACAAAAAAGGCTCATCCGAGGATATTGACAAAGCGATTGCTTATTATCCAAAAATTGTTTCCTTTTTGAAACAAGATGTGAATGAAAAGTCGACGATGGAAGAAAGTATCCGTTCGCTTATTCATTTAAGTGAAAAAGGAGACTGGCAGTAATGGGATACTATTTTAAGTTCGAAAAAATCCTGCAAATAAAAGAACGCGAAAAAGAAGAAATTCAATCGGGATATCACCGCGCCAAAAGGCAATTTGAACAAGTCGCCGAGAAATTATACGAGTTATTAAAGAAAAAGGAAGATTTACTGGCTTTTCAAGAGACCCAATTGGCATCCGGCTTTCCGGTGTATGAAATCCAGCATTATCAGTTGTTCATCAGTAATTTGGAAAAGATGATTGACTATCAGCAGCAACTGGTGATGAACGCACGAAATAGAATGTTCTGGTTTGAAAACAAGCTGAAAGAAAAGAACATAGAAGTGAAAAAATACGAAAAAATTAAAGAAAAAGAATGGCAGAAATATCAAAAGTTGTTAGGGCAGATGGAAAACAGAGAAATGGATGAACTTTCCGTTATTCAGTTTATGAATCGGAGAAACAGGTGAGTCAAATGGCAAAAAACAAGATATCCGGCAAACCAGATCAAGAAGAGAAAGAGTATAGCGCTTTTCAATGGATATTATTTGTTGGCATTATACCGCTTGTGTTTGCTGCTGTGATTGCTTATTTTGTTATGTCAGTGTCCGGTGTATCGGTTGCTGACGCTATCAAAAAAGCGGGTGGCAAAATTCCATTTTTAGATCAAATGGCCGCTTCCCATGAGCAGAAGCAAAAGATGAATGAATATGTGCACAAAATTGCTTCCTTAGAAAAAGAAGTGAAAAAAAAGCAATCGAAAATTGATCAATTGCAAAACCAGCTGGATTCTGCCAATTCAAAAATGGAGGATCTGCAAGTAGAAAATGATCGACTAAATATTGAAATGGAAAATCTCTCGAAGCAAAAACAAGCAGCCAATAAAGCTCAAATGAGCAAAAACGTTGCGAAAACATACGAAACGATGTCGCCTCAAAATGTAGCGGCCATATTAATGAAAATGACGGATGAACAAGCGGTCAGCATTTTGTCACAGCTGAATACGGACCAACAAGCTCAAGTGTTGGAAAAACTCCCGCCAGATACAGCCGCCAAATACACAAGATTGTTGGCCAATCCGTAATGACATTTCTTCTGTATCGATGGGAACTGGAAAGGAGGTGAGGGTTTGAATGCAGGGATGAAACAAATGCCCTTGTTGGGGAGCATGATCCCCTTTTCGAACAAAAACGGGGTCAGTTTAAATGCAGAAATGATGAAAATGCCATTGTTGGGTGCGGTCCAATCAACGGCTGCATTAGAGTTGCCTGATTTCCAAATGGCTGAAGGCTCACCGTTTGCTGCTTTGTTCAGCCAAGTTATGGAAGAAAGCGGAAAGGGATCAAAGTCCGTTATCACACCGCAGCAAAACAATGCGTCTTCGCAAGACTGGATCGCTCGTGTTTTGCAGATTCTTGAGGGCAGTCAAGGCTCGGGTGAGGGTTTGGAAAAATCGTCCATCGAGTGGCAAGGCGAATCGTTAAAAGATCTAGTGTTGCCGTCTGAATTATTACAAAAGGCTCAAGCTGTGGTTTCAGATGCCCTCCACAAATGGCTGGGATCAGGAGCGCCTGACATCGAACAAAACGATTCAAAGATACAAAAGGATTCTGTTGAACAATTGATCGCAGTGTTAGAAGGGCTAGTCGCTTTACCCATCGATCAGTGGAAAAAACTAGATCCAAATGTAATGGTGCCACTGTTCGCAGCGGCAAAACAGCTAACGAACCTCGACAGTAAAGCACAGTTATCACCGAATGTATCAGAGTCTGTGCACTGGATTCAAAAGCTTTTAAGTGAAATCAGCCAAAAAGCGGAGACGGAAACGGTTGAAGCCGATAACCAGCAGCTGGCCATTTTGAAAAAGGCTTATTCCCATTATGTTCAACCGCAAACGCAAACGACAGATGGAGAAAAGGAACTGTCAGGACTTGAATCGGTCGCTAAATGGGGAGAGAGTGCAAAGGAAATTCAGCCGTTGAATGAACATGAAGCGTCTTTTAATTCTTCATTGCAGTCCAATACGGCTAAGGCCGGGGAAACGATTTCAGTTCCGTTGCAATCAAATCCGAAACTGATGAACTTGCAGCAGTTTATTGATAAATTTAGACAGATCTTAGAAAAGTCGCAATTTGCTAAACAACCGAATGCGAATACTTTAATGATTAAATTGTATCCAGAGAATTTGGGGACGCTGCGGATTGAGCTGCAGCAAAAAGATGGCGTTGTAACAGCGCGAATTTTGGCTTCCGCTCAAACCGTTAAAGAATTGATTGATTCTAATATAGCTTCTTTAAAACAGGCATTCACTCAACAAAATATTTCCGTAGATAAAGTGGAGATCGTGTTTCATCCGCCTGAATTAGACACATATCATCGCGATTCATCTGAAGGCGGGCGCCAAGAACAGCGGCAGCAGCCGCAAAAACAAAAGGACGATGAAAAAGAATCCGACCGTTCCTTTGAAGAACTACTCATTAATATGGAAGTTTAGGTGAGAATATGGGAAATACCATTGATCCAAGCCTTTATTTACCGACGACTAATAATCAATCCAATACGAATGGAAAAGACAATTCGATTTTAGGAAAAGATGATTTCTTAAAACTGTTAATGGCCGAGATGCAAAATCAAGATCCTTTGAGTCCGATGGACAATAATGAGATGATCGGCCAAATGGCGCAATTTTCGACGTTGGAACAAATCACGAATTTGGCTGCTTCTTTTGAGAAACTTTTGAACATGGAGCAGCAAAATCAATATATTGCTTACAGTTCTTTTGTCGGGAAAAACGTCACTTATCACAAACTGGAAGACAGCGATGATCCAAATGGAGACCCGGTGGTAAAAGAAGGACATGGAGTGGTATCATCCGTACGATTTACAGGAGATAGCGTTGAGTTTGTGTTAACGGATGGCACAGTATTGGAGCCTGCCAATATTTCAGAAATTCAAGCATCGTCTGAAACTCCTAGTACGGATGAAACCTGAAAAAGTCTGTGCATGGCTCAATAATATGGAAACTATCATCATTTGAAGCTAGAAACTAAATGAATGATGATAGAACGACCTCTTGTTATGGAATGCTTGAGACAAGCGATGAACTGTCGCAGAAAATCGGAAAGGGGAAATGTGATATGCTTCGATCCATGTACTCGGGAATCGGCGGAATGAAAAATTTCCAAACGAAACTCGATGTCATCGGGAACAATATTGCCAACGTCAACACTTATGGCTTTAAAAAAGGACGTACGATTTTTAAAGACCTCGTCAGCCAGGAAATTTCCGGGGCAAGTGCTCCAGTGGCTGGGGCAGTAGGAGGAACAAATCCGAAACAAGTCGGTTTGGGCTCTACACTTGGTGCTATCGATACAGTGCAAACGCAAGGAAGCTTGCAGACTACCGGCAGGACGCTTGATTTGGCCATTTCCGGTGATGGATTTTTTATTGTACGTGATGGAACGAATGATTACTTAACTAGAGCCGGAAACTTTTATCTCGATAAAAATGGAGATCTTGTGAATGAAGATGGGCTATATGTAATGGGTATGGGTGACAAAAAAATTAATATTCCCACTTCAGCTAAATCGATTAGTATAGGTGCTGATGGAACAGTTACTTATGTAGATGATTCGGACACTCTAAAAACGGCAGGGCAAATCGCATTGGCTAAGTTGCCCAACCCCGAAGGTTTAGAAAAGGTTGGAAATAACCTTTATCAGGTCACAACGAATTCAGGCAATATGAATAGTAATGCACCAGGAACAAAGGGAGCAGGAAAAATTGTTCCCGGTGCTTTGGAAATGTCCAATGTCGATTTATCTGAGGAATTCACGGAAATGATTGTGGCCCAACGCGGCTTTCAAGCCAATTCAAGAATTATTACGACTTCGGACCAAATTTTGGAAGAGTTGGTCAATCTAAAACGATAGAATACGAGTTTTTTAGCAAGGGAGGGAGGGGCCGCAGGCTCTTAGCGGCCCTCTGACAGTATGATTACATTAACGCGCTTAAATGGAAGGCCCTTTCAGTTAAACGCACTTTACATAGAAACGATCGAAGCTTTTCCGGATACGACGATTACGTTAACGAATGGGCGCAAATATGTAGTGAAAGAATCCAAAGATCAGGTGCAAAAGCTGGTGCTGGATTTTTATCGGAGCATTCAGCTGTTCGGAAAATTGGATAAGGAGGTGTCTGGCGATGGGGAATGAAGCGGTTAGCCAAGGTCGAAATAAAATGCTGACCATTATGCTCATTATTTTAACCGTCATCACATTGGCCGGGGCTGTTGCGCTGGTGATCATGTTAAAGTCGAACAGCGGGCATCAAGGAAAAGAACCGGATATTGATCAAGTTCTGGAATGTTCCGTCGATGTACCGGAAATTACAACCAATTTGGCTTCGAACGACTTCATCCGCATTTCCTTTAAAATTCAAACCGACAGCAAAAAAGCAAAAGAAGAACTCGAAAAACGTGATTTTCAAACAAAGGACATCATTATAGAATTATTATCCGGGATGAGAGCGGAAGATTTGAAAGGAGCAGCCGGAAAAGAAAAGCTGGCGGAAATGTTGAAATCAAGATTAAACGAGGTGATGCAGGAAGGAAAAATCGTCAAAGTGTACATTACCTCCTATATCATCCAACAATCTTGATGGAACCGTAAGGAGGTGAAGCTCTTTGTCGGAGGAAGTATTATCCCAAAGTGAAATTGATGCTCTTTTGTCGGCTCTATCTGCCGGGGAAATGAATGCGGATGAATTAAAAAAAGAAGAAGAAGAAAAAAAGGTTAAAGTATACGACTTTAAACGAGCGCTGCGGTTTTCAAAAGATCAAATCCGCAGTTTAACTCGGGTTCATGAAAACTTTTCACGGTTATTGACGACGTTTTTTTCTGCTCAGCTGCGAACTTATGTACAAATATCTGTTGCTTCAGCGGACCAAATTCCTTATGAAGAATTTATACGATCAATCCCTAATTTGACGATCTTAAACGTATTTGAGGTTCCGCCGTTAGATGGAAGGATTATTATGGAAATTAATCCGAATATCGCCTATGCGCTGGTTGATCGTTTGCTGGGAGGAAGAGGATCAGGAGAAAGTAAAATTGAAAAATTGACGGAAATCGAAACAAATATTATGTCAAACATGTTTGAACGAGCTTTTTATCATTATCGGGAAGCATGGGAAAACATTGTTGAAATCAATCCGTCCTTGACTGAATTTGAAGTAAATCCACAGTTTTTACAAATGATTTCGCCCAATGAAACCGTCGTGGTCATTTCTTTGAACACGGTCATTGGCGAAGTGATGGGCATGATCAATATTTGTATCCCTCATGTAGTGTTGGAACCTATTCTTCCGAAATTATCCGTACACTATTGGATGCAAACATCTGAAAAAAAAGAGCGCAAGCCCGGGGAATTGGAGATTTTAGAAAAGAATCTACGAAATGCGCAAATTCCGGTGACGGCAGAACTGGGAACTTCTGAGATTACGATTGAGGAATTTTTAACGTTGGATGTGGGAGATGTCATCAGACTGGATAGAAAAATCGATGAGCCATTGATAATCAAAACAGGGGATGTTCCTAAATTTATCGGCCAACCGGGAAGAGTCAACAAACAACTGGCTGTGCAAATTATAGATTCCATTGAGGGGGGAGAAAACGATGAAAAATGATGACATGCTCTCGCAGGATGAGATTGACGCTTTGCTGAAAGGAACTGTGAATGACGCAGAAGCTCCGAATCAAGAGATAGACGATGTGGAAACGCAACAAGAAAAACAAGAACAACAGGAAATGATACATACGGAAGATTATTTAACGCCGGTTGAAGAAGATGCCTTGGGTGAAATCGGCAATATCTCGTTCGGTAGCTCGGCAACAGCCTTGTCCAGTCTATTAAACCAAAAAGTAGATATTACCACACCTTCTGTTTCGATTATCCCTCGGAGCAAAATTCAGGATGAATTTCCTCATCCGTATGTTGCGATATTGGTAGAATATCGCGATGGGTTTGCCGGAGTGAATCTTTTAGTGATAAAACAGCAAGACGCCGCGATCATTGCGGATCTCATGCTAGGGGGAACTGGTGAGAATCCAAGCGAAACTTTGGATGACATCAAACTAAGCGCCGTCCAGGAAGCAATGAACCAAATGATGGGTTCGGCGGCCACGTCCATGTCGACCATCTTCCAAAAGCGTGTAGATATTTCCCCGCCTTCGCTCGTCTTAATGGACTTAAAAAACGGAGAAGGATCTGACGCTATACCTGATCACGAACTGTTCGTCAAAGTCTCCTTCCGTTTAACGATTGGAAACTTAATTGATTCCAATATCATGCAATTATTGCCGATTTCATTTGCCAAAAGTCTTGTAGAAGAATTGGTGAACCCTTCAACCGATGGGGAAGAGCCGCAAATGGCAAATGAAGAAAACGCATCAGATAAAAATTCTGTTCAAAAAGGAACAATCGCTGAGGGAAGGAAAGAGACTGCGTCGAAAACCGACCGACCACAACCCGATGTTCAGAAAGAAGAGAATGTAGGAAAAAGCAGGAAAACGGAACCGATGGTTCATGTGGAGCCTGCCGCTTTTGCGGAATTTCAGCCGACAACCGCACCTTCTGTTGAAACAAGAAATTTAGATTTATTGCTTGATATTCCTTTAAATGTGACTGTCGAGCTTGGAAGAACCGTGCGCACGGTAAAGGATATTCTGGAACTTTCCTCCGGCTCTATCATTGAGCTCGATAAACTGGCAGGGGAACCGGTGGATATATTGGTCAATAATAGGTTGATAGCAAAGGGCGAAGTTGTGGTTATAGATGAAAATTTCGGTGTTCGTATAACGGAAATACAAAGCCAAAGTGAACGCATTCATCAATTAAAATAATCATTTGAGGAGGAATGAAAATGGGAAATCGTATTTTAGTTGTAGATGATGCAGCTTTTATGAGAATGATGATCAAAGATATTTTAACGAAAAACGGTTATGAAGTGGTTGGAGAAGCGGCCGATGGAAATCAAGCCGTGGAAAAATATAAAGAGTTGCAGCCGGATCTTGTAACGATGGATATTACGATGCCTGACATGGATGGAATTGAAGCGTTAAAAGCGATAAAAGCGATTGATGCCAATGCGAAAGTCATTATGTGTTCGGCCATGGGACAGCAGGCTATGGTCATTGATGCGATTCAAGCCGGAGCAAAAGACTTTATCGTCAAGCCTTTCCAAGCGGATCGGGTGATAGAAGCAATTAAAAAGACGCTTGGTTAATGTTAAGAAGGTGCTTTCGATTGAATCTGGAACGAGTCAAAAAGTGTTTGATCATATTCATTAGCCTGTTTCTCTTGGGTATTGGCGGAACATCTGTCACTGCCGCGGGAACTTTGAGCGGAAACGTAAAAGATTGTATCGAACATCCTGATAAATGTCAGGATTCAGGAACATCTAAAAAAGAAAAAAGCACTGCGACGGACGATATTTCCGGAGTCAGTGCTTGGGATTATGCAAGAATGCTGTTCGCGCTCCTTTTTGTGATTGTATTAATCTACTTTTTAATCAAATTTATCAATAAAAAAAGCCAAACTTATCAAGATTCGAAGCTGATCCAGCATTTGGGCGGTTCTCCTCTTGGAGGAAACCGCTCCATCCAATTGGTAAAGGTGGGAGAACGCATTTTTATTCTGGGAGTTGGTGAAAACATAGAACTGCTGAAAGAAATCAACGACCAAGAAGAATATAAACAGCTTTTGCAAGTTTACAATCAACAAAAGGATCTATTGCTGGATACGAAAGATATTTTTACGGTCGCTTTGAGAAAATGGCAGGAGAGAAAACAAAAAGCGGTCAAAAAAGGTGGTTCAGCGCCTTTTAAAAGTGTGCTTGAAAAGCAGTTAAACGAAATAAAAACTTCAAGGGAGCAAGCGCTCCAGCAGCTGGAAACCAAGGAGAAGAAGTCTGATGAATGAATTTATGCATTATTTTAATAACAGCTCCCCGGAAAATGTGTCATTGTCGGTAAAACTGCTTCTTCTTTTGACCGTTTTATCGCTGGCGCCGAGTATTTTGATTTTAATGACTTGTTTTACGCGCATCATCATTGTGCTGTCTTTTGTCCGTACTGCCTTGGGAACGCAACAGATGCCGCCGAACCAAGTATTGGTGGGCCTTGCTTTGTTTTTGACTTTTTTTATCATGACGCCGGTGTTTCAACAGGTCAATAAAGAAGCTTTGACTCCTCTTTTTAAAAATGAAATCAATCTGGAAGAAGCTTATGATCGGGCGAGCGTCCCTTTTAAAGACTTTATGAGTCGATACACGAGAGAAAAGGATTTGGACTTATTTTTGCAATATTCGAATGCGAAACGGCCAAAAAGCATAGAGGATATACCGTTAACTGCGCTTGTGCCGGCGTTTGCGATCAGCGAGTTGAAAACGGCGTTTCAAATGGGATTTATGCTTTTTATTCCTTTTCTTGTCATCGATATGGTGGTGTCCAGTGTACTCATGTCTATGGGGATGATGATGCTTCCTCCGATTATGATTTCATTGCCATTTAAAATATTATTATTCGTTCTTGTCGATGGCTGGCATTTAGTGATTGAGTCGCTTTTACAAAGTTATAAGTAGGTGAAGAGTACATGAATCCCGAAATGGTCATTTCTCTCGCAGAAAAAGGAGTTTATATGATTTTGATTCTATCCGGTCCGATCATGCTGATTGGGCTCATTGTCGGACTTGTCGTGAGTATTTTTCAAGCAATGACTCAAATTCAAGAACAAACACTCGCTTTCATTCCTAAAATTGTGGCGATGCTGGTTGGATTGGTATTTTTTGGTCCTTGGATGCTGACTCATATGATTTCTTATACTTCGCAAATTTTATCGAATTTAACACAGTTTGTGGGATGATGGCATGGATCAGCTAGTTCCGAAATTCTCCGTGTTTCTTCTCATTTTTGTCCGGGTAGCGTCTTTTTTTGTGACCGTGCCGCTTTTTTCGTATCGGACCATTCCGGCCATACATCGGGTGGGCGTTTCTTTCGCTCTTTCTTGGATGATGTACTATACCATGAATACTGCGCCGATTGCGATAGATGGCGCCTACTTTTTATTAATATTAAAAGAGATGCTTGTCGGTCTGTTGATTGGATTTACAGCTGCGTTGGTGATGGCGGCGGTTCAAGTAGCCGGAGCTCTCATTGATTTTCAGATGGGGTTTACCATTGCCAATGTCATTGATCCTCACACAGGAATGCAAAGTCCGATCATGGGACAATATTTTTACATGTTTGCTCTGCTTTTTTTGCTTTCTGTAAACGGGCATCATCTTCTCTTGGACGGAATTTATTACAGTTATCAGCTCATACCGCTGGAACAAGGGAAGTTTTCGCTTGGCAGCAGCTCTTTTGCGCAGTATATGATTCATGCTTTCCAATCCATGTTTGTCATCGCCTTTCAAATGGCCATTCCGGTGGTTGCATCCCTATTTCTAGTCGACGTCGCGTTGGGGATTATTGCCCGCACCGTTCCGCAGATGAATATTTTTGTTGTCGGATTTCCTGTGAAGATTGCCGTGGCTTTTATTGTCATGATCGTGGTGATGAGTGCCATTTTCGCGGTGGTGCAACATTTATTTGAAATGATGCTATACGCGATGAGAGATGTGATGAAAATCATCGGAGGGACGTAAAGTGAGATTATTGACCGTTGATTTGCAGTTTTTTGCGGGGGAGAAAACGGAAAAAGCCACACCCAAAAGAAGGGAAGAAGCGAAGAAGAAAGGTCAAGTGGCAAAAAGCCAAGAGGTCGTTACGGCAATCAATCTGTTGGCTGTTTTTTCCTCGCTCTATTTTGCTTCTTCTTTTCTTGGCGATATTGTGAGGCGGCTCTTTTCACGTTCTTTTCAAGATTATATGCTCATGCCTATTACGGAAGGAAACTTAAAATCCATCGTTTTAGATGTATTGAAAGATTTTGCATATATGGTCGGCCCTTTTCTGCTTGTCGCATTAGTGGGAAGTTTAGCCGCCAATTATCTGCAAGTTGGGTTTTTGTTTACGACGGAGACGTTGGTTCCCAAGCTGGAAAAAATCGATCCTATGAAAGGATTTCAAAGGATTTTTTCGATTAAGGCACTAGTAGAGTTACTGAAGTCCATTTTAAAAATTTCCATTGTCGGAACCGTGACCTTTGTGATTTTGTGGATGAATATGGACAGAGTACTTGGCCTGTCTTTTGAGTCATTGTCCGATTCATTGAAAACGGTAGGAACGTTAACGGTGCAAATGGGAATTTCTGCTTCGATCGCTCTGTTGTTTTTGGCCTTGTTTGATTATCTTTATCAGAAATACGATTTTGAAAAAAGCATTCGAATGTCAAAGCAAGACATTAAAGATGAATATAAAAACTCAGAAGGCGACCCGCAAATCAAATCACGGATTAAGCAAAGACAACGGGAAATGGCGATGAGAAGAATGATGCAAGAAGTGCCTAACGCAGACGTCGTAATCACCAATCCAACTCATTTTGCCGTTGCGCTGAAATATGAAGAGGAGAAAATGGATGCGCCGGTTGTAGTCGCTAAAGGGGCAGATTATTTGGCGCAAAAGATTAAGGCCATCGCCAAAGAGAATCATGTTGAAACGGTTGAAAACCGTCCGTTGGCAAGGGCTCTGTACACCCAGGTGGAAATTGGAGAGAGGATACCGGAAGAATTTTTCAAAGCGGTCGCTGAAATTTTGGCGTATGTGTACCGATTAAAAAATAAAGTGTAGGTCTTATTGAAAGTTGGGAGAGAACATCATGAAGGTAAGAGATTTTTCGGTGTTACTGGGAGTCATTTTAATCGTCGCAATGCTTATTATTCCTTTTCCTTCATGGCTATTAAGCATTTTGATTATCCTGAACATATCTCTTGCGTTATTGGTGCTGTTAACAACCATGAATATGAATGAAGCGCTCCAATTTTCCGTATTTCCGTCTTTGCTGCTTCTATTAACCTTATTTCGATTAGGTTTAAACGTGTCGACAACGCGTTCTATTTTGAGCAAAGGGGAGGCAGGAGGCGTTGTCGAAACGTTTGGAACGTTTGTTGTCGGCGGAAATTTGGTTGTTGGTTTAGTCGTGTTCCTCATATTAATCATTATTCAGTTTGTTGTCATCACGAGAGGAGCAGAACGCGTTTCTGAAGTGGCAGCACGTTTTACTTTAGATGCTATGCCGGGTAAACAGATGGCCATTGACGCGGATTTAAATGCAGGAATGATATCGGAGCAGGAAGCGCGGGAACGACGTGAAAATATTTCACGGGAAGCAGATTTTTACGGAGCGATGGATGGTGCGACTAAATTTGTAAAAGGCGATGCGATCGCCGGTATTATTATCGTCATCATTAACTTGATTTTTGGAATGGTCATTGGCATGGTCCAGCAAGGTATGGGGTTTCAAGATGCAGCCAATCATTATTCATTGTTGACAGTGGGGGACGGAATTGTCAGCCAGATACCGGCATTATTAATTTCCACCGCTACTGGCATCATTGTCACTCGAACCGCTTCAAACAGCAATCTTGGCGAAGATGTAATGTCTCAATTGTTATCCTATCCTAAAATGTTATATGTTACGGCCGGTACCATTTTTTTGCTTGGAATTGCCACGCCTATTAATGATTTGCTGACGATTCCGGTTGCGGCGCTGCTTGCGATCGGAGGATACAGGCTTCAAAAAGTTCCGGATGAGCCGGTGGAAACGGAAGAGGTTCAAGAAGAGAACGAAGCAGAAGAATTGCGGCGGCCCGAAAATGTCGTCAATTTATTAAATATTGACCCGATTGAATTTGAATTTGGCTATGGACTTATCCCTCTTGCCGATGCAAACCAAGGCGGCGACTTGCTTGATCGGATTGTGATGATCCGAAGACAGCTGGCCATGGAATTGGGGATTATTCTTCCGGTTGTGCGCATCAGAGATAATATTCAATTAGCCCCGAATGAATACAGAATTAAAATTAAAGGAAATGAAGTGGCCAAAGGAGAGTTGTTTCTTGATCACTATTTGGCCATGAATTCCGGCGAAGAAGAGGATTCGATTGAAGGAATTGATACGATTGAGCCTTCATTCGGTCTTCCTGCCAAATGGATTACGGAAGAAGTAAAAGATCAAGCAGAAATGCTGGGCTATACTGTCGTCGACCCACCGAGTGTTGTTTCCACTCATTTAACGGAAGTATTGAAAGCAAATGCCCATGATTTGCTCGGAAGACAAGAAACGCAGCAATTGATTGACCATATGAAAGAAACGTATCCTGTTCTTGTTGAAGAAGTAACACCGAATCCTTTATCCGTTGGAGACATACAAAAAGTGTTGGCAAAACTGTTAAAAGAAAATATTTCGATACGCAATCTGCCGATCATTTTTGAAACGCTAGCCGATTACGGCAAATTAACATCCGACACCGATTTGTTAACCGAGTATGTTCGTCAAGCTTTATCACGACAAATTACCAATCAATATGCCGATGAAGGAACCATCAAAGTGATCACTTTGTCAGCGCAGGTGGAAAAATTGATCGCTGATAGTGTACAACAAACAGAGCATGGAAATTATTTGTCGATCGACCCGGTCAATTCGCAAAAATTAATAGAAGCCGTTTCAAAAAAAGTAGAAGAAGTTTCTATCATGCAGCAAATGCCGGTCATTTTATGTTCTCCGGCAATTCGAATGTTTGTAAGGCAGCTGTTGGAAAGATATTTTCCACGATTACCGATCCTATCTTTCAACGAACTTGAACCAAATGTGGAAGTACAAAGCGTCGGGGTGGTGACCATCGAATGAAAGTGAAGAAATTTATAGCCCCTTCCATGCCGGAAGCCATGAAAAAAATTAGAAAGGAGTTAGGCGAGCACGCTGTTATTCTGAATTCCAAGATTACGTACGGTGGAGGCTTTCTCGGTTTTTTTAAAAAGAAACAATTTGAAGTGATTGCCGCTGTGGATCCTGAACTGGAAATGATGGAAAGGATGGAAAGGATGGAAGCGGAACAGCCGAAAATGCCTCTCCATGTTTCAGAACGGCAAAAGCAAGCTGACCACGGCGAAAATCAACAGCTCAAACAGGAATTAGAAGAATTAAAGTCGATGATCGCTCTTTTGACATCAAAAGAGGATCGTTCCAAATACCCGGAAATGATTCATTCCATTCTGTCAGAATTGGAGCAAAAAGAAATCGGATCCGACCATGTGCGAACCATCGGGGACGAGCTATATGCGTTTTATATTGAATCCAAGGGCGAAGTGAGCGAAACAGAAATACGCAAACGAGCCATTGATTACTTAAAAAGAAAACTTCAATCCGTTCAAACCGACAACCCACTATTTGCTAAAAAATATATCAATGTTGTCGGGCCGACTGGCGTGGGAAAAACGACTACGTTGGCGAAATTGGCGGCAAAAGCAGTGCTGGAACACAAGAAAAAAATCGCTTTTATCACCACGGATACTTTCCGAATTGCCGCGATTGAACAATTAAAAACTTATGCCAATTTGCTGAACGTGCCTGTAGAGGTTGTTTATAATTCTGCTGATTTTGAAAAGGCGACGCAAAAATTTTTGGATTATGACCTCGTTTTGATTGACACGGCGGGACGTAATTATCGGGAAAATCAGTATATCGACCAATTAAAAGAAATCATTCCGGTCCGTGAAGAGATGGAGACATATCTTGTGCTGGCTCTTACGTCCAAAGCAGAAGATTTGGATGAAATAATAGAAAAATTTCAAGACCTTCCATTTGATCAATTTATTTTTACGAAATTAGATGAAACAAAGCGAAAAGGCTCATTGTTCAATCTTGTTTGCAAGTACAGGAAAAAAGTGGGGTTCCTGGCAAATGGACAAAACGTCCCGGACGATTTATTGACTGGCAATCCTGAAATCATTTTGAAAGAAATATTGAGGGAGTAAGCATATGAAAGACCAAGCAGAAGGATTAAGGCTGAAATTGAGAGAGTTGCATCAGTCACCTGCTAAAACGGCTGCCGTGATCAGCGGTAAAGGGGGCGTGGGAAAGTCCAATATTTCTGTGAACATAGCTGTCATTTTGGCGCAGTTAGGAAAAAAAGTTTTATTGTTTGATTTGGATATTGGCATGGCGAATATTCATATTTTATCAGGTATTAGTGCGGATCGCTCGATTGTAGATTTTATAGAAAACGGATATGAATTGAAGGATCTGATCATTTCCGGTCCGGGGGGCTTTTCCTACATATTCGGCGGTTCTGGTCTTGGGCGTCTTCTTGAATGGTCTGAGAATGATTTTCAACGTTGGATCGAGTCCGTAGCAAAATTGCAGTGGGAATATGATTATATTTTGTTTGATATGGGGGCCGGAGCATCAAAAGAAAGCTTGGAGCTGTTGATGTCTGTTGATGATTTATTGGTGATCACGACCCCTGAACCGACTGCTGTGACAGACGCGTATTCCATGATGAAATATATTCAAATAAGAGATCAAGACAAACATTTTTATTTGATTTGCAATCGTGCTGAATCCAATCAAGAAGGACAAGTCACGCTCGAACGTATATCGATGGCCATGGAGAAATTTTTGCATAAAGAGGTTTCAAAACTTGGAATATTGCCTGAAGATAAAATCGTAAAGAATGCAGTCGCAAGCCAGACACCTTTCTTTTTATACAATCCTTATTCCAGTATTTCCCGCTCATTAAAATCGATCGTGGAAATTTATTTGTCCCAATCGAACGCAATGGGAACCATCCAAAAGGGTCGTTTTATTGGGAAGCTTCGCCAGTTTTTTCTGAAAGGCAGTGTTGGAGATGGATAAAAAGAAAGTACTCATAGTAGATGATTCCGCATTCATGAGAAAATTGATCTCGGACTTTGTTTCCGAACATCCTGAATTGGAAGTGGTCGGGACAGCTAGAAACGGAAAAGATGCCATAGAAAAAGTGAAGACGTTATGTCCGGATGTCGTCACGATGGACATCGAAATGCCAGTCATGAACGGACTTGAAGCGCTAAAATGGATCATCAGCCATTATCAGCTGCCGGTTGTAATGCTGTCGAGTACGACGAAGGAAGGAACAGAAAATGCGATTAAAGCCCTTGAAAATGGAGCTTTTGATTTTGTGGCAAAGCCGTCCGGACCGATTTCGCTGGATCTGGATAAGGTAAAAAATGAATTGATCTCGAAACTTTTGCTGGCTTCAAAGGTAAAAAAAGGAACGAAAAGCAACGTGCGGGTCCATACAGACGAGATGGATCGCGGCCTAATGACGTCCAATAGGGAGTCGGAGTTAAACCATTGGAGTACGAAAGAATATGCAAAAAGTTTAGTGCTAATTGGCACTTCCACCGGTGGACCGAGAGCGCTTCAAGAAGTGCTGCCGCAACTGCCAAAGGAAATTGGAGCGCCTATTCTAATCGTTCAACACATGCCTCCAGGATTTACAAAATCCTTGGCTGATCGTTTGAATCAACTGTCACGCATCTACGTTAAAGAAGCGGAAGACGGTGAGCTGTTGAAAAAAGGAGTTGCCTATATTGCCCCCGGGAATTTTCATATGAAAATCAAGGAGGTAGGAAGGTCTCTTGCCATCTCGCTTGATCAATCTCCCCGAATGAATGGTCACAAGCCTTCTGTAGATGTTCTTTTTGAGTCAGCTAGCAAATTGGAATTTTATAAAAAAATTGCCGTTATTTTAACTGGAATGGGTTCAGATGGGACTTATGGTCTGATAAAATTAAAAGAAAAAGGCAATGTACATGCCATTGCTGAGTCTAAAGACTCATGCGTTGTATTTGGAATGCCAAAATCTGCAATTGAAGCGAATGTCATTGATGAAGTGAAACCGATTCAAGATATCGCTCAATCAATCTTAAAATATTTGTCTTAGGAAGAGGTGGAACAGATGGAAACGACTCAATATCTTGAAATATTCATAGAAGAAAGCAAAGAGCATTTGCAAGCTATTAATGAAAATCTTCTTGAGCTTGAAAAAAACCCGGAAGATATGGAGATCGTCAATGAGGTATTCCGGTCTGCCCATACTTTAAAGGGAATGTCCGCCACAATGGGATTTGAAGATTTAGCAAACCTCACTCATAAAATGGAAAATGTTCTGGATGCCATCCGCAACCATAAAATAAAAGTTACAACAGACGTATTAGATGTTGTCTTTGCTTCGGTGGATGATTTGGAGGCCATGATTCAAGATATTGCTTCTGGTGGAGATGGCAAAAGAAATGTAGAGGAGATAGTGGCACGGCTTAAAGCGATTGAAAGCGGATCGAACGTCGAAAAGAAGGAGAAAAGTGAAGTCCGGGAGCCAAGCCATTCAAGTGAAGGGAATTCTGTGCAATATGACGAATTTGAAACAACCGTTATTCAGCAGTCAAAAGAACAAGGATTTTCCTGTTACGAAGTGATCGTTACATTAAAGGAAGACTGTCTGTTAAAAGCGGCACGGGTTTATATGATTTTTGAAGTTCTTGAAAAATGCGGAGAAATCATTAAATCTGTTCCTGCAGTAGAAGAGTTGGAAGAAGAGCATTTTGATCATCGATTTACGGTAACGATTGTGACGAAAGACGAAGCTTCTGAGATTGAAAAGAAAGTGATGAAAGTTTCAGAAGTAGAAAAAGTGGTCGTTCAGCCTTTTGCAGATTCTCCAAAACAAGCCAGCGACCATTCAAAAGAAACAGATCATTCCGACAAGGAGGAAAAGAAAAAGGCCTCTGCAGAAAAAAACGCGAAAGATCATCAAGCAGATGGAGGCAAACAAAGAAAATCCAAAAATGTTTCCAATAAAACGATTCGTGTCAACATCGAACGTTTGGACAGCTTGATGAATTTATTTGAAGAACTGGTGATTGACCGCGGACGACTTGAGCAAATCTCCCGTGAGTTAAATCACCCTGAATTGACTGAAACAGTGGAACGGATGTCCAGAATTTCCGGAGACTTGCAAAATATTATTTTAAATATGCGGATGATTCCGGTTGAAACGGTATTTAATCGTTTCCCGCGGATGGTTCGTAAACTAGCCCGCGAATTAGATAAACAAATTAATTTAGAAATCATCGGGGCGGAAACGGAGCTGGACCGGACGGTTATAGATGAAATCGGTGATCCGCTTGTCCACTTGCTCAGAAATGCTGTCGATCATGGAATTGAAACGAAAGAAGAAAGAAAAGCGAAGGGGAAACCGATAGAAGGTACAGTAAAGTTAAAAGCCTATACAAGCGGAAACCATGTTTTCATTGAAGTGGAGGATGATGGAGCGGGAATCAACCGTGAGAAAGTATTAAAAAAAGCCATTGATAAAGGAATTGTATCTCAAGAGGAAGCGGAGAAATTAACGGACAGTGAAGTATTTGGCCTCATTATGGAATCCGGTTTTTCGACAGCCGACCGTATTACGGATATTTCCGGAAGAGGTGTGGGACTTGATGTAGTCAAGACGACGATTGAATCGATTGGCGGATCCATCAATATCAACTCAGTTGAAGGCAAAGGTTCCGTCTTTTCTATTCAGCTGCCGCTGACACTCTCTATTATTTCAGTCATGCTGATCGAAGTAGGAAATGAAAAATATGCCATACCGTTATCCTCCATAATCGAAACAGCCATTATCAAAAAAGAAGACATCTTAAGTGCGCATAGTAAAAAAGTCATTGATTTTAGAGGGAAAGTCGTGCCTCTTCTCTTTTTGGAAAAGCTCTTCGAGGTACCGAAAGAAGAGGCGGAAGATGATTACTTGTCAGTTGTCATCGTCCGAAAAGGCGACAAAATGGCGGCATTGGTCGTGGATTCTTTTATTGGGCAGCAAGAAGTGGTATTGAAAAGTCTCGGGAATTATCTAACGAACGTATTTGCCATATCCGGAGCGACTATTTTAGGAGACGGTCAAGTAGCATTAATCATTGATTGTAACGCACTAATCAAATAGGGAAGGGGAGAGAAAAAATGAGCAAAATATCAGCACCTTCTGTTCTGAAGGTTATTGCCTTTCAATTAGGCGACAACGAATATGCGCTGCCAATCCATCAAGTCCAATCCATCGAAAGATTGATGCCTATTACTCGAGTACCTAAGACGGTCCCGTTTATCAAAGGTGTGATCAATTTAAGGGGAGTGGTCACCCCGATCATTGATTTAAGAACACGATTTGGGCTTCCCGAAAAAGAGTTTGATGATGGTACAAGAATTATTGTTGCGACGCTTAATGAAATGGAAGTAGGGTTCATTGTGGACGGAGCGAATGATGTGTTAGATATTTCCGAAGAGTTCATCGAACCCCAGCCTGAAATGGTAGGGGAAATTGAAGCAGAATATATCACGGGTGTTGTCAAATGGGAAAAAAGGCTTCTTATTTTATTAAGTCTTGAAAAAATTCTAGAAAAATAAGGATGAAAGCTGATGAGTTACTTAGATCGGATACAAAACGCTCATTTAGACACGTTCAAGGAAATTGGAAATATCGGGGCGGGCCATGCAGCCACTGCTTTGTCCACTTTGATGAATAAAAAAATAAATATGGTGGTTCCCACTGTACAAATTCTTCACTTTGATGACGTGATGGAAATGGCGGGCGGACCGGACAACATTGTAGCAAGCGTTTTTTTGCGGATTGAAGGAGATATTGAAGGAAGCATGTTTTTCGTCCTCCAGCTGGAACAGGCAGCACTTTTTATACAAAAGCTGACTGGCGACCAATCTTTTTCTTTTGACCATCCGCCCTATTCGGAAATGGCTTTATCGGCGCTTCAAGAATTAGGAAATATTTTGTCCGGTTCGTATTTGTCTGCTTTGGGAGATTTTACGGGTCTGCATGTTTTTCCGTCCGTACCCGCCTTGGCCATTGATATGGTGGGAGCCGTAATGAGTGATGGATTGTTTGAAATATCCCAATACAGCGATTATGCCATTTTTATTGACACGACTTTGAAAGAAGCAGATGGAAAAGCCTCTGATTCCGTGAAAGGACATTTTTTTCTCTTGCCTGACCCGAATTCCTTTTGGAAAGTTTTGGATGCATTGGGAGTGCCGCTAGATGAATGAGACGGTAAAAGTCATTAAAGTAGGTATCGCTGATTTAAATGTGGTGCGCCCACCCGATCGAATTCGAACGGCTGGTTTAGGTTCTTGCGTTGGAATTGTCATATTTGATGAAAAAACAAAAATTGGCGGGTTGGCTCATATTATGCTGCCGGATTCTTCGCTAGCCAAGACGGAAACATTTAATAAAGCCAAATTTGCTGATACAGCTATTCCCCAATTAACGGATATGTTAATCAACGAAGGTGCGCTGCGTAAACGATTAAAAGCAAAAATTGCCGGAGGAGCACAAATGTTCCAATTCTCGTCCAAAAATGAAATAATGAGAATCGGACCGAGAAATGTCGAGGCAGTGAAAAAACAATTGAACAGAGAACATATTCCCATCGTAGCCGAGGACGTTGGCGGTAACAGTGGAAGAACCATTGAGTTTGATCCTTCCACTGGCCTTTTGGAAATCAGAACCGTGAATAAAGGCGTGTCCATCATTTAACATTTTTTTCGAAAGAAGCCCGTCTTTAAGCGAAGTGTAGGGGCGACGAAAGGGTTTGTTATTTTAGATGTGTGTGACGGGAAAAGGAAACTTCTGATCGAAAAAATAGTAGAATACTAGATGTATTATCATTTCGTATACTCGGATACTGTCTCAAAGAGCAATAGACGATTTTTCATTCGCTTCGCTCGACTGTTGTTTGTTTCGAAATCACATCCGTCGCAATAAAGATCATCTATTTTCTGCTATTTTTACCGCATTCATTCAGGCAAACAAAAAATGGTTGTACGAAAACCGAATATCGGCCTCGCTATGAATCACAAACTTCCCTGGGAAACATTCGAGGAGGAGAATCATGATAGATGTACAACTTGTAGAGGAGAAAAAATGGTGGGATTTATGGCTTACATCAAGAGATCCGGACGCCGGGGATTTGCTTGTCAAACGATATACTCCGCTTGTCAGTTATCATGTTCAGCGCCTCTCTGTTCACATGCCGAAAAATGTAAGCCGGGATGAACTCAAAAGCCTCGGATTTTTAGGCTTGGTGGATGCGTTGACAAAATTTGATCCGTCCAGAGATTTAAAGTTTGATACATACGCTTCTTTTCGTATTAGAGGAGCAATATTAGATGGGCTCAGAAAAGAGGACTGGCTTCCAAGAGGGACGAGGGAAAAAGCGAAAAAAATCGAAGCCAAAATCGAAGAATTAGAGCAGCAATTTTTAAGACATGTCACGGCGGAAGAAGTCGCAAACGAACTAGACATGAGCGTAGAGGAACTTCAACAAATCATGGCTGAATATTATACGGCCAACATATTATCGATGGACGATCAAATAAAAGATCAAGAGGAAATGGATGGAAAAGGCTACGATATCAAAGATGACCGAATCTCTACTCCTGAAGAAGAGGTTGTCAAAGAGGAGTTAATCCAAGAGTTATCCCGTGAAATAGCGGGATTGTCTGAGAAAGAAAAATTAGTGCTGAGCCTATTTTATCAGGAGGAGTTAACATTGACTGAAATTGGAGAGATTCTGAATCTTTCCACTTCACGAATTTCACAGATCCATTCGAAAGCTCTTTTTAAATTGCGGAACAAGCTAAAAAAAGTCAGCGGCATCCCTTTTCGCTGCTAAAAGAATTGAAATTCAGGTGGGAATCATGGTGTCAACTTTTTTGTTTTTCATATCCATTATTTTTAATGTCATCACACTGTTTGCTGTTGTGCTCCTTTACATGAGACAAAACCGCCTTTTCGGATTAAAAGAGGAGCAAGAAAAAATGATTCAAGATACGGAAGAATTGTTATCAACCTATCTTCTTCAAATGAAAGATGAAAATGAAGCATTTCTGAAAAAAATATCGTCCATGGATGCTGAACAGCCGCAGCTTAAGCATAAAAAGGAAAGTTTCGAGATTCAGTCGAAACAGGATGAACGGAAATGGACCCAGTCCAAACAGCCTGTCGTTTCGAAAAAAGAAGCGTTGAAAAAATACCAGCAAGAACCGTCGGTCGTTGGGTCTAAAGAATCCAAAACGGAGATGGACGTATTGGATTGGACGGAAGACGACTTATATGAAAATGTATTGTTTTTACAAAAAAAGGGTTTAACGATTGAAGAAATTGCGCATAAATTAAATAAAGGTACAACAGAAATACAACTGCTTTTAAAATTTCGAACAAATGGGCAATGATAAGCTTGATAGTTAGATTTGATTATGATATAGTATCTTTTGGTGTGAATACACACGTTCTCGGATTTAATCAGAGGGTGCTGATTTTTGTCAGTCTCTGTTTAAATATGAAGAGGACGGAGGATAATAACCCATAGGAGGAAAGAAAAAATGTCTGTTATTTCTATGAAACAATTATTAGAAGCAGGTGTGCATTTTGGACACCAAACACGCCGTTGGAATCCGAAAATGAAAAAATACATTTTCCAAGAACGCAACGGCATCTATATTATCGATCTTCAAAAAACCGTGAAGAAAGTAGAAGAAGCTTATCAATTCGTTAAAGAATTGGCTGCTAACGGCGGAAAAGTTCTTTTTGTTGGTACGAAAAAACAAGCACAAGAATCCGTAAAAGAAGAAGCAGAGCGTTCCGGAATGTATTATGTAAATCATCGTTGGCTCGGTGGAACGTTAACCAACTTCCAAACGATTCAAAAACGTGTTCAACGTCTGAAAGACATCGAAAGAATGGAAGAAGACGGCACATTCGATGTATTGCCTAAAAAAGAAGTCGTTCAGCTGAAAAAAGAACATGAACGCCTTGTGAAATTTCTTGGCGGCATTAAAGATATGAAAGAACTTCCTGACGCTTTGTTTGTGATCGATCCACGCAAAGAACGTATCGCAGTAGCAGAAGCACGGAAATTGAATATTCCGATTATCGGTATTGTTGATACGAACTGTGATCCGGATGAAATTGATTATGTCATTCCTGCGAATGACGATGCGATTCGCGCTGTTAAACTTCTGACTTCAAAAATGGCGGATGCTATTTTAGAAGCTAAACAAGGTGAAGAAACAGCTGAAGTTTCTGAAACGGCAGAAGTTGCTGCTGAATAAGCTCCAGCGCCAATCAAGATAAAAATGAAAAGGTGATAAGAGGGAAGGCCCTTATCACCTTTTTTTAAGAAATTTTACGGTGAAATCAAAAGCTGGATGGCTGTTTCGGCTATTGCGGCTTAGTACATATATTCTTAAGGAGGAAAAAAAGATGGCAATTACTGCGCAAATGGTAAAAGAACTACGTGAAAAAACGGGCGCCGGCATGATGGATTGCAAAAAAGCGCTGACAGAAACGAATGGCGATATGGAAAAAGCGATCGATTTTCTTCGTGAAAAAGGAATGGCCAAAGCTGCCAAAAAAGCTGACCGCGTAGCAGCTGAAGGAACAACTTATCTGTTAAGCGAAGGAAATAAAGCCGTTATTTTGGAAGTCAACTCCGAAACAGATTTCGTGGCTAAAAACGAAAGCTTCCAAAATCTCGTAAAAGAATTGGCTCAACATATTTTGAAAAATGAACCAAAAACAGTCGAAGAAGCTCTTGACCAAACGATGGAAAATGGCGCAAAAGTAAGTGAATACATCAATGAAGCCATCGCTAAAATCGGTGAAAAATTAACTCTTCGCCGTTTCGAAGTGAAGACGAAAGGCGAAAATGAAGTTTTTGGTGAATATTTGCATATGGGTGGACGAATCGGCGTTCTTGCCCTCTTAAGTGGAACGACGGATGAAAGTGTAGCAAAAGATGTAGCTATGCATGCTGCTGCCTTGAATCCAAAATACGTTTCTCGCGACCAAGTGCCGCAAGAAGAAGTAGAGCACGAACGTCAAGTTTTGAAACAGCAAGCTCTCAATGAAGGAAAACCTGAAAAAATTGTTGAAAAAATGGTTGAAGGACGTCTTAACAAATTCTTTGAAGAAATTTGTCTGCTTGAACAATCCTTTGTTAAAAACCCTGATCAAAAAGTTCGCCAATTCGTTGAATCTAAAGGTGCAACTGTCAAAGATTTTGTGCGTTTCGAAGTAGGAGAAGGAATTGAAAAACGCCAAGAAAACTTCGCTGAAGAAGTAATGAATCAAATGAAAAAATAATTTCGACCTTTCCAAGAATATCTGAGTGAGAAGATACTCACTATGCCTTATTTGAAAACAAGATGAACGTTTTTTGTTCTCGGAAATCGAGGGAATAGAGGGAACACAATGTGTTCCCTTTTTTTCAGAATGACATGACATTAAATTAAGAAGGTACACAGCTAAACGATAAAAACTAGTGATTTACATACGGAGGTTCTTATGAGCGTTCCAAAATATAAACGTGTTGTATTAAAATTAAGCGGTGAAGCGCTGGCTGGGGATCGGGGCTTTGGCATTCACCCGGAAGTCGTGAAATCCATTGCGGAACAAGTGAAAGAAATTGCTGAACTTGGTGTCGAAGTGGCAGTAGTCGTTGGGGGAGGAAATATTTGGCGCGGGAAAACCGGAAGCGAAATGGGAATGGATCGTGCCACCGCTGATTATATGGGAATGTTGGCAACGGTCATGAATTCAATGGCGCTTCAAGACAGCTTAGAGCAGCTTGGAATTGAAACTCGTGTACAAACTTCCATTGAAATGAGACAGGTGGCGGAACCTTATATAAGAAGAAGGGCCATTCGCCATCTGGAAAAGAAACGGGTTGTGATTTTTGCCGCCGGCACCGGAAACCCTTATTTCTCTACGGATACGACGGCTGCGTTGCGTGCGGCGGAAATTGAAGCAGAAGTCATCTTAATGGCCAAAAATAATGTAGATGGTGTTTACTCTGCAGATCCAAAAGTGGATAAATCGGCTGTGAAATACGATCAGATTTCCTATCTGGATATGTTAAAAGAAGGTCTGGCCGTAATGGACTCCACTGCTTCCTCGTTATGTATGGACAATGATATACCGCTCATTGTATTCTCTATTATGGAAAAAGGCAATATTAAAAAGGCTGTTTTAGGAGAATCCATTGGAACGATGATAAGGGGGAAAGCCGAATGACAAAACAAGTGATTGAGCAAGCGAAAGACAAAATGTCAAAAGCGATTCAAGCTTTATCCAGGGAATTGGCGACGATTCGGGCAGGGCGTGCAAACGCATCGCTGCTTGATAAAGTAGTAGTGGATTACTATGGAGCGCCTACACCGGTGAATCAACTGGCATCGATTTCAGTTCCGGAGGCTAGATTGCTTGTCATTCAGCCTTATGACAAATCCGTTGTCGGAGAAGTGGAAAAAGCGATTTTAAAATCGGATCTTGGATTGACGCCTACGAGCGATGGCAGCGTCATTCGCATCACGATTCCGCCGCTTACCGAAGAACGCCGCAAAGAATTAGTAAAATTAGTGCGAAAAGAAGCGGAAGAAGCGAAAGTAGCAGTACGGAATGTTCGCAGGGATGCAAACGAAGATTTGAAAAAATTAGAGAAGAACGGGGAAATTACAGAGGACGATTTACGCGGCTATACAGAAGATGTCCAAAAGATTACCGATGAACATGTGAAAAAGATTGACGACATGGCGAAAAAGAAAGAAAAAGAAATTATGGAAGTTTGATCGTGTGAAAACCCTCTTGCCAAAAGGGGGTTTTTCCGTTATATACATACTTCGTTTTTATTGATGTGTCTATCGCTGGGATGGATTGTGAAATTCCATCGAAAAAATGAGGAAGATCGGTAATTAATAGAGATACTGTCTCAAGTTTTTGGTATTATAGATTTGCACCGTGTGAAAAATAAACACCAATGAGCGCTTATCGCGATAAATGATTGGTAAGGATGCGAAGTGGAGGATGTTATATGATTAATAAAAACAAGCTTTGGAAAACCCATAACAATCTCTCACTGGAAGAACGAATGGAGATTGTTAAAAAAGGCCCCATTCCGAGCCACGTCGCCATCATTATGGATGGAAATGGAAGATGGGCGAGAAAACGCGCCTTACCGAGAATTGCCGGTCATCACGAGGGAATGAAAACCGTTCGCAAAATCACTCGGCTCGCCAATCGTTTAGGCGTGAAAGCATTGACCCTTTACGCTTTCTCAACCGAAAATTGGAAACGTCCCAAAAAGGAAGTGGACTATTTAATGAAGCTTCCCCAAGAGTTTCTTGGAACGTTTTTGCCAGAACTGGTTGAAGAAAATGTAAAAGTGCAAATGATGGGCAACCAACAGCAATTGCCTTCCTATACGGTAGATGCCATTAAAAAAGCGATCAATGATACAAAACAGAATAACGGGCTTATTCTTAATTTCGCCTTGAATTATGGAAGCAGAGCAGAAATTATGGAAGCCGTCCATCATGTACTGGAAGACATTAAAAACGGCGTAATGAACGAAAAGCTCTTAAATGAGGAAACTTTCTCCCGCTATTTAATGACGAAACAGCTGCCTGATCCGGATTTGTTGATACGTACAAGCGGGGAAATCCGTTTAAGCAACTTTATGCTTTGGCAGCTGGCCTACACGGAACTATGGTTTACAGATACTCTTTGGCCGGATTTTTCAGAACACCATTTTCTTGAAGCGGTGGAATCTTATCAAAAACGGTCACGCCGCTTTGGTGGATTAGGCTAATGTCCATTCACGAAAGAGGATGATCAAGCAAAGCGGTTTGTAAAGATCCGTTATCATCGATCAAGGAATGAAGATCATAGAAGAGCTTGAAAAAATTATTTGAAATCAAATGGCATTGTCTGAGATAACGTAGAAAGATGAATTCGGTGATCGAGGGATTTAATATGGAATAGTAGCGTATGTAATCAAAGTTGGTATGGAGAAAAGTGAGGAGTCAATCGTATGAAACAGCGATTTATAACTGGTGTCATAGCGGCAGCCATCTTTTTGCCTATTGTTCTTTATGGAGGATGGCCGTTTCTAATATTAACGTATTTAATGGCGTCCGTGGGGCTTTATGAAGCACTGAAAATGAAGAAAATTCGGCTATTGTCGCTTGAAAGCGTGATCCCTTTCATTATGTTATGGCTATTGCTCATTCCGAATCGGTATGAGAACCTCATAGAAAAATGGGGGTATCATAAGCTTGAACTTTTGCTTTTCTTGGTGTTGATTTATTTAATGTATACAGTCGTCACCAAAAATCGTTTTACATTTGATGATGCGGCGTTTGGAGTTCTTTCCGCACTGTATGTAGGGTTCGGGTTCTATTATTTAATCGAAACGAGAAATGCGGGAGTGGCTTATGTATTTTTGGCGTTGTTTATCATTTGGGCGACTGACATCGGCGCCTATTTAATAGGAAGATCGTTTGGAAAGAAAAAATTGTGGCCTGAAATCAGTCCTAAAAAAACAGTCGAAGGTTTTTTTGGCGGCATTCTTTCCGCCTGTGTAGTCGCATTTGTCTTTGCGTTCTCGATCCATTTGGAGGTGCCTTTAGCGAAGCTCTTGATAGCGGCTCTCGTGATGGCTGTTTTTGGACAAATTGGCGATTTGGTTGAATCCGCACTGAAGCGGCATTATAATATTAAAGATTCTGGGAATATTTTGCCTGGACATGGCGGAATTTTAGATCGCTGTGACAGCTGGCTGTTTGTTCTGCCGTTGATACATATTTTTCACATCATATAAGACGGCGGAACCAATATGGAGGAGATGAGTTTTTTGAAGAACATCAGTCTATTGGGGGCAACCGGTTCTATCGGAAGGCAAACATTGGATATTATCCGGCAGCATTCAGACTATTTCCGATTATCGTCTTTTTCAGCCGGACGAAATATAGAGGAAACGCGAAAAATTATTAAAGAATTTTCTCCAAAGCTTGTGTCCGTATTGGAAAAAGATGATGCTTTAAGGCTGAAAGGAGAATTTCCTTTCGTTCAATTCGTATATGGAGAAAAAGGTTTAACGGAGACAGCCCTTTTTTCTGAATCGGATACGGTTGTCAATGCAGTCATGGGGAGCGTTGGACTGATTCCAACGTTGGAAGCGATCAAAGCGGGGAAAACAATTGCATTGGCCAATAAGGAAACACTCGTTACAGCTGGCCATTTGGTGATGAGAGCTGCCCAAAAATATCATGTCGATATTTTGCCTGTGGACAGCGAACATTCGGCTATTTTCCAATGTCTTCAAGGTGAAAACAGCCAAAATGTTGCTAGGCTCATATTAACGGCTTCAGGAGGAAGTTTTCGTGATCGAACGAGAGAAGAGCTGCGACACGTTACTCGTGAAGAAGCTTTGAACCATCCGAATTGGTCGATGGGTGCCAAGATCACCATTGATTCGGCTACCATGATGAATAAAGGATTGGAAGTCATCGAAGCGCACTGGCTTTTTCAAATGCCATATGAACAAATCGATGTTATACTTCATCGTGAAAGTATTATTCATTCTATGGTAGAATATCAGGACCATTCTGTCATTGCTCAGCTCGGAACTCCTGATATGCGTGTTCCAATTCAATATGCTTTAACTTATCCTGAAAGGCTTCCATTACCTGTTACAAAGCGGCTCAATTTAGCAGCCATTGGGTCTCTTCATTTTGAAGAAGTAGATTTTGACCGTTTTCGTTGTCTTGCATTTGCTTATGAAGCAGGAAAAGCAGGAGGCAGCATGCCTACTGTGTTGAATGCGGCAAACGAAGTGGCAGTAAAAGCCTTTTTGGATGGAAAAATTTCTTTCCTCAAAATTGAAGAATTAATCGGAAAAGCGCTAGAATGGCATACACTAATAAAAGACCCGGATTTAGAATCCATTCAATGCATCGATCGAGAAACACGCCGATTTATCGACTCACTATTATAAAAAGGTGGTTATTCATTTGAGTACAATTTTAGCCTTTGTTGTGATTTTTGGAGCTCTCGTGTTTTTCCATGAATTTGGCCATTTTATTTTTGCTAAAAGAGCAGGGATCCTTTGCCGTGAGTTCGCCATTGGATTTGGTCCGAAGATTTTTGCACACAAAAAAGGGGAAACCGTCTATACGATTCGTTTATTGCCGATCGGCGGATATGTCAGAATGGCCGGCGAAGATGCGGAAACGGTTGAATTAAAACCTGGTTATCGCGCCGGTCTCATCCTTAATGACAAAGGAGAAGCGGTGAAAATCATATTAAATCGAAAAGACCGCTATTCGAATGCAAAAGTAGTGGAAGTAGAGTACGCTGACTTGGAAAAAGAGTTGTTGATCCGTGGCTATGAAGATGGCGAAGAAGAGTTAAAAACTTTTCCTGTCCATCGAGAAGCAGTTATCGTTGAAAATGGCATTGAAACGCAAATTGCGCCTTTAGACCGTCAATTTGCTTCCAAGTCTCTTGGCAAAAGAGCGATGACGATTTTTGCCGGACCTATGATGAATTTTGTTTTAGCGTTTATTGCCTTTTTGTTAATTGCCGCCTTGCAAGGAGTTCCAACCAATCAACCTGAATTGGGGAAATTAACGGATAATGGCGCTGCAAAACAAGCTGGATTAAAAGAAGGCGATGTTGTACTGAGCATAAATGGAAAAGAAACGAACAGCTGGAACGATATTGTGTCCATTATTCAAAAACATCCGGAACAAGAACTTCGTTTCAGTATAGAACGAGGCAAGAAAACGCTGGAAGTTCCTGTAACTCCCGAAGCAAAGAAAATCGATGGGAAAACGATTGGGATTATTGGCGTTTATAACCCTGTTGAGAAGTCAGTGTTCGGCACTATTACTTATGCGGCTGAAGAAACGTATTCTTGGACCGTTGAGATTTTTCACTTGTTAGGGAAACTTATCACGGGCGGTTTTTCCATTAACATGTTGTCAGGACCTGTTGGTATTTACGCATCCACCGAGACCGTCGCCAAATCAGGAATTATTTATTTAATCAAATGGGCGGGAGTGCTAAGTATTAACATTGGCATTATGAACTTGCTTCCCATTCCGGCGTTGGATGGAGGCCGTTTGATGTTTTTTGCCATTGAAGCAGTTAGAGGAAAACCGATCGATCAACAGAAAGAAGGACTTGTTCATTTTATCGGATTTGCTCTATTAATGCTGCTGATGATTGTGGTAACATGGAATGACATCCAAAGATTCTTTTTATAAATCAATGCTTCATAATCGAAATGAAAATTCCTCAAAAGGCGATGAAACGAAAGATAAGTTTGAAAGTTTATTCACGACCAATAGAAAAATCATGGATGTATGTATGAAAAAATGATCGATCGTTTGTTGCCTGATGAGGAGACTCCCTGCGAAGCAGCGATATTTGAAACAAGATAGAAGTATTAGAAATGATGGGGTGCTAAAGATGAGACAAAGTCAAACGCTTATACCAACTATGAGAGAAATTCCTGCTGATGCGGAAACAAAAAGCCATCAGCTTTTACTTAGAGCGGGATTTATCCGCCAAACAGCAAGTGGAATTTATACTTTTTTGCCTTTAGGGAAGAGAGTTTTAAAGAAAGTAGAAGAAATTGTACGTCAAGAAATGGATGCAGCCGGAGCAGTCGAAATGTTGATGCCCAGCTTGCAACAAGCTGAATTATGGCAAGAATCCGGAAGATGGTATACATACGGCCCGGAGCTTATGCGTTTAAAAGATCGACATGACCGCGAATTCGCACTAGGACCGACTCATGAAGAAGTCGTTACGAGCATTGTTCGTGATGAAATCAAATCATATAAACGCTTGCCGCTCATCGTTTATCAAATTCAAACAAAATTTCGTGATGAAAAGCGTCCTCGTTTTGGACTGCTTCGCGGCAGGGAATTTATCATGAAAGACGCTTATTCTTTTCATTCTAATACACAAAGTTTAGACGAAGTCTATGATCGTATTTTTCAAGCTTATTCTAATATTTTCAGGAGATTAGGATTGAACTTTCGTGCTGTTATTGCCGATTCTGGGGCCATGGGTGGAAAAGATACGCACGAATTTATGGTGCTCTCTGAAATCGGTGAAGATACCATTGCTTACTCCGACTCGTCTGATTATGCAGCAAACATAGAAATGGCGCCGGTAGTGTCTACATACGAAAAACCGGATGAACCGTTAAAAGAAAGGCAGAAAGTTTCCACACCAAATGCCAAAACGATTGAAGAAGTTTCAAAGTTATTAAACGTAGAAGAAACACGCTGCATTAAAACGCTTCTTTTCAAAGTGGATGATAAGTACGTACTTGTGCTTGTACGTGGAGACCACGAAGTAAATGACGTCAAGGTAAAAAATTATTTTCAGGCAAGTGTAGTGGAATTGGCTAGTCCCGAAGAAGTGAAATCCGTTTTAGGCTGTCCTATTGGTTCACTCGGACCTGTAGAAGTAAAAGAAGGTATTCAAGTGATTGCCGATCATGCAGTCCAAGCTATTGTCAACGGAGTTTGCGGCGCGAATGAAGATGGATGGCATTTTGTCAATGTGAATCCGGAAAGAGATTTTCAAGTGACAGCCTATACAGATTTACGTTTTATTCAAGAAGGCGACCCTTCTCCGGATGGAAAAGGAACGATTCGATTTGCGAAAGGAATTGAAGTCGGCCACGTGTTTAAGCTTGGCACGCGATATAGCGAAGCGATGGGGGCTTACTATTTAGATGAAAACGGAAAATCTCAACCGATGATTATGGGATGCTATGGAATAGGAGTTTCCAGAACGGTTTCAGCTGTGGCAGAACAATTTAATGATGAAAAAGGTTTTATTTGGCCTAAACAAATTGCTCCGTTCGATGTACATTTAATTGCGGTCAATACAAAAGATGAAGTTCAAAGAGAACTGGCGGAACAACTTTATCAATCGCTTCAAAAAGAGCGGTACGAAGTGTTGTTTGATGATCGTCCGGAACGTGCCGGTGTGAAATTCGCCGATGCTGATTTAATCGGGCTTCCTGTTCGTGTAACCGTCGGAAAAAAAGCTTCTGAAGGCATTGTCGAAGTAAAAGTGCGTAAAACACAAGAAACGTTTGAAGTCCCTGCATCTGACATTGTTTCTCAACTTGCATCTATTTTTGAGCGCTTGTAAAAAATCTTTTGGACAAGCCGGTCGATGCTTATAAGGTGCCTGAAAGGCGCCTTTTTCTCTTTTGAATGGAATGAATTGGGGGATTTATAGAAAGGAAAGTTTCCTTCTATTGAAAGACTAGTGGTCTTTTTTTAAGATGATAGTAGTATGAAGAAATTTAAACGAATTGGGAGAGGTCACAAATGAATGAAAAGGCCGAAGGGAAAAAGCAACGGTTTCAGCTGCTTCTTGAGCAGTTGAATTTGAAAAACCAAGAGCTTGAAACCTATTTTTGCAACGCTGAAATCGATAAATTAACCGTATTGCGGAAAGAAAAAAAGTGGCATTTTCATTTTACGTTTGAGCGAATCATCCCGGCGGCCATTTGGAGACAACTGCAGCAGCAGCTATCCATTGCTTTTCGGGAAATCGCGGATGTCACCTTTTCTGCAAAAGTGCTCGATCCTTCGTTCACAGAAGATTTGATAAGAGGTTACTGGCAAGATTGTATTCGAAATTTGGATGGAATTTCTCCGCCGGTGAGAAAAATTCTTGAAACCCAGGAACCGGTTCTCCAAGGAAACAAACTGTTGATTCAAGCCCCCGGCGAAATGGAAGCTTTGACGATCAAAAGAAAATATGGTTCTTTCATTCAAGCAAACTATCAAAACTATGGATTCCCCCTTTTGCAGGTGGATGTCGAGATCAGTCAGCAGCAAGACATGCAAGAATATGCGCAATTTTTGCAGGAAAAACAAAAAGAAGATGAAGAGAGAGCGAAGCAAGCCATTGCGGAAATGCGGAAACGAGAAGAACGTAAGAATGAAGAGGCCAATGGAAGTGCAGAAGATGATGGTCCGCTAATGATCGGATATGCCATAAAAGATGATGCTGATTTCCGGAAGCTGGAAGATATCGTAGATGAGGAACGTCGAGTTACGATCGAAGGTTATGTGTTTGATGCGGAAACAAAAGAGTTAAGAAGCGGCAGAACACTTCTTACTTTTAAAATCACCGACTACACTAGTTCGATCTTAGTCAAAATGTTTTCAAGAGATAAAGAAGATGCTGCTCTGTTAAACAAGGTGAAAAAAGGGATGTGGCTCAGGGTTCGCGGTTCTGTACAAAACGATACGTTTGTCCGCGACCTTGTGATGATCGCCAATGATATTAATGAAGTGAAAGCGGTAGTGCGGGAAGACAAAGCTCCTGAAAATGAAAAGAGAGTGGAACTTCATCTTCATACTCCAATGAGTCAGATGGACGCTGTCACCAGTGTTTCCGACCTAATTGCTCAGGCAAAAAAATGGGGTCATAAAGCGATTGCGGTCACAGACCATGCCGTCGTACAGGCTTTTCCGGAAGCATACAGCGCCAGCAAAAAGCATGGCATCAAAGTGCTGTACGGATTGGAAGCAAACTTAGTGGATGACGGTGTTCCCATCGCGTACAACGACGCAAACCGCCTGCTTGCCGATGATACATTTGTTGTCTTTGACGTGGAAACGACGGGACTCTCAGCTGTATACGACACCATAATTGAACTGGCTGCCGTAAAAATTCGTGATGGGGAAATTATTGATCGATTTGAACGGTTTGCCAATCCGCATCACCCGTTATCAGCGGAAACGATCGAATTGACGGGAATTACGGATGAAATGCTGGAAAATGCACCGGATGATGAGGTCGTTCTAAAAGAATTTTTTGAATGGGCAGGAGATTCGATTTTAGTAGCCCACAATGCTACATTTGACATGGGATTTTTAAATGTCGGTTTCCAAAAAATTGGGCTGGAACGAGCAAAAAATCCGGTTATCGATACTCTGGAACTTGCCAGATTTCTCTATCCGGAGTTGAAAAATCACCGGTTAAATACGTTGGCAAAACGATTTGATGTAGAATTGACGCAGCATCACAGAGCGATCTATGACGCGGAAGCAACCGGTTATTTGTTGTTGAAAATGCTGAAGGACGCCAAAGAAAAAGGAATTGAATACCATCACCAGTTTAATGAGCATATGGGGGAAGGAGAGGCCTATAAGCGGAGCCGTCCGTTCCATTGCACGCTGCTCGCGCAAAATCAAAAAGGATTAAAAAACTTATTCAAACTGGTGTCGATCGCCCATATCGACTATTACTACCGGGTTCCGCGGATTCCGCGCTCAAAGCTGCAACAATACCGAGAAGGCATCATTGTCGGATCCGGCTGCGATAAAGGCGAGGTATTTGTGGGAATGATGCAAAAAGCTCCTGAAGAAGTAGAGGAGATGGCCCGATTTTATGATTATTTGGAAGTTCATCCAAAACCCGTATATGCTCCGCTTCTTGAACAAGGTTTGATCAAGAACGAACAAGATTTAGAGGAGATCATTTCCAATATCGTGAAACTTGGAGAAAAATTGCATATCCCTGTAGTAGCAACCGGGAATGTGCATTATTTGAATCCGACCGATAAAATATATCGCGAAATACTGGTACGGTCACAAAGCGGCGCCAATCCACTGAATCGTTATCAGTTGCCTGAAGTTCATTTTCGGACGACGGATGAAATGCTTGAAGAATTTTCATTTTTAGGGGAAGAAAAAGCGAAAGAAATCGTAGTGGAAAACACCAATAAAATTGCTGATTTGATTGAAGAAGTGAAGCCGATTAAAGATGAACTGTACACACCGAAAATCGAGGGAGCAGAGGAAGAAATTCGGCGAATGAGCTATGATCGGGCAAAAAAAATATACGGCGATCCACTTCCGGAAATAGTGGAAGCCCGTCTGGAAAAAGAATTGCAAAGTATTATCGGGCACGGATTTGCCGTTATTTATTTAATTTCCCATAAACTTGTAAAAAAATCGCTGGAAGACGGCTATCTTGTCGGGTCGCGGGGATCTGTAGGATCATCCTTTGTCGCCACGATGACAGAAATTACAGAAGTGAATCCTCTTCCGCCGCACTATGTCTGTCCAAACTGCAAACACTCAGAGTTTTTTAACGATGGATCTGTCGGATCAGGATTTGATTTGCCTGACAAAAATTGTCCTAAGTGCGGAGCCAAATATAAAAAAGATGGACATGATATTCCATTTGAAACTTTCTTGGGATTCAAAGGCGACAAAGTACCGGATATCGATTTGAATTTTTCCGGAGATTATCAGCCTAGAGCCCACAATTATACAAAAGTGCTTTTCGGTGAAGATAATGTGTATCGAGCTGGAACGATCGGCACTGTGGCTGATAAAACGGCATACGGCTATGTGAAGGGATATGCCCAAGACCACAATTTGCAATTGAGAGGGGCCGAAATCGACCGCCTTGCTCAAGGATGTACAGGTGTAAAAAGGACAACGGGGCAACATCCGGGAGGGATTATCATTGTTCCGGATTATATGGATATTTACGATTTTTCGCCGATCCAATATCCGGCTGACGATCAATCTTCTGAATGGAGAACGACCCATTTTGATTTCCACTCAATCCATGATAATGTGCTGAAAATGGATATTCTCGGCCACGATGATCCGACCGTTATCCGGATGCTTCAAGATTTGAGCGGTATTGATCCGAAGACGATTCCGACCGATGATCCGGAAGTGATGAAAATTTTTCAAAGCCCTGAACCGTTGGGAGTTACAGAAGAGCAAATCATGTGTAAAACAGGAACGCTTGGCATTCCTGAGTTCGGTACTCGATTTGTTCGGCAAATGCTGGAAGACACAAAGCCTTCCACTTTTTCGGAGCTTGTGCAAATTTCCGGATTGTCTCACGGAACGGATGTATGGCTTGGAAATGCAGAAGAATTAATTCAAAATGGCACGTGCGAATTAAGCGACGTGATCGGTTGTCGTGACGACATCATGGTTTATTTGATTTATCAAGGCTTAGAGCCAAGTTTTGCTTTTAAAATCATGGAATCCGTCCGCAAAGGTAAAGGGTTGACGGAAGAGATGGAAGCGGAAATGAGGAATCATGATGTACCGGAATGGTATATCAATTCTTGCAAAAAAATAAAATATATGTTCCCTAAAGCCCACGCGACCGCTTACGTTTTAATGGCTGTCAGAATTGCTTATTTTAAGGTTCATCATCCGCTATTATTCTATGCCGCCTATTTTACGGTAAGAGCGGAGGACTTCGATCTTGATGCGATGGTACGCGGCTCTCAGGCTATCCGTGCTCGAATCGAAGAAATCAATGCCAAAGGTTTGGATGCCTCGCCAAAAGAGAAAAGCTTGTTGACGGTTTTAGAAATGGCGCTTGAAATGTGTGAAAGAGGCTACAAATTTAAAATGGTTGATCTCGAACGGTCGAGCGCTTCTGAATTTATCATCGATGGCGATGCGCTCATTCCGCCGTTTAATGCCATCCCGGGTCTTGGAACAAGCGTGGCCTTAAATATTGTGAAAGCACGATCTGAAGGCGAGTTTTTATCAAAAGAGGACTTGCAGCAAAGAGGAAAAGTGTCGAAAACGATCATGGAATATTTGGATCAACATGGCTGCCTGGATGCTCTTCCTGAACAAAATCAATTGTCCTTGTTTTAGCCATTATTCCGCACTATTGCATAATTTTAATGGTTATGGTATATTTTTAGTGGAAATACTAACAATAACTCTCTTTTGAAAGAGTGGGGTGTCCCCACTCTTTCGTGTTTGTTATCCTATTTTTCATTCTTGGTAAATTTTTTTCGGCCAGGAGGTTTCTATGAGTAAAATTACAGAATTAGTAGAGCGGCTAGTCCAACCCATACTGGACGATATGAAACTCGACTTAGTCGATGTCGAATATGTAAAAGAAGGAAAAAATTGGTTTCTTCGCGTCTATATTGATAAAGAGGAAGGCGTGGACATCGAAGAGTGCGGAACGGTCAGCGAACGTTTAAGCGAAAAATTAGACGAATTGGATCCAATTTCCCATAATTATTTTTTGGAGGTTTCATCGCCCGGAGCGGAGAGGCCGCTGAAAAAAAAGAGCGATTTCGAAAAAGCCGTTGGAAAGCACGTTCATGTTAAAACTTTTGAACCTATTGATGGCGAAAAAGAATTTGAAGGGAAAATGATATCGTTTCGTGATGATGAATTGGTGTTAGAAATCCGCGTGAAAACACGGAAAAAAGAAGTCATCATTCCGTTCCAAAAAGTGGCCAAAGCCCGTTTAGCCGTTTCCTTCTTTTAATGAAAGGATTCTATTCAAAGCGAGTCAGTCTGTTCACAATCCGTGGAAAGGGATCCGCTTTCGAATGAACGTTATCATATAATGATAGAGCTTAATTGTGATCTTGAAGGGGGATGAACCGACAATGAGCACAGAGTTTTTAGATGCTCTTGTTATTTTGGAAAAAGAAAAAGGGATTTCAAGAGAAGTGATTGTCGATGCCATTGAAGCCGCGCTTGTTTCGGCTTATAAACGGAACTTTAACCAAGCCCAAAACGTTCGTGTCGACTTAAATGTAGAAACGGGAACGATGAGAGTTTTTGCCAGAAAAGAAGTGGTGGAAGAAGTATTTGATTCTCGTTTGGAAATTTCTCTGGACGAGGCTAAAAAAATAAACCCGTCCTATGAAATCGGCGATATTGTAGAATTGGAAGTTACACCGAAAAACTTTGGAAGAATTGCGGCACAAACCGCGAAGCAAGTAGTGACGCAGAGAGTTCGGGAAGCGGAAAGAGGAATTATTTATTCCGAGTTTATTGACCGTGAAGAAGATATCATGACGGGGATTGTGCAGCGGCAAGATTCTCGTTTTATCTATGTCAGTCTAGGGAAGATTGAAGCGCTCCTTCCGCAAAACGAGCAAATGCCGAATGAAACGTACAAGCCGCATGATCGCATTAAAGTCTATATTACGAAAGTAGAAAAAACGACAAAAGGACCGCAAATCTATGTATCGCGTACTCATCCTGGCTTGCTGAAAAGACTATTTGAAATTGAAGTTCCTGAAATTTTTGATGGCACCGTTGAAATTAAGTCGGTCGCTCGTGAAGCGGGAGATCGTTCAAAAATTTCGGTGTATGCGGAAAATCCGGATGTCGATCCTGTCGGTGCTTGCGTCGGTCCTAAAGGCGCCCGTGTTCAGGCGGTTGTAAACGAACTAAAAGGAGAAAAAATCGATATTGTCAAATGGTCCGACGATCCTGTAGTGTTCGTGGCCAATGCGTTAAGCCCTTCCAAAGTGTTGGATGTTCAGGTGAATGAGGAAGGAAAAGCGACGACTGTCGTTGTTCCGGATTATCAACTTTCGCTGGCCATTGGCAAAAGAGGTCAAAATGCACGGCTTGCGGCTAAACTAACCGGATGGAAAATTGATATTAAAAGTGAATCGGAAGCGAGAAAACTTGGAATCTATCCTCCGGCTGCCGCAAACTTGGAAGAAGAAATAAACGAGAGTGATGAATCTGAAACGACAGAAGAAATGATACAGCTTGAGGAAGTGGAGAATTCACAAGAAACGGGTACAGAAGCAACTGATTTTTCATCTGAAAAAATCGAATAGGGGTGGAGAATCATGGCTGTTCAGAAAAAAATACCATTGCGTAAATGTGTTGCAACGGGTGAAATGAAACCTAAAAAAGAAATGATTCGCATCGTCCGTTCGAAAGAAGGAACGGTTTCGATTGATCCAACCGGCAAAAAATCCGGAAGAGGAGCCTATTTGTCAAAAGATAAAGAAGCGGTCCTTCTGGCCAAAAAAACCAATGCGCTTTCCAGACATTTAAATGTTCAGATCGACGATTCTTTATACTCAGAACTAATCGAGTATATCGAAAAGGAGAAAAAGTAAGTGAAACAGGAAAAGTGGGTTTCACTTCTTGGATTGGCCAATAGAGCGGGGAAAATTATTTCCGGAGAAGAATTGGCAGTGAAAGAAATTCGAACGGGTCGAGCAAAGCTCGTCCTTTTGTCGAAAGACGCCTCGGAAAACACCATAAAAAAAATAAAAGATAAATGCCTTTATTACCAAGTTCCTGTAAAAGAAGTTTCCAACCGGTATTTGTTGGGACAATCGATCGGAAAAAAGGAAAGAGTCGTGGTGGCTGTGCTGGACGAAGGCTTTGCGAAAAAGCTGCATTTTCTGCTCGACGAAACTATACGGGGGTGAACATATGAGTAAAATGAGAATATATGAGTATGCCAAGACCAAGCATGTGTCTAGTAAAGAGGTGATTTCTAAGCTTCAGGAATTAGATATTGATGTTTCCAACCATATGACGACCATCAATGATGAAACCATTCAAAAACTGGACAAAGCGTTCGATCAATTACACAAAGAAAAAGAACATGGCCATCGCCATGAGAAGAATCCGGAAAGGTCAAACAAGCCGCAATCGAAAGCTTCTCCTCAGTTCAAGCAGTCGAATGAGGAAAACGCAAAAGAAAATCGTGTGAAATCACAGCCAAGATCGGGATCAAAAGGCGGAGAAGGCAAAAAACATGATCATCATGATCACCGTCCGAAAGAAACTGCTGCCTTCGACCGTAAAGGAAACAAGCCAAAAAACAACAAGCATAGAAATCAAAAAGGAAAGAAAGCGCATCAACCATCCAATGCTCAACAGCCTTCTGCCAAGAAAAGAGAACTTCCTGAAAAAATAACATTCTCAGGATCTATGACAGTTGCTGAATTTGCCAAAAAATTGCATGTTGAGCCGTCCGAAATCATTAAAAAATTATTTATGCTAGGAATTATGGCCACGATCAACCAAGAATTAGATAAAGATGCCATTGAGTTGATTGCGGACGAATACGGTGTGGCAGTAGAAGAAGAAGTCCAAATTGATGAAACCGATCTGGAAGTGTACTTTACGGAAGATCAACCGGAAGATTTAGTAGAGCGGCCATCTGTTGTGACGATTATGGGGCATGTTGACCACGGGAAAACGACATTGCTGGATTCGATCCGTCATACAAAAGTGACGGAAGGAGAAGCAGGAGGAATTACCCAACATATTGGTGCTTACCAAGTCGAAGTGAACGGAAAGAAAATCACGTTTTTGGATACGCCGGGCCATGCTGCTTTTACAACGATGCGGGCCCGTGGGGCACAAGTGACGGACATCACTGTGCTGGTTGTTGCTGCCGATGACGGGGTAATGCCGCAAACGGTTGAAGCCATCAATCATGCGAAAGCGGCTAATGTACCGATCATTGTAGCGGTCAATAAGATTGATAAACCATCTGCCAATCCGGATCGTGTCATGCAAGAATTGACGGAATACGGATTGGTTCCTGAGGATTGGGGCGGCGATACGATCTTTGTTCCAATATCGGCCTTAACCGGAGAAGGCATCGATAATTTATTGGAAATGATCCTGTTGGTCAGCGAAGTAGAGGAGTTAAAAGCGAATCCGAATCGACTGGCGCTCGGAACGGTGATTGAAGCGCAGCTAGATAAAGGCCGTGGCCCTGTAGCCACATTGCTTGTTCAAAACGGTACTCTTCATGTGGGAGATCCGATTGTAGTAGGAAATACTTACGGTCGGGTTCGTGCGATGGTAAACGATCTAGGGCGTCGTGTCAAAACGGCTGGACCGTCTACTCCGGTAGAAATTACTGGTTTAAACGACGTTCCTCAGGCTGGTGACCGTTTTGTTGTATTTGAAGATGAGAAAAAAGCCCGTCAAATTGGCGAGGCAAGGGCTCAACAAGCACTGGCGGCACAACGAAGCGAAAAAGCCAAGATCAGCCTCGACAATTTGTTTGAACATATGAAACAAGGGGAAATGAAAGAGTTAAATATCATTTTAAAAGCCGACGTGCAAGGATCGGTTGAGGCACTGGCTGCTGCTTTACAAAAAATTGATGTAGAGGGCGTAAATGTAAAAATTATTCATACGGGTGTTGGAGCGATTACGGAATCAGATATTATTTTAGCAAGTGCTTCCAATGCCATCGTTATAGGTTTTAATGTTCGTCCGGATGTAAATGCTAAACGTGCGGCTGAGACGGAAAAAGTCGATATCCGTCTGCACCGTATTATTTACAAAGCGATTGAAGAAATTGAATCCGCAATGAAAGGAATGCTTGATCCGGAATACGAAGAAAAAATTATTGGTCAAGCAGAGGTTCGACAAACGTTTAAAGTTTCTAAAATTGGTACCATTGCCGGTTCTTATGTAACGGAAGGAAAAATTACCCGTGATAGCGGAGTTCGGCTCATTCGTGACGGCATCGTCATCTTTGAAGGCGAGATTGATACTTTGAAACGTTTTAAAGACGATGTAAAAGAAGTCCATCAAGGATATGAATGCGGAATTACCATTAAAAACTTTAATGACATTAAAGAAGGAGATGTCATTGAAGCATTTGTCATGAAAGAAGTGGAACGTTAATGACGATCGGCAGCCTGGAAGTTGAATTTTTCATCCAGGATGCCCGGTCATTAAAAGAAAAACGGGCTGTACTTCAGCGTGTGTTAACACGTTTGAAGCAAAAAATGAATGTTTCCGTGGCTGAAATCGACCATCAAGATGTCTGGCAACGAACAAGAATTGCGGTTGTGACGGTAGCATCGTCACGACAAGCTTGTGAACGCCAATTGGAGAATGCCCTCCGTTATTTGGATTCATTTCCTGAGTGGGAAAGGTTAAGCGCATCTTATGAATGGTTATAGAGATAGAGGTGATAAATGTGAACCTTCGTGCAAACCGAGTCGGAGAACAAATGAAAAAAGAGCTGTCGGATATCATCGGCAGAAAAATTAAAGATCCGCGTATTGGTTTTGTCACTGTGACGGATGTGCAATTGACAGGCGACTTGCAGCAGGCAAAAGTATATATTTCCGTGTTAGGCGATGAAAAACAAAAAAAGGATACATTAAAAGCTCTTGCCAAAGCGAAAGGATTCATTCGTTCTGAAATCGGCCAACGAATTCGCCTGCGGAAAACGCCCGATCTTCTTTTTGAATTTGATGAATCCATTGATTATGGCAATCGCATTGAAACGCTGCTGAAAGAAATCAGCAGCAATGAATCCAATCAGGAGAATTAAAGGAAGGGGATAGACCCACAAGTCTATCCTTTTTCTTTAAGGGTTCTGTACGATCTTAAAAAAGGTTCATGTTATGTAATGACCATTCAAACGAAGGAAATCGATATTTCTATTGTATTGGTCTGTAATCAGCCCTTTTTCTATATAGAGCTTTTCGTAAAAAATCATTTTCATAATGATAATGAAACCGTCTAGTGACAGAAAAAAAGGATGTGAATCGATGGACGGTATTGTAGCACTTTGGAAAGAACGAGGAATGACATCGCATGACTGCGTTTTTCAAATCCGAAAATTGTTTAAAACAAAACGAGTCGGCCATACAGGTACGCTGGATCCGAATGTGTCTGGTGTTTTACCTATCTGTATAGGCAAAGCGACTAAAATCGCCGAATACATGACGAATGCAGGAAAGACATATGAAGGAGAGGTAACGATCGGACTTTCCACGACAACGGAGGACGCCGACGGAGAAACCGTAGAAGTAAAAACGGTAGATAAAACCTTTTCTCGGAAAGAAATTTTGGATGTGTTCGAGCGGTTGACGGGTACCATTGAACAAACGCCGCCCATGTTTTCGGCAGTGAAAGTGAATGGAAAGCGACTATACGAATATGCAAGACAAGGGTTGGAAGTGGAAAGACCTAAAAGAACGGTCACCATTTATGAACTGGAGTTATTGGATGACCGTGAATGGTTCTCTGGAGAATTTGTCTCCATTCCATTTAGAGTCGTTTGCAGCAAAGGAACATACATTCGTACTCTTGCTGTCATGATTGGTCAAGAGCTTGGATATCCTGCCTATATGTCCAAATTAACGAGAACAGCGTCGGGTGGTTTTTCCAAAACAGATTGTGTCACGCTTTCAGATTTATCCAAGCTGGCTGAAAAAAATCAGCTGGAAACAATCCTTTTTCCATTGGAACAAGGTGTGTCCCATTTGCCGAAATGGAATATTAGTGATAAAGTAGCGGAGAAAGTAAAAAACGGAGCAATATTGGAAAAACCTATTGATTGGCCGGAAAATGACGGAAAAGTGGCGGTTTTTTACAAAAATCGTCTGATGGCCATCTATCAAACACATCCTACGAAACAGCTATACATAAAACCAGTGAAAGTTTTGACTGAATGAGATAACGGACAGATGTCAGACTCTATTGTCGGCAAGGGCTGGACAGACTGTTTCGCGTCTGTTCAATTCCGCGAAGAGAAATGCGGAAGAAAGAGGGATAGGTGAGGATAATGAAAATAACGATGTTGAATCACCCGCACTCCATCCAAAAAGAGGAACTGCCCCCGATGGCAATGGCATTAGGATTTTTTGACGGGGTGCATGCGGGTCACCAGCAAGTGATTGAGACAGCGAAGAACATTGCGGCCGAACGAAACTGGAAAAGTGCAGTGATGACGTTTGATCCCCATCCTTCCGTCGTGTTGGGGAAAAAACATGAAAAGATTCAGTATATCACTCCCCTTGAGGAAAAGATTCGAATGATAGAACATCTAGGAATCGATCATTTGTTTGTTATTCGATTTACGTCTGATTTTGCCAACTTGGAACCGCAGCAATTCGTAGATCAATATATTATTGGTTTAAATGTCCAGCATGTTGTGGCAGGCTACGATTTTACATACGGCCGGTGCGGAAATGGAACGATGGACACGCTTCCAATGCATTCTCGTCATTTATTTGCCATCACAAAAGTGGATAAGCTTGCATACGACGGGGAAAAAGTCAGCTCCACCAAAATTCGATGCTTACTAACGGAAGGGCAAATCGAAGAAGCCAATCGTCTTTTAGGGCGGCCTTATCGAATTACCGGGACGGTGGTCCACGGTGACCAACGGGGAAGAAAAATTGGATTCCCGACAGCTAATGTGGAATGTGATGACGACTATTATCTGCCGAAAACGGGAGTATATGCGGTGAAAATGAAAGTGAAAGACAAATGGGTGAATGGTGTATGCAATATTGGGTATAGACCTACTTTTAAACAACCGGATGAACGTTTCATGTCGATTGAGGTTCATTTGTTTGAATTTGACCACTCCATCTATGGCGAAGAAGTGACAGTAGAATGGTACAAGCACATTCGACAAGAACGCAAATTCAACGGCGTTCAAGAATTGGTCGCTCAAATTGAAAAAGATAAACAATCGGCCATCAAATATTTTCAAAATGAAGCCGAATAGACTTGCTTTTTGTTTGAAAACATAGTATTCTAATTATCGTATGAAAAAGAACCATTACTTGGCATGACGTTGCTCCGGCGCTTGCTCAGTAATTGGGGATCGAAAAGAAAATGGAGGTGAAAAGGATGGCTTTATCACAAGAACGCAAAAACGAGATCATCAATCAATTCAAAACACACGAGAATGACACTGGTTCTCCAGAAGTTCAAATCGCTGTCCTGACTGAACAAATCAATGTATTGAATGATCATTTACGTGTTCATAAAAAAGACCACCATTCACGTCGCGGTCTTATGAAAATGGTAGGGAAACGCCGCAACTTATTGACGTACCTACGCAAAAAAGACGTGCAACGTTACCGTGAATTGATTCAAAAACTTGGTTTGCGCCGATAATCAGCAAAAAGCGGGATTTTTCCCGCTTTTTTGTTAGCAGAAAAATAAGTGGCTTTTAGTGCGTGATATAAGCAAGTCGACCGCACTGAGCCTGTATGTTCCAGGATGACAGATGTTAAATTCGGTAAAAATACATAATACAGAGTTTTGTTCTAATGGGTTTTCCATTTACGACACCCTTAGGTTTGTCCGTTTCGTGTTTCATGGCTCGATGGAAAAGCATGGAGATTATTTTTTGTCTATACTTTTCCTGAAAGCAATGATATTCTTGAAGGCAAGAGTGCGTCATTAGGAACTATGTGATTGAATAGAGAGGAGTTCATTTATGGAGCAAGAGAAACAAACATTTTCTATAGATTGGGCTGGACGCAAACTGACGGTGGAAATTGGACAGGTTGCCAAACAAGCGAACGGCGCTGCGCTCGTGTATTATGGTGATACGGTAGTTTTAAGTACGGCAACCGCTTCAAAAGAACCAAAGTCAGTAGACTTTTTTCCGCTTACCGTCAATTATGAAGAAAGATTGTATGCGGTTGGTAAAATCCCAGGCGGATTTATTAAAAGGGAAGGCCGGCCCAGCGAAAAAGCCATTCTTGCAAGTCGTTTAATAGACCGCCCGATCCGTCCGTTATTTGCGGAAGGATTTCGAAATGAAGTTCAAGTCGTAAGTATGGTGATGAGCGTTGACCAAAACTGTTCATCGGAAATGGCAGCGATGCTTGGTTCATCACTTGCGCTCAGCATTTCGGATATTCCTTTTGAAGGACCGATTGCTGGGGTCATTGTCGGGCGCGTTGACGGTGAATTTGTCATTAACCCGACAGTGGAACAAATGGAAAAAAGCGATATTCATTTAACCGTTGCCGGTACAAAAGATGCCATTAATATGGTGGAAGCTGGAGCGAATGAAGTACCAGAAGAAACCATGTTAGAAGCGATAATGTTCGGTCATGAAGAAATCAAACGGTTGATCGCTTTCCAAGAAGAAATCGTCAAATTAGTTGGCAAAGAAAAAATGGAAGTTCAGCTGTATGAAATTGATCCTGAATTGGAAAAACAAGTTCGTTCCATGTGCGAACAAGAAATGTTGGCTGCCATTCAAGTAAAAGAAAAGCATGCCAGGGATGACGCCATCCAAGAGATAAAAGACCGAGTAGTTGCGGAATTTGAAGAGAAAGAAGATATTGAGGAAGAAACGATTAAACAAGTAAAAGAAATACTGGATAAAATCGTGAAAGAGGAAGTCCGTCGTTTGATTACAGTCGAAAAAATTCGCCCGGACGGACGAAAAATCGATGAAATTCGTCCGCTTTCTTCTGCTGTTGGCTTATTGCCGCGTACACATGGTTCCGCATTGTTTACTCGTGGACAAACACAGGCTTTAAGCGTATGTACATTAGGAGCGCTTGGTGATGTTCAAATCTTGGACGGTCTCGGAATTGAAGAATCAAAACGTTTTATGCATCATTATAATTTCCCTCCTTTTAGTGTAGGGGAAACTGGACCAATGAGAGGACCGGGACGCCGGGAAATTGGGCATGGTGCATTGGGAGAAAGAGCTCTGGAACCTGTTGTTCCGAATGAGAAAGAATTCCCTTATACCATTCGTCTTGTTTCTGAAGTTTTGGAATCAAACGGATCGACATCTCAGGCTAGTATTTGTGCTAGTACGCTGGCGATGATGGACGCCGGTGTGCCCATTAAAGCGCCGGTTGCGGGAATTGCAATGGGATTAGTGAAATCCGGAGAACATTATACGGTCTTAACAGACATTCAAGGAATGGAAGATCATCTTGGCGATATGGACTTTAAAGTTGCCGGTACAGAAAAAGGCGTTACCGCTCTGCAAATGGATATTAAAATAAAAGGACTAAATCGTGAAATCTTGGAAGAAGCACTCCAACAAGCTAGACGGGGAAGATTGAAAATCCTTGAACATATGATGAGCACCATTTCAAAACCACGCACCCATTTATCGATGTATGCTCCTAAAATTTTGTCGATGACCATTAATCCGGATAAAATCCGCGATGTCATCGGACCAAGCGGAAAACAAATCAATAAAATCATCGAAGAAACAGGAGTTAAAATCGATATTGAACAAGATGGAACGATCTTTATTTCTTCAGTAGATGAAGAAATGAATAATAAAGCCAAAAAGATCATTGAAGATATCGTTCGAGAAGTTGAACCAGGGCAAATCTATCTTGGGACTGTTAAACGGATTGAAAAATTCGGTGCTTTCGTGGAAATTTTCAACGGAAAAGACGGCTTAGTCCACATTTCTGAATTGGCGGAAGAAAGAATTCGAAAAGTAGAAGATGTCGTGTCGATAGGAGACCAAATACTAGTGAAAGTCATCAATATTGATGAACATGGTCGGATCAATTTATCGCGAAAAGCGGTGTTAAGAGATCAAAAGAAAAAAAATGAACAAGCATAATTTTCATCCAGCCATTGAAACGGATTTTCATCCTATGTTATAAATAATGAGTAAAGAGGTCAGGGGTTCCCTGGCTTTTTTGTTGCAGAATAACGCTTTGAAGAAACACGGTTCTAACTGTCCCTCTTGTTTCATATGGTAGTGAAGGGGGGAGGGAAAACCGTGGCTAATTCAAGACGAATCTTTGGCATCCTTTTTTTATGTGTGCTATCCTTTTTCATTGTGGATAACCCTATGACGACCCAATACTTATCTTCTTTGAAATCAGAGGCGCTTTCTGCAGATGCCAAGGCTGAGCCATCTTTGTATAACCAAATCAAAGCAGCTGATCATAAATATTCCCGAAAAGCGCAAGATGCCGTGATTGATCGGGTTTGGAAGAAAATCCCCGGTTATAATGGGATAAAAGTGGATGTGAAACGTTCTTACGAAAGAATGAAAAAAGACGGAAAGTTTAATGAGGATAAACTTGTTTTTCATCAAACGAAACCCCAAGTTCATTTACATAATCTTCCTCCCGCTCCCATATACCGCGGTCATCCCGATAAGCCGATGGTTAGTTTTGCGGTGAACGTGGCGTGGGGAAATGAGTATTTGCCCAAAATCCTTTCTGTCTTAAAAAAGCATCATATTCATGCCACTTTTTTTCTGGAGGGGCGATGGGTAAAGAAAAATCCGGATTTAGCCAAAATGATTGTGGACGGTGGACATGAAGTGGGAAATCATTCCTTCACACATCCTGACATGAAAACCCTCTCGTCCGACCGAATCAGGGAAGAGATGATCAAAACGAATCAAGTGATAGAGGCGACGACAGGAAAAAACGTTTCGCTCTTTGCGCCTCCAAGCGGAAGCTATCGCGATGAAGTTGTCAAAATTGCGGACAGTCTAGGGATGGAAACAATCATGTGGACGGTTGATACCATTGATTGGAGAAATCCTGCCCCAGATGAATTGGTTAATAGGGTCATTTCCAATGTCGGACCGGGGTCGATTGTTCTCATGCATCCGACAAAAAGCACCGCAGCTTCTTTGGAACGATTAATCACAAAAATTCAAAAAAAGAATTTGAAGATCAACACGGTGTCGCAGTTATTAAACGAAGAACGCATTTTTCCAATAGAAGATGAGAAAAATGACTAATAATGGAAGCAGCAAGATAGGAGGATGCAATTTGATCAAAACTTATACTTGTCAGAATGGAGTAAGAATCGTATTAGAAACTATTCCTACGGTCCGCTCCGTTGCCATCGGAATATGGGTAGGAACCGGTTCGAGGGATGAATCCCCTGAAAACAATGGCATTTCCCACTTTTTAGAGCATATGTTTTTTAAAGGGACAGAATCCAAGAATGCAAAGGAAATTGCTGAGAGTTTTGATAGCATAGGCGGACAAGTCAATGCGTTCACATCGAAAGAATACACGTGCTATTATGCAAAAGTTCTTGATAATCATGCCTCATATGCATTAGAACTGTTAGCCGATATGTTTTTCCATTCCACATTTGAGGAAGAGGAATTAAAAAAAGAAAAAAATGTCGTTTTAGAAGAAATTAAAATGTATGAAGACACTCCTGACGATCTTGTACACGACTTGTTAAGCAAAGCAGCATACGGACGGCATCCTTTAGGATATCCTATCCTTGGAACGGAAGAGACTTTGGAGAGCTTTACTAGCCAAAAATTAAAAGAATATATGCATCAAATGTATACTCCGGATCGTGTTGTGATCTCTATCGCAGGAAACGTCGATGAAACGTTTATAAAAGAAGTGGAAAAACGATTTGGCTCTTATGAAGGTGGAAAACGTGATCGGGGATCCATTCAACCCACATTCCATGCTGACCGGATTTCAAAAACAAAAGACACCGAACAAGCCCATTTATGTATCGGTTTCAAAGGATTGGAAGTTGGACATGAAGATAGTTATAATCTCATCATTTTAAACAATGTGCTGGGCGGCAGCATGTCTTCAAGACTGTTCCAAGAAGTCAGAGAGCAAAGAGGGCTTGCTTATTCCGTCTTTTCGTATCATTCATCCTACCGTGACAACGGGATGATCGCCATCTACGGCGGTACAGGGGCCGATCAGCTGGATCAACTTTCTGAAACGATTTTTCAAACGCTGGAACACTTAAAGCAACAGGGTATCACGGAGAAAGAGCTACATAACAGTAAAGAACAACTAAAGGGCAATTTAATGCTAGGGCTGGAAAGCACAAACAGTCGTATGAGCCGAAACGGCAAAAACGAATTATTGCTGAAAAGACATCGCACTTTGGATGAAATGATTCAATTAATCGATCAAGTGAATATTCAGTCCGTCAATGAAATGGCGCAAGAACTTTTTTCGAAACCATATGCCCTTTCGTTGATCAGCCCTGATGGGAAACTGCCGTCATCCCTTATATAATCATCTCCATTCCAGCGGTTGGCCGCGGGTGGAAGACGCTGATTAAAAAGAAGAGCTGTAGCCACACAGAACCAGTTCTCTACGTTTATTTTAATGAAAAAGTTGATGCACTGGATCTTTAATTTTTAAAAAAGATTTTTGGATTTTCACATTGAACGGATTTTTTGATGCATAAAAAAGGAATCTGATCCCCTTATAGTAGATAAAATCTGCTATAAGGGGTTTTTGTTTGGCTAGAAATGAGTGGTTCACCTTTTGATCTTGTGCAAAGTATGAGTGAGTTTTAGACGAAAAAAGGCTGCCCATGTTCATCCAAATTAGATCAATAAAACATATGGATTGCAAGCTAAAATTTTTTTGAAAGGAACAAATAGGTTAAATTCAAAGAAATATCCTGTTTTTTATGTCAACTATTTATTTGATAGGTTGACAATCAAAAATGGAAAGATTATGCTATTTGGTAGAGACAGAAAGGGGAGAGGGTGTTGAAACCAAGAAATATAAAGGCGATTGATTTGACGATGATGGCGTTGTTTGCTGCATTGATGATGATCGGGGCAAATATTACTTCTTTTGCACCTTTTATGGTCATTAACGGGGTGCCCATTACGTTGCAGACAGTCTTTGCCGTTCTGGCTGGTGCGGTTCTCGGCAAACGGCTAGGGGCTATCTCCATGACTGTTTATGCCCTTATCGGAATAATCGGTGTACCGGTTTTTGCCCAATTTAAAGGAGGTTTCGAAACGATTTTTAGCCCGACATTTGGGTTTATATTGTCTTTTATTTTGGCTGCGTACATAACAGGATGGATAATCGAAAAAAAGAAAACGCAGACTGCCTACGTAATAGCCTCATTAGCCGGTATGGCAGCCAATTATCTTTTCGGAACGAACTGGATGTATATGGCGATGAAATTGTGGGCAGATGCCCCGCCGGCTTTTTCTTATAAAGCCGCTTGGCTGACGATGTTAGTCCCGCTTCCGAAAGATATCCTTTTATCTGTTTTTGCCGGATTTCTTGCTTATCGGTTAGAACGTACTGTACTTTCCAAAAGCAAATTGCGTAATCAAAATGTATAGAAAGAAGGGAAAAAATGTCTAGATGGATCGAACTGGCTGAAAGCGTTTTAAACGGTTATGAAATAAGCGATTTGGAAGCGATGAATATTTTGAATTGCCCCGATGCAGAATTGCTTGAACTGCTTCAGGGAGCCTATCGGATACGGCACCACTATTACGGCAACAAGGTAAAATTAAATATGATTTTAAATACAAAATCAGGACTCTGTCCAGAAAACTGCAGCTACTGCTCTCAATCCGTCATATCCACAGCACCGATTGAAAAATATCGGATGATGGATAAAGAAACGATTTTAAAAGGAGCAGAAAGGGCGCGGCAATTAAATGCCGGAACATTCTGCATCGTGGCGAGCGGAAGAGGACCTAGCAATAAAGAAGTGGAACACATTGCTGCCGCCGTGGAAGAAATTAAAGAGCGATATCAAATGAAAATATGTGCTTGCTTGGGGATATTGAAGCCGGAACAAGCCAAGCGGTTGAAAGAAGCGGGGGTAGACCGTTACAACCATAATATCAATACATCGGAGCGCCACTATGAAAACATCACGACAACGCATACGTACGAGGATCGCGTAGAAACCATTGAAACGGTGAAAGAAAGCGGAATTTCCCCTTGTTCGGGTGTCATAGTCGGAATGAAGGAAACGAAAGAAGATGTCATCCATATGGCCCGCAGTTTGCATATTTTAGATGCAGACTCGATACCGGTGAACTTTTTAAATCCGATAGAGGGAACGCCGCTCGAAGGAGTAAGGGAGTTGAACCCGCTCTATTGTTTAAAAGTTCTATGTTTATTCCGTTATATCAATCCGTCAAAGGAAATTCGCATCGCCGGCGGAAGAGAAGTGAACTTGCGCAGTTTGCAGCCATTTGGACTCTATCCGGCCAATTCGATTTTTATCGGAGACTATTTGACAACGGAAGGCCAGGAAACAACCGCAGACCATCAAATGATTACCGATTTAGGTTTTGAAATCGAATTCGTGCAAGAAAAAGAACAGGTGATTTAAATAAAAATGCAATCACAAAGAAAGGCTGATTCAGCCGTCGTACAGGCCGCCGCTTCCATGAAGCGGCGATTTTTTGTGTTTTGTTCATGGAAGATGGTTTGTCTTGCTCAGGATGGTTAGGACAGTGACAATAAAAGGATGAGACCGCACAATCATGAACGGGTTCGGTGTGGACATCCTATCGTGATAAAAAGTTTAAGGCGTTGATAAAATAAGGACTTTTTTTCATTTCAATCATTCTACGGAAAATTTGTTATGATTTACATATATTTCAAATTATGATATCATTTTGATATAAATTCCAATAGGAAGGGGAAGCGAAAATTGAAAGAGAAAAATGCATGGCACATGAACGGATTTATCGGAATTTTGTTAATTATCGCTCTGTTGGCTGTGGCTTTTTTAGCCATGTCTCGAGATCATTTTTTTCGTTCTATTTTGTTGGTGATCATTGCCATACTGATCGGGAGCGGTCTGACTATTGTACAGCCTAACCAAGCCAATGTTGTCGTTTTTTTCGGGCGTTATGTAGGAACCATTCGAAAAAGCGGTATAGCTTTAACTGTTCCATTTACGAATAAGAAAAAAGTGTCTCTTCGCGTGCGAAATTTTAACAGCAAAAAACTGAAAGTAAATGATGTGGAAGGAAATCCGATTGAAATTGCTTCCGTCATCGTCTTTAAAGTCATTGATTCAGCGAAAGCAACTTTTGATGTAGATGATTATGAAGAATTCGTGGAAATCCAAAGCGAGGCTGCTATCCGCCACGTCGCAACAAAGTATCCTTATGATACGTTGGATGACCACCATATTACATTAAGAGGCAATGCGGATATTGTTTCCAAAGAATTGGCCGACGAATTGCAAGAACGGTTAAACGTTGCGGGAGTTCAAGTAATCGAAGCGAGGCTGACCCATTTGGCTTATTCGACAGAAATTGCGAGCGCCATGCTTCAGCGTCAACAGGCCGCCGCCGTTCTATCGGCCAGAAAAATGATTGTAGAAGGTGCTGTCAGTATGGCTCAAATGGCCGTCGAACAGCTTTCGAACGATGGAACGATTGAACTGGATGAGGAAAGAAAAGTGAACATGGTCAATAATTTAATGATTGCGATCATATCTGACCGTGGCGCTCAGCCGGTCATTAATACCGGCAGCTTGTACTAATGGTTGTGGATCAACATGGCCAACAAGAAACATTTTCCGTTGAGAATAGATCCTGAATTGTATGCAATCATTGAACGGTGGGCGCAAGAAGAATTCCGTAGTGTGAATGCTCATATTGAATTTTTATTAAGAGAGGCTGCTCGGCGTGAAAAGAGATTGCCAAAGAGAAAAAAAGAGGATGAATAATTTTTTCATACACTTGCTTTTGATTCATAAATGATAAGAGGATATGATGTTCGTTCAAGAACGTATATCCTCTTTTTTATAGACGCATACAGGGGACGGATCGATGAAAGGGATTAGCTGAATTTTCTATCATTCTTTTAGACTAGGAAAAAAGGCAGCAGGGAAATCATTGTTTATTCCTATTAAAATATGTTAATATTCTGATATATTATAATTTTCTGAACAATGGAGGAGATGAGTTATGCACGTTCCTTTAGTACTGACAGATTTTTTAGATCGCGCTGCTGATTTGTATGCAGAAAAAATTGGAGTGATTAATGACGATCGCTACTTCACTTATCGACAATTAAAAGAAAGAGTGAATCAGTTGTCTCATGGGTTGTATTCACTAGGCATCCAGAAGGGAGATCGAGTGGCGTATTTGGCGCCCAACACATTGGAAATGCTTGAAGGTTTTTATGGAATTTTTCAGCTAGGAGCTATTATGGTTCCTTTGAATATTCGATTGAAACCTGAAGATTATTTGTTTATGCTAAATCATAGTGAATCGAAAGTACTGTTTGTCGACCAAGATCTTTATCATTTGATCCAACCGGTGAAAGACCGTCTAGAGACCGTTGAACATATTATTGTTCATTATAAAGACAAAGACAACGAGGAAATAGATTATGACAATTGGTTGAGCATGTTTCCAACTAACGAAATAGAACGACCCGAAATCCATGAAGAAGATGTATGTAGTTTATTGTATACGAGCGGGACGACCGGGAACCCAAAAGGGGTTATGTTGACGCATCGCAATAATTATCTTCATGCACTTTGGTCGATGCATCATTTGCGCGTTTCGGATCGAGACAAGCTGCTTCATGTACTGCCTATGTTCCACGTCAACGGTTGGGGAGCCCCCTTTTATTTTACAGCCAATGGAGCGACTCATGTAGCTTTGAGAAAAGTGGAAGCAAAAACGATATTTGATTTAGTGCAAAAGCATCGTGTAACCTTTATGGAAATGGCTCCAACAGTATTGAATTCCTTGCTTCAATATAATGAACAGCATCATCCAGTAATCGAACAAGATGTACGTGTAGTTATTGCCGGATCAGCTCCTCCGCCTTCCTTTGTGAAAAGAGTAGAGAATGAATTGGGTTGGGAGTTTATCCAAGTTTACGGAATGACGGAAAGTACGCCGCTGCATTTGGTTTCCACCGTTCGTTCCCATTTGAGCCATTTACCTTTGGAAGAGCAATGGCGTGTGAGAGCCAAAGCCGGTTATCCGATGATTGGTTGTCGTGTTAAGGTTGTTAATGAACATGGGGAGGAAGTAGCACGAAACGGAAAGGAAATAGGAGAACTGGTTATTCGAAGCAACGCCGTGATGAAAGGTTATTGGAAAAATGAAGAAGCGACAATGGAGACGATCCGAAACGGTTGGCTTCATACCGGCGATATGGGGACGATTGATGAGTACGGGTATATCGACATTGTGGACAGAAAAAAAGATATTATCATTAGCGGCGGAGAAAATATTTCCTCTATTGAAGTCGAGGGCGTTCTCTACGAGCATCCGGCTGTATTAGAAGCTGCTGTCATCGCCGTGCCGCATGAAAAGTGGGGAGAAACTCCGCATGCTTTTGTAGTCAAGAAACCGAACGAAACCGTAACAGAACAAGAATTAATCGAATTTTCCCGTTCAAAGTTAGCTCATTTTAAAGCGATTACAGGAGTAACGTTTGTGGAGGAACTGCCGAAAACGGCATCGGGAAAGATTCAAAAGGTGTTATTAAGAAAAAATTATTGGGAATCAAAAGGAATAACGGGGCGATTGGTCAATTAATGAAATGGGCGGCAAGTTTCTTTTGCCGTCTTTTTCATAATTTGGTTCCTCTCATACCCTTCATAACGTTGTTTACGAATATTAGCCGCACCTTTTTCTCCTGAATCAGGTCTGATTTTCTTTTTTGATCTGTACATTATTCATAAAGAGAGTCGAAAATGGCATCAGGAAAAAAACGGTGTACGTACAATGAATTTTCCTTTACAATAGAAAAAAGGGAGCGTACTCTGCTCCCTTTTTCTATCGTTATGGAAATGAGAGACGTTTCACAAAAAAAGAAACGAGCTTAAAAAGGAACATTCCTTTTTGGGAGATGAAAACAATGAAAATTCCAATTCTTGATACGTTGAATCGACCTTTGCGAGATTTGCGTATAAGTGTGACTGATCGCTGTAATTTCCGCTGTCAATATTGTATGCCCGCCGAAATATTTGGCCCGGATTTTGCTTTTTTGCCGAAAGAGGAAGTGCTTTCGTTTGAGGAAATAGAAAGATTGGCAATCATCTTTAGCAAATTGGGGGTCAGAAAAATCCGAGTTACAGGCGGGGAACCGCTCATGAGAAAAGAACTCCCCTCCCTCATTCAGCGATTGTTGAAAATTCCCAGCATTCAAGATATTGGTCTTACAACAAATGGAGTATATTTGCCTAAATATGCAAAAGAATTGAAAGAAGCTGGTTTAAAACGGGTGAATGTCAGCCTTGACGCTCTGAATGATGAAATTTTTATGAAAATGAACGGCCGAGGAGTCCGTTCCAAGGCAGTCATAAAGGGGATTGACGCTGCTCTTGCCCATGGCCTTAAGGTGAAAATAAACATGGTTGTCCAAAGAAGTATGAATGAAGACGAGATTTTGCCGATGGCAGAATTTTGTCGAAAAAAAGGACTTTCTCTCCGTTTTATTGAATTTATGGATGTCGGAAATTCAAATGGATGGAAATTAGATCAAGTGGTAACCAAAAAAGAAATATACGAAAAATTAAAGAGCCGTTTTCAATTAGAGCCAGTGGAACCGGCGTATTTTGGCGAAGTGGCTAAACGGTATCGTTATCAAGGTGAACAAACGGAAGTCGGTTTTATCACCTCTGTTACAGAATCTTTTTGCTCAAGCTGCACAAGAGCCAGAATTTCGGCCGAAGGAAAACTGTATACTTGCCTGTTTGCAAGTGAAGGCTACGACTTGAGAGCTCTTCTGCGAAGCGGGGCGAAGGATGAAGAAATTGCACAAAAAGTAGCAGACATTTGGAACCACCGAGCAGATCGTTATTCAGATGAACGTTTGGCTAATACTCATCATCCCCGTAAAAAAATTGAAATGTCCTATATCGGTGGATAACCGTCCAATAAGAAAAAAACAAATGCGCGTATTGTCAAAACGAACAAGATATAATCAGAAAAAATTGAAGGAAATCTTCCATACAAGGACTGAAAGTTGATCAAGCCTGACATATGGAAAAAAGGAGCAAAAGTGACCGGACGGAAGAGATGGAGAATCCATTTCTCCCATTGGTATTTGCTGAACTTCAAAACGACGCCAGGGAAAATGTGGTATAATCTACAAAGAATGAAGGATAAAAGAGAAGAACATCATTCGAAAATTTGTTAATTTCCCTTTTATAAAATGGATCGGAACGAAAAAATCACTCGATCGCTCTATATATGGATGAATGGAACGAGTATGGGTCCAACCGGATCAAGAACGTTGACTGGAACTGGCTCAAAGTTGCCGACGTCGAAGAATGATGGTGGTAAAGAGAAAGGATGAGGATCATGGTGGAACGGAGAAGCCCGATCAAAGTTGGTGAAGCCGTTCGGAGAGTCATGGAGTGGAAGCAGCTTGGAGAAATAGAATATGTGGATATTGATGCGTGCGATCGCCGCTTTTTAGGAAAACCGTTAGTAGCGGATCACGATGTACCGCCCTTTGACCGCTCTCCTTATGATGGGTTTGCCGTCCGCAGCGAAGATACTGCAGATGCGACTAGCGACAGCCCGGTTTTTCTTGAAGTCATCGATGAAATTGGAGCCGGGCAAGTAAGTCCTTTTCGAGTTGGGAAAATGGAGGCAATCCGCATTATGACAGGAGCGGCTATTCCGGAAGGGACGGACTGTGTCGTCATGCTTGAATTGGTTCATGAGGAAAAACGGGATGGCAAAACATTTATTGCGATCAAACGGCCGTTCCAAAAACATGATAATATTTCCTTTAAAGGAGAAGATGCCAAGAAAGGTCAGCCTTTGATAGAAGAAGGAATTCAAATTAATCCCGGTGTAAAAGCGTTGCTTGCAACTTTCGGTTATGCCAAAGTTCCCGTTGTGAAACCTCCCGTTGTCGGTGTACTTGCTACGGGATCTGAGCTATTAAATGTAGATGAAGAATTGGTGCCGGGAAAAATCCGCAATTCCAATCTGTACATGATCGCTTCGCAAATTGAAAGAGCAGGGGGAAAAGTCAAAACATACGGGCAATGCGCCGATGATGTCGATTCGGTATTAAATGCTGTCAAAACTGCGTACAAAGAATGCGATATAGTCATTACGACGGGCGGAGTTTCTGTAGGAGATTTTGACTATTTGCCGGAAATTTATCGCCAAATGAAGGCTGAAGTGCTTTTTAATAAAATCGCTATGCGTCCTGGTAGTGTGACAACGGCCGCCGTTTTGAATGGCAAAATGCTGTTTGGATTGTCCGGAAATCCTTCTGCTTGTTATGTTGGATTTGAATTGTATGTTCGCCCCCTTATACGTTACTGGCTTCATTCTTCTAAACCATACTTGCGCCAAGGAAAAGCTTTTTTACAATCAGAATTCCCGAAAGCCAATCCTTTTTCCAGGTTTGTGCGCAGCAGAGTCTTTTATGGCGAGGACGGAAAGCTGCATGTAAAACCGGTGGGACTGGATAAATCAAACGTCGTAACGTCCTTGGCGTGGTCAGACTGCTTAATGGTTCTTCCGGGAGGAACAAGAGGGTTTGGAAGCGGAGATCTTGTAGATGTTCTCTTTCTCGAAGATAACACGGGGAGTGAGTCGTGGTGGGAAGAGAGCAAAAGATCTTCCAAATAGTAGGGTATCAAAATAGCGGGAAAACAACTTGGATCGAATATTTGCTTGAATATGCTTCTTTTCACGGAAAAACGGTGGGCGTAGTGAAACATCATGGACATGGTGGACGACCTGTCATCGGAGATAAAGGAAAAGATACAGAAAGGTATCGGAAAAAAGGCGCTTATGCTGTTACGGTAGAAGGCGGAAACACAGCCGTTGTCACGATCAACGGTTACTATGGCTTAGAAGACATATTGAAACTGTATCAATCGCTTCCACTTGATTTCATTTTGATAGAAGGCTATAAAAAAGCTTCGTTTCCTAAAGCGGTTATGATTCACCGAGAAGAGGACAAGAATTTATTGAAATTGGAAAATGTACAAGCCGTCATCACGCCTTTCCCGCATCAATTTAAACAAATTCCTGCTTTTCACGTTGAGGATAAAAAATCAATGGCAGAATGGCTATGGAACTATTTCTTGTTATAGGCGGAAAAACACGAAAAAATCATTTCAGCATGAAAAATACAAGCAGCTCATAATAAGATTTCTCTGAGATGAACCGTCTTGCTAAATGGTAAATGACGAAAAGCCAAGTCTTTTCCATTGTCTGCTTTTTTGTCGGTGTCAAACTTCAAACAACAGATAAGGACTTTTGTCTTTTCTGACGTTCTAGTAAGCAATTGAGACTGGATGGGAAAGTTTTCAACAGTAAGCACTTCACTTGAGAGAGCATATGAAAGCCGGAAAAAACACTCAGCGGGTTTTCCCGCTGAGTGTCTCTATTGAAGTCGGTTTTCAACTTCACGACAAACTTCATCGGCGCTTAAGCCGTCGGCGTTGATGACTGGTCCTTTTATGACCGTATTTTGAATGCCCAACATATCGAAGTCCAATCCGGTGACCACACAACAATCGCAGCCGCGGGCGTCAGACTCCTTCTTCAATTCCACCACTTGATATCCTCTTTCTTTTAAGGCTTCGGATACATTGTGCAATGATTCTTCTACTCCGATTTTTGCCATTCCTAACACCTCCCTTCCTATCGTTTTCTAGGATGAAAGGATTTATACACAATATGGCGTCTGTTTTTTTCGAAAACGATGAAAGATGGATTTTTTTCTCCATTCATTGGACGAATGAGTTACAATAAAATTAATTGTTATTTGAATTTTCGGTAAAATGGAGGTGTGAGTGATGAAGCAGGGATTTATTTTTGTGTTGCAAATCGCTTTTTTATGGCTTATCAATGAGATTAGCTATAGTATCGTCGAGTTTTTTCATATCCCCATTCCGGGAAACGTGCTGGGAATGGTGATTTTATTTATACTGCTTCTAACTGGAATTGTGAAAATTCATTGGGTGGAGAGGGGAGCTTCTTTTCTAAATAAGCATTTAGCGTTTTTCTTCATTCCCATTTCAGTAGGTTTCATGAGCTATGGGAATTTTTTTGTCAAAAATGGATTTGCATTGATCATTATTTTACTGGGCAGCTCCATTATCGGTCTGTTGATTACGGGGTATACAAGTCAATGGCTGGGAAAAGAGAAAGAAGGGAATATGGATGAAGATCGCCATTACAGTGTTTAGTATTGTCGTGACGATAGCGGCTTATTGGATTTCTCGCATTTTGGCCCGGAAATACCCATCCCCTTTGACCACACCTGTTTTTTTGAGTACAGTACTCATCATCATCGTGCTTACGGTATGTAGAATGGATTACAAAGACTATGGGCCGGCAAAGGATATTATGACTTATCTGCTTGGACCAGCGACAGTGGCGCTTGCTGTTCCGCTTTATCATAATAAAGATTTGCTGTTAAAAAAATGGATGCCTGCACTTGCCGGACTCGTCTTGGGTACCTTTTCAACCGTCATTTCTGCTGTTTTGCTTGCCAAACTATTTGATTTTTCGGGAACCATTGCAGCCTCAGTAGCGACGAAATCGGTTACAACGCCGGTTGCCATAGAAGAAGCGAAGATTATAGGGGGAGATCCTGCGCTATCGGCGATTTTTGTCATGGTCGCCGGCATCTTCGGAGCAATGTTCGGACCGTGGCTATTGAATGTGACGAGGATATCAGATCCGTTTTCCAGAGGACTATCCATTGGTACGGTTTCTCACGGTATCGGCACAGCGCAAATACTGTCAGAAGGGTCGTTGCCGGGAGGAGTATCCGGGGCTGCCATGGGGTTTGCGTCCATTTTGACATCAGCCGTTCTTCCGTGGTTGTTTCCGCTCTTGTTCTGACGGACAAACAAGATTTAAGTCACGGACGTGGATTTCCATCCTAAAAAAAGCAGCTGGTATGATACATAAAAAGCGGCTGTCAAGGTAAAGTAAGACAGAGGTGATGGAAATTGAGCAAACGAGTAAAAAAAGATCCTTCCACTATTGGTTTAGACTCTTCTCAAACGGAAGGGCAAGGAACAACGGAACGAGAAACAGCCGGCGGTGTGAGCCACTCATCAGCAGAGAAAAAACAGAAAAAGTATTGATTTTTATTGGTTTCCTCCGGTTTCCATTGGTCATCCTGACTTGGCCCGGAGGAAACTGATTTTTTATTGAGCGCAAAAGTTTGTAAATAACGGATGGACCAAAATAGGATTTTCCTATTTTTATGTCGAATAAAATTTTCAGAATTTTATAAAATATTATTGTCAGGAATACTTAATTGATATAACATACAATTAACGGCACATACCGACCGGTTAGTTAAAAAAGGGGGCCAAACTTCTATGGATTTTTCGTTTTCCGAAAAAGTGATCAATCTTCAAAAGCGGTTGACAGCCTTTATGGAAGAATACATTTATCCGAATGAAAAAACATTCGAGGAACAGTTGAATGATCAAGAAACTCGCTGGTCCATTCCACCCATTTTAGAAGAGCTGAAGCAGAAGGCTAAGAAAGAAGGATTATGGAATTTGTTTTTGCCTGACAGCGAATATGGCGCCGGATTGACCAATTTGGAATATGCCCCGCTCTGCGAAATTATGGGAAGAAGCATGATCGCTCCGGAAATATTTAACTGCAATGCACCTGATACCGGGAATATGGAAGTTCTCGTCCGTTATGGAAGCGAGCAGCAAAAAGAAAAGTGGCTGAAACCTCTTCTGAACGGCGACATTCGTTCTTGTTTTTCGATGACGGAACCGGATGTTGCGAGCAGCGACGCCACCAATATTTCGGCCAGCATCGTGCGGGATGGAGACGAATATGTGATAAACGGTTTGAAATGGTGGTCTTCCGGAGCAGGGGATCCGCGTTGCAAATTTGCCATCGTCATGGGCAAATCGAACCCCGATGCTCCAAAACACGAACAGCAATCCATGATTATCGTTCCTCTTGATACAAAGGGTGTGGAGATTAAGCGCATGCTCCCCGTTTTTGGATATGATCACGCTCCACATGGGCATGCGGAAATTCTTTTTCACGACGTGAGGGTACCGGCGGAAAATATCATTTGGGAAGAAGGCAAAGGATTCGCCATCGCCCAAGGTAGGTTGGGACCTGGACGAATTCATCATTGCATGAGAATTATTGGCGCTGCAGAAAGAGCGCTGGACGAAATGTGTAAACGCGTACAAGAAAGGGAGGCTTTTGGCGAATCTTTATCGAAGAAAGGAGTGATCCAAGATTGGATTGCTCAATCGCGGATCGAAATTGAACAGGCAAGGCTGTTGACTTTAAAAGCGGCTTATATGATGGATACGGTCGGCAATAAAGCGGCCAAAAAAGAGATTGCGATGATTAAAGTGATTGCTCCGAATATGGCCTTAAAAGTAATAGACCGCGCCATACAAGCATTCGGTGCGAAAGGCGTCAGCAATGATACGACTCTTGCCGCTCATTGGGCCAATATAAGAACACTAAGACTAGCTGATGGTCCGGATGAAGTTCATAAACAGCAAATTGCGAAGCTGGAATTGCGTGAGCATTCACTAGAAAGGGAGAGATTTCAATGGCAACAGTAAAGGAACTGTTTGACTTAACCGGAAAAACGGCGATTATTACTGGAGGAGGGCGAGGATTAGGAGAGCAGATCGCAGAAGCGTACGCTGAATCAGGAGTGAACGTTGTCCTTTGTTCGCGTAAAGTAGAGAATTGTCAAGAAACAGCTGAACGTTTACAGTCCGTGTACGGGATAAAAACATTAGCTCTGGAATGCGATGTCACAAAACCGGAGGATGTTCAGACGGTAGTGGATCAAACGATTCGCAAGTTGGGACGCATTGATATTTTAGTGAATAACAGCGGAGTTTCATGGGGGGCGCCAGCGGCGGAAATGCCGATTGATGCTTGGAAAAAAGTAATCGATGTGAATGTTACCGGCACGTTTTTAATGTCGCAAGCGGTTGGGAAAAAAATGATAGAGCAGCAGTCGGGAAAGATTATAAATATGGCTTCGATTGCCGGGCTTGGCGGAACGGATCCCGATTATTTGGATGCCATCGGCTACAATACCAGCAAAGGTGCCATCATTACTTTTACAAAAGATTTGGCGGTGAAATGGGGGCCGTATCATATTCATGTGAATGCGATTGCGCCGGGGTTCTTCCCGACGAAAATGTCGAATGTCGTTATTGAGAAAGGGAAAGATTATTGGCTGTCACATACGCCGTTAAGAAGATTCGGTAGTGACGATGATTTAAAGGGAGCGGCCGTTTTTTTGGCCTCAAAAGCTTCGGATTATATAACCGGGGATGTCCTCTTTGTGGATGGTGGATCGCACGCTCTGACATAAAATTTCCGGACTGATTGGATCAAAAGGGGGATTTTCCAATGGAGGAAGTTCAATACTTTGCTCCCTATCAGGGAAACTGTTCCCATGATATAACGATTCCGGAAATGACATTGCCTGAAATGTTAGAACAGTCGGTGGAAAAATTCCCTCAAGCATATGTCGCCAGTTTTTATGGCCGTAAACTGACATATGAACAACTTTGGGAAGCAGTTCAAATATTTGCCGCCCATTTGCAGAAACTAGGTGTTCAAAAAGGTGACCGGGTCGCCATACAATTGCCAAATTGCCCACAATATTTGATCAGTTATTATGGGATCCTTGCCGCTGGCGGAATCGTCACCCAGCTAAACCCGATGCTATCGGAGAAAGAACTGGAGTATATTTTAAAAGATTGTCAGGCGAAAATCATCATTCTGATAGATGCTCTTTACCCAAAAATAAAATCAGTACAGAAATATACGGCAATTGAAACCGTGATGACTGTCAGTTTAGGAGATCTTTTTCATCCTAAGCTTCCCGATTTGGCGCTTCAATCTGTTCTTTCAGTAAAAAACGATTTTTTGCCTGTGAAGATAGATCCAAAAAACGATATTGCGGTTTTGCAGTATACGGGCGGTACTACAGGCAGATCAAAAGGGGCTATGCTGACTCATTTTAATTTGGTGGCTAACATTGTTCAAACTTACGAGTTTTTTAAAAGTGAATTAAATCCAGGCAATGAAAAATGTTTAACGGTTATTCCACTATTTCATGTATTTGGGATGACATCATGCATGAACTTTTCCATTTTTTGTGGGAATGAAATGATCCTTCTCCCAAAATTTGATCTTCAAGAAGTGTTGGAGACCATTAAGAAAGAACAGCCGACGGTATTTCCAGGTGTTCCAACCATGTATGTAGCGATTACCAATCACCCACGCGCCCACGAGTACCAATTGGATTCTATGAAATTATGCAATTCCGGAAGTGCGCCTATGCCAATAGAAGTCATGAAAGAATTTGAAAGAAAAACAGGAGCGAAAATAGTAGAGGGGTACGGTCTTTCAGAAGCGTCACCTACAACCCATTGCAATCCTCCGTTTGCAGCAAGAAAAGCGGGAACGGTTGGGATCGGGTTCCCTCGGACAGCTTATAAAATAGTCGATTTGGAATCTGGAACGAAAGAAATGCCGCCTGGTGAGCCAGGAGAATTGGTCATCAAAGGCCCGCAAGTAATGAAAGGATACTGGAACCAACCGGAAGAAACGGCGATGACGTTACGCAACGGCTGGCTGTATACGGGAGATATCGCCAAAATGGATATGGAAGGATACGTATCCATTATCGATCGCAAAAAAGATATGATTATCGCAAGTGGCTATAATATTTATCCGCGCGACGTAGAAGAAGTTTTATACGAGCATCCAGCCGTTCAGGAAGCAGTGGTGATTGGCGTTCCAGATGCCTACAGAGGGGAGACGGTTAAAGCTGTTATCGTCTTAAAGGAAGGGGCAACAACAAGCGAGAAAGAATTGATCGATCACTGCAAACAGCATCTATCCGCATATAAAGTACCAAAAATCATTGAATTTAGAAACGAATTGCCCAAAACCAATATAGGGAAAATTTTGAGAAGAGCCATCCGAGAAGAGTCAATGAAAAAACAATGAAGACTTGTATTGATGCTCTCGTTCTTATAGTATAATCACAAAAAACTGATAACGGTGAGGATTGTACAATGAAAGAAACAATCATGGACAAGAGCATCGAGCTATTTGCTGAAAAAGGCTTTAAAGAAACCTCTATACAGGACATCATGGATGAACTGCATGTAACGAAAGGAACCTTTTATTATTATTTCAAAAGCAAAGAAGAATTGCTAAAGGATATCCATTTGCAATATATCGAACGTCTTTTAGAGAATCAGAAAAAAATCATCTCGGATCCAAGCAAAACGTGTCAAGAAAAATTATTTGCGATCATTTATAAATTAATTCAAGATATCGAAAAAGAAGGACAGCGAGCAAAAGTATTCATAAGGGAAATCAATCATTTAAGCGATCAATATCTTGATATCGTTCTGCCGAAAAGAGATCAATTTCGAGAAAATGTTCAATTATTGATTGAAGAGGGAATAAAAAACGGAGAATTCCGCACAGACTTGCCGCCTGATATTGTTTCATTCGGCATTTTAGGCATTGCCAATTGGAGCTATTTTTGGTTTAAGCCAACAGGAAAAGTGAGCGACAAGCGTGTGGCCGAAATTTTTTATGAAATGCTCATTCATGGGATCCAACATAATAATTGATATTCAGTATCAACTCTTGATTGCGATGTAATGAGTCCATAAGGGGGTACTGTCATGAACATTAATGATGTGAAGAAAATAGCAGTGATCGGATCAGGACAAATGGGGCACCAAATTGCGATGTTGGCTGCATTGGGCGGTTTTGAAACCGCTATCCAAGACATAAGCGAAAGCGCGCTAACGAAAGCTGAAAAATCTTTGAATGGAATTATGAATAAATGGGTTTCCAAAGGGAAAATCACAGAGGATGCCGTAAATGCCGCTTTTGCCCGGCTCGTTTTTTCCACGAATTTAAAGGAAGCGGTTCAAGATGCCGATTTTGTCATTGAAGCGGTTGTCGAGAAACTGGAAGTGAAGCGGAGCGTATTTAAGGAGCTTGATACATGGGCGCCAAAACACGCTATATTAGCCACCAACAGTTCTACGATCGTGAATTCTCTCATAGCAGAAGTAACGGAACGGCCGGAAAAAATGATTAATATGCACTTTTTCTTCCCACCGCTTGTCATGGATTGTGTGGAAGTCGTCATGAGCAGCCAAACAAGCGAAGAAACGGCAAAGGTGACGATGGAAGTCTGCGAACGGATGAATCGAACAGCTGTCCTGTTAAAAAAAGAAATTTCCGGATTTATTGCAAACCGGATTTTAGGTGCACTAAATAAGGAAGCTATTTATCTATATGAAAATGGCTATGCCGACTATCAAGATATTGATTTGATCGTTAAGAAAGCATTAGGTCATCCGATGGGGCCGTTTGAGTTAATGGATTTCTCTGGTCTAGATGTTGTCTATTTCGTTCAAAATCAGCAATATCAAGAATCAGGAAACCCTCTGGAACGACCGGCGAAATGTTTGCAAGAGAAAGTGGAAAAGGGAGAGCTTGGACGAAAAACAGGCAAGGGTTTCTATACGTATGAAAAAGAAGAGGTGAAATAAGAATGACATTAATAAGCCTTGAAAAAGAAGGAAGGACAGCGATTGTGACGATAAACAATCCTCCTCTCAATGTGTTAAGCCGACAAGTGACAAATGAAATTTCGGAAATTTTCGATCAACTGGAAGAGGACGAAAACGATTACTGCTATTCTTCTAACTGGTGCAGGAGAACGGGCTTTTATGGCGGGAGCGGATATAAAAGATTTCCCACGATGGATTGGGAAAAAGGGGCTTCAAGAAGAATTCATGAAAACGGATAATTTTTTCTTTAAAATTCAGAATATTAAAAAACCTACGATAGCTGTGTTAAATGGATTGGCATTGGGAGGCGGCTGCGAATTAGCACTGACAGCTGATCTCCGGATAGCCGAAGATCACGTCCAAATCGGTTTGCGGGAAATCAAGCTAGGCCTATTCCCAGGGGGGAGGGACTCAACGGCTTCCACGCCTAATTGGGGCAAGCAAAGCGAAGGAATTGATGTTCACAGGTGATCCCATATCGGCAGAAAAAGCACTTCAAATTGGGCTCGTGGATCATGTTGTCCCGAAAGGAGAAGGTTTAAACTATGCAAAAAAACTGGCGGAAAAAATCAACCGCTTTTCCTTGCCAGCTTTAATCAGAATTAAAAAAGCCATCAATGAAGGTCTTCAAGCTCCATTGTGGGAAGGAATTCAGCTGGAAGCACAGCTCTTTGAAGAAGTTTTTCAAACAGAAGATATCAAAGAAGGTGTGCAAGCGTTTATAGAAAAAAGGGAAGCATCTTTTTCCCATCGGTAAAGGAGGAAATTCGTTGCATTCAACTGAAATCCGTGTCCGTTTTTGTGAAACGGATGCTTTTGGGCATGTGAATAATACTAGTTATTTTGCTTATTTAGAGGAAGCGCGTCTCGATTTTTTGGAAGAAACTAATATGGATCATTGTTTTATATTGGCTTCCACACGCTGTGATTTTGTTGCTCAAGCCTATTATAATCAAAGGCTTGTTGTCACGACATCGATCAAAAAAATCGGAACGAAAAGTTTTACATTGGGTCACGAAATTATAGACAAACATACTGGCAAAACTGTCGCTTGTGCCGAAGCCGTGATCGTCTATTTTAACTTTGATACCCAAGAAAGCGAACCTTTGCCGACAGAACTGAGAAATTATTTACATCAACACTTGGAAGAAACGGAATTTCTGAAAAGGAAGTGATACCGATTGTCCCATATCATACCTGTCCGAAAAGGAGAGGAAATAAATAAAGAAAAATTGGAAGCGTATTTACGCAAGAATTTTAAGGATTTACCGGATTCGCCGTTAGAGATCCGGCAATTCGGTACGGGAGCCTCGAACCTCACATATGCATTAAACATAGGAAATTGGGAGGCGGTATTAAGGCGTGCGCCTATGGGGCCTGTTGCTCCGAAAGCTCATGATATGAAACGGGAGCATCAATTTCTGTCAGTATTAGCGGAACATTTCCCTTTGGCGCCGCGGCCATTTCTATTTTGCGAAGATGATTCTATTGTGGGAAAGCCATTTATTTTGATGGAAAAAAAAGAAGGGATTTTGATCGATACCGATTTTCCGGAAGAGATTGAACCAACGCCGGCATTAGGGAAGCGCATTTCTGAGATGATGGTCGATATGCTTGTGAATCTTCACTCTGTTCCATATAAAGGAACAATACTAGAGAAAATGACGAAGCCGGAAGGATTTTTACAACGGCAAGTGCATGGCTGGATCGCTCGTTTTGAACGAGTGAAAACGGAAGATCTTCCCGAGTTGGAACGGTTGAAAACATGGCTTGTCCACCATATTCCAACTTCACCTGAACCGGCCATTATCCATTATGATTACAAGCTGAACAATGCTCTATTTTCTGAAGATTTGTCGAAGATGACAGGGTTGCTTGACTGGGAAATGGCAACAGTAGGAGATCCATTGGCTGATTTGGGAGCAGCTATGAGCTATTGGCAGGAACCAGATGATCCGCCCGAGTTGAAAGCAGGATTTGGGAAGCCCTCTGTCACAACGTTGGCTGGATTTTACACAAGAAAGGAATTTGTGAAAAGCTACAGCAGGAAAAGCGGAAGGGACGTGGAACATTTTCCATTTTATTTATCGTTCGGATATTTTAAATTAGCTGGTATTTGCCAGCAGATTTATTATCGTTACAAAAACGGCCAGACAAATGATCATCGCTTTGCCCGCTACGGAGAATTTGCCAAATCATTAGTTCGATATTCCTGGCTGACGGCTTTTCATAGTGAAAGAGGTGAGCTATGACAAGGAAGATCCACGTAGTATTGAAAAAAGAAGATTTAGTGATGGAAAGATTGGCAGGAAAAATCGCCGTTGTATTTGATATTATACTGGCCACATCCACCATTACGGCTGCGCTGGAACAAGGGGCCGAAGCCGTGATTCCTGTATACGACAGGGAAGAAGCAGTCGAAGTATCCTCTGCATTTCCGTCATCGTCTGCTGTGCTTGCCGGAGAATATAACGGGAAATCAATGGAAGGGTTTCTGGATCCTTATCCAAAAGAGCTGGGAAAAAGGATTAAAGAAAAAACGCTCATTTTATCGACGACAAATGGTACAGTGGCACTGAAGAAAGCGGAGTCGGCCAAAAAATTATACGCAGCCAGCCTATTAAATACAGAAGCTGTCGCAGCCGACATTGTGAAACATTATCAAAATGAAACCATCCTCCTTATTTGCGGAGGGTCGCGCGGCAGCTTCAGTATGGAAGATTTTTATGGGGCCGGCTACATGGTCGACTGCTTGCTTTCGCTTCATTCTTTTCAGTTGACGGATGCTGCGAAAACGGCGCAATTGTTTTATCGATCCCAAAAGGATCATCCTTATGAACTTTTGCGCTTAACAAGAATCGGAAAAATACTTTCGCGCTATTCGTATGATGATGAATTGGACTTTATTTCCCAAAAAAGTGCCTTCACTGTCGTTCCGCGCTGGAAAGACGGAAAGTTAATCCATGTGGAAAATGAGCAGGATAGTCAACCTCATTTTTAAGGGAAGTCTGAATCCAATCAGATATACAATATGAGTGGGTATATACTCATTACAAAAAGGAGAAGCGTCCAACAATCCATTTGGAAAGCGTTTACTTTTGTTCTGTGATTCCAGCGGAACAGTTGTTCAAATACACGGATCAACGTCGCCACTAATTTATTAGTAGATTCGGTAAGTTGATCAAAAAAATGGGAAAAGGAGATGGAAAAGAATGAGTGATGTATTAGTGGAGAAACAAGGAAAAATTTTGATTTTGACGTTAAATCGTCCGGAAAGTTTAAACGCTTTTAGCGAGGATATGCTCATTGGTTTGAGAGAACAACTGCAACAAGCGGGTGAGGATGATTCAGTGAAGGCAATCGTCATAAGAGGTTCAGGCAGAGCTTTCTCTGCGGGGGGTGATGTGAAAAGCATGGCCAGCCGAACTGACATCACATCCTTGTATGAGCATGTAGGTCATCTCAATCAATGTATCTTGACGATGCAAGAAGTGGAAAAACCGATTGTGGCAGCCGTTCATGGATATGCGGCAGGAGCGGGATTTAATTTGGCTCTAGCTTGCGATTTTATTCTTGCATCGGATGAAAGTAAATTTATCTTAAGTTTTGCTCAAGTAGGGCTTATTTCCGATGGCGGAGGCCTCCATTTTTTACCTAAAATTTTAGGTCCCCATAAAGTGAAAGAATTGTTCTTCTTAGCAGAGCCTATCACAGCAAAAGAAGCGCTTGCGTTAGGAATCATCAACCGCGTGGTGCCTATCGAAGAGCTGCAGGATGAAGTCATCATTTTTGCTGCGCGCTTATCGCAAGGACCTCTTAAAGCGTATGGAAAAATGAAAAAGTTGATCAATGAATCTTATCAGCTGACTTTAGAACAAGTGCTTGAAAGAGAAAGGCTCACACAGATGCTGATGGCGGAAACAGAGGACCATAAAGAAGGTGTTACCGCTTTTAATGAAAAAAGAACACCGATTTTTCGAGGAAAATAAACGGCTGCACTGAAATACACGATGAAGCTCGACTATGGATCATGATAGAAAGAACGATAAAGATTGTTTCTGATTATGAATAACGTTCAGATGCCTGTGGTAAAGACCGTATAACAAGTTGACACACTAAAACTGGAATATTAGAAATCTCCCTTTTAGACACCCGGCTGTTTTGATAAAAGGAAAATATTATGAATTCATGAGGTGAGGAGAAAAATGAAAAATACTGCCCATTTTTCATTCTGGCCAACAAGAGTCCCCAAAACGCTAACGGTTCCAAAAACCAATATTTTCGATAATTTAGTTGTTTCCGCCAAACGATTTCCTCAAAAAAATGCCATTTATTATTATGGCGCCACGTATTCTTATCAACAAATTTTGGAAGAAGCAGAGAGAATCGCGGGTTTTTTGGAAAAAAGGCTGCACGTCCAAAAAGGGGACCGTGTCATGCTGTATATGCAAAACTCGCCTCAATTTATCATTTCTTATTACGCTATATCCAGGATTAATGCGATTGTCGTTCCGATCAATCCGATGAATACAAACGAAGAACTTAGATTTTATATTCAAGACGCCCAGATCAAAACCGGTATCGTTTCACAAGAAATTTATGATTATGTTGCCCCGCTTTTGGAACAAACTCCTCTAGAACAGTTAGTGATCGCTTGTTATCATGATTATTTGCCCGAAGAAGTGGATGATCCAATTCCTCCGGTAGTGGCAGAAAGTCGCCGTCTGTTCTCAAAACAAAATCATTATTTATGGAAAGATGTGTTAGAAGCTGGAGAAAAACCGGAGTGTACGCTGGGAGATGCGGACGATCTTGCCGTCATGCCGTACACATCCGGTACAACGGGTTTGCCAAAAGGATGCTTGCATAAACATAGCAGTGTCCAGGCAAACACGATAGGTGGAGCATATTGGGATATTTTAACGCCCAATTCAGTTTGTTTCACAACATTGCCGCTGTTCCATGTGACCGGAATGATTCACAGCATGCATATGCCTATTTTTGTAGGAGCGGAAATGATCGTATTAACGCGCTGGGACCGCGAATATGCCAGAAAAATCATAAAAAAGAAACAGATTTCTCATTGGGTGGTCATCAGCACCATGCTTATTGATTTTCTTGCCAATCCCCTGCTGAAAAAAGAAGATGTCGACTCGCTGGAATTAATTGCGGGGGGAGGAGCTTCGCTGCCAGCGGCCGTTGGGGAGAAGCTGTACAAATTAACGGGCCTTCGCTATGTAGAAGGATATGGATTATCCGAAACGATTTCTCATACACATTTCAATCCGCCGGATCGCCCAAAATTGCAATGTTTAGGGGTTCCATCGTTCGATGTTGATGCTAGAATCATAAACCCACAAACTTTAGAAGAATTGGACGACGGTCAAGAAGGGGAAATTGTGGTACACGGTCCTCAAGTATTTGTCGGATATTATAACCGCAAAGAGGATAACGAAAAGGCTTTCCTTGAAATAGATGGTAAAAAATTCTTCCGGACTGGCGATATTGGGGTTCGCGATGAAGAAGGATATTATTTCATTGTGGACCGTTTAAAAAGAATGATCAATGCTTCGGGATTTAAAGTTTGGCCGACTGAAGTCGAAAGTTATCTTTACAAACATCCAGCCGTGCAGCAAGCTTGTGTGGTCGGAATTCCAGATCCAAAAAGAGGTGAAAATGTAAAGGCTTTCATCATTTTGAATGAAGACTACAAAGGAAAAATTACGGAAGAAGAATTGATTCGTTGGTCTAAAGAACACATGGCAGCTTATAAATATCCAAGATTTATTGAATTCCGCGATTCCTTGCCCACTACGTCCAGTGGAAAGCTTTTGTGGAGAAAACTCGCGGAAGAAGAGAAGAAAAAATTTGAAATGAATAAATAATTCCTGAAAAAGGTCAAAAAGACCGTGCGTTTCAACATTTGCACGGTCTTTTTCTGTAATCGGATATTTTTTGGACCGAAAACCGATCACGTTTGTGAAGGATTCATTTCGATTGTACTTTTACTGTTGAGAAAGGGGAAGGTTTGATTTTGTTCAAAGTAAAAAAGTGAAACACGGAATTCTCATAAGCATTTGGCCGTTTTTGAAGGAAGAAGAAGAATTCATAAATCGGGGGAAGGTGAAACTTTTAGAATGAACCATCTTCAAAAAAGTAAAAATCGAATTTATCACAGCAAAGAAAAATAAGGCAAGGCAAAAGGCAAAAGAACCAGATTCCTCCCAGCTTCTCTAAATTCAAGCGATTCGCTGAATTTAGAGGAAAATCAATAGAGGATCCAGCTCTTGTAAGCCCTTACTATTTTACCGCTATTAGTTCAGAGAGATCCACACGCTTTTTACTTCCGTATAGTTTTGCAAAGCGTAGGAGCCCATTTCCCGGCCGATACCGGACTGTTTGTATCCACCGAAAGGACTTGCAGCGTCAAATATGTTGTAACAGTTGACCCAAACGGTTCCAGCACGGAGATTATTGGCGATGTAATGTGCTTTTTTCACATCTTGTGTCCAAACTCCAGCAGCCAATCCATAGATGGAATCGTTCGCGCGATTGATTAAGTCATCTAAATCTTCATACGGCAGGGCAGAAATGACCGGACCGAAAATCTCTTCTTTTGCAATCGTCATATCGTCTTCCACATTGGCGAAAATGGTAGGAGTGACGAAATAACCTTCCTCAAACGGTTTCTTTCCTCCGGTGACTAATTCAGCGCCTTCTTCCAATCCTTTTTCAATATATCCAAGAACGCGATTTTGCTGCTCATCGGATACAAGCGGACCCATTTCTGTATCGGAATGAAGTCCGAAACCTTGCTTAATGTTTTTCGCATAATCCGCCATATCGGAAACGATATTATCATATTGCTTTTTCGGTACAAAGACGCGTGAGCCGGCACAGCATACTTGACCTTGATTGAACATAACCCCGTTTAAAGCTCCCGGGATGGCTTTTGAAAAATCTGCGTCCGGAAGGATGATGTTCGGTGATTTACCACCCAATTCAAGCGTGATCCGTTTGATCGAATTGGATGCTCGCTTCATAATTAATTTTCCGACTTCTGTTGAACCTGTAAAGGCAATTTTATCGACAAGAGGATGGTCTACAAGCGGTTGCCCGGCTGTTTCACCAAATCCTGGTACGACGTTCACTACTCCTTTAGGAAAACCGGCTTCATCGATCAGCTCAGCTAAATACAAAGCGGATAAAGGCGTTTGTTCTGCTGGTTTTAATACGACGGTGCAGCCGGTAGCAAGTGCGGCCCCTAATTTCCACAACGCCATTAAAAGCGGGAAGTTCCAAGGGATAATTTGGCCGACTACTCCAACCGGTTCATGGCGGGTGTAGTTAAAGAACGGACCGTTCACAGGGATGGTTTGGCCAACGATCTTCGTTGTCCAACCGGCATAATAGCGCAAATGTTCAATGGCCAACGGAACATCGGCATTCAAAGTTTCCCTGATCGGCTTACCATTATCGAGGGTTTCTAGTTGAGCCAGTTCTTCTTTATTTTCTTCCATTAAATCTGCGAGTTTGTACATTAATCGGCTTCTTTCCGCGGGGGTTAGTTTAGACCACGGACCATTGTCAAATGCTTCTCTTGCTGCTTTTACAGCACGGTCAATATCTTCTTCTTGCGCTTCATAAACTGTAGCCAACACTTCACCCGTCGCAGGGTTGGGAGTATCAAAGGTTTTTTCAGAGGCGCTTTTTACAAATTCTCCGTTAATGTACAATTTTTTGACACCAGACAAAAATTGTTCAACTTTTTCCTTTAATGGAGTTGCAACTGAGCTCATCGAATTCCTCCTTACATTTTAGTTTGGGAGTTACCACTATCAATCTAACATGAAAATAAATGACTTTCAATTATAAATATTAAAAATATTTAATTTATTTTTCGACAACAATCTTGTTTTTTCTTCGCAATCTATAAATATCTTGCCATGATATAGGGCATTGAATAGAATTTTATATTGAAATTCTTCTTTAGAGCAGCAATTTTGGAGGAATGAAAATGTCAAACAAAAGGAGCGAAACAGAGACAATAAAAGGATCTTCAAAAGTAAAATTGCCTCAAATAACCTGAATTTTGTGTATAATAGAAAATAATGACATTTTTCTTCATTGCTAAGGGGTTTAATTTTATGGTGAACAAAAAAAACATTTCATTTATTGTGAATAAATTCCAATCGTTGATCAAAGATTCCAGACATCTGATCATGTGTATTTCTTCCAACGGCAGATTGACGTACGTATCACCAGCCTCAGCTCTCATCCTTGGCTATGAAGCTTACGAATTGCTGGGGACGTTTATCTATTCCTACATCCATCCGGAAGATCGGTATAAGTTGCAACTTTCCGATCATGGCTGGGATAAGATTGAGTACCGTGCACGAAGAAAGTGCGGCGATTATGTTTGGCTTGAAACGAGCTGCATTGCTATGACAAATGAAATGGAATATTTTTGTATCTCCCATGATGTGTCTGAACGAAAAGTGTTTGAAGAACAAATTCAAGAAGAAAAAGAAAAGTACCGCCTTTTGTTGGAAAATACGGTCGATACAATAGGAATCGTCACGGAGGAAGGCTTTTTTGTCGATATTAACCAAGCCGGTAAACAACTACTCGGTTCAGCAAGAAAGGAGGAAATTATTGGCCGTTCCCTTTTCGACTATCTCCTTGAGGAATATATCCCGCTTGTTAAAACATATCTTCAACATCCTCACCAGCAAGATTCGCTGGAAGTTTGCATTAGAAGAGTGGATCAAATTGTTAAATGCGTAGAATTCAAATTAATACCTCTGTTTTATAAAAATCGGCATACATATCAAATCATTTTAAAAGATATCACCAACAAAAAAGAAACGGAAAAAATGCTTCAGAAAGCTGAAAAGCTGACCATTGTCGGACAGTTGGCCGCGGGTATCGCCCATGAAATACGAAATCCGTTAACGGCGATCAAAGGGTTTACCCAATTATTAAGCAATATGGGTCATCGGGATTATACGGATGTGATTTTGACAGAACTCGACCGTATTGATAAAATTGTCAGCGATTTGCTTGTGCTTGCCAAACCGCAGATTTCCCATCTTGAAGAAATCAATTTAGTCGAGTTAATTGATCGTGTTGTCACGCTCCTAAGGACTCAAGCTATTATGTATAATATTGATATTATTTCTGATATTCGCTTGAAGGATTGTCCTGTGATTGAAGCGGAAGCGGATCAAATTAAACAAGTGTTAATTAATCTTATTAAAAATGCGATTGAAGCGATGCCGGAAGGCGGGACCGTCACGATTGAAGCCGAAGTGGATCATTCCGAAGATCATGTGGTGATACGTGTGATCGACGAAGGAATTGGAATTCCAAGAGAGCTGATTTCAAGATTGGGGGAACCGTTTTTTAGCACAAAAGAAAAAGGAACGGGTCTTGGATTAATGATTTGTCAGAGAATCATAAAAAATCATAAAGGGTCTTTGGAAATTGATAGTGAAGTAAATAAAGGCACTACTTTTACGATTCGATTGCCTAGAAAAATCAGCAAAAAAACGATAGGCAGAAGATAAAGCCGGATGGAACAATATAAAAGCGCCGATCGCGTTTAAAAACTTCCTCCTTCTTAATCTTCTAAACGGAGAGAAACGAAATGGTTTTCCGAATGTTAATTGTTGTTGTGTTTCACTCCAAGGAAAAAGATCTTTTATATGCTTTGCTGAACGGTTCGCGATCGTCGAAATTCGGTTTAGAAAAAGTCGCACACATCGAATGAAAATCCTTTCTTTTTTTATAGAATCTCTCCTTCTTATATTTCGTTGTTGATCGTAAAAAACGAAAAGATGATAGGGCTTTCAAACTCCTTATCGCTTTCTTTTTTATTTTTTGGCGAATAATTGAGGGAGAAAATACAAGTTTAATATAAGGATCGAGAGACTCGAGAACCCCCTGTTCCAGAGGACGGAACGACTAAAAAGTCGCATTAAAATAAAAACTAGAATAGTATAAAGAAAGCAGAAGCAGGAAAAGAAAGAGAGCTGGTCAGAAATGAATTTTGCGAGAACAAAGGAAGAACAAGAACGTTTGGAACGAATTGGGAAATTGGCTGTTCGTTTTTCTGAAAGAGCGGGTAAAATAGACGAAACGGGAGATTTTCCATATGAGAATATGGAAGATTTAAAAGAGGCAGGCTATACGACGTGGACTTTAGACAAAGAATTTGGCGGAAAAGGAATTTCTTTATATGAATTTCTTCTTTATCAAGAAAAAATTGCCGAAGGAGACGGCTCTACTGCTTTGGCAATCGGCTGGCACATGGGCACGATGATGGATTTATCCGCAAGGCGGCCATGGAATCAAGATGTTTGGAACGAAGTAGTGAAGAAAGTAAAAAAAGGGGCTTTAATCAACACTGCAGCTACTGAGCCGCAAACGGGAAGTCCAACTCGAGGTGGCTTGCCGCAAACTACGGCTGTATTCGAAAACGGACAGTGGGTGATCAATGGCCGAAAAACGCATACGACTTTATCCCCCGTTCTCGATTTCATATTGGTAAAGGCTTATATTCCTCAACGAAAAAAGGTCGGTATTTTTCTCATACCGAAAGAAACGAAAGGGGTTTCCGTTGAAGAAACTTGGAATACCATTTCGATGAGAGGAACCGGAAGCCATGACTTATTATTAAAAGATGTTCGTATAGATGAAAAATATTTTGTGGAGACCGTCGATCCTGTGAACAATCAATCAGCGGGATGGCTGCTCCATATCCCGGCCTGCTACCTTGGAATTGCCGGTGCTGCCCGTAATTATGCCCTCCGATTTTCGACTGAATATTCTCCCAACAGCATAGAAGGCACGATCAGTGATTTACCGAATATCCGCCAGCTGATTGGGCAAATGGAACTAGAACTCTTGCAAGCTCGTACGTTTATGTATGCAATCGCAGAAAAATGGGATCGTTCGGAATCCAAAGTGGAACTTCAGGCAGCTCTAGGAGCCGTAAAACATGTGGCTGTGAATGCAAGTATACGCGTTGTGGATGCGGCCATGCGGATTGCCGGCTCCAAAAGTTTATTTTTCGAAAATCCTTTGCAGCGCTATTACAGAGATGTTCGAGCCGGATTGCATAATCCTCCAATGGATGACGCTGTCATTGCCATGCTGGCCCAAAAAGCTCTTGATGGGATTCAAAATTGAACAAAATGGAATTCCATTTTGTGGATAGATATTTGTAAATGCCTCCGAGTCTTTCGCTCGGAGGTTTTTCGCTCGTTTTTAGAAAACCGGGAAGTATGGGAGCGGCGGTGCTATTGAAATTCAATGTCAATCGTTTTACGATTGGAATTCTGCAATTTGTTGGCTCTTATTTCAAGAATACCGTTCTTATAAGTGGCTCGAACGCTGTTTTCATCCACTTTTGCAGGCAAAGTTATTTTTCTTTGGAAGCTTCCATAATATCGTTCTTCATGATGAATCTGCTCTGATTCCCTTTTTTCGGTTTTTTCTATTTTTCCAGAAATTTGAAGTTCTGTGCCATCTAAATGAATAAACAAGTCTTCTTTTTTCTCTAATCCTGGAATTTCACAAGTAACAATAACTTCATTATCCGTTTCACGCACATCCATTCTTGGAAAGTTGAAATTATTTTGGAAAAATGAAGGGAAATTTGTATTAAAGAAACGTTCCATGTCTTTTCGAAACTGGCCTAAAGGTTGGAAAGCATCATTGCTTGGCCATTGAATCACCATGATAACCTCCTTTATAAAATGATCGATCCTTTAAATAAGATTCCCACTTCTGAAAAAAACATTCATGGTGCGTTGAAAAATGGTTCCGTGAGGACGATGGATTATCCCTTTTTTATCAATTGTTTCCTTTTGAATGAAAGGGGCTTTGGAAAAGTTGATTTATAAAACAGACAGAAAGAGCGATATTACGTCAAGAAAAGGATTCTCCATTGATTCAGAAGAATTTTTCAGCAAAATGGTTTGAAGTGAAAAATAAAAAGAACAGAACATCAAAGGCAAACTGACAGGGGGAAGGAAATGGATATACGGAATGGACTGAAATCAATTTTGATTTCTGTTAGAAAACGTTGAATTTTTTGTGTGGACTACATTTTGGGGAAAGAATCTTCAAGGAGCGTTTGGGGCTATCCTTGAGATTGCGTTCGTTCAATCCTTTGGTTCAATATGGACGTGAGCCCCAAATACGTCATATTTTTCCGTTAAAATATTTTCCACTTTGTCGGAAATTCCATGGCTGGAACGGACATCAAGAGTAGGGTCAACGAGGATCACGATATCCACTATGACATTGTTTCCGTATTTTCGTGCTTTGACGCTTTTTACTTTAATCACGCCGGGAACGGTAAGAACAGTTTCTTTAAATTTCTGTAATTGCCCTTCATCAAAACCATCTGTCAAGTCATGAGAAGCATCTCGGAAAATTTCCCATGCAGTGCGGCAAATTAATAATCCAATGATGACAGCGGCCAAAGGATCGAGCCAGGCTAGGTGAAATTGGGAGCCGATGATTCCAATTGCTGTCCCGACCCCGACTAAGGCATCAGACAAATTGTCTTTAGCGGCAGCCATAACCGATTGGCTGTTAATGCGTTTGGCGAGACGACGATTATAAAGATAAACAAGAAACATGACAAAAGAGCCGAAAAGAGCGGCCCATGCAGATATCCAATCAGGAATTTGTTCCTTATGATGAAAGATGGAGGAAACAGCGTTGAAAAGCACTTGCAAACCTACCATCATCATAATGAATGAAGCCATAAGAGATGCGACCGTTTCTGCGCGCCAATGGCCATATGGATGATCTTCATCGGCAGGTTTACGCGCCAATCTCAATCCAATGAGTACCGCGACAGAGGCGATGATATCAGTGGTGTTATTCAAACCATCCGCTTTAAGGGCTTCCGAGTGGCTCGTAATTCCGATCAACAGTTTGAAAACCGATAAAAAGAGATAAGAAAAAATGCTGATGACAGCGCCTCTTTCTCCTGCCTTCAGATCTTGAAATTTTTTTTCATCCATATGCGACTATCTCCTTACCAACTTATGCTACTAGAACATGTTACCAAATGGATGGCGTTTGAGTCTATAGCAACCTTTTTAGGAACGTTCATGAATATAGGAAGGTGTAAAAAAAGTTTCTCTATGGAAAAACAAACGTTGTATCGATCGGCTTTTCTATTTTTTACTAACTGCTTTGTTTCATTCAATAAAAAACAGCACAAAGTCGTTTAGAAAAGAATATGTCATTTATTAAGCGGCAGTGCCTGATCGCTTCTTAGATGAGAGCACATTAGATAGAAAAATTGCGTATTCTGTTAACACACCATATCAAAGCAAATCATTCGCCTATACGCGGCCATTTTTTTTTGAATAAACTATAATGTCAAAAATGCGGGAGGAGGGCAGAGCAATGGCAGAGAAAAAAAAGAAACAGCCGAAAAAAGAAAAAATCAAGGAAAAGACCGAGAAAAAGACTGAGGAAAGGATCGAGGAAAAGGCCAAAGAGCAGTCTCCTGAACGATCTCCATCAGTTTGGGACAATTTTTGGCGGATCCGACCCCATGAAGAAGAAGCAACCAACGAGACAAAAGGGGAGGAACAGCCCCGTTTCCGTTGGATATAAAAATCAAATGAATTTTTTTTCATCAATTGGAAGTCCTCGGGTTTTGGCTTGCGAAAATCCGAGGATTTTTATAAGGAGAAAACTTTTTTGTTTCTAATTTTCCGATAATTATATATAATATTGACAATCTAAACTAAATTGAAAGAGTGAAGGGAAATGACAAGTATTGCAAAAGAAAAACAACCCATGCCAAAAGGCGCAATGGCCACCGTATACGGCATCCTTTTGGCCATAAGCACCGGTCATCTTGTGAACGATTCCATCCAGTCGGTCGTCCCGGCTATGTACCCGATTTTAGAACATTCATTACATATTACTTATGCCCAAATTGGGTTGATTGCTTTTATGTTAAACATGACGTCCTCTGTGATGCAGCCGGTGTTTGGTGTATTTGCGGATAGAAGACCAACCCCTTTTTTGCTTCCTTTTGGGATGTTCATGAGTACATTAGGTCTGATCGGATTTTCCATATCCAATGAATTTTGGGCGCTGTTGGCATCGGTCATTTTCATCGGCCTTGGTTCAGCGGTTTTTCATCCTGAAGGCTCGCGGGTAGCGTATATGGCGGCAGGGAGCAAAAGAGGACTGGCACAATCCATTTACCAAGTAGGGGGGAATGCCGGCCAATCGCTAGCTCCTCTTTTCACAGCTTTGATTTTTGTTCCTTTAGGTCAAAGAGGAGGATTATGGTTTACATTCGTTACGGTTATGGGCATTATTTTATTATTTATGGTTTCGAGATGGTACAGCAGGCAGCCTGTCATTATAGAGAAAAAAAGAAGACAAGGTGCAAAACCGGCAAGTCAAAATACGAAAATTCAGCAATCGATTTCTGGCAAAATCAAATGGGCGATGGTCGTGTTGGTTTTCTTCGTGTTTGCTCGTTCTTGGTATTATGCCGGGATCTCCAATTTTTATCAATTTTATTTGTTGGATGATTATGGCTTATCGATTCAAGAAGCGCAAATTTATTTATTTGTTTTTTTAGTTGCTGGAGTGCTAGGAACATTTTTTGGCGGCCCGCTTGCAGACCGTTTCGGACGAAGAAATATCATCGCTGTTTCCATGCTCGGCTCCGCTCCGTTGGCTGTCCTATTGCCGCATGTTCCGTTATGGCTGGTAATTCCAATGATAGCACTTATTGGTTTTATTTTGATGACGAGTTTCAGTGTCACAGTCGTATATGCTCAAGAGCTGATGCCGAAGAAAGTAGGTATGGCTTCGGGGCTAATCGTCGGATTGGCTTTTGGAATGGGAGGAGTTGGATCCGTTTTATTTGGTTCGCTTGCCGATTTGTTCAGCATTCGCTTTGTCATGATTTTTTGTAGTTTATTGCCTCTTTTTGGATTGGTTTCTTGGCTGCTTCCGAGAGATGAAAAAGTTCGCGAGATAACAGGTCAATAGTTTCGTTGTGAATTGGCATGAGTGTTCCTTCATATCAATATGGACTTGTTCGATTGAAAATCATCGTTCGTTAGAAGCCTTAATTTGGTGCACTTATGAGTTTGCGGATGTCAATGCAAATAGAAGTCATTAAATGGCCTATCTTGCGGATAGGCCATCTTTTTTCGGAGATATTCCTACCATTTTGATCGATTTTGTATTATATTAATGAATATGAAAAGGAGGGAATGATATTGGAATTAGCAGCTCACAATCGTACAGAACAAATGAAAAAACCAATATCAGGTAAACCGCACTATTTTGATATTATGCTGAAAATCATATCAGCGGCCGTTCTTTTAGGAGGTGCCGTCTTTTTATACGAGCGGGTTTCCGTCAGTCAAGCTTTATTATATCTTCTTGGTGGCTTGGGTGGTTTTACTCTTTATCAAGCGCACTTTGGCTTCACTTCTGCTTGGCGTAAGTTCATTCTTTACCGAAAAGGGGAAGGTTTGCGTGCCCACATGATTATGTTGGCAACAGCAAGTCTTTTATTTTTACCTTTTCTAATAAAAGGATCCATATTCGGTCATCCAGTTGAAGGATATGTATCACCCGTCGGAATGTCTGTTTTGATCGGAGCCTTTTTGTTTGGCATTGGAATGCAGCTTGGAGACGGTTGTGCTTCTGGAACGCTTTATCATATAGGCGGCGGAGATGTTAACGGGATTGTGACGTTAATCGGATTTATTATAGGATCTGTAATCGCGACAACTCATTTCAATTGGTGGATGAATACGCCTCATTTTGAACCCATTTCCTTTATCCAAACCTTCGGGCCGCTGGGAGGATACATCTTTCAACTGATTATAATAGCCGTTGTGTTTGTTATCACGATTATGTTAGAGAAACGCCGAAATGGCCATTGGGTTGCGCCGACACTTAAACAGGGAAATGGTTGGAAATCGGTGTTTACCGGACCTTGGTCTCTTGTCATTGGCGGATTATTATTGGCTATTGTGAACACGCTCGTCCTGATTATTCAAGGAAAGCCTTGGGGAATCACTTCGGCGTTTGCCTTATGGGGAGCCAAAATTGTGCAGCTGTTCGGAGGCCATCCGGAACATTGGTCGTATTGGACTGATCCGGCGAGAGCAGCTTCTCTCCACAATCCATTATATATGGATATTACAACAGTGATGGATATTAGTGTGATGGTTGGAGCTTTATTGGCTGCGGCAGTTGCCGGTCGATTTAAGAAACCTATTCATTGGAAACGCCCGACAAGAATGACCATTGCTGCCCTATGCGGCGGAGTGATTATGGGTTATGGAGCTCGGATTTCCTTTGGCTGCAACATCGGATCTTATTTTGATGGAATCGCATCTTTCAGCGTTCATGGTTGGTTGTGGTTTGCTTCCGCTTATATAGGAAGTATGATTGGAGTCAAATTGCGCCCATATTGTGCTTATGAACAATAGAGAAAAGAGGGACTGGATTGTATTTCCAGTCCTTTTGTGTTTGGGAGAAAATAGTTAAAATCATCTAGGTTTGGGAAAGCAAATCGGTTTAATGAGCAATATGGCTTGATAAAGGATATAGTAAGAAAAAAAGGCCAAAATCATCATAAATCCTTGTAAAATGGGGAATGTATAGGAAACAAGCAGGGCGATGAATGTGCTGAAGGAATCGCCGGCATGAAAATAAGAACGGGGATGATTCCATTGAATAGCTTTCGACACAATCGTGGAGACGAAGAAAGCAAAAACTCGAACGTTTTCGTTGGAAGAGCAAAAGAATATTTAAAAGATAAGAGAAAAGCGATGAAACTTATTCGGCGGGCGACAATAAAAGCAGGAAAAAACAGAAGGCGCCTTCGTGATGTTTGGAACAATTTGCAATTATTATTAGAACTGGCTAAAGCTTGGTCGAAAGGGGAATACCGCCAAATTCCTTATCGTTCGATGCTGTCCATTTTTGCGGCCATCGTCTATTTTGCTGTCCCAACGGATGCGATTCCTGATGTCTTGCTAGGATTTGGACTGATCGATGACGCGGCCGTCATTGGTTTTACATTAAAATTAGTGGAAAAAGACTTAGAGCGATTTAAACAGTGGAAAGAAAAAAAGAACAGTCCCCAAATGATTGATACAAAAGAATAATTTTATAATCCATTGAAAAGAGCTTTAAAATAAGAGTTCATACTGAAAAAGAAATGTTCATGTTTAAAAAAGGGGGAGGGGAAAAAACGAATGAGACAAAAGAAATTCTTTTGCATCATTCCGTGTGGCAAACGGAAAATTTGGGATCAACATCCAGAGGCCGGACCGGTGCGGGCTGATGCGGCCTATATCGGAATATTTCATGGCCTTTGTCAAAACTACGCTCGCCTGTTTTTTGATCATTGGGGCATTTTGTCGGCTAAGCATGGGTTATTGCTTCCGGATGATATTGTCCCTGGTAATTATGATTTATCTTTTTCAGATCATCATCGAAAATCGGAAATGATCGAAATAAGCCAACTGAGAGAACAAGCGGAGGTAAAAGGAGCCGCTGCGGTTGACGTGGTTGTCATGTTGGGTGGAAAAAAATTTCAACCCATTTTGCGGGAAATGTTCCCGGAATGCCACGATATTCAGTTTCCGCTCCAAGGAAGCAGAGGGATCGGCGACATGCAAAAACGATTAAAAGACGCAATAGAAAACAGGAACCCCATTCATAAAATTGATTTCGATTAAAATTTATTATAATAATGTTATGTTAACAAGTGACCCACAATATGTAATGGTAATGTGCTCACTGATGAATAAATCAAAAAATCGGTAGCCTTTTTTTATTTTATCAGATGATTCAGCTGGGTGATGTCGGGTATATAAGAACCGACTTCTCTTGATGGATGTTCAATCCATCACTATGTTTGTTGCATGATGTTTTCAATATGAGTCCATTTTAACGTGTTTATCAAAAAGAAATGTTTGGAAACAGCTATTCGACTAAGTAGGAATTCAAATAAGTGTACATAATAATAAGCAAGATTGAAAAGGAAGGAAAGGATTCATTCATGGAGCATATTGAATATCCAGCTGAAGGCTACAGCAAAAAAAGATCCGCCTCTCAACAAGAAAAAAAACATCGTAAACCGGCGGCCGTATTATCAATCTCAACGGTTCCTCTTATTATGACACTTGGGAATTCTATGCTTATACCGGTTCTTCCAGTTATAGAAAAGCAATTGGGGATTTCGAATTTGCAATCGAGCTTGATTATTACGGTTTATTCAGTTGTTCCGATATTGCTTATTCCCATTGCTGGTTATCTTTCGGACAGACTGGGACGTAAAATGGTCATGATTCCGAGTTTGATCATTTCGGGAATAGGTGGGCTTTTGGCGGGATGGGCCTCTTGGAAGATGTCGAACCCATACTATATGATCCTGATCGGCAGGATGCTGCAAGGAGTGGGGGCATCTGGAGCTTTTCCTATTGTACTGCCCCTAGTCGGAGATTTGTTCCGACAAGAAGAGGAAGTAAGCGCGACGCTTGGTGTCATTGAAACGTCGAACACGCTTGGAAAAGTACTCAGTCCCATCTTGGGAGCTTTGTTGGCGGGTTGGATTTGGTTTATGCCTTTTTTTTCTTTTCCGTTATTTTGTTTAGTCTCTATTTTCCTTTTGCTTCTTTTCGTTAAAAGCCCAAAAAGAGAAGAAGAGAATAAAGAATCGATTCGTGAATTTATCCAAAAGGTGAAGGAAATTTTTCAGAGGGAAGGCAGATGGCTTTATGCCGTTTTTGCTATTGGGACTATATTAATGTTTGTTTTGTTTGGATTTCAATTTTATTTATCGAGCATCTTGGAAGATCAATTTCATACTGTTGGAATTATGAAAGGATTTTTGCTTGCGATCCCGCTCGCAGCTTTATGCTTTGCTTCTTTTTTAACCGGGAAATATATTAAAGGGAATAAAAAGACGATGAAATGGATTACAACGATCGGGCTTGTTGTCACTGCTATATCATTATGTATGATCCTTTTTTCAGATCGATTGTGGTATATATTAGCCATTTTTGTGATCTGCGGGATCGGCATTGGTGCCGGCTTGCCTTGTATGGATGCCATGATCACAAGCAGCATTGAAAAGGAAGAGCGAGGGACGATTACTTCTATTTACAGTGCTATGCGTTTTGCCGGTGTAGCAGCGGGGCCTCCTGTCAGCTCCATTCTCATGAAAAATTCGGAATTTGTGATGTTCTTTATTTTGGCCTTTTTATGCCTCGTATCCGCTTTTTTTTCGATGAAAGCAATAAAGCCAAATTCTTAATGAAAAAGAACGAGAAGGAATTTTTCTTTCTCGTTCTTTATGTTTGCATTGATTTTTCATCAAACTAAGGTAGCAAATAAAACAAAACAGCAAAGAAATGGGCAAATGATCCACCTAAAACAAACAGATGCCAAACCGCATGATGGTAATGAAATCCCCTCCACACGTAAAAAACTGTTCCCACTGTATAGAATATGCCGCCGATGACTAACAGTAAAATTCCGTTTGGAGCCACCGTTTCTGTCAGAGGACCCCATGCAACAACCACAAGCCAGCCCATCGCTACATACAAAAGAGTGGAGGTGTAAAGAAATTTATTCACAAAAAAACATTTAAAAATGGTTCCGCCCACAGCTATCCCCCACACGATGCCAAAAAGCGTCCATCCAAGCCAGCCTTTTATCGCCAGTAAAGCAAAGGGAGTATAAGTACCAGCGATAAAAAAATAGATCGACGAGTGATCGAAAATTTCAAATAATTTTTTTGCTTTCCCAGGCGGAAGGCTATGCACAATCGTGGAGGATAAGTATAAAAGAAGCATGGTGGCGCCGAACAACGTAAAACAAACGATATGAAGGGGTCCGCCATACGATGCAGAGTACACAATCAACATCACTAATGCCGCAATGCTAAACAGCGCTCCAATGCCGTGAGTAATCGAGTTGGCAATTTCCTCATTTTTTGAATAAGAATGCGTATTGGCCATTAGTCAGTCCTTTCCATCCATTAGGATCGTTCAACTTATTGAAAGACATTTGAAAAACTTTGTTATCCATAATGAAGCTTCCTATTCATTTTACCATAAAGTCTTTCGAGTATGTAAAATTGTACAGGTTAAATCTCAAAAAGTTATGGAAACAAATGTAAAATTAATGATAAATTAACAAATTTTTCATTCAGCATTAACAGTTTAATAGTTTAATAGATTACAGAGAAAAGAAACGATCTTGAACTAGGAGATGAAAAGTAGATGAAGCTGATTACGAAAAAAGGAGCCACATTCGCATTCGCACTAGCTTTAACCATTCCTGCTGTAACACCGGTTGCTGCGGCGAGTAACGAGAAAGTGAGCATTGATTCCATCCAATTTAACGGAATGAATCCACCTTCCACGATTGATCAAATGGTGAATACTTATACCGATGCATCAGTTGAGGTAAAATACAGCGATGGCAGAGTTCGAAAGTTTCCGCTTGCCTATAAAACATTGTTTAAATCGGAAGATCAAGTAGCCGCGAACAAAGGCGAAAAAATTCCGGCGGGTACACCGATTGATGTACATGGGAATCCCATTATGGATCACAGTGTTGAAGGTAAACCAACTTATTTTATATCGGATGCACCTGACTCAAATAGCTTATTAAATATAAAAGGTCAACTTTATATGGTGACCCATTATGAATACGACACATTTGATGCGGCCGGCCATTCAGCTTATGGATTAGTTCCAGCCTCTATGACTTTGACGAAATTAGCGCAGGATAAGAAAACTGGGGAGCTGAAAGCAGTAGAAGTGAAAAAAATTGATTTTTCTTCCGTAAATGGTCTTTGGATTCCATGTAATGGCAGTGTATCGCCTTGGAACACTCATCTCGGATCAGAAGAATATGAGCCGGATGCACGCAGTTTTGAATTCAATCCACAATCTTCTGCAAGAACCTGGACAGAAAGTTTTGCTAAGCTTTATTTTGGTGATGAATCGAAAGCAAATCCTTATTACTACGGATTTATTCCGGAGATTACGGTGAAGGAAGACGGTTCAACAAAGGTGGAAAAACATTATAGCGTTGGGCGCTTTTCACATGAATTAATGAAGGTGATGCCTGATAAACGTACAGCCTTTTTTGGTGATGATGGCTCTTATACTACTTTATTCATGTACGTAGCGGATAAGCCTGCGGATTTATCAGCAGGTACACTTTATGCTGCTAAATTTCATCAAACCGGTACTGAAAATGGCGGTAGCGGGAAATTAGAATGGATTAAGCTAGGTCATGCTACAGATAAAGAGATAAAAGATATCATTGACAGTGGCATTCAATTTAGTGATATTTTCGAAACTTCAGATGCGCCCAAAGAAGGCTTTACTGCCATCAAGCAATATTCCTACGGCAAAACAGAATATTTAAAATTAAAACCAGGAATGGAAAAAGCAGCTGCCTTTTTAGAATCACGACGTTATGCAGCCATGCTTGGAGCGACATCTGAATTTAATAAAATGGAAGGTGTTGCACTTAATGCAAAAGATAAAAAAGTTTATATAGCCATTTCAGACCAAAGCAGCGGAATGGCAAAAGATACAAAAGGAACAGATCCTGTTGACGATATTCAATTACCAGTCATTAAATCGGGTGTCACGTACCAATTGGATTTAACCGGCGGGCAAAAAGATAAGGATGGAAATGCCATTGATAGCGACTATGTTGCCGCGACCATGTCTGGTTTAATTGCCGGTGAAGATTTAACAACAGCGGATTCATACGGCAATACGGCTAATGTGGACAAAGTAGCCAATACGGATAATTTAAGCTATTCCGAGCCGCTTAGAACATTATTCATAGGCGAAGACAGCGGAAAACATACGAACAACTTTGTGTGGGCGTACAATGTCGATACAAAAAAATTGTCCCGTATTTTATCTGTTCCGGCCGGGGCAGAAGCAACCGGTTTGTCAGCGGTAGATAATATGAACGGTTTCTCTTATATTTTGAGCAATTTCCAGCATCCTGGAGATGAATTAGATCAAAACAGCATTACGGCTGTTGACAAATCAGAGTTAAAAAAAGCGATGGAAGAAAAGATTGGAATCGATAAAACAGGCGGTGTTGGGTATATAACCGGACTGCCTTCACTCACAAAATTGCCGAAGCCTTATAAATTCAAAGATGTAGACAAAAGTCATTGGGCTTATGAATATGTCTCGGATTTACAATTAAGAGGAATCGCAAAAGGCATGACAGAAAAATCTTTTGTGCCGAACCAAAATGTGACTCGCGGCCAGTTTACTTCCCTTATCGTCCGTGCTTTAGGATTAGAAGCAAAGGGAAAACCGCCATTTAAGGATATTAAAGGTTTGGAACTTTCTCAAGATATTGCCGCAGCCTATGAAGCAGGAATCATTGATGGAAAAACAAAGGATAAATTTGCTCCGAACGACACAATTACTCGCGAGCAAACAGCGAAAATCTTAATGAAGGCCTATGAAGTGAAAACGGGACAACGTATTGCGACCACACATAAAACCATTTTTAAAGATACATCTGCGATTTCAGCAGAATTTTTGCCCTATGTCAATGCGGCCTACGAAAAAGGCTTCCTTAGTGGCTATCGAGATGGTACCTTTGCTCCTAATAAAAACTTAACTCGTGCTCAAGCGGCCAAACTCGTTGATTTATTTTTAAAAAATGTGGAATCATAGACAAACGGTTGATCCGTTATGCCGATGAGTATCTTTGCTGATCATCGTTGCTTGTTTGTAAAGACTGTGAGTAACTCTGATGTTTATACAGTGGCTTATTCGAACATAAGGATGGTTGTTAAAATAGGAAAAGGCTGGCTCAATATCGCTCCAACGCGATGTTTTGAGTCAGTCTTTTTTTGACAATGGGAGGTATGATAGTTTTCAAAGGCTTGCTTTTTTAATTAAATGTGTATGAATAAGAGAGAGCAGATGCCGTTAAAGAATGCTAAAAAACATGATGAAAAAGCGATGCTGGAATTCGTTACTGCACACTTTCAGAATGAATTGTTTTGAAAAAAAGAAAAAAGTAAGATAGTATAGGAAACGAATATTTACAAAATAAGAAGGAAGAGAGATATGATTGTAAAAACGGAACAAGAACTAGAAGGGTTAAAGCAAAGCGGTAAAGTGATGGCCGCGATTCGCGACCAATTAAAAATCCATACAAAGCCCGGCATCACAACAAAGGAATTAGATGAATTAGCCGGAAAATTATTTGCAGAATACGGTGCAGAATCAGGACCGAAAAAAGAATACAATTTTCCCGGCTATACTTGTATAAGCGTGAATGATGAAGTAGCACACGGAATACCCGGCGACAAGGTCATTCAAGAAGGGGATCTTGTAAATATTGATGTCTCCGGGTCTTTCGACGGTTTTTTTACAGATACGGGAATTTCATTTGTTGTCGGCAATGGGGATCCAGAACTGTATCGATTATGTGAAACGGCGGAGAAAGCTTTTCAACAAGGAATATTAAAAGCAAAAGCGGGGTCTAAACAAAATCAAATTGGTAAAGCAGTGATGAAAGAAGCAAAGCGCAATGGCTTTTCTGTCATCCTGAATTTAACCGGCCATGGAGTTGGCCGATCACTCCATGAAAAGCCCGATCATATATTGAATTATTACGACCCGTGGGATAATGAATTATTAAAAGAGGGTCTTGTCATTGCGGTTGAGCCGTTTATCTCTACAGGGGCTGATATGATTGAAGAAGCAGGAGATGGATGGACTTACAAAACTCCTGACGGCAGCCTGGTGGCTCAAGTGGAGCATACTATTATCGTAACAAAAGATAAGCCGATTATTTTGACTTTGTAGAAGGAGAAAAGAAATCGACAGCTGGTAGGCTGTCGATTTTTTCGTATTTATGAAATCGTTGTTTCTTCCTCTAAGACGTACGAATTTCGTCCTGCACCTAGTCCAGAAACCAATTGAACGGTTGTGGCTGCCACCAGAAGAAAGAGGGGAACGAACCAGTGGCCTGTCAAGTCATGCAAAAGTCCAAACAGAAAAGGGCCAAATGCTGCGAACAAATATCCGATTGATTGAGCCATACCCGAAAGTCTTGCCGCCGTATAATCCGTTTTTGCCCGCAAAGAAATAAAAGTCAAAGCTAAACCGAACGTCGCTCCTTGCGAGATGCCTATGAGCAAAACCCACCAAATCGTATAATCGGGATTTTCCATTAGAAGTCCTGCATAGCCGATAATCCCGATCAAGCAGACGATGGTGGATAAAAGCCGCTGACTACTCCAGCGCTCTGCAAGGATCGGAACTATAAAGGTCGCCGGCATACCAACAAACTGCATGATGGAGACCATCCAACCCGATGCCTCAGCACTCATTCCACGATCTTGAAAAACGTTGGGAAACCAGTTAATGGATATATAAAAAACAAAAGACTGGAAACCCATAAAAATCGTCACTTTCCAAGCAAGCTTGGATCTCCAGAGCCGGTTTTTTTCCTTGTTTTTATACGTTGGTAAGTGGTTCATCGTTGTATGGCGGAGCTGAGGCTGCCAAATGAACAGCGCCACAAGCGACAACAAAGCCCAAAACATAAGGGAGCCTTGCCATCCATAGCCAAGAGCATGAGTCAATGGAACACTTAGGCCGGATCCAAGTGCGGCAAAAGTGTTCATCGAAAGAGAATATCCGCCTGTCATCAGCCCTACTTGATGAGGGAAATCCCTTTTGATCAGCCCCGGCAAAAGAACATTGCCAGCAGCAATCGCCGTTCCTATCATAAATGTTCCTAAAAATAACGTAAAAATAGAGGAACAGGAACGTATGAATATGCCCGCCGTCAATAACAGCAAGCTGAAAAAGAGGGTTCGTTCCATTCCAAACTTCCCAGAAAGTTGAGGAACCAGTGGGGAAAAAACGAAAAATGCCATAAGCGGGAGTGTGGAAAGCAACCCGGCCACGGAATGGGACAAACCTAAATCTTCTCTGATAAAACCGAGCACCGGCCCCACTGCGGTCAGAGAAGGGCGTAAATTGGCTGCTACGAATAAAATTACTATTACTAAGAAGACCCATTTTTTATCAAAATGTTTGAACGCAGCCGTTTCTTTCATGACAAAACCACCTTTCATTCACATGCATCCAGTCAATAATTTAAGGAAAATGATTGCAAAATGACGGTACGGCCTCCCATTTTAACGTCTCAATCCATTAAGACTCATCCGCCATCCACAAACTGTTGATGAGTGTATCAACATTTAGGGAGTTCATACAGTCGGTTGAACGGATCGTTTAAAAGGCCATTGGCTTAAATGAAAAAAGACTCGAATCCCAGTATATCATATTTCAAAACATGACAGCCGTAAATGTGCCATGACATATCCTAAATTACATTGCGAACTTTCTTCAGTCGCCAGGGCAAAGAATGATAGTAGAACAATAAAAAAAGGAGACCTTAAGGGGGTCTCCTCTTGATTAGCTAAAAGCCTGCCGTTTTTCGTGAAAGGTGTGGCTTGAGTTTGTTTGCGCAAAGAAGGATAGAAGATCAGTCCACTAGCCAATAAAGCGGCTCCGAACAAAAATGTTTTTAAATCAGAAGTACCTGCATAAATGACCCAAATGGAATAAATAGTGGACAATAAAGCAATAAGACCATCGGTGTACCGGCTTTTGTTAAGCTGATACGTTTCACCGGTACAAACGAGCTTAAGCTGGAACAAGGATGCAATAAGATAAGGCATGAGATAAGCCAATGTGGCGATATAAATGACAAAGTCAAATGCATGGGCCATTGAATTGGATATGGTTGAAAAAATAAAGAGTTGTCCAAGAACGTTTGACAGCCATAAGGAAAAGGATGGAACGCCTCTTTTGTTTTCTTTTAGAAAAGAAGCTAAAAACAATCCTTGCTTAGCCGCTTGATAAGGAACCTCGGCGCTCATTAACACCCAACCTATTGTGGAGCCGGCTAAACTAATCAAGCCCAATCCAGCGATTAAATAAGCTCCGATTGGTCCGATTATGGTTTCAATAGCATCCACGAGTGGTTTTTCGGAATGTATTAGAGTTTCCTGTGGCAGAACGCCCATCACCAGCAAGGAAATACCGATATAAATCGCCAATGCAATCATTAGCCCAATAATAGTGGCCCGTTTTATATCACTTTGTTTTTTGGCTCTGGAGGCAAATACAATAGCCGATTCAACACCTACGAAAGCCCAAAGTGTTGAGACAGCTGCGTGGTTTATTTGTGTTAAAATTCCTAATGGATGTCCGCTATCATCTAAGCGTGGAGCCGTAAATGGAAGCAAATTACTTTTTTGAAACGCAAACAGGCTTAGGACAATAAATAAAAAGAAACCGATCACTTTTGCGCTCGTGGCCAAAAAATTGATTTTTCCGGCTCCTTCAATTCCTCTTAAAATTAAAAAATGTGTAAACCAAAGCATGGCGGTGCATATAATAAAGGTTAGAACGTTGCCTGTTTTGAAAGCAACGGTTCCGATTGTGAATAACGGGGCTTTGCTGTTTAAAATGGGAAAAAAGGTTGCTAAATAGCTTGTAAAAGTAGTGATAATAGCAACATTTCCAGCGAAGTTTCCGATCCAATACCCCCAAGAAGACATAAATCCTGACAATGTGGAAAGTGTTGATCCCTCTTTAAACAGTTCTTTTGCGTAAATTTGTGGTCCGCCGTTCAGTTCTGGTTTTCGGATGGATAAATTACCGAAGACAAGAGCCGTTGTGAGGACACCGAAACCAGTTAAAGACCATCCCAATAACACAGCAGCTGGATTGGCGGCTTCAGAAAGCGTTCGTGGCAACATGAATATTCCGGATCCTACCATATTTCCAACGACCAGTGCGGTCAAAAGCCAAAACCCTAATCGTTTTTGTTCCATTGAATCAATGAACCCCTTTCTACTTGGATGACGAAACAGTGCTGCAAATGTAAAACGGGGATTGACATTTGCGAAAATGTAATGAGAATGTGTTTATTTATTCGCAACCAGGCAGGCATGTTTTTTATGCATCCTTCATCCGGTAACGTTTACCGCCGTCTCGTTTGAAATTTTCGCAGATGCCTTCAAAATAGTATTCAAGTACGTTGAAAACAGCCCGATCAGTCAATCGATCATTATTTGTATATTTTTGCAGAAATGACTATCATTCTTCATTGTGAAGGTATGATTATTTAGAACGCAAAATAAATATACAACAATCGACACAATTCGTCTATTGTTATTTTTATCCGCAGAAAAATCCTTTTGCTGTAAGTTTCACGATATCTTAAGGAAAAAAGGAAGCGAATGGTATTTTGAAGTCGTTCTCACTAAAATCGGTCTTTTAAGGTTATAATCTGTCTTCTCGAGGCATAATCTTAATACGTAGTAGCCATTCAATAGAACGAATGGGAGGACTAGAAATTTGAGCGAGATTGGCTTTCTGTCAATTAAGTGGTAAGATAGAAGTACGACTTGTTGCTTTATCAGTAAAGTCAGGGCCCTCATCCCAAAATTGGTCGTATACTGTTATGAAGTTGTTCTTCATTCTACTTGAGATCGGGCTTTTTGTGTTTTGCAGAAACATCATCAATTATAATAAAGGGGTCTTTATTTGTGTATTATAATAAACGGAATCAAGAAGAAGTTGAAATGGTCGAAACGAGTGTCTACGCTTGCCAATCGCCTGATTGCAATGTTTGGATGAGAAAAGAATTTGCGACACCCAATTTGCATTGCCCAATTTGCGGAAGTGAAATGAAAGAAGAGATACGGGAGTTATATCCAATCAAAAAGAACTAATGTATGATGGCAGCTGCCTATAAGTGGCAGCTTTTCTTTTTTTATGACGAGTTTATGTTCTCGCTTTACTTTAAGGCGTTCCCACAAACGCTTAGAAAAAGAATAAAGTCCTCTTTTTTGGGGAAGATTTCCTTTAGATACTAACCCCATGAAGGAGGAATTGGATGTTTTCGGAAAATGCAAGCCAACACATGCCTCCATTTCCCGAGTCTTTTTGGAGATCCAATTTGGAATTACCGTCTTTTCCGAAACTGGAGAAAGATATAGAGGTGGACATTTCCATTGTTGGTGGCGGAATTGTCGGAATCACTTCTGCCAACTTATTAGGAAAAGCAGGAATGAAAGTCGCTCTGATCGACGCTGGCAAAATTCTCACTGGCACAACGGGGCACACAACTGCCAAAATTACCGCTCAGCATGATTTAATCTACCACGAATTGATGGAACATTTTGGATTGGAGAAAGCACGTGGTTATTATGAAGCGAATATGTCTGCCTTACATTTTATCCGCGACACCGTTTTACGTCATCAAATCGAATGCGATTTTACCGAAGAAGATGCTTATCTCTACACGAATACGGATTCTTATATAAGCAAACTTGAAAAGGAGATGGAGGCCTATGAAAAACTGGGGATAGAGGGAGACTATCGCAACTCTATTCCCGTTGATATACCCGTAAAAGCAGCCGTTAGGATGAATGCGCAAGGCCAATTCCATCCGTTAAAATATTTAAAAAAACTATTGGAAGAGACCGAACATCAAGGAGCAGAAATATTTGAAAATACGACCGCAGTGGATATAGAGCAAGGGAATGAGATAAAAGTTGTTGCTAGAAATGGCTGCACGATTTCATGTAAGCAAGTAGTCATTGCGTCCCATTATCCGTTTTACGATGGGGCAGGATTTTATTTTGCCAGAATGTATCCAGAAAGATCTTATCTTCTTGCCGTCAAACCTCAAAAAACATTTTCTGGCGGCATGTATCTTATGGTTGAAGAACCAACACGATCGTTGCGGTATACGCTGTGCGACAATGAAAAAATATTGCTTGTAGGCGGGGAACGTCATAAGACTGGACAAGGGATTTCTACGATACATCATTATGAAGCACTGCAAAAATACGCAGAAGAAACATTTGGAATCAACGAATTTTTGTACCGCTGGTCGGCGCAAGATTGGACGACATTAGATAAAGTGCCTTTTATTGGGCGAATCACTTCTGAAAAACCGAATATTTATGTTGCAACGGGTTTTCGAAAGTGGGGAATGACAAACGGAACAGCGGCAGCCCAATTAATCAGTGATTTAATTTTAGAAAAGCCCAATCCTTATGAAGAGTTGTTTACTCCTTCTCGTTTCAACGTGGATCCATCAGTGAAAACATTGATTAGAGAAAATACCAATGTCGCGGGGCATTTATTAAAAGGGAAATGGGAATCCCCGTTAAAAACGGTGGATGATTTACAAACGGATGAAGGCTCTGTCATTCGTGTGAACGGAAAAAGAGCGGGGGCCTATAAAGATAAAAATCAAAACGTATATATGGTGGATACCACTTGCCGGCATATGGGGTGTGAAGTGGAATGGAACAGTGGTGATCGTACTTGGGATTGCCCGTGCCACGGGTCACGTTATTCAGTGACAGGAGAAGTATTGGAAGGACCGGCGAAACAGCCGCTCAATAAGGTGGAAGAATGAAAAAATTTGGTTTCGATGGTAAGGATAAGGGAAACTTCCATCAGCAGGGGCAGTGTCCCCGCTGATGGTTGGCTGAACGAATCGAATTTTTAGGCGGTAGCCTGGCGCCAAATTGTTTTTGTCCATCATGGCCTTAATGAGGACGTTGGCGGAGATGATATTTTTTGAAGGCTTTCGAATTCAAAAGGATGGGAGAGGCGATGGACGTTTCTTTCTATTTTTTTCCTTTTTTAAAGGGTGGTTAAAATGCCTAGCAATACATATGCGGCTGTCGGTATGCCATAATAAATAAACTGATTTGTTGGAACGTTGTTCACTTTTTCCACCTCCCTCTTTATAGCCTCCCCTTAAGCTTTGCTTTTCATGATAAATGGTTGGCCATGGAATTGACAAAATTTTAATTCAATTTATAGTGGAAGTAGACGAAAAAATGAAAATTCACTGTATGTAAAGGGTGGATCTACATAATGGCAGAGAATGCTCGAATAAATACTATTTCATATCCATATTCGGAAGAGGGGTTTTGGCAAGGGGCGAAAGACTGCGTGCCCACATTATTGGGCTATTGGAGCATCGGTTTTGCAGCCGGTGTGGTGGAAAAAACAGCGGGGCTTACCATCGCGGAAATTGTGCTGATTTCCCTTATTCTTTATGCCGGATCGGGGCAATTTATTGCATCAGGAATGATCGCGGCCGCAAATCCTGTTTCCGCTATTATTTTTACGATCTTTTTTATTAATCTTCGTCATCTTCTCATGAGTGCAGCGATATCCCCTTATTTTCGTCATCTTCCTTTGTGGAAAAATGTGTTGACCGGTTCGTTGTTAACGGATGAAACATTTGGCGTTGCGATGAATCATTTATCTAATCGAGCAGCCGGAAGTTTTAAATGGATGCTCGGTTTGAATGTCACTGCTTATGTCAACTGGCTAATTGGCAATGTAGCAGGTGGATTTTTTGGAGAATGGATTCCAGATCCGAATGCATTTGGACTTGATTTTGCCCTGCCAGCGATGTTTATTGGATTGCTTGTTTTACAGATTACTAGCAGAAAAAAATGGATGGTCGATTTAGCAGTGGCTATATGCAGTGCATCATCGATCGTGATCTTAAGCTTTTTTGTTTCGGGCAGCACGGGAGTGATTACCGCAGCCATCGTGGCGGCAACAGCGGGGGTGTTTATTGAAAAATGGAAATAAGATCATATGTTTTGGCGGTCATTATTGGATCGGGGATTGTCACGATCATACCGCGAATTCTTCCGCTGATGATTTTAAGCCGATTTCAATTGCCCCAATGGGCTGAACGTTGGTTAAGCCATGTGCCTGTTGCGGTCATGACGGCCCTGTTGGCGCAAGAGCTGCTGCTTTCAAACGGAAAATTTTCGATCATGGAAAATCGACTGGAGTTGTTGGCAGCCATACCGGCATTTGTGGTGGCGCTTGCGACCCGCAGTTTATTAGGGACGGTTGTGATAGGAATTGTCGCGATGATGGCTGCGCGCTTTTTTATTTAGGTTAGAATAAAGAAAACGGGAAGGAATCATTTTCCTTCCCATTTTTTAACCGTCCTAATAGATGAAAAACCGTAAGAGCTTCTTTTTTCCATTTCCAGTTTACCTTTTTGGTTGCCACCAACTGCTCCTTTAATACCGATCCGTACATCCATCCACCGATCAACTGGACTTTCAAAGGTCTAAGCAATGTTAAGAAGCTTATTCTTCTTTGTTGGCTAAGCAGCGGTCGCATTCCATCATATACGATTCAGCCTGTTCTTCAATATATTCACCGCATTCCGGACAAACTTTTTTAGGAAGATCACGGAACATTTCAACCGGACTTGGAACCATTTTTATTCCTCCTTATCAAATTTTTTCATTTTTGTTCTAATGAAGCCGAATATTGTCTCAATGAAAAAATAATGAACTTATGAAGTGGATGAAACGGATGTTATTCTTCTGATTGCGCAAGGCAGCGATCGCACTCCATCATATAAGATTCCGCTTGCTCATCCATATGCTGGCCGCATACCGAACAAACTTTAATGGATATGGTTTGGAAAAATTCAACCGGACTTTGAACCATTTCAGGCACCTCCTTTTTATAATACAGATTATAAAATATTGTTTCTGTTATAATACAGTATACACAACATTTTTCTTGTTGTGTACCCCTTTTTTAAAAAATTTAAAAAAATAAAATATAAATGAATATTCGCTGAAAAGAATGGATCTAATTTTCATGCAATAGAATTTTTATTTATTTCCATATGAAAGGAAAAAGGGTCGTAAAAGAATTTTTACTATGATAAAAGTATGAACAAAATGGTTCCGCTTAATCCAAAATAAGCGAAACAGATTTTCTATCGCTTCACTTGAAAAAACAGAAGTCGCTCCTTTTTAAAAGAATGAAACTTGTCATTTCACTTTGGTCCAATCAGCTTTTTCGCCGCGAGCTTTTCGTGTACACAGCTGTTTTATTTCGTTGTTTACAATAGATTGATATCTTGGTATAGTATTTTCGAGAATGGATAGATCGTCTATTCATTTGGGCAGCGGTTCTAATTATTTCTTTTAGTTTGGATTGAAACCGCTGCCATTAACATGTTATTGGAGGAGAGCTGCTGTGAGAGTTGTTTTTTTTCTAACTGGTTTGCTGTTAGTGTATGGGCTTGCCATGTTGGTCAGCTATGATCGAAAACATGTGCGCTATAAGGCAATTTTTACTATGCTGATTGCCCAATTAGTACTTGCTTTTATTATGTTTAATACAAAAGCAGGCATTTCGGTCATTGGATTTGTGTCGAAAATGTTCAGTAAATTGCTTGAGATGGGCAGTAAAGGGGTCGACTTTGTTTTTGGAGGGTTGGAAAACAAAGGGATATCCAATTTTTTTCTTGATGTGTTAATGCCTATTATTTTTATTTCGGTTTTGATCGGTATTTTGAACTATTTCAAAATTTTGCCTGTGATTATTAAATATGTTGGCCTTGTTTTAAGCAAACTAAACGGGATGGGGAAACTAGAAAATTACATTGCGGTTTCTTCTGCTGTCTTAGGACAATCAGAAGTGTTTTTGACGACGAAAAAGCAAATTGGACACATTTCCCGGAAGCGTTTGTACACACTATGTACGTCGGCTATGAGCGCTGTCAGCATATCGATTGTCGGTGCTTATATGACCATGCTGGAGCCGAAATACGTCGTGATTGCGATAATACTCAATATATTTTCCGCTTTGATTGTCGGAAATATCATTAATCCTTATGAAATTTCAGAGGAAGAGGACTTGCTTGTCGTTGAAGAAACAAAAAAATTGAGCTTTTTTCAAATGATCAGCGAAAGTATCATGGATGGGCTGAAAGTAGCTATTATTGTAGCAGCGATGTTAATTGGATTTATTGCATTGATCAACTTAATTGATTATCTCTTTACGCTGGTCTTCCATATATCATTCCAAACAATACTCGGCTATGTCTTTTCTCCTATCGCCTTTTTAATGGGTGTTCCTTGGGGAGAAGCAGTCAAAGCCGGCAGCATCATGGCTACAAAATTAGTGACAAATGAATTTGTGGCGATGGCTAATTTTACAAAAATATCCCACTCGCTGTCCGAAAAAACAGTTGGAATTGTCTCCGTGTTCCTGATCAGTTTCGCGAATTTTAGTTCGATCGGAATTGTCACTGGCGCCGTGAAAGCGTTAAATGACAAACAAGGAGACGCAGTGGCGAATTTTGGCTTGAAATTATTGTATGGTTCAACTTTGGCGTCCATTTTATCCGGGACGATTATCGGTTTATTTTTGTAATGGGGAATGGTGGTTGAATAAAAAGGATCGGTCTTCATGTTGTGGTTTAACAAAATGGAAGTAGAGTGATACCATGGATGCCAGCGGTGATCAGTGAGGGTGAAATTCAAAATTCATGGCAATTTCACATCTTTCGGCTTTGAAAATAAGACAAGATCCTGTTACACTTTAAAAGGAAATAGCAGCTGCTGCCGATAGAAAAATATACGGTTAAGGAGATGTACTTCGATGTTGTTGGAAAAAGCAAACATGATTGATCATACATTATTAAAAGCCGATGCTACGAAGGATGATATCGTCCGGTTGGCGGAAGAAGCCAAAAAATACGGTTTTGCTTCGGTGTGCGTAAACCCGGTTTGGGTGAAAACCGCTTATGAAATTTTAAAAGATACCGATGTGAAAGTATGTACCGTCATCGGTTTTCCACTCGGCGCAACCACGCCTGAAGTTAAAGCTTTTGAAACGACCAATGCCATTCAAAATGGAGCCGAAGAAGTGGATATGGTGATCAATATCGGGGCTCTTAAAAGTCGTGATCTGGAATTGGTGGAAAATGATATTCGAGCCGTCGTGGAAGCAGCAAAGGGAAAAGCGCTGGTGAAAGTGATTATTGAAGCCTGCTTGCTGACAGAAGAGGAAAAAGTGCTCGCTTGTCAATTAGCAGTCAAAGCCGGAGCAGATTTTGTCAAAACATCTACCGGTTTTTCGACAGGAGGAGCAACAGTGGAAGATGTTGCATTAATGCGTAAAACGGTTGGACCGGATTTTGGGGTGAAAGCTTCTGGAGGAATTCGAACTGCAGAAGACTTGCTGGCGATGGAAAAAGCAGGGGCAAATCGTATCGGAGCCAGTGCGGGCGTAAAAATTGTGACAGGCCAAGCTTAAAATGTTAGAAATGTAAAGAGGACAACAAATCCGCACATTTTCAGCCCGCTCCCGTTTTACAAAATTTCTCTAAGGGGGAAGGGACTTGATTAGCGAAACGTTGATTCAAGCAGCTGTCGCGGGGAGAGAAAAAGCATATGCCCCTTACTCTCATTTTAAGGTGGGCGCTGCCATAGCGACTAAAAGCGGAGACATTTATTCAGGATGCAATATTGAGAATGCATCTTATGGTCTATGTAACTGTGCAGAGAGAACGGCCATCTTTAAAGCGATTTCGGAAGGACAAACTGATTTTGCGATGTTGGCGGTGGTCGGGGATACGGATGGTCCTATTTCGCCTTGTGGAGCTTGCCGCCAAGTGATTGCAGAATTTTGCACTCCGGATATGCCGGTTATTTTAACGAATTTAAAAGGAGAAAGAAAAGAGACAACCGTTAAGGAACTGTTGCCGTATGCTTTTTCACCAAGTCATTTAGATTAATGAAAGGGGATTAAGGAGATGTCCTTGATCCCAAATTGCAGGAAGAAATAATCACTCATTTCAGTTTTGAGTCGAGCTGGCTTTTTCATCGGTTAAGCCAGCTTTTTTATTTTACTCTTAAGAAAAAGGTAAATTCTGCAAAAATAAAGCAGCGGACAAAGAACGTTTAGCAAGCATATGAAAATAAGCCGTATGAACGGATAAAACGGCAATGATGATAATGTTTTTAATCGCTTTTCGCTTTTCTTCATCCAGCTGGAAATGCTCCTGAACCATTTCCTCTGCCTTATATTTAATAATTCTTTCGATCGTTTCGATCGTTCCTTCATTCGGTAAGCGGTTTTCGCTCAAAGAATGATCATTGATTTCTTCAAACAGGGTAGAGTAACATGCATACAGATGAATAGGATTGATGAGATCATCTTTTTGGTCATCAGGATCGTTGATAATCAACTTTAATAGTTGACGAATGGATTCAAAGTCAAGGGCTGTTTTTAAATCCTCTACAATGAATAAAAGCGCGGTTTGCTCAAGTGAATATTTTTTTCCTTTTTGGGGAGAGCCGATCATTTCTTTAATATCCCGTTTAATCCAGTTTTGTAACGCCGTGACAGAAAAATTAGTGTACTCGATTTGATTGCCAAGTGCTGCTATTTCGTTTAAAGAAAAACCTCTATCGAGTTTATTCGTTTTTATGATTTTTTCAAAAATGGGCGGAAGCGTTCCAACGTTCGCAGCATTTGGATCGAGTTCGGAGAGAGAACCATGTTCTTCAGAGTGAATCCATGCTTCTTGCAGTACCGAAAGCGGTGGTTTTTTGCTCCAACCTTTTAATGAAAGGAGAAGGAACGCCATTTCCTTTCTTGTTAATTGAAAGGTATTCACGAAGTTTCCTCCTATTTACAAGTTCTTTTGAACTTATCTTACGCTTTGATATTAAGAAAGTCAAATGACTTTGTTACTAAATGAACTTCATGTCGTTACAATAGCCGGTTTAAAAATAAAAGGAATCGGTCTATCTTCTTTTCAAAATGGAAGAAATTCTACTTGAAAATTTTTAGATAAGATCATATAATAAGTTCATAAGAACCTGAACATGACAGTTCTTTAAACTAAAATAAAAAATATGGAAAAGGAGTCGAATTCATCGATGTTCAAAAAATGGGTTAAATGGCTTTCTTCATTAGCTCTTGTTTTTTCTCTTGTTGGACTAGGTATGGTAGACAGCGCTGCGGCAAAAGGATACAGATCTGGAAAAGGATTTTATCAGCCGAGTCATAGCCAGCAAGTTGTTCCGAACAAAAATCAAAATTCTAGCATCTTCAATTCGTCAAAATCAAACACTACTCCATACACTCATACGGTTCCGCCAAAAAGCAGCAAAGGCAGTTTTGCCAAAGGGCTTTTATTGGGTGGTCTAGGCGGATTTTTAGCAGGAAGTTTGTTTCATGGTCTCGGACCAATCAGCTCCATGCTGGGATTTGTCATCAATTTATTTCTTCTATTTGCCGTTGTCATGCTGGTGTTGAGCGCTATAAAATTGATCTTTAATCGCAGACATCAAAGGGAGTATGACTCATGGAGACGTTAAAACTTTCTGAACAAGAAATCATAAATGCCGTCTGTGTTTATGTAGCGGCGAAAGCAAATGTTCGCCCGGAAGATGTCATTACTGAATTACTGTACGATGATGACACTGGATTTGGAGCAGAAGGAGAAATTGCAGGCGTATTGCATCCATTGACAGAACCACAACTTATTGAGGCGATCAGAGGTTGGATTAAGAGCGAGTATCAAATCGATCCGTATGCGGCTGGAATTCAGCTGAAATTAGATGATCATGAAGGAATTATCGCTATGATAAACGAATAAAGACATCCAAAATTTTAATATTGTGGCGTTTGAAGTCTCCTTGGGTAAAACCCGAGGAGATTTTTTTACCATGAAAAAACATTACGCATTTTTTAGATTGATGAAATGATAGCAGGATCATAAAAGTTTCAACATGAGGGAAAACGGGGTTTTAAAAAATAATAAAAGGTTGTCACTGCGGGAATTTTCTTAGTGGAAATTTTCCAATGGAAATGAAACAAAGGATGAAGGGAAAAACCTTTCATCCTTTTGCGTAATTATTTAGCCAATCTTAGTTCCCACATATTTCCGTTTTTCCAGAATCTTTTTTTTGTTACAAAGCGGTTTCTGGCCGTCTCACTTGAATATTGGAAAAAACTTCTAGAAGTACTGCGTCTGGAAGAGCGCCTAGAAGTCCGTCTGGAAGAACGCCTAGAAGTCCGTCTGGAAGAACGCCTAGAAGTCTGTCTGGAAGAACGCCTAGAAGTCCGTCTGGAAGAACGCCTAGAAGTCTGTCTGGAAGAACGCCTAGAAGTCTGTCTGGAAGAGCGTCTGGAAGTCTGTCTGGAAGAGCGTCTGGAAGAGCGTCTGGAAGAGCGTCTGGAAGAGCGCCTAGAAGTCCGTCTGGAAGAACGCCTAGAAGTCCGTCTAGAAGAGCGTCTGGAAGAACGTCTAGAAGAACGTCTGGAAGAACGCCTAGAAGAGGTGCTCGACCTGCGGGACGTTGATGGACCGCCTTTTACTTCCTTAACGACGCTTGGATCTTGATACATAAAATCCTCTAACCCAGCATCAGTTGCTTTTTCAACGGCCTCTTTAATATCATCATGGGTGATCTGTCCCATGTGAAAACCTCCTTTAAAAATTATATAAAAAATGTAAATTTCTTTTCACGATTCATAGTATGAGGACAATGAGGAATTGCCTGAGACAAATATGTAGTTTTTGTAAAAAAATTATGAAGGTGTCTTCAGGTGTCACCCTCTTATTTTTTTCATATGATTATAGTAATCATGCGAGATTTCTTTATATGGAGCGAGGAGGAGAGAGATGGATAAAAACAACTTGACTCAATATGAACTTTATATCCATCCTAAAGATTACCAAGAGCTGAGAAGAGATATTTGGAACGATGAACCACTGCCGGCAAAATTAAAAATAGGCAACAAGAAGCTTGAAATTGATATAGCTTATCGTGGTTCGCATATCAGAAAATTTAAAAAAAAATCTTATCATATCGCTTTTTATAAACCCCAAATATACAGGGGAGCGAAAGAAATTCATCTGAATGCAGAGTTTAAAGATCCGGCCGTCATCCGAAATAAATTATCATTTGATTTCTTCAACGAAATAGGCGTATTGTCGCCGCGTTCCCAGCATATTTTTTTGTCCATAAATGGCCGAAACGAAGGGATCTATTTAGAATTGGAATCTGTAGATGAATGTTTTCTTAAGAAAAGGAGCTTGCCAGAAGGGGCCATTTTTTATGCGGTGGATGGGGATGCCAATTTTTCATTAATGAGTGATCTAGACAAGGAAGTGAAACGTTCGTTGGATTTAGGATATGAAATGAAATGGGGGAATGAACAAGACATATTTTACTTGCAAGAGATGATTCTTAAATTGAATACTACTCCGCGGGCGGAATTTGAAAAAGAGATTCAAAAATATTTTCATGTCGAGCAATATCTATACTGGCTTTCAGGAATCGTCTGCACTCAAAATTACGATGGATTTGTTCATAATTACGCGTTATATCTGAACAGGGAAACGGGTTTATTTGAAATTATCCCTTGGGATTATGATGCAACATGGGGAAGGGACATCAATGGAAAGGAAATGTCGGAAGATTATGTAAGAATTCAAGGATATAATACTCTTACAGCTCGACTTCTGGACGTTCCCTCGTTTCGAAAAAAGTATCAATTGATTTTGCAAGAAATATTGGAAGAAAAATATACCGTTGCAAACTTGCAGCCGAAAGTGGAACAGCTCTACAAACAAATTAAACCGTATGTACAAAAAGATCCCTATATAAGAGACCGTCAGATGCTATTTGAAAATGAACCTGAACTCATCTTGCGTTTTATTGAAAAAAGAGGAAATTATATTCGAAATCATTTACAAGTATTGGATTAGTAAGGTGGAAATTTTTGTGAATAGGCAACTACAAGGTTCATCTCTTCCTTGTGATGAGTATACATGCACTGTAGTTATACCATATGGATCACGAACAAGGAGGATATGAATGAATAAGAAATCGAATTTGAACCATCAGTGCAACAAGGAGCGATTTCAATCCTTTTTAGAATCCTTAAAAGGACGGATGGTTACTATATATCGCAACGATCCCGAAGCAAAAACGGGACGTTTGTTGGACGTTCAGTCAGATTATATTGTTTTAGAGCTTGAACATAATACGATCGTTTATTATCAAATTCATCATGTCAAAAGCGTAAGTGAAGATTCCAAAGCCAATCAACCAGTAAAGGAACTGGACGAGGAGTTGGATTTTATTAAAGAGGAGAGCTTTAGTGATCTATTCCGCCACTTAAAAAACGAATATATTCAAATCAATCAAGGCGGGCCTGATTTGGTTGTCGGGACATTACTGGAAACAAGCAACGATTATATTATCTTGGCATTGGAAAACAACGAGATCGTGTATTTTAATCTTGATCATGTGAAAAGTGCATTGAAACTATCTAAGGGAATAAAATCTAATCATTTAACCGAAACGAAAGAATCTGATCAAACAATGGTTTCAGTGTCATCCAAACCTTCGACTTCTATAAGCCACGAGATATTAAAAGCCGAATATTTTGCCGATCTTTTTGATCAATTGATGCATAAATGGGTATTGATCAATCGCCGAGGTCCCGATGCTTTGGAAGGCATTTTAGTGGAAAATGCTGGAGGATATTTCACCATTACGAACAACCATGAAATTATACGAATCAATCCGTTTCATATTAAATGCATAAGTATAGGTCCAAAAACGGATAAAAAAGAAGAAAACGACCAAATTGAAGCAGAGGAAGATCCTCCACTAAGATCACTCCACAAAGAAAAAAAACCATCCCTCGAAAGACGATCCGGAAGACGATCCGGAAGACGATCTGAAAAACGATTCCATTCTAGATCTGCATAGTTAAGAAGAACTTCCATAAGATCGGATAGAATCCAAAATAAGATATAGCACCTCTCGCTCCACAGCCAGAATTAAAAATAGTGATCCATCATAGCGGAACAAAAGGATGAGGTAGAGAAAGAAAACGATTATTGAGAACGGAAAACCGATATCCACAATCATTGCCATCGTGCTGGGTGCATGAGTATATGCGACGCTGGTGCACCTGGTATTATTATAGGATAGGAAGGAGAATAAGATGGAACAATTAAAAAAATATATCGGCACGGAAATTGAATTGGAGATATCCGATAAGACTAAGCTTTATGGAATTTTAATGGATATTGGCTCTGATATATTAGTCCTGTTTGATGGACGCAAAGATTTTTATATTCCTTTTTTGCATGTCCATAACATTAAAGAACGGAGCAAAAACGAATTGACAGGCGTTCAACCGCCTGTGACCGTCGGCTTTAAAGATGACGATCATGAACTTTCTTACCGAAAAACACTGTTAAAAGCAAAAGGACATTTTCTTGAATTATTCGCTGCCAAAAACAAATCCCTCCATGGTTATATTACGAGTGTATTAAATGATTACATCGTATTTTACTCTCCCGTTTATAAAACTATTTTTATTTCCATGCACCATTTAAAGTGGTTTACACCATACTCTGTTCCATCCACCCCATATACGCTAAGCAGCAAAGAACTTCCTGTCGTTCCTTTGAACATCCCGTTGGCTAGATCGTTTGAAGAACAATTAAAAAAATACAAAGAAACGTTAGTGGTTTTTGATTTGGGAGAGGAAGCAGACAAAATCGGACTGTTGAAAAACGTAGAGAACAATATGGTCAAACTTGCCGCGGCAGATAGTCGAACGGTTTTTTGGAAGCTCTCTCATTTGAAAATGTTTCATCTCCCTTAAAAAACCAATGAATAACGACTCATTTGTTTTGAAGAATAATGGACACGCTGAAGCTTTAAAAATGGACAACTTAAATGAACTTATAAATTGAAAAATAAAAGGAATCCGAACTGACTAGAGCATAACCGGCAGTCGCTCGAATGACGAACAAGCTGTATCAATCAAAGTCGCTATAGAAGTAAGGAAAAGAGTTATGAAATCAATGAGTGGTCATTTCGCTCCCTAAAAATGTCGTTTCGACATCGATTGATCATTGGCATTGTATGCATATAAGGCTAAGAAAGAAACTGGTATACTGAATGACCAATTCCAACCCAAAAAATAAACAAGCAGATACATATTTCCGTCTGCTTGTTTATGTTGATTTCATGATTTTACGCCACTAGCAAAATGATCGTTTAAAGGAAAAACGACCAAATAGAAAGTTAAACTGTCTATTTGCCCCAATGTTCCTTGATAAAAAGATCCCGTCCAGATTTTTCTCTGTCTTTCTTGTATTCTTCTGGATTTTTTTTATAAAAATCTTGGTGATAGTCCTCTGCAGGGTAGAAAGTAGAAGCAGGCAAAATTTTAGTTACAATCGGTTTTTTGAATTTACCGCTTTTTTCGAGGCGTTCTTTTGATTCCTCTGCCAATTTTCGTTGCTCTTCTGTATGATAAAAAATGGCCGTTCGGTAGTTGTCTCCTCGGTCATGGAATTGTCCGCCATCATCTGTCGGATCAATTTGCTGCCAATAAATTTCTAAAATTTTGCTGTAAGGAAAAACAGTTGGATCATAAAGAATTTCCACTGCTTCATAATGACCTGTTTTGCCGGATTTAACTTGTTCATAGGTTGGATTTTCTACATGTCCTCCTGTATAACCGGAAGTTACCTTATGAATGCCATCCCATTGATCAAAAGGTTTTACCATGCACCAAAAACATCCACCGGCAAACGTTGCTTTTTCTAATTGCTTTTTCATTTTTAAACACCTCAAAACGTTGGTTTCACGATACAATGCTCATTTTATCACTAAAAGAAATAAGACGGCAATAAAAGAGATGAAACAGCCATTCTTGTGTATGTAGAAAAAAGTTGAAAGGAAGGAGCAGGAGATCGAGAATCGCATCGGCATCCAGAATAAATTGAAAAGGGAAATAGTGGTGTCGGGATGATTCGTGTGAGGCCAATTATCTTTCGGTGATGACCTTGAATAAAAGCGAAAACAAACTCATTTCAAAGATTTTTTAAAATGAAGAATACAACAAAGTTTTGATGGTTCACAATACAACGAATAGGAGTCGTTCTTTCATCGATAAACAGATCATAATGACTTACATTTTTCAGGAACAGATCATCTTCATATCACAGGAAGCAGGGGATTCGTTGCGGCGGCAAAGCCATGAATGAAGCTTTGCCTTACTCGTGTTCACAGTGATCTTCAATGACCACCCATTCGTTTGCCCAATTTTCCAGCTCCCGTATGAAGGGTTCTAATGCTTTCCCTTTTTCCGTCAAAGAGTACTCGATTCTTACCGGTGTTTCTGGATATACTTTTCGATTGACAATTCCTTCTTGCTCCAATTCCTTTAGTCTTTCGGATAACAGTCGACCACTGATCGGAATAGAAGATTCAATGGTGCAGAAACGCTGTGGACCTGAAAGCAGTTGATGTATGATAAAACCTGTCCAACGTTTGCTGATAATGTTCATTGCTTTTTCAAATTTGGGACATAAGGTTGATTGGCTCAATATGATCACCTCTGGAACCCATTATAACCTAAATTCATATGCTTGTAATCTTTCATAGTCAATAGCAGATGGAAATGTTTCTAGTTTTGAAAATGATTCAAATTAGAATTGGGATCAATTTAAATCAGTTTTTTTGCGTTTCTCAGCTTAGAGAAAAATTTAATCAAATACATTAATGGTAAATTTTGGATAATGATTCACAAAACCAATTTAAAAGGATCTGATGAATAAAATCATTAGATCCTTTTTAGCACGTTTATTTTTGTTCCGTCCGGCCTTTGTTTAACGATAGCAAATATTTCGCTAAAGCTATCTGTTCTTTCTTCGTAAAGCCGCTCTCTTGATCGACCCAGAAAGAATGGCCATCACCTGTTATATGGACGGAATGGAGAGGGGCATTCGCTTTTATGACTTTTTGGCGTTCTTTTCGATCCACAAGCGCGATGATGCTTCTGTATGGATCGACCGGTTTTCCTTTGAGAAGTGTGCCGGTAAGGCCGTAGTTATGTTCATACCCTACTGCAACGCCACCGTCATGAAGATAAGGTGCTTGCCAATAAAGGCCGATCAAGCTGGGCGTTTTATAACCGCCTTTTCCATCGTGTGCAAAACCTAATCGCAGCTGTTGTTCGTCAATGTTGTCCATCGGGATTTTCAGCACACGTGCATTTTTTCTGATCGGCACATTCTCAGTCGGTGAATAGAGAAGAGGCTCTGCAAAAATTTTAGCCGTTTTGGCCAGAGCTTTTGCTCTTGACGGTTCTGTCCCAATTTCGTCCGCTGAAACGATTTGATGGTTAGTAAAATAAGAGCCGGCATGACATTTAATGCATCCTGCTTTCGAAAAAACGTTATACCCATCATCGGTTTCCGATTTGCTAATGGTTATGTTCGGTTTAGGTGGAACGAGCGCATTTTGAAAAGCAGACATTGCATTGTTTTGTTCATTAAAATGAAACCCAGGGCTGCTGACGATTAAACCATCCGGGGCAACCGGAGATACGTTTGGAAATGTCGGAGGTTTGACCATTTCGTTTATTCCTGGGGCTGCAGGCGTCGGATCCACTTCAGCGAAAAAAGCGGAAGGGCTTTTTCCTTTGCTTGGATCGAACCGAAATTTTGGATTAGCCGCATTTTGCAAAATGGTTCCAATATAGGTTTCTTTCTCAATGTCAAAGAGCGGTTTGGCAATATCTGCTTGTGAAAGGGAATCGGAATTTTGAGCATGAACATTATTGTTAAAAACGGTTAATCCGTGGAATGAACCAGCCATGCCAAATCCACTCCAACTATAAGGGAAATTTTGAAAGGTAAAAGAGGAAGGGATTTGAGCTGGATTTCCTTTTAAATCAATCGTGGAGTCAAAATTCCCTGGTGGCCACAGGAGCAATGTCTTGTCTACCGACTCTTCTAATTTTTCTTTATTGGGAAGTTTAAGATTCCCCTGTTTTTGAAGGAATTGAGAAAAATTAGAAATATTCGCGTGAGTGAAATAGGCGGCTGTATTGGGTGCTAAAGCAAGGAGCAGACCTGCATTTAAATCTGAGTTGGGGGCGCCTTCCACTACACGCTTCGTTTCTTGATCGACCGTCGCGTGGCAAGCCGCGCAGCTAATGCCAGCTTTTAACTCTCCTTTAGAAAATGAAACAGGCATACCTAAAGGAGCAAAAGAACCTTTTGGAACATCAAGTCCTGTTGAAATCATCTGACCTTTTTTGAATGATTGCCCGCCGATCTTAACGTCTTTTGCCAGTTCTACTTTTAAATTGGTTGTACCTTCCCCTTTTAGAGCAAGGATGGCTTTCATCAAATTAGGTGCCGTTAACGGTCCATCCAAAATGCCGATTATATCTGTAAGGAATACTTCGTTTCCAAATGTTTCTTTATAGAAAGCGTCTCTTCCTTTTTCAAACAAATCATGGTCCACTTTCACCGCACCATTCTTTTCTGAAAGTTTTTTTGCATTTCCTTCAGAGAGACTGAGTGTTTGTCCGTACCAATCATAGCTGTTTACATTTCGATAAGAACTGATGATGTCCTCTTTATCAGGGACATAGGCATAATCAAGATCTATAAAATAAACAATGGCTGCGATAAAAATGATGAATCCTATGATGGCTATAAACCAAGACTTGTTTATCAAAGCGATCCCCCGTCGTCCTGTTGCTCTTTTATGATGGAATGTTGGAAACCAGATGAATGACTTAGATGATGAATGTTTTGGAAATAAAGATTTTGGAAAGAAGATGTTTTGAAACAACGTATCGAATTTAAGATACAGTGGGCAGCCAACGTTTTTTATTGTTTCTAGAAAACACAGCGTTTATTCCGACAAGTGAAGGCGGTTCAGTGGAACTTTATTTCCGTATGATGGTTGATATTTATGGTTGGATGTAGCTTGTGTATTGTAAAAAGAAAATCGATTAGAAAATGAGTTCATAAAGAAACAAATGTAGATTTTGAATGGACGCAAAATGGGGGTCACTCGACCAGTAAATTAAAACGGCAAAGGGTATACTAAAAAAACTTGCAATGTAGTAAGGAGGTGAATCATTTGCCGAGCGGAAAAGAATTAGAACAGTTGCCAATTTCCAACATAGCCCTTGGAGCGGGAAAAGCCCCCGATCGTTTCGATGGAAAGTTAATCAAAAGCGCATCAAAAAGGGAAGAGAAAAAGAAAATCAATTGAAAACAGTAACAAAAACAGGAAGAGTCCGTGGTTATCGTTTTGACTACTTCTTATCGCTCCATGATCCTTCTCACCAAATATTGGATAGTGAGAATTCGATAGCAAAGAGCAAAAGACATGACTATAAGGAAGCAATAAAGAACAATGGGAGAATTGATCCATTTGTCCTTTTGCTTAGTGCAGGGAGCGTTGGATTTCTAAAAGAGCAAAATAAAAAGGGGGGATCGAATGGGAGCGATTGAACGGAACGGATATCGGTTTGTGCCGGAGTTCAGTGTGACTTATCAAAAAGGTGCTGTCCATGTGTATCGAAATGGAAAATATCTGGATGAAATTACATTTGATTTTTCGGGAAAATATCCGGATGTTGATCAAATTGAGGAGTTAGTAGAACAATATTGTAAAAACAATCGGATTACGCCATCTTCAAATTAGAGTCATGTGATATGGCAAAACTGATTGAAAAGGGCTTGATTTAAAGATCAGCCCTTTTCTTTGGCATTCCTTATGATGAAACGCATTGAAGAAGAATACCAAAACATACTCCGTATATGTCTAACCTTCATTCTTGGGAAGGACACGTTTGAACCATGTTGGATATTACAGCCGACCGTTTCGCACAACATCAACCATGGCTTTATTAGGATAATCGTTTTCCATATATTGCTGTACTGTTTTTTCAATATCATAGTTTACTCGTTCAATAGAAACGCGTACATTTCCATCTTCTGCTTCCACGATACCATAAGAAGCCATCGCTTGGCCGTCGAACGGTAATCCGACGCTGCCAATATTCAATACTGTTTTGCCGTTCAAGAAACGGATATAAGGTAAATGAATATGACCATAAATATAAAAATCAGCCATGTTTTCGGCCATTAGCCTTTTTTCCAAATGAACATCATCGGTGTCGGGACGGATGATGTCAAATAAGCTGTTTGGAGTTGCGTGAAACGCTAGGATTGCCTTACCGTTCAAGTCGATTTGGAGAGTTTGCGGAAGGTTTTGTAAATAATCGATATCCGCTGAATCTAGATGAGCGACTGTCCATTCTCGTTCCTTTTTCATTACATCCAGCGCCTTATCCGGTACTTCTCCTTTTTGAATGCCGCGTACCACCCATTCGTCGGCATTTCCTTTGATCACATTGGCATTCAATGAACGAATCAGGTCTAAAGCTTGTTTTGGATTCGGCCCTCGAAAGCAAAGATCACCCAGTACATAAATTTGATCGATCTGTTTTTTGGCGATATCGTCCAAAACGGCTTCGAGTGCGAATGCATTTCCATGAATATCAGAGATAAAAGCAGCTTTCATTCATTATGCACCTCTTTTTCCTTGAAAAGGATATTGGAATCAACTTTAAGTTGCCAGTCAGTAAAGGCAATTCCATTCTTTTTATACCACATTTGGTGGGTTCCGACCAATTTGAAAAGGCATGGATGAAGATGAATCAAGACTAGAAATGACAGAATAAATCGCTTTCGTTAACGAACAATATAGTAGGAAAAGAAGTAAAGGGAGTGCATGGACATGGACAGAAACAAAAGTTCTTCTAAGGAGGGGCAGCTTGAATGGTGGCAGTTATCCTTAATCGGGGTCGGCTGCATAATCGGCACCGGCTATTTCCTTGGATCCGGTCTTGCCATCCGCAATGCTGGGCCATCCGTCATCCTTTCTTATATTCTTGCGGCAATTTCCACTTACATCGTTTTTGATGCGTTAGCAAAAATGACAAAAAATGACCCGCAAAAAGGCTCTTTTAGATCTTATGCCAAAAAAGCTTATGGACGATGGGCTGGATTTTCCACAGGGTGGGTTTATTGGTGTTCGGAAATGTTAATTATGGGAAGCCAAATGACTGCGTTATCGATATTTTCGCGTTTCTGGTTTCCAAATGTCCCATTATGGGTCTTTGCAGCCGGTTATGCCGTTTTGGGGATTATGGTTGTATTAACGGGTACGAAAGGTTTTGACAGGCTAGAAAATGTTTTTGCCGTTATGAAAGTTTCCGCCATTTTGATGTTTATTGTGATCGCTTTGCTTGCATTATGTGGAGTTTTAGACGGAGGAAATGGCTTTCGAGTACCAACTACTATCCAACAACTATTTCCGAATGGAGTCATAGGAGTTTGGGCTTCACTCATCTACGCCTTTTATTCATTTGGCGGGATTGAAATCATGGGAATACTGGCGATTCGCTTGCGGAAAAAAGAAGATGACCCAAAATCCGGAAGCTTCATGCTTTTTTTGCTGGCACTCATTTACTGCCTCTCTCTCGGTTTGGCGGTGATGATGGATTCTTGGAAGGCCTTTTATTCGAAGGAAAGTCCTTTTGTCATCGCTTTAAATGACTATCACCTGCCGTTTTTCCCGCATATTTTTAACGGAGCGTTCATTATCGCCGGTTTTTCCACGATGTGCGCTTCCTTGTTTTCGATTACATCTATGCTTGTGATGTTAGCGCAAGATGGAGATGCCCCTGCTGCGTTAGCAAAAAATGGGAAATGGAAATTAAAAGTTCCTGTAAAAGCTCTGGGTTTGACGGCGGCAGGAATGGCCGCTTCCGTTATATTGGCGCTCGCGATGCCGGATAAAGTGTATGAATATATTACAACTGCCGCCGGTTTAATGCTTTTGTATAATTGGTTTTTTATTCTTCTCTATTCAAGGCGGCTGATCGAATTAAACGCATGGGGCAAAACAAAGAGATGGTCAGGGATGGTGCTCATCATTTTGGCGGTTAGCGGTACTTTATTGGAAAAAACGAGTCGATTTGGTTTTTTCGGCAGCTTATTGTTTGTCGGAATCGTTGCCATTGTAGTGCTGAAAATACGATCCAATTGGAAAAAGGAGCAAAAACCGGCTCCTGTTTAATGGGCGATGAGAGTCATAATACCTTGAAAACCGAAATAAAAGCCAAAACCGACGAGCGACAGACCGGATAGAAAAGAAGTCAAATACAAAAAGTTGGTGGACAAAAGTTTGCGAAAACTGCTAGCGATAAATGCCATCGTTAGATCCCATAAAAAAATACCCGCGAAGATGGTTCCGCTCAAAAAGAACAATTGCTCTTTTCCGTAAGTAGTGGCTGTTTTAGCCAGCACCGAACCGTAAATCCCCAACCAAAATAAAATGGTTAACGGATTGGACAAAGACATAAAAAAACCGGAAATAAACGTTTTAAAAAGCGGTTGGCTGCTTCGGTGAACATTTGCAGAAATTTTTCCGGCCGTTAAAAGACTTTCAACGCCAGTGTAAACAAGTACAAAAAATCCGAACAACCAAAGAAAGGCTTGGATGAAAGGAGCGTCAAGAAAACGGACAAAACCAAGATAAACAAGCATCATATAAAACGCGTCTGCAATGAGAGCGCCGACGCCGACAAGCCAGGCGTGCATAAAACCGTTTTTGATTCCTTTGTCCAATTGAGCGGCATTAATCGGTCCGATCGGTGCCGCCAACGATAATCCTAAAAGAAGATAACTGACAAATAAACTGACGCTCATTGAGTCTACCCTCCACGTTCTTTGCTCGTAAGATTCTATTCCAAAAGAAAGACTTGTATAACTCAAGCTTTTGGAAAAAAGATAATATCCAGTTAATAGAAAAATGATGAAATGTGATGTAAATGCGTGGAGGGAGTTTGACAAAAGATCAACCCAAAATAGAAAAAGGCGGATGCGGATGGATAATGACCGTAAGCATGAAAACGAAAAGTCTCTTTTGTGTAAAAAAATTATTGGAGACGATCCATATCGAAGCAATAAGGCTGGAAGGAATATCATGAAAATATTCTGAATTTTCAATAAAAATATGGTGCTTATGCAGGATTTTTTTATTTTGCCACGAAATAGACAAATAAAATTCATAAAATAGACAAAAATTTCATAAGATACCAATAGAAAGGGAGGCGTAAAGGATGTGGGCATTTTTGGGTGAGCATATGCTATCCATTATTAAATTTTTGATTGGAAGCGTTTACATCGTGTTTTTGATAGTCCCGTTTTATTTGGCCAAATATTTTAAGCAATTGGAAGAGCAAGAGAAATGGGACAAATGGAATGAACAGATGGAAAAATACAAACTCTCTGTTCGGAAGAGAAAAAAACGACCCGTCAATTTTTAGAAGTCGCTGGCCCTTGGATGAATCCAAGGGTCTTTTTTAATGGAGAATTTTAAAAAGTATGTACTAAAAAAGAATGGATTCGTTCATTAGAGTTCAAGGAAGCAATTGTTTTTGAAATTTGGGACGAGCAGTTTTTTGATTGAAAAGCGATCAGTGAAAATTCTTTAAATCATGTTTGTTTTTTTGATGTAAGGTGATTTTTCATCATGATATTTGATAAGTAAACTTTTATATAATGAAAGTGAACATACATGCCACATTTGTTATAATCACTAGTAAGCTTTCATCGTGGGAGGGAGATACTGTTGGAAGACAAGGTGACAATGGTCCGATCTGTTTGTCCGCTGGATTGTCCGGATGCTTGCAGTTTAATGGTGGAAAAACGAAATGGAAGAATTGTAAAAGTGGAGGGGAACAAAGATCATCCCGTGACAAAAGGGGTCATTTGCCATAAAGTTCGAAAATTCCCGGAAAGAACCTATCACAAAGAGCGTGTTCTTTATCCGTTAAAAAGAACGGGAAAAAAGGGGACGATGACTTTTCAAAGGATATCTTGGGAGGAAGCTTATGATGAAATCGTTACACGATTTCAGCGGGTGATCCAAACTTATGGCAGTGAAGCCATTTTGCCTTACAGCTTTTATGGAAATATGGGGATATTAAACAGCGAAGGGATGGATCGGAGATTTTTTCATAAATTAGGCGCCAGTTTTTTGGATCGGACGATTTGCAATTCGGCCGGAGCGCAAGGATTTCGATACACGATGGGGGCAAACAAAGGCATTGATCCAGAAGAAACGATTTATTCTAAGCTCATTTTGATTTGGGGCTGCAATGCCGTGAGCACTAATTTGCATCAAGTACTCTATGCCAATGAAGCCAAAAAACGTGGAGCGAAAATTGTTGTCATCGATACGCATCGCAACCGTACTGCAAAATGGGCTGATTGTTTTTTGCAGATCCGACCCGGAACGGATGCAGCGTTAGCGATTGGCTTGATGCATGTACTGATTCAAGAAAACTTGATTGATACAGATTTTATTCAAAAATATACAATCGGCTTTGAAGAATTAAAAAAGGAGGCTTTAGCTTATACTCCTTCCATCACGGCAAAATGGACAGGCCTTTCTGAGGAAGAGATTCTTTCATTGGCGAGATTATACGGTCAAACCACTCCTTCTTTTATTAGAATTGGAAATGGCTTGCAGCATCATGAAAATGGCGGGATGGCCGTCCGTGCCATCGCATGTTTGCCGGCTTTAACCGGACAGTGGGGAATTCGTGGTGGAGGTGCTTTAAAAGGAAACAGTGGTTTTTTTCCTTTTCATCATTATAAAATCCAACGTCCTGATCTCCATCAAAATCCTCGCGCCTACACCATTAACATGAATCAGCTCGGAAATGCTCTGCTTGATCGGTCTCGCCCGATTAAAGTGTTGTTTGTGTATAACAGTAATCCGGCGCAAGTAGCACCTGATCAACAAAAGGTAAGAGCCGGATTGTTGCGGGACGATTTATTTACCGTTGTTCATGATCAGTTTCTTACGGATACTTGCCGTTATGCAGATATCGTTCTTCCTGCAACCACTCATTTCGAAAATTGGGACCTGTATAAATCATACTGGCATCTGTATTTGCAGCTTCACGAGCCGGTCATTCCTCCTCAAGGAGAAGCAAAATCGAATTTTACCTTGTTTAAGGAACTAGCGGAGCGTATGGGATTTGATGATGTGGCATTTCGTGTTACTGAAGAAGAGATGATAAAAGAAATTGTAGAGGATATCGGCATCGATTATGACGAATTAAAGAAAAAGGGCTATGTCAAAATAGGCGCTGCAAACAATACTTTTCCGCAGTACTTTCCCACTCCATCCAAAAAAGTGGAATTTTACTCGGAAAGGATGAAAAAAGAGGGGTTGCCGCCTGTCCCTGTATTTACTCCTATTCAACCAATGGAGAAAAAATTCCCTCTCATGTTGATTTCTGGACCCAATCATCAATTCTTAAATTCTACTTTTGGAAATATAGCTGCATTAAAAAAATTTGAAGGAAAACCTCGGCTGCAAATCCATCCAAAAGATGCTATACAACGCGGAATCAAAACAGACGATATGGTCATTGTTTACAATCAGAGGGGGCGCTGCCGTTTGTTCGCAAACGTCACAGAAGATTGTTTAAAAGGAACCGCCGTAATTCAAGGACTTTGGTGGGATGACGAACAATCCGGATTCCAATCCGTCAATGTTTTAACGTCGCAGCAATTGGCAGACATGGGAGGAGGAGCTTGCTTTTTTTCTACTTTTGTAGAAGTTCAAAAAGAGAGCCAGTAAGTTTTAGCTGACGATGAAAGGATCGTCAGTTTTTTCGCTTGTAAAAAAAGGAAATGCAAAGTATTTTAGAGCAAATACGTTTGAAAAGGTTGCTGCAAGCCTAAATGTATGCTGGAGTGTCAGCCTTTGCGACTTATATATTCAAAACGGATTTTTTTCATGCAAATAAAATGAAACATTTTTCCGAACTTTCCATTACTTCCGCAAACTGTTAAACTAGTAGTATTAGGGAGGGAGAATCATTTGGAAAGAGGGGATACAATGCCAAGTGCGCAATATTTGGGCCACGGGATTTCGTTATTGGACGTACGGGATTTAGGACGTGAAAAAAGAACGGGAACATATGTAATTCAAGAAGAAAAATTGACGATTATTGAAACAAGTGGAAGTCCATCTATCCCTTATATTCTGCAGGGATTGGAACAGTTGGGGCTAAAGGCTGCTGACATTCAATACATCATTGTGACACATATTCATCTCGATCACGCTGGAGGAGCAGGACTGCTTTTGGAAAAATGCCCGAAAGCAAAAGTGATTGTACATCCAAAGGGGAAACGACATCTTATCGATCCATCGAGATTGATCCAAGGGGCAAAGGCTGTATATGGCGAAAAATTCGAAGAGTTTTTTGAACCTGTTGTGCCTGTTCCGGAAGATCGTTTAATCGTGAAACGGGATGGGGAAACGCTGGAAATTGGTCATGACCGTATACTTACGTTTTTGGATACACCAGGCCATGCTTATCATCATTTTTCTATTTATGACCCGAAAAGCAACGGTATCTTTACGGGAGATACAGTTGGGATTATCTATACTCCGCTTTTGGAAAATGGACTGGATTTTTATTTGCCTACAACTTCTCCGAATCATTTTAATCCGGAAGCAATGCTCCAATCTGCTGATCGAATTGAGAAACTAGGGATTAGCCGGATTTATTTTGGCCATTTTGGAATGAGTGAAGATCCATCCGCTGCTTTCCGGCAATTACGATTTTGGCTTCCTATATTTGTAGAAGCAGGACAGCAAGTGGCCGACAGCAACCTTTCTTTTGAAAAAAAGACGGAGGCCGTTTATCAAACATTAAAGAAAAAAGTTACTCGATATTTGGATGAACGAAAGGTGCCACGCACTTCAAACGTTTATGAAATACTCGATTTAGATTTAACGATCTGCTCGATGGGAATTGTTGATTATTTTCAAAAAAGAATGGCTGAATCTGAGAAATAATCGTTCGAGCGGCTTTCAACAAGGAGGGGTCACATTGAGTAAAGGTCTATCAGGTAAGCGAATCGTGATTGGCGGTTCGCGAAAAACAGAAGAGATGAGCACATTAATCGAAAAACAAGGCGGAACACCGATCGTCCGTCCACTTCAAGGAACCGTTTTCAAAGCAGAAAAGGAAGTGGAGCCGGATTTGCGGAAATTTGTTGATGAAGGATCGGACTGGACCGTGTTTACAACCGGAGCGGGAGTACAAACGCTTTTGGACTTGGCAGAAAAGATCGGAATACAAGAAAAATTTTTACATAGGATCCGAACCACGAGTGTTGCCGCAAGAGGCTATAAGACGATCGCTGCTCTTAAAAAGATCGGAATTCAACCGGTCGTCGTTGATGAAGATGGTACGACAAGAGGACTGATACGAGCGCTACAAGGAACCGATTTTTCAGGAAAGAAGGTTACGATACAGCTGCATGGAGAAAAAGCTCCTCGATTGAAGCAATTTTTTCAAGATCAAGGCGTTTCGGATATTTTAGAGATTCTTCCTTATCAGCATATTCCGCCGAAACGGGAAACAGTGGATACATTATGTCAGGAAATTTTGCAGCATGACGTGGATGCCGTTTGTTTCACGAGCGCGATACAAGTTCACTCTTTATTTTCGTTTGCTAAATCACAAAGATTGGATGAAGAACTGGTCAGGGCATTTCGTAATACAGTTTTGCCTGTCGCCGTGGGGAAAGTAACGGCAGAAGCTTTGCAAGAGGAAGGGATTGACCGTTATCTCGTTCCGGAAAACGAACGTATGGGAGCGATGATTATAGAACTATCCCGTTATTATCAGCAACAATCAGAAAAAGTCGAAGACAATGTTTGAAGTCGCTTTCACGAAGCGGTTTTTTCCTCTGCGTTTGCCAGCTTTTTGGCGTTTTCCCTAAACGAACAATCAAGTGATCCGCCTTGTCTTTTCTTTCATCGAGGATTGAATCAATTTCTTTTTCAAACATTAAGCACATTAGTTTCATTTTTATCAAAAAAAGGGGATAATGGTAAGGTATTTGTTTGAAAGAGGAGTGATTTTGATGAAATGCAAACTAAATCGTAATGCAGCGAAAGTATTAAAAAAAATGCTGGAAAGCCCGGAAGCGGAAGGAAAAATGATTCGAGTATATATTACGGAAATTCACGGTGATCATGCTCATTATGGAATTAAGCTTGATACTCCAACAGAACATGATGAAATCGTGAATACGGATAAAGATATCGATATCTTATTAGATCGACGCGAAGAGTTTTTAGACGGAGTTTGGGTCCAATATTTCTACGTACCTCAGGAAGAATTCGTCATTACAAACCCATGGAAAGAGAAAGAAGCTCACCAGCATCACCATCATCATTAATAATTAATCATTCACAAAAGACAAGCCATCCTTTAGCGCTTGTCTTTTGTTCAAAAGGCAAAAGGATCAGCTCTTTTTCTGTCCATTTTAAACATATTCTGGCTGGTGTTGAAAAATGCTAAATCTTGCTTTTTTATTGTTCTATGTGACTGCAAAAGAAATGATTGAACAAAGGTTTTATTTTATGAGGAGTGTGACATCGTAAAGTATGAAGCAGGAAATATGGCAACTTGGCTAAAACCGTGAACAGATATTATCTTCATTTTTTATATGCCGTTTTTTCGCGCGGAAAAGACCGATCCAGTTCCGTTCTGCTTAACGTCCGGGAAATATTTTTATCATTATATTGTTTATTGATATAATATTATTAATTTTTTTAATATATTGAATTATATTTATTGTAATTGTATAATTTCATTATATGATCCTTCTTATAAGTTCAAATAATAAATTTTAATAGCGCTTTCAAAAAGTGTAATGTATGAATTTGTTTGAAGAAAATATAAAACTTGTACAATCGATATACTATTCTAAAAATATTTGTAAATCGGTATGTAAAATGGGAATATGGACAAGGAGGTTATGACGATGACTCAATCATTTGATTCGGCAAAAACGCGACGCATCACAAGCAACATCTTTAAAGGATCCGTCGGCAATCTGATTGAATGGTACGACTGGTACGTCTATTCTGCTTTCGCTGTATATTTCTCTGCGGAGTTCTTTCCTGAGGGGGATTCCACCAGCCAACTGCTCAATACGGCTGCTATCTTCGCCGTCGGCTTTCTGATGCGCCCAATCGGAAGCCTATTGATGGGTCGATACGCTGATCGTCACGGCCGACGTGCAGCGCTGACGCTTTCCATCAGCCTCATGGCCGGTGGTTCCCTGATCATTGCCGTTACTCCGAGCTACAGCACGATTGGCGTGTTGGCGCCTATTATTCTAGTTCTCGCACGTCTGCTCCAAGGGATATCGGTAGGCGGGGAGTATGGAACATCGGCCACGTACTTGTCCGAGATGGCAAAAAGCGGTCGACGCGGGTTCTACTCGAGCTTCCAGTATGTCACACTCGTTTCCGGACAGTTAGTGGCACTGGGTGTTCAGATTATTCTTCAACAAATCATCAGCGAACCCGAAATGAAGTCCTGGGGCTGGCGTATTCCTTTCGTCATCGGTGCATTGGGAGCTTTGGCCGTGTTGTGGCTGCGACGAACGATGGACGAATCGGAACAGTTTTCAAAATTGGATTCTGAAAGCAGGGCAAGTGCCGGAACCATTCGAGCGCTGATGAAATATCCCAAGGCAGTGCTGACAGTGGTCGGGCTAACACTCGGCGGAACCGTCGCCTTTTATACTTACACGACGTACTTACAAAAGTTTATGGTGAACACGGTGGGCATTCAAAAGGAGATCGTCAGTTGGATTAATTTTATTGCTTTGTTAATATTTGTCATACTTCAACCGCTCGCCGGGATGCTATCTGACCGGATCGGTCGTCGCCCGCTATTGATGGGTTTCGGTATTCTGGGAACATTGCTGACAGTGCCGCTGTTCCTTTTGATGGAGCAGACGAAGAACCCTTTCGCTGCCTTCTTTCTTATGATGGTTGGACTCATTATTGTCACCGGTTACACTTCCATTAATGCCATCGTGAAAGCGGAACTATTCCCGACCGAAATCCGCGCCCTAGGAGTAGGATTTCCCTACGGCCTTACCGTTGCGGTGTTCGGAGGAACAGCGGAATTCGTTGCATTATGGCTGAAGAGCATCGGAGAAGAGTCGCTCTTTTTCTTCTACGTGGCTCTCTGCATTGCGGTGAGTTTGATCGTCTATTGGCGTATGGGTGAGTCTTCGAAGTCTTCCCGCATTGAAGCTGAACAGGATGCAAGCTAGATCATCGTCGTCTGGTACTCTGAAATAGGGTAAGCGACAAGCTGTGGGTTAGCTATCACGGTCTACACGATTTGCTGGAGCCTTTATAGATTGCTTGATGATTATAGAACGAGAATGGAAAGAACAGACATCGATATGATGATGCCTGTTGTACAACAAAATGAACAAAGCGAACATGGGAAAGGACAGGTCGTTAAACGGCACAGGTCGTTAAACGGCCTGCCTTTTTATGTGGACTTGATAAAGATGACAATCGTCAAGTATGAAGACAGAAGTAACGGCTCGATTAACGCAAGGGTGTCCGGGATGGCATGAAAGATGAAGATTGCAAACGGCAAGGTCATTCCAATACCCAATACAAGGAAGTTTGATGAAATCGTAGAAATATCCAAAATAGAAGATGTTTGCTATATTTGAAGAGATGGGAATAGGCAATTTTCTATCGTTTCGGTAAAATAAGAATCGACTAGTTTTGATATTCCAGAATCGAATACTCTACTTCCGAAAACGTCATTCCTTCTTATCTAAATGGGGTTAACAAAGACTCGATCCGAAAAAAGGAGTTAGCATATGAAGCAGTATGATTTTACAAGTGGAAATATTATGAAGCAGCTGGTGATGTTTTCGACACCGATTCTGCTGACTAATTTTCTGCAAACCTCTTTTCAATTAATCGATAGCTTATGGGTTGGCAATTTGCTCGGTTCTAACGCTTTAGGAGCTGTTGCCGTTTCTGGAACGGTGATTTTTACCGTCTTGTCATTTATTATCGGTATTAATAATGCTACATTAACCATATTATCCCAGCTGAAAGGGAAAAATGACGAGATCGGCCTAAAACGATATGTGAATGCTTTTGTTGTGATATTAACGTTTATTTCTCTTACACTCGGGGCGATGGGAATGATGTTAGCCGTTCCCATTTTGAAGTTTCTTGGAACTCCGTCGACGATGGTTCCTGAAGCGAAAAGCTATTTAGAAATCAATTTTGCCGGAATTTTGTTTTTATTTGGTTATAATTTTATCGGAACAGTGTTTCGTGCTCTAGGCGACAGCCGGACGCCGATTCGATTTGTTTTCTTTGCCGTAGTGCTGAACGCTGTGTTAGATCCACTTTTTATTGAAGTGTGGGGACTTGGTTTAAATGGAGCGGCTTATGCAACGATTCTTTCCCAAGGAGTTTCATTTCTATACGGATTGTACTACAGTTTACGGAAACATCTGATTCCCTTTTCAGTTCCGAGATGGCCTCATAGAAAAGAAGTTTCCATGATTTTAAAACTCGGGATACCGGCCGGGCTGCAAATGATGGTGATTTCAGCAGGAACGGCTGCTATTATGAGTGTCGTCACTTCCTTTGGGGGACATGTTGTCGCTGGGTTCGGCGCTGCTCAACGGATTGACAGTCTTTTGATGCTGCCGGCACAGGCGCTGGGAACGGCTGTCAACAGCATGGCCGGACAAAACATTGGAGCCAATCAATGGACTCGCGTTCGTCAAATCGCTGTAAACGGAGTCCTCTATAATATTTCCATTATGTTGGTCATCGCGTTTTTCGTTGCTTTGCTTGCAGACAGAATCGTCAAGCTATTCATCCAGCAGCCTGAATCATCCGTCTCGTTTGGAGCTGAATATTTAGGAATCATCGCATTTTTCTATCCGTTTTTGGGAATTAATTTTATTTTAAACGGAATTGTGCGGGCTTCAGGTGCGATGTTTCAAGTGCTGGTTCTCAATATCGTATCTTTATGGATTCTCCGATATCCTTTAACAGAATTGTCGGCTTCTTACATAGGCGAAAAGGGAATTGCTTTTGGAATGGGAGCCAGTTTTGTTATAAGCAGCATCATCGCTTTCCTTTATTATCGTTATGGAACATGGAGGAAAAAACAATTATTTACGGAAAGAGAATAAAATGGAGTAATACAGAAGCAGAATCACGATTCCTAAGTGATTTTGAATCAATATCTTGAACGATTGCTTGAAACACGATATGATGAAAGTAATGAAAATCATTCGGAGAAATGCAATACTTTAAAGTGATCGGAAACCTATTTCGTGAAAACGACATCATTTAAAAACGTCATAGTTCTATTTGTGGAATAGGCTTATTGAGGAGATTCTCGGTTTCATTGCATGAGAAGCGCTGCCTCCTATCCATCATTGGATCAGGAGGGTTTTTTGTGCCGGCAAATGGATGTTCGAATGATGATGAAACCGTTCAACTTAATAAAACGTCGAAAGAAAATGATGAAAAGCGGCATTTTGATTTTGGGATTCAGCGTTCTGAAACTGTTGATTCAGCGGCTCTTCGCACCTAAGAAAAAGGGAGTTTGTTAACCCGATATATATTGCAAGTTTGTCACTGGTACGTTGTGGTCGAAAGCATGAGTGATAATATAGGACCAAAAGCTTGGTGTTTCCGGGTACGTGTTGTTTCGAAATAGAGGGTAGGGGGGACATAAATTAGCTTAACCTCTTGTTTTGTTTAACAGGATTTAGTGGAAGGTGAAACGTATGGACGTGAAACGATTTTTAAAAGGATTGGGCGATCGGAAACCTGCCATAATGGGTAGCGAACATTTTTCAAAATTTGCTGTTTTTTTACCGCTGCTTAAAATGAATAATGAATATCATCTTTTATTTGAAGTGCGCTCCATGCAGCTGAGGCATCAGCCGGGCGAAATTTGTTTTCCGGGAGGAAGAATGGAGCCTGATGATCGAACGGCGAAAGAGACGGCTATGAGAGAAACGTCAGAAGAGTTGGGAATACCCATCACTTCCTTATCGGAAGTGTATCCCTTGGATTACGTTATACCCGGTTTTGGGAAAAGGATCATATATCCGTATGTGGGTCTTATTGAACAGGGCACGGAAATCCGGCCAAATCCTCAAGAAGTTGAAACTATATTTACAGTACCGCTCTCGTATCTTCAATCTGTGGAGCCTGAGTGTTATAAAATCAATTTTAAAATAGCTCCTGAAAAAAATTTCCCATTACATTTGATCCCCGGCGGAAAAAATTATAATTGGCAAATCAAACAAATGGATGAGTACTTTTACTACTACAAAGACTATGTGATTTGGGGATTGACAGCCAGTATATTGAAACATTTTTTGGATTTGACTGCGAAATCAGCCAAAGAACAAGATCGTTTTACAGAATAGTCGCCAATCAAGACAAGGGGAACAATTCGTTTGTTGCTCCTTACATTACTATTGGATATTACAGATTAAAGAAGCGGAAACTTAAGGGTTCTTATTTCAGGAAAGCTTTTCATTTTATCATCACGATTATTTCGTTATGAATATTTTTTGTAATCAGGATTTTAAAACCCCTGCCTTTGTGATCAGGCAGGGGAAAATCATATAAATATACTCAAATACAATATGGATAATCGATTCATGATACCATACCGGTTGAACAGCAGATCCGTAAGACAAAAACACTCCATTGCAGTATGAAGTTTTATATTATCGTTATTGTTCCTGAGTGATTTTAAATGTTGCCATACGCTCTTGCAGACTGAGTGCTAGTTCGGATAGAGAAGCGGCTGCTGCTGAAATTTCTTCCATTGAGGCCAGTTGTTCTTCCGTTGAAGCCACGACTGTTTGTGAATGGCTGGATGTCTGTTTAGAGGCGGAAGCTAGTTCAAACATCGCGTCTGAAATCATTTGGATTTTTCCAGACATTTCTTGGATATTTGCAGACAGCGATTGAAGTTCGGATTCGATATCCGTAACCGAATGGACAATTTCTTCAAAGTTTTCCTTCGTATTTTTTACGATGCCTAATCCGTTTTGAACATCGTCCTTGACTCGTTCAATGGAATCAGTGGAACGAGCCATTTCCTCTTGGATTTCTTTTATGAGACCCGCAATTTGCTTAGAAGATTCTTGAGATTGTACTGCGAGTTTTCTTACTTCCTCCGCTACAACCGCAAAACCTTTCCCGTGTTCTCCCGCTCTGGCTGCTTCAATTGCGGCATTTAGCGCCAACAAATTGGTTTGATCCGCTATATCCGAAATAACCTTTGTGATCATGTCGATTTCCCGTGATTTATGACCAAGCATTTTAATAGCTTCGCCACTTTCTTGAACGGATTTATGGATTTCATTCATTTGTTTAGAAGTCTGCTGTACGTATAACCCGCCTTGTCTTGCTTTTTCTTTTGCGTCTATTCCTTTTTCCGCCATTTTTTCCGAGTTCATTGATACGTTTTGGATGGCTTTCGACATTGTCTCAATGGCTTTTTCGCTTTTTTCCACACTCATGGTTTGATTTTCGACTGCCTGGGATACTTCCTGTATGGTTTCCGTGATTTGTTCAGCGGTGCTGCTGGTTTGTTCTGCACTGGCTGTTAACTGTTGAGAGGAGGCAGCTACTTGTTCAGACGTTTCCAGTACATGTTGGATCATGATTCGTAAATTTTCTTTCATATCATTATAGCTTTTGGACAATTGTCCTAATTCATCACGGGAAGAATCGTGGACTGAAACCGTAAAGTCTCCTTTTCCTGAATGCTCCAGTGCTTCCGCTAAAACATGCAAACGTTTTTTCAGTGAGTTTGTAAACCAGAACGCAACCGTCAGAGATAGGAGAACGGCAACGATTAAAACAACGGAAAAGACGATAAGAAATGAATGAATGGTGCGATCGATGATGCTTTGATCAGCTCCTACATATAAAATGCCGATAATCTTTCCATTTTTATCATGCAGCGGCATATAAGCGGTTTGGTGCATTTTCCCTGCAACGTTTGCTTCCCCGTAGTAATTTCGTCCTTCTTTAAGAACGGTCCGTTCTACAACGGGCGAAACTTTTGTTCCGATGACTCGTTGTCCTTGTTTCCAAACATTTGTGGCAACCCGGGTATCTCCCTGGAAAATGGTAATGGTATCATTTGTGTCCTTTCCTATTTGATCCACGATTTTTTCATTATTATTCATTAAAGTGGACCCTTTGTACAATTTTCCATTTTTAATGGCCCAATCGCCTTCGTATTTAGAATCAATATAGTGATAGCTTAAACGTAAATCACTTTTGGCTTTATGAATCGCAAAATCTTTAATGCTGGTAGAAACTTTTTCCATAGCTGCAATACAAACGGTAAACGAAATAAAAAGAATAATGCTTATGACTAGTACATTAATTTTTGCATTTAACTTCAACATTCTTCACCTTCATATTCCTGTTATCTTTTGATTATATTTTTAAGCAACGATATTTCTGCCGAATAATGGCTGGCATGTATGTAAGGATGGGAGGGGACGTTCACAGCGATGAAAGCGATCGGAAAATCAGTTCAAAAATTCGGGCAAAAACGAAAAAAGAATAGAACAGCACAAAGGCGAATGGAACGTCCTTTCTCCGCACCAAATCGAAAAAAGGCTGAGCAGAAAATAGGGGCTATTCCGCTCAGCCTCTTTTTATAAATAAGAGGGATGGATGTCATCCATTTTCTTTTAATCCTTGCCCCATTCCTTTTAGAAAGTGGAGCCCAAAGCCAATCGCACGATTAATATCCGGATCGTTCAGGACTTTCAATAAATCTCGGAATTTTACTTTATCGCCGTTTTGCAGATGATGATTTCCTTCCTTTATACCGTTCGTGATGCTATTCATTAGTTTTGCGGTGAAGTCGGGATCTATATTGGAAACGGCACCTGCTGCACCCATTAAGTTGTTGATCAAATTGGTTACCGGTTCACGTGACACCTGACCAAGAGCAATTTTGGCGATTTTTTCCCGCGCTTGAAGCATAGCATTTGCGGCTTCCAGCAATCCTGCTTGATTCAATTCGCCGATTATCTTAAGCAAATTCGTCAAATCATCATCATGATCTGCCAGAAGGGATTTCAGTTCATCCAACTTTTGCTGGATTTGCTCTTCTTTCGTCATTTCCTTTTTGCGAATAAAGGTAATGGGTTCCGCCATTTTTAGAATTCCTCCTTTCTATTAATCTGTTAATTGAACGAAATCACGCCGCTTCCACTTGCGATATACCTCTACACCATTTTGTGGATGGCGCTTTTTGTTGCGTGGATTGGTTTTCGGTAGCGGACTCTTCCCATCTACATCCAATACTTCCAACCGTACTTTCGCTTGTTTATATGCTGGTGTATGGGTACGACCGTCGACCGCTGTCCCTGTTAAAAAGTTAATGGCTGACTCTTTTGACGTTGAGTTCATAGGCAAGAAGAGCTCATTGCCTTTTACTCGGTCGGTAACCAGTGCAGGCAATTTCAACGCTCCAAATGGAGAAACTAAACGAACTATTGATCCGTCCTTAATTCCTCGCTCTTTTGCTAATTCAGGCGATACTTCCACGAAGACATCCGGCACTTTAGAACGGATACCTTTGGATCGATTGGTCAAGTTTCCTTCATGGAAATGTTCTAAAAGCCGACCGTTGTTGATGTGAAGATCGTATTCTTCAGGAAACTCAACGGGAGGAACCCAATCGGACAAGGCAAAACGCGCTTTTTTATCAGGAAAGTTAAAACCGTCAACGTAAAGAAGCGGAGTATTTTTGCCGTCAAGGCTTCCCCATAAAAAGCTGTTCCAGCCTTCCAGAACTTCATAGCTTGCACCGGAGAAGAGCGGAGACAAACTAGCCATTTCTGCAAAAATTTCGCTTGGGTGACTGTAATTCCAACCGGCTCCTAGACGATTGGCAATTTCTTGAATAATCCACCAATCCGGTTTGGAGTCTCCCAGTGTAGGAAGTGCTTGATATAATCTTTGAACACGACGTTCAGTATTGGTAAACGTTCCATCTTTTTCAAGAGAAGGAGCTCCCGGCAAAACAACGTCCGCATATTGAGCCGTTCTTGAAAGAAAGATATCTTGAACAACTAAGAAATCAAGCTTTGAAAGCATTTCATGAACATAATTGGCGTTGGAGTCGACAAGAGCCATGTCTTCGCCAACAATGTACATGCCTTTCAATTTGCCTTCTTCGATTGCATGAAGCATTTGGATATTGTCAAGTCCTGGTTTACCATCAATTTTAACGCCGTACGCTTTTTCAAACTTTGCACGAGCCACATCATCGGTAATATGTTGATATCCAGGCAGCCAGCCAGGAAGGCTTCCCATATCGCAAGCTCCTTGAACATTGTTATGACCGCGGAGAGGATAGGCGCCGGCACCAGGACGGCGGTAGTTTCCGGTGGCGAGCAACAAATTGGAGATGGCTGCAGACGTTTCAGAACCTCCTACGTTTTGGGTAACTCCCATACCCCATAAAATACAAGTACCGTCCGCTTCATGAATCATTTGTGCCACTTGAATGAGCGTTTCTTTTGAAATGCCTGTGATTTCTTCTGCGTATTCAAGCGTATATTTTTCAAGCAGTTCTTTAAATTCATCAAAATATTTAACGTTTTCATCAATAAACGCTTGGTCATGCCAACCTTGATCAATGATATATTTCGTAACGGCCATCAACCATACTTGGTCTGTGCCTTGTTTTGGACTGATAAAAATGTCTGCGCGTTCTGCCATTTCATTTTTACGGAGATCAGCTACAATCAGCTTTTGTCCGTGGAGCTTATGAGCACGTTTTACGCGAGTCGCAAGCACCGGATGCCCTTCTGCTGGGTTGGCTCCGACAATAATAACAAGTCCTGCTTTTGCAATGTCTTTAATCGTTCCAGAGTCGCCTCCCATCCCAACAGTTTTGAACAAACCGTCTGTTGCAGGGGATTGACAGTAGCGGGAACAGTTATCCACATTGTTTGTTTCAAATACTTGCCGGGCCAATTTTTGCATGAGATAGTTTTCTTCATTAGTGGTTTTGGAAGATGAGATGAAACCTAAAGCTCCTGAACCATATTGTTGTTTGATCGATCCCAGTCGGCTTGCTACTAAATCAAGAGCTTCTTCCCAAGTGGATTCCACAAATTCACCGTTTTTACGGATTAATGGTTTGGTCAACCGATCTTCGGAGTTGACAAAATCCCAGCCGAATTTTCCTTTTACACATGTAGAAATGGCGTTGACAGGAGCATTGTGACTAGGCTGTACTTTTAAAATTTTGCGTCCTTTCGTCCAGACTTCAAACGTACAACCGACACCGCAGAAAGTACAAACCGTTTTCGTTTTTTTCGTTCGGGTTTCCCGCATAGCGGCTTCTACTTCAGAAATAGCGAAAATACCACTGTATCCAGGTTCCACTTCTTTCACAAGATCGATCATGGGCTCCAACATGTCTTCTTTCAACCCCGTCATAAATCCAGCTTCGCCCAGCATGGATTTTTCCATTAAGGCGTTGCAAGGGCAGATGGTAACACATTGGCCGCAGCCGACGCACGATGATTCATTGATCGGTACGCCGTCATCCCAAATGACTCGTGGACGTTCAGCTTCCCAGTCGATGGAGAGTGTTTCATTCACTTGAAGGTTTTGACAGACCTCTACGCATTGACCGCAAGCAATACATTGATTAGGGTCATAACGATAAAACGGGTGGGACATATCTACTTCGGATTTATCCACTTTTGGTCGGTACGGATATTTTTGATGCTCAATTCCCATTAGTTCGGCCGTATTATGCAGTTTGCAGTTTCCGTTATTGTTATCACAAACTGTGCAGTATAACAAGTGATTTTCTAAAAGACGGTCCATTGCTTCAGTTTGCGCCTCTTTGGCACGATTGGATGATAGTTCAATATTCATGCCGTCCACAGCAGGTGTCGAGCAAGAACGTACAAGCTTTCCATCCGCTTCGACGATACATGTGTCGCACGTTTGAATAGGATCCACTTCCGGTACATAGCATATTTGAGGATGTTCAATCCCGTTGGCATTGATGATTTCTAATATGGTTGATCCCGGATCGGCCTCAAATATCTGACCGTTAATCGTGACGTGGATCATTTGATTATCCATCTTGTTACCTCCTTTTTTCAAACACAAAAAAATCCACCATGAAAAGCAACGCCTACTGACAGGCCGCTTTCATGGTGGATTAGTTTATTAGCAGAACTTGCTAACAGACCATCCATTGATATGTGAGTCGATAGAATCATAACAGACCTTGTTATGATTCCATCTTTAAATTCAACTGTTATTATAGTGCTAAATTGAAAAATAGACAATACTTTACAATGAAACTTCCATTTTCTAATTCTTTTTCCAAGCTAGCTTTTCTTTTTAAAAGGGATGTTTTATGATAGGACATGTAAAATTTATGGAATTTCATGAAAGAAGGGGAAGGGATGTCTAAAAAGATACACGAATTCAATGATATTATCCGCAAACTTCGTAAAGAGCTGTTTGGGAAAGGGCCGGAGAGAATTCATACGGTGTTTGTGGAGAATATGGCGGTCTCCACATTGTACGGCAATTTGACGCCAACGGAAAAATTTATCGCCAACACGCAGGAAGGAAAAGAAATGGTCCATACGGCGAGGACAAGAATGATTCAGGAATTATATTCGATTCATCCTCCTGATGGTATGGAAGAAGTGATAGGAGCTAAGCTTTTGTACTTATTTTCTGATATCAAAGTGGAAGAGGATATAGCAGTTTCGGTTTTTATTTTTGATCAAAACATTACTTGAAAAAAGGAGGCTCGGATCATGAAGCCGATCGAAGTGAGCCGAAACATTTTTCGTTTTGAGAACGGTTGTGTAGAAGAAAAAGAAGACAAAGTCGTAACAGAATTCCCGGTGACAGTGAAAGTAAACGGACAAGAATTCGTGACGATGGTATGCACTCCGGAATTTATAGAAGATATGGTTATAGGATTTTTAGCTTCAGAAGGGGTGATACGTCGATATGAGGATATCCAAGATATATGGGTGCAGGAGAAAGAAGGATTTGTCCATGTCCAGACGGAGAATATCAACCCTTATTACCGGAATTTTCAAAACAAGCGATATATCACTTCATGCTGCGGAGTGAGCAGACAAGGTTTCGTATTCGTCAACGATGCTTTAACGGCCAAAAAAATGAAGGATATTCGAGTCAAAGTGTCCATAGACGATTGTTTTCGATTGATGAATACCATGCAGGAATCAGCTGAAACGTTTCGCGAAACCGGCGGCGTTCATAATGCGGCGCTATGTGATGTTCATCAAATAATATTAAGTCGAATGGACATCGGGCGCCACAATGCGTTGGATAAAATATATGGCTATTGCCTAAAACATAGTATTCCAATAGGAGATAAAATTATCGTATTTAGCGGACGGATTTCTTCGGAAATCTTGCTTAAAGTAGCGAAAATTGGCTGCGAAGTCATTTTATCCAAATCAGCACCTACGGAATTGGCTCTTCAGCTAGCGGAGGATTTGGGAATTACGGCAGTCGGTTTTATTCGCAATCGTTCGCTTAATGTCTATACCCATCCGGAACGCATCATCGATCTGGAAAAATAGGCATATCGATTTCATTCCGTGTAAGTTTCGAGAGACAGAACGGGGAGGTCGGCTTTTGACTCTCATTTTCAAAAGAGTTTGCATGCTGCCATCTGTTTTGTTATAATTACCATCGTTTTCATGAACCATACAAATATAGGCAAATATGGATATGGTGTACATGTTTTGTAGATTATCAAATTCATAGAAAATATCTTGTCCTGGTATGGTAAAGGAAGCAGCCATCTTGCCCTTTGCATGGGGTGAAGGGTTGTGTGGTTGTTGATATTTTTTGAAGAAAGGGATGATGGGGATGGCGTTTTACAAGCCGGACAAAATTGCAAGTATCGCGATCGATGCAGGGGTGAAAAAAACACAGCTGCCTCTATCCTCAATTCTCATTTTGGGGTTTTTTGGAGGAGCCTTTATTGCGCTTGGTTTTTTGCTTGATATTCGAGTGAGCGGGAATTTGCCGCCGGAATGGGGAAGTTTTGGCAATTTTTTAGGCGCCGCGGTGTTTCCGTTGGGACTTATTTTAGTATTATTGGCTGGATCTGAATTGTTAACGGGTAATATTATGTCTGTTGCTATGGCTGTCTATGCGGGCAAAGTGACCGTTCCGAAATTAATCGCTAACTGGATTGTCATTACCATTATGAATTTTATAGGAGCCATTTTTGTTGCTTATTTCTTTGGACATGTTGTGGGTCTAACGGAAACGGGAACGTTTTTGGATAAAACAGTGTCTATTGCGCAAGGAAAATTAGATCAAACTTTTTGGCAAACTCTTGTCTCTGGAATTGGCTGTAACTGGCTGGTTTGCCTGGCCGTTTGGCTTTCTTACGGAGCTGATGATTTTGCTGGAAAAATACTCGGAATTTGGTTTCCAATTATGGCTTTTGTGGCTATTGGATTTCAACACGTGGTCGCCAATATGTTTGTGATTCCGGCTGCCATTTTTGCGGGACATTTTTCATGGGCTGATTTTATTAGAAATATTATTCCAACCTTGATTGGCAACATCATAGGTGGAGCTATCTTTGTTGGACTTGCTTATTTCCTTGCTTATCAAAAACAAAACAAAGCTGCGGGGGAATAAGAATAATGGTTAAAAAAGGCAGGACGTTTTATGTCCTGCCTCAGACTGTCGACAAATCCGAAAAAACCGGATTTGCCGACAGTCTTTTTTTGTATAATTAAGATACCGTAATGAATTGAGGTGGATGAAGTGCTAACAAAAAATACACAGATGAATCGTGATCAAATAGAAATGATAGCTTTAGACCAACTTGTACCTGCAGATCATTTGGTTCGTAAAATCGACGCTGCTATTGATTTTTCATTTATCTATTCGCTTGTTCAAGACATGTATTCATCGGAAAGAGGTCGACCAAGTATTGATCCAGTTGTATTGATTAAAATGGCTTTCATCCAATATACCTTCGGTATTCGTTCCATGCGAAAAACTATAGAGGAAATCGAAACGAATCTGGCTTACCGTTGGTTTCTTGGATTTGGTTTTTATGATAAGGTACCTCACTTTTCAACGTTTGGGAAAAACTACGAGCGACGCTTTAAGGATACAGACTTATTTGAACAGATATTCTATCGCATTTTGAAAGAAGCTGCAGATAAGAAGCTGATAAGCAGTGAGCATGTCTTTATTGATTCTACTCATGTCAAAGCGAGTGCGAATAAGCATAAATTTGTGAAGAAAGTGGTTCGAAAAGAAACGAAAGCCTATCAAGCACGTCTACAAGATGAGATAAATGCTGATCGAGAAGCACATGGAAAAAAGCCATTTCCTCCAGATAAATTTGGGAAAGAAGAATATAAAGAAATAAAAGAAAGTACCACTGATCCGGAAAGTGGTTACTACGTAAAAGACGAGCGAACAAAACAGTTTGCTTACTCATTCCATGCTGCTGCGGATCGAAATGGCTTTGTTTTGGGGGCTATTGTAACGCCAGGGAATATTCATGACAGTTCCGTATTGGAGCCACTTCTTGAAAAAGTCATAGAAAAACATGGAAAACCGGTTGTAGTTGCTGCTGACGCTGGATATAAAACTCCCGCCGTTGCCCAATACATATTTGAAAATGATATGACCCCTGCTTTACCTTATACTCGCCCTCGTACAAAGGATGGTTATTTCAAAAAACATGAGTATGTTTACGATGAATACTACGATTGTTATCTTTGTCCGCAAGGACAAGTGTTAAAATATGCAACTACGACGAAGGAAGGCTATCGTCAATATTTTTCTGATCCAGTCCAGTGTAAAGATTGTCCATTCCTCTCGAAGTGCACCCAAAGTAAGGAGCATAAAAAACTAATTCAGCGACATGTATGGGAATTTTATTTAGAGGAAGCTGATCATCTTCGGCATACACAAGAGAATAAGAGCATTTATGCAAGACGGAAAGAAACCATTGAACGTGTTTTTGCTGATGCAAAGGAAAAGCATGGTATGCGTTGGACAACTTTAAGAGGTTTAAAAAAATTGTCCATGCAGGCGATGCTAACTTTTGCTGCAATGAATTTGAAAAAGATGGCTTGCTGGACATGGAAAAGTCCAGCAATAACATAAAATAGACCCCTGGAGGGGTCTATTCCAAACATTTGAAAGCATAAAAGTGACAAAAGGCATCCGAAAGCGCACATTCGGATGCCTTTTGTCTACACTCTGAGGCAGAACGTTTTATGTCCTGCCTTTTTTATCTTTCTTCTCTTTGAGGCTAATGTAAATGTTTCTGACTAGAATGAACCTTTTTTCTTCCTATACACTATATGTCATCTCACTATCAAACAGAATATTCCAATGTTTCTGATGCCGGCATTGGCTTCATGAGCCGATCATAGCCCTTTCTTGCCTTTGACGAGTAAAAAGGACGGTTTCCTAATAATCAAGGTCCAATCATGTCTCATTGTTTATTTTTAAGCGGAATGAAAACTCTTTGTTCTTACGGAAACAAGACAAAGATGGCGCATGAAAAAGAACCATTTTTGAAATGAATTTTTTGATTAGTGTTGGTGCGTATTTCGTTCACTGTATCCATCTTCTAAACTAGCCGATCACCAAATATTGTTTCAGCTCCAACAAGGCCATTTTAAAGGTTTTTCTAATTGCATCGTCATCTTTCATGGAATCACGCAATATGATAAAGGAGACGAATTGGGAGGTGGCAATATGGCCGTTGTAAAGGCGAGAGAATCGGACGTCGCCCTTTTAGCGAGATTGATCAGAGCTGAGGCAGAAGGCGAAGGCGATTACGGAATGTTGTGTGTGGGGAACGTAGGCATCAATCGCATTAGGGCCAATTGTTCAGATTTCGTAGGAATTCGAACCATTCCGCAAATGGTATTTCAACCACATGCTTTCGAAGCCGTTTTATATGGATACTTTTATCAAAGAGCGAGAGAAAAAGAAAAGCGTTTAGCAAGAAGGGTGATAAATGGAGAAAGGCACTGGCCGGCAAAATTCAGTTTATGGTATTTTCGGCCAGAGGGCGATTGTCCTCCGCGTTGGTACAATCAGCCGTTGGCAGGCCGCTACAAATTGCACTGTTTCTATCAGCCAACAGCAGAAGAATGCTTAAATGTTTATTTAACATTTTAATACGCGGGTGGAAAGAGAAATAACCCCACACACCGTAGCGCCAATCGAAAAAATCTTAACGATTAGAATGACAAAAAGCCGTCCTCTCTTTGGACGTTTTTGTTAGGATTCGGAAAAATTACTTATTCTTTGAATGAAACCTTACAACCTTCAGCAATCAAGAAAATTCCTATATTCACGAATAACGGTTTTTTGAACCATTTTTACTTTAAGATGATTCCACTTGTTAAAGGCTAAATGGGTGTGAATTGCTTATTTTCGTAGTAGTATAGTAGAGAAAGTGATGATTTAATCGAAACATTCACAAGTGAGGAGAAGAGGATCAGCTGATGAAACTTGTATCGTGGAATGTAAACGGCCTTCGGGCTTGTGTACGCAAGGGATTTCTCGATTATTTTCAAGAAGTGGATGCAGATATCTTTTGTGTTCAAGAGACGAAATTGCAATCCGGACAAATTGAATTGGATTTAAAAGGCTACCATCAATATTGGAATTATGCAGAGAAGAAGGGGTATTCCGGTACCGCTGTATTCACGAAAGAAGAGCCCTTATCCGTTCATTACGGACTGGGCGACGTTGAAAACGAGCCGGAAGGAAGAATAATAACATTGGAGTTTCCAAAGTTTTATTTGGTGAATGTGTACACCCCTAATTCACAAAGGGATCTGGCAAGGCTTCCTTATCGTTTGGAATGGGAAGATCGAATCCGAAGTTATCTCATCGATTTAGATAAGGACAAGCCTGTTCTTTTATGCGGGGATCTCAATGTCGCTCACCAAGAAATCGATTTAAGGAATCCGAAATCCAATCAAGGAAATTCAGGTTTTACAAAAGAAGAAAGGGCGAAAATGTCGGAATTGCTGAATGCGGGCTTTATCGATACGTTTCGATATTTTTATCCCGAAAAAGAAGGGGCTTATACATGGTGGTCCTATATCAATAAAGCAAGAGAGCGCAATATTGGCTGGCGAATCGACTATTTTATTGCATCCAACAGATTATCCAGTTTTTTAAAAACGGCTGATATTCACTCTCATGTGATGGGAAGCGATCATTGTCCGATTGTCTTGGAGATTGATTTCTCGAGATTATAAAAGGATGCAATGCAAGTACTGCATTTTGCAAAGGAAATAAAAGAACCGTAGTGAGAATGATAAATCGCGGCGATTCGGAGCTTGATGATTTGTCCCGTGTATTCTTGCGTTTTGAAATTCGCCAAAAAAATATCCTAAGTGGATAGATTTATTCAAACCGTTCAATATCGGTTAGATTCAATTTTGACATTAGGAGGGGTCAACGATGAATGAACGAGGCATTCGCCGTATTCAATCAGTAAACTTAAAACAAAACAGTCCCATCCATCAAAATGGATATGTATTAGAACCAGGAAATTGGAAAGAATATGATCCATTTTTGATGTTGATGGAAGATGTTTTCCAAAAAGGAGCTTTTGATTTTCACCCTCACCGCGGCATTGAAACAGTGACATATGTGATCGACGGAACACTAGAACATGAAGACAATCAAGCGGGTAAAGGAAAATTGGAAGCAGGAGATGTTCAATGGATGACGGCAGGAAGAGGGGTTATTCATAAAGAAGATCCGGCGCCTGGTTCCACCGTTCACAGCTTGCAGCTGTGGATTAATTTGCCAAAAATAAAGAAAATGACTGAACCACGTTATCAAAACTTAAAAAGAGAAAGCGTACCGGTACGGAAAGAGGAGGGGGCCGTCATACGTGTTTTTTCAGGCTCTTCTCAAGGTGTAAAAGCAAAAACACTGAACCATGTGCCTATAACGATGGTGGAGATCGACTTGGAACCGAAAGCTAGCATAGTTCAGGATCTTCCGGGCAGCTATAACGGATTTCTTTATGTTTTGGAAGGAAGCGGATTTTTTGGCGTGGATGAAACGGAAGGCCGTGCCGGACAAGTGCTCTTTTTAACTAGGGATAACGAAGATTCAGATAGTATCATTAAAATAACAGCGAAAGAAAAGATGCGGGTGTTATTGTATGCCGGTGAACCGATCAATGAACCGGTGGTAGCGTACGGACCGTTTGTGATGACAACACAAGAAGAGATTCGCCAAGCAATATTGGATTTCCAAAACGGAAAATTTCATCAACAGTGATTTTTTCCGTCATCCGGCATTGAAAGAGTGAGGGAATGGTTGCATCATTTCCTCACCCCATGGCCTTATAAAGCAGATGAAAAAATGAACTTGGATGAGTGTTCACAAGAGGAAAGCGGTTTTTCATATTGCCCTTTCCTTTTTTTATTCTTATTCGATGATCCCTGTTGCAACAGGTGACGGCCTTTAAGAAATGCCGTTCTCAGAAGAGAGGGGTGAACCAGTAGAAGTATGCTGATTGACCCATTCACGAGCGGTATTCGAAACAGTAGACCAATTGGGGATTTCGTTGCTGTGTTGGGAAATCCAATCGAAGCAGAACTGTGGATCGATGTTGTGTTCCAAGCATTGAGATAAGAAAGACGAAATGTTCGCGTTATTACAATTTTGCCACGATCCGCATGTCGAACTCCAAATCTCTTCCATCGTTTTTTGGACAAAATGAGGAGTTGTCGTATTCGTTGAAAAATTTTCTTTTGCCAACTGAATTCCTCCCTTTTCAGTAAAAATGCCTCTTTAGAAGTATATCCAAAGAACCATTAGCCATGCAGACCCCATCACCCTTTTCCATAACCTTTGCGCTATCTTAATAAAAGAAGTTTCAAAATGATGTCGTATGTATTAGATAGCAAAAAGATTGCAACAAGATCTGATGCATTGATAAAAAACGGTTTGAAGATACAAGATTAGAGATTCTCCTTTTGACCTATACTAGAACTGATGTGTCTCTTCTTTAAGATTCAAATGATAAAGCGGGTGACGAACATTGTCTTGTCAATCAAGCGAGGAGTTAAATGAATTATTATTGGAAGCGAAACATTATACAAAATACGGTACGGTAGCTGATTATATTCCCGCTTTAAAAAAAGCGAATCCTCATGACTTATCAGCCACTATATACTACCCCGACGGAACGTGCCTATCGGCAGGGGACATACAACAAAAAATGACATTGCAAAGCATTTCGAAAGTACTCACTCTTGCATTGGCACTGATGGATTGCGGGGAAGAATCCGTGTTTCATAAGGTCGGATATGAACCAACAGGAGATCCTTTCCATTCTATTTTAAAATTGGAAATAAACAACCCATCCAAACCTTTAAATCCGATGATTAATGCCGGGGCTTTAGCTGTGACTCATATGATTAAAGGAAAAAACATCGAAGAACGATTTCAACGCATTTTGCACTTTGTACATGAATTAACCGGAAATTCAAAAATTACTTATTCTCAAGAAGTGGCGAAATCGGAGTTTGAAACTTCTTTTATCAATCGTTCTCTTTGCTATTACATGAAGCAGGATGGAATTATCACAGAAGATGTGGAAGAACTGATCTGTCTTTATACAAAACAGTGCGCTATTGAATTAGATTGTTTTGACTTGGCCAGAATAGGGGTTGTTTTCGCGATGGACGGGGTAGAACCGATGACTGGAAAAAGACTCCTGCCGGCCGATATAGCGAGACTTTGCAAAACGTTTATGGTAACATGCGGTATGTATAACGCTTCCGGTGAATTTGCTTCTAAAGTAGGGATTCCGGCAAAAAGCGGGGTTTCGGGCGGAATTATGGGAGCGGTGCCTAATCGATTGGGAGTATTCGGCCCGGCTTTAGATCATAAAGGAAACAGCATAGCGGGAGTGAAATTGTTGGAAATGCTGTCTAAGAAGTATTCTTGGAGTATGTTCTAACACTCTCCTATTCGCGTCATTTCGAGCAGATACTCAAAAAAGGAGAGAAACGGTCAAACAACCCGCTTTTCTTTTGTGATCGCAAAACGGCGAATTATTTAGAAACAGCAACATTTCACCTGTGATAAGTTTTTCGACCGAAAGATGGTTATGAATGAAATGAAAAGATAAAAGAAGGTTCGGTTCTTAAAGCAATTCCCCCTCTTCCGTCAAACAGAAGGAGAAAAAAGAAGAGGGGAAAACTCAAACGCAATGGTGGCGTTTTTATTTTTCTTCATGTTTGATAATTTGATATCCCCCGACAAATAGTATTACAACCGAGGCAATATACAACAAAGTCATAAGAGCAAAATACACGGTCATTCTCTCCTTTCCTCGAATTCCAATGATAAGGGCAACGAATGAAGGTTGAAAGGAGCAGCCATTCAAAGAAAAATGAAGAACTGCGCTATTGATTTGTAAATGTATGATTCCTTTTCTCACGTGTGGCTGTTATCCATCTAAAATTCGTTGCTTTGAATCGTAAAAGATCATCATCCATACTTAAGTAGGGAGACTTTTTATTATTCCCGCTGTTTTTTGTTTTGAAAAACAATTGGTCAAAACATCTTGCTACTATTATTATATAAGACTTTCGTATTTTCACAATCACTATGTTGCAAAATCCATCAAATTGAAACAATTTTATCGATCTTCAGTTCCATTATGAGTAAAGATTTGCCTGAGAAAAGATTCATGCCGTTGACATTTTGAAATCATTTAGATTTCTGTTCGATCGTAATTCTTCCGGTTTGTTTACTATTTTCATCCGATGGCTTTTGTATTTACATAGCGGATGGCAAATAATAAACTTAATATAAAGAAAAGTCAGTATATTCATAAAGAAAGAAGGTTTATCATGATGTGGCATGAAACGGAAGTGACGAAAAGATTATCGTTAAAGTATCCCATCATTCAAGCAGGGATGGCTGGCGGAATTACTACGCCTGAACTGGTTGCGGCTGTATCGAATGCAGGAGGTTTGGGGATGATCGGGGCCGGTTATATGACTCCGAAAGATTTGGAATCATCCATTCAAAAAGTAAAGGAGTGGACTGACCAACCATTTGGGGTGAATTTGTTCGTTCCTGAAAATCCGGTTATTGTTCAAGAGGAAATAGAAAGAGCAAATCAATTATTGGAACCCATTCGCCAAAAGTTGGGGATCGAAAAGAAAAAAGAAGATCCGATACTGAACAACTCCACTTTTGAAGAACAGATTCAAATTGTTATAAAAAACAAAATTCCCGTCGCAAGCTTTACATTTGGCATCCCGCCGAGAAATGTGATCGAGCAATTAAAAGACAACGATATTGTGGTAATCGGAACGGCTACAACCGTAAACGAAGCCATACAAAATGAAGACGCCGGGATGGATATGATTGTCGTCCAGGGAAGTGAAGCGGGTGGACATAGAGGGAGTTTTGCGGAACCATTTGACCAAGCGATGATTGGAACCATAACGTTAATACCGCAAGTATCCGATCGGGTGAAGATTCCGGTGATCGCGGCCGGCGGGATTATGGACGGGAGAGGTGTGCTGGCATCGCTAATATTAGGAGCGCAAGCCGTTCAGATGGGAACAGCTTTTGTGACCTGTAAGGAAAGCGGAGCTCATGAACTGCACAAAAAAGCAATTTTAAACAGCAGCGAAGAGCAAACAGCGATCACGTCGGCCTTCAGTGGCAAGCCGGCAAGAGGGGTGAACAATGAATTTATAAGGATGATGAAAAACTATGAGAGGGAATTGCCGCCGTATCCTATTCAAAATAACCTCACCCAAACCATTCGTAAAGAAGCAGCCAAGCAAGGAAAAAGAGAATGGATGTCACTCTGGTGTGGACAAAATCCACGTCTTAGCCAACATGTAACGGCAGCAGAATTGATCCATTCGGTGGTCGATCAAGTAGAAAAAAGCCTTAAATCAATAGAGTTCCAAAAAGTAAACAGTGAAAAATAGTTTTCGTATTTTTGTTTTCAAAGCATCTGAATCCAATATGTGATGAATAGGCCTGATGGTGAAATTGGCGTTATTACGTTATGAAGCCGGTTGTTATGTTGCACAAGCTTGCCTCAAACTTTCACCGCAAAGAGGATGACGAGAGAGCGGATGATGAAGCTTGTGCAACCTCAGTAGCAATGAAGGAAATACCTGCCCCAAGTCACGCACGGTTCGATGACTTTCTCTTTCCTGTATGCCATCCAATCCATTCTATATTTATTGAGTTGATTACCTTAACGTATCGATTCATTTTCGTCATCATGGAAGAATCGATCAATATTTATCAATCACAGTCTTCCCGACTAGGATATATCACGATACGACAAGGGATGAAATCTCTTGGACTGTTGATTTCTATCCTGTTTTTAAAAGTGTTTGAACGGACGAAACAATTATCCATTGCCATGAATTCCAGAGGCTACGGGGATGAAATTTTGTTTTTTGATCCATCTTATCGTTATTCCCTTGTCAATTGGTTTATCATTTTACTTATATTGGCAGGAATGGCCTTTATCTATGTACAGTTTGGAGGAATTTTATAATGCAGCCAATTCTTTTTGACATCGAAAATTTAACTCATTGTTATGCGGATGGCACCATCGCTTTAAGAAACCTCTCCATTACGGTTAAGCAGGGAAAGAAAATAGCCATATTAGGTAATAACGGAGCCGGGAAATCTACATTGCTGCTGCATTTGAATGGTATTCTGCAACCGACAAACGGAACCATTCGTTTTAAAGGCAAAGAAGTGAAATATGATCGAAAATCGCTTCTATCATTACGCAAGCATGTGGGAATTGTCTTTCAAGATCCGGATTCTCAATTGTTCTCGGCTAATGTCATTCAAGATATTGCTTTTGGCCCGCAAAATTTGGGTCTGCCAAAGGAAGAAGTGTCGCGAAAAGTGGAATGGGCCATGGAGCAGACAGAAACGACAGAATTTAGCGATAAGCCGACCCATTTTTTAAGCTTAGGACAAAAAAAACGTGTCGCCATAGCAGGGGTGCTCGCCATGGATCCTGAAATCATCATTCTAGATGAACCTACAGCAGGACTCGATTCTTATTTTTCAAAACAAATCATGAAGGTATTAGATCACATCCAAAAACAGGGAAAAACCATTATTTTGTCTACCCATGATGTGAATCTAGCCTACCAGTGGGCTGATGAAATTATCATCATGTATGATGGAGAAATCTTGTGTTATGGCGATCCGGTCACCGTATTTGAACAAGCTCATTTGATAAGAAAAGCTCATTTAGATGCACCATGGGTTATGGAAACCTTCCAATTTCTCGTACAAGAAAAATTTTTTTCTGCAAATGAAGCGATCCCTCAAATCAAAGAAGAATTGTTTCAAAAGATTAGCTCTATAAAAAGTTGGAATTCAGGCAAAATTTCCGGATGAAAAAACTCACGCCCTTTATATGGGAATTAGTCAGAATCAACGAATGACTTATGTTTACTTTGAAAAGTACTGCGAAGAATCCGGAGTAAAAACTGTTCAGAGAAGAGGGTGAGATCGGGAGGCGTTTTCAATTATGTTGAAATAGGATAAAACATCATTGTTGTCCCTAGTGCGGGAAAGAAACGAAGTGTGTTTATAACTATTGATGACAGATCGCAAAACGTCTCAAGTTGGTTTAGAATATCGATCAAAAAAGGTCGATATGTTTGTACAAGCGATAATGGTTCCCGGAAACAATCTCGATTATGCTAGATACCATATCAACGAACATCGATTGAGCGGAATACGGTTGATCATTTGATCCAAAGCAAGTTAAACCACTGCCACTTTTTATGAGTATAAATGAAAGAAGGTATCAAACCATCATGATTAATGAGAAGGCGCAACAACCGTCAGAAACTCTAACGAAGAACGGCTTCGTATGAAATAGGTGTTCATATTGGACAAAGGAGTCGACAGACATCATTTATCTTGCAAGAAAAAGAAACTTCCATTTCCTCAAAAATATTGAAGACGAATCAAAATCCTTCTCATAAAGTGCTTCTACCCGTTCGTTCTCCTGGTCAGTTTATTAAACAAGACCATAACAATCTGTAAACTTATGCACCCGTGTAATATCCTTTCGCAATGTGCTTATAGGTTCCAACCTTATTTTACCGTTTTAGAAAGAAATTGATCTATTAAAGGATTTTAACGGGAAAATCAAGATTTTCCATGCTTGTTTAGATAAGTATCAAATAATGACGAATACAAGGTGAAACGTACCACAATTTACTGAATAAGTGTGGTAAAATGAACTTGATAAATGGGGATCATTTGTAGATGGCCAACACTTTTCATCTTTCGAGTGAAGTGTCTATTTATTCATTGGGATTGTTTTTTCCAATGGAATCAACTTAAAGGGGAAACTCGTATATAATGAATTAAGTAGACATTTAAAGAAATAAATTTGATAAACAGAATTATGGCTTAAAGGAGTCTTCGATATGGGACATCATCACAGTCATGGAAGTCATTCACATGCACATCATGCAAATCGAAAAGCATTGCTATATAGCTTTTTTCTGATTTTCTCTTTTCTCATTGTGGAACTGATCGGTGGAATCATGACGAACAGTCTTGCGTTGCTATCTGATACAGGACACATGTTAAGTGATGCAGCGGCATTAGGTTTCAGCTTGTTAGCTTTGAAAATAGGGGAAAAGCAAGCAAATGAAACGAAAACGTACGGATATAAACGTTTTGAAATTTTAGCTGCATTGTTGAATGGACTGACACTATTGCTTATTTCGGTCATGATTTTCTATGAAGCATACCAACGTTTTTATTATCCACCTAAAGTAATGAGTTCGGGAATGTTGACAGTCGCAGGAATGGGGCTGATCGTCAATATTTTAGCTGCATGGATTTTGATGAAAGGGGATAAGAACGACAACCTAAACATAAGAAGCGCCTTTTTACACGTGCTGGGGGATTTGCTTGGATCTATCGGGGCCATTGTTACCGGCTTGCTGATATGGCTTTTTGGCTGGAATATTGCCGATCCGATAGCCAGTGTATTGGTTTCTGTTTTAATTATGATCAGTGGTTGGCGCATAGTGAAGGACTCTATCCATATTCTGATGGAAGGGAGACCATCGAATATTGATTTGCAAGAAGTAAAAAATCAATTATTGTCTTTGGCGGGAGTCACCAATGTTCATGATTTACATGTATGGTCCATTACTTCAGATTTTCCTGCTTTAAGCTGTCATCTTGTCGTCCGTCCTCAAATTGATAGGGATCAATTATTATATGAGGCAAGAGAGAAGCTGCATAAACAATTTGGCATTCATCATACCACTATACAAATAGAAGAAACGAAAAAATGTACGGAAGTAGATATTTGCAATTAATCTCCCTTTAAACGAGGGAGATTTTTCATTTTATTTTTTACAGCAACAATTATAGTCGTAAAAAGATCAAATATACGGCTAGAATACGACTTTTTTTATGGCTATTAAGACATTTGAAGCGATACTATATCATCCTATTTTTATTTGCTTATATAAGCATATTGTTATATTATGATATATGAATGGAGGAGTGGTAAAATGAATCGAGTGGTTACGAATATAGACGACGTCGCGACAATATTAAAGTTATTAGGCGATAAAACTAGACTTACCATGATGGCGTTATTAGACAATAAAAATTGTTGCGTATGTGAGTTGGTTGAATTTTTTCAGATGAGTCAACCCGCCATTAGCCAACATCTCAGGAAGTTAAAAGATGCAGGTTTACTAAATGAAACCAAGAAAGCCCAATGGGTTTTTTATTCTGTCAATAAGGAACATGAAATGTATTCGCTCATTCAAGATATATTGGCTCATGTTCCTGACCAGCAAGAAAAATTAAAAGAACTTGAAGAAAAAGGCACAAGAATTTTATGTGAATAACGATAGAGGTGATTTTTTGCTTTCCGTCCTACTAGCATCATTGATTTTCCTCGCAACTTTAATATTTGTGATTTGGCAACCCAAAAACTTATCTATTGGATGGTCTGCATGCGGGGGCGCTCTGCTTTCTATTATGGTAGGTGTAGTAGATTTTCAAGATGTCCTAACTGTGACAGGAATTGTGTGGAATGCGACTCTTGCTTTTATTTTTATTATTATCATATCAATGATTTTAGATGAAATTGGATTTTTTGAATGGGCCGCATTACATATGGCAAAAGCGGCAAAAGGAAACGGAGTAAAGATGTTTATCTTTGTTTCTATTTTAGGAGCCATAGTAGCCGCCTTTTTTGCGAATGATGGGGCAGCCCTCATTTTAACTCCCATTGTTCTTGCCATGGTACGAGCTTTACAATTTGATGAAAAGAAAGTACTGCCTTTTATTCTGGCAAGTGGTTTTATCGCAGATACAACCTCATTACCGTTTGTGGTTAGTAACCTAGTAAACATTGTTTCCGCCGATTATTTTCATATTAAGTTTGTTGAGTATGCAACGCGCATGATCATTCCTACCGTTTTCTCGTTTGGAGCCAGTATTTTGGTTTTATATTTGTATTTTCAAAAAAATATACCAAAACAATATGATGTGTCTCATTTAAAGAAACCAATTGAAGCCATTAAGGATCAAAAAATGTTTAAGATAGCTTGGAGTGTATTAAGTATTTTATTAGTAGGCTATTTTATCAGTCAATTTACTAAAATTCCTGTGTCTATCATTGCGGGAGTGGTCGCACTTGTTTTCTTGTCCATTGGTAGAAGAACCCCAGCTGTTCACGTTAAACAAATACTAAAAGGTGCACCATGGGAAATTGTCTTTTTCTCTATTGGTATGTATGTCGTCGTCTACGGATTAAGAAACGTAGGATTGACGAATGTATTATCTGATGTGATTCAAGCCGCGGCAAATAAAGGTTTACTTGTAGGAACCATTTCAATGGGGTTTATCGCAGCGATTCTTTCATCGATTATGAATAACATGCCGACCGTAATGATTGATGCTTTAGCCATAGCTAATACAAACACAACCGGAATCATTCGTGAAGGACTCATTTATGCGAATGTGATTGGTTCTGATTTAGGGCCTAAAATTACCCCAATCGGTTCTTTGGCCACCCTCCTTTGGCTGCATGTATTATCGACGAAAGGAGTCAAAATTACTTGGGGAACCTACTTTAAAAACGGGATTATTTTAACCGTACCAACCATACTCATTACACTGATTGGACTTTATTTATGGTTGCTTATCATCTAATAAAGGAGCATGTGAAAATGAAGAAGAAAACCATTTACTTTTTATGCACCGGAAACTCTTGCCGCAGTCAGATGGCAGAAGGTTGGGCCAAAAAATATCTTGGTGATGAGTGGGAAATATATAGTGCCGGCATTGAGGCCCACGGATTAAATCCGAATGCAGTAAAAGCCATGAAAGAAGTGGGGATTGACATTGCGAACCAAACATCGGATGTCATTGATCCTGACTTGTTAAACAATGCGGATATGGTGGTAACATTATGCGGGCATGCTGCTGATAACTGTCCAGTAACATCGCCGCATGTGAAGCGCGTACACTGGGGATTTGACGATCCTGCAAAAGCGGAAGGGACAGAAGAAGAAAATTGGGCTGTATTCCAGCGTGTTCGCGATGAGATCGGGGAAAGAATTAAGCGATTTGCAGAGACGGGTGAATAAAAGTATTATTGTCTATACAGAAAAATCAATATTATTAACATCAATTTATAGCCGTCACTTGCATCCGAGAGAGTGTTCTCTCGGCTACTATTCTACAGTAAGGAAGGTATATTGTGTGAAAAAGATCAACCAAGCAATGTGTGAACCTACGAGTAAATGGGTTTAAAACATCAATCTTCATTAACAAAAACCGCGATGAAGTGAAAAAGGGACAACAAGACAGTCTTAAGGAACTTGGAAGTTCACAAATCTTATCCCGACTAAATTCACACATGGGTCTGAAAGGAGTAGCACTAATGAAATACACACTAGTTGAAAGAGATCATTTTCAAGTAGTTGGAATAAAGAGAGAAATTTCGTTTGTCAATAATGAGAATTTTGAGAGTATTCCAAAATTATGGGATCAATGGAAGAAGGATGGGACAGTTGATTTATTATTTAAGTTGAACAATGGTGAAATAAAAGGTGTATTAGGTGTATGTGCCGCTAACAGTCATACTCAATCGAAGCAAGTAATGGATTATTGGGTAGCAACTGAATATGATGGCAAAACACCTGACGGACTATGTAATTTGAAAATACCTGCATCAAAATGGGCTGTATTTGAAGTTCACGGACCGATGCCTGAAGCTATTCAGAAAGCATGGGTACAAATTTTTTCAGAATGGTTCCCATCTAGTGGCTATAAGCACGCAGGAACACCAGCGTTAGAAGTGTATACAAATGAAGATCCCGCCAGCCCTGATTTTTATTCGAAAATTTGGGTGCCAGTCAATTGACCTGCTCGTCATTTTCTGCCCTGCCAACTGTCGCTAGTCTTCAAGTTTTTGAACACTCCCTATAGCCAAAAAAGCCGTTGTGAACTTCAGTGACTTTTTTGGCTCAATCGAGAGTTAAGTGGTTAGCTCACGGATCACTTTCGAAAGAAGAACCATTCCTCTATTCAAATCAGCTATAGAAGCATAGGAATAAGAAAGTCGAAGATACTGAGTCGCATGTTGATCGTAGACATTTCCTGGATTCAATAGAATTCCGTGTTCTAATGCTTTTTCAAAAAGTTCACGTATAGAGAGTGAAGGTAATAAGCGAAGCCATATATAAAAACCGCCTTTTGGAACAGACCAGGTCGCAATGTCGGAAAAATACCTTTGCAATGAATCATTCATGACCTCTCTTCGCACCTTCAATGCTTTTCTGACCTCATCCAAATGGCGATGGTATAATCCGCTTGAAAGCCATTCCGCAACCGCCCACTGGGACAAGGAACTGGATCCGTAATCGGTTTGCATTTTAATATCCGCCAATCGCTCAATGACAGGGATCGGCCCAACTACCCAGCCGATTCTCAAGCCGGGACTCAATGTTTTCGACATGCTCCCGAGATACAGAACAAGTCCATTTTTATCGATGGCTTTCAAAGGCGGGGGAGGCGGAGAATCGAGCCAAAGTTCCCTATATACGTCATCTTCAATAATCGGCAGTCGCTCCTGTTCACATACATCCATCAATTCTCTTCGTCTTTCTTCAGACATCAAAATTCCTGTTGGATTATGGAAGGACGGGATCGTATAAAGCAACGCAGCGTTTTGCCGCTTTTTTTGTTCCGTAATCTTTTTTATTTGAACTCCATCTTCATCTATAGGAAGTCCAAATAATCGCATCCCGGCAGATTGAAACACATGCAGGGAATACAGGTATGATGGTTTTTCTAGAAAGATCGTAGACCCTCGCTGCAAGAGGCCCATTGAAATCAATTGCAATGCTTGTAAAGCTCCGGACACAATCAAAATGGAAGAAGGGGAAGCCTCAATTCCTATGGTTTTTAAATATCCGCTAAGCTGTTCCCTAAGAAACAGCAGCCCTTTAGGCTCTTCGTAGCCTAGTGAATTGATGCGGTCCGGCAGTCGTTTAAAGACTTCTTTCATCATCTCACGAGGAAATAAATCAGGCGAAAGCTCTCCTGTTCCCAGCCGGATGATATTTGGAGCAAATTCTGCTTGATTGATTTCCTGTATCGTAGGCAAATTAGGATAATGGCTCCCTGCTTGCACATAGGAATTCCAATCTGGGGGCGGGGCAGAGTTCATCAAGGACCATGTATTATTAATAATCTTGGTACCGCTCCCGCTTTTTCCTTCCAGCAATCCATCAGCAATCAATTCTTCCACAGCCGCCACGATCGTACTGCGGTTCACTTCCCATGCTTGGGCTAATGTACGTTGAGGAGGGATTTTCATCCCTACAGTCCATTCTCCTGTTTCAATTTTTTCTTTTATATACTCTTTGATTTGGATGTAGAGGGGAGTTGGAGATGATTTGTCGGGTTTCCAATCCAATTCGATCATGAAAAAATTCTCTCCCATAAAAAATTTTTGAATTCATCTATTTGGATGAGTCTTTAGAGAAGATAGGGCATTAAACAAAAAGCTCTCCTTTTATAACTGTGACAGCTTTACCGGATAATAGGACACGGTTGTTTGCCATTTTGACCTTTATCATTCCTCCTCTGGCTGAGGCTTGATAGGCAATAAACTCGTCTTTGTTTAATCGGCGCTTCCAATAAGGGCCCAAACAACAATGTGCCGAACCGGTAACGGCGTCTTCGACAATCCCTTGTGCGGGAGAAAATAACCGAGAAATGAAATCAAACCTTCCGGAACTTGATCGGCTTGTCACGATGACTCCACGAATTGGGAGTTGGGCAATGGAATCGATATCAGGTATGAGATTTTTTACTACATCGTCTGACTCGACTTCGACGATATAATCAAGCTGATTTTTTCCTACGTATTTTGGTACAACTCCCAATGCTTGAATCAGTCTGTCCGGAGCATTGATTTCGTGGTCCGGAGCGGATGGAAAATCAAGTTCAATCCAGCCATTCTTTACGGTGGCAGTCAGTACTCCGCTTTTTGTGCTAAAACTTACTGGATTTTCCGCTTTTATGTATCCCATCTCCCATAAAACGTAGGCGCTAGCCAAAGTTCCATGACCACAGAGGGGGATTTCCATAGACGGAGTAAACCAACGCAAGCTGAATTTGCCATTTGTATGTTTGATAAAAGCAGTTGTTGGCAAATGGATCTCCTTCGCTACCTTTTGCATCCATCCCGCATCTTTTGATTCCGGTAAAAAACAAACAGCAGCAGCGTTTCCCGCAAATGGTTGATCCGTAAACGCATTTATTAGAAAAATGTTCATTTCGTCCTCTCCCCATAATGCTTGTTTTGATTATACAACTTAGTTGGTATCGAATCCAACCAATTGGTTGGAGACAACGATTGATATTCGAGTAAAATGGTATTCATACGATAGCAATAGGGGGGATTTGAATGACAGAAGCCTTCATTCACGGACTTATTCTCGCATTTGGACTAATCCTTCCTCTTGGCGTCCAAAACGTTTTTGTTTTTAATCAGGGGGCCCTTCAGAAACGCTTTATCCATGCTTTCCCGGTCGTTTTAACGGCTTCAATATGCGATACACTTTTAATCACCCTTGCTGTTTTGGGTGTATCTCTTATGGTTTTGGGTTCTTTTTGGATCAAAACGATCCTATTAACCACTGGAATGGTGTTTTTGTTCTATATGGGGTGGAGTACTTGGAAAAGCACTCCTGCTGCTGAAAAAGGAAAGAACGAAAATACTGCCAAAGAAACTTTTACTCCTTTAAAACAAGTTGTGTTTTCGGCATCGGTCTCGTTGCTGAATCCTCATGCGATCATGGATACGGTTGGAGTGATCGGAACGAGTTCACTTCAATACAATGGGTCTGAAAAAATGGCCTTCTCACTTGCTTGTATTCTGGTTTCTTGGATCTGGTTTGCGGGACTGGCAGTGGCTGGCCGGATAACAGGGGAGATAGATAAATCTGGACGCTTGATGAGGATTTTCAACAAAATTTCAGCATTGGTAATGTGGGGAGCAGCCATATATATTGGATTCACGCTGATAATATAAAAGCCGGGTTTCTGGATCACAGTGGTGGAAATCATTCGTAACGAGGTTTCATTTTCCTCGCCAATGATTGAACTATCAATACTAAGATTAAAAACTCTTGTAAGTCTATTAAACATAGTAATAGTCTAAAAGTGAATCCAGTTACTGATGACGATCATAATAGGGAGATCAAGAAGCAGTGGAAACTTTTTAAGCGGAATCGAAAGGAGGAGTTAGGATTGAAACACCCGTTTGCACATTATCGTTCTTTATTTCCTGTTTTAGAGTCGAAAATCCATCTGGCGAGTTGTTCGCAAGGCGCCATTTCAAAAACTGTATCCGAATCGATTGAAGAGTATATGAATAGTTTATTATCGATGGGCGTTAATTGGAATCAAGCCATAAAGGAAGTGGAAAAGGCAAAATCCAGTTTTGCAAAATTAATTGGTGCTGCACCTGATGAGATTGCTGTATTCAGTTCGGTATCTGACATTTTTTCTGCTATTGCTTCTTCTCTTTTTTTTGAAAAAGGTAAAAATATCGTTGTGACTACAGATATGGACTTTCCAACCGTCGGTCATGTATGGCTTGCTCAGGAGAAATTTGGAGCAAATGTGAGATTTATTCCTTCACAACAAGGAGTGATCCCTTTAGAATATTACGAACGTTATGTAACTTCTGATACGCTCATCACATCCATTTCCCATATTGGTTATCACAATGGATTCAAACAAGATATTCAAGCAATCGCGGAAATTGTCCATCGTAAAGGTTCTCTTTTATTGGTGGATGCTTATCAATCAGCAGGACAAGTTCCTATTGATGTAAAGAAAATGGATATTGACATATTGGCGGCAGGAACGAGGAAATACATATTAGGTATTCCGGGCATATCCTTCTTATATATAAAAAAAGAATTAGCAGAAAAATGGAAGCCTCGTATAACAGGATGGTTTGGTCAAGAAAATCATTCGAAATTCAACGTTCATCAATTCACATTAGCAGCTGGAGCACGTCGTTTTGAAACTGGTACACCTTCTTTTATCAGCGCTTATGCCGCTGCCGCCGCTCTTCGTTTGCTTCTTGATATAGGAGTGGAGAATATATCTTCTTATTTAAATCCATTAGCTCAATTCGCATTAGATTATGGACAAGAAAAAGGATTACACGTTGCTGGGCCTCTATCTGCTGATCAGCGAGGCGCCATGACAGCTTTTTATGTGAAAAATGCTGAGCAGATTGTATCTATTTTGAAAGAGAGAAATATCATTGTTTCTGCAAGAAACGACGTCATCCGAATCGCTCCCCATTTTTACAATACGCAGGATGAAATTCGGCAGGCGATTGGCGAGTTGACAACCGCTCTTATACAAACGAACGGGGGAAATGAATGAGATGGTCATTAAGAAAAAGGGACATGAAACAGGCGCCAATGGAGTTGATTTGACAATATATAAAAAAGAGCATGCCAAATGCGAATTTTTGTTTGAAAAATGTTAAGATTAAAATAAAGATTTATCCACTTTCACCAGCCTTCACAAAGATTGAATCGCTGATTTGTCTTCATTGGGCTTATCAAAGAAGTTATCCTGTTGAACGATTAAAATGAGGCATGGACTTGTTACTCGATTGAATAAACTATAGGATAAGAAACTGTTTTGAATTCATCCAGATCATTTTTCTTCAACAGTTTCCTTTTGCGGCAAAAAAGCGAAAAATGGTACCATACCCATAAATCTTCTGGTGAAGGGACAGAATAGTTGTGAAAGTAGGAATTGCTTTAGGAGGCGGTGCCGTACGCGGGATAGCCCATATTGGAGTGTTAAAAGTATTAAAGAAGCATCAAATCCCCATTGATTTTATATCGGGAACGAGTATGGGCGGTGCGATTGGAGGCTTAGTTGCCGCGGGTATTGATGTAGAAGAAATTGAAGAGTTTGTTCTAAGCACGCCATCTTATCGATTGATGGATATTGGAATTCGAAAACGTGGAATTTTAGCCGGAAATAAAATATACGCTATTTTGATTCAATTTTTGGAGCAAAAAGGGCTTGGTGATATTAAAATCGAGGATTTGAAGATACCGTTTCGGGCAGTATCGGTCGATTTGATCAAAGGAAGTGTTTTCGTGATGAAAGAAGGCAGCCTTGTCTTGGCTATTCGAGCAACCACATCGGTTCCTGGTATTTTTTCTCCTGTTCATTATCAAGGCAAAGTATTGGTGGATGGTGGAATTTTAAATAATCTCCCTGCCGACTTGCTTCATGAAGCCGGAATGGATAAGATCCTTGCAGTAGATGTCGAAAGGGAACATGATGAACAGGAACCTCGTAATATATTCGAAACGGTTTATCGTTCGTTTACAATTATGATGACCGTGCAGCGCCGTGTCAACTTGAAGTATGCAGATGTCGTTTTTCGTCCGGAAGTAGGTCATATTTTAGCGTTCGACACAAGCAGAATCCGAGAATGCATTGAAGCTGGTGAGCGAGAAGCTCAACGGAAGATTCCTGAAGTGTTATCTTTGTTAGAATAAAATAGTATAGGGGGTTGAATTGGAAATGGATTTAATCAAAAAAGGATTGTCATTTGGACTTGGTTTAGCTGTTACAAGCAAGGAACAAGCAGAAAAATTTGTGAATGATTTGGTGAAAAAAGGGGAGTTGTCTCTGGAAGAATCAAAAGACATGGTCAATCAGCTGATTCAGCGGGGAGAAGAAGAAAAAAAAGGATTACAACGCATTGTACGGGAGCAAATCAAACAAATATTAAACGAATTGGATTTAGCGACAAAAGAGGATATTCAAAAACTGGAACAACGAATTCAGAAATTGGAAAATGATGATAAGTAAAGGAACCCTGTCTCGGGTTCCTAGTCTTTTGAAGGGGATATAGTATGATTGGGAAAAGAATTCGTCATATCAGTCGTTATCGCGATATTGCTATTACGTTGATTCGCAATGGCTTTGGAATGGTGGTCGAGGAAACCGGCATTACTCAATTTCTCTCCCTCCCTCAGCGTCTGTTTTTCGAGAAGAAAGAAAAAGCTTCTAAATCTGTCGGTGAACGAATTAGAATCGTTCTGGAAGAATTAGGTCCTACTTTCGTGAAATTGGGGCAAATCGCCAGTACTCGCCCTGATTTGATTCCTGAAGAAATCATCAGAGAATTAGAAAAACTGCAAGACCATGTTCCACCTTTCTCTTTTCAAGAAGTGCGTGAAATTGTTCAAAGTGAATTAGGAGAGGAAATTGAAAACATATTTCTCCATTTTGAGGACGTGCCGCTTGCGGCTGCTTCGATCGGACAAGTCCATCGGGCCACTTTGCGCACCGGGGAACAGGTAGCAGTCAAAATACAACGTCCAAATATTACAACTGTGATTGAAACAGATTTGGAAATTCTTCAAGATTTGGCGACATTAGCTGAACAACGATCGGAATTGGCAGCAAAGTATCAAATCCGTGATATGATGGATGAATTTTCTAAGTCCCTTCGCGAAGAACTCGATTATACGAATGAAGCACGGAATGCGGAGAAAATTGCCAATCAGTTTAAAGATGACTCTACCATCTATGTTCCAAAAGTTTTTTGGGAGTATACCACTAAAAAAGTATTAACGATGGAATATGTCGAAGGGGTAAAATTCAATGAAATAGACCAAATGAAGAAAAATGGCTACAACTTAAAAAACTTAGCTGAACGTCTTGCAAAAGGAATTTTTCAACAAGTTTTCATCGGTGGCTTTTTTCACGGGGACCCGCATCCAGGAAATGTACTAGTATTACCTGGAGAGATCATTGCTTTTCTCGATTTTGGAATGGTAGGGCGGCTTACTCCCGATATGAGATATCATTTTTCATCTTTAATCATTTCGTTGATGCGTCAAAGTACCGATGGGGTGATTCATTCGATCAGTGCAATGGGATTGATTCCGGATGATGTAAACATGAAACAGTTGCGAGCTGATGTAGAACGTATGAGGGAAAAGTATTATGATGTTCCTTTAAGCCAAATTCGTTTAGGGGAGGCCGTGAACGATTTATTTCGTTTAGCTTTTCAGCATTCAATCCGAATTCCGGCCGACTTATCATTATTAGGAAAAACTTTGCTGACGGTTGAAGGCGTAGTTGAAAATCTTGATCCTGAATTCAGCATACTCGATATTGCCGAACCATTTGGCCGTCGACTGTTAAAAGAACGATACCATCCCAAAAATGTAGCAGAAACGGTATGGAAGCAAGTTTCTGATTATAGAGAATTGATTTTGGACTTTCCAAAACACATGAAAGAATTTACTTCTTTGGTCAAGCGGGGAAGACTTCGTATGGAGGTCGGCATCCCGGAACTGGATCTTTTTTTAAAGAAATTGGATCAGATCAGTAATCGATTATCATTTAGCATTGTTTTATTGTCTTTCAGCATCATTATGGTTGGGATCATTATCGGTTCTTCCATGAATAGACAATCCACGTTGTTGTGGAAATTTCCTGCCATTGAGATGGGATTCGTGGTGGCAACACTCATGTTTTTTTGGCTTTTGTATTCGATTTTTAAGTCAGGAAGATTTTAACGAAATAGAAAAATGGATGATCGCAAGTGGAAGAACCCCCGGCTGTAGGGGGAGTTTCACTGTATACATTACGATTGGGCAGCAAGTCTAATGCATAACAGGAAAAAGTCTAAAAGGAGAACGCCTTTTAGTGATTGGTATTCGATGATGTTTTTGCGGGATGGTGTCAAAAAATAAGAATAAAATGGGGCTGTATGGTTGTGTTTTATACCCCTTACCGGTATAATGTATAATGAAGATGCGATCAGAATGAGGTGATATCAGTGGACCACTGTGAAGATAATTCCATCAATCCTAAAATGGTTCCCCGAACAGAGGAAGAAATTGAAAGTTTAATAAAGCGCTTGAAACGCATTGAAGGACAAGTGCGTGGAGTGCAAAAAATGGTGGAGGACAACCGTTATTGTATTGATATTTTAGTTCAAATTTCGGCTATTCAAGCCGCATTAAAGAAAGTAGGTTTTAATTTGTTGGAACGTCATGCCAATCATTGTGTTTCTAAAGCTATTCGTGAAGGCAACGGAGAAGAATCCATTCAAGAGTTAATGGAAGTTGTTAAGCAATTCTCTAAGTAAAGGGGGGAATGCTTTATGAGTGAACAAAAGATCGTCACATTAAAAGTGACTGGTATGACATGTGCCGCTTGTTCCAATCGTATTGAGAAAGTGCTGAACAAGATGGATGGAGTAGAAGCCAATGTCAATTTAGCGATGGAAAAAGCAACGGTTAAATATGATCCGGCTAAACAAAGTGTAGCCGATATTCAAACAAGAATTAACAAATTAGGATATGGCGTTGCGACTGAAAAAGTAACGCTGGATATTGAAGGGATGACATGCGCGGCCTGTGCGACTCGTATCGAAAAAGGGCTAAAACGCATGGAGGGCGTTACAAGTGCGGTTGTTAACCTGGCGACAAACAGTGCGGTTGTAGAATACAATGAAGGCGTTTCTTCTGTAGAAGATATTTTAGAAAAAATCAAAAAGCTAGGCTACAAGGGACAGATCCACGATGAAGAACAAGATCAAGCTGATCGAAGAAAAGTGCAGCTGAAACAAAAGCAACGACAGCTGGCTATTTCGATCATCTTATCATTGCCCTTGCTTTATACGATGATTGCTCATATGCCTTTTGATTTAGGCTTGCCGCTGCCGCATTTATTAATGAATCCATGGTTCCAGCTTCTATTAGCGACACCCGTTCAGTTTTACATAGGCGGTCCTTTTTATGTTGGGGCATATCGGGCATTGCGGAACAAAAGCGCCAACATGGATGTATTAGTAGCTCTTGGAACATCGGCCGCTTACTTTTACAGCTTGTACGAAGCGTTTAAAACTTTAGCCAATCCCGAATATATGCCGAAATTGTATTTTGAAACAAGTGCCTTGCTGATTACGCTTGTACTGGTCGGAAAATACTTCGAGTCACTGGCAAAAGGAAGAACGACAGAAGCCATCTCTAAGCTGTTGAGCTTGCAAGCAAAAGAAGCTCTTGTGATCCGTAATGGTCAAGAAGTAAAAGTTCCGCTTGAAGAAGTGGTGATCGGAGATACCATTCTTGTCAAACCCGGAGAAAAAATCCCGGTAGACGGCACTGTTATTTCCGGGATATCCTCCGTGGACGAATCCATGATTACTGGCGAATCGATTCCGGTTGATAAGAAAGAAGGAGACGCTGTCATAGGAGCTACTTTGAATACAAATGGCGTACTGACCATTCGAGCCGAAAAGGTAGGAAAAGAGACGGCCCTTGCCAATATCATTAAAATCGTTGAAGAGGCTCAAGGTTCTAAAGCGCCGATTCAGCGGATGGCAGATGTCATCTCAGGAATTTTCGTGCCTATTGTGGTAGGGATTTCTGTTGCATCGTTTATGATATGGTACTTCATTGTGGCGCCGGGTGACTTGCCAAAGGCGCTTGAAGTGGCCATTGCGGTTCTTGTCATCGCCTGTCCTTGTGCGCTTGGATTGGCCACTCCGACATCCATTATGGTCGGAACCGGTAAAGGGGCGGAAAAAGGGATCCTCTTTAAAGGGGGTGAGTATTTAGAAGGAACGCATACAATCAATGCTGTGCTGCTGGATAAAACAGGTACTGTTACAAAGGGAAAACCAGAAGTAACAGATGTAGTAGAGTTTCAAAATGGCATGCTTGATTATGCCGTTTCAGCCGAGAGCGCTTCTGAACATCCGCTGGCCCAGGCGATAGTGGAATACGGAAAAAAACAAGCGATTTCCATAAAACCATCGGAGCATTTCTCCGCCATTCCCGGCCACGGAATTGAAGCTGTTATTGAAGGCAAACATGTTCTTGTTGGAACGCGAAAATTGATGAAGGAACACTCGATTGACATATCCGAGCATGAAAATCAAATGGCGGATTTTGAAAAACAAGGGAAAACCGCCATGCTGGTTGCCATTGACCATCAGATTGCCGGCATCATTGCTGTCGCGGATACCGTAAAAGAAAGCTCCAAAGAAGCCATTCAAACTTTAAAACAAATGGGTATAGAAGTGTACATGGTAACGGGAGACAATCAACGCACGGCTGAAGCGATAGCGAAGCAAGTGAATGTGGATCATGTGTATGCCGAAGTGCTCCCTGAAGACAAAGCGAAAATCGTTGAAGAACTCCAAAAACAAGGAAAACGAGTGACGATGGTCGGCGATGGGATCAATGATGCTCCCGCTCTTGCAAAAGCGGATATCGGAATGGCCATCGGCACAGGAACGGATGTCGCGATTGAAACGGCTGATGTAACGTTGGTTGGCGGAGATCTGGCACATATTCCAAATGCGATTGAGTTAAGTCGTAAAACGATGAGAAACATTCGACAAAATCTATTTTGGGCTTTGTTTTATAATTCTATTGGCATTCCTGTGGCAGCAGCTGGATTATTGGAGCCTTGGGTTGCGGGAGCGGCTATGGCATTCAGCTCTGTATCGGTTGTGACAAACGCGCTTCGTTTGAAACGCGTGAAAATAGAAAATGGAACGATATAAAGGAGGAATTCTTAATGGACATTACATTAAACGTAGAAGGAATGACTTGCGGACACTGCAAAATGGCCGTAACAAATGCTCTTAAAGAGCTGGAAGGTGTGAAAAATGTAGATGTGCATCTAAAAGAAGGCACTGTGGATGTAGTTTTTGATGAGACAAAAGTCAGTGTAGAAAAAATGAAAGAAGCGATCGAGGATCAAGGTTACGATGTGAAATAACATCCACAAGAGATCATGGAGCAAAAATCCATGATCTCTTATCATTTTTGACATGATCAACGGTTTGGACGACAAAAGTCTGACAAGCCTAACTATGAACATTTTTACGGACAAATTTGGCGTTAGAAATGGTGAATACAACCTTTCCCATTTTGATAGGGCGTTAAACTACAAGAAAGCAGAGAAACAGTATGGAGAAACACAAAAAAGGAGTGGAATAAAATGAAAGTCCTTATTGCAGGTGCAAATGGTCATACAGGTCGATTGATCGTGGAGCTGCTTGGAAAAAGCAAACATGAAGCGTATGCGATGATTCGAGATGAATCTCAAGCAGAAAATTTGAAACAACTTGGTGCAAAGGAAGCAATCGTAGCTGATTTGGAAAAAGATTTGACTCATGCTGTAAAAGGGATGGATGCTGTAATATTCGCGGCTGGTTCCGGTTCCAAAACAGGTCCGGATAAAACCATTTCAGTCGACCAAGAAGGAGCAAAACGCCTGGTTGACGCTGCGAAAAAAGAAGGTATTTCCCATTTTATCATGCTCAGTTCTTATGGAGCCGGTGTTCCGGATGCTTTGCCGAATTTGGAACTTTATTTGAAAGCAAAAGGGGAAGCTGATCGATACTTACAAGAGAGTGGATTAACATATACGATTGTCCGACCAGGTTGGCTAAGTTTTGATCCACCTACAGGAAAAGTCGAAATAGCTGATCATTTTGAAAGTGTGGAAGGACGGAATATTCCGCGAGGTGACGTAGCTAAAGTGATTGTCTCTTGTCTTGATTTGGAAAATGCCAAAAATAAAACGTTCGAGCTTCTAGCAGGTGATCAATCCATAGAGGATGCACTCCGTACGTTATAAGGGATTTGGAAAACACGGAACATGATTGAACAGTTGTAAAGATATTTAAGCGCGGTTCTTTAAAGGCTGACTCAACGGGATAAATCCGTGAATGATTGCTCTATTGTAAAAGATCGGAAGTGTCAAGGAGCTTTCGTAGCATGCTGTTGTTGCATAATACTACGAACTCCTTGACATGATCCGATACGTTTGCAATTCAATGAATGATCATCCATATTCAATCCCCAATTTACATTCAGAATAGTTGACATCTTCCATCTAATCCTTCATCTTATACTCATACCACCCATTTGAATTCCGCTTCCATTCTTCCGATTGAAGGTCAAAAACCCTTGCTTTGTTGTCCAAATGGCAAACAAAAGGATAGATAGTGTAAGAATTGATTTAATCTTCGTGATAGTTCCGGTGCGCAATAATGCGTTTCGTACGAATCCTACGAAATGAATCCAAAAATAGCCATCAAAACCGCATAATTAACTGTATGTTCAGAAAATAAAAAATTTTAAAATAAATACATGAACCTACACTTATTTTAGAAAAGGGGTGCTTAAAATGGCTGTTATGCGGATAGGTCGTGCTGAATTAAGGGTCTTGGATCTTGAAGAATCCGTCAAGTATTATACGGAAGTGATTGGACTGGATGAAGTGGGAAGAAGTGACGGAAAAGTGTACTTTAAAGCGTGGGATGAATTCGATCACCACAGTCTCATTCTTCAAGAGGCCGATTCCCCGGGACTTGATCACTTGGCTTTTAAAGTGGAAAATGAAGAGGATTTATCCAAGTTTGAAAAAAAGATCGAGCAATTCGGATGTACGTTGAAAAGGATTTCCAAAAGAACAAGACTTGCAGAAGGGGAAGCGATACGTTTTGAACTTCCAACAGGACATCATGTGGAATTGTACTATGACATATTGCGTGTTGGATCGAAAACCGGGTCTTTGAATCCTCCTCCTTGGCCGGATGGACTAAGAGGAATAGCGCCGCATCGGCTGGATCACCTGGCCCTGACCGGTGAGGACATTAACACGGTAACAAGATTTTTCACAGAAGTCTTAGGTATGTTTGTCAGTGAACAAATCACAACAGTTGATGGAGAAGAGATGGTAGGAAGCTTTATATTCGCCAGCAATGGAAAGCCTCATGACGTTGCTTTTATTAAGGGGCCTGATAAGAAACTGCATCATGCCGCGTTCTATGTTGACAATTGGTATGATGTGTTAAAAGCGGCAGACATTTTGTCGAAAAATAATGTCTCATTTGATGTTACGCCGACTCGTCACGGTATTACTCGCGGACAGACTACTTATTTCTTTGATCCTTCAGGAAATCGCAATGAAGCATTTGCGAGCGGTTACATTACGTATCCTGATTTTCCTACGATTACATGGACGGAAGATAAAATTGGTCAAGGCATTTTTTATCATAGGAGAGAACTGACGGAGTCGTTTGCCAAAGCACTTACCTGATGAAGCGGGAAATTGGCGGATGGATCGGTGGGTCTAATGTAGTCGCTGAGACGTGAAAATTCTAAATCCGGTGCCAAAATGTTTAAAAGCATCATAATGAATTATTTTGAAAGCGCTGTCTTTTTAGGTAGAATACGATACTCTTTTTTCTATTTTTCTAATAGAGGGAAGGCAGGCTCCGAAGGGGTCCCTTCCTTCCATGACGATTCCGGGGAAAGAAAACGGACCTTTGCCAAAATGAGAGGAGGAAAAGAAATGGTTGAAAAGAAAATATTCATAAAAGAGAAGCCGAATACTGCCGAATTGCTTGCAAGAGCGGAGGAGATTGGGCGTCTTGCAGAGCAAGAAGCAAAAGAAGCGGAGCAAAATGCCCGGTTTTCAGATCGGGTGCCAAAAGCGATTAAAGATGCTGATTTCCACAAACTTTTGCGTCCAAAGCGGTATGGAGGGCTACAAGTAGACTTGCGGACTTACGCAGAGATTGTCCGAACGGTATCTCGGTACAGTGTTGCTGCCGGTTGGTTGACATATTTTTACTCCATGCATGAGGTATGGGTTGCTTATCTTCCTCCTGAAGGCAGGAATGAAATATTTGAACAAGGCGGGTTGTTAGCGGACGTCGTTGCACCTGTGGGACGTGTAAAGAAGGATGGTGACGGTTATAGGCTTTACGGTCAGTGGAACTTTTGCAGTGGTGTTTTGCATAGCGATTGGATTGGGCTTGGAGCCATGATGGAGCTTCCTGACAGTGAAAGCCCTGAGTACTGCTTGTTGGTTGTTCCTAAGTCTGATGTAAAAATAGTGGAAAATTGGGATACTATTGGTCTGCGCGGCTCAGGAAGCAATGGTGTATTGGTTGAAGGAGCTTATGTGCCATTGCATCACATCATGCCAGCCGGTCGAGTGATGGCGACGGGGAAACTGGCGGGAGGGGATTATGACGCGGATGATCCGGTGTATCGCATGCCGTTTATGCCTCTTTTTTTACTAGGCTTTCCTTTAGTTTCCTGGGGTGGTGCTGAACGAATGATTTCTCTCTTCCAAGAGTGTACCGAAAAACGTATTCGGGTTTATAAAGCGGGTGCGAAGGAAAAGGAATCCGCCGGAAGCCAACGGTTATTGGCAGAGTTGAAAACAGAGTTAAATACGATCGAAGGCACTGTGGAACATTATATTCGCAAGCTAGATGCTTGTATTAAAGAAGGAAAGGCTGTGATATGCGATGAGGAGCGCGAACAGTTATACGCATGGCGTGGTTATGTCTCGAGAACGTCGGTGGATATCGCCGTTAGAACGCTGTTGACTCTTGGAGGAAATGCCATCTTTAAAGGAGATCCGGTAGAGTTGTTCACAAGGGATTTAATGGCGGTGGCGGCGCATCCAAATTCTTTGTGGGAAGATGCTATGGCTGCGTATGGAAGGACAATATTTGGTCTTCCGGGCGATCCTGTATGGTAAGAGAGGGGCGGAAGCGGGAGAAGTTGTTATTCCTTTTGGAAGCATCCGTTCTAAGTGTATTTGCAAATAAAGAAAAAACGTTTTCCTTTTCATCGCAAATTCTACGGCATATTTAAAAGATCATTCATCATATGTGGAATAATTAGTAGAATGAAGCGAGTTGGTAGCACGTGAGATTTTGAAACAGGGGGATGAACCATGTTTACTATAAAAGTCTTGGATGGCATTGAAGAACACATTGGTTTGCCATGCCAAGAGAATGAAAGTCTTTTGGATGCTGTCAATAAGCGGGAAAAGAAAATTATACGTTGGCGTGCAAGACTTATCCGATTTCTGATATGAAGATCCTCATCGATTTATCAAAACTCACTCATTCTTCTTAGGTGGTGAAAACATGAAAGCGGACGAATTGGACTTAACACAAATCTATAAAATTTCTACGCTTCACAATCAAGACGATCCACAAGAACGAATGGTGACCAACAGCCGCCATAGGGATGCTGCGCCATGAGCTTATAAAGACATTAGGGCTCGAACGGACGAAGGGATTCTTGCTGCGTCATGGCTGGCATTGCGGGGTGAAGGATGCACAGAAAGCATTGGAAATGGATTGGGATAATAAAAAGGAACTTTTATATGTCGGTCCAAAAATGCATACGCTGCACGGTTATTTGGAAGAAGCAGAGCTGCTCGTTGCCGAAGCAGATTTTTCGAATGGATGGATGCACCATGAAGCGATCTGGAAAAATTCTTATGAGGCTGAAGAACATTTGAAAAAGTTTGGTCCAAGCAACGATCCTGTTTGTCACACGTTAGTCGGCTATGCAAGCGGGTATCTGTCTACAATTCTCGGGAAAAAAGTCATCGCCAAAGAGATTGAGTGTAAAGCGATGGGACACAAACATTGTCATGCAGTATGCCGGACTGTGGAAGAATGGAATGGCGAAATAGATAACGAATTGAAATTTTATGAGGCTGATAATATTATTGGTGAGCTGGATCAAACATTTGAAAAACTAAAAATAGAAAGAGATAATTTCAGCAGAGCTTATGTGGTCCATCAAAAACTGATGGAAGAAGTATTGAAGGAACATGATTTGTCTTCAATAGCCAAAGTTCTTCATCAAATTTCCAAATTGCCGGTTTTCATTGAAGACGTGAATGTACAACTGATTGCTGCATCAGGTATTCCGGAGCAAGAAGCTTCTCTCTTTTCTGAAAAACTAAAGAAGTGCTTTCATAAGAATAGACAAAAATATTCAGATAATTTAAAATACTCAAAACAAACTTTGTTTTTAAATTGTTCTCCGGAGCATAAAAGGATGATTACACCGATTTACCTGCATCGAAAAATTGTCGGCTATTGTTCTTTTCTTTACCGCGAAACGGTGCCGCAGGAGGTCGATAAGTTAATTTTAGAACATGGAGCACTGGCTTGTTCGCTTTATTTATTGAATGAACGCACTCGTTTTAATACCGAACAACGAATTAAAGGTCATTTTTTAGAAGATATTTTATCCAATCGGATGACATTGGAAGAATTGACCGAACGGGCTTATTATTTAGGATTTCAATTAAAAGATCCATACTTTATGATTGCCGTTCACAGTTTGCTTCAAAAGCCATCCGTTAAAGAAGAACTGGAATTTAACGATGAATTGATTAATGAGCTTTCGGCATTTATGAAAGATCAAAGAATCAATGCCTTGTTTGGCCAAAAATCGGGTAAAGTCATTATTCTATTATCGGAATGTCTATTATTAAAAAACAAAATGAAAAAGGAAATATTTTGTCAAACATTAATGGACCATTGCCTGAAAAAATTTCCTTCCCGTTTATTTAAATTAGGCATCAGTTCGACTTCCCTGTCAATTGAAGAGGCCCCACAATTATATGAAGAATGTCTCTCGGCGCTGAGGGCTGCGAACCTTCATCAAAAAATCATTTTCTTTGACTCCTTGGGAATTGAAGGAGTCATGTTTCAAATGAAAAATATGAACCCTATTCAAAAATTCATTCATAAAATGCTGGGAAAGTTATTGGAACAAGATAAAAGCAGGAATATGGAATTAACGAAAACGCTTTACTATTACTTAAGCAACGGCTGTAGTGTGCACAAAACCGCCCGGGCGATGAATTTTTCCATTAGTGGTTTACGTTATCGACTGCAAAAAATCACCGATATTTTACAAACCGATATCAACGTCCCAAGCGTCGGTTATCAATTGTATGTATCTCTTCAGTTTTTAATTTATTGGGGAGAACTTGACATCGATTTAAATGCTCAATCGGAGGAAGAGAAAACGATCGGCGATTGAAACGGATGATAAAAAGATGCGACAATCATTGAATGAGAACTCTGAAGGAACAGTAAACATTAATACCGTTAAAAGAGCTGTCAACTAGATGATTTCCGTGACTCTCAATATCTTCAAGAATATCATTCTTGTTTCCTGATGATTGCGATTCCCTTGAAAAAACGCAAAGAATTCCGTCGACAACACTTTTGTTTCTGTTTCCACGACTGACATCCATATGCGATTATTCTTTTAATCTATTCCATTGTAGGAGGTAAATTTGAATGAGCAGCACCTATGTCTATAAAACGCTTCTCCCTTCTGTCATAGAGGATGGAAAGAAATATCCAGTTGTTTTTGCACTGCACGGTATAGGATATAACGAACAGCACATGCTCGCAGTAGTGGAAGAACTAAAAGAAGAATTTATTTTGATAGGCATTCGGGGCGATCTCCCTTATGAAGAAGGATATGCTTACTATTATTTAAAAGAATACGGAAATCCAGAACGTAAGTTATTCGATGATAGTATAGACAAACTTAAAGAGTTTATTGAATATACGTTCCAACAGTATCCAATAGATTCTGACAGAGTCTATTTTATCGGTTTCAGTCAAGGAGCTATTCTAAGCATGACTCTTGCGTTGGCACTGGGGGATACTGTGAAAGGAATGGTCGCCATGAACGGATATATACCATCCTTTGTAAAGGAAGAATATCCAATAAAATCTATCTCTCATTTATCCGTGTTTCTAACCCAAGGAGAATCGGATTCTATCTTTCCATTACAAGTGGGGCAAGAAAACTATGATTATTTGCGTAAACATGCAGGATCTGTAAAATATACAATTTATCCGTCTGGACACGAAATTACACAAGACATCCAGCGAGATGCAGTGGCATGGCTGCGTTACGATTGTTTCAATGCCCGTCGAAATCACAAATCCAGCAGCATTGCCTCAAATGATCGTTGAATTTTTATCTATTTGAAGATTTCATCGACTAACGAAATGGAGGAAATTCTATTATGATGGATAAGGGAAAATATGTGGACGTTCAAGGAATTCAAACTCATTATCACGAAGAAGGAAAGGGAGAACCGCTTCTTCTTATACATGGCTCTGGCCCCGGGGTCTCTGCTTGGGCGAATTGGCGGTTAGTATTTCCTATTCTGTCCCGGCATTATCATTTATACGCTCCTGATGTCGTGGGATTCGGATACACAGAAAGGCCGGAAAATATTCAATATTCTGTGGATTTGTGGGTCGAACACATGATTGCTTTTATCGAAACGATGAATCTTCGCAACGTGTCGATTATCGGTAATTCCATGGGCGGTGCTTTAGCGCTGCATGTTGCCAATCGACGTCCCGATCTTGTCAAAAAAATCATTTTGATGGGGAGCGCCGGCATTGAATTTCCGATCACGGCAGAATTGGATGCCGTGTGGGGTTATACGCCAAGCATAGAAAACATGAAAAAGCTCATTTCGATCTTTTCCAATGATCAAAGCATGGCAGAAAATGATAATTTAGTAAAAATGCGCTATGAATCCAGTATAGAACCTGGGTTCCAAGAAGCGTTCTCTGCTATGTTTCCGGCACCTCGGAAAAGACATGTGAATGCTTTAGCCCTTACGGAAAACCAATTAAGTAAAATAGAAATTCCGATTTTACTGATTCACGGAAGAGAAGATCGGGTCATCCCATTAGAAAAGACAAACTGGAAATTATCCCAAATTATTCCGAATGCGGAACTCCATGTTTTTCCCAATTGCGGACATTGGGTGCAAATCGAGAAAACCGAACCTTTTATAGGTCAGGTGATAGAATTTTTAAAAAAATAAGCGGATTTCAATTTGATTTGCCATAGGAGAATCAATGAGCCTATTATCAGTGAAGGAACAGGATAAGATGAAAACCTTTACAATAATAAACAAAAATACAAATATAAGAAATGGATTTTTCATCCCCTGATGAACAGGGGGTTTTTACGGATGAAACGATTTTGTATGCAATTTTTGACAAAGAAACAGACATCCAAAGTGAATGAAATTATCATGGAAAGGCTGGCAAACAGTTTATTTTGAATATTGACATGAAACCAAATGGTTTCATATAATATAAAACGAAACCATTTGGTTTCATAATAAAAAGGAGTGATTGAATAAAAGAATAGTCATTTAGAAAGCAACGTTTATAAGAAGGACAAGTCTTCGTTTCTCTATTGATAAGTTCAGCTCAAAAAAAGGATGAAAGAATATTGAAACGAGGGCAACTGAAATAAGGATAAGGATTCTTTTATTGAAAAAGAATAGTAACTGAGTATTGTGCTGAGATGGTTGGCCGCAAAGTAGTCAATAAAGAGATGTAGTCTGCAAAGATAATGCTACTACATACAGAAAATTTTTTGGGAGGGTATAGCATTGACAACGGAAAAAAATATTTCTGACATTCGTCATACTTATGTATTTAACGCACCGATTCAAAAAGTTTGGGAGGCTGTCTCGACTTCGGAAGGTCTTGCTGCATGGTTTATGCCAAATGATTTTCAGCCTATAGTAGGCCATGAATTTCACTTAAATGCAGGCCCTTATGGCATGTCTCCTTGTAAAGTGGTGGAAATAGATCCGCCTCATCGTCTGTCCTTCCGTTGGGGGAAAGATTGGACCCTTACATTCGAATTAAAAGAGCTTGACGGCAAGACGGAGTTTACGCTCATCCATTCTGGTTGGGACGCAAACAAAGTGACGGAATTCGGAGAATCTCATACGGTCGTACGGGATCGGATGGATCAGGGATGGTCTCGACTTGGAAAATCTCTTGGAGCGTATGTCGAAGCTTGAAATGGCCGCTTTATCATCGAAACATGACGTCTTTCAAGCCATCGCTGATCCTACTCGTCGCAAGTTGTTAAAATTGCTGGCTGAAAAGGAGATGCCTGTTACCGTAATAAGTGGACATTTTCCAATAAGTCGGACAGCTGTTTCTAAACATTTGCGCATTTTGGCAGATGCAGGTCTTGTCAAAGAGAGAAAAGTTGGGCGAGAGACGCGCTATCGACTGGAACCTGCACCACTACTTGAATTGAAACAGTGGCTGACCTTTTATGAACGATTTTGGGAAAATAAAATGGCAATGCTTCAACATTACGTTGAAAACGGCGAGGCAAGTGATTTGAAACTTGTTGAATCCAAACATGATGGAGAAGAATTTAAAGAGTAGAAAAAATAGAAATCATGAAATGAACGTTTGATCAAAAAATGGAAGGCTGACTTAAACATTGCTTTAGCGATGTTTAAGTCAGCCTTCTTTGCATTTAGTGGATGGGACTGTACATTTATGAGGTTTTTTAATTTCATTTGATAGCGCGAAATTCCTTATTCAATCATTTTTTGTTGCTTAGAGGACTCCTTTCACTTTTATTTTGGTGAGCCTCATAGAATATATCATTGAATTTCCATAAAAGCAGAAATTTTGTAAAAAAGATATTTTACCTATAAAAATAACATACCTTTGTACGATAATATAATTGTAAATTAATAATGAGAATAGATTGATAATCATAGAGGATGGGATAAAGGACTTAATAGTTTTGGGGTACTTTCATCCCTGTTTTTTACAACTAGTATGAATCAAAAATTGGGTAGATGAATGCTAAAGTGATCAGACGTAAAATAATGCGTCACATCAAAACAGAAAGGAAGTAGCTATTAAATGAATATAAAGGTTAAGGTGATTGGGCTATTATGTGCATCCTTTTTCTTGCCTACAATTTTTTTATTGCTTTATTTCGCCGATCATTCTTTCGATTGGCTAATCGGATTCGCAATTTTAATTTCTTTTATTTTTATTCTGATTTCAATTGTTTTCGTGAATCGAAATATTCCGATTGAATCTCATTCAATTCATGATGAAAATCGAGATACACCCGCCGAAAATAATGAACAGATCGTTTTCATCAAAAGCATTGAGCAAGATGTGAAAGAATTAATGGATTCTTTGCAGACAATCAGTAGTGAATTTGATCATTTTTCCAAAATGTCTTCGGATATTTTGGAAGGCGCTATGATTCAGTCTAAAAATGTAGAAAAAAGTACCGAAGCTATGATGGATATTTCATCCGGAATTCAACAAATTGCTTCCAATGCGGAGAACGTATCCAATACATCAACGGCAACCTTGCAAACTGTTGCAGAGGGATCTAGGGCTATTGATACGGTCATTGGTCAAATGAGATCGATTCATCAAAAAGTAGAAAATCTTTCAAATGTTATTACCGATTTGTCTAAGTTTTCTAGGGAGATCGGAAATATCGTCAAAACGATTACGGATATTTCAAGTCAAACGAACTTATTAGCGTTAAACGCGGCAATTGAAGCAGCACGTGCTGGAGAGCATGGAAAAGGATTTGCTGTAGTGGCAGATGAAGTAAGAAAATTATCTGAACAGGCGGCTTCTTCAACGAGTCAAATTAGTGAAATTGTTTCAACAATCCAAGAAAATATTTCAAAATCTGTGGAATATATGAACGAAGGAAAAGAAGAAGTGACAAATGGGATGCGTATCGTTAATGACGCCAAACACGCTTTTGAAGTGATTCAATCAGATATAAACGATGTTTCACAACAAATTACAGAAGTATCGGCCGCTGTTCAAGAACTTTCAGCTGGCTCTGAAGAAATAAGAAAAATTACTGATTTCACCAGAAAAGTTCAAAATGGTGGTGTCAAAAAAATCAATAATATGAAAGAACTTTTGGAAGAGTTTATAACATCAGCCAAAATGAGCCTTTCAACCGCTCAACGCTTGTATCAAAAAATAAATCATTCAAATGAAAAGGGGGATATAGACGATGAAACATCAACTATTCATTGAGGCGGCCATGCGATCCAAGCTTTATCAAAACAAGTTAAAAAATATCAATCTTGAAGATTGGAATAGCATTCCTTTTACAACGAAAGAGGATCTTAGAAAGGCGGATACATATGATGTACTAGGTGTTCCACTACATCAAGTGGCTACTTATCATGAGACGAGCGGAACAACGGGTACTCCTACTCCAAGTTGGTACAGCCATAAAGATCACGAACATGGAGCCCAAGTCGTTCTTCGATCTGCTCTAAAATTAAATGATCAGGATATCGTTTTAAATCGGTTTCCTTTTGCGTTGGCCATCCCTTCATTTATTGTATATGATGCGTGTCAAAATGCCGGGGCCGTTCATATTGGCGTCGATAAAGCAAGCATGGTTACTCCTGATCGGCGTGTGATCGAAATTATACAACGAACTCATCCTACTGTTTTAACCATGCTTCCATCCGAAGCTGAAAAATTGTACCATGTCGGTATGCAAATGGGGGTTCATTTTCCGACTCAAGGTTTAAGGGCATTACTTTTAGCAGGTGAACTTGTTTCTCCGGCAAGAAAAAAATACATTGAAAACATGTGGGGTGTTCCGGTTCACATGTTGTTTGGTAGTACGGAGACAGGCGGACTGTTTATGACATGTGAAAATGGACATTATCATCTTGACAATACGAATGTATTAATTGAAGTAGTAGATGATTCAGGAATCCCTGTTGAAATTGGGAAGACAGGTAATTGTGTGATTTCTTCATCAAGAGAAGGGATGCCGCTGCTTAGATATTTTAATCAAGATATCATCCAATTAATGGATGGAGCACATTGCGATTGTAAAAAAACGGAACCGATCATGATCCACTATGGTCGAAAAGAAGATGTTATCGAATATCAAAACAAGTCTGTCAACTTTTATGAACTGCAAGAGGCTGTTTATACACTTAGTAGGGTCCCATTTATGTGGAAAATGAAAACTTCAAGGAATCGAGTACAATTTTTATGTCAGTTCATTGAACCAATTGGAGAAGCTATCTTATCGGCTATTCAACATGAATTATGTGAAAAATTGGGATTTGAAGTGGATATTCAACCAACAGAGATCATTCCCCTTAAAAAATTGACGGATAAACCTGCTTATGGGAAATATGCCTACATAGAACGTGAATGTGCCGATGAACATGAATTACTTATAAAATAGAAGAAAGGTTACAGGGGGATAAGCAAATAGATTTATTTGAGTATTCACTTTTTTAAATCAGTTTTTTTATTCGAACGCAATACTTCATTTGAGGTGTTGCGCTTTCTTTTTTGTCTAGAAATTTCGGTGGGGAAAACTTTATTGGATTTCTATAATAATATTATGTAAACAAATTTTAACCATCCCATTATTGATTAAAAAAGGAGTTTAAATCGGTAATCGCAAATCCTTTCTTTCAGCATATTTATAAAACAATACGAAATCCTGTATGAGTCTAATATTGGAAGAAAATAAACCAATATGTATTCATTGCGATTTGAAGTGGGAAGTGTTAACATGTTATTCGGATTTATTTTATAGGATATGGAGGAATTGGGATTGGGCAGAGAATTTAATGAGCTATTTGACGAATGGTCCCATTCTTATGATCAAACAGTGTCTGGTCAAGATGCTGAATATGTAGAAGTATTTTCTAAATATGATGAGATTCTTTCAACAGTTGCTGACAAAGCGAAAGGTATTGTTGTAGAATTTGGAGTTGGGACAGGAAATTTAACGACTAAATTGGTTCAAAAAGGTTTGCATGTAATTGGAATCGAACCATCTTCCAATATGAGGAAAATCGCTCGAAATAAGCTTCCAAATGTAAAAATTATAGATGGTGATTTCCTTGATTTTGATGTTACAGAGAAAATCGATACTTTTGTGAGCACGTATGCTTTCCACCACTTAACGGATGTTGAAAAAAGAAAAGCGATTGCCAAATTCAGACAAAGATTAAATCCGCTTGGCCGTGTTGTATTTGCTGATACCGTTTTTGCCACAGATGAGGATAAGCAAGAAATGATACAGGAATCTTATAAAAAAGGTTTCAATCGTCTTGCTGAAGATTTGCAGCGTGAATATTATACGACCATTCCTGTACTTACGAATTTATTTGAGGAAAATGGTTTTAACGTTTCATTTACGCAATTAAATCGCTTTGTGTGGCTAATGGATGCAAAATTAAAAGGAGATGATAAACATGACGGAACAAAAGAAAATGAACGTTGAAAGTTTTAATTTAGATCATACAAAAGTGAAAGCCCCTTATGTTCGTTTGGCAGGTATTAAAGAGGGGATTCATGGAGATGTCATTCGCAAATACGATATTCGTTTTTGCCAACCGAACAAAGAACACATGGATATGCCAGGACTTCATTCTTTGGAACATATGATGGCAGAATTCAGCCGCAACTATTCTGATAAAATAGTCGATATAAGTCCGATGGGATGCCAAACGGGTTTTTATTTTACTGTTATCAATCATGATGACTATGATGAAGTTCTTGATATCATTGAAAAAACACTTAAAGATGTTTTAAAAGCAACAGAAGTTCCGGCTTGCAATGAAGTTCAATGCGGCTGGGCAGCAAGCCATTCATTAGAAGGGGCAAAAGAAATTGCAAGAAAAATGTTAGCGAAACGTGATGAATGGAAACAAGTTTTTGCCTAAAATGGGGAATGAAAAATGAAATTCGCAAAAAATGTGTTTGAACTTATTGGGAATACACCGTTAGTTGAAATCACTTCTTATCCCTTGCCTGAAGGTGTACGCCTGTTTGCCAAACTTGAATATCTCAATCCAGGCGGAAGTGTAAAAGATCGTCTCGGGCAATATTTGTTGAAGCGTGCGTTCCATGAAGGTAAACTAAAAAAAGGTTGGACCATTATTGAACCGACTGCTGGAAACACTGGAATTGGTCTCGCTCTTGCAGCTATTCAATTTGGTGTACAAGCAATATTTGTCGTACCTGAGAAATTCAGTATAGAAAAGCAAACATTGATGAAAGCTCTCGGAGCAAAAGTTATCAATACGCCTACGTCTCTTGGAATGGAAGGGGCAATTGAGAAAGCAAAAGAATTGTTGGAAACAACGCCTAATTCTTTTTATCCGGGACAGTTTCAAAATTTTTCCAACCCTGATACGTATTATGAAAGCCTCGGTCCAGAAATATACGATGCTTTAGATGGCCATGTTGATGTGTTTGTTGCGGGCGCCGGTTCAGGCGGCACTTTTATGGGAACGGCTCGTTACTTAAAAGAAAAAAATCCTCAAATAAAAACGGTGATTGTAGAGCCGGAGGGCTCGATACTAAATGGGGGAGAACCCGGAAGCCATCGTACAGAAGGAATCGGCATGGAATTTCTCCCGCCGTTTATCGATAAAAAGTACTTCGATGCCATTCATACAATTCCTGATGAGGACGCCTTTTTCCGTTTGGCCGAAGTAGCTCGGAAAGAAGGATTACTTGTAGGAAGCTCTTCAGGTGCAGCGCTTGAAGCCAGTCTGAAAGAAGCGGAAATAGCGAAACCAGGGACCAATATTGTCACCATTTTTCCAGACAGCAGTGAGCGTTATTTAAGTAGTGGAATTTATTCATTTTCAAACAATGAATAAAAGATTTTCATTTATTTTCTTTTAAAGGAGTTTTAACATGCGTAAGAAAACAAAATTTATTCACGGTGGTATTAGTCGTGATCCGTATACTGGTGCGGTTTCGACGCCTATTTATCAAGTGAGCACATACAAACAAGATGGAGTAGGTAATTTTAAATATGAATACTCCAGAACGGGAAACCCGACTCGTGAAGCGTTGGAAAAATTAATTGCCGATATTGAAGAAGGAACGCATGGATTTGCGTTCAGTTCTGGAATGGCGGCCATTACCGCAGCCATTCAATTATTTTCCGCCGGCGACCATGTCATTGCTACAGATGATGTGTACGGTGGAACGTTCCGCGTCATGACGAAAGTGTTAAATCGTTTCAACATCGATGTTACTTTTGTGGATACAAGTAATCTGGATGCAGTGAAAGAAGCGATTCAACCGAATACAAAAGCGATTTATGTAGAAACGCCAACCAATCCGCTTTTGAAAATCACCGATTTGAAAGCCATTAGTAAAATTGCGAAAGAACATCAATTAACGTTTATCGTAGACAATACATTCAGCACTCCTTATTGGCAAAATCCATTGACACTTGGGGCTGATATCGTCGTTCACAGCGCAACCAAATATCTTGGAGGACATAGTGATGTCGTAGCCGGTCTTATTGTTGTAAAAGATGAAAAACTGGCAGAAGATATTCATTTTATTCAGAATTCAACAGGTGGAATTCTTGGACCACAAGACAGCTGGCTTCTGATGCGCGGCATCAAAACATTAGGTGTCCGCATGGAGGAAATCGAACAGAACACCAAAAGAATCGTGGAATTTTTACAAAACCATCCACAAGTTGAAAAAGTGTACTATCCGGGTCTTGAAACCCATCCAGGACACGAAATTCACCGTTCACAATCTGCCGGATTTGGCGGAATGATTTCCTTTACTGTAGAATCTCAAGAAAAAGCGCTGGATGTATTGAAAAAGACACGCTACTTTACGTTGGCTGAAAGTCTTGGGGCAGTAGAAAGTTTAATTTCGATTCCTTCACTTATGACGCATGCCTCGATTCCACGCGAACGTCGCCTTGAACTCGGCATTGAAGATGGATTGATCCGCATTTCAGTCGGAATTGAAGACATCGAGGATTTGCTTGAAGATCTAGAAGCTGCATTACAATAAAGGTCTATGAGTTCCGTTAAAAATAGAGGTTAAAATATCCCTTGCTTACTGGCAAGGGATATTTTCTTTCAAACGATTTTTTAGTGTTTTTTCCAAATGGGAAATTTCGAATTCAGTTAAAATGAAAGTCGACACATGTAAATGCAATCTCGAAAGCTTATCCAATATACTAAGAAACGCTTTCTGCAATCGTCTCTTTGAAAAATCCGACCTACTTAACTTCAAGCAAATTCTAGATTTCTTCCCTCATCCTGAAACCTTCTTTTTTTATAAATAGATATAGGACGCGTTTCAATCCTCTAAACATTAGTTATCATTCTCTGTTTTCTAAAATTTTGGGTCAATCCGAGAATTCCTTCTATATTTTTTTTTGAGTTAGGCAGCACATTATACGAGAAGTAAGGGATAAATATGAAGGACAAGACGGAAGACAGAAAAAATTCATATTTTGTTTCACTATAAAATATAAATAATTACAAAAGTATGGATGCTCTCCTAATAAAAAACGAGTAGAATGCTTAGGAGAATAAAAACACTTTTTGGAAATGAAGGCTTTAACATTTTCGGAGATTTCATCATTTGACGGTCTATTTTGAAAGCGTTTCCTTATGTCTTTCTTGAAAGAAAGTACTGTACAACAATGACTGAAAAGACAAATGCCTGCGTGTACAGGAATGAATGTTTATTGCTCGATGTCACACTGTTATAGCCTCTCATCCTGTGACCTATCTTCTGCCGTTATTAAATGGGCTCATCCAAATCCATAGCGATTCAGAAGTATTTACTTTATTGCCAAAAATGTAGAGAAAATCAGAAATACACAAGTCTTTCATTATAAGGGGGAAATGATGATGAAAGCAGCGAAAATTATTCATCATAAAAAACCGTTGGAAATTCAAACTGTGTCGGATCCTAAACCGGGGCCAGAAGACGCGGTGATTAAAATCGAAGCGTGTGGAGTATGCCGCAGTGACTGGCATGCTTGGCAAGGCGATTGGTCGTGGATTGGTTTGTCTCCGGAATTACCCATTACTCCTGGGCATGAATTTGGAGGGATAGTGGAAGAAGTCGGGAAAGATGTGAAGTCATTTCGCCCGGGAGATCGTGTCACCGTTCCGTTCCATTCTGCCTGTGGGCGATGTGAATACTGCAAAAAAGGGGTGCCGAATTTATGCGAAGATCTTCAAATTTACGGATTGGTGTCTGGACTTGAAGGCGGATATGCGGAATATATTTTAATTCGCAACGCGGATTTTAACCTGATCAGGCTCCCTGACAATGTGGACAGTTTGACAGCAGCTGCAGTGGGCTGCCGTTACATGACAGGCTATCACGGTATCGTAAGAGGCAATGTCAAACCCGGTGATTGGGTCGCTGTACATGGAGCAGGAGGGGTAGGACTTTCTGCCATTCAGGTGGCTAATGCTTTAGGGGCACAAGTCATTGCAGTCGATATTGATGATCAAAAACTTGAAATTGCTAAGCAGGAAGGCGCTGTCGCCACAGTCAATGCCAGAAAAGAAAGCGTTTCCGAAGCGATAAAAGAAATAACCAAAGGCGGTGCCCATGTCGGATTAGATGCTTTAGGGATTAAAGATACCGTGTTAAATTCGGTTTCATCTCTTAGAAAAGGAGGAAGACATGTTCAAGTAGGGTTAACTACCTCAGAAGAAGGAGGTTTTGTTTCGCTTCCTGTTGACCTCATTACTGCAGCTGAAATTGAATTTGTCGGAAGTCTCGGAAATCCTCATCCGGATTATCGCGGATTACTGAGCTTGATTTCTTCCGGACGACTGAATCCGAAACGATTGATCGAACGGGAAGTCCACTTGAAAGAGGTAAACACGGTATTTGACAATATGACACAATATAAAACAAAAGGATTTAACGTCATCACAAGCTTTCGTTGATGAAAAAAGCCCTTCCGGATAGCGTTCCGGAGGGGTATTTAGATCGCGATGAGCTTTTGCCAGTGTTCTATTGAACTATAAAAAGACAGACTATATAAAATCCGTAACTGATCTTTTTACTATGTCTTTTACTACGGACCTGTTTTCAGGGTGACCTAAAAAGGAAATTTGTAGAGGAAAATCGAATCTGTCAAGCAGGAATTTGAATGGTCATTATGGAACATGTTGCACAAATTGTTAGCTGAACCAGTATCAAATGGAACAAAAGGGGGTGTAATCCTGGCTGCTAAAATCTTTGTCGTGTACTGGCAATTGGAAGGAATGGTACACGACAGGTGCCAAGGTAACAGTGAGCTACAGGGTGGAATCCCGGTGTTTCCTGAGTGGCAGGCGATGTTTGCTGGTTCTATCGCCATATTCGAATTTTTACGATTTTAGCAGCTTGGAATGAAAAATGGGTGAAAGATTTAAAGGAAGAGTAGCCATTGTGACAGGAGGAAGCCGCGGAATTGGAAGAGCGATCGCTGAGCTCTTTGCCGAAGAAGGAGCAAAAGTAGCCATTATGGATTTGAATGAAGAAGCGTTAAGTCAAACGGCTGCTGAATTAAAAGCAAAAGGATTTGACATTTATACGAGAGTGGCAAATGTCACTGATGCATCGCAGGTGGAAGACTTTACGAAAAAAACAGTCGACACGTTTGGCTCGATTGATATTCTTGTCAATAACGCAGGAGTGATTCGGGATAACCTGCTTTTCAAAATGACAGACTCTGATTGGGAAACCGTGATGGATGTTCATTTAAAGGGATCCTTTCATTGCGCTCGTGCTGTTCAAAAATATATGGTAGAGAAACGATATGGTCGCATCATCAACATTTCGTCCACTTCGGCTCTCGGAAACCGAGGTCAGGCCAATTATGCCGCAGCAAAAGCGGGACTGCAAGGATTTACAAAAACATTGGCCATTGAACTTGGAAAATTTGGCATTACGACTAATGCGGTAGCTCCTGGATTTATCGAAACAGATATGACAAAAGAGACAGCAAGACGACTTGGTTTATCATTTGAGGAATTTGTTCATCACAGCGTTTCACAAATACCGGTTGGAAGAAGCGGAAAGCCTTTCGACATTGCGCATGCTGTCGCTTTCTTTGCAGACGAGAATTCTTCCTTTATCAACGGCCAAGTTTTATATGTAGCGGGAGGTCCAAAAAATTGAGAGGAAGGAGCGACTTTAAATGTTTGCGGAACAAATCGGAAAATATTCTGAAAAGGTGAAGAATAAAATTGAAAGAAGCGTTGTCAAAAAATTTGCAGAAGCCATAGGCGATCCAAATCCAATCTATTGGGATGAGGAAATTGGAAAAAAATCCAGATATAAAAATAATATTGCTCCGCCAACGTTTCCAAAGGTCTTGGATTACGGCGTGGTGGACGGATTGAAACTTCCAAGCAAAGGGCTTATTCACGGAGAGCAGACTTTTCATTATGAGCGGCCTCTTTTTGTTGAAGAAGAAATTTATTGCTACTCGAAAGTGGAAAAGTACTATGAGAAAAAAGGAAGCAACGATCAGTTAGGATTTTTGGTTATAAAAGGCTACGGAGAAGAACCGTCCGGTGAAATCATTTTTACTACCACACAAACTATCATCATAACCGAAACAGTTAGAAAGGCGATGATCGAATGAAAGAGCTCATAAAATTGCAGGTGGGAGATTCACTGGAAGAGGTACAGCTTCCTCCCGTTACGCGGCTTGATTTAATTAAATATGCCGGGGCTTCCGGAGATTACAATCCTATTCATACCATTGATGAAGAAGCGAAAAAAGCCGGTTTGCCGGGAATTATCGCACACGGTATGTGGACAATGGGAAATCTCGCAAAGCTTTTTACTCCTTATTATGAAGATGGGTTTATACAAGATTATTCGGTCCGGTTTAAAAGAATGGTCTTTCTTAACGATATTATTACTTTAAAAGCTACTCTAAAAGAAAAAAATGAGAATCAACTGCGTTTTCATGTTCAAGCTATAAATCAAAACGGGCAGGAAGTGGTAAAAGGAGAAGTTGTATTTTCTCCGTATTAAACATACTAAAGGGCTGATATTTAAGAGTTTTTAAACTGCGAATAGGCCTCCCTTTTTACTGCGGTTCATTTTTGAGAGCCGAGAAGAATCGTGAAGAGAGATGCTGAAATGGGGGACAAGCAGAGAATTCATGATGTGATCTGAATTATACTTGCAACAAAAAATACGAATTTTCACATTATCATTTCTATTTTTATGTTAAAATGTTAGAAAATTTCATTTTAACAGATGATTAGCAGATAAATAGTGGAGGACGATCATGCTTAGACTTCCAATTGACGATCAAACTTATCTCAAATTACTCGAAGAACAGGATGCCGAACCATTATTTAACCTCACGGATTCTTGCAGAACATACCTTAGAGAATGGCTTCCTTGGGTTGACTCGACCAAAGCGGTAGAAGATACGATTTCTTTCATTGAGTTGTCAAAGAAAAAATTTGCTTCGAAAAATGGAATGGATGCAGGTATTTGGTACAACGGTCAGTTGGCGGGGATAATCGGATTACATTTTATTGATTGGTCCAACAAGAAAACAAGCATAGGATATTGGTTAGGAGAACCATTTCAAGGCCGTGGTTTGATGACCAAAGCATGTATAGCCATGATCCATCATATTTTCAACGACTTACATTTAAACAGAGTAGAAATAAGATGTGCAGTTTTGAATTCCAAAAGTCGAGCCATCCCAGAAAGATTAGGTTTTTCTAAGGAAGGGACGTTCAGGGAGGCTGAATGGCTTTATGACCATTTTGTAGACCACATCGTTTATAGCCTATTAGCTAGAGAATGGAAAACGCAAGAGAAAGATCCGTTTAAACAGTCGATTATCTAACTCTTGAAAAGTCTAAACTTTCCCGAAACTATCAATTGTGATGGGATCGATATTGATAATCTAAAGGATGAGAATTTTCTTACTGTGAATCCACAGTAACCTTGCTTAAAAATTTGGTTTCGCTTCTTAAGAAAGGTAGATTGTCGTGAAGATTAGAAAATTGAATTCAAACGAATCCCCTCCAATGGATTTACTATTGTTAGCAGATCCCGCTAAAGATTTGGTTAAAGAATATGCAACAAGAGGTCAATGCTTTGTAGCAGAAGATAATGGACAAATCATCGGAGTCTATATATTATTGCCTACAAGACCAGGAACAGTTGAGTTAGTCAATATTGCCGTTAAAAAAGAGAACCAAGGGAATGGGACTGGAAAACAGTTAGTCCAGCACGCTGAACAAAATGCGAAAAATCAAGGGTACAAAACTATGGAAATAGGTACCGGAAATTCAAGTATAGCACCACTTATCCTTTATCAAAAATGTGGCTTTAGAATAACGGGAATAGATAGGGATTTCTTCATTCGACATTATTCTGAGGAAATATTTGAAAACGGTATACAATGCAAAGATATGATACGTTTATCAAAAGATCTGTGATGTCTATGTGAGCTGCTAGGAAGAGAATAAAGGTCAGCATAGCCTTTAATGAAAATCATAGCAACACAAAATGACCGTATTAATTAAAGGAAACGGTTATTCCATAAAAATAGCTGCACTCTAGCAGCTATTTTCAACATGTTTGTTTTTTGGAAATAAATACGTTCATCTCCAAGATGATGTAAATCAAAATAATTTACAGGTGCTGAAATAACAGCGGGAAGAAGAATACAATGATAAAATATTTTGATAATTCTTTGACTTTTGTATTTTTTTGTTTATATTAAATATGGGTGACCGGTCACCTCTAAGAAAGGGAAATTAAATTGGATGATCCAAAGAAACTAAAGCGACAGAAGATTATTGAGATTGCAGCCAAAGAATTTGCTGAAAAGGGCTATGATGCTGCAAATATAAATGAAATAGCAGCACTTTCTGGAATTGGCAAGGGATCTATTTACCTTTACTTTAAAACAAAAAAAGAGTTATTTTTAGCCACAATGGAAACCGTCGTGGAAAAATTCAATGAAATATCAGATGCTGTAATGGATCTTGATTGTTCCTTAATGGACAAATTAAAACTATGTTTAGAATATTTATTAACTCAACTTTCGCAGTGAAAAATTTATGAATAATCCTTGATTTGATAGGTTTCTTTGGGTATCTCATATTCACTTGACACTGAAAAAATTCGTCTAAAAAACAAAAAGACACCTCTTTCTTTTGGTAAACTATTGGTGACCAAACCAAAAACCAAAGAAAGAAAGGTGTCACCATTATGATAACGAAAAAAGAGTATTTTGCGCAATTACCAAAAGAAATAAAAGACGGATTTTCTGAATTACAAATTGGTAATCATTTAAGAAAAGCAGGAATTATCAAGGCTTGTGGTTATTCTTGTTTATCGATTTTTCAACTATTATTTCTTCTTGTTTTTCAATACAGAAACTGGTACCACGCCTTACAAAGCAAAAAGGCTGCCGATTTACCAGGAAAAGATACCATTTATCGTTTTTTGAACTCGTCTACGTATAACTGGAGAACCTTTTTACTATCTCTGAGCTCCGAAGTGATTCGTCGTGTGAAACAAACGATTTCGAAGCGCCGTGTTACCGTGTTTATTGTAGACGATTCGATTTATTCTCGTAACCGTAGTAAATCGGTTGAGCTTCTAGCTAAAGTATTCGATCATTCCACTCGTCAGTTTGTCAATGGTTTTCAACTATTAACGCTCGGATGGTCCGATGGCTTTACATTTGTACCTATCGATTTCGCTCTTTTGAGTTCAGCGAACCAAAAGAATCGCTTGAACGAAATCCATTCGTCCATTGATAAACGAACCACAGGCTACAAACGACGGCTCGAGGCATTGGAAGCAAAACCAAACATGGTGTTGAAATTAGTAGAACATGCATTGGATAAAGGAATTTTCGCTGATTATGTGCTCATGGATACATGGTTTACTCATGCCCCGTTGGTGGAGAAGATTCACTCCAAAGGCCTTTTTGTCATTGGTATGGTCAAACAGCTGAAACAACGGTATCTTTTCAACGGAGAACGTTTAACCTTGGAACAACTGTATCGAAAAGCGAAACGAGACATTGGCAAAAAAGAAACACTCGGCTCGATTCACGCAACCCTTCATACGGGTTTACCAGTGAAAATCGTGTTTGTGCGGAATCGAAACAACCAAAGTGAATGGCTAGCCATTTTGAGTACAGATACCACGCTGTCTAATGAAGAAATCGTTCGAATCTATGGGATGCGTTGGGACATTGAAACCTTTTTTAAATTCAGTAAATCGTTTTTACATTTAGCCAAAGAGTTTCAAGGTCGTTCCTATGACATGATGATTAGCCATACTACCATTGTCTTCACTCGGTATATCTTGATTGCTTGGCAACTTCGGAAAGAAGAGGATCCGAAGACCATGGGCAACTTATTCTTGTTTCTATGTGACGAAGTAAAGGAGATGGACTTTAAAACGGCTTTACTACAATTGATTTCTCTTTTCCAAACTTTGGCTGAAGCTAAGGTTTATTTGAGTATGGACATTTTTCAGTGTCAAATGTCCAATTGGATTACTTCTTTACCTCGTTATATCAAGGACTGTCTTCATATTTCTGTGTGCGAAAGTTGAGTTTATAATTAAACATTCGGAAAAATCATTCCAAAAATGTCCATTTATTACGGAGGTGAAATATGTCCTTAAATACAGATTTCTCTACTGCTATTGTTATTTGTATTATTACTGGTTTATTATTCATTCTTGTTGGTTGGCTTATTTGGAGAAAAAAGAAATTGAAATTAATTGCCGGGTATGATGAAAAACAATATAAAGGAGATAAGAATAAATTAGCAAGAGTGATGGGAATATATTCGATTACTCTTGGGATTATTATAATAATTTTCCCTTTTCTAATGGAATATCTGGGTGACTGGTCTTCATGGATATTAATTGGAATCATTGTGCTTTTAACGTTTTTCACTTTAATTAGAGTCTATTTTTAAATGAATACAAAATATGAAATAAGGTGAATTAATTATGTCTAAAATTATTGTCCTTTATGATAGTTGGTGTCCTCTCTGTGTGAGTATGAAAGAAAATATACAACGTCTTAATTGGTTACGTCTTATTGAATTCCAAACCATACGTGATGATTCAAGAATAATAAACATTCCCATACAGAAATTAGAAAAAGAAATGCATTGTATAAATATTAATAATGGAAAGATTGCAACTGGAATTGATGCAATTGCTTCAATCATCGCTAGAATTCCCTTGCTGACCATCTTTTACATTCCAATTAAATTATCAAGTTATTTCGGATTCGGTCATTATGTTTATAATTATATAGCAAGCACAAGAAAAATTGTACCAATAGGCAATTGCTCAGAAGAAACTTGTGATATTAAAAACATTTAAGTAACAAATATAAAGAAAGATAGAGGGAATTTTAATAAGGTCATGAATCAGGAAATTAAGAATAATACTGTAATGTCTTTCTATATTACTCTGTTTATCTTGTTATCGATTTTTGTACTTTCTATTATTGCTGCCTTACCACCAAATCCTATTAATATAAAAAGTGATTATAAACTTGTGATTTCGCAAATAATGCCACAAGGATGGGGGTTCTTCAGCAAAAGTCCTAGAGATGAATACTTGGATGTCTATTCTTTAGATGGAGAAAAGTCAGTAAAATGGCCAAATATGAGAGTTTCAAACCTATTTGGGATTAGTAGAGAAGGTAGAGCACAAGGAACAGAAATTGGGATGTTTCTACAAGAAATACAAGGGTCTGAATTTAAAGAATGTTCAAAATATGATATAAAATATTGTATTAAAGAGATAGAGGATGTTAAGCCAATTGAAATTATAAACAAAACACCTGAACCAACCCTTTGCGGAGTACATATTATTACAATCAAGGAACCAATGCCATGGTCTTGGAGTTCTAGTATAGAAAGAAATTATAAAACTATGAAAATGGTGAAGGTAGAATTAAAATGTTCCAAAACATAAAGGAATCAACTGTAAACCAACTAAATAACCTTGGATCTCCATTTACCAATGTTTATGGTTTAGCAAGAACCATTTTAGCACTTTCCTCTATTATGACTCTTATGTTTAATGAAGTGAGTACACTATTCAAACCCGTGGCAGGGATTGAAGAATATCCATTTTGCTCCACTGGCATTAGTCGTATAAGTGCATTTTGTATTTTACCTGTAGAGTTCTTACCAACCGTTAAAATTATTGTGATTTTCTTATTACTACTGGTAGCGTCAGGGTGGAGACCAAGAATCACAGGGATAATACATTGGTGGATTGCATTTAGTATCCAAAACTCAATGACAACACTAGATGGTGGAGATCAAGTTATTAGTGTATTAACCTTTTTATTACTTCCTATTACTTTAGGAGATAAAAGAAAATGGCATTGGGAAAGAAAAACTTCAGTAGAAGAATCAAAAGTTGCTAATGCGATTGCTTGGGCAGCTATCTTCGTTATCCAACTTCAAATTGCTATTTTATATTTACATTCTAGTATTGCAAAACTGTTTAATGCAGAATGGGTTAATGGAACAGCTGTTTACTACTATATCAATGACCCAATGTTTGGAGTAAATCCAAAACTTATGACCCTTATTGAACCAATTGCGGAAAGTTGGTTAATTATTATACCTACTTGGGGAACAATCGTTTTGCAATTATTACTATTTTGTGGATTATTTTCTAATTACTCAACTTTCGCAGTGAAAAATTTATGAATAATCCTTGATTTGATAGGTTTCTTTGGGTATCTCATATTCACTTGACACTGAAAAAATTCGTCTAAAAAACAAAAAGACACCTCTTTCTTTTGGTAAACTATTGGTGACCAAACCAAAAAAACCAAAGAAAGAAAGGTGTCACCATTATGATAACGAAAAAAGAGTATTTTGCGCAATTACCAAAAGAAATAAAAGACGGATTTTCTGAATTACAAATTGGTAATCATTTAAGAAAAGCAGGAATTATCAAGGCTTGTGGTTATTCTTGTTTATCGATTTTTCAACTATTATTTCTTCTTGTTTTTCAATACAGAAACTGGTACCACGCCTTACAAAGCAAAAAGGCTGCCGATTTACCAGGAAAAGATACCATTTATCGTTTTTTGAACTCGTCTACGTATAACTGGAGAACCTTTTTACTATCTCTGAGCTCCGAAGTGATTCGTCGTGTGAAACAAACGATTTCGAAGCGCCGTGTTACCGTGTTTATTGTAGACGATTCGATTTATTCTCGTAACCGTAGTAAATCGGTTGAGCTTCTAGCTAAAGTATTCGATCATTCCACTCGTCAGTTTGTCAATGGTTTTCAACTATTAACGCTCGGATGGTCCGATGGCTTTACATTTGTACCTATCGATTTCGCTCTTTTGAGTTCAGCGAACCAAAAGAATCGCTTGAACGAAATCCATTCGTCCATTGATAAACGAACCACAGGCTACAAACGACGGCTCGAGGCATTGGAAGCAAAACCAAACATGGTGTTGAAATTAGTAGAACATGCATTGGATAAAGGAATTTTCGCTGATTATGTGCTCATGGATACATGGTTTACTCATGCCCCGTTGGTGGAGAAGATTCACTCCAAAGGCCTTTTTGTCATTGGTATGGTCAAACAGCTGAAACAACGGTATCTTTTCAACGGAGAACGTTTAACCTTGGAACAACTGTATCGAAAAGCGAAACGAGACATTGGCAAAAAAGAAACACTCGGCTCGATTCACGCAACCCTTCATACGGGTTTACCAGTGAAAATCGTGTTTGTGCGGAATCGAAACAACCAAAGTGAATGGCTAGCCATTTTGAGTACAGATACCACGCTGTCTAATGAAGAAATCGTTCGAATCTATGGGATGCGTTGGGACATTGAAACCTTTTTTAAATTCAGTAAATCGTTTTTACATTTAGCCAAAGAGTTTCAAGGTCGTTCCTATGACATGATGATTAGCCATACTACCATTGTCTTCACTCGGTATATCTTGATTGCTTGGCAACTTCGGAAAGAAGAGGATCCGAAGACCATGGGCAACTTATTCTTGTTTCTATGTGACGAAGTAAAGGAGATGGACTTTAAAACGGCTTTACTACAATTGATTTCTCTTTTCCAAACTTTGGCTGAAGCTAAGGTTTATTTGAGTATGGACATTTTTCAGTGTCAACTGTCCAATTGGATTACTTCTTTACCTCGTTATATCAAGGACTGTCTCCATATTTCTGTGTGCGAAAGTTGAGTAATTATAAAATAAAAAAAATCTTGTTTTTACTTGCCATTTTTATGCACGAAATTTTTGCTATTATGTTAGGTTTAATTAGTTTTTCTACTGCGATGATAGCAGCTTTAATACTATACCTAGAACCACTAAATAAAGAGTATAAACTATTACTACTTGAAAGGAGGTGAAAAAGAAATGAAAAAGGTTCTATCTCTACTAGCTATATTCACTTTAGTAGTGTCCATTTTTTCTACCATTCCCGTAAACAATGTACAAAGTAAAGAATTAAAAGATTACTCCGGTGAGGAGCTTTTTGAAGGTGTAATATTCGGGTATGGTGAGGTAGCTAAATTATTCCCCGAAATGTGGGAAGAATCGCTACTGAAGGATTTTACTTACACTGATGAACAAGTCCAAAAGATAAAGGAAATCGAGTCGGAACTCAAACAAGTTGACCCTGATTTCTTTACAAAATTTAAAGAAGGCATCCAAAGTGGAGATCATGTGGTCATAGAGGAAACTATCCAAAAAACAGAAGAATCTTTAATGAAAGTATTTGAAGATGAGGTAAAACAAGCAAGTTCCGATAAGAAAATGCGAGCAATGGCAACTAAGCCAGGATTCGTCATAGCATTAGCCTATTCCTACGTTGGTGCTACACATATTGCCGCAGCATTTGTATTGACTGTTGTAGCAGTAGGAACAAAATTTGTTGGTCCTAGCTCTGTTGAAAGCGATAATTTATTAGCTAGAGAACAATACATTGACTTAATTGCCGAAAGAATTCCCTAATCTGCTGACAACGTTTCTGTTAAATAATGAATAAAGTTTATCAATTGTACTATGCCATACTACTTATTATACCATCTAGAACAATATTTTAAATGCCGAATCTTTTCCACTAAGAAACGGGATAGATTCGGCATTTTTCTTGTAATTCTAATGAGATTGCCAAAGGAGAAACCATTGAATAAACTTAGCTCTTTACGATCTGGAAGGTAATTAAACTTTAATAATTCAACGTGAAAAAAGAGGTGATACTTGTGTCGAAAGAATGGAAAATAAAGCTGGTTTCCTTACTTACATTGTTAGGTACAATTGGGATAATTGCCATCATCCCGGATCGAATAACAGCTCTAAAAAATACTCTTACGAATAATAAATATTACCAAATCTCTCCGGAAGATATAAATGTTCCTTTGGTTGTGGCAATAGATACGCTCATTAGTATTATATTTTTATTTATCCAAGTATTGATAGGTGTACGACTTCAACGAAGAACTGGTTTAAGGTCTCCTATTTTAGAATCGTTGGTTTATAAAAAGAGAATACCTAAAATCTCAAAAAAATGGATGATAATTGGTGTTTTAGTTACATTAGTTGGGACAATTCTCATCATCATCCTTGATTCATTTGTATTTACACCTCTAATTGACATCCACAAGGATGAGATTCCTGTTACAAAATGGTGGCAAGGATTACTTGCTATGTTTTATGGAGGAATCACAGAAGAGTTAATGCTGCGTTTATTTATAATGACACTAATCGTCTGGTTACTGGCACGTATAACAAAAAAAGAAAAAGAGGGTATTCCCAATAGCTTCTATTATATAGCAATTTTTCTGACAGCACTTTTATTTGGACTTGGGCATTTGCCATCTAATGTGCAAATATTAGGTGAATTTTCATTAATTATTCTCATTCGAACATTAGTATTAAACGGCCTTTTGGGTTTATGGTTCGGATATTTATATTGGAAAAAAGGATTGGAATATGCAATGATTGCACATATGTCGGCAGATTTCTTTATTCATGTCTTGTTTATGTCTATTTTTTATTAAATAAGGTTTAATTATAACTCAACTTTCGCAGTCCAAAATCTTGTTTAAATGCTTGATGTAAATGGGTTTTGGAAGTACAAAATTATCATTTGACATTTTTTAAAACATAAAGAAAGACACCTATTCTTTTGGTAAAATATTGGTGACGAAACCAAATCCAAAAGAAAGGTGTCACCACTATGATAACGAATAAAGACTACTTTGCGCAATTACCAAAAGAAATTAAACAAGGATTTTCCGAATTAAATATTGGATATCATTTAAGAAAAGCGAATATTACGAAACTTTCCGGGTATTCTTGTCTTACTGTTTTCAAACTGATTTTTCTTTTAGTCTTCCAATATAAGAACTGGTTTCGTGCTTTTATGAGTAAACGATCTCAGGATCTGCCCGGAAAGGATACAGTCTATCGCTTTTTAAATACACCAACCTATCATTGGAGAAAGTTTCTGCTTTCATTAAGCAGTGAAATGATCCGTCTGCTTCAACCATTAACTTCAAAAGATCGTGTCACAGCTTTTGTGATTGATGATTCTGTCTTTTCAAGAAACCGTAGTAAGTCGGTTGAACTGTTGGCTAAGGTTTTTGATCACTCTACCCATCAGTACTTGAAAGGGTTTCAAATGCTTACCCTTGGCTGGACCGATAGTTTTACTTTTATTCCCGTTGATTTTGCTCTTCTAAGTTCACCGAAAAAGGAAAATCGCCTGCAAGAAATCAATACCAATATTGATAAACGAACATCTGGCTATAAGCGTCGCCAGGAAGCTCTGAAATCAAAACCGGACGTGGCTTCAGCTTTACTTGATCATGCGCTTGAAAAAGGGATTATAGCTGACTATGTTCTCATGGATTCCTGGTTTACACAAGCGCCTTTAATTGAGAAGATTACGAACAAAGGGTTATTTGTCATTGGCTTGGTGAAGCAATTAAAGCAGCGATACGTTTACAATGGTGAACGTTTCACACTGAATCAACTTTACAAATTGGCAAAACCTCACATGGGTAAAAAAGACATTCGCGGATCCGTTTATGCTACTTTAGACAATGGAATTCCAGTAAAAATTCTATTTGTACGAAACCGTAATAAACGGAGCGAATGGCTTGCCATTCTCAGCACAGATACAACATTAGAAAATGAAGAGATCATTCGTATTTACGGCATGCGTTGGGACATTGAAGTCTTCTTCAAATGCAATAAATCCCTTTTAAATTTAGAGAAAGAATTCCAGGGACGTTCCTACGACATGTTAATTAGCCATACAACCATTGTTTTTACACGATATATTCTCATTGCTTGGCAAATGCGAAAAGAGGAGGATCCTAAGACGATTGGCAACCTTTTTTACATCCTTTGCGAAGATGTAAAAGACATAGATTTTATTACTGCCCTTCAATCACTTATTGACCTTTTCCAAACTTTGGCGGAAGCCGAGGTTTCTTTGAACATGGACATCTTTAAAAATCAAATGAATAAATGGTTGGCCACTATACCTAATTATATCAAGCAATGCTTAAATATTACTGTGTGCGAAAGTTGAGTTATTAAAATTTGGTGAGAACTACATTCCATTTGTAATTTTGTGGTCCAGGTACCAATTGCAAAACCACCCTGATTTTCAAGATGAAGTGTTTGAGATATTTAAAGACCTCAGACATCCGTTCTGTGAAATATTAAAGGAAGGTACGAAACAGGGAATCTTTAAAACTCCCTATCCTGAAGCAGCGGGTTATTTAATACTTTCAATGGTTTATACATTGATTCCTAATTTGCAGCCAAAGAATTTGCCATTAGATTTACCTGTAGATGAAAAAATTGAATTTTTAATCAACTTCGTACTAAATGGATTAGGGTGTAATAAAAATTAGGGAAATAAGTTTTCCTTTTTTTAAACAACATAAATGGGTGACTGGTCACTCACCCGAAAGGAAGAAAGAATGTTGAATAAATTTGATTCTGTTAAGACGGCACCAGAAGTGTTATCAAAAGGTGGATTGATCCCTGTTTCCCGATGACGAATGTAGAGAAAAACGAAGGAGAACTAGTGGAAATTCTGAATTCATTACACTTTAATCCATAAATTTTGGTGGAAGATGTTCTAACACTAAGTCAAATGCCGATTCCCGTAAAAAATTTGAAGCTTTTATGTGAATAGATCTGAAATTCAAACTAGAGAATAGGATGATGAATGAATGTTTACCAAACTCGCAAAATGGGTGACTGGTCACCCAAAGAAAATCCTGTTATTTTGGATTTTAATATTATTAGCAGGGGGATACTTTGCCATTAATCTTCCTAATCAATTATCTTCTGGTGGTTTTAATGACCCTAAAAGCGAATCGATGACTGAAAAGAATATAATACAAAAAGAATTTTCCAATAAATATCCTCAAAACTTAATTGTGGTGGTTCAACACAAATCAAAGACAGTTTCTGATAAAGATTATGAAAAGATTATTGGAGAAATTAAGAACTAACTCAATGGTTTTAGCCAAATTAAAGAAGTAACGACTTATTATGATCACAAGAATAAACAATTAGTCTCTAAAGATAAATCAACAACTTATATAGCAGTTGGACTATCTGCAACTGAAGATCAAGCAGCGAGCTTGGTACCTAAGATTGAATCTAAATTAGGCAGTATTGGTCATAAAAATTTTAACGTGAAAGTAACCGGTGGACCCGCTCTTAATTACGCTTTAAATAAAGCTACAAAAGAGTCGGTATCAAAAGCTGAAATGATTGCATTTCCGGTAATGGTTATAGTTCTTCTCATCGTATTTAGGACTGTATTTTCTGCAGTATTGCCTTTAGCAATGGCAATGTTTGCTCTAACTGGTACGATGGCTACAGTATATTTTATAGCTCAGAACTATTCTCTAAATATTTTAGTTACCAATATTATCAGTATGGTTGGGCTAGGAGTTGCGGTTGACTATTCACTGTTTATCGTAAGTAGGTACAGAAAAGAGCTGGAGCATTCAAGTGTTATCGAGGCAGTAAAAAAAACGATGGAAACGGCAGGTAGATCTGTTCTTTATTCGGGCTTAACTGTAGCAATTAGTTTATCCGCTTTGTTTATTCCCAATATAATGATTTTTAATTCCATCGCATTGGGAGGAGTCATCGTCGTTTTCTTCTCTATCTTGGTTTCCATAACATTGTTGCCCGCTCTTTTAACAATGATGGGAACCCGGGTAAACAAATGGAGAATACCTTTATTTAATAGGCGTAATAAAACAAATATATGGGAACGGTTGGCGAATAAGTTAATTAAACATCCAGTTGTCTTTTTAATCCCATCGCTTTTCATTCTATTGATCATTGCTGTTCCTGCCATAAAAACAAACATGCAAGTACCAGTTGCTAGTGCATCTTCTATTCCAAACGATTCTCCGGAACGTGAAGGATTTGAGATGTTGATCAATAAGTTTGATCAAGGTGATGTATTTCCAATTGAGATTGTTTTGAAATCGCAACATGGAAAAATAATTGATAAATCAAACTTAGAAACAGTTAATCGAATTACAAATGAAGTAAGCAAATTGGATTACGTTGATAAAGTAACGAGTATCACTAATTGGAACAATGAATGGAAATTAGAAGATTATGAAGGAGCTTATAAAAATTTCAATTTGTTTTCAGGCACACTAAAAGAACAATTAGAGAACTTGTTAAATGCAGACAATGGCAAAGATACTACAGTTATCCTTGTAGCATCTGATATAGCAGCAGATTCAAAAATCTCTCATAATCTTGTAAAGGATATCAGGGAAACCGTTAAGAAAAACAATACGAATCATCTAACTACTTATGTAGGGGGAGAAACTGCAACAGGATTGGATTTTGACCATAAGGTTTTCGAAAGTATTCCGATCATGATTTTAACCGTGTTTATAGTCAGTTTCTTTGTTTTAGTCATAACCTTTAAATCCATTATTATTCCAATTAAAGCAATTGTCCTAAATACACTTGTCACTTTAGCAAGTATAGGAGTATTGGTTTTTGGTTTTCAAAACAAGTTCTCATTAAACTTTGACCCGAATCAAACCATAAATTCAATCACGCCAGTTGTACTTTTCACGGTTCTCTTTGGACTAAGTATGGATTATGAAGTAATTATCATTAGTCGAATGAAAGAATTTTTTGAAGAAGGTCTATCCCATGACAATAGTATCGTGAAAGGATTATCAGATACAGCAGGATTAGTGAATGGAGCAGCAATTATAATGATAGCTGTTTTTGGCGCATTTTCATTAGTAAATGTAAGAGTTGTTGCAGAGATGGGACTTGGATTAGCATTTGCAATACTTGTGGATGCTTTATTGGTAAGAACGATTCTAATTCCGATATTGATGAAATTATTTGGAGAATTAAATTGGTGGATACCGTTTAAAAAGAAAGGAACATCAAAAACAAAAGTTCCACATGAATCATTACCTGTACGGGGAGGAACAAATTCATGATTGATACAGTTGGGTTTCTAAATGTAGAAGGAGTATACTTCATTACGTTTTTTAAATAAAGAAAATGTCGCAAAGGACACTATATTATTTTAATGCGAGTGACCCAATATGACAGTAGCAGCACAAAATGGCCGTTAACGAGAGGAAACGGTTATTCCATAAAAATAGCTGCACTTTTAGCAGCTATTTTTATGCTTTAAACATGTTCATTTTTTTGAAATAAAAGAACGGTAGGTTCGTGATATGAAAAAAGCAATGATGATCAAACGGTGACTGCTTGTCCAATACGAGTCGCTTCTGGTACTTCCACGAGACGACCGCTTTTCACGTCATAAATAAATCCGTAGATCGGAATGTAATTTGGCACGAGAGGGTGAGAACGAATGCGTTCAACATCGTCGATGACACTTTGTTTTAGATTGCGGATTGGCAAAAATTCTATGTACTCGCCTTCTTTCGAACCGGAGTCTCTTCCTACATCTTTCCAATTTTGTCCGTCAAATTCAGCTGTTTCCAGGCTGTTGGAGAGCAATTGGCGGATCACGTCATTGGTAAATGTCTCCATCCCACAATCGGTATGATGAATCACGAACCATTCTCTTGTTCCTAACAGTTTATATGAGATAATGAGGGAACGAATGGCATCGTCACTTGCACGACCTCCGGCATTTCTGATCACATGAGCATCACCCTCTGCTAGTCCTGCAAACTTAGCCGGATCAAGACGGGCGTCCATGCAAGTCAGAATGGCAAAACGACGCTTTGGCGGCAGCGGCAAATGGGCTTTATCGCCGAAATGAGCAGAGTATTCTTCGTTGGCGGCCAATACTTCATTTAAAATGTCACTCATTTTCCAACACCCTTTCTTTCAAAATTTCATAAATCATATCTGTTTACTATGATTATATCCAATCGCCGCGTGACCGTCAATTTATTTTTAGAATATTCAGATTTTTATTTTCGGTTTTCTATAAAAAGAGATCGTTATTTTCAATAGAATCTATAAAGAGATTTATCCTTATTTTTATGAACAATGAACAGGAATTAGGATCCTTTTTGCGAAATAAAACAAATATAACGATCTTTTTTGGAGGTGCTGAAGTGACAATTGGTCAAGAGTATTTAAAGGTTGTGCGTGAACGTTTTTTGGATATGAAGAAAACAGCAGAGAGAGCGATGGAACAATTGTCCGAAGATGAACTTTTTTACTGTTTTAACGAAGAATCCAATAGTATTGGCATGATTGTTAAACATATGAACGGCAACATGATTTCGCGCTGGACCGACTTTTTTGCTTCAGACGGAGAAAAACCAAATCGAAATCGCGATGATGAATTTACCAACGATCTAAAAAGCAGGGAAGAACTTCTTGATCACTGGGAAAAAGGATGGCAAATTTTTTTAAAAACTTTATATGAAATCGACGAAAAAGATCTTTTAAAAACCATCACGATCCGGAATGAGCCTCATACTGTCATCCAAGCTATCGAAAGACAAATGTACCACTATTCTTATCACATCGGACAGATCGTCTATATTGCAAAACAAATAAAATCTACAGATTGGAAAACGTTAACGATACCAAGGAGAAGACAGTAGAGTAGCACCATCGTTGGAATGAAACTAATAAAAATGATTAGCATTTTTGTTTTTTAAACCAGATTACGATACTGGCTTTTAGGAATTTCTTTTAATGGGGCGAAAGGGAGACTTGATTTGAATTCAGGGAAATCATCTGGAAGTGGCAAAATGTCCATTCAATATGGATGGAAAATCGGATTTTTGCCTAATGAATGCATTAAAGATGAACCGGAAGGAAGTCCATGTCGATCATTTGATGATGCTCAAACCGTATATTCCTAGCATTTATTATGGAGCTGACTTCACTACCATTTGGTTGAAAAATTTAAAATCGTTAATAGCATCCGTATCATAAAAGAATTGATAGATTTTTTGGATGAATGATAAAAATCTTTCTATCACCGGAAGTATTGCTTTTTTGTCATTTCCGGTGATAAGATTAATCATAAAAATAAAACCTATTATTCATACCAAAAAACTAAGAATAGAAAAGAGGGAGATGCACATTAGTGATCAGTTTGGATTAGATCAAAGTCCGATCCTTGAAGGCTCTTCAGCTGTTGACGCCTCGCTCAAAAAGCAGGGGGCTACTCGCGCTTCTGGGTGTCGAAGCATCATCATACGGAACAGTTGGCCGGGTCGTCTCCGGAAGTTTTAATGTCGTATTTGCTTGCCCGAACGAGGTCGATCCGCATCGGATCAGGAGGCGTCATGCTTCAGCATTATAGTCCTTTTAAAGTAGCGGAAAATTTTCATGTTTTGTCTACTCTAGCTTCCGGAAGAGTCGATCTTGGGATTGGGAAGGCTCCGGGCGGACTGCCGTTATCGACAAAAGCGTTGCAATTTAGCGCCGTGAATGACGGACAATATTTTGAAGAAAGGTTTCTTTTTTTAAAAAATTAATTGAAAATTCAGTCTGTTAAGATCATCCGCTTGCCGGGATCTCGAAAAAATTACAATAGCCGTTTGGAAAGAGGGACGGTCTGAAGTGCGATGGTGTGGATGCCACCCATAAAAGGAAGGTAGGGACATGCTTAGCAATGAAGAGGCAGAAAGTAACGGAGAATATTCAAATTACAAGAGATGTATCTGTTCCTATGAGAGATGGGACCATTTTGTATGCAGATATATACCGGCCAGATGACCAAGAAAAATATCCGGTTTTGCTATTAAGAACCCCTTACAACAAGAGCGATGCCCAGACAATGAATTACGCTCATCCAATATGGTATGCCCAAAATGGGTATGTAGTTATTGTTCAAGATACTCGTGGGAGGTGGGAGTCTGAAGGGACATTTGATCCTTATCGGACGGAAGGACAGGACGGCTATGATACGGTTGTATGGTCGGCGCATTTGCCTGATGTAGAACCTAAAGTCGGGATGTACGGTTTTTCTTATGCTGGTGCAGTGCAATTGTTAACAGCTGCTGAGAGGCCTCCTTATTTAAAATGTATTGTTCCGGCAATGATTGGTTCGGATGGCTATAACGGACAGGTTTATAAACATGGTGCATTTGCTCTTGCTTTGAATTTGTCTTGGACATTGTTTGTTAGCCAGAATGAAGGGTTTCGCAGAGGAAAATGGGAGTGGTTAAAAGAGATTTCTTTCAAGACTCCGACGATCCACTCATTCTATCATTACCTGCCTTTGAAGGATGTGCCGGTTGTAAAAGAGGAATTAACACCATTTTATAAAGAGTGGCTTGAACATAACGTGAGGGATGAATATTGGGATCGATACTCTATACGGGACTATTATGAGAAAATAACCGTTCCTGCTCTACATATTGGTGGATGGTATGACATCTTCATCGACGGAACAATTGAAAACTTTCAAGGTATAAAAAAATATGCGAACGCTGTGGCAGCCAATGAACAATATTTGTTTATTACTCCTTGGTACCATATGCCATGGTCGAGATTTGTTGGTGAACTTGATTTTGGAAAAGATGCCGGCAACCGCATCGATGAAATTCAACTGAGCTGGTTTAACCGATGGTTAAAAGATGAAGTAAACGAATGGGGACATAAAAAGCCAGTGCAGTACTTTTTGATGGGCAGCAATGAGTGGAGAGAGTCATCTCAATGGCCGCCTCCTAATACGGTAAATACCAATTACTATCTGCATAGTTCATATAAAGCCAATTCAATCAATGGTGATGGAAAGCTCTCCATTCATCCACCTGAAAATGAATCACCTGATATTTTTGTTTATCACCCTTCCATTCCAGTACCGGCACTTGGCGGAAGATCAGGAGCTGATCCCGTTTTAACGCCGATGGGTCCGAAAAATCAACTTCCCATTGAAGTGAGAAACGATGTTTTAGTTTATACATCAGACATATTAGAAGAAGATGTTTCTGTTGTTGGCGACATAAAAGTCATCCTGTATGCATCGACGACTGCGCAAGATACAGACTTTGTCGTGAAGCTCATCGATGTTCATCCGAACGGAAATGCGTATAACGTTGCAGAAGGAATCATTAGGGCGAGTTTTCGGAACTCCTTGGAACGACAAGAACCTGTGCCGGCTTCCCGAGTCATTAAATATGAAATAAATGCCGGCGCTGTTGCCAACGTTTTTCATAAAGGGCATTCCATTCGTCTTGATATAACTAGTTCATTGTTTCCGACATTTGACCGTAATCCAAATAGATTGGTCAAACCGGGAAGTGCGACGGAAGCGGATTTTATTGCTGCAACTCAAACGATTTATCATGACGGACGATATCCGTCGCATGTCGTCCTACCGATTGTTAAAGAGTAACTCCGAGTTTTAAAATGAATGTCCACGTTAAAAAGAAGGAAGGAACACATGGAAAAAAAGTTCGTTTGGTTTGATTTAGGCTATACCCTTTTTTATCAGCAACGAGAGGACGTTTATCAGCAATTTTTAGCGGAAAATGGAATTTATATTTCGTTGGAAAAAATCGAAAGGGCTTATCATCTGACAGATAAATATTTTATGAGAGAGTATCCTAGTGTTTTAGGAAAAGATGTTCAAACTTTCTATCCTTGGTATTTAGGTGTTTTGAATTTTAAGCTTGGCCTCCATTTTCATTTGAGCAGACAGAGCGAAAGAATGCTGGAGATGAAAAAGCCTATAGAGCAATGGCGTCCTTTCGCTTTTGTGAATTCGGTGTTAACTAAATTAAAAAGGCATTCTTACGGACTGGGAGTGATCAGCAACTGGGATCACAGTGCAAGAGAACTTTTGGAAAGACATCATTTAACTGCTTATTTTGATCATATAATTATTTCTTCAGAAGTTGGCGTTGAAAAGCCGGATGCAGCGATTTTTGAAATAGCTTTAAAAGACGCTGGCGTGTCCGGAGAAGAGTGCATATACGTCGGGGACAACTACTATGATGATGTGGTTGGCAGTTCGAAAGTAAGAATGAAAGCTTTGTTGATTAATCGGTTTAATCAGGAGGGAATAGAGGAAATTCGGTATCCTCACACGATTCGTTCTATAGAAGAAGTGCCAGATTTATTAAATAAAATGGATCTTCTTTTATAAATATAATTCCTCATTTTAACGTAAAGGGGAGTCATTTGGATGGCTTTAAGTATTAAAAGAAGAAAAAGGAAAAAAACCAATTTCATGAAAAGGCTATGGTTAAGCATTTCGATTGTTTTATTGCTATCCGCATGTGAAAGCCAAAAAGAGGTATCAATTGGCACTTCTTCCACAAAAGAAAAAGGGGATAAAGAAGTGGTCGTCGCAGTTCCTCAAGATCCCGATTATTTGGACCCATTTTTGGCTCAAGCCGCGGGAACAAGAGAAATAATGTTCAATGTTTTTGAAGGGCTGCTAAAGCCAAACAATAAAGGTGAGCTTATCCCGGCAATTGCGAAATCTTATAAAATTTCGCAGGATGGTTTAACTTATACATTTGTGCTGAGAGATGGAGTCAAATTTCATAACGGGCAAGAGGTGACTGCTGAGGATGTAAAGTATTCCTATGATCTTTTAGCGGGGATTGGTACAGGAAAACCATTGTACACTTCATTTAGCAATGTGGAATCTATTACGGCACCGGATAAGAAAACGGTCGTCATTAAACTGAAACAAAGGGAAGCCGCTTTCTTAACGGCAGTGACGGCTGCCGTTATTCCGAAAGGTTATAAGGACAGCAATAAAACTCCAATTGGGACAGGTCCTTTTAAGTTTGTGGAATACTTGCCAGGGCAGCGTCTTGTTCTGGAGAAAAACCCTAATTACTATGTGAAAGGTGTTCCTTATTTGGACAAGGTTGAGTTTCAGATTATTAAAGATGCCGAAGCCGCTTTCTTGGCTTTTAAATCAGGAGAAATTGATATTTATCCTCGAATCGGCAGTGAAAAATTAGATGAGTTAGGCAAAGGATACAAATATGTAAGCGCTCCGCAAAACTTAGTACAATTACTTGCATTTAACCATAAAAGAAAGCCATTCAATAACAAATTGGTCCGCCAGGCAATCAATTATGCTATTGATAAAGATGAAATTATTAAAGGAGTGGCTTTAGGAAAAGGAACAAAGATCGGTTCGAACATGAGCCCGATTATGGGCAAATATTATCAAGAAGACTTGGAAGACAAGTATGCGTTTAATATCAAAAAAGCGAAAAAGTTACTTGCAAAAGCGGGTTATCCGAATGGATTTGAAACAACGATAACGGTACCGTCCAATTATCAATTTCATGTGGATACAGCTCAAGTAATCGTGCGGTATCTCGAAAAAATCGGAATTAAAGCAAAAATTGAAACCGTCGAATGGGGAGTATGGCTTGATCGTGTTTATCAAGGCAGAGATTATGACATGACCATTATAGGGCTGGATGGAAAATTAGATCCATATGAAATCTTAAATAAATATTTATCAACATCCAAAAATAATTTCTTTAATTTTTCTAACACCCAGTTTGATCACGTGTTAGAACAGGCAAGAACGGCAATGGATGAAAATAAGCGGGTAGAACTCATTAAAAAGGCACAGACCATTTTGGCTGAAGAAGCAGCAGCCGTTTATATTATGGATCCGAACACAAATACGGCATTAAAAGACAATTTGGAAGGATATAAAACGTATCCGATTTATGTTCAAGATTTGTCAACGATTAAGGTGAAAGAATAAGAGGCAATGAATTAGGCAAAGGGACAAGGTGATTGTATGAATTTTGTAGTAAGGAGAATCATTACTTTTTTTCTGACACTGATTTTTGTCGTTTTCCTGTCTTTTTGCGCATTTCGAATTATTCCCGGGAATCCCGCTTTGGCGATTTTAGGAACGGAGGCTACCCCGGCGCAATTAGAAGCTCTAAATAAAAAACTCGGAACTGACAAACCTCTTATCGAACAATTTGGATCATGGATGACGGACATTTTTCATTTAGATTTTGGAGAATCGCTGCGATTTTCTGAACCCGTTTTAAATTTAATAATAAGCCGCTCCTCCGTTACGTTTTCTTTAGCCATCATTGCTTTAAGCATAATCATTGTTACAGCGATACCTTTAGGAATTTTGGCAGCGAAGAGCAAAGGGAAAACGATGGATTTTTTGATCTCGATCATTACACAAATCGGGCTTTCGGTTCCTTCGTTTTGGTCTGGCATTCTGCTTATATTGATTTTCGGATTTACATTGAATTGGTTTTCTGCAGGGGGATACGTTCCGTGGTCGAAAAATCCATTCCTGGCTTTTCGTTCTCTTTTCTTGCCGTCGCTGGCAGTAGCAATTCCGCAGATCGCCATCGTTGTACGATATTTACGAACTACGATGATTGAACAGCTGAACGAGGATTATGTCCGTACTGCATATAGTAAAGGCTTAAAAGAATCGACTATTTATTTTAAACATGTATTAAAAAATGCCCTTATCCCTGTCGTTACAGTAGTTGGAATGAATTTTGGCGAAATTCTTGCAGGAAGTTTAGTCATTGAACAGGTTTTTACACTTCCCGGGTTTGGAAGTTTGCTTGTTTCCGCCATCGGCAGCCGTGATTATCCGCTTATTCAAGGGATGGTCCTTATTATAGCGTTTCTTGTTGTTTTAGTTAACTTAATAGTGGATTTAACCTATCGTTGGTTAGATCCGAAAATAGAATTAAAATAGGGTGGTCCGCATGAATCTTTCGAAAAACAGCAATCTATGGATTGGAATGATTTTGGTTTCGGCAATGTTTTTACTCATGTTGGTAAGTTTCGTCTATTTGCCGCACAACGTGAATGAAATGAACATTGGGGATCGCCTTGCCAGTCCAAGCCTCAAGTATCTTTTAGGGACAGATAACTTTGGAAGGGATATTTTAAGCCGCGTAATGGAGGGTTCTCAAACAGCTTTTACAGTAGGTTTCTTCTCCGTTGCCATTGGCATCACCGGTGGATTGGTCATCGGGGCTGCTTCGGGTTATTTAGGAAAATGGGTGGATGAAATTTTGATGCGCCTGATGGATGCTTTATTGGCATTTCCAGGAATTATCATAGCACTCGTTCTCGTCTCTATTTTTAAGCCCGATTTAACGCAGACGATTATAGCGGTTGGTATTTTTTTTATTCCCGGGTTTGCCCGAATTATTCGCAGCGGCTTTTTGGCCTATAAAAAAACTGATTTTGTAACAGCGGCCAGACATTTAGGAGCGGGGCATCTTAGAATCATTGTTTATCATATTCTTCCAAATATTTTGTCGCCTATTATTGTAGCAGCCTCTTTAAATTTTTCAGCTGCTATTTTAATAGAAGCGGCACTCAGTTATTTGGGATTAGGTGTTCAACCTCCGGATCCAAGTTGGGGCAGAATGTTGAATGAATCGCAAAGTTACATTTATAAAGCACCATGGTATACACTTGCTCCCGGCATATTCATTACGTTGACGGTTCTTGGATTCAACTTGTTTGGAGATGGGATAAGGGACTGGATAGCGCGGAAGGACTAGAAAGGAGGGAAAGTAATGTTGAAAGAAAATCATGAGAAAGAAGAGCTGCTTAAAATAAGTGATCTTCATGTTTCGTTGAAAAATTCGAGAAGAAATCTGAAAGTCATTAATGGAGTCTCTTTAACAATCCACGTGGGTGAAACATTAGGGATTGTTGGTGAATCTGGGAGCGGAAAAAGCGCTCTTGCTCTTTCCATCGTAGATCTTCTGCCGAACTCCATGGTTTTATCAGAAGGTAGAATTACATACGGTTCCCAATCTCTTCATGAAAAAAAAAGAGACGAAATACGTCGCTTACGCGGAAAAGAGATTTCGATGATTTTTCAAGATCCAATGACCTCACTGAATCCTTCATTGACAGTGGGAGAACAGATAATGGAAATGTTTACGTTTCATTTAGGAATGAAGTGTAAGGAGGCAAAACAGCAAGCTGTTCATATCATGAAAAAAGTGGGCTTATCCCGGCCAGAAGATTTGCTGAAAGAGTATCCCCATCGACTTTCAGGAGGGATGAGGCAGAGGGTGATGATTGCCATTGCTTTAGCCTGCTATCCTAAATTGCTCATTGCTGATGAGCCAACAACTGCTTTAGATGTGACCATTCAAGCTCAAATCCTGCAATTGATGGAAGAAGTGAAGAAAGAAGGGACGGCTCTTCTGTTTATTTCTCATGATATGGGGGTTATAGCCGAAATTTGTGATCGTGTGGCGGTCATGTATGCCGGACAAATTGTTGAAGAAGGAACGGTTCAGCAAGTATTTGACTCTCCTCAGCATCCTTATACAATCGGGCTTTTAAATTCAATTCCCACGCCAAATAAGAAAAATAAACGTTTATATTCCATTCGTGGAACAGTTCCTGCTATTTCTGATAGGGGAGCAGGTTGCCCGTTTCATTCTCGGTGTGATCATGCAATGGATATTTGCTTTCATCATAATCCGGAATTTATTCAGACGAATGACCGGCAGTTGGTCCGTTGTTTTTTGGTTAAGAAGGAGGGAGGGAGTTTTCATGCCGGCACCCGATCTAGTTGAAATACTGAACTTGAAAAAACATTATCCAATTCATCGTTTTGGTATAAAGAAAAAGGTAATCCGAGTCGTGGACGGTGTATCTCTTTCAATAAAAAAAGGGGAAACACTTGGACTGGTAGGAGAAAGCGGGTGCGGTAAATCAACTACCGGACGAATGATCGCGCAACTTATTTCTTCAACAGAGGGAGAAATATTTTTTAAAGGAGAAAATATATCCAATTTCGTTGGAAAGAAATCAAAACAGCTGAGTAAAAAAATTCAGTATGTATTTCAAGATCCGTATACATCGCTAAACCCGAGGCATAAAATTGGTGCATTATTAAAAGAACCTTTAACCATCCACAACATTGGAAATAAACAAGATCGTCGTCAATCTGTTTTGGAAATGCTTGAACAAATAGGTCTTGATCCATCTTTTGAAAATAAGTACATCCATCAATTGAGCGGCGGTCAGCGTCAGCGTATTGCGATTGCTCGTGCGCTTATGCTGCGCCCTGAACTTCTTATTCTGGATGAACCTGTTTCTGCACTTGATGTTTCGGTTCAATCACAAATATTAAATTTGTTAAAAGACTTACAACAGCAATTTTCGTTGACGTATTTATTTATTTCGCATGATCTTAACGTTGTTCATTATATGAGTGATCGAGTAACCGTTATGTATTTAGGGAAAATTGTGGAGGCATCGGATGTTGATCATATTTACAAAGAACCACTTCATCCTTATACGCAAACCCTTGTTTCTTCTATACCTTCAGTTTTGAAAGAAGAAAAGCGAAAACGAATTTTTTTAGAAGGGGAGATTCCAAATCCTTCGTCCACTATAAAAGGTTGCTCTTTTCAAAGCCGTTGCCCATTGGCGTATGATAGATGCAAAGTTGAACAGCCAAAGCTAATCAATCTTGGTAATGAACGAATGGTTCGTTGTCATTTATATTCTTAAGAAGGTGTGTACAACATGACACTAACCATAACAGAAACCGATCGAGTCGCTTTTGTCATTCCGATAAAGAATTTCCCTCATTTTTTCGGGGCTGACTAGGGAGCTTCCGCTTTTTATCGCTAATAAAACTTGAAACGAATATATTTTTAGAAAATTTTAAAAATAAAATTGACATTTATGGATTTTGGGAGTAAATTTTATATAAAATTAAACCTATATATTTAGTTGGATAAGTAAAGTCTTTCATATTTTTCGTATTTGCCGATTAGTCAACTAAAGGCATCTTCTTCTTTCTAAGAAGCAAAGAAGATAGATGCCTTTTTTTGAAAATTTTTATCAAAATGAATTGGGAAGGGAGAATGATGATGTCAAACGAAAGAAAGCTCCAGCCTGAAACATTAGCTGTGCATGCAGGGCAAGTTCCAGATCCTACTACTTTATCTAGGGCAGTACCGATTTATCAAACAAGCTCGTTTGTATTTAATGACAGTCAACATGCTGCCGACTTGTTTGGCTTAAAAGAAGAAGGTTTTGTCTACACAAGAATTATTAATCCTACGACTGATGTATTTGAAAAACGAATTGCTGCTCTTGAAGGCGGTGTGGGAGCGCTTGCGCTTGCATCTGGGCAAGCATCTGTCTTTTATTCCATCTTAAATATTGCGTCTGTCGGAGATGAAATTGTTTCTTCATCAAGTCTTTATGGGGGAACGTATAATTTGTTTTCTCATACACTACCTAGCTTTGGAATTACCGTTAAATTTGTGGATCCTGCCGATCCGAAAAACTTTGAAAAAGCGATTACGAGCAAAACAAAAGCAGTGTTTGCCGAAACGATTGGCAATCCAAAAGGGGACGTATTGGATATCGAAGCCGTTGCGGAAATTGCCCATCATCATTCGATTCCGCTCATTGTAGATAACACCATCCCCAGCCCATACTTGCTTCGTCCAATTGACTTTGGGGCAGATATTGTTGTGCATTCTGCCACAAAATTTATCGGGGGGCATGGAAATGCAATCGGCGGCGTTATTGTCGACAGCGGAAAGTTTGACTGGAATAAGAGCGGAAAGTTCCCGGGCTTAACCGAACCGGATCCAAGCTACCACGGCCTAATCTACACAGAAGAAGCCGGAGAAGCGGCTTATATTACAAAAGCACGCGTAAAACTGCTTAGAGATCTTGGTGCGCCTTTGTCGCCATTCAACTCATTCCTATTTTTGCAAGGACTTGAAACTTTACATTTGCGTTTAGAACGCCATAGCCAAAATGCTTTGGAGGTAGCGAAGTTTTTAGAAAAAGAAGAAGCTGTTAAATCAGTAAGTTATCCTGGGTTGGAAAGCCATCCTTCTTATGAATTAGCGAAAAAGTATTTGCCAAAAGGGCAAGGTGCCGTCTTAACATTTGAAATTAAATGCGGCGTTGAAGCAGGGAAAAAATTGATTGATTCCGTTCAGCTATTTTCTCACTTAGCCAATATTGGTGATTCCAAATCTTTAATTATTCATCCGGCCAGCACAACGCATCAGCAATTAAGCAACGAGGAACAATTAGATACCGGCGTTACACCTGGACTTATTCGTTTATCTGTAGGTACAGAGGCAATTGACGATATTCTGTATGATCTAAAGCAAGCCATTAAAGCCAGTCAAGAAGTAACTTCCTTTGTGAAGTAAACTCTTTTTTATCGAATCCCCCTCTTAGTTTAATATATTTGTTTTGAACTCAATCAAATGACGATTGAGCTTTTTTTGATGCGACGAGCATATCAATCCAATAGTCTGCCATGTGCCAAACCCTAGAATGGGATTGTTTTATCTGCAAGAAAAAAGCCATTTAGATCAGTACTTCCAATGAATTAATAGATTTTTTCTATTAATTGTATAAATCTTTCTATCACCGGAAGTCTTGCCATTTCGCGATTTTTGGTGGTAGGATAAATCACAATAATAAAACCTATTATTTCTACCAATTAACTAAGAATAAACAAGGAGAAAGGTAGCGAAAATGAGAAAATTTTATTTATTGGTCTTATTCACGGTTTTATTTGCTATTTTAGTAGGTTGCGGCAAAAACGAAGCCCTTGTCAATGGAAAAGAATCAAAAGGTACAACTGAAAAGAAAACAGTAACATTAAAGATTGGAGCTTCATCGACACCACATGCGGAAATTCTTGAATTTATTAAACCAAAGCTAGAAAAAGAAGGTGTAAAGCTTGACATTAAAATCATTAACGATGGCATTCTGACAAATGAACAGACAGCTAATGGCGAGTTGGATGCAAACTATTTCCAGAATGCTCCATTTTTAAAACAGACAAACAAAGATAGCGGTTTAAATCTCGTGAAAGTTGTCGGTGTTCACATCGAGCCGTTTGGCGTTTATTCGAAAAAAATCAAATCGATTGACGAACTGCCAAAAGGGGCAAAGATAGCCATTCCAAAGGATCCTGTTAACTTCTCTCGCGCTTTGCAATTGTTTGCCGCCAACGGACTGATTGAATTAAATGAATCTTCAAATACAAACAAAAATTATACCGTGCAAGACATAAAGAAAAATGCGAAAAAACTTCAATTTATTCCAGTTGATGGTCCGCTTCTGGTGCGTTCACTGGACGATGTCGAGGCGGCCGCCATTAATACAAACTACGCTTTGGAGGCGGGGCTTAAACCAAAAAAAGATGCTCTGATCATAGAGGGAGATAAGTCCCCGTATGTCAACATTTTAGTAGCTCGTCCAGACAACAAGGATTCAGATGCGATTCAAAAACTTGCAAAAGCATTAACAAGTCCAGAAGTAAAGAAGTTTATTGAAGATAAATATGATGGAGCTGTTGTTCCGGCATTTTAAGGCAGGGGGAGTAAAGTGATTGAGTTTCGCAATATATCGAAAATTTTCAAAAATGAAAATCGAACGATCGAAGCGTTAAAAAATATCAATTTGACGATTAAGAAAGGGGACATTTTCGGCGTTATTGGCTTTAGTGGAGCGGGGAAAAGTACATTGATTCGAATGGTTAATTTGCTGGAAAAGCCCACCTCCGGACAAATTTTAGTCGATGGCCAAGATTTTTCGAAGTTATCAGAAAAAGAGTTGCGTCAAGCGAAAAAAAACATCGGAATGATTTTTCAGCAATTTAATTTATTGGGGTCCAAAACCGTTTTTGACAATGTCGCAATGCCTCTTAAGCTTAGTAAAACACCTAAATCAGTGATTGCAAAGCGCGTTCATGAATTATTAAATTTTGTCGGTCTTTCTGATAAGGCGAACAGCTATCCGAATCAGTTATCAGGCGGTCAAAAGCAGCGTGTAGGCATCGCTCGTGCATTGGCTACAAATCCATCGATTCTCCTTTGTGATGAACCGACTTCGGCACTGGACCCGCAAACAACGACGTCGATTTTGCAGCTTTTAAAACGAGTAAATCAGAAATACAACGTGACGATTTTGATTATTACACACGAAATGGAAGTGATTAAGCAAATATGTGATCGTGTTGCCGTGATGCAGGACGGCGAGATCATTGAAGAAGGCACGATTTTAGATATTTTTTCCAACCCAAAAACTGAGACGGCACGCAATTTTGTTCATTCGGTTTTAAGAGACGAGATACCACCTAGTATTTTTAATATGATTCAATCCAGCAATACATTTAGCAAAATTTACAATATCGAATTTGTTGGAGAAAGTTCCGGAAAGCCTATTTTATCGCAAGTGGCAAAATCGTTCGCAGTGGATGTGAACATTTTGTTTGGCAGTATCAATGAGCTACAGGGAGTTCCATTTGGCAATTTGATCGTTGAGTTGCAGGGCGAAAAAGAAGAAATTTCTCGAGCCTATGATTTTATCGTTCAGCAAAAAGTGATAGTGAATGAGGTGATTCGCAATGGAAGTTAGTCCGGAGTTAATTTTACAGGCATGCTGGGAGACGTTGTACATGGTCAGCGTGTCGCTCGTATTTGGAGCATTAATTGGTTTGCCTCTTGGGATTTTATTAGTCGTCACTCGAAAAGGTCATATTTTAGAGAATACGTTTATATTTTCCGTTTTAAATCCGATTGTCAATATTTTACGGTCGATTCCGTTCATTATTTTGCTCGTTGCGATCATTCCGTTTACGAGATTTTTGGTCGGTACGGCGATTGGGACAACGGCAGCCATAGTTCCGCTTGTCCTTCATATCGGACCGTACATGTCGCGGCTGATTGAAAATTCTCTCCTGGAAGTGGATAAAGGAATTATTGAAAGCGCACAAGCGATGGGCGCCGCTCCATTGCAAATTATTTTCCGCTTTCTGTTGCCGGAGGCGCTTCCTTCTATTGTTTTAAGCATCACAACAGCCACGATTGGCCTCATCGGTGCTACAGCGATGGCAGGAGCAGTGGGCGGAGGCGGTTTAGGTGACTTGGCGATTACCTATGGTTATCAGCGCTTCAGCACAATCACCATTGTGGTCACGGTTGTGATACTAGTTTTGCTTGTGCAGGTCATACAATCACTGGGGAATTTTATCGAGCGAAAAATGAGAAAGATGTAGTCAAGTCAGCATGTAAATGAGAGAGAAGGAGGAAAGATGGTGAAAAAAGCCTTTATATCGATTCTTGTTTTTATTTTGTTCCTTAGTTTGGGAGGGTGCGGAAAAACAACAGTAAGTGAAACGAAAGACAAAAAAATTAAGGTTGGTATTCGCAGTTCAGAATTACGTACGTGGGAATTCATAAAAAAGAAGCATTCCTGTAATGAGGAAATTTGAGGTTTGATAAAAAAAAGTCCCCTTGGTATAGTACAGGGTGTCAATGCGCGTTGACCCCGAATTTCAATAAACCAAGGAGGACTCAAAATGAATTATACACAAAATCAAAAAATCTCTCAAATTACACCATCAACTCTCATTGTAGGTATTGATGTAGCTAAAGAAAAGCACGTTGCCCGTTTTCAAGATGACCGAGGCTTAGAATTTGGCAAGAGATTGATCTTTGAAAATCGTATACACGGCTTTCAAACCTTATTAGATTGGGTTAATCATATTCAAAAAGAAAATCATAAGGACCACGTGATTTTTGGAATGGAGCCAACAGGTCATTATTGGCTAAATCTTGCTTACTTTCTTAAGGCAAAAGGATATGATGTAGTGCTAGTGAATCCCATGCACGTCAAAAAAAGTAAAGAGCTTGATGACAATTCGCCTACAAAAAACGATACAAAAGATGCTCGTGTCATTGCACAGTTAATGAAAGATGGGCGATACTCCGTACCGAACCTATTAGAGGGCGTATACGCTGAACTAAGGGAAGGCGTCAAATTACGAGATCAGCTCATCAAACAGCTTATGATCATTGAAGGGCGGATTGAAAACGTCATTCAGCGCTTTTTCCCAGAGTTTTTCGATGTGTTTGGAGATTGGAAAGGTAAAGCCGCCTTTTATACCTTGCGCATGTTTCCATTTCCCTCTCATATTCAAAAGTTGTCACCAGAAGAAGTGCTGCAAAAATGGAAACCGTATGTACAGCGTGGGGTTGGGCTGAAACGAGCAACCCGACTCGTAGAAGTAGCGAAAAAGAGCGTTGGGATTGAGACAGGAATCCAGTTCGCAAAAAGAGAATTGGATTGCCTATTGGATCAATATGAGCTTTACAAGAAACAGTTAGCACAACTAGATGAAGAACTAGAAGGTGTTGTTGAAAGCATACCAGGTGCGAAACAAATGACCAATATCCCGGGACTTAGTTACACTACCATTGCTTTGTTCTTTGCGGAAGTAGGAGATTTAACCAAGTACAATCATCCGCAACAATTAGTCAATCTGGCAGGGCTTTCTTTAAGAGAACACAGTTCAGGAAAGTATAAAGGGCAAACACGCATAACCAAAAGGGGTCGAAGACGTTTACGAAAAGCATTATACCTGGCCATTCGACCATTGGTTGCCCATAATCCTGTATTTAAAGCCTTGCATCATTACTATACCAATCGGCCAGACAGGCCGTTAAAAAAACAACAGTCTCTGATTGCCTTGTGTTGTAAATTATTACGTGTGTTATTTGCCATTGGTAAGAAACAGTGTGAGTTTGATGGATTAAAGCTATTAAAGGGATTACCTCAAATAAAAGCATTACAGGCTGCATAAAAGCTTTCAAACGACTTGTTATTCTGACAAACACCAATAGTGCAGAGTTGGAGTATATTTTCACCATTCGGGCATTAGACCCTGTAAAGGAGCATATCCAACCTCCACCTCATGGGTACGCAGGACGAAGGAATGTGTGGATCTTAAAATCCAGTGATACATGGGAGGGTGAGCGACCATGAGAAGTGTGGAGACTTCTTGCACGGTCATACATGATATTACAGATATTGTAAATCTGTATTATAGGATGCACCTTACCATGTAAATATATTGAATAAATACAAGTAATATCCACTCATTTGAGGTGAAGAAGCTATTATGTGTTAGCGAAATTTAAAGAAAACGTGAGAATTTTGAAGAAAATTAAAGTTTATAGAGGGAGGCGAAAAAGGAAGGGTTGGATCTTGAATTGGTTAATTTTAACGCTTCGGTTGACCCCAATCAGGCTCTAGCTGAAGGTGATATTGATGTCAATGCGTTTCAGCATATTGCCTATTTAACGAGCTTTAATGAAAAAAACGGTACAGATATTGTCCCGATCGGAACGACGATTATTGCACCGTTAGGTCTTTATTCAAAGAAATACAAATCTCTTGATGAGCTGCCCAAAAAGGCCAAAATCGCAGTGCCAAATGATGCATCGAACTGGGGGCGTGCCTTGTTATTATTGCAAGAAGCGAAGCTGATCAAAGTAGTGGACAATTTTGATGGAAATGGCGGAGTGGACAAAATCAAAGAAAATCCAAAAAACATTAAGATTATTCCCGTTGATGGGGCAAATACTCCGCGAGTCATGGATGACGTTGATGCATCTATTATTAACAACGGTGTAGCGGTAGAAGCAGGATTGTATTTGAAAGATGCGCTCATTCATGAAAGCAAAACGGCTAAGCCTTATATCAACGTGATTGCGGCGCGGAAAGAAGACGCCAACCGCCCTGAGTTAAAGAAACTAGTCAAAATTTATCAAACAGATGAAGTGGCGAATTTCATTAAGAAAACTTATAAAGGCAACTACATTCCAACGTTTATTTCGTTAAAGGAGTTAAAAACATTTAAAGACGCTTACAAAAACTAAAAGGAATTTCATAACTTTGGGGGAGATAAAATTGGCAAAGAAAAAGCAGATTAAATTGGCTGCTTATTTAATTGGAACGGGGATGCATATCGCATCATGGCGGCATCCGGATGCGAAACCGACAGCAAGCATAGACGTCCATCACTTTATCCAACTTGCCCAAACGGCAGAACGAGGTAAATTTGATATGGTGTTTTTCCCCGATAGCTTGGCGATTAATGAGGATTCCCATCCAAACATTTTAAATCGATTCGACCCCGTCGTTTTAATTACAGCGATTGCGACGGCAACATCCAAAATTGGTCTCGTCGCAACGGCTTCAACTTCTTACGGAGAACCGTATATTCTGGCACGGCAATTTGCTTCGGTCGATCATATTAGTAACGGACGTGTTGGCTGGAATGTTGTGACAACGGGAGACGCTACGGGTGCTACGGCGCTAAACTTCAGCAGAACGGAGCACTATCCACACGATGAACGTTATCGAAGAGCTGAAGAATTTATTGATGTTGTTCAAGGACTGTGGGATTCTTGGGAAGATGATGCTTTTGTCTTCGACAAGGAGAAGGGAGTGTTTTTTGATTCAGAGAAGCTCCATACGCTTGATTATAAAGGACAATATTTCTCCGTTCGCGGTCCATTGAACATTGCACGATCGACGCAAGGACATCCGGTTATTGTGCAAGCAGGATCTTCAGAACCGGGTCAGCGGTTAGCCGCAAGAACGGCGGAAGTTGTTTTCGCACAACGTAGTGATTTGGAGAAAGCAAAGGAATTATACAAAAACTTAAAATCCAAAATGTCAGACTATGGCCGTCATTCAGATGAACTTTCGATTTTAGTCGGCATTTCGCCCATTATTGGGGAGACGGAAGAATTGGCACAAAGAAAATTTGAGGAGCTGCAAAAGCTTGTTCATCCATACCAAGCCTTAAAATTCTTGTCAGGGTACATGGGAAATGTAGATTTTACAAAATATTCACTTGATACACCGGTAAAAGAAGTGAACCTTCCAGATGAAATAAATGGAATTCAGAGTCATTATGAAGAGATAAAACGAATTATTTACACAGAAGATTTAACAGTCGATCAGCTTTACTCTCGTCTTTTCATCGGTGCAGGCAGGTTTGACAGTTTTGTCGGTACTCCGGAAAAGGTCGCAGCTGAAATGGAAAAATGGGTTACGGAAGAGGCGGCGGACGGCTTTATTCTTCAGTCACCGTTGTACCCGAGAGATTTAGAAGATTTCGTAAATCATGTCGTACCCATTCTTCAAGAACGCGGTCTATTTCGACGTGAATATGAAGGAGATACGTTGCGCGATCATTTAGGGCTTCAGAAGCCAATCAATCGTTATACGCAAGCAAGACAATCCAAATTAGCTAACAAATAAAGAGGGAATTGCATCATAAAATAGAGAGAGTTCTATCCTTATATAAGGAACGAAAAAAAAGCAGTGCTTGTTAGTGGCCGGCCAATCAAATAGCTAAAAGAGCTCATATGGACGATAAAAATGAAGTACTCCCGTTTCAATACTTTGATTTGCTACGCCAAAGAAGGTAATTGAAGTTGACAAGAGAAAATTTTTTCTTATGTACACTGAATATCGCTAATCCAGGAAAACTTGCTTGAGGAGACGATTCGACTGCCCTTGGCGGTAGTTGGCATCTCCTCGTTTTTTCATTTGTACAGCGTTCGCCCTTGAAAGCAAGGAGCGTTTTCCAGACTTTCAAAACAGACGTGAAAAGGGGAAAATGCTGAATAGCTTTTTAACATAAGAGAGAACGGCAAGATTCTTTATCCCTCAACGACTAAAAGAGCTTCACATCGCAGCAATTGAACGAAATCCATGGTTAACAACTCGGAAGTGATGAATGGAAAAACAGGAAGTGAAAGATGACTTTTGATGCCAATGTATTATGCGATAGTTTGGTTATATAAGGATTCTTTGCAAATAATAAAGTTCAAATATAAACGAAAATCGGCAAATGGACTTCCAACGAATCATGAAAAGAGGCCCTGTAATGACGATTTCGTTACGGCGAGTGATTCCGAATTAAGGTTTTCCTAAGTTGCAGGCAATGGATACACCAGAATGATTGTCCATATGAAAGAGATAGCTTTATTTTTTCGTCTAAAGATGGTGCTCACTATACCTTTGGTTTCATCCATTTTGTTTATCCATTTTGTTTATCCATTGCATCAACAAACGGACAAAAAGCGATAAAAAAAAGATGGTTATAAACGAATACATCCATGTCCAATTATGGTACTCGATTAAATCTGTATATTTTTCACAAAGAACTTCAATGATTGTTAAAGCAGCGGTATACAATGCACATTGTAGAACAATGCCTGGAAATTTGGAATGATAAGTTGTTTGAAAAAAGTAAACACACATTATTGGGTATAGAAAGGATTCAAAAACAATGCTCGTATCGAAATATTTGCTTAAAAACCGAACAGGGTATTCAATCAATTTCTCTTTTGCAACAAAAATGCCAATAAATGTGGAAAAATAAGCTTTTAATAAGAAAACTAAAATCGAGTCTTTGATTAGTGTTTTTTTTCTGAATCTAAAAAGCAATAAGGCCATTCCAATGATTACAAACGACCACAAAATCATTTTGCTCATGGATCAATCAGTCTCCCGCGTTCATTCTCTTTTGCTTTATTATCCCTAAATCATCGCGGAATATTTATCGATTGCATGAAAGGTTTTTACTGAAGGCATCATTTCTGCTGTTTGAACAGGAAAATATCGGATAATGTTTTTCTGGTGAAATATCGCTGACTTAACAATTCCGAAAGTGCAGATGTTTTGAACAAGCGTCTTAATGCTACTCATATAAAACGGATACTCGCAAATGACAGCTCTTAGCAAAAGTTTATTAAGGACCTTTTCGTGGTTTGGAAAGAAATTGTAAAAAATGTTTTGCCTTGGTGGGAAAGGGAAGACAATGATTCAAAGATCGTAGAATTTTTATAGGCTGGGAAAATATTGTTTATGTGATTCGAGGCGACTACTGTAATCCATTTTCATGATGAATCGTTTTATAAAAAATAGGGCTATTTTTCTTGAAAAGAAACTTTTCCATTAAATTCAATGATAAATTGCAAAATGGATGAATGGATTCTGCTAGAAAACCAATGATCCGTTTAATGGTAAAAAAGTAATGATTTTCATATTGAAATTTTAGTAGAGGAACATTAAGAAATAACCCAATCTTTATGGACCATTTTTATTATGACGAGTACAAGTTTGCTTCCTTATACGCTCCGGCAACATCTTGAAAAATAATGCTTTCCATCTTTTCCCTATATATTGAAATACGATAAAAAACTTAATCAAAATATTGTTGTATCTTTCGAGTCGTTTTATTTGATCTTTTCTATTAATCATTGTATAAAAGAATACGAAAGGGGTTGCAAAACTACTAGGAAATAAGTCCTTCTTATAGTTTTCCCTTTTTCAAAACAACACACACGTGAAAGGACGGTTCTACAACAGGTACCGTCAAGAATTTTGTGTAAGAGAGTATTCTCAGATACGTTTTTTTAATCTTGGAGGAGGTGTTTAGTTGTCTTATATGAGACTGAATATTCAGTCTCATATAAGACAACTTAGTCTCCCTAGACTCTGTTCTTCATGAACAAAATTTGGTCTTTCAGTATCTTTCTTCAAACATATCTTGAAGTGCCTTGTATGCCGTAGAAAACCCTTTAAGTTTTCTAGTGGACCATTTTTCATTCAAGTCCTGTACCGTTAAGAACGTGATTTTTTCTGCTGCTTCAATACTGGTTAAGCTGTTCATCGTTTTGAGTCGTTTACGTATATCTTTAATCGTTCGTTCAATAGCATTGGTCGTGTAGATGACACTACGAATACTGGTCGGATATTTCATGAATGTTAGGAGGACATCTAAATCCTGTTCCCAAGATTGGACTTCTCTAGGATACTTTTTAGACCACTTGTCTTTAAACTCATGAAAGGCTTGAATGGCTGCGTCTCTTGTCATCGAACGATAGATCAGCTTTAGGTCTTCAGCCACTTCAAATTGGTCTTTTTTCCTTACCTTGTTTAACGTATTTCTTACTTTGTGGACCACACATCGTTGAACATCGGCTTTCGGATAGACGGCTTTAAAGGCTTCTTCAAGACCTGGGAGTCCATCAAAAACACCAAGTAAGACTTCATGAGCACCGCGTGTATAAAGGTCTTGGAGAATCTCTTGCCAGCCATGCGCGCTTTCTTGACCTCCAACGTAAAAGCCAAGAATTTCACGATAACCTTCTTCATTGACACCAAGAACAACGTAAATGACTTCTTTGGCATACGTATCACGACGAACTTTTATATAAAACCCATCAAGATACAACACAGAATACCGTTTGTTTAATGGACGTTGTTGCCATTTTTGAATATCCTCCAACGCGGCATCTGTAATATGACTAATCGTGGTAGGAGAGTAGGTTGAACCAAGAATTCTTTCGATAAACTTCCCAATTTCTCGAGTGCTCATCCCACTTTGATACATTTTAATAATCGCCTGTTCCAGCCAGCCGTCTTGACGTTGATAAGGCTCAAACAGTTGAGTCTGGAAATCCCCGTTGCGATCTCTTGGAACCGTAAGAGCTTCTATTTTCCCGTACTTTGTATCAAGAGTACGGTGATAATAACCATTTCTTGAGTTTTGAACGTGTTCCTGTTCCACTTGGAGGAAATTTTTGATTTCTTCTCTCATGATGAATTCAAGCTTTTCTTGAACAAAATCTTTTATCATATTTTCCAGTTGATTTGCGAAATCTGAGTTGAGTATACTATTACTCATAAGGTAGGGTATCTCCTTTCAGTTTTGTTTGGTCGCAAATCTGAGAATACCCTGCCTTTTTCTTTTTTTCTAGTAGAAAAATTTGCTTACACAAAATAATTTACATCATCGCGAAATAATAGGAATATTACAATAAATGAAAATTCACTGTATAATGAAATGGAATCCTGTGATGATTTCTTCCATTTTTTTAATCTTTTGAAAATCAGAGTTTATGAAATCTTGTGTTAGCTCGGAGGAGAGATGATTGGTTATGGAGGGGAAGTTGTTTTTGAGATAATATTTGAAAGAAAGGAATGCTTTTATATCATGAATATGCCAGTCGACATTCGTAAAGCAACCATTCAAGATTTAGAAGAAATTGTAAGATTGCGTTTGGAACTTTTTAAGGAATTAGGAGAAGTGCGATCTGAACAAGAAGAGGCTCTCGTTATAACCGCTACAAAAGAATATTTAGAAGAAGCACTTACAAATAATGAATTCATTTCATACTTAGCTCTATTAAATGATCATGTGATCAGTGTAAGCGGGATGGTTTTATTTAAACGGCCGCCTTATTTAGAGAATCTAAAAGGACTGGAGGCTTACATATTGAATATGTATACCATTCCTCAATATCGGGGGAAAGGTATAGCAAGATCATTATTAGAAAAGTTGATAGAGGAATGCAAAAAAACAGGAGTGAGACGACTTTGGTTGCATGCATCTGATGATGGAAAGCCGTTATATACAAAAATGGGATTTACTTTTCATCACGGTGAAATGGAATTATTTATTTAAATAATGGTATTGGAACCATCTTCTTATTGAACGGATCGATTTTGATGCCATGTACTCGAAACTTAAAGAAATTATAGAAAAATAGAAAAAATGATGATCGCGGAGGAGAAAAAATGAACCATCATGTAGTCATAAGGCCGGCAATGGAGCAAGATATTTCTGAATTATATGAACTAATGCTGCAGTATATTGTTGATTTTTACAAACAACCTGTCCCTAAAGAAAGGGATTTAAAAGACTTGATTCATCATTTAATGGAAAATCCTTCGAGCGGACTTCAATTTGTTGCTGAACATCAAGGAGAACTGGTAGGTTTTGCTACTTTGTACTTTACTTTTAGCACTTTAAAAGTAAAAAAACAGGCCATTTTAAATGATTTATTTGTGATTCCGAATGCAAGAGGAAAGAAAATCGGACAGAAATTATTTCAAGCATGCTTAGAATACATACGAGAAAACGACTTTGCCTTTATGACATGGGAAACGGCAAAAGATAATAAAATTGCACAGTCTTTATACAACAAAATGGGTGGAAAATTATCGGAGTGGCTATATTATGAAATCAGCTGATTTTCATATCGTTGCAATCGGAAAACATTAAGTAATTATGTCAAAATTCTTGTTTATTCAATCTAACTAATAGAAGAGGAGATAGAACATTGCTTTATTTTTTAGAAGAAGTTTTAAGATTATCATAAAATTATTATGTAAACTTGAAGATATTTAAAAGGGAATGCAAAAAAATTCGTTTGATTTATAAAAAATTCGAAGATGAATCTCCGTTGGGAGCCTAAATTGTTAAATTGGGGGATGAACATGGATTCCAATCAACAAATCGTGACGTTCAACAAGGATTTGAAGATAAAAGATGGGGAAAGCGCAATAATCCGAACACTGAAGAAAATATTTACATTTTATTAAAAATATGGAGAGAGAAGCAATGACCTGTTATCCATGTCCACATATATCGACGAATTCTCATTCACCTCTGGCTGCTAACAGTAAAGGAGTTTCGTTTAAGGAGATTGTAAATCATTAGAAGGCGAAGTCATCATTCAAAAACATGTGAACAGTGCCTTTATAGGGACTAATTTGGAACAATACCTTAAGGAACACGGTATCCATCATGTCGTGATCACCGGTTTAACGACTCCTCATTGCGTTTCCACCACGACAAGAATGAGTGGAAACCTAGGATTTAATACAAATCTAGTATCAGGCGCTATAGCTGCCTTTGGATTAAAAGGACCTGATGGTGTCTATTATGATGCTGATCAAATTCATACCATTTCTCTTGCCACTTTGCATGGAGAATTTGCAACGGTTTTGACTAAGGAAGAACTGATTGAACAAATCATAGGACCTAAATTTTTAATATAATTTTTTTAGTGTTAAGACAAAAATACAATAAGCATTCCCACTATTAATATGAATCATTCCATATCCCATTGACCGTTAACTTGTTCCTGCTTTAGGGCTAAATCTCATGGCAGAGGAGAAGTCGGTATTGTTGAAGTGGAAGATACAGATGGATTCTATATTATGAAATCAATTTGAATAGACAATGATCTAGTCACAGGCACCTGTAAGGCACCTGTAATGATCTACAGGTGCCTTTTCTTGTTAGCTAAGTATGGATATGTAGTCAGAAGGACGTAAGTCGAGCATGATAGGCAGTAATAGTGGTTTGCAGGGTTAATGTATTTTGGATATCCAATTCATGAACCACAATTAATCAACTCCTCCAAAGGATAATATACAGACATTCAATAACAAGAAACGCCGACTTTTTATTTAGATAAGTGCCGCAAGTGGAAATGAGCCGAATGTATTTATTTCTCATAGTCTTATGTTCGCTTCAATTGTATAAAATTTGATTCAAACCACGTTTTCCTACCGTTGCTTTTTGCGAAAAAAATCTTAATAGACAAACAACTGACATACACCTATATCGTTCTTTCAGAATAATCTAAAAAACTAAGGGGAGGGACGCATTAATGTCTTCTGACTTTGTAGGGATCCATTCTTATCAACGAAATGATTATCTTGATGCTATTGAGGCTGCGTTAAAAAAAGGGATGGCCGCCAAGGAAGTAGTGTGTTCTATTACAACAGGTTTTCGAAGAATTCCATCTATAAGAGTGGCGCCGGGACTGAATCCGTATCATGCAACAGTTGCGGATATCGGCTACGGATTTGACGCTGTACAAGGAACGATTCAACGCATCCGTCAAGGCGATTTGATTCCTCTTGAAAAAGAAATGCTTGTCTTTGAACTTGATACTTTGCGTATTAGTGAAAAACAATTAAGTCCCAATTTTGAATTAGCTGTTCAAGGAGCTGATCCGAGCGTTTTTTATGTGCGCCCGGCATGTACATGAACTATAGGGTGTAAGTCCCGAACCCCGAAGACAGAAGTAGAGGTTAGCCAAGAGCAAGGGTGTCCGTGGTGACGCGGAATCTGAAGGAAGCTGGAGGCAAAACACCGGTCCGAGGAACACGAACCTCATATAAGGCTAGGTATGATTGAGTGAGTTTGCATAACAAAACAAAGCTCTTTCTGTCGAAGGTCATATCGAGTAAATGAGGCGGATAGATGGTGTGAAAGTGCATGTACTTACCCGGGGAGGTCTGGCGGATATGTGAAGTACTCTTCATAACCTACTTAGTGATAAGTAGCTGAACCGTCAGAAGTCAGCAGAGGTCATAGTATTAGTTGGTCTAGAACAACTAAGAAGGACCGAACAATTAAGAGAGAATAGCCCTTGGTATTCAGTGAGTCATGATGAACACAGAAAACGTAGTACCTCACTTGAGGGAGGAAGCGGTGAATCCCGTGGGAGACCTCTTGGAGGGTGGAGTGACCACTGGCATAAAGAGAACAGCTATTCACGGAAGTTATAAAGACTTGCGTCAATTATCTTAATTGAACCGCCGTATACGGAACCGTACGTACGGTGGTGTGAGAGGACGGGAGTTAATCGCTCCCTCCTACTCGATTTAGTCGAGCAAAGTCGATATTTAAACCGTCAAATCGCTAAAATGATTAAGAGAGCTAATAAGCTTGGCCAGTCCTTTCTTGGTCCTGAATGGGAGGCAATACGCGCGAAGAACGAGAAAATTCAAGCAATCCCTCGTCTTTAGGAGGAAAGTTCTTTATGCTTAATACACGACTTATCAATATGAGTGCAGAGAAACAGCATTGCTTGATGGAGTGGTGGAACGCAACGGAGTCTGCCAAGCCAGTGGTACAACGTTTAGTCTCATTGGTAAGTGAACTTCGTTTACATCCGTAATCCAGCAATGCAGATGGGATGATTCTTTTTTATAGGGCTGCTTCCGAAATTTCATATGGTTATGCAGGTATGCGCGGATGTTTACGCCGAGCTTTTGCAGGTGAATACAACGAAGCTCTTCGGAAGAATATGATAATGTGTCAAGGGTTTGCCCGTAAATTTTCTGTTGATACGAAAGTTCTTCTTGAACGTGTGGCCAAGCAAATCTCTGGACCAAACGCTTTGCAATTGATCCATCGAATACGCGAGACGTTAGTGGAAAATGATGCGATGCTAAATGAAATAGAGAAAAGAGCTCGTGCTTTCTATGAAGAGAGGGATCGCTGACAAAACGGGGCCAATGTATACAAAAGATAAAAAATTAAAACATTTCACAAAATATTAAATGGAAGTCTCTAAATAAAATCTAATGACCATGTCCAAAAAGATACAATGACTCAAAGGGCCGATTTTTATTGATCGTACATTTTCATTCACGTTTCTCAATCAAACTTGGACGGAAAACATCCGCCCTTTTTTATTATTTAAAATTCGGATTCCAAAGCCAGACTGATAAGTCCCTTCCACAGTCTTATCCTTATAGGTTGTCCGGCAACCAAAACAACTTTTTCCCGCCAATAAGGAACATGAAATCCATAATGTCGTCATTACTGGTTTAACGACTTCTCAATGCGATCCACTCCACTACTACAAGAATGAGTGGAAACCTAGGATTTAATACATATCTAGTATCAGGCGCTACAGCTGCCTTTGGATTAAAAGGACCTGCTAGTGCATATTATGATGCTGATCAAATTCATGCCATTTCTCTAGCCACTTTGCATGGAGAATTTGCAACGGTTCTGACTACTGAAGAACTAATCGATTTTATTGAAAAATCCCATTCCATGAACTAAGCTAAGAGTGAAAACATCGTCCAAACAAGCAATCCGTCTGGCGATACAGGAATTCTTGATTGAAATAATCGTGAAGCAATCCAAATTTGTCAAGAACAATTATTGAAAAACGGAAATTTCGTAGTATATATAGATGTAGACTTTAAATGGAAAGGCTATGGATTCATGGATGAGAAAAAACGTACCGTTACAGAAGATTCAAAATATATTCAGCAGCATTTAGCTAACGAACGAACATTTTTGGCATGGATTCGAACTGCGATTGCAATTATGGGAATCGGTTTTCTTATTCTAAACTTGCATATCAAATCGGCTACTCAATCCTTATCCAATATGACTGTGCAAATCATCGGGCTATTATCGGTCTTAACAGGCATATGTACAATCCTGTTTTCGACTTTCAGCTATTTTCAAAAAGCGAAACAAATTAATGAACAAACGTTTCGATCTTCTCGTTCTCTTATTTTGTTTTTAGCAATGTTAATGTTACTTGTCACTTTTTTGTTCGGTTATTATTTCTTTGTTTCGTTAATAGGAAAATAAATGATCGCTCGAATCCTCATTTGCCTATCATTAGAAGATAGAACAAGTCGATATGGCTTATATCCTATTTGACAAATGCCATTTTCTGTGCTATCTAAACAATTGATTAGCACTCAATATGCGAGAGTGCTAATATTGATTATAAAGCGATAAGGACATTCTTTACATATAGGAATTTTGTTCGTGGAAAGGAGAGTCTTTATGGCAAAAAAGCAGTTTAAAGCCGAATCGAAACGACTGTTAGAAATGATGATCCATTCCATTTATTCTCAAAAAGAAATCTTTTTAAGAGAGCTCATTTCCAATGCCAGTGACGCCATTGACAAAATCTATTACAAAGCGCTGACAGATGATTCGCTCACTTTTGACAAAGACAATTACTATATTAAAATCATCCCCAATAAAGAAAACAGAACGTTGACGATCGTGGATACCGGGATTGGGATGACGAAAGAAGAGCTTGAACATAACCTTGGAACTATCGCAAAAAGCGGCTCTCTTGCCTTTAAAAATGAAAATGAATTGAAAGACGGCCATGAGATCATTGGTCAATTCGGGGTAGGATTTTATTCTGCTTTTATGGTCGCGGATGTTGTGACGGTCATCAGCAAGGCTTTAGGCAGCGATGAAGCTTATAAATGGGAATCTCAAGGTGCTGATGGATATAGTATTGAACCGTGCGAGAAAGATTCAGTTGGAACCGAAATAATTTTAAAATTAAAAGAGAATACAGAAGATGAAAATTATGATGAATATCTAGATGAGTATCGTTTAAAAGCGATTATCAAAAAATATTCTGATTTCATTCGCTACCCAATCAAAATGGATGTAACGGAAAGAAGACGGAAAGAGGGCAGCGAAAACGAATTTGAAGAATATAAAGAAGAACAGATTATTAATAGTATGGTTCCGATTTGGAGAAAAAATAAAAACGAACTGACGGACGAAGATTACGAGAATTTTTATCGAGAAAAACATTACGGTTTCGACAAACCGATCAAACATATCCATATTAGCGTTGACGGTACGGTACGATATCAAGCTATTTTATTCATTCCTGAGAAAATTCCTTTTGACTATTACACAAAAGAATTTGAAAAAGGGTTAGAGCTGTATTCTAGCGGTGTCTTAATTATGGACAAGTGTCCAGACTTGCTTCCAGATTATTTCAGCTTTGTCAAAGGAATGGTCGACTCCGAAGATTTATCTCTCAATATTTCAAGAGAGATGTTGCAACAGGATAAACAAGTAAAGTTTATCGCTAAAAATATTAAACATAAAATAAAAAGAGAATTGGAGCGTTTATTAAAAAATGATCGTGAGAAGTACGAAGCATTTTATCAATCCTTTGGCAGACAGTTAAAGTTTGGAGTCTATAATGATTTTGGAAAAGATAAAGAATTACTGCAGGACTTATTGATGTTCTACTCCTCAAAAGAGAAGAAGCTGGTCACCTTAAATGAATATGTTTCCAGAATGACGGAAGATCAAAAATATATTTATTATGCAACTGGAGAAACCATTGAACGGATTGAAAAGCTTCCGCAGACAGAGATCGTAGCAGAAAAAGGTTATGAAATTCTATATTTCACCGATGATATCGACGAATTTGCGATCAAAATGCTAATGAAATACAAAGACAAAGAATTTAAATCTGTATCGAGCGGCGACTTAGGAATTGAAGAAGACAAGGCTCAAGCCGAAGCGGAAGAAAAAGAACACAAAGAACTCTTTGATTTTATGAAAGAAGTTTTATCCGGCAAAGTCAAAGACGTCAGAGCATCCGCAAGATTAAAATCGCATCCTGTATGTTTTGCAACAGAAGGCGAAGTATCAATTGAAATGGAAAAAGTCCTAAGCACGATGCCGAACAACCCAAACATTAAAGCGGAAAAAATTTTAGAAATCAATATCCATCACGATGTCTTTCAATCTTTAAAAGACGCCTATGCAAACGACAAAGACAAATTAAAACTGTACACGAACTTGTTGTACAATCAAGCTCTTCTCATTGAAGGCTTGCCGATTCAAGACCCGGTTGAGTTTTCAAATGACATTTGCAAAATGATGGTTTGATAGGGTGAAAGATTCAAGGCTTTACTTCGCAGGAGGTAAAGCCTGTTTTTAAATTTATTCATATACCAATTACCATTAAATGGGATATGGAAGTTTTCAGAATATCGTTTCCGTACTTATAAAAAAAGCGGGCAACACACAAATAAGAGTGATCGTTTGTCAAGAAACTGTACCATTTTTGGCGAACTGGAACAAAAGAGTTTCAAAATAAAAATGATATAATACAACTGCTAAAAACATTTTTTTAAGGGAGAGTTAGACAATGTTTAAAAGATTCCTTGCAAGTTTTGGAAAAGGTTCAGCTACCGTTGACTTGCGTTTATATACGAATTCCTTTCATGTCGGGGAAAGTGTTCAAGGAGAAGTCCTCATCTATGGAGGAGAATATGAACAAAAAATCAAATCCATTGATGTGGGACTGTTTATGGAAATTCGCAATGAACACGGCATTACAAAACATCATATCGATACCATTCCAGCCAGCGGGCCATTTATCATTCAAGCTAAAGAGCAAAAAACCATTCCATTTGCCTATCAACTTCCTTATACATTACCTGTTTCCAGTCCGACCGTATCCTTTTACTTTGATACATATTTAGACATTGAAGGCGGGGCGGATAAATCAGATGTAGATTATATTGAAATTAAACCGGTACCGCAAATCATCCATGTGTTTGAAGCAATGGAAAGAATCGGATTCCGCCAAAAACCCACTTCTGGAAAATTGGACAGCCAAGGCCAAGAATTTTCGTTTTTCCCAATGAATCATTTTGCCCAAGAAATTCATGAAATTGAAATGCGTTTTTCCATCGAGGAACATGGAATCCGCCTCTGGATGGAAATCGAAGCTCGGCAAGGCTATCATGAAGTCGAAATCAAAAGAGATTTCTTTTTGCCAGAAGGAATATTGAATAATATGTCGGAGTTAGTAAACGTGTTGGAAAGGTATATTGTTGAATCCGTTCGCCAGCCTGGTTCTTATTATGAACCGCATTCTTATTATGAACCACATTCTTATCATGAACCATATTTTTACCACCAACCGCATTCTTATCGACACGAACCATATTATGACGATGATTATGACGTCCATCATCGTCATGGAAGCTCCGCCGCCGGAATGATTGGCAGCTTTGCAGCCGGTGCATTGGGAGGCATATTGATGGATGAAGTCATGCAGGAATTCATGCATGAAGATCACGATCAAGACCACGATCAAAATCATGATCAAGATCATGATCATGATGGATTTGATTTTGGCGATTTCTTTGGTGATGATGAGTGAGAATTCACCTTTTTTAATGGAAACGAATAAAAGCTTTGAACAAAAGAAAAGGGGATACCCGAAAAGTATAACCTTTTGGGTAACCCTTTTCCTTTTTTAAAAACACACAAGAAAAACTAAATAGGCGATGACATCGGAAAAATCAAAAAAGTTCAATTGAGAACAAGAAAGAATGAAAAGGATTTTGTCTAGAAGCGCCAAGAAAAAAACACCTGCGGGGATTGAATTGGCAACCTTTACGAAAAGAAAAAGGAAAATCCGTTTATTTGTAGCTCACCATTATACATCGGTAGCGTGGAAAAGCCTGTTTGATCTCGCAATTTCAAGAAAAAACAAGTTACTTGATCACTTTATAAAAGTGATACAGACTGTCGACAAATCCGAAAAAACCGGATTTGCCGACAGTCTTTTTTTGTATAATTAAGATACCGTAATGAATTGAGGTGGATGAAGTGCTAACAAAAAATACACAGATGAATCGTGATCAAATAGAAATGATAGCTTTAGACCAACTTGTACCTGCAGATCATTTGGTTCGTAAAATCGACGCTGCTATTGATTTTTCATTTATCTATTCGCTTGTTCAAGACATGTATTCATCGGAAAGAGGTCGACCAAGTATTGATCCAGTTGTATTGATTAAAATGGCTTTCATCCAATATACCTTCGGTATTCGTTCCATGCGAAAAACTATAGAGGAAATCGAAACGAATCTGGCTTACCGTTGGTTTCTTGGATTTGGTTTTTATGATAAGGTACCTCACTTTTCAACGTTTGGGAAAAACTACGAGCGACGCTTTAAGGATACAGACTTATTTGAACAGATATTCTATCGCATTTTGAAAGAAGCTGCAGATAAGAAGCTGATAAGCAGTGAGCATGTCTTTATTGATTCTACTCATGTCAAAGCGAGTGCGAATAAGCATAAATTTGTGAAGAAAGTGGTTCGAAAAGAAACGAAAGCCTATCAAGCACGTCTACAAGATGAGATAAATGCTGATCGAGAAGCACATGGAAAAAAGCCATTTCCTCCAGATAAATTTGGGAAAGAAGAATATAAAGAAATAAAAGAAAGTACCACTGATCCGGAAAGTGGTTACTACGTAAAAGACGAGCGAACAAAACAGTTTGCTTACTCATTCCATGCTGCTGCGGATCGAAATGGCTTTGTTTTGGGGGCTATTGTAACGCCAGGGAATATTCATGACAGTTCCGTATTGGAGCCACTTCTTGAAAAAGTCATCAAAAAACATGGAAAACCGGTTGTAGTTGCTGCTGACGCTGGATATAAAACTCCCGCCGTTGCCCAATACATATTTGAAAATGATATGACCCCTGCTTTACCTTATACTCGCCCTCGTACAAAGGATGGTTATTTCAAAAAACATGAGTATGTTTACGATGAATACTACGATTGTTATCTTTGTCCGCAAGGACAAGTGTTAAAATATGCAACTACGACGAAGGAAGGCTATCGTCAATATTTTTCTGATCCAGTCCAGTGTAAAGATTGTCCATTCCTTTCGAAGTGCACCCAAAGTAAGGAGCATAAAAAACTGATTCAGCGACATGTATGGGAATTTTATTTAGAGGAAGCTGATCATCTTCGGCATACACAAGAGAATAAGAGCATTTATGCAAGACGGAAAGAAACCATTGAACGTGTTTTTGCTGATGCAAAGGAAAAGCATGGTATGCGTTGGACAACTTTAAGAGGTTTAAAAAAATTGTCCATGCAGGCGATGCTAACTTTTGCTGCAATGAATTTGAAAAAGATGGCTTGCTGGACATGGAAAAGTCCAGCAATAACATAAAATAGACCCCTGGAGGGGTCTATTCCAAACATTTGAAAGCATAAAAGTGACAAAAGGCATCCGAAAGCGCACATTCGGATGCCTTTTGTCTACACTCTGGATCACTTTATAAAAGTGATATATTCTATTTTCATGGTTAAATTGATAGAGAGAAAGAAGAGAAAGCATGAGAGAGTTATCACGTTTTAAAACCATTAGTCTTATTACGTTTCTTGTATTAGTATGGGGAGTATCATGGCCTATATACAAAATTGCCTTAGAGTATACCCCACCTCTCCTATTTGCTGGAATGCGCACCCTTTTTGGCGGGCTGTTGTTGGTTATTCTATTATTGCCAAAATGGAAAGAAATTCGCTGGAAAGAAAACTGGCCTATTTATCTCATTTCGTCCATATTTAATGTCATTTTGTTTTATGGATTACAAACGGTCGGGCTCATGTATATCCCATCCGGATTATTTTCGGTAATTGTATATCTTCAGCCTGTCCTTGTCGGCATTTTTGCTTGGTTATGGCTTAAAGAACCGATGTCAGCCTTAAAAGTCATCGGTTTATTCATTGGCTTTATTGGAGTGGCCGTGGTCAGTGCGAGCGGCTTTTCTGGGCATATTGCGGTTGCGGGGATCATTTTAGCCCTTCTTACAGGAATTAGCTGGGCGCTTGGCACGGTGTATGTCAAAAAAATCAGCTCCCAGGTTGATTCTATGTGGCTCACAGCCTTTCAATGTGTAATCGGGGGAATCGTCCTTACTGGAATTGGTTCGGGTATGGAGAGCTGGTCCGACATCGTATGGAATGTTCCTTACTTATTCGGCTTAATCTTTGGGGCCATTCTAGGTTTATCCGTGAGTTGGATTATTTACTTTACCCTTGTCAATTCCGGAGACGCCAGCAAGGTTGCATCTTACACATTTCTTGTTCCCGTTATCTCCGTCTTTACTGGAACATTATTCTTAAGAGAGCCATTTACGTTCAATCTGGTCATAGGACTCCTCTTAATCGCGTTGAGCATTTATTTAGTCAATCGAAAACCAAAAAACCATATCGAACAACAGAAAAAAGCAGCTTAAAGTTGAAAACCCTCTTGTCGAGACCATCGCATAAGAGGGTTTTTTTATGGCGTTGCCTTGGAGAAGACTTTATTTGACCTTCAGATACTTCAAGATTTCCTCTTGTTTGAATTGAACAGATTCTACCTTTTTCTCTAATTTTTCCATTCTTTCTATTACCGGGTTTAAAGCTTCCTCTAAAATACGCTGCAGCCGAATCGCTTTGTCTTGATCCATCACAATCTAACCTCCGCATCAAAACGATTTTGTTTAAAGATGTATTTTGAATACATCTATATCATACCGTTTGTCATCACTGAAATGAATCGAAAAATGGAAGTTTTAAAAAATTTGTCAAAATAGGGGGGAGATCTTTTTGAGAAAGCTGTAATCTCATATATTAAAGTTCTCAAGGCTAAACTAGTTAGGGAGAGAAAATAATAGCTGGATTCATCAACCGATTCTCTTTTCTAATTAGGGAATTTTAAATCCGTTGCTGTTTGGAATTTTAACACCTTTAATTAAAATTTATAATTCTATAACCATGAGTATACCAAATTATGCTAAAATACTGTTAAAATTGGACTATATAAAAAACGGCGCTTTGTGACTAATCAAAAGAAATACAAGAGTTTCGATCAAAATGAGTATTTCTGTCAACTCCCATTGTCACTTTAGAAGAAGCAATATCAAACGAGATAGACAATATCTGAAATATTTTTGGTACTTTATTAATATAGATTTTTTCTAAATCACCTAAAAAAGAGTAAAGGTTAATATTTGATGAAACACAAAATTAGTTGAAAGTGTGGCAGCATCCAAATTAATGAAAAGAAAAAACAAGAACAAAAACACTTCATTGATTATAACTAGCAAATTTAGCGAATAGACATGCCTTTACTCTTATTAAGAAACGGGAAATACAGATAAAAAATAGGGAGGAAATAAGAATGCAAAAAACATTAAATGCGGAAGAAATGCCGCTTTATAAAGTTTTTTCGGATGATTTCCTGTTTACTATTCCGTCTGTACAGCGCCCATATTCATGGACGTCTGATCAAGCAGGGGATTTGTTAGACGATCTTCTCGATTATATTGATCATCAATCCATCACGAAAGACGATTTTTCTAAGATTGATGAGCCTTATTTTTTGGGCAGTATTGTTCTAGTGAAAAAAGGAGAAAACCTTTATGAGGTTTTGGATGGACAGCAACGGTTAACGACATTAACAATTTTGTTGGCGGTTTTACGTGACTATTTAGGGGGAGAATACGCGAAAACCATTAAACCGATGATTGCCCAAGAAGGCAATATGTTTCTTCAAACAAAAGATCAATATAGAATTGAGTTAAGAAAGATAGATCAATCCTTTTTTCAACATTATATTCAAGAAGAGGGAGCAACTACGAAGCTGAAAGAAAATACTCCAGTTAAAACAGATAGTCAAAAGCGGATTCGAGAGAATGCACTATATTTTATTAACCGTCTAAATACTATAGATCCAGAATTAGTAAAAACATTGCCAGGTGTTATTTATGGACTTTGCTATCTAGTCGTTGTATCAACACCAAATTTTGATTCTGCATTTCGAATTTTCACTGTTTTAAATGATCGTGGTTTGGATTTAATGCCTAGTGATATTTTTAAAGCAAGGGCGTTAGGAGATATACCAGAAGAAGAACAGGAGATTTACACGACAAAGTGGGAAGAAGTAGAAGTTGCGCTTGGCCGCGATCAATTTAATAAGCTGTTTGAACACATTCGCGTAATCATTCAGAAACGAAAAAGCAGCGCGAATATCAAGGATGAATATGAAGGTATATTTTGGCTAGTTGTATAATCAAATGCAACAAGCATAAAAAATGAAAAACCATAGATAAACCACGTATGATTAAGTCGACTAAAACAATATCGATACGGAGGATTTATCTATGGCAATTACTAATTCTACCATAGGAGCTCGGCATTTCAAACACTTAACGGCTTATGACCGTGGGAAAATTGCGGCCTTACACGCTGCTGGTAAGACTCAACAGGAGATTGCAGATTATGTTGGTTGTCACAAAAGCACCATCTCCCGTGAGTTAAGAAGAGGTACAGTGCCACAAAGAAAAAGCAACGGGAAAATTGTTCATGTCTATTTTCCAGACACAGGTCAACTTCTCTATGAGAGAAACAGGAAAGCCTGTGGCCGCAAGCTAAAACTAGACGATGCCATCGAGTTTATTAAGTATGCCGAAACTCAGATCCTTGATAAGAAATGGTCTCCTGATGCGGTATGTGGGAGAGCCAAACGTGATGGGAAATTCAAAGACAAAATGGTTTGCACCAAGACCCTTTATAACTATATTGATCTAGGACTTATAGGCGTTAAAAACATTGACCTACCTATGAAAATTACCCTGAACACCAAGAAAAAACGTAACCGGAAGAATAAGAAGATCTTAGGACGCAGTATCGATGAGCGACCAATTGAAGTCAATGAACGCCAAGAGTTTGGTCACTGGGAAATTGATACGGTTATAGGCAAGAAGACTAAAGATCAGGCCTTATTGACTCTTACTGAGCGCAAAACCCGTAAAGAAATAATTTTGAGAGTGACAGCCAAGGATAGTCTATCCGTTTCAGAAGTCATATCTCAGTTGAAAGTGTCTTATGGTAATCGGTTCTCTAAAGTGTTTAAAACCATTACGGCTGATAACGGTTCTGAATTTGCTGACCTCGGCCTTAGTGTTGAAAAAGATCTAACAGAGGTTTATTTTACACACCCTTACACATCCTGTGAACGAGGAACCAACGAGCGTCATAATGGCCTTATTAGGCGCTTCATACCAAAGGGGAGACCCATTTCCTCTGTGGCAGACGAAACCATTACCTATGTTGAAAATTGGTGTAACCATCTTCCAAGGAAGATCCTCAATTATCGTACACCTGAGGAGTGTTTCCAAATAGAGTTAGCTGGCTTAGCTTCTTAACCTTAAGCCAGCTAACCCAAAGGGTTGGTTTTTAGCAACTTGACAAAGAGCCTCTGCGGGCATGGCTACCAGCCATGAAGCCAGGTATACGGTACTGGCTGGGCCAACCAGGCTACCATGCCCGCCACTCCACGTCAAGTTGCGCAGAGTGTCCCGATTCTACTTAATCATGGGTTATCTGGTCTTTCAATACTTGTTGCATTTAATATTGCAATTTAAGGAAGGTATATTTTCAAAAATATGCGGTAAAAATTTTATTGATGAAATGCTTATACCATATAGTGAGATATATTTGAAGCTAGTGGATTATCAGACTTATTATTCTAATGATCCAAGTATGGTCAAATTACTGAGTCTAATGAATCGAATTGATAACTCTGATTGGATGCCAGTAGCGATGTATTATATTCGTCATCACAATGAAAGAATAAAAGAATTTTTACAACGTTTGGAAACCTTTGCGGCAACGAGCATGATTTTACGGAGAAACTATAATTGGCGTATGTCGAAATATTCAGCGATTTTAAAAGAAATGGATAAAGGGATTGATGTTTTCTCAGAAATGTCAACACTAGAACTATCAAATACAGATAGAGCAGAAGTCATTCATCAATTAAATGGTGATGTATACATAAATTTAAAAGATACGGCTAAGCGGTATATTTTATTACGATTAGATTCTCTTTTAACAAAAGGTCAACCGTATTACAATCATTCGGTTATTACAGTTGAGCATGTATTGCCGCAAAATCCTAAACCTGAAAGCGAATGGCTCAAGAAATTTGAGGAGCCTGAAAAGTATGTACATAAACTAGGAAATCTCGTTCTTTTAACACGGAAGAAAAATTCACAAGCTCAAAATTATGACTTTCCAAAGAAAAAAGCTTCATATTTTCAAACGTCTGGTGGTGTTACATCCTTTGCTTTAACTTCCCAAGTTATTCAATTGGATCAATGGACTCCAGAAGTGGTCGAAAAACGTCAGCGAGAACTGGTCCAATTATTGATCGATGAATGGAAATTGGATAAGCATATCGATTTTAATACATTCAATCAAAATTTTTATATCGAAACACCGAAAGGAATTTCTGCTTCCGGATATCCAGTTGATGAAGGGTTTTTAGTAAAGAAAGGATCCAAATTTTCTTCCTCTGTTAGCCATTCTATAGGAACTGGTTATGCGGAACTTCGCAAAAAGTTGATAGATATGAAAATCTTAAATAAGCAAGAGAATTACTTGGTATTGACTAAGGATCATAAGTTCACGAGCCCTTCTACCGCTTCATCCATCATTCTTGGAAGAAGCTCCAATGGATTGACCGAATGGAAACTTTTAAATGGAAAAACTTTGAAAGAAGTGTTGGGAAAGTAAAAAGGGATCTTTGCACAACAACATAAAATTACTTCGTTTAAGCTATAGCAATTATAAGAAAATAGAGTTACTAAATATCATTCAGGGATTTATGTAAACATAAACATGGCTAAATATTTAACTGAAAAGGCAATGAAGGGAGAAAGCGAAAAAATGTCTTTTTTAAGAAAACAGGTACTTTGATAGGGAAAACTGTAGGATTTGTAACAGGAGAACCTATAAAATTTATAGGTAAAAAGTTAAATAATGATTACATTCAAGAAATTGACGATGGAATTAAAAAAGCCACAACGAATACTGGAACAACGATTGGAAGTATTGCTGAAGGCACATGGAATACAGCTTCAGGTTTAATCAATAAAGATGAAAATAAACGTGATGAAGGTTTAAAGGAATTAAAAAATACCACAATTCGAACGGCAAAAGGAATTGGACAATCTATAAAAAGTACATACAATAATGGAAAAGATGTAGTTCAAGGCGTAGTTAATAATGATAAAGAACAGATGATTAAAGGAGCAAAAGGAATCGGAAAAACGATTCACAACGGGAACAAATATTTGCGAATGAAACACCTGAAGGGTATACATGGCATCATAGTGAAGAACCAGGGAAACTGGAATTGGTAGATGAAGAGATACATGCCGAGACGGCTCATACTGGTGGCAGAGAACTATGGGGAGGCGGAAGTGAAAACCGTTAACATAAAAATCTTAATTTTAAAGTACGACCAATAGGATATAGGGCTAGGCACCACCCTGGTTTTGTTGATATTGAAAGAAAGGGGAGACGGCAGTTAAAGTGGCTATCAGTTTTTTTAGGTATAGTAAAAAAGGAATTGTTGTTTTATACATGTTCATCTTCAAATTTGTTTTGGAAAAACGATTTTTGAAGAGTTGGCCATTCAATCTTTTATAGGGGTTGACGAGGGGGGTGAAAACGTTTTTCGACATTTTGCTTGTATCAATGTATTCTTTTCATGTATATTCAAAATGGTCATAATTATATCGAACTTTTGGCATTCATTATTCATCAGCCAATACACATATTGAATGGTCTTGATTGAAAGGGAATGCAGTATACCGGAACAGAGTTTTAAAGTTTGATAAATTTTACAATTTTGCTTAAATGAGTATTTATGCAGGGGGAATCATCATGAGTGAGATACGATACGTGAGAGAGACAAGAACTTTTAAAGCGAGTCATGTTCTCCCACCGGATACCAATAATCATAATACGTTGTTTGGCGGAAAATTAATGGCACATATCGATGATGTAGCGGCTCTTGCCGCCATGAAGCTTGCGGGAGGCCCAGTTGTAACCGCCTCAACCGATTCTGTCGATTTTCTTCATCCTATTAAAGTAGACGATGAGGTTTCTCTTGAAGCATTTGTGACTTGGACTCATCAAACGTCGATGGAAGTGTTTGTAAAAATCGTCGCAGAAGATCTGATTACTGGTGAACGCACTGTATGCGCCACTTCCTTTTTAACCTTTGTGGCCATTGGAAAAGACGGTCGGCCGACTCCTGTGCCGAAAATTGTTCCGGAAACCGAAGAGGAAAAATTTTTGCATCAAGGGGCGCCAGAAAGAGCAGCTAATCGTAAACAACGCAGAGATCGCAGCAAACATTTAGCAGCTTTATTAGGGACGAAACGGCCATGGGAGACTGACTGACTTGGTTCCTTCATCGACATTAGAACAGGCTTTTAAATTAGACCTTCCTTAGCTGAGGCAGTGATAGTGTTCAGTTCCAACTTTTCTTTACGGTTTTAAGAAGAAGTTAATGAAAGTAGTCTATTGTTGGTGTTAATACGCATGTGTATACACGGTCGGAAGTACATAACAAAAAAGGCAGAGGAAATAGGCAAAAGTGTGTCAAAACTATGGCCAGCGCGTCCAAAATTTTGTATTTGCATGTGTAGTAAAACCGCGCAATTTGCAGCTTTAGAATAGAATTGCCTAATGTTAAAACTGAATATATATTTTGTATGAAACAATCCGTTCATATAGGAGGAATAGTGCGAATGTAAAGCGCACATAAAATCACCGAAACATTCGCACCTGAATCCGACCCTTTTATTCGAAAATTATGGTATTCATTTAAAAAATTTCTTTGTTTTGTTAAAAGAAAATAGTGAGTTTTTGATCAAAAAGACGGGAATTTTCGGTTTTTTTGATCAAAAACCGCTGTCGCACTCTACATGAGTGCGTGGATTTAAATTTTATCCATATTCCGATAGTAAAGGACTGCTAATCGTCGCACTCTACATGAGTGCGTGGATTTAAATTTTATCCATATTCCGATAGTAAAGGACTGCTAATCGTCGCACTCTACATGAGTGCGTGGATTTAAATTTTATCCATATTCCGATAGTAAAGGACTGCTAATCGTCGCACTCTATATGAGTGCGTGGATTGAAATCCATATTTAGAAACAAATCGATTTCTTGGCAATAATATCAGCGCCACAACAAATATTTCAAGCTAGATGAAAAACAACTGTGATATGCTATTCTAATTAAAATTCACTAATTTATTTGCAAGTTAAGATTAATAATAACACAGACAAAAATTAACCCTCTTTTGTTATTAAAGCCATCCCCGCTCAAGGGATGGCTTTGTTCATGGCAAAACTTAGCGTTGTCTCTTGATTTTCCCTCGTCATAAAGAAATTTTTTCAATAGAGGCTGCTGCCAAAATAGATTGTTCAAGAATTTCCAGCCCTTCTTGCAATTGTTCATCAGTAATGGTAATCGGCATCAGCAAACGTATAACATTGCCGAATATGCCTGCGCTTAAAAGAAGTAAACCACGCTTATTGGCTTCAGCGATGATTCGATTGGTTAAATCTTTGTTAGGCTCTTTTGTCTCTCTGTCTTTTACAAGCTCTATTGCACACATTGCTCCCAGCCCCCGAATATCGCCGATAAACTCGAATCGATCGTACCAATTTTTAAACTTGTTCATGACGGTTTTACCGATTTGTTCGCCGCGAGCGTTTAAATTCTCGGATTCAATGATGTCCAATACGGCTAATGCAGCCGCACAACCGAGTGGGCTTCCGCAATAAGTTCCGCCTAATTCACCTGGCGAAGCAGCATCCATAATGTCGCTTCTACCAATCACGCCGCTTAACGGTACTCCTGCAGCAAGTGATTTAGAAACGGTGATCAAATCAGGAACAATGTCGAAATGCTCAATGGCAAAATAACGGCCAGTCCGGCAAAAACCTGTTTGGATTTCATCCGCCACGAATAAAATGCCATATTCATGGCAAATGTCATAAACCGCTTGAACAAATTTTTTACTGGGAACGATGAAACCACCTTCGCCTTGTACAGGTTCCATAACAACAGCCGCTACCATTTCTGGAGCAACGTCATTTTTGAAAAAGTTTTTAAATTCTTCGATGATAAAATTTTCATATTCTTCGTCCGAAATGTTGCCTGGTTTTCTATAAAAATATGGATAAGGCGCTTTATAAACCTCTGAAGCAAATGGGCCGAATTCAAATTTATAAGGCTTTACTTTGCTTGTCATCGACATCGTCATTAATGTCCTTCCATGGAAACCTCGTGTAAAGCTAATGATGCCCGGTCTTTTTGTGTATTTTCTAGCAATTTTCACGGCGTTTTCTACTGCTTCTGCGCCGCTGTTGAGGAGAATCACTTTTTTATCATCATTTCCCGGGGCGATGGCCGCTAGTTTTTCAGCTAATTCAATATATGGTTCATACATCACGACATTAAATCCTGTATGAATATATTGATCGATTTGAGCTTTTAAAGCATCTACCACTTTTGGATGGCGGTGTCCTACATTGATCGTACCTATGGCTCCTGCAAAATCTATAAACATATTACCATCCACGTCTGTTACGAGTGCACCAGCTGCTTCTTTGGCGAAAGTAGGTATTCCATAGCTAACTCCACGGGGGATCGCTTTTTCTCTTCTTTCCAACAAGCTTTTAGAGATGCTTCCTGGTAAACTGCTTTTAACATTTGCGTATTTCATTTGTATCCATCCTTTCCATTTTAAATAGATTTTTGATCAAGAGGCAATTCTGTCGGACTTTCAACGCTTTGAAAATCCATTTCGGGTGGTGCTATTTTAAAGCCTTTTGTTAAAAAGGCTAGATAAACGATTCCGATGAAGGTCCATATCGAACCGAGAATTTTTGCATTTTTATCCAAATTCAAAAATAGTCCAAAGTCTAAAACGGCTCCTACTAAAGGAATGAGAAAATAGAAAAAAGTATCCTTGCTTGAACGATTTTTTTGTTTTATATAGTAGTGAAAAATCACATCCACATTGACAAATATAAATGTCAAAAACGCTCCGAAATTAATAAAGGATGTGGATGTCGTAACGTCCATATTCACCGCTAGCAAAGAAATGGCTCCAATTATCACAATATTGAGAATGGGTGTTTTGGTTTTTGCATTTAAATAGCCAAATAATTTTGTCGGCAATACGTTGTCTCTGCCCATTGCATATAAAAGGCGCGCACCGCTTGCCTGGGCAGCGATTCCCGATGCAAATTGGGCAATGATCATACCGGCAAGGAAAATGGAGCTTAACAATGTTCCGCCAATTTGTTTAGCAATTTCAAATGCAGCTGAATCAAGATTTTGAAAATCAATGTAGTTTGGATGAACAAGATACAGAAAACAAGAGGAAATGACAAAGATGATTCCACCGATGAAAGTAACAAGCAAAATAGCTCGCGGCAGCGTTTTTTCCGGCTGCAGCGTTTCTTCAGACATGGTTGTGACAGCGTCAAATCCTAAAAATGAATAACATGCGATGGAAGCTCCTGCAAGTATAGATGAAAGAGAGGAGTGACTGTTGAAAAATGGGTTGTGATCGAATGAGTTGCCTCCAGTATTCGAAGTTATGTTCATGATGGATAATATGAGAAAAAAAGCAATCACTAGCAGTTGAAAAACCATCATGAAAAAATTGACATTTGTCGTCATTTTAACGCTAATGACATTAATGATGGATGTGATGACAATAAAGGCGATAATCCATATCCATAGAGGAACGGACGGAAAGGCAGAATGAAGATATACGGATCCGATCAGCCAGATGACCATGGGAAGGAATAAATAATCTAATAATATAGCCCAGCCAATAATGAACCCCAAATGTGAACTGATCGACTTTCGAGTATAAGTATAGGCTGAACCTGAGGTGGGGAAGGCTTTTACCATTTTTCCATAGCTGTAGGCGGTAAATAGCATGGCGATCAACGCAACGACATAGGCGGTTGGAACAGAACCGTGGGTGGTCTCGGCTAAAATGCCATAGGTTCCGAAAACAATCATAGGTGCCATATAAGCAAGGCCAAAAATAATCACTTGCGGCAGCTTTAATGTTCGTTTCAGATGAAGCTGTTTCTTCATATCCATATCATCTCCTTTGTTTGGTTTTGTTTTCTGATTTATCAGTCAATTCATCGGATAGCTCGACGTATAAGTCGGTTCTCCGATCCGCCAAATAATTTAAATGTTCATCAAATGGTTTATTTAGCGGAACATGAATGGTGATTAGCTGTTCTTCATCATTAAGTTTGACGATTACAGTGCCGTTTGCGTCGACGGCAGCGCTTTCACCAAAGAAAGTAGTATCACATTCTGTTCCGGTACGATTGCACAATACGATTGGAATTTGATTTTCCATAGCTCGGCTTTGTAAATAAATGAATTGATGCTTTTCATAAGGCTTCATGTTTGCCAGCGGTACGAGTAGAAGCTCTGCTCCCTTAAGCCGGAGTATTCTTGCGACTTCTGGAAATTCCAGATCATAGCAAATCATTAATGCTATTTTTCCAAGCTTGGTATCAAAGACAGGCAGCTCTGTTCCTCCTTTAAATACATTTCTTTCGTTAGCAAAGAGATGGGATTTTCGATAGATGCCTCTTATCGTCCCTTTGTCGTCAATCAGAATGGCAGTGATAGAGAAGGTGGAGTCCTTATTTTTTTCCGGAAAAGAGATAACAGCAAAGATTTCATGTTCTCTACAAGCACTTTGGAAAATTTGAATGCAATTGCCTGAAAGCGGCTCGGCCAACTCACTTAAAGATTCCCAAACAAAATATCCAGTTAAACATAATTCCGGAAACAGAATGAGCTGTGATTGCTGCTTTTTTGCTGTTTTCATCATTTCGATCATTTTATGAATATTCTCTTTTTTATCGCCTTGTTTTGGTGAAAATTGAGCCATGGTCACTCGAACCATTTGGTTTACCTCCCAGTACTGAGGATTTATCTTATGTATACAAAAATTGTATACAATTTATGCCGTGGCTTTATACGTAACGATGAATGATTTGTGTAATCGAGACAGGATCCGTAAATTCTTTTGAAAAATCAATATCGTTTTGAATCGATTCGATATGTTTAAAAGCTAGTTCTTTTGCTGCTTTAGGCTGGTGATTTTTAATCGCCTCTAATAATTCATCATGCTCACAGATGGCGTTTGCTTCTTTATGTTCAGATACATCATAGAAGCTTAATATGATATGGGATAAAGTAATAATTTTTTTAAGAAATTCGATTAAATACGAATTTCTGGATGCTTCAATGATACTCAAATGCAAATTCTTTGTTGCCACTAATGACTGGTGAAACAAATGATCTTTCATTAATTTTCGTTCTTCTTCTAAAAAATGATGCATACGATCGATTTCTGCCGATGTTGCATAGTGGGCCGCCAGTTCAGTCGCTTGGGGTTCCAACATTTTCCGGACGCTGAATATTTGCTCCGCTTCAGCTGGAGTGGGGCAGTACACAAAGGCACCTCTTTTTGGCTTTAATTCGATTAATGAATCGTATTTCAATCGCTGAAAAACCGTTCGAATAGGTGTACGGCTGACCCCGAAGGCTTCTGCTAATACATTTTCTTTTAATTGTTGCCCGGGAGGAAAATCTGCATTTACAATGGCGTCACGGAGAACATGATATATTTTCTCCTCAGTCATTTTAGGTGCAGTCTTCATTGAATCATTCCTTTCTAATGAATGGTTTCTTATAAAATAACACGAATTTTCAGAAATATCAAATTTATTGTCAGATTATCTCTCATACTTTTTACTATTGAAATAGGCAAACAATTGATTGGGATGCAAATGACAGACTTATTTCATCCAACTATGTATACGACGAAAGAAAGCATATTCGTAATGCGTTCATCTATCAGTCAGCTATTGAATTTTTCTATAAATGATGATCAATAGGCTGCCAGTAATCGTCTGGAGAAATAGCAGCGAAAGTTGGGAGAGAGGGGATCGATACTGAAAAATGATTAATCAAGGAAGAAGTTTCCAAAAGGTATTTTTTAGTTCGAGCAAAGTGAAGTTCGTCATGATTTGGATCATTCATTTGCGAAAAAAGTACGTCATACAAAGTTAAAAACACCCTTTCATCCAGTCCATAAGCTAATTTTTTATGTTAATTTTTGATTTAACAACGAACTTTATTTCTTCATAATTTTTTAGGATTCATCGTCACTATGAAGCTTGCTGGAATCATATAAATATGGGAAAATAAGATTGACTGAATACCAAAATTTTCAAAACAAAATGTAAGGGGTTACATATTATCTGAAGAAAAATACTTTTTTAGACGTGAACCATAGCATACCCAATCATTCATGCTGTTAGTCATTTGTTGAGCGGAATATCATTTTATTTTATAGGATATTCATAACTATAAAACCTTGAAAATACAATAGGGGGCTAAACGATGAAAAAGATATTAAATGATCCTAAAAATGTTTTGGACGAAATGCTGAACGGTTTTGTTTATGCAAATGAAGGACTAGTAAAGAGGTTAGAAGAAACAGGTGTCATTTATCGAACTTTTAAAGACGAGGGCAAAGTGGGACTAGTCAGCGGAGGAGGGAGCGGTCATGAACCAAGCCATGCAGGTTTTGTCGGTCAAGGCATGCTGTCGGCTGCCGTCTGTGGCGAAGTCTTTACTTCTCCAACACCTGACCAAATAGTTGAAGCCATTAAGATAGCGGATCTAGGTGCGGGTATTTTATTGATTGTGAAAAACTACACTGGTGATGTGATGAATTTTGAGATGGCTCAAGAGATGGCTGAAATGGAAAATATACAAGTCGAAAAATTAATTGTTGATGATGACATCGCCGTTGAAGATAGCACTTTCACGGCCGGAAGAAGGGGAATAGCGGGAACTGTTCTGGTACATAAAATTTTAGGTGCTGCGGCAGCGTCTGGTTTATCCCTTAAAGAAATAAAAGAATTGGGGGATCAGTTAGTACCCAATATCAAAACAATAGGGGTATCTATTTCTCCGGCGACCGTTCCGGAAGTAGGCAAACCGGGATTTCAACTAGCAGAGGATGAAATGGAGTACGGTGTTGGAATTCATGGGGAACCGGGATACCGTCGTGAAAAAATAAAAACTTCAAAAGAAATCGCAAAAGAACTAGTCACCCAATTGAAAAAAGCATTCAATTGGAAAAAAGGGGATCATTATGCCGTATTAGTAAATGGACTAGGTGCTACGCCGTTAATGGAACAATATGTGTTCATGAATGATGTCCATGCTTTATTAAAGGAAGAAGAGTTGGTGATTGATTATAAAAAAGTTGGTTCCTTTATGACTTCTATTGATATGGCAGGGGTCTCTTTAACTCTTGTCAAACTGGCAGATGATACTTGGACCCACTATTTGAAACTTCCAGTTAAGACACCTGCATGGGTATAGAAGGAGGAATGATGGATGTTAACGACTGAAAATACTGTCAAATGGCTCATTTTATTTGCTGGCAAAGTGAATGAACAAAAGGTTTATTTAAGTGAATTAGACAGCGCTATAGGCGACGGCGATCATGGCACGAATATGGCGCGCGGAACAAAGGACATGGAAGAAAAATTAAAAGAGGAGGAATATGCGACGGTACAAGATGTTTTTAAAAAAGCTTCCATGTCGCTTCTGAGTAAAATCGGAGGCGCCTCCGGACCTCTTTATGGATCTGCCCTTATGGCGATGGCCAAACAAGCCGGCAAGGATGAAAAAGATATAGCGGCGATTCTAAAAGCAGGGCTTGAAGGGATTCAAAAGAGGGGAAAGGCAGTACCGGGCGAAAAAACCATGGTGGATGTTTGGGTCCCTGTGATCGAAGCGCTGGAATCCGGAAATTTAACAAAAGAAACGATACAGGAAGCTGTGAATCAAACAAAAGATATGAAAGCAACGAAGGGACGCGCCTCTTATCTTGGAGAACGTTCCATCGGGCATCTGGATCCCGGCGCCGTTTCAAGCGGATACTTTTTTGAAGCGATGTTAGAGGGAGGCATTCTGAATGAATAAAAAAGAATATGGGATTGTCATTGTCTCCCACGTCGAAGAACTGGCGGAAGGTGCGGCGCGATTATTAAAAGAGGCAGCCCGAGACGTTTCGATCACTTGTGCAGGAGGAACAGATGAAGGGGGTGTAGGGACAAGTTTTGAGAAGATCAGCTCCGCGATCTCCGAGAATAGTGCTGATAAACTGTTGGCCTTTTATGATCTAGGCAGTGCGAAAATGAACTTAGAAATGGCGATGGAAATAACCGAAAAGCAAGTTCATCTTATGGATACCGCGTTAGTTGAGAGCGCTTATACAGCAGCCGCATTGATACAAGCTGATGCACCCTTCGAAGAAATTATAGATCAACTCAAACCATTGAAAATAAAATAAAAACAAGCTTCCAATTTGCAAGATAGTCTTGCAGATTGGAAGTTTTTTATTTGATCCAAAATTTTTATCTAACGCCATATCGAAGTATGATAGATGGAATGAAGCCAAAATATCATGGATCGAATGGGGCTGATTCGTCTGTTGTCGATAGGTTGTTTAGAGCATATGAAAAAAGGCCAAAAACCTAACGAATCCAGGTTCTTGGCCTTTTTAACAAGTCTTTTATCTTTTTGATTTGACAGTAAAAGAAAGAAGAATAAGTACAGCGACAATGACCAGACAGACAATCGTTCCAATGATATTTTGTTTATTAAAAATAAAAGCTAAAAAGATGAAAGATAAACAAATGGCAGCGATAATCGTCGTATAAGGAAACCCTTTTACCTGAAAAACAGGTTTTTCCGAGTATTGAGGCCGGAGCTTTAATTGGGCTAAACATATCCCGATCCAAATTAATAAAACGGTAAATCCTGGAATGGTCATAAGATAGCTGATGACTTGATCAGGGGTCATATAAGCTAGAAATACACCCACTAATATACAAATGGTTGTTAATAATATTCCGTTTAACGGAACGCCTTGTTTGGACGTTTTCAAAAAGGCCTTAGGAGCTTCACCTGTTTGAGACATCGTAAACAATGTTCTGGATGTAGCGTATATTCCTGAATTAGCAGCTGACAGAACAGCCGTTAAAAGCACAAAATTCATTACATGAGCAGCGCCTGGAAGTCCTGAGAAGCCGAAAACTTGCACGAAAGGACTTTCTTTAGAGGATACTTGATCCCAAGGAACGATTCCGCAAATGATGAGAATGGGCAGGACGTAAAAAATAATGACTCTCCAAACGGTTCCTTTAATAATTTTCGGCAAAACACGCTGGCTGTCTTTTGTCTCCGTGACACTGACTCCAATTAACTCAGCTCCGCCGTATGAAAACATCACCACTAAAAAGGCACTGAACGTTCCACCTAAACCATGGGGGAAGAAACCGCCATGGGCTGTGTAATTTGATAAGGAGGACGTGGTACCGGGAAAAATCCCTAGCAAGATTAAAGAACCTAAAAGAATAAAAGCCATTAACGTAACAATTTTAATGCCGGCAATCCAATATTCAAGTTCGCCGTAGTATTTTACTTGAAATAAATTGATTCCCACGATAAAGGCAGCACAGATGAAACTTAACAACCATAATGGCATAGAAGGAAACCAGTATTGCAAAAAACTTCCGGCTGCCAGCAATTCAACGACAGTTACAATAATCCAATTAATCCAATAGAGCCATCCGACGATAAAGGATATCCGATTGCCAAAAGCTTTATTGATCAGATGCTGCACATTGAGTTTAGGATAAACAATCGCCATTTCTCCTAATGCGACCATGACAATAAAAAGCAATAGTCCTCCAATTAAATAGGCAAGCACAACACTGGGACCGGCCATATTGACAGTGTCCGAGCTTCCTTTAAATATCCCTGTTCCAATCATGCCTGCCAAAGCAATAAATTGGACATGTCTTGGCAACAGTCCCTTACGTAAACCTTGATTTTTTTCTTCCATGTTTTCTCATTCCTGTTACTCTTAATATTTTACTTTTGCACTAAAGCATTTTAATCATATAACGTTTTGATGTTTAAATGCTTTTAAGCGCTAAAGTTTTTGATATTACTATATCATAATGAAGCACTGTGTCAATGTAAGTTTAAAAGATCGGAAAATTACGAATAAACTGATTTTTAAAGATGTAGGTATAATCCAAAATGAAAAAACAAATGGGAACTTATAAAAGAATGTCATATTTATCATTATCTGAACAGAAGGTTTCTATTATCGTAAAATAGTATAGGAAAGTGATTTAAGTCATAAAAATGGATGGAGGAAAAACGCTCAATCGATCTTAAGGGATTTACTATAAAAAATTTCGTAAAAAATTTCGTTTTCCTTTTAAAAAAAGCGAACTTGACCTATTCACTCGTCACAGCAGATCGTAAGGGGATAGTGTATTTACAATCCTAATAAAATGTAGGACTAGTAAAGAAAGATAACGGTTAAACATCTCTTCATGAAGCGTTGATCAATAATGAGGGGGTTACTCTTTCGGATGGCAGGTACACAGAAAGTGTGTTTTGGAATCGTTGCCTAAACATCCTTTTATTTATATCCTAAAAAGCATATTGTTGTGAACGGACTGAAATTCAAAATTCATCGTAAATGATCTTCTTAAATGTATTTTTGTTTTTCCGGAGCGGTCCAAAGGAAGTAGCCGAAAACAAGAGCAATAATACAGCCGGCAAAAGTGTACACCAGACGATCGATCATTAAATCAAAAGAAATGTGCTTTCCTTTGCCAAGCAAAATAAAAAGCAAAGGTACCATCGCCATTGAATAAAATACATAATTTTGAGTCTTTAAATAACTGCGAATTCCACCGATGAACGCCACTATGACAACGATCCACAAAAAGGACAACGGAAATATTAAAATGGCGCCACCAATCAGAACGCCGAAAAAAGTTCCAAGAGCGCGTTGATAAATTCTAGAAGGACCGATAGACGTTTTTCTTTGGAGCACCAAAACAACAGTCAGACTGATCCAATAGGCATGTGGATTCTTTAAATATAATTGAATCACTTGTGCTACGCTCAAACACAAAACGACACGGATCGTATAGAGCCAAGCCCGAGATGTTTTCAATCTGATTAGCCAGTATTTACATTGCGTAAAAAAATCAACATTGGAGGGATTGTTGGATAATGATTTGCTAAACGGTTTCTTTTTTATAAAAAACCGATAAGAAACAGAAAAACAGAGAAATAGAAATACAGCCCATATTGAACCTAAAGAAAAAAACAAACCTATCAGCAATGGGCTGATCTGTGTGGGCGGGGATATACCTGCACCGATCATAGATAAAATAGTAAAACGCATGCTGTTCACAGCGAACGTACGATTCAGGCCGCCTACTAGAGAAACTAATCCGTTCACAAACACCAAAAAGATACTAGCTGATAGCGAATGATGATTTCCAATAAATACTCCTAAACTAATGACAATAAATCCTGCGACGATGATCTGCACATAGTTTAAAACTTCTTCCTTTAACGAATGATCCACATTTGGAGGGTTCATAAAAAGACTGCCTAGAGCAACGATGAATCCCGTTTCTACATGGCCGATTAACGCACCGACAATAATCGGCAAAGCCATTCCTAAAGCACTTGAAAAAATTTGCAATTTCGGGACAGGAATAGAAGGATCCCATTGCAAAAAGTATTTCAAAAAATTCAGCGGTTTATGATTCATTTCTTTCCTCCTGTTTCATTCTCTACCATTCATATTATGGAATAACCTAAGAATAATGAACAACCTTACCCCGATAAAAGTACCGGAATAAGGTTGCTGAAATAAATGATCTTTATTTAATGGACAAGTGGAACTTTAAGTAAAGAATCTGGCTTTGTATAGATTTTATTTGATACTTTGGTTCGTTCTATTTTGTTTCAGGAATGGCGCAGCTTCCATCAGCACAGCTTACATTATCTTCCGTTGAAAGGTCTTCAAAGGCAGGGGAAGCGGATTCTTCTTGCCATACTTTTTGCAGAGCACCAACAAAGGTTTCCAATGGTTGAGCACCAGAAATGGCATATTTTTGGTTGATGAGAAAGAATGGAACACCTCTAATGCCATATTGCTGCGCTATGGCTTCGTCTATGCGGACATCATTGGCATAAGCATTTTGATCGTGAAGAACGTCTAAAGCTTGCTTGCGATCTAGCCCGGCTGCTTCGGCGATATCGGCTAATGTTTCGTGATCCCCAATATGCTTGCCTTCCGTGAAGTAAGCCCGAAAGAGTTTTTCGGAAATGTCCGCTTCTTTCCCTTGAGTTTTTGCAAATTTTACTAAACGATGAGCGTCGAAAGTATTCGTCGGCTTCATTCGATCAAAATCGAAAGAAAGTCCAACGCTGGCGGCTTGTTGGCCTATACCTTGATTGGTTTGTTTCGCTTGTTCGATACTCATTCCATATTTTTCTGCAATGGCTTCATGTATGCTTTTTCCACTGTTTTTTGGTGCATTCGGATCCAACTCAAAGCTTTTGAATTCAATTTCTACTTGATCTTTATGCGGAAATTGCGATAAGGCCATTTCTAATCGATGTTTTCCTATATAGCAAAATGGACAAACGTAGTCAGACCATACTTCAATTTTCATATTGAACACCTCATATTATTGGATTCCACCATATAGTAACACAAAGCTGATTAAATCCCACGTATCTTGCTCATTGTGTTGTTATTCCTTATGCTCTATGTAAAAAGTGAAGAGGATTGGATGAAAAAGCCAAGCTTGCTAATTGCGGCTTTTTCCTGTCAAAACAAAATAATTTATGAAATAAGAAGAAATATAATATGATATAGGAGGAAATATCTTACAGACCGATAAGAATTAAACCCATACTTATCAATTTAGCGAAAATCTAAACTAACTAAATGGTTTGGAGGCATTATGGCACAAAATAAACCTAGAGTTTTTATTGGATCTGCAAGAGAGTCAATTGATTATGTAAATGCTGTACATGAAGCACTTAGTTATGTTGCAGAAGTTACTCCTTGGTCTGCTGGAGCTTTCAATCCTTTAAATTACACAATGGAAGATCTCGAAGCGCAATTAGATCAAAATGACTTTGCTGTTTTCATATTCTCCCCAGACGATATCGTAAATATACGGGGTACAACGGCTGTCATGACACGAGATAATACATTGTTTGAAATGGGTCTTTTTTGGGGAAGGTTAAGAAGAGGACGGGTTTTTTACTTGATTCCGAATACAGTACCTAAAGTTTTAAACGAAACAGAAATCGAAGGTTATCGCCTGCCTACAGATTTAATTGGAATTTCTCCTTTGAAATATGAAGTGCGAGAAAAACAAAATTTTGCTGCTGCAGTAAATGTAGCTTGCAGTCATATAAAACGAAAAATTCAAGAACAGGGACCTTATGAAGACCCGGCTATACTTTTAGAAGAAGCAAAATTAAGACAAAAAGAGCGGGACGCAGTGGCTCTTTTTACCCTTAAATTAACCAAAGAACTTATTCATTCTGATGAGACCAAAATCTACGATTACTTGTCTGATGCACTTCGAAGTGTATATGCTATTCATCCACTATTCAGTATAGACGGAGTAGGCGTGTGGAAAAAAGAAGGTAATGATGGATTAAGACATGTTGCAGGAAAAGTAGGACGAGTCGATTTTTATCCTTTTACAATAAACGATGGGAAAAAAGAAGAGGACGAAGATAGGATTCTGGTTATCGATAGCTTTTTAAAAGGGGAAGAATTGGTCCTCTTAACAAAAGATCACTTGTTTAAAACTTATTTAATATGCTATCCTATAGGTAATGAATTGGTTATAACTGTAACTATTTCCGGGTCAACCTTTTTAACTGATGATGAAATAGGATCCCAATTTCTTGCAAACTATGAATTGATGAAAACAATCCATTATCTTTTTGGAGGTGCTTCTGAATGACAAGGTTTATTAATCCAGCAGTGAAAAGAAAGGTTTCTGCCAAGGATTCATATAAACTTGGCGAGCCTGTTGTTGGAGTAAAGGCAGTGGCACCCGTTAAAGGTAAGGAACAAGTCGGAGCCGTAGTGTATAAACGCAAAGCAAAATACGGTGACCTTTTTGAAAATTGGGCATAAGAAACTTATTAAGTTTTTTTTAAAACACTTCAATCTTTATGGTGAAGTGTTTTTACTTTTATGGAGGAATAGTTCTTTAGGCGTTTCTCGAAGATTCGTCATACCAATTCCATCGACATGACCTGAATCGATATACTGCTTGTTGCCTTCTCAACGATTTCCCCTTTTTGATGAAAAAATGACACCAGAAGTAGTAGCTTGGTGTGTCGTAATAACTTTTGATCAAAAATAATTCCTTCTTAAAGACGTTCTTCTCAGTTGTTGTGAAAAAACATCCTTATTCCATTTCAGCCATCCGTTACTAAAAAACAAAACCCTCCCTTCAAACCTATTTTTATATTTTTTTACAATTTAAGCAATCCTTTATTTAAATGGATAAAACCATATTTTTTTCACAAAAAATTGATCATGGAAGGATGATGGCTAGTCAAGAGGTAAGTGTAGTATTCAATCATTTGACAAGTAATTTTTTACTATAGATAACGATTTATTATACCTTAATTTGCTACTAAGAAAACCAGACAATCGATTTCCATTTTCATTCGTTTTTGACATTTTGATACAATCATAGTAGGGAAAAAGGGGGGTTTTCATGTTTAAAATATTGATTGTAGAAGATGACATCCAACTGGTTCGTCTACTTGAAAAGCATCTACATAAATTCAACTTTGATACAAAATCAATAGAAAATTTTGAAACAGTCAAAGCTCAATTTGAACAATATGATCCACATCTTGTTCTTTTAGATGTGAACCTGCCTAAATTTGACGGGTATTATTGGTGCCGTCAAATTCGCACCATTTCCACTTGTCCCATCTTATTTATTTCTGCACGCGACAGCAAGATGGACCAAGTCATGGCACTGGAAAATGGAGCGGATGATTATATTACAAAGCCCTTTGATTATGAAATTGTGACGGCTAAAATCAATAGTCAATTAAGACGCGCCTATGGGCCGTATGCCCATTCTAACAATGAACGAATGGTGATTGTGTCGGGTTTAAAGCTGGATCTGGAACGTTTGTTGCTTTCTTTAGAGGATCAAACTATTGATCTAAGTCTCACGGAAGCCAAAATATTGGATGAATTGATGAAAAAAGCAGAGAAAGTCGTGAGCCGTGATCGACTATTAGAAAAAATTTGGGATGATCAAGCGTTTGTGGACGACAACACTTTAAATGTGTATGTCACACGGGTCCGGAAAAAATTAGCTTTATTACAGATTCATGATGCGATCGAAACCATTCGAGGCCAAGGATATCGATTCATGCCAAACTGGGAGACGAAAAAATGAAGCTTTTTATACGAGATCAACTGCCGCTCTTTTTTCTTTACTTCGTTCAATTGTTCGTGGTGACGTCCATTTACTGGCTGGATGGTTATCATCATTTGACGATTAGTTTATATGCGATCTTTCTCAGTACTTGTCTTTTGATCGCCTATCTTTGCTACCGATATTGGATGAATCGTTCTTTTTATCAACGATTAGAAAAGCCGTTGACTTCAATGGAAGATTTTACGAGCGAATGGCAGCGATCCCCTCTATCTGAAAGTTTACATCAACTTCTCATCAGCCAATTCGATCATTATAAAAGAGATTTACATAACTATAAATATAAGCTGGAAGATCATGTACAATTTATTCATCAATGGGTACATCAAATGAAGACTCCTATATCCGTTATTCATTTAATTATTCAAGATGAGGATGATGTTCGTTTTCGGGCCATTGGTGATGAGCTCGATCGTTTAAAAAAAGGATTGGAAATGGTTTTATACACGGCTCGTTTAGATTTATTTGAACACGATTTTTATGTAGAAACGATTCAATTGGAAAAAATGGTCCGTTCAGTTACATCCAGTCAAAAACGTCTTTTTATTCGAAAACACGTTTTTCCTTCGATAGAAATCCCTGAAAACTTGACTATAATCACTGATGAAAAATGGCTGTCTTTTGTTTTGACACAACTGATCACAAATGCTGTAAAATATACGATTCATGAAAATCGAAAAGTATATTTTCGCGGATTGAAACAGGGCCGTCATATCATTTTGGAAATACAAGATGAAGGGGTGGGAATACCCGAAAGCGATTTGCCCCGTGTTTTCGAACCATATTTCACTGGCGAAAATGGTCGTCATTTCCAAGAATCCACGGGAATGGGTCTCCATTTAGCGAAACAAATTTGTGAAAAATTGGGCCACCGTATTGAAATAGAATCGAAAGTGGGTCAAGGAACGACGGTTCGAATTCTCTTCTAGCAATCAGAAACCTTACAAAACTGTAAGTCAACTGTAATCTTACGAAATGGTGAGGAAGCGGGTTTCTCGATAAAATGAAGATACCAATGATCAGGGAGTGCATTCGAAATGTCGATTTTAGAAGTGAAACATTTAGAAAAAATTTATGAGGGCAAAGTAGCCTATAAAGCGTTAAATAACATTCATTTTTCTGTTGAAAAAGGCGAATTTGTTGGCATTATGGGGCCATCTGGAAGCGGGAAAACCACTCTTTTAAATGTGATCGCCACCATTGATCGCCCTACAGCGGGTGAAATTTTCATTAATGGGAAAAACCCCCACACTTTAAGTCGAAAGGAGACGGCGCTGTTTCGAAGACATGAGCTTGGTTTTGTGTTCCAACACTTTAACTTGCTCGATACTTTAACTGTGGAGGAAAACATAGTATTGCCGCTAACCCTTGACGGCGTCAGTGTACGTGAAATGAAAAAAAGACTTGAGGTCGTTAGTGAGAAACTAGGAATCCAATCTATTTTAAAGAAGAGAACGTATGAAATATCAGGTGGTCAACAACAGCGAACAGCGATTGCCCGTGCCATCATTCACAAACCTTCTTTGATTTTGGCTGATGAACCGACAGGAAACTTAGATTCGAAGTCTTCCAAAGATGTAATGGAAATGCTGACAAAGATCAATGAACAGGATGGCGCTACTTGTTTGATGGTGACGCATGATGCTGTGGCCGCCAGCTATTGTCATCGCGTGATTTTTATTAAAGATGGACAACTTTATAATGAAATTTACCGCGGCGATAACCGCCAAACTTTTTTCCAAAAAATTATCGATATGCTTTCTTTATTAGGGGGGGACAGTCGTGAACTTTCCACAGTTCGTCTATAGAAATGTCACCCGAAACAAAAGAACGTATGCCGCTTATTTTTTCAGCAGCGCCTTTTCTGTTTTGATCTTCTTTGTGTATGCTTTGTTTATTTTTCATCCTGGAATCAAAAAAGGCGTCACTGCCATAACGGCGGTGGAATTAATGAAAGCAGCGGAAATGATCATGTACGTATTTTCTTTCTTATTTGTACTTTATTCTGTCAGTACCTTTCTAAAATCCCGTAAAAAAGAATTTGGAATTTTGATGATGCACGGGATGACAAAGGGACAATTGGTTTCTATGGTTTTTCTGGAAAATATGCTGATTGGAATCGGCGCGATCATTACAGGAATTATTATTGGCCTCATTACTGGAAAATTGTTTTTAATGATTGGATCGAATATGTTTGGAATGGAATCTTTGCCGTTTTACGTTTCTCCAAAAGCATTGTTCTTGACGATTGGAGCCTTTTTCGTTTTATTTTTCTGTATTTCCTTATTCACTACCATACTCGTTCAAGTCAACAAACTGATTGATCTATTCCAAGCAGGAGAAAAGCCGAAAAAAGAACCAAAAGTATCCAAACTTTTATCGCTATTCGCAGCTATTCTTTTAACGGTTAGTTATTACTTGGCCGCAACGACAACGATAGGAAACATGATGTCTCGAATATTGCCGGTCATTGGAATGACTATTGTCGGAACTTATTTTTTCTACACACAACTTTCTGTTTTTATTACAAAATTATTGCAAAAGAATCGATCTTTCTTTTGGAAAAAAACGAATATTATTACGATTTCAAGTTTAGCTTATCGTTTAAAAGACAATGCCCGCATGTTTTTTATGGTCACCATCGTTTCCACTGTGGCATTTTGCGCAATTGGGACACTCGCATCCATGAATGTAATGAATCGCCAATTTCAAAAAGATAATCCCGTTGCCGTCAGCTATCTTGCATTGGATCGATCACCAGTGCATCAACAGCATTTACAGCAGATCGAAAAGGATTTTCAAAAGAAGCATCTACACTACAAAAAATTTCAATTGCCAGTCAAAATCGTAAAAATGAAGACTTTTGATCAAACATCGTCTTCACGTTCAACGGAGCAGCTGTTACCGGTTCTTTCTTTTTCACAATATAAAAAATTGTCTAAGTTGGCAGGGCTGGATGTTCGAGAAAAACCGCTGGCTGGGAACAAAGCACGCTCTTTGTCATCATCAACTTCTTTTCGAATCAAGCCGAAAACGAAAACATATGCGATCCCGCAGCAAAATTTAACATGGAAAGATTTAACGTACACGAAAAATGCGGTTTTTCCTTTTCAGTTTTTTCATGAAGGCTTGGTTGTCAGCGATGAGTTATATCCTAAAATCAAACCTGTTAAGTGGGAAACTTTCACAGGCTATTACACAAAGCGGTTTGAAAAAACGGAAGGAATTGCCGATCGTTTAGTAAACAACGGTTTCGCCATTCCTGATGAAAAAGGGCCTTACTCCATGATGGTCAGCGGTACTATTTATGCCAACCAGATGAGTATGTACAAAACGATGCTATTTGTAGCTTTATTGATTGGAACAGTCTTTTTCGTCGCGGCAGGAAGCTTTTTATATTTCCGTTTGTACAGTGATTTGGACTATGACAGACGACAATATTTAACCATTAAAAAAGTCGGTTTGACCGACCAAGAATTGAATCAAATCGTCACTCGTCAAATGGCGCTGCTGTTCTTTGTCCCCATTGTCGTCGCCTGTATTCATAGCGCCTTCGCTTTTATGGCTTTGCAAAGTTTTTATATCTTATCCATTGCTAGAGAAATGATCATCGTATTAGCATGTTTTTTCATCGCCCAAGTCATCTATTTCTTAATCATTCGCTCGCGTTATTTGCGAAATCTGAAAAAATCGCTGATTTAATCATAATTGTGCGGAAGCCTCCATTTGAATGGGGGCTGTTTGTATGTCTATATGAAATATGCATTTCTTAAAGCAGTTAAGATTCCATTTATTTTGCCATCTAAATTCTTTATTTTTCTAGCCGATAAAAAGAATGTGGCGCCATACGGTTTAAAGGACAGCTTCGAATCTAATTTTAAATCTAAAACTCCCCTCTTTTTCATTCAAACCCTTTCTTAAAAAATTAAGGATTGGGCTATCTAAAAGCAAAAGGATAATGAAGAAAAGGGGAGATTAAAACCGGCTGTCAGCTCTTAGATTGAGACATATTCAGGCAAGCAGCTGGTAACAAGAGCGGGAGAGCGTTTTTGAATCGAGGTTATTCGCCATAGATCGCTGATACTAACATTATGAATGGACAATCGGAGGATTTGCAAATGACTAACATGAATCAACTGCAACAATTATTTCCTAGTGCTGATGGAAATGAGGAACAACGAAAAAAAATTTTAGAATATATCAATACTATTTTTACTAAAATCGATGAATTAAAAGATCCTTCCAAATTAACTTTAGGAGAAATGCCCAATTACACAAAAGATTATTATAATCGTGTGATCAAAGAGGCCAATGTACCGAAAAAAGGATTGCCAATGGAAGTAACGATTACGGAACTGATTGATCTGGCAAAAGGTCACCGTTTTGTGAATAGCAATTATGTAGCAAATGTATCACCACTGCCAAATATAGCCAGTATTTTAGGCAACTTAGTCATGGTTCTGCTAAATGGAAATGCCCTTTGGGATGTAGAGGGTTCAGGTGCAGCTAAAGCGGAAGTTATGGTGACGAGCATGCTGTCCAAAATGGTAGGGTATGACGAAAATACAAGTGCCGGATACGCAACGTGGGGAGGACAAGGAGCGGTCTTTCATTCATTACGAATCGCGATTTCTCGGCAATTTCCGGAATCGAATAAAGAAGGGGTTCCTAAAAACATATTTTGTTTCTGCTCCGAATTATCTCATTACAGTCTTTATAAAGCAGCAGAAGCAACAGGTATAGGTGTCAACAACATGATTCGTGTGAAGGTAAATGATGACCATTCCATGAATTTAGAAGATTTGAAGCTCAAAATGGAACAAGGGATCTCTGAAGGTGGAATACCGGTTTATGTCCTCGCGACTATGGGTACAACAGACACCTTTGGTATAGACGATATTGAAGGTATAAAGGCCATCACTAGCGAATTAGAGCAAAAATACAACTTAAAACCCATTTATATCCATGCCGACTCTGCTATGGGGGCTATGTACACATTCTTTAATGAATATGATTTTGTGAAGAATCCATTAAAATTCGAAGATCGTGTTTCTTTAGTTTTAAAAAGATACCAACAAAAATTAAAAAGTATACATTTAGCGGACAGTATGGTCTTTGATTTTCATAAAATGGGCCAAACCCCTTACATATCAAGTTTATTTCTGTTAAAAAACAGGGAAGATTTAAGGTTTGTAGACTTAGATGCTTCTGAAACGCCTTATGTCGGCAATAGAGGGTATGGAAGTTATCATACAAGCTACACGCTGGAATGTTCTCGTATGGGTAGTGCCATTACTATATATGCTTCACTGTTATCGATGGGGATTGAAGGCTACCAGTCACTGTTGGCCAACTATATTCGTGTGAACATAGCTTTTAGAGAATCTTTGCTAAGAGAGTTTGCCAATGTAGCTGTGACAAACGAAATAGCGCCAGTGACAACTTTTAGATTTTATCCGAACAAAGTTCTTTGGAAAGAAGAACTAGGAGGGAAATTAACAAAAGACGAAGTAGTGGCCATTAATGAATTTAATAGTGGATTTGCTGAATTAATCGGCGCCGACAGAGACAGGATCTATTTTGGCAATACATCCAAACAAAGATTAATTCCTGTTCGTGATAAGACCAAAAGGCTACCTGTTTATGCACACAAATTCTTCTCCATTTCACCATATACGACAATGGAAGAAGTAGACAAATATATAACCTTTTTGAAGGAACACATGAATATTTATCAGAAATCTCTATTTCTAGTATGATATTGTAGAGATAATGAATGGAAAAGAATCCAAATGAAGCGAAAAACCGATAGGGGATATGCATATCGGTTTTTTATGTGCGCCCGGCATGTACATGAACTATAGGGTGTAAGTCCCGAACCCCGAAGACAGAAGTAGAGGTTAGCCAAGAGCAAGGGTGTCCGTGGTGACGCGGAATCTGAAGGAAGCTGGAGGCAAAACACCGGTCCGAGGAACACGAACCTCATATAAGGCTAGGTATGATGGAGTGAGTTTGCATAACAAAACAAAGCTCTTTCTGTCGAAGGTCATATCGAGTAAATGAGGCGGATAGATGGTGTGAAAGTGCATGTACTTACCCGGGGAGGTCTGGCGGATATGTGAAGTACTCTTCATAACCTACTTAGTGATAAGTAGCTGAACCGTCAGAAGTCAGCAGAGGTCATAGTATTAGTTGGTCTAGAACAACTAAGAAGGACCGAACAATTAAGAGAGAATAGCCCTTGGTATTCAGTGAGTCATGATGAACACAGAAAACGTAGTACCTCACTTGAGGGAGGAAGCGGTGAATCCCGTGGGAGACCTCTTGGAGGGTGGAGTGACCACTGGCATAAAGAGAACAGCTATTCACGGAAGTTATAAAGACTTGCGTCAATTATCTTAATTGAACCGCCGTATACGGAACCGTACGTACGGTGGTGTGAGAGGACGGGAGTTAATCGCTCCCTCCTACTCGATTATGCTTTAAATTTAGTAATCATGGATTGCAAATCGTGTGCTAACTCATTTAATTCTCTAGAAGCTTCGTATAATTGATTGATGGATTCTAATTGTTGTCCAGTGCTTTCTTCTATTTCACGAGTGAAGTTTGAGTTATTTTGTGCAATTGCTTCAAGGTCTTTGACAGATGCCGTAACTTCTTCTGTTCCGGCAGAAATCTCTTGAGATGCGACTGAAACACCTTCGATTTGACTAGAAATTTGGTTTGCAATCTCTTTAATTTTAAAGAAAAGTTCTCCGGTTGTTTGAGCAATTTCGGTTCCTTTTTCTGCTTCAGCTGTTCCATGCTCCATAGCGGAAACAGCGTTGTTGGTTTCATTTTGGATCTCCTCAATGATTTTGGCAATTTTCTCAGTAGAATGGTTAGACTCTTCCGCCAACTTTCTGACCTCTTCCGCTACGACCGCAAACCCTTTACCGTGTTCGCCTGCGCGAGCCGCTTCAATCGCAGCGTTAAGAGCTAATAAATTCGTTTGGCTTGAAATATTGGTAATGACTTCGAGAATACCGGTAATTTCGTTTGAACGTTTTTGTAGCGAAGTGATCACATGACTGGATTGTTTTACAGTGTCATTAATGATTCTCATTTGTGAAATGACTTCATTGATTGCGTCTAGACCATTTATTGCGTAATCTTCCATACGTTTAGATACGGTAGAAACATCTTGAGCTGATTGTGCGATCGTGTTGATTTCAGTCGCGATTTGTTCGATAGCTCCTGCTGATTCTGTCACTGATACTTCTTGTACTTGGATCCCATCGATCATTTGTTTAATGTTATTACTGATGATGACAGAGTGATCTTTCGATTGTTCCGTAACTTTTGATGCTAATTCGGATGATTGTAATAAGGTATCAGAGGTTTGTCTCATTTTCCCAATCATTGATTTTAATTCGGACGCCATTTCATTGAATGCTTCATTCATTTTCCCTAAATCATCTTCTCTGGTAGGAAGTTGAATATCAAGATTTCCGCTTCTCATTTCGTTAATCCCCGTTAATAACTGTTTTAAGGGTTTGAAGCTTCTGCGACTAACCCATACATGAATAAGAATGATCACGATAATGGCAGGTATCAGAATCAACAATGAGTTAAGCAAAAATTTTTCCGTTCCATCCTTCACCATGCTCGCATCCACGTCTACTCCAAAGAACGCCCATACGTTCCCTGTACTGTCTTTAATGGGATAGAGCACGGTCACCCAAGTTCCGAATTGGTCTTCATACACATCCGAAACGGTTATTTTTTTTGTTTTATTTAATTCTTTAATCGGTTTAGCGATCGTTTTCGGTTGTTCATATAAATCACCGACGTTGATTCCGTTTTTTTGTAATCCTTCTTTTATATTTGTGGGTGTCGCAATAATAGCGGATTGATTTTTTTGATTCAGTTTGGTTCCCATTATATATGCTTGGGCAACATTTGGATTGTCACTCGAAATTTTGTCAAAAAAAGCGGTTAATTTTCTTTGGGTTTTACCATTGAAATCTTTTTCGTATGCAGCTTTCTCAACCAGAGAGGGATCAATTTCGTTTCCCCAACGTTGTGCAATATTCGTTGCTTGCTTCTCCATTTCTTTTGTCAATACTTCGTTTTGAATGGATAAACTTGAAAGGATAAGTATGGTTCCGACTAATAGGATGAGTGCTGTGGTTGCAACGATGGATTTTGTTGCAAATGAAAGTTTTTTAAATTGGTTTAAAGATAACTTTCTAAAAATATTCATGTTGAAATCTCCTTTTCTTTTTCTTTTTCTATAGCTTATATCGGTCATTTCAAAGAAAGTTATAGGGATAGAACAATAAAACGTGTTTTTCGTCTGCCAATGAGAATTTGAAAAAATAGGGGGAATAAAGAAATTCATAATCGTAAGAGATAATGCGAAGAATGCCGATAAGTTATTTTGCAGCCTACATTCGTTGCGATAAAGCTATTGTTCTAAAATAATCAATTGTAAGTGGGGATAATGGATAAATCCGAAGGCACCTACAATATGTACTGGACCTTCCTCAATCTTGTATCGATTAAAAGGAGATGCATGCAGAAAAACTAAAAACGTTCTTTGTATGCGACAGTTTTTTTATTATTAAGAAAGCGAAAGTGAAGAAATCGATAGTAAAATTGTAAAATATAAAAAATTCTGATAACATACTATCTAGCTAATTATCAAATCACTAGAAATGAGAATGAGGTGGCTATCATCATGTTATTTATCGAAAAAATTAGTTCTTTTGCAGGGAAAACCTTTACGTTTTGGGTTATTCTTTTTTCCATTATTGCTTATATTTTCCCAGATCATTTCAAATGGATCGGAGCCTATGTCGTTCCGTTGTTAGGAATTGTCATGTTCGGGATGGGACTCACATTATCCGCAGCTGATTTTAAAGAAGTATTTCGTCGGCCAAAATATGTAGCGTTAGGTGTTAGTGCCACTACATTATCATGCCGGGATTGGCTTTCTTATTGGCCTGGGGATTAAATCTGCCGCCGGAAGTGGCTGTTGGCGTCATCTTGGTAGGATGCTGTCCAAGTGGAACGGCATCGAATGTGATGGTGTTTCTAGCAAGAGGGGATGTGGCCCTCGCTGTGTCGATCGCATCGGTTTCAACCATTCTAGCACCGATTGTTACTCCGTTGCTTATTTTGCTACTGGCAAGCAAGTGGGTAGACATCAATATGTGGTCATTATTCGTCTCTATTATTCAAGTGGTGATTATTCCATTGGCACTCGGATTTGTCATTAGGAAATTCTTTGGCAAGCAGGCGGAAGCAAGTGCAAAGGCGCTGCCGCTAGTATCTACCATTGCGATCGTTATGATTGTAGCAGGTGTAGTAGCAGACAGTCACGATAAGCTGGCCACCACAGGTCCGCTCATTTTTGCTGTCGTTATCTTGCATAATGTGCTCGGCTTTTTGCTGGGATTTTTGCTTGCTCGTCTATTCGGAATGGATTTAGCCAAACAAAAGGCTGTGGCGATGGAAGTAGGAATGCAAAATTCGGGATTGGGTGTCGCCATTGCAACCGTTAATTTTTCGCCAATAGCGGCTGTGCCTAGTGCGATTTTTAGCGTCTGGCATAACATCTCCGATTCCATTCTCGCAACGATTTTCAGACGCATGGGAGAGAAAAAAGAACAAATATCAGAATTAACAATAAGTAAGTAAACATTTTTTCTATTCATTTGCGAAAGAACGTCAACCGGGAGATCTTATTGTAGGAGATGAGGATGGTCTCATAGTGGTCCCGGCAGAGATTCTGAATAAAGTAAAAACACAGTCTCAAAAAGAGAAAGAGTTTTTTCAATCCATAGAAGAAGGAACCGTAGACAGAAGCTGGATGGATATTGCCTTAAAAGAAAAAGGCTGTGAAATTTACGATACATCTTTATGAAATGATGGAGGTAGTCAATGAAACCGAAAGTTTATATCACGAGGAGAATTCCTGAACCATTCATAAACCGGTTAAGTCTTATTTGCGATGTGCGAATGTGGGAAAAAGAAGACATCCCTGTACCGTATGAGATTTTAAAAAATGAAATAGAAGATATTGACGGTTTATTGTGCATGTTAACAGACAATATAGATGATTCGCTCATAAGAAAAGCAAAAAGGCTTAAAATCATTGCTAATATGGCCGTCGGTTATAATAATATCGATATTAACAGCGCAACCAATCATGGTATTATGGTCACTAATACACCGGACGTTTTAACAGAGACGACGGCGGATTTAACGTTTGGCCTATTGATCGCAACAGCACGTCGTCTCATCGAGGCATCTGATTATTTAAAAAATGGGAATTGGAAATCATGGTCTCTCATGCAATTAACGGGGCAAGATGTATATGGATCCACTCTAGGCATCATCGGATTAGGGCGGATTGGCGAGGCTTTAGCAAAAAGAGCAAAAGGTTTTGACATGGAAATTTATTATTTTAACAGAAGGCGTAAATACGAAAAAGAAAAGGAATTAGGCGTTCAATATGCTCCGCTTAAAGAGCTTCTGAAAATATCGGATTTCGTTTGTATTATGACCCCTTATACCCCGGAAACGAAAAATTTAATCGACTATGAACAACTTTCTTTGATGAAAAAGAATGCGATCCTCATCAATACGGCAAGGGGAGGCATTGTGAATGAAACAGCTTTGTATCACGTTTTAAAAAACGGGGGAATTGCAGGAGCGGGTTTAGATGTCTTTGAAGAGGAGCCTGTATCTTTAGATAATCCCCTTTTAACTTTACCGAATGTCGTCGCCCTTCCGCATATAGGCAGCGCCAGCACTGCGACCAGAATGAAAATGGCTGATCTTGCCGTAACGAATTTAATAGCCGGTGTTCAAAACGAAAAACCTAAAAATCTGGTAAATTGTATACGGTAAAAATGAATCGCCACTTACGATGGAAGTGGTCAGAGTGTAGACAAAAGGCATCCGAATGTGCGCTTTCGGATGCCTTTTGTCACTTTTATGCTTTCAAATGTTTGGAATAGACCCCTCCAGGGGTCTATTTTATGTTATTGCTGGACTTTTCCATGTCCAGCAAGCCATCTTTTTCAAATTCATTGCAGCAAAAGTTAGCATCGCCTGCATGGACAATTTTTTTAGACCTCTTAAGGTTGTCCAACGCATACCATGCTTTTCCTTTGCATCAGCAAAAACACGTTCAATGGTTTCTTTCCGTCTTGCATAAATGCTCTTATTCTCTTGTGTATGCCGAAGATGATCAGCTTCCTCTAAATAAAATTCCCATACATGTCGCTGAATCAGTTTTTTATGCTCCTTACTTTGGGTGCACTTCGAGAGGAATGGACAATCTTTACACTGGACTGGATCAGAAAAATATTGACGATAGCCTTCCTTCGTCGTAGTTGCATATTTTAACACTTGTCCTTGCGGACAAAGATAACAATCGTAGTATTCATCGTAAACATACTCATGTTTTTTGAAATAACCATCCTTTGTACGAGGGCGAGTATAAGGTAAAGCAGGGGTCATATCATTTTCAAATATGTATTGGGCAACGGCGGGAGTTTTATATCCAGCGTCAGCAGCAACTACAACCGGTTTTCCATGTTTTTCTATGACTTTTTCAAGAAGTGGCTCCAATACGGAACTGTCATGAATATTCCCTGGCGTTACAATAGCCCCCAAAACAAAGCCATTTCGATCCGCAGCAGCATGGAATGAGTAAGCAAACTGTTTTGTTCGCTCGTCTTTTACGTAGTAACCACTTTCCGGATCAGTGGTACTTTCTTTTATTTCTTTATATTCTTCTTTCCCAAATTTATCTGGAGGAAATGGCTTTTTTCCATGTGCTTCTCGATCAGCATTTATCTCATCTTGTAGACGTGCTTGATAGGCTTTCGTTTCTTTTCGAACCACTTTCTTCACAAATTTATGCTTATTCGCACTCGCTTTGACATGAGTAGAATCAATAAAGACATGCTCACTGCTTATCAGCTTCTTATCTGCAGCTTCTTTCAAAATGCGATAGAATATCTGTTCAAATAAGTCTGTATCCTTAAAGCGTCGCTCGTAGTTTTTCCCAAACGTTGAAAAGTGAGGTACCTTATCATAAAAACCAAATCCAAGAAACCAACGGTAAGCCAGATTCGTTTCGATTTCCTCTATAGTTTTTCGCATGGAACGAATACCGAAGGTATATTGGATGAAAGCCATTTTAATCAATACAACTGGATCAATACTTGGTCGACCTCTTTCCGATGAATACATGTCTTGAACAAGCGAATAGATAAATGAAAAATCAATAGCAGCGTCGATTTTACGAACCAAATGATCTGCAGGTACAAGTTGGTCTAAAGCTATCATTTCTATTTGATCACGATTCATCTGTGTATTTTTTGTTAGCACTTCATCCACCTCAATTCATTACGGTATCTTAATTATACAAAAAAAGACTGTCGGCAAATCCGGTTTTTTCGGATTTGTCGACAGTCTGGCCACTTACGATGGAAGTGGTGATTCATACATATTTTCATAATTAAAATGTGGATCCAATCTTTCGGATCCGTTTTTTGTGATGATAAAAATGGAAAACAAAGCATATAATAAACAAAATGATGAATGAAAGCAGGCGGATACATGCTAAAAATGATTGACTTGTATAGGAAGCATTTAAGTGGCGAAACGTTTAAGGGGCTAAGCGAAATGAATTTGGATCATTTTCCCATTAAAAATCCTGCCGATCTTGCCGGGTCATCGCTAGTATTACAGCATATCGTTAAAAAACATTTGATGCTACGCCAATCATGAAAGGCACAAAAACAAAACAACCCGCTATGGAAGCGGGGCCAAGGTTTCATCATTTTAACGGCTATTGATAATTTTTTTGACCAAAGGATCATTTTTATCGACCCGGACAAGTTTGATTGTGCTACTCATAACATAACCTGTTTTTTTGCTGGCAGACGCCCTCTGCAATTTTCGTGCTGCACGTTCATTTACTGCCTTTGTACTGATTGGAGCTGTAGTTGACATAGACATCACACTCTTTTCTTTAATGTTGCGCGATAAATTATAAAGCGTAAAGAATTGCGGATACTCTTTTTCTTCAATTCTCCTTTGTCAATGCCACCATATATTCGATATTCTCAATGTTCCTTCCGACAACATTGTGTAACAGCAAAAACAAGGACCGGTCTAAAATATCGAAAGCATAAGTATAGATGCTGACGACTGTCACATATTCTTCATCGTTATAAGAGAATGAGTAAACGAGATAATTCTTTTTAAATAGGTTGTCTTGATTCTCTTTGTTACGCACAGCGGTTTCTTCCGATTCTTCAATCAAATCTTTTAATTTGTCAGGTGCATCTTGTTTTTCAAAAACTTTATATGAAAAAGAAGCATGAAGTGGATGGGTTTTATAACTTTCTTTTACTTCATAAAGAAAGTACTTTAGCACTTCTTTATACGGGAGGATATCTTCTCTTAAAAACGTAATCGTCGCACCCGCCATATCGTCACTTGATAATTTAGCCATAATTTGTGCTTTTAAAGCACTGATTTCAATATTTTCAATGGCTTCTTTTTCAACCTGAGCCACTTCAAATTCCATACTGAAAAACTTGAATCTTTTTAAATTTTTAAAAGCGACCGGGATCACAAGAAAGAACAACATCCAAATTATCAGTAAAAAGAGACCTTTAAAAATAATTTTATTAAAGTTCGATTCAACGATCGGTTTAATGAAAATGTTCATCCACGTATCTTTTGATTGGGGGGTGTTAGTATTGGAAGAGGACGTTACAGAAGGATCAGCATTATGGTTTGCTGATGAATTAGGAGTTGCGTTTACCGTAGTTTTAGGCTGTAGAAAGAATGATCGTGGATCGTCTTTCCATGTGTTCCATCCTAATATGGATAAAGAGATGATAATCTATCCGATAATCAATATAATGCCGAGCGCATATACATACGGGGTAACAAAATGAATCCATTGAAAGAACGTCCTTTTCTCGTGATCATCTTGCTGTTTTCCGAACATTGATTCACCAGCCTTTTCGATATCATTATTGCTCCTTTTATACCATATCTTGACAAAGTTTGGCTAAATAAACCAAATTTTTCCGTTAAAAATAATTGAATAAAATGAAGCAGAATTAGCCGTGGTCTCTTACCTTCGCAAATACACGAGTTTAATAGAGTTTTGCAGAAATGGTAAAGGTGAAGAAACTTTGGTGCTCTATGCCCGATGATGATAGTTTCACATTAAGGGTAAGTCCATGATTGTTAGGAATAAAAAGAATCATATGGATCAAGGAAATGAGAACTGAAATCATAAAGTAAAATTCATATGAATTCAAGATTTTTGATCTTATCAGAATTAATAGTGTTTTATCAGATATAGTGAGTGCTTGAATCACTTTTAATAAGAGAGATTGTGTTGTATAGTTGGAATGAATACCATCAATTTGACAAAGAATTTATAAATTCCGTATTTAATAGCGGTATAATTTGCATCAAGTTGACTTATAAGGAGGAGCTCATGAAAAAAGAAATTCACGTTGTCGGTGCAGTAATCATAAAAAATGGAAAAATTTTATGTGCACAAAGGGGACCAAGCAAATCATTACCTTATAAATGGGAATTTCCAGGAGGAAAAATCGAGGAAGGCGAGACTCCTCAACAAGCCCTGCAACGAGAAATACAAGAAGAGATGCTTTGCAAAGTAGAAATTGGAGATCAAATTGAATATACGGTGTATGAATATGATTTTGGAATTGTTCACTTAACGACATTTTATTGCACACTTATTGAAGGGGAACCCGTTTTAACAGAGCATGCTTCTATCAAATGGCTGCCAATAGAAGAATTGAAAACGTTGGATTGGGCACCGGCAGATGTTCCAGCGATTGAGAAGTTAACTAAAATATCATTATTAAATGAATAATTCATAATAAATGAGAAACAAAAAAGCTATTCTGATTTTCTGATTAGACATGAATAGCTTTTTTCAATTTCAACAATATTTGCACTTCAATATGACAAGAATTAAAATGAATAATAGATGATTGGCAGCAAGTGGTGATGGTGATAGAATGGGGAATTTTATACAAAACTTAGAAGCATCATTACATAAAGGATTTATCGATGAAAAGTATCATCAAATAGGGAGTTATAAACCTAAGCTTTTGGTTAATGATACGATCAAAAATGAGAATGTTTTAAATTCTTTATTAGAGGAACTCGAAAATTGTCGGTCCTTTATTTTTTCGGTGGCCTTTATTACAGAGAGTGGACTGGCAATGTTAAAATCTCATTTTCTTGATCTTAAATATAAAGGAATTAAAGGGCGTATTCTAACTTCTACTTTTTTAAATTTTAACCAGCCAAAAGTATTCAGAGAATTGATGAAGATCAAAAATGTCGAAGTGAGGTTAACCAATTTAAAAGGTTTTCACGCAAAAGGATACATATTTGAACACGATACGTATTATTCCTTAATTGTTGGGAGTTCTAATCTCACAGCACATGCCTTAAAAGTTAACTACGAATGGAATGTAAAACTAACATCACATGAAAACGGAGAAATTGTCCACCACTTCAAAAATCAATTTGAGGAAGTATGGGAAGAATCTCAAATATTGACTGAACAATGGATTGATCATTACGAAAAGACATATTCACAGAATGCAGACAAGAAAGCAACAGATCATGTGATCGAATTACCAACTCAATACAATAGGAATTCGATTAAAGATGCTTTAAAGATTGTTCCTAATAAAATGCAACGAGCCGCTTTAAAAGAAATTCAAGCTCTGCGTGAAGCTGGAAAAGATAAAGGAATAGTGATCTCAGCAACCGGAACGGGAAAAACCTATCTTTCTGCCTTTGACGTACGTAGTTTTGCTCCGAAACGTATGTTATTTATAGTTCACAGAGAGCAAATCTTACAAAAGGCAAAATCTGATTTTTATAGGGTTCTAGGAGGTCTAGAAAAAGATTTTGGCATTTTATCGGGTTCTTATAAGCAAACAGACGCTAAATATTTATTTGCTACGATCCAGACGATTTCAAAAGAAGAAATCTTGCACCAATTCGATCCTGAATGCTTTGATTATATTTTAGTGGATGAAGTTCACAAAGCGGGTGCCAAATCCTATCAAAAAGTCATTCATTATTTTAAACCTAAGTTTTTGTTGGGAATGACAGCTACACCTGAGCGGACGGATGATTTTAATATATTTCAATTGTTTGATCATAATATTGCCTATGAAATTCGTTTGCAAGAAGCATTAGAAGAAGATATGCTTTGTCCTTTTCACTATTATGGGGTAACAGACTTTAAATTTAATGGAGAGACAATAAACGATACCACAAAATTATCAAAGTTAGTTTCTGAAGAGCGTGTTAATCATATTGTCGAAAAGATTCAATACTATGGGTTTTCTGGTGACAAAGTAAGAGGGTTGATGTTCTGCAGCCGAAAAGAAGAAGCAGAAAAGTTATCTTCTTTATTGAATAAAAAAGGATTCAGAACAGTAACTTTAACAGGGGATCATTCTCAAGAAGAACGAATTCGTCGAGTAAATCAATTAGAAAATGGTTTACTGGATTATATTTTAACGGTGGATATATTTAACGAGGGCATTGATATTCCATGCATTAATCAAGTAGTTATGCTAAGACAAACAAAATCGAGCATTATCTTCATACAGCAACTTGGACGCGGACTCCGTAAGCATCCATCAAAAGAATTCGTTACGATCATTGATTTTATTGGCAATTATAAAAATAATTACTTAATTCCGATTGCTTTATCAGGCGACCAGTCGCTAAACAAAGACAATATTCGTCGACATATGACGGATACAAGCTATATAAAAGGTGTCTCAACAATAAACTTTGAAGAAATTGCCAAAAAACAAATTTTTAAAGCCATAAATAACAGCAATTTAACGTCAATAAAAATATTAAAAGAAGCCTTTATCGAGTTGAAAAATAGAATTGGCAGAATCCCATTTTTATATGATTTTGTTTCCGACCATTCAATTGATCCGGTTGTTATAGTAGAAAAGAATATGAACTACTATCAATTTTTATTAAAATTAAAGGAAAAAGTTCCTACATTATCAGATTATGAAAATAAAGTATTAACAATGTTTTCACTAGAAATATTGAATGGTAAACGACAGCATGAAATCATTTTATTAGATTTGTTACTTCGTCAAGAAAAAGTTGAATATGATGAATATCGTAAACGTTTAGCAGAGTCTAATTGTCGAATGGATGATGCGACAATTGTTTCCGTCCAACGCGTCTTTGATTTATCATTTTTCACCGAAAACACTAGAAAAAAATACGGAGATAAGCCAATTATTATTATTGATGAAGATAAACATTATAGGTTTAATGATTCAATTCGAGAGAGTATAAAGTCAAATGGATTTTTCAAAAAATTAGTAATGGACATTGTTCGAAGTGCAAAAGAAAAGAGCAAAGTTTATCAAAGCAGTCAACCGCTAACATTGTATAAAAAATATACAAGAAAAGATGTTTGCAAGCTGTTGAATTGGTTGAATGACGAAAGTTTTACCATGTATGGTTATAAGACAAAATACAATACGTGCCCAATATTTATCACTTACCATAAAAATGATGATATAGAGTCAAGTGTAGATTATGGTGATGAGTTTTTGAATCAAGAAGTATTAAAATGGTATACAAGAAGCAATAGAACGTTAGAATCAAAAGAAGTTAAAGCCATTATTGAAGCAGAAGAAAATAATATTGATATTCATATATTCGTAAAAAAAGATGATGATGAAGGAAGCGACTTTTATTATCTAGGCCAGGCGATTCCTGATAAGAAATCTGTTCAACAAACTGTAATGAAAGACAAAAATGATAAAGAAATTCCCGTTGTCTGTATGAACATGGTGATGGAGCAAAGCATCGATAATAAGCTTTATCATTATATTAAGAGTTGAACGTAAGAAGAAATGGTATACAAACGGATTATTTAGGATTATTTATTCCCTGCGGTTTTAGATTTGCCCATTTAACGAATTTTAGTTGTAAGTTAATGGATAGGGAGATGGGCAAGCGATTTCAGCAGAGCATTTGTTGATCCTGTTTAAGAAAGGGGGGTAATCACGAAATCTATTATCGAGCTGCAAGACATCACAAAACAATATAATGGCCAAACAGTTTTTGAGAATCTTTCTCTTCCATTAACGAAAAACAAATTATGGCTCTTGTGGGGAAAAATGGTTCAGGAAAAAGTACGGTGTTAAAAATGATAGGTGGCTTCATAAAGCCGGACAGCGGTAAAATCTCTCAATATAATGCCCCCTTAGGTGGAGGCCCAAAAATCTCGATGCAAAGCAATACGACCAATGGAACTTGGAGTTACAACAATGTCTATTACAAAAAGAAGGGGTGTTTTTCTCTTTGCCGACTTATAAGGGAAAACGTTGGTTAAGAGCTGTTTTATTAAATCCTTTTACCCCAATCTCCACTATCCAAAAAATTTTTAAAAGGGTAGATGATTTTTATATCCATTATCAAAGTTACAAATCTTAATGGAGCTATTCCGAGAAAATTAGTGCTGGAACTATCTAACCGCCACCTGTTGTGAAGCCAGCTTCAAAGTGAGCTAAACTTGATTTTTCATAATCTTTCATTGGTTGTCTGCGAACATTTGTTTCTGTAAAGTCGTTAGGCTTAACAGATTGACCATGTTGATGAAAGAGTTTTTTGCAACATATGTTTTGAAAAAGTGGTTTATTGAATTTAAATTGAATTTAAATTTATAAAAAGGTTTTTTATTTACACTTGCCATTTGACAATTCTAAATGTATCGTTTAGATTGTAAACAAAATAAAAGATCGGAAGGGTGAACCAACTAAATGATTTTCTAATCCTATTCACGAAGGTCAACAATTAAAGGCTATATTAGCAGAAAAATCTCCGCTTCATTTTCATTTATGAGGCCTTTAATTGTCGTTTTTCAGAATAGGATTGGACTTTCATAGGTTGGATCTAAAGGATCGTTTCTTTTGGTGTGCCCTATGATTTTGTGCCTCCTATTCTGAATGGATATAGGAGGTTTTTTTTTTGTCTCCTAAACTCGGGTACAAGGAGATGTTGATATGCTTTTATTAAAAGCTCACCATGTAAAGCACTATGTACAGGATCGTTTATTGATAGATGCGGATCCATTGCAAATTCATCAAAATGATCGAATTGGATTAGTTGGTCGAAATGGCAGCGGGAAAACGACGTTGCTTCAAATTCTGGCTAAAAAGATTTCTCCAGAAGAAGGGGTCGTTATTCAACATACTCGATGTGAACTTTTACCGCAGTTTAAACGAACAGATACAACCAAAAGTGGTGGTGAAGTGACGCAAGAATATATTCAAAAAGCTCTTGTTAAAGATCCGGGACTTTTACTTGCAGACGAACCAACAACAAATCTTGATACAGACCATATTGAATGGTTAGAAAAGAAGCTGAGAGAGTGGCAGGGGGCATTTATCATTGTTTCGCATGATCGTGAATTTTTGGATGCTCTTTGTACAACCATATGGGAAATCAATGAAGGAAAGATAAAAGAGTATGCAGGCAACTACAGCGATTACGTAAAACAAAAAGAAGCAGAGAAACATCAAGAACAATTAGCTTATGAAAAATATGTGAAAAAGAAAAAGCAGTTGGAAGAAGCATTAAAATTAAAAGAGAAAAAAGCGGAAAGAGCAACGAAGACGCCAAAAAGAGTCAGTGAATCGGAAGTAAGAGGGACAAAGCCATACTTTGCCAAAAAGCAAAAGAAACTGCAAAAAACAGCGAAAGCCATTCAAACGAGATTAGAAAAACTTGAAAAGGCAGAAAATGTGAAAGAACTCCCACCAATTAAGATGAACTTGCCGAATGCAGAAACGTTTAAAAATCGGATTATCTTTCGTGTAGCAGATGTAACGGGTATGATTGGAGAACGTGTGCTTTGGAGCCGTGCAAATTTTCAGGTTCGAGGTGGTGACAAATTAGCGATTATTGGTCCAAATGGAAGCGGGAAAACGACGTTAGTAAAAAAGATCGTCAACCAAGAGCCAGGCATCATGATTTCTCCTTCTGTTAAAATGGGCTATTTTAGCCAAAATTTAAATATATTGAATGTGGAAAAATCTATTATAGAGAATGTCCAATCCTCTTCAAAGCAAGATGAAACGCTTATTCGGACGGTCCTTGCAAGAATGCATTTTTTCAATGAAGATGTTTATAAGCCTGTAAGGGTTTTGAGTGGCGGAGAGCGAGTAAAAGTGGCACTAGCAAAACTATTTTTAAGTGACATTAATACGTTGATTTTAGATGAACCGACGAATTTTCTTGATACAGAATCTGTTGAAGCATTAGAGTCACTTCTAAAAGAATATGAAGGAAGCGTGATCTTCGTTTCACACGATCGCCGATTCATTGAGAATATCGCAACACGAATATTGGTCATTCGTAATCAAAAGATAGAATTATTTGAAGGAACCTTTCAGCAATATAAACATGTTCAACCACAAAAAACTCGAGACAGCAAAAAAGATCAACGTCTCTTACTCGAAACGAAAATTTCAGAAGTGCTAAGCCGCTTAAGTATTGAACCGTCTAAAGAATTAGAAATGGAATTTCAAAAACTTTTAAAGGAAAAAAGGGAATTGGACATAAATAAATAATTTTGAATATTGATTTTATAATAAAATTTTGTAATAGTTAAATTTACATCAACTGTTAAGCCCCCATAAGCTAATGAAGGGGGCTTTGTTTTTGATATAAAAAACATTTAGACCGTGCAGAAACGGTGATCTATTCCTGAGGTAAAAATGCGCTATTTAAGTTTGAAATGACGGTTTTAATCCATTATTATTCCAAAAATAAACCATCTTAGCTTTTATAAAGCAAGAAATTCTCCAAATGTAATTAGATATTGAATGAAGCATCGAACATGTATTATGGTCATTCCCCTAAGCTTCATTTAAATACATTGAAAAGAAGGGTAGGAAAGAGGAAGTTGAAAAAAGCAATTATTTTTGATATGGATGGTACATTATTTCAGAATTCGTCATCCGATCTTGCACATAATAGAGCCTCTTAGATTATGTGTACAAGCAAAAAATCAAAATTCCAAAATCATATTCTTTCTTTAACAATCTATTAAAGTTCTTGGTTCTTCTGTTCGACCGAAGCAGATTATTCATGAAAGAATAAGGTAAATAGCAACTTTCCTATAGCAGGATTTCGTGCAATGAGTGAGATCTGTCTCTTGATGTTGAAATCGGCAATCGGAAGAACCTTAATAACGGATCGATCAATATTATAGGTAAAAATTTCCGGTAGTATAGATATGCCTAAATTGGCTAAAATAAACCCGATAATACTTTGACCAAAGTCAATTTCAAAAGAAATATTCGGTTGAGAATGATGAAGTCTATAGGCTTCTTCTATTAACATACGAACATCGCATGAAGAAGGGAGAACAACGAGGGGTTCATCCTTGAAGTCATTAAAATAAATGACATCTTCATGCTTAGCCAGTGGATGGAGATGATTGACAAACAAATAAAAAGGTTCTTTAAAAAGAGGTTTAGACCAATATGAATGTTGAATTTCTCGATCATCTAGCAGTGCTGCATCAATGTCCCCGGTATGTAGGTAATTGAAAATATCATAATAATGATAAAAAATTTTAATATTCACTTCCCGGTCGTTCTCCTTAGCTGTAGCTAATTTATATGGGAGATAAAAGCTGGAAATACTCGGCCACGTTCCAATTTTAATTTCTGAAGTTTTTTGTGTTGATAGAATCTTTTTTTGTATAGAACGAATTTTATGTAAGACAGGTTCAATTTCTTTAAATAAAATATCCCCGGCTTCTGTTAGTTCTACTCCTTTGGCAGAACGTGTAAATAATGTTGCTCCTAAATCTTCTTCTAGTTTTCTAATTTGCTTGCTTAATGCTGGTTGTGTCATATGAAGTTGTTCACTAGCTTTTGTTAAACTTTTTGTCTTCGCTGTAACCAAGAAAGCCTCTAGCCACTCTGTTCTCATTTTGATCCCTCATAACTTTTTGTTATATCCCTAGTATATAAAGGAAGTACTCCTAATGCAAAAATCATGATAGTCTTTGGATGAGTTCAAAACAACATCTAAGGAGGACAATCCTATGTATCCAAACAAAATGTATATAGATGGACAGTGGGTGGATGCAAAAGAAACCATTGATGTCATCAATCCAGCTACAAAGGAGATCATCGGCACTATTCCCAACGGTGGTAAAAAAGAAGCAAAAATGGCAATAGATGCGGCATACTCTGCCTTCAAGGAGTGGTCTAAAAAGACTGCCGAAGAGCGCAGTCAACTTTTATTAAAATGGCATTGCTTAATTGAAGAACATACGGACGAACTAGCGGAAATCATAACAACTGAACTAGGAAAACCTCTTTCCGAAGCAAAAGGAGAAATTTTTTATGCCAATAGCTATATCTCTTGGTTTGCTGAAGAAGCAAAACGAATTTATGGCGAAACGATTCCGGCATCTTCTCCCAATAAACGTATTATAGTCAAAAAACAGCCTGTAGGTGTTGTTGCAGCCATCACTCCATGGAATTTTCCGGCAGCCATGATTACACGAAAAATTGCACCAGCTCTTGCTGCTGGTTGTACAACCGTTTTGAAACCATCTGAAGAGACGCCTTTCACTGCTTTGAAATTGGCAGAACTCGCTGAGCAAGCCGGGATTCCAAAGGGTGTCATAAATATTGTAACAGGCGATGCAGAACCGATTGTGGATGTTTGGCAAAAAGATGAACGTGTACGCAAGCTCACTTTTACCGGTTCTACACGCGTAGGGAAAATTTTAATGCGCGGGGCCGCTGACACTGTGAAAAAAATATCTCTCGAATTAGGAGGGCATGCTCCGTTCATCGTAACAGCTAATGCAGATATAGAGAAAGCTTTAGAGGGGGTTATGGCGTCTAAATTTAGAAATGCCGGCCAAACCTGTGTATGTGCAAACCGTATTTTTGTTGAAGAAGGAATCGCTGAAGAATTTTCTAATAAACTAGCAGAAAAAGTGTCAAAATTGAAAGTGGGTAATGGATTTGAAGAGGGTGTAGATATAGGTCCACTCATTAATGAAGCAGCCGTTCGGAAAGTAAAGGCACAAATTGAAGATGCAAAACAAAAAGGAGCTAAAATCCTTGTAGGAGGTAACTCCATAAAAGAAGAAGAAGGCTTTTTTATGGAACCAACTGTTATTATGAATGCTACTGACGATATGTACTGCATGCATGAGGAAACATTCGGGCCGCTTGCTCCTATCACAACATTTAAAACAGTAGAAGAAGTTATTGAACGTGCTAATAATAGTCCTTATGGATTGGCTGCTTACGTATTTACAGAGAATATTCAAGAAGCAGTTTATATAACAGAGGCATTAGAATATGGAATTATTGGTTTAAATGATGGTTCTCCTTCGGCCGCCCAAGCACCATTCGGTGGATTTAAAGAGAGTGGGATCGGTCGTGAAGGAAGCCATTATGGAATTGAAGACTATCTAGAAATTAAGTATATTTCACTTGGATTGTAATTGTGCCTCATAATAACAAAAAGGATCATAACGGGGAAATATCGATGAACACCAAAGTGTTTATAAAGCATCTTAGCAGAGAACTAAATCGTGCAGGCATCACCTTACAGACTTTTAAAATATCACTAGCAGCAGGAATTTCATGGTGGCTGGCGACTTTCATTACTCCCCATTTCTATCCTTATATCGCTCCGTTAACAGCCGTTTTAATTACCAATACGACTTTTGAAAAGGCTGTAACCAAAGCGATTCATCGTTTCTTAGGGGTTGTAGGTGGAGTGGCATGCAGTCTGATTGTCTCTCAGTGGATCATGCCTTCAGGAATGGCCGCTTTTCTAAGTATTTTTATAGGGATGGCAATGGCGAAAACTCTTAAACTTCATCAAGACAGCATCTCACAAATAGGCGTAACTGTCGTAATGGTTTTGGCTTTTTTGCATTCGGGAGGTTATGAATGGGCCCGCATCATGGAGACAGTCATAGGATCAGTCGTTGCCATTTTTGTCACTATACTTTTACCTAACAGGAGAGCAGGTCATGATGATACCCTTGACCTCGGCAAAGCAACGTAATATGTTGTTTTTTATGTTTATTATGTCTGTATTTCATTCAATTACTCGAAAAAGTACGGTTGGTTCATTTTCCTAGAGTAAACATATTGATTAAGGTATGCCAATTCGGCATACCTTCAGACTGTTGACAAATAGGTTTTATACCCTAGAATACTAGCTCACTGTCTTAATATTCTTATTATACGTTGAATGTCTGTTTCTACAGCAATACACGTTTGTTTAAAGCATCGGTTTTATCGTTCACATATTCTTGTAAAATAGTATTGATCCAACCTTCATATTTTTAACTGAATTTGTTTTTAAATCAATACTGTACATTTGTATTTGATTAATAAGCCATTCGGCTGCTTGAAACTTCATTGAAGACGTTTGTGCAATTCCTCCTTGGTACATACTGCTGGGATTTACGCTATAGATCTGTATAAAAACTCCTTCATATAAGCAAAAAGACCCACCTTGAGACATGGTCGGTGGTAATCATAATCCTCATACAAAATTTTATCAATTCATCAATGTTTCCCCACATAGAATATATAATCTTTTCTATACCAATGTTCAAAATCAAAATAATTGTATAACTATATTTCTGCGCCAATCTCACTACAAAAAGAAGGATTTTAGCAAATTTTGGCGAAAAAAAGAAGAATAACTTCTAAAACACTTGTTAAAACTGGGGTAGTTTTTATGAAGAACTTTGAAATCGGTACTTTTCTTAAAGAAATAAGTGAGGTAATAGAAGAACAAAGATCTGTTCACCACAATAAGGCAAAAAATCGAATTGATGATATTTATAAATTTAGATCTTCCCTCATTGATCGTATTATTCAATTATCTGAAGGGTATGGTTTACTCGTCATAAGAAATGAAATTGTTTATTATCATAACGAACAACATACGATTGATATCGCTCTTTATAATGATGACGACTGTGTACTTGCAATTGAAATTACATCTTCGAGGTTGAAAAGAGCCATTATGAATCTTCTTCATCATTGTTCATTGTACCGATTACTTATTACGTATTATCAAGAAGCAAGTTTTTGTAAAAATTTATTACTTCGATATGATGAGCAGCGGAAAATTACACTTTTACATATAAAGAATTTAAAGTACGATACACCAGAAATAAACAAAATTCCCTCTAAGCTTGGCATCAAGAATGTAAACTCACCTTTAGAAGTAAAGATTGAAAACGCGTTAAAAGAGTACGGAATCAAATTTGAAAGCCAATATGCAGTTTATCAAAAGATGGGCAGTAGAAACGGTTGGATCCCTAAATATATCATTGATTTTGTGATATATGGTGAACATTGCAAAATTGCCGTTGAATGCGATGGGCTCCGTTACCATTTAACCGATCAAGCAAAAGTGTACGATACAGAAAGAGATTTATGGCTGCTGAAAAACGGATTTGATGAGGTCATTCGGCTTCCAGAAGATAAAATAAAGGAAAATTTATCCGAATGCATGAATATGATTCGATCAAAAATATCTGCGTGGGATCAATTTTACGAAATGAGGAATCGAAAAGCGAAAATTCTTAACACAAATCTCGATGTTTCATGTATCGGTGATTATGTTCAAATCGTATTAAGAGAGTTACTTCCTGTCTTCCATAATATTACTCTTAAAAAGAAGGAAACGACAAAAGAAAAAATAAAACAGTTTGTAAACACCATTTTTAGGGCAGGTTATTCTCCTAACATTCAGACCTTTTATTACCAACTACCCCAATTAAGTGAGTTAATCACAAAAGGAAACGTCCATTGTGCATTTGTCGGCTATAATATCCCGTTTGTTTTATATTATGTCGAATCGTTATCGCAATGCCAGATTCCCAGTTGGTTAAGAAATGAAAAGAGAGTCGTGAAATTAATTATATATAAAAGGAAGTACCAAAAACGCCTTGCCATTGGTCGAAATACTCGCTCTTATGTATTAATTAACGGAAGTAATGGGATTGTTGAGGATTCCGATATTGTTAATAACGTCATCCTAAAGCAAGGAACAAAGCCAATCAAAAAGGAAAATACGGAAACGTTACGGAGCGTTCATACAAAGGAGAGTCAGTTAACTCCTGAAGTTCAAGGAAGTGGAATGATGGAGAAAAAGAAATCAAAATATTACGTGGTCTGGATAGGGAAACAGACAGGTATTTTTTCATCATGGGATGAATGCAAACAATATGTATTAGGGGTAGCCAGTGCAAAGTATAAGTCATTTTCATCCATCGAAGAGGCTAAACAAGCTTATCATGATGGTTGGACGAAATACTATAGGACTGCAGAGAAGGCCAAAACATCCCAACAGATATCCCTTAATTTAAATAAAGATATGACATATATAGAAGAGAGCATATGCGTAGATGCGGCATGTAGCGGCAATCCCGGACAAATGGAATACAAAGGAGTGTACACGAAAACTGGAAAAGTATTGTTTCACTTTGGCCCTATTCTTGGAACAAATAACGTCGGAGAATTTTTAGCTATCGTTCATGCTTTAGCCTTCCTAAAGCAGTATGGAAAAGATTATCCTATTTATTCAGACTCCCTAACCGCTATCAAATGGGTGAAAACTAAAAAGGTTAATACTGCGCTAATAAGAAATAAAGACACCGAACGAGTTTGGCGGCTCATTGAAAGAGCGAAGCAATGGCTCAAAAAAAACGATTACAATAACCCTATTCTCAAATGGGAAACAGACATATGGGGTGAGATTAAAGCAGATTTCGGACGGAAATAGCCGGTTGTCTACAATTTCTATGTAATATGAAGATGTCGATGAAGTTTATAGTTTTCGATTGTAGTAGTATTGTTTTGTTTTATTTGGACTCTAAAACAGATTTAACACAATTATTCTTTTATGTAAATGAAGCATCAAAGCTAATTTGCTGTATTCTCTCTGAGAAGCATGTCAGTCAATAGTATAATTTTTAAAAATACAAAATTTAGCTTTTATTGAATTGATGGGTGTAATTATTAGTGAAGAGGGGGTACCTCGATTTGGGGCTAAAAGTTTTTGCGCGTATAAAGTTACCTTATATTATCAGAGCAAAAGATACAGTAGATGAAGAAGGATTGGTTTATTTGGTTCGTATAGCCGGGGAGAACAAAGATAGTCCAGTGATATTGATGTGTTAGTGGAATTTATGGATGATGCCATGACATTCGATGATTATATGGATTTAAAATTCAATCTGGAAGATCATTTTCAAAAGCCGGTAGATTTAGACATTTTAGATGATATCAAACCAGCATTAAAGCCTAGTATTTTAAGGAGTGCTAATTATGCAGAGAGAGCCTAAAGTTTTTTTACAAGATATTCTCTGCAGAAAAAATTGAGAAATACACCAAGGGCTTATCTTATGATGATTTTCTAGACAAAGACTTAGTGTCGGACGCGGTAATTAAAAATATATTAGTGATTGGCTAAGCAACGAAAAACATTCCAAATGAAATCCGACAAGCACACCCACATATCGAATAGAGAAAGGTGGCTGGCATGAGAGATATGATGATTCACGGTTATTTCTCCATTAATTATCGAATTGTCTGGGATGTTGTTCAGAAATAAGATTCCTAAGTTAAAAAAACATGTTGAGCAGTTACTAAATGAAAATTAGAGTGAGACCAAATCTTTTTGAGTTGGCATAGAAGATGATAATCGATAATAATTTACTGTCGTTAAAAATCCATACTATCTATTTTCAACCGGCGTTCTCTTAAAATCTCTAGTTGCTCATCAAATGTAGTTGGGCGTTTAACATTTGCTGTATTTTCTAACCCCATAAATAAATGAAAAAGCCCCACCTTGGTACACATTGTTAAGAGTCGAGGTGGGTTCTGCTAATTTAATCGTAATCTTGTGTAAGTGAAGTGAAATGAAACATATGCCCATTTCTATAACTAAGATTAAAACAACTTCATCTGTTCGTTGTACGAAGTGTTTTTTTCATCCATAACATATCCCATTGCGCGATACCCCTCTAATCTTTTTTCAAACATCTTTTGCATAATCGGGATTTTTTTATCCACGTAGTCATATACACGTACTTCTTGTTTATTTGCATGAATTCGATGCAAGCGTCCGACATATTGTTGCAGGGTGCCTTTCCATGAAATTGGCATTGCTAAGAATAGAGTATCTAATCGGGCATTGTCAAATCCTTCGCCGATATATTTTCCTGTTGCAATCACTAATCTTTCCATGTCATCAGGAATGGAAGCAAGTCGTTGCAATTGTTCCATCCGTTCTTTTTTCGTCATATTCCCGGAGAGTACAATAATATTTTTGGCAAATCCTTTAAATAATTGCTTCAAAATTTCAATATGCTCAATTCGTTCCGTTAAGATTAACGGACAGCGGCCTTCTTCAAGTGCAGACAACACATCATCAAATAATTGCTGATTTCGCCGTTCATTGAGTGCTATTTCTGTATAAAGTTGCTGAATATCTTTGTGTGAGGACGTAAAGTTCGTGTACCTTGGAATTAAACGATGAACAAATGGCCTTACTTTTGCTTGTATTTTCCCGTCAATTTTATAACGAATAGGACCACACTGCATGTGAATAATAGGATGTAAACCATCTTTACGAATCGGTGTAGCTGTTAGACCATACACATACTTGGCGCGAACTTGTTTTAACACTTGTTCAAAGCTAAAGGCGGAAATATGATGGCATTCATCGACAATGATTTGGCCATATTGAGTAATAAATGACTTCAACTGACCCTTGTAATTTAAGCTTTGAATGGTTGCTATATCGATATTTCCTGTTATTTTGTTTTTTCCGCCTCCAATTTGTCCGATTTCTTTTGATGAAATATTAAGAAACGTTGATAATTGCTCTAACCATTGTTGCATCAACTGTGTACGATGAACGATGACTAACGTATTGGTTTTTCGTTCCGCAATAAGAGCTGCCGCTATAACCGTTTTGCCAAAACCAGTGGTTGCTGAAAGAACACCTGTATTGTGTTTCAATAATTGTGATATTGCATCGTGTTGCTGGAAAGTTAACTCACCTTGAAATTCCACATCAATCGTCTGGCCATCGAATTGATCATCAATGATTTCAGTTTGAATGGATAATGACGATAAAAGGTTGATAACCTCCTCCAAACAGCCACGAGGTAAGACCAAATATCCTTCCTTATCCCAAGAGCAATTAATCACTCGCGGTATTCCGTATGTAGACATGCGATTTTTCTGGGCTCTATAAAATTCAGGATTCGCTAACGTTGCTAGTTTCGTCAACTTAGTTAAAAGAGAAGAGGGGGCTCTATCTTTTAGAATGTATAGACCATTCTTTAATTCAATAGTAATTTTCTCTGGATACACTTCGTTTACAGTAATAGATTTATTTTCGTAAAGCTGTACCACATCTTGTACTTCTTTTTTTGTCATTGTTTGAACAGAAGATAAATACATCCATTGGTCTGGATAAGGAGTAAAGGATTCATCTACAAATACACTATTGCCGTTTGTCCTTGGCTTTCGCTGAAGCGGCAATGCAATTAAATTTCCGAATCCGCCTTTTGGAAGCGTATCTTGATTCGGGAATAATCGATCATAGGAGTCTAAACCTATTTCATATCTTTTTTCCATTGTTTTAGCGAGCAATGTCATTCCCATTTTGCGAGCTAATGAAGCAGGAATCGCTTCGGAGAAGAAAATCCATAAGTGTGCACCATTCCCAGATCTTGAGCGTTCAATACTATACGGTACGGAAAACTCTTTACATACACGAACAAACGCCAACACATCCTCTTGCCAATTCTTTTTGTCAAAATCAATCGCCAAAAAGAAACACGTTTCATCTTTTTGCATTGGATAAATTCCAACCGTATGCTTCCCGCTTAAATGATCGTAAAGCACTTGATCATTTAGCGGTAGCAATGATCGATGCTGACACTCACTGCATTTTATCTCCGGTTTTCGACAAATAGGCGGTTGCCACTCATAGGCGCAAGCAGGCGTATATCCCGCGCGACCGTTTTTTGATTCCCAGCGAACCGCATATACATCTGTTCGTCCTCTAAAAAGTTGCTTGAATAATCGTATCTTTTCTTCCGGTGACGATTGGTTGTTCACTATAGAACTAGCCATAGTTACAGAATGATTGTTTTCTTTCTTTTGCATCATCATTGAAAGAATGTGTTTTAAATATTCATTTTCTTTCCTTAAACGTTCACATTCCGCAAGAGCTTGTTGTAACTGAATCCGGATGTCCATGACTTTACCTCTAAAACATTTATTTAACTGTAATGATATTGTAAAGCATTGAGTTAGAAGTGTAAAAGTGATCATCCAAAATTAAACAACTCTTTATACTAGTATTTAACTCAGCTTTCGCAGTCCAAAATCTTGTTTAAATGCTTGATGTAAATGGGTTTTGGAAGTACAAAATTATCATTTGACATTTTTTAAAACATAAAGAAAGACACCTATTCTTTTGGTAAAATATTGGTGACGAAACCAAATCCAAAAGAAAGGTGTCACCACTATGATAACGAATAAAGACTACTTTGCGCAATTACCAAAAGAAATTAAACAAGGATTTTCCGAATTAAATATTGGATATCATTTAAGAAAAGCGAATATTACGAAACTTTCCGGGTATTCTTGTCTTACTGTTTTCAAACTGATTTTTCTTTTAGTCTTCCAATATAAGAACTGGTTTCGTGCTTTTATGAGTAAACGATCTCAGGATCTGCCCGGAAAGGATACAGTCTATCGCTTTTTAAATACACCAACCTATCATTGGAGAAAGTTTCTGCTTTCATTAAGCAGTGAAATGATCCGTCTGCTTCAACCATTAACTTCAAAAGATCGTGTCACAGCTTTTGTGATTGATGATTCTGTCTTTTCAAGAAACCGTAGTAAGTCGGTTGAACTGTTGGCTAAGGTTTTTGATCACTCTACCCATCAGTACTTGAAAGGGTTTCAAATGCTTACCCTTGGCTGGACCGATAGTTTTACTTTTATTCCCGTTGATTTTGCTCTTCTAAGTTCACCGAAAAAGGAAAATCGCCTGCAAGAAATCAATACCGATATTGATAAACGAACATCTGGCTATAAGCGTCGCCAGGAAGCTCTGAAATCAAAACCGGACGTGGCTTCAGCTTTACTTGATCATGCGCTTGAAAAAGGGATTATAGCTGACTATGTTCTCATGGATTCCTGGTTTACACAAGCGCCTTTAATTGAGAAGATTACGAACAAAGGGTTATTTGTCATTGGCTTGGTGAAGCAATTAAAGCAGCGATACGTTTACAATGGTGAACGTTTCACACTGAATCAACTTTACAAATTGGCAAAACCTCACATGGGTAAAAAAGACATTCGCGGATCCGTTTATGCTACTTTAGACAATGGAATTCCAGTAAAAATTCTATTTGTACGAAACCGTAATAAACGGAGCGAATGGCTTGCCATTCTCAGCACAGATACAACATTAGAAAATGAAGAGATCATTCGTATTTACGGCATGCGTTGGGACATTGAAGTCTTCTTCAAATGCAATAAATCCCTTTTAAATTTAGAGAAAGAATTCCAGGGACGTTCCTACGACATGTTAATTAGCCATACAACCATTGTTTTTACACGATATATTCTCATTGCTTGGCAAATGCGAAAAGAGGAGGATCCTAAGACGATTGGCAACCTTTTTTACATCCTTTGCGAAGATGTAAAAGACATAGATTTTATTACTGCCCTTCAATCACTTATTGACCTTTTCCAAACTTTGGCGGAAGCCGAGGTTTCTTTGAACATGGACATCTTTAAAAATCAAATGAATAAATGGTTGGCCACTATACCTAATTATATCAAGCAATGCTTAAATATTTCTGTGTGCGAAAGTTGAGTATTTAATTGAGCATTTTGCATATTTTTTGACCCAAGAGCCATAAGGATTTCAAAGACACAAAAAAGGACTTCACCCCTAAAATGTAGAATTTTTGAAGTGACGAAACCACAAAAATTCAAAAGGAGGAAGTCACTTTGTATATTCTACAAGAAAGCCTATTTTCCTTTGAAGAACTGCAAAAATTAGAGTCAAAAGAGAAATTACCTATCTTTTTTAGCTCGCTTGATTTACGCCCTTATGCTAAACAGTTGAGAAGTTCTTCACCCCGAGGGGCTGACGGTCATTCCAGAGAAGGGATTCTAAGGGCTCTCATCGCTGCCCCACTCGAAGGCATCGACACCTTTACCGCCCTTCATCATCGATTGGATAAAGACCTTCGTTTCCGTTATCAATGCGGTTTATCGATTGATCGCCCCGCACCGTCTATCTCCACTCTCAGCCGGGTTTTTGCGGCACTTATCAAAAAAAAGCTGGCTGAAAAGATCTTCCTTGACTTGGTACAGTTAGCTCAGGAGGAAGGAATAATTGACGGCAGCCACCAGGCCATCGACAGTGCCGCCATTGATGCCTATGAAAAGAAACAGCCCAAAAAGCGTAGTGAACAAACGGGTAATGCCAATTGGGGCGCAAAATATGATTCCTTCGGCAATAAAATTACCTGGTTTGGCTATAAGATGCATCTTTCAGTCGATACCGCAAGCGAACTGCCAATGGCCATAAAAGTAACCCCTGCCCATGTGAACGATGGAGAAGTCGCACCAGAATTAATAGAGCAAGTGGCAGAGCGTACCAAATCCAAAATTGAATTTCTGATCATGGATGGCGGATATGACCAACTAAAAAACTATGAATCAGCCAAAAACATTGGAGCGCAAGCCATTATCCCGCTCAATTTGCGCAACGAAAAAGAGCCTCCTGAAGGGATTTCTTCCAATGGAACTCCGCGTTGTTCCATGGGTTATGAAATGACTTATTGGGGAGCTGATAAGGACCAGCTCAAGTTCAGATGTCCTCACGCAACCGGCAAAGTGGATTGCCCATTAGGAATGGCAGCCTGTTCATCTTCCAACTATGGAATGGTGGTAAAAGTCGACATCAAAAAGGATGTGCGCCGATATTCCAATCCGCACCGTGATACAAAACGTTGGAAAGAGCTTTACAACGAGAGGACAAGTGTAGAACGCTGTAATTCAAGAATGAAAAGCTACCTTACGGCGAACTCCCTACATGTATGGGGAATTGAAAAAGTAAAGACCCATATTTACCTGAACGCTATTGTATTACTTGTTTCAGCGCTAGCGATGGCAAAGGAAAATAAAGGGAAGAAAGCCGCTTAAAAAAATTCAATGTGAAAAATTCTGTAGGTATGCCCGAAAACAAGATTATTGTAATATTTTGTAAAATAACATGCTGGTAGCTATTTGTCGAGTGCTTTATTTTTTATACTTTTATCCAAAAAATCTAATTGGCTAGTTGTATAATCAAATGCAACAAGCATAAAAAATGAAAAACCATAGATAAACCACGTATGATTAAGTCGACTAAAACAATATCGATACGGAGGATTTATCTATGGCAATTACTAATTCTACCATAGGAGCTCGGCATTTCAAACACTTAACGGCTTATGACCGTGGGAAAATTGCGGCCTTACACGCTGCTGGTAAGACTCAACAGGAGATTGCAGATTATGTTGGTTGTCACAAAAGCACCATCTCCCGTGAGTTAAGAAGAGGTACAGTGCCACAAAGAAAAAGCAACGGGAAAATTGTTCATGTCTATTTTCCAGACACAGGTCAACTTCTCTATGAGAGAAACAGGAAAGCCTGTGGCCGCAAGCTAAAACTAGACGATGCCATCGAGTTTATTAAGTATGCCGAAACTCAGATCCTTGATAAGAAATGGTCTCCTGATGCGGTATGTGGGAGAGCCAAACGTGATGGGAAATTCAAAGACAAAATGGTTTGCACCAAGACCCTTTATAACTATATTGATCTAGGACTTATAGGCGTTAAAAACATTGACCTACCTATGAAAATTACCCTGAACACCAAGAAAAAACGTAACCGGAAGAATAAGAAGATCTTAGGACGCAGTATCGATGAGCGACCAATTGAAGTCAATGAACGCCAAGAGTTTGGTCACTGGGAAATTGATACGGTTATAGGCAAGAAGACTAAAGATCAGGCCTTATTGACTCTTACTGAGCGCAAAACCCGTAAAGAAATAATTTTGAGAGTGACAGCCAAGGATAGTCTATCCGTTTCAGAAGTCATATCTCAGTTGAAAGTGTCTTATGGTAATCGGTTCTCTAAAGTGTTTAAAACCATTACGGCTGATAACGGTTCTGAATTTGCTGACCTCGGCCTTAGTGTTGAAAAAGATCTAACAGAGGTTTATTTTACACACCCTTACACATCCTGTGAACGAGGAACCAACGAGCGTCATAATGGCCTTATTAGGCGCTTCATACCAAAGGGGAGACCCATTTCCTCTGTGGCAGACGAAACCATTACCTATGTTGAAAATTGGTGTAACCATCTTCCAAGGAAGATCCTCAATTATCGTACACCTGAGGAGTGTTTCCAAATAGAGTTAGCTGGCTTAGCTTCTTAACCTTAAGCCAGCTAACCCAAAGGGTTGGTTTTTAGCAACTTGACAAAGAGCCTCTGCGGGCATGGCTACCAGCCATGAAGCCAGGTATACGGTACTGGCTGGGCCAACCAGGCTACCATGCCCGCCACTCCACGTCAAGTCGCGCAGAGTGTCCCGATTTACTTAATCATGGGTTATCTGGTCTTTCAATACTTGTTGCATTTAATATTGCAATTTAAGAAAAAATCTAATTTTGCAAAATGCTCAATTAAATTACTTACTTTCAATCAAACCACTTTAAGGAAGAAAAACTTATCATTGGAGGGGGAGGAATTTAGCAGTTTTTGTCGAACTTAAGTTCTAATGAATGTTTTTAAAGTAATTTTTTATGCTAAAAAGATCTAAAGGTTAGAGCAACACATGATTTGTGTGTGACGATATACATATTCAGTTTCAAACATTTTCAACACTATTCAAATTAAAATTCGGTAGGTGTAGGTGATAATTCGTGAAGGATGTTTTAACATCGATTGTAATTCCACTTGTGGTTGGAATTGTACCTGCTTTTATTTCGTTTTTAGGAGCTCGGTATCAGGCGAATAGTGCACTACAAACTGTTAAAGAACAACAACAGGCAGAGTTGCAAAAATTGAAAGAACAACACAGTGTTGATTTGCAGAAGCTAAGAGAACAACAACAGGCGGAGTTAGAAAAACTAAAAGAGCAGCAGAATGCAGAGATACAAAGGATAAGAGAGCAGTCTTTGCGTGATATAGAGAGAATAAAGGTTGAAATAGAAAAACAAGCAGAACTTTATGAAAAGAATGCCCAAACGGATATCATAAAAGAGTTGTTTGGAAAAGCAATTGAAGGGGACATGTCTGTATTCGAAAATTTAGAGAAGTTAGATAAATTATCTAAGCAGATGCAGAAAGGAATCCTTGTTAAGCACCTCAAACATCCTGCGAATAAAAGAAAAAAAGGTTAAGACAACAATATTCCATTAATCAAATAGATTCTAACTTCATAAATTCATGACACTAATAAAACCTCTGAAGAAATTCTCAAATCAAGTTATCAAGCTTTAAGACACGAATTTGCAAACGAACTAAATTTCTACGGATTTGGGAGATTGTTTAAAAAGTAAGGCGGTGTTATAATATGGATAGAACTACTATTTTATAAGTTCGGTTGCACAAGATGCTCTTTCCTCTATACGAAATGCTGTATTTGAAGAATTAAAAAATATGGGGCATGAACCTATTCGCTTTGAAGATAGTATGCGATATATTCACCAAGATGCTATCCGAACTTGTTTGGAATACGTATCAAGAAGTGATATCTTTCTACTATTTATCGCGGATAAAGCAGGAACATACTTAGAGGATGAAGGGAAAACTGTTACTCACCTTGAATTTTTGCGTGCATATCACGAAAATAAACGTCTTATCGTGTATGTTCACGATATAGTTCTTGATACCTATTTTCAGACATCAGACCTCAAATAAAACAATCGTTAGTACAGTATTTAAGCGAACACGATAAAGAACCGGATTCAATGTTGAAATTTATAAGCGAAAACATTAAAGAGCAGCCTCATGTTGCCGAAAATTACGTATGGTACTTTCTTTATGATGCAGAACAAAAAGGCATATATTTCGAAAAATGCTCATTAGGTGTCGAAATTCTTTCAAACATAAAAAGCTATCTTTCAGCTCTTTTCAAAGAAAGCCTTCAATACTTAAATATTCGTTCTGAAATCGAACGGAGCTTAGAACATGTAGAATTATACGGGGATTTTTATGAACTATCACTTGAATTCATAAGTTTATTGCAGAATGGGCAAATTACAAATTGGAGAAGGCTTTTAGCGCTTTTACGATCTAAGATGGTCGGCTGCAATATTTACTCTAAAAATACAAATTACCAACAAGAAGCTATAGGAGCATTAATGGACTGTAAAGCCGTAACTCTTTACGAAAAAAGAGATAACCAGATGATTTGCAAAGAATATGATGGATTAACAACTCCTGAGAACTTTTCATTAGATGATTCAAAATGCTGTTAGGAGGTCTCCCGAATGAACAATTATAAAGAAAATGTAATATTAATTGCCTCCGCACCACATGGATATGGAAAAAAAGTTGTAACGAATCGTCTTAGCCAAATGAAGCGTGATCATGCAAATTTTCAAAATAAACTTTCCCAAATAAAAAATTCATTTCGTAATTCAAAATAAACGCTCATGATGTAAAAAATGTTCTACTGATAGAAGGAGTAAAATCCATTTCTTCGAATGTTTCAAATTTGCCCGTTCTACAATTTCAATATTAAGAAGGATATTCCTATTCTTATTAGTAGGTCTTGTAGTTGGTTTTATATATCTGTTGTTATTATAGGTTTTAGTTTTAGTATTCAGCTAATAGGTAGAGTACTATAATTTTGTGAAAAAAGAAAATCTGTTTGTAGGTCACGGTGCCATAAATCCTTAGATCAATCTGTCTATTCCATTAGGTGAACAAAACAATGACTATGCTGCTGTTCGTGTAATTAGTCATGACTCAGATGGAATTGAGGTAAAAGGAGCAAAAATGATTGTAACTCTAGCTCCCATTGCCGACGAACTTCTAATATTTAACATGCCAGGCTTAAAGCCAGGGGATGAGGACTATGGGGTAGCTTTTGCTTTACCGGTAAATCACCCTGGAGTGAAGATCATATGTAGAAAGCCTTTAGTAAAAGAATCCTTTAGCGACTTTGATTATCCAATTGTAAATAGCTTTGATGAGATTGATGCCTATTTATTACTAGATAATGTTCATATTCCTTGGAATAGAGTTTTTGTGTTTAAGGATGTACAAAAGTCCAACATCTTTTACGATAAGACTTTTGCTCGAAATCATACTGGTCACCAAGGAATCGTAAGAGGTCTATCTAAAGCCGAATTTCTTACAGGTACTGCTATTAAGTTAGCAGAAGTATTGGGGGTAAATGGATTTATAAATGTTCAAGAGAAATTAGGTGAACTCACATCCTATATTGAATTACTGAAAGCAAGTATTCTCTTAAGTGAGGAGGAAGCTTCCATGAGTGAGGAAGGTGTACTCAATCCTAGTATTAGTGCTATTCAAGCTATTAGATATAACTTCCCTAAAATGTATGAACGAATGGTCAAACATATACAATCACTGGCAGCCGGATCTATGCTTTCCACACCACATTCAGGAGATTTCCACTCTCAAATGATATGGTTGATGCTAAAGATAGATCAAAACTTCTAATTTGGCTTGGGATGTTTCTGGTGATGGATTTGGGCAGAGACAGCTCATGTATGAATATTATCACGCAGGTGATCCAATGCGCATTGAAGCCGTCCATTATCTTACATATCAAAAGGATCACATGTTAAACATGGTAGAAAGGGCGTTAGCAAGAAATGAAGATAATAAAGTGTTCCTGTCTTGTTAATAAAAAAGAAGATAAGTTATTGTGTGTTAGAGTTAGGGATAATAAGCTTTGGTACCTACCTGGTGGTAAGATTGAACATGATGAGACACCTGAAGAAACTTTGGTAAGAGAGTTATATGAAGAACTCAGCATAAGAATTGAGCGTTCAAGTATAAAGTATCTTTGCAATATTATAGGTCCTGCTTATGGTGAAGAAGCTATGGTGGAGTTATACTGCTATACAGCTGAATGGACAGGGGAAATAAAACCTCATGCTGAAATTAGTGAAGTTTCTTGGATCGACATTAATCATAAAGAATTACTGGCTCCCGCCGTTATCGAACTCCTCAACCACTTATAATGAAGGAGGTTATATAGTGTCGTGTTTTACAATGAGAATCGATTAGTTGATAAAATGAAACAATATGATCTTGATGCCATAGTGGTCTCAACAAAAGAGAACATAAGATACTTTACAGGTTTTGAGCCTGTAATAAAAACCTTAAGTCCATACTTAGGTGAATGTTACATTGTTATAACAAGAGACAAACCTAATCAAGTTAACATCGTGCATTCAGTAGGGGAAATAGATCAAGTACTTGATGCTAAAGTAGCAATCGGTAAAGTTCAGACATATGGTACTTTTTATAGGGAGTATATGAATGGAGTTGAGCTTACTCACGAAGAAAGAAGGCTTAAGGAACTATCTGATCTTACTCACAGCGCTACTAGTGCACGAGAGGCCTTATCATCTTTGTTAAGAGAACTAGGATTAGCAAAATCAAGATTAGGGATCGATGAAGATGGCATGACAATGGCTTGTTTAAGTCATATTAAAAGTAGATTTCCAGGTATAGAATTTATATTTTTTTCTAACAAAATTAGGCAGATAAGGGCTGTTAAAACACCACATGAGATAGATGCGCTTACTTACGCGGCAAATTGTGTGGAAAAAGCCATTGAAGATGTTATCAGTAATCTCAAAGAAGGCATTAGTGAATTAGAAATAGCAAACATGTTTAATACATCTATAGCCAGTCAAGGAGCTATCGCTGCTTTACCAATGATCAAAATAGGTAGACACGCGGTTGGAGGACAACGTAGACAAAAATCGGAAATTAAGCTCCAACCTGGGGACTTAATATGGTTTGATTGCGATGTAGTCTGTAATGGGTATTGGGCAGATAATGCACGGGTGTTCTCATATAAATATATGAAACCCGAGTATGATAAATTTAATGCATTGTACAAGGGACAGCTTGTGGCAATTAATGAAGTAAAGATCGGTATGAAGGGAAAAGATGTATTTAAATTAACAATGAGTGCGGGTCTGAAAAAATTTCCATAAAGTCTTGACTTACTCTCCAATGCCGCTTAATATGCAGAGTGTTCCTGTAAGTAATTGGAATAATAATCAACGGGGAAGGTGAGAAAGATGAAATCCATTTGTGTATTTTGTGGTTCAAACTATGGGAATGACATGGAGTTTAGGCAAGCAGCCAGAGAGCTTGGAAAGTTCCTTGCCAATAAAAAAATATCCCTGATTTACGGTGGAGGGAAGGCGGGGCTAATGGGGGAAATTGCAGATGCTGTCTTAAGCCATAAAGGCCATGTTATTGGGATCATACCTAAGTTTTTAAAAGATAAGGAACTAGCACATGAAAATATAAGTGAACTCTTTATTGTAGACACAATGCATACACGCAAAGCGAAAATGTATGAGTTAGCAGATGGATTTATTGTCATGCCTGGAGGTTATGGAACTTATGAAGAACTTTTTGAAGTGCTCTCTTGGTTGCAAATAGGCATACATAATAAGCCAATTGCTCTGCTTAATGTCAATGGTTTCTTCGATCCTCTCATAAAAATGTTAGAACATACTGTCGATAAAGGTTTTGCAAAGCCTGAAAATCTAAAGTTAATTATAAGTGCTGGCAATGTGGCTACTCTTTATCAATTGATGGAGAATTTCAAACCTAATTTAGTAAATAAATGGACATGATACCTCTCCTGATGGCAAATCGACCTGTATCATTTTCTAGATAGCGAAAGAGTTTTTGCAACTCCTGCAAGTTCATATATACAGGTAGTTTATTATCAATCTTCGGGGTTTCGATACCAACCATAAAATCATTCATCAACAGGTTTTCGCGTGTACAGTACTTCATAAACGATTTTAAACAAGAGATTTTTCGGTGAATCGTTCTAGGTTTCATGTTTTCTTTTGTAATTTGTTCTTGGATAAAACGTCGCACGAGAGTTTTATGAATGTCATTCAATTCAAGGGATCGATGATGCTTTAGCAAAATCTAAATAACACCTTCAGTGATAATAAACGAATATTGATAACAAGTTTAAAAGATGATCATGATCGTCTAAAAAATAGATAATTCGTTTAACAAAAAACTGACGAAAAATTATGAGGAACTTAGAAGAGGAAGTACCTAATAATTGTTGTTATAGGAACTTGAAGGGAAGAAACCCTAACATTACGAAGAATTAAGTTAGTTTACATAATATATAGTGAAGGGCTTAAATAAAGACTTATAGGAAGTTCTCATAATTTATCGTACAAAATTTGATAAAACGAATAAAAAATGATAATTATCGTTCAAAAATATTTTACTAAATTTTAGCACACATGTTCTTAAAAGTCTACTGTAATACAATACTTAGGACTAATTGCTATCCTACAAAAAATGGGGTTGCTTATTATCCCCTAATGATGGATTTGGACACAGTGTTATCATTTTTTATCATCTTGGGATAAACTTTGTTAATTCTTTGAAAAAACGTAACGAAGAAGAGTTTTTCTTTTTGAACACCTCCTCATAACATAAAGGATAAAAAGTCCAGCTCTGTTCCAGACATTTTAATTATCCATGTAAATTCGAAAAGGACTAACCAATCGCTTGCTTACATATATGTATATAAATTAATAAACTAGGAGGGATCTTTCATTGTCGATAATATTAACCGGAATTATTGTGACGATTTTATCTCTGATTGTTATTGCTTTCGTATTTATAAAAAGAAAGAAAATCAAGGATATGATCGGTATGATGGCAGCAATGGCTTTAGGAATGTTGGTCGGACTAACAGGTGGCTTGCTTGCCGGAATTTTGTATAGCGGAAACCTCTTTATTTCAACCGTTTTAGGAATGGGCATTGGGTTTTTGGCCGGTTTTTTGACCGGATTACCGATAAATGTCATGGCTATAATAGATGGCGTTTTGTCAGGAATTATGGGTGGTATGATGGGTGCCATGTTAGGAGAAATGATTTCACCAGAATACCAAAATCGAATGATTCAAATCATGCTTGTCATATTTGTTGGGATGATTTGTATTGTTCTGTATATGCTCCAACAAGAAACCGGTTTTAACCGTTCATCTATTATTAACAAAATATTCCACAATCCGCTAATAATAGCATTCGTCTTTCTGCTGTTTTTCTACACATACAATCACTTGTTTAATGAACTCAATCAAGATTATATCGCTTCCCAAAAAAATTCCCATATGAGCCACTCTCTGATTAATAAAAAGTTGTCTGTCTCTCGGTTGAATTCCAGTGCAAAGATGAAAAAACTAGTCATTGAAGCAACCGACTTTTCTTACTACCCCAAAGAATTCAAACTTACTGTAGGACAGCCAGTAAACTTAATTCTCAAAAATAGCGGTGAGATTGAACATGATATAGAATTCGAAAACATGAAAGCATCTTTTTTACAACAGCCTCAACAAGGAAATCATTCAAAAGATCAAATAGTTCATATTCATTCATTGCCGGGAAAAACATCTGAAATGAGATTCATACCAAACGAAAGTGGTGTTTTTCGATTTTTTTGTACGGTACCCGGTCATAAAGAATCAGGTATGATTGGAATTGTTAAAGTTTCTTAATAAAAGTGGGGCACTGCCGAGGCACTACTCGGCTTTTTTCATTTATATTATTGTTTAGTTTTGCATACAACTAAGTTGACTCACGCTGAATATAATAAAGTTGTTTCATTATACGATTGAAGTACAAAAGGAAATGAACGAAACGATAAAGATATTGGAAGAAAGTCTAAAAAGAGAAGGGTTCGGAGCTTCATGGCAATTTAGTGTAACGGAAAAACTGCAGGAAAAAGGATTGGATTTTCCAATACCATTTGTAATTTTGGAAGTGTGTAATCCGCAAGAGGCAGCGCGTGTGCTTTCTGAAAACTTATTAGCAGGTTATTTTTTGCCATGCAAAATCGTGGTGTATAGTGAAAATGAAACAACAAAAATTGGTATGCCAAAACCAACCATGTTGATCAGCATGATAAATCATGAAGAATTGAAAAACTTAGCGGAGGACATTGAAAATAGGTTGATATCCTGTATCGTTGAATGCAGATAGCTGCTAAAAGTAAACCGAAATAACAATGTTTAAATTTTAATATAAATCTTTTTATTAGGCTTTTTATGGAATTTGGGAAAAGCTTAAAAGTAATAACAAATGGGAAGAAATAAAAAAGAAGACATTAGGGAGGATTACACATGATCAGTAAATTACATATGGGAGTCCTAGTAGCTGTGTTATCTGTCTTAATCAATGCTGGCTGTAACAATCAAATCAATGACAATAATCAGATGGATCATGACTCGAAAGAAATGGATCATGCAAATATGAATCATGAAGATATGGATATGTCCTCAAATGATAAAGCTAAGGATAGCAAAACAAATGAAATGGGGTTTGCGAAGCCGCCAAGCTCTTACAACCGTTTTGCGAACCAAAACATTATGATAACAGCGACGAAAAACGTTACCCGCATAAACACAGATGATCCCATTAAATTATCCGTCATGGTTTCACAAACGGTTTGGCCTGCCACTCATAAAGAAAACCAGCCCGGCGCAATTATTTTAGTGCCTCTTGAAAGCTGGCAAATGGCTTTGGCAAGTGTAGACTTAATTCATCATCCGAATAACGGCCCTGTTTTATTTACAAAAGATCGAAAAATACCGGATGCCGTCTTAATGGAAATAAACCGTCTTCAACCTTTAGGCACAGCTGACGGTACGCAAATCATGGTGATGGGAAATCTCGAGAAAAGCGAACTAGATAAATTAAAGAATTTTAAGTTGAAACAAATTAGTGAAACAGATCCAGCTGCGTTTGCGAAAGAAATTGACCAATTTTACAGCGACATTGCCGGTAAGACTCCGCAAAGTGTGATTATTGGTTCTTTGGAAGATAAGGCGAAATTGCACACACTCACAGCTACCAATTGGATTGCTCATATGGAAGAACCGTTACTGTATGTCTCTTCGAATAAAATTCCACGGCCAACAAAAGAGGCGTTACAGCTAAGAAAAGGAAAAGCAAATATATATCTTTTAGGTCCCGAATCAGTAATCTCTAAAGAAGTGGAAAACGAATTAAAATCATTTGGCACCGTTGTACGAATAGCGGGAGATACACCGGTGCAACAATCTATTTCTTTTGCTACTTACAAAGATGAAAAAACAAAATTTGGCTGGGGGCTAAATAATCCGGGGCATGGTATATCATTTGTTTCAACGAAAACCCCTGAATTAGCAATTGCAGCTGCGCCATTTTCCCATCTAGGAAAACACGCGCCTTTAATATGGCTAGAGAATGGAGCTTTAACAAAGGACGTATATGAATTTTTAGCCCGTTTAAAACCAACTTTTACGGATGATCCAACAGTTGGACCGTATAACCACGCATTTTTATCTGGTACATTCCGCTCCATCCCTTTTCAAACGCAAGGAATCATCGATGAAAAGCTCGAAATTGTTCCCGCAAAGGGAGAAGGGCATACAGGGCATTAGAAGAAGTACGTAAATCTATATACGCAGAACAGCCTGTAAGCCGAGCAGGCTGTTTTGTATCTATAGGTAGAAAGTCCCGATCCATGAAGATAGTAATAGTGATTTTAGCTTAACGCAAGGGTTTCCGTGGCGATACGGGATCTGATGGAAGCGAGCGGCCAATCTCTGATCTGAGGAACACGAATTTAATAGGAGGCTAGGTAATATTGGATGAGTCTAGATAACAAGACAAAGTCCATACTGCCGAAGGTGTTACGGAGTAAATGAAGCAGATAGGTGAAGAGAAAAACTGTACTCTTACCCAAGGAGGTCTGACGGACACGCCAACTGAATTGGTACCCATCTAGCGATAAATGGCTGAACCGTCAGAAGTCAGCTGATGTTCATAGAGAACAAATTATCGCTCAAAGTGGACGGAGAGAAGACCGCACTGGACCGACCATGGGACCCATCCTATTCACATCAGTTCTTCATAGGTGGTGTGTATGATGAAGGTAGAAGGTAAAGTAAGAAAGGAATGTTAATCAAGAAAAAGATAATAACTGGGATATTTGCTGTTACGTTATTTTAATGAATAGTCACCGGGATATTTACGTATAGTAACGGCTAGGGAAGGTACCTTGAATTTCGTTTAGATGCTTCCATTTATGTAGGAAAGGAACCCTCATTTGACTAGTTAAAAAACATGTATTCATGTCATGCACAAATGGAACTTAATGAAATAATGATGAATAACTTTTAGATAATGTGTGAGGTGATATCATGATGGGTGGTATGATGAGTGGATGGGGAATGATGGGATTTGGATTTTTCGGCTGGATCCTTAACCTGTTCATCATTGGATTAGTTGTCTATTGCCACCTTATGAAAATCATCATCTTAGACATCACGAAGATAATTATCATGAAGATCATGAACATGATCATAGCTATTACCACTAATACACGTAAATATGATGTGTGATAAGAATGAGGATTGATTTATAAAGAAGGCCCCTGAAGGCACTTTAGTTTTGTATATAACATATGCTCCATATGAAATCATTATAAAAGAGGAGGAGCCATAATGGCGCATACAAATTCCCATAATCATTCTCATGATCATAGTGATATTTTCATAGCTACGCACCATCAGTGAAAATGAAACAAGCATTTTTTTTAGCTATTATTATTTTAGTTGCTGAAATGTGTTTGGTATTATTTCAAACAGTTTAGCTTTGTTGGCCGATGCTTGGCACATGGCGACAGATTGGTCTTTCTTGGTTTGCCTTGGAACAATCAAAAAATCGCCAAACAAAAAAATGACATTTGGTTGAGCGTGCAGGTATTATAGGCTGCAGCTATCAATGGTTTAACACTTGTTTTAGTCGCTTTTTGGATTCTTTATTCCGCCATTGGTAGGATGATTAATCCCGAACCCGTTGTACTGGGGATGTTTATAGGAGTTGGAATAGGCTTAGTGGTCAATCTTTTCATTATCTTTCGATTAAAAGGAGATGAAGAAAACTTAAATGTCAAAGCTGCTCTACTACATGTTATAGGAGATGTTGGAGCATCGGCAGGTGTTATCATTGCAGGGGTTATTATTTATTTTACAAATTGGCAAATTGTCGATCCGATTCTAAGTGTATTCATTGCAATATTAGTTGCATTTAGTGTATGGAACATTATCAAGCAATGTTTCTGTATTTTAATGCAAGCTACACCACAAAATATTGACTTAAACGCACTTTCGGAAAAAATAAGATCAGTAAATGGGGTAAAAAGTGTCCATGATTTACATGTTTGGGCGCAAACAACCGGCCAAAATTTTCTAACTTGTCATGCTGTGTTAAATGAAAATATACAGTAAAGCGAAAGTCGATTTATTTTAGAAAAGAATAATGAGCAGCTCAAAATGCTAGGTATTCAACATTCCACTATACAAATTGAAGACCCAAACATACCTCATGAGGATACGCTCATCTGCGCTGAAATTCACCATTCTCATGATCATGATCACGATCATCGTCGTGAGCTTCACCATAACCATTAACTCTTTTATCCAGAGAAAACGGAGATTCCTAATAGGACATCTCCGTTATTTTTTTCACCTTAAATAAAACAATTTAGACATTTTTTGTACATTGAAAATAAAAGGAATTATAAATACTTGGTTAATTTTGTTATAACTGATCCTAAATCTTATTCAGAATGGAATATGACATCTATCTTTTGACATTTTCCCCCAAGGGATGAAGAATCTTTAATTAATTTATTGACTTTTTATCCAAAATCAATCTGCCTTCAGCAACTAAATATGAATGTAAATCAGTTATATCTTGTGCAACACGAACGTGACCCTGATCATGGTGATGATTGTGTTCGTGATGTGATTCGTCTGAATAAGCAAATTGTTGATTTGTTCCAATTGTTTCTCATCATATCTTCCTTACAAGTTGATAAGAGTGTCTTATATATTATCCTTTGTAAAGACGAATATTGATTGACATATCAGAGATATGCTTCATATAATTAAAACAATCATATGAACATATGAATTATTGTTCATATATAAAAGGGTGTGAGTAAATGAAAAATAAAATGATAACAGAAGAACGACCTGAGACAGTAGAATTATGTGAAGAAACTTGTGATAAAACGGTGATTCATGCAGAAGTCGTAACAAAGGTTAAAGAAAAGATCCCAAGTCTAGAAGTCTTATCTGAGATGGCGGAACTATTTAAAATACTTGGTGATAGAACAAGAACACGTATTTTATACGCTTTATTTGAATCGGAAATGTGTGTATGTGATTTAGCGTATTTACTCGGTATGTCGCAATCTTCTATTTCTCATCAGTTGCGGGTACTAAAGCAAGCCAAGCTAGTAAAAAATCGAAAAGAAGGAAAAGTAGTGTATTATTCACTTGCTGATAGTCATATCATTCAGATTTTTGATCAAGTATTGAAACACGTTAATGAAGATAAAATATAAAAAGGAAGAGAGACGGGAATCGGATGGAAGAGCAAAAACAGAAGATAAAGCGAGAATTTACGTTAGAAGGATTGGATTGTGCGAATTGCGCCATGAAAATTGAAAATGGTGTAAAAGGGATAGCTGGTGTTTCAGCTTGCTCTGTTAATTTTGCAACCAAAACACTTACGTTGGAAACAGAACAAACAAAAGAGGAAACTGTTGTATCCGAAGCAAAGAAAAAAGTAAAAATGTTAGAACCGCATATTAACCTACAAGAAAAAGGAATCATTACTCGAACCTTATTCTTAAAAGGATTAGATTGTGCACATTGTGCTGCAAAAATCGAACAAGAAGTGGGACAGCTAGAGGGTGTTACATCATCCACTGTTGATTTTGTTTCCAAAAAACTAATTTTTGAAAGTTCTAATCCATCTAACATAGATCGATTAGAAACAGAAGCGACAAAGATTATTAAACGATTAGAACCGGAAGTAGAAGTCGTGTCAGAATCGCACGATCATGAACGTGATCATAGCAATGATACCGGAAGTGAAGATACGAAAAAATTGTTAGTTCGATTAGGAATTAGTGCCATAATAGCCGGTATTGGGATGTTCGCACCTGTTTCCAGTACTATACAGCTCGGATTGTTTCTTATTGCCTACATTATTATAGGGGGAGACATTGTTCTAAATGCGGTTAAAAATATTCTGAGAGGGCAAGTGTTTGATGAGCACTTTCTAATGGCTCTAGCAACTATCGGAGCATTTGCCGTCAAGCAGTACCCAGAGGGAGTAGCTGTTATGCTATTCTATCAAGTAGGCGAATTATTTCAAGGGATTGCGGTTAATCGTTCCCGCAAGTCTATCAGTGCATTGATGGATATTCGGCCAGACTATGCTAATGTAAAGGTCGGTAATGATATTCAACGAGTGTCTCCAGAAGAAGTGAGAATTGGAGATCTCATTGTGGTAAAACCCGGTGAAAAAGTTCCATTAGACGGAAAAGTCGTAGAAGGTAGCTCTATGGTGGACACATCTGCTTTAACAGGAGAATCAGTCCCACGGGAAGTGGAAGCTGGAAGTGATATGTTAAGTGGTTTCATCAATAAAAATGGAGTCTTAACGGTTGAAGTTTCAAAAGGATTTGGAGAATCAACTGTATCTAAGATTTTAGACCTTGTCCAAAATGCAAGTAGTCGAAAAGCACCAACAGAAAATTTTATTACTAAATTTGCTCGTTATTATACACCCATAGTTGTGATCGTTGCAGTTGCATTAGCCTTAATACCACCACTTGCAATAAGTGGAGCAACGTTTTCAGATTGGGTGTATCGGGCATTGGTATTCTTGGTTATTTCCTGTCCATGTGCGCTTGTAGTTTCCATTCCGCTCGGATTCTTCGGGGGAATTGGTGCTGCATCCAAAGCGGGTATCCTTGTAAAGGGTAGTAACTATTTAGAAGCTTTAAATGATGTGAAATATGTTGTATTCGACAAAACGGGTACGCTAACCAAAGGTGTATTTAACGTGACAAGTATCCATCCAGTGGGTACGATGTCTAAAGAAGAATTGTTAGAATATGCAGCGTTTGCAGAAGTTCATTCCAACCATCCTATTGCCCAATCTATTCGCAGTGCATATGGGCAAGTGATTAAAGAAGAGGCTATCCAAGGTTATAATGAAATATCTGGACATGGGATTCAAGTAACAGTCAATGGAAAAGAAATCTTAGTTGGAAATGCAAAGCTCATGACAAAAGAACAAATCTCGTTCAAAGAGCCAAGTGAAATTGGAACCATTGTTCATGTCGCAGTAGATAAACAATATGCGGGATACATTGTTATTTCAGATGAAGTAAAAGAAGATTCAGCACAAGCTATCCGTTCATTAAAGAAACTAGGTATTAAAAAGACAGTCATGTTGACGGGAGATGCCAAAACAGTCGGAGATACGGTAGGAAAACAGTTAGGACTGGATGAAGTACATGCCGAATTGTTGCCGCAACATAAAGTAGCTGAAATTGAGAAGTTAGATGCACAAAAATCTCCAAAAGAAAAACTCGTGTTTGTCGGTGACGGTATTAATGACACACCTGTTCTGGCGCGAGCAGATGTAGGCATAGCAATGGGGGGATTTGGTTCTGATGCAGCCATTGAGGCGGCAGACATCGTCATTATGACAGATGAACCTTCTAAAATCCCAACGGCCATTGGTATCGCAAGACATACTCGTAGAATTGTATGGCAAAATATTATGTTTGCTTTAGGAGTGAAGGGAATTTTCCTTCTATTAGGTGCTTTTGGGATTGCAACAATGTGGGAAGCTGTTTTCTCAGATGTAGGTGTCACAGTACTAGCCGTTCTAAATGCCATGAGGGTGTTACGAGTGAAACAAACTTTATAATAACAAAGCCAACCTGTTTATGGTTGGTTTTGTTTGTGTATTTGAACACTTTGCGTAAGAAAAGTATGGTGCACTCAAAGGATTATGAAAATTTAATCAGTAGATATATTTCACATATATTATCCGTTTAATGACTTATAAAAAGAATGGATAGAGAAAAGCTGGTGTTTTCGATAACCAAAGCTGAAGAAGGAGAGATTGTCAGTGGCTCTAATCTAGCTAACTTATAGTCATTAATTCTGTTTAAATTTTAAACAATGGTGAAGAGACAAAAAAGAAGGGTTCGGGGTTTTGTGGGAATTTAGTGTAACGGAAACACAGTAAGAAAAATGATTCGATGGTCAGATATCATTTGTGAATATGGAAGTATATAATCCACAAGAGGTAGCGAGTGTGACTTGCTGTCACTTCTTTATTTAAATAGTTGTTTAATACAATATAGATAGTGGATGAATGGTAATTATAAATATCCTTATGGTAGTATATGTAGGTTATGTGGTGTATGAAATGAAGCAACAAAACAACATGAGTAGTTTAGGAGTTTGTTCTAATTTGGTATCGTTTATATTAAGTGAATATGAAAAACACAAAAAACCTATCATATCAAGGATCATTCATTTTATAGCTGCGAGAGTTGAAACATTAGAATAATAAGTGAATTGCCCCCCTAAATTCGGACACATCCTATCCTATTTTAGTTATTCTTTAAATTTCTCTTTTTTCTTGGATTAGATATGGGATACTAATTCATACATCTTCATAAGTTATCCACAATTTCTACATCAATTTTTCATAATTGGTGTTTACGATGAAGGTATGAAGGTAAATAAAAAAGGAGATGTTAATCATAAAAAGCTTATAAGTGGAATCTTCTTTGCTGCTACGTTAGTATTATAAATAGGTATAGGGGTATTTGTGTATAGTAACGGTCAGGGAAGATACCTTGAATTTCGTTCAGATGATTCCATTAGCGAAGGAATGCACAGCTAGATAATGTGTGAGGTGATGATCATGATGGGTGGTATGATGAGTGGTTGGGGAATGATGGGATTTGGATTCTTCGGCTGGCTCCTTAACCTGTTCATCATTGGATTAGTTGTCTATTTTGCCGTAAAATTAGCATTACGCAATAAAGACTAAAACAACTTTATATGGCTAATTAAGTAGGAGAGGGTAAATAACCCTTCTCCTTTTACAACAACGTACGTGCATTTCAGCATATGCGGCGGTTCTGTTAGGTCTCACGAATATATTCGTTTTGTTGTTAAAGACTCTCTAGCCCTTCGTTCTCCCAAGGATTTTATGCAGTCTGAAGCTACAGGAGATTTGGCAATATTTCTTCCGAGTTTTCCCCATTTTGGAATGCCCCTAATTTTTGGGCACATCTAACTTCATTTTTGTTATCCTTAAATTTTTTGTTTATTCTGACAAGTAAAAAAACCTCTCCTTCCTTTTACTCGAACTTCTTTAATCATCCATACTTCTTCGAGAATTGTCCCTCCGTAAATTTCCGTAAATAGAAAAAACAGCAGTCTTATAAGCTCAACCTGCTGTTTATTTATAAATACTTCTATCTATAAAATAATTTTTTTCGTTTCTTGTTATTTGCTTTGCTCCTTTCTCGTTGCGGACAGTTTATATTCACTCTCCCCTGAAGCAGTAAATAATCCTGCTTTTTACTAAACTGAAAGGAATGGTAGTAACAAAATATTTATTCGCTATGACGAATTTAAATTGTTCCATTTATTAAAATTCATAATTTCTCCAAATTTATCGTGTAAAATAATGCATATTTTAATTCTGGAATTATTTGTTCAATGGGAAGGAGAAACTGTCATGGGGACTAACTTCGTAAGGATGATTCAAGAGTATCGATCTGACATGGAATCAGTCTACCAAACTTGGTTTATAGATAATGACCAAAGATTAAAAGCATTCCGTACTATTCGAAACGGTGTAATAGAGGTAATTAACGATATAGAAAACAATACATTCGGAAACGACTTTAAGGGGTCCTCTTTAGAAATTGTTGTGACAGCCATTGCAGAACAAAAACAAGTTTTTGAAGGAGCCGCCCATGCATTTTATTGGAAACCAAAACTACGAATACCCGATATTTATGAAAATGAACTTAATAAAAAGGCTTTTAGCAGATTTTTGAAATCATGTCTACAAGCGACAACAGAAAAGCAACTTGTAGAAGAAATAGTAAAACTAGACCAATTACAAATTAAAGGGCTTGGACCTGCTGTAGCTAATATTCTCTATTTTCTTCATCCAACTTTTTTCCCGCCTTTTAATACAGCTATTGTAAAAGGGTTTAATCTTCTATTTGACCAAAAAATTAAGCTTGGTTCATGGCAAGAATATTTAAAAATGAGAGGAATCATTTTAGATTTTAATGAGAAACATAGAAATTTACTTTCCAAGGACCTTGGTGCAATAGGAGGACTCTTTTTTGAAATTGGAACGGGGAGATTAGTAATTAGCGAAAACTATGAAATCACATTAGAAAGTATGGAAAAACAAACAAAAGCAAAAATGAAACGTCATACTGAAGTGATAAATGATGCGATCGAGGAAAATGACCATTCGGAAATGCAATATCATTTAGCAAGGTTAGGAAAATCACTTGGTTATGATGTATGGATTGCCCAAAATGATCATAAAAGAGAATGGAATAACCAAAAGTTGGGGGAATTTTCCTTAAAACGATTAAATCTGCCAAATATCCCTCAGCCAGTAAAGGAAACCGTCGCACTAATTGATGTTATTTGGTTAGACAAAGAAAAAAGAATTGTTGGCGCATTTGAAGTTGAAAAAAGTACATCTATTTATTCAGGGATTTTAAGACTCTTTGATTTGGCTTTAACTATGAATGGAAACGAAACTAAGTTTTATTTAGTTGCTCCAGATAAACGCGAGAAAGAGATAAAAGCACAACTATTAAGGCCTTCTATTCGACATTCGAATGCTTGCCAAATTTCTTACATATTATTCTCTGACCTTCGATGTGATTGTGATGCGATGTGCAAATTTGGTAATGACATTGGTGTTTTAGACAAAGTTTCGAGAAATGTTGGATAAGTATCTATACGTTTCACTCCGATGGAAAATTGGGGAATAATAGAATACAAATACTCCATGAATAAGGGAGAGGAACAGATTAAGGCTAAAAATTCAACCAATGAATCTCCTATCAGTTTCTTCTCCAATTTATAAGGACCCCAAATAGCTATGGGCTGAATGGGAAGGGAAAAAAAGTGAGAAAAATTTCGTTCAAATTAGGATTATTATTTTTTGTATTTGTATTAGGAGTAGAGACGGTTTTATTTGCGTCTTTATATGTTACTCTGGTTCATTCGAGAATTAATGAGGAATTTGAGCAACTATTAGCAAGAGGGAACAGCCACCGCGATGTGTTAGAAAAAAATTATAATCCTTCTACGTTAGAACATGTCACATTGATGGAGTCTGAAGCGGAGACAGACGTCGTGATTACCAATGACAAGGGAAATATATTGTATTTTTCAAATAATATTTTACCAGTTGCTAAAAGAATCATTAAAAAAACAAATAAAAACATTCCCTATGGTGGAATGATAGTGCAAAAAAACTGGCAAAAGGAGTCGCATATTGCAACCGTAAGCCCGATTCGGATTAACGGCAAGCTAAAAGGATATGTCTATATGTTTCAAAATACCGATTCTATTCAATATATGATTTACAAGTTAAAGCACCATTTTATGATGGTTGGAATTCTTTCTGTATTTTTAACCATTATTACCATTGCTTTCTTATCAAGAGTCATTACCATACCTCTCATTCGTATGAAACAGATGACCGAAAAATTAAGTAAAGGTGATTTTTCTGTTCGATTACAAGTAAAAGGGGAGGACGAATTGGCGGAATTAGGGAAAGCCATTCAAACATTGGCACTGGATTTAGAATTCTTAAAAAAAGAAAGAAAAGAATTTCTCGCCAGTATATCTCATGAGCTTCGTACCCCACTGACTTATGTAAAAGGATATGCTGATATAGCTAGGAGACCCAATATTGAAGAAGCAGAGAGAAATCGATATTTGTCCATAATCTATGAAGAAGCAGAGCATATGCAAAAATTGGTAAAAGATCTCTTTGAGTTAGCACAGATGGATCAACATTCCTTTCACATTCATAAGGAACCTACAAACTTATGTGCATTCTTAAAAAAATTATGTGACAAAATGAATCCTGCTTTTCAAGCGAAAAACATGTCTCTTGTCTATTACTGTGATGGGAACATTACTGCCCACATAGACCAAAAACGTTTTGAGCAAGTAATGATGAATCTGTTAGACAATGCTTTAAAATATTCCGATCAAGGTTCTACCGTCACTATTGATGTAAGGGAGGAGAAAAAGAACATTGTAATGATTGTTTCGGACGAAGGAACGGGAATTCCTGAAGAGGATTTGCCGCATATTTTTGAACGGTTATACCGAGTGGAAAAATCAAGATCAAGAACCAACGGCGGAACGGGATTAGGCTTAGCAATAGTAAAAGAAATTATTGAAGCTCATGGAGGTTCTATTTATGCGGATAGTATCTACGGAAAAGGAACAAAAGTAATGATTACATTACAGGAGGGATGAGCATGTACACGATTTTACTAGTTGACGATGAAAAACGAATGTTAGATTTACTTGATCTTTATCTTTCGCCTAAAGGGTATCATTGTGTAAAGTGTGAATCCGGTTTATCAGCGATACAGTACTTAGAAAAGAACAAAGCTGATTTAGTCTTGCTCGATATAATGATGCCGGAACTGGATGGTTGGGAAACTTGTAAACGAATTAGAGAATTTTCTAATATCCCTATTATCATGGTAACTGCAAGAGATCAAACATTGGATAAAGTAAAAGGACTTAAAATGGGGGCGGATGATTATATCACAAAACCATTTAACGAATCCGAGTTGCTTGCTCGAATAGAGGCTGTACTACGCCGTTCGATAGGGATACATTCAAAAATTGAGTTACAAGGTTTAGTATGGGATGAAGGCCAGCATAAAGTTCAATATAAAAACCAGCCTATTTGTTTAACACCTAAAGAGTTTGCTGTATTAGGGCTTTTTCTGAAAAATCCAAGCAGAGTATTTAGCAGAGAACAAATCATCGTGTCATTATGGGGCTATAACGCAATCACAGAAGAACGTACAATAGATTCTCATATAAAAAATATTAGAGAAAAACTTAGACAAGCTGGTTTTCCGATAGATCAATATCTCCAAACTGTTTGGGGGGTAGGATATAAATGGGAGGTATAAGATGAGAGCATGAACATGCAAATCATTACACTATTCAATTAATATGAAAATGTTGTTTACCTCTCTAATATTGTGCTAATTATTATTTTCAGTGATTTAGTACTTGTACCAAGATGAACGTATTTTGATTTTAGAAAGGCACGTTTTTAAATTTTACAGGGAAAGAATTGAAGTAAATGATCTCCGTTTATTATATCGCAATGGATTTAGGAACTAACATAACTTCAAGGATTTTAGAAAGAATTATAACGAAGTTTTTTGGAAATAAACTTCTTAAATTCTATAAATATTTCTGTAAAAAAATTAAAAAAATAATATATCTACCTATTAAACGAAAAAGGGGCATCAGTAATGAAAAAAATGGTTAAAGCGATTATGTTAACATCCACCATACTTCTCCTAGGCGCTTGTTCATCATCAAATAACAAAGATCAATCCTTTATTACTAGTAAAGATCAATCAAAATCCAACGTATCTGTTACAAATAATCCATTCTTTAAAGAAAAGAAAGCAGGAAAATTCGAACATTTGCATGGAATTGGTTATGCAGGAAATAAAAATGCCATTTACTTTGCAACACATAAAGGTTTACTCGTTTACCAAAATAACAGGTGGTATGAAACGACATCAAATAAACATGATTATATGGGCTTTTCTGCAACAGACGATGGATTTTATTCATCGGGACATCCAGAAGAAGGCTCTTCTTTAGGAAATCCTCTTGGCCTTGTAAAAAGTTTTGATAATGGACAAACATTAATGAACTTAGGATTCTATAAAGAATCTGATTTCCATTATATGACGGTTGGCTATAAAACTCACATAATTTATGTAGTGAATCAAGTAGAAAACAAAACACTAGGACAAGGGGTATATTACAGTAAAGACGACGGCAAAACGTGGTCGCAAAGTCAACTAAATGGATTACCGCAAACTTCTGCAGGAACGATTGCTGCTCACCCAACAAAAGAAAATATGGTCGGAATTAGTACGCCAGAAGGAATTTTCGTTTCAAAAGATAATGGAAATACGTTTGAACGGTTTACTCGAAAAATTAATACGACAACTTTTGTATTCCAAGAAAAATCCATTTTATTTGCTGCTGTAGAGAATAATAAGCCTATACTTATAAAACAATCGTTAGATTCAAAACAGGAGGAAGTTCTTTCTGTTCCTGCACTGGATGAAAAAGACCATATCATGTATATAGCCTCTAATCCGGCAAATGAAAAGGAAATTGTGATCGTCACCATGACTGGGGATATTTTTATGACAAAAAATAACGGTGAAAACTGGACAAAGCTAGCTTCAAAAGGGGAAATTTAGGACAAAGACATGTTGCCAGCATGTCTTTGTTATTTACCACTTCATAATTTCTGCAAAATTTATTGCTGCAATATAGATTCTGGTAGAGAAGAAGGTGATAAGAATGATATATTCATTGTTGAGTCAAATTAGTAACTTTCTAAGTCAACCATTTCTGAATATTGCGAATACAACGACATCTATTCCCGTTTTGTCAGCCTTTGTTCTTGGTATAGTGGGAGCAATGGCTCCGTGTCAACTCACCGGTAACTTAGGAGCGATCACGTTATACAGTAATCAGTCCTTGCAAAAAGGAATTGCGTGGAAAGAGTTGCTCCTATTTATTTTGGGTAAAATCATTGCTTTTTCTGGTTTAGGCTTGATTGTCTGGCTGATGGGGAAAGAGATTCAAAGTACACTAACATTATATTTTCCGTGGTTAAGAAAGCTGATCGGTCCCATACTCATTTTTGTAGGTTTATATTTGTTAGGGCTCTTTAAAATGTATTGGAACTTAACGTTGTTCAGAGTGCCTGAGCGATTTTTAAAGAAAGGCAAAACAGGCGCCTTTTTAATGGGTTTCGGCTTTTCATTAGCTTTTTGCCCAACGATGTTTGTGCTGTTTTTTGTTACTCTTATGCCTCTTATATATTCAACGTTTTATGGGGTGCTATTACCGAGTGTCTTTGCCGTCGGAACCTCTGTGCCTGTTATTTTCTTCATCTTTATCCTTTGGTACTTAGGATTTAGCGGTACTCTAATGAAAAAAGGAAAACAAGCAGGAAGGTTCGTTCAGAAAGCAGCTGGCATTGTGATGGTTTTACTTGGCATATTAGACACCATCACTTATTGGTTCTAAAGTTAGGAAAAGGAGGAAAACAGAATGGGAATGTTTGGAGGTTCTGCGATGATGATCGGGATAATGTTATTCTGGGGTGTATGAATCGGCGTTGGTTTTTATCTCTTATATCGTTTTAACAATGACTATAAAGAAGAGTTATCTCCGATTGAAATATTAAAAGTACGATTAGCCAAAGGAGAGATCATCTTAGGCGAATTTGAACAGCTATCCAAAAAGTTATAGTAAAATTCAGTCTTTTTTCGTTATATTGAGCACAGTAAAGCGATTTAATACAATTGTTCCCCCAATTCAATTTATATAGATGAAGGAAGTTGTTGATAAGAGAGTATTGTCAACAGCTTCTTTTGTTTTTTAGCTTTTTATGAACATAGTAACCTCTCATCCTCATTCAACTTGACCTCTTATATTACATGTCTTCTTCTTTAGTTTTTACTCCTATCGTAAGCACTTCTGTGATATCGATATTTAACGAACTTTAGAGAATAGAGAAGGTTAGCTCTTAAAGAAATATATTTTTTATGCGCCATTATTTTTAAAAATCTTAGTTCTTTATTCTATTTACTTGATTCCATTCATAGATATTAATAATAGAATTTATAAGGGAGAGTAAAAATGCGAAAACAGTCTTCTCCAAAAAATACAATTGCATACTTATACAGTTTTCTAATTACGTTAATAGTCAGTGTATTTATTTTAAATATGATTATTGCTATTTTTTTTAAGAAGTTTTTAGTTTCTGAGTATTTAAGGGACCTTACATGGAAAGTGGAGTCCGTTTCATTTATATACATATTAGGGATGGAAAACCATTATTTCTCTCAGCGGTGTAATCAACGGTGATAAAATCCCCAATAACAACGGTTTAAAATTCCCCAATAATAACAGATAATCGTTTCGAAACAACGTCTTAGATGGAGTGGAGAAACGATGCTGAAGATTGGGGAGTTTTTTATGATTCGAGAGTTGTATCAGAAAGGCTGGACACAAACAGCGATTGCTAAAGAAACAGGGTTTGATCGGAAAACCATCCATAAGTATCTCAAGGAGGACAAGCTTCCAGAGCGCAAAGTCAATAAGAAAAAGAAAGAAAGTAAACTCGATCCTTATAAAAACTATCTTCTTCAACGAATACAAGAAGGGACCACAAATTGTGTCGTTCTCTTAGAGGAAATACAAGCGATGGGATACACCGGCAAGATCACGATATTAAGAGATTTTGTTCGACCTTATCGAGAACAGCCAAAGAAACAAGCTACCTTACGGTATGAAACACCACCAGGTAAATAAGCCCAAATGGACTGGGCCTACGTAGGAAAGTATATGGTGGCCAATCAATACCAAGATATTTATGCGTTCGTTATGGTACTTGGTTATTCTCGGATGAAATATGTGGAGTTTACCACCAATATGAATATGGAAACCTTAATGAAATGCCATATGAACTCATTTGCTTATTTTAACGGTATTCCTGAACAAATTCTCTATGACAACATGAAAACCGTTGTTCTCAAACATACTCCAGTGGAAATTCGATTTAACCGAAAATTTGAGGATTTTCTAGCCTACTACGGTATTATTCCAAATGCATGTCGACCGAAACGTCCCCAAACAAAGGGAAAAGTAGAAAGAGTAGTCAAGTATTTAAAAGAGAATTTTTTTCAACGAAAGCACGAATCTACTCTTCAAGCCTTAAACGAAGACATTCGAACTTGGCTGGATCAAGTGGCCAATCGAAAACCGAATCAAACAACGAAAGAACCGCCGATTCAACGTTTTGAGAAGGAACAGAAGTTCCTTCAATCATGGGGAGTCAAACCGTTATTCCCTACGAATCGTTGGGAAACACGAGAGGTCAGTCAAGATTGTTTTGTTTCATACAGAGGAAAAAATATTCTGTTCCCTATCGCTACGCAGGACAAACGGTCAAAATAAAAGAAACGCTTAACCATCATATTGAGATTTATGATGAACAGGAATGTATCGCGAGACATCCGATATGGATTGGGCAGGCATCCGCACAGATCCAAATGGAACATTGTGAAGGGATCTATTCAAACGAAAAAGGACAGAAAATAAAAGGCGTTCAAGGTTTGGCGACCAACGACCTCTCATCTTCTGCCCCATCTCCAAAAGTAGAACAACGTCCTCTCGCTGCTTACGCAGCATTGGAAGAAGGTGAAACTGTATGATGAAGGACATGTTAATCGAACGATTACAAAAACTCGGTTGGCATCACACAGCCCACCAACTGGATCATTTATTAGAAGACGCTTCTAGAGATAATGTATCATATTCTGAATTTCTAAACACTATTGTTTTACAAGAGATGGAATATCAAGAGTCTCAGCAACTAGAAAAGCGAATGAAACGAGCAAAACTACCTTATATCAAAACGATTCATGATTTTGACTTTTCTTTTCAACCGAGTATCAGTGAAAAGAGAGTAAAAGAAACGCTTACCTGTCGGTTTATTGCCAATGGGGAAATTCGAATTTTACTAGGTCCACCGGGTGTTGGGAAAACACATTTAGCCATTTCTGTTGCGATCGAAGCTATTACTCAAGGATATACCGCTTTATTTGTAACCGCAGGCGATTTAGTGGCAGAATGCCGAAAGGCAAACGAAAAAGGGACTCTCCAACGTTTAGTCAATCGTTGGAGTCGCCCAGACGTACTCATTATTGATGAGGTAGGATATTTTCCTTTTGATGAACTAACGGCGAATGTGTTTTTTCAAGTCATATCGAAACGATATGAACAAGGAGTGATGATTCTTACATCGAATAAAACCTATCTCGAATGGGGAAAAGTATTCGGCGATGATGTATTAGCTACAGCCATTTTAGATCGTCTTTTACATCATGCCATTACCTTTAACATTAAAGGAGATTCTTACCGCCTACGAGAAAAGAAAAAAGCAGGTCTTTATCCTGCCCAGTTATCGAATTAATCGTTCAAAATGGGGAATTTCATTTCGTTGAAATTGGGGAATTTTCAATCGGTGTTGACAAATGACTAAAAAACTTGAATTTTCAATATGTTTCTCCACAATTAATTCATATTTTTAATTTAAAATGAATGAATCACATAAATTTGGGGAGGGATGGTTAATGCAATTTAATAGTATTATAGTTCAAAATGAAAATATTTATCTATTAATCGGCTTGTTAATTAGTTATGTGATGTTTTATTACGGTGTTAGGATATTAAAAATAGAAAGAAACATCATGGATTTAATTTTCAACAGTTTTATTAATGGAGTTCTAATTTGGAAATTAAGCTATGTCGTTTTACACCCCCAATCAGTTCTTCAAAATCCTATGAACATACTTTATTTTAACGGCGGATATGTTGGAATCGGTATTGGGATTCTTTTTATCATAATCTACACTTGGTTAAAAATAAAAAAACAAAATATTCCAATGGATTCTTACACACGGGCAGTGGTTCCAGTATATTTTGGGTATTTTAGTGCTTTTGTATGGATACGCGTAATTGAAGAACCTCAAAATTATCCCAACATTTTGCAAGCTATAGTAGCGGTTTGCTTTTTTATACTATCATCACGATTCAAATCCCAAAAAACTCTACTACAAATTACTATATGGTTTCATTTAATCCAATTTGAAATAGCCTTATATAAAACCAAATTTGTATATGCTGGGATAATATCAAAAGAAGTATTGGTATATATTTCTATAATTATTATCTCAACTTTCGCACACAGAAATATTTAAGCATTGCTTGATATAATTAGGTATAGTGGCCAACCATTTATTCATTTGATTTTTAAAGATGTCCATGTTCAAAGAAACCTCGGCTTCCGCCAAAGTTTGGAAAAGGTCAATAAGTGATTGAAGGGCAGTAATAAAATCTATGTCTTTTACATCTTCGCAAAGGATGTAAAAAAGGTTGCCAATCGTCTTAGGATCCTCCTCTTTTCGCATTTGCCAAGCAATGAGAATATATCGTGTAAAAACAATGGTTGTATGGCTAATTAACATGTCGTAGGAACGTCCCTGGAATTCTTTCTCTAAATTTAAAAGGGATTTATTGCATTTGAAGAAGACTTCAATGTCCCAACGCATGCCGTAAATACGAATGATCTCTTCATTTTCTAATGTTGTATCTGTGCTGAGAATGGCAAGCCATTCGCTCCGTTTATTACGGTTTCGTACAAATAGAATTTTTACTGGAATTCCATTGTCTAAAGTAGCATAAACGGATCCGCGAATGTCTTTTTTACCCATGTGAGGTTTTGCCAATTTGTAAAGTTGATTCAGTGTGAAACGTTCACCATTGTAAACGTATCGCTGCTTTAATTGCTTCACCAAGCCAATGACAAATAACCCTTTGTTCGTAATCTTCTCAATTAAAGGCGCTTGTGTAAACCAGGAATCCATGAGAACATAGTCAGCTATAATCCCTTTTTCAAGCGCATGATCAAGTAAAGCTGAAGCCACGTCCGGTTTTGATTTCAGAGCTTCCTGGCGACGCTTATAGCCAGATGTTCGTTTATCAATATTGGTATTGATTTCTTGCAGGCGATTTTCCTTTTTCGGTGAACTTAGAAGAGCAAAATCAACGGGAATAAAAGTAAAACTATCGGTCCAGCCAAGGGTAAGCATTTGAAACCCTTTCAAGTACTGATGGGTAGAGTGATCAAAAACCTTAGCCAACAGTTCAACCGACTTACTACGGTTTCTTGAAAAGACAGAATCATCAATCACAAAAGCTGTGACACGATCTTTTGAAGTTAATGGTTGAAGCAGACGGATCATTTCACTGCTTAATGAAAGCAGAAACTTTCTCCAATGATAGGTTGGTGTATTTAAAAAGCGATAGACTGTATCCTTTCCGGGCAGATCCTGAGATCGTTTACTCATAAAAGCACGAAACCAGTTCTTATATTGGAAGACTAAAAGAAAAATCAGTTTGAAAACAGTAAGACAAGAATACCCGGAAAGTTTCGTAATATTCGCTTTTCTTAAATGATATCCAATATTTAATTCGGAAAATCCTTGTTTAATTTCTTTTGGTAATTGCGCAAAGTAGTCTTTATTCGTTATCATAGTGGTGACACCTTTCTTTTGGATTTGGTTTCGTCACCAATATTTTACCAAAAGAATAGGTGTCTTTCTTTATGTTTTAAAAAATGTCAAATGATAATTTTGTACTTCCCAAAACCATTTACATCAAGCATTTAAACAAGATTTTGGACTGCGAAAGCTGAGTTAATAAGAAATTTATTTAAATTGGCTAGTTGTATAATCAAATGCAACAAGCATAAAAAATGAAAAACCATAGATAAACCACGTATGATTAAGTCGACTAAAACAATATCGATACGGAGGATTTATCTATGGCAATTACTAATTCTACCATAGGAGCTCGGCATTTCAAACACTTAACGGCTTATGACCGTGGGAAAATTGCGGCCTTACACGCTGCTGGTAAGACTCAACAGGAGATTGCAGATTATGTTGGTTGTCACAAAAGCACCATCTCCCGTGAGTTAAGAAGAGGTACAGTGCCACAAAGAAAAAGCAACGGGAAAATTGTTCATGTCTATTTTCCAGACACAGGTCAACTTCTCTATGAGAGAAACAGGAAAGCCTGTGGCCGCAAGCTAAAACTAGACGATGCCATCGAGTTTATTAAGTATGCCGAAACTCAGATCCTTGATAAGAAATGGTCTCCTGATGCGGTATGTGGGAGAGCCAAACGTGATGGGAAATTCAAAGACAAAATGGTTTGCACCAAGACCCTTTATAACTATATTGATCTAGGACTTATAGGCGTTAAAAACATTGACCTACCTATGAAAATTACCCTGAACACCAAGAAAAAACGTAACCGGAAGAATAAGAAGATCTTAGGACGCAGTATCGATGAGCGACCAATTGAAGTCAATGAACGCCAAGAGTTTGGTCACTGGGAAATTGATACGGTTATAGGCAAGAAGACTAAAGATCAGGCCTTATTGACTCTTACTGAGCGCAAAACCCGTAAAGAAATAATTTTGAGAGTGACAGCCAAGGATAGTCTATCCGTTTCAGAAGTCATATCTCAGTTGAAAGTGTCTTATGGTAATCGGTTCTCTAAAGTGTTTAAAACCATTACGGCTGATAACGGTTCTGAATTTGCTGACCTCGGCCTTAGTGTTGAAAAAGATCTAACAGAGGTTTATTTTACACACCCTTACACATCCTGTGAACGAGGAACCAACGAGCGTCATAATGGCCTTATTAGGCGCTTCATACCAAAGGGGAGACCCATTTCCTCTGTGGCAGACGAAACCATTACCTATGTTGAAAATTGGTGTAACCATCTTCCAAGGAAGATCCTCAATTATCGTACACCTGAGGAGTGTTTCCAAATAGAGTTAGCTGGCTTAGCTTCTTAACCTTAAGCCAGCTAACCCAAAGGGTTGGTTTTTAGCAACTTGACAAAGAGCCTCTGCGGGCATGGCTACCAGCCATGAAGCCAGGTATACGGTACTGGCTGGGCCAACCAGGCTACCATGCCCGCCACTCCACGTCAAGTCGCGCAGAGTGTCCCGATTCTACTTAATCATGGGTTATCTGGTCTTTCAATACTTGTTGCATTTAATATTGCAATTTAAGATTTATTTAAATTTTATATGATAAGAAGAATACATTTCTCCATAAAAAATGCATAATTTTATTTTATAATCAAGATAATATACCTTTCGTTAGAGAAAATCGAAGAAAAAAGGATGGAAACCAATATGAGGGATATCAATGTATTTCTAGCATTCGGAGCGGGATTGCTCTCTTTTATTTCCCCCTGTTGCTTACCATTATATCCTGCTTTTTTATCTTACATTACAGGGGTATCAGTTGATGAAGTAAAGAAAGAGAATGTAATGCTTCAAAAACGTGCTATGCTTCATACACTTTTTTTCTTACTCGGTTTTTCTGTCATCTTCATTGCTATTGGTTTTAGTACTTCTGCAATAGGAAAAATATTTGCCGATTATCAAGATTTAATCAGACAAATTAGCGCCTTACTAATTATCTTTTTCGGTTTAGTAATATTAGGTGTATTTTCACCAGCTTTTATGATGAAGGATAAACGGTTCATCTTTCGCAACAAGCCCTCCGGTTATTTGGGTTCAATCTTAATTGGAATAGGATTTGCCGCAGGCTGGACTCCCTGTACAGGACCAATTCTTGTATCGGTTATAGCGTTGGCAGCTACCAAACCAAGTGCAGCAATTTTATACATGTTCGCCTATGTATTAGGTTTTGCCGTACCATTTTTCATTATGTCATTTTTTATTGGCAAACTAAATTGGATCAAAAGATATAACTCAGTCATCGTAAAAACTGGGGGATTTCTTATGATTGTCATGGGAATACTGCTGTTTTTTGATTGGATGACAAAAATCATTATCTTTTTTACAGGTTTATTTGGGGGGTTCACAGGTTTTTAACTGTTATGATCCGAAAATAGATATAATCATGAATTAACAGTTATAAGCATTCTTGATACTGTCAACTCAGACGGGACCATATCCCCCCTATCTATAAAAATATTTAGTGTTTATTATTGAATACTTGTGATAAAGCGATCCATCGTTTCATAAGACATAGGACCCACATACTTGTCTCTAATATTTCCATTTTTATCGATGATATACGAAGTGGGGATCGTTATTATGCTGTATAAATTACTGGTCTCTCCTTTTTTATCAAGCACGATTGTAAATGTCATTCCTTTATCCTTCACAAATTCTTTCACTGCATTAAGACTACTTTCGCTATTCGTTAAGTTTACTGCTAATATCTCTACATTGTTATTTTTTTTATCTTCATAGAACTTTTGAATTTCCGGAATTTCTGCTCTGCAAGGCGGACACCAAGTAGCCCAAAAATTCAATATAACCGTCTTTCCACGAAAATCAGACAACTTCACTTTATTTCCCGAAATTGAACGTAATTCAAAGTCTGGGGCAACTTCCCCTTTATTAGTCCCGATTTTGCCTGAAACAAATGAGTTAGACATAACTGTTTTAGGAGATACTATTCTCCCTGTTTCCTGTTGGTTTATAAGCATAGGAGTTATGGAAAGACTTAAAATAATAGCCACTAAAGCTATATTATTTGCTACATTTCTCCGCCCCTCTTTCTCGTCCATAGCAGCCTTTTTCCTTCCTTGTTTCTCTGACCAGTACGAAATACATAAAAAGATAATAACTCAACTTTCGCAGTGAAAAATTTATGAATAATCCTTGATTTGATAGGTTTCTTTGGGTATCTCATATTCACTTGACACTGAAAAAATTCGTCTAAAAAACAAAAAGACACCTCTTTCTTTTGGTAAACTATTGGTGACCAAACCAAAAACCAAAGAAAGAAAGGTGTCACCATTATGATAACGAAAAAAGAGTATTTTGCGCAATTACCAAAAGAAATAAAAGACGGATTTTCTGAATTACAAATTGGTAATCATTTAAGAAAAGCAGGAATTATCAAGGCTTGTGGTTATTCTTGTTTATCGATTTTTCAACTATTATTTCTTCTTGTTTTTCAATACAGAAACTGGTACCACGCCTTACAAAGCAAAAAGGCTGCCGATTTACCAGGAAAAGATACCATTTATCGTTTTTTGAACTCGTCTACGTATAACTGGAGAACCTTTTTACTATCTCTGAGCTCCGAAGTGATTCGTCGTGTGAAACAAACGATTTCGAAGCGCCGTGTTACCGTGTTTATTGTAGACGATTCGATTTATTCTCGTAACCGTAGTAAATCGGTTGAGCTTCTAGCTAAAGTATTCGATCATTCCACTCGTCAGTTTGTCAATGGTTTTCAACTATTAACGCTCGGATGGTCCGATGGCTTTACATTTGTACCTATCGATTTCGCTCTTTTGAGTTCAGCGAACCAAAAGAATCGCTTGAACGAAATCCATTCGTCCATTGATAAACGAACCACAGGCTACAAACGACGGCTCGAGGCATTGGAAGCAAAACCAAACATGGTGTTGAAATTAGTAGAACATGCATTGGATAAAGGAATTTTCGCTGATTATGTGCTCATGGATACATGGTTTACTCATGCCCCGTTGGTGGAGAAGATTCACTCCAAAGGCCTTTTTGTCATTGGTATGGTCAAACAGCTGAAACAACGGTATCTTTTCAACGGAGAACGTTTAACCTTGGAACAACTGTATCGAAAAGCGAAACGAGACATTGGCAAAAAAGAAACACTCGGCTCGATTCACGCAACCCTTCATACGGGTTTACCAGTGAAAATCGTGTTTGTGCGGAATCGAAACAACCAAAGTGAATGGCTAGCCATTTTGAGTACAGATACCACGCTGTCTAATGAAGAAATCGTTCGAATCTATGGGATGCGTTGGGACATTGAAACCTTTTTTAAATTCAGTAAATCGTTTTTACATTTAGCCAAAGAGTTTCAAGGTCGTTCCTATGACATGATGATTAGCCATACTACCATTGTCTTCACTCGGTATATCTTGATTGCTTGGCAACTTCGGAAAGAAGAGGATCCGAAGACCATGGGCAACTTATTCTTGTTTCTATGTGACGAAGTAAAGGAGATGGACTTTAAAACGGCTTTACTACAATTGATTTCTCTTTTCCAAACTTTGGCTGAAGCTAAGGTTTATTTGAGTATGGACATTTTTCAGTGTCAACTGTCCAATTGGATTACTTCTTTACCTCGTTATATCAAGGACTGTCTCCATATTTCTGTGTGCGAAAGTTGAGTTACTAAATAAAAAAGTTTAATTTATGTTGGTAATTTGACTTAAAGAACCAATTCCTTTTTATCCATGCAGCTTTAAACAGGAAATAATTGAATAATGTACATCACGTTGATCCAAAATAGGAATAAAAAATGATACATATAAAATCAATCATACATAAGTAAGATATCAGTTGCTTTATATACCCTATACGGGTATAATGTATATAAACGAAAATAGTTATAATCAACGAGGTGAACCTAAGTGACTCACTGTGAAGAACAACATATAAATCCAAAAATGGTTCCGCGAACCGAAGAAGAAATCGAAAGCATCATCAAGCGTTTGAAACGTATTGAAGGACAAGTGCGCGGTGTGCAAAAGATGGTCGAAGATAATCGTTACTGTATCGATGTTTTGGTTCAAATTTCCGCAATTCAAGCCGCGTTAAACAAAGTCGGGTTGAACTTGTTGGAACGCCATGTCAATCATTGCGTTTCCAAGGCGATTCGCGAAGGCAACGGAAAAGAATCGATCGACGAATTGATGGACGTCATTCGGCAATTTTCAAAGTAAAGGAGGGAAAGATTGATGAGTGAACAAAAGCTCGTTACGTTGAAGGTGACTGGTATGACATGTGCCGCTTGTTCCAATCGCATTGAGAAAGTATTGAACAAGATGGATGGAGTAGAAGCCAATGTCAATTTAGCAATGGAAAAAGCAACGGTTAAATATGATCCTTCTAAACAAAGTGTAGCTGATATCCAAACAAGAATTAATAAATTGGGATATGGTGTTGCGACTGAAAAAGTAACGCTAGATATTGAAGGGATGACTTGTGCGGCATGTGCGACTCGGATTGAAAAAGGGTTAAATCGTATGGAAGGCGTTACAAGTGCGACTGTAAACTTAGCGACAAACAGTGCGGTTGTAGAATACAACGAGGGTATTTTATCCGTAGGAGACATTTTAGAGAAAATCAAAAAGCTTGGGTACAAAGGACAGATTCGGAACGAAGAACAAGATCATGCTGGTCGAAGAGAAGAATTACTTAAACAAAAAAAACGGCAACTCACCATTTCTATCATCTTATCATTACCTTTGCTTTATACGATGATTGCTCATTTGCCTGTTGATTTAGGCTTACCGTTGCCACACATTTTAATGAATCCGTGGTTCCAACTTCTTTTAGCGACACCCGTTCAGTTCTATATTGGCGGTCCTTTCTATCTTGGGGCTTATCGGGCATTACGGAATAAAAGTGCAAACATGGATGTATTAGTAGCCCTTGGAACATCGGCCGCTTACTTTTACAGTTTGTATGAAGCTTTTAAAACTTTAGCCAATCCCGAATATATGCCCAAATTGTATTTTGAAACAAGTGCCGTGTTGATAACCCTTGTACTTGTTGGAAAATATTTTGAAACATTGGCGAAAGGGCGAACGACAGAAGCTATCTCTAAGCTGTTAAGTCTGCAGGCAAAAGAAGCTCTTGTCATCCGTAATGGGCAAGAAGTAAAAGTTCCGCTCGAAGAAGTGGTGATCGGTGATACGATTCTCGTCAAGCCCGGAGAAAAAATACCGGTAGACGGTACTGTAATCGCCGGAGTTTCCTCAGTGGACGAATCGATGATTACAGGTGAATCGATTCCGGTTGATAAGAAAGAAGGGGACTCTGTTATAGGAGCCACCATGAATACAAATGGTGTACTGACCATTCGAGCCGAAAAGGTAGGGAAAGAGACAGCCCTTGCCAATATTATTAAAATCGTTGAAGAGGCACAAGGCTCTAAAGCACCGATTCAGCGTATGGCTGATGTCATCTCAGGTATTTTCGTACCCATTGTGGTAGGAATTTCTGTTGTGGCGTTCATGTTATGGTACTTCATGGTGGCACCGGGTGACTTGCCAAAGGCGCTTGAAGTGGCCATTGCGGTTCTTGTCATCGCCTGTCCTTGTGCGCTTGGTTTAGCCACACCAACATCCATTATGGTCGGAACAGGTAAAGGGGCAGAAAAAGGGATCCTCTTTAAAGGGGGTGAGTATCTAGAAGGAACGCATAAAATCAATGCTGTGTTACTGGATAAAACAGGAACTGTTACAAAAGGGAAACCAGAAGTAACAGATGTAGTAGAGTTTCAAAAAGGCATGCTTGATTATGCCATTTCAGCCGAGAGCGCTTCTGAACATCCGTTGGCCCAAGCAATTGTGGAATATGGAAAGAAGCAAGCGATTTCTATAAAACCACTAGAGCATTTCGCCGCCATTACTGGTCACGGAATTGAAGCTACCATTGATGGCAAACATATCCTTGTTGGAACGCGAAAATTGATGAAGGAACACTCGATTGACATTTCCATGCATGAAGATCAAATGGCGGATCTTGAAAAACAAGGGAAAACCGCTATGTTGGTTGCCATTGACCATAAGATTGCCGGCATCATTGCTGTCGCGGATACCGTAAAAGAAAGCTCTAAAGAAGCCATTCAAACTTTAAAACAAATGGGTATAGAAGTGTACATGGTAACGGGAGACAATCAACGCACGGCTGAAGCGATTGCGAAGCAAGTGAATGTGGATCATGTGTATGCCGAAGTGCTCCCTGAAGACAAAGCGAAAATCGTTGAAGAACTCCAAAAACAAGGAAAACGAGTGGCGATGGTTGGCGATGGGATCAATGATGCTCCCGCTCTTGCAAAAGCGGATATCGGAATGGCCATCGGCACAGGAACGGATGTCGCGATTGAAACGGCTGATGTAACGTTGGTTGGCGGAGATCTGGCGCATATTCCCAATGCGATTGAGTTAAGCCGCAAAACGATGAGAAACATTCGACAAAATCTATTTTGGGCTTTGTTCTATAATTCCATTGGTATTCCTGTAGCAGCAGCTGGATTATTGGAGCCTTGGGTTGCGGGAGCAGCGATGGCATTCAGCTCAGTATCGGTTGTGACAAACGCGCTTCGTTTGAAACGCGTGAAAATAGAAAATGGAACCATATAAAGGAGGAAGTTTGAATGGACATTACATTAAACGTAGAAGGAATGACTTGCGGACACTGCAAAATGGCCGTAACGAATGCTCTTAAAGAGCTGGAAGGTGTGAAAAATGTGGATGTACATCTAGAAGAAGGCACTGTGGATGTGAATTATGATGAAACAAAAGTCAGTGTAGAAAAAATGAAAGAAGCCATTGAAGAACAAGGTTACGATGTGAAATAACATAATAAAAGAGATCATGGATCACAAATCCATGATCTCTTATTATTCAACGTTGTCAACGTTTTGGCACGACAAGAGTTTGACAGCCAAACCACGATGAAATTTTTTGTGCTTAACGGACAATGATCATTTGGATTCATATATGAAATCATGAGTATAACTTTATAAATTTTGATATCATTCGATATTTGTGCTAAAACCGAAAGAAAACATAGAAACAGTATTTGGATTAATACAAAAAAGGAGCATTCCTGTAATGAGGAAATTTGAGGTTTGATAAAAAAAGTCCCCTTGGTATAGTACAGGGTGTCAATGCGCGTTGACCCCGAATTTCAATAAACCAAGGAGGACTCAAAATGAATTATACACAAAATCAAAAAATCTCTCAAATTACACCATCAACTCTCATTGTAGGTATTGATGTAGCTAAAGAAAAGCACGTTGCCCGTTTTCAAGATGACCGAGGCTTAGAATTTGGCAAGAGATTGATCTTTGAAAATCGTATACACGGCTTTCAAACCTTATTAGATTGGGTTAATCATATTCAAAAAGAAAATCATAAGGACCACGTGATTTTTGGAATGGAGCCAACAGGTCATTATTGGCTAAATCTTGCTTACTTTCTTAAGGCAAAAGGATATGATGTAGTGCTAGTGAATCCCATGCACGTCAAAAAAAGTAAAGAGCTTGATGACAATTCGCCTACAAAAAACGATACAAAAGATGCTCGTGTCATTGCACAGTTAATGAAAGATGGGCGATACTCCGTACCGAACCTATTAGAGGGCGTATACGCTGAACTAAGGGAAGGCGTCAAATTACGAGATCAGCTCATCAAACAGCTTATGATCATTGAAGGGCGGATTGAAAACGTCATTCAGCGCTTTTTCCCAGAGTTTTTCGATGTGTTTGGAGATTGGAAAGGTAAAGCAGCCTTTTATACCTTGCGCATGTTTCCATTTCCCTCTCATATTCAAAAGTTGTCACCAGAAGAAGTGCTGCAAAAATGGAAACCGTATGTACAGCGTGGGGTTGGGCTGAAACGAGCAACCCGACTCGTAGAAGTAGCGAAAAAGAGCGTTGGGATTGAGACAGGAATCCAGTTCGCAAAAAGAGAATTGGATTGCCTATTGGATCAATATGAGCTTTACAAGAAACAGTTAGCACAACTAGATGAAGAACTAGAAGGTGTTGTTGAAAGCATACCAGGTGCGAAACAAATGACCAATATCCCGGGACTTAGTTACACTACCATTGCTTTGTTCTTTGCGGAAGTAGGAGATTTAACCAAGTACAATCATCCGCAACAATTAGTCAATCTGGCAGGGCTTTCTTTAAGAGAACACAGTTCAGGAAAGTATAAAGGGCAAACACGCATAACCAAAAGGGGTCGAAGACGTTTACGAAAAGCATTATACCTGGCCATTCGACCATTGGTTGCCCATAATCCTGTATTTAAAGCCTTGCATCATTACTATACCAATCGGCCAGACAGGCCGTTAAAAAAACAACAGTCTCTGATTGCCTTGTGTTGTAAATTATTACGTGTGTTATTTGCCATTGGTAAGAAACAGTGTGAGTTTGATGGATTAAAGCTATTAAAGGGATTACCTCAAATAAAAGCATTACAGGCTGCATAAAAGCTTTCAAACGACTTGTTATTCTGACAAACACCAATAGTGCAGAGTTGGAGTATATTTTCACCATTCGGGCATTAGACCCTGTAAAGGAGCATATCCAACCTCCACCTCATGGATACGCAGGACGAAGGAATGTGTGGATCTTATAATCCAGTGATACATGGGAGGGTGAGCGACCATGAGAAGTGTGGAGATTTCTTGCACGGTCATACATGATATTACAGATATTGTAAATCTGTATTATAGGATGCACCTTACCATGTAAATATATTGAATAAATACAAGTAATATCCACTCATTTGAGGTAAAGAAGCTATTATGTGTTAGCGAAATTTAAAGAAAACGCGAGAATTTTGAAGAAAATTAAAGTTTATAGAGGGAGAGTATAAACAATGCGGAAAATAAGCCGTAAATCCTTAGAAAAGTACATCAAACTGACTGGAGAAATGGCAAGAATTGAGGCGAAGAAAAATAATACTTACATCGTTTATAAAAATCATAAAGGTATTGTGAAAGAATATCCAAATGGAAAAATTGAAATAATCAAAGAGGGAGAGAAGTGACTAATATAACGGTCACTTTCTTTTTATATTATGCCAATAGTTCACTCGTTTATTTGATTAAGCTTTATTCAAGAATATTTTTTGAAAACTTAGAATATTTTTCGAAATGACGAAATCAGTAAATTACCTACTACTCCTTGTTATCATTGTTTTTATGAGAGATTAGGCAAAGCTCGATGGAATGACGTAATCTCTAGACTGCATATTGAATTTCATTGATTAAACTGTGGAATTTTCTTTTGTTATATTAAAACACATCGTCAGCCTTTAACAGTGAATTATTTTTTATCTGTCAAATGAAAAAATCAGCTTTAAATTTCTCGTTTCTCATATTTAATATCGACCCTATAAAGGTACTATTTTGCAAATTGAATTACATATTAAAGCGAATTTTATTAAAAAGATATAGGTAAAAATTCAAGAGCCTAATAAACATAGGTACTTAATATCGTTACGGTAACGAAAATTGGTAACCATTACTTGATAGTATATTTTTTATAATTTTAAAATAATAATTTAATTTATCAAGAAAATTTCTCGTTTTTCTATATTAAATAGTTTTTTTAAATTAAGAAATACGAAAAAATCACAAGTTTTTATCGTATTTAGTATCTAATGATCGTAACCAACATTCTCCACCATTTAAAGAAACCATTATAGTGTTACTAAATATTAAAGAATGAAATTTAGATAGATAATGAAAATAAGTATCACAACATGGTACCGTCAAGAATTTTGTGTAAGAGAGTATTCTCAGATACGTTTTTTTAATCTTGGAGGAGGTGTTTAGTTGTCTTATATGAGACTGAATATTCAGTCTCATATAAGACAACTTAGTCTCCCTAGACTCTGTTCTTCATGAACAAAATTTGGTCTTTCAGTATCTTTCTTCAAACATATCTTGAAGTGCCTTGTATGCCGTAGAAAACCCTTTAAGTTTTCTAGTGGACCATTTTTCATTCAAGTCCTGTACCGTTAAGAACGTGATTTTTTCTGCTGCTTCAATACTGGTTAAGCTGTTCATCGTTTTGAGTCGTTTACGTATATCTTTAATCGTTCGTTCAATAGCATTGGTCGTGTAGATGACACTACGAATACTGGTCGGATATTTCATGAATGTTAGGAGGACATCTAAATCTTGTTCCCAAGATTGGACTTCTCTAGGATACTTTTTAGACCACTTGTCTTTAAACTCATGAAAGGCTTGAATGGCTGCGTCTCTTGTCATCGAACGATAGATCAGCTTTAGGTCTTCAGCCACTTCAAATTGGTCTTTTTTCCTTACCTTGTTTAACGTATTTCTTACTTTGTGGACCACACATCGTTGAACATCGGCTTTCGGATAGACGGCTTTAAAGGCTTCTTCAAGACCTGGGAGTCCATCAAAAACACCAAGTAAGACTTCATGAGCACCGCGTGTATAAAGGTCTTGGAGAATCTCTTGCCAGCCATGCGCGCTTTCTTGACCTCCAACGTAAAAGCCAAGAATTTCACGATAACCTTCTTCATTGACACCAAGAACAACGTAAATGACTTCTTTGGCATACGTATCACGACGAACTTTTATATAAAACCCATCAAGATACAACACAGAATACCGTTTGTTTAATGGACGTTGTTGCCATTTTTGAATATCCTCCAACGCGGCATCTGTAATATGACTAATCGTGGTAGGAGAGTAGGTTGAACCAAGAATTCTTTCGATAAACTTCCCAATTTCTCGAGTGCTCATCCCACTTTGATACATTTTAATAATCGCCTGTTCCAGCCAGCCGTCTTGACGTTGATAAGGCTCAAACAGTTGAGTCTGGAAATCCCCGTTGCGATCTCTTGGAACCGTAAGAGCTTCTATTTTCCCGTACTTTGTATCAAGAGTACGGTGATAATAACCATTTCTTGAGTTTTGAACGTGTTCCTGTTCCACTTGGAGGAAATTTTTGATTTCTTCTCTCATGATGAATTCAAGCTTTTCTTGAACAAAATCTTTTATCATATTTTCCAGTTGATTTGCGAAATCTGAGTTGAGTATACTATTACTCATAAGGTAGGGTATCTCCTTTCAGTTTTGTTTGGTCGCAAATCTGAGAATACCCTGCCTTTTTCTTTTTTTCTAGTAGAAAAATTTGCTTACACAAAATAATTTACATCATCCACAACATTTGGATGAACACTTTGCAGTATATTTTAATTAAATAGTACCCCCACTAGATATAAGTGATAATTCTTCTCGAAGGGATTTTTTGTATCTGAATGAATACTCAATGATATTCGTTTCACTATTGTTTGAATGAAAACCTGCTACTTGATGAAAAAAATGAGTGGGGGAAGGATAATCAATAACGAATTTTACTGCATTTCGTAAGCAGAGTTCCATTTGTATAAAAGTATTAGCAAAAAACCGTTTTAAAGACTGTCAATAACGTACATAGTTTATCATGCATCCTGACGGTGTCCGTTCTATGTGCATAGTAAAAAGCTGGGAAATCCAAATATAATTCAATGTTTTTCTCATTTTTTATAAATGCAAAAAAACTCCGACTATATCAAAATAAATCTAGTTATTAACGTAGGAAAACGTTTCTATTAAATCTCTTCATATTTGATTGTTTTTTCACTACAATAGCAACGCCTCATATGTAGTAGGACTGGATGATCTGGCACATGATACTTTGATTATTGGTGAAAGCGGCTGTAACTTCCGAGATATATTGGAAGGTATAATGCTGAAAGCTTGCTCACAGTTTCAATCAGTTTTAGCAGTGAGCAGCATGCAAGCGGAAAACCAGTTTTCTGAAAACTGGTTGGGCAATTGTTTATTGGCGAAAAGCTCCTTAGAAGAAGATTTAGTAAATTTCACCTCTGGAGTGCTATAATTTAAGCATAAGAAAGTAATAAAAGAAAGTAGATTTTAATCTATTATCGATGGTGCTTAAATATGTCTGAAAAGATTATTCTAACTTGCCCACATTGTGGGAATAAAACTCCTATGGAATTATTAAATAGATTTGAAAAAGTAACAACAGTTCCTTTGCAATTTAGTGAAAAAGCCCATTTTCATGATATTTTTGAGGTGTTTGAGTGTCCTGTTTGCAAAGGTTTTCAGTTGTTTCATACTCACTGGAATACTGAAGAAGCATACCGTGAGGGTTTTGATATTTATGAAGAGGGGTCTGTTTTGTTTCCAACCTCTGAAAAGGTAAATTTATATAGTTTACCTAAAAATATTAAAGGTGCTTATGAGTCAGCTTTAAAGGTAAAGAATATTGATAACGCTGTTTGTGTAATGGCACTTAGAAGAACTTTTGAAATGGTTTGTAAAGATAAAGGAGCTGTAAATGGTCAACTTCATCAAAAGCTTAATCAATTACAGCAACAAGGCATTTTACCTCCCTCTATAAACTTTAATTTTCTTCAAAATTCTCGCGTTTTCTTTAAATTTCGCTAACACATAATAGCTTCTTTACCTCAAATGAGTGGATATTACTTGTATTTATTCAATATATTTACATGGTAAGGTGCATCCTATAATACAGATTTACAATATCTGTAATATCATGTATGACCGTGCAAGAAATCTCCACACTTCTCATGGTCGCTCACCCTCCCATGTATCACTGGATTATAAGATCCACACATTCCTTCGTCCTGCGTATCCATGAGGTGGAGGTTGGATATGCTCCTTTACAGGGTCTAATGCCCGAATGGTGAAAATATACTCCAACTCTGCACTATTGGTGTTTGTCAGAATAACAAGTCGTTTGAAAGCTTTTATGCAGCCTGTAATGCTTTTATTTGAGGTAATCCCTTTAATAGCTTTAATCCATCAAACTCACACTGTTTCTTACCAATGGCAAATAACACACGTAATAATTTACAACACAAGGCAATCAGAGACTGTTGTTTTTTTAACGGCCTGTCTGGCCGATTGGTATAGTAATGATGCAAGGCTTTAAATACAGGATTATGGGCAACCAATGGTCGAATGGCCAGGTATAATGCTTTTCGTAAACGTCTTCGACCCCTTTTGGTTATGCGTGTTTGCCCTTTATACTTTCCTGAACTGTGTTCTCTTAAAGAAAGCCCTGCCAGGTTGACTAGTTGTTGCGGATGATTGTACTTGCTCAAATCCCCTACTTCCGCAAAAAACAAAGCGATGGTGGTATGACCGAGTCCCGGGATACTCGTCATTTGCTTCGCACCTGGTATGCTTTCAACCCTGCCTTCTAGTTCCTCGTCTAATTGGGCTAACTGTGTCTTGTAAAGCTCATATTGATCCAATAGACAATCCAATTCTCTTTTGGCGAACTGGATTCCGACTTCAATCCCAACGCTCTTGTTCGCTACCTCTACGAGTTTGGTTGCACGTTTTAGCCCAACCCCACGCTGTACATGCGGTTTCCATTTTTGAAGTACTTCTTCTGGTGTCAACTTTTGAATATCAGAAGGAAATGGAAACATGCGCAAGGTATGAAAGGCGGCTTTCCCTTTTCAATCTCCAAACACATCGAAAAACTCTGGGAAAAAGCGCTGAATGACGTTTTCAATCCGCCCTTCAATGATCATAAGCTGTTTGATGAGCTGATCTCGTAATTTGACGCCTTCCCTTAGTTCAGCGTATACACCCTCTAATAGGTTCGGTACGGAGTATCGCCCATCTTTTATTAACTGTGCAATGACACGAGCGTCTTTTGTATCGTTTTTTGTAGGTGAATTATCATCCAGTTCTTTGCTTTTTTTGACGTGCATAGGATTCACTAGCACTACATCATATCCTTTTGCCTTAAGAAAATAGGCAAGATTTAGCCAATAATGACCTGTAGGCTCCATTCCAAAAATCACGTGATCCTTATGATTGTCATTTTGGTGACGCTTGACACAATCTAATAAGGTTTGAAAGCCGTGTATACGATTTTCAAAGATCAACCTCTTGCCAAATTCTAAGCCTCGATCATCTTGAAAACGGGCTACATGCTTTTCTTTAGCTACATCAATACCTACAATGAGAGTTGATGGTGTAATTTGAGAGATTTTTTGATTTTGTGTATAATTCATTTTGAGTCCTCCTTGGTTTATTGAAATTCGGGGTCAATGCGCATTGACACCCTGTACTATACCAAGGGGACTTTTTTTTTTCAAACCTCAAATTTCTTCATTACAGGAATGCTCCTTTAAAGGGAGACATATCTAAGGTAATAAAAGACTTTGGAAATATGGCGGCACATGGAGATCAAGTAAACTTTGATAAATACATGGTAGAAAGTATGTTCAGATTTACCAACAAGATACTTGAATATATTTACATACTCCCTAGAGAAATGAAAAGAGCAAGGCAAGAGCTAGAAGACTTGGCAGAGGAAGCTGAATCACAAGCCAACGCAACAAACTAGCTCATTGGTTGTAATACATAAAAAGAAACCTTTTGTGCTATGTCTCTCCTTGTTTATTCCTTAACTCGATTGTTCTCAAGGTCTCCGAGTTTATTTCCAATATCTTGTATCTCACGACTGTATTTTATGGTAATGCCAAGCTTTTGTCCGCTCATTATGATTTAACCTCCTCATTGTTATTTTCTTTAGACTATTTCTATAAAGATTTTATTCTTCCTTTAATATTGCCAATAGAAAGAATGTAATTTTACAAAAATTAAGGTATTAATCTAGGAGGAAGGTTGTTGAAGAACATTAATCATTTATATAATGACATAGAAGAATATAAAACACCTTTATAGATGAAATATACTTGAAGAAAAAACAAATCATAAACGAAAATAATGAATATGGGAAACTTGCTAGGTTGAAAAAAGGGCGTATCAAGGAATTTTTAGAAGAATGTTATCCACTTGAAAAGGGGGAGACAAACTATGTCATCATATTCTATTGAGCAAGGTGCTGAACAAATTTATCACCCAAAAACAAGGGAATATTTCAAGGAAGTTCTCCAGTCTTATGTAAATGGGAGTTACCGCTCAGCTGTCGTAATGCTTTATTCAGTTGTTATGTGTGATTTAATTTATAAGCTGAAAGACCTTAAAGAACTATATGATGATGAAACAGCAAAATCAATATTAGACAAAATAGAGGAAGAGCAAAAGAAAAATCCCACCAATCCGGGAAGCTGGGAAGGTGTACTTATCGAGGAAGTTAAAACAAGAACACTTTTATTAGAACCAGTTGACAAAATAAGTATAGACTCATTAAGACAGCACAGACATTTATCAGCTCACCCAGTTCTAACTCAACAAGATTTACTCTCAACACCAAACAAAGAAACTGTCAGAGCATTAATAAGAAATATGCTTGAAGGCCTACTTGTGAAAAACCCAGTTATGTCTAAGAAGGTTTTTACAATGTTTCTTGAGGATTTAGAACAACACAAGAATTTCTTCTCAGATGATTTGTCGCTTGAAAATTACATAGAGTCAAGATATTTGAAAAACACCAATGAACAAATGATAAATGCCATTTTTAAAGATCTATGGGGAATTACTTTCAATTGTACAAGCGACCCTTGTAGGTTAAATAGAGACATAAATTATCGAACACTAAAAATTCTATATAAAAGGTACAAAGCCAGCTTGTTGAAGTATATAGAGGAGAATTCTATTTCTTTTAACAAGTTTAAAGAGGATGAAGAGAGTATCTTGATAAGATTAACTGAGTTCTTTGGTAATAACCCCGAATTGTACAGTTTTGTGGAGAGCCATAATCAAACAAAACTCAAAGCGAAAATTGATAAGGAGTGGAAATTCAAAGTACGTTCTCCATTTTTAAGAGAGAGCATGGAAAAACACTTTGATTACTTAATTAAAAACATACATTGGACAGAGCATAGTTATTATGAAGAAAAGTTTTATGAGAGCTATATATTAAACAAAGCTGAAATGGATTTACTTTATAACTGGGCTTTAGAAAATGACTGTACAGATAAATATTATGATTTACTTATCGAGCAATTTATTCATAGTGGCAACTTTGACACAGCAAATTATAATTTTAGAGACTTTATTAAGCCAAACTTAAAACAATTCAATCGAGAACAGTTCCTTGCTTTATTTGATGGTATTAACAGAAACCGTCAATGTCATGGACATAAATACGCAAAAGTCAATAACACAGAAATTAAAGCTCACTCTGATTTAATACTCGGTTCAGATTTTGACTACAAAGGGAATTACCCAAATGTTCAATTTATAGAGAGTAAAGAAAAATGAGACGGTCAAGGGGGAAGTAAAACTCCCTTTTGTTGACCAACAAAGGTTTTACTCAAAAGCTCTCTTTGCATTTATCTTCTCTGAGTTGGGTAACTGATCAGTTTAATGTTTCCCAGAAGAAATACCACTATGCTGGTTTTTTACTTTAACACCTCCTCAAAGAAGTTATTATTATAAATAACTAAGGAGGTGGGAAAAATGAGCAAGAGCACTGTTTTAGTTATTCGAGTCTCGCAATCCAAGAAGAAAGGAAATAACTATTTTAATGTAAATATTGAGGGTCTTAATGTAATGCTTACAGTTCATGAGAACAAACAACCAAAAAGTTACGCTCGAATTAAAGAATGGATAGCGTCTGATGAGCCAGAGAGAAACCCTATATAGGACTTTGGGTATTTCTTCCAAAGAACAACTCGCACGTTTTGAATTAATCCAACCGATGTATAACCTGGTAAAACGTCAGGCCAAAGTAGAAATTTTCCAATGGCGAAGTCTGAACAAATTGGGGTCATTACATACAGTCCGCTTGGTGCCGGTTTATTAACCGGAAAATGTGGGGTGAACAAACGTCCTGATCATGGCCGAATTGTTGATGATGCCCGCTATCATGACCGTTACAGTGCCAAAGAAGATTTTGTTGTGGCTGATCAGTTCACCAAATATGCTTAATCTCGAGACGTGAAACCTGCAACTTTAGCAGTTGCTTGAGTAATGGCTAATCCCGCTGTGACTGCCCCAATTATTGGCGCACGTAATTTAAATCAATTGGAAGATTCGCTAGCAGCTGCCAATTTTAAAATGACAGCAGAAATGTATGCTGAAATTCCGATTTGTTAAGAACAACTTCGCCGGAAACAGATTGAACAGAGATATTGTCTGGTAAATGGAAATTAGACATGGTTTTTCTCTAACAAATCAAAGAAAAGAGATACTGGAATGGAAACTATGTTAATAGAGTATCCTTCATGGGAATGAAAAGACCCTAAAAACCTCGTTTACCAGAAGTACAAGCCCCTATGAGAATGAATACGTAATTATTAGAGAATTAATAATACTCAGGGAAATAAATTTGTCAATGATTAGTTTCTTAGTGGAGCTAGGCTAGACATTACAAAAGCATCCTTGGTAGCATGTGGATGAAATTCGCATAAAAATTAGGAAGTCCCAATATATTCAATGTTTTTCGCATCTTATATAAATACAAAAAACTCTGACTATATCAAAATAAAACAGGTTATTAACATAGGCAAACGTTTCTATTGAATCTTTTCATATTTGATGTTTTTTGTAGTAGGACTGGATGATCTAGCAAATGAAACTTTGATTATTTATGAAAGCCGCTATAATTTCCAAGATATATGCGCACAGTTTCAATCAGTTATAGCAGTGAGCAGCCTGATGGCGGAAAAGCAGTTTTCAAAAAACAGTTTCTCGGCATTTGTAAGTTGACGAAAAGCGCAGCAGAAGAAGATTTAAAAAGGAAGGTAGTTGCTCTTCCATGGAATGGCACGGAATTCGTCATCTACTCAGATCGTATATCATAAGGAATGTGTGTGCCCGCACTTCGAGAATTAAAGCAGGGAAAGACTCTATCATAGCTAGGGTAAATCCTCTAAGAATGTAGGTTTGAAAAGGGTTATAACCCCGATCCCCCAATTTCTACAAAAGGCAATAAATTCCTTGGCTCTATTGGTCTTTTTCTACGATTAAATCTTTCTAAGAGTGAGAGGTTCACTTTCGCGGTTCAACCCTACGATTGTTTGCTCAAATCCTATAAAAAAGTAAATGAGCGGAGAGAAAAGTGTGTGCTTTTCTCTCCGCTTGTCGTTTTATGGAGACTCACAAGACAAAGTGGTTTACTAGTGATTCTTTCAGAAGGTAAGTTACCAAATTCATTTGTTTACAACACTTCAAAAACAGCGAACAATGCCATGATGGTTGGGTTTGCACGTGAGCTTGAGGACACTGATGCTCAAATTTTTGCGGTAACGCCCGGACCAACATCTACAGATTTAAATGGTCATCATCCACTTGGAAAGTCTCCTGCTGAAGGAGCAAAAATTATTGTTGATTATTCAACAGACGGCAAACGACATCATGGGAAAATGCTCATGAAAGACGCCGTGCCCTTTGACTTTCTTCAAAATTTTGTTCCAAATTTCGAGCATAAAAGTCTTACTAATGTTGACATAAAAACGGTAGTCTTTATGAATATTGGAGATTAAAAAATACTGGATTGTTTACGAAAGATAGAAATGAGTATTATGGCAATCTATGGGTCAATATTGAAAATACAATATTTATTTTTCTGTATTTGACATGACAGTTTAATTTGAAATAAATTTTTGTAAAAATCTAATCCTTGATAAACGGAAGCAAAAGTACATATAGTCCCTTTTTTTGTTCTGTAGAAAGTGATGAAATCATTGAAATTAATTTTTCCTCTAATTCTTTATCTATGTCCAAACTGTCCTGATCAACTAAAGGTAATTGTAGTTTTTGTAACTCACTTTTCCCTTCTAGTCTGCGGAAAAAGTCACTCAATGATATATCAAATTCTCTACATATTTTAACAAGAAGAGAAAATGATACCTCTTGATTGCCACTCTCAATTCTGGATAGTGTTGGTTGAGATATGTTAATTTTTTTCGCAAAATCCACCATTGTTATTTCTCTTTCTCGTCTCATTTCTCTGATTAATCTTCCGATAAATAAGTTATTCATTATTTTTCCCTCATTACTTAAATTCTCTTTTAATCGTACAGTTTTTTGGTTTTACAATCAATAAAATATGTGTTATTCTATTTATGGATATATTCATAATATGAATAAAAGAGGTGTTCTTAGTGATAGAAGGATTCCAGAAAGCTGTGAATCAATTAATTGAGAATAGACTTGGAGATATAATTAATAGCGAAGAATATAGAATGTTTTCAGAGGCAATATATCGAGATTTGGAAGATAAACTTTCTTCAATTACAGAATCACTTAATGAAGATGCGAGAAATAATCTAATTGAAGATATTAAATCAAATATATTTGAACAAGTATTTTATCAAAGCAAGCTAACATACCGAGTTGCTTTTAATGATTCATTAATATTTTTAGTAAATACTCTTTTAATTCCAAAAAAATAAACAGTAAGGTAGGTATAAAACGATATGAATTTATTTAAAGGAAGAATGGTTATAGAACTCTCTACACTGGTTGATACAAATAACGAAGAAATAATGACAGAACAAGCACACGATGGTTTAACATCAGAATTATTTAATGAAATTATGATTTTATTAGGTGCAAAAGGTTATTTTGTCGGTTCAATTGGTGCAACATTAGAGGACTCAGGAAAGGCTAAAGATGAAGATTTTATACTTATTAAATCCAATACTGACAAGGCGTTAAGAGATATACACCAAGTTTATAATAAAGCAAATAGACAAATTTTTAAAATAGAGTAGAATGAGGAAGCTGGTGGGTGATTAAAGATGAAGAAGGCTTCAAATTTATTAAATATTTCCAACGCCTTGTATGAAGATCCTGAGATAAATAGAAATCGGGGAAGGTACATTCTTTACATACTAGAAAAGAATTTAGGAGATGAGATTCCCCATGAAAAGATCAAGAAATATGGTTTTTTTGGTGTGCCGCAAAGTATAATATCGCAATTTAAAAAAGGTTATCTAATTTTAGCAGAGGTAACCTTTCTTTTTGCCTGTTTTTATATTGCTAATAAAAATAAGAAAAGCAATATAAAAATGGAAAATGTATTAAGTTGTATTACAAATTGTTGGGATGAGGAGCGGACTCGTACGATGATGTAAATTATTTTGTGTAAGCAAATTTTTCTACTAGAAAAAAAGAAAAAGGCAGGGTATTCTCAGATTTGCGACCAAACAAAACTGAAAGGAGATACCCTACCTTATGAGTAATAGTATACTCAACTCAGATTTCGCAAATCAACTGGAAAATATGATAAAAGATTTTGTTCAAGAAAAGCTTGAATTCATCATGAGAGAAGAAATCAAAAATTTCCTCCAAGTGGAACAGGAACACGTTCAAAACTCAAGAAATGGTTATTATCACCGTACTCTTGATACAAAGTACGGGAAAATAGAAGCTCTTACGGTTCCAAGAGATCGCAACGGGGATTTCCAGACTCAACTGTTTGAGCCTTATCAACGTCAAGACGGCTGGCTGGAACAGGCGATTATTAAAATGTATCAAAGTGGGATGAGCACTCGAGAAATTGGGAAGTTTATCGAAAGAATTCTTGGTTCAACCTACTCTCCTACCACGATTAGTCATATTACAGATGCCGCGTTGGAGGATATTCAAAAATGGCAACAACGTCCATTAAACAAACGGTATTCTGTGTTGTATCTTGATGGGTTTTATATAAAAGTTCGTCGTGATACGTATGCCAAAGAAGTCATTTACGTTGTTCTTGGTGTCAATGAAGAAGGTTATCGTGAAATTCTTGGCTTTTACGTTGGAGGTCAAGAAAGCGCGCATGGCTGGCAAGAGATTCTCCAAGACCTTTATACACGCGGTGCTCATGAAGTCTTACTTGGTGTTTTTGATGGACTCCCAGGTCTTGAAGAAGCCTTTAAAGCCGTCTATCCGAAAGCCGATGTTCAACGATGTGTGGTCCACAAAGTAAGAAATACGTTAAACAAGGTAAGGAAAAAAGACCAATTTGAAGTGGCTGAAGACCTAAAGCTGATCTATCGTTCGATGACAAGAGACGCAGCCATTCAAGCCTTTCATGAGTTTAAAGACAAGTGGTCTAAAAAGTATCCTAGAGAAGTCCAATCTTGGGAACAGGATTTAGATGTCCTCCTAACATTCATGAAATATCCGACCAGTATTCGTAGTGTCATCTACACGACCAATGCTATTGAACGAACGATTAAAGATATACGTAAACGACTCAAAACGATGAACAGCTTAACCAGTATTGAAGCAGCAGAAAAAATCACGTTCTTAACGGTACAGGACTTGAATGAAAAATGGTCCACTAGAAAACTTAAAGGGTTTTCTACGGCATACAAGGCACTTCAAGATATGTTTGAAGAAAGATACTGAAAGACCAAATTTTGTTCATGAAGAACAGAGTCTAGGGAGACTAAGTTGTCTTATATGAGACTGAATATTCAGTCTCATATAAGACAACTAAACACCTCCTCCAAGATTAAAAAAACGTATCTGAGAATACTCTCTTACACAAAATTCTTGACGGTACCACTCGTACAGCCGAGATTACTATGAAACACACACTAGATAATATAGAAAAGTATAAAAGCTGGATTAAAAAACAAAAACATAATGGAAAATACTATGTTAAGTATTAAATTTAAAAATTAAAGACGGGGTGTTATTTTTTGGTACATATATTCAATTCCCTTTGATTCCATCCTCTGATTTAATTTACTTGCAAGCATGAGGATGGCCATAGTTTTTCTTATCCTTACGAAAATAAAAATTATGCTCCTATTTATTGGGAGCTTTTTTATTTTTTCTGATGATATCATTCTTAAATGGGAATATGTAATCATAATTTGATAATATCGATGGATGGAGTAAGTCATAAATGAGCTTCAAAATAAAACAACTGATTTATTAGATTAACGACTTATTGGGGCAGTTAAAGTAAAAGTCGCAGCATTAGATCGTGCTTAATTCGTTGCAGTAAGTTTAACTTCTCTAAAGCAATACGATTGCCGTAAAGAGTTATATGGGCAATACGCACACTAAATTCATTTTATTGACCAAGGCTTATTGTCGGTTAATGCGGGCCTGTACAAAGTTGGAACAAAGAGATTTTGTGGAGTCATTGGCTGAAGTGCTTATAAACGCAAACATTTCATCTTTATACACAAGTTAGTTTTTTAACGGAAAAGTACCGGCTTGTTTACCTATTTTCACACTTTTTGTTTGAGCTTGATTTTGTTTGAGCTTGAATTGTAAAGATTATGTTAAAATCTGTTAATGCTCTTGAATCATATAACTATATTGTTATATGATTACTTTAGGTGGAAGTTTAAGTGGAGGAGTCATGGAACCTCCAATTTTTCTCAATTAATAAGTAAATAGTTATATAATTATAAAAAAGGAGGGTGTTTTCGTGGTAAAAACGGTAACGGAACTAGAAAAAGTATCAAAGGCTTTAAAGTTACTTGGTGATAAAACCCGTTTAACGATTATGGCGATTTTAAAACAACGTGAGTGTTGTGTATGTGAACTTCTTGAAGTGTTCGAGATGAGTCAACCTTCTATTAGTCAGCATCTTCGCAAGTTAAAAGATTTAGGATTAGTCAAAGAGGATAGGAGAGGACAGTGGGTTTATTATTCCCTTAATCCACAAAGTGAGTTTTATGATTTAATCCATGATATTTTGAAACATATTCCAGATCAAACAGAAAAAATTCGTAAGATTGAGGAAATCAACCCTACGCTCCGTTGCGGTTGTTAACCTAATAATGAAATTGGGAGTGAAAAAATGAATAATCAGGGGAAAAAGCGTTTATCGTTCCTAGATCGATATTTAACCATTTGGATTTTTCTTGCTATGGCGGTTGGAATCGCTTTGGGATCTATATTTCCGGAGTTTGTAGACGGAATAAACAGTATGCAGGTTGGAACAACATCGATTCCAATTGCTATTGGCTTAATTTTAATGTTATATCCGCCGTTAGCAAAAGTTCGCTACGAGGAGATGGGACACGTCTTTAAAGACATAAAAGTATTGGTTTTGTCCCTTGTACAAAATTGGATTATTGGCCCAATATTGATGTTTGTATTGGCGATCGTATTCTTGCCTGATAAGCCAGAATACATGGTCGGACTCATCATGATTGGTCTGGCACGTTGTATTGCTATGGTAATTGTCTGGAATGATTTGGCGAAAGGAGATACAGAGTACGCAGCTGGACTTGTGGCGTTTAACTCTGTATTCCAAATGTTATTTTTCTCTGTTTATGCGTATGTGTTTGTGACAACTATTCCAGAATGGTTAGGATTAAAAGGTGCTATCGTTAATATTACAATGATTGAAGTCGCTAAGTCGGTGTTCATTTACTTAGGAATTCCGTTTTTGAGCGGGATGTTAACGCGTTTTGTGTTGGTAAAAGCAAAGGGTAGACAATGGTATGAAAAAGTATTCATTCCAAAAATCAGCCCGATTACATTGATTTCTTTATTGTTTACGATTATTGTCATGTTCTCTTTAAAAGGAGACGCTATCGTAAGCTTGCCGTTGGATGTAGTGAGAGTTGCAATTCCATTGTTAATTTACTTTGTGTTAATGTTCTTCGTTTCCTTCTTCTTAGGGAAGAAAATTGGAGCGAGCTATCCTGTAACCACTACACTTGCCTTTACAGCCGGCAGTAATAACTTTGAGTTAGCGATTGCCGTAGCTGTTGGCGTGTTTGGGATTCATTCTGGTGCAGCATTTGCAGCCGTGATTGGACCACTTGTGGAAGTACCTGTCATGATTGCTTTGGTTAACGTGGCATTATGGTTTCAACGAAAATATTTCAAAGCAGAATCAGTATATTACTAACAACAAAGGTGGAATGAAATATGAAAAACAAAAAGAAAATTTACTTCTTATGCACAGGTAACTCTTGCCGCAGCCAAATGGCAGAAGGATGGGCAAAAAAATATCTTGGTGATGAGTGGGAGGTTCAAAGTGCCGGAATTGAAGCACATGGCTTAAATCCCAATGCAGTAAAAGCAATGAAAGAAGTGGGTATTGATATTTCCAATCAAAAGTCCAAACTGATTGATCCGGAATACTTAAATCATGCCGATCTGGTTGTCACTCTTTGTGGCGATGCAGATGAGAGATGTCCGATGACACCGCCTCAAGTAAAACGGGTTCATTGGGGGTTTGAAGATCCAGCAAAAGCAGAAGGCACAGACGAAGAGAAATGGGCTGTATTCCAACGTGTACGCGATGAAATTGGCGCACGCATCAAAAAATTTGCGGAAACAGGCGAATAAGACTGAACTAACAGCCGAGAAGAATCTTCTCGGCTGATTTTATAGGAGGGAAATCATGATAAAAATCGAAATCTTTGATCCAGCAATGTGCTGTCCAACAGGGATTTGTGGTCCGAGTGTAGATCCGGAATTAATCCGTATCTCCGTAGCAGTAAACAATTTGAAGAATAAAGGGATTGATATTGTACGTTATAACCTTGGAAGCGAACCAGATGCTTTTGTAGCAAACGAAATCATCAGTAAACTACTGACAGAAAAAGGACCAGATGTATTACCGGTCATTTTAGTGGATGGTGAGATAATAAAAGAAAAAGGATATCCAACAAACGCTGAGTTAGCGAAATTAACTGGTATGACAGAAGAAGAATTAAACCAAAAACCAAAAGTTCGCTTAAGTCTCAATGTGAAAAAATAGCGAAAGAAGTGAATGATATGATTACTTTGTTCAACCCTCGATCCATAGATTTCACTCCCTTTTTATTTTTTACGGGAAAAGGAGGAGTAGGGAAAACATCAACGGCGTGTGCAACAGCTATTGCGTTAGCAGATAGTGGAAAACAAGTATTGCTCGTAAGCACAGATCCCGCGTCTAATTTACAAGATGTGTTTGAAGTAGAGCTGCAAAATAAACCTACCGCCATTCCAAATGTCCCAAATTTATTTGCTGCTAATCTCGATCCAGAAACTGCGGCAAATGAATTTAAAGAAAAAGTAGTTGCACCATATAGAGGGAAGTTGCCAGAAACCGTTATCGCCTCCATGGAGGAGCAACTATCGGGTGCATGTACCGTTGAAATTGCAGCCTTCGATGAGTTTTCTACATTATTGACGAACAAGGAACTTACTGTACAATATGATCATATTATTTTTGATACGGCTCCAACAGGACATACGTTGCGATTGTTGCAGTTGCCCACTGCGTGGAGTGGATTTCTAGCAGAGAGTACACATGGCGCTTCTTGTTTGGGTCCGTTAGCGGGACTAAGCGCTAAGAAGAGAATGTATGAACAAAGTGTAGAGGTACTAGCGAATCCAGAGAAAACAACCTTGCTTCTTGTGACTCGTCCTGACGGCTCTCCGCTTCAAGAAGCGGCACGAGCATCCAAAGAGTTACGAGAGATTGGGTTGAAAAATCAGTATCTTCTTATTAATGGTTTGATGAAAGATTTCGTTAAAAATGATGAGGTTTCTTCTGCTTTCTTTACTCGACAAGTTCGTGCATTAGAACAGATGCCGAATGAGTTAAAAGAATTGCAAACATTTGAAATTCCGTTAGTACCATTTAATATCGCCGGAGTAGAAAACATCCGTAAGTTATTCACCTTTGAACAGACAAGCGTTGTATCGGCAGATGAAACAAAGTCATTGCACGTTCCAGCTTTAAAAACGTTGATTGATGACTTATCAGAGTCAAGGAAGCGCGTAATTTTCACAATGGGTAAAGGCGGCGTAGGAAAAACAACAATTGCTTCTGTGATTGCAGTTGGGTTGGCTGAAAAAGGACATCGTGTTCATTTAACCACAACAGATCCGGCTGCTCATATAGATTATGTGATGCATGGAGTCCAAGAAAATATCTCTATTAGCCGTATTGATCCAAAAGTAGAAGTAGAGAAGTACCGTAACGAAGTCCTCAACCAAGCAAAAGATACAGTAGATGAAGAAGGATTGGTTTATTTAGAAGAGGACCTACGTTCTCCTTGTACAGAGGAAATCGCGGTATTCCGCGCCTTTGCAGATATCGTAGAAAAAGCGAGCGAAGAAATAATTGTCATTGATACAGCTCCGACAGGACATACTTTACTGTTATTGGATGCTGCACAAGTCTATAATAAAGAAATTGCGCGCTCTTCTGGAGAAGTACCGCGATCTGTGCAAAACTTGTTACCACGTCTTCGCAATCTGGAAGAAACAAGTGTAGTCATTGTTACATTGGCTGAAGCTACACCGGTTTATGAAGCAAGCCGTCTACAAGATGACTTAAAGCGCTCAGGAATCCAACCGAAGTGGTGGGTCATCAATCAAAGCTTCTATGCCACACATACAGTGGATCCTATTCTACGCGGACGAATACAGTCTGAAGTTCATTGGATTGAGGAAGTACAACGAAAATCACAAAACCATTGTGTGGTTATTCCTTGGCAGTCGGAAGATATAATAGGATATCAAAAACTTAAAGAATTAACTATCTAAGTTGGGATACAACAAGATGGGATTCGAATTGATTGTATGGCTGCGCTTGACTGTGAACATTTTTTAGAAGGTAGTGCAACACACGACTGAAGTAAATCATTTAAAGAGAGGGAGGAAGCCATGATTATTACAGAGGAAGCAAAATCATTTATTACACAAGTAATGGAAGAAAACGGAGTTCATACATTACGATTTGCATTTGAAGGCGCAGGATGTTGCGGCCCAAACTACAGCTTGACCTTAGCTAAAGGTGAGGAAAACGACATTACTGAAATCGTGAATGGCATTGAAGTAGCTATGGACCCGAAAGTAGTGGAGGTGGTACGTACTCTTACACAATTGAAAGGGGAGGGGAAAATGATTGGGATATATACATTCAGCTAATAAAGATGGTGGACAAATTAAGAAACAATTAAATGAGTGTTACTAACTTATAAAAAACGAACCGGTTAAAAAGAATATGTCGATATTGGAGAGACTGGTTTACAAAATAATTTTCCAGTGGCGCTTCAAGAATTGAATGTGGATATAGGCAAGGGGCTAGTCAAGAAAGTAATTTGTAACAGTCCGGATCGAATTTCAAGGCATAAAACAGACATAAAAATGTTTGTATTGCATTGTCAAGTAATGGTGTTGATCTTCAGTTTGTTGATGTTACAAATGTAATGATGTTGTTGTAAATTAATCTATGTTATTAAATCCAAAAAAATCGGCTAATGACGAAAGTTGATGACGTGTAGTTGTCAGCTTTTTTATTAAGTTGATATAAATACTTCATACAAAACAAAGGACGAAACATGTCGATAACTTTTCTTTATTTTTCAAAATTAAAAGTTGCAATTTGCAAATAATATGATATAAATAAGTCAGAGGTGAAAAAAATGGAAAACATTAGAGAGTTGTTTCAAGTGATGACACGTCGTTTCGGATTGCTGAATAAAAACTGCTGTTCAGTTGATGCTGTAGATATTTCTCTCCCTCAAAGCCATATTCTTTATGAAATCGACAAAAGAGAATACCCCTCTATGCAACAAGTAGCGGAATTATTGGGAATGGATATTACAACGTTCAGTAGACAGATTCAAAATTTAGTGAAAATGGGATTAGTAAAAAAAACGCCACTTCCTGAAGATCGAAGGGTATACACGTTATCGTTAACCACCGAGGGAAAGTTTATAGCAACAACCATTGATCGAGAAATAAATCAATATTTAGAAGAGGTATTTTCACATATGACGGAATTTGAGAAAGAAACAGTGATTCGTTCGATTAAATTGTTGAATGAATGCATGGCGAAATCAAGCGTTTGTTGTAAGCCGTTATCTTGAGACAAGTGTATCTAGGCTTGCCTTTTCATTAAATATATAGTTGCATTTTACAAATAAAATTAAAATAAGGGGAGATAACAAATGAGTATAGCGATTCTTCAAGACTTTCTTTATATTGCGTTAGAATTAACTCTTTTATTTTTGGCTATTTCGTTCATCATTAACTTTTTAGAAGGTTATATTCCTTATGCTAAAATGGAAAGTCTGTTAACAAAGCACCATCCGTTATTCGGAGCATTGGTTGCTGTCGCTTTTGCCTTTGTTACACCGTTTTGCTCCTGTTCTACGATTCCGGTTGTTGTAACGTTATTAAATCAGAAAGTCCGTTTCGGTATTGTGATGATTTTTCTATTTGCTTCCCCTGTGCTTGACCCAACAATATTGACACTCATGGCTGCGACACTCGGAGTAAAAGTGGCGATTTCTTATACCATTTTCACAACCATTTTATCCATACTGATTGGTTTTACTCTTGAAAAACTCGGATTTGAAAATCAAGTTAAGCAAGTAATGGTGAATGGAGAAGTAGAGATCCTAAAGAAACGAAACATGAAAGAAGCTTTACAGGAGACCTTACACTTAATGAAAACGGTTTATCCATATTTGCTTTTGGGTGCAGGCATTGGAGCCATTATTCATGGTGCTGTACCGACAGAATGGATCTCAACCTATATGGGAGGTGATAAGTGGTGGCTTGTTCCACTTGCAGCAATTATCGGAATTCCTTTGTATATTCGGCTTTCTTCGATGATTCCCATTTCGCAAATGTTGATTGCAAAAGGCATGGCATTGGGACCAGTCATGGCGCTGATGATTAGCTCAGCAGGTGCAAGCTTGCCGGAGATCACATTATTACACAGTATTTTTAGAAAGAAGCTGGTCTTAGCGTTTGTAGGTTCTGTCATGACGATGGCGACGTTATCAGGATTTTTATTCTATATCATTTAAGGAGGGATTCCACATGAACATCTTGAAAGTTATATTTGGCTATTCCCAAAAAAAGCAAGGTTGCTGCGATATTCAAATTGTGGAAGTAAAAGAAAACCAAGATGTTGCAGACAAAGTCACTATGGATCGTGAATGTTGCTCATCTACATCTCATCGTGAGTGTTGCTAATGGTTCATGGAAAAGGCATTAGGGCGATTTCTAGTGCCTTTTCTTATGAAAATAAGGAGGGAATTCTAATATGAACATTCGTAGTTTTCGCAAAGAGGATTGGATGCAAGTGAAGGAAATTTACGAGCAAGGAATTGCGACAGGACAAGCAACGTTTGAAACGACAGTACCATCGTTCGAAAAATGGGAATCGACCATTGCCGCAAATTTATGTTTAGTCGCTGAAAACGAAGAGGGCATTCAAGGTTGGTGTAAAATAAGTAAAGTATCGAGTCGCTGTGTGTATGAAGGAGTGGGAGAGGTGAGTGTGTATGTTCGAGATGTGAGTCGAGGTAAGGGAGTGGGAAAACAACTTCTACAAGCCATTATCAAAGAATCAGAGGAAAAAGGATTTTGGACATTAACTGCAGGGATTTTCCCTGAAAACATACCAAGTTTACGTTTACATCAAAGTGTTGGATTTCGTGAAGTTGGTATAAGACAGCGTATAGGAAAATTAAATGGAGTATGGCGTGATGTTGTAATGCTTGAACGTCGTAGTCAAATTGTAGGTATAGAATGATAATGCCTTTTAGATAACGAGTAATTTTAAGAATAACCTAAAATAAGATAATATGTGTCCAAAATTTAGGATCAATCCGGATTAGATTTAGTGTAAACTTAATTAGGTAATTCATCAGTCAATATTTATCTCGGCTTCCGCTCTTGATTTACACAAAACGATGCGTCTACTCAATTTGTTATCATTATTATATTGACTTTTTCGAAGGCGGGGGCGCTGGTGATCACTAAAATAAATTTTACAGATTCATATTAAAGATTCAATGTTCATTTATCATGAAAAAATCGATCAATGGATTTTTAATGATGATGAGACCAAGTTTTCAGTTAACGATTTTTATAAGTTAGAATACGATTTATTGGAACTTGAACAGATAAAAACATTAATTGAAAATTTGGATGTAGTTCATTGGGAGTGATGAGTACAGGTTGGAAGCGTATGATGAGTATCTCAGCGAATATCAGGAAAAAGCGATGAATGATGCTTCTAACATATTGACAGATCTATTAGAAGAAGCAAGAGAAGATGTATACTTAATATTTAACAGTTTAGAACAATTAATAAAACCCCTAAAAGTAATCAAAAACAACTTTTGAACAAGAAGTATGAACTTAACTAAAAAGTAGTAACAATAACAGTCAAAGCAAATGGCGATCACTAAACTCATTTAATTCATTTGATTTTTTGTCTTTCCAGAAATAAATAATTAAAAAAATTAGTTAAAAATCAAAATAAAAAATATTGACAATCAATATTAATTTGTTAAGATAATAGCATATCAAAAAATCTGAAAAATGAATATAAACCAACAAGGGAAAACCCCAAATCATTTAGCATTACTTTTCGTGCTTTATGCACGTTTAGTGATGGTAATGGTTTGGGGTTTTTATTATGTATTGGAGGATGAAGTATATGGAAAAAACGAGAATTACGGCAAAAAGTACACTCATTGAAGCTTATATTGACTTTGAGAGTAAAAAAAACTGGTCTAAAAATACGCGACGCAGTTATAGCAATACTATAAACGACGTTCAGGAAGATATGATTGCAAAAGGGATAGAACCCATACTAGAGAATCTTGACTATGATTATGCATTAACATGGGAAAACGAAATGCGAAAAGATAATTATAGCCCTAAAACAATTAAACAAAAACTAGCAACAATGGCTTCGCTTTTTTCACATCTAAACAAACTAGGTATTATAAACAGAAATCCTTTCTTAGCATTAAATGTTGAAGATTCTAATGAAATTAATCACCATTCAAGAGCATTGAGTATAGTAGAATTGTATGAAGTTTATAAAGCTGCACATGAATTAGATTCAGAAGGAGTAGCTGTTCTAATTCCCATACTTTTAGATATTTTTACTGGTCTACGCTCTACCTCATTAAAAAAATTAAAAGTACAGTCAATTTCTGAAGAATATAATGGGTTAATTTATAAATTTGACCCAAAAGAAGATCATGTCAAAAGTGAAAAAAAACTTAAAAAATATATAGATAACAATGAATATAATAGTTTAAATAGAAAAAACAAAAATTTTTTCTTGCCATTGCCACCTAAACTAATGACTATTTTAAAGAATTTTATACAAAATAAGAGACCAGAAGACCCGTTATTATATGGATTAAAAGGTAAGCCACTTGAGAATAAACAGATGAATTATATAACTGATAAAGTGTGTGAACACCTTGGGTGGATTAAAGTAGAATATGAGAATCCACCGATCATTGACAACAGAAGCAAAAAGAAAAAGAATCAAAAAAAAGGTAAAAAAATCATTACTAAGACAGAGAAATTCTTTACTCCTCACGGATTTAGATATACTATTGCGACTTTGTTTCATGAAATCGGTGTATCAGAAGATAGTATTAGATTCTTATTGGGGCATTCAAATTTTGAACTGCGCAATCTTAGACATTACATTCTTAGCGACGCGAAATATATCAAGGAAATTAGAGCTGCGCAAACTCTATTAGAGTCATTATTTGAAACTACAATGTATCTTGAGACAAATCATAATATTAAAGTAGATTTGGATTTGGTTTTTCAAGAGTTTCCAAATGCTTTTGATAAACAAAAGAAATACCCTAATTATGTAAATAACTTTACAGCGGAAATTATTTTTTTCTCGCTGTCCCAATTACGGCACGAGATTAATAAAAGAAGTCAAACTCAATTTGAAGATGGTATTACTTTCAAAGCTCCTGAATTGAATAATCAATTCCAAGTCATGCCGCAGCATGGATATGTGCCATTAAACAATCACATACCATTTAATGGAATATATAACCAAATACCGCAGGGAAGTTCAATGCCGTATAGCGGAGGAGGATACAACGGTTCATTGCAGCAACCAATATTTTTCACACACTGGTTACAGAATGAAAATAGATAACCAAATAACTACCCAATCTGGGTAGTTATTTGGTTATGAAGGGGCTTCAAAAATATTAAAGGAGTCGATTGCTTTCTTTTTCTGTTCAAAATCTACATGCGTATAGACTTGGGTTGTGACTAAACTTTCATGGCCAAGCAGCTCCTGAACGATACGTAGATCGACATTTTCTTTATTTTCTTGAATCAGTAATGTAGCAAAAGTATGACGCAAATGATGCAGAGAATACCGTTTAGGAGGCAAGCCAGCTTTTTCCAAAGTTTCTTTAAATATTTTATGTAGACCTCGTGGGTTCAACTGGTCGCCATTCTTATTAATAAATACAGGTTGTGAAGGATGTAACAGGTACTCAGGTAAGCTATTCTTATAGTCCACAATAAGAGGGACTATCATCGGGTGAAGAGGGAGTAGGCGTTCTTTTTTGCCTTTACCATGGATACGAATAGTGTTGTTAAATAGGTCAAGCTGCTCCCATGTTATGTCAACTAATTCAGATCTGCGCATACCAGTCGTTGCAAGTAATTTAAACATCAAATGGTTCCTAATGGCAAACCGACCTGTATCATTTTCAAGATATCGAAAGAGTTTTTGCAACTCCTGCAAGGTCATATATACAGGTAGTTTATTATCAATCTTCGGGGTTTCGATACCAACCATGAAATCATTCATCAACAGGTTTTCGCGTGTACAGTACTTCGTAAACGATTTTAAACAAGAGATTTTTCGGTGAATCGTTCTAGGTTTCATATTTTCTTTTGTAATTTGTTCTTGGATAAAACGTCGCACGAGAGTCTTATGAATGTCATTCAATTCAAGGGAACGATGATGCTTTAACAAAAAATCTTCAAATGTCCTAAGATCAAAAGAATAACCAGCAACAGTGTTTTTCGAATAGTTTTTTTCGATTTCTAGATACAGTAAAAATTCATCAATAGCTTCTTGCAGCAACATCTAAAATAACACCTCCAGTGATAATAAACGATTATTGATAACAAGTTCAAAAGATGATGATTATCGTCTAAAAAATAGATAATTCGTTTAACAAAAAACTGGCGAAAAATTATGAGGAACTTAGAAGAGGAAGTGCCTAATAATTGATCTTATAGGAACTTGAAGGGAAGAACCCCTAACATTACGAAAAAATAATTTAGTTTACATAATATATATTATAGGAAGTTAAGGATAGATTGTCTCATAATATAAGTATACTTGTTACATTGAGACAAAATAAAAATTTTGAAACGCTGATCTTAATTTTCATTTCAACCAATTATAAATCTTTCGGTATTCATTTTGAAAGTCTGATCGAAATGAATTCTATATGATCCTGTAAAGTCATTCATCGTGTAATGTTTTCATTCTGCATCGATCGATTATGATAATAATTTTATAATGTTGCTTTTTGGCTTAAACATCTCACAAATTAAACCGATCTATTTTCGCATCCGTCATTCTGTTTTATAACCTATATTTACCATTTAGAATGAAAGAATTGTAAGAAATTATTTTAGTCTATTCCATTCAATATTTCAGTGCAAACGCTATTTCTACAATTTATAATTCATTTTTCATTTATCCTCCTCCCTATTTTCCACCTAAAAGTCGTTCTGATGCTGCTGTTGCAGAGGACTCACCACTTGGTATTAGTTATATAAGATGGATATTTGAGATCATGCGGAGATATTCACTGGAATGATCCCCTTCTACTTTCGCACAGCATGAAACGCTTAAATTTCAATTTAACTGCTTCAAAACAGTTGCCTAACTATCCTTCTTTCTTTTTGCTTCGACCTTCCATCTTGTCAGTGTTACAATGCGTTCGTATTATTAAATAAAAGACAATTTTCATATCCTTTTTTGAAACCATTTGGCCTTTCGTTCGTAAAGAAAGTAAGGAGGCGATTGGATGCTAAAAAAATTTTTAAAAAGAATTTTAGACTCCTCTTCTTACCGTCACCATTCCCATTATAGCAGCGACGACAGCAGGAAATGGGAAAGAAGACACTCTTCCCACTACGGTCACCATTACTATAAGAAAAAATGGAAATCGAGCGGATTTTTCTTCCGTTCCCATAGCAGCTAATAAAGTCGGATGCGTATGAAGAAGTGGATAGACTTATTCGAAAGGGCCTTAAAAGTCGGAACCGTTCTCAACAATCGTTATGAAATCGTTCGATTGTTGGGTAAAGGAGGATATGGGCTGGTGTATGAAGCTCTTGACAACTCACTTGGCCAAAAAGTGGTTGTCAAACAATTAAGGAAGCGAAGAGCAAAATCCCAAAAGGATTGTCTCGCTTTTGAAAATGAAGCTGCCATATTGAAGTCTCTTTCCCATCCGGCTTTTCCTTCCTACATCGATTCTTTTCAAGATCAGACCGGAAAATTTATAGTGATGGAAAAATTGGACGGATACTCATTTGAAGAACTTATTTTTCAACAAAAAAAGGAATTTGATCATGACGATTCTTTGCTGATCTTATTAGAAGTGTTAAAACTTGTTCATTTTTTGCATTGCCAAGGGATTATACACCGCGATTTGCGGACCCCCAATATCCTGATGAACAACGATCAGCTGTTGATTATTGATTTTGGTTTAGCACGTCGAATAGGAGCTCGTGATGATTTCAATGAGAAAAATTTCAAACATGTCGCACGATGTTCCTTCTCGTTTCAAGAAGATCTAATGGCACTTGGCCATTTTGTTCTTTTTTTGCTGTATTCAACCTATAAGCCTGTTTCCATCAGGGAAAAGAGCTGGGAAGAAGAATTGAAGTTGCCTAGAAAAACTAAAGAGGTCATTCGAAAAATGCTTCATATCAGCCCTCCTTATGATTCTGTGGAACAAGTGATAGAAGATGTCCAAAACATCCTGTTTTCAAGTCCAAATCAGCGAGAAATAAAACCCATAATCGTTGCTCAAAATGGATAACGTGTAGCTGATTGTGGTTTCGAGATTGTTTGTTCCAATTCATGTTATGAACCATGATAAAAGAATGAAAGAAAAGAGCGTGTTTAAATCATCTTTTTTATAACACGCTCTTATAATATTAGAACTATATCACCCTATGTATAACATCTTCTCCTAAGCGTTCATTTATTAGTTAAAGGGACTCTTCAATTCTATCCAACCATTTATTTACTAGTTCCATACAACCACTCATTAAACGATGGTCAGGAGAATAACCATGCATCATGATAATCGGTTTACCTTCCCCTAAATCTTCATAATAGATTTCAGCTTGCCGAACTTTACAATAGGTCATATCTCATCCTTCTTTCTTCCATTTTGAAAAATCGCTTAATTGACATAATATTTATTCGCTTTTTTCGTCTTAAACTCCTGGTTCCTTTACTATTGCTTAAAAACATCCGATTTTTTTCATTTTCGCGATGATGAATACTATTTTTGTATTCTTAACCAATCATTTTTTCAAATAAAATGAACAACACGCCTGCTGATAACAGGCGTGTATGATAGTTTTGAAGGTTTTCTATTCGACATGAATCTTTTTAAGATTTTTGGTGAAACGGCTGTTTTGGGCCGCTAAATTTCGATGTTTTTTCATCACAAACAGTACGCTTAAAGCCCATACAAGGAAAACGGCGATATTAGCAAAAGTAATCCACGAATCAGATAAATTTCTTGATTTTAATAATGTTTGCAAATTCGAATAAATGATCATTCCACCAACAAGGACACCTAGCAAATGGGAAGGAATGATTTTTATTAAAAATGCGGCGATCGGTGCGGCAATCAGGCCTCCAATCATTAAGGCCAATGTCCAGATCCAGTTGATTTCATTCGCTCCTAGCGAAAGAAGAAATCCTATGCTTGACGCAAGTGATACTGCGAATTCGCTTGTATCCACTGAACCGATCACTTTCCTCGGTTCCAGATCCTTTTTGGATAACAATGTCGGGGTTGCTATCGGGCCCCATCCCCCACCGCCGGTCGCATCGAAAAATCCGGCGATAAATCCTAAGGGAACGAACAGTTTTTTGGACACTTTTTTTCCTTCAGCCTTTTCATTCTGACTGGATCGGAAAATAAAGCGAAATATAATGTACACCCCTAAAAGTAGAAGAAAAATGGAGATGTACGGCTTTAACACGTCTCCCGGAAGATTACTTAATACGGTAGCACCTAGGAAAGCCCCGATGGATCCAGGGATAATTAATTTCAAGACGATTTCTTTGTCGATGTTTCCGAAACGTATATGAGAAATGCCGGACGCTGCCGTTGTCACCACTTCTGCCAAATGAACAGAAGCGGAGGCTGCAGCCGGAGCGATGCCATACAATAACAGCAAGGAAGTGGATGTTAAACCATAACCCATTCCAAGCGATCCGTCTACTAATTGTGCCGCTAAACCTACTAATGCAAGTACGATTAATTTTTGCATTATTGTTCCTCCATTCAAACACAAACAAACCAATCATAATAGATCGTGATTCCATACAGATTCCAGTTGCTCTCTAAACCGTTGCTGTTCTTTGGTTGAAGATAGATAAATGGGGTCTACCGCTTTTTTCAGCCATTTTCTTTTTTCTTGCGGATCTGATATATGCTGTTTGATTGTTTCCCTGATTTCAAATAAAAATTCTAAGTAAGATTCATAGCGCTCATCATATTGCTCGGCTATTTGGTTTTTAATCTGTTTAGCCAAAGTGGGACTGGCTCCTCCTGTTGATACACCGATGACTAATTTTCCACGATTGAATGATGCCGGGATCGTGCAATTTCCTTTTTGGGGATCCGTTGTATTGACCACAAGCTGATGAGGTTTGGCCGAATTGGCTATTTGATCATTTACGATTTTGGAATTGGTAGCAGCAATGACGAAAAAAGCGTCTTTATAATCCTCATATTCAATCGACTTTTGAATAAGCGTCACCTTTTTTTCATTTGCCAGCTCCACGATCCTATGGTGAAAAGTAGGGCTCACAACATGAACATGAACGTGATATTTTAGCAAATGTTGAATCTTGTGGTAGGCGACATGACCGCCGCCCGCTACAACGATTTTTTTATCCGATAAATCAACCATAATAGGAAACATGGATTTCCCCCATTTTCAACGCATTTTTCACTCGATCTTGGACAGCTTCTTTCAGCAAAGGATCATATCCTAAATAACGGCATAAGATGACATCCTTTTCTGTATCGAGATCACGAATTTTCTTTTCCATCCCTTTCATTAAGAGTCCGGTAAATAACAAATATGGGAGTACAAAAATTTGTTTAAGTCGAGATTCATTGACCATCTCTTCCAAAGCTTCTTCAAAGCTTGGAGACGCCCCAGTTAGATAAGAAGTTTTCACATAAAAATACTCGGTTTTTTGTTTAAATCGACGAGCAAGTTCGTTAAAATCAAGCTGCATATCCTTGTCTTTGCTGCCGCGTGCTACAAGCAATACTCCTGCATGGTCCTTAATCGGAACTCCTGTTTCTTTGATTCTATTTTTTAATATTTCAGACACACTTTTATGTACGCCAATCGGTTCTCCATACAGGATCGTCACAGAAGGATAAGAAACTTGCAGCTGCAGCAAGATTTTAGGAATATCGGTTTTCACGTGTCCTGCCGCAAAGAGGAGAATGGGAATGACATATACTTCGTCAGCCCCTTTTTCAATGCAGCGTAAAAAAGCGTTTTTGATCGTAGGCCGGACCAATTCAAGAAATGCAATTTCTTGAATTGGGATGGATATCTCTTTTTGAACTTGTCGAACAAATTCAATCGCTTGTTCGCATCCTTTTTTGACCCGGCTTCCATGGCAAATATATAGGACGGCTTTCATACGGATTCCCCCATTAAAATGAACGGCTCGGTTTTTTCAAACCAACTCAGCTTCTCCCGCAGCTTTACCACTTCCCCAATCACAATCATGCTTGGATTTTCCACCTTTTCTCGACGAACTACATCAACGATGGTTTCCAACGTACCTGTTACAGTCCGCTGCTGGGAGGTAGTTCCCCAATGAACTAGAGCAACTGGGGTATCTTTCGGTTTGCCGAATTTCAGCAATTGTTCTTGAATGTACGGAAGATTGCTGACTCCCATATATATGGCCAGCGTATCGATTCCTTTTGCCAGAGCTTCCCATTTCAAGTCTTCATGGGTTCCTTCCTTGCGATGTCCAGCCACAAAAGCAAAACTGCCGCTATACTCCCGATGGGTAACAGGAATTCCGGCATAAGCCGGGGCAGCGATTCCTGATGTTATGCCAGGCACTACTTCAAACGGAATGCCATTCTTTACTAAAAATTCCGCTTCCTCCCCGCCTCTTCCAAACACAAAGGGATCGCCTCCTTTTAACCGCGTCACTGTTTTCCCTGCTTTTGCATGTTTTACTAGAATGTGATTAATCGTTTCTTGCTGGAGATGGTGATGTTTCGGCAATTTACCGCAGAAAATCAGAGTAGCTCCCTGTTTGGCATAATCCAACAATGCGGGATTTATAAGGCGGTCGTATAAAATCACGTCCGCCTCTTGAATGGCTTTTAAACCTTTTAATGTAATTAATTCTGGATCGCCTGGGCCGGCTCCCACCAGGAACACTTTTCCCAACTTTCTCAACTCCTATCAATATTTTGCGTATTGATCATGATCGGTTCCAATGACAAATCCGCCGCCATTTCTTAGTTTCTTTTTTTCATATAACACAATTTCTTCAATGGGCGGTAAGGTTAAATAAAATTTTTCCAATTCTATTTCAACTAATTCAAATGCCCGTTCGTCATTGTCAGCCGCAATGATGACAGGTATCATTTGCTGATCCTCTGTGATGACTTCAAAACGATATAGAGTCATAGTTTTCCTCTTTCTTGTCAAGCTGTTAAGGCCAAATTGCTTAATATACGATCCAACTCTTCTTGAAGTGGTTCTATTCCCACTCGTTTGAAGTATTCAAAAAACGTTTCGCCTTCCAATTTGGTCTTGCTGAAATAGGTTAAGAATTCTTTTAATACAAACGGCAGATGTTCGCCGTCGATTCTTCCTTTTAATTTTTGGTTAAATTGGCCGCCATTCAACAATGTTCCGCCAACATTGATTTCAAATGCTTGCACCATTTTCTTTTCTTTATTTTTCATTAAAACTCCTTGCAAGCCAATATCAGCAATTTGCCGCTGGCCGCAAGAGTTAGGGCAGCCCACCATATTGATGCGAACCGGAACATCCACATCCACTTCCTTGTCAAGAAATGCGGCAAGCCGTCTCATTCTTTCTTTTGTCTCAGTCAAAGCTAAATTACAAAATTCAATACCTGTGCATGAAATGGCATAAGCGGTGAAACGCGGTGGACGTATCGAGAATTTCTCCAGAATAGGTTCTTTAAGCAAAGCATCTACATTTTCAGTCGGAACATTGGCAATAATCAAATTTTGCGAACCACATGTCCGGACTTCTCCGTTTCCATATTTTTTCGCCAGCCGAGCCAATTCCAATGCATCTTCTACTTGCAGTCTTCCCACTGGAATATTCAAACCGACGTAATGCAGTCCTTCTTGTTTTTGTGGATGAACTCCGTAAAAATAGCTGGCATTCCATCCTTTTGTCAGATCAGTTCCTGCTTCAGGAAGCGGACCGGTAAGTTCTAACAATTTTTCTTTGAATTTTTCCGGACCCCAATCCGCCACTAAAAATTTCAAGCGTGCATGATTTCGTCTTTCCCGATAACCGTAATCACGGAAAATGGTCAGAACGCCTTTTACAACATCTTTTACTTTTTCAGGCAGTACAAAGATATCGAGTGGAACAGCTAGTTTTGGCACCGCGGACAACCCGCCGCCAACTTTTAGATGGAACCCTATCTTTTCCTCTCCGTCGATGACTTTTTTGGCTGGAACGAATGCACAGTCATTGATTTCTGCTTGTCCGGAATTATAAACATTAGCGTTGATTGAAATTTTAAACTTTCGAGGCAGGTTGGAAAAATCTTCGTTGCCGGTCAGAAATTCATGTATTTCTTGAACGATCGGACGAGTATCCAATACTTCGTCTTTATCAATGCCTGCCAACGGATTTCCGAGAATATTCCGAGGAACATCACCGCAGGCGAAAGTGCTGGTCAATCCCACTTTATTCAAGCGATCAAAAATTTCCGGAATGTTTTCAATTCTCAACCAATGAAATTGGACGGCTTGGCGAGTTGTAATATCAAAAAAGTTTCGTCCAAAATCTTTTGCAATGCCCGCCAAAGTTTCTAACTGTTCATTGTTTAGTATTCCAGTCGGCACTTTTACCCTCATCATAAAATAGCCGTCTTCTTTCGGACGTTGCAAATAAAGCCCCGCCCATTTAAATGCACCCCATTCTTCTTTTGGAATGGATGAGAAGCCGTGTTCCGCATAGTATGGAATATCATTAAAAATTTCCAAACCGTCTTTTTCCAGTTTCCGAAGTTCATCCTTATTCAATTTGGGATTATCCTTCCACACTTTTTCATAACTCATAGAAATTCCTCCTCCTTTAGATCCAATTTCTTTCTTTTATATAGGACAAAAGCTGTTCCGCGCATTCTTCGATTGAAAACCGATCGGTCTCCAATACGATTTCAGGCGATTCAGGCTCTTCATAGGGAGAAGAGATACCTGTGAAATCTGAAATCTCTCCTTTACGCGCCTTTTTATAAAGTCCTTTTGGATCACGTTCTTCGCATTGGCTGAGGGGACATTTGACATACACTTCAATAAATTCATCTTCTTCGAGCAATTTTCTGACCGTTTCACGATCTTCACGAAATGGGGAAATAAAAGCAGTAAATACCATTTGCCCACTATCTACAAATAATTTGGCGACTTCTCCAATTCGGCGAATGTTTTCTTTGCGATCTTGTTCCGAAAATCCGAGGTCTTTGTTTAAACCGTGGCGGATATTGTCCCCATCTAACACATAAGTCTGCACCCCTAATTCATGAAGTTTTTTGGCGACGCGGTTGGCGATCGTGGATTTTCCTGATCCCGACAGCCCTGTAAACCAGAATACAGCGCTGTGATGCCCATTCCGTTTCCGGCGTTCCTCTTTTTGCAAAGATGGTTCATGCCATACAATATTTTGTGCCATTCTATATTCCCCTTTTTGCTGACTCATTTATAAAAGCTTTATACAAGTAGTGTTGAGATCTATTAATACTTTTTGATTGAACCCGCCGCCAACTCCCTATTTAAGAAGTCAACGGCTGGTTTTAGAAGCACTAGCGCTTTTTTATTGATGAACCGGCGCTTTTTCTTTTAAGCCTTTAATTAAAACTTCCACCACTTCCTTACGGCTAAAAGTGCTAGGCGGCACTTCTCCATTGCGGAGCATTTCCCTTACTTTTGTTCCTGATAATATGACATGGTGTTCTTTTCCATGCGGGCAAGTTTTCGTAGACGCCATGCTTTCACATTTCGTACAGTAAAAACTATGTTCAAAGAATAAGAGAGTAATATCAATTTCCTCCCGAGTAAATTGGTCAAATATTTTTTGAGCGTCATACGTACCGTAATAATTTCCGACTCCTGCATGGTCTCTCCCGACGATAAAATGCGTGCAGCCATAATTTTTTCGCACCATCGCGTGGAATACAGCTTCCCTTGGGCCGGCGTAGCGCATGGCTGCCGGGAATACGGCTAAAAACACACGGTCTTCAGGGTAATAATTTTTCAAAAGTACTTGGTAGCTTTCCATCCGGACATCAGCAGGGATGTCGTCTGCTTTTGTTTCCCCGACAAGCGGATTTAAAAAGAGGCCGTCCACAATTTCAAGAGCTGATTTCTGAATATATTCATGCGCCCGATGAACCGGATTTCTGGTTTGAAAGCCGACAACTTTTTTCCAGCCTTTTTCTGCGAAAATTCTTCTCGTTTCTGCCGGGTCAAAATAAAATTCGCTAAATTGCGTTCTTTTAATTCTTTTGACTAGAACAATAGGACCTCCTACATAAACATTTCCGCGGCTGAACATTTTTTTCACACCCGGATGGGCTAGTTCCGTTGTTTTGTAAACCAATTCCGCCTCTTTTTGTTGATCTGGTTCATAAATATCTTTAATGGTGATCACACCATATGTAGCACCGTCAAAAGTAAGCCGAACCTGTTCCCCGATTTGTAGATCGGCTGCTTTTTCTTTTGTGACCGGCAGTGTAATGGGGATGCTCCAAACAATGCCGTTGGAGAGCCTCATCGTTTCGACTACGCTGTTGTAATCTTTTTCTTCTAGGAATCCTGTTAAAGGACTATAGGCTCCTGTCGCGATTAATTCAAGATCGCTTAAAGCAGTGGCATCCAGCTCAATTTCTTTTTCAATGCCTTCGAATGGATATTCTGGATTGTACGCTTGAATTAGAACTCCTCCGTGCGGTTTTATTTCGGTCATGTAGAGGATCCTCCTTATTTTATATATTTAATCAGTCTACTTGGTTTAGTGATTTTAAGAGGGCAGATGTAAACCGCATTCCGTTTTTCCGGTGCCTTTCCATCTTCCGGCCCGTAAATCCTCTAAATCAAATACAGGAGAGGTGCAAGGCTGGCATCCGATGCTTGGGTATCCTTGATCGTGCAAAGGATGGTAAGTCAGTTCTTCATTATACGCATACCGCCAAATTTCTTTCCACGTCCAATGAATTAATGGACAAATTTTAATTTTGCCAAACTTTTTATCAAGGTTTATGTAATTCGTGTGTTTTCTTGTTTCTGATTGTTCCCTTCTCAAGCCTGAGATCCATGCTTCAACAGGTTCGAGAACACTTTTTAGCGGAACAATTTTGCGTAGATGGCAGCACAAATTCGGATCTTTTTTCCATAATTCTTCACCGTATTGTTCACTTTGCTGCTGCAGCGTTAATTCCGGCTTTTGCATGACGATGTTCAGTTCCGGATAACGTTCTCTCGCTTTATCAATGGTTTCGTATGTTTCTTGAAAGTGCAGTCCTGTGTCTAAGAAAACGACGGTCGCTTTTGGATTGATTTTATAAATCAAGTCCACAAGTACACTTCCTTCTATTCCAAAACTGCACGAATAGACAATTTTTTCTCCATAATGGTCATAGGCCCATTCCAGAACTTCTAATGCCCCTTTTGTTTCACTCTTTTCATCAAATTTCGGTAGTTGATAATGATCCCACGTGTCAAACGTTAATAATTCGCTCAAAATACCCCTTCTTTCTATACCACTCATTGGTGTTCCTGTTTAGAGGCTGATGGTAAAATGAAAAAATCTTTCCATTTCAGGAAAGAATCAATAGGTACCATATCATACATACCTTATCTCCCAAAATGGATACCATTTTGCTGGAATTGGCACCTTACCTTCTTTTCAAGGCAGGTTGCCAGACTTCATTGGGCCAGGTCCCTCCGTCGTTCTTGATAAGTTTAATTGCTTTTTATTTTATCAGAAAGTTACTAAAAGTCAACGAATTTTTCCGCAGTTTTTTGATAGGAATTTATAGGAATTTATAAAATTTGTAGAATCATTTTACCTTTTCGTATAAATAAACTCATAGGCAGCAAGAAAAAATTTAAAGAGAACAACTCTTTGCTGAAATGAAATTTTTCTTCCTTCTTAAATTTGGGGCATTGTATTTCCTGCATTGGAGTCATTGTTTTGCCACATCCATTGCTTGAAAGGATTAACTTCTTGATGGGGCGTTTGAAGATTTTACGGTGGAAAACGGTTTGGCATTAAAAAGTAGTACCTTCTTGGAAGTGATCCGAAAAAGAGCGACATGTTTTAAAAAATGGATATAAATACCCATATCGTTTGTCTGATGATTTGTTCAAAACAATACAAATGAATTATTGTGCAAAAAAAATCTCCCATCAAAATCTTTTTGATGGGAGATCCTTCTACTTTTGTTTTACAGCATTGCTTATACATATATCTCGCCGTAGAAAAATCCTTTACTCTGTACCGGACGGTTTTTCTGTCCATCCTTCTATGACTGTACCGCTTTCTGATTCGTCAATGGCAAAATTGCCATTTGAGTAGCGGTCATTCTCTCTTAATCCGGAAAGGGAAACCGTTTCTACGACTCCTTTTTCCGTTCGCAAATAAACGATGGAGTCATTGTCGGTGAGATCTAAATACGCAATTCGGTGCGGATGGGATTTTAATTCTCTTAATAAAACAAGGCCCCGTTTGGCTCTGGACATTTTTTCCATTTCATTCAATTTCATTTTTTTCACAGCTCCGCGCTGGGTTGCCACAAAAATATAAGGCTGTTCTCCTCGGACGAATACTTTTCCTCTGACCACATAATCATCTTCTTTTAAATTGATGCCTTTTACTCCGGCCGCTCTTGGTCCTACGGTATTAATTTCTTCTTCTTCAAACCATAGCCCATATCCCAACCTTGTAGCAATGAACACATCCATTTGGCCGTTTGTTAAAAACACATCGATTACTTCATCATTATCTTTTAAATTAATGGCCACAAGCGGACGTGAATAGCGCTGTGCTTTATACTGAGACAGTTCAGATTTTTTGGTCATGCCGTTTTTCGTGAAAAAGAGAAGATAGCCCTTTTCCTCAAAATTTTGGACCGCAATGGCTTGAATGATCTTTTCGTCTTTTCCTATGGCGATCAGGTTGGCAATATGCTGCCCCATTTCTTTCCAGCGAATATCAGGCAATTCGTGTACAGGAATATACAAATAATTCCCTTTGTTAGTGAACAATAGCAGCACATCGGTGGTGCTCAATTCCGCTTGGAACAGCAACCGATCTGAATCTTTCATCGCCAAATCGGCACCGCTTGAAGCCGAGTAGGAACGAAGACTTGTTCTCTTAATATATCCTTCTTTCGTAACGGTTACCATGACGTCTTCAATAGCAACGGTCACTTCAGGATTGATTTTTATTTCTTCTATTTCTTTTTCAATGGTCGTCCGTCTTTCATCCCCATACCGCTTTTTCATTTCGATTAATTCCTTTTTAATAACGGACAATAGTTTCTTTTCGCTTTCCAATATGGCCGTCAATTCAGCGATTTTCTTTTTCAAATCTTCCGCTTCTTTTTGCAAAGCAGTGACATCCGTATTGGTAAGGCGGTACAGTTGAAGGGAAACGATCGCTTCTGCTTGCGGTTCAGAGAATTCAAATCGATTCATTAAATTCAGCTTTGCGTCTTTTTTGTCTTTGGATCCTCTAATCACCGCAATCACTTCATCGAGTATGGACAGCGCTTTGATTAATCCTTCTACAATATGTTGTCTTTCCTTCGCTTTTTGCAAATCGTATTTTGAACGGTTCGTGACCACTTCTTTTTGATGGGCGATATAAGCGTCCAACAGGGCAGGCAAACTCATCAGTTTCGGCCGGCGCTCATGAATCGCCACCATGTTGAAGTGGTACGCAATTTGCAGATCGCTATTTTTATACAAATAGTTCAGAATTCCTTCTGCATTTGCTTCTTTTTTCAATTCAATGACGATCCGCATGCCCGTTCGATCGGTTTCATCCCGGACTTCGGCGATTCCTTCCACTTTTTTGTCAATACGAAACTCTTCAATCCGTTTGACAAGATTCGCTTTATTGACATCAAACGGAATTTCAGTTACCACAATTTGTTTGCGCCCGCCGCGAATCGTTTCTATTTCCGTTTTACCGCGTATCACAATTTTTCCTTTTCCTGTTTCATATGCTTTTTTGATTCCGTCAATTCCTTGTATAATGCCCCCGGTCGGGAAATCAGGACCCTTAATGACCTTCATCAAATCGTCTACGGTGCAATCAGGTTGATCCATTCGCATAATGACACCGTCAATAATTTCTCCTAAATGATGAGGCGGTATTTCCGTCGCATATCCAGCCGAAATACCCGTAGAACCGTTCACAAGCAAATTTGGAAATCTTGCCGGGAGGACGGTCGGTTCATATGCGGTATCATCAAAATTAGGCACAAAATCAACTGTTTTTTTATCAATGTCCCTCAGCAGCTCTGATGCGATCGCGGACAGTCTCGCTTCTGTATAACGCATTGCAGCCGGAGGGTCGCCGTCGATGCTTCCGTTGTTTCCTTGCATTTCGATCAGCAGGTTCCGCAATTTCCAGTCTTGGCTCATCCTGACCATGGCTTCGTAAACAGAGGAATCACCGTGCGGGTGGTAATTGCCAATGACATTACCTACCGTTTTAGCAGATTTTCGAAAAGCTTTGTCATGAGTATTGCCATCGACCAGCATTGCGTACAATATGCGCCTTTGTACAGGCTTTAAACCATCGCGGGCATCCGGCAGCGCCCGATCTTGAATGATGTATTTGCTGTACCGGCCAAAACGGTCGCCCAACACTTCCTCAAGTGGTAAATCTTGAAAACGTTCTTCCATTGCCATCGACTATTCAACCTCCTCTCGATGGGACAGATTTTCATTTTCCAGAAGACTCACATCTTCTTCAAGGCCAAACGCCACATGATTTTCAATCCATTTGCGACGCGGCTCTACTTTATCTCCCATCAAGGTCGTCACTCGCCGTTCCGCCCGGGCGGCATCATCGATTCGAACCCGGACGAGCGTTCTTGTTTCGGGATTCATAGTCGTTTCCCACAGCTGGTCCGCATTCATTTCGCCTAGCCCTTTATAGCGCTGAATCATATAGCCTTTGCCGACTTTTTTAATGGCCGCCTGCAATTCCTTTTCCGTCCATGCGTATTCCACTATCTCTTTTTTCCCCGTTCCTTTGCTGACCTTGTACAAAGGAGGAAGCGCGATAAATACTTTTCCCGCTTCAATTAATGGCCTCATATAGCGATAAAAGAACGTGAGAAGAAGTACTTGAATATGCGCTCCGTCCGTATCGGCATCCGTCATAATAATAACTTTGTCATAATTGGAGTCTTCTACAGAAAAATCAGGACCGACGCCGGCTCCAATGGCATGGATGATCGTATTGATTTCTTCATTTTTAAAAATATCCTGAAGCTTTGCCTTTTCCGTGTTGATTACTTTTCCACGCAACGGAAGCACAGCTTGGAATCTCCGGTCGCGTCCTTGTTTTGCAGAGCCGCCCGCGGAATCCCCTTCCACCAAATACAATTCATTACGATTAGGATTTCGCGATTGGGCAGGTGTCAATTTTCCGGACAGCATGGAATCTGATTTTTTTCGTTTTTTCCCGTTTCTCGCTTCTTCTCGCGCTTTTCTTGCTGCTTCTCTAGCCTGAGACGCTTTGATGGCTTTTTTGATCAACAAAGAACTGATATCAGGGTTTTCTTCTAAAAAGTAGGATAACTGTTCGGAAACAACGGCATCTACAGCGGAGCGGGCTTCGCTTGTTCCAAGTTTTCCTTTTGTTTGGCCTTCGAACTGAAGCAATTCTTCCGGGATCCGGACGGAAATGACAGCGGATAATCCTTCGCGAACGTCAGAGCCTTCTAAATTTTTATCTTTTTCTTTTAATAAATTGACTTTTCTGGCGTAATCATTAAACACCCGCGTCATCGCCGTTTTTGCTCCGGCTTCGTGAGTTCCCCCGTCTTTTGTACGGACATTGTTGACGAAGGAAAGAACATTTTCCGAAAATCCGTCATGAAATTGAAAAGCAAACTCCACTTCGATTCCGTTTTGTTTTCCTTCAAAAAACGCGACAGGATGCAAAGGTTCTTTATCTTCGTTCAAATATTCTACAAATGCTTCAATGCCGTTTTCAAAATAGAACGTATCATGTTGATTATAACGTTCATCCCGTATATCGATCTTTAGCCCTTTTAATAAAAAGGCACTTTCTCTTAGTCGTTCACATAAGATTTCATAATTGAACACAACCGTACTAAATATAGTCGGATCCGGTTTAAAGTGGATTTTTGTTCCTGTTTTCGTCGTTTTTCCGATTTTTTCTAAAGTCGTTTCCGGTTTTCCGCCATTTCGAAAGCGTTGTTCATAAATGAATCCGTCTCGCTGAATAGTCACAATCAGCCATTCCGATAAGGCATTGACCACGGAAGCGCCAACCCCATGCAAACCGCCGCTTGTTTTGTAGCCGCCTTGTCCGAATTTCCCCCCGGCGTGAAGCACCGTGAGAATGACTTCGGGAGTCGGCTTTCCAAGTTTATGCATTCCAGTCGGCATTCCACGACCGAAATCTTCCACACTAACCGAATTGTCTTTATGTATAACGACTCTAATTTCATCACCATAGCCAGACAATGCTTCATCCACCGCATTGTCGACAATTTCATACACCAAGTGATGCAATCCTTTCGAATCGGTTGATCCGATGTACATTCCTGGCCTTTTTCGAACCGCTTCCAAACCTTCTAATACTTGAATCGCATCCTCGTTATATTCCATTTGGTTCTTCTTATTTGCCACGAACATTCCCCTTTCAAAACAAAAACAAACAAACGTTCGCATTTTATTATAACATACATAATGATAAATGAAAAATCCGTCCAAATAACCAAAACATCTTTTATTTGGTTTTGTACAGGTTCATTTTAACCATCCAAAAGCGTTCTCCATTCACGTTCAAAAGACACCTATGCACTATTTTACCTTTTCATGAAAAAAGCGCAAGAAAGGAAATGAAAAACTGTTTCACAGATACAGGGCCAGGCCTCATTATATGAGGACTGGCCCTTGCCCAGGTAGGTATGTTGTTTATTTTGTCATGGCATGCTCGATTTTAATACAGCGATTCATAATAACGGTGTAGCCTTTTTCTTTTAAATATCGGTACACTTCTTCATTTTCGATCCCTAATTGAGCCCAAAAAACAGGACAATCAATCTTTGTAAATTCTTCCGCAATTTCCGGCAATGCCTCCGATCGACGGAAAACATTCACAATGTCAACCGGCCCTTCAATATCCGTTAAAGAGTCGACCGCTTGAACACCCAACACTTCATCTACAGCTGGGTTTACGGGAATGATTTCATATCCTGCCTGTTGCATCGCTTCCGCTACTTCATAAGAGGGGCGATTCGGATTATTGCTTAGACCCACAACGGCAATTCTTTTGGCTTTTTTTAAAATTTCTCCAATTTCTTCTCGTGATGGATTCTCGATCATACTGTTTCCTCCTTTTTTAGCCTGCATGCAGCTTTTTATTCTATTCTATCTCTTCAATCTAAATCCTGCTCATCTGAAGCTTTCGCTTTTCATAAAAAAATCTTTTTTTATTGATCCCGACCATGATAAAATAGAGTGAAACTTCCAATTGGGGCGTCCTGTTCAGCGGGAAAAGGCATTGTTCAAAAATTTTTAGGCGTTCATCAACGATTGTATAGGAATTGGATATAAAGAAAATAAAAACCGATAACAACATAGTTCGGAAAAAGGGGCAATGACCAGAATGGAATATGTAGTCTTTATTTTAATAGCTTATCTGCTTGGTTCCATTCCATCTGGCTTGATTGTGGGAAAGATATTTTATGGTGTGGATATCCGCGAACATGGAAGCGGAAATTTAGGAGCAACCAACGCTTTCCGCACACTTGGAATAAAAGCAGGATCTGTCGTGATTATCGCTGATATCCTAAAAGGCACGCTCGCTACTTTGCTTCCAATCTGGTTCGGTGCAGACTTGCATCCTCTGATCGCAGGTATGGCAGCTGCCGTTGGGCACAGCTTTCCCGTTTTTGCCGGATTTCGAGGAGGAAAAGCAGTGGCTACATCAGGGGGAGTACTGCTGGCGTACGAGCCGGTCTTATTCCTATTATTAGTCGTAGCCTTTTTGATTAGCTTATACATATCCAAATATGTATCGCTTTCCTCCATCATCGTTTCCATAATCGCTGTGATCTATACTTTCTTTAAAGGGGATATCCCCTTGATCATTGTCGTATTGTTCTTGGCATCCTTTGTTATTTTCCGCCACCGAGCAAACGTCAAAAGAATTCTGAATAAAACGGAGCCAAAAATTAAATGGATGTGAAAAAAGAGCCTTATCACAAAAGGCTCTTTTTTTCTGGGAGTGCCATTACGACATTATATATCTACAGAGAGAACGTTGATCCGATATTCGAACGATCGTATTCGCGAATAAGAGTAGAAGGAAACGGGTCAGCTTCGACGTGCTTATTGGTTGTTCTTTTTTGGCCAAGGAAGGTAAACTAACTATGAGATAAGTATTGGATCTAATCCAAAACAAAACGAGGTGTATGAAAAATGAATATTCAGATATCCAAAAAGGCGATTGAGTGGTTTGAGGATGAAATGGGCGTGAAAAAAGGAGAATTCGTACGATTCTTTGCCCGTTACGGCGGGTCCAGTCCGCTTCATCAAGGATTTTCACTGGGAGTTTCAAAAGAAGAACCCATCCAGATTGGAGCGAAAGCAGAATATAACGGGGTTGTATATTATGTAGATGAAAAAGACCTCTGGTTTTTCGACGAACATGATCTTTATGTGGATTATAGCGAAAAATTGGATGAACCGATTTATCAATATACGCTTCAATCGTAAAAAATTATAGGGCGGCCCCAAAAGAATTTCTTTTAGAGACCGCCCTGGAAGAATTAACGGAAAACGTTGAACCTAAAGGCGAAAATGCCGAATATGGTCTGTCAATCCTTCTGATTGAAGGATTTCTTTTTGTTTTTCCCCAAGAAGATCAAAATGGGAGTAACCGTCTCGTCGAATGTGAATCCATTCTTTTTTCAAACCGTATTTTTTCCCCCATTTGGCTAACTTTTCAAGGTCATTACACCCTACTTTCGTCACACTGTGACAATCAGGAAAGCGGCTGTCCAACCAAAAATGTGTTAAAAAAGCAATTTCGCCATTTTCAATTCGATGTTTCCAATTTAACAGTTCTTCCCTTTTGATTCCAAATGCCATAACCGTCCCTCCTTGCCTACGGATATTGCTTGGACAGGCATTTTAGATCGTTCTCATGCTTCGTGTCGTTCGGGAATGTTCTTTTTACAGCGAAATCGAAAGAACCTAATCTTTACACTTTACAGAAACAGCATTTCATCGTAAAAGGAGACGTTTCCCCTTTTTCCGTTTCCGCGGTGTACCCGTATGTAATCATTTCGATTCATTTTTTTCCGAAATAAGCATGAACACTCTCACTTCAAGCCATTGATATTTTATCACAATACTCGATCATTCGCTTTTAAACTGCTTCTGATGGCATAAGAAAAGGGCGACTCAAGTGAGTCAGCCCTAAATTTGTTATTCTGTTTGCTGATTGGAAGCTTCGTCTTTTATTTCATTCCGGAATCCCTCGATGCTTTGACGACGGCGTTCATTTTTTTCTTTAATTTTTTCTAATTGTTCTTCGGAATCTGTATAGGCCATTGATTCCTCTGCTCTTTCCATGTTTTCAATCGTATGATGAATCATGTTTTGCAATTTTTCTACATTGTCACTGCGATCGTCTGGATTTGGACGATGATTGGTCATGAAACATCCTCCTTGTCGTCATATATTGAGAGCTGGATTTACTCGCCTTTCGTCTGGATCACTTGTGCGTGGTGTCCTGATTTGTCTTGCATTTTTTTGCCTTTGTTGCCTCCTGCTGCACGAGGCTGGGTGCCTAAATGATCCGGCACAAAATATTTGCTTTTTTTATGTGGATTGCTCATAAAAAAATTCCCCCTTGACATAAAGTTTCTCCTGTTCTGGGGGGATTATAACGCAAAAATTTATTCCGCTTTTTCCATTCGTCTCATTTCCAGTCGTGCCTCAAGCCTCTCCTCGATCTTATCCAGCGCTTGTTGATCATGAAGAAGCGCTTGACGATTCTCTCTTACTAATTCATGAAAGGATCTTTTTCTGATTTTTCTCATTGTTTTCCCTCCGTTGTTAGTGCTGTTGATTTTTAGTATGGCCAAGTGGAAGAAAGAGTATAAACAAATTTGCAAAATTTTTTATTATTTTAGCCAATTGATCATTTGCTGAAGTTGTAAATTTCCAATATGTTTATGGATGATCACTCCATTTTCATCAATGACATAAGTTGTCGGAATAGCCGCTACTTTATATGTTTCATTCACTTTGCCGTCTTGATCTAAAAGAATAGGGTACGATATGCCATATTTCCGGGCAAACTGTGTAACATTTGATTCAGGATCCATATTGACTGCCAACAATTCCACTGATCCTTTATTTTGTTCATAAAATCTCTGCAAAACCGGAATTTCTTCTTTACAAGGTGGACACCACGTAGCCCAAAAGTTGATGATAATCTTTTGTCCTTTTCTCTCTTTTAAGCGTATCCGCTCTCCCTTTAAAGTCGTCAGCGTAAAATCCGGTGCGTTTTCACCTATTTTTAAACCAGGAAGACGATCTCCTTTCTTTAGACGCTGATCTTGTTTACCTGTCTTTTCCATTAGATTGGATTGATTCTTCTCTTCTTTCTTTGCATTTTCCGGAAATGGATCGGCTTTCAGTTGCTGGCTCGCAGCCATCAGCAGAAGACAAGCAATCAATAGGACTCCCCATTTTATTTTGATCATGCTGACACATTCCTTTCGAATATGCTTTGTCCTATTATATGCCTGTCCATAAATGTTAGAAGACAAAGAAAAAGAGGCTGACAAAATTTTGTCAACCTCTTTTTAAGAAGGATTACGCATGTTTTAATTGTTCAAATTTGCGACGAAGAACCATTTGTAAAATTCCGCCGTGACGGTAATAGTCAAGTTCTACTTCTGAATCAAAACGAACCATCACTTCGAATTCTTTCTTATTGCCGTTTTCGTCCGTTGCCGTTACTTTAATAATGTCATGAGGTTTGACATTATCGTCGATATGAACATCGATCGTTTCTTTACCGGTTAAGCCAAGAACTTCCGCATTTTCACCTTGTTTGAATTGAAGAGGAAGAACACCCATCATCACAAGGTTAGAACGGTGAATACGTTCATAGCTTTCAGCGATAACGGTTTTAATTCCTAAAAGTTTCGTACCTTTTGCTGCCCAGTCACGGGAAGAACCCATTCCATAGTCTTTTCCGGCGAGAACGACTAGACCCGTTCCGTCTTGTTGATATTTCATGCATGCATCATAAATTGGCATTACTTCTCCTGTCGGCCAATAAGTCGTAAATCCGCCTTCCGTTCCAGGAGCGATTTGGTTGCGGATGCGGATATTGGCAAATGTTCCACGCATCATGACTTCATGGTTGCCACGTCTGGAGCCGTACGAGTTGAAATTGCGCGGTTCTACGCCTTTGGAGCGTAAATATTTTCCTGCCGGAGTATTCACGCCAATGGCTCCTGCAGGCGAAATATGGTCTGTTGTAACGGAGTCGCCGAATTTTCCGACTACACGCAAACCTGTAAGCTGTTTAATTTCTTCAGGATTTTCAGAAAGCCCTTCAAAGAATGGAGGGTTTTGAATGTAAGTCGAATTTGGATCCCAATTATAAAGTGGTTCATTGCTGGTTTTAATCGCATTCCATTTGGCGTTGTCATCGAAAACACGTTCATATTCTTTACGGAACAATTCTGGAGTTACCGTACGTTGAACGACTTCTTTAATTTCATCGGAAGAAGGCCAGATATCCTTAAAGAATACATCGTTTCCATCTTTGTCTTTTCCGATTGGGTCGTTTTGCAAGTCGATATCCACTGTTCCGGCAAGTGCGTAAGCCACAACTAATGGAGGCGAAGCAAGATAGTTTGCTTTTACAAGCGGATGAATACGACCTTCAAAGTTGCGGTTTCCGGACAATACAGATGTCACGAAGAGGTCGGAATCCGTAATTGCTTTTTCAATTTCCGGAAGAAGCGGTCCGGAGTTGCCGATACACGTCGTACAACCGTAACCAACAAGGTTAAATCCGATTTTTTCAAGATAGCTTAACAAGCCGGAGTCGCGTAAATAACCAGTTACCACTTTAGATCCAGGAGCTAAAGAAGTTTTGACATATTTCGGTACATTCAGCCCTTTTTCAACGGCTTTTTTTGCCACCAATCCGGCACCGATCAATACATAAGGGTTAGATGTATTGGTACAGGAAGTGATAGCAGCGATCGCCACTGCTCCCGTTTTCATAGTCACTTCTTCGCCGTTTTCGAACTTTACAACGGCTTCTTTATCAAATTCTTTTTCCGTCAACCCGAAACCTTGCGTGCCTTGTGGTGCTGTAACGGCTTGACGGAAAGAAGATTGCATTTTTGAAAGCGGAATTAAGTCTTGTGGGCGTTTTGGGCCCGACAAATTCGACTCAATTTCAGAAAGATTGATTTCTACAACGTCTGTGTAGATTGGATCTTCTTTAGGATTAAAGAACATATCATTTTCTTTTAAGTATTTTTCAACAATTTGGACATGTTCTTCTTCGCGTCCAGTCAAGCGAAGATAGCTTAACGATACGTCATCTACCGGGAAGAATCCGCATGTTGCCCCATATTCAGGCGCCATATTGGCAATGGTAGCACGGTCGGCAAGCGGCAGCTTAGAAACACCCGGACCGAAGAATTCAACAAATTTTCCTACCACGCCTTTTTGACGAAGTACTTGAGTCACTTTTAACGCCAAGTCTGTCGCAGTCGAACCGTTTGGTAGTTCTCCTGTTAATTTGACACCAATGACTTCAGGAATTGGGAAATAAGAAGGTTGTCCAAGCATACCAGCTTCTGCTTCGATACCACCTACGCCCCATCCCAATACACCAAGTCCGTTGATCATGGTTGTATGGGAATCCGTACCTACTAGAGTATCTGGATAAGTTTCATATTCGTTCGGGCTTGTTTCTTTTACGTGAACCACACTTGCAAGATATTCAAGGTTTACTTGGTGGACAATCCCGGTTGCCGGCGGAACTGCACGATAGTTTTTAAAGGCCTTTTGTGCCCAGTTTAAGAATTGGTATCGTTCAGCATTTCGTTCAAATTCCAATTCCATGTTTTTTTCCAAAGCGTCAGAAGTTCCATATTTGTCGACTTGAACAGAATGGTCAACGACAAGATCCACCGGAATTTCCGGATTGATCATTTCTGGTTTTCCACCCATATCGCTCATCGCTTTACGCAATGAAGCCAGGTCTACAACCGCTGGTACACCTGTAAAATCTTGCAAAATAACGCGGGATGGTTTGAACGGAACTTCTCCGCCCTCTACGTCTTTTGAACCCCATTTCGCCAAATTTTCAATATGTTCTTTTTTAATGACTCTGCCATCATATTGGCGGAGAACTGATTCTAATAATACTTTGATCGAATATGGCAAGCGGCTGACATCTGCCACATTGGCATCCTTTAAAGCCGCTAGACGATAATAATGATATCGTTTACCATTCACTTCGAATGATGAACGAGCGTTAAAAACGTCGTTTGTCATCCCAATTCCCCCTCTTCTGTTATGTAAGACTATGCAGCGAAAAGTTTGAATGGAAATTCAAACTTTTCTTATATGTTCATCTTAATACAAGCGCTAACATAAGTAAATAACAAGAATGTTATTGTTTTTCATAAGTTTTCCTTATATCGACAAATTGTGTCGATATGAATGCCCAATCATAGGCATCATTTTTTCTCTTCATTTTTCAAATTTCTCTTGAAACTTTAACGGTCATTGCCCGTATTTTAATTAGTTAACCATAAACACCGGAGGCGATCAAAATGGAAATTCGAAAGCGTCCTGCATTAAAATTAAAAAAGAAGCCATTAGAAAACGTTCTAAACATCATTTCATTATTAGTGTACATCGGAAGTGTTATACACTTATTCATGCACTGGTCTTCCTTGCCGAATCGAGTTCCAATTCATTATAACTTGGTCGGAGAAATAGACAAATGGGGCAGCAAAGAGGCCATTTTTTTCCTCCCGATTACAGGCGCCATTTTATGGATGGGGCTTGCAATTCTCGAAAAATTCCCACACCTTTATAATTACATGGTTGTTTTAACGGAAGAAAATATAGAACGGCAATACAAAAACGCAAGTACTATGATCAACGTTGTAAAAAATGAAATCCTCCTTTATATTGCTTATTGCAGTTGGAAAGATGTGAATATTACCTATGGACGCGATGTCGTTTTAGAAACTTGGGATTTACCTATATTTCTTCTCATCCTTTTCGGTTCGATCGGATTTTTTATCATCAGGTCATTCCGTTTACAATAATGGTATAAGATTGGATGGTTTGTTTTTTTCATATAATAATTTTTTGAACCCGTCTTGGTTTTCATCAACACTGGATGATTATCGAAACATAGCATAAAGTGAGCATAAAAATGGAAATTGGGTACGATCATCACTTTCCAAAAGACATATATTTAAAAGGATGTTTATTCTGTAGATAAGAAAACTTGCCATGGAAAAGATTACACGGTCACCTACTTTTCTCCTTATTCTCCAACTTATTTTGATAAAGTTATTGACCTTCGTTCTAATTCACCTTATAATTTTTATCAGTGTCCCGGTAGCTCAGCAGGATAGAGCGACAGCCTCCTAAGCTGTAGGTCGCGAGTTCGAATCTCGCCCGGGACGTTTTTTCATGATTCATTTTCACAGTTGTATGAAGAAGGGAATAGAGACAGGGAGGTTGTCAAAAATCGAGACAGCCTCCCTGTTTCGCTTAAAGATTTGCAGTAGTTTAAAACGGTCCTATCTTGTTAAGCAATAATCATTCAATGGATGACATGATCTTTAATACGTGCTGCTAAGCGCTTTATCGGCCATAGCCGATTAACCAGCAGAATCCTTTGGTGTTATAGGTTTTAAGTTGGCGATCTTTACAATCCCCTGAACATGACCTTTTGCTATTTTTTCAATAAAGCTGGGATCTTTCAGCTTTGTCGCATCTTCAGTATTATCAATAAAAAGCCGTTTTCCGTTAAAAGCGCCGGCATTCGGCTTTCGCGAAGAACATGAAAGTCCCCCTGCTTTTTCCCTCGATCATAGAACCCCGTTGCTTTTATAATTTCTTGATGAATGGTATTTTGATACGAAGTGGTAGGTTGTCCGACGCCCGGATAGATAAAAGATTCGAATCCTGTTGCTCCCCCGGAATTAACGTGAACAGATAAATAAAAGTCTGCCCCCCAAGCGTTGGCTTTCTCTGTTCTGGCAGTCAATGTCGGATAAGAATCCCCTGAACGGCTCATGAGAATGGCAATTCCTTCATAATCGTTCTGCAGTCTGTCTCGAATCAGTTGACAAATTTTTAGTGTAATATTTTTTTCCATAAGGCCGTTTCCCGTTGCTCCAGAGTCTTTTCCCCCATGTCCTGGATCTAAAAAAAGTTTAAACATGCTTCATCCCCTCCTTTAGATATTCAACCTTTCCAGCTATCTCTCAAGGTTGTTTAGGATATATAACTCGTCAGTGAAGGACTTTAAAAAGCTGACCAATGCGTTCTGCTATATAAATACGGAATTTCTCAACGTAACGTTACGGTCATCATCCAAAAATGAATGCCGATAAAAAACAGAACATTCTGATATCAAGCATTAAAATATTCCAATTATATCTTGCAGCAAGGGTCCACAAGCTAGTTATAAGGAGGTGCACCATATGACCAAAAGAAAAGCAAACCATGTCATTCCCGGAATGAATGCATCCAAATCACAAGGAGATGGAGCTGGATACAACGAAGGGTCCTCCAACGAACCACTGACGGAACAGCAAAGACAAAACAATAAAAAAAGAAAGAAAAACCAATAAAATTTCACACTGACGACGACATCTTCTCAATCAAACCAAAAGGGATGGTCGAGACAAACAAACATCGCCTATGTTGGCGATGTTTGTTTATTCATATTCATTTACTTTTTCCACAATATCCGTTAAAACTGCATGGTATTTTTCCAATTGCCTTCTTTGAGTTTCCGTTGCGGTTTCTAAAGCATTTTCAACTTGCTGATAAGCTTTGTTTACCTCATTTTTTAAATGAGATAATTGGGAACCAAAATCAGCGGAATCGATTTCAAGTTCCAGAGATGCTTTTTCGACTTCAGAAACTCTCTGTTCAGCATCTTGAAACGCTCTCTGCTTACTTTTTTGATAAGGCATGATGGAGCAACTCCTTCATTGAAGAATCACTTTTATTCTGTGTCAAAAACAACAAATTATTCGGTGTTTGTTTTGAATAATCGCACACAATAAGGTATAGCAAGGAGGGATATAAAAATGAACAAAAACGATGGGAAAGATATGAGAAAAAATGCTCCAAAAGGACACCACACTGGTCAGCCTGAACCATTAAGCGGTTCCCATAAAGTCAAAAACAGAAACCATACCCGTCAAAAACATAATCCCGGCCACGGAATGTAAGTAAACACGCCGGTGACCCCGGCGTGTTTTTAAAACTTATTGTTCATTCTATTTGAATGAGTACTTTTTTCGGGTATTTAGTTTACATAATAATTTTATCGATAACTTTTTATCCACATCCATCTTTTCAAGAAAGATTCCGGAAGGTCCGTTGGCTGTACATCGGAATTTTTTATGAGTTCTTTTTATAAGAATCAGAATGTTTTCTTTTTCAAAAAAGCCTATTTTTTTAAATCAGGATACTTGTCCTTTCTATTTTGCATTTTTTTCATACTATACTAAGGAATTCGATTACCTGCTGTTCTTTTGACATTGAAAATGCTATTGGGTGATCAGGTATATCGTGCAGAAGTAAACTAAGCGCTTCTGTCAAAAGCAAGCTTTATCAATAATGAAGCGGGAGGTGTCTTTATGTCAGTACACCATTTTCATTCCTTATGTCAAAAACATATGGGTAGAGCCGTTCGTATTAGAACTCGCGATGGTAGGATTCACGAAGGAATCATTCATCGCGTTCATCGTGAGAGAGTATTCATCCGTCCTTTTTCTAGAGGTCGTTTTAACCGTTACGGAGGTTATGGTTATGGTTGGGGATATGGCTATGGATGGGGTGGTTTCGGCGTTGGAATTGCATTAGGAGCAATCGTCGGCCTCGCTCTTCTTCCTTTCTTTTTCTGGTAAACTAGATGGCTTTAGAAAAATGGCATAAGTTTTGCTCACTCATAGATGGATCGCTATTGATTATTTTAGCTTTTGTGAATCTCGTCCATATTACTTTCGCACATTTCATCGCTAAGAATGGAGAACCAAAGAATCAATAAAAGTCGCAAATAATATATTTACAAAGACGATTTGTATATGCCATTTCTTTCCTTTAGGTAAAGGACGGACGGGACCATTATATCCCCTAATATCTTTATCCGTCTATCTTTCTGATTGTTCGACGTTGTTTGAAATGCAAAATCCTTATAGATTCAATACTCTCAAGAAAAAGAGATGTCACAAACAACACGTAAACAAAAGAAAGCTGCACCCTAAATGGGCGCAGCTTCTCTTATCCTAGCCGGGATGACTCATTTCGTTTTTGGGACGATGTTATCGCTGAGAAGGACGAAATCCTGCAGCTTCCGCTTCTTCACGGGAACAGAACATTTTTTCCGGTTTCGTTTCATCATAATATTCGTCGCCAGGCATATGGTATATTTTTTTACCGGAACTGGAGATGTTCCCTTTAATATTGCAGCTTCCCTTGGAATGGTCTTGTGTTGACGATTTCTCTGTACCTGTTAATGAACTTTGTTCCTTTCCATTCGAATTATATCCATGGTCCGTTACATAATTTTCAATAGACCAGATTCCTTTCTTCTCTCTTTGCGCGACTGCTTGTGCAGCTCTAAATTCATCGACATATTTTGTATTAGGCGGAAAGACTGCCACGCGGGCGAGGCCCTTTTCAATCAGCAGTTTATTGTAATTTTGATGATTTAACCACACGTAAGCCAGAAGCCTGCCGTACTTGTCCCTTTCTTGAACATCAAACTCCAGCGTAACGGTTTTACCGGTCAATTGTGATTTTGTAAAGGAGGAGGCTTCCGGGCCAAACGGTTGAACCCCTAATCTAGGATGTTTCGTTTCCGGTGTATCAACTAAAATCATCCGTACCCGTTCTTCTTTTCCGTTTGCCATCCGGGCCACGAATGTATCACCGTCTACTACACGCACTACAACAGCACGTATCCCTTTTACATCGGATTTATTTGTTCCGGCATAGGCTTTTTTCGACTGCTGATCGGATGCTGCTTCATTAGTAGCAGATTCGTTTGTTGTTGTTGATGAATGCTTATTTTGCTGACCGCCGGTTAACGAACAGCCAGACAAAATAAGTACGCACATACTAAAGATAGCGAACCACTTTTTCATATTCTTCTCTCCCTAATCTATTGATGAAACTCTCTCTGTTGATGGCAAAATGAAAAGGGGAACGGCAAAACAGTCTCATCTTACCAAATAAAAAAGTTATGTAAACTCAAAAGCTTGTAGATTCAGTCATTTTATATTTATTCGTGTAAAAAAGTACTTCTTCTACATATTGCTCACTATGGTTATAAGCGTAGACCGCTTTCTTCCAGTGTCCATTAGCCGCCCCGTTTCGTGCTAAATAATTGGCTGCGCTAAATACTGCATCTTCAAGATCAAAAGGATCCGCCTTGCCGTCTCCGTTGGCATCCACACCATAGCCGCCGTATTTTTTTATGACAGCCGGATTGGTTTTATCTTTTTCAGGAATTTTGCCTTTTCCTTTCCCTTCGCAGCCAGGATATTTCCACCCCACAAACGTGCATGGCATGAATTGCATTGGGCCTTCAGCACCTGCAGGAGAAACTAACGGACCTTTAGAAAACTTCGTTTCCACTCGATGGTGTGCAGCTAAAAGCTCCCAAGGCACCCCGTATTTTTGTGCCGCAGCTTTATATATCGGAATATATTCCTTCGGTATGCTCACATTTTCCTCAATCTTTCCATTTGTCCATTTATAAGTCACGAAACCGACCAAAATAATAAATGGAAAAAGAAACCAAATGAACGCTTTTTTCATCACTGTACTTGTCACCCAATTCAAAAGTGATATCCATGTCTATATTATGGATAAATTGGAATGGATGCAAGTGAGTTTTTTTAAAACATTAGAAAGTAATGGGCTGATAGTCTTTGTACAAGTTAAAGGTAAGGTGGAAATTTTGCCAATAAAAAGCAAAACTTTTCTCCAATCCTTTCCAAGAGTAAATTGATTTTTCTTGTTGTTTCCATGTATACTGCTCATGGGAAGAATTTCGCCTTCTTTTTGAGCACAAGGCATATAAGCCTCTTTTCTCTTTCGGAAAACCAACGGTGATCTTATGAATAGAAATACAGCGCGTAATGAAAAGGGTTGATGAGGATGGAAAAAGGGAACATATTTTCATTTATACATACAATGGAACTATTGAACAACCGATTATTAATTTATTGGAATCAAATGTTTCCAAAAAACATCAGCATTTCTCAAATCCTCGTTTTAGCGGAGCTGTGGGAAAAAGGTCCAAGAAAACAATCGGACCTTGCTACGCGGCTTGGATTTACACCAGGAGCCATGACCAATATCGCCAATAAATTAATCGAAGCCGGAGTAGCGGAACGAATTTCAGATGAAAAAGATAGGAGAATTGTTTATTTAGCGATCAACCAATCTGGAGAAGATTTACTTTTGGAAGCCATGAAAATGGGACAAAAAATGTATTTGCAGCTTTTTCAACAGCTGACAAAAGAAGAGCATAAAGTATTAAACTCTGTCTATGGAAAATTACTGTCATTTTTGGAAAAACAAAAATAATCGGTTGTTCAGATGGAGCGGTTCCCGCATTCACCATTTTTGGTGGTTATGCAGGAACCGCTTTATCGTTTTCGAGAAAGTGCAAGATTAGGATTCCTGTCCTTTCCTAGCTGTTTAAGGCCATACGTCTCTTTTTCGGCTTCTTCCTTCCGCGCCAACAATTCTCGTTCTTCTTTCTTTAATTGGGAAATGCGCTGCTCAACTTCTGTCAATTTCTTTTCAGCCTCTGTCAGCTGTTTTTCACATTCATCCCTCTTAAAGGCAGAGTGTTCAATTTCTTGTGTTAAAACTGGATCATAGTCGGGATATTTCGAAATAGTCAACTCTGTCATTTCATCAAATATTTTATTTAACTTCTTCTCCCACTGTGCCTTTTCAGTTAAATAAAAACTTGATTGGAGAAAAGAAGCTACGGACTTGACCACTCCTTTTGCCCTCGCTTTCTTTTGCTCCAGCTTCTTGTCGATGTTTTCCATTTTTTCTTTGATTCGATAGTATTCAACAGTCGTATCGCCAAAATAAGGACGATTTTCATCAGCAATCAGTTGGTTTTTTAGTTTTTCTTTTGCGATCGAAAGATAGGTTTCACTTTCTTTTTTTATCGATAAGATTGTTGAACGCTCACTTTCCAAATCGTTCCGTTCTTTCTTATACTGTTCCTGCTCACTCCGATTTTTTTCCAATTGTAAAAGCAAAGAAATGTAATTTCTGTAACGTTTGCTCCAAACATCGGCTGTATTCTGAACATCAGCCAATTGAGAATATGGGGCTTCTAAACCATGCAACATTATTTCCAACAGGACAAAAGGAACCAATTCGTTTGAAAACAATAGATGCTGATAACGAAACGGAACAAGTTTAGGTCCAAAGAGAAGCGAATATAAAAAGTCCGGACTAAGCAAAAAGAATAGAAGCGGATCCGTTGTCAATTGGCTAAAAGCCGTGTTGGAAAATGATCGCAGCTCCCGAAATCTTTGCAAAAACTCCCCAAAATATGAATAGCCGGATACGGAAGTTAAAGCGTTGACCAACTGAACAATCCCTTCATTCTCTATCCATCGGCGTATCTGTTCTGAATCGAACTGATCGATCATCATGACAGACTTTAACTGCTGCCTTTCGTTTATGGGCAAAGAATTCAGTGTATCTGCAATCGTTTGATGCCATTCGGTTGAGTCTTCATTCAGCCTCCTGTGAAAATCTTTTAACAGCTGACTAAATTGCCAACTCACGATCATCCCAAGCTGGCTTTCCAAGTGATGCTGTTTGGCAAACGCAGAAAAATCCCGGTTCTTCTTGGAAAGGAGTTGGAACGTCTCTTCAATCACTTGGTCGAATCCTTTTGTAATTTCAAAGACCGTGTGAAATCGTCCGCCTTTAATCTTTAACACTTTTAATAACTGCAAAAAAATAGAAAGACGCAACTCATCCTCGCTTAGAAGAGAGGATTTCTTTGTTTCCGTTTCTATATATTTGAAAAAATGATCTTGATGATCTCTTGAAAACCAATCTTTTGTTTTATTGGATACAATGTCCCATATATTCGTTTTGCAAAAAAGAATATAAAGATAACGCAACTCATCGCCTTTTAAAGAGCTGAGCGAACGCGCCAGAAATGATCCGTCCATAGTCTCCCCCTCTTTACTGCGGCTGTTCTTTTTGTAGTTCTATTATAAACGATCTTCCTGATCATGAATAAGGAAATCTCTTTCTCCATTTTCCATCCGGCTTTGTTACTTGATAAAAAATGATTCCACTGTAGCTTATTCTATACGTTTTAAGAGAAGCACGATAAGCTTCATTTCCTCATGCGATTGAAATGGAAAAATCCTTATGGCTTGCTATATATGTTAGATACAGCCATAAGGATTTTACCCCTTTTTTTCCTACTGAACAATAGATGTCTTGCATAAAAGATCTTTAGAATCAGTCGTGTTTACGAAATCTTACCTAAGATGCCTGATTTTTTCATCCTTTTCGTTTCAATTTCTACCTATTTATTTTCGATTTTACCGATTCGGATTCTTTGTCATCTCGTAACGGAAACGTATGTTGTCGACCATCATGCTCGCACATTAGTTTCTAATTTGGCCGTTTCCATAAATCAAGTATTTCGTTGTCGTTAAAGCCTTTAATCCCATTGGTCCCCTTGCGTGCAATTTTTGCGTGCTGATGCCAATTTCAGCACCAAACCCGAATTCAAATCCATCCGTAAATCGAGTGGAAGCATTGTGATAAAGAGCTGCTGCATCCACTTCATTGAAAAATTTCGCTACATTTTGATCGTCAGCTGTAATGATGGCTTCTGAATGTTTCGTTCCATATTGGTTAATGTGTTCAATGGCTTCCTCTACTGAAGAAACGATTTTGGCAGCTATAATTTTATCCAAGTACTCGGTCGACCAATCTTCCTCAGTTGCAGGCTTCAGTCCGACGGCCAGTTGTTGGGCTTTTTGATCTCCTCGTACTTCGACTTCATGATCTTGAAGACGTTTGGCAAGTTCCGCAAAATACTTTGCAGCCCAGTTTTCATGGACGAGAACCTTCTCCGCCGCATTGCAGACGGAAGGTCGTTGAGTTTTGGCGTTAATGACGATATCAATGGCCATTTCTTTATCAGCTGATTCATCAATGTAAATGTGGCAATTTCCGACACCTGTTTCTAGCACTGGAACAGAAGCTTGTTCCACGACGGATTGGATCAAATTTTTTCCGCCGCGAGGAATCAACACATCTAAATATTCCGTGAGTGTAAATAATTGCTGAGCGGTTTCTCTTGAAGTATCTTCCAACAATTGAACAGCATCCGCAGGAATTTCCGTTCCTTCAAGGGCTCGTCTAATGCAATCACTAATCGCTATGTTGGAATGTTGAGCGGATGAACTGCCTCGCAGTATCACCGCATTTCCTGTCTTTAAGCATAGTGTGGCCGCATCCACGGTCACATTTGGACGTGCCTCATAAATCATCCCCACCACACCAAGTGGAACTCTCACTGTTTTGATTTGCAGTCCATTGGGCCGTTCCCAACTATCCAAAATTTCCCCTACAGGATCTTTTAAATCAATGAGTTGACGGATGCCGTCCGCCATATCTTGAATCCTTTTCTCATTGAGAGTCAAGCGATCAATCAATGCCTCTGTCATACCTTTGGCACGAGCGTTCTCAACGTCTTTTTTATTTTCCTCAAGAATAAAGGATATTTCTTCTATTAGTTGTTTCGAAATAGCAGCTAACGCTTCATTTTTTTGTTTTGTTGTTTTACTGGCTAGCTCAGCAGAAGCTTGCTTGGCCTTTTTCGCTTTTTCCAGCAACTCCGTCATTGTTTCGTACTCCTCCTTACCCTTTTTTACCAAATTTTTCAACGTGATCGGTTCGAATGAGCTAGAGACACCCAGTTATCACGGTGAATGACCTCACAATGATCGCGGTTATACTTTTGTTTGATTTCGTCGCTATGTTTTCCTTTTATTTCTTGCAATTCTGAGGAATCATAATTCACTTGTCCCTTTCCAAGCACTTCACCGCGAGGATTCACCACTTCAATCACATCGCCCGCGCGAAAGCTTCCGTTCACTGCCGTCACTCCGGCAGGCAATAGACTTTTCCCTTGATCCAAAAGAGCTTCAGCCGCTCCTTGATCAATTTCGACTTGCCCTTTTACGAAAGAATGAATGGCAATCCATTGCTTATTTGCTGTCATTCCTTTTCGTGGAGTATAGCCGATATACGTCCCGTCTCCCTTGCCTTCTAATATATCCACTAGTTTGTTTTCTCCTGTTCCTGTACCGATAAATAAACTGACTCCGAGAGAAAGAGCTGTTTTCGCCGCATCGATTTTCGACTTCATTCCCCCGGTACCGAACTTGGATCCGGAGGTATCGGCTAAATCAAGAATCTCATCGGTAATGGCTGGCAAGTAGTAATATTTTTTGGCTGTTGGATCTTCGCGCGGATTTTTATCATATAATCCGTTAATGTCCGTCAAGATAATGAGAAAATCAGCATGTATCAAACCGCTGACTAGAGCAGACAACATATCATTGTCCCCAAAAGTCAACTCTTCAATGGAAACCGAATCATTTTCATTGATAATTGGCAAAACCGAGCGGTCGAGTAGTTCCGTCAATGTTTCATAAGCATTGCTGTACTGCTGTTTTCTGGAAAAATCACTTCTCGTTAACAGCATCTGGGCGGCCACAATGTGATATTTTTTGAATTCCTCTGTATAAGCCTGCATAAGCAGTCCTTGCCCGACAGCCGCCGCTGCTTGTTTTCCTTTTATTGAAACCGGCCGGGTGGGATAGTTCAACGCAGTAAAACCGGCTGCAACCGCACCGGACGAAATCAGCACCACTTCATGGCCTTGTTGTTTTAATTTAGCTAATGCCCGAACATGGTCCGCCAGTTTTTCCCGGCAAATACCGCCCATCGCGTTCGTTAATGAACTGCTTCCGATTTTCACCACAATCCGTTTTTTTCGCACGAGTTCTCCCTCCAATCCGCAAAAATCAAAAAGCCATTCTGTCCTCTAAAAGGACGGAATGGCTCGATTCCGCGGTACCACCTTTATTGGCAGGATCAAAATGATCAATGCCCGCTTTGAAACCTGTAACGAAGGTTAACGCTTGGTTTTATGACAAGAGCTCCCGGGCAGGTTCAACAGCCTCTAAGACGAGGAATCTTCCAGCCTGCGGATTCCACTCTCTATCGCCTGAGCATCTGTTTACTAGTCCCTTTCATCGCCGTTGACATTTGTTTTTTTAAAATTATGCACCACATTTAAACGGGCTGTCAAGAAAATCTTTTCTAATCATAATGAGGGCGCTAAAACCGATGATGACCAATGCAACTGTAAATCCTTAAAAAGTGAGGCAATCTTAGCAATTCTCCGTCTTTAACTCGGTTTTAACCAAGTTCACTACTTTATACGGATATGGCGATCCTCATCCGGCCTCACTCATTGCCATAAACTTGTCCCTTTCGTAAAACCGTTCATTCTAAGATCGGTAGATTAAAGCAAGTCATCTACAGAAACATATTTATAATTTAAATCGCGCGCTACGGACGCATAAGTCACTTGCCCTTTAAATGTATTCACTCCGGCCTTTAAAGCGGGATTGTCCAAAATTGCTTGTTTAAAACCTTTATTGGCCAATTGCAATGCGTAAGGGATCGTAACGTTCGTTAAGGCGATTGTCGAAGTTCGGGGAACAGCACCCGGCATATTGGCAACAGCGTAATGAACAACTCCAAATTTTTCATAAGTTGGGTTGTCATGTGTCGTGACTCGATCCACTGTTTCAAAAATTCCACCTTGATCGACGGCGACATCGACCACTACCGCTCCGTTGGACATTTCCTTGACCATTTCTTCTGTGACAAGTTTTGGTGCTTTGGCTCCCGGAATAAGTACCGCTCCTATCACTAAATCAGATTCTTTTACAGATTCCGCAATATTATAAGAATTCGACATTAACGTTTGAATATTGCCGCCAAACATCACTTCCAATTCCCGTAAACGATCCGGATTCAAATCAATCACGGTTACATCCGCACCGAGACCTATCGCAATTTTTGCAGCATTCGATCCTACCATACCCCCGCCAATAATCGTGACTTTGCTTTTCTTGACTCCCGGAACTCCCCCAAGCAGCACTCCTTTTCCACCATATTGTTTTTCAAGAAACTGTGCTCCGATCTGCGCTGCCATCCGTCCAGCCACTTCGCTCATAGGAGAAAGAAGCGGCAAAGTCTTATTGACAGAGACCGTTTCATACGCAATTCCCGTTACGCCGCTTTTCACCAATTCTTTTGTCAGTTTTGGTTCCGCAGCTAAATGAAGATATGTAAAAAGAAGCAAATCTTTTCGAAAATACTGATATTCACTTTCAACAGGTTCTTTGACTTTGAGAATGAGTTCGGAATTTTCCCAAACTTCGGATGCGTTTTTCTCGATATTTGCCCCTACATTTTTATATTCTTCATCAGTAAAGCCGCTTCCAAAACCGGCGTTTGTTTCAACCAACACTTTGTGGCCGGCTTTTACCAGTTGAAGAACACCCGCAGGAGTAATCGCCACTCGATTTTCATTGTTTTTGACTTCTTTTGGTACACCTATGATCATCATTACATCTCCCATCCATTATTTTGTCATAATTCACGCTGTAGATGTGAACGATTGAAACGAAGGAAAAATGAACCTGAAAATACTTTTTCTGTAATTCAATAGTATCAATTGTAGAAAAAAGGTGCAAGCCAAGAAAAAAGCAGGCATTTCTGATAGGTACTTACTCAGAATCAGCCTGCGATACAAGATGGGATATTTATTCTCTATGCGTGGCATCCATTTACATGGGGATCTTCTAACGAAATGAACAAACAATGGGATAGATTTGAAAAGACAGGAAAATATCGCAGAACATGGGAAAAGGGATCTAGCAAACTGAATTTAATACTTTCTGGTGGAGCAGTTTGGACAAACATAAATATCTTCCGCATCCAAAACATCGCCGCGTTTCGTTTGTTCCAAGATTACAATTTGCTGACGAAGGTCTGCCCGTAAACCTTCCCAACCACAATCGCACTTAATGACGTTAAAAGATCCAAACTTATAAACACCATACTTCAATAAAACCACCTCTTTTAAATTTTTTTGAAAAATTACTACAATTGTATTTTACTATATTTTCAGTAAATTGCCCATAACAAAATTGTGAATTCTCACCATTTACCTATAAAAAAACAGAAATTGCTGCCCATTCCCCCATTAAATGCGCCTTTTTCCACATTCATTTTTTGACCCCGCGAATAAGATGATGAAAAGGCAGGTTGACGATCGCGATTCGTTCAAACGATAGTCTGCTTGTTTCAGAGCCAATATGCCTTTTCCCTACATTTTGTTTAACGTCTTTATATCCTTCACAATTTCATTAAAAGGAACGTCTTGATTTCCGCTATAACTTTTTACCACAGTCCCTTTCTTATCCACAAGATAAAAGCTAGTCCCATGCATGATTTGATCACTATTCGGTTGAGGAACAGCAATGGTTTTAAACGACTTTTCCGCTAATTTTTGAATTTCTTTTTGGTTATAACCTGTTAAAAGCTGCCAATGAGATTCATCCGCATCAAACTTATGAATATATTCTTTTAATTTTTGAGGAGTATCTTTTGTAGGATCCACACTGAAAGAGACAATCAAATAATCTTGAACACCTGCTTTTTTTAATTTTTTTTGCAGCTGCGTCAAATTATAGGTCATAGGAGGACAGACCGTTTTGCAGTTCGTAAAAATAAAATCTGCTATCCATACTTTCCCTTTTAAATCTTTTAAATTTACTTTTTGATTATTTTGGTTCACATAAGAAAAATTTTGTACCTTGTCATTCATGTTTCCTCTAAAATCATCATTGCTGCAGCCAGTCATAGTAAAGAAAAGAATGAAAAAAATAACGGCAAACTTTTTTTTGGTGTACAAATTGTATCCTCCTCTTTTAACATCATTTCGATATTTTATCCAAGTAATTCTGATAATGAAGCGCTTATTTTTCAATCTGTTTTTAGGCAAACATCTGCAGAAGCAATTTTCAATATCATGGATCTTTTCAATGCTGCTGGTTCTCTAAAACGATGATGCCTTTATGTGGAATGAATGAACCGGAAGAATCATTTTTTCGTGTTGTGTGGAGATAAAGTTCCGCGAAGCAGATCTTTCCATTGGATTTAAGTTATGTTTCTTACTTAATGTAACAGAAGGGGGATCTAAAGGAATCCCCATCAGCCAATTTCTAGTTGTTTTTCTTTCTTTGTTTCCATTAAGATGCTTAAACTTATGAGGGTAATGATGATGGTAGCTCCCATGTCGGACATGATGGCGATCCACAGTGTCAGCCAGCCGGGAATCGTAAGCAGCAGTGCCACCAATTTTAAGCCGAGCGCCAATCCAATATTCAATTGAATGGTTCGATTGACTCTTTTGGAAATCGCAATCGCAGACGGCAACTTCCCGAGATGATCTTGCATTAAGACGACATCTGCCGTTTCAATGGCACTATCAGAACCTTTTCCCATCGCAATACCGAGATCCGCAGCTGCCAGAGCAGGAGCATCATTGATTCCGTCTCCAATCATAGCTGTTTTTTCATGTTTAGATAGTTCTTGGATCACGGCTAGTTTCTCGTCCGGCAAAAGCCCGGCGTAAACTTCTTGAATTCCAGTTTGTTTTGCGACTTTTTCTGCCGTTCCTTTATGGTCCCCTGTTAACATCACAACCTGTTTGATGCCGGCTTGGTGCAGTTTGGAAACAAGAGTGTGACTTTCCGGACGAATTTGGTCGGTAACACCCATCATCCCAAATACTTTGGATTCATCAGAGACCATGACGATGGTATAACCATGTTTTTTCAAATCCTCAAGATCTTTTTGGATAGATTCCGATAGCTGAAGGTGACCGGCGCTTTTTTCATTGCCGACAAAATAAGATTTTCCGGTTATGACCGCTTTCACGCCTTTTCCAGGCAGCGTAATGACTTGTTCAGGCTGTGCCTTTTGAGTTGTTTGTTTGCACGCCGCTTCGTAAACAGCTTTAGCTAAAGGGTGTCCAGATAATGATTCAACGGATGCTGCAATGAAGTAAAATTGGTCATCATATACTATTGTTTTTTCGACAACCGGTTTTCCTGCTGTCAATGTCCCCGTTTTATCCAATGCAATCGTTTTGATTTTACCTAGTTGTTCTAGAAACACGCCGCCTTTCATTAAAATTCCGTTTCGAGCATTTCTCGTAATCCCTGAGATTAATGCGATTGGAGAAGCCAACAAAAGAGCACATGGGCATCCTACAATTAAGACGGCTAATCCTTGATATAGCGAGAATTTCCATTCCCAATTCAAAAAGAGAGGAGGAAAAAGGATCACGAACAAAGAAATGAGCAAAATCAGCGGAGTATAATATTGAGCAAAACGATCCATAAATGTTTCAATCGGCGTTTTCTTAGACTGAGCCTCTTCTACTAAACGGAGGATTTTCGCTATAGAGGAATCGTTATATAACTTAGTCACTTTTACTTTTAATACGCCCTCGTTGTTGATGCTTCCTCCAAATATTGGATCGTTTGTTGATTTTTCAATTGGCAGAGATTCTCCTGTAACAGCAGCTTCATTCACCGAGCTTTTTCCTTCAATGACCACTCCATCGGAAGGAATCTTTTCTCCCGATTTCACCAAAACGATATCTCCAATCTTCAGTTGATCGATCGGGATCACCCGTTCTTCTCCGTTCACCAACAATACGGCTTCTTTTGGAGCGGCACGCAGCAGCGATTCCATGGAGCGGCGTGCCTTTTCCATTCCCAGCCCTTCCAAATATTCATTTAATCCGAATAAAATGGCGACAAATGCAGCTTCTTTCCACTGACCAATACAATAGGCACCGATCAAGGCAATGGTCATGAGAGTATTCATGTTAAATTTGAAATGGAATAAATTTTTCATCCCTTTTATAAACGTCTCATGTCCACTAACGGCAGCTGCGGCTAAATAAAACAGTACAGGCATGTAGCTGGGAGATTTGTTTTCTGCTAACAACGCCAAAACATACAGGACAGTTGAAATAAAAAGGAGAAGCTTCCAATTAGAATCGCTGTCCTGATGATCATGTTCTTTTTCTTTATCATTTTGAATGATGGAAGCCCCATCTGAGGCCAAAATTTTTTCCACTTTGGATATATCGATTTGGTCCGATATCTGTAGTTTTCCAGTATGATATAAAATTTTTGCATCTTCCCCATGGGGGAGTTTTTGAATTTCTTCTTCCAATTCTTGTGCACAACTGGCGCAAGAAAGGCCCTTTATTCGGTACTCCGCCATTATGCGGCACCCCCATCTATTCGTTCCAAATTTTTCTTTTATTTTAGCATACCATGATATGCTCATATAGAATGATATGCTTCTATCTTAAAATCATTTTTTAAACTTTCTCCTGATCAAAATGGGTTGAATGCATACTAATCGAAACGTAACACAGCGAATCAAACTCGGTTATTTTGAATGGATGAACGGTGTTGATCCATTCATTCTAAACAGGAATGATCGTTCTATCAATGGAGCCTTACTGAAAAGAACTTCAATTCAACAGCAAGGCTCTTTTTGGAGATTTTAATAGAAAATATGAAACTTTGTATGACTTCCGTTTTGTGTTGAAATCACTTCTAATCTTGCATCGATTCGTTCTTTTAATTCAGGCACATGGGAAATAATTCCAACCAGACGTCCACTGTCTTGAATATCCATCAAAGCTTCGATCGCTTGATCTAAAGATTCAGGATCCAGTGTTCCAAATCCTTCGTCAATAAACATCGTTTCAAGAGAAATTCCGCCGGCATAGCTTTGAACAACATCCGCCATGCCTAATGCAAGTGATAAAGACGCTTTAAAACTTTCACCTCCTGATAGCGTCTTTACATGGCGCGTCTGCCCTGTATATTGATCGTAAATCAATAATTCCAATCCACTTTGGACATTGCCTTTTGATCGATCTCTTTTCCGCAGCATCCGGTACCTTCCACCCGTCATTTTTGCCAGTCTTTCATTGGCTGACAGCAAAATATCATCAAGAAATGCAGCTAATACATACCGTTCAAATGTGAGCCTGTGCGGATTTTGTCCCTTTGTTATTTCATAAAGATGGCCAAATGTTTTATATTGTTCTTCCAGTTGCTCCAGTTCTTTGTTAATGTCCGTCACGTTTTGATAAATCATCTCATTATTTTGGATCGTTAAAAGAGTGGAAGTTCTTTTTTCATCCAGTTGGGCTAGTTCTTCCATTATTTCGTTTAATTTTTGATTGAAACGATTCAAATCGGGAATTTGGATACCTGCTAACACTCGTTCAAGTTCATCCATACGAGAAGAGACATAGCGATAACGTTCCCAAAATTCCTGGATGGTATTTTCCAGCATTTTGATTTCCTCTTCTGTTCGTTTGGCCTTTTCGTAATGCCGATAATCGGGAAATCCTTCTTCTTTCAGCATCTGTTTAAATGTATTTCTTTCCAAGTCCATCTGTTTCATTTTTTCTAATAATATATTGGTAACTTCCTCCACACGGGATTGTAATTTTACCATACTCATGTTCAGTTCTTGATATCGTTTTTGAGCCTCGTCATAAGACTTTTGCAAAGATTCCTGATACTGGATCCGCTTTTGTAAAGCTTTTTGAAACGACGACTTTGAACGCAAATTCTCTGGTATTTGTGTGTTCATTCGTTCAATATTGGCTCGTTTCATCATCATTTGCTTTTCGATTTCATCTACAGTTTCCAAGCATTTTTCCAGAGCATTTTCCACTTGTTGTTTTTCGACTGTCAATTGCTCCGCTTCGGTTTTCAGCTCTTGTTCTTTTCGTAGAGCTTTTTTATCCTGCTGCTGCCGAAGTTTCAACTCTTGCAAACTAGATTGCTGCGAACGGATATCGGATGATAAAGACTCCTCCGAGAAATTCGGAAAAAGGTTTTCTAGTTCCTTTTGAATTTCTTCTTTTGAGTTTTCGATCGTTTTCATTTCGAGTTGTAGTTGAAGGAATCTTCTTTCCACTTCTTGTTTGCGCCGTTCTACCTCGGCAGCCTTTTCTTTCGCGGAGTTTAGATCTTCTTCGGAAGGTAATTCCTGTTTATATTGCGCCGGAGCAGGGTGGTGAACAGATCCGCAAACAGGGCAAGGCTCATGTTCTTGCAGTTTTTGAGCCAATATTCCCGCTTGTCCATCAAACCACTCTTTTTCTAAATGCCGAACGGTCGCTTTTGCATCGAGAAGCGCTCTTTCGGTTGCCTGAAGCTGCTCATTAGCCACCGCTAATGCTGAAAGGATACGCTCTTTTCGATGTTGTTCATCTTGATATTTTAACAGCCGATTGACAATCCTTTCTGTTTTTTCGATCAAACGTTCACGCTGTAATAGGGCTAATTTCGTTTGTTCGAGTTCACTCAGCAAAGTATTTTTTTGTTCTAACCTTTCTTCGATTTTTTCCAATTGATCTGAATAGGTTTGTTTCTCTTGTTGCAGCTCTTTCCATTGGGCCTCCATCTTATCGAGAGCAATCGTTTCTTCTTCATACGATTGGATATCGTTTTCAAGGGCTTTTAAACGACTCACTGCTTCTACCGCTCTTTTTCTCTCTTCTTCTTTCGCTTGTTCTTCTTCCCAATTCTTTTGAGCTGCTGCCAGCTTAGGCTCTATTTTCGATAGTTGGTTCTGAAATATTTGTTTTCGCTTTTCAAATTCTTGAATTTCAGCATGCAAGCGTCGACACTGATTTTCTTGTTGATCCAGTTTGGCCGCTTTTTTCGCTCTTTCGACTTCCAATTGCTGTTTTTCCACTTCTTCGATTTGACGTTCAAGCTTTGTTTTTTCTTCTTCCAACTGGCGCTTTAAAGTAAATTGATCAAGGATCGCTTTTCCTTGCGTGATTTGTTCTTTCAGCTGATCACGTTGCACTTGCTTTTCCGAAATTTCACTTTTAATCGACTCATATTGGCTTCTCCACTCTTTTAACTCCGATGAAAGCAGGTCTAATATGCGTTGTGGATCCACTATTTCCTGATGAAGTGCTTCAAGAAGTTCGCTGTTTTGAGTGCGAATGCTTTTTAACAGCCGTTCTTGTTCCTGTTTTCTCTGCTGAACGATTGATTTTAGCTGGTCCGCTTCTTCTTTTAATTTTTCTTCAATTTTTTTATACAGTTCTGTATGAAACAATTTCTGCAAAATCGCTTCTTTCTCTTTGCTGTCCGAAACAAGCAGCTTGCGAAATTCTCCTTGGGGAATCATCAAAATTTGTCGAAACTGATGGGCATCCAGCTGGATTAATTCTTTGATCTTCTCCTCCGTTTCCCGAACATTGGAAGCAATGATTTGTTTCTCCCCTTGATCTGTTATACGGTAAAGCTCTGCCTTAGCATTTACTGTCGTCATACCGTCTCCTCTTGCTTTCTTCTTTTCTTGCTGAGGCGATCGGACAATGTAATAAGTTTGTCCACGCAGCGAAAACAATAAAGAAACTTCCGTCAAAGTCTCTGGATCGGCAAAATGGCTGCGAAGATCGGTTCCGCTCCGATCTTCTCCGCTCGCCTTTCCATAAATAGCAAAACAAATGCCGTCAAAAATCGTTGTTTTCCCTGCTCCTGTTTTCCCGGTTATTACAAACATGGTTCTGTTTCCCAATTTCGTGAAATCAATCACTTCTTTTCCCGCGTACGGTCCAAACGCTTGTAAAGTGAGCCGAAGAGGCCTCATGGTCACAGCACCTCCTTTTTGACGCTTTCTATGATGGTTTTCATTATGGATCTTTTCTCATCTGTAAACGGTCTAGTAGTCATCTGTTCATAAAAGCGCTGAAACAACTCTAATTCTGATACTTCTTTTTCTTTCATAATAAAATATTGTTCTTTCCTTCTTTCGTCCAAAAAATCTACTTTTCTCTCTAAATGGAGAACATTAGGATATATTTTTCGCAATTTCCCAATTGGGTCAATTAATGCTCCTTCATCCAACAGGGTAATTTTTAAGAAATCATCCGTTTTTTGCTGTTGATAAAAAGCAGGATCAAGCAGTTCATCGAGATATCCTTCCAATTCTCTTAAATCGAATTTTGGAGTCAGTTTTTCTTCTCTGATCTCAAACTGTCCGTTGTCATCCAATTCGATGATCGTTACACTTTTCTTTTGATTCGCTTCTGAAAACGAATATTTCAACAATGAACCAGAATAACGAATGGTAGGATGAGAAAGAGCGTTTGGACTGTGCAAATGTCCAAGAGCGGTATAATGGAACGGAGAAAATACATCTGCAGAAATACAACCAGAGCCGCCGACAGCTAACGTCCTTTCTGAGTCCGTCGTTTTCCCTCCAAGAACGAAAGCATGACCTATTAAAATATTGATCTCATTCGGATTTAATTGTTTTTCAATTTCTCCGATGATCGCTTTCATGGCGTCTTCATGCGTATGTATCGAATCATCACCCAATAATTCCCTCACGATTCCAGGTTCGCTGTAAGGAATTAAATAAAAATTAACCCCTTCTATCCGAACAGGCGTAAAATCCGTTGTGAGTTTTCCCTTTAAATAAAACTGACTGCGCCGGAACCAAGATGAACCAAATGAAAGACGTTCAGCGCTGTCATGATTACCGGAAATAGCGAGTACCGGCACTTTTAATTCAACATTGAGTTGGTATAACACTTCGTTTAACAGTTCGACCGCCTCTGTCGGTGGAACGGATCGGTCATATAAATCGCCAGCGATCAATACGGCATCCGGCTGTTCTCTTTCTACTAATTGAACAAATTGCCTTAACACTTCTCTCTGCTGTTCTGTCATATAAATTCCGTGAACAAGCTTTCCTAAGTGCCAATCGGCAGTATGAATCAATTTCATGATATCGATCACCTTTTCCTCGTTATAACTCCAAAGAAATAAAAACGTCCGCTCTTAATTGTGTTTGATAGCGGGTAAAAATGTTTCTTTCTCACAGTCGTTTTTGCCTCTAATATTCATACGAGTTTCATTGATTTCATTATAACAAAATTTCTTTCCGCCATTCTCTCACAAGGAGTGAACGAACTCTCTTAATGGAGGAGAAAAGTTGTAGTTTTTCCATTCTTTGTCTATAATGATATCAATCAATGTTCGAATGTTGGAGGTAGTCTATGCTTGTCGGCTGGTTTTCTTATTTTATTTTGCTGTGGGGAATCTTTTTGATTATAACCATTTCCATCGGCGGTTTTTTCATGTTTCGCAAATTTTTGAAACGGCTTCCGAAAGCGGACGGTAAATCCGACATGGACTGGGAAGAATATTATGTAGAGAAGACACGCCATTTATGGGATGACACCCATAAAGCCATTTTGGAAGAGCTTGTCAGTCCGGTTCCTGAACTGTTTCGAGATGTCGCCCGTCATAAAATTGCCGGCAAAATCGGAGAACTTGCTTTAAATGAACAAGCCGAACGGATGAACATGGACTTAATTATTCGGGGTTATATCATGGCCACTCCAAAAAGAGATCACAAATTTTTAAGAAAAAAGCTGACGGCAATGAATGTGGATTTATCAAAGTACGAACATTTCTTTTGAACATAGAGGAAAGGCTGGCTCTATCAGGATTGAATCCTATGAGCCAGCCTCTTTTTTGTAAAACTTTAACAGAAAAATTCATCGAACAAAATTCTCTTTTTACAGGCTATTCGTTTGAATGGGGCCATCGTTTAATTGATTCAGCATCTTTTTATACTGAATGTACATCGCAATTCTCCAAGGAACAATCATCGAAAATGCCAGCAAGAAGAACATTCCGCTCAGCTGACCTACATGAATAGTAGTACTTAAAATGGCTTTTACGATCAATCGAACAATTAAAAGCGTCACTAAAATATAAACGAAAGCTTTTGATCGTTTTAAATAAATTTCATTATCACGAATTTCAAATCTCGACGTTTTAATTAAAATAATGGAACAAAGCATTCCAAGCATAATGGATTCCATCATTTCCATTGGTGTTATCCGAAATTGCGGAAACAAATACATCAAACTGCCAGTGCTCATAAAAATCGGCGGCAAAATGATTTTCTTAACGGATGTTGGCTTTTTAGCTGCTTTTAATCGAATCATGATGACGGAAACACCCATCACTACAGCAAAGATAGATGAAGCGATTAACCACATCTGAATCACCTTTTTTCAAATTTTTAAAACGTTTTTTTCGTACAAACTATATGAACAATGATCGGTTTTGATTCACACGCTACATTTCTTTCAGTTTGTCGATAAGAAATTTTTTTATGAATGGAGATTTGCACGAACTATTATATAACATTTTGATGATGAAAACAAAAAATTACCTTATTTTTCAATTCATTCTTTTTTTATAGGTACCGTCAAGAATTTTGTGTAAGAGAGTATTCTCAGATACGTTTTTTTAATCTTGGAGGAGGTGTTTAGTTGTCTTATATGAGACTGAATATTCAGTCTCATATAAGACAACTTAGTCTCCCTAGACTCTGTTCTTCATGAACAAAATTTGGTCTTTCAGTATCTTTCTTCAAACATATCTTGAAGTGCCTTGTATGCCGTAGAAAACCCTTTAAGTTTTCTAGTGGACCATTTTTCATTCAAGTCCTGTACCGTTAAGAACGTGATTTTTTCTGCTGCTTCAATACTGGTTAAGCTGTTCATCGTTTTGAGTCGTTTACGTATATCTTTAATCGTTCGTTCAATAGCATTGGTCGTGTAGATGACACTACGAATACTGGTCGGATATTTCATGAATGTTAGGAGGACATCTAAATCTTGTTCCCAAGATTGGACTTCTCTAGGATACTTTTTAGACCACTTGTCTTTAAACTCATGAAAGGCTTGAATGGCTGCGGATAGATCAGCTTTAGGTCTTCAGCCACTTCAAATTGGTCTTTTTTCCTTACCTTGTTTAACGTATTTCTTACTTTGTGGACCACACATCGTTGAACATCGGCTTTCGGATAGACGGCTTTAAAGGCTTCTTCAAGACCTGGGAGTCCATCAAAAACACCAAGTAAGACTTCATGAGCACCGCGTGTATAAAGGTCTTGGAGAATCTCTTGCCAGCCATGCGCGCTTTCTTGACCTCCAACGTAAAAGCCAAGAATTTCACGATAACCTTCTTCATTGACACCAAGAACAACGTAAATGACTTCTTTGGCATACGTATCACGACGAACTTTTATATAAAACCCATCAAGATACAACACAGAATACCGTTTGTTTAATGGACGTTGTTGCCATTTTTGAATATCCTCCAACGCGGCATCTGTAATATGACTAATCGTGGTAGGAGAGTAGGTTGAACCAAGAATTCTTTCGATAAACTTCCCAATTTCTCGAGTGCTCATCCCACTTTGATACATTTTAATAATCGCCTGTTCCAGCCAGCCGTCTTGACGTTGATAAGGCTCAAACAGTTGAGTCTGGAAATCCCCGTTGCGATCTCTTGGAACCGTAAGAGCTTCTATTTTCCCGTACTTTGTATCAAGAGTACGGTGATAATAACCATTTCTTGAGTTTTGAACGTGTTCCTGTTCCACTTGGAGGAAATTTTTGATTTCTTCTCTCATGATGAATTCAAGCTTTTCTTGAACAAAATCTTTTATCATATTTTCCAGTTGATTTGCGAAATCTGAGTTGAGTATACTATTACTCATAAGGTAGGGTATCTCCTTTCAGTTTTGTTTGGTCGCAAATCTGAGAATACCCTGCCTTTTTCTTTTTTTCTAGTAGAAAAATTTGCTTACACAAAATAATTTACATCATCTTTTTATACCTCTTTTCAAGAACGATGAATCGTTTTTTCAAATGATAGCTATTAAAATTAGCACCATTTTTTGGCTAAAATCCTTGAAACGTACCAAAAAGCTGATTAAACACCATGATGATTTTCGTCAACCAGTCAAAAAACAAGAGCACCCCCATCAAAATCATCAAATGTCCACCCACTTTGACGATCCATCCACTATGTGTCCGCATCCATTTCAATCTGCCGATAAAGAATGACAAAATAAAAAACGGAATAGCGAAACCAAGCGTATAGGCAGACATATAAAGGAATCCAGATTCCGGATTGGAGGCTGCTAAAGCGATGACAGACATTAAAATGGGGCCCGTACATGGCGTCCAGCCGGCGGCAAAGGCCATCCCTATCAAGATGGAGCCTAAGTAGCCAGAAGGCCGGTTTTTAAATTGAAAGCGCCGCTCCTTCATGAAAAATTCGGGTTTCAATAGGCCGGCTACGATCAAACCAAAAAAAATAATGCATAAAGCGCCAATTTGTCGGATGAGATCTTGATAGTTGCGAAAAAAGGATCCAACAAAGGAAGTGGCAAATCCAAGTGAAATAAAAATAGCAGAAAATCCGACTAAAAAAAAGAAAGTATGGAGCAAACTTCTCTTTTGCAACATCGCGTTTTCTGTTTTTAACTCATTGACACTCATTCCTGTTATATAGGATAAAAAAGCAGGATATAAAGGCAGACAGCAGGGAGAAATAAAACTTAAAAACCCCGCTCCAAAAGCCAGCAGCCCATTTACATCGGTCAATCGTTCCACTCCCTTTCTTTCGTTCTTCCATTTTAGCAGAGACGCAGACGAAATTTCCGCCTGAAAATTTGAACATTTTGTGGCAAGCTGATCGAGTTTCAAGAAACTATTAAGAAAACTTTTCGCATCCTAACATCCATTTTTTTCTTTCTTCCGGATTATATCATCAGCAAAATGTTTGCTTAAACAAAAAGAAATTATTCACAATCACACTGATTCATTAGCGGGATGATAGATTTCTTCACTAGTTCAATAAAGGCACGTACTGTCGGGGATAGATTGCCGCTTTTCCAAGCAAGAGCGGTCGTAGTATATGGATGATTCCGAATGTTACGATAAATGACTTTATTTTTAAAAATGCTTTGTATGGAAGCTGGTACAAGAGCAACGCCCATTCCCGATGAAACAAGCGATAGAACCGTAGATAATTCTTTTGTTTCTTGCACTACCTTTGGACTAAATCCTGCCTGATAACATAATTTTATCAATGTATCATAATGTCTCTGATTTGCCTTTCTTCCCGTCACTATGAATGGATCATTGGATAAATCGTTAAGATTGATCGAAGATGTTTCGCGTGCTAGTGGATGATCCTTTGGTAAAGCGATCACCATAGGCTCTTGTCGAATGACTTCAAAAAGTACGTTGTCATTTTCAATAGGATGACATAGTATGCCCACATCAATACGTCCTTCGTGTAAAGCTTTCACTTGTTCTTCTGTCGTTAACTGTAGTAAATCAATATGAATATTAGGGTATTTTTTTCGATAATGCTGAATAATGGCTGGAAGAATATCATAGGATGCGGATGAGATGAAACCGATTGCTATTTCTCCGATCTCACCACGGTTCACCATTCTGACTGTTTCAATTGCGTCCTCTAAATTCTTCAAAATCAGATAAACTTTTTCTAAAAACACCTGCCCTTCTTTTGTTAACTCTACCTTCCTTTTCGTTCGATGGAAAAGCGGCACTCCTATTTCTTCTTCTAATTGGCGAATTTGAGAACTTAGCGGGGGCTGTGCCATATTTAAACGAGCAGCAGCTTTTCCAAAATGTAATTCTTCAGCAACTGTTACGAAATATTTTAAATGTCGTAGTTCCAACACTTTCCTCTCCTTATTAATACTTATTATGTATTAATGTATCCTTAAATATATATTAGACGTATAAAAATGATTCTTGTAAAGTGAAATTACGAAGGTTCCATTCAAAAAGAATGATTCAATGAAAATGGAGGTTAGTATGCGACAAATTCTTCTCCTCACAATAGGTATGTTCACTCTTGGATTTGACGCCTATGTAATAGCTGGTTTGTTGCCGGATATCGGGAAAACGCTTAGAATAAGCGCATCACAAACGGGACAAGCGGTAAGTGTCTTCACACTTTGTTATGCATTAGCTGCACCCATTTTTGCAACATTGTTGTCCGGAAAATCAATACGCAGAATCTTAGTATGGGCACTAGCAGTTTTCTCATTAGGAAATGGGGCTAGTGCAATAGCTTCGAGTTTCTCCATGCTGCTTATAGCTCGTGCAGTTGCAGGAATTGGAGCTGGTCTTTATTCCCCTTTGGCCGCAACTGCTGCTGCTTCCCTCGTTTCCAAAAAGAAACGCGGTCGAGCTCTGGGTATGATGCTAGGCGGCATGAGCACAGGAACCGTTGTAGGAGTTCCGCTTGGATTGATCATTGCTGAACATCTCGATTGGCATGCAACTCTTTGGTTTATTACTGTTTTAGGTCTTGTTGCCATGTTTGGAATCATGATATGGTTTCCAAGTTTTCCAGCTTCGTCTCCACCATCACTTCGTCAACGTGTTGCCATGATAGCAAATGGACGGAATGCGGCAATTATTAGTATCACTTTTTTGACCAGCACTGCCAGCTTAGGTCTCTACACGTATACTGCATCCATATTGCAAAATGTGGCAGACATTCAATTCATCACACCCTATCTTTGGGCATGGGGGATCGGCGGCGTTGTTGGGAGCTTTTCCATTGGTGCTCTAATCGATCGAACAGGACGGCCAGACATACTTATGATCTGTATTCTAGCCACTATGGCTTTCGCCATGTTCAGTCTGCCATTTGGTCTGAAACTTCCTTCACTTTCTTACCTTTCTTTCATTCTCTGGGGAGCGATGGGGTGGGCTTCACAATCGCCACAGCAACATGCATTACTTCAATTGCATCCGAATCATGGTGCCGCTTCTGTTGCATTAAATAGTTCCGCCAATTATTTAGGTAGCGCTGTAGGTTCCGCTCTTTTTGGATTTGCAATGCTATCAGGATTGACACCTTCTCAAATTCCGTTTGCTGCCGGTTGTCTTGTGTTAGTCACTTTACTAGGGCAATGGGGAATTATATCAAGTAATAAAAAATATAGGAAATATGCGAAAAGAAAGAATAACCACCTAGATTTGTAACAAATATGGATTAATAAAAAAGAATCTCTGTTTGCACTTTTCAGGAAACGGAAAAAATATTCTTATAGCAAGATGTCGTAAAATCAAAGTATAGAAAGAAGCTTTTCAAATCAAACGAATAGCCACCGGATGTTCCTGGGTGGCTTACTTTGAATGTTTTCAACTATTCATTTCCGATTGTTCCTCAAAAATGATGTTTGTTAAAACATTAGTCGCTCGAACGTCCTAGGCAATCGGTGTACCATTTTTAACAGGTTCATCCGGTTTTAAGAGTACCACATCCCCTTCTTCCGGAATACCGCCAAGCACCAAAACCTCCGATTTAAAACCTGCAATTCGTCTGGCGGGAAAGTTTACTACTGCGACTACTTGACGTCCAATAAGCTGTTCCGGTTCATATCTCTTTGTAATTTGGGCTGATGAACGTTTAATACCCAATTCCCCAAAATCAATTTCTAATTTTATAGCGGGTTTTCGTGCCTCTGGAAAAGATTCTGCCTTAATGATCGTACCAATACGAATATCTAACTTCAAAAAATCCTCTATTGCCGCCATGATAAGACCTCCCATTTTTTATAAAAAAGTGATTAGAGACTTTTCTTAAATAGGAACGATCAAAACCACAAAAGTCGAAGGAAAAACGAGAGCGATAAGTCGAAATAATCTGATAACAAAAAGAGTAGCATAGCTGTCTCGCCCTGTCTAGGAAAACGTAAAATCTGCGGTAAAGACCCGAACGAATCAAAACACCATTCACATTTGAAAGAATCATGATTTATCCGGAAATGCGACCGATTGCAGCTTGCTAGACAGTTTACAATCTATGGGTTTGCTTATACCAAATAAATAAAAAAGACTACTCCTTTCTTTGGTCACGTTTCCATAGAAAAGAATAGTCTTTACTTAAATAGGAAAAATTAATCTGATAAAAATGGAAAATTCCGATGAAAAATTAACCAATTGATGCTCTTAAGTTTTGAAATTCACTTGAACGTGAACTCAATAATACAGAAATCCTTTAGATGTCCAAAGCATTTATTGTTTAAACTGTTTGTTCATCGCGTTCATCATTTGATTAATTTTCTTTTGGGAAAAAATAATAGATAATATATCAACATCATTTAAAAACATTGATATATCAACGTTTTTAATATAATCCAAAACCACTTTTCCCGTTAAGAAGAATATACATTATGTAAGACTATTTTTCAAGGAAGATTTAAATGTTTGATAAAAAAATGATTAATCTTTCTTTATATTTTTATGGATTTGTCTTTTGTCAAAAGATTAATAGACATAAAAAGAACCCTACCATACATGGTTGGTAGGGTTGAGAAAAGTTTAAAAGCTCATAGTGGTCAGTATTTAATCTTGAAATGAAGTCACTTCTCCATTCTCAACATAAACGTAAATATCTGGATAAACCCATTGTTCGCTTGAGCCGTTTGATGTAACTGTACGGTTAATTTCGATTGGCACTCCACAAGAAATTAATAAATCTTTTTCAGACATTCCTATGTCAACTTCATTGGAATGCCATAAATTTAATAATGGATTTATTTTTTTGTCTATTAAACGATCTAAATATTTATACTTTCCATTTGCATTGACTTTATTATTAATTATATTCTGGATTCTCATTGAAATGGCTGAACTTATATTATCATTAACACTGATTTCATTATTTTCAACGATTCTATCTAAGTAGTTGTTTAATTCTCCATAATTAAAAAGTAAATCACTTTCGTCTTTCGGAAGATTCTTGTCAGTGACAAGTTCAGTAGTATCAGTGTCCCCTTCTAACATATTTTTGGCAATCTGATCAATCTTGCTAAGTTTTTCTTCTTTATGTTTTGTTTCAGAATTTTGTTGAGTAGTAACTTTATCACTACTGCAACCTATTAATAAAATAGAAAAAATGATAACAATTAAACCAATCTTATTCACTAATTAAACCATCCTTCCTAGTTCTTTTGATACAATACTATCACAAAAAACTAGAAAATTGCCCTAATTATGGTAAAATCCATTTAATAAAAAGGCATAAAAAAGCCCCATCCAGACTGTCGGCAAATCCGAAACCGGGATTTGCCGACAGCTTTTTTCTGTGAAAATAATTTCCTAGGTTTCCTCGTATATTACGGGCGGAAGCAGGCAAACCTAAACAAAGACCGAAAAAAGTCAATAAGAAAGCAGAGCTACCTGTGGGAGGTAACTTTGTATAAATCTTTTTGACTTTGGTTATACTAGTTAATTTGCTTTTCTTTAAAAGCCTCCTTGTTGATAAGCATGGAGTAAATGATCCGAAGCATTCGATGCGATGTGGCAACGAGTGCTTTTTTCTTTCCTCTTCGTGCTGCCAATGACCAATATTTTGCTGCTAACCATCTGTTTCGGCATCTTGACACTGCCCAAGCCGCCTCGCACATGGCGGATTTGATATGTGGATTCCCTTTTACCGTCCTTGTACTATACCGTTTTCCTGCACTTTCTTTGTTCCCTGGACACACTCCCGCCCATGATGCTAAATGTTGTGATGTAGGAAACTGACTCATATCTACACCCATTTCGGCGATAATGACGGCTGCTGTGTCTTTCTTAATGCCGGGTATCGTTAGAAGTAATTGAAGTTCTTCCTGATATTTCTGTAATAAAACATCAATTCTTTGTTCAATTTCGGTGATGAGGGATTCCAAATATTCAATGTGCTGCCAGGACTGACGAATCAGAAAAAGCTGATGCTCGTTTATTGTTCCAAATAAGGAATCCGCAATCTGCTGCTTTTTCGAAGCCATTTTCCCATGAATTCTTTCTTCAACATCCTTTACATCTACATATCCTTTTTCGATGAGGCGATTGAGCAGCTTTCTTCCTGAAACCCCAAACACATCTGAAATGACCGTACTTAATTTAACATTTGAGGCTTCCAATACTTTCTGAATCCTGTTCTTCTCAGAAGTTACGTGGCCAATCCATTTCTTTCTCAGCCTTGTTAAATCACGCAGCTCCCGAATATCTACCGGAGGGACAAAACTCTTTTCAATTAATCCATGGCGCAATAATTTTGCAATCCATTCAGCGTCAGAAACATCCGTCTTCCTTCCAGGTACGTTTTTAATCCTCTGGGCGTTCGCCAGGGTTATATCGAAGAAGTCCTCTAAGATATTGAACACGGGTTTCCAGTAGACTCCCGTACTTTCCATCGCAATGTGGGTCACATCATGGTCTTCGAGCCATTTTAACAACCGGAATAAATCTTTGGTCAAAGTCGGAAAGGTTTCTGTTTCCTTAATTAGTTCATCATCCTTTGAACCAATCAGAACACAAGCCACTATGGTTTCTGAATGAACATCCAATCCTGCACATCTTTCAATAAATACTTCCATCCAATCACTCCATAAAGATAGGATCACAAACAGTGAGTGAATTTGAAAATAAGCATTTTTCTGTACGTAGTCATCCTTCCATTTGGAAAGAGCTAACAAAGGGTTGAACACCAAATTCACTCAAACAGTTTTGTGTTCAGGGTCGAACCACCAAAAAAAGCCACGTATTATGAACTGTTTGTGTCTTTACCAATATGGACGGGAAGGAACTATTTTCATGCACGGGTTGGGAGAGAGACGATCATGAATGTTTTGTGTGTCATTAAAAAATAGAGATGGATGAAATGCTGGCAAAGATACTTTTGCTGCAATGAATTTGAAAAAGATGGCTTGCTGGACATGGAAAAGTCCAGCAATAACATAAAATAGACCCCTGGAGGGGTCTATTCCAAACATTTGAAAGCATAAAAGTGACAAAAGGCATCCGAAAGCGCACATTCGGATACCTTTTGTCTACACTCTGGCCCCATCCTCAATTGGATGGGGTAAAAAAAGAGAATCTAAAAATATGCTAAAATCACTTACCTTGAATAAGCCCACGATCTAACGCCACATAAAGCAACCCAATTAAATCATCTAGTGAAATTTCACCGTTTTGAGCCTTTTTGTACCAATCTGGACTAATCCCATTTGGGTCTTTCTTAGACAATCTTCCTAATACTCTCAAAGTTGCTTCCATCATTTCGTTATTTGAAGGCTGATACATCTTTGTCGCTCCATTCTTTGTATTATTTTTTTGTGTGGTTGTTGCTGTTGCTTGCGCTTGCTTACCAGTAAACCATTCTAATGGCTTAGAACCGTTCAGTAAGTTCAAATCAACAAAACCATCATACCAAGCTACCTTGCATTTCTGGCTGTATTGCCAAAGGTCACAAGGATAAGCAGGTTTTGTTTGTGGTGTACCGTTATCACTTCCATATCTCGGTAACCATAAGAAGTCAGCTTTAACTTTATCCATTCCATACTGCTTGTATAGTTCATGGCTTACATAAAGACCGACTTTAAACCCAGCTTTTTTACATGTATCAATAAATGCTTGGCTGGCTTGTGCAAGGTTTTTAGTTCCACATGCTTTAACCGTATCCTTTTCCACATCTAATACTAAGAATTTAGCTTCTTTATCTGCACGTTTTAAAAAGTCATTTGCTTCAACAATTGCATCATTTACACTTACGAAACAACCATAAGCGTAATGCCCGAATGGAATACCGTACTTTTTAGCATTTGCCACATGGTTTTTGTGTTCTGTATCTTCATCCTTAGAACCGTATTGCACACGAATTATAGCCAGATCAATGTCTTTAGAAGCCAAAGACCAATTTATTTTATTAGAAGGCTGATGGTGCGATAAATCTACAATCTTGCCCATTCTTATTACTCCTTTTACTCTTTGTTTTCGTCAGATTCTTTTAATGTCTGCCCCTTATCTTTTAAAACGAGAAGATATTTCTTAACAAAAGCAGGAAGTGGAACGCCCATCTGCCCTAAGTTTTCTAATATGCTCAAGCCTTCCATACCTATGTAAAACGATAATACTGCTGATTTCACAACAGGCATTCCGCCAAACATTGCAATGTCAATCATGTTTGCAATGATCAAAACAACAAAAATCATTGCTTTTCTGATCATGCCCTGCGACATTTTTCTGCTTCTTAATGCCTTGTCATAAAAGCCTTTTGTGATTCCTGTAATGATGTCAAGGGCAATAAAAACTAATAAAACACCCATTAGTGGCGTCCATGTGCCGAATAAAAAAGCTAATGGAACACCTATGAGTGTTGTAATAAGTCCAAGTTTAAACATTTTCTTTATCTCTCCTTTACGACAAAAAAGAAGGTGTTGTACATTCACCTTCTTTCACCCCCTTTTTTATTCATTTAATAGAAGTTCTTTTAGCTTTCTAACGTTTGTTCTATTAATTTGCTCATCCAGTGGCATTAGTTCTAGTGGATAATCTTCTTGTTCATCTGGAAGATTCATGTTAAAAATTTCGATAACGGAACAGTTTGGGCATATAACAGCATAATTCTCATATTGTTGAAATTCTTCTACATAGTTTAGCTTTTTGCCTGTAATGTTGTCTTGATATTTATGGTTGCAATTATTACATACGATAGTGATTGTTGTGTCATTAACTTCTTTAAGCACTGTATGTCCCCCTCCAATATCTAAAAGCACTTGTTGCCTGCTGATTTGTAATATATAACCAAAAGCCATAAATTGTTATGCTGGTGGTCAGAATACCTGTTGAATTTGTTAGGTTGCTGTCTCCTGTTGTCAGATTGATAGCCGATGGCGTATAGGTTTTTTTCACTCTGAATGGTTGCCATGTACCTGCAAAAACGCCAGAAACAGCAGGATTCCAGCCACTAACACCGCAATTTCCGATTTCAACCATGTTAGTTACAAGTTTGTTAGGGTCAACATAGACGTTGTTGCTTGATGCTGTGACAGTTCCGTTTATGGTGGCATTACCAGAAACATTTATTCCGCCATCTACATTTACTTTGCCATGTGTACCTTGATTTGGTGTAATCCAAATATCGTCAGCACCTATTGTTAACCCCATTCTGCTTAAATTGTCATCTCGGCTTGTGTTAATTCCGTCAGAATTAAATTTAATAAAGCCAATACTTTTCCCATTTTCGTATGTTTCAATTTCCACACGCCCATCAGTCAATCTTGCAACGTGTTGCACACCATCCGCATTAACTGGGCTTGTTGCAACGACATCACCGTTGAAGTTGCCATTTGCACCGTTTAAATTTCCTTTAAAGGTTACGTTGCCACTTGAGTCAACAACGAATTGATTATTAATGTTCAAACCGTTTAAAGATTTGATGGAACTAGCAGTAAGATTTTTAACTGTTACTTTATCTGCATCTAACGTGCCTGTTGTCATTTTGGATGCACTAACACTTTGAATCATTGCATCTTTAATGACTGCATTATCAATGGTTGTTTGACCAGTAATATGCACCTTTTTACCGTCAATCAATATACCTTCTGTTGATACATTGATTTGATTAATAACATCATTTTTTTGTACTCTCAAGTTAATATCATTAGAAAGCTGACTGATTTGGGAATTGGTTGAAGATTCAAAGTCGTTTAAATCCTCTTGAACACTATTAATTGTACTTGTTAAGCTATCAGCCGTTTGGGTTAGCTGTGATTGGGTAGCATATTTAGCATCTGCATCTGTTTTACTTACTTTTGTATCTACTACACTAGCCAATTGTGTAACGGTTGATTGATCTGCTTTATTTGCAACGGTGCTTTGTAAGCCTTGTACGGTTTGTGATAGAGTGGAAACTTGATTTGTTGCTTCATCTGCTTTTGTAGAAGCATCTTGAGCCATATCAAAGACAGATTGTGCTTGATTAATGGCTTCTTGGGCGTTGCTGTTCGCATTATTTGCTTGATTTACCGCATTATTTGCTTGTGTTAATGCATTTTCAGCGTCCGATTGTGCTTGTTCAATAATGGAATTATCAACATCCAACACCCACTGGCTACCGTCATAATGTTTTATAGCCGTTACATTACCTTCAGCATCTTCAACAAACCAAACATCCCCGTTTTTAGGGTTAGACGGCTCATTTTGACCATAGTAGTTGGTGTTCTTACCGTTTGCAGATTCTAAAGCTGTGTTAGCCTTTTCTTTAGCTTCATTTGCCGTTTCTAAAGCACTATTGGCTGTATTTTCCGCATTTTCGGCTGTCTCTTGAGCATTATTTGCTGTACTTTGTGCGTCTGTAGCTGTTTGTTGTGCTTGTTGTGCTACTTCTTGTGCATTATTAGCAACAGATTTAGCACTATCCCAATACGCTTGTCTTTGTTTAACCGTATTCATTAAATCTTCTAATTGTTGTTCAACAGTGATTTCCATTTCAACAAAGTTTGAAAGCTTCACATAATTTTGATTGGGGTCAGCTTGGCTAATACCCATTTCTGTTATTCTTGCTTCTAACACTAAAGGCTGATCAAATTCAAGGTCTTCAACGATCAATGTATCTCCTAGCCTTACCTTCTCATGTTCATAACCAGAAATTTGTTCGAGAAGTGCAACTTCCACTTCGTAAGTCATTTTCGGTTCTGTATGCTGTTGTAGAAATTCCCATGTCTTTTGCAAAATTACAAATGGTACTGTTTCTTCTGTTTTTAAAACACCCATTAAATGCTGACCATCATCAGACCAACGAGCCAATGCATCGGGGTCACCAATATAGTCTTGTCCAGCGTATTTAGTGACGGTTGTGCCATTTTTGTTTGTGAAAGTACCTGTTACATCTTTAATAGTTGGTACAACTCCATTTTCATCGGCCTTCCCCAATCCAATGACAGCAGTGTAAAGTTCGCTTGTATCTTCGGTTCTAGTAATGGATTTAATGTCCTTGCTATACGTAAACCGTTTCCCTGTATATTGACCGCGATGTTGTAACAGGTCAATATTTCTCTTATAAATTTGTCCGCCATTAAGCTCAACCCTATACCTTATTTCTCCACCATACGTGTCCTTTATATTTTGAATGGCTTCAATTGCGGTAATGTAGTCCGTAAATTCAATATTATTCACATCGGTTATTTCAACGATTCCAACTTGCCACAATGTGCCTTGAAGAATATCAGTTAAAACTTGTGTGGCTGTAACACCGCTAAACGATCGGGGACGGACAATTGTTTTTAAAAGTTCAAGTGCAGCATTTTCGGCAAAGACTTGTTTATATAGCTTTCCATCCGAGTCTCGAAATGTTTGGATTTCTCGAATTTTAAACAACACTAACTGACCATCTAAGTCTTGAATGGCTACATAATTTTCAACTTTGATAGATTCCGTTCCATCGGCTGGACATTTAAACTCATAAGTTGATTGTGCATCTTCGATATTTTCTACATACATATCTTCCCAAAAAGGTATAGAAGAAGGGAGTTCATTTGAAAGAACTCCCTGTACTTTCCCATCAAAATCAATGATATAGATCATATTATTACTCATTTCTCACCACCTACAAATACCTGCTGTCATACTGAATATCAACTTCAACAGCACCAGCTGGTATTACTCCAATTGTTTCTGTACCAGGACTCAAACCAAAAAATTGCGATCCTGGAACCATGTATTGAATAGCATTCACACTATTTAGGTATATACTTCCTTTTTCCATGTCGATTGTAAGAACATCACCTGCATTAAACACTAGATCAACATCCGCATCATCATCCAGTTGATTGATTTTCCACAGTTTCAAATCCTCAATATACATGGTGCTTGCAGGGCTTGTTCCATGAACTGATAAAGCAATGACAATGGATGCTATCTTATCGGTGAATTCATTTTTTGAATCAATAATACGAGTGGAAGTAGACCATTCTTCTTTGCCATTGCGAATTTGACCAAAATAAACATTGATGGCTTTCCCTTCTCTTCTCATACGAATCAACCCATCAAAATCATTTAAGTTTTTCACTTTTCGATCAAAGATAATATCTCTTCTTCCGTAGTATCCAAGCCCTGCTTGGGCATTATTTAGATATGCAACTGGACTATCATCTTTAAGCGTGAGTTTTGCAATTGACTCACCGGCTACGTTGCGGAAATAAATATCTATTTTACCCATCTGCTTTTCAAGATTAGAGCCAGTTGAACGATGTTGCACTTTTGCTTGAAAAACAAAATCTTGTACAGGTTCGGACAGCCCTTTGGCTAATGCGGCTCCATGCCACGCCGAACCTTCACCAACATTTAATAGACTAAAAGAATATCCATTGGAATTAATTTGACCACTAAGTGTAATTTCTTCAAAAGTTCCGTTTAAGGCTGTCCATCCACTTAAAGATTCACATGCTTCAAAAAATATTAATTGCTCTTTAGGAACAGGTGTAGTTTCTACCGTTTGAAAATTCCCCAATTGCAAATATTTTTCACCGCATGCGATCGCAAAAGCTGGTGTATCTTCCAAAAACGTGGCTGTTACGACAGGGAATGTTTCCACTCCGCTATAAACAGAAATATCTTGTACATTAGTATCTGCTGGAATATGTGCTATATAACTTTCACCTTTTCCGTATGGATACGGAATGAAAAACTGTAAGGTTGCTGTTCCTTCTCGATAATTTAATTTTGAAATATCCGATGAACCCGTAAAAATTCCTTCATAAACAATACCAGGATGATCAGTGAATTCGATTGGTACCAAAGAATCGGATTCTAAAACATTCGCTAATGCCTGTCGATTTTCTTCAAATGGATCAGGTATAAAAATATCCACGCTAAATGTGCGTGGATTCAGAGTGTAGACAAAAGGCATCCGAATGTGCGCTTTCGGATGCCTTTTGTCACTTTTATGCTTTCAAATGTTTGGAATAGACCCCTCCAGGGGTCTATTTTATGTTATTGCTGGACTTTTCCATGTCCAGCAAGCCATCTTTTTCAAATTCATTGCAGCAAAAGTTAGCATCGCCTGCATGGACAATTTTTTTAAACCTCTTAAAGTTGTCCAACGCATACCATGCTTTTCCTTTGCATCAGCAAAAACACGTTCAATGGTTTCTTTCCGTCTTGCATAAATGCTCTTATTCTCTTGTGTATGCCGAAGATGATCAGCTTCCTCTAAATAAAATTCCCATACATGTCGCTGAATCAGTTTTTTATGCTCCTTACTTTGGGTGCACTTCGAAAGGAATGGACAATCTTTACACTGGACTGGATCAGAAAAATATTGACGATAGCCTTCCTTCGTCGTAGTTGCATATTTTAACACTTGTCCTTGCGGACAAAGATAACAATCGTAGTATTCATCGTAAACATACTCATGTTTTTTGAAATAACCATCCTTTGTACGAGGGCGAGTATAAGGTAAAGCAGGGGTCATATCATTTTCAAATATGTATTGGGCAACGGCGGGAGTTTTATATCCAGCGTCAGCAGCAACCACAGCCGGTTTTCCATGTTTTTCTATGACTTTTTCAAGAAGTGGCTCCAATACGGAACTGTCATGAATATTCCCTGGCGTTACAATAGCCCCCAAAACAAAGCCATTTCGATCCGCAGCAGCATGGAATGAGTAAGCAAACTGTTTTGTTCGCTCGTCTTTTACGTAGTAACCACTTTCCGGATCAGTGGTACTTTCTTTTATTTCTTTATATTCTTCTTTCCCAAATTTATCTGGAGGAAATGGCTTTTTTCCATGTGCTTCTCGATCAGCATTTATCTCATCTTGTAGACGTGCTTGATAGGCTTTCGTTTCTTTTCGAACCACTTTCTTCACAAATTTATGCTTATTCGCACTCGCTTTGACATGAGTAGAATCAATAAAGACATGCTCACTGCTTATCAGCTTCTTATCTGCAGCTTCTTTCAAAATGCGATAGAATATCTGTTCAAATAAGTCTGTATCCTTAAAGCGTCGCTCGTAGTTTTTCCCAAACGTTGAAAAGTGAGGTACCTTATCATAAAAACCAAATCCAAGAAACCAACGGTAAGCCAGATTCGTTTCGATTTCCTCTATAGTTTTTCGCATGGAACGAATACCGAAGGTATATTGGATGAAAGCCATTTTAATCAATACAACTGGATCAATACTTGGTCGACCTCTTTCCGATGAATACATGTCTTGAACAAGCGAATAGATAAATGAAAAATCAATAGCAGCGTCGATTTTACGAACCAAATGATCTGCAGGTACAAGTTGGTCTAAAGCTATCATTTCTATTTGATCACGATTCATCTGTGTATTTTTTGTTAGCACTTCATCCACCTCAATTCATTACGGTATCTTAATTATACAAAAAAAGACTGTCGGCAAATCCGGTTTTTTCGGATTTGTCGACAGTCTGTATCCACGCTAAATGTGCGTGGATTGACTTTTCGTCTATAAAAATAGGTTCCTATTTTATCAGGAATATCCATCGTGACATTTTCGAGAGGGGGCATTACGTCACGATGGATTTCCGTAATAAAACAGTAATTAGACAATCTTATACCTTTGTAAATAACATCAAGTAAGTATGATGTCGTCATGCAAAGCTCACCCTCCCAGATGCTCTTGTTTTATTTAATTTCTGTCTCTTTAGCTCTTCGTCCATGTATTTGGATGTTGTTCGTGCTAACGCTCTACCATCCACTTCTATTGTTTGATTCTTCAACAATAACTGTGTTAAAAGGTCAATTTGTTGTTGCATTAGGTTTATTTGTGCATCTTGTCGTGCAATAATTTCATCATAATCATTATTTACAACAACTTGGCTACCATTTGGTACATCCAAAATTTGTTGTGTTTTAGCAAGAAGCTGTAATGCTCTTGCTCTTTTTGTTAATGGAATAACAACTTCCGGCTTATTTCCTTCGCCAATTCTTGCAATTTGTTCTGTCGTGACGAATCCACCATTTGCATAACCATGCCCCTGACCTAATGCGCTCAGTGATGGGCCGTATCTATGTTTTGCATAGTTTAAGGCAGCTAATAGGTTATCAAAGCCGTTGAAAATGTTGTCATGTCCAGGGAATTTATAAGCGTTAAATGTTGCGCTAATGGTTTGCATTAAACCTTTAGCTAAATCCCCACGAATGGTGTTGATATCAGTATAGCCGTGCTGGACTGCTCTAGGATTACCGCCTGATTCAGTGGCTATTTGTCTTAAAACCTTTTGAATCATACTTTCAGATGTAGAAAGACCGTTCATTTCTAAGGCTCTAATGACATATGGACGCCATCTTTGAACGCCAGAACCAGGAGGATTACCGCCACCAAAATCTAACTGTTTTTTAATCCAATTGACAGCACCATTTTTAACAAGGTTAATCATACCTTTAACAATGCCTAATGTTGGATTTACGATTCCAGACAGATTAGTAAACTTGTTAATTGCAATTTCAATTAGCTTTTTAGGATTAGAAGCATATTCCCAAACATCTTTAACAACATCTTTTGTTTTGGATGCAACACCTTTGACCTTATCCCATGTAGATTGTAGCCAGCCTTTACCACTAGCATATTTTGGTAACATGTTTAATAGTTGTGCTGTTGCGTCACCATTTAAAACAGATGAACCTTTTGGAAGATTTAAGATAGTTTCTTTCTCTGGTGAAAGGAACATTTGACCGTTTGGCAACGCAATTAACTCACGTTTGTTCTTACCGACACCATCAGATACAACAGCTAAACCGCCTTCATGGTTGTCAGTACCGTTTGCGTACTTAGGAATGTGCCATTCTGGTATTCTTAGCTTTTTAGGTGCGTGTACTTTATCCAAAATCCAGTTAATTCCAGATGAAACACCATTTACACCTTTTGCAAGTCCTTCAAGCATAAGTTTAGAAACAGTTTTCATGGCGTTTCCGATGGATTTAGCACCTTTTTTCAATGCATCTGCCATTTTTAAAGGTAATTTTTTGAATGTTTCTATCATGTTATTCCAAATCTTACCTGCACCGTCTTTTAAACCGTTAAAAATGTCTAATGCTCTTGTTCTCAAATTAGACAATGTGCTTGTTACTGTTTTAAATGCTGATTTAATAGGGTCAATGATGTGATTTTTGATGGCATTCCAAATAGTTTTAATGGAGTTTTTCATTCCATTGAAGATTGTTGTGGAATTTTTACTAATGTTGGAGAAATAAGTTTTGGTGTAGTTAACAATCCACTTAATAGGTGCGGAAAAGATATTTTTCATTGCGTTCCATAGGTTTTTAAACGCATTTTTAAACAGTCCAATAAAGGATAATGCACCTTTAAGCATCTTTCCAAACCATAATAATTGCATACCATTCCAAATAAACTGAAATGCACCTTTGAATAACTGTTTAATACCTTCCCACATCTTGTGCCAGTTACCAGTAAACAATCCAGAAAACACTTTAACAATGCCCATGATGACATTTAAAGCACCAGTTATTACACCTTTAATGTTATCCCATACGCCTACAATGATTGATTTAATCAGTGTCATTGCCACTTTAATAATTGGCGTTATTACTGTCATTGCAACTTTGACAGCATTGGTTAACATTTCAAATGCTGGCTTTACTTTTTCCTTGATTGTTGAAGCCAGATTATTAACAAAATCATGGAATGGTTTACTTTTGTTGTATGCTAAGACAAATGCACCAACTAGCAGTCCGATACTTGTAACCACTAATCCTATTGGATTTGCCAAGAATGCTAGGTTCATCAATCTGACAGCACCAGTAATGAGTTTAATGCCACTTACAATTTTTGGGGCAATCATTAAAATGTTACCTAATGAACCTGCAACCATGCCCATAACCATTGTTATCGGGGCTAATGAAGCTAGGAATGCACCAATTCCAACAGTTACACCTTGCATAGTTGGAGACATATTTTTAAATACTTCACCAAATTTCTTAATTTCGTTAGTAATTGGTGTTAATATTTTTGTTCCAATGTTAAGTAGAGTGTCACCAACTGGCTTTAATGCTAGTTGCAGTTCTCTCCACGCTTTATTAAATTTAGCAACTGGTGTGTTGTTTAATGCTTTTGATGCTTTATCTGTTGCACCTGCAACGTTATCAAAAGCATGATTGGTATTATTTAAGGATTCGATAACTTTTATAGAGTTATCTTCGCCAAGTGCTGACCAAAGATTAGACGCTAAAGTCAGCTTATCCTGCTGATTTTTCATGTTTTTCAGGTCATTAATGGCAGAGTTAAATACATCTTTTGTTGTTGCTTTGCCATCTTTAAACTTTTGGAACAATTCTTGTGTTCCTTTCGAGAATTGACCTATATTTTTTTCAAAACGTCCATCAGTCAAGCTAATTCCAAATTCTTTGACAAACCTTTATACCGCCACTTTCGTGGTACTTTAACACTCTTTATTTCAAGAGTCGGAGTAGACTATCTCTTCAACCCAATGGGTTGCCCTGCACTTCGCTATAAGGAATTTCACCTTAAAGCTACTTCCGTATGGAATAGTCGTTACACCTTCCGATTACTCGGCTTGGCACGATGTTACCATATCCTTTCGGACTTAGGCTTTCATCGTTAGCAGTCAATATGACCACACCCTAGATTTCTAGGTTCACAGGGTTTTCATCACATAGTTGCCTATGTGAGCGACTAATCATAAATCGTTAATTTTGTCAAAATTGTACGCCCCCGATTTTAGACCGTTATCTAAAATGGCGAACATTTCTTTTGCTGAAAAGCCATTTTGCGCCCATAATTGGCTGTATTCAGCAATGTTATCCTCTAATTCACCTGATTTATTAAGCCCTCGTTGTGCGCCAACAACCATATAGTCAAATGCTTCATTGGCTGACATGCCAAAGTTGGTCATCAGTCCGTTAATACCACGTAAAGATTCTTCTAAATCAGCACCTGTTATCTTAGAGAGTGTTAATGCTTTCTCTGTCACACTCTTTAACTGACTGTCATCGATTCCTTTTAAGTTTTGTTTAATCTTTACTACTGCTTCGCCAACTTGCTCTGTACTTTCACCGAATCCTTCTGCCCAAACTTGACCAGCAATGTTGCCTTGTTTTCTGGCTTCTCCTGCTGTAGCGCCTGTCATGGCTTGTATGCTGGCTGAAATATTAGATATTTCCGAACCAATCTTTGCACCTAAAGCAGAAATAGCAACAATAGGGGCTGTAAAGGCTTTGGTTAATGCGCCAGACCATTCACTTGCTTTTGATTGACTGTCTTTTAAACTACTGCCAATTGTGGATAGATGATTAGCAAAGGATTTATTACTGTTGTTTAATTCTTCTAATCTACTTTTAGTTTGTTGTAATTGACGTTCCCACGCACTCTGTTTTCTTACAGCGTCATTTAACTGTTTTGCAAGGTTAGTTAATTCTTTATCACCTGCTTTATAGGTTTTAGCTGCTTCAGCATATTTTTTTCTCAAAATTTCGATTTGTTTTTGATTTACAGCCATGACACTGTTTAAATCGTCTACTTGTTGTTCTAATTTGCCATACTCGTCTCCAGCATTTTTAAATACTTCAAGATTAGCCTTCATCGCGCTTTGAGCTTGTTTTATTTGATTTCTAATACCTTTTAAAGAATTAGCAAACTGCGTTCCTTCGAGCGAGATTCCTATGACCATGTTCCCTAAAGGTTTATTTCCTGCCAAAAAGACTCACCTCCCCATTAAATAGAGTTGTAAAATGCTTCTATATCGTCATATCTTGCTTTACTATTTGAATTATCATCCATTAAATTCAAAAAGCCGTGAATATCCATATTTTCGATGTCATTATACGTCCATCCATTTTCTATAAGATTTCTATAAACTTTATTTAAATTAGACAAGTATTCTTCAAAAGAGATTTCTTCTATTTTGTCGCCTGTTTTACTTGTTCCATCGCTTGCTTTTTTTTCGCTTCTCCACCCATTACTTGAGTAATGATTTCATTTAATACATCACCGATTTTATCTGCAGCAATTCCATCAAAAATGGAATCATAATTCACTTCTTCATTTCTAAATAAACTTGCTACAAGTGCAACCAATTCATCTAACTGTTCAAGTTCGTTCAATTCGCCTTTTTCCGTTTTCATTCCAAATTCGATTACTTTTCTCAAAGATCTTGCAGACACAAAGTTTTCAGTATATGTTTTTGTTTCGTCAGTTTCTGGATTATATAATTCAATTTTTAGCATGTTATTAACCACCTTTATTATTTTTTGTACAATAATAAAAGCTAGACACCGTTTAAGTGCCTAGCTTAAATCATTACGCTCCTGTAGTACCTGTATATCCGTTAAACACGAACGATTTAAATTGTTCAAAGTCAAAACCCGTATTCGATGTACGCCCTTTTGCGTAGACTAAACCATCCAGTTTTCTGCTTACAAAGGAACCACTCAAAGAACCATCTGTAGTATCGGCTTCTTGTCCTTTATCTTCCGCAGTTTTAAGGTCTGCACCGTCAGGATGTCCGAATACTCCTTTTAGTAATCCGATGTAGATATTATCATTTTTAAGTCCCTTTGTTTTCAAGATAACCGAAACGTATGGTGCAACAGTATCAGCACCCAATTGAATAACACCATTTTCAAATTTAGCACCAGAAATAGCTGCAATCACTTCGTCAGATAAATCAGCAGTATCTAAATCCAACTTAGGCGTTCCTGTACCAACTGCTGATACAAAGAATGGCACATTAGAAGCATATAATGTATTAGCTTGTGCTTGTAACCCACTTAGTTTTGCTTCAATTGTGCCACCTTCTTGTGCATTAATTGTATATACTGTTTTAATTGTCTCTGTATCTCCATCGTGAATTCCAATCATTACTTCTTCAAATCCAAGTGTAGCCATGTATTATCAATCTCCTTTTCAAATTTTTAAAATAAAAAACACTCAAAATGAGAGTTTATCCAAATTCAATATGTTGTGTTGTTCGATAACGTCTTAGCAATCTAAATAAATCAATGTCAGGATCTTTATCTAATGCCCCATTGTATTGACTCCAATAATTATTAGACATTAGAGTATCTAATGCAGTTTGAATATTGTCTAATGTCTTTAAATCTTTTGCCCAAACATCGACCTGAACACTAAAAACGAGAGAAAAAGGTTTATTTGATGCAAAATCTTGTTGATAATCACTAATTTCATTGATTCTTACAATCGGTGCATTTTCTACTTTTTGATAATCTTCCGGCACATCAATTGTAAAAATCATGTCTGGATTTATAAGGCTTGTGATATTTTCATCATTTATTAACAAGTCATAGACTACTTTAACAGGGAGTGTCACAATCCTAACCCCCTTTTAAATTCTTCTGCCATAATTCTCATAATTTCTTCTTGCATTTCTTTTTCTGTTCGCTCAATAAAATGTTGAGGGCGTTGTTTGATTGTTCCCATTTCAATAAAATGAGCGCGCCAAGCCGTTTCTTTTCCGTATCCGACATAAATTTCACCATATTGGTCAACACCGGAAATAGCAATGTCGTCTTTCATGTGCTTTTCATTGCCATCTGTCGTGTCAATAGGTGTATTTTTTCTTAATCTTTCAGCAACGGCTTTTGCTGCTTCTTTTAAACCTTTATTTCTAACTTTATTTTCTTGTACAACCATCCTTTTTAATGCTTGATCAATTGTTTTAGTATCAATTTTAACACCCAATTAAGACACCGCCTTGCAGATAATCACATCAAATTCTTTGTTTTGTAAGTCAGGATTAATACTTACAATCTCGTATCTAATGCCATTATGTTTAACTGTCATGTCATTCTTAATTTCTGCTGGTTGTTTATGTCTAATCACAAATGTGATAGTGTTTTCCAGTGCAGTACCAACTGTTACTTGAATTTCTTTTAAATACTGGATTCTAACACTAGCCCAACATGAAAAGACTGGTTCGTCATCAATCTTTGGTGTTCCATAATCATCTTTCGTCTGTACTTTTTTATAAAATGTAATACGTTCATTCATTTTCCCTGCAGACGTTATTTTTTTAGGCATTGTTAATCAGCCCTCTTAATTGTTGGATAATTGCTTGTACACCAAATGGTATATCCTGTAAATTAATATCAGAGGTTGCAGATCTGTTTTCATACCAGTGAGAAACGAGAAGTGCTGTGGCATAATCAAAACGTGGATCAATTTTATAGGAATCGTCTGTGCTATCAATAGAACCTTGTATGTATGATTCTGCTACCGATTTAAGATATGTGAGAAGATCATCGTCTAAATCATGATCTATTCTTAAATAATTCTTTAGTTGTGTTAATTCCAATATCATCACCTACAATTCAAAAAGGAAGATGAATTGAATCATCTTCCCTTAGATTATCCTTCGGTTGGTAATTGTAGAGTTACAAAATACCCCGCATTTGCATCGGCTTGTTTAACGTCAAAACGAATAAATGATGCAAGTATTTGTCCATAAATATAGTTATCGACCCACTGCACAGATGCTTGTTTACGATCTGCAAAGAATACACCTGCTCCAACATCGCCGATAAATGCTTTCATGTCTCCTGCTACACCTAGTAATTCGTCTTTTACAACGAAAACATTACGACCAAATAATTTATAGCCTGATGGTGCTGTGATGTCCTGCTGCAAAAGATATTTTCCATCATTGGATTTCATCGTATCGATAGCATTTAGGAAACTTTGTGTACAAACAATAGACACATTGTAAGCAGGATCAATATCAACATTTAAAATGTGTTTAATATCGTCTAAATTCGTAACTGTTTTTGCTGTAAAAGATTTTAAAACTTCGGCAATTTTGGCGTTAGAAGTATTTAAAACTTGTTTTTGGATGTGTTTTGATACCAAACTAGCTAAATTAATACCTGAATCCTCTAACGCTTCTTGAGAAATCGGAATTGCGCCACGATAAGTGACAATTTTATAATCAATTTCCGTAAAATTAGGTTTTGCCAATTCTGGATTCTCTGCTAACTCTTCTACACTTAGTAATACATCAGATGGATTAGCTAACACTGGATAAGAACCACTACCACGATTTACAGATACAACATTAGCCAATTTGCGTAAATCAACTACCGTTTCTGGAGTTTCTTGCGGAGCAATTTGAATATCTTCTGGAATAACAGCTTGTGCATCAACTGTTTTTACTCCTGCGCGTTCTTCTCCTTTTGTACGAATATATTGCTCGAATGCTCGTACTTCTTCGTTTTCAGGTTTCAAAATTTCTTTTTCTTTTGGCATACTTCTCATTTCTCCTTTTTTTTGATTTGATTTTTGTTCTTGTTGTGGTTGAGGATCTTGCGATGTGTCCTCTGGTTGCAATCCAGCTAAATCTTCAAGCTGTTTCAATTCATCTTGGAGACTAGTAATCTTTTGTTTCAATTCATCAATCTGTGCTTTTAAATCAGTAGCGCCCTGCAAATCTCCATTTGCTGCTCTTTCTTGCGCTTCATTAATTTTTGCGTTGACTTCTTCACGTTTTTCATTTAACTGAGAACGTAATTCCTTAATTTTTTCATCCAACATTTAACATCCATCCTTTCTTTGCATTAAAAAAAAGCCACTGTTAATCAGCGACTTCCAAAAAATCCTTATCTAGTTTTAGTTGAAAAAGTAATAACTCTTTTCGTTTTTCAAACTCTTGTTTTACTTGATTTAAATTTCTTGTTGCAACAGCAACTGAACTTGCTTCATAAGCCGGATAAGTAACAACTGAAACATCAAATAAACTTTTAATCTTCTTGATCGTCCTTTGATACATTCCTGTTTTCGGATCTTGTCTAAACTCGTCGCCATTATCATCAATAATGAATCCAAAAGAACACTGATTGATGTTACCTGCTTTGATATTCTCATATAAGTCATTAGCGTAAGACGTATTAGGTAACTCACATCTAAAATGCAATCCAACATCATCCACTTTAAGCTGTAATGTTCCTGCTGTTGTTCGACCAATCACCTTACTGGAGTCATGATCAATTAATGCTCTTACATCACTCATATCAGTATCTTTTAATGCTTCTGGCTTAATTGTCTCGATAAAACCGCCTAAATCATTTGACCAAGTGTTAAATTTTAATGCATAACCCTCAATAATCTTCTTGGATTCATCTGCTCTTGTCTCCAAATCGGTGACATCTAAATACCGTTTTTCCAATTCATCCATTAGTATCACCACCTTTTACGTTATCTCCTAGCGATTCAGCATACGTATAATTAAGCGAAACAATACGTTTATCAATATTCGGATCACCGATAGAAGGTATGTAACCTAATTTTTCTTGAGCTTGTCTAAATGAAATAATACCTGCTTGCAATTGTTTAATAATGGTTTCAGACAATTGCTGTGGATCTAATTTCAATAAACTATCCACGTTAAAAGTAAATGTTTTACCCATTCTAATATCTTGATAATCTAACAATTTTACGTTTAACTCATTAATCCAATTGGAAAATAACGGTTGAAGTGTGTATTTGAGGAAGGTTGATTCTGCCTGTGTATTTGATGTGTGCGCTTCGTCAATTTGGAACATTGACAATGGAATATTAAAAGCTTTTGCAACACTTGCTGTGTTTATATTGTTGGTGGAAGCAATATATTGGAGAATGGAATTATCTACTGTTAACTGTGTGTAGTCCATTGTATCATCCATGACAAGCGTTCTTCCTGCATTATCGCCCGTATTGGATGATTCAAAGGCATCTCGAATATTGTCCTTTGCTTTCTTGTCCAATTGACCACCGTGGACTTTTAAGATACCAGATGGATTTAACGCACCTTTATAGAACGATGTAATTAATTTACGTGTAGATTCTTGTGACTTTAACTCATTGACCAAAGAATGTAACGGAGATATACCAATTAATCCGTCTGATGTAACATTGTATCTAAAATGCAGAACATCATCTGGTTTTAAATTAATTGAACCACCACTTTCTGGATTAAATGTATAGTTAATATTTACACCATCAGTCGTTATTGACATCTGACCATACGGCAAATACTGCAATTCTACTGGTATTCCGTTTGCTCTTTTTATTTGTGCAAATGAGTTACCTGTTAACAACATTTGCACAGCCATTATTTTTTTAAACTGAAACGCTGTCATATTACGATTTGGTTTGATGTTTAATAAATAATATAAGTCACTTTGATTATCTGCGATGTTGTTCTGTTTTAACTCAATGGGATAGGTTGCTAATCCATTTGAAATCACTTGTATAGCAGTGTAAACATCAGAATGTCTCAAAGCTCTGATACCGCCAAATGAGTCATTTTCTATAGATGCTGCTACGATGGAATCCAAAACGAATTGATAATTATATGAGCGTGTTTCTCTTCGTTTTCCGAACAACATTTCTATTTATCACCACCTTTATCAAGCAATAAGGCGATGATAATAAGAAATACACCTGTAATCACTAATCCTACAATTGTATTAAATAAAAACGCTGCAGTTGATATTAAAACCAATCCTAACAAAAATAAAATAGTGTGAATATTCAATAATATTAAATTAAAAAAGGTCAATAATGATTTTAATTGCATCTTATCACCGCCCTTTAGAATGAGATGTTATTTATATCGTGATAAAATTCGTTTAGATCAGTTGTGTCTTCTTGATGGTACATGGATTGTGTCCATGCGTTTATTAGTGCTGCAATCGGATCTATCTTGTTCCTATTTTTTTCTTTATCAATTTGAACAGTATCATTCACTTTTTTCAAAATGGCATTGTTTACTGCAATGGTTAATAAAGGATTATCATTATGTATAATTTTCTGATCGTAAACTTTTAATTGGAAATCCCTTGTAGCTGGAGAAAGAGTTTTTGCACCTTGTCTTACTTCAATGAGAGGATATTTTTCTTCTAAATCTGTAATAAATGGCGGGGAAGTATAAGGGTCATACATGATACCTTTGACATTCCAATTATATTTCTCCACAATGTCATCAATAAATTGGATAATATCTTTGTAATCAATGATTCCAGATTCTTTTGTTGTGATTGTACAATAACCTTGTTGTTCCAATTTCTTGTAATCTATCTTATCACGCTTGATTTTATTCTCTAATCCACCTTTAGTACCGACAAAGGAATGTGAGTCAATAAAGAATTTACCATCAACTGGAACAACCCAACTAATAGCTGATAAGTCATTTGTCCTACTTAAATCAGCACCAATATAGACATCTTTACCATATAAATTAGGCTGATAATCTATAGCACAATCCTTCCATTCAGCGCCTTTTAAAAATGATTCTTCTGAAGCTGATTGCCACATATTAAAGTTTTTAACCAAAGTTAATTGTAAATTATCTTTTGTTCTTGCTTCTTCTAACTTTTTACGCAAAAATTTAAGCATCCTATTACGGATGCTATCAACTTCTAATAATGGATTTGATTTAATCCAAAGCGACTCATCATTTATTTCTTCTTCACTTTCTTGTTCATAGCAAATGGCAAAATAATTATCGTTCTTAACTTCACCATTTAATAATTTTGTTATATACGGGTATTCAATCGAATACATAACACCATTCAGCTTTTCACCTGCTGTGCTAATTATAATAATTAATGGTTGTTCTTGTTGAGTTTGTGACGATTCCAAAACTTCCATCATTCTGTTGTCAATAGAAGTATGATATTCATCAAGGATTCCAAGTAAAACATTCAAACCATCCAAGTTATCGACATCTCGTGATAATGGCCTTAATACACTATTTGTTTCATCATATCGAATTTCATTTCGTACAATTTTTGTGAGTTTTCTTATAGTTGATGATTTTGAACGAATCTTTTTAAGCTGAGCAACAACCATGTTGAAAACAGCCCTTGCCTGTTCTTTAGAATTGGCTGTACAATAAATTTGTCTATCTAATTTAGGATACTCGCCATATAACAACTCAAACAAAGCAATTCCAGCAATTATCATGGATTTACCCTGTTTTCTTGCCATACTTATGTATGCTTTAGTAAATCTCCTATAACCTGTTTCTTTATTTCTCCAGCCCTGTAAGCTACCAATAAGAAATTTTTGAAATAAAGCAAGTTTTGTTGGCTTACCAGTGCTAACATCTGGCAATAATTCTATAAATCTAATGATCTTATCAGCTTTTTTAATGTCAAAATAATAGGGATAATTAGGATCATCTTTTGATTTCTCTAAATCATCCAAATGCCTTTGACATGCTTGTTTAACTTTTTTGCCTGCAATAATTTCACCATTGACTATTTTTTTTGCATAAATTGTTGTATAATCAATCATCAGACATCAATTCAGCAAATGGATCGCTGACTTCTTCCTTATCATCTTTACTTTGAGCAATAATACGCATCCGGCTATCTAAAGATAAACCTAAACTACTGGCAATGGACTTTATTTCCTTCGAGATTTGTAACATCGCACGAAAATTTTCGTTTTGCTTGGTGACGGGTTGACCCTGAGAGCCTTCTGTTGTGATTACTACACCTTCTTTTTTAACTCTTTTAGAAGTCTCAACAAATAAGGCGTAATAGTTACAGTACATTGCAACCATTGCTAAGTCGAGATTAGCGATAGGTAACTGTTCTAATAACGGAACGATTCTTTTCCATTCTTTTTTTGCCGCTGCAGATAAATAAGATGGAATATCGTCAACATCTAATTTTTTAAATTCGGCTAACATCTTTTCTCTTTCTAATCTTTCTTCGAGTTCTTCCTTTGTAAAATGTTTTGAGGTGGTTTTAGTTAGTTTTGGCTTTCTGCCCGGCATAATTTGATCATCTCCTTTCGTGGGGGTAGAATAGGGGATTAAATTGGGGAAATGGAAAATTGAAGGAATTGCAAAAAGGGAATTTTCCGCGAAGAAAAGGGGGCGCCGATTAATTATTCACAATTTTACCAAGCCCCACACAATATATGGGGTCTTATCGACTTAACAACACAATATATATTGTTATTAATTCTAACAAATGAATGTTTATACATTATATTGTATATTTATTCATTATAATGTATAACTAATCATCTTTAACAAAATAAAAAGGTTAACAGAACATTCCTGCTAACCCTTATCCTTCTTTTCTGCTACCAAACAACAATTCAAATAATGATGGTTTCTTTTTATTCTTACCTATCTTATGTGTATGAGTATAACTTACGCTTCCATTACCCACACTTGTATTAATGTAACCCTTACTACTAACACTTGCCCTTACACCTTTTGTTCCTGCACTGATACCTACAGACTTCCTGCTCACATTTAATCTTACATTCTTTGTTATTGGTATCCTAACCCTGAATCCCAATACACAATCATCCCTTTGTTTTAATATTTAATTAAATGTTAATTGATTTAATTTTACAATAAATTTTATGTGATATCAATTTTATTATGAATGCCATTATGACATTCTCGACATACCGCCTGTAAGTTATCGTAATCCAATCTTTTATTCCAGTCATCCCTGACCTCAATCTTATGATGGACGATTTTAGCCTGCTTAACTATTCCATTAACCAAACACCTTTCACATAATGGATGAGCTGAAATATAAGCATTCCGTAAATCACGCCATTCCTTGCTTGCATAAAACTTAGCATACTTCTCGTTATCTCTATTCCATCTGACCTGCTTATTATATTCCTTATCTCCATAACCTTTATGCTTCTCGCAATACTTCTGTTCATAATCAATTAACTCTCTACAACCTGGCTTATTACATCGTTTCTTTGGTTTCATTTTTCCACTACTTCTTTATCTTTTTTGATTTCTTTAATAATTGGTTCCACTTCTTTATCTAAACCTGCAACATATTTAATAAAAATCTCTGGCAGCCTACTAAATTCGTCATCAGTTTCCCAATCAAATCTGACTCTTATTAACCCTTTTGTATCCAATCTTTCGCCTTTGTAATAAACTCTTGGTACACTCGTATATTCGTCTAATTCAATTTTTAACAATGGTTCATTCATTTTTTAACTAACTCCTCTCCCATTAACACAAAAGAAAAAGCACCGCAATGGGTGCTTATTTTTCATCATACTTTAAACTATTTATTAGAGCATTAAAAAATACCGCTGTTGAACGCAATTGTATAGCTTTAGTGTATACCATTGCTGAATATGTTGTTATCCCCACAATTAACATAATACTCGAAATTATTCCTACCATTCTGTTTATTTCTTTTAGTAAGGAATACATACTTATTAAAAACCCGAAAATCCCAAAAAGAGGAGGGAAATGCTTCGAGGGATCGTATGATTCCTCAAATTCTTTTGCTCTTGCTTTAACAATTGATCGTTGAGTTTTATCCATTCTTTCTAAAGCTTTAATATTATTGTTAATAGCTTCAAAACTTAATGGTGATTTTTTAGGGAACAAATGATAGTCAATAAATTTTTTTAATTCTTTATTATTTTTCCTAGTTATTTCAATTAAATCATTAATGAAAATATTATTTTCGATAGACACATTTGATTGAGACGACTCTGTCATTAATTTTACCTCCCTCATCTACTTCATTTCGACAAAAGGAGACTATTTTCCTTCTATTTGATAGAAAAAGGAGGAATTTAGTACTATTTTGTCAAATTATTAATTCGGAAGAAGTAGTAAAATAGTCAGATTTAAGGAGGGAATTATATTGTACAATTGTATTAATCAAGAAACCCTAATTACTGTTATCCCTACTTCTAGACATGGCAAACCTTACGATATTGCCAGAGTAGAAGCATTGTTTCAGTTAAAAGAATCAATTACACAAAATGATCCTTTATTAGTTCCTCAGATGGAACTAATTCCAAAAGAAGTTCTTGAAATGTTAAAACTGTCTCGTGTCAATCTCGCTCCAATGCCAGAATCGTATGTTACTCAGGCATTAAGTGATTTTGCAAATGAATCTGGTGATCCCAACAGAGAACAGGAAACAAGAGAAGATGCGATGTTAGGTTTGGTAAGAAAATACCTAAGTAAAGTAACTCCTCAACAAATTGGTAATGATTATTATTACAGAGTTAGTTACGAGTATACTGTATATCCAAACGAAAAAGGGTCGTTTTTGTTATATGCTGCTGTACCTTTCAAGGGGTTTACTGTGCCTACAGGAAGTCAAATAAGATTTGTTTCTATACTTCCAACAGGATCAACTGTTGTTTCTACCACTGGGACTGATTTAAATAAGCAAAATATAAAAGTTGACCAAGACGATGTTGCTCAAGGTAAGCCTGTCATTAGTTATTTTTGGCAAAATGATCCTGAGTTTACAGTAGAATATAAATACTAATTAAAATCACACTACTTCTTCCTGCCGAGATTTTAGATCTCGGCATCCTTATTAAAAATATAAATCATCTTCAATTATATTAAACATACATCACATTAAGCTCATAAGCTTTTTCAATATTTACTTTAACTACACCAAAACCTTTACGTTTATATTCTTGATAGATTTCTTCTGCTTCTTTTTCTGTATAAAAACGGAGAAAATCAATGGTTTTACCACCATTAAAGTTATCTGTTAAAACAACACCATATTGTTTCAACTTAAGCACTCCTTTTCTTAAATACTATAAAATTAAAATGTACAGTATTTACTGTCCGAAATGTAACTCCTTGTCGGCACAAGTGGCGCACGTATAAACGCCTGAAAGTTACATCAGCATTCCTGCACCCACTGGTATCTACTTAATCCTATCGACCCTCCTGCACAACCCATTAATTTAATGGCGGGCGGGGAACACTTTACAATAGGCGACCAAGCTATCCTCGATCCTTCATTAAGTAGACACCAATCGATACAGGAAAAACGTAATTATAAATAGAGTCGAGACACATCCCGACTCTATACATGCATATCCGCAGACATACGTGCTCACCCTTCTTAATTACTGGAAACATATCTTAGTATATTTGGCGCTTCTTCTGTGTCCCAATTTAAATTGAGTGATTTAAGGTCGATCCATTCGCCATCTTTTGTTGTTGTACCCATATTAAATTTTTCGTCTTTATTTTTGTTGATAAATTCAAGAACGTCTTTATTTGTAATGCCCATTTCTTTTGCAGTATTTAAGAGCGTAAATAAAACTAGTTCTTTCGAATATTTTTCGTTTGATTCATAGTAAAATTTATTTTGTTTTGAACTTTTATCAATATTTACTCCAACAAAAAAGTTTTCTTCCATGCTTACCACTCCTTTATTTAACGGGTTCATCTTATTTTAATTTCCTACAATCTTCATAAATTTTTTTAAATTCATTAGACAAATTAATCATTAAAATTAAATCGTTAAGTTTATCTAAATCAATTTCCGAGTAAAGTTCCTCGATTTTTAACAAATACATTTTAATAAGATTTATTTTACTCAAATTTTTTTCAAGAATTTTAACTTTTTCTTTGGTTTCCATTTCGATTGCGAGATCAATTGTTTTATCTAATAATTCTATTACACTATCTAAATTTTCCATATTTTCTTTAAATTCATTCATCATTATCTTCCTCCTATTTATGCGTATGTATAACCTAAACACACATTCTGTATCGTTCTTGCACTTACTCCCAGTTCTTTAGCCTTTTGCTTATACCAGTCACACTTTTTGTATTGTACATCTTTAAACTCGTCACGTAACTTTTCTGCAACCTCATGTCCTAATCGAATAGTATCCGTCCACATATTTCTATTTTTTTTGTTTGCTTCGCTTGTTACCAATCTCAAATTTTCGATTCGATTATCGTTTGGATTTTTATTAATGTGATCGACTTCTAGTCCCATTGCTCTCCAATCCTGCTTTGTAATACCCATATAACTACTCATCACAATTTCGTGTATGTATAAACGTTTGTAATGACCTTCATCATTTTTTAAAGTGGTCATCAAATAATTACTATTATCTCCTGTTCCCTTAGCATCAACGCAGAGCCACTGGTTTCTAATCAAACTATATACATTCCCACTTGGACAATGGACAAGATAATTTTTAAACCCGATCAAAGGTGTCATCTCATCCCTTACATCATTAAAATTTGGTACTTCTTTCATCTATCTTCCCCCTGTTTTTTATTGACTTATTATGTATTGACTGTTATTATATAATTGAATTATTATGTACATTTTTAATAAAAAACACGTTTAACGTCATAAACGATTCCGTCTTTATCAACCTTATATTCCAACGTGACTTTCTTATTTTTTAAATTTTTATCCTCTTTCTTATCCATCTTTTTGCCCTCCACAAACAAAAAGAGAGCTACGATTATGTAACTCTCTGTCATCCGATTTTCGCATATCTTAACTTTTGTCCATATGACCTATTATTAATCTCGTCAATATCCCTTAAAATTTGTTCCGTTAATTCGATAATGTTTTCACGTTCCGCACGGTAACCACGCTTTTTAGTTTTATAAAGATTATCTTCACGTATTTTTAATGTTTCAATAATTTTATGTAAACGTTTAATTCTCATATCTTTATCCATTGCTTTACGACTGTAATTTAAAAATCGCTCATAATCCTTGAATATATCTTGACTTTGTAAAAATGTTTTTGTAACTCTTTGAGATGTTGAAAATTTGACTTTTGCATAATCTTCCTCATCCAACTCACTTTTTTGATTCATCACCAAATCAATTTCTTTGAGTTGAGCTTCCATTTCATTAAATTGATTGATATAATCAATTTTAAACTTTAATGCTTTTGCTCCAGTAAATCCCATAGCAAGTAATGTAAATCCATCTTTTGTTAATTTAAATTGTGGGTAAACTTTTCCTCTTGAAGTATAAGAATCTTCAATAAAATAATTTTTAAAACTCACAGCCGAATTTTCGTCCGTCAAATTTCTGATTATTTCTCTTATACTTTCTAGTACATGCTTATGTTCTTTTCCAAAATCCTTCGCTACTTGTCTGCTTGTTGTAAAAACTTCTCCATTTTCTATAAACACTAAATTCGCCATAACATATCACGTCCTTTTTATTATTTTTTTATAGGGGTACATGGCAAATACCCTTTCAGCAGGGCTAAAGCCCCTATTCTCTAGCCCTACTGGATATGTTATGGCTAGAGCAGGATTTTACCCACTCCTGAAAGAGTATTTTAAATAGTATTATTAATTTAATGGACAGTACCCATTAATTTGAGGGCATCTCACCCCTCCATTTCCTCACTGTTGTTAGAGCATCTCACCTCTAACCAATTCACTGTTTGAAGGTTTTTTAGTCCGACATAGCAGACATTGGATGATAATGCTATCCCTGCAGAATATTTAATTGTTAATGAGCCCCTTTTAGACTCTAATTATCGGGCAAACAAAAAAAGTTAGGAGAGATTTTAAGGGAGAAGATAATATTGGAGGAATTTTAACAGAAAAACTCGTTTACCCGATAATTACAATCCAAAAAACCGTTGATTAATTATTATTTGTATGATACTGTATAATTGGATTATATTGTGCATTTTTAATAAAAAATTAAGAGGGGAAAAAGTCATCTACTATGGGTTAATCCCATTCGATGCCACGACAAAATGACTAGCCTTCGTGTTCCAGTTCCCCCTCCATATAGTCACTTAAAAAAATAACTAAAATCCCCATAAATTAGGGATTTTAGCCATATAGGGTGTACGATTTTAGTAGTTTTATTTTTTAAAAGCGTTTAAGAAAACATCTCGTTGAGTTCGAAATAAAAGATTCATCAATCTTAAAGCCCCTTTATTATCTTCTAACTGGTCACTAACCATTTTTAAAATGGAATACATCGTATTCTCATTCACCTTTAATTTTTTTAATTTTTGAATTGCTTCATCTGTTTCTTCCTCAATTCTATTGTACATCTCATCTTCATTGCCACCAGCCGTCTTAATGGCTGCAATATTATTTTCTAAATCACAAGCTATTTCTTTCGCTCTTTTTCTTTGTCCACGATGTGCTTTATTATTATCTTTTTTAACCAACAAATCAATCAATTTTATTGGTTCTTTTCTGTCTGCTCTCTTTAAATTGGACATAATATCGTAAAGATAATCCATCGGGCAATCGTAATGTGTAAATTTTGTATTATCGTTTTGAGTAACATTTCTCCAAAAGTCAGGCTTTAATGTAACTCCATCTTTATTAGTCTTTAAGTCTAATTTGTTTCTAACTATTTTGATTTGCTCGCTAATATCAATGTCGTACTGACGCTTTGCATTATCGATAGCACAGCCTGATAATATTGTCATGACATCCACTGTTTTTAACAATTCTTTTATTTGCTTATCTTCAGGTTTTAATCCATTGCTTAACTTATCCCAATACAAACTCATCGCTAACTGGCCAGTGTTTACTACCTCACCGATCCAATTTTGTGACTTGCTTAATTTATTATCGATTTCAGCCATATCCTCTAGTGTTAAACGATATTCTGTCTTATCTGATGGAATCCCATTTACACAAACATTATAATTGCCAAAACACTTATCTGCTAATTTTAACAACGTCTCATCGTCAAACAAAACAACCGTATCACTATCAAAATCGCTGCCACTAAGGATATTAGGTAAATTAAAGTTTATTGTATTAACGACAACAATGTTAGGTGTTAAGTTAAAGTATGTATCAATATCTTTGTTATATGTATTCTTTACTTTAATCACATTGGACTGACTTGTATGTGGGTTACGGAATCCAACTAATTCTTTATCAAAATCAAACAACGTTGTATATATTTCGTTTCCTTTAAGTGCTAATGGTTTTGTTATCTGTTCCCCTACCGCGTAATACAAATATTCAACAAGGTTTCCTGCCATCACACAGTAGTCACCAACTAAACGAATTTTACCTTTTTTAACATGATTCACATAATTTTTAATAGTTGATTTCCTAAAGTCCCTAAATATCTTATTCCTAACTATGTTTTTATTAATCTTATACAGCTCAATAAACATTTCATTAGCATTGACAGCATTAGCATTTTCTTTTATGTATTTAATAAACGTTTCATCATCATTTTTTAATTTCATTATGTAATCACGTTCAAATTCGCTTAATTTTTTAATATCTTCCCTTGTGGCTGGTAAACTGTTTAACATTTGATACGACATTTGTTGCAACGGTTTACCATCTTTATACCCGTGCTTCGTTGGTTTTTCGTGTTTAACAATGCCGAATATTGACCCATCTTCTTTAACTCTGTCTTTCCACCATTTCCACATATCCTTTTTGTCACCAATCAGATGACTAAATTTTAATGCCTTTAAGCAGGTCGGATTTATAACCATCTTCACATTGCTTGCTTTAATTTGGTTTCCAAACATGTCTTTTATGTACCAAGTATCATAATCAATATTGTTTTCTTTCGCATAATCCTTTAAAAATTGTTGTATATTCGTATTAAAAACCGCGGCTTTAAAGAAGTGATGTCGTAATAGCATCATCCCTTTGCCTTCCATTCGACCAGTAAACAAACTGGTATCTAACAGCCCTTCTCCATCGAAAATATTGTTTTTAATCTCAATCGTTCTCTCGAAGCTATCTAAGTTTCCATCATCATTTTTCTTAATGACATTGACTTTTTCTTTAAATTTACTAATTACTTCATCCACAATCAAAATTGAATCAGGATCAATCTTAACTGTGTCCTCAATGCTACTAGCAATCAATGATTCATAAGCGAGTAATCCAGCTAAATCAATAGACTGTCCTTCTTTCAAAGGAAGATTCATTCTGCTCCATTTGGTCATCTTATCGTGTAACTCTTCCTTAATAAACCATGCTTGCCCTTGACGACTCTTAGAAGATGACCGTTTGTAAAATAAGTATTTTATTTGTTCTACCTCGCCTGTTTTCTTATTGATTTTGTTAATCGTGAATCCTTCTTTATACAATAGCTTTCTCAATTCTTTACTACTCACTTCTTGCCAATCATCTGGATTAGATTCGATTTGTTTAACATAATCAATTAATTTTTGTTTGTATTCCTTATCGGTTGTTGATTCAATTTTTTTATTAAAAATTTTGATCAACTCTTTGGCTGATTTGACTTTTTGTTTAAATTTAACGTTGATGACATCATTACTTAATTCCTTATCTTTGTTGTATTTTGACTTAAATGTTGTAAATTCTTTTTGCTTGCGTAATTTACGTAATTCTAAGGAATCTGGTATCATTCCAACATAGTCAAAACGGATTTTTTGATCATGAGTCATATGGTTATAGATATCACTTGCTTCTAATGATGGAATGTAAATATTGTTATTAGTTTTGATTTGATTATTCATTAAGTATCTTCTCCCTTACAATTAAAATTTTTGATTGAGTCGAAGGCGCCAAGCCTGAGACGAAAAGGGCTTCGCAACTCGTTTGCGAAGTCCTATTTAATTGTTAGTTAGCTATCGTCATTTTCATAACAATTTAATTAATATTGATTAGATAATTGTGGGGCTTCCGGTCAATGGGATTGACCTGCAGCCAGCCCCACACCCCGGCTGGATAGATCTTTTTGTAGATTAATCGAGAAATAAACCACCCTAATTTTGTATTAGATATATATAAGAAATTAGGGCGCTTTATTTTTAAACCTGCACGATTTCTTATTAGATATATATAAGAATTTGTGCAAATTTAACTAATCACTCACTTAACTAATCATTCACTCAAACAATTAATCAATTATGTACATTTTCATACTGTATCTTAACTTGTATCTTAACTTGTATATTTATATGTATCTTATATCTTAACTTGCTTTATATATACAGTACCCCCAATGCTGCATTCAGAGTACTCCAGCTCTGCATTACGAGTACTTACCTCTGCATATACAGTACTCACCTCTGCATTCAGAGTACCGACCTCTGCATCCAGAGTACTTAGGTGAAATACGCTTAAAATCAACCATTTAGAACAATGCATTAGCAACGTAATAATGATTGTTAAATTTGTTGAAAATCAATTCGTCAAGCTCGTTATACTCATAGTTTGTTTCCAGTTCATGGACATCAATCTTGATGAGATTCGCTTTTTCTAACTGTCTGTTAGCCTCAATCACCTTTGATTTAGAAATTTTTAATCTTTTTGAAAGAGTATCATAACTAACAAAACAAAAACTCCTGTCACGTTCTTCATCATTCATGTTGATGTGACTTTTGTAATAAAATACTTGTCTAAACGCATATTCGTCGATTTGCTCTTTTATAAAATAAGAAAACAACTCGCTGGACAACATGGTAAAGTGTTTGTCCTTGTAATAAATATCATCATTAAAAATGATTTTAAGACTTCCTTTAGTGGGCAATTTATTGATCTCGTTTTCGACCAATCCTACTTCATACAATTTCTTTAGTCGATTTTTAAATGTCCGTGTATCAGAAATTTTTAAGAACCTCATAAATCGTTTGTGATCTATTTCGATCTCTTTCTTTTTATAATTTCTAAAATAAAGAAAACAGAGTCGAGCATACATTATAAACTCTTGGTTAGATAAGAAATAATTTTCGTTTCTCACAATACTAGTAGGTACTTTTATGTATAGCTTTTTCTTTTGATTTTCCATGATTAACTACTCCTTTTTGATTAAAGTTGATTAAAATAACTGACTTATTGGTTTAATTTTTATGTATTGTTCTTAAAGCATTAAATTCGTCAACGGATTTTTGTAATTCTTTATTAATACTAAATAACCAAAATTCTCGATTGTCTTTAACAGTTCTGGCATGCGTTATGTATTCGTGACCTTTAAGAATCAAGTAGTTAGATAATCTTTGGTCATAAACAAAAAATAAATCTGATTTATTCATTTTCGATTACCTCCACATCAATATAATTTCCTTTTGGTAAATAAGCTTCCATCTCTTTACACCATTCTTTAACCAAATGGATAATATCGCGCAGATTATCCATAACAATTTCACTATCTCGTCTTTCCGTCAAAGCTCTTGAATATTTAACAGGGGCTAATTTCGTTTTAAGCAAATGTTCAATTTCTACTACCAACCCACTCAGCTCAGTGGCAGATTCGATTTGTCTATGGAAGTCATCTTTTTCGCTATTTAAGTAATACATTGTTTTCTTTAATTCTCTATATTCTTCAACTTCCTTTTCTTCCTGCCTTAATCTTGTTTCTAAAAGATCTCTTTGTCTTTCTAATGATTCCATTTTTCTTTGCAGTGACTCGTTTTGTCTTTGCATAGTCTTTATTTGATTATTTAATTTACTAATAGTTTTATAATCAGTATAATCCACTTCTTTTTCGATTATTTTCGTTTCAATTTTTGGTGGTTTGTTACGTTCTCTTTCTAATTCTTGCTCAAGTTTTTTCTTTTCTTCTTTTGTTTGTTTTAGTGCCTTTTTGACTTCCTGCAACTCCCGCGTAGTCATTTCGTTTACCATTTTGGTTTCGCCTGTGGACAGGATGACATGCGGTTTGTCGCGTTCGTCAGGTGGGAGCGTTGCAATTTCGTATAGTGCTTTAATTCCTAAATGCGACACCGGTGTCGTTTTTCTGCCAAGTTCTTCGTAAACTTTCATAAAGCGCTGTGCATGTCGTGGTGTCATATCAATAGATTCAAGCCATTTTCCAAACTGTCCATGTGCTAAGTCGTTGTCCTTAACGTGCTTTAATCGTCTTCCTATCTCGAAAATCGCTTCGCCTGCTAGATTCTTATATGTGTTAATTTCTGCTGTAATTACGTTTAAATCATTTGACAACTGTAACTCGTTACTCATTTTTACCCTCTCCCTTTAATTTTTTTAAATTTTTTGTTGACACCTATTGGTTTATTGCTTATAATATGAACATAAGAATCATAATAAATATAATGGTATTCTTATGCACAAAAATAGGTGTCATTACTTATTATATCGGTTATTTTAATAATTTGTAAATAGGTCTTTTGTACTATTTTTTAATTTTTTTAGAAAAAACATTAGCAGCTACCAAAAAATCTGATAGTTGCTAATGTTTTAAATATTAAAGATACTTTTTAGATCAGTGCAGGTTCAAAGCCCATTATATTAAATTCCACCAAATCAGGTGCTACTAAAAATGGTTCATTGTTAAGAGAGTATAGAAGGATATATTTGATATCTAATGTCATTTCGTTAAGCTGGCTGTTAAATTCTAAAATGGCCGTTTTTTCATCTTCACTTTCCACCTCAAAATAGCCAGCTTCCTCAAAAAAGATCAAATTGTTATCAAAATCAAATCTCATCTCGCTATTGTCCAATTTGTTAAAAATAAAAGTTTGATTTGATCGTGTGTAAAATAATTGAGTATCTTCTCGATATAGAAAATTGTTTGCATATTCCATAATTGGTTGATTGACAGGAACACAGGAGTATTTTACAGTGACATAAAGTTTTGATTTTTTGGCTGATTGATTTGCGATTGATTGCATAATTAATTCCCCCTATTTTTGGATTAATGGTTTGATTAAAGCTGTAAATAATTAATATATCTTGGGGGTTGATTCTAAGTTGTATGTATCGACTACGTTATTAAGTATATAATGACTAAATAACAAAGTCAACTGTTTTTGACAATTTTATTTAGTCAACTTTTGTGTTAGAATGAAAATAAAATAATATTAAAAATTAAAGGTGATTAAGCAGATGCGCGTAAAATCAAATTTAAAGCAAATATTAGAAAGCCGAAAGATGTCAATCCGATCTCTTTCAGAACAGACTGGGATTCCATTTGAAACTGTCAGACGGCTTTATAATGATACGACTGTAAGATACGAAAGAAATACTTTAGGGAAGATATGTGAAACGTTGAATATTGATATAAGTGATCTTTTGGTATTGATTAAAGAAGAGGATACAGAATAAAGTATCCTCTTTAAACGTTTTTCCAGAAACTTAAATACGCTTTAACCTTATATTCATCCGTTCCAGTTACAATTTCATCATCATATCCGGGTTTTTTATATTTTCCTCCATCTAATGTTAGAGCAAGTAAGGGTTTATATCTACTTTCCATGTCTCTTATTTCTTTGCATAATTCCTTTGGAACATATCCTATATGGAATTTATTTCCATTTAAATCTTCAACCAAAATTTTTATGGCATTTGGATCATAAGGATTTGTATCCTCATGTTCCAAATAAGCTGGAGGAAGCTCCCTACCACTATATTCGTACACTTTTTCATATAATTCTTCAATGATTTCTCTGTCTGTATAGCCTTCGTATTTGTCCCAATAATTAAAGTTTTTATAATCAGTTTTTTTCATTTCCTTAACTAATTTGGTCAAAAATTTTTGACGTTCATCAACAAATGTCCCTTTAACGTAAAATTGATAGCGTTTAATTGCATCTTTCTTTGGCTGTTCTTCCTGTTCTTCTTTTATTAGTTCTTCATCATTAATCGGTTGTTCATCCTCAGTTTTTTTAATAATGACTGAATTGTTTTCTACTTCCTTTTCAATAATTTGTGTATTATTAACCCTCTTCTTAAACCAATTAAACATCTAATTCCCCCTTTGAAATAAATATAACATTTAAACATTTTATACTAATCCTAATTTTTGATCCAGCTCATACAATTCATCAAAATATTTATGATCTAGGATATTGTTTAAGACACGGTTGTAATATCCAAAGACATTTTTAATCTTTCGTTTACCAAGCTTAATATTGCGAATTACCTGTTTAAATGCATCAATACTCAACTGTAACTTTTCTTCTTCGGAATAATAAGAAGTGTGCTTTGTCACTTGCTGAGTTACCCTGAAAAATTCTTCAATTTGTTGACTTTTTGGAAAGAAACAAGATACTAACTCTTTAAATCTTTTTGGAACTCTATTACTTGTAAATTCTGCTTCTGTACCGTCATAACGTTTATTATTATGTATGCTAGTTTTAGATAGATTGCTAGTTTTATGGGTTGTCATTTGTGCTTCACTTACATTATCGTCAACGCCTTGATTTTGTTTAGTTTCTGACTCTTTAACATCATTAATAGGGGTGTCATTTGTAAAACGATTAAACACCCACACATTTGATGATTGTGAACCGTTCTTACGTGTCGTATAATGAATGGATAAAATCCCAATTTTAACTGCCTTTCTTTTCATCCTGTGAAACGTGGATTCACTTACACCAATACCATCTTTTTCTGTTGCATTAAGAATAGTGTTAATAGATGCTGTGGAAACACCATATACCTTTGCAGAAAAGCGTATTAACCGTTTGAGTGCGATCAATTCGGATTTGGTGAATTGGCTTTTGTATTCTGCAAGCCACATTTCTATATGGTTGTTAAAGTCTTTAAGAGTAGCAAACTGTGAAAGATGCTTAAATTGTTTAATATTTCCCATTAACATAAATAATCCTCCTACCGAATATATGTTCGATAGGATAGACGCACATAAATAAGAGTATATACTTGTCTATTTTTTTAAATTAGTATATACTGTAATTACTTGGGTTTTATATGTGTGTCTATCCACACTTGGGAATGAGTATTTGCGGTACTCGTTCCCTTTTTTATTTACTTACAAATGGCTGTACCTATCTTCAATTTCCACTTTCTTTTTCTCAATCATGGACATAACATCTTTTAATTCCCATATTCGTGTTGTATATTTGTCAATTTGAAACTCATATTTGTCTACTTGGCTTTGCAAATCGTCTAAAATCTCATCCAGCACCATATGAATGTCAACAACACTGGAATAGTTAATGATTGATCGGTAAAACTTTCGTTCTAATTCCAACAGAATCACCTCCTATTTTCTTCCTAAATTCATTAGTGGGCTTGTCCTAATCGCTTTATCTAATAGCTGTGTATCTTTCATTGATTGTAAATAGCGTTGTGTTACTGTTATATCAGAGTGCCCCAATAACCTTGATAAAGAATAAACATCTATCCCTTGTTGTAAACATTGCACTGCATAGAAATGTCTAAAGGTGTGTGGAGATACACGTTTCCCTTTAACTCCTGCCCTTTTTCCTGCTTCTTTGATGATATTGTGTAAAGCCACATGCGATATACCAGAACCCATATAGGAAAGAAAATAATGATCTGATGTTTCCACGTTTTCAAAGTGTTGTCTTTTTATTCTTTCATACTTAATCAAAATTCTTTTTAATGCAGGGCTGATAAAGACAATTCTTTGCTTATCCCCTTTTCCATTCACTAAAATGGTTGTATCCTTCACATCATCATTCTTTAACCCTCTTATTTCCATTGCTCTAAGCCCACAATCAGCCAACATAGCGATTATCGTTTTGTTTCTGGCTTCCAGATAGTTTTTATAAGAAAAAGCATCGATCATGGCTTTAACCTCTTCAATGGCGAACCCTTCTAATACCGCTTTAGGAACTTTCGGCAATTCCACCTTTGATGCTACGTTTTCTTTTAAGTAACCTTCTTTCTCACACCAACTAAAAAATGCTTTGATCATTTTAAACATGGATACGATACTTTGGGGTTTTAGCCCTTGTTTATGCTTTGTTCTGACATATGCTCTTAAATCATAAACTGTAATATTTTCTAATTCGGTTATTCCTCTCTTATCCTTCAGGAATTTTTTTAATTGTTTGTATTCTTGGCGTTTATTTTTCATAGTTTTTTCAGAAAACCCTTTGGCTTGACAGTGATATAGATATTCTTCGAGAACGTCTTCTAACAACAACAAAAAAACCACTCTCCTACGCTTAATTTTTCAGCAGGATAAGTGGTTTTAGATTGGTTTGATGAAAGATTAATCAAAAATCACGCTAAAACTTGATGATGGATTAAGTAAAACGAAAAATAAAGTCCAAAGTTTGTGAAATGTGAACTCAACAAAGTTGTAATCCCCTAGAGCCACAAGCATTTATTGTTTAAACTGTTTGTTCATCGCGTTCATCATTTGATTAATTTTCTTTTGGGACGGCTTCATGCCCATTTGCATCATCATCATTCGAAGCATTTGTTCATTGATAGGTGGGTTTTTCTTTAAATAATCCATCATGTATTTGCGTGCAATAAAAAATCCTAGCGCAACTCCGGCGAGCAACGCCAGAACTCCAACTAGCACATACCACATAGTACTTCCTCCTTCATGTTGTCTAATAAGAGTGTACTAAAGGATACCCGATTATACAATATTTTCTTTCACTTTTTCTTTTTTAAACATATTTTCTTTCTTTTAATGGCTTCACCCATCCAAAGCGTCCATTATTAAAATCTAAAGCAAGCAACCGACCGTTAAAATTTTTCAAAGATTCGAAAAATAACATTTCTGAATCATAGCTGCCGGAGGCCTTTAAAAGCATTTTGGTCGATTGAATTTCAAGTGTACTCCCATTCTTTTCTGTAGATTCCATCCGATACGTGTTGCCTTCGACGGTAAATCCTTTTTGCCGTGAAAGATTTTGGCGAATCAACCGATACAATTGCATGACGGGAAGTTCTTCCGTAATATATTGAACTTGCAAATCCAATATACTTCTATATTCTCCTTTTGAATGCATCCAATCATAAAACAAGTGGTAAAATACTTTTTCCCGTCCATAAAAATAAAAGGCAAATTCATCTTTTATCCAATAAATATGATAGAAGCGCAAACCCATCCCCCCGTTTGTCCAATTTTGATCCGTTTTAGTTGGTTATGGCTCATTATAACAAAATGGAACGGCATGTCCTGTAGAATTCTCGTAAAAGGATTTTCTTTTTTTGTCGCTTCCTGTTTATTTCCAAAACGGCTCACGAAAACCAACGTTGTTTTATCAACGAAACAGTCCACACCAGCTTTTTACAAAAACAGCATAAAAAAGCTGCCAGCTTAATGCCAGCAGCTTAAACAAGCTTATTTATTTAATAACTGTTTTACGCGATTTACCACATTTTCTGCCGTAAAACCGTACTCTTTCATGACAATTTCTCCTGGGGCTGATGCTCCAAAACGGTCAATTGCCAAAATTTCTCCTTCGTCTCCAACATATCGTTCCCAGCCGAAAGAGGAAGCCATTTCGATCGCAAGCCGTTTTTTAACGGTTGACGGAATGACTGATTCTTTGTATTCATCTGATTGTTTTTCAAAACGATCCCAAGAAGGCAAGCTGACAACGGAAACGTCAATTCCATCTTCCAAAAGCTGTTTTTGGGCTTCAACTGCTAGATGGACTTCAGAACCGGACGCTAACAAGAGGGCATCTGGAGTTTCTTTAGTAGAAGGAGAAACGACATATCCTCCCTTTTCTACTCCTTCTTGAGCTGTTTCTGCGGTTCCTTTTAACGTCGGTAAATTTTGACGCGATAATACTAATGCAGTTGGTTTATCTTTTGAAGTAAGCGCCATTCTCCACGCAGCTGCGGTTTCATTAGCATCTGCAGGACGGATAACCGATAAATTAGGCATTGCCCGTAAAGACGCCAGCTGTTCAACCGGTTCATGCGTTGGGCCATCTTCACCAACAGCGATGCTGTCATGGGTAAGCACATAAGTAACAGGCAGTCCCATTAGAGCGGCCAAACGAATAGCCGGACGCAAATAATCGGAGAATACGAAGAATGTACCACCAAATACTTTTACTCCACCATGTAGGGCCATTCCATTCATAGCGGCACCCATTGCAAATTCGCGAACACCGAACCAAATGTTACGGCCATCATAAGAATTTGGTCCAAAATCTTTTTCTTCTTTAATGGTCGTTTTGTTAGAACCAGCTAAATCAGCAGATCCGCCGATAAAAGTTGGAACGCGTTTTGCGATCGCATTCAGCACTTCTCCAGAAGATGATCTGCTAGCGATGCTTTTTCCTTCTTCATAAACCGGTATTTCTGCATCCCAATCTTCAGGCAGGTCTCCGTTAATAGCTTGTTCCAATTGTTTTCCTAATTCTGGGTAATCCTTTTTATATTGTGCAAAAAGGTTCAGCCATTCTTTTTCTTTTTCGCTTCCTTTTTCAACCGTTAATTGATGGAAACGTTCATAAACTTCATCCGGAACATAGAAGTCTTCTTCAAAAGTCCATTTGTATGCTTCTTTCGTTTTCTTTAATTCATCTGCTCCAAGAGGTGAGCCATGAACAGACGATGTACCTGCTTTATTAGGAGATCCATAACCGATTACTGTTTTGACTTCGATGATTGTTGGACGCATTTCATCGTTTCGGGCTTCTTCAATGGCTTTGGCAATTTCTTCTAAATTATTGCCGTCTTCTACACGAAGATATTGCCATCCATATGCTTTAAAGCGTTGTTCTACACTTTCTGAAAACGCTTTGTTCAATTCACCGTCCAACGAAATGTCATTGGAGTCATACAGCACGATTAAACGACCAAGTTTTAGATGACCAGCTAAAGAAGCAGCTTCTGCAGAAACCCCTTCCATTAAGTCACCGTCACCGCAAATTGCGTATGTATAATGGTCGACAATTGGATAGTTTTCTTTATTATAAACTGATGCTAAATGACGCTCAGCCATTGCCATTCCGACTGCCATGGCTATTCCTTGTCCGAGTGGTCCGGTTGTAGCTTCAACACCTGGAGTATGGCCATATTCCGGATGTCCAGGAGTTTTGCTTCCCCATTGACGGAAGTTTTTAATATCATCCATTGTCACTCCGTAACCGGAAAGATGAAGCAAACTATAAAGAAGCATCGATCCATGTCCGGCGGAAAGAACAAATCGGTCTCGATTAAACCAATCTGGGTTCTTCGGATTATGATTCATAAAACGGGTCCAGAGGGTATAGGCCATCGGAGCTGTTCCCATTGGCATACCTGGATGCCCGGATTTTGCTTTTTCAATTGCATCAATCGACAATGTTCGAATTGTCGTAATTGCAAGCTGGTCTGTATGGTCAAACATGACTAGCACCCTTTCCAATTCATTTTCTTACATATTTTATATTATATGTCTGTGAGCAATTATACAACAAAATGATATGGTTTGTGAAAAATTACTCAGATTTTCAAACTACCTGATTGAATTTCCCAATTTGAATACTTAAAAGTTGCCATTCGATTGAAAAGAAAAAAAGCTTCCCATCAACATGATGTTAAGGGAAGCAATAATTGGTTGTCAATGAAGCTTTTTCCTCATTTGGATATTTCTTAATTTCTTTGGTGTGACTTCTTGACCAGTTGAATCGAAAACCCGGACCTTTTCAATGGTTTCTTTCATAGAAGAACGAAATGCAGTTAAATATTCAGCGCGCAAACGAGATTGCTCTTTCGCTTCTTCTTGAGTTAATCCAACTGTTTTAGATTTTTTTGCCAGTTCATTGATTCTAGCAATCTTATCACTTGAAAGCATACCGTTGCTCCTTTTCATTTGATATCCCTATTTTAATGGAAATCATACTAGAAATAGAACAAAAAAACAAGAATTCAGTCTTGTTCATTCAACTGTTTCGATTCATTCTTCTGTCTGTCCATATATTCTTGGTAGCGGCGATGGACGGTTGCTTTTGAGACATCGTAGCCGAATCCTCTTAATGTAGCTGCAATTTCCGCAAATGTAAGATCGTTGTTGCGCAATCGAATGATTTCTTCTATTGGGAGTGTTTTGCGTTCTCTGCCTAAAGGATTTCCGGATCCTTTTAAATTCTTTTCAGGCCGATATCCCTTTTCAACTGCTCTTATCATTCCTCTTTTGATTTTTAGATTATGTATTTTTCGCTGATATTCTTCCACCATGCTTACGATTTTAAGAACCATCGAATCCGACTCTGAAAGCTGAAGTTCTCCTTTGTCAGATATGCTAAAAACTTTAGCCCCTTCTTTATAAATGCAATGCAAAAGAGCAATTTTGGCATTGCCTCTTCCAATTCTAGTTTCATCTTGAATCAATACTGCGCCAGCTTTTTTGTCTTTTAACATATCTAACATCTCCAGCACGCCGGGACGATCCAAATCATAACCGCTTGCTTGGTCACGAATAACAGCTGCCAGTTCAAATCCAAACTCTGAAGCGAGCCGTCGAAGTTCCTCTTCTTGCCTTTCCAATGATGTTTCCTGAGTTTCTTTTGTCGTGCTCACTCGGCAATAGATAATGGCCTTCGTGTTTCATCACTCCTCTTTATAAGCAACTTGATGTTTTTTATTCACGGCTGTAACCGGAATAATAATTTTATCACCTGGCTTAATGACAGGGCTGGCAAGATGATTCTTCTGTTCCACCCATTTGACAAATTCATTATAATCCATGTTGTGATGGTCCCCATATTTCATGGCGATCGACCATAACGAATCTCCTTCATGCACTACGATTTTCTGATAATTTGGCTCCTTTGTCATTTGACCGATGATAAATAAACCGGACAGAACGGAAACAATCACTAAAATGATGGCGAAACGGTAGTTTTTCCACACCCATTTTATCATAAAAATTACCTCCGAACGAATGTTTGTTCTTTTACGAAAGATTGTAATACGAACATTTGTTTGAGTCAACTCTTTTTTCGAACTTATGTTTGTATTCCAACTCTTGGCATGCTATAATACCTTTAACAGAAAGAGATACGGGGGGCTGCCTTAAAATGACTAAGTTATCAAAGAGGCAACAAGAAATCCTTGATTTTATTAAGAACGAAGTGAAAACGAAAGGATATCCACCATCTGTGCGTGAAATTGGCGAAGCAGTAGGGCTAGCTTCCAGTTCGACTGTCCATGGCCATTTGGCGCGTCTTGAGAAAAAAGGGTTGATTAGAAGAGACCCTACAAAGCCTAGAGCGATTGAAATACTCGATGCCGAAGATGATATCATTCCGCGCCAAAATGTGATCAATGTACCAATTGTTGGGAAAGTAACAGCCGGGATTCCCATTACGGCCATTGAAAATATTGAAGAATATTTTCCTCTTCCAGAGAGGCTGGCACCCAGCGATGAACAGATATTTATGCTGGAAGTTATGGGTGACAGCATGATTGAAGCTGGAATTCTTGATGGAGACTACGTCATCGTCCGCCAACAGCAATCCGCACTAAATGGGGAAATTGTTGTCGCTATGACAGACGAAAATGAAGCCACTGTCAAAAGATTTTTTAAAGAAAAAGATTACATAAGGCTTCAGCCTGAAAACTCATCAATGGAACCAATCATTTTGCGTGATGTGAAAATTCTTGGAAAAGTGATTGGAATTTACAGAGAAATTCATTAATGGATGTATACCATAAACGGAAAAAGCTTGTCTTACTTTCTTATATATGTACAGTTGCAATACGTTATGACGCATTACGGAAAAAAGCGCTCATCGCCTGAAGATGAACGCTTTTTTCTTTCTACATTTAATAAATAAAAATATATACAATATTCTTTTGCGATTTTGCTAATTTTTGCTTAGATATAAAGAAAACGATTTCTCATACCAAATTCTTTTCTATCATAGAATGCTGTACCATATTTTTATTGCTGTCAATGAAATTAACACCATTAGTCCATATCTCAACATATTCACATTCATTCTTCTACTCATGAAAGAACCTAATGGAGCACCTAAAAGACTCCCCGCAACAGCAAAAAAAGTTGCCCAAAATGGAATTTCTCCCGTAGTCAATTTTCCGAAAGCCCCTCCGATTGCAGAAAGAAAAACAACAGCTAAGGAAGAAGCAATCGTGATACGCATTGGGATTTTCAAAACGGTTAACATGATAGGAATCAATATAAAAGCCCCTCCAGCGCCGACAATTCCAGATACAATTCCGACTACGAAAGATATTACCATTGCCAAAACTCGGTTGAAAGTGATCTCATTCACCTGCATTCGATCACAGCTTTTATGTTGTGGAATGATCATCAATAGGACGGCAAGAACTGCGAGAACGCCATAGACAATATTAATACTTTCACTTGGTAAAAATTTAGAGCACACTCCTCCTATCAAACTTCCGATCAGTATACTGCCTCCCATATAAAGTACAAGTCCTTTGTGGACGAAAGAAACATCTTTTTTACTCATCTTCCAATAGGCAATCACGCCAGAGAGAGAAGAAAAAAGCACTTGAAACATGCTGATGGAGGATACTTGTTTTGCTGTAAAATGACTGACGTTCAACCAGTCTGGTACATATAATAAAAGAGGATAATTGATAATAGAACCTCCTATACCAAGCATTCCGGAAAAAAATGAACCGATGAACCCAATGAAGAACATCACAAGATACATAAATATACTGATTCCTTCTTTCTGGAGACGAATTTTGGTTTAGTTTATTCACATAAAATCAATGTAAATTCGATATAAATTCGTATACTAATCCCGATTCACAATGTATAATATAACCAATTAAATTTATAGGAATAGAGAGGTTATTTGATGATTCGATTTATTCGATCACTATTCATCGACTATTGTCCGAAATGCAATGAAAGGTTAACATGCTCTAATGATCTTCTCTGCTGCACAAAAGCTTGCCCTTATGGACATTATTCAGAAGAAATTTATGGTCTTCTCGGTGTTCGTTTCGTTTATAAGGATGAAGGAACACCCCAATAAATGGGGTGTTCCTACTTATCGTTTTTGAATCCAAAACTTGATGACTCCATCCTCTTCTTTGCATTCTAACAATTTATGTCCGGTCGTATTGGTCCAGCCAACGAAGTCATTTTTAGCGCCTTGGTCTGTTGCATGGACTTCTAAAATTTGACCGGATTGAAGTTCATCTATAGTTTTTTTTGTTTTGACAATCGGCATAGGACAAGCGAACCCTTTTGCATCTAAAATTTTATCGCTTTTCATATATTGTACACTCCTTTTATTGATCATGAACGGCACAGCGATTTGGACCGATTTCCATTTCTCTTTCTTCATCTTTTGAAGGGGTGATTTTCCCCATATTGGTTTGACGGATTTCCAGATAAGAATTAGGTTGTGGCGGTAAGTTTCCTGTCACTAATTTTCGAAATTCGACTTCTTCTCGGATATTCAACCCTGGATTTGTCTTGAATAATTCACCGAGTCTAGCGGAAACTTTTCCTCCTTCTCCCAACTCACTTATTCGACCAAAATGAGCAGGCAGAACAACTAGATCATCAGAGAACGTTGGAAATAATGTATACAAAGTTTGCCGAAGATCATTCACCCATTCTTCTGCTTTACCCGCCAAGTCAGGTCGACCAATTGATTTCAGAAATAAAATATCTCCTGTAAAAAGATAACGTTGATCTACAATTAGTGACGTGCTGCCAATAGTATGTCCTGGAGAATGGACAGGTTGAATGATGATGGGGATGTTCCCAACCGTAAGATTTTCTCCTTCTACTAATGGATGATATCGAAAAGTGACTTCCGTTGCATCTTTTGGCGGAAGCCAATAGCTTGCCCCAGTCTTTTCAGCTAATCGTCTACCGCCCGAGATATGATCGGCATGAAGGTGGGTATCAATCGTATATTTAATTTGAACGTTGTTTTCTTTGGCAAACTGTTCAAACACTTCAATAGTTCGGACAGCATCTATAACAGCAGCTTCTCCGTTTGAAATGATCATGTAGGAAAGGCAACCTTTTCCTGGACGAACAAATTGATAAACGGAACCGCCATCGGATAAGTCCCCCACTTTAATAGGTTCCAAATGTTCACTCCACGCCCTCATTCCTCCTTGAAGGTAATACACGTTGTTTCTTCCTGCTTCCAGCATTTGCTTTGCTACAAATTTGGACGATCCCTCTTTTGCACATACAACCAGCACTTTTTTCTCTTCAGGAGTTTTATGCAATGCCGGTTCTATCCCATCCAGCAAGTCAAAATAAGGAATATTGATAATATCGATGTTTTCCCCTTCAATTCTCCAATCCTGGAATTCGCTTTGATTTCGAACGTCCAAAATAAATAGCTCTTCTTTATGAAAAATGATTTCGGTTAATTCATGAGGAGTCATTTCTTTTAATTGAGTTGATCTTTCTTCTTTCAATTTTCTTCTACTCCTTTTTTAGAAAGTTAGAGTAACGTTCGCATCCTTCGCAAATTCTAAAAAAGTAACTGCTCCGCCGACATCGATTCCGTCAATGAAATCTTCTTTTTTTAATTTCAAGACATCCATTGTCATTTGACAGGCAATGAATTTCACGCCCATTTCTTTGGCCATCTCCACTAATTCAGGAATCGAAGGTGCATTGGATTCCTTAAATCCTTCCGCATAATGTTCTTTTCCTTCAGGCATTGGCAGTTTTTGATAAGCGTCTTTATGAATGATATTCAATCCTTCAAATGTAAAGAAAATCGCGACTTCGGAATCTGTGGCCGCTGCCGCAGTTGCAATGTTAAACACTTTATATGCGTCAAAAAGTCCTCCGTTGCTTGCAATAATTGCTACTTTATTTTTGGTCATTTACCTTTCTCCTTTCGACTTACTTATCCGTTTCAATAGTCCCTTTCCATTCAGACATACCGGGGATGACATTTTTTACATGTTGAAATCCATTTTCGGCCAATAATTGACTAGCCCTATCACTTCGATTTCCAGTCCGGCATATGACATAAATTTCTTCCTCTCTATTCAATTCCTCCATTCGCGAATTTAATTCACCTAACGGGATATTTTTTGCCCCAGGAATTCTTGCAATAGCATATTCTTCCTGTTCTCTCACATCCAGAATGGTGATTTTTTCATTTCGTTCTATTCGTTTTTCTAATTCCTCATTGGAAACGACATTTGGAAATTTGCTGTCTGATTTCACATCTTCATCGGCGTTTGCTTTTCTAAGATAATGTATCAATACATCTCCTTCTACTTCAGTACCCAGGTATTGATGCCCGGTGGATTTCGCCCATGCTTGGATGTCAGCAACCGATCCCTTATCAGTAGCTTGAATTTCTAATACTTTGCCTGGTTCCAGTTCATCCATTGCTTTTTTTGTTTTGACAACGGGCATCGGGCAAGTTAGTCCTTTCGCGTCCACTATTTTATCTGACAAAATTTTCACTTTAGACCCTCCTTTACTTTTAAAATTTCAGTTCGTAGGGGGATTGAACTTTTATAATACCCATAGGGGTATAATAAAAACATAAAAAATAAAACCCTTCTCATTTAATACCCTCCAGGGTATATATTAAGGGTTCTAAATTAGATTGTCAACTTTAAAATTCAATTACCATTTTTCTTGGTGTCATCCTGATTTAAATGAGAAGCTATTGTGATAGAATTTTCCAATTCATATACTGTCTCTCATTGAAAAAGGTGTCATTACGCACAAAATAATCAAATACATGTTTATAGATCGAAAAATGCAGAATTACGTTGGCGTGGGCAATTGAATTTTGCTTGTTGAAAAGGTTTATAAGTTGATGGAAACTCCATCGAACTTTCTCTTAGATGATATCAAAATGGATTTGTCTCTGAAGGATGATTTGATCTAGACTATTCTCCGAATCGCATTGGACTGTTCCCAGTTCATGAATAAAGCATTTAGCTTTCGTACAAAATTTGGCTGTTGTTAAAGATAGATACCTCTCATATATTTCTGGCTAATCGAGTAGGAGGAGGTGGTGAACCTCCGTCCTCTCACACCACCGTACGTAACGTTCGGTATACGGCGGTTCAATCAAATAAATGACGCTTTTCGCCATATTTACTGTACAGACTTTTCAGCCCTTGGCTACTCCAATAAGAGTTGCCAAGGGTTTTGTGTAATATGGGACTTTTAGAGATTCTCCAATATGATTTCCTCGAATTTCCCCATTCATATGCTTTATATGGTTGAACTCCGAGTTGTATAAGTTTCTTTATTTTCGTTTTCGGCTTCTTCCACTGTTTCCAGATCATCATTCGGAGCCTTCTTCTTATCCATTTATCCAGATTCTTAAAGACAGTAGGGGTGTCAGCTAGTGAAAAATATCCACACCATCCCATTAGGTACTGGTTTAGCCTTTTGATTCTTTCTTCCATTGAGATAGAGTGAGAACGGCTGGTTAGTTTCCTGATTCTATGTTTCATCTTCTGAATGCTCTTCGGAGCGATTCTTATCTTTGGTTCTTTATGATAAATAAAACTGAAACCTAGATAATCCCTTTTCCAAGGGCGGTCTAATGCCGTCTTTTCCCTGTTGACCTTGAGTGCTAGACCCTTCTCTATGAAGTTTGTCATGTTCTCCATTACTCTCTTTCCGGCTTTTCTACTTTTGACAAAGATATTACAATCATCTGCGTATCTATTTGTACTATGACTTCTGCTGAATTCTAACTGTTCAGCAATCTATCGTTAAATTGGTTGCCAACTCAGTTGGCGTGTCCGTCAGACCTCCCCGGGTAAGGGTGCAATCTTTCCTTCCATCCATCTGCTTCATTTACTCTGTATCACCTTCGGCAGAAAGGGCTTTGTTTTGTTTTGCAAACTCACCCAATGATACTTGGCCTTATATGAAGTTCGTGTTCCGAGAGACCCTAAGTTTGCCGCTCGCTTCCTTCGGATTCCGTGTCACCACGGACACCCTTGCGTTAAGCTAGCCGCTACTACTGCCTTCGTGGCTCAGGACTTTCACCCTATAGACTGCACCCATGCCAGGCGCACAAATAAAGCTGGTCCCCAATTTTTGGGGCCAGCTTCTTCTTTATTTCCGAACTCCGTTATTCTTGGTTCATCGTAAACGTTTATTCAATGCCTGGAAACCATCCTGGTGTCGAGATGATTGCTTGCCAAAGTGGATCAGGAATCATTAAGCGTTTCTGATCATTTTTGTTTAACTTTGTGGCAATCTCGCTTTCTCTGCCTTGTTTCACTTTCTCTACCCAATCTGGTTCTATAATCAGACCTCTACCCAAAGCAATCAACGGAATGCCCGTTTGCAGAGCCTTTAACGCATCATTAGCTGTGTAAATCGATCCTACACCGATGACAGGCACCCGATCTCCTGCTTGTTCTTTGATCAGTTCTATTCTCGGCCGCTTGTCCTCCACCCCGCGTCTCGGTGTCGACCAGAAATCTGTAAGCGAAACGTGAAGATAATCCAAATGTTTATCAGCCAACGCATCCACTAATTTCAAGGTGTCTGCCATCGTGATTCCAGGTGTTTCAGGTTCTTCTGGCGAAAAGCGATATCCAACGATGAAAGGATCTTTTGCATACGTTTGGACGATTCTTTTTACTTCATCCACAACTGCAAGCGGAAACGCAAGGCGTTTTTCTAAGCTTCCTCCCCAGCGGTCCTCGCGACGATTGGAATGCGGTGAGAAAAATTGTTGAATAAGGTAGCCATTGGCTCCGTGTATTTCCACACCATCAAATCCAGACTCAATTGCCCGTCGAGTCGTTTCTCCAAAATCTCGGATAATCGATTCGATTTCAGCATCCGACAACTCTCTAGGTACGGGCTGTCCAGCAGGTGCCGCACCTCGTTCTGCCGGGACAGCGCTCGCACTTACAACGTCCCCATTCGGAACGAGCTCCGGAGGACATAAGCGACCGCCATGGAAAATTTGCAAAACGGCTTTTGCTCCAGTTTCTTTAATTGCCGTCGCCAATCTTCGCAAGCTTGGAATCATGTCGTCGCTATTTCCGGCGAATTGGCCAGGAAATCCTTTCCCATTCGCTGTCACGTATGTACAAGCCGTTATAACCATACCCACACCTTTTGAACGGCGAACATAATATTCCACTTCCTGATCCGAAACAGTTCCATCCGGATTCGAAGAGAAATTGGTCATGGGCGCCATTACAATTCGATTATCCAACTTTATTCCGTTCGAAAAAGTAAAGGGTTCGAATAATGGTGTATATTTAGAATTCATCTATACTGTTCCTCCAATCATCTACTAAACTAAGATTGTAAAATGATTGAAAGGAAACAACTCAACTACCGCTAGCTGTTTCCTTTATCATAAATTCCAATCATTATGATTTTTTTATCATGAGCAATTGAACTAAATTGGTTGAAATTCAGCACCTGCTTGGATAGCTTCACACAAGACGATCTCAATTCAAGGTCGATAAAATCTGATTATTGGCATTTCTACATGATCATTCAATTGTAGTCTTTCATATCACCATATTATTTCTTATATGAGCGTCCTTCATTCAGTCGTTCCATACCCGAATTGTTCTTCTATTGTCAGCCTCTTGAATCAGTTCTCTTCAGTCCGTTTCTATCCTTTGGACAAACGGAATTTTTCATATCCGATTTTTGATTGTCGCTTTTTAATGTTGACAGTTTCGCAGACAATTCCATGAACCATTCTTCATCTTTTGTCAAAAGAGCCAAATCGATTAAATAGAGAATTTCCTCTTCGCTCATCGTATCGGAGAGAGCTAATTTTTCAACGTTTTTTTCCAACATTCCGATCGTTTTTCCGACCAATTTTTCATTGTCGGACTTTACAACGGTTACTTTGACCACCCCCCTCAAAGGATCCGTCATATCTATATAACCTTGTAGCAATTCTCCATTACGGGTCTTCCCTTTTATCCAATCTCCTATTTCCAATCTGAAATTGCTGGCCATTCAGATCCCCTCCTCTTTTTTGTTCACGAAATGCCTTTTATTTTCATCGTTCTAGGCGAAAAATCTGTAACAATAAAATTTACAGTATGATGAAAAAAGAAAAAATTAAATCAATATCACGGATATTGTTTAATTTTTGTCAAGTTTAGAATCATTCGCTATCTTGTCTGAACAAGTCTGTTTTCTTCTTAGGGGCTCATTCATAGTATACCATAACCAATGCTTATTTCTTTAAAACAACTCCATTTTCATAAGCAACTTCTCTGTAAAATCATTCTCACAAAAACCATCACTTGCTTGTAGGTGTTCAACCAACAGTCCTATTACCGTCAAAGTAACGACAGAGATTGTCGCCTGCCCTGAAACCTACTAAATCGATCCTCATTAAGAAGATTACTGCAATTCTAATGGATACAGTGATGGATGTCAAACAATTGAACTTCGTAAAACTTTTAGAATCTGATGATCTAATGAACCTCCCGCCACTTATAGAAATGGGGGTTTCTTCTCTGCCAAACATAGAAACTTCCACGAAACACCTTTCGGCGTTTCTCTTCTTCGAAAGATGGGAATCTTCCACGTTCTAAAAGAAGCTACACCTTGCGGTGGGTGGGGTCGCACCATCTACTACTCCCCGTTTATGCGGGTCGTAGATACGTTGGAATCTTCTCCTGTCCCCAAGGTTCAAAGGAACCGTATAACGCTTGGCTCAAGATATTCTTTGCTCCATGAATATCCCGATGAGAAGTGTATCCACAATGGCAATGATACATTCGGGTGCGCACTTTCTTTTTTCGTTGGCAAACAGGACATGTTTGACTGCTGTACGCTTCATTCACAAACGTTACCTTGATACCTTTGCTTTGGCATTTGTATTCCAGATATTGCTTTACTTTGCCAAAGCTCCAGTTGGAGAGTTTCTGATTGACGTTTTTCCGTCTTTTCTTTTTCGTGTGTCTCTGTACCCCTTCGGGATTGCCGACATACACATCCGAAACGCTTTGTTGGATGCACCAATCTACAAACGCTTTGGTGGTTTTGTGAAAGGCATCTCGCAACTGTCGTTCACTTTTCGAAAGGATATACCGCTTCGCCCGTTGGTATTTCTTCCACCTCCGAGAGCCTTTTTTGCATTGGCTCTGAAGTTTTTGCAATTCTCGAAGTTTCTTGTTGCGAAGACGGTGGGTACTGCGAAGTTTCCGACCTGACAGAAGAACACTTTCCCCATTGTCGCAAAACAAAGCAATGGTATGAATTTCGCCCATATCGACTGCTGCGGAGTGTTGAGGCGTATAAGGAAGAGTTTCTTGCCCATCGTCATACGATACCGAAAGGTATAAACCATGGTCATAACACAATTCGATTTCTTTAATGGTTCCTTTCGGCAAATTTTTGGCATAGACCACCAGCGGTGGAATGCGTTTACCGCCATGTGTACCTAACGACAAAGTTATTTTCCCATTATCAGAAATGGTGAAGGCTTTGTCTACCCACTTCGTATTGAAGTATTTCTTTTGTTTATAGGGATACTTAGCGGTTTTGATACCCTTTTGGATAGCTTTGTGAGTGCTGTCTCTGGCAAAAAGATATTTATGAGCCACCGCTTGGATACTTTGACTGTGTAAGCGATATTTTCCTTTGAGAAGGGCTTGCAATTCCGTTTTGCCAATCCATTTTTTGTGTTGAAGGTAGTAATTTCTAGCTTCGGTGAGACAATCATTCCAAATTTGAGCGGAAATTCGATTACATTCCATTAGTTGCTGGATGGTGTCTTTCGAAGCGGAAAAATACACTTTCTGTCCTCGATACATGGTGAGATTCACCTCCTTTTTTTTATGTTTTTGTTATTATAGTAGGATAGAAGAGAAAATAAAATAGCGATTCATCCCCCACCTAAAGAGGAAGGGGATGAATCACTATTCTTGTTAAAATGGTATCCTTTGAGCCGAGAACTGACGAATCCATACATTTGGCGTTTTTCATCCATTTTCTGTGCAAAAAAGAATCAGAACCTCTTCATGATATGATATTTTGCGGTTTAAAAAGAACAGTTATGGATCTAATCCAAAGAGAAAATGTTCCTATTGAATCTTATTCTTTATGGAAGGTTTTTGATTGTATATGAACCCACCATCGTTTCCATAATAAGATTATCCGTGAATGAAAAGGAGGTTTTATATATGAATATACAGAGGGCTAAAGAAATTGCTGCATCCCCCGTTATGGCAAATGTGACATACGAAGGAACGCCTGTCTATATCCAACAGGTAGATGAACAAAACGAAAAGGCCAGAATCTATCCCCTCGATCAACCGGAACATGAACAAACAGTTCCCTTATCCGAATTAACAGAACATGAAAACCATTAGGTTGGTAAAGCTATTTAAAACGCTTAGCTTCTATTTAAATTCCTGTTTTTAAAAATATCCCCCTCATATAACGGAGGGGGATAATGATGGACGGGTAAAGGAATTACCGGTAAATTTCGCCGCCGGTTTTTCTAAATTCATCTGCTTTTTCTTTCAACCCTTTATCAATCACAGCTTTCAACTCAAGGTTTTGTCCTTGCGCCATTTCACGGATGTCATGAGAAATTCTCATGCTGCAGAATTTCGGACCGCACATAGAACAAAAATGGGCTGTTTTCGCGCCTTCCGCCGGCAAAGTTTCATCATGGTATTCCATGGCTCTTTCCGGATCGAGAGAAAGATGAAATTGATCCCGCCAACGAAATTCAAACCGCGCTTTCGAAAGAGCATCGTCCCGTTCTTGAGCCCCTGGATGTCCTTTTGCTAAATCCGCTGCATGCGCGGCGATCTTGTAAGCGATGACGCCTTCTCTTACATCGTCTTTATTTGGCAAACCTAAATGCTCCTTTGGTGTTACGTAACAGAGCATGGCTGTTCCGTACCAACCAATCATGGCTGCACCGATCGCTGATGTAATATGATCATAGCCCGGTGCTATATCCGTCGTTAAAGGTCCTAATGTATAGAATGGCGCTTCATGACAAATTTCCATTTGTTTATCCACATTTTCTTTGATTTTGTGCATAGGGATATGCCCCGGTCCTTCAATCATCACTTGAACATCATGCTTCCAAGCGATTTTTGTAAGTTCTCCTAATGTTTCCAGTTCCGCAAACTGTGCTTCATCATTAGCATCGGCAATGGATCCCGGACGAAGCCCGTCTCCTAACGAAAATGAAACATCATACGATTTCATGATCTCACAAATTTCTTCAAAATGAGTATATAAGAAGTTTTCTTCATGATGAGCAAGGCACCATTGAGCCATGATGGAGCCGCCTCGAGACACAATACCTGTTACACGCTTTGTTGTTAACGGTATGTAGCGCAGCAGAACGCCGGCATGAATTGTAAAATAATCCACTCCTTGTTCCGCCTGTTCAATTAACGTATCGCGGAACACCTCCCAGCTTAAATCTTCCGCGACCCCATTTACTTTTTCCAAAGCTTGATAAATCGGCACCGTCCCGACAGGAACCGGACAGTTTCGAATAATCCATTCACGAGTGGAGTGAATATTTTTCCCGGTGGAAAGATCCATCAACGTATCCGCTCCCCAACGAGTAGCCCAAGTCATTTTTTCCACTTCTTCATCAATGGAAGACGTAACAGCTGAATTCCCAATATTCGCATTAATTTTCACATGAAAATTTCTTCCGATGATCATGGGTTCACTTTCTGGATGATTAATGTTAGCCGGTATAATGGCACGCCCCTTAGCCACTTCTTCTCGTACAAATTCAGGGCTGACATTTTCTCTTATAGCGATAAACTCCATTTCCGGAGTAATGATTCCATTGCGGGCATAATGCAATTGAGTCACATTTTTTCCTTTTTTGGCACGTAAAGGTTTTCGTTTTAATCCTGGAAAAACAAATTGTTCGGCTCTCGGGTCCTTTTTTTGATAACCGTTATCTTCCGGTTTCACTTGACGGCCTTCATATTCTTCCACATCATTACGTTCCAAAACCCATTTCCGACGTAATGGAGGCAATCCTTTGCGAATATCAATCGACACATTTGGATCTGTATAGGGCCCGCTGGTGTCGTAAACACGCACTGGGCGATTTTCTTCTTTGCCAAACGATCCGTTCGTTGGGCTTAATGCAATTTCGCGCATAGGCACTCGAATATCGGGCCTAGACCCTTCCACATAGACTTTTTTGCTTCCCGGAAAGCCGGACATAATAGAAATCGCATCGTTGCTTGAATGGTTGACCATTAGACAATTCGCTCCTTTTTAATAGTTTAAAAAGGACAAAATCTAGAGTCCACCCACAGCATGAAAAACCCGGGCCTTTATGGCAGACCCGGGAAATGTTAGTATGAAGCATCCGCAAAAATAGGTTTTCATCTTAAAATACTAACTTCCCCACGCTGGTATGAACCAGATCAGGTCCTGAGGGTTAAGAAACTTCATCGTGTTTCTTTCTCAGCCCAACTCATTGGACACCCCTAGTTTGAATTCCATATTCACTTACAAAAAGAATATATACGAAACTACAAAATTTGTAAAGAATAATTTGAAATTTTTTTCGTTTCATTCGAGATTGAAAATACAACAAGATTTAGACTTTTATCCTACTCCATTTCGCGTTAAAAAATAGGCCTTTTAGACTGGATTATTCTTAAATGGATCCCATTTTGTTAAGAAAATGTAAAGATTTGATTATATATAGTAATATTTTCCTTTTATTGTTATAATTTTCATGACAAAAATTCGACAAATATAATACTCGGAGGAGAAAAACAACCATGTTGAGACTAACAATTAAACAAAGATTAGTAATGCTAGTGTCTATTTTTATACTTTGTCTAGCAGCATTCGGAGTATACTTTATTTCCTATCAAAAAAAGAATTCTGAAGAAGTCGTTCGTATAGAAAAAATGAAAGAAATACAAAAATTACTTACTCAACTTTCGCAGTGAAAAATTTATGAATAATCCTTGATTTGATAGGTTTCTTTGGGTATCTCATATTCACTTGACACTGAAAAAATTCGTCTAAAAAACAAAAAGACACCTCTTTCTTTTGGTAAACTATTGGTGACCAAACCAAAAACCAAAGAAAGAAAGGTGTCACCATTATGATAACGAAAAAAGAGTATTTTGCGCAATTACCAAAAGAAATAAAAGACGGATTTTCTGAATTACAAATTGGTAATCATTTAAGAAAAGCAGGAATTATCAAGGCTTGTGGTTATTCTTGTTTATCGATTTTTCAACTATTATTTCTTCTTGTTTTTCAATACAGAAACTGGTACCACGCCTTACAAAGCAAAAAGGCTGCCGATTTACCAGGAAAAGATACCATTTATCGTTTTTTGAACTCGTCTACGTATAACTGGAGAACCTTTTTACTATCTCTGAGCTCCGAAGTGATTCGTCGTGTGAAACAAACGATTTCGAAGCGCCGTGTTACCGTGTTTATTGTAGACGATTCGATTTATTCTCGTAACCGTAGTAAATCGGTTGAGCTTCTAGCTAAAGTATTCGATCATTCCACTCGTCAGTTTGTCAATGGTTTTCAACTATTAACGCTCGGATGGTCCGATGGCTTTACATTTGTACCTATCGATTTCGCTCTTTTGAGTTCAGCGAACCAAAAGAATCGCTTGAACGAAATCCATTCGTCCATTGATAAACGAACCACAGGCTACAAACGACGGCTCGAGGCATTGGAAGCAAAACCAAACATGGTGTTGAAATTAGTAGAACATGCATTGGATAAAGGAATTTTCGCTGATTATGTGCTCATGGATACATGGTTTACTCATGCCCCGTTGGTGGAGAAGATTCACTCCAAAGGCCTTTTTGTCATTGGTATGGTCAAACAGCTGAAACAACGGTATCTTTTCAACGGAGAACGTTTAACCTTGGAACAACTGTATCGAAAAGCGAAACGAGACATTGGCAAAAAAGAAACACTCGGCTCGATTCACGCAACCCTTCATACGGGTTTACCAGTGAAAATCGTGTTTGTGCGGAATCGAAACAACCAAAGTGAATGGCTAGCCATTTTGAGTACAGATACCACGCTGTCTAATGAAGAAATCGTTCGAATCTATGGGATGCGTTGGGACATTGAAACCTTTTTTAAATTCAGTAAATCGTTTTTACATTTAGCCAAAGAGTTTCAAGGTCGTTCCTATGACATGATGATTAGCCATACTACCATTGTCTTCACTCGGTATATCTTGATTGCTTGGCAACTTCGGAAAGAAGAGGATCCGAAGACCATGGGCAACTTATTCTTGTTTCTATGTGACGAAGTAAAGGAGATGGACTTTAAAACGGCTTTACTACAATTGATTTCTCTTTTCCAAACTTTGGCTGAAGCTAAGGTTTATTTGAGTATGGACATTTTTCAGTGTCAACTGTCCAATTGGATTACTTCTTTACCTCGTTATATCAAGGACTGTCTTCATATTTCTGTGTGCGAAAGTTGAGTTACTTACACATATCCAATATAGATTAGCAGGAATTTCAAACGATGAACGAGGCTATTTACTGACGGGCGACAAGTCATTTGAGTCAGAGACGGAGCAAAAAAAAGCAGAAATACAAAAAGATCTGTCTGCCATACGAAAATTATCTAACGACAATGATCTGAATCATCTTTTATCCAATGTCAATAATACTTTACAACAATATTATCAGTTAAAAGATGCGATGTTTTCTGCAAAAAATCTAAATGAAGCAAAAAATATTCATTTTAATGAAGAAAGAACGTTACGAAAGCAAAATTTAGACCCTCAAGTAGAAAAGCTAGTAGAATCAATGAATAGTCATGTTCATTCGGAATTGACGTCTATCAAAAAATCAAATCAAATGTATCAATGGATCCTGATCACTGTTTTCATCATTGTGTCGGTCATTTCGATCTTTATAGGGGCCTTTTTCATTTCTTCCATCATTCGTCCATTGACGAAAATTCAAAAACAGTTAGATGAAATTTCCAAAGGAAAAGGAGATCTTACGAAAGAACTTAAGATCAAGTCAAAAGATGAAATTGGTCTTTTAGCCAACTCATTTAATCAATTTCTGTATAGTTTACGATACTTAATAACGAATGTCGGGGAGAGTGCCAATAAAGTAAATCAATCTTCTGAAACGCTGCAAAAAACATCGGCTGAAGTATTAGAAGCAACGAAAGAAATGAATAGACATATTCAAGAAGTTTCAGCTAACGCAGAAAACCATAGTGAAATGTCTAATCAAAGCACGATAGCAGTGGAAGAGATGGTAACGGGAATTAATCATATTGCCGATAGCGCTTCCAACGTCTCAGAATTAGCTACAAGTGCATCACAAAAAGCCAGTGAAGGGAAAACTGAACTGGATAATATGGTGAAGAATATCGAGTCTCTTCGTTCCGTTGTGGATGAATCGGTCAATAGCATCTATCGTCTCCAAGACCAATCAAGTAAAATTGGAGAGATATTGAAAATGATACAAAGCATTTCAGATCAAACCAATCTTTTAGCATTAAATGCATCGATCGAAGCAGCAAGGGATGGAGAAGCTGGAAGAGGGTTTGCAGTTGTTGCCAATGAAGTCCGCAAATTAGCTGAACAATCCTTACAATCAGTGAATCATATTGCCGATATCATCACGAAGGTTCAAGATGAAACAGAACGTACCGTCCAGCTAATAGGCGATGTGAAAGATCATATAGTGGTCGGAAGCACTTCTGCTAAACAAACTCAATCAAAAATTCATGAAATTATACTCTCTTTCGAAGAAATATCTTCTAAAATACAAGAGATTTCTGCTACAACGGAAGAATTATCTTCCAGTTCAGAAGAAGTTTCCGCAGCTGTTAATGAAATGAATGAACTTTCACAAAATGTCAGTGCCATTATAAGTAAAATTGCGAAATTCTCTCAAAACCACACTCAAAACATTTTGAGCGTCCAAGAAGATGCCGATCATTTATCAGACATGTCTGTTCAATTAACAAGTTTGGTTTTTAAATTTAAAGTGAACTAAAATTTCCTAACAAAAAAAGGCGTGGAAAGAGCCCTTCTTTATGTTTGAAGGGCTCTTTTAATGTCTTATCCCTCATTTCAACCATCATTTTTTCAAAACAGTCTCTTCAAATTAAAAAAGTAATACAACTAAATGGTTCCATCTTTATTGTAAGCAGGTTTCAAAGCTATGAGAGTATAATGGAACTTACTAGAAACTGAAAAGTTGGTTAGGGTTTAATCTTCTGTTTTTTCGTTCCATATTTCAGATAAAATCTCATAGGAACGCAGTCGTGCTGAATGATCATATATGTGAGATACCACCATTAATTCATCCACTTGTGTTTTATCTAAAAATTCTTGGAGTTCTTCTTTTACCGTCTTTTTCGATCCAACAAAAGTATAATACACTTGATGGCGGACGGCTTCTTTTTCAAATTCATTCCACATTCCATCCATACTTTCAACAGGCGGTTGCAAAGGCTTGGAAGTCCCGCGTGTCACACCTAAGAAGAATTGATATAAAGAGGTGGCTAGACGTTTCGCTTCTTCATCCGTGTCTGCAGCGATCACGTTCACACATGCTAACGCATACGGTTCTTTTAGATTTTCAGATGGTTGAAATCGATCTCGATATATCTTGAGAGCGTCGAAAATATGTGTTGGAGCGAAATGACTCGCGAAAGCAAAAGGCAAACCGAGCAAAGCCGCAAGCTGAGCGCTGTAAGTACTTGAACCAAGCAACCAAATAGGAACATTTAAGCCTTCGCCAGGAATCGCTCGAACATAAGATTTGCGATTACTTTTAGACGAAAAATAATGGAGTAATTCCTGTACATTTTTTGGAAACTCCGAATCAGATCCTTTTAAATGACGTCTTAACGCCATCGCCGTCATTTGATCTGTTCCGGGTGCGCGTCCTAATCCTAAATCAATTCGGCCGGGATACAAAGACTCTAATGTGCCAAATTGCTCAGCAACAACAAGAGGAGCGTGATTTGGCAGCATGACTCCGCCAGATCCTACTCTAATTGTAGATGTTCCTCCAGCAATGTAACCGATTAAGACAGAAGTAGCGGAACTTGCAATCCCTTCCATATTATGATGTTCTGCCAGCCAATAACGCTTAAATCCCCATTGTTCCACATGTTGAGCAAGATCTAAACTATTCCGAAAAGAATCAGCTGGTGTTTTCCCCGATAGTACCGGAGCTAAGTCCAAAACAGAAATTTCAATGTCATGCAATCTTTTTTTGTTCGTTTTCATATCCATACCAATTTTCCTCTCATAAAAATTCTATATATCTATATATTTAGATATACTAATTATAATGATATAGGCAAAATTTTTTTGCCTATAAGTCCTTATCCAATTGTTCAATAAATTCCCGAATCATTTTTTCATTGCGTCGGTAATACGTCCATTTTCCAATCCGTTTTGACTCCAAAAGCCCTGCTTTCTGCATCATCAACAAATAATTTGAAACGACAGATTGAGCCAAGCCAGCCTTTTCTTGTATATCTCCTACACAAACTCCCCCTTTAAAATCGTCATGATTCGGTACATGCAAATGAGGGCCAAAATGTTGTTCAGGATGTTTTAACCATTTTAAAATATTATATCTTGTTTCATTGGAAAGAGCTTTTAACATCATCATGGTATCCATAGTTTTATTATAACCATATTTTTCGAGATATCAAATCACCTACTGCTTATCATCTTTTTCAACGGAAAACTTTCGAACACCCACCCCTTACAAAAATCAATGGAAATGGAACGCTATATATATATTGGACTAATACAAAAGGAAAGCGAATGAAAATATCATTCGTACTCCATTTTGGATTTCTTTTGACTGAAAAATAAAATGGCATCCTTTTTTAAGTATTTATTTTAAAAATGATGTGAATATTTTTGTTAAATAAGCTAAAATGATGACGATTGCAATTGACAATCAGTTTCCATTCGCGGATAATTTAGAAACAAGAACATACATTCCCTTATTTCTTATAACGAAGCTGAGGGTTGTTCTTTTATGTAGAAAAGGAGTTGATTTAATTGGAAAATCAAAAAATTACTACGTGTTTCATGTTCAATGGCAAAGCTGAAGAGGCAATGAATTTTTACACCTCTGTATTTCACCCATCAGAAATCAACAGTGTTTTCCATCATGAAGATGGGTCGGTATTACATGCGACATTCACGTTAAAAGGACAAACATTTATGGCGATCGATAACAATAAACAAGAACACCCTTTTACACCTGCAATGTCACTGTTTGTAAATTGCGATAATGAAGAAGAAATCAACAAAGCATTTGAGCAGTTGTCTCAAAACGGCAAAGTTTTAATGCCTTTATCTTCTTATCCTTTTAGTGAAAAGTTTGGTTGGGTGGAAGATCAATATGGTGTATCGTGGCAATTAAACCTTGCAAAAAGCTAACTGCTCAATGGTTGCTCTTAAAGGATAAAATTAGACCATTTTTTTTACCACCGTTTACATAATGAATGGTGGTATTTGTGTTTTTTAGAGTATGACAATATTTTGCTTTTTACAGTTCCGCAAATATTTAAATAATAAAATCATAAAAGGCACTCAATTGGACTGCCTTATGGTCATTAATAAGATTGAATTTTATTTAATATGTCATTTGAATTTGTTGTGAATAGGATATATGTCTCTTTTTTCGTTTTAATGACTACTCTATCCGTCGTAGCAAAAGGAGTGCCGATTCTTATCTTCCCCGGCGTACGTGTTATCAAGTGATATCCCTTCGATGTCGGAAATGGGGATTCCACCTTCGTTAACTGCCATGTGATCACAATATGATTACTTCCTTTTTACGTTTATTCCTAACATGATCTTCACCGCCATTTTTAAATTATTTACAAATATTACCTATCATGTCACGCCATGAAAATTTGATACTCTCACAGAGTCCCCATTCCCTTACAATCTCCAAATGAGTCTACATTTTCGTCGGTCACTTTTTCAATTATCGTTTGATGAAAAATGAGGGCAGCTATTTACCGGCCGCTTGCATTTTTGGTTTAGAAGGCTGTGTCCGAGCTCAAGCACAGTGTTCTTCTTTTTTTCTTCCAGATTAATCTCGCTTATGCTTTGTGGCTAAGAAAAAATCATAGATAAACCAATATACGATTGGAAAAAGGACAATAGAAATAAATTTATATTCAGTCGGGACAAATTTATAAATCAAAATCATAATGATCACAAAAATAATAAATGCTTTCCATCTATTAGTTTTAGACAAATGAGCCAATTCCTCCTACATATAATCAATAATATCTTCAAAAATGGTGGTTTTATTGGTTCATGACATTCTAATCCAAACGATCTATTCTTGTATTAAATGAAAACCAATATAATATGGTTTTTATCTTTAAACAGCTCTACCATCATTCTTTCACGAACCAAGCAACCAACGAATATTCATATCTAAACTACTTGTATAGTAGTTATTCATTTATTGAGCTTTTTTAGAACCTCCGGGTTGGCAATTCTTATTGGATGATTATGGATAAAATAAGAGACAATATTTTCTATCGACACAGTCAAGAACTTATTAAACATGTTATCTGTTTTCCACCCAATATGAGGAGATAGGATGACATTATCCAATTTTAATAATGGACTATCCGGACTAAGGGGTTCTTGAGAAAATACGTCAAGTCCTGCTCCACCAATTTGTTTTTCTTTTAAAGCGTGCACTAATGCTTCTTCATCCAATACATCTCCTCTAGATGTATTAATAAGGAAAGCATCTTTCCTCATCAGGTTAAAATGACTTTTAGTAAGTAATTTTCTAGTTTCAGGTACCAATCTTATAGCTATCACAACAAAATGTGATTGTTGTAAGAGATTTTCAAGAGAAGTATAAGCAACGCCTTGTTCCGAGGCCCTTTCCTGTGTTAATCGCGGTCCCCAAGCTAAAACGTTCATATTGAAAGCTTTTGCCACTTTAGCAACCCCTGAACCAATTTTTCCTAAACCAATGATTCCAATGGTCTTACCTTCCAAACCAAATCCAACCGAACAGGGCCAATTCCCGCTTTTCATTTCTTGATGAATTGTGATTAATTGTCTTGAATAAGCAATCATAAATCCAAAAATTAATTCAACTACCGCAGCAGAGCCGCCTGGAGTTGTAGATACAGGAATATTTAAACGATTTGCTTCTTCCATATCAATATGAGCTAGACCTGCACCCGTTTGGGCAATAAGTTTTACTTTTTTTAGTTGTTGTAAGATTTCCTTTGTAAATTTCGTTCTTTCTCTAATAGGGATAATTATGTCTGCATCTGAAATGCGATTGATCAGTATTTCATTTGTTGGCTTATCATGGTATATCTCTACTTCAAAATGTTTTTTTAAAATCTCTAACTGTGGATTGCAGAAAAAAGACTTCTCCCAATCATCTAAGATAACGACTTTCATACTATTCCCTTCCCTCTTCCCTCAATGGACTCTAATACACTGTTTTGTTGAAAAAGAACCTTTACCACTGATACAAAAAGAGTAATAACGGACACTAGCAATAGAGGCATCATATCGGTTGATAGACTTTCTCCTCCAAACGTCAAAGTGTAGTACCCGTTAGCAACATAAGAAGCAGGTAAAAACGAACCTATAGTTTGATAAAAGTTAGATAGCATTTCTTTTGGAACGATCACTCCAAACGTGACCAATTGCAGTGAAAGGGATAAAATATTGAATACCATACCGGCGAAACCAAATAAAACGACAAACATTTGTGTGAAGCTTAAGAAAGAGAAAAAAACTAATATTTGAAATATACTAGCTTTAAATATAGTTTCATTTAAATGAATATTAAAAATATTTAAAAACAACAAAGTAATAACCGCTAATAGAATGGAAGCATCAATGTTAATAACCTGTCTTGTTAAAAAGATAGACCATTTACTGTAAGAATTTTTTAATTTTTTGCAACAATATGAAGATTAAGACTCATAATCATAGCCCCTACCCATGAAGAAAGAACTACTAATAAAGGAACCATCGTTACCGCAAAACCTTTTACATTGTTCACTTTTTCAATAGATGCTTGAACAGAATGAACTTTTAACGACTGAAAGACTTCTGAAATGTTGCTAGATAAATGTTGGGCTACCTCTTTAGATGGAATTTCATTCTTTATTTGATTAGACAAATTGGAAACAATCACCTTCTGTTTATAAGTATATATCTTTTCATTCATTTTTTCCGTAATATCCTTTGATGTGTTCCATCCATGATTTGTTTAGCTAAGGAAGAATTAGCTTGATTAATCAAATACTTTATCTCCGTTTCATCATTCTTCTGCAGTTGACTTGTGAAATTCTCAGGAATTTGAATCACCATATCCAATTTTCGTTTATTCATTTCTTTTTTTGCTGAATCAACCGAATGGTAAACTTTCGTTTTAAACGGTAAATTTTCAATGAGAGTCTTTTCCATAGTTAATCCAAGTTGGTCGTCTTGGTTAACTAATCCCACTTTCAATTGATGAACCCGATCGGTGACGCCGTCATACGCAGTCATCCATACGCAGAAAAAAATAAGCAGAAAAACAAATGCAGTTAAAATCCCAATAATAGTTTCGGAATGTTTAAAAAATCCTTTTAATGTTTTCATGTTCATCCTCTTTATTATTAAAGCAAGTACATACTTGCAATTTATTTAAAAATTTTTCTAGAGAGATAACCCTCTAGAAAAAAGTTGAACACTATGTTTCAAAAAATCATGGTTCGAATCGGAAATGAGGCTATCGCCAAAACGAGCTTTAGAAAGAAAGTATCCAAAATTCAGCCAAATAAAATTCATGGCCTGAAATTCAATGTTTGTATCAATTATTTTTCCCCTTCTTTTCATTTCCGTAAAATAAGAAACTAAATTTGTTTTTAATTGTTTTGGAATGATCACGATAGTATTATTGAGCTCTGGAAACAATCCAGCCTCTCGAAAACTAATTAAAATTAAATCTTTTATTTTTTCCATATACGTTTGATATCCTTCGGCGATTACCCACAAATCATGCTCTAGGTCCCAAGTCATTTCCTCATTTATTATCTTTTCCAAAAACGGACTATATGAAATGGATTGAAGCGCTGCTTCCATAATACCTTTTTTATTACCGAAATGTCGGAAGATTGTCACTTCATTAACACCCGCTCGTTCTGCAATAGCACGAGTTGTCGCACCTTTATATCCATAATCGCGAAATAATTCGATAAAGGCTTCAATAATTCGTTCGGATGTCGTTTTTTTATCATTTAATTCATTCATGTTCATCCAACTTTCTGAAATGAATGTAAGTATTTGCTTGCAATTATTACAATAAATGATGTCATTGGAAAAATCAACCATAAAATGAATGAATTTATTTCTTTACATAGAGAAACTGAACCAGAACAAATCCTTCTAATCAGAAACATATTCATCTCCGTGTTCATTCTCCTTTTTTGGGATCATGAGATGTTTTTTCATTTCGAGACTGGATCACATCTGTTGATTTCCGTTTCTGATGAATACCGACCAGAAAGGTATCGATGAGAAACCGGAGGGTCTCGTTACGATCAAGTGGAAGTCCAAAGCCTCCTTTCCGTTCAAGGGATGAAAAACCATGGAACATGCTTCGCAAACTACGTACAGCATGCAAGGCTGTTTCGTCTTCCAATTTATATACGTGAAGCACTCGCAGAGTTAGTTTCACAATCTCATCTCCCGCTCGTTGTATTTCAGGATCGAGTGGATCAGGCGATTGCAAGGTTGCTTCATATAAGCCGGGATGGGCTCGGACAAAAGACACATAAGCTTTTCCCAACGTATGCACCGCATCATCGCCAGACCGTCCGACAGCCGCATCTGCCAGCGTGCTATATAGTTGTTTGAGACCGTAAACTGCGAGTTGCTTTCTCAAGCCGTGCAATCCTTCGATGTGGTTGTACAAAGACGGGGGGCGGATGCCAAGTTTTTTCGCCAACGTCGCCAAAGTGACAGCTTCAAGTCCCTCTTTGTCGGCAATTTCTGCTGCCGTTTGTAAAATCGTGTATAAGTCTAGACCCATTCTAGGAGACAATTGCGTCACTCCTTCCCGGCTTGGATCGATTTGAAATTACGTTCTGCATTGGCTATGGCACGGTCGATAGCTGTTCCTGGTTGCTCCAACATATTCCCATGCCCTGCTCCTAGTAAGGATGGTCGATATTCACGTATTTTATATGCGCTTTTAAGAGCAACTTCTTTATTCCAAGTAGCCATTGCCGGAAATGGAAACAACGGCTGTAAGCGCCCCGATACAGCGATGCCTCCTCTCGTTTGGAACGCGTCGCCTACAATACAAGCGTCATTTCGTGTATCGAGAAATGACATGGAACCGGGCGTATGTCCCGGCGTGGCAATTGCTATCAACGAGCCGATTCGATCGCCCTCTTTTAGTAAGACATCTGCCCGTGTCTGTAGTTTTTTCGGTACTCCCCCACGAATCGGTGTATTAGGTTCGTTCGGATCCAACGACCTGTCTCCGGACATCAGGCGGTTGTCGCGCTCTGAAACATAGACGGACACATTCGGAAGATTCTGTTTTAACGCATCCAGCGCTCCCACATGATCCTCGTGTGCATGAGTGAGAAGGATACGTGTGATGGGTTTTCCGATATCTTCCGCCGCTTTCAAAATTCCTTTCGCACTATAAGGCAAGGCAGCATCAATCAATGTTAATTCCTCATCCTCCTCAATCAGGTAGCAATTTACAGGGAAAAAACGCGGCAAGAATGTCAATTGATAAACGGTATTTTCGCGGATGAATCGCATATATTCCACCCTACCTTCTTAAAATTAAGAATATTCACTTTATTATAACTAATGATATTAGTTTTTGCGACCAAAAAGTTCTTCTGATGTGAATCAATCTTTCAGTAAATACTTTTTCTCTATCCGTCATTTTCCAAAACAACACTTCAGACATCCAAATAAGAATGTTCATCCAGTTCGTCCATAAAGAAAAAATCAGATTTCGGTGCATTATAATCAGTTTCATTGGATTTTTCTGAGCTATTTAAAGTTTATTATAGTTTAAACATAAGAGAAAACCGATTCATTCATTGGAAGAAGGAGTGCTTTTCGTCCGGGAGGAATGGCCTACATAGTCGATCAGTATTTCTCTGAATCGTTCTGCTGTTTTGGACATATGCCGATCTTTCATCCAAATGAGTGCAGTCTCTGATTTTAATAGCGGAACAATCTCTGAACTTGACAATGTTCCTTCAGGTCTTAATTGAATGGCTGATTTAGGAACGATGGCAATTCCTACACCGGAGTCTACTAATGTTAGCAAAGTCGCGACATCTGGACTTTCACAAATAATGTTAGGATTAAATCCAAAACTCTGACATGACTCAACAAACAATTCGAAGAGTCCTTTTCCGCCTTGGCCATGCAAGATCATAAGGGGATATTCTTTCAGCTTCTTTATATGAATGGTATCTCTTTGAAAACCTGTCCAATCACTAGGATAAACCGCTACAAGAGGTTCCGTATTCAAACGGACGATATTCAAGTTTTTAGATTCAATCGGCAGCCTTGTGATTCCCAAATCAATGACTTTTGTTTGTAAAAGTTCTTCTACTCTATGAGAATCCCCCTCCCATAATTGAAAATTCACACGAGGATACTTCTTCTTAAAAATTTGAATGGGTTTTGGCAGATAAGATACGCATGACATAACAGTGCCTATAGAAAGTTTTCCCGCAATTCCCATCCCCTGTTCTTTTACTTCCGATATCATTCCATCGACAGAATTTAATATTTCTTTCGCTCGATGGAAAAAAGTCCATCCTGCTTGCGTCAGCTCAATACTTTTTGTATTACGCTGAATCAATGTAACACCAAGTTCTTCTTCTAACGCCTTCAATTGGAGACTAAGCGGAGGTTGGGCCATATGGAGCCTTTTGGCGGCTCGTGTTATTTGTCCTTCTTCCACGATAGTTACAAAGTAGAGAAGCTTCCTTAACTCCATGGTAAATCACTCCTATTTATACATAAAATATATATTTATCATTTATTATATATATTTTACATATAAAACCAAAGGTGATAGTGTCAATATTGTCAACAATATCCAAAATGACTCGGATGAATTTCGTGTAGATACGTTCATCTAGGCCATTAAAGAAATATTTTTAAGAGGTGATCATGATATGGTATACAGAGATTTACGCTCTTTTCTAGAAAAACTAGAATCTGAAGGGCAGCTGCTTCGAGTCACACAAAAAGTTAATCTGGAACCGGACCTCGGCTCGGCTGCACGTGCAATCAATAATCTAGGAGATCAATCTCCGGCATTGCTTTTTAATAACATTCATGGATATAAAAATGGCCGAGTGGCACTAAATGTCATTGGTTCATGGCCCAATCATGCGCTGATGATGGGACTTCCAAAAGATACTCCCGTTAAAGAGCAGTTTCTAGAATTTGCACGTCGATGGAGCCATTATCCCGTTCCGGTTGAAAGAGTGGACAGTGCACCTTTTCAAGCGAATGTAATAACAGAAAATATCAACTTATTCGACATCTTGCCGTTGTTTCGTTTAAATCGTGAGGACTCCGGCTGTTTCATCGACAAGGCTTGTGTGATTAGCCGCGACTTAGACGATCCGGATCATTTTGGAAAGCAAAATACAGGGATCTATAGACTGCAAGTTAAAGGGAAAGATCGTCTTGGCATCCAACCCATTCCAACGCATGATATTGGCATTCATTTAAGAATTGCAGAAGAACGCGGAGAAAATCTTCCTGTTGCCATCGCTATTGGATGTGACCCTGTCATCACTACAATTGCAGGTTCACCTTTAACTTATGAGCAGTCCGAGTATGAAATGGCTGGTGCCATACAAGGCGCACCATACCGGATTGTACGTTTGAAAAATACAAACCTAGATATTCCGTGGGGTGCTGAAGTCGTACTCGAAGGGGAAATTATTGCAGGTAAACGCGAATTAGAAGGACCGTTTGGAGAATTCACCGGCAGCTATTCAGATGCCCGCCTGCAGCCAATCGTTCAAGTGAAAAAAGTTTATTTTCGTGATCATCCGATATTTGAGCATTTGTATTTGGGAATGTCGTGGACTGAAATGGACTACATGACAAGCATTAACACATGCGTCCCTCTCTATCATCAACTAAAAGAAGCATTCCCCGAAGTAGAGGCAGTGAATGCTATGTACAATCAAGGATTAGTTGCTATTATCTCTACCAAGACTCGATTTGGAGGATTCGCTAAAGCTGTAGGAATGCGTGCCATGACGACTCCGCACGGATTGGGATATTGTAAAATTGTCATTGTCGTCGATGATTTTGTCGACCCGTTTAACCTCCCGCAAGTGATGTGGGCATTGGCTACTCGTGTAGCACCGGACAAGGATTTGGTGGTTATACCTAACGCATCCGTGTTGTCATTGGATCCAAGTTCCGAACCGCCGGGTATTACCCACAAACTCATTATTGACGCAACCACACCGAAAGCGCCAGAGAGCCGAAGCCAATTTGCTCCATCGGTTGAAGCGCCACGCGATACGGTAAAATGGGAAAAAATCTTAAAAGAACTTATGAATAAACAAGGAGTCGATTTACATTGAATAGATGCCCTCGTTGTAATTCAAACGAAACAAAGATTTTGTGCGAGTCACCGGTAAAAGGATGCTGGATTATGTACTCATGTCCGGTCTGTACATTTACATGGAGATCCACTGAGCCCGAAACGATTACTAATCCAGATTTGTACAACCCGCTATTTAAAGTTGACCCGAATGATTTAAGTAAATATCAGATACATCCTGAAATCGCCAAAAGAAGAAAGTAGTACCCGTGGAAGGTGGATTATATGAAATTAATTGTTGCGATGACCGGGGCAACTGGAAGCATATTAGGAATCAGATTGCTGGAGGCGCTGAAAGAGGCCCATGTTGAGACGCATTTAGTCATGTCAGAATGGGCAGAAAAAACGATGTTGATCGAAACGCCTTACCATCCCGACGATGTCAAACGTTTAGCTTCATATGTATATGAATCTAGCAATCAAGCGGCCCGAATTTCAAGCGGCTCCTTCCGTGTGGATGGAATGATCATTTCGCCTTGCAGTATGAAAACACTCGCAGCCATCCGGATAGGGTTCGCAGATAATTTAATTTCAAGAGCAGCAGATGTCATTTTAAAGGAGCGTAAAAAGCTGGTGATTCTTCCCAGGGAACTTCCTTTAAACAGCATTCATCTGGAAAATATGTTAAGTCTCTCAAATGCCGGAGCCGTCATTTTACCTCCGATGCTTACGTTTTATAATAAACCAGCCACACTCGATGATGCGATCAATCATATTGTGGCGCGCACGATGGATCAATTCGAAATTGCGAACGATTTAACCAAAAGATGGCTCTCTCGTTAACGATCATGAACAGATGAATGCCACTCTTTCGCCAAAAAAACGTTTCGTTGTATAAGGGCACAAAAATGACGCTTTTCTGTCTGTTCGCTTGGATAAGACCTATATATGTAACTGCCATATGGAATTTTTAAAATTACGAAGATTATGGAAACCACAATAAAATAAAATGATGATACATGTTGGGCTAGTCTTTAGGTAAAGACTAGCCTTATCTACAGGATTTTCATTTGAAAGAGGATGATCGTATGTCTCGAGAAAGAAGAAAAGATGAACATATACAATTGGCCGCGCTCCCAGAATCCGTTTCGTCCGTTTCGCATTTTGATGATCTATCTTTCGTCCATTACTCTTTTCCTGAAATGGCATGGAATGAAGTGGACCTCAAGTCTGAATTTGCCGGCAACGTGATGAATCTTCCCATCTATATTAACGCCATGACAGGCGGCAGCGAAAAGACGGGTAAAATCAATGAAGCTCTAGCCGATATTGCATCGATCACAGGTGTTGCTATGGCTGTTGGCTCGCAACATGCGGGGCTGCGAAATGATTCTCTTATAGACACGTTTCGGATCGTACGAAAACGTAATCCTAAGGGAATCATTTTTGCCAACATTGGAGCCGATGCACCGATCGATTTTGCACGACGGGCAGTTGAGATGCTTGAAGCGAACGCCCTGCAAATCCACGTTAACGCTCCCCAAGAATTAGTCATGCCGGAAGGAGAGCGAAATTTTAAGGGATGGCTCCATCGCATTGAACAAGTGATACAAACCGTCCCTGTCCCGGTGATTATAAAGGAAGTAGGATTTGGGATGTGTTCAGAAACATTTCATCTATTGAATAAAATTGGCGTTCGCCATATAGACATCAGCGGTCGTGGCGGTACAAATTTTGTTTGGATCGAAAATCAACGAAGGAAAAACAAAGAATACAGCTACCTGCAAAACTGGGGACAATCGACCATCATCTCTTTATTGGAAGCACAAGAATTTCTAGAAAATGAAAACTGGACGATATTTGCATCCGGAGGCATTAGAAATCCTTTAGATATTGTAAAGTGTTTATCTCTTGGGGCAAAAGCAGTTGGCGTCGCCGGGCCCGTTTTGCGTCTCCTTCAACGGGAAGGAGAAGAAAGAGTGATTGAGGAGATTCATGAATGGACTATTCAATTAAAATCGATTTTTACCATGCTTGGCGCTAAGACGGTTCAGGATTTAAAAAAGTGCTCCCTTATCATAGCCAATGAAGTTCGTGAATGGTGTGAACTACGCGGGATCGATGTTACGCACTATGCACGCCGAAGCCGTTTTTCAATATAAGGGAAAAAGGAGATAAACACGAAAATGAATACCCAAGAAATATCCACCAATCTATTCCAACTATTAAACGGTAAAGACCTTGGGTCGAAACAACAGGAAGCAATGATGTTGTTGACGTTGAGTCAAGACCTGTGGCCTCATGTGGCAATGATTAGCGTTGGTGAAGTCATTGCCATTCGTTCTACCGAATTAAAATTAAGCCTGTGGCCAAACACTATCACAACGTCCAACATTATCCGAACCGGCAAAGCCACGCTTGTGATCATTTTCAATGGGATTGCTCATTATATAAAACTTTCATTGCGCAAACTTCCAGAATTGGCCGATGCCAAACATAAGCGTGAACGATTTTCAGCCAAGGTTGTTTCCTATCGGGAAGACATCGCAAAATACGCCGAAATCACTTCAGGCATCCAGATCCAATTAAAGGACCCCGCTTCTGTCTTAAAGCGTTGGAATGAAACCATCGAAGATTTATTAACTCAGCTTTCGCAGTCCAAAATCTTGTTTAAATGCTTGATGTAAATGGTTTTGGGAAGTACAAAATTATCATTTGACATTTTTTAAAACATAAAGAAAGACACCTATTCTTTTGGTAAAATATTGGTGACGAAACCAAATCCAAAAGAAAGGTGTCACCACTATGATAACGAATAAAGACTACTTTGCGCAATTACCAAAAGAAATTAAACAAGGATTTTCCGAATTAAATATTGGATATCATTTAAGAAAAGCGAATATTACGAAACTTTCCGGGTATTCTTGTCTTACTGTTTTCAAACTGATTTTTCTTTTAGTCTTCCAATATAAGAACTGGTTTCGTGCTTTTATGAGTAAACGATCTCAGGATCTGCCCGGAAAGGATACAGTCTATCGCTTTTTAAATACACCAACCTATCATTGGAGAAAGTTTCTGCTTTCATTAAGCAGTGAAATGATCCGTCTGCTTCAACCATTAACTTCAAAAGATCGTGTCACAGCTTTTGTGATTGATGATTCTGTCTTTTCAAGAAACCGTAGTAAGTCGGTTGAACTGTTGGCTAAGGTTTTTGATCACTCTACCCATCAGTACTTGAAAGGGTTTCAAATGCTTACCCTTGGCTGGACCGATAGTTTTACTTTTATTCCCGTTGATTTTGCTCTTCTAAGTTCACCGAAAAAGGAAAATCGCCTGCAAGAAATCAATACCAATATTGATAAACGAACATCTGGCTATAAGCGTCGCCAGGAAGCTCTGAAATCAAAACCGGACGTGGCTTCAGCTTTACTTGATCATGCGCTTGAAAAAGGGATTATAGCTGACTATGTTCTCATGGATTCCTGGTTTACACAAGCGCCTTTAATTGAGAAGATTACGAACAAAGGGTTATTTGTCATTGGCTTGGTGAAGCAATTAAAGCAGCGATACGTTTACAATGGTGAACGTTTCACACTGAATCAACTTTACAAATTGGCAAAACCTCACATGGGTAAAAAAGACATTCGCGGATCCGTTTATGCTACTTTAGACAATGGAATTCCAGTAAAAATTCTATTTGTACGAAACCGTAATAAACGGAGCGAATGGCTTGCCATTCTCAGCACAGATACAACATTAGAAAATGAAGAGATCATTCGTATTTACGGCATGCGTTGGGACATTGAAGTCTTCTTCAAATGCAATAAATCCCTTTTAAATTTAGAGAAAGAATTCCAGGGACGTTCCTACGACATGTTAATTAGCCATACAACCATTGTTTTTACACGATATATTCTCATTGCTTGGCAAATGCGAAAAGAGGAGGATCCTAAGACGATTGGCAACCTTTTTTACATCCTTTGCGAAGATGTAAAAGACATAGATTTTATTACTGCCCTTCAATCACTTATTGACCTTTTCCAAACTTTGGCGGAAGCCGAGGTTTCTTTGAACATGGACATCTTTAAAAATCAAATGAATAAATGGTTGGCCACTATACCTAATTATATCAAGCAATGCTTAAATATTTCTGTGTGCGAAAGTTGAGTTATTAAGATAAGTCAATCACAAATTTTACAGAATATAAAAATAGAGAGACAAATCGCCTTTGAAAATCCTCCCATCCCCTCTTGCGAATGGCTATTATTTAGTGAAGAAAGTGTATGCGCCGCTTTCCCGTTGAGTGTGGCGGAGCCATCTCACACTCTAAAGGTCCCCTTTCTGATAGAGGGGGAGCCAAGTGTTTTCCATTATTAAACTAACTCTTGACACTGTTCAAATTGCACCTAACCCAACGAGAGATTATTTTGATGTAATCGAAAGTTGTCGTCTAAATTTAAATATTTCATCTGCCGCTTTTTTAAAGCCTCCAGCTTCCTTCAAAGAATCTCCAATTTTCCGGCTATTTTCTGCGAACGAAGGATTATGCAACACGCGTTCTGCTGCAGCACGCAATTGATCGGCCGTAAGCTGTCGACGATCCAGCTGTATACCGGCCCCTAGCTCTTCTACTCGTTTTGCCACGATCGGCTGATCTCCCGCAACTGGAATGACGACAAGTGGAACACCAAAATATAGCCCCTCACTAGAGCTATTCATTCCTCCATGTGTAATAAAAACATCAGCCTGCTGCAGCACTTCTAACTGTGGCACATAGTTAAAGACCATAAAGTTAGAGGGAATTTCATGAAATTGATTTATATCTGTATTTTTTCCTACAGATAATACAACAGTAGCTTGACTGTCTCGAAAAGCTTCAAAGCACATGTGATAAAATTCCGGCCGTTGGTTAAACACCGTTCCCATTGAAATAAAAATGAGTTTGTCTGTTTGAATTTTTTCAAACGGAAAATGTTCAACATCTTTTCGTTGAGCAATAGAAGGACCAACGAATATGAATGAGTCATCAAACTGTTCTGCATGAGGCTGATACAGTTTGGATGTAAATACGATCGTCATATCTCCAGGATGGTTTATCATATCGAGAATCCCATTGCAATCAATACCGTATTGATCCTTCCACTTCTTATACATAGCCATAATTTCTTGATACATTGGCGATTCTTTATCTATTTGATTTTTCATATTCATTACACCAGCGTATACAAGCTCATTCATAGCAAAAGTCGTACAAGAAGAAATCTTCGGTAAATTTAATATATCAGCGATGATCCATCCTGCAGGAAAGTTATTATCATAAATGACATAATCATACTCTTCTTCTCGTATTTCTTCTAAAATATCAGCCACAATTTCATCTGTTGCTTTCGTTATACGTAACGCCATTTCAAGGGGATTCGTCTTTTCGTTCATCCTTTTCATAATGTCTACTCTTGACATAAAATTTTCGTAAGCACGAAAGGTTGCTTTCGTTTTCTCGATCTTCTTTCTATATTCTTCGACACAATAGTAAATGACCTCTTCCCCTCTTTGTATTAACTCTTCCACAAGTGCGATTGTGGGATTAATATGCCCTTCTCCCGGAAAATTGAAAACAAGAACTTTTAACATAACTCTCTCTCCCTCTAACCATATTACAGACATTTTTTCTTGTCTTGCCAAATTCATTATGAATTCAATTGGAATTTTTTTCAAATTAAAAATATATTACAATTTATTACATTTTGAAAAATATCTTACTTATTTTACGAAATTCAAAAAAATTTGCAAATAATTCTTCGTCACGATGGAAATGGCAAAAGGGGTATGGGTATGTTCACGAAAAAGCGAACTTTTCTGAACAAAACAGGCTATTTAAGAATATAAGGATGAATATGAGTGCTGTGTATTTATCATATCTTGAAGAATTTTATGATCAGCAATCATTCAAAAATTGACAAAACAGTGGTTTGAGTCAAACCACCCTTTTTTATAACGAGGAGACATCCTGCCAAACAGAAAGAAAACTCAAAATATCTTCTTATTTATAATAAAAAAGGCTGACACTGATGATGGCTCATTGTCATATCAAGATAAAGCCTTAAGGTTTCATCTCCTCATTGCACTATCTTTCCTTCAATCCGATGATTGGCATCATTTCACTTCTTCCTATTTTATCCAACGTTTTTTGATGAATTCCTCTATCACCATATTTGCACCACTAAGCTCGAAGCTCCCTTTCTCTTATACTGGATCTTCAGCAACAATTGACTTATCGTGATAATTCTCATAAATGGTTAAACAACTAGTACAACCAAACACCCTCTTTCATATACTGCTACTGTCAAATAAATCAAAAACGGAGGTATTAAAATGCACGCACACAAAAAATGGGGCCACCACCCTTCTTTTGGATGTCCCCCGCAATTCTGTCCGCCACAAGTGTATCCAACTATGTACGATTCGCCATTAGTCTCGCCGCCACAGCAATACGTAAAAACCAATTTAACCAATACTGTAGTACCACATATTCACCCATCTCATACCACTAATGTTAACAAGCATATGATTACTCATGAGCATTATTTCCCACACACTGAATCTGTAGTAAATGAATGCTGCGAACAACATGTGATGTGTGGAGTACCGCATGATCCTTGTTGTCCGAGACCATTTGGCTTTTAACTTTCAAAGCCCCACATACGGGGCTTTACTTTTTCCTTAACAGGCTCCGTATGGATATCAATTAAATCTTATCTAACGGAATCAGTCTGATTAATCCGAAACTGTTCAACATGGGTATCCATCAAAACTTAATAAAGCAATCTCCATAAATAAAAAGTGGCATAAGCTTCCCAATTTTTCCATCTTGAAAATAACTTTAAGATTTCTGCTTTAGAAGGTTTATTCTCGAAACCAAGAAGATGTTTCATAGCATTGTGCAGACCGACATCATCAATGGGTAAAGCACTGGGCATTCTCAGACAAAACATTAAAGTATAGTTTGCCGTCCACGGTCCTATTCCCCGAATTTTGACTAAGGCTTTTTCCGCTTCCTTATAGTCTCCCGTGCCTCTCAATCGCTCTTTCGTTAATTTTCCTTCCGCCATGAGTCGAGCGACTCCAATGAGATATTCACCTTTTCTGGCAGACATTTGTAATTCGGTTAAATCGTTGATCGTCAATTCCGCGACGACTTGAGGAGATGGAAAGATCCAATATGGTTCTCCATTCCAGTTTACGTGCCGACCAAAGGTTTCCACGAAACGCCTTTTTAAAGTACGCGCAAAACTTAGATTGATTTGCTGTCCGATAATCCCCCAACAGATAGCCTCAAATAAGTCGGGAATTCCGATGAGACGAAGTCCATAAAATTGGCTGGTGACTTTTTGCAGTAACGGATCATTTTCCGCTAAACGGTAAAATGGGCGTAAATCGGTCTCCAAATCAAACCATTCTCTTACGAATCGTGCTGCCGCTGCCCGGACCCATTTATGAGAAGGAATGGTGTGACCAACAAAACGTATGATAAGAGAATCATCATGGTCCGTACTAATTTCCATTAATACTGTTTCCTGCTCGATCGGAACCGCTTTGTAAATTCTATTGTCTTTGATACGATACATACTTTCGTTTGGAGCGATAGACAAATATTTCATGTTTTCGGCAAAGCTGAATTCTTTCGGCACCATCAACCTGATTTCATCCTTGTGATCTTCCCAGGAACCATGCGGAAGATGAGAACAACATGTTTTACAAGGACGATAGCCGGCTTGCTCTGCTTCTATTCTAGACGCAAATCGAATGATGTTTTCTGTCTTTTTATTCTCTTCGCACCAGGGGAAACAATAAATCTTCGTTGTTTTGTCGCCCACAAAATAAGCGGCATCCCACTCATGATTAAACAAACTGTTTTTCATATAAATCTCCCACTCCTATATAACAATACAATCTTAGTTTTAACATAAAATGACTTAAAGTCATTTTGAAATCTTGCTTTTCTATTCGTGGAGACATACTTGATATCTTCATCCAGTGTATACTGAAAATGGAGGGAATCCAAATGAAGAATCAAAAACAAAAAGAATACGAGATGATACAATTCATCTCGCAAAACGATCATGAAGTAAAACCAGTTATGGAAAAGATGACGGACGAAATTTGGCAAGCAATTATAATGAATAAATCGTCCTACGACGATCAATTTTTGTACGGTGTAAAAACAACCGGCATTTTTTGCCTCCCTTCTTGCAAATCCCGCCCCCCTAAAAAGGAAAACGTACGCGTCTTTCAAAATGCCAAGCAAGCTCTATCGGAAAACTATCGTCCATGCAAACGATGCAAACCGACCGAACAACGACTGCCGGATGAAGATTGGGTGGCACAAATCACCCATTTTATAGACACGAATTTCAGTAAAACTTTAACGCTTGAAATATTGGCGAATTTTTGTCACGGCAGTCCTTACCATTTGCACCGTACTTTTAAAAAAATCAAAGGGTTAACACCGGCCGAATATATCCGGCAAACGAGAATATCTAAAGCTATTCAGTATTTGACTTATTCCGATAAAAGCATGACAGAAATTTCCTTCGCAGTAGGCATTCCGAATGTATCCTACTTTATCACGTTGTTTAAGAAGGAAACAGGATATACCCCCGCAGAATATCGTCAATTACATCGTTGTGGAGATGAAAGGCAATGAATACAAATAATGATCTATTCGTTTATTGGACTTTGTTTGATAATAAACAATGGAAAATGCATATAGCAGCGACAACAAACGGACTTTGTTACATCGGCTCTCCAAATGGATCACTTGCCGATTTATCCCGTTGGCTGAAGAAGCGCTTACCGAACAGCGTATTGGTGCAAGATGATCAGAAATTGCAGCCGTATATCGACGAATTATCCCAGTATTTTGAAGGCCAGCGCCAAACTTTTACGGTACCCGTTGATTTATACGGCACCCCGTTTCAATTATCCGTATGGAACGCATTGTGCGAAATTCCATACGGACAGACAAAATCTTACTCCGAAATTGCGGATTATCTTCAAAAACCGACTTCGATTCGTGCTGTTGGAACCGCTATTGGCGCCAATCCAGTATTAATAGTGGTGCCTTGTCATCGGGTGATCGGCAAAAATGGAACTCTTACAGGCTACCGAGGCGGTCTGGAGATGAAAAAACAACTGCTGGAGCTGGAAAATAAAAATGCCCTTTTCGATGGAAAGTTCTTGCATGTGTAATAGAATTTTGATCACATTGCCTCTTTCGGCTGCAATTCAGTGCAACAATCGTTGGACAAGTAAGTCATCCTTTGTTCGGAAATTGATTAGACAAAGATTCGTAGCATGAAATCATCAATATGTATGATCAAGAATCTTTCTTTCGCATTATGATGGACGATTCATAATATCGATTTGGAAGAGGAAAAATACTTTATTTGCAATCACCTCTTCCTCCGACTTTATTAAAGTTTATTTCTTTATATCAAGAAAGCACTTTTCACAAAATATTTTCCCTTCGTTTTGTAAAAATGCTTTAATTTCAACCATCCCTCTTCTTTCAGGATAACGCATTTTCACATAAACCTCTTCATTGCCATGAATTTCTTTTCCACATTTTGAACATTTCGATATTACCTTAAACATCATAATTCCTCCTATTCTCTATCAGTCATTTATTCTAAATATTCGTTACTTTGACAATCGCTTTAAGGAAGAGTATTACTATATTCAACTATGATTCCGCAGACTATAAATAGATTTTCATCCATTTCTTACATTCACTGAAAACAAAAGATCCTTTTCCAACTAACGTTGCAGGTTTGTTTAAGTAAAACAGGAATGGTTAGGCAGTTTGTCGAATTAGTTCACAAAAACAATCACATAAGGTGTATTTTAACTTGAAGAAGATACATATATTTATTGGGGTGATGGCTTTGGTGATTAGTGAATTAAAAATTGAACAATTAATTTCTATTGAAGAACACATTAATGAACTTTCGGAACTTCTGATGCAGGTAGTAGATGATGGTGCATCGATAGGCTTTTTGCCACCACTGTCATTTTCGGATGCCAAAACATATTAGAAAAATGTATTAAATCCAGAGGTGCTTCTATTTGTCGCTAAAATAAACCATCAGATCGCTGGAACTGTACAATTACATCTATGTACTAAGCAGAACGGTAGTCATAGAGCTGAAATCGCAAAATTAATGACACACCCTAAATATCGACGTAATGGTATTGGTCGTTTACTTATGAATAAAGCTGAAGAGGAAGCCAAAAAGGTGGGGAGGTCCTTATTAGTTCTCGAAACAAGAGAAGGAGACCCTTCCAACCTTCTTTATTCTTCAATTGGTTATATTCAGGCTGGCAAAATCCCTTATTACGCAAAATCTGCAAACGGAGAACTACACTCTACCGTTTTTTATTATAAAGTGATCTCTGATTGAAATAAGGAATTTCTAATGGGCAATCCATTATTACCGTCTTACATTTTATATAAAAAGATAGAACAAAAGAGAACGACACTAAGCCATCCTCTCTATTTCCTTCATCGAAGGCCAAAACATTAGATTACCAACTCTAAAAAATTTGAGCTTTCAACCAAAGGTTATTTTTTACCCTATATTTTATATAATTTTATATAAAAAAGGAAAAGTTAAGATGCAGGATTTTTTAAAAGTATTTTTAATAAACTTGATATGTGACATTGATAACATGCTGATTTTAGGAAGTATTTTGCGAAAACATGCTTATTTAAACATAACCTTTTCTGCAGTCATAGTTCTTACATTCACGCGAAGTCTTTACATAGTCTTAATTGATGCACTTTCAAATTTTCCAATGTTTCAGTTAACCACTGGAGTCATTTTGCTTTTAATAGCATTTAGAATTACAACAAAGTCCATATGGGAAAAGGAGCTTCGTAGACATTCAACCCCATCTATTTATTTAAAGGTAAAAGTTTTGTCGCTTCTTGTGATCACGGATTTTTTAATTTATTTAGATAGTTCCATTGTCATTTCCAGAATTTAGCAACATATAGGGCCAGTCATAGTAGGAATTTTTTGCAGCCTTTTCATTTCCCTTTCTTTTTTGACATTTATTATAAAACTGACAAGAACGAAAACATTTTTTTGGTTGAATATTGTTGCTGCAAGTTTTATTGCTCAAAATGCCATTATTACCATAGGTCGTGATCCGTATTTAGTCAATTGGATTGATTCCATCGATAAAATGTTTCCAAAAGTAAATATTATAAACATAGCTGCTAATGTGACAGTCATACTGATTGTAGTGATAGGGTCATTTTCTTATATCAGGCATCATCGTATGACCATCCATAAGTAATGCAAGATTTTTTGAACGTCGATACACATATGTATTCAAACCACTTATTTACTTTTTTTAAAAAACGTACAAAAAATCCTTTTTTGCGTCTCTTAATTTGGAACTGTCTGTTCCATCATCATTCTTCTTTGTTCCAAGTTTTGTTTGAATGATTCCACCACCCATTTATTTCTTTCTTCAAGTCGCTTAATCATATATTGGTTTTTGCTTTGAGATCGGTTCCAACAACTGTTTAATGAACCTCCCGCCACTTATGGAAGTGGGGGTTTCTTCTCTGCCAAACATAGAAACTTCCACGAAACACCTTTCGGCGTTTCTCTTCTTCGAAAGAAGGGAATCTTCCACGTTCTAAAAGAAGCGACACCTTGCGGTGGGTGGGTTCGCACCATCTACTACTCCCCGTTTATGCGGGTCGTAGATACGTTGGAATCTTCTCCTGTCCCCAAGGTTCAAAGGAACCGTATAACACTTGGCTCAAGATATTCTTCGCTCCATGAATATCCCGATGAGAAGTGTATCCACAATGGCAATGATACATTCGGGTGCGTACTTTCTTTTTTCGTTTGCAAACAGGACATGTTTGACTGCTGTACGCTTCCTTCACAAACGTTACCTGGATACCTTTGTTTTGGCATTTGTATTCCAAATATTTCTTTATTTTGCCAAATCTCCAATTGAATAGTTTTTGATTGACGTTTTTCCGTCTTTTCTTTTTCGTGTGTCTCTGTACCCCTTCGGGATTGCCGACATATACATCCGAAACGCCTTGTTGGATGCACCAATCCACAAACGCTTTGGTGGTTTTGTGTAAAGCGTCCCGCAACTGTCGTTCACTTTTCGAAAGGATATACCGCTTCGCCCGTTGGTATTTTTTCCACCTCCGAGAGCCTTTTTTGCATTGGCTCTGAAGTTTTTGCAATTCTCGAAGTTTCTTGTTGCGAAGACGGTGGATACTGCGAAGTTTCCGACCTGACAGAAGAACACTTTCCCCATTGTCGCAAAACGAAGCGGTGGAATGCGTTTACCGCCATGTGTACCTAACGACAAAGTTATTTTCCCATTATCAGAAATGGTGAAGGCTTTGTCTACCCACTTGGTATTGAAGTATTTCTTTTGTTTATAGGGATACTTAGCGGTTTTGATACCTTTCTGGATAGCTTTGTGAGTGCTGTCTCTGGCAAAAAGATATTTGTGAGCCACCGCTTGGATACTTTGACTGTGTAAGCGATATTTTCCTTTGAGAAGGGCTTGCAATTCCGTTTTGCCAATCCATTTTTTGTGTTGAAGGTAGTAATTTCGGGCTTCGGTGAGACAATCATTCCAAATTTGAGCGGAAATTCGATTACATTCCATTAGTTGCTGGATGGTGTCTTTCGAAGCGGAAAAATACACTCTCTGTCCTCGATACATGGTGAGATTCACCTTTTTTTATGTTTTTGTTATTATAGTAGGATAGAAGAAAAAATAAAATAGCGATTCATCCCCCACCTAAAGAGGAAGGGGACTTCTCGCTATTCTTGTTAAATAGTTTCTACTCCTCCAGTACTTTCTTAATACCCTTTGTAAAAGTTAGAGATTAAGAAAAGTTTAACATCCGTTATCTTAATAAATGATTTGAAATATTCTTTACCCAGTCGTGTTGATGTTCCCAGCAGCGCCACACATCATACATCCATTCTCTAAGCATAACGTCTCGATTTTTCCCTGGTTTCTCTTTTAATACGTCTTGAACAGTTATTAAATATGAATTTTCGGGGAGTGGCAATGACGGCCAGTTATATGGGCGTTGACTAAGCAGCATTTGCACACTCTGTACTTGTTTTCCGGTAAATCCAAGTTCAATCGCATAATATAAGCCAATTAATGAAAAGGCAACTGTGATATTTTTCATACCAGCTCCCGCGTGCTGTGCGCTGTATGTATCAATAGCGTGCTGATGCACAAAATGGAGGTCTTGTTGACTCATCGTGTAAAAGCTCAGTTCGTTGTATTTTTGGTAACATTCTCCGGTGGCATTGTAGCGATGAGGCCTTTCTCTTTGCTGATCAGGCAGCCTTAACCCGCAGCCGGGGCATTCCATCATCTTTTCTCTCCTTTTCATCTCTCTTTCACCTTTTCAGACCTGACATCCTCAAAACCTTCATTTTTTTATATTCATCATAAAGGCCATTCTTTTTTGCAAATTTCTCTGCCTTTTATCCCATAATAAAGTTAAATCACCGTAGAAAAAGGAGGATATGTGTGAAAATCCGTACATTTTTATTGCCTTTTATTTTTTTGTCCTCCATTGTTTTCCCGTCTTTCGGAAAAACCGCAACATCGTCTCTGTATGTCCACTACATAGACGTTGGACAGGGCGACAGTATTTATATCAAAACCTCAGACGGGGAAGATATTTTAATTGACGGCGGCAATAATGACAAAGGCGATGATGTCGTAGCATATCTCCAACAACAACATGTCGACGATATTGAGATTATGATCGCGACTCATCCGGACATTGATCACATTGGGGGATTGGACACTGTCTTAAAATCCTTTAAAGTAGAACAAGTATACGCTCCAAGAGTTTCTCATACGACTCAATCGTATTTAGATTTTTTGAACGCCGTAAAAAATGAAGGATTAACCATTCAAACCGCCCAAAAAGGGACTGCTCTTGGTTTAAATGATGTTTCCGCCATATTCGTAGGCCCGGTTAAATCCTACAGCACAGACGATACAAACGACTGGAGCGCTGTTCTTAAACTAACATATGGAAAAAGATCTTTCCTGTTTACGGGGGACGTCGAAACAACTGCGGAATCTGATATGATCGCTTCTAAGCAAAATTTGAGAGCTGACGTGATCAAGATTGGACATCATGGGGCGAAAACATCTACAAGTGAAGCATTCTTGAATGGAGTAAAGCCAACCTATGCCGTTATCAGCGTTGGAAAAGAAAATACGTATGGGCATCCAACCGCTGAAGTAATAAATCGCTTAAAAATCCACAAAATCAATATTTTTCGAACGGATCAGCAAGGTACGATTATAGCCAAAACGGATGGAACCCATTTATCTTTTAACGTTAGACCTATATCAAGTGATAGCAACATTGCTCACTAAGCCCCATCGTATCATTTAATAGCTAGTGTGAATATTTATTAACAGAACAAGCATGGTCGTACAACATCACAATTTACCGGTCATTTAGAGAAGAGAAGCACGTCTTGCACTCCCAGACCCAATAAAGAGGATGTGACCATAAAAGTGGAGTATATTATTGATTATTTTGAAGGCGGTTTAGCAGTTTGCGAAACTAAAGACAGAAAAAGGGTAACGATAGAAAAAAGCAAGCTTCCTAAGAATTGTAAAGTTGGTGATGTGATGAAATTAGAAAATGGCCGTTTTCGTCTGGACAAAAAAGAAACGGAAAGACAAAGAAAAGAAATAGAAAATTTAATGAAAGGATTGTTTAAGGATTAAAAGGCCAAAAGCCCCTCTCAGCAGGGGCTTTTAAACGCATAGCTCGCTGAAAAGTTAGGTGTTACTTTATGATATCGTTCAAAATAAAAGTAATGAACATCCTCTAATGGTTAAAGAAAAGAGAATATTTTGCTTCCGGTCGAACGGTTGATGATCTCTTTCATGATGGTTTGAAGATTATCGTTGGCGTTTAAAACTCCCAACAGAATGGTTGAAAACAAAAAATTCCCGCCTAAACAACAAGATTGCTTTCATTTCATCTTCTAACCGAATAAAGCTTCTTTATTTAGATGTTTTTTCTGGTGAAACACTTCTTACTTCATTAAATGCACAAGAAAAAAGGACAACAAAAAATGCTTTACGTCCTACTCTGTATCTAGCAGTTGCTGGTAGAACATTGATTTTTATTTTTGGCCATGTTAAATTTTTACTATAGATATGTTTATCAATCAATAGACCGCTTATTTACTGGTTCCATTGTTGTGATACGACGAGTCATTCCATCATTGTACTTTTAGGTTCTTTCCTGTAAAGTTCACAAGCATTGAACGTATTTGTCTACGTAGGAGACAAATACGTTCTAGTAGCCGCTCACATCGGGATAGGTCACTAATGCTGATATCATTTTTCGCAAAATTCCATTATTTCCGAAAGGATTTGAATTGTATGTTGTCAAAAAATAAAATGGTCATTGAATTGGATGAAAGATATTTTAATCAGGAAGAATTAAGCAACGCTGTCGTCCAACATCTAATTAGCAAAGGAAACAGCTGTGAAAAAATCGATCATTACACCATTATTTTAAATAACAAAAAGTACACACTGACTGAAAAGACTATCAATATAGGTGTGCCGCTTCAACGGGTGATATTAAAGGAAACGAAATAACAAATTCACTTTATTATGATTATTTTTGGTGCCTATTGTCGCTATTTGCGGGAAAGTCCATTTAAAAAACAGTATGAGCCCTTCTCAATGGTATATCTGGATAAATGATAAGAATTTTATAGAGTCAGTCAAGACTTTGTGGGAATTTTTTTGGTTCGCTGAAAATAGATGTAAGTCATAGGTTAGCGAACCATTTTTTTGAATTTCATCCGTAAGCGCTTTCGGACTCTCATCCCTTGCCATGACAGACGAATATGTATACCTTTTTTTACCATCCCTTGAATTCAGACAGGGCATGATAGATCGGAGTCCCGGACGATTGCTGTAAATATGGCACGTTATTCCGCGTTACCTCTGGAAGAAGACGGCGGATGCGTTGTTTCGCCTTGTTCACGATCGTCTGTTTGGTAGATGCCGTTTCCTCCGCCGGATGCGACGATTCTTCTCCTAAACGATGTCCGAAAAGACGAATCCCATCCATCCGGGCAATCATTGCCTTGAAAAACGCCCTGAGTCCCTTGTCTGTCCAACTGCGGCGGTATTTCACCCGATACGCCAGCTGGCTCATCACGCTTTCAGCCCTCCCCATCGGATACATGCCCGTTGTGTCCACTCCTTGCTCCTTCAGCCATTCCCGGTAATCACGGATGCATCCCGGCATCGATTCGATCCGGTGGATCAAGGCAGCCAGCTGTTGTTCTTTCGCTTCGTCCCCCAGCGTGCCGAGGGCGCTGTTCAGTTCCACAAGCAGCTTCTCTTCATCCTGCTTCGCCAGCTTTTGCCGAATCGCCTGCCACCGTGGATGGCCCGAGAGGCATTGGCGCAACTCACGCGCCACGTGGAATCGATCCAATTGGAAGCAGACCCGTCCTTTGAAATACTCCCGGCACGCGGTAATCCATGGAGCGCCGTCCCCGTTGATGACAAGAAGATCCCGACACGGATCATAGGCATATTCGTTCATCAAAAATTCCTCGAAGCCTTCCCACACCTCCCCCTTGCCTTCATGGACGTAATGGCGCTGATTCACGAATTCGATCCGTGAGCCGTTGCGCTTCCATCCTTCGTGAACGGTCAGGATTTTGTCTTCCTTGGCCCGTTTTCCCTTCCCTTGGAGAGAGACAAACAGTCCATCGGCCTCCACAAACAGCACCCGTCCATATCGCTGGTCAACCGGGCAGTGCAGCGGAACTTCAGCCTCGAGCACCAACTGGCGGATCGTCTCATGGCTCATCACCGGATACCCGACCATCTGGGCAAGCGTATGAGCCGCTTTGCGATAGGAAGAGCACTCCACAGCCAATCCCATCGCCGTTTCTTCTAGACAAGGGCTGATTGACTGCGATCCATCAAACGCTAAAAAGGAATCAAGCAAAAACGTGTAACGGTTTTGTTCTCGGTCTAAATAGTAGTTTCGCTCAAAGGTAACTTCGCCAAACAAGGTTTGAATCGTGGTGCGTCGTTTGTCTTTCAAGTGGTACCGGCGCTTGTCCCGGGTTTCCGCCAATTGTCGGTCGATGTCCTCCAACAGAGCCGTAAACAGCTCGGTGAAGGCGTTTTGCAAGGCTCGAAACAAATCAAGTTCGATCTCTTTCCATGTCAACGAATTTGTGGTAAGATGTTGTTGAATATTCATGGGACTCTCTCCTCCTGTTTGATGGTGTGAACAATGATCATCTTACCAGGGAGAGAGTCCTTTTTTCATGTTTCCTGCTTGGGATCCTACCGCGCTTTGCTTGGTGGCCCCGATGAGGGGGATTGCGAACCTACGTTCCCAACCCCCTCATCGGGGAATTCTAAGAATTTCTCCCACAAACATTTTACTCACACAATTTTATATAAGATATTGAATGAAAAAGGCATTAAGTATATAATAATTTTCAGCTGAATAGGCGATGGAGTTCGCCGTATAACCGTCCATGCGACTAATGACTCCTACCAGTAATGCACATTTGCTGGTAGGAGTCTATTTTTTATGACAACAATAAAGTTGAGGAGGCTGATAGGATGAACTTATTGGCAATTGGAATAGGAGGATTCTTTGGTGCGATACTCCGTTATTCAGTAGGAAAATGGATTCCTGCAACCAACGGGTTTCCAGTTGGCACTTTGCTGATTAATCTTGCAGGATGCTTATTCCTTGCTTGGTTTTTCACTATAACTGCGAAACGATGGATGATAAACCCGCAATTAAAGCTGGCCATAGGAACTGGTTTCACGGGGGCATTCACGACATTTTCAACTTTCTCCGTCGAAACGCTCAATCTTATAGAACATCAACAATTTTTCATCGCTCTTATTTACCTTCTTTTGAGTGTTGGCGGCGGCATTGGATTCGCGATCATTGGGGCTAAATTGGCTACCTTCAATATTCAGCAATCGAAAGGGGGAGCAGAAGAATGATTTGGGTAGGCATCGGAGGAATATTTGGAGCCATTTCGCGGTATCTTCTAGGGAAATGGATTACCGGCAAAACATCTTCTGTCTTTCCATTTGGCACTTGGTTTATCAACCTAACGGGTTCATTCATGCTTGGTATTCTTGCAGTTCTGCATTCAAATAAAATCATACCTGAATGGTCATGGCTTTTAATTGGCATTGGTTTTATTGGAGCCTACACAACCTTTTCAACATTCGGATATGAAACGATCCAAATGTTGCAGAAAAAAGATGCGAGGAACGCAATCATTTATGTTTCGACGTCAGTGCTATTAGGGGTTCTTTTCGCTTGGATCGGAGGATTGATGGCAGCCGCACTTTTCTAGTGTTGGAGTATCAATAAAATACATCATGAATGTTTCGCTATTGGGTTGGGAAAAATCGGTACCTGATAAAGCTTGGCAAAATGCCAAGCTTTAAAATGCCAAGCTTTATTGTTTTAAACTCGTAATTTCTCAAAGGATTTAGCAAAACCGATGTCATGTTCGATGTTAAACCTCAAAAGCGAATCGAGTGTAAAAGGATGCTCGACACTGGTTTTTCATGTTAAAAGATTTTCATTATCTTCATCGGCCATTGTTTATTCACGCGGTTCCGGATCTTTTCTAAACAACCTAGTTTAGAATGAATGCGAATAAAAGTAATTGGAATAATTTTTAAAAATAAAAACAGACTAAATGTAAAGATTCCAAAATGAGTGAAGGATGTGATGGGTTTTGCGACTAGCAAATAAATCTGGAAGTCTTACCTATTTAGGATATACTGCAATTATTTTAACAACGGTCTACACTGTAATCATTACAATATTAGGGTTAAATACAATGCAAAAGGTTAAATATATTTATAAATCAACTAAGATGAGAAACAGAGGATAACGAAATCCTTCCAACTTTTCTAAGGTTTAGTTTAAGTTGAATGGACTTACCAAAAACAGGACGAAAGAGATAAAGTGATCCAACTAGAAATTAGCCGCTATCGAAAAAAGGATTTTACCATAATTTTATGGTTGTGATGGTCGCTTTGGGCATCGCTATTTTCATGAATACGTTTCTCCTCAACCACTTTTAGAGAATTTTGTCAGCAAGATCTAAATTTGGTTTTACAAAAAAAGACGGAATTTAATGAAAAAAACAGAACCCGTATGTACCTGTTGAATCATTCTCTAAATGTCCTCCCCTCAAGTTACAATATAGACCCTGTACTAATTTTGGATGCACCAATGGTTTCATATATGCTCCATAATTTTTTATTCTGACAAAGTGTTTGATCATAGTCTTTAGTACACCTATGTATTATGTAACCTTTAGCACAATTAGAAGAATGAAACCTCGTTATTTGAAGGCCATAATAACTTATATGTGTAAAACCATCTCATCAGTTCCCTTAAAACCTATGATTCATATAGTTTTCTGGCGTTATCACTTGCTAGTAATCGAATGGTTTTTATCTCCTGTTCCGTTAACCATTTTATCACTGAATCGGTCAATATCCTTGCATACCCTTTCTTTCTAAAATCGGGTTCTACATATACATCGCCAATAAAACCATACTTGCGTTCTTTAAAAAAGCAATATGGTATATCTTCTTTTATAAAGGCACCAGCACAAGCAATTACCTTATATCGTTTTTTATGATAAAATGTTTGGCTTTACCACTTGAATAAAAACCATCTAAGAGCATATGTTCCATCCCAACTTCTCTAAACATTTTTAATTTCAGTAAAGTAATGGCAGGTATATCGTCTATTGTTGCAGCTTTTATTATCGTCTAATCCTCCAACAATTGCAATTACCCATTGTAAAATTCCATCTTTAACTGCCCGTCCATTATATTGCCTTGCACGTGATCATACAACTGCTCTTTTGATATCCCGAACCATTGGAAGACGCTATCTAACGTTTTCCATGAAGAAAGTTATTTTTTTATTCTTTATTCATTTTTCGATTAAAAACTACTCTTGACCAAAAATAAACAGCACAACCTATCAATAAAATAGTCATTTGCCATCCAGAGTCGCCATTGGTAAAAAAACTGTATAATGACCAAATCAACAGTGCAACGGTATAAAAAATAAACCCATATTTCGCAGACTGATCGCTCTGATATTTTTCCATTTCATCGGCTTTTCGCCACTTCATTTATTCTCCTCCTCGTAAAAAAATAATTTTTCAAGTTGTGTATTTAGATGTATGGATAACTTAAACGCTAATGATAATGAAGGGTCATATTTATTATTTTCGATGGCATTTATGGTTTGTCTTGTTACACCACATTTATTTGCAAGTTCTTCTTGTGAAAGGTTCATACTTTTTCGTACATTTCTAATGTTATTTTTCAATTCACCCACCTAAACTTCTTAAAATGTAAAAAATGTTTTACATTTATTATACGAAAAGAGAATGAATTGTCAAATTATTTTTACATTTCATCCGACAACATAGTCATGTAAGATCCCATAGTCCTTCATCTGTAGATTACAACGAACAATCATCCTATAGTTTCATTGTTAAATTCGATCTTTTACTCTTATCTATTTTCGCCCAAAAAATCCTTAAAATAAAGAGCTTTAATAAATGACTAAAATTTGCTGAAAAGAGTAAAATATTCTGATTTTCTCGTTGAAATCATAAAATTTATTTTTTCCGCAATCATACAAAGGATTCCATAAAGAAACCCCTCTCAAATGAGAAGGGCTTTTGTAAACATGAAAAGTTGAGAATACCTATATCCATGATTTTTTACCTTTCCTTACGGGTTTCCTGAACAGGCATAATTGTTGTTGAGTTTTAGGCTTTTCGCAATTTCATTTATTCTTCTCCAATCTGCTTTAATTAAAGTTTATTTACTAAACGACTTATTAGATGCGTACTCTTCCGCTGCAATGCAAAGATAATAAGAAAGACCAGTCTGTTGGGATTCAAGCATGTTTCTGTGGAAATCATCGTTTAAAAAGAATCGTGCTTGTGCCGCAAAATCCGATGCTTTCGTTACATGTCCATGATGATTTAAGAAATGAATATGTTGGCTTATAAGAAGCTGTACTTTTTTGTCATCAAACTTTAATCCATTCTTCAGTGCATCAGCCATACCATCAATAAAACGCTTTGCTTCCAAAGCGAATTCATTCATCGATTGAACATCAATTGGATTGTTTTCAAGTAAATCATAGTTATATTTCTCTTTTAAGTATTGATTTTGCTCGGTCAATGCTTCAGCCCACTCTTCTTCACTATTAAATCCTTTGAACATCTCTTTTTTATCCATACTTTCTCCTTTCATAGTGCAACGAATCGATTCATCAATTGTCTCAACCAATTGCTCCATTCTTTGTATACGAGAAAGAAGGAGCTTTTTTTGATCCGACAAGATCGATAATCGATCTGGTTCACCATCTAATATTTTTTTAATTTTTTTGAGAGGGAAATCTAAGGAGGGAAATCTAATTCACGATAAAATAAGATTTGTTGTAAACGTTCTAGCTCTTTTTTTCCATAAAGGCGATAGCCAGCTTCACTTACCTTACACGGTAATAGCAGCCCTATTTTGTGATAGTGATGTAGGGTTTTTACACTTACTTTCGCGAATTCTGAAATTTCTTTTACCGTGTATAACATTTTCAACCACCTCGTATGTGATTCTAAGGGCTTACCTAAGGTAAGAGTCAACAGGCAAAAACATTTATTTTCTAAAATAATGGTTCAAACCTTTTAACATAAGTATTTACCATAAGATAAATACCTTTGAACCAATTTTATGTGGATTCTCAAGCTCTCAACTGTTTTGCAAAAAATGTCCTGCCAAATTGGACCGAGCGATATACTGAAATATTTAAAAGCATTTATATTATGCCGCCGTTACACTAAATGATTATCTCGAGCCATATGGTATGGTACCGTCAAGAATTTTGTGTTATGTAAGATAGATAGGGTATCTCTGAAATGGATTTGGAATGGATAGGGGTTCGATTTCCTCCACACAGGAGACTGAATATTCAGTCTCCTGTGTGGAAAGGGAGAATCCCTTTATTTTGTTCGTTTACAATATTTGGTTAGTTATAACGTTTTTCAAACATTTGTTGAAGGGTTTCATAGGCTTCAGCAAATCCTCGTAATTTTCGTCCTGCCCATTTCTCATTAAAATCTTGGATGGTCAAATACACGACTTTTTCAGCGGCTTCTAAACTACTCAAACTGTTCATCGGCTTTAGACGTTTCCGAATCTCTTTGATCGTTCGTTCAATGGCATTGGTCGTGTAAATCACACTTCGAATACTGCTTGGATAATCCATAAATGTAAGGAGGACATCCAACTCATTGGCCCAAGATTGAACTTCTCTCGGATACTTGTTCGACCATTTCGACTCAAACTGTTGAAACATCTGTAACGCAATCTCCTTATTCGGTGCGCGATAAATCAGTTTGAGATCCTCTGCCACTTCAAATTGATCTTTTTTCCGAACACGATTTAAGGTATTACGTACTTTGTGAACGACACAGCGCTGCACATCGGCTTTCGGATAAACAGCCTTAAAGGCTTCCTCTAGCCCCGGAAGGCCATCAAATACGCCCAGAAGCACTTCCTGTACGCCTCTTTTGTAGAGCTGTTGAAGAATCTCTTGCCATCCATAGGCACTCTCCTGTCCTCCTACGAAAAAATCAAGAATTTCGCGATATCCTTCTTCGTTGACCCCCAACACCACATAAATCACTTCTTTCTCCACGGTATCGCGACGAAGTTTTACATACAATCCGTCTAAATATAAGACAGAATAACGTTTGTTCAGGGGACGTTTGTGCCATTTCTCAATGTCTTCTTTCACGATATCGGTCATACGACTGATCGTTGAAGGAGAATAGGCCTTGCCTAAAATTCGTTCAATAAACTTGCCAATTTCACGCGTACTCATACCACTTTGATGCATCTTGATGATGGCTTCCTCGAGCCAGCCCGTATGGCGTTGGTAAGGGGTGAACAGCTGCGTTTGAAATTCCCCCTTTCGGTCTCTTGGAACAGAAAGTCCTTCGATACGACCATACTGCGTGTCTAGGTTTCGATGGTAATAGCCGTTTCTTCTATTCGACGTTCCCTCTTGTTCCATTTCGAGGAAAGTCTGGATTTCTTCCTTCATGATCAGCTCTAATTTTTCCTTTACAAACTCACGAATAACGTTTTCCAGTTGATTCATCCAATCTATATTCGATATACTCTTAGACATAGGTAGGGTACTCCTTTCTCTAGATGATTGGTCAAATCAGAGAATACCCTACCTTTTTCTTTTGGTCTAACTAAATGCTTGACACAAAATTTTATACATCATCAAGGATGTACTCGAATAACTTTTTTATGATTTTTTGGTCATATTTTGGTCATAATCAATTATTAACGAAAAGTTAATGATAAGACCAAAAATGAAAAATACCCCTGACGCCAAAGCGCCAAGGGTTAAAATGATTAATACATTTGCATATATTGTTCGCGTTCCCACGGATGAACTTGTGTTCTAAACATATCCCATTCGATTTCTTTTGCTTCTAAGAAGTGTTCAAGGATATGGTCACCCAATGCTTCTTTGATCACTTCATCGTTTTTCAAGTTTTGAAGTGCTTCCAACAGTGTAGCTGGGAGATCAATAATGCCAGCTTCCAAGCGTTCTTGTTTGTTCATGATATAGATGTTGCGGTCTACAGGAGCAGGCGGAGTCAATTTATTTTTGATTCCGTCCAATCCGGCACTTAATAATGCGGCCATTGCCAAATATGGGTTGGCAGACGGATCCACGCTGCGAACTTCAATACGTGTACTTAATCCACGAGAAGCAGGAATCCGGATCAACGGACTGCGGTTTTTAGCAGACCAAGCGACATAGCATGGTGCTTCGTAACCCGGTACAAGACGTTTATAAGAGTTGACAGTTGGGTTCGTAATCGCCGTGAAATTCGTAGCATGTTTGATAACTCCGGCAATAAATTGATAAGCTGTTTCGCTCAATTCTAAACGGCCGTTTGGATCATAGAAAGCATTTTCGTTGCCTTTAAACAAAGACAAGTTGGAGTGCATTCCGGATCCATTGACACCGAATAATGGTTTCGGCATGAATGTCGCATGAAGGCCATGTTTTCTTGCGATGGTTTTAACCACAAGTTTAAAGGTTTGAATGTTGTCGCAAGCCGTAACGGCATCCGCATATTTGAAATCAATTTCGTGTTGTCCCGGTGCCACTTCATGGTGAGATGCTTCAATTTCGAATCCCATTTCTTCCAGTTCCAACACGATATCACGACGACAGTTTTCACCAAGATCTGTAGGAGCTAAATCGAAGTAACCGCCGTTATCGTTTAATTCTAAAGTTGGTTCACGTTTTTCGTCCAGTTTAAACAGGAAGAATTCCGGTTCCGGTCCAAGGTTGAAGCTTGTAAAGCCGAGTTCGCGCATTTCTTGTAATACCCGTTTTAAGTTTGCACGTGGATCACCTGCAAAAGGAGTTCCGTCCGGGTTATAAATGTCGCAGATTAAGCGGGCGACTTTTCCTTTTTCTGCTGTCCAAGGAAAAATAACCCATGTATCAAGATCCGGATAGAGGTACATATCAGATTCCTCGATCCGAACAAATCCTTCTATAGAGGAACCATCAAACATCATTTTATTGTCCAACGCTTTTGGCAGCTGGCTGATCGGAATTTCCACATTTTTAATGGTTCCCAAAATATCCGTGAATTGCAGCCGGATAAATTTTACGTTTTCTTCTTTTGCCATTCTCAGAATGTCTTCTTTTGTGTATTTCCCCATTCGTCCAACTTCCTCTCTCTAAAAATTCAATTTATTTAAAGCATTAGCTTTAATAACGAATTCAGTGATCGCCTTTCTTAATGAAAAAACCGGGAAATATCTCCTTGGCGGATCGACGAACGATTAAAGCGGCCGGCATGCAAAATTTCATTGCGCAAAAGTTCTCGCAATTCTGAATCGGAAAGTTCTTTCTTCGCGTGAACGTCCGTTTTTGCGAATGATTGATCTGTTTGTTCTTGTTTCACGGCAAATATCTTTTTGATGCCTGCCATATTCACGCCTTGATCAAGTAAATCTTTGATCTCCAGCAGCTTGTCGATGTCATTCAAAGAAAAAAGGCGATGATTTCCTTCAGTTCTTGCGGGAGAAATCAATTGGTGTTCTTCATAATATCGAATTTGACGAGCTGTTAAATCGGTCAGCTTCATCACGATTCCAATTGGAAACAACGGCATCGAACGGCGAATTTCACTACCCCCCATCGATATTCCCCCTTTCTTTTCGTTTCCTTGATTTTATTATAATTTATGTAATTTTATTTTTCAATAGATGTTATTTATTCTTACATAATTTTTTATCAAGAATTTTCTTTTTAGTCAAAACAAATGATTTATCAGCCGATCGTTTTTGTCTTAATCCATAAACGACCGGCTGATTATACTCCGACTATATCCTATTATGATGGCAATAAACCCTTTTCCAGTAAATGATCGATAGCGCTGCAAATGGCGACTTTTACATGAGAATACGTTAAGCCGCCTTGAACGTATGCAACATACGGAGGTCTTAAAGGCCCGTCTGCTGTTAATTCAATGCTGGAACCTTGGACAAATGTTCCCGCTGCCATAATCACATCATCCTCGTATCCCGGCATATAGCTCGGATAAGGGGTAGCGAAAGAATTGACAGGCGAAGCGAACTGGATCGCTTGGCAAAAAGTGATCATTTTTTCTCGGTCTTCAAATTGCACCGTTTGGATCAAATCGGTTCTATGAGAGTCCCATTTAGGGGTTGTGTTCATTCCGAATCGTTCCAGCAAAGCTGCTGTAAATACCGCTCCTTTTAAAGCTTGTCCGACAATATGCGGCGCCAAAAAGAACCCTTGATACATTTCATGAAGCGCGTTTAAAGTAGCTCCCGCTTCAGCTCCGATTCCAGGCGAAGTCATTCGATAAGAGCAAGCTTCCACATAATGTTTTTTTCCGCAAAGATACCCGCCGGTTTTTGCCAGTCCGCCCCCCGGGTTTTTGATAAGCGAACCGGCCATTAAATCCGCTCCGACATGGCATGGTTCCAGTTCTTCTACAAATTCGCCGTAACAATTATCAACAAAAACAACCGCATCCGGCTTGATTTTTTTGACAAATTCGATCATTTCCTGGATCTCTTCTATAGTAAAGGACGGTCTTACATCATATCCTCTCGACCGTTGGATCGCAATCATTTTTGTACGCTCATTGATGGCCGCTTTCACTTTTTCGAAATCGACCTTTCCCTCTTGTGTCAAAGGGACGCAATTATAGCCAATGCCAAATTCGCGCAGCGAACCGTTCCCTTTCCCTCTGATTCCGACAATTTCTTCTAATGTGTCGTACGGTTTCCCGGTAATATATAATAGTTCATCACCAGGGCGCAATATGCCGAACAGAGCGATCGTAATGGCATGCGTTCCTGATATTATCTGCGGACGAACAAGTGCTGCTTCTCCACCGAAAACATCCGCGTAAATTTTCTCCAGCGTATCTCGGCCTGAATCATCATAGCCATAACCTGTGGAGGACTGTAAATGAAAGTCCCCGACCTGATGCTTTTGAAAACTTTTCAATACTTTAAATTGATTTGAATCCACGATTTGATCGATCTTTTTATGAATTGGCTTAATTTGTTCTTCAATTTCTTCTACTATTGGTTGGATTCTTTTACCGTGTTTTAATAATTCAAACATGCTGTTCTCCCTCTATTGTTGCTGATATTTTTTTAAAATCCCGGATAACGGATGATCCTCCATCATGTATCCTTTGACTAAGTAGGAAAAGGTTTCGTCATGAAACGACAAATGATGCAGCATCGTTTCGGTCTTGATTCTTGCCAGTAATTTTCCTTCATCAGCGGGAATTTCAGCCCGAAACGGGATCATGAGGTTTTTCATCACTTGTTCAATTTTGATTTTTAAACGTGTGCGATCTTCCTCTTTTAAAGCACTGATCATGATGTGGTCATCTTTCGAAACTGGCACAAAACCCGAACATTTTTGATCGATTTTATTATAGACTAAAAGCCTTGGCAATTCATCCATGTCTAGTTGCGCCAATAGTTGATTGACTGTTTCTTCGTGTTGGAGGTAATCGGGATTGGAGCTATCCACAACATGCAGCAGAAGATCTGCTTCCCGGACTTCTTCCAACGTTGAACGAAACGCTGCCACCAGTGTGGTGGGAAGATCTTGTATAAAACCTACCGTATCTGATAGCAATGCGGTAAATCCGCTTGGAAGTGTCATCTTTTTGGTTAAGGGGTCCAATGTCGCAAACAATTGATTTTCCTCAAGCGAACCACCAGTCGTTAACCTATTAAATAAAGTGGATTTACCAGCGTTCGTATAGCCGACTAGTGCTATTCGAAAGGTGTGATTCTTTTTACGCCGCGACCGATACCGTTCGCGATGGTGAACCACTGACTGCAATTGTTCTTTAATATCATGAATACGGCGCCGAATATGCCGACGGTCGCTTTCCAATTTTGTTTCCCCCGGCCCTCTTGTACCGATTCCGCCGCCAAGTCTTGAAAGTTCAGTTCCTCGTCCGCTAAGCCGAGGTAATAAATATTCCAGCTGAGCCAGTTCAACTTGAAGCTTTCCTTCTTTTGAACGGGCTCGCCTTGCAAAAATATCCAAAATTAATTGGGTACGGTCAATAATTCGAATTCGGAGAGTGTCCGTTAAATGCCGAATTTGGCTTGGTGTTAATTCATCATTAAATATAACGACATCAGGCTCCAATTCTTCCACTAAATGTTTGAGCTCTTCCAGCTTACCTTTGCCAATATATGTACTCGGATCAATCCGATCTCGTTTTTGCGTGATGGTACAAACTACTTCCCCTTCAGCGGTATGGGTTAAAGATGCAAGTTCTTCGAGCGAATAATAAAAGGACTCTTCATCGCCATCTAAAAGGCAGCCGACCAAAATCGCTTTTTCTTTCTGATTCGTCAATACAAAACCCTCTTTCTCTGATTCCAACAAGTTTCCTCTCTAATAAAAAGACTCTTCTATGGAACACCCTCCGTATTTCCCAGAAAATTCAGTGTACATGTCCATGCACAACGACTTATTATTGGTGGTCTTTCATTAACTACAATGATAACAAATACCATGTAAACTTCCAATCAAGAATAAAAATGGTTGCAAAAAAGTTCTCCATTATGATCGAAGGTTGATCCAATAATAATTTTATTAATGAACAGCAATCATCATGAATAAGATGATAATAAGAGGAGTATTATTTCTCGGGAAAGCGCAAATTTTGACAAGAAGCCTGACAATCCTAGAAATTGGAGCGCAAGCTGTCGAAAAGGGAAACAACATGTCTTAAACTTGAAAACTGTGTTTTTGACCATCCAATCGAAATGATGCTGGTTAAAAACTCTTTTTCTTGTCACCAACAAAAGTAAACAAAAAGAACGAAGGCCGGAGATAAGAGCCTGCTAAAGGAGTTTTGCCGAATGATCCACGTTTGATATTGTGAGGTGAAAGCTTTGGATCAACCTATTCGTTTAAAAAATAATGGTCAAATAAACATCGTTTTTAATTCCAAATTGAAGCAAAAAGAATCGGAGCATCTTCATAAAGATTTATTGCCGGAATCCTTTGCCCAAGAGCATACAATCTTAAAGGAAATAGAAGAAGAAATGAATTCGCTAGTCGGTCTTGAGGAAATGAAAAAAATGATCAAAGAAATCTATGCTTGGATCTATATTAATAAAAAAAGAGAAATGTATGGCTTAAAAACAGGCAAACAGGTTCTTCACATGATGTTTAAAGGAAATCCCGGAACAGGAAAAACAACGGCTGCCAGATTGATCGGAAAACTTTTTCATAAAATGAATGTCCTTTCAAAAGGCCATCTGATCGAAGCGGAACGAGCCGATCTGGTCGGTGAATATATTGGCCACACAGCTCAAAAAACACGCGATCTCATCAAAAAAGCAATGGGCGGAATATTATTTATCGATGAAGCTTATTCTTTAGGCAGGGGCGGGGAAAAAGATTTTGGCAAGGAAGCGATTGATACACTGGTTAAACATATGGAAGACAAACAGCATGATTTTATTTTAATATTAGCCGGCTACTCTAGAGAAATGGATTATTTTTTGACACTCAACCCCGGACTTGAATCCCGATTTCCGCTCGTTTTTCATTTTCCTGATTATACAGTCGATCAACTGATGGAAATCAGCGCAAAGATTCTTCGCGAAAAAGAATATCAGTTAAGCCAGGAAGCTGAACGGACATTAAGAGAACATTTAATTCATTTGAAAAGTGTGATCCACCCAGCCAAATTTTCAAACGGCCGCTATGTCCGGAATATCATCGAAAAATCGATACGGTCACAGGCTATGAGGCTTTTGACCGAACATCATTATGATAAAAAAGAACTTATGACCATTCGAAGCAATGATCTCATATTTCCCGCTGAAACATCCTATCGTTGATTATCCATCCGGAAGTTTCAATAACAATTGAATAGGGAAAAATGCACAAGGACGGAGGTTATCCGTCCTTTTTTAATCATATCGCCCTCTTTTAAAGAATCAATCGGGTTGGCAGACAAAAAAATTCCAAGAACAGCATATGAAGAGCGTATTTCTAATTGAAATGCAATAAACAGCTTAGGCACGATGGATTCATTGTTCTTAAAACAAAAATAAGAAAAAATTCAAATCATAAATAATGGCTCACGTCAGGAGAAATGGTTTTCATGTGACATGAGCCATTATAAAAAGTTTATAAAACAACAGCGCTCATTTTACGATTCTTGTTCTTCTAATTGAATATGCACGTTTCTTTGGGGGGCAAAAGTGGAAATAGCATGCTTATAAACAAGCTGTTGTTTGCCATCGGATTCAAACAAGACAGTGAAATTATCAAAACCTTTCACATAACCGCGAAGTTGAAAACCATTTAACAAAAAAACAGTGACTAAAGTTCCGTCCTTACGCAATTGGTTTAAAAATTGATCCTGAATATTGATCGCTTGTTTCATGTAAAGTCCTCCTCTTCTATCTCTAAAATTAAATATTCTATTTTAAATGTAGCTTTCCTGCTATAAATTGTGAAATTTCCTGAAATTTTTTCTCACGTTCATGCTCATTGGTGACATCAAACCATTGTACATTCATTTTATTTCGAAACCACGTAAACTGCCGTTTTGCATAACGTCGTGAATTCTTTTTTAATTGTTCGATGGCTTCGTCAAGCGTTACTTTTCCATCCAAATAATCATAAATCTCTTTATATCCAATGGCCTGAACGGATTGACAATTGCGAATGCCTCGCTTTCTCAGCTCCTTAACTTCTTCGATTAACCCTTGGCTGATCATCAGATCCACCCTTTGATTAATACGCTCATACAACTTACTGCGTTCCATCGTCAACCCAACAATGGCAGTATGGTAAAGTTCCTGCGAAAGTTGTTCGGATTGATGCTCAGACATCGGTTTCCCAGTCGTATAGTAAATTTCGAGAGCGCGAATAACGCGTCTCACATTATGAGGATGAATGGATTCTGCGCTTTTAGGATCCACTTCCTTCAACTGTTGATGCAAATAAAGTTCGCCTTTTTCTATTGCTGTTTGTTCCAATTCAGCTCTTAAAGACGAATCCCCCGGAACATCGGTAAATTGGTAATCATATATGACAGACTGAATATAAAGTCCGGTGCCACCCACTAAAATAGGGATTCGTCCTCTTTCCGTTATTTCAGTTATCTTTTTTCTCACAAGCTTTTGGAATTCTGCCACTGAAAAAGATTCATCCGGTTCTTTAATATCAATTAAATGATGGGGAATGCCGGCCATTTCCTCTTTAGTCACCTTTGCCGTTCCGATGTCCATTCCTTTATATATCTGCATTGAATCTCCGCTGATGATTTCTCCTTGAAAACGATGCGCAAGGCGAATGCTTAGTGCAGTTTTCCCTACTGCAGTCGGGCCAACGAGCACAATCAGCTTTTCTTTCTCTCTCACGTTCTTCCCAGCCTTCCCCTTACTTTTCCTTTACTTTTCCCTTATCGTACCATAAAACGAAAGGATTTACACACTTTGATCATTCTAACCAATTGAAACGCCAAACATTCCTCTATCTTTCTTTTTGCGTCTTTTTTCTCCATTCATTGATGGACAAAGAATGCACCATACATTGCATAGATTCTGAGGGGGCTTTTTCAATATGAATCTCGCAAATCGTTAAATGATCCGTAATGCATCTCTCTCGATCGTGACTTGTACAGGAGTTTTTGCGAGAAGCTCGCCATCGCCTTGTACGATAACCGGCCAATCAGAGGCAACGTCTACTTGTTTGCCTCTTATCATCGTAACACCGGGATGCAAAACATGTTTGCCAACAAATGCTTTCGGGAAAGTGCGCAACAGTTCCCATTTTGACAAGTCATGTACGATGCAAATATCAAAAAGTCCATCATCATAACAAGCTTCAGGACATATTTTTATACCTCCACCATAACTTGGGGTATTGGCAATGGCGATAAACCAAACTTTTAAAAAAGAGAAGTTTTTCTCATCCACTTTTAATTGAACGTTGACGGGACGATATTGGAATAAAACATGCAAGAAACTAAGCCCATACGAAAGATTCCCTAATCGAAAAGTATTCAACCACTTTTTATATTTTGAGGAGTTATTTTCCTCAGCTACTTTTCCGTCAAAACCAATCCCGGTAACGGTGATGCAGTACTCGTTTCCAATTCTTCCAACATCCATCTTTCTTTGCTCTCCAATTAAAATTCGCTCCAATGCTTTTTGATAGTTCATCGGTATTTGAAGAGCCCTTGCAAGATCATTTCCCGATCCTGCCGGAATAATCCCTAATGGTATATTCGAATCGATTAACCCGTTTGCTACGTCATGAATGGTGCCATCTCCGCCTACCGCAACCACTGTCAAACCTGTTTCTGAAGAAATTTCCTTCACGATTTCTACGGCATGTTTCGGTCTTTCTGTAAAACGCACTTGATAATGTATCTGTTTTTCTTGAAGCAGCTTTTCAATCTTTTTCCAAACCTTTCGCCCTTTTCCATTTCCTGATATTTTATTGACGATAAAATAATACATCAAATAGATCTTTCCTTTTTATTTCAAATGGTAGAAATTCTACATGAATATGCGTGCAAGGCCGCACAGATATTGCTAGATGGTCCCTTTGTTTTTATTGGTCATTTTTTCGATTGTGAGAAAGCGATTTAAACAGAACTTTCACTCTCCAAGTACTTTATTATTTTTTCGATACAGGCAAAAAAATCCCTGCCAAATGACAGGGTTATAGTTTATCGACAAAATATAATTATTTTTTTAGAAAATACGAATTCTTCTGAATCTTGCAAGAAAAATAGCAGCGATTAAGAAAAATGGAATAAATCTTCTACCGAAGCCGGTACGAATAACCATTCCTCCTGGAGGTGGATCTCCGTCTATCACTCCTCTATGAACCCTTCCATAGCGGTCCATCACTTCAACAGGCTCACCCTGGTATCTTCGAACTAAATGACGCATTATTTATCACTCCTTTTTAACTTAAAGGAGATGATTAGAACAAATCCTGTCACATCCATTTTTTTGTAAACAAGGTGCTCGTAATGAGTTAAGGATGCAGTGAATTCACTTAAATCGGTAATCTAGACGATTGGCTTCCTATCCATAACTACTTGTACCAATTTTAAAAAGGTCAACATAAGATCAAAAAGCTTTTGTCCTTTTGCAAAAAGCAAAACCAATCATGTTACGATCAAATGAGCATTTTTTCATGTCACCTTGCGTGGAATTAATAACCACCTTGACCCGTAAAAGCACTTCCGACAATGATCAGTAAAATGAACAGGACAACGATTAAAACAAATGTCATAAATAACATCTCCTTTTGAGTATTCGGGGATCAGCAATCCCTACTTTTAAGATATGTTCTTTAGAAAGAGTTGTATCGGACAAACTCATCTACTTACAAGGAGTTATCATATGAAGGCGGAGAGTCGAGCAACGAAGCGACAAAACGCATTGTAAACGTTGTGGAAGAAGCATTAAAAAACGAACATGAAAATATTCTTATGGCTACTCACGGATATCTAATGTCTCTCCTGATTAAATTTTTCAATCAAGATTTTGGATTTGAACAATGTCAAAATCTCACCAATCCGGATGTTTTATTATTAACCTCCTCCAAAGAATCTGAAAATATAAACTTTTCCCACCCCCATTCATTAGAAATTTTTAGACGAATGATGGATAAAAACTTAAAAGAATTACTAAATAAAATAACAGTGGACTATCAATTAGAAAGAGTGAGCATCGATGGCATACAGGCTGTCTGGATCTCAACTCCACAGATCCAAGAAGATAAAAAAGTGATTCTTTATTTACATGGTGGATGTTACGTATCTGGAAATACCGAAATATACACTACCATACCTATTCAACTAGCTCATAGTAGTCAGATTAATATTTTATCTATTGATTATAGTTTAGCCCCAGAAAATCCATTTCCTAATGGATTAAATGATGTGATCAAAGTTTTTCATTATCTTTGCAACCATGGATACTCAGCAAATAATATTGGTATTTTAGGTGATTCTGCAGGTGGGGGGCTTGCATTATCAATGTTACTAAAGCTCAAGGAAATGAATGCCAAATTGCCAGCAGCTTTGGGCTTGTTATCTCCATGGGCTGACTTGAGTTTTTCTGGAGAAACTTTTAATACTTTGGCCGGAGTAGATCCCATCTTAAGTCAAGAACAGTTATCCGTATTCGCAAACATGTATGTCCAAAAAGAAGATGTAAAAAACCCCTTCATTTCTTCTGTTTATGGAGATTATAAAGATTTTCCACCAATGATGATCATTGCTGGTAGTCATGAAATATTATTAAGTGATTCAACTCGCATTGCACAAAATGCTATGAATCAAAAAGTAGAAGTGAGTTTAGACATTTTTAATGGTCTTTGGCATGTTTTTTGCGCAGATCCTACCTTACCTGAAAGTAAAAATGCTCACTAGCATTGCAGTAATTAAATCTGATGATTCAAAATACTAAGAATGTTCAATTTTTTATTGATTTCGAAACAAAAAAATCCTTTACAATGGAAGTACAGGTGGTTCCTGCCCAAATCCAATCGTAAAGGATAACCATTATGGACAAGAATACACTAATTTCATCATTTGGTAAATGGGTTTCACCCATAAATATTCAAAAACTTAGCGAACAAGTCAAAGAATTGAAACAGGACTATTACACAAAAAAGCTGACAACAGAAGCCTATATTAAACTTTTATTGGTAGCCCAGCTGCTCGAATTTAAGAGCTTAGAGGAAATGAGTGATGCACTTGTAGACGAAGATCTTCAAAAAGCACTCGGATTTGAATCGATAAGTGCCTCTCAGCTATCCCGAAAAAACAATCAGATCCACCCACTAATTCTTGCAAATTTGTTCTTGGATCTTGTTTGGAAAATTCAACGGTACCATTATAAAAACGGAAAGAATATGCCACTGAAAATCATTGATTCAAGTACACTCCCGTTGAACTTGACCCATTATAAATGGGCAAAATTCCGGAAAACAAAAGCTGGTGTAAAGCTACACTTACGGCTCGTTTTCATGGATAAAGACACCGTCTATCCTGAAAAAGCAGTGATTACGACAGCAAAAGAACATGACCGAAATCAACTCGAAGTCCTAGTGGATGATCAAGAAGCCATGTATGTGTTTGACCGCGGTTATGTGGACTATGAACGTTTTGATCGGATGACAGATGATGGCTATTTCTTCGTTTCAAGACTGAAGAAAAACGCAGTCATTCGTGAAGTCTATACATTTTCACTTCCTGATGATTGTCACGTTCTATCCGATAAAATGGTCTACATTGGTACCACACAAAATCGTACTGAAAATGTCTTTCGTCTACTAGAAGTTATGGACACAAAAGGGAACTTACTTCGTTTCATCACCAACCGATTTGATTTAAAACCAGAAGAGATAAGTGATATTTACCGATCTCGCTGGGCTATTGAACTCTTTTTCAAATGGCTCAAGCAACACGTAGAAATTAAGCACTTTTATGGAATGAGTGAAACAGCTATTCAAAATCAAATTTTCTTAGCCCTGATCACGTATTGCTTACATGTTCTCATTCAATTGGAGATGAAAAGTAAGAAATCCCTACTTCGAATTACTCGTTGGTTAAAGAGAGCTCTGTGGAAACCAGCTTATGTTTGGTTGCGAAAATTTGATGGGCGAGCCAGTCCATAATCTCCCTTTTGTCGTTGTCGCTCTGGTTTAACTGTATATATTTACCAAATGGGCAGTGCCACCTTTCTTTAGGTTTTGTCTTTTTGGCACAAATTCACAAAAAATAATTAACAGAAAATTCTAACTATATTTATGCAATGCTAATGAAAAATGCTATAAAAAAACTTTCTTCATTCTTTAACAAGAACTTGTTCTAATTATGTTGTTTCACAAAAGAGAGATTTAAAAATGGCTATTTTCAAATGATCACTCTTTAAAATTCGAGAAAAAATGATTTTTTTAATGGCTGGATTACCTAAGTCAAACAATATATATTAAATCAAATAAATAGGACACTAAACAACGCTTTTGAGTGATTCAGTGTCCTCGGTTTTTACGATAGAGTTGCTTCGTTTCGTCAATCCCTGTTATTTTTCCATCGAACGTTTCGTTTTTATCATCCTTATTATTAGAAGGAAAGCAAAAATGACGACACATAACAAAATGTCTATTAAGATTTTTGCCTCCATGTTGTGATGCTTCATAACAAAATACCAGCTTGGCGAAAAACAAAAAAGGAAGTACGTTAGTAAATCATGAAAGAATAAAGAAATAAGTGTTATTAAAGCTCCGGCTAAAAAACTGGCAGCAAAAGAAATTCCCATTAATTTCATTTTCCTCATCAACCACCATTATTAGACTATAATTCCATTTTATAGGAATCCCGGAGATATTTAAACCTCTTTATTTGTTTTTCTCTCAAATTAAAACGGAAATATTTCCATCAGCCGATCCATTGTCTGTCTCCCCTATACGCTTGTAGGTGCCGAAATCATTTTGGTTGTATATCCTTAACGATATACGTTGCAATTGTTCACTTCCCAAATATTTACAATCCCCTTTGCCATGCTGGGCAAAGCGGGAGAAATCCAAGCAATTTTTTAAAGAGCCATGAACAAATGCCTAAGTCACTTCATACTATATTCAAAAACGGAGTGGATCTTTATGGTGAAATGGATCGACGTATCCTTATCTCAGCATAGATTAAAACTATTTGACGGAAACAGACTTATAAAAACTTACCCCATAGCAGTTGGAAAAATATTGACACAAACCCCTTATGGGACGTTTACAATTATCAATAAACAACGCCATCCCGGTGGACCATTCGGAGTGTTTTGGATGGGGTTGTCAAAGCCTCATTACGGCATACACGGAACCAATAACCCATCTTCCATCGGCAAGAATGTCTCACATGGATGTATTCGAATGTTTAATCATGATGTTCTAGAATTATCTTCTAAAGTGCCAGTTGGAACGAAGGTTGTGATTCATAAATGACTCTGTTCATTTCTCCCTCTTCGCCAAACATTCTTGTAAATAAGAAGCCAGTGGTTGATTGCTGTTCCATTCAAATCGATAACAAAGAGTATGACGTGATCATCTATGATATTGCAGCATACATAGCAAACTGAAAAAGTCAAAAAAATTTTGCTCTAAACCACATTTTCGTTCGGTACAACATCTTGGGTTAAAGGCATAAAAAAAGCATTTGTGAAGTGCTCCTACCATCATTGGTTGGTTCAGATCGCCATTAGACAGGAGTCTTCACAAACGCCTTCTCATATGATCAAAGTTGAATAAAAGAGGTATTCGATAGCCTAGAAAATGAGGGAAAATGGCGGATAAACACCACCAAATCGTGTTAATCATAATCCCGCTACATTACCCGTTTAAACATTTTTTCCAGTTCATATGCCGAAAAATGAATAATAACGGGTCGGCCATGAGGGCAAGTGAACGGGTCGGAAGCTTTCCGTAAATCGTCCAAAAGCGCCTGAATTTCATCTTGGCGCAAATGGTGATTCGCTTTAATGGATCGTTTGCAGCTCATCATAATCGCTGCTTCTTCCCTCAGTTTTTTAATATCAACCGTTTTCATCGTAATCAGTTGTTGAAGGATGTCTTCAATGATCTCTTGTTCTTCTCCTTTTGGAAACCATTGAGGATGAGCGCGTACGATAAAAGAGTGAATACCGAACGGCTCCAGAAAAACTCCCACTTTTTCCAATTCATCTTTATACTCTAAAATTTTCACATATTCGTCAGCCGAAAATTCCAATGTCAACGGCACTAACATTTCTTGCAGTTCGTTTTCCACTTGCCCCACTTTTTCACGGAAAAATTCATATTTGATCCGTTCTTGAGCAGCATGTTGGTCAATAATGTAAAGTCCTAGTTCGTTTTGGGCCAGTATATAAGTTCCATGCATTTGACCGATGGGATATAATGGCGGAATGCGGCTCTGACGTTGACTGCTCTCGGTCGTTTCCAATGAAGAGTCGTCAGCGGCCTCCACAACCGTTTCGGATTCTTGTACATCATATTCTCGCACAAAATCCGGAGAACTCTTTGGCTCCGACTGCTCTTGTTCCAACATGTCTTCAGGCAAATGACGTTCCTCTTCTTGATGTTTCTCATAAGTGTTGGTAAGCTCAGGCGGACGATGAATTGGAACGGCTGTATCGATAATGGGCTCCGTTTGTTTCGGCAGGTGGTCAAGTTCAAAACTTTGCTGGACAGTTTTTTCCTTTTTCCATTTAGGAGCAGCATTTTCCAACGGAATCAATCGCTTTGACCGAAACGCTTCTTGAATGGTTTTCATCATCAGCTCATTCAATTCTTGTTCCTTGCTTAAACGAACCTCCAATTTGGATGGATGCACATTGACATCTACCAGTAGAGGGTCCATTTGGATCATCACTAACGCAATGGGATATCTTCCAATCGGAAGCAACGTGTGATAGCCTTCCTGAATGGCTTTCACTAAAGGATAATTTTTGACATATCGGCCATTGATAATAGTCGAAATATAGTTGCGGGAGGCACGCGTTAACTCCGGAAGGGAGATCCATCCCTCGATTTCAAAATCGATGCTCCTGGCAGAAATCGGGATCATTTTTTTAGCCGTGTTTAGTCCATAGATAGCGGCGAGAACTTGCCGAGCATCCCCATTTCCGTTTGTTTCAAGCAAAACTCGGCCATTATGTCGCAGCTGAATGGAAACGTCTGGATGAGCAAGCGCCAGACGATTGACCGTATCGGTAATGTTTCCGAGTTCTGTATGAATCGTTTTCATATATTTCAGCCTTGCGGGTGTATTATAAAAAAGATTGGAAACGATCACTTCCGTCCCTTTACGAGCGGATGCTTTTTCCTTCCGAACGACCTTGCCTCCTTCTAAGACAGCTCTGGTAGCGGCCCCCTCCCCTGTTCCTGTCGTGATTTCTAAATAAGATACCGAAGCAATGCTTGGGAGCGCCTCGCCCCTAAACCCTAGCGTACGAATGCGAAATAAGTCGTTTTCATCCTTGATCTTGCTTGTGGCATGTCGTTCAAACGCTGTCAACACATCTTCTTCTTCGATTCCGTCCCCATTATCCACTACTCGAATGGATTGGAGACCAGCTTCCTCGACATCGATTTCGATCACCGTGCTATGGGCATCTATGGCATTTTCCACCAATTCTTTGACAACCGATGCAGGGCGTTCCACGACTTCTCCCGCCGCAATTTTATTGGACAACATGTCGTCGAGTTGAATAATTTTTCCCATAAAAGCCCTCTCCTTTCCTCGATCCTCTAAACGGACGGCTTAACGGAGATTCATTTCATCATATTATTGATTTAGTATTTTTTGCAATTCATATAACTTGTTTAATGCTTCTAACGGAGTCGTTTCTAATAAGTTGAGAGCTTTTAACGCTCGGGCTGCTTCTTTTTCCCGCGGGGTGACGGCTGCTTTCGGTTCTGTCTTTTGCTCCTCATCGAAGAAAGACAGCTGCTCCACTTCCTGTTTCACTGACGTCTTGGAATCTTTCTTTTCACTTTCATCGGTTTTTTCCTTATTAGAAGGAGAAGCACCTGTAGATTCGAGATCCGTCAAAATTTCCTTTGCTCTTTTAATCAACGTTTGAGGGAGATTCGCTAATTCCGCTACGTGAATACCGTAACTTTTATCTGCAGCTCCTTCTTTTACCTTATGAAGGAAAACTAATTTTCCGTTCTGCTCGACGGCACTTACATGAACATTTTTCAATTGATCCAGTTCTTTCTCCAAAACCGTTAATTCATGATAGTGGGTCGAGAATAAAGTCTTAGCCCCAATATGATCATGGATATATTCAATGATAGCCTGTGCCAAAGCCATTCCATCATATGTAGAGGTTCCTCTGCCGATTTCATCGAAAAGAATTAAAGAATTTTGCGTCGCATGAACGATGGCATTTCTTGCTTCCAGCATTTCCACCATAAACGTGCTTTGTCCTGAAATCAAATCATCACTTGCGCCAATTCTCGTGAACACTTGATCGAAAATAGGCAGAACCGCTTCTTCAGCCGGTACAAAACAACCAATTTGGGCTAAAATAGCCGTTAAGGCAATTTGTCTCATATACGTGCTTTTTCCTGACATGTTCGGTCCGGTGATGAGCAGCATTTCCCGACCTTTATCCATCAAACAATCATTGGCCACATACATTTGTGAATCCATGACTTTTTCTACAACCGGGTGGCGGCCCCCTTTAATCCGTAATGTTCGCCCATCGTTAAAACGCGGTTTTACGTAGTGTTGTTTTTCGCTGACAGTGGCAAAACATTGCAAACAATCCAGCTCGCTGACGGTTTTGGCCAAAGCCTGCAGTCTCGGAATAAATGTTTTAACATATTCCCGAATAGATAAAAAGATTTCGTATTCCAAATCTACGCTTTTTTCTTCCGCTTGTAAAATTAAAGCTTCCTTTTCTTTCAATTCCGGTGTGATAAAACGTTCTGCATTTGCCAACGTTTGTTTACGTTCATAGCGCCCCTCTTCCAGCAAATGTAGATTGGCTTTTGTCACTTCAATATAATATCCAAACACGCGGTTATAGCCGACTTTCAACGATTTAATTCCGGTTCGCTCTCTTTCTTCTTTTTCCAATTGAGCGATCCATTTTTTCCCGTTTTGACTAGCGTCTCGGTAGCGATCTAATTCCGCGTGGTAACCGTCCTTGATAATTCCGCCTTCTTTCACGGACAATGGCGGATTCTCGACAATCGCCCGTTCGAGCAGATCGGTTAATTCTTCACACGGGTCTAATTTGGACGCTATTGTTTGAATATCGTCATTGTCCATTTGACCTAATAGATCTTTCAAAGAAGGTATTTGCTGTAGTGATTTTTTCAGCTGGATTAAATCCCGGGCATTGACATTTCCAAACGCCACTCTGCCGGCGAGCCTTTCAAGATCGTAAACTTCTTTTAATCGCTCTCTTAGCTCTTGGCGTTCAAAATAACGATTCAGCAGCAACTCGACAAGAGCAAGCCGCTTTTCAATCTTGCTCTTTTGAATGAGCGGACGGTCAATCCACTGTTTTAATAGTCTCGCTCCCATGGCCGTCATGGTTTCATCCAAGAGCCATAGAAGAGAGCCTTTTTTCCCTTTCGATCGAATCGTTTCCGTCAACTCCAGGTTTCTTTTGGAAAAGTAATCTATTTTCATATAATTATGGACGTGATAGGTTTCGACTGTTTGCAAATGGTCCAAGCTTCTTTTTTGCGTGCGATACAAATAATTAAAAAGTCTGGCAGAAGTCGAACGTAGCCGTGAATCCTCAAGCCTTTCCAAAAGATGTTGATATTCCGGTTTGACTTCCTGATCTTCTTCATAAGAAATCGTCAACGACAACCGCTCTTTTATTGTTTTTTGCAAGCTGTTATCAAAAGAAGGGTCGATAACAATTTCTTTTGTTCCAAGCGTGGACAGTTCATTTACCACATCTTCAAAAGCTGTCAGCAGTGTTACACGATTTTCTCCTGTGGATAAATCCGTATAGGCTAGTCCGAACGTCTCATCTTCCATTCCGGAAACCGATGCAATATAATTATTTTCTCTTTCCAGCAGTCCTTTCCCTTCCATCATCGTTCCGGGAGTAATCAGCTGGATCACTTCGCGTTTAACTACCCCTTTTGCTTGTTTGGGATCTTCTGTTTGTTCACATATCGCAACTTTATGGCCTTTTTCAATCAGCTGTTGTATGTAGCTATCGGCAGAGTGATAAGGGACGCCGCACATCGGAATCCTTTCATCGCCACCGCCGTCCCTGCTGGTCAAAGTAATTTCCAATTCTTTCGAAGCCTTAATCGCGTCATCAAAAAACATTTCATAAAAATCGCCTAACCGAAAAAATAAAAAGGCATCTTGATATTCAGCCTTAATTTTTAAATATTGTTGAATCATTGGAGTATATTGCGGCATTTGTTTCTCCAATCCTTTCCCGAAGCCTATTTCTAACAAAGTATAATTATATCATAAAAGAATCATATAATAAAAAACAGCCTGATTCCTTCCATGGAATAGGCTGCTGATTCTTCGAAAATTGGCATTCAGATTTCTTATTCTTCTTCATCGTCGACGATGAAATCGGGATCGAGTTCTTCAAAGTCTTCATCGGATAGCTCGGAATCCCAATCATCTTCTTCAACGCCATCTGGATCGATCATGACGGAGACTTTAGTCTCGCCGATGACTTCTGCTAAAAACTCTCGTTCAATATGAACAACCATTTTATTGCCATTCGAAGAAATGACAGCTTCATTACAATTCGGCTGTTGTAGCACACGTGCCACTACTTCTTTATCATCACAATCGGGGTCGCGATACTTTAATTTCACAACATCCACATACTCCACTTTTTCTGTAATAACGGAAGTTTTTGTGTTGTCATGATGAGAGTACCATAGGTTTATATCATAAGTCCCTCTAATTTCGACCGTCTTGCCGCTCTTCCTTGCTTTATATTCGTGATTAATAATCCAGCAGCCTAGAATACTTGAAGGATGATGCGGCGGAGTGATCGTATGATGGGACTGGGTAAATTTGCGCCCCTTAGCTACAACTGCCTTTGTTATAATTTCTCTAAATTCTGGCATTTGAGCGAACCCTCCTCATGTAATTTCACTTTATCCTATGCGGAGGGATAAACGGGTGTGCTAAAGCCTCGTGTTTTTTTCCAACAGTGCGGATTCCATGTGAAATAGAATGTTATTCTCCTTCTAATAGAGTAAGAAAGAATCTATTTTTCATTTTTTCCTTCTCCATTCCGTTCAAATGATCTTGAATGTAAATACAAAAAAAGTTTTCACTATAGTCAGTAATAATGACCCAAGGCACTCTTTTTTTTCATATAAAGATTTATAACGGGTATTGATGATGATCGCGAAATTCACTCGCTCCCGAAATAGAGGAAAAAACCCGACGAGAAAAATGATTTGATCGTCGGGTTTTCTTGCTTAAAAGGGGCTCCTTGGTCAATCTCTTTCGGAGATTAATGATGGTTCCCCGATAGCTTGTTTCTAACTTGAGCTCCGGTTTCTCCTGTCAGTAGGTTTCCGCCTGTAGAAGTAATCACTTCATCTGTCACGGTATTGGATATCGTGTTGGCTACGATCTGCAACAAATCGTTTACATCCACTTGGGATTCTTTAAACTGTTGAACAACGGGAATATCGTCCAATTCTCTCTCAAGCTGTTCGATTTTTTCTTCCGTTTTTTTCAGCGCTTCTGTTTTTCCATAATGTTGAAAATTGACAGCCTGTTTTTGCAAACTTTTAATGTTTGCTATTAATTGTCGAACTTTTTCATTTTCATGAATTTTTGCTTCCGCTTTTTTGAAAAAATCGACTTCTTCCGATTCCGCAATCATTTTCGCCAACTCTTTGGCGCGTTCGACAATGTCGTCTTTTGAGTATTTGGCCACCCTATTTCACCTCGACAGCTTCTCGTTCTACCACCATTTCTCCATTTAATGTCCATGTTTTGGCTTCCGTGATTTTTACTTTGACAATTTGGCCAATGGCGGATTTTGGTCCTTTGAAATTGACCAATTTATTTCTCCGAGTATAACCGGCCAAAACGTCAGGGTTGTTTTTGCTTTCCCCTTCCACCAACACTTCTACAATTTTTCCTTCATATTTTTTCATCGCTTTGGCGGAAAGTTCATTCACAAGTTCATTTAATCGCTGCAAGCGTTCTTTCTTTACTTCCATCGGGACATTGTCTTTCATCTTAGCTGCCGGGGTTCCTTCCCGAGGTGAGTAAATAAAAGTGTAAGCAGACTCAAATCCTACTTCTCGGACAAGGGACAACGTTTCTTCAAACTGCTCTTCTGTTTCGTTCGGAAAACCGACAATAATATCTGTTGTCAACGCCACATCCGGGATCGCTTTTTTGATTTTGCGGACAAGTTCCAAATATTGTTCACGGGTATATTTTCTAGCCATTATCTTTAAGATTTCGCTGGATCCGGATTGAACTGGCAAATGGATATGTTCCATTAAGTTTCCTTTTTTCGCGAGCACTTCAATTAAATGGTCGTCAAAGTCGCGCGGATGGCTAGTGGTAAAGCGAATTCGTGGAATATCAATTTTGCGCAAATCATCCATTAAATCGCCAAGTCCATATTCCATATCGGTAAAATCTTTTCCGTAGGCATTTACATTTTGACCGAGCAACGTAATTTCTTTGTATCCTTGTGCCGCCAGTTGGCGTACTTCTTGAATGATATCTTCCGGACGACGGCTGCGTTCTTTTCCGCGCGTATAAGGAACAATACAATAAGTACAGAATTTATCGCATCCGTACATAATGTTTACCCATGCTTTAATTTTTCCTTGACGAACTTTCGGAAGATTTTCAACGACATCTCCTTCTTTCGACCACACTTCAACAACCATTTCTTTTGCCATATAGGCTTCATTCAAAATATGAGGGAGACGGTGAATATTATGAGTTCCAAATACCATATCCACATACTGGTATTGCTTAAGCAATTTATTGACTACCGATTCTTCCTGGGACATGCAGCCGCATACTCCCAATAGCAGGTCAGGCTTTTCCATTTTCAACGGTTTTAAATGGCCAATTTCTCCAAATACTTTGTTTTCCGCATTTTCGCGGATGGCGCAAGTATTTAAAAGAATCACATTGGCATCTTCCGGCTGATCTGTCGGTTCATAGCCCAATTGCATTAAAATACCTGCCATTACTTCCGTATCATGCTCGTTCATTTGGCAGCCGTAAGTACGAATATAGAATTTCCGGCCTTTTCCCATTCCTAAAAATTCTTCCGGTATGCTGAAATCTTCGTGGTATTTGACTGCTTCTTTTCCTCGGCGTTTGGCATCTTTCATGGAAGGCGGCATAAAGACCCGCTGAAAATATTTGCTGTAATCCTTTTCGGATTTTTTGTCCGAAGGATCAACCGTTTTCACTTGTTGACTTTGCAAACGTTGTTCTTCGTTCATGAAAATCCTCCATTCAGTTTTTAAGTTCCCTATTTTTTCATTATATAGGCTCTTTGTCATGCAGTTCAACTAAATCTACACATTCTCTTAGTATAAGGGGTTTTAGCCAATTAAACAATAGTAAATGCCTACAGAGACAGAAGACACAAAAACAGCACTCCTCCCTTTTAGGAAGAAGTGCTGTTTTGTCTCATTCTCTTACATAAATTCTTCTACCAACTCATTGAAAAGTTCATCTGATAAACGCAGATCTTGTTGAATTAAAGGTTGTTCTGCGTATCCATGAATTTGTTCTTGATAAGAAGGCTGTTCAGTATTTTGATAAATCAATCCCGTCACTAACCCGTTATGCTCCATTAACGTATTCATAGCCAAGGTGCGATTGGATGGATCATAATTTTCCACATCGCTTAATTTGAATAAATTTTCCTTAAACCAATCATACGTATTGATTTTATTGTACGTCACGCATGGGCTAAAGACGTTGATAAAGGCGAAACCTTTATGCTTTATGCCCGCTTCGATTAAAGCAGTCAATTCCTTAATATCGGAAGAAAATCCTTGAGCCACAAATGTCGCGCCTGATGTTAACGCGAGTTCCATCGGAGATAAAGCTGGTTCAATCGATCCATCCGGTGTTGATTTTGTGACAAAGCCGGCTGATGAACGCGGAGATGTCTGTCCTTTCGTCAAACCGTAAATTTGGTTGTCCATCACGATATACGTTATGTCAATGTTGCGGCGAATCGCGTGGATCGTATGAGCCAATCCAATCGCAAACCCGTCGCCGTCACCACCCGCAGCAATAACCGTTAGGTCTTTATTCGCCATTTTCACGCCTTGTGCAATTGGCAACGCCCTACCGTGAGTACCGTGTAGTCCGTAAGAATGAATATAACCGGATATCCGTCCAGAACAACCAATACCTGAAATCACTGCCAGCTGATCAGGCTCCAATCCAACATTCGCAGCTGCACGCTGAATAGCGGCTTGAACTGAGAAGTCTCCGCATCCCGGGCACCAGTTAGGTTTCACATCATTTCGAAAATCTTTAAATGTGGCCATTTCACACAACTCCCTTGTACTGTTTAAATTTCCTGTGGTTGAAATAATTGTTTGCACTCTGTATAAACTTCGCTTGGTAAGAACGGATTTCCATCGTACTTTAAGACATTGACAATCTTTTCCCCGTAGCCCACATTCATTTTAATGATTTTTGCCAACTGGCCTGTAGCGTTGTGCTCTACGACCGCTACTTTTTTCGCTGACTTGATCAACGGCAATAGTTCTTCGCTTGGGAACGGATGAATAAGTCTTATATGAGCATGATTCACTTTCAATCCTTCTTTTTCTAAGCGTCCTATTGCTTCTTCAATGGCTCCGCGTGTCGAGTTGAAGCCAATTAGCAATAAATCCGATTCTTCATGAGGGCAATTTTTGTAAACAGGCGTATTAAAATGGACATGCTGGATTTTCCGCATGCGTTTATCCATTTGCTGTTTACGATTCAATGGCTTTTCTGAAGGCTTCCCTGTTTCGTCATGTTCCACTCCCGTTACATGGTGGATGCCGTTTTTCATTCCTGGTATCACTCTTGGTGAAATGCCATCTTCCGTTACTTCATAGCGTTTAAAATACCCTTTTTGAGGAAGTTCCGGCAACTCTTCTTGCAGAGGAATCAATTTTCCGCGGCGAATTTCCACTTTTGAATAATCGAGCGGTTCTACTGTTTGTTTTCCTAACGACAATTGCAGATCAGAAAGCACAATAACAGGACATTGATATTCTTCCGCAAGGTTGAAAGCTTCAGCCGTGTCATAGAACGCTTCTTCCACCGTGCTAGGAGCGATGACGATTTTAGGTATTTCACCGTGGTTTCCATACAGCATCGCCAATAGATCCGATTGTTCTTGTTTCGTCGGCAAGCCTGTGGAAGGACCTCCACGCTGAGTATCAATGATCACGATCGGCGTTTCTGTCATGCCCGCTAACCCGATCGATTCCATCATTAATGAAAGACCGGGCCCCGCCGAAGCAGTCAATGCTCGGATTCCGCCGTAGCCGGCCCCTATGGCCATTGTGGCTGCAGCAATTTCGTCCTCCGTTTGGATCACGGTTCCACCAACAAGCGGCAATTTTTTAATTAAATACTCCATAATTTCAGATGCAGGAGTGATAGGGTAAGCCGCCATAAATCGTGCTCCCCCCGCAAGCGCTCCGAGCGCAATTGCATCGTTTCCAATCATAAACATCCGTTTTTTTCCATCAGCCGGGGCAAGTTCAAGATGGCTGATCTGCCCTTCTGTCTCAGACAGCATAAATTGATACCCTTGCCGTATGGCTTCCATGTTTTTCTGTACGACGGCTTCTCCCTTTTTGCCGAAAATTTCTTTCACTACTTCGTGAAATACTTCAACGTCAATATTTAAAATAGCACAAGTCGCTCCAACCGCCACCATGTTTTTCATAAGAGAAGTTCCAAGATTTGTTGCCAATTCCGTAAACGGAACAGAATAAAGAACCGCTTTTGTATCTTCCGGTTTCTTCGGTTCAAACTTAGAATCGGCGATGATCACGCCATGATCGTTCAGTTCTTTATAGTTAACATCGATTGTTTCTTGGTCAAAAGCCACTAAAATATCCAAATCATCGGCGACAGAATTGACTTTTGTCGAACTAACCCGTATTTTATTATTCGTGTGTCCACCTTTGATTCGTGAAGAAAAGTGGCGATATCCATAGAGATAATAACCTAGCCGATTTAAAGCAATGGAGAAAATTTCTCCAGTACTCTCAATTCCTTCACCTTGCTGCCCTCCAACTTTCCATGAAAGCTGCTCTATCATAAAATTACACCCCTTTATACGTTCACAATAAATTGCATTTACTTCTTACTAGTTTATCATTTTTTCAGTTCATTTCCTATTAATCCTGTTTCGAATAGAAAAAAATTAAAAGAAACCCTCCTTTTTCTGAACTACTCTCTTCTTTCATCAACACTCGTCACTGGGGAAAACGGCTGACAAAATTGTCAAACAAAAAATTTTTCACTTGTCGTGCAGAATAGTATTTTAACAGAGACTCTATAAGAATTTCGTAGTCTTTGTACCGAGACAAACGAGGAATCGTTTTTTCTGTTCCGTCAAAATCCGAGCCAAACCCTAAATGATGTTCCCCACCTAATGAACAGATATGATCAATGTGGCGAATGACATCGGAAATTTGAGTTTGACCGTTTTCCTTTACAAATTCCGGGACAAATGTGATGCCAATCACTCCGTTTTTTTGGATTAAAGCTTTGATTTGATCATCTTTTAAATTTCGAGGATGCTTGCAAATTCGGTAACAATTGGAATGGGACGCGATTGGATACTCAGCCAACTCGATCGTATCCCAAAATGCTTTTTCAGAAAGATGGGAAACATCTGTCCATATTTTTAGTTTATTTAATTCTTTGATCATCGACTGACCAAAATATGTTAAACCTCCCCCGCGCTTTTCCAAAGCGCCATCGGCTGCCGCATTCGCATAATTCCATGTTAGACCAACAGACCGTAATCCTAATCGATAAAGCGCGCGCAACTTCACCAAATTTTCTTCAATTGATTCGCATCCTTCCAGCGTTAAAACAGCTCCCATCTCGTTTTCTTTCAAATTGTCAATATCATGTTTAGACCGTACCAGCTTTATATGAGGATTAGGCTTCAGAATTTTTTCATAAAATAAATCCACCATTTCGAGTGCTGTATCAAAACGATTATGCGACTTCACCCTGGGAGACAAAAAAATCGCAAAACATTGAATTTTGGCGCCCGTATCTACAAGCTGTTGATAGGTTATATGCAGATCGTCCCCATTTTGAAAATCTTTTGTTCCGTCATTCTGAAGTTGATACAATACATCACAATGAGCATCAAAAATCATTTTGAAAACCACCTTTTCGTAATGTCACAAACATAAAAAACCCCTTCAACGAACGGAACTATGTAGATGAGGATGATTTATTTCATTGTAAAATGATCGGGATAATATGTCAAAAAGATTTTTATTTTTGTAACATTCCGTTTCCAATGAATCTTTTAGAAACTTTCGGAGCCGCCTACTGGGTTTGCCTTTAAAAAAGAAATAGCTGTTTTTCGATTTCTTCGAAAAACAGCTTGTAAGATTACCGTGGTTCGACTATTAACTTTATCGCCGTTCTTTCTTCTCCCTCAATTTGAATATCCGTAAACGCAGGGATGCAAATTAGATCAACACCGCTTGGGGCGACAAACCCGCGCGCAATGGCAACCGCTTTCACCGCTTGATTCAGAGCACCGGCCCCAATTGCTTGTATTTCTGCCGCGCCCCTCTCACGAAGAACACCGGCAAGTGCTCCAGCTACAGAATTCGGATTAGATTTTGCTGAAACTTTTAATATTTCCATTTCTTGTTCCCCCTTGTCATTTCCCAATACCGAATGTCCATTCGAGTGAACATGTTTGGTATAAATGATTCCACTGCTACTATATTCTGAAATTTCACTGAATATTCCGGCTTGGTCGCAAAAAAGGGGGAACGAACCTAGCGATTTGCATAGTCTAGCTGCTCATAGAATGAACATAAACCTTATTCGGATAAAAAAGGAGAGTCCTCATTCACGAGAATACGGTCAATTTTTTTCGCCAGCCCTGTTTTATCATGAATATCAATGATACAAGCGCTTAAAAGTTTGCGGCCGTTCTTAGGGACGTCAAAACGAACAGGAAGGCCGGTGAGAAATTTTTTGACAACAGCATCTCGATCCATTCCTAATATCGCATCGTAAGGGCCTGTCATGCCAACATCCGTTAAATAAGCGGTTCCATTTGGCAAAATACGGTTGTCTGCTGTTTGAATATGAGTATGAGTCCCAATGACTGCTGAAACTTTCCCATCGAGATACCAGCCCATCGCTTGCTTTTCACTCGTCGCTTCTGCATGAAAATCAACAAAGACGATCGGAGTCCGTTCTCTAGCTTTCTTAATAAGGGAATTCGCTGCCTGAAACGGGTCATCCAAAGCAGGCATAAACGTTCGGCCTTGAAGACTGATCACAGCCACTTCAAAACCATTGGCTTTTACAAATATCATTCCTTTTCCTGGTGTTCCGTTCGGAAAGTTGGCGGGACGGACCAATTGTTTAGCATCATCGATAAATTGAAAAATCTCTTTGTTATCCCAAGTATGGTTTCCAAGGGTGATCGCATGGGCCCCGAGGTTTAAAAAACCTCTGTATATTTTTTCGGTAATCCCCCTGCCGCCTGCTGCGTTTTCTCCGTTGATAATGATGACATCAGGACGGTATTTATCTTTTAATTTCGGCAGATATTCTGAAACCATATCTCTTCCTGGTGATCCGACGACGTCGCCGATAAAAAGTAGCTTCATATGTATTTCCTTTCTATTTTGTAATTTTGCTCAATGAAGAAAGATATAGCAGTTCTTAGGATAATGGCATCATTTAATCGTTGGCATTAGCTTTATTCAATGAAACACTTTGAATGAAGCCTTTTTGGCAAGGACTGTTACTCTAAATAAAGCGGTGTGAAATCTCACACCGCTTTTACTTCGCATATTCTACAGCCCTTGTTTCACGAATGACTGTGATTTTAATATGACCAGGATAATCTAACTCTTCCTCAATCTGTTTGCGAATGTCTCTTGCCAGCCGATGCGCTTCTAAGTCATCGACTTGTTCAGGTTTCACCATGATTCGTATTTCGCGCCCCGCTTGAATGGCATATGATTTTTCCACGCCTTCGTGAGATTCGGAAATCTCTTCTAATTTTTCGAGACGACGGATATAGTTTTCAAGCGTCTCGCTTCGAGCTCCTGGTCTGGCCGCGGATAACGCATCAGCCGCCGCCACCAATACGGAAATCACAGATGTTGGTTCCGTATCTCCGTGGTGGGAAGCAATGCTGTTGATCACTACTGGATGTTCTTTGTACTTGGTTGCAAGTTCTACTCCAATCTCAACATGGCTTCCTTCTACCTCATGGTCCACCGCTTTTCCGATATCATGAAGAAGTCCTGCACGGCGGGCTAAAGTTTCATCTTCACCCAATTCCGCTGCCAACAGGCCGGCAAGATAGGCCACCTCTTTGGAATGATTCAGAACGTTTTGGCCGTAGCTCGTCCGGAATTTTAAACGTCCCAAAATTTTAATTAAATCAGGGTGAAGTCCGTGAACCCCCACTTCAAAAGTCGTTTGTTCGCCAACTTCGCGAATATATTCGTCCACTTCTCGTCTTGATTTTTCCACCATCTCTTCGATTCTTGCCGGATGGATTCTTCCATCCTGCACCAGCTTTTCAAGAGCGATTCGCGCAGTTTCACGGCGAATGGGGTCAAAACCAGACAAGATTACCGCTTCCGGTGTATCATCAATGATGAGGTCTATCCCCGTTAGTGTTTCGAGTGTCCGGATATTACGTCCTTCCCGTCCAATAATGCGTCCTTTCATTTCATCGTTTGGAAGGTTGACAACAGAAACGGTTGTTTCAGCCACATGCTCAGCGGCACACCGTTGAATGGCCAGCGACAGAATTTCTTTCGCCTTTTTGTCAGCCTCTTCTTTCACGCGAATTTCATGCTCTTTTATCATAAGAGCCGTCTCGTGGGACAATTCATTTTCAACGCGTTCCAAAATAATAGAACGGGCTTCTTCGCGAGTGAGACCCGAGATACGCTCCAGTTCGGCTTTCTGCGTTCGCACCATCTCGTCCACTTTGCTTTCCATCTCTTCAATATGTTGTTGTCTTTCAGCTAGAGAATCTTCCTTCTTTTCCAGCATCGACTCCCGATTATCCAAGAGTTCATCTTTGCGGTCAAGGTTCTCTTCTTTTTGCAATAAACGATTTTCTTGTTTCTGCAATTCGTTTCTTCGTTCACGAATTTCTCGTTCCGCTTCTGTACGAAGCTTATGAATTTCATCCTTTGCTTCCAGCAGGGATTCTTTTTTCACCGATTCCGCCTCGCGCTTTGCGTCTTCAATGATTTGATCCGCAACACTCTTTGCCCCTGCGATTTTATGCTCAGCAATGGATTTTCGAACAAAATAGCCAACAACTACACCGACGATTAGGCCAAGCAAAATGGAGATGATTATAATGGATGTCATTGTTTCACCTCCTCTTGCTATGAACTTGTATCATGCTTCTAACATGTCGGCTTGTACATTGTTTCCCTATCAATATACAGCGCGCTAGGCTTGCCAATTTTAGTGTGAAAAAATGTAAAATATACATATTAATTTTAAGGCTGGAAAAAATCATTGTCAAGCATTTGTCAAATACAGCGTTGGTTATAAACGAGAAAGGAACGGCCCTTAGGATGAAAATTCAAGAAACTTTGTATTAAATCGCATCCGATCGAGCAAAACCGTCCAAAGTGACAAGAAACGGATGTAATCCGCAACATACATTAAGCGAGCTCGTTTGCCAAACAAGCCTCTAATAAAATACCCAAGAATAAAACCATTTCGTGAATCGCTCGCTGTCTTGCGGTATGGCAACCCAAGCCAACCTAGCGTCACGGCCAAATACCTTCCAATCACCCATAAAAAAATACCCATCCAAAACTTGTAAATTTCAAACTACCCGTTTTAAAAATGGATCAGCTAAAATAGGTCATGTCGCCAACTCCGCTGCTAAAAATGAGAATCCAATTAGATTAAAGGCCAAGAAATCAAGAGTGGTGTCCTTATAACAGAATCGATTCCGAACAAAAACTTGTCTTAGAAGTTTGTCCAAATAGCCACATCGACTGTGCCTGTCAGCATGATAATGTGGTCCCACACACAGGTTAGACTTTCAAAACTCCCGCAATGTTTTTTCCTCATTGAACGGATTCACTAAAGATGGGTGCCAGACAGTTGCGACAACTGAGCAAAACCAGCTCCATCAGAACAGCTCCACCTGAAAGTTTCCACTTTTTTGTCTTTCTGCAATAGTCCCTGCTCTTTTCAAATACAGAGTCAGTACCACCATAACCAGATGGAAGAAGGATTATTCTCTCCTATTGAAAAAAGCAAAGCGAACGCTTTGCTTTTTATGCCTCATCATCGAGCAAGCTGAAATTTTCTTGTTCCTCCTCGTGGTTTTCCGGCTCAGCAGGAGGGGTATCCAAACCGTAATGTTCCCGAATTTTATACATGATTTCATCGCGGATCTCTGGATTTTCTTTTAAAAACTGTTTGGCATTTTCACGTCCTTGCCCCAGTCTTTCTTCATTGTAGGAATACCACGAACCGCTTTTTTGGATAATGTCGAGCTCGGAGCCGAGGTCGATAATTTCCCCTTCTTTCGATATTCCTTCACCGTACATAATATCCACATCTGCGGTGCGGAAAGGCGGTGCCACTTTATTCTTCACTACTTTAATTCTCGTTTTATTGCCGACCATTTCATTTCCTTGTTTCAGCGTCTCTGCACGGCGGACTTCCAAACGAATCGATGAATAGAATTTCAGCGCCCGTCCGCCTGGCGTCGTTTCAGGATTTCCAAACATAACGCCTACTTTTTCGCGGATTTGGTTGATAAAAATGGCAATCGTTTTGGACTTGTTAATGGCTCCGGACAGTTTGCGAAGCGCCTGGGACATCAATCTCGCTTGCAAACCGACGTGGGAATCACCCATTTCTCCTTCAATCTCCGCTTTCGGAACAAGAGCTGCCACTGAGTCGATCACGATAATATCAACGGCTCCACTACGAACCAATGCTTCAGCGATTTCCAGCGCTTGTTCACCGGTATCCGGCTGTGAAAGCAAAAGTTCATCAATATCGACACCCAGTTTCTGCGCATAAACGGGATCCAGCGCGTGCTCAGCGTCGATAAAAGCCGCTTGGCCACCTTGTGCTTGCACTTCAGCAATTGCATGCAAAGCTACCGTCGTTTTCCCTGAACTTTCAGGCCCATAAATTTCGATGATCCGACCTCGCGGATATCCACCTACCCCCAGCGCCGCATCCAAAGCAAGAGAACCGCTTGGAACAGTAGATACTTTTCGATCTGTTTGTTCGCCCAATTTCATAATGGATCCTTTACCAAATTGCTTTTCTATTTGCTTTAACGCCATTTCTAACGCCGCTTGACGATCATTCACTCGCTATTTCCTCCTCAAATATCAATCTATTAAAAGCATATGTTTTTCCTCATTGATTTTGGATTTTATTCAACAGTATCTTCCGGAGCTGTTTTTTTTGTTAAAGCCTACTAATAATATAAATGTTTCTGAAACGATTTACAAGCAAAAATCGAACATTTATTCGTCATTATTATTTTTCAAAATACCATGTTCAGCTGATCCTAATTTTTCCAGCTATTGCTGAAATTCACACGCTCTTGTTCATAAATTGGATTGAAAGTAAAAAAAAGAGGGGGGAAATGTCCAAGAGAGGGATTAATGGTGGATGGTCACACGAAGAGAAATTGTCTGAATCATTTTCTACTGAATATTTTAAAACAAAGCAGAATGAAAAGCAAACAAAAGAAGAAAAAGAGAGCAATACGCCCCCCTTTTCAAATTGTTTATATTTCCAGCTTTTCAGCCGAAATGCCGGTTGCTTTTTCGATAGCTTGATTGAGATCGGCAATTAAATCTTTCGGAGATTCCAGCCCAACAGAAAGACGAATCATTTCTTCACTGACACCTGCTAATTTCAACTCATCAGCTGATAGCTGTTGATGTGTAGTGGAAGCCGGATGGATAATTAACGATTTGGCATCGCCCACATTGGCGAGATGCGACCAAAGTTGAATGTGATCAATGAGCTTTTTCCCGCTTTCTCGACCGCCTTTAATGCCAAATACCACAATAGAGCCGAAGAAATTATTTAAGTATTTTTTGGCCAATTCATGGGAAGGATGATCGCTTAAGCTAGGATGAGACACCCACTCCACTGCTGGATGCTTCAGCAAATAGTCAACAATGACTTTCGTGTTATCGTGATGTCTGGGCAAACGAAGATGCAACGTTTCTAATCCTTGCAATAGCAAAAACGCACTATGCGGGCTTAAAGATGCCCCAAAATCACGCAATAGCTGTGCGCGGAGTTTTGTTGCAAACGCAGTTCCTCCTAAATCAGCATAACGCAAACCGTGATAAGTTGGGTCCGGTTCGATAAAATCAGGGAATTTTTCATTATTCCAATCAAAGTGGCCGCCGTCTACAGCAACTCCGCCAATAACCGTTCCATGACCGCCAATCCATTTTGTTGCCGAGTGAACGACAACATCGGCTCCCCATTTGATTGGATTGGAACCATATGGTGACGCAAACGTATTGTCTACAATCAACGGAATCCCATTTTCATGGGCAATGGCCGCAACTTTTTCAACATCCAACACATTTAGACTTGGATTTCCGATGATTTCTCCGAAAAGAGCTTTTGTTCGTGGAGTGATCGCTTTTCGAAAATTTTCAGGATCTTGAGCATCGACAAATTTTACATGAATCCCATATTTAGGAAAAGTAGCAGAAAACAAATTATAAGTACCGCCGTACAATTCAGACGCTGCGACAATTTCATCTCCTGCACTCGCAACATTTAAAACGGAGAGCGCGATAGCTGCCATGCCTGAAGAAAATGCTACTGCGGCAGTACCTCCTTCAAGCGCCGCCACTCTTTTTTCAAATACATCAACAGTTGGATTGGTAATCCGGGTATAAATATTCCCTTCTTTTTTTAGTCCAAATACAGCGCTCGCGTGTTCCGTATCCGGAAACACATAAGAAGTAGTTTCATAGATCGGTACTGCACGGGCTCCTGTCGCAGGATCAGGTATTTGCCCTGCATGCAATAATTTTGTGTCTTTTTCCCATTGCTCGTTTGCCATAATAAAACCTCCCGAAAAATTCGAAGATTGAAATTTCAGCGACTTATCTGAGAATAGATCCCATCCTGATGGATGAGGAACGGCAAAAGCCCTCTTCCAATAAGAAGAGGGCTTGAGTTCATCATTTCCCTTCTTATCTTCCAGATCATTTCCTGATCTGTAGGAATTAGCACCTTTTCAAGCATTGATTCTTGAAGGTTGCCGGGCTTCTTCGGGCCTATTCCCTCCGCCGCTCTTGATAAGAGTCAATTCTTATACTATATGGAATTGTGTGGCTCTTGTTTAAAGAATAGCGCAATAAAAAAGAAAAGTCAATCATTTTCAGCAAATTACTGACAAGTTCGCAGCAAAAAATGACAACCGTATTTAGCTGTACGGTTACGAATTTGATTCCGATCCCCTGCAAGCTTCAGCAATACGGCCTTTGATTCTTTCCCTTTTTCAGAAATGCCGATCCAAACAGTTCCAGGAGGATTTTCTTCTAAAGAATCGGGTCCTGCTACTCCCGTAAAGCTGATTCCAATATCAGCGTTAAGCTTTTTCCGTACATTTTCAGCTAACTCTTTCGCACACTGCTCACTGACCGCTCCGAACGTATCAAGCGTCTTTTTTGAAACATCGACCAGATGCTCTTTCGCTTCGTTTGTATAACAAACAATCCCGCCTTTTAAAACGGCGCTTGCTCCCGCAACAGCGGTGATCATGCTTTGAAACAGTCCTCCGGTCAAACTTTCAGCGCAGGCAATCGTCTTATTTTGTTGTTTCAGCTTCTGTACTAATTCAGCTGCAATCGTAGTTTGTCCATAACCATAAAAGTATTCGCCAACACGGTTTAAAATCTCTTTTTCTACTTTGTCAATCATCTCATTAGCTGTCTCTTTTGAACGGTGCTTCGCCGTAAGTCGAATGGTCACTTCTCCGTCGCCGGCTAAAGGCGCAATGGTCGGGTTTGTTTGGTTCATAATCATATCTTCAATCTCTGTCTCCAACTGCGATTCTCCGATGCCAAAGAAACGCAATACGCGTGAAACAATGCTTTCTTGGCGATCCAAAACATTTAATATAGCCGGCCTTCCATATTTTTCGAACATCGGCTGCATTTCTTTTGGCGGCCCCGGCAAAAGCATATAAAATTTATTTTTTGATTTCACAAACATACCGGGAGCCATGCCGTTTTCATTCGGCAAAACAAGACAATCCTCTAGAACAAGAGCTTGTTTTTTGTTATTTTCCGTCATCTCACGGCCTATTTTAAGGAAATATTGACGAATTCCTTTAAACGCTTCGTCGTTCAAAACGAGTTTCTTGCCTAGATGCGCGGCAATGGTTTCTTTTGTTAAATCATCACGTGTCGGGCCAAGACCACCTGTAAAAATGATGAGATCTGCTCTTTCTTCTGCTTTTTGAATCGTTGAAAGAAGCCGATCGCTGTTATCCCCGACAACGGTTTGATAAAATACGTTGACGCCCATTTCAGCCAAATGACGAGAAAGAAATTGTGCATTCGTATTGACGATTTGGCCGAGTAGAAGTTCGGAACCAACCGAAATAATTTCAGCATTCATAAAATAGTCCTCCTCAATCATATAGAGATCCAAACAGAAAAAGGCCGCTCTTCAACAAGAACGAAAGTGCATAACCGTCTTTTTCGAGTTCTTGGATGAGCCAGCCTTTCTAGTTGTTTCATTTCATTTTACTTGGAGTTTTTAAATGCATGTGCATTTTTGGCGAAATAATCCCAGCCTGACCATAACGTGAAAAAGAGCGCTACCCAAAGGGCAAAATCCGCAAACGGAATCGAGAAATTTTCAAACAAAATATTATGAAGAAGCAACGCAGAAATCGCAATGATTTGGGTCCATGTTTTAATTTTTCCAAGCATATTGGCCGCAACTACTTCTCCTTCCCCAGCAAGTACAAGGCGAAGCCCTGTCACCGCAAACTCGCGGCTGATGATCAAAATGACGATCCAAGAAGGAGCATATCCCAATTCAACCAGTATAATAAACGCAGCCGAAACTAACAATTTGTCCGCAAGCGGATCAAGAAATTTTCCCAGGTTCGTGACCAAGTTGTACTTTCGTGCAAAATGTCCGTCAATCCAATCGGTGGTCGAGGCAAGGATAAATACAAGGGCCCCCACGAAGTGAGTCACAGGCATAGTTGTCCCTAGAATGGTGATGTTTCCCCAATTAAATGGAACAACAAGCAAAATAACGAAGATTGGAATTAAACATATACGTGATACAGTAATTTTGTTTGGTAAATTCACAAGAAGTACCCCCACTATTCCATCGAAAACAGTATCCTAAACAATTTTAATTAATTTATTGCGCCGATGTACGATTTTGAATGATGATGTCCTGGCGAACGACCTGATTTGCAGGGATTTTATATTGAACGGTTTGACCATTCACTTTAATCTCTGTCGCAGGTGCAAAACCGACCACAATTTTCGCTTGACTGTGGCCTTTCAAATCAAACGTTTGCGTTTGTCCTTTTCGAAGCAAATTAGAAAAATACGATTTTCCGCTTTCATCGGTCACTTGAATCCAGCTTTCACCCGTTGAAGCAATCGATATTTTGAAATCTTTCGCATTCGTCAATTGGTAAACCGTTTGTCGACCACTAGACTGAACAGCTTTCAACTCGGATTGATCCTTTTTGTTCGCTTCTTTTTTGTCCGTTTTAGACGTTTTTTCTTCTTTCTTCGCTTCTTTTTTCGTTTCTTTCTTCTTGCTGACGGAATTTTCCTTAACAGGCTCTACATTTTTGGATTGCTCCACTTTGACCGTATGATCATTTCCGCTTTTTTCATTTCCGCCGCCTTTTGGAATCAATGCCCATACAAGAAAAATCGCTCCGATAATAAACACAGCTACAATAATCTTCGGCAAATAATCGAAAAACTTTCCCGAAGCCCCGCCGGAAACAGTCCTTCGCGAAGACGGTTCTATCCGCGTCACTCGCTGAGGAATTTCATCTTCATGAGAGTCCGGAATTTCATTTTTATATTCATTGAAAATTTCTTCAGCATCAAGCCCTACAGCCTCCGCGTACTGCTTAATAAAGGCTCGAACATAAAATTTCCCCGGCATCAGATCATATTTTCCTTCTTCAATGCCGGCCAAATATCTTTTTTGAATCTTGGTCATTTCCTGAACGTCATCAAGGGTAAGCCCCTTCGCTTCCCTTGCTTCTTTCAAGCGGTTTCCTAGTTCTGTCACCGTAAACACCTTCCAATTTTAAAAGTCAAATCCTTCGAACTCAGAATTCTGAAAAAGTTGATTTTTATACATCAAGTCGTATGTAATTTCTTCATTTGGATTATTGCGCAATTCGATGATATAGTCAAAATCATCAATGGAATATTCGCTGTTTTGGACAAAAATATCAGGATGCTCAATTACTTTTACGGCCGGGATCCGCATAATTTCTCTAATGAGCTGCCAATGTTTTTCATTTGCTTTCCTTACCGAAACGGCTCCGTCAATAATAAAAATATTTTGGTCGCTGTATTCTTCCCGAAACAATTGACTGCGGACAGTCTGCTTAATCAGCGTTGAAGAAACAAAAAGCCATCTTTTATTGGCGCAGACGCTTGCCGCTACAATGGATTCTGTTTTGCCTACACGCGGCATCCCGCGAATTCCAACCAGTTTATGGCCTTCTTGTTTAAATAATTCCGCCATAAAATCAACCAGTATTCCTAATTCATCTCGCACAAATCGAAAAGTCTTTTTGTCATCAGCGTCATGGGTGATATATCTTCCATGACGAACAGCCAAACGATCTCTTACTTTAGGCTTTCGAAGTTTTACAATTTTAATCGTGTCCATTGTTCGCAAAATGGATTCAAGGCGGACAATTTGTTCTTCCGTTTTAGCCAATAGAAGCATGCCCCGTTTTCCTTGATCAACCCCGTTGATTGTCACAATATTAATTGAGAGCATGCCGAGCAATGAAGAAATATCGCCTAAGAGCCCAGGACGGTTCTTTTGTATTTCGTATTCTAAATACCACTCTTGTTTTTCCATAAAACCCTCCAAGTGACAATCCGGGTGGTAATAAACATCTAGCTATTATGATAAATGATTTTCGCCATTTTTTAAAGAAAAAAAAGAGAGGGATTTCCCTCTCTAATGAGTCCCGTTATTTTGCACAAGTTTTACCATGACATTAGCAATGGCATGTTGTTCTTCCGGGGAAGCGACAGACCAAAGATCGGCCAACACCCGTTGCTGCTCATTTTTCGGATCTACTTGGTTTGCAAGGTAGTTGCCGATTTGATAAGCAATATCACTGATTGCTTGTTGATTCATTCCTTGATCTTTCGCTTGATTCAAACGGTCTCCTAGAAAATCTTTCCATTGTTCCCAGCTATCAAGTACAGACATTCATTGAACCTCCCTTTAGTGAGATACAAGTATAGTTTGTAACGTCTGCACAAAAATATACATTCTTAAACCGGGTTTATTCATCTATGTTCGTAAAAGACATTCGTTTTGAATTATGTGTACCAGCCACCGTTCACCGCCAATATTTGACCGGTTATGTAAGAAGATTGATCAGATAACAAAAACGCGATGGCTTCAGCCACTTCCTCCGGGGCGGAAAGCCTCCTCATTGGGATTTCCTCTTTTAAAATCGACAATTCCTCTTCCGACAGCTGTTCGGTCACCATTTTAGTTGCGACTGCTCCTGGCGCCACTGCATTAACGCGGATTCCACTCGCAGCCACTTCTTTGCTTAGCGCCTTTACAAAAGCGATTTGTGCACCTTTTACAGCTGAGTAGGCGACTTCATATGCGGCCCCCGTCTGTCCCCAAATGGAACTGACAAGTACAATTTGGCCTTTCCGTTTCGCAGACATTTTGGGCAATATCGATCGAATGAGCAGCAACGGACTTCGTACATGCACAGCAAGAAGTTCATCCACTTCGACAGTCGACATGTCTTGAAGCAGCCCGTAATAGGAATTCCCGCTCGCATAAACGAGGGCATCAACGGAAAAAAGGCTTTCGACCAAAGTGGTGATTCCGTCATCCGTTCTTAAATCTGCTTGAATAGGAATGATTTCTAAACCATATGGTTTGAGATCATTCATCAAGTTTTGGATGGACTCACGGTTTTGATGATAATGAAGGTACAAATTCCATCCGTTTTGGGCCAATACTCGAGCAGCTGCTTGACCAATTCCCCCGCTCGCCCCGGTAATTAAAGCAAACTTTTTCATATTATAAACTTACTCCCTTATTTTTTAACTACAATTCCTTTATAAGTTTACATTTTCTATGTTTGCTGTTCAGCCAATTTGAAAAATTTCATCTCTTAGTAGTAAGACCAAAACACATGGACTCATGGATGAAAAACAAAATCAACTTTTCATCCGCAATAATTTTCCGTACGGATGAAAAGTTGTGATTCATTCAACACAAATTAGATACGTTAGGCGCTTTTTGTCTACTCCTGATATAAAATCGTACGTTATTTGGGTGTAACTTGAAAAGTGGTTAATCGATTAGGAGCAATCAATTCGGCTGCTACTTTTTTTATGTCATCAAATGTCAGTTGTTCAAGTGTTGGCACTACATCAAAAAGATTCATTTCATGAAAAGCGTACCGCGTAAACTGATTGGCAATAAATTCCGGAGAATTCAGCGATCTTAAAAACGCACCAATTTTTTTCTTTTTCGTTCTTTCAAGTGCATCTTCCGTTAAATAAGCGCCTGTTTTCGCGTCCAGTAAAACGGATTGGATGCGTTTAGCAAATTCATCCGGATTCATTGTATCACTGCCAATCATCGCAAAGCCAAATCCCTCTTCCTGCGTGAAATCGAAAAAGAATGAATCGTCAATCAAACCTTTTTCGTACAAGTCAAAATAATTTTGAGAGCTTTTTCCGAACAGCATCTCCAACAATACATTGATGGATAATTCATACCGCAGCATTTCAATTCCTTTAATATCGGTCTTTGCGCCTTTTATGCCCACATAGCACTTCGGCGTTTTTACATCCATAGGTAGAACCCTGAGCTTTTCTTTTACATCTTCCGGTTCTTTTTCAAAGTGACGCCTGATTTCCGACTGGTTTTGATAGTTCTTTTTCGATTGATTTTCCCTTACTTGATTCATGATTTCTTCCGGATTGACCGGCCCCACAACGAAGAGCAGCATGTTACTCGGATGATAAAAAGTGTAGTAGCATTCGTACAATAGATCTTTTGTGATTTTATCAATGGATTGAATCGTACCCGCAATATCGATGCGAACCGGGTGATGATGATACATATTTTCAATTAAGCCGAAATAAACACGCCAATCGGGGTTGTCCTCATACATGGTAATTTCTTGACCGATGATCCCTTTTTCTTTTTCTACCGTTTTTTCGGTAAAATAAGGATCTTGAACAAAATTAATCAACGTTTCCAAATTTTGCTGCACGTTGGAGGTGCTGGAAAAAAGATAAGTGGTTCTTGTGAAAGTGGTAAAAGCGTTGGCAGACGCTCCTTGTTTGCTAAACTGCTGAAAGACATCGCCATCTTCCTTTTCAAACAATTTATGTTCAAGAAAATGGGCGATTCCATCCGGAACATGGGTGAATTGATCCTTACCGAGCGGAACAAATTCATTATCCACAGAACCGTATTTCGTTGTAAAAGTCGCATAAGTTTTGTGAAATCCTTGTTTCGGGAGAACATAAACGTCAAGTCCATTGCTCATTTTTTCATAGTACAATTCTTCTTGGAGCTGATCAAATTGAATTTTTTCCATCAATTAAGCCCCTCCTGTCCAGATAAAAAGTAAATGGTATCCATTTCAATTTTTTCGGCCACTTTGACAATTTCTGAATCAGATGCTTCCACAATTCCTTGAAGCCAGTCTTCCACTGTGACATTTTTCTTCGCCAGCACATTATGGTAAAGCATTTCAATTAAACCTCGCTGAGTATCAATGGTCTCCAGCAATTGATTATGAATGACCGCTTTCGTTTGTTCGATTTCCTTTTCGGAAAAGTCTCCGTTTTTCATCGCTTCAAGCTGTTCGCGGATGATGGCCACCGCTTTTTCATAATTTTTACTTTCGATGCCGGACATAACCATCATTAGCCCTTTATGGCTTTCAAGACGACTGGAAGCATAATAAGCTAAGCTTTCTTTTTCCCGAACGTTCAAAAACAGTTTTGAATGAGAAAATCCCCCGAATATTCCATTAAATACTTGCAGCGCAAAATAATCGGGATCGCCGAATGACACATGAGTTCGGTATCCAATATTTAATTTTCCTTGCTTTACATATTGCTGCTCTTTCACTACTTTTACTTCCGAACGCGAAGGAATCGAGCGTTTTTTCACTAATTTTGGCTGCCGATCCGACAGTAAGAACAATTGGTCGCAAGCACCTTCCACTTCCTCGAAATCCACATCACCAACGACATATAAATCCAGTTCGTCCTCTCGGAGCGCTCTCTCATAATATTGATACAGACTTTCTGAAGAAATGGAATCGACATCGTCCAAGCGCCCATATGGATGCAACGCATATGGTTCATTTTCACACATTTCCTCTATGAGACGTTGGCTAGCATAACGCATTTTGTCGTCAAACAACGATTGCAATCGCTGTTTTAAAATCCGTTTTTCACTCGTCACGGATGATTCATGAAATCGGCCGTTTTCTGCATTGGGTGCAAATAAAATAGAAGCTAAAAAATCAAGTCCTGTACGTAATAATGGCGTCTTCTCTTTTAAAAATTTTTCATTGGCGAGTTCAATGGAAAAACTCATAATGTGGTATTCGCCTTTTTTGCCAACATCCACAAAAAAATTAGCCCCATACAGCTCTTCCAAATAAGATTGGAGGGATGTGGTTGTCGGATATTTCTTGGAGCTGTTTTGCAGCACGTTAGGGAGAAGGGCTCTTAAAGTAACCGTCTCATTTTCAAGAGGTGCTTTCATCTTCCACACAATTGTATTCGTTTTGTATTGATCGGTTTTGACAAAATGAAGGGTATAGCCCTTTTTCTTTTTGACTATTTCATCCACCACTGTCATCTCTATTTCCTCCTTTTTTATCTCCATCTTCATCAAAGGCATTTTGTTTTTCATCGTTCTAAAACATCATTCAGGATGGCAGCGACATTTGCCCTTAAAGATTGTCAGCCTTTTCTGCTAAACCCACCATGCGGTAAAAACCCATTCGTCTCGCTTTATTTTATGAAAAGCCAATTCAACTATACATGTTATTAACGGTGATTAGCAAGTTTTTCCTCTTATTTAGTTTACATAATATTTTTATGATAACTATTATGCCGTCCTTTTTCCAAAAGTCCCTTCATTTACATTTTCTTAGTTCAGAATGCAGCTTTGAGGTGTTTGGTGGAAAAATCGCATTTCAGTTGTAATGGTCAGGCTTTTTTAAATATGTGCTGAGCGCCATAAAACACAGGAGCAAAAGCGATCGAGCAGTCTAATTAATTTCATCAATGACTTCATTTGCCCAATACAAAAGTTCCTTAAAAATGAAAAAAGGCTGCGTTTGCAGCCTTTTTAAGAGGTTTGTTGTTCAGATGGTTTTGGTATCAGCACAGCCCGTGGCTTGCTGCCTTCATAAGGGCCGACAACTCCTCTTGCTTCCATTTCATCAATTAATCTTGCCGCCCTCGTATATCCAATTCGAAATCTCCGCTGCAGCATAGAAACGGAAGCAGTTTGCATTTCCGCAACTAATTGAACAGCTTCATCGTACAATTCATCCTCTACTTCTGACGATGTTTCCGGCAAATCATCTGGAATCATATCTTCTTGATACTGCGCTTTTTGTTGCGATATGACAAAATTCACCACTTCTTCGACTTCTTCATCTGAAAGAAAAGCTCCTTGAACCCGTATTGGCTTAGAAGCACCAACAGGAAGAAAAAGCATATCTCCTCGTCCAAGCAATTTTTCAGCGCCACCCATGTCCAAAATGGTTCGCGAATCCGTTTGAGAGGAAACAGCAAAAGCAATTCGTGAAGGAATATTAGCTTTAATCACCCCGGTAATGACATCTACAGATGGTCTTTGAGTAGCGATAATTAAGTGAATTCCAGCCGCGCGTGCCATTTGGGCAAGTCGGGTGATCGAGTCTTCCACATCGCTTGAAGCCACCATCATTAAATCTGCCAGCTCGTCTACAATCACTACAATATAAGGAAGAAGCGGTTGTTTATCCCCCGTTTCGCTATTATGCCGCCTTACGTGTTCATTGTAGCCTTCGATATTTCTCGTACCGCTGTGTGAAAACAGTTCATAGCGGCGTTCCATTTCACCCACCACTTTTTTTAGAGCTTGAGAAGCTTTTTTCGCGTTGGTCACCACAGGAGCCAACAAGTGAGGGATTCCATTATAAACATTTAACTCTACCATTTTCGGATCAATCATCATTAATTTGACTTCATGCGGCTTAGCACGCATGAGAATACTTGTAATAATCCCATTAATGCACACGCTTTTACCGCTTCCGGTTGCCCCCGCAACCAGCAGATGGGGCATTTTATTAAGTTCCGCAAGCACTGCTTCACCGGTAATATCGCGTCCAAGTCCGATTAATAATTTGGAATCGGGACGATCGTTATTTTTGCTTTCGAGCACTTCCCGCAAGCTAACCATCGCTACTTCTGAATTCGGGACTTCGATTCCGATCGCCGACTTTCCGGGGATTGGAGCTTCCATTCGAATGTCCTTCGCCGCCAATGCCAATGCAAGATCGTCGCTTAAGCTGACAATTTTGCTGACCTTGACTCCAATATCTGGATGAACTTCATATTTTGTCACAGCTGGTCCTAAGTGTACTTGAGTGACTTTTGCTTTGACGCCGAAACTTTGAAACGTCCTTTCTAATTTAGCCGCATTTTCGTGAATTAAACGATATTCGTTGCTTTGGTCGGTCTTTTTAGGTCTCTTTAACAGAGATATAGGAGGCAGCTGATAATCTTCGTTTTCTACTTCACTAAAGTTCATTGGAGGACCAGAATAAACATCCGATTCTCCTTCTGTTTCCGGTCCTCCGTTGACGATCGAATGAGTTGGATCATCGTTTTCTTCGTTCGCCACTTTATCCGAAAAATCCGTAATGACTGGATGAGTCGGTTCGTTTTGGTTATGGTCTAAAATCACGACGCTGCCGTCATTTTCATCTTCAGTAGGCTTCGCTTTTTTCCCTTGATTGGATTGGTTCCGTCTTTCTCTACGTCCCGACTGCCAGTCTCTTATGTCTTGCAAAAAGGCCTGCCATTGTTCTTTTAAAAATCTCAAAATAGAGAAAAGCAATTTTCCGCAAATGTCGCCAATCGAAATGTTGGTCAAAAGCATAAAACCGATGATAAGAAGAACCAATGACAAGATTTTCGTTCCTAACGCTTCGAATAAAAAATACGAAACAGCTAAAAGCACCGCTCCAATCATCCCGCTGCCAAGATCTGCTGGAAACTCTTGACCTTTTTCCTTCAAATAAATTTCCCAAGTATTAGAAATAATACTAGGATTGACAGATCCTCTGCTTTCAAAGGAAGCGATATGATCAAACAGCAGCAAGCTAGCTACGATAATATAAAATCCGAGGAGCCTCCGATTGAAATAAGTGGGTCTTGTCCGTTTGATCATTAAAAATCCAGCATACACAATGACCATGAGGAATCCTAGTTTATACCATCTCCCCAGCAAAAATTGAAAAACATACACAAAATAGTTTCCAACGCCCAATGGAATAAGTCCAATAATACTGAATGCAATCAGCAAAAGGCCCGCAATTTCATATTTCAATGTCTCTTGAACTTTTTGAGACGACTTTCGTCTTGCTCTTCTTTTCTTTTTTGGCATGATACCATCACCTAGATTAAACAGAGTATGTCATTTTCCGAAAAATCCCAATAAACCATTCTTTCGGATGATCGAGATCATTATGGATTATTTGTAAAAAACGAACAAAGAAAGCAGCCTTCAGTTCGGCTGCTAATTTTCACCTATCATTATAGCATATTTGTTCGCATTTACCTAATATTGTTTTGGTGGATATGGCAAATACTGCCCCGGTACAATTTGCTGATTTAAATAATCGTTTGGATTTGTGCTTAAAACACGAAGGATACGCATTTGTTGTTCTTCTTTCTGCACCATCAACGGAATTCCCTGCCACGTTACCGTTTCAACGGCTTGAAATTCTTCTTGTAAAGCTGGAAAAATGAGTTCTTTTGGAATCGGGGTATACAAAATCATTGGATCATCCCTTTGTCAGCCTTTTTCTTCGCTTCAATCAATTCATTCAGTTTTTTCATGGCGGATCCTAATCCGCCTACTTCATCGATTAACCCTGTTTCCACTGCATCGTGGCCAACAACATTCGTTCCAATATCACGAGTAAGATTTCCGGTGGCAAACATCAAATCCCGGAATGTTTTTTCTTGAATATGAGAGTGGCTTGTCACGAACTTGATGACTCGTTCTTGCATCTTATCCAAGTATTCAAACGTTTGCGGAACTCCGATAACAAGACCCGTTAAACGAATAGGATGTATCGTCATCGTGGCCGTCTCCGCGATAAAAGAATAATCGCAGCTTACCGCAATAGGCACCCCGATGGAATGCCCACCGCCCAGGACAACGGAAACCGTTGGCTTCGATAAAGACGCAAGCATTTCAGCAATGGCCAACCCAGCTTCCACGTCCCCGCCGACTGTATTCAATATGACGAGCAGCCCTTCGATTTTAGGGTTTTGCTCGATCGCAACAAGCTGCGGAATTAAATGTTCGTATTTGGTCGTCTTATTCTGAGGAGACAATTGGATATGTCCTTCGATCTGGCCGACGATTGTCAGGCAGTGAATATTCGAATCGTTGGAAAGCTCCGGGACATTCGTTTGTCCAAGTTGCTGAATTTTTTCCATTAAAGTGGAAGAGGTATTTTGCTCATTCTCCTCCTCTTGCTTGGACGGTTCTGGATTCGTTCCTTCAAGCTCTGCCATGGATTGCAACTCCTTTTAACGGTGATACTTTTATTATTCACGATCGTTTCGTTTTCATACTCATAAAAAAATCACCGAATTTCATCGGTGATTTTATCGATTATATTTCCATAATGATCGGCAATATCATCGGACGGCGTTTCGTTTTTTCAAATAAAAACGTATTTAATTGATCACGAATGGCTTGTTTAATATTCGACCATTCAATGACGTCGTTTTCCATATTCTTTTCAACGATTTGCGAAATTAACGATGTCGATTCTTCAATCAACTTTTCCGATTCCCTTACATACACAAAACCTCTGGAAATAATTTCTGGACCGGAGGCAATCTTTTTCCGTTTTTTATCCAACGTGACGACTACAATAAATATTCCATCTTGTGATAACAGTTTGCGGTCGCGCAATACAATATTGCCAACATCGCCAACCCCGATGCCATCGATTAAAACATTGCCTGCTTGCACTCGTCCGCCGACTTTGAAAGTTTTATTCTTGATTTCAATGACTTCCCCTTTTTCAGGAATATAAATTTGACGTTGCTTCAATCCAACATTTTCGGCCAATTTAGCATGGGCAATCAGCATCCGATATTCGCCTTGTATAGGGATAAATAATTGCGGTTTCATCAGATTCAGCATAAATTTCAAATCTTCTTGGCTGCCATGGCCAGAATCGTGAACTTCGCGGTGATTGGTTAAAACATTAGCTCCCGCTCGAAACAAGAGATCCACCGTTTTGGCCATTAACAATTCCAGCCCCGGCGTTGCATTAGCGGTAATAAACACCGTATCTCCTTCTTTTATATTGACCAATTTATGAGTGCCTTTCGCCATTTTTTGCAAGGCCTCAATCGGTTCTCCCTGAATGCCCGTCGTCAATATGACAAGTTCGTTATCAGGATGCTGATTGATTTCTGTAATATCGACCAGCATATTATCCTTCACATCTAAATAGCCGAGTTTCAAAGCAATTTCATAAACCCGTTGCAGGTTTTTTCCTGAAACCGCGACTTTCCGATGATTCTCATATGCTGCTTGGAATACTTGCTGAATCCTGATCAGATTGGATGCATAGGAAGCTACAATAATACGACCTTTGACAGAATGAAAGGCATCAGACAAGTGTCGAGCCATCACACCTTCCGATACTGTATGTCCCGGTCTTTCTGCTTCTGTGGAATCCGATAGAAGCAGCAATACTCCTTTTTCGCCAATTTCGGCCATCTTTCCAATATCCGGTTTATAAAAACCTTTTGCTTCTTGGTCAAACTTAAATTCGCCCGTATGAACAATAGCGCCTTCGGACGTATGGATGCAAATCCCGACAGAATCAGGGATGCTGTGCGTCGTTCGGAAAAAAGTCACGTCGACCGTATCGAACCGCAAACGGGAATCGGAATGGATCGTATAAAATTTAACCGATTCAATCCCTTTTTCTTGACGAAGCCGATCTTTGGCCAAAGCTAATGTTAACTTCGTTCCATAAACAGGTGCTTTGATTTTCCGAAGCACATAGCCTAGTGAACCAATAGCATCCTCATGACCGTGTGTAAGAAAGATGCCTTTCACTCTGTCTTTGTTTTCTTCCAAGTATGTAATATCTGGGATGACAACGTCGATTCCGAGCATTTCATTTTCAGGGAACATCAAGCCGGCATCGATGACAAAAATTTCATGATCCACTTCGATCACGATCATGTTTTTCCCGACTTCTCCTACTCCTCCCAATGGGATCACTTTAATACTCTCATTTTTTCTTTTACTCAATGTTTAAATCCTCCTATGTTGACTTCTCTAATCCGCCCGCTGCCATTAGTAATATTATATCGGATGCCATTTTTAAAATCCAACACTATTCTTTCTACTTTCATTCGACAAACTTTTTGAATGCTCCAAGCTTTAATTTTTAATGCAAAAAAATGAAAAGGTCCCACTTCCAACCCAAACGCTTTATGTGTTGAAGCAGAATTCATAAGAATTACCTTTATATGAGTTATTCTGTCTATTCGGATTAATCCGTGAAAAAAGGATTCATATCCCCTTTATTATTGAGTTTATAGGAAGAGAAATCTTGTTGTCTAGAAAAAATGGGCTCTATGTCAATTGTTGGGGTACACTTATCGAAGTGCCCCCTTTTTTGTAGTTGACTAGATGAGTGAACATAAAGCTTTATTTCTTAGTCTCTTAAAATTCCGAATGCCATATGACATTCGTTTAATGACCTTTATCTTGTTGTTGATCCCCTCAATAAATCCGTTGGTGTAGGGGAAGAGAAAGGAATTTAAGATCTCCTTTTCCCAGTTTTTGAACGTTCTTTTCATGTATTGATATTCTTCGAGTCCCGATTCCTCTATGACCTTATAGAGGTGCTCAAGGTTTCTTTTGGCGTTTGTTTTGTCACTTTCCTTCAGCCACTTATGGAAGGTCTCTTTTACGATATAGGCCTTCTTTAAGTCAGGGGCCAGTGAAAAGAAATAGTTCAGCTGTTCCATTTCATCTGCATTCAAATGGGCATGTGGCTTATGAAGCAGATAACGCAACTTCTTCATGGATTTACGATCCTTCTCTTGAAAGTTTTTCTGGACTCTCTTCCTTACCCGTTCCAATGCCCAGACATTATGCCGAACATAATGGAATCGATCGACCACCAGAATCGGTTTATCAAAACTTTTCAAAGCGAGCGTCTTGTAGGGCTGCCACATATCCATGACCACCATCTGTATTTTCTCCCTTGGAAGTGTACGGAAGTATTCCTTTAGGGTGGATAGATTCCTGTTAGGAATGATATCGTAAACCCTTCGGTTTACAGGATCGCCAATGATACATTGGTACTTGCCCGTTTCAGAAGTCCCTTTCAATTCATCAATGGCCAGAACTTTCGGGAGGGCCTTATTGTCATAGGAATAGTACTTGTCAAAGAGCCGAATGACGGTGGAATGCCCAAGTCCTGTTTCCTTGGCAACCTGCTTAAAGTTATACTCCCTCACTTTAACCAAAAGAGCTTGGAGGAGTCGTTTCGTGTGGCGCTGGTAACGCTCTAGAAAAGAATAGGGTTCGTAGAACCGTTTTCCACAGGACTTACATCTGTATCGGCGCTTTCTCAAGATGAGAAAACAATATTTTTCAAAGACCTTTACATCACGAATCTTTTGAATTCGATCATCATGGACAGAGGAAGTTTCCTTCTGACAGCAGGGGCATTTTTGAACTTTTACAGGCGTTTGAATATGGATTTCAAAGTGAGTGATTTGATCCTCTACATGAGTGATTTCAACATCTTCTAACCCAAGCAGTTTTGTGATAAAATGAGAATGCATTTACGAAATCTCCCTTTCGATGTAGTCGCCAACTATCATTTTAAAGGGAGATCTTCGTAAGTGCTTTTATTTTCCCTGAAAAGTCTCTTAACCCCAACATTTAGTATAGAACCAAAAAATGAAAAGGTTTGATCCTTCACGTTTCCATATAAAAAACAGGAACTGGTTAAGCTCGTGTTCTTTATATCAGAAAATGTGAGGACCAAACCTTTATCGAGAACGATATCTATCTTACGGGATATTCCCATTTCTTCAGGGTGACGAACGAATCTACTTTGATTTTGACCAAATGATGGTCGATTCTCCTTATTTTCATCACCGCAAGTATATTTCACGTCCTAAGCACACATGGTACGAGCAACATTTCTTCACGTTCAAACGATGTTGTTCTTATATTTCATATCCCAATTATTAAAGAGACAAAAAACGAAAACATTCCGATTGAAAAACACGTCCATTCCCCGAATGAAGGACTCCTGCAGTTCACGTAATCTCTCTATTCCAGAAATAAAAAAGCGGAAGTTTTTATAAACGATTGAGCAATTCTGCCAGTTTGTTTCGTTCCTCTTCCGTTAACGGCACAAGCGGAAGACGTACAGGTCCCGGATCCATTCCTTTCATTTGCAGTGCTGTTTTGACCGGAACAGGACTCGGCGCAGCAAACAGCCCTCGCATAAGAGGAAGAAGTTTTTGATGAAGTTTTGCCGCTTTGGAAAGATCACCGTCGAAAAAGGCCGTAATCATTTCCTGCATTTCATTTCCCACAATATGGGAAGCAACCGAGATAACTCCGTTTCCTCCGATCGCTAAAACAGGAAGCGTCAAAGCATCATCTCCACTGTAAAGGGCAAAATCATCGTCTGTATTGGCGATAATTTCTGCCATTGCATCTAAGTTTCCGCTCGCTTCTTTTACTGCCACTATATTAGGAATACGAGACAGCCTAATCACCGTTTCAGGCTGCAACGTAACACCTGTTCTCCCCGGTACGTTGTAAAGGATGATCGGCAAAGAAGTTGCTTCTGCAACTGTTTTGTAATGTTGGTACAACCCTTCTTGATTCGGCTTATTATAATATGGGGTCACGAGCAGAATTGCATCTACTCCGACTTCCTCTGCTTTTTTCGTCAACTCAACAGTAGCTTGTGTATTGTAGGAGCCAGTACCGGCAATGATCGGTACGCGCCCGTTTGCTACTTTTTTAACGTGTTGAAACAGAGCGATTTTTTCTTCCGTTGTTAAAGTGGGCGATTCTCCCGTCGTGCCTGAAACAACAAGAGAATCCGTCCCATTTTCAATCAAATATTCGACCAGCTGAGTTGTTTTTCGGAAATCTATATTTCCTTTTGAATCAAAGGGTGTAACCATTGCGGTCGAAATCCGACCTAAAGAAACCATCTTTTTTCCCCCTCTTTTTTTTAAATGTTGATGGTTGCTTCGTATTCATTTTGTTCATCTTCTAAATGAAAAGCACTGTGCAAAGCATTTACTGCTTTAACAAGATCTTCTTTTTTGACAAGCACCCAAATGGTGGTATGGCTATCCGCTGATTGCAATATCCGTACTCCTTCTTCAGACAGAGCGGTCACAATCTTCGCTGTAACTCCAGGAACTCCCGTCATTCCGGCTCCTACAACCGAAACTTTCGCGCATCCTTTTTCGACAGTAGGCTCATAACCAAGTTCATTCAAAATGGTCACAGCCCGATCGGCCATGTCTTCTTGCACAGTGTATACCACACCTGTCGGCGAAATATTGATAAAATCAACGCTGATTTTTTCATTAGCCATCGCTTTAAACACTTCAGACTGCAAATCATATTGATCTTTTTTCGCTTTCACTTTGATTTGTGCTATATCAGAGACATGAGCGATTCCAGTCACTAGCCTTTCTTTTATATCGGTGCCTTTATTCTGTTTGCTCAGCGTTGTGACAAGCGTTCCTACTTCATCGGAGTATGTGGAACGAATGCGGATTGGCACTTTCGCCTGCATGGCAATTTCTACTGCACGCGGATGAATGACTTTTGCTCCTTGATAGGCCATATTGCATACTTCATTATAAGTAACAACCGATAAAGGCCGAGCATTTTCGACAATACGAGGATCAGCCGTCATAATCCCATCCACGTCCGTGAATATGTCGATCCATTCTGCGCCTAATGCAGCTCCAAGTGCAGCCGCAGACGTATCACTACCGCCACGTCCGATAGTTGTGATCTCACCGTATTTGTCAGCACCTTGGAATCCGGCGACTACAACCGCATCGTGAGTTTCCAGTTCCTTTTTAACCCGATCACATTTCATTTCCAGAATCTTCGCATTGGTATAATCGCTGTTTGTCAAGAAGCCGGCCTGCGCCCCTGTAAGAGCGACAGCGGAAATATCGTGCTCGAGAAGCATATTCGTAAAGACAAGGCTAGAAATGATTTCTCCGCACGACATTAGCAAATCTTGTTCGCGTTTGCTTAGCTTAGTCCGCGCCCCTTCCACCAGGGAAAGGAGCGTATCAGTCGCATACGGCTCTCCTTTGCGCCCCATGGCGGAAACGACAACGACTACTTTATATCCTTCATTAATTGCTTTTTGAATATGTCTTTTTGCGCTTAATCGTGACTTTTCATCACGTACAGATGTCCCGCCGAATTTTTGTACCACTATTTTCAATTGACTACACCTCGGCATTCCATTCAAGTTGTTTACTTCAATAATCCCATTTCAATTAAAGTTTCAGCGATTTGGACAGAATTCCATGCTGCTCCTTTTAATAGGTTATCAGAAACGACCCACATATGGAAGCCCTTCTCTTCATCTAAATCTTTGCGGATTCGTCCTACAAACACTTCATTCTTTCCGACGGAATCAGCAGGCATCGGATAAATTTGTTCAGCTGGATCGTCCTGTAAAACCGCTCCTGGTGCAGTCTTAATCAACTCTTGTATGTCGCGGGCTGTGACTCCTTCTTTTTCAATTTCGAAATAAACGGATTCAGAGTGCCCGACAGCTACCGGCAATCTCACACAGGTTGCGGCAATTTTCAACTCAGGCAAATGCATGATTTTTTTTGTTTCATTGATCATTTTCATTTCTTCAAACGTAAAGCCATTATCCTGAAATTTATCAATTTGCGGAATGGCATTAAAGGCAATTTGATAATGTTTTGGATCTGAAGCAACGGGCAAAACGGCCGGTGTAAATTCTTCTCCATTGATAATGGCTTTCGTTTGTTCATTCAATTCGTTGATGGCTTTGGCTCCCGCTCCTGATACAGCTTGGTAAGTAGAAACGATTACTTTTTTCAGCCCGTATTTTTGGCGAATCGGTTCAAGCGCGACTACCATTTGGATAGTGGAGCAGTTTGGATTGGCAATAATTCCTTTATGTTTCTTTAAATCTTCTTTATTCACTTCAGGTACCACTAACGGAACTTCCGGATCCATCCGAAAAGCGCTTGTATTGTCTATGACAACTGCTCCTCTTTTAGCAGCTTCCGGGGCGAGCTGTTTTGAGACGCTTCCTCCTGCGCTAAACAATGCAATATCTACGCCTTCAAAACTTTCCGGCTTAGCTTCTTGAACAGTAATCTCCTCATTTTTAAACGTAAGGGTCTTTCCCGCTGATCGGGAAGAAGATAAAAGTGTCAGTCTCCGAATTGGAAAATTTCGCTTTTCCAACGTTTCAATCATTCGTTGTCCTACTGCACCTGTTGCGCCAACTACTGCTACGTGAAAACCATTGTTCGTCAATCTAATCTTCTCCTTCCAGTTTCTCCTTATTACGCGTCGTAAACGTAAGGGAAACGAACAGCTCCTTAAGACATAACATATTCCTTGAATTGTTATTATTTTATCACATTAAAAGATAATGAGAATACTAATTTAAAAAAGTTGTTGAAAATGAGGAGATTTTACTTACACGCTGTCATGGAACCTTTCAATAATCACTGGCTGAAGTTGTTTTCCTTCCAAAGCTTTTTCTACTGTCTCCTGCAACAAAGACATACGTGCTACCATAGAAGTCGGCTTTTGGACAGGATCATCTTGACCAAACGGGATAAAAAAGATATTTTTCGATGCCATTAAACGCATAATATTCACCCCGTTTAATCCAAGAGCATCATTCGTAGATATACCAAGAACAACCGGTTTTTGATTTCGCAGAGTCGCTTTAGCCGCCATCAGCACCGGTGAATCTGTCAATGCATTGGCAAATTTACTGATCGAGTTTCCCGTCATCGGTGCAATAATCATGCAATCGAGCGGTTTTTTCGGTCCGAGCGGTTCCGCTTCCACAATAGTGTTTATGACTTTATTGCCTGTTACTTTCTCTATTTTCTTTACCCATTCTTCTCCTTCACCAAATCTCGTGGATGTATTTTGGACGGTATATGTTACAATCGGCACCACTTCTGCTCCTGTCTTCGTCAGTTTTTCCAATTCCGGAAACACCTCATCATACGTGCAGTGCGATCCTGTCAATCCGAAACCAATTCGTTTTCCTTTTAACGTCATAAGGAAATATTCTCCCTTCGTTTAAAAACATCTTCTTTTAAAAGCTTTGCCAACACATTGGCCAAAATTTGCCCGGCTGTTTTGGGAGCGACTATTCCCGGAAGACTGAGTGCCGATATGGCTTTTATCCCTCGTTTTTCCGCATAGCGAAAATCGGTTCCTCCCGGTTTGGAAGCTAGATCGATGATTATGGTATGAGATGGCATGTTGGCAATTACGGAAGCCGTTACTACTAAATGCGGAATAGTATTGATGACAATATCCGCATCACGAACCATATTTTTTAAATCTTTATGATGGAAAGGCGTCATTCCCATTTCAGATATTCTTGCTAAATGCTCACTTTTTCTTGCCCCCACTTTCGTATTTGCCCCCAATTGATCAAAGGCTCTTGCTACACTCATCCCGACTCTGCCAAAGCCGAGAACGACGACATTCGAACCGTGAATCGTGAAATCTGTATTTTGAATAGCAATCATAATCGCTCCTTCAGCGGTTGGAATCGAGTTATAAATAGCGACATCATCACGTTCAAATAATTTGACCAATTTTCGGTTTGTTCTTTTGGTTAAATCGTTCAAGTATTGATTGCTAATACCTGAATAAACGGTGCAATGTTGGGGAGTGGCTTGGAGCATATCTTTTGTAAGGACAACCCGCTCATCAGAAAAAATGGTTTCAACCACTCCCTCATGATTGGTTCCCGCTACAGGCAATATGATGGCATCAATTTCGAAAAAAGGAATGTCCTCCATTTTCTCTTTCACAGCCCCGGGATAAGCATGATTCAATTGTTCAAATCCGGCTAAAAACAATTTGGCGTCTAATTCTGTTAATTTTGTGATGATTTCCAATTCGCGGGCATCTCCGCCGATTACTGCAATTTGCATGCCTGTTAACATATTGAACCCCCTTTGATGATCATAAGCTCTATATTTACTTTTTTATTGTATGAAGATGGGTATCAATAGGTGTAATGAGGAGGAATTTTGCGGAGAATCAGGACAGCTTTTTCGTTTTCCGGTGTTTTTATAAAAGAAACTCATTTTCACCCACTAGAGAATGCGTGTCAGCATGCAGTCTAAAACGGAGGCATTTCCTTTCATAAACAAAAAAAGATCTGGTTCACCCGAAGGATTTGAACCAGACCTTTTTGTAATCTATTAAGACTGTTCAGGCACTTCTAATATAATCATATCAGAGCCGATCGTTTTGATACGTTGCCATGGCACGCGAATCTCGGCATTCTGTTTTTTAACCAGCCGTTTACCGGTTGGAATAACCAATTCATAGATTTGGCCGGTTTTTTCGTTAAATTCCAAGTCCGTTTGCCCTAAGACACCAAGTCTTTCTGCTTTTTTCAAATCGACGATTTCTTTTCCGCTTAATTCGCTAAGTCGCATATTCATCACCTTTAATCCCTTTTACTACAATGTATCAGCCGAAATAAAAATTTAGAACTGGAAACGAAAGTGGAAGAAACCTTTTTGTCGCGCTCAAAACGTTTGAAAGATTTGATCCTTTTATATTTGATAGAAGAAATGTTTATTAAAAAAGAACCCGCCATTAAGCGGATTCTGTCCATTATCATCTTTATCGCCCATATTCCGATACAATTTCAATGGCATGAAATAAAAAGTCCATACGTGTTTTTTTATTCCTGGTATAACGTCAATGAGAGATAGACTCTTTCTTGACCGTTTCACATTTCGTTGTGCATTTGTCTTTTAGAGAACAGTGAGCACAATACCCGCCTTGTTTCGTTCTTTGAATATATCGATATAAAGTGTATCCAGCATAGCCGAAAACCACTGCCCCAATGAAACTACTGATGATCATCACGCCTTCACTTCCTTTAGATGAATAGTTGTCCGCCTTGATAAATGATGAAAGATAATAGATAGGCAATAGCCAATCCATATCCGATCGAAAAGAACGTCCACTTTTTCGAACCCGTTTCGTGTCGAATGGCAGCAACCGTCGCCACACATGGGACATACAGCAAAATAAATACGATAAAACTATAAGCGGATAACGGAGTAAAGTTCCCCGTAATAACGCCTTTTAAGGACGAGGTGTTTGCCGCATGGTAAATAATATTCATCGTCGACACGACCACTTCTTTTGCCAGAAAACCTGTTAGTAAACTGCTAGCCGCCTGCCAAGTACCAAATCCCAGCGGAACAAGCAAAGGAGCGATTAAACCGCCAATTTTCGCTAAAAAGCTTTCGTCCATAGAAACCCCAATGCCTCCGGGACCCATATAAGAAAGCAGCCAAATAAACACCGAGCCTCCAAAAATAAACGTACCCGCCTTGCGTACAAAGCCTTTGCCTTTATCCCAAGTACTGAGCCATAGCGTTTTCCATTGTGGTACTCGATACGGCGGAAGTTCAATGACAAAAATGGAAGCTTCGTTTTTTAGAACGGTGCTGGAGAACAATTTTGCCAATAAGAATGCGACCGAGATTCCAAGTACATATAATGAGAACACGATTTCCCCTTGATGATGATCAAAAAACGCTCCCGTAAACAAGGCATAGACGGGAAGCCTTGCCGAACAGGACATGAGAGGCGTCAGTAAAATCGTAAGCAGCCGTTCTTTCGGCTGTTCGATCGTTCTCGCGGTCATCACGCCGGGGACGTTGCAACCGAAACCAATGACCATCGGAATAAAAGCTTTGCCGTTTAGTCCGACTTTTTCCATCAATCGGTCCATCACTAACGCCGCTCGAGCCATATACCCGGAATCTTCAAGGAAAGAAATAAAGAAAAATAACACAAAAATTTGCGGTATAAACACTAAAACTCCACCGACTCCTCCGACAATTCCATTAAGCACCAACGCCCGCACAAACGGCCCGGCATGGATCGAAACCAACAATTGTTTCATCCACTTTGTAAGCGGACCGTTAAAAAAACGGTCCAACATGTCCGAAAGCGGAGTACCGATCCAATTAAACGTCATCATAAACAATAAATACATAAAAGCGAGAAAGATCGGAACCCCCAAAATTTTATGAGTAAGAACGTCATCTATTCGTTTTGTCCAGTTGACGGCGGATGCTTTCTCCTCCATGACGACGCATTCGTTGACGATTTGACTGATCCAATTTTTTCTTGTATTGAATATCGAACGGCTCACCGTGGAGTCGCCATGTTTTTTCAGCTCCTGACTGACCGCCTCAATCTGCTGTTTCAGCTCTTCTTCTGAAATCCATTCTTGAGCAAATTCCATCGCATATGGATTTTGTTCAAGCAAATGCAGAGCCAGCCACCGCGCCGAAAAAGGCAGATTCTCCGGCAACAAACGAACGATCGAATCAATGGCCCTTTCTACCATATCACCATAGAAAATAGCAATAGGCTTTGTTTGAATCGTTTGATTTAATAACACGCTAATTTCCTGACATCCCTCTCCTTTTCGAGCAATGACGGGGATAACAGGCACACCCAATCGTTTGGAAAGAAGCCGGTCATCAATTTTCAAACCTCTCCGCTCTGCAACATCGACCATATTTAGGCAAAGAATAAGCGGTTTTCCGTATTCCAGAAGTTGGACTGTCAACTGCAAATTCCGTTCCAATAACGATGCATCTACAATATTTAATAGTGTTTGCGGATGTTCATGAAGCATATATCGAATGACAACCGCTTCGTCTTTTGATAGAGGATGAAGTGAGTATACTCCCGGTAAATCGATTAAAAATCCATCTTCTGTTTTTAACTTGCCAATCTTTTTCTCAATCGTCACACCGCTCCAGTTTCCCACGTGTTCGTAGGAACCGGTCAAGCTGTTGAACAAAGAAGTTTTTCCGGTATTCGGATTTCCGATGAGTGCTGTCTGGCTCATATCTTTTTCACCTTAATTTTCCTGGCATCTTTGCGACGAATTCCAATCATTTGACCGGAGCATTCTAATAGACATGGTCCTCCAATCGGCAAAATGCGGTGTAATGTCACATATGATCCTTCGTCTAACCCTATATGCAATAAACGCTTTTTCACAAGTTGCTGTACTCCTTCTAAAGTAGTGATATAAGCGCTTTCTCCTTCTTTCAATTCAGTTAGCGTCATAACCAAACCCTTCCTTTAAAATGAACGAGCACTTTTCATCCATTTGATTCTCATGAAATTACAAAATCGAATTAAGAATGATAATACTTCTCAATAACTCTCAATTCATTTTAACACGAATAAGAAACATAGGGAAAATCATTTTTTTGAAATTTTCTTTAAAAGGAATAGGGATCTTTCAAGCAGCATGTTTCATAATTAATTGAATACAAATGAATTTTCATGTATAATTTTTTTAGTTTGCAAAAGGAGAGTCGCCATGATAACGATTATGAGTGATAATTTGACGGATCTTGCCTTTTACTCTCTCTATATGAGCTTGGTTCTCCATTTTGTGTTCGCGTTGACTCTTCATTGGATTGTCAAGTACTCTTCGAAGAAAACATGCTACACAATAGCTGAACGGACAACTCAAGAAACGGTATTGCTTTCCATCAAGCAAAATACCATTCTCCCTGCCGTTCGGTTTGTGTCTTGGTTGCCGAAGTCTGTTTGCCGAAAAGAATCGGCGCGTGATAACGAAGATCATTATATTCCTTCTCTTTCTGCCGCATCTGTTTGGAATTTTTCTTATTGAGGAGGATGTATGTTGAAAAAATACTTTTCGTTATTGACCTTTATTCTTTTTTCTTCTGTTCTTTTATCCGGATGTTCCAGCGCCCAACAAAAGGGACATTTTTTTCATGATTACTTTGTAGAACCATTCGTAAAATTGATTCATGCCATCGGTTCCTTTTTGGGCGGAAATTATGCTTTAGCGATCATCGTGATCACGTTGCTTGTGCGAATTATATTGATGCCGCTTATGTTGAACACCATGAAAAAACAGCAAGAAATGAAAGAAAAAATGGATAAAATTAAACCGGAAGTGGAAAAAATTCAGAAACGCATAAAATCGGCTAAAACAAAAGAAGAGCAGATGAAGCTGCAGCAAGAAATGATGCAGCTATATCAAAAACACGAAATCAATCCTTTTTCAATGGGCTGCCTTCCGATTGTGATCCAAATGCCGATTTGGATGGCTCTCTATTATGCAATCCGAATTTCTGAGGATATTAAAAAAGCGGACTTTTTATGGTTTAAATTAGGACATCCTGATATTCCCATGGCCATTATCGCCGGAATTATGTACTATTTCCAATTCCGTGTTTCCATGATAGGTGTTCCGGAAGACCAGAAAAAACAAATGCAAATCATGGGGCTAATGTCTCCGTTGATGATTTTGTTCATTTCGTTCTCAACCCCGGCTGCACTGCCGCTTTACTGGGCTGTCAGCGGATTGTTTCTAATTGGACAAACATGGTTGTCGAAGAAATTTTACGAAAAACAAAAAGCACGTGAAGGACAATAAAAAACGATTCATTTTGAACTTATAAACGGGCTGACTGCTAGTAAAGTCAGTCCGTTTTTCATTGCTTTCCCGATCCCAATCAGCCTTTATCCTGTGATAAAATAAAAATAAATTCTCGGTCAAGGTGCTATTTTCGGAAAACTATGAAATTGAATTTTCTACCTTTCTATTCTTTAGGAGGATGTTTTCACAAAAAAACCCCGCAATGACGAGGAGGATCAGATTATGATGAAACGACTTTTTATTAAAGTATACGGAAAAGTTCAAGGTGTAGGATTCCGTTATTACACACAACAAAAAGCCCAACAATTAGGTCTGAAAGGCTGGGTGCGAAACGAAATGGATGGATCTGTCGAAATAGAAGCCGAAGGGGATGAAATGCCTCTGTCCGAGTTGATTTCTTTCATCAAAAAAGGAGCCAGCCCCCACGGAAGAGTAGATCAAATCGAAGTTGTCGAAAAAGAACCGAAAGAAAATGAAAAGAAATTTACCATCCAATACTAATTCAAAAAGAATCTCTTGAACTCACAAAAAATGACAATCTGTTTGTTGCAACAGGATCATACAGATAGGTCATTTCCTCCTGCATTTAACGATTCTTGGGATCCCTCGAATGGCGATCATACGTCTTTCCCGTAAACCTGTTCCATGCAGAAACAACGCCTCTCATGAATCGAGTAGGAGGGAGCGATTAACTCCCGTCCTCTCACACCACCGTACGTACGGTTCCGTATACGGCGGTTCAATTAAGATAATTGACGCAAGTCTTTATAACTTCCGTGAATAGCTGTTCTCTTTATGCCAGTGGTCACTCCACCCTCCAAGAGGTCTCCCACGGGATTCACCGCTTCCTCCCTCAAGTGAGGTACTACGTTTTCTGTGTTCATCATGACTCACTGAATACCAAGGGCTATTCTCTCTTAATTGTTCGGTCCTTCTTAGTTGTTCTAGACCAACTAATACTATGACCTCTGCTGACTTCTGACGGTTCAGCTACTTATCACTAAGTAGGTTATGAAGAGTACTTCACATATCCGCCAGACCTCCCCGGGTAAGTACATGCACTTTCACACCATCTATCCGCCTCATTTACTCGATATGACCTTCGACAGAAAGAGCTTTGTTTTGTTATGCAAACTCACTCCATCATACCTAGCCTTATATGAGGTTCGTGTTCCTCGGACCGGTGTTTTGCCTCCAGCTTCCTTCAGATTCCGCGTCACCACGGACACCCTTGCTCTTGGCTAACCTCTACTTCTGTCTTCGGGGTTCGGGACTTACACCCTATAGTTCATGTACATGCCGGGCGCACATGAAGAATGGCTGTCGACTTTGTCGGCAGCCATTCTTTCTATATGGTCCGTTTATATAGCAAAAACGAAATGATGCTGTTTTGTGTGAACGTTACTGTTTCATTTTAGCAGGTGTCCATTTTTTCTCAGTACGAGAAGAAGATAAGACCCATCCGATGATTCCTCCGAGAATCGAAGGCAAAAGCCACCCTAATCCTACGGAAAACAACGGAACCCAAGACAAGGAATGATTCAGCCATTCCCAATTGAATCCGAATGCTTTCAAACCATCATATAAACTGATAACGGCCGTAAAAAGAATGGCCCCTTGATAAACACGTTCAGAAATGCCTTTGGAATAATGATCTATGAAAGACAAAACGATTAATACGATGGCCAAAGGGTAAATCATGCTTAGAATCGGAACGGAAATGGAGATGATTTGATTAAGGCCTATATTCGAAATCAAAAAACTGATAATCGTAATCAAAATGACAAATTTTTTATATGAAACAGCAGGCAATCGTTCCGCAAAAAACTGGGCACATGCCACCACTAATCCAATACAAGTCGTTAATACAGCCAGCGCCACAATGATGCCGAGAAGAACTTTACCTCCTGCCCCAAAAAGAAGGCTAGCTGCTTTGGACAGGATTTCTCCCCCATTTTCGAAAGAACCGTGTGTGGCCATTTTAACCCCGATATAACCTGTTCCAATATAAACAAGCGCCAATCCCGAACCAGCGATTACTCCGGCTTTGACCGTCATCGCCACCATTTTCTTGCCATTTTTAATTCCTCTTTCCTTAAGTGCATTGACGACCACGATGCCAAATGCTAAAGCGGCAATGGCATCCATCGTTAAATACCCTTCCATAAACCCTTTTGCTAAAGGGGCATGCGAGTACTCAGCAGACGGCGGCTGAATGGAACCATCCAACTTTAAGAAACCCGTCACACATAAAACAGCGATAGAGGCAAGCAGGAGCGGAGTCAATAATTCGCCCACTCGATCGACCATTTTCGATGGATTTAAACTTAACCAAAGGATCAAGATAAAAAAGATGATGCTGAATAAAAATAAGCTAATGGAACCTGCTTCGTTCGATAAAAATGGTTTGACACCCATTTCAAATGCAACATTCGCACCGCGCGGAATGGCAAAAAACGGTCCAATTACTAAATAAATCACCACGGCAAAAAACAGCGCAAAACGTGGATGGACCTTTTCAGCAATCGAAAGGACCCCGTTTCTGGACAACGCAACCGCCGCCACTGCTATAATGGGCAGCCCTACTCCCGTGATGATAAATCCAGCAATGGCTGACCAAAAAGACCGTCCTGATTGGATTCCTAATAAAGGAGGAAAAATTAAATTTCCCGCTCCAAAAAACAGCGCGAAAAGCATAAGCCCTACAACCCATAACTCTTTTCTTTTCATAACGTTTCCCCTTTCTCTATGTTGTAATCTGAATGATGAATTAGTGGTACTGGATTAAAAAAACATTTACTCCGACAAGTCAGACGCCAAAGCAAAATTTTATTTTCTCCTTTCGATGAGCTGGCTGCCTGATTCCAGTACTCTATTAGAATATTTTTTCAATAAAAAAACTCGTCCAGTTGAAGGGACGAGTCGAATCGCGGTACCACCCTAATTCCGTATATATACGGCACTTTAGAAGACGCATCATACGTCTAGTCTTGGTAACGGAAGAAACCGGCAATGCTTACTGTTCTCTTTCAGCATGGCGTCTCCAAGAGGATCTTCAGTATAAGTCTGTTCATCGGCTCCCACCTATCCCGACTCTCTGGTGAACAGATATTTATCTGCCCTTTATATTATGGTTATCCGGAATAATAAAGGGCAGATAAATCGAACCGTTTTGTGACAAAACCATGGTTCGCATTATACCTACTCTTCTTTTCATCGACTTTCACTAATTGTTTATCATCATAACAATCATTAAAATTATTGTCAATACAATTTTTTGAATTTTTTCAAAAGCTAAATTTTTCGATTCATATAATTCAAGTGGCTATTGTTCAATTTTTTTACCAATATGCCTTTTCTAATATACTCAACTTTCGCAGTCCAAAATCTTGTTTAAATGCTTGATGTAAATGGGTTTTGGAAGTACAAAATTATCATTTGACATTTTTTAAAACATAAAGAAAGACACCTATTCTTTTGGTAAAATATTGGTGACGAAACCAAATCCAAAAGAAAGGTGTCACCACTATGATAACGAATAAAGACTACTTTGCGCAATTACCAAAAGAAATTAAACAAGGATTTTCCGAATTAAATATTGGATATCATTTAAGAAAAGCGAATATTACGAAACTTTCCGGGTATTCTTGTCTTACTGTTTTCAAACTGATTTTTCTTTTAGTCTTCCAATATAAGAACTGGTTTCGTGCTTTTATGAGTAAACGATCTCAGGATCTGCCCGGAAAGGATACAGTCTATCGCTTTTTAAATACACCAACCTATCATTGGAGAAAGTTTCTGCTTTCATTAAGCAGTGAAATGATCCGTCTGCTTCAACCATTAACTTCAAAAGATCGTGTCACAGCTTTTGTGATTGATGATTCTGTCTTTTCAAGAAACCGTAGTAAGTCGGTTGAACTGTTGGCTAAGGTTTTTGATCACTCTACCCATCAGTACTTGAAAGGGTTTCAAATGCTTACCCTTGGCTGGACCGATAGTTTTACTTTTATTCCCGTTGATTTTGCTCTTCTAAGTTCACCGAAAAAGGAAAATCGCCTGCAAGAAATCAATACCAATATTGATAAACGAACATCTGGCTATAAGCGTCGCCAGGAAGCTCTGAAATCAAAACCGGACGTGGCTTCAGCTTTACTTGATCATGCGCTTGAAAAAGGGATTATAGCTGACTATGTTCTCATGGATTCCTGGTTTACACAAGCGCCTTTAATTGAGAAGATTACGAACAAAGGGTTATTTGTCATTGGCTTGGTGAAGCAATTAAAGCAGCGATACGTTTACAATGGTGAACGTTTCACACTGAATCAACTTTACAAATTGGCAAAACCTCACATGGGTAAAAAAGACATTCGCGGATCCGTTTATGCTACTTTAGACAATGGAATTCCAGTAAAAATTCTATTTGTACGAAACCGTAATAAACGGAGCGAATGGCTTGCCATTCTCAGCACAGATACAACATTAGAAAATGAAGAGATCATTCGTATTTACGGCATGCGTTGGGACATTGAAGTCTTCTTCAAATGCAATAAATCCCTTTTAAATTTAGAGAAAGAATTCCAGGGACGTTCCTACGACATGTTAATTAGCCATACAACCATTGTTTTTACACGATATATTCTCATTGCTTGGCAAATGCGAAAAGAGGAGGATCCTAAGACGATTGGCAACCTTTTTTACATCCTTTGCGAAGATGTAAAAGACATAGATTTTATTACTGCCCTTCAATCACTTATTGACCTTTTCCAAACTTTGGCGGAAGCCGAGGTTTCTTTGAACATGGACATCTTTAAAAATCAAATGAATAAATGGTTGGCCACTATACCTAATTATATCAAGCAATGCTTAAATATTACTGTGTGCGAAAGTTGAGTAATATATTATTTAAAAATATTCTATGATTCAACAATGAATTTTTAATGATCGCATCCGATTGAGAGCAGCAGCAATTTCCAATGCTCTCGGCCGTGCTAGTTCACCGGGGTTTTTCGGGAAGCTTGAAAAAGAAGCAAGCCCCTCCTCATTCATTTTTCTTTCCACGATCAACAGGAGTTCAGAAACAGTCATTCTTTTTTTCAAAAATCCCTTTTTTTCTATCCAATGGAGAATTTCTGCGATCATAGCTGTCTGGCTAGGATGGACAATTTGTTCCACCGCTTGAAGAGAGACGGATTCATGACCGTACAGAATTTCGTATTTTCCTTTTGCCGCTGCCTTCTCTTTTTTTCCTTTCCTGCAGTTTAGCGATTGAGGCAACGGGATGCGGCTTTGAAATTCTCCAAATGTTTCTCCACCTTCTCGAATACGCTGAGTAGAAAAACGTTTGGCAATTTCTTTTGCTTGCTTGGTTACATCAAACGGCAAGTAGTGATCCATTTTTATGACAACATCGGCCACATCCAAGTAGTCTCCTGAACCACCTAATACGAGAATGGTGGACACTCCATGTTGTGTAAATAATGAACGTACCTTATCTACAAATGGCGTGATCGGTTCGTGTTCTTTCGAAATAAGGGCCTGCATTCTGGCATCACGGATCATGAAATTAGTCGCAGAAGTATCCTCGTCCATTAAAAGAACTTTGGCACCGGCTTCTAATGATTCCATAATATTGGCGGCTTGCGACGTACTTCCACTCGCATTTTCGGTGCTAAAATGCAATGTATCTTTTTCAAAAGGAAGATTTTGAATAAAAGGTTCGATATTGACCGACGCCACGCTTCTTCCATCTTCCGACCGAATTTTCACGGCGGTTTCATCCGTTAAGACAAACTCTCTGCCATCCCCTTCAATATGGTTATAAATTCCTTTTTCAATTGCTTGAAGCAGCGTGCTTTTGCCATGGAAACCGCCGCCGACGATCAATGTCACCCCTTTCTTAATTCCCATCCCCACAATGGGTTCCGTACGATGAGGAAGCGAAATGCTCACTTCCAGTTCTTTCGGACTCTTAAAGGGTATGGCCTTTTCTTTCGACACCGGCAAATCGCTTATCCCGCTCTCGCGCGGCAAAATCGATCCGTTGGCAATAAAAGCAATATAATCATGTTCTTTCATCCATTTGCGGATGGCAAATTGCTGGTCACATAATCGAACCACTTGGTCAAAATCAGCTTTTGAAGCGGAATAGACTGCTTCTTTCACGATTTTCGGAAGATCTTGAAAGAAAATGGTTTCCGCTTCTCTTCCTAAAATCGTTCTGCCACGCGCCGGCAGCCCCACTGTTAAGCAAATAGAAAGCGTTTGATGAATCTGAACAGCGGTTCTTTCTAAAATTTCTTGTCCCGGAACGTCAATACGAATTTGTCCGCTTTTTCCAGATCCCATTCCTGTCTGTCGTCTTTTCTTTAATGAATGGGCTATTCTCCGCGCCAATAAATCTTCACAATAGATCTTTCGTCTCTTCGGACTGTAATGATCCTTTTTTAAATTCAACTTTTGAAGTGGAACGATTAACCGGATTTTCGTCGGAGTCGCAAACGGGTCTTTTTGGACATGGTCGACGATGAGCGTATAATCCGGAAAACGGTACTCTCCGCGTAATCGCTGGTAGGAAGAATAGCCTTTTCCATCTATTTGTCGCAATATTTGTTTCATATGTTCCATCTGATTATCTCCCTCTTCTCTAGCCAAAATTGGACATGAACAAGATATCAGCTGCGCGCCAAATCCGCTTTTTATACCGATTGATTGATGATTCAAGAAGGAATTCTTTTTGCCAATAGCAAGTATTTCGCCTCCATCTTAATAGGCATTTCAATCGATTTAAAGAAGAAACTTTCATGTCAACCGTAACTCTAAAAATAACTAGAAAGATCTGGCGCACATGTGTACGTTGAAATTAAATGCTTTGAATAAGCAGTTTTCGCAACAACGGAAACAAGACATCCGGCAATTCTTCCACATTAGAGACAAGAACGGTATATTTCCCATAAATGTTTTCAATCGTCTTTTTTTGCCCTTCCTCAATCCCGCCTTTGGAGAGAAACACGTTGATCACCTCGATCCCTTGTTTTCGGGCTTCCACAACGGCTTCATGGGTATCGATGATTCCATTTTGAGCGTAATTCAAGGCAGCCGGCTCCCCATCCGAAAAAACAAGCAGAAATTTTTGTTTTTCAGAACGACGAAGGATTCGTTCTGTCATGATGCGAATGGCAAAACCGTCCCGGTTGTCTTCTTCAGCATTCAATTGCAAAATTTCGGGTCCGCTTGCTGGATTTAAAGAGGAGGAATAATCGATCACCGTTTGCAAATAATTGGGCTGACGCTCGGGAATGGCTTCATTCGCATCTTCCCAAAAACCGGCGATCTCATGAGGTACTTTCACGGATTTTAGCGCCTCATGAAACAGTGTAATTCCCACCTTTGTCTCGTTCATTTTATCTTCCATGGAAGCAGAACAATCGACCAGAAGGGCAAAAGCAGCATCAATCTCCCATGAGGGCTGGTGCTTTTTATAAAAGAGTCTTGGCTGTTCCTCCAAAAAATAGCGAAGAAGATTTTTGTCCAATCGTCCAAAATGCAAATGGTTCCGAGGATGACTATTTTTACGCTCCAATATTTCTGTAATCAATTTTTTTAGCTTTTTCTTAAGAGGAGCGATGGAGGATTTCAGTTGTTGATAATGGAGAATCTCTTCCTGACGCGGAATGGCTGCTCTTTTAAACACTGGATAGGCAAAACGATTTTCCTTTCCATATTCGGCTTTACCTGTTTGTTTTTTCGTATCCCGCATTTGTTCGGCCTCAAGCGAGAAAAAATCATGGCGAGAGGATTTTTGCGATGATCCTTGGACGATGCCGAGAGCTTGGTCCTCCACATCTCCTTCGCGAACACCATCTCCCAGCAGATCGCTCTTTGAACCTTGGTCTAAATCAAACTGAAGAAACGATTTTCCTTTGTCTTTTGTTTCCCGATGCCAAGTTTGAAACTGTTCCTCCATCAAGTCTTCATCATCATTCTTTTTCTCAGTCCGGTTATGACATTCCAACGGATCCATTCTTTTTACGTCCTTCCAGGATAACTCATCTTCTAATTGGAAAACAGTTTCCGGCAGGTGAAAATACTCATTCAGCATGTCTTTTTCCAACAGTTCATCAAGAACTTCTACCACTTGCAAACAACGGCGGCTAACGTCGCTTGTAGAATTCGCATCCAAAATAGGTAATAACGTTTGTTCAATAAACGGAAATACCGAATCCAGCTTTTCACCAAGACTCCCGGCAGCTTCCAAAGGCGACTCTGCATTCAGCATAAGATAAATCTTGCAAAACAAAGCATCTGTCAGGACACTCTTGACTAAATTGGCATTCATCTGTGTTCGAAAATGCTGTTTATATAATTTTCGACGGATGGCAAAAGAACGTTTTGTACCCGGTCTAAGACGCGTGCAAATATCTTCAAGACGCAAATCTTCAGCAAGCACTAACAGTTGTTTGGCAAAAGAAGAAATGGATGTCTTTTTTACCTCTCTTACATACTGTCGGACTTGTTCATAGTCCGTATAATGCAAGCTGCCAATGGCTCTTAAATACACATCGCTCTTCAGTCCATTGACTTTATCAAACGCCGGCCGATGATCCCAAAAATAGCTTACAAAAACTTTTTGTTGGCCTCTATCAAGGTAGGAAAACGGACCGAATTCCACTTCCATTTCTTTATTTTTCGATAACGTCTTCGCCAAGTCGGTCAGTTGCATATATAAAAATGAATCGATTTTTTCATCGTTAAATTGGATAAACCGCTCCATATCCATCCCTACCCGAATATCGTCTCAGCGATGTTTTGAACCGCTGCTTTTTCTCTCTCATCTTCCAATTTATCTATAATCGCTCGCTTAATGGCGCGAATCGGCGGCAGAAAAACGGCTAAATCACAGGCATCAATCAATGCTCGAATGGAAGCCGCCTCTTCTGAAATAATTCCGTTTTTGGCTTGCTCGATTAAATCGGAAGAAAGGGCCACAAATTGATCAATCTTTCGTTCCTCTTTCAGGAGGCTTTGATCAAGCAACACCTTTTTTAACGTTTCTCCGCTAATATAAGGTACTTCAATCATGACAAATCGGTTTTTGAGAGCTTCATTTAATGGCGTCGTTCCGATATATCCTTCATTAATGGCAGCGATGACGCCAAAATCATGATCCGCTTTGACGACTTCGCCGGTAAAAGGGTTTGTAATGGTTCGTCTGTAGTCAAGAACTCCGTTTAATATCGGAAGTGTTTCCGGTTTGGCCATATTAATTTCATCTATATATAATAAATGCCCTTTTGTCATCGCTTGGATAACGGGGCCTGGAATAAATTCAATGACTTGTTTTCCGTTTTTTTCCTGAATCGTCTTAAATCCAAGCATTGCTTCTGCATCGAGATCCACCGAACAATTGATGCTGTGCATCGGCTGCGAAAATAATGACGCCAACGTCTCTGCCAGTCTTGTCTTCCCTGAACCAGTCGGTCCTTTCAATAATATATTTTTCCCCATTGCCAATGCGATGGCTGCGTCAACAAAAATAGCCGGATCTTCGGCATTGTATCGTATTTTTGTCTGCTGTTCCTTATTTTTAAACCGCTGTGACCGTTTGTGAATTTCTTCTTGAACCGGCTGCGGCAAATATTCTATAGAACTCATTTATCTCGATCCTTTCTATGAAGCATTTTGCACAGTTTCATTCATTAAATGACCAATAACAGATTTAAGTGATGGATATCTTGCTTTCATCACCTATCAAAAAAGCGTTGATACATTCTAAATTGAAATATTTTCCATTCAATCTAGACGCTGAAAAGAAAAAGACGTGAATAAACCAATTTACACTTTATTATACCTTGCCAAAAGAAACAAGACTATTTGTAAGGCCCGCTTTAAAACGGTAAGAGATCGGTCGGCAAACGTGCATTCTATTTAAAAGATGATACAGGAGATTCTTTAAAATCATAAGACCATTATATTTGACCACAACAAAAAAGCTGATTACATCCGTAATCAGCCTAAGCTGTTGGCATCATCGTCCGTTTTACCGATCAATTGAATCATATGTATAAACAATCAGTCTTCATAATCGTAAATGTACAATCCTCTTCCCAGTTTTTGAACATGCGGTTCTTCTTTCATAAGCGCTTTCATAAAAGTAGTCATATTCGCGATTTTCCTAGAAGTGACGGCCTCAATCTGTCTTTGCAAGTCAACTCCTCGAATCGGTTCATTTTGCGCTTTCAAAATGGAGACTGCCACTTTTCTCATTTCGCTTACTTCTTCTCTTCTCCCTAAGATTCTTTTTTCAGAATCAACAGCGTTGGCTGCTTCATTTGGGGAGTATGCTTCTACCGGCCAATCACCTTGAAGATTTTTTTCCATCGCATCCAATTCTCTTAATCTGTTTGTAATTTCTTCCCGTTCTTTTCGGATCTCCTGAAAAATCTTCACTTCCACATTATTTAATTGTTCCAAACGAATTTTCAATGCCATTCTTTCGTTAAAAAGCATCCCCCTGCTCCCTCCGTTATTTCTAAATGTAAATTAGTCCATTTTCTATTCTATATAATAAATTGCGTCAAAGTTATACTAACAAAAAAATGCACTCGTGACTATTAAAAATTTATAATTATTCATTTCTATTATTAAAGAAACTATTCTTTTTTCTCATATTTTATTTTTTTCGTTATGAGACTTTCTTTTCGATCCTCTTCTTCACCTTATTTTTTACAAGGGAAACTCATTTATGGACTCATTTAATCATTGCTGCTAATTATTATCTTTCTAAATACTTTTTATGATTTTATAAATTTTATAGCAGCGAAAAACCCGTTATTCACCGGGTTACATAGCAGTATTTTCATTTTGTTGGTTTGCGAGGCTTTCTTTTACTTGATCACAAGCTCGTGCTGCCTGTTCAAGGGCGTTTTGCAACGATTCTTCATGATTTGGGCTGCTTGCAGGCGTTGACGGCTTGCACAAGTCTATTTGATGATGCGAAATTCATTCGCTTTCCGCGGGCGATCCTCGAGCTTCCTCTCTGTGGGTCTCGATTTGCTCGCTGTTCCCGTGGGAGTCTCGTCCATTTCGCAATCATCAATAAAACGTAACTTAGCCAAATGAAAAAATATCGCCTTTTCCATTATGTCCTGCTAACAATAAAAATGGAGGCGATTTTCTTGAGTAGCTATTTTTATTGATTAAAACAAACATTGATTCGCGACGGAGAATCGTCAAAGCTTTCCGTGAATATCTTCTGATAATGTGGCTGTTCGATCAGCCGATTTGAAACTGGCGGAAAAGGACCACTATTTGCTTCAAAAAAAATCCCGAAATAGAGAAAACCCGACGAGAAAATGATTTTATCTCGACGGGTTTCCGTGTTTAAAAATGGATTTGGGGACAATCCCTTATGCCTCTACTTCTTCAAAATAATGTTTGTAAAATCCTGCCACTTTGTTTGTATTATCCACCACGAAATAAAATTCTTCTGTTTCATTTTTCACTTCATAAATCTTTCCCACTGTCAACACATTGTTGACCATATACTTTTTAGCATTGGTATTGGTGCACTTCACTCTTTTTAAAGTTGGTCTTTCTCTCCACGTCAGATGAATCATGTCTTCATTCCTCCAATTCTTTTTCCATTTCCTTGCAAACAACAGGGAGCAGCCGTTGAAAATCATGGGCGGTCATCGCAGCGCTGCCGTTCGATTGAACCCAAAGATCAGCACAAGCCCCATGAAGGTATACAGCATTTGCCACAGCAGCTTGAACGTTCGAATGAATTCCTACGCTGGCTAACAACATACCGGTCAAAATATCTCCGCTCCCCCCTTTGGAGAGAGCTCGATTTCCTGTAAGATTAATCAATCCTGATCCGTCAGGAAACGCAATCACCGTGTACTGCCCCTTCAGCACGACTATTACCCGGTGTTTCATTGAATATTGAGAAGCCACTTGAAGACGGTTCTCCTGAATAAACTTCGTTTCCAGACCGGTCATTCGTGAAAATTCACCTGGGTGGGGCGTCACAATCACGTGGTTTTGGGATTTACTGTAATCGCGACCACGCAAGGCACCGGCATCCAATATTTTAGGTATATCCATTGGCAGCAACTCCGTGATCAATTGTTCCAATGGATCATCCGGTTCTAATCCGGGACCCACAGCCAGGCAAGAAAATTTCTTTTCTATTTCCATCTTTTTTATATCTTGTAAAGGCTCATAAATAAAAGTCGCTTCTGGAACTTGAGCCCCCACAAAGAGCGAAGCATGTTTCGATGTGGCAACCGAAAGTTTTCCGATTCCGAATCTCATCGCTCCGATAGAAGCCAGTGCGACGCTGCCGGGCATCGAATCGCTGCCGGCTATTAATAAACCGTTGCCATAAGTCCCTTTATGAGAATTCGTCTTCGATTTAGGCCAACTTTTCAGTACATCCGCTTTTGTCCACACTTTCCACTTGCTTTCATGAGGCAATCCAATATCCGCTATGTATAGTTTTCCGTAATAGTCGGAAGACGGGAACAAAAAACACGATGGCTTATATCCGTGCAGAACGATGGTCATGTCCGCCCGATAAGCATTTTGATCACATTTCCCTTCATTCGCCAAGACTCCGGTTGGAATATCGATCGCCACTGTTTTCCCAGATTGTCCATTTATCCATTTTAAAATTTTCCTTACATCTTCTTTCATCGGAAGCCTGGCCCCGACGCCTAAGATTCCGTCAATGATCATATCATATTTTAATTCAGGTTGAAATGGGCTTTGATCAAATCCGAGCGAACGGAAATATTCAAAATGCTGGATAGCCGGCGCCGTTTTAGGCATTCCCACAGGAAAGACCAAGTCGGCCTTAATTCCATTTAGCTTTAAATAGCGTGCAAGGACGATGCCGTCTCCTCCGTTGTTGCCTCGCCCTGATAAAATCAGAACTCGATCTTGTTTATGAATGTGTGGAAGCAATAATCGAAATATTTCTCTTCCAGCATTTTCCATTAATGTAAACGGCGACATGCCGTTGGATTCTGCCAATGAGTCCACTCGTCGAATCTCTTCGCTTGTATAAATATGCATTGCCATCACTCCTTTCCGTTCGTTCCTGATATTCTCATTTTACCATATGACCCCTTTTTCTGTTCAATACAAGGAGTTCGACTGAAAAAGACGCCTTGGCGGCATAGAAATCGCTTGTACTTTTTTGCTTTTTCGATTTTTTTCCACCTTTTATTTTTCAAAATTTCCCCGAATTTTCCTTTGCAAACGAAATCATAATTTGTTAAAATATCAGACAATATAGATGATTCTATATTATAAATCCTTTCCGAGAGGGGTTTTGTCATTGAAAATCATGAGCAATGAACAATTGGTGGCAGCCTATCGCGACGCATTAAAAAAAGGTCAGGAACGTGAATGGATTGAATTATTAAAGAAGGAAGTCAAACGGAGGGGATTAAATCCTGCACGATACTAGTGCAGCAATATGGAATAAACGGAATGAGAAGATGGTCTTTCACGGGCCATCTTTTTTATTTGTCACATCTCAAGTTGTTCCTTCACCATTTTTCACAAAAAAAGATGGTGTTCTTGTGCCGCACAAGCCTTCGAACCAGAAAACAAAACGTTACGGAGTGACCCCAAGCTGTCACAATGGCAAAGCATAAATCAAAAAATATGAATGAATCGAGTAGGAGGGAGCGATTAACTCCCGTCCTCTCACACCACCGTACGTACGGTTCCGTATACGGCGGTTCAATTAAGATAATTGACGCAAGTCTTTATAACTTCCGTGAATAGCTGTTCTCTTTATGCCAGTGGTCACTCCACCCTCCAAGAGGTCTCCCACGGGATTCACCGCTTCCTCCCTCAAGTGAGGTACTACGTTTTCTGTGTTCATCATGACTCACTGAATACCAAGGGCTATTCTCTCTTAATTGTTCGGTCCTTCTTAGTTGTTCTAGACCAACTAATACTATGACCTCTGCTGACTTCTGACGGTTCAGCTACTTATCACTAAGTAGGTTATGAAGAGTACTTCACATATCCGCCAGACCTCCCCGGGTAAGTACATGCACTTTCACACCATCTATCCGCCTCATTTACTCGATATGACCTTCGACAGAAAGAGCTTTGTTTTGTTATGCAAACTCACTCCATCATACCTAGCCTTATATGAGGTTCGTGTTCCTCGGACCGGTGTTTTGCCTCCAGCTTCCTTCAGATTCCGCGTCACCACGGACACCCTTGCTCTTGGCTAACCTCTACTTCTGTCTTCGGGGTTCGGGACTTACACCCTATAGTTCATGTACATGCCGGGCGCACATTCAAAAAAGATGCCGCTCTCATGGCGGCATCTTTTGTCTGGTCGCATAAACAGAGTAAACGAATTTCCTTTCATAAACTGCGCATAAAAATTCAGCCTTAATCGATTTTTTAAAAGAGATCAGCCTTCTAAAAGCAGGGATTCTGGATTTTCCAAAAGTTCTTTTACAGTTTTCAAGAATCCGACAGCGTCTCTTCCATCAATAATTCGATGGTCGTATGAAAGGGCGATATACATCATCGGGCGGTTTTCAATCCGATCTTTATCAATGGCAACTGGTCGAAGTTGAATCGTGTGCATTCCTAAAATTCCCACTTGATTACCATTAATGATAGGAGTGGACATGAGTGAACCAAATACTCCGCCGTTTGTAATCGTAAAGGTTCCGCCCTGCAGATCGTTAAGCGATAATTTTTTATTGCGTGCTTTTTCAGCTAAATCTGCAATGTCTCTTTCGATTTCTGCGAAGTTTTTACGATCGCAGTCGCGGACAACTGGAACGATCAAACCGTCATCTGTTGAAACGGCTACGCCGATATCATAATATTTTTTGAGTAAAATTTCGTCGCCTTGAATTTCTGCATTGACATAAGGATATTTTTTCAATGCCGCCACGACGGCTTTTGTAAAGAAAGACATAAATCCTAGACGTACATCATATTCTTGAATGAATTTTTCTTTATACCGTTTGCGGAGGTCCATTACAGCCGTCATGTCGACTTCATTAAAGGTTGTCAGCATGGCAGCGGTATTGGTCACTTCAACAAGGCGTTTCGCAATGGTTTGTCGACGGCGGCTCATACGCTCTCGAACGACCGGTTTTTCATCCTGAACTGCTGCTGTGTTTTGTTGAGGCGCTGCTTGCGAAACCGCAGGCGCAGGTTTCGCTTCGGCTTTTGGTTGGTTGGCAAAATATTCTACGTCTTGTTTGCGAACGCGGCCTAACGGATCGATAGTAGGGACTTGAGACAAGTCGATTCCTTTTTCGCGGGCCAATTTCCTAGCGGCTGGTGAAGCAATCGGCCGTTCTTTTGGACCATCGTCTTTGATCGCTACAGATTCTTGTTTTACTTCTTGTTTTGGTGCCTCTGCTTTTGGAGCTTCTTTTGGTTCTTCTGCTTTTGGTTCTTGTGGGGCTGGAGCAGGAGCAGCAGCACCTTCTTCCACCACAGCTATCACTTGACCAACTTCTACCGTATCTCCTTCATTCGCTTTTAATTCTGTAATAACTCCTGATTCTTCGCTGATCACTTCTACATTTACTTTATCTGTTTCTAGTTCAACTATATATTCTCCCTTTTCAACCGTATCTCCAGGCTTTTTAAGCCATTGTGCGATAGTACCTTCAGTAATCGATTCTGCCAATTCGGGAACTTTAATTTCAGCCACTGTGATGTCCTCCTCCTAATTTCCTTCCAAAGCTTTTTTATTCAAAAGAACCACCATCATCCTAAAAAAGGAGAATGGAAACGATATGCCTCCTGGATCTATGACAAAACCATCCAGTCAAAGTTTTATTCCTAGGAGGCATCCGCAATCTTCCCCCGTAAATAGGCCATAGGGGAAAGACCGGCATGAAAGTGTTTTATGGTCTTGTTAACGCTTGTTTAATAATATGATCTTGTTCTTTTCGATGGACGACAGGATCTCCAACAGACGGGCTTGAACGTCTTCTCCGTCCAATATAGCGAACTTCCACTCCTTCTGGAGCTATGTCTCTTAAACGAGGATCCACATAAGACCATCCACCCATGTTTTGCGGTTCTTCTTGAACCCATACAAGTTCTTTGACATTTTGATAACGTGATAACACTTCTTTAATTTCTTCTCTAGGGAATGGGTATAATTCTTCCACTCTCAAAATATGAAGCCAATCAAGATTTTCTTCTTTATCCAATTGCTCAGCCAAATCAATCGCAATTTTTCCGCTGCATAGAACAATACGTTCTACTTTATTTGGTTTTTCACCTAAGCCGCTTTGCTCCAATATTGGACTAAAATGGCCATGGGCAAGCTCTTCTACGGTAGATGCAGCCAAAGGATGGCGAAGTAAGCTTTTTGGCGTCATGATCACTAACGGTCTTACTTCTTCTTTTCTCAAAACGGCTGCCTGACGTCGTAAAATATGGAAATATTGAGCTGTACTCGTCAAGTTTGCAACCGTCCAGTTGTTTTCGGCAGCCAGCTGCAAGAAACGTTCAACACGTCCGCTGGAATGCTCAGGGCCTTGGCCCTCATATCCGTGCGGCAAAAGCATCACAAGTCCCGATTTTTGCCCCCATTTCGCTCTTCCGGAAGAAATAAATTGATCAAACATCACTTGGGCCATATTGGCAAAATCTCCAAATTGAGCTTCCCATAAAACGAGCGTTTCAGGCGCAAACACGTTATATCCGTATTCAAATCCTACAACAGCTGCTTCTGTCAAAGGACTGTTGTGAACGACAAATGAAGCTTTCGCACCTTTAATATGGTGCAACGGGATATATTTTTCACCTGTTTCCATATCATGAAGAACGAGATGCCGCTGCGCAAACGTACCGCGCTCAGAATCTTGGCCTGTAAGACGGATAGGTGTTCCATCTCGTAGAATGGTTGCGAACGCCAATGTTTCTGCATGGGCCCAGTCGATTTTCCCTTTGCCTTCAAAAACTCCCTCACGGCGTTTTAAAATTTTCTCTAATTTGTTGAATACGTGAAAATCTTTCGGCCATTCTAATAATTGTTGGTTAATTTCTCTCAATATATTTTCGTCAATTTCTTCTTGTGGATTAGGCAGAAGGTTTTCCACCTGTATAGGCGGATTCATCACAATATCCGGGTTTTCATCCTTCTTCGGCACTTTTTCATACGCTGCTTTCAGTTTATCCACAACTTCTTTTTCAAATTTTGAAGCCAGATCTTTTTGAATCAACCCTTCATTAACTAACTGATCGGCATATATGGCTCGGACTGTTGGATGGTTTTGTATGATTTTATATAAGGTTGGGTTTGTCGCCATCGGTTCATCCATTTCATTATGTCCAAAACGCCGGTATCCAACTAAATCGATTACAAAATCTTTATGGAACGTATTTCGATATTCAAAAGCTAAAATGGCCGCCGCTAGACAAGCTTCAGGATCGTCTGCGTTCACGTGTACAATTGGCATTTCAAAGCCTTTCGCAATATCAGAAGCATATCGTGTGGATCGAGAATCGTAGCTTTCTGTTGTAAATCCGATCATATTGTTGGCGATTACATGAATCGAACCACCTGTTTGATAACCAGGCAATCGGCTTAAGTTCAATGTTTCAGCCACGATGCCTTCTCCCGGAAAAGCGGCGTCTCCATGAATCATAATCGTCAAAGATTTTTTTACATCCTGTTTTGGGTAGCCAGGTTGAGTTCGATCTTCTTGCGCAGCTCTTGTATAGCCTGCTACAACCGGATCTACCACTTCTAAGTGGCTTGGATTGTTGGCTAACGTGATCCGTGTTTGTCCTTGGTTGCTTTCTTTTACACGGCGATCGGCGCCAAGATGGTATTTTACGTCACCAGTCCAACCGTATGTAATTCCGATGGATCCTTCAGAAGGTATTAATTTTTTGCTAGGAGAATGCTGAAATTCAGCAAAAATCATTTCGTAAGGTTTACCGAGAATGTGAGCCAGCACATTCAGACGTCCGCGGTGGGCCATGCCAATATTGATGCTTTCTGCCCCTTTTGATACTGCTTTTCGAATTAACTCGTCAATCAGTGGAACCATCACATCCAAGCCTTCAATAGAAAACCGTTTTTGACCAACAAACGTACGGTGCAAAAACTTTTCAAAGCCTTCCACTTCCGTTAAGCGCTTTAATAATTGTATCTTTTCTTCTTTATTTAAAGATGGATAAAAGCTTCCTGATTCCACTTTTTGACGAAGCCAATTTCTTTCTTCCATTTCATGAACTTGGGCAAATTCAAAAGCAAGTTTATCCGTATAAACTTTCTTTAAATGATTGATGGCATCGAGTCCGTTTTGGACATGAGAAGGTGCGTTTGGACAAATAAATTCAACCGGAATATTTTTTAAATCCTCTTCCGTCAGTTGAAATTCTTCTAATTCAATTCGACGTGAATCTTTATTTCGATCATTTAAAGGATTGATATCCGCCGCGAGGTGACCGTAAAAGCGGATATTATCGGCCAGCTTCACAGCAGCAACAATTTTGTGATAATCCACTTGTCCTTGCGGAGCCGGACGAAACGTTCCCGTTCTAGGTGCAGATTGTTCCCATCCCTCTTCGACAACCGGAGCTCCCCACTGGTTGAATAATTCTTTAAGATCCGAGTCAATACTTTCTGGATCTTCTAAATATTTTTCATACATCTCCATGATATAACCGAGGTTAGGCCCAGAAAAGCGGTTCCACGGTCCCCTTTGGTTTGATGTTTGTGTGTTCATCATGCAAAACCTCCAACCGTAACGTCCTGTTATTGATTTTCTCGTCATCCCACATTCATAAATTATTCCAAAAATAATTAAAAACGCTTACAAGTCCATTTTACCACGCTAAAGTAAAAATTGAAAGAATATCCTTTCTTTTTCGTCTAATTGTCTTCATTGATTTGACCAATGATCTTCTCATTTTCATATTGATCAATTTGTGAAATTCGTAACAACATCCTGATTATTCTGAAATAATTTTTTCACCTTCTATTCCCTTTTTTCTGAAATAAGTTTAATTTTTTTCATGTACCATCTTACTACTCTTTCTTTAAAAATCAATCCTTTTTGACAAAATTATTAATTTTTATAGAACAAATAAAATTGGCTATCTTTTTTTCTGCTTTATTCCGTTTTTTCCTTTTTTACCCGCTCCTCAATCAACACCATCTGAACGTTTCCTAGGCTCAAGACATAAGATATGAAGAACGAATATGGAATTCGAGGGGGATTGGCATGTTTCCGTGGAACTGGTTTTTTTCGAATGAAAACCTCCCTAATGACTGGATGAAACAACTCAACCCAGCCGACGTAGAACAGTTTATACAAGAAATGATGAAGAAAACCATCCCTCCTAATTGGCAGCAAACCCATCCATTCTCTTCACAATTCGAAAAGCAAGATCCTCCTTCTCCAGAAAAAGAAACATCTCCTCCCTCTCCTCCAATCCCTATCGAGGTTTTTGAAACGTTTGACTATGTATTCCTTCGGCTGCGACTCAAGGAAGAGTGGCTGCAACATTTGAAAATTCATCATACTTCCCAAAAAGCGATCATTTATAATGTCCCGGAAATGGGGGAACGACAAGAAATTGTTTTACCAGCGCTTGTCAAACGCAAAGGAGCTAAAGCTGAATTTCAAGACGGTATTTTAGAAATCTGCTTCTTGCGGATGGAAGATTGGCAAATTTCCGAAATTCATTTGCCAAATAACAAGGAAGAATCTCCGTAGTATTCTTCAATATCTCTTCATCTTTCGGTCACTGAAAAGTTTTTCTGAACCTTTTGTTATTGTTCTCCCATATATTTACTTTAGAAAGTAAATGACAAATCATGTGAAACAGTTAGTTGGCCCTGTTTCTTAAAGTATTTGAATATGCTTTACCGTTGGAGGAACCCCTTTTATTTAACGGAATTTTCTTTTAATTACAAATCTTTTTTGCTACAATTTTTTTGAATGAAGGTTGGAAAAGGGGAAAAACGATGAAAAAACTCGTCTCGCTTAAAAATGTAAGTTGGCAAAGAGGAAACCGAACCATTTTGGACTCGATCAACTGGGAGATCTCATCCGGAGAACAATGGGCGGTGCTCGGGTTAAACGGCTCTGGAAAAACGTCTTTATTGAATATTGTTTGCGGCTACCAGTATCCTACGAAAGGAGAAGTTGTCGTTTTGGGGGAACGTTTTGGCGAAACGAATATCCCCGAACTGCGAAAAAAAATCGGAATCGTCAGCCATTCGCTTAGTCGCTTTGATGATGTTTTGAAAAATGAATCAGTAGAAGAAATCGTTTTGAGCGGAAAATTTGCTTCCATCGGATTGTACGAACAAGTCAGCCATGAAGACTTGGATCAAGCTGATGCTTTCATGGAACAATTCCGAATCGGCTATTTAAAAGGGAGCGCTTACCAATCTCTTTCCCAAGGAGAAAAAATGCGTGTCCTTATCGCCAGAGCGTTTATGGCTAATCCTGAAATCCTCATTTTAGACGAACCATGCAGCGGATTGGATATCCGTGCTCGCGAAGAATTGCTGAACGCCGTTCAAGAAACTATCATAGAAAAGAAGCTCCACCTTATTTACGTAACCCACCATATCGAGGAAATCATCCCAACGATCAGCCACGTCCTTGTTCTGGAAAACGGTCGTGTCATCGCTGCGGGAGCAAAAGAGGATGTACTGACCGACGACGTGTTGTCAGAAGCTTTTTCCATTCCCGTTCGCGTCCATTGGGAAGACGAGCGTCCTTGGCTCACGGTCAAACGAAAACAGTATCAATAAACATTCGTTAGGGTCTCATAAGAAAAACAAAAATGCAGCTTGAATCCCGGCAACAGCTACAATCACTTTTTTCAGAGCGCTCGGACCTTTTATCTTTACTTTTCTGAAACAGGATGCTCCAAAATGGTTGCATTCAATAATCCGCCGATCAAAATGACAGCCGCCGTTAAATAAAACCAAATAAGAAGAACGATAATACTTCCTAATTGACCGTAAATTTTGGTATATCCCCCTAAACTGACGTAGAAAGCGAAACCAATAGAGGCTCCTTGCCAACCAATAGTTGCAAAAATCGCACCTGGCAAAGCCTCTTTCCATAAAACGCGCTTGCTCGGAACAGCATGATAAAAAAAGAGAAAAAAACCGAAAAGAAATACCGTTCCTATTCCCCATCTTAAAATATACCACCATGGATACCAATTAAATGGAAAAGAAATCGTTTGATCGAACATCCTCAGAACGATATTTTCCAAAATGGGCAAGAACAAGGAAGAAGTCAACATCACCATTAGGCCGAATGTTAAAACAAGATCGTTGACAAGGCCTCCTAAAAATGATTTACGCCTCCGTATATGGTAGGCATCATTTAATGAACGGACTAACGACTGAACGGCCACGGAGGCAATCCAAAAAGAGGCGATCAAACTATATGAAAAAACATGGGATGGTTGTTGGTTCATGATTTGATCGACCGTTTGGCGAATAAATGCATAAGTATTTTTCGGAGCATAGGGCTCAATGATCTCCAAAAAGTCGTTTTGGTTGATAGGGAAAAAGCGAATGAGCGAAAACATAAACATTAAAAACGGAATAAACGACAACATGAAATAATAAGCGGTTTGGGCGGATTGGTCATAATACCGTTCGTTAAAAAATCGTTTTGCTACTAGCAACGGAATTTTTCGTTCATCCATGATTCCACCGGCTCCTTTTTCGTCTTTCTCCCTATTTTAGAAAAATAAACCTCCATTTTCCACTTTTCCACAAAAAAGAGACCTGGAAACCCAGATCTCTTAAAACCGTTTCTTCGTCTTTTTTCCGTCTGACGGATTAGCTCCCCATTTTTCGAAATCGCTGCTTGAATGTATTTAAGACGATGCATCTCCGTTTAAAGAATCGATTCCGTTTTCTTGCCAATCAGTTCGATTATTTCTTCTTCTTTTCCTTGATGAAACAGATCGACAATTTTGCTTCCAACAATGACCCCGTCGCAATAGGAACCGACTTCTTTTACTTGACGGTGATTGGAAATGCCAAAACCGGCTAGCACCGGAACAGGGCTTATCTTTTTCAAGTGTTCTAAATACCCGGACAATTCCTCCGGCAATTTGTTTCTTTGCCCTGTGATTCCCGTCACCGTCACCGCATATAGAAATCCATTGGAAGCTTGGGCAATCTTCTTTTTCCGCTCTTCTGGACTCGTCAACGTAACGAGTTGAATCAAATCGATATTCTTTTCTTTTAGTTCTTGAGAAAGGATTCCCTGTTCTTCAAAAGGAACGTCAGGAAGGATCACTCCGTTGACGCCCGCTTTGGCGCAATCGTTGACAAAGCGTTCGATTCCATATGCATACACAGGGTTTATATACGTCATCACAATCAAAGGAATAGTGACACTAGAACGAAAAGCGGCAATTTCAGCAAGCACTTTTGCAAGCGACACTCCCTCTTTCAGCGCCCGTTTTCCCGCTTCTTGGATAACTGGGCCGTCTGCAACGGGATCAGAAAAAGGAATGCCGATTTCTACCATGCTGGCACCGGCTTTTTCCAAAAAGAGCACCTTGTCTTTTAAACTGGACAAACCCCCGTCCCCCGCCATGATATACGCAACAAACGCTTTTTCGTTGTTTTGTTTTAATTGATGAAATGCTTCTGCAATCGATAGAGCCGTCATTTTTCTTCCCCTTTCAACACAGCTTGAACCGTTTCAACGTCTTTATCTCCTCGTCCGGACAAACAAACCACCAACACTTCTTCCGGCTTCATCGTCGGCGCTAATTTCAATGCATGCGCCACCGCATGGGAACTTTCCAACGCCGGAATAATCCCCTCCGTTTTCGTCAACGTTTGAAATCCTTCCAGCGCTTCTTGATCGGTCACCGATGTATAATGGACTCTTTTGATTTCTTTTAACAAGCTATGTTCGGGACCTACTCCGGGATAATCCAATCCCGCTGAAATGGAGTGGGCTTCCTGAATTTGCCCATTTTCATCCTGCAATAAATACATTTTCGACCCGTGTAAAATTCCGACTGATCCTTTCGTGAGTGTAGCAGCATGTTTGCCGGTATCTAGTCCGCTTCCGGCTGCCTCGACACCGAACAAGCGGACGGACTCATCTTCCAAAAATGGGTAAAACATCCCCATCGCATTGCTGCCCCCACCGACACAGGCTACAATAGCATCCGGAAGCTTTCCTTCTTTTTCGATGATTTGTTGTTTTGTTTCCTTTCCGATTACACTTTGAAAATCGCGTACTATTTTTGGAAATGGATGAGGGCCAAGAACCGATCCCATAATATAATGAGTATCTTCCACATTCGCCACCCAGTAGCGAAGCGCTTCATTAACCGCGTCTTTCAATGTGCCGCTTCCTTGACGCACACTGACAACTTTTGCGCCAAGAAGCTCCATTCGAAACACATTCAGCTTCTGGCGGCGAGCATCCTCTTCCCCCATAAAGATGATACAATCCATATTTAGCAGGGCACTAACGGTCGCCGTCGCTACACCGTGCTGGCCTGCTCCTGTTTCTGCTACCACCTTTCTTTTTCCCATTCGCAACGCAAGAAGCGCCTGCCCGATCGTATTGTTGATTTTATGGGCTCCCGTATGGTTCAAATCTTCGCGCTTCAAATAGATTTTCGCGCCTCCGAGTTTTTCCGTTAGATTTTTAGCATAGTAGAGCGGCGTTTGTCGCCCTACGTATTCTTTTAAGTAATAGCGCAGCTTTTGCAAAAAGTTTTCGTCGTTTTTCGCTTCTTCATAAGCGATTTCCAATTCCTGGACAGCTCTCATTAACGTTTCCGGAACAAAGCGGCCTCCAAACGGCCCAAAATATCCTTTTTCATCTGGTTGAACATACGTACTCATCTTTTTTGCACTCCTTTTGCTTCATCTATAAACAATTTGATTTTCCGGCGGTCTTTGCGCCCCTCCGTCTCTACGCCGCTTGACACATCGACACCAAATGGCTGTATGGCTTGAATGGCTTGCTGAACATTTTCCGGATTTAACCCGCCGGCAATGATCAAATTTTCTTTTTTCAATCGTTTTTCTTCTATTAAACTCCAATCAAATGTTTTTCCGTTTCCTCCGTAATAAGCTCCCTTTGGGCTGTCTACCAACAAATAACTAGCCGGAAAGTCTGCCATCTCACGTTCGTTTGTCTCTTTGCTCAACCCAAAGGCTTTAATGACAGGAACACCTAAAGATCTCGAGTATTCCGGAGTCTCCTCCCCATGCAGCTGAACAAAATCCAAATCTGCTTCTTTTGCGATGTTTCGAACAATATCAGGATCTTCATTGACGAAGACACCGATTTTCCAAACACTTTTCGGCAAGCTTTTGGATATTTCTTTCGCTTTCTTTAAGGAAACTCGCCTTTTGCTGTTCGCAAACACCATGCCAATGGCATCCGCCCCGCATTCAGCGGCAAATAACGCTGTTTCTATATCCGTTATTCCGCAAATTTTCACAAACATCGGTTTCACCTCAAATGGACTTTTAGTTGATTCATCGTTAGTTGAATGTCATCTGCCAGCATCAACGTTTCCCCGACCAAAATCGCTTTAGCTCCTGCTTTTTGCACACGCTCTACGTCTTTCGCCGTCTTGATTCCACTCTCGCTTATAAAAATGCGGTCATGATTCTTTCCAAATCGAGACAACAGTCGTTCCGTGACCCCTAAGTCTACTTCAAACGTTTTTAGATTGCGATTATTGACGCCAATGACAGAAGGATTCAAAACAAGCGCCCGCTCCATTTCTTCCTCGTTATGCACTTCTAGTAGAACTTCTAAATCTTGCTTGTAGGCGTACTCGTACAAAGACTTCAGTTTCTCATCATCCAAAGCGGCCGCAATCAACAAGATCACATTGGCTCCAGCCTGTTTGGCGGCATCTATTTGGATGGGGTCGATGATGAAATCTTTACACAAAATCGGCAAACCCACTACATCGCGAACTGCTTTTAAGTCTGCTAATGTTCCTTTAAAAAAAGGTTCGTCGGTTAAAACGGAAATGGCATTCGCCCCGCTCGCCTCATAATGTTTTGCCTGTTTAGCAGGATTTACATCCAGATTGATATTTCCTTTTGAGGGGGAAGCTCTTTTCACTTCCGCAATAATATTCATTTTGTCTGCATGGATAAAGGAATCATAGAAAGAGATTTTTTGAAATTTGCTTTCATTTCCAGCGTCGAATTGTTCCTTTAGTTTTCTCACTTCATCCTTCTTTTTTTCTAATATTCTGTCTAAAATGGTTCCGCTCATTTAGATCACCACTCTTTTTCTTTTTTCGCTGTAGTCGATCAAATATTGCAATGCCGATAATGCCCTTCCGGAATCGATGCTTTCTTTCGCCAGTCGAATCCCTTCTTGAATGGTATCCGCTTTTCCGTTCGCAAAAAAGCCTAAACCGGCATTTAACAGTACCGTATCACGATAAGCGCCTTTTTCTCCTTTGAGTACACCGATTAAAATTTCAGCATTTTCTTTGGCCTCACCGCCCACAATAGCTTCATTCGAATAATAAGGCAGGTCTACCTTTTCCGGAGTCACCGTCATTTTTTCTACATGGCCATTTTCCAAAAGAACTAAATGATTTTCTCCAGAAAGAGAAGCTTCATCCATAAAGCCGGCGCCGTTAAGAACGACAGCTCGTTTTCTTCCGAGACGATTCAGCACATCTGCCATCATCTCAAGCATATCCCTTCGGTAGATTCCCAAAAGCTGGCTATCTAAATCGACCGGGTTGGTCAGCGGCCCAATTAAATTAAAAATCGTAGGAATCTTTAAATCGCGGCGCACTTTCATAATTTTTTTCATGCGCGGATGAACGTGCGGCGCAAACAGAAACGCAATATGATTTTCTTCCAACAGCTCTTCGACTTCCTCTTCATGCAAATCCAGCGAGATTCCTAAATATTCTAAAACATCGGCGCTGCCCGTTTTGCTGGAGACGCTTCGGTTGCCGTGTTTCGCGACCTTCACGCCGCCTCCCGCCAACACAAAAGCACTGGTCGTACTAATATTAAAGCTGTGGGCTCCGTCTCCTCCAGTTCCGCAATTATCCATGACGTTCGGAATTTTTTTCTTGATGCCTAGCGCATGTTCACGGAGAACTTCCACAAGCGCCGCTACTTCATCTGCGTTTTCTCCTTTCGCTTTTAGCCCCATTAAAAATGCCGCCACTTCGCTGTCTGTAATTTCATCTGACAGCAATTCCCGAGAAGCCGATCTCATTTCTTCTTGATTCAAAGATTGCCGCTCTGACAGCTTTTTTAAGTAATGATTCATCTTCCGCTCCTTTTTTGTTTCCAAGAAAAATCGACGAATCAATTCTTTTCCGTTTTTTGTACCGATGGATTCGGGATGAAACTGCAGCCCATAAAGAGGATATTCTTTATGTTTGATGGCCATGATTTCTCCATCATCCGTAGATTCCGCTAAAATCTCGAATTTAGAAGGGAGCGTCTTTTCATCAACAGCTAAAGAATGGTAGCGCATGACTTCCAAAGGTTCAGAAAAACCGGAAAAAATGCTTTGACCAGTATGATGGATAAGCGACGTCTTTCCGTGCTTAATCGTTTTTGCCTGAATAATCTTCGCTCCAAAAGCGGCAGCGACCGCTTGATGTCCGAGGCAAATGCCCAAAATCGGGATTTTGTGGTAATAATTGCGGATTAATTCCAGGCATATGCCGGCATTATCCGGTGTACCGGGCCCCGGCGAAATCACAATCGCTTCCGGCTCCATTTTTTCAATCTCTTCGACAACTATCTCATCATTACGAACAACTTGAACATTTTTCCCTAATTCCGAGATTAATTGATAAAGATTATAAGTAAAAGAATCATAATTATCGATTAATAAAATCATTTACTCCACCTCCAGCAATGCTTTTGCTTTATTAAGCGTTTCCTCATACTCTTTCTCAGGAATCGAATCATAGACGATGCCTGCACCGGCTTGAACATAAGCTTTTTCGTCTTTCACAATCATCGTGCGGATGGCAATGGCAAAATCCAAGTCTCCGCTTGCGGACAAATATCCGATCGCTCCCGAATATAATCCACGTTTTTCCGGCTCTAAATCATTGATGATTTGCATCGCTCGAATCTTGGGAGCTCCGGAAACGGTTCCGGCCGGCAAACACGCTTTCAATGCTTCTAAACTATGAACCTCATTCTTCAACGTACCGGTCACTTCTGAAACAATGTGCATCACATGTTTGTATCGTTCGACCACTTGATCCTTCGTCACGCGTACCGAACCAATTTCCGCTACTTTTCCAATATCGTTTCGACCGAGATCCACCAGCATACGGTGTTCAGCCAATTCTTTTTCATCCGAAAGCAGCTCTTTTTCCAATCTTCTATCTTCCTCATCCGTTGCGCCGCGCGGACGGGTTCCTGCGATCGGATTCGTCATCAATTTGCGTCCGGACACTTTGATTAAGCTTTCCGGAGAGATGCCCACGACAATATAGTCCGAAAAGTCCAAATAATACATATAGGGAGACGGGTTCGTCTTTCGAAGCTTTCTGTATAAATCGAAAGGATTCCCCTTATATGGAGCCTCTAGGCGCTGGGATAGCACCACTTGAAAAATATCTCCTTTTCGAATGAAGTCTTTCCCCCGTTCCACCATACGGCAATATTCACTTTTGGACACATTAGAGGTAAAGGAAACTTTCACATTGCTTTCAATGGAATCTTCTGAAACAGGACGATCCAACATCTTTTCTAATTGATGGACTTCTTTCTCCAATTCTTCGGGTTTCTTTTTACGGCTTAAACTCATTGCCAAAATATACACTTTTTGGAGAAGATGATCGAATACAATGACGTTTTCATAAAACATTAAATGCATATCCGGCATTTGAATTGTATCTCGAGGTACGTTTCCAATGTTCTCAACATAACGGATGGAATCGTAGCCAATGTATCCGATAGCTCCTCCAATAAAAGGAAAAGGCAGGTTCTCGTCATCTTGTTTTGGAAAATAGCTTTCCAGCTTTTTAAAAGGATCTCCTTCTGATTGTTCCGTTTCTTTGGCAATCAGATCACGGACCGTTATTTTTCCATTTTCCGCAATGAATTCCATATAAGGATTCATGCCTAAAAATGAATAACGGCCTCTCTCTTCATGTTTAAAAGAACTTTCCAATAAAAACTTTTTCTGCCCATCTAACTTTTTAAACACCGCCACAGGGGTCAGCAGATCCCCCTCAATTTCTTTCATAACAAAATTCTTTTCTCGCACTACACTCAACTAGACTCACCTTCCTCATCTTTTCTAAAAGAAAAAAGTCCTCCAATCACACAGGAATGCCTGTATGGTTGGAGGACGAACTACGCCGCGGTGCCACCTCGATTGAAGCAAAAGCTTCCCCTTTTCGAGCACAGGAACTTTTCCGATGCTCTATCCTTTTAACGGCGGAAACCCGGGCATCCCTACTAAAAGTTCAGGACGCCTCTCGCAAGGCCATTCCGAACAGCGTATCGCACCGGCTCTCACCTTGCCCGGTTCTCTGTAACGAATCGGCTGAACGTACTCTTCTTGCTCATCGATTTATCCTCTATTCAATTTATAAAGAGAAATACAAAAAGACCCCTCATCTACAAAGGACGAGGAGCCCGCGGTGCCACCTTTGTTGATTGCTTTTACGCAATCCACTCACCGGATGGGCAGTCGTTTACCCATCCTCCACTGTAACGGAGTGGAAACCGCCAAAGCCTACTTTGTCTGCATTTCGGTTTGGAGCTCGGAAGCCCATTCACTTACCATTTCTCACCGGTTTACACCAGCCACCGGTTCTCTGAGCAGAAACGATAAGCTACTCTTCTTCCTCATCGCTGATTTCCGTTCATTTTTCTTAAGACATATGTTAATAAAACTCTTTTAAAATGTCAAACAGAAATTGAACCTAAATCCAATATGAGCAGAAAATTCTCTCTTAAACGGCTGAATTTCCACTTTTCCGCATAATCAGGACCCATTCAAATCGAATCTCACTTGAAAATGGACAAGATGAGATCCGCTTATAGGGATATTTACAATCAAAAGGTAAATTTAATAGTTTTTATTGAAAAATTTTCTTAAATTGCAATATTAAATGCAACAAGTATTGAAAGACCAGATAACCCATGATTAAGTAGAATCGGGACACTCTGCGCGACTTGACGTGGAGTGGCGGGCATGGTAGCCTGGTTGGCCCAGCCAGTACCGTATACCTGGCTTCATGGCTGGTAGCCATGCCCGCAGAGGCTCTTTGTCAAGTTGCTAAAAACCAACCCTTTGGGTTAGCTGGCTTAAGGTTAAGAAGCTAAGCCAGCTAACTCTATTTGGAAACACTCCTCAGGTGTACGATAATTGAGGATCTTCCTTGGAAGATGGTTACACCAATTTTCAACATAGGTAATGGTTTCGTCTGCCACAGAGGAAATGGGTCTCCCCTTTGGTATGAAGCGCCTAATAAGGCCATTATGACGCTCGTTGGTTCCTCGTTCACAGGATGTGTAAGGGTGTGTAAAATAAACCTCTGTTAGATCTTTTTCAACACTAAGGCCGAGGTCAGCAAATTCAGAACCGTTATCAGCCGTAATGGTTTTAAACACTTTAGAGAACCGATTACCATAAGACACTTTCAACTGAGATATGACTTCTGAAACGGATAGACTATCCTTGGCTGTCACTCTCAAAATTATTTCTTTACGGGTTTTGCGCTCAGTAAGAGTCAATAAGGCCTGATCTTTAGTCTTCTTGCCTATAACCGTATCAATTTCCCAGTGACCAAACTCTTGGCGTTCATTGACTTCAATTGGTCGCTCATCGATACTGCGTCCTAAGATCTTCTTATTCTTCCGGTTACGTTTTTTCTTGGTGTTCAGGGTAATTTTCATAGGTAGGTCAATGTTTTTAACGCCTATAAGTCCTAGATCAATATAGTTATAAAGGGTCTTGGTGCAAACCATTTTGTCTTTGAATTTCCCATCACGTTTGGCTCTCCCACATACCGCATCAGGAGACCATTTCTTATCAAGGATCTGAGTTTCGGCATACTTAATAAACTCGATGGCATCGTCTAGTTTTAGCTTGCGGCCACAGGCTTTCCTGTTTCTCTCATAGAGAAGTTGACCTGTGTCTGGAAAATAGACATGAACAATTTTCCCGTTGCTTTTTCTTTGTGGCACTGTACCTCTTCTTAACTCACGGGAGATGGTGCTTTTGTGACAACCAACATAATCTGCAATCTCCTGTTGAGTCTTACCAGCAGCGTGTAAGGCCGCAATTTTCCCACGGTCATAAGCCGTTAAGTGTTTGAAATGCCGAGCTCCTATGGTAGAATTAGTAATTGCCATAGATAAATCCTCCGTATCGATATTGTTTTAGTCGACTTAATCATACGTGGTTTATCTATGGTTTTTCATTTTTTATGCTTGTTGCATTTGATTATACAACTAGCCATTGAAAAATTTTTCAATATTTATCTGAAAAAACATTGAAATATTGTCATTCATTTGTTACAATTCAATCAACACAACATATAGTATAGAATATAACATTCATACTATATGTTGATTATGATTATAGTAAGTAGTAGGTTTCCTCATCCTTTTCTCTTTTTGCCGCTTGCCATCAAGCGGATTTTTTTGTGCCCCAAAATTCGAGATGATTCAAATGTTTAGGAGAATGGCTAGAGTTATCTAGTAAAAAAGATTTTAATATTAAGAGAGTATATCAGTTTGCTTTTAAAAGAAAATTTAGAAGCCGGTCTTTAATGAAAGAATGTTTGAAACAATAAATAGGCGTTTAAGCTGATAATCACAATCGCAACGATCCAGGCGAGAACTTTTAACCATAATGGGTTAGCAAATTCCCCCATTTTCTTTTTGTCGCTCGTGAATTGAACAAGAGGAACGACTGCAAAAGAGAGCTGCAAAGAAAGAATCACCTGGCTTAGAATAAGCAATTGAGCCGTACCGCTTTCACCGTAAATGGCCGTTACAATGACCGCCGGAATAATGGCAATCAATCGAGTGATCAGCCTTCTTAACCAGCCGGGAAGTCGGATATTAAGAAAACCTTCCATTACAATCTGACCAGCTAAAGTACCTGTCAACGTCGAGTTCTGGCCGGAAGCCAATAAGGCAACCCCAAACAGAATGCTTCCAAGCGTTGTTCCAAGCAGTGGAGAAAGCAAGTGGTAAGCATCTCCAATCTCCGCCACGTTCGTCATCCCTGCTTTATGAAATGTAGCAGCCGAAACAATCAGGATAGAAGCATTGATAAATAAAGCGAAGAAAAGAGCAATGGTTGAATCCCAAGTAGCATATTTAATTGCTTGCCGTTTCCCCGATTTGGTTTGTTCGTATTGTCTTGTTTGCACAATAGAAGAATGCAAATAAAGATTATGAGGCATGACGGTTGCGCCTAAAATACCGATTGCGATATAGAGCATGGATGGATTGCTTATGATCTCTTTGCTTGGAACAAACCCCTTTAATACGCCCCCCACATCTGGTTTTGAAAGAAAAAATTCAGTCGCAAAGCAAGCACCAATGGTTAGAATGAGAATAATCACCAATGTTTCAATATAACGAAAACCTTTATTCTGCAATAACAATACGACGAGTACGTCCAAGGCCGTAATCATGACACCATACAGCAACGGAATTCCAAACAATAAATTCAAAGCGATGGCTGAACCGATCACTTCCGCTAAATCACAAGCCGCGATCGCCAACTCGCATAAAATCCACAAGATCATGGCCACAGGCTTACTATAATGATCTCGACACGCTTGTGCCAAATCCCTACCCGTTACAATCCCCAGTTTTCCAGCTAATGTTTGAAGCAATATAGCCATTAAATTGGAAAGCAAAATCACAGAAAGCAACGTGTATCCAAACTGGGAACCACCCGCAATATCAGTCGCCCAGTTACCTGGGTCCATATAACCCACCGCTACTAAGTATCCTGGTCCGGCAAACGCAAGAAACTTTTTTATCCAAGAACCGGTTTTTGGAATACGCAAACTTCGATAGACTTCAGGCAACGTCGGTTGTGTCCTTTTCTTTCTCCAGCCTTCATCCACTGCCAGCGACAGTTTTTTCGCTTCATTACCCATCATCATCACCTCGTTTTTGGTTTGTACTAAACATTTTGCACAAAGGAAACTTTTGAGGTAAAAAAAATTACTCCACATTTAGAACCCAATATATGCAAACACACAGAAAAAGTTTCTCGTGTTTATTGTACTACAGAAAGAATTTTAGTCAAGGGAAACTTTTATCTTGAGTATCTCAAGGCTTGCCTAACGTCAAGAGGCAATTCATATTGTCATCATCCATTTCACCCTTTTTTGTCTATATTTTTTCAATCAATCATGTTATTCACCTCCACTGAACCGTCCGATCATTCAATCTTATTCATATATCTTTCTTCTTTCTGCGTTTGAATCGACCTGGATGCTTTTTTCATCATCATCAGAGTCAAAAAAGCTGATAAAACATATAATCCGGCTGTCGACATGTAAACAAAACGAATCCCCCATTGGTCTGCCATCCAGCCCATTAACAGAACCGAAAATCCAAATGTGACAAAGAGGATGGTTCCAAATGCAGCGAACACTTTCGGTAATAATACTTCAGGTGTATGAAATTGCAAAAGAGTTCTTTGTGCAATGCTTCGCGCCTGATAGGGCGGCCCCATAATCAAAGCTACTCCTAAGGCAAACCATGGATTGGATGAGTAGGTAAAGGCTATTGTCAAAACGCCGATACTGAAAGAGCTGATCAACATAGTGAACAACATTCGATTTTCAATCTTTTTGGACAGTTTCCAAATGAGCAGTCCTCCTAGGATGGTTCCGGCAAAATTACTGGCATTGATAAAACCCCACCAATCCTCTCCTTTGTGTAATACTTCTTTCACAAACACTAAAATAATGGATCCGGCCCATATACTTTCTCCAAGTCCACTGATGATTTCCATATAAGATAAAGTACGGAGGATTGGATTCCCCCAGATCGTGATCCATCCTTCTTTCATACGATCCCATCGTTTTTGACTTTCTGGCTGGGCAGAAACGTTCGCGGAAGGATCTTTCACAAAAAGGAGAGCCAAAGTAGAGAAAAACATCATGATGGCATTTATTCCCAACACTCGTATGACTCCCCATTCGGCAACCAAAATCCCGCTTAATGACCAGCCAACCAGCAATACAATTTGATCCGAGGTAGCCAGTAAACTGTTGGCCTTCACTAATAAATGAGAAGGAACCAGGCGAGGGACAAGTGCATTTCTAACCGGAATGGCCCAGCCATGCAGCATCGAAATGGCAAATACTAAAAACAGAACCGCTGGAATCAACCATTGGGAAGGCAAGAAAAAATAGAGAATACACATCGATCCGAAACAAATGGTTTGACCCATTTCAGCCATCCATAAAAGAGTGCCAAGCCGCAAGCGATCCATAAGCAAAGGTGCTGCCAGGCCGCTTATCGCCTGCGCACATACCCGCAATATGGGAAAAAGCCCTGCGAAAGCAGCTGAACCTGTTCGATTATAAATGAAAGTCACAATAGCTAATATATAGAATGAATCCCCTAAGTTAGCGATAGATTGGCTAATCCAAAGCAGTCGAAACGATTGATTTTGATTCACTTTGTTCCCTCTTTCAAACAAATTTTGTTTCACCATAATAAAAAGTATGGACTACATCATTTTACAATAATTTAGATTATAAAGAATAAAAAGAAAATAAAAAAGTGATTTCATCATGACTGTCCAAAAGGCTATTCATTTAAAACAACAAATGCCTCCTCGATGAAAGTTTTCCCTTTAAAAGGCTGGTTTCTTTTTATTCCCATTCCTTTCGGATCCTATTTATTCTATTGATGGACTTCCTACTAAAAGGACGAAGCTTCGGATCGCTTAACCAGCCGATGACAAATCAACGAACAAAATCAAAGGCCGTTTTTATGCCGCTTTTTTCCTTTTGTCCTAGATTCCGCAGTGGCAATATAACCCATAATCATGCGCACCAAAATGGGGCTCACTCTTTTTTGCAACGAGTGAGCCCCATTTTTACGAACTTAAACTATCATGATGAAAACTTGATTCTGATACTTGAATTCCGTTTTGATCAACGGATAACAATTCGATTTCGCAGTCCCAAAATCGGGCTTGAAGAGACTGCGCCAATTTCTCGCCTTTTCCTTTTTCTGCAAAAGAAAGAACCGCTGGCCCCGCCCCGCTTATGACCGTTCCAAAAGCCCCGTTATTGCGGGCGCATTTCCTCATTTCTTCAAAGCGGTCAATCAAATGGATTCGGTATGGTTCATGAAAAAGATCTTTTTCCATCACATTTCCAGCCAACTCGTAATCCCCGGTTAACAACGCCGCTAAAAAGACATTAGAAAGCGCGCTCGCCTGAACCGCTTTTTTTCTTTCCAATACATTCGGCAAGACCTTTCTAGCTTCTTCTGTCTTCAATTCATAGGAAGGGATCAAAACGACAATATCCACGTCTAATGAGGAGATATGGACTAATTTTGTTTTCTCGCCGTCATAGACGCCGATGACTAGGCCACCGTAAATCGAGGCGCCTATATTATCCGGATGCCCTTCCATTCGAGTACCGATTTGCATTTTTTCTTCGGTTGAAAGAGATAAACCGCAAAATTGATTGGCCAGTTCAATGCCGGCTGCAACCGCCGCCGCACTGCTGCCTAATCCCCTTGCTAACGGAATATCGCTTTGCATTTTGATCGTTAAAGGGGGAAGAGGAGCTTTAAATATAGCTGCGGTTTTTTGAGCCATTTGGCAAATGAAATGAGATTCATCATTCGGCAGCTCTTTCAACTCCGGGCTTAAATGCTCAAAATGCCAATGATCTCCTCTACTCGCTTGAATTTTCAAATATTTAGAAAGAGCGAGGCCGATAGAATCGAACCCCGGCCCCAAGTTCGCCGTGCTGGCAGGCACAGTGATCGTCAGCGAAGAACTCATGCATGTACAACCCCTTCAATGTATTCAAATACGGCCTTTTCCTCATTCGGCAGGACGACCGGTTTCTTTTGAATGCGTTGAATAGCGGTTTCAGGATCTTTCAGTCCATTGCCTGTCAAAACGGCAACGATAGTGCTTCCGGCCGGAATTTCACCCGTTTTTCGCTGTTTTATGATGCCGGCAATCGATGCTGCTGAAGCTGGTTCGACAAAAAGGCCTTCCTCTTTCGCCAACAGTTGAAATGCTTCTAAAATTTCTTGATCCGTTACAAAATCGATTTTCCCGTTGGATTCATCGCGAGCCCTCACTGCTTTTTCCCAGCTCGCAGGATTCCCGATTCGGATAGCGGTCGCGACTGTCTCCGGATGTTCAATCACTCTATTTTGCACAATCGCTGCTGCTCCTTCCGCTTCAAATCCATGCATTTTCGGCAATCCCGTTTTCCGTTTCTCATGAAATTCTTTAAAGCCTTTCCAATAGGCCGAAATGTTTCCGGCATTACCGACCGGAATCGCCAATATATCCGGAGCCTTGCCTAATTGTTCGCATATTTCAAACGCTGCGGTTTTTTGTCCTTCAATCCGGTATGGATTCACCGAATTCACTAAGGTAATAGGAGAGTTTTCACTCATAGAACGCACCATTTTCAACGCTTCATCAAAGTTTCCTTCGATGGCCACAATCTCGGCTCCGTACATCATCGCTTGAGCTAGTTTTCCTAGAGCGATTTTTCCATTTGGGATCACAATCACCGCTTTTAATCCCGCCCTTGCCGCATAAGCCGCAGCCGAAGCGGAAGTATTTCCGGTCGAAGCGCAAATAATCGTTTGGCTCCCCTCTTCTTTCGCTTTGGCTACCGCCACCACCATTCCCCGATCTTTAAAAGATCCCGTTGGATTCGCCCCTTCCACTTTCACAAAGAGCTGGCAATCTAATTGGTGGGACAAACGTTTTAAAGGAATAAGCGGTGTATTGCCTTCCATTAAGGTTAATTCAGGGGTTTGATCTGTAACCGGCAAAAATTCTTTATACTTTTTTAACAATCCTTCCCATTTCATTTTAAACCGTCTCCTTCCACTCGATAAAAACTTTGAATTCCTTTCACGACCGATAAATCTCGAATATGCTGCAATACACTTTGGTAATTTTCCATCGTTGCTTTATGCGTGACGATCACAATTTCCGCCAGCCCTTTTTCCTCCAGCGGGAGTTGGAGAATTTTTTCAAAGCTGATCGAATAAGCGGAAAATAATTTTGTCAGTTCAGAAAAAGCTCCCACTTCATCACGGACATGAAGGCGGATAAAATACTTGGCAAGACGTTCATCCGCTTTCTTTAAGTTTTTTTCATACTGCGGCAACAACGTGTTTTTCCCGTTTACTCCCAGGCGCATATTTTTCACAACTGCCACGATATCGCTGACGACCGATGTTGCGGTTGGTAAACTTCCGGCACCCGGTCCGTAAAACATCGTTTCTCCCACCGCCTCCCCGTAAACATAAACCGCATTGTATTCATCGTTCACGGAGGAAAGCGGATGGTTTTTGGACAAGAACGTCGGCTGGACACTGACTTCCGCTTTTCCGTCTACTTGATGGGCATATCCGATTAATTTCATCGTATAGCCGAGCATATCGCCATATTTTAAGTCTTCTTTTGTCACCTTCGAAATGCCGGTCACTTCTACGTCTTCAAGGTCGATATTCATGGAAAACGCCAATCTCGATAAAATGGCCATTTTTCTGGCCGCATCAAGTCCTTCTACGTCAGCGGTCGGATCTGCTTCGGCATATCCAAGTTTCTGTGCATTTTGCAAAGCCGTTTCATAAGATAGACCTTCTTTATCCATTTTGGTCAAAATATAATTGGTCGTTCCATTCACAATCCCCATCAATTTTTCGATTTTGTCAGAAGCTAAACCGTCTGCCAAACCGCGGATAATGGGAATCCCTCCGGCGACACTCGCCTCATAATATAAGTCACAACCATTTGCCGTCGCGGCATCTTGCAATTCGGAACCATAAAGGGCGATTAAGTCTTTATTGGCGGTTACTACATGTTTTTTCGCTTGAAAAGCTTCTAAAATATATTTCTTCGTGTCTTCAATCCCGCCCATCACTTCTACAATGATGTCAATCTCAGGATTGAGCACGACTTCTTTATAATCGGTGGTCAGAATTTCTCTACGAATGTCAACTTCTCTTTCTTTTTCTATATCCCGCACAAGCACTTTATGGATGGTCAAGGAACAACCAAGTTGATGAACGAGCTGTTCTTGATGGTTTTGAACGAGTTTCACTACGCCCGATCCAACTGTTCCCAGACCTAGGAGACCGATTGAGATACTCTCTTTCATCTATTTTTCACCCCGTGTATTTTTATGGTGTACATTTGTTTTTGTATAATAGACATTATACATTTTTTACTCTTGTTTTACAATAAAATTTTGTAAAAATTTAATTTTCATTCAATTTTGCATTATCGCCGCAGCGAACCGCGTACCAAAAAAGAATCCAATGAATACCAATGGCTTCTTACGTAAGTTTGGCAAAAACCGATTTTCTTTCTGTACAAGCTTCTGCATCGCCAATAGCCTTAAAATAAAAAAAGGAGACAATTGCCTCCCTCGCTTCTTATCTATATCTTCAAAAAACAGCTCACTGCCCTTTATCTTTATCCTCACGAATGAATGGAAAAAAACCTGCTTTCTTTCATTACTCCACGTTTTCTAATAAAATGGCCATACCTTGACCGCCGCCTACACAAAGAGCAGCAAGTCCAAATTGTTCATTTCGACGCCTCATTTCATATAGCAATGTCGTTGTAATTCGTGCTCCTGTCGCTCCCAGCGGGTGCCCAAGTGCAATAGCCCCTCCGTTGACATTGACTTTCTTCATGTCTAAATGAAGCTCGCGTATAACAGCGATTGCTTGTGACGCAAAGGCTTCGTTGAGTTCAATTAAACCGATTTCTTTTAAAGGGACTTGTACATTTTTTAGAAGCTTTTGAACAGCCGGGACAGGCCCTATCCCCATCACTCGCGGGTCCACTCCTGCAGCAGCCCAACCTTTTATTTTCGCAAGTGGTTTGAATCCTAACTCATTGGCCTTATCTATTGACATAATCACTAATGCGCATGCCCCATCATTTCTCCCACATGCATTGCCAGCTGTGACAGTACCGTTTTCACGAAAAACTGGCTGTAATGACGCGAGTTTCTCTATCGTTGTATCTGGCCGAGGATGTTCATCTTGATCAAATAAAAATTCTTTTTTCTTTTCTTTGACTAATACAGGAACAATTTCTTCTCTGAATGTACCGTTTTGAATCGCTTTCTGTGCTTTCTGTTGACTTTCTAATGCAAAGGCATCTTGGTCTTCTCTTGAAATTTTGAATTGTTCCGCAACATTTTCTGCTGTAATCCCCATCCCTAATTGGTCTCCATAAATTTCAGCAGGCTGCTGGCCGGCTTCTAAGTTTGAATCTACTAAATGTGGTGTACCATCTCCAAATCTTGCATTTCGCAAATAAATGGGGGAACGACTCATATTTTCTGTCCCGCCCGCCACAATTATTTCTGCTTGGCCGAACGCAATTTGTTGTACAGCTGAAGCAATGGCCTGCATTCCAGAAGCGCATAAACGATTTATAGTAAAAGCAGGGGATTCAACTGGAATACCGGCTCGTAAAGCGGCAACACGTGCAACGTTCGATGATTCTGTCGTTTGCCTTACTTCTCCCAAAATCACTTCATCTACTAATTCAGGAGGTAATGAAATACGATTCAGTGCTTCTTTTATGGCATAGTATGCTAGGAAACCCGAGTTAATAGACTTTAACGATCCACCATATTTTCCAATCGGTGTACGTACTGCACTGACAATGACTGACTCCTTAAACATTGGCTGTTGTTCCTTTCTTTATTTGATATTCTTTTTTTAATTGGCCAGCAATAATATTTTTTTGAATTTCGCTTGTTCCTTCATAAATTCGTGTAATGCGAGCATCTCGATAAAACCTCTCGATCGGATAGTCGGCCATATATCCTAGTCCGCCGTGAATCTGTACAGCTTTATCAGCAACACGGTTAGAAACTTCAGAGCCGTATAGTTTCAACATTGCCGCTTCTTTAATGACTTTCATTTTTTGGTCAACCATCCAAGCGACTCTATACGTAAAAGATCTTAACACTTCGATTTCCATCGCCATTTCTGCTAACATATGAGCAATCGCTTTCTATAATCGGCACGCCAAATTGAATTCGTTCAGGCGCATGATATATAGACATATCCAGCCGTTTTTGACAGGATCCAAAATTTCTGGCCGCTAAGCCTGCCCGCCATTCACTAAAATCTTTAAGGCGTTCACATATCCTTGACCTTCTTCTCCAAGAACATTTTGTACAGGTACCTCACAATCTTCTAAAATAATTTCCGCAGAATGAGAGCCGCGCAATCCCATTTTGTTTTCAACCGCCCCTACGTGAAACCCTGGGAAGTCTTTTTCGACAATAAAACTTGTGATTCCTTTCGCTCCTTTTGATGGATCGGTGACGGCCATCACTGTAAAAATATCTGCCTCTGTTGCATTCGTAATATAATGTTTTATCCCGTTTAAAATATATTTATCGCCTTTTTTTACCGCCGTTGTTTTTAAGTTCGCTGCATTCACCCCTGCTTCAGGCTCTGTAAGTGCAAAAGCTCCGATTCGTTCACCGCTAGCCATATCAGGTAAATATTTTCTTTTTTGTTCTTCCGTTCCTATTTCTACAATCCCGACTGTTCCAATTCCTGTGTGGGCTCCAATGAGTGTCGTATAACCGTTATGTGTTGCCGCCTATTTTTTCATAAAGAACACGCTTGCCAACCATGTTTATACCAAGTCCTCCATATTCTTCCGGAATGCTCTATCCAAATAACCCTAATTCTTTCGACATTTCGATTATTCTTTTAGGTATTTTATTACATGAACGTGTTCGATTGTATGAATCGACTCTATTATGAGCTCCACCTCATCGTCCTAAAACGAAAGCATTTTCATAATTGTTGAACCTCTTTTCTGCTATATTCTTTTTTATGATTATTCCGAATTTCGTTTTTTAAAATTGGTCTTCGTCTTCCATTGATGGAGACGCCCTATTAACTATAATCATATTTCCATTGTCACTATTTATTCCATTTCTTTTATCTTTGAAATCATGATTTTTCCCGCCATTCTTTGCCCTCAAATATACAAATGTCGAGAACCAATTCATTTTTTAAAAAAAGATATGAGAAATGTACTCTTGTAAAAATTGCCTGCAGAATCCGAAATAGGATCAAAACGATAATCTGCACCCGAGATGGGTACAAAAAAAGAACAACGCAGTTCGTAAGCCGTTGTTCTTCCAAGTACATGATGATTCCATTAGATTTTTCCTGTAAAACCGTTTACTAGAACATTAAGACCTTGATATTGCTTTTAAAGCGGTAGAAAGGTCTTCCATTGGCATTTTGCAAGCCTGGTTTTCACAAATAAAAACAAGTAAATCAGTCTCTTTTTGCTTTGCAGCTCCTTCCAGCCATTCCGGTCGATGCCCGGACCATACATCAAACGGAAGAAATTCTTCCCGGCATCGCCACAATACAGCTCTCTTTTCTGAACCGTTAGAACCGATTACGATCACTTCTCGGCCTTGGGCAAACAACGCCATCGCCGCCTCCAACATATACAGCATGGATACAGGAAAAGCGTTCAGTTCTTTTGAAAACGAGCGCACACACATTTCTACACGCTTCATTAATTCTATATCCCCCGTTAATTTCGCCAATCTCCAAAGCTGATAAGCAGCAACGCTATTCCCGGAAGGATAAGCTCCATCATAACCTGGCTTCTCTCGTACCAACAGTTCTTCACCGTCACGGTCTGTAAAGAAAAAGCCGCCGTTTTCATCCCAAAACCGTTCAAACAGGGCATTTTTCAACTCAATCGCAAATGAAAGCATATGAAGATCATCTTCTGCCAAAAACAATTCCAAAGTACCCCACAACAAAAAAGCATAATCATCCAAATAACCGCGGTATTTCGCTTCACCCTCTCTAAAACGGGCCATTAATCTCTTTTCTTTCCACACATATTTTTCAAGAAAATCCATTGCTTTGCGGGCTTGAGATAACAAGCCGGGATCATCGAAAACAGAACCTGCCTTTGCCAGGGCGGCGATCATCAGCCCGTTCCAAGAGGTTAAAACCTTATCATCGACATGTGGTTTCACTCTCTTTTCCCTTGCCTGAAAAAGAAACTGTTTCGCCTTTGACATAAGATTTTCTAATTCTTCTATACTTAGCTCGTGGTTCGCCGCGATTGTTTCAAGATCGGTTTGAAGTAAATGAAGAATATTTTTCCCTTCAAAGTTGCCTTGATCGGTGACATGATACAGCTCGGAAAAAATCGTTCCCGTTTCCTCGCCTAACACATCCATGATTTCTTCTTTGCTCCACACATAAAATTTTCCTTCTTCGCCTTCGCTATCAGCGTCAATCGCTGAATAAAATCCGCCTTCCGGATGAGTCATCTCTCTGGCGACGAAATCGGCTATTTCTAACACGATCCGGCGATACCGTTCGTTCTTCGTGATTTGATAAGCTTCCGTATAAGCGTACATCAACAGTGCGTTGTCATACAGCATCTTTTCAAAGTGGGGAACCAGCCACATTCCATCCGTAGAATAACGCGAAAAACCACCGCCGATATGGTCGTAAATACCGCCCGCAGCCATCGAATCAAGCGTTTTTTCCGCCATCTTGAGCGCGGATTCCTCGCCGGTCATATGGTAATAGCGGAACAAAAACAGTAATTGATGGGGACTTGGAAATTTCGGTGCCTCTCCAAATCCACCGTAAAGGCTGTCGAATTTTCCAGCAAGCTGCTGAAACCCTTTATGAACAGCTTCTTCCGTGACCTCTCCCTCGCTCTTTCGGCCCGCCTCTTCTTTCAATGCTTCCACTAATCGGCTACCTATATCAGCGATTCTCTCCGGATCTTGATGATACGCTTGATGCAATTGCGGCAAAATGTCCATCAGTCCCGGCCGGCCATACTGACTGTTTTTTGGAAAATAGGTGCCGGCATAAAACGGCTTTTTGTCCGGAGTCAAAAACACCGTCAACGGCCATCCGCCCTGACCGGTCATCAGCTGGCACACGGTCATATAAACCGAATCAATATCCGGCCGCTCCTCCCGATCCACCTTAATTGCCACAAAATATTGATTTAACAACTCCGCCACTTCAGGATCCTCAAACGACTCCCTCTCCATTACATGGCACCAATGACATGTTGAATAGCCGATACTAACGAATACTGGCTTATTTTCAGATTTAGCCTTTTCAAATGCTTCATTTCCCCATGGATACCAATCTACAGGATTGTAGGCATGCTGCAATAGGTAAGGTGATTTTTCCTGTATAAGTCTATTGGCTTTTTTATCCTTAGTCATGGTGGCAATCACCTCCTTTATATATCTATATCTGTGTTTTAAGGTCTCAATCTAATCCAACAAGGCTTAATGAAAATTTACAGTCATTTCTCCCTCATCTTTATCAGATTCTCTTGTAAGGTCTACATGACTTATTATTGCCTTTAAGTATATTGTTTCTATCCTCTTCTTTTGTAACCCTGTCAAAGTAATTCAACACATAGTCAAGATACCTAAGCTTATCCATATCCTTAACAGCATCCAACTTTTTCAGTTCTTATTTAAAAGATCTATCTCACTTTCAATATTTTTTTGCTGATTCTTATATTTCTCTTTCCTTTCCAAATATTCATCTTGTATAATCTTCATTATCATAAGCATCCATAGCTCTCGATAATCTGTTTTTTCCTTTTGTAGCTCTTTCTGTAGGTGCAATCTCTTTTAATATTGCCTCTTTCCTTAGCAATATCTCCTCCCTCTCCTTTGTTTATAGCTGTAACTAACTCATCCCTGTACTCCCTAACCATTTCTTGTATCTTCTCAACAACCTTACTTTCTTCTACTCCTTTATTTGTACATTTCTCTCCTACAGGTCTCTTATACCAACAGCTTCTAATAACATTCACTGCCTATTTTTATCTTAAAAGGTTCCATTCTTCGTTTAGTCACTTCGATTATAAAAATACAAAAAACAACTTTATAGAGTGCCCGAGTTCATTAGGGGCTTAATGATACTTTGATTTCAATTCCTCATAGTTAAGATAAAAACGGACTCTTTGTGATGAGTAGGTTAGTTACTAAAAGGTTTCAATTCCTCATAGTTAAGATAAAAACATCGAATACGGAATATCGGCTTGGTTAAAGACAAGCTCGTTTCAATTCCTCATAGTTAAGATAAAAACCTTTTGCTTCGACAGTGGAAGCATTTTGGAACAAAGTTTCAATTCCTCATAGTTAAGATAAAAACGACTGCGCCTGATGGTACCGAGGTTGGTGTTGTGGTGTTTCAATTCCTCATAGTTAAGATAAAAACCCCAAAATGCATTGATACATTAACAATTTTCAAAGCAGGGCAAGTTCAGGATACTCCATTTTGAAAATTCCGTCAATAGAGAGAATAGCTGATGGCTGTGAGAAGGAAAGAGAAAAAGAAACTGTCGTCGATCCCCCGCACTTTTTGCACGATTGGAGGTCGACGACACGAATTAGCTCTCTAACAACGACCGAATCGCTTGTACTTTTTCATATTGTTTTTGCTTGCTTGGTTTTACATTCCATTGTCCGATGCGTTGCCAATAGGCTTGAAGTGCTTGTGCGGCCAGTTTGTTTTGTTGCACGATAACCTCTTGATACAGCACAGATTTACTTTTTTCTTGATCTTGCTGGCTATTGGTAAGCATTTCAATTTGCCGCACTAGTCGTTCTTCTGGAGGAAGCTGTGCTAAACGAGCTTCTTCCTCTTGTCTTTGGCGTTCTTCTTCTTTTTCTCGTTCTTCTAAAAGCCTTTTTGCTTCCCGCTCTTTTTCTTTTTCGACAAGAGGAAGAAAATCGGATTCCGTAACATCTTGGATATTAGTAAAATACCCATACCCTGACGATGTTTTGGAACCGATCCCGAGTTCGGTCAATGCACTGATCGTCCACGAAGCGGCTTTGTCTAACAGCTGTTTTGCTTGTTCTGTCGTTAGACTAATAACATGATCACATGTTATATAGATGTCGACATCCGACACCACTACAGTAAAAAACATAACTGGTGTCGGGAATTGATCGTCTGTTGCCGCTTGTTTTTTCTCATAATATTTTTTCATATGTACGGTTAACATATCGGGAACGAGCTTCAGCCTGTTTGTCAAAAAGATGTCGTGAAATTGAATGACTCCTCGTCGCTCCTGCGTTCCGAACACGAGCGCGCCTGTTTCGTGGGATGACAAGTTTTCTTCTTTTCCATCACAATACGCTTCGATAAACCAGTGACGGACAACCCCTTTTACGCTGGAAGCTGGAATGTACGGAACACCGTATACGGGATGAATTGTCAATGATGTTTCCCGCACATGACCTGCGCCTAGCCCATGAACGATTTTCCCAATTGGGCGTGCTTTTAGCTTTTTGACATACCCTGTTTGTGCCAAATGAACAAACGCATGCTCACGCTGTCGAGCGACATCGTTTGCGATTTCCTGCAAATCACGATTCACAGGAATTGTTTCTATCTTTTTTAGTATCTCGTATCTTGTTTTCTGTTCATTCCATGTATGTTTCAAACAGTAGTGCATATGATAAGCAAGATGGGCGATTTGCTGCTTGTCAACACTGCGGATCACCTCTTGCGTATCTTTTGGATGGAGAAACATCCCCCCTCCCTCCTTTATTCGTCTTTCTCTGTTCCGTTCTCTTTTGCCATTCCATCGACAAACTTTCGCATCCAATTCAACAGTGCCAACGCTTCCATCGTCCAAAGACGGTATTCTTCGCTTAGAAGGTTAATCACCACTTGGACGAATTCCTTTTTGTCATCTTGAAATGCATGAGGGTATTTTTCTTGAAACCATTCGTGGAGAGCCTGATAAATCGCGCCATATTCTTTTCCTTTTTGATAACAAAATGCCATTGCTTGCCCAAATCCGTTTACTTGAATAAGGGATGGCATTTTTTTGACGTAAGACCGATAGTTTTCAAAATTGCTGATACGTTTATCTTCCTTTACTTTTTTCACCGCTTCAAACGCAAAAGCGGCGCGCCCATTTTCAATACCGACACGTTGAACGTTTTTTGCCACGACACACACCCCTTTTATACCCAAATCGTCCGAAGAATTCCTCGACCTAACGTACTATTGCCGCCAAGCTGAAATACTTTCGGGAACGTATTTTCTTTCACTAAAAAGGTTTCCACTTCTTCCGCTTTTTGAAGTCCTTCCATTCCTTTTCCACGTACATTCCCGATGTAAAGTAAACTATAAAAAATCGTTTCCGGCGGAACGTTTTCTTCATACCAAAGAGCGCCACTATCTACCGTTCCCTTTTCATAGTCTATTTTAATACGAGCATTTACTTCGGTTGACAATTTCACAAAATCAGTAAAATCATCATCAGATAATACAACAAGACGATCTTGAATGTTTATTTGCACATGGTCAGAAAGCAATTTCGCAAGCTGTTCTGCCAACTGTTTGGCTTCATCAGAAACGGTTACATCAAATGCATATTCTTCCAATACAATATGTTTATTCGCCGAAAAGAGTCGATCAGAACTCACTGTATTCGGGCTTGGCACTGGCAGCGGATCGATACTGTACTCATAAAGTGCGATTTCATTATTCCACCGCTCTAACACTTGTGGGCATGTAATCCACGCAAACACGCCGCGGAGCGATTTAACCGGAAACAATAATAAACGCGCGTCGCTAAGCGCAATCGCACTCGCCTGTGTTTCGTTTTCTTCTCCTTTTTCTGAGCCAAATATCAATTCTAGTTTTTTGCTTTTCCCCTTTTCTTTTAACGACTCCGTGATATGGTAACGCAGCGCTCCTTTTAACGATGAGCTTTCGATTTTTGGGAACCCTGTATGCTTTTCGCGCTGAATCGGCAAATCGACTAATCCGATTTCACTTCCGCTTCCAGCGTGAACGGATGTCACAGCATGCAGAAAAAATGGACGTACGATTGAATACATTACAACTCCTCCTCATTTTTACTTGCACTTGCAATGACGGCAAATCCGAACCCTTCCTCTGCCCCTTCATCGGTAAAATGCATTCCGTTGGCAACCGACAGTAATTTTGAAATGTCGTCTTCTTCCACTTTTACGTAAATGACCGAACCAGCAGGAACCATCCATTTTCGCGGTTTCGGACGATGACGGACAATATCCCAGCCGCCATATAACTCTGGTCGTCCAATGGCAGCGGTGAGCCACTTTACTGTCACGCCATTCGGCAATGTCATCTTTTCGTCGTCAAAATCGTGCGGGCGCGAACCTCTTTCAAAAATCGCTGGTGATAAGAAAATAATTTTCGCTACTTTCGTTTGTGCTATTTTTTCCGCTAGTTGTTTTTGCTCTTTTTCGTCCCATAATGTAAATGTTTCTTCTGACCGCTGAATAATCCACGGGCGATTTTCGCCGCCAATGCGGGCAAACTTCACTTTCGAAAAATCTGGCCCGTTTCCAATGTAAACCGCAAGAGCTCCGTCATCACGAAAACGCCCCTGCGTGACTCGATATAAATGTCCTTCCTGAGCAGTTCGGCTCTCTCTATCCAATCGAATACCTACCTTCTCTTCTCGCACGACTAACTTCGACAATGAAATAAGAGATGATATTGGCGCTTCGTGTAAAATGGCATGCTTCCATTCACGCAAAGAAACATACTGATGTTGGGAGCTTTTCGTTTTTTCTCGTCTTGTAGAAGCAAGCCGCCACTTTCCTTGCAGCGAAGACGGCTTTTCATCCTTTGAAAGCAGCAACGGATACGCTTTTAGAGAATTTTTTTCTTCAATTACTTGATAATCTAATGGCAACGGAAGAAGAATATCTTGTTTATATGTCAGTGCGCAATATTGTAATTGAAATTCCCCGCGTTGATTTGGTGTTCCCATCCATCTTTTCACATGTTCATCAGTTTCACGAACAAATTCATCAAACGTAGTATGCGTGTGAATGTACGCGGCACGTAAAGCTCCGTAAATCGTGTTTGGTCGCGGAGGGAACATCGACTCCATCACTGTATCTTCTCCTGCTTCCGTAACACGATGGTTTTTGAAAAAAAACGTATCTACCGGCGTCAACGTTAATTTTGTCATTCTTCCGTTCCCTCCTTCCGCTTGAAAAAGGTTAAGATTTTCAACAGATACAAAAAGTCATATCCGCTTGGTACTATATCATGCAGTTTCATAAGTGTTTCCACATGCGAATCAAGATTATCTATTTTTGCGCCTTCTTTCACCGATCGTTTCAACAATCGGCGCAATTCTGTCCGAACCATTTCCTTGTTTTCCCACTTCAGATGATATTTTTCGTGTAAAAGAGGATAAAAAGCTTGTGTAAAATGATGAATGAACGTTGGTGATAGCGATTCCTTTAACAGTGAGAGAAATTGATGTAACTCATCGGTGATTTTTTCCTGTTCCACGGTCCATGGCAATACCGCCTCCGAAATCTCTCCCGAATGAGTGTGAACGGCGATCGCCAACGCATCTTTTTGTTGTTTCGTAGTTTCCGAGTAATAGTTTTTTGCTTTTTGTTCTAGTCTTCGCACCTCATTTAACACTAATTGCAGCGGAGCCTTTTTATGGGCAACGATCAGCCCGACCGAAGCAGTAGCGCCTTTTCCTAATCCTTTTTTTTCATCGCTAAAGGCAAAACGTAATTCCTCAGCTATTTTTAACGCTTCATCTACCGGAACGAAAGCGAGAACATCGTCCCCACCCGCATATACAAGCCGGCCATGATAGTCCGTCTCAACGATGTTCGGTACAACTTCCTGGGAAAAATGCGCAAGCTTTTGGCTGATGCGGCTATAGTCTTCCTTGTTCTCTCCTGAAAACCATTTTCCCATATTGTCGCCGTCCATCATCACGATCGCATAATATTTCCCTGAACCGATTTCCATTACGGATGGAAAAGTCCGGAACTTTGTTCCTGCTGCTTTGAAGATCGGGGTGAAGTAATCGCGCGCAACGCGTTTGCCAAGACAAATACCGCACAAAAACTCATTATTTTTTATTCTTCCAACATATTGCTCTTGTTCTGAATTTTCTTCCAGTTCTTTGTATATTCCCGCGCATCGTTCCCATGTTCTTTCCAATTTTTGTTTCATCGTACCGTATCGGTTGAACTCGTCTATATCCTCCAAACATAACGCTTCCCGCTCTTTACAAACGGTACAAACTAAACCGTGTTGAGGAACGGATTCATAACGCTTTTCGTTTTTCAACGCCCCTAGCCGCCGCTCGGCGCGCTCACGAATTTGTTTAAACGATGCCGTTTCATCATAAGGTTCGGCAACCCAATAAATTTCCAAAAACGAGCGGATTTGCGCTTCTGTCGTTGTCTTCAGCTTTTCTTTTTCATGATCTAAAAGAAACGGAAACACGTTATCAATCGCTTGAAAACAAAAATCGCAAAATACATTTCGCACGCTTTGTTCCGTTTCTTGCAATATCGCTTTTGCTTTTTCCGTTTCCCCTTCGACAACTGACGTAAATCGGTTCGGAATGGAAGCGATATGGAGACGGCGCGATGATGGATTTTCCAATTCTTCTTTGGAAACGAGAGGATATACAATTTCGCAATGCGGGTCGGCTTGATACAGCGTTTTCATCGCTTCGCGCACAAGGTAAGATAAGATGTAACTTCCACTCCAAAAATCTTCCGTTTTCCGCGCCGATGCAATAAATGACTGCACTGGTCCGACCGTAAAAATCACCAATTGCCGTTTGCTCATACCCTCACCCCAGCTATTTCCAAAAACAAATCTCGATCTCGTTGATACTGTGGTTGTTTATATACAGAGCTATCTGCCTCTACTTCGGTGATGATTGGGTAATACAAATCCCCGATTTTCCGCACGGTACACCACAGCGGCGAAGCGAATCGTTTCGGACGAACGGCGCCTAACCGTCCATAGCGGTTCGCCCTGTGCGACGCTTCGCCAAAGCGCTTTAACACTTCTTGCGGCGTTTTTTGTCCTTCACCGACCCAAACCGCTGACAACACTGGATGGCAAGTGTGAACTTCTCCTTTGAGCTTTACGATGCATCCACTGTCGGCAAACTGAAACCTCTCACTCTGCCCCAATCGAATAAGCACATCTTGTAAGCTAGCCGCGAAATCCGCGACCGTCTTCCAACGATGTTCTTCCCATTGTACCGCGCCAAATCCGCGCCGCGCTCGCTGCCCCATTCCAGCAAGATGAAGCATGTACTGAAAATATAATTCATACGTTTCCAACAGCTGCTCATGTCTTCGCAATGCCCGCATGATGACGGCTGTTTCTTGTCCTGCTGAAATCGTCTTAATCGCAAACGACGACTTTGTTCGATGCGGAAGGACGCTTTCTCCTTTTGAACCGCTTAATGGCCGAGGTAAAAGCAAACTAACTGGAGACTTTTGCTTTTTCACCTGTGTTCCGCCAAACCATTCTTCTTCCTGCTCTAGCAACGATGCATGATTTTTTTCCTCCTGAAGCGTTCGCCACCAATAACGCCACACTCCGCGCAATGAGAAAATACGGAATTCCGCCTTTTCCTTTGCGTTGGCGCCATGCATCGCCATTGGTGTTATCAATTTCAACTTGTACATTGATTCTACGATTGCTGACGCTTTCAACCGTTCGTTATCAACCATTCACTCTTTCCCCTTTATTTCATTTTCATTGTGAAAGTACCGCCATTTCCTCAAAAAATGGCTTTATCGCATCTAATAACGTTTTCACACGCTGGGCAAATCGATCGGCTGTTAACGGACGTTCTCTTACTCCCGCATGATTCATATCATTGCGAAGTTCCGCTACTTCTCCAAACGGTTTCAGCAATTCCCGATACGGAAGCAGCTTTTCTACCATTTCCTCGACAAATGGATCGCTATGTACTTCCCATTCTTCTTTTTTCGTTCTCCGTATGATAATCCGTATGGTGGAATGAAGGTCGTTTCGGATCTCCACATTAGTGACTTTCAGCTGAAACGCACGGCAGATTGCCGTAACAACATTTTCCGATAACATCGTTAACGCTGATTGAATTAGCCCGTTATCTACGCACCAGCGCGCTACTTCCCATCCATTGATAATCGTATTGCCGCCAAAATTCGAATATTTCTTCTCCATTTCATCCAATATCGGAACAAGCGGTTTAATCGCCTCCGCTTGCGAGTGACGGACTTGTTCAAGCTGATAGCGGAATTTTTCCACTTCTTCTTCCACTTGCAAGCTTCGGCATGTACGAATAGATTTTCCAGTTTGATCTAACTGTTTTGCTAATTTATTTAGCTCCGCCACTTCCTTTTTCAATAGCGGGCTTGCATTGGCATCGCAAAACACTTTTCTATTTTCGCGCGCCGTCAATTCTTTAATGAGAGACGCATCTCCCGTTCGTAAAAACTGGTCGACCCCGTTTGTCCAGTCAAGCAATTCCGCCATATTCGTCAAATCCACAATCGGCACAAGCCGCTGTTCAGGAGAAAGCTGTTTCACTTCGTTTGGTCTCCCTAATTTTTCAAACCATCCGTATGCCAATGCTCCAATCGTCGCTTTTTTTACTAAACGTGCGTAATTTAACACAATTAGCGCAACAAATGGAATCGATCGGAAACTGTGGGTGATATCGAAGTAAATCGTATCCCCTTCACCAATTTCCGCGATAATGGAATCAAATAGCTTCCAGTTGGCGGATTCGTCTTGACCGCTTTCTATTTCAACAAGCTTGACGGTCGCTTCTGGGGCGATTCTTTGGAAAGCAGTTTTGATCCCTTCCACTTGTTGCCCGTCACGAATTTTATCATTCCAGTTGCTTTCTTTTGCCTCCTTCGTTGCAAAGATGATCACATCCATTGGTTCTTCACTTCGAAACAATTCGTAAATGGCAGTTTGAACAAAACGCGTATAACTGGAGCGCTGACCGCGATAAGTATAAAAACAATATTCGTAATCATTTCGACCTAGAAAAGACAATAGAACATTTCGAGCCATTTCGTTTTACTTCACCACCGTCATTAAATTATTTGTAATATCCAAAAATTCCGACCAGTATTCATAAAGTCCGCGTCCTTGTGAAGCTTCATATTCCTTGTATATTAGCTTGAAAATACTTTTCCAATAGACTTGTTAAAGGTCTGAACGGTCCGACCTTCTACTATTTGCGTCACGAAAAACGATCGCCGTCCGCTCGACCAGTTTTCAGTTTTTCTTTTTTGCGAAGCTTAGCACCATACATTTAAAAACGGTGATATTTCCGCCATCGTTTCATCACGATTTATTGAAAATGTTTGCTACAGTCAATAAGGAAATTCCGCATGTAATGACGATATATTGATACATTTTCGTTCAGCAATTACATCATCACCGCTTTTGATTAAGAAACTTTAGAAAACTATCAACAGCGGAAACACGATTTTCTGTATAGCACTACTTTTATACTAATTCCAATTAACTACCCAAATTTTAACTAATTTTCTCTGCATATATCAACAAAAATTTACAATAAAACTAAAAAAATCCTATAATCAGATAGTTTTGACACAATCTGTTCAATTCCCATTAAAACAGTAATGCCTAATAAATCCACATTTTGTAACGGATGAATCCATATAGTTGCACTGCAACAAAAAGGACTGACTAGGAATTAAGGATAGTTTCAATTTCTTATAAAATAAAAAAATAATGTCCAAAACATTCTGGACATTAACTTATATACGTTTCCAATACCTCATATATAATTCCGTCAGTAAAAAGGGATGCAGACGGCTGTAGGAACAAAAGAGAAAAAAGAAGTGTCGTCGATCCCCCTCACTTTTTTGCACAATTAAAGTCAAGGGCAAACAAGGGAGTAGTCAGCGTTCGTAAAGAAGGCGATACATGCCGAAACCTTGGGAATTTCTTCCGCCAATACCGACACGATACAAAAAGGTTAAGTTGTTTTGAGACGAACGAAGACGATAATGTCCGAGCCAAGCAGTAATATAAAATCCCTTAAAGATCGTCACAACTTTATGCTTTTCTGTCACACGAATAGGTTCGATAAACAGCCGTTCTTTCGGTGGAATGCCGTAATACGCTTCATATTTATTGCGGAAATTTAATTCGATTAAATGGGAAAATACTTCATCATATGGACTAAAAAATTGCGTTTTTTTGCTTCCGTCGACAATTTCGTATGTGCTGTAAACCGTTAGGGGCGAAAGCATTTCTATTTCAATTTCTTCACTTTTAATATCTCGCTTTTCTACATCAATTTTCTTTACTTCCACAGGCTGTCCACCTATTTGCACATCTGGAGACAATAACAAATATTGCCCGAGATCTTGTGTTAGCTCGGGCAATAGCGTGCCGACATGCCAATGAAATTCATCATAAAATGTAATCGTCTTTCGTTCCAAGTTTACTTGATGAGGACCGAAAAGACGGCTAAACGTAAATAACTTAAACGATCGCTTTTCTTTGCGAAATCCTTTCTCATGCAAAAACTGAGAAAACCTCGGATTTTTCAAAGAATGATATAGCAGACCTTGCAATTGTTGTTGATAATGAAGCGGGAGGGTCACCGAGTTATCTCGTCCCCTCATTATGATCGTAAGTCGCATTGTATTTCCCTACTTTCGTTTCAATTCCTCGTAGTTAAGATAAAAACGAATATAAAAATAAATTTAAGATAAAAACGATAGGGTTTCAATTCCTCATAGTTAAGATAAAAACCCGGTCTGATCGTCAACGCCTACCACTTCGCACGCTAGTTTCAATTCCTCATAGTTAAGATAAAAACTTCAGCTCTTTCGTCGATATTATGGAGATGTGCCGATGTTTCAATTCCTCATAGTTAAGATAAAAACCCCAAAATGCATTGATACATTAACAATTTTCAAAGCAGGGCAAGTTCAGGATACTCCATTTTGAAAATTCCGTCAATAGAGAGAATAGCTGATGGTTGTAAGAAGGAAAGAGTAAAAGAAACTGTCGTCGATCCTCTGGGTTTTGTGCGCTATTAGGGGTCGACGACAAAATATATGTTGCTATTCAATGAATTCAACCATCTATTGTTGATTCGAGATTTTTAAATCACTGAGTATCCATCAGAACAGACACAGGTGAATGATTCCTACCTTCTGAATCGCTTCACTAACTGTATAATCAGCCTTTTTGACAGTTTTTTTACTATACGATGTGCATCTGCCTTACCTTCAAACAAATAAGAACCGAGACAACGTACCAACGGCACATCGCTCGATTCTTGCATATAGGCAGCTTTTCGCTCCCTATTCCATGTCGATTTACAACAAGTACAATCTCTTTGTAAAGGAAAAAACTTGATTATAAAGAAATACAGTTATAATTACAATTTCTCCTAAATTCAAAAATCTTCATAGACTATTTCGTAAAATTTTGATCTCTTTCTTTCAAATATTAACTCATTTCTTGTGTAATCATATTTAATCTATCTGCGGAGAGAGACACTTCTTCAAACGCTTTCCCTAATTCATCTATCACGTTTACAAAGGAAACCAATTCCGTCTCTATATTATTGTTTTGTCGCATTGTTTCAACCATCGTATCTAAAATTTGCTCAAAGCGTTCCTCTGTTTCATTCATGTTTTGATTGCCATTATTCACTTCTGTTTTTATTTTTTCAAGCGAATTGTTAAGTTCCTCCACTTGTTTTTGAGTATTTTGAATTAGAGACGATACTTTTGAAACAGAGTTCTTTGTTTGCTCGGACAATTTTCGAACTTCGCCAGCCACAACAGCAAAACCGCGACCCGATTCTCCTGCTCTTGCGGCCTCTATCGTCGCATTTAGCGATAATAAGTTGGTTTGGTCAGCAATGCCAGTCACAATACCAACTATTTCTTGCATTTGTTTCGATATTTCTAATAATACTTGGACATCATTGGATATATCATCAACCTCACTATAAATGTTAGACATGATGAATGCCTGTTTTTGCATATGTTCTTTTCCTTTTTCGGCGCGTTCTTTTGCGATCAAAGACAGCTGAGTTCCGTTTTTTGCAAGTGAAACGATTTCATTTGATTGCGAGATTAATTGTTGGAAAGAAGCATTTGTTTGCTCTGAGATGGCGGCCAGATTTTGCGAAGCACTTGCAACGTTATGACGCGCTGACCTTTTTTGTTCCTCAGCCTCTTCCTTTAATCTTTCAGATTCAGCATCGTATGCCTCTAATACTAACTGTTGTTCTAGATTTAAAATTTTTGAGACGGCTCTTATAGCTAGAAAACACTCTTCCTTATCCATAATGTTTTGTTGGATAATATCCATTAGGGCTAACAATAGATCCTGAAATGCACACATATACCATTTCGTTTGAAGACCTATTTTTACATGCATATGCGCAATTTTAATCCTTTTGTCGATAAAAGACTCATCTATTCTTCCATTAAACATTTCAATAATATGTTGTCTTAGTGTCTTTTTTAATCTCTCTATTGAACTGTAATCATTAATAATTTTCAATAGCGAAGGTTCATTTTCCAAGTTTTTGTAAAATCTGTCAACAATAAAGTCTATTTTTTCGATTACGAATGGCTGTATTGCATGAATAATATATAAATCTTTTTCTGTCAGGTCGATCATGATTAATTGCTTTTCAATTTCACTGCCTTTTGCGATACTTATATCCCCTTTCCCATTTTCAAAATGAAAATGAGAGTTTTCTTGTTGTGTTCTTTTGAATATCACCTATGTTTCACCTCGTTACATTATGTAAGCATTTAACAGGAATAAATACCTATAAATTACAACGATTTAACATTTTATTACAAAATTTGCTACTATTCAACTTAAAAATATAAGGATGATTTAATATCTGATTGAAATTCGTATACACATAATGCCAGTTGAAACCTATCATCCAACCAGCCCGATAACAGCAAGCTTGTATGCAAAATCACTTAGCTCGACCGCACCCTCTCTTCGCCATCAACATGGATAGCCATGATACGAAAAGGATCGACAAGAGCGGAAAAAGCGGTTTCCCTGATTCGCCTTGAATGTTCTAAAGCTTTTTTATCTAATCCATGATTCTCCATCTAATTTGTTATATTTTTGTTTTGTCAACACTTGTATTCAATTTCAACCGACATGGTGCACTTGTTCGGCATGCGATTGACCTTCCTCTTCGATTTCCAGCACTCTTAAAATTTGGTCTCGATATTTTCGGTTTTGGCGTGTTCCTGAAATAATTTCAGAAAGACGGCTTAACGGAATTTTATGCTGAGCGCAAAACTCCTTATGGGTCATTTCTAGTTCTGCCAATCGCTGCTTGATTTTCCACCCTAATGGAGTGATGCGTTGTTTACGAACCGCCATTTGACTCACTCCTTTCTTTGACGCTCAGGAATACTGTTTCCTTACGTGAATTTTGGTAGAATGAAAGAGGATGGCTTCTTGTTACTTATTGGAAACCGGCGTTACGAGTTGCTTGTTTATCAATCTGTTCTGAGCTTCATTGGTTCCGGGCCATTCTCCGCAAGATTTTCATGAGGTTCTAACAATGCTCAGCGGGAACTTCCACAATCTATAAAATTTCAAGTCGAACAGATAGATTGTTCAAAAGTTATGGCTTGCTCACCCCTATCATGTTGTGAAGCCAAACACTGAATGAATAAAAGACTAAGTACCTTCATTACGAGACAGCAGCGACTGACTAGTGCGGAAAAGTAAATGCGCTTAAATCAAAACATTAGAGAAGCGTTTACATTCCACGCCTTCGACTTACCGCTGCAAAATTATTTTTTGATACTATCCTATGGATAGATATCGAAGCCCAAGCGGTTCAACATATTCGCATGAACTGGTACCTATATCAGGGAACAAGTTATACAGAAAGCTACTCACTTTAAGGCAGAATCCCTTTTTTCCGGACAAGGACATGCTTTCTTTGCCGCTTTAGTTCTCTTACAATAAATAGTAGAAGAACAATCCGATAAGTTCTCTTTTTGGTTAGCAAGTTTAATTTCGTTTCTACTAAGCGTACATTTTTTAAAAAATTATCCGACTTTTGATTATCTGTTTAATTTTTCCAATATCAAAACTTTAGGATGGAGTGAACATTCATGGCAAGATATAGAATATTAAAATCCAGATCTAAGATTTGTCCCTGTTCATTCCCCTAGATAAACCAATAAACGTGAATGACCTTGTCGAGCAACAATTCTTTTTTCTGTTCCCGTGACATTTTCGGAAAATCGGTGCCAGTTTAAATATACAGAATATTCCAAGGGTAATTTCAACAACTGAATGAAATCGGAATGGATATTTAAAAAATAACAGGTACAAAAAAGGATCGCAAACAACTAAATAAATATTAGAATCTTACAGAAAGATGACATCATGTAAATGTATTAATCCTGAATCCGTGATGAATTGAAATCGACTTTGATTTTGTTGTAATTTTGATGGATTGATAATCCATAAAACCCTTTTTATGCTTATGACCTATGTCATCTCTATTTCCGAAAATGGAACAAATCTTTTTTTTAGGTATACGAACCAAAAAAATAGACAAAAAAGCACAGGGAGTGACGTTGGACATCAGTGCCCGAACATTCGTTCGTTATCTTGCCTCTCTCCATTTCTGATAGACGTTCAGTAGGGGCTCGCTATAGCCACTCCTTCGCGTCAGTTTCATCCAGATCTGTCGTGATCGACGGACGAGTCGCCCTGCCATCGTGATCACCGTCTGAATAATCGTCTTGATGCGGCGGCGTTTCACTTTGTGGTGCAACGGATGTCTCGGATCGCTTAATAGATCTTGTCCAATCAGACGAAGAAGATTGTAAACGAAGGCTCCCATGACCAACACGAGCGCATTCGTTTTCATCTTCCCAGATGGAAGCCGCTCTAAATCTAAGTCGCTCTTCAGTTCGCTATGAAACTGTTCGCATGTCGCATGGTCATGATACAACGCGAGCACATTGCTCATTCGAACATGCTCGTATCCTTTGAGCCGCACCCAATAGCTTTCCACTTCATAATCAGGAACGAGCATCAGCTGTCCATTGCGTTCCATCGTCCGTTCCGTCACTTGGGTGACTTGAACGTACGTATACGTGTTTCCATCGATCGCTGCCTTCTGTGGAAGGCATAGCTCATAGGTTTGTACTCCTTCGCTTTGTCCATCATCGACACGTTTGCCCTTTTGCGAAGCGATCTGGAACCAAAGCGCTTTCGATTCTCGGCGTAAGTTTCGCTTGATGACAAAGTCCACGTCTTCCTTTAGGCATACGTGCCCATTCGCTTCTGCATCGTTTCCTGCATCCATGCGAACAAGCAGACGAGATGAAGTCAGTTGACGAGCTCGACGGATAGCGGTGACTAAAAACGAGGGCATGTTGTCTTGCACATGTTGTTTCCCTGGACGCAACTCGGCATGAACGAGATCCCCTTCCTTCCCTGCATACGCAAACAACGGTGTAAAACCGTCAAATCCTTTATACGTTCGACTGACTCCTTCTTTTTTCGTATCGGAGTTGTCAAATGGGGAACCATCTATATCAAGGGGAAGCCATGTCGTCTTTCCTTTGGTCCAACAAGGGGACAAAGTGGCATGTCGTTGAATCAACAGACGTATGGACTCCTCCCAAAGAATCGTTTCGGTCATCGGAAGACAAGCGAGCTGATCGAGTCGTTGTCGCAAGGTTGGAGAGGAAGGCACGTGCTGAATCCCCATCGATGCCGAAAAGATATCGTCCTGACGATACGCTTCGATATGATCGAAATCCGTTTTTCCTGTGGCAAGCAAGCCAATCATCGAGCGAATGACATCGCTATGGGAAATGTGCACTTCTCGACGAACCGTTGGAAGCCGAAGTGCGTTTACCCGTTTATCCAGTTTCGTTCGATGGAGTAAGTAGCCAACGAGAGCAAGCTCAGCACTTGGGGTAATCGCTTCATCTGTCAATACAAACCGAATCGGGAAATCTTTCATCACATCACCTACTTGATGAAGAATCGTCAACGTCGTTTTCCCTTATCGTATCAACGGTTTGCGACCATTGTAAAGATGTTTTGTCACGGATTCAGGTATTAATTTTAAAATAGAAAAAATAGTTTATTTTACCAAATTTTGTGTTATAATGAATTTCAAAAGCACATATTTACAAACTGATCATTTGAATAATAGGTTAAGGATGGGATAGAAAAAACCATGTTAAATATTAAAATATTTATCAATAATTTCAGAAAAGCCATTTTAAGTTGTATATCAGTAACGGTTTTGATAAGTGGATTGTTAATGGTTTCTCCAAAAGTACAAGCGTCGTCCGAATTTAATAAGTTTGATTACATCACTGAACGATCAAAAATAGCCAATCAACTATCATTAAATCTAGAACTAGATGGTCAAAATGAAAATATAACTACAATGGGCGCTAAATCCAAAGCCGTTGTAAAAGTCGCTCAGTTGCTTAGAGCAGGTGGAGATGAAGTCATTGATGCGGCAAGACGGTTTAACATAATAGATTCATCTACTGCCAAAACGTTTAAAAATAATAGTAAAAAAATCGGAAATTGGTTGACACGATTTGAATACGCTGGTTCAGATGCAGCTACTATGGTTAGAAAACAACTTCCAGTTTATTTAAAAGAGAATACTAGAATGAGTAAAGGTACCGCTGAAAACATCGCAATAGCTGTAAGCTGGGCTATTCGTATGGCAGATGTGTTATTCTTTTAGGAGTGATATTTGTGGGAAATTTAACTGTAAGTGAATGGATGAAAAAAATTGGTTTAAATGAAGATGATATTCATTTTATCGAAACAATTTTGACTTTTGCTTCAACATTACAAAACCCAGTGACTGAGAGTGAAGAATTCACTAATAAAGTCAATAATAAAATAACTAGCCTTTTCCCGGAAAGAAAAGTTAAAATTAATAGAAATTTCACTTATCAAGATTTTAAAAATATATTAAATGAAAATAAAATATTCATAAACCTAAGTGAATTATTGAATAGATACCATTCTCAAGGAATTTGCCAGAATTTATGCGAGAAGTTACTTAAGGAATGCAATGAGAATAAAAATATGTAATTTTAGTTATTTTGGTTATTTCGTAGTAACTATATAATGACTATTTGAAGTGCTATTTCGTAGATAATATTTAGTCCATTATAATTCATACTGTCTAATTAAGGAAAAGCCTAATTTCTCATCATAACAATGAGAGAATTAGGCTTTTCATATCGAATTTGCTTAACGTTGTAAATCTGCATTTGTGTCATTATAGCATTAAGTATAGGCAGATTTATCATTTTTCTATGACAATTCTGGGGTGAAGCATAGGGCAACTCTTAATAATGATTCATCCAATTTAATTCCAGGAAGAAAGGCCTTTTCATTTGCTCTATTTGTTGGATCATGTCATCCGAAGCCAGTGCTGCGTTAACAACCTGGTTGCATATTGTGAACTACCCGCCACCTACTCTTCGCTTAGAGGTGGGGGCTTCTAAGGTAATCGCACCTAACGGTACGAAATTTACTTAGCTATCGAGCCTGTTCCATGCTCTATTTATGATGATGCTAATGCCAACAGTCGCAATCCTTCACGCTTGATATTGATAGAAGCATTCCAATCTCTATCTGCTACAAAACCACAATCACAATGGAATATGCGCTCAGAAAGAGATAGAGACTCCTTTACTTGACCGCAACATGAACAAGTTTTGGATGATGGAAACCACTTATCTATTTTGATAAGCTTTTTCCCCTGCTCTTCTAACTTGTATTGGAGAAATTTCGTGAACATGCCCCATGCATTATCAGCAACGCTTTTGCCGAAATTGAGTGCTTGGGACATTTCCTTCATGTTGAGGTCTTCGATAACCACGCAATCATATAGTTTCGCTAATTTGTGCGATTCCTTATGTAGAAAGTCTTTTCGTTGGTTCGCAATTCTTTCATGTAGCTTCGCCACTTTTAGTCGTTGCTTGTGCCAACGATTAGAATCTTTCTTTCTGCGTGATAGAACGTGCTGTTCTTTCGCTAATTTTCCCAAGGCTTGGCGATAGAAACGAGGGTAATTGGCTGTCTTACCTTCTTCACTATCGACAAATAAACCGTTCATGGAAAAATCTAAGCCAACAACAGCTTGTACTTCTTTTTGTACAGGTTGATGTTCGTATTCAGTGAGAATAGAAACATAGTATTTTCCTGTTTTTGTTCGAGAAACCGTACAAGACTTGATGATATGATGTGACGGAATTTCTCGATGTTGTTTGATTTTTACAAGTTTCAGTTTCGGTAATTTGATATAACCATCCAAAAGCACAATGTTTCCGTTGACCACGTTGGTTGTGTAGGACTGTCTCGCCTTTCGGCTTTTGAACTTCGGAAATTCAGCACGACCAGAGAAGAAGTTTTGGTATGCCTTCTGCAAATTCAGTTGAGCGTTTGCCAACGCAAGGCTGTCTACTTCTTTGAGCCATGGAAATTCCTTTTTGTACTTTGCAGGAGTCGGGAATTTTTTTTGCTTTTTCAAGGCTTCTTTGTCGTCCTTGAATGGTTCATATGTTTCCATTTGTTCAGCCAACATTTTGTTGTAGACGAAACGAACGCAGCCGAAGGTTTTTGTAAGAAGTTGCTCTTGTTCTTGTGTTGGGTACAGACGAAATTTATATGCTTTGTTTGCCATATCAAATCACCTCACTTCCTCCCTTGATTTTCTATATACTGCTTTATCACTTCAATGGGCGCACCACCTGTTGTAAGTAAGCAAAAGCTTCTTGACCAAAAATACTCTTTCCAAAGTTTTCTTTTCACTTGTGGATAATGCTTTTTGATAAGTCGAGAACTTGCACTTTTATAGGCATTGATGAACTTTGATAGTTCACTATTCGGATGTGCCTTGAACAAAATATGCACATGGTCAAGATCGTGATTCCATTCGACCAAGGAAATATTGTAATGTTCACCAAGTCGAATAAACATATCTTTTGCATAGTCAGATATGGGGTCATCAATCACTTGTCTGCGATATTTTACGACCAGAACAAGATGATAATACAAAAGGAATACCCCGAATGATTATTATTATCTAATTCCGTTGATATAACAGTCTTTCATTTATATAAATACTGATTATATCGTAGTACAAAAAAGAGACAACTTTAGGCTACGCCTAACCGAAATTCATCTCCCACTTTCACTGGTGCTTCCGCACCTTCACGTTTTGAAGTAGAAGACTTCTTTCGGAGGGAAGTTAAAAAAGGGAGTAACAAAAAGCACTGTTCGCCTTATTTTAAACTTTCTCGTGCTGCTAAAAAATCATCCCACATGGCTAAAAATAAATCTGTTAACTTCGGATCAAATTGTTTCCCACGGCCATCCGATAAAATTTCTTTTACTTTTTCGAGCGGAAAGGCGTCTTTATAAATTCTTTTCGATAATAAAGCATCAAACACATCGACGATCGCGACAATCCGCCCTTCCAACGGAATTTCTTCGCCCTTTAAACCGTTCGGATAGCCTCCGCCGTTCCACCATTCATGATGTGTACGAGCGATATTCGCCGCCATTTGAATAACAGGTAAATCTAAATTGACGAGAATTTGATGGCCGATGACCACATATGTTTTCATCGACTCCCATTCTTCTTTTGTCAGTTTTCCGGGTTTTTTCAATATGTAATCAGGAATGCCGACTTTTCCGATATCATGATATTTGGCAGCGATTTCAATATTGGAAACAAATTGTTCGTTACACCCTGCCAAGCGGGCCAGCATTCCGGAAAGCATTCCAATGCGATGGACATGATTTTTCGTATCATCATCGCGATAGTCCGCTAACTGCAGCAATCGTTCCAACACGTCGAACATAACCTTTGACTCTTTCGTCACATCTTGAATCACCATCAGTGCACGCGAAAGTTCAAAAATTTTCGTTTGCGGAAGCAGACGAATTTTATAATAATTCAATCCTCTGTCATTCCCAAGCGTCGTGAGCATCGGTTCACTTTCTTTTAGGATTGGACACTCTGAACAAGGAACAGGACGGTTATGCAGCAATTCATAACAACGCCGCCCAATAGGACGCTTTTCGCTAACACCAAGATTTTTTAAAAGACGTTTCATTTTATCATCAATCCACGTTATCCGCCCAAAATCAATCGTACTAATTTCGTATGCATAAATATCAAGAAAATCAAAATCACTTAAAAATAAGTATGGCCGGAGGATTTCGTTCATGATCGCCAACGTAAACTTTGAAAACCGTTCAAATGAATCAATATATTGAACGAAATGAAAATCATGTAAATACTCTTTTGTTAAAAACACTTTCTTAAGTGCCTCACAAATCGACTCGGCTACTATATGAAAAAAGTTCTCATGACATCGCTGCTCAATAACCAACCGGCTCCAATCGCAAATAATGAGAAAATAGGCTTCTAAATCATCGTATACTTTTTGTTGAAAAAATTGTAATAAAAAATTTCTCACATAATCCAAATACTTTTCTTTTTGTAATAAGCCAAGGCTATAGTGGCTTTCTTCCCCTAATCGGCGAATAAGCGAATGATGAAAATTTTCCATAATACTATCAATACGAAATGAAATATATCCGCTAAATTGATCGAGGTTTTCCAAGTCTTGATTTGTAATGTCGTTCATTTGCAGCAATTTGTCCAACTCATACCGCAACGGGTGCGCCGCTTTTTCGATTTCCGCAGCTTTATATGCTTCCAGCGTCAACTGCATATCAAATGAAAAAATCGCCTGAATGACGAGCAAAATATGGATAGTTTGCTCCGGAAGCACTTGTGAAACATGTTTATAAATAATATCTATATATTTTGTGTACGTAGCTAAATACCACTCCAAATGAAGTCCAATTTCAGAGTGAGCCCGGCCTATGTTATATCGCGCTTGAACATAACGATCGTCAATGGTCGCTTCGAAACATTGCTGCAAATACCGTTTTTGTGTGGTTTTTAGTCTTTCTAACGTTGAATGGCGTTGAATGAACTCTCGCAAGGAATCGATCCTTGATATTTCTTCATATAATTCGTCGACGATCGGATCAACAAGCGTGAGTAATATATTTCTATATTCATATACGTATTGCAACCTTTCTTCCGTCACCCCTGTATAGCGCAATTGTTGCAATCGTTCCTTGCTTGTTACTTGTATTCTTTCCATTCCATAAATCCTCCATTTTATACAAAATCCTCCTTAATCATCCTCATTATATAATACTTTTTTACTATGCCTTCTTAAAATTTCTAAATTTTTGTGAATCATCTATCCATTTATTCTGTACACGCATCCGGCAATGTATAATTTGTTTGGAAAATGATGATTTTGGAGGAAACTATATGTCAAAATATCTCTTATGTCGGCTTATACAAAATGAAACAGGGACTTTTCAGCTATTTTGGAAAAAAGATAAACATATCCCGAGCGTTTCATCCGTTTCTTCGTCCATTTCACCGTCATCCCCTTCCATCGAAGAGCACTATCGACAACTTATTGAAGGAGAGTATAAAAATCTAGTGTCTTTCGTCGGACTCACCGTTGAAGATTTGCAGCGTTTAGTTAATATCCGTCCTCTTTTAGAGAAACACATATCCAAAATTGTCGATGCTTTTTACGACCGCATCGGCAGCATGCCTAACTTAGTACAAATTATCCAAAGCTATTCGACGATTGACCGTTTAAAGCAAACGTTTCGTGCCTATTTATTGGACATGGTGTCGGGGGAAGTTGGCGAACAATACGTATTGCGACGGAAAGTAATCGGGCAGGTTCATAATCGTATCAAACTATTCCCTGAATGGTATCTCGGGGCTTATGCCTTCATTCAAAACGAAGTGCTGCGAATGCTGATGCAAGAACTGCCGCCGCATAAAGCAACAGACGTATACCTCTCTTTCATGAAACTGTGTTGGTTCGATATACAAATAGCCATAATGACATATATTGAAGCGTACACGTCTTCCATGATGAAGTTTAGTGAAATCGAAAAAGTCCAATATCGCCTAACGGAGTCGTCTACAATGCTTGCCTCCAACGCTGAAGAAACCACTGCTTCTATCGCGGATCGGGAAAAATACGTCAAAGAAATGTTCGATGCAATAAACGCCATTCAAACGCAGTCAAGCGAAATGATCGCAAAAATAGAAAGCGGAAAATTAGACGTAGCCCAAACATTAACGAAACTTGATAACATTGCACAATTAATTGAAGGAACAAAAGCTCTCACCACTGAACTAGCCGACAGCTCAAAAAAAATCGATGGAATTGTTACCACGATTAGAGACATCTCCAACCAGACGAATATTTTATCCCTAAACGCAAATATTGAAGCCGCACGCGCCGGCGAACATGGAAAAGGGTTTTCAGTCGTCGCCAATGAAGTGCGCAAGCTAGCCATGCAAACGGAACAGTCTCTCGATTATATTCAGAATCATATCGATATCGTTCAACAAACGATTCAAAAATTTGAAGCGGCTTTTCAGCGTATCGTCGAGGAAACGAGTGCATTCCGTCAAGCGAACGAAAGCATCATCCAAGTGTTTGAAGACGAAGCTGCAAGTGTAAAATCCAGCGGGGAAAAAATCGATCGATTAGCTTCATTTATCGAAGACTTTCAACAAACTTTCGGGGAGATTGCAAAAGCGTCCCATCAGATCGCTCAAATGGCGGAAGATCTGAGTTATTTAAATAACGAATTAACCGAAAAGTTTAAAAAATAGTAAACCGTTTTTTCCGCTGTTTTCTATTCAACCTTTCTGGACAATTGAAATAAGATGGTCAAATCGAGTAGGAGGGAGCGATTAACTCCCGTCCTCTCACACCACCGTACGTACGGTTCCGTATACGGCGGTTCAATTAAGATAATTGACGCAAGTCTTTATAACTTCCGTGAATAGCTGTTCTCTTTATGCCAGTGGTCACTCCACCCTCCAAGAGGTCTCCCACGGGATTCACCGCTTCCTCCCTCAAGTGAGGTACTACGTTTTCTGTGTTCATCATGACTCACTGAATACCAAGGGCTATTCTCTCTTAATTGTTCGGTCCTTCTTAGTTGTTCTAGACCAACTAATACTATGACCTCTGCTGACTTCTGACGGTTCAGCTACTTATCACTAAGTAGGTTATGAAGAGTACTTCACATATCCGCCAGACCTCCCCGGGTAAGTACATGCACTTTCACACCATCTATCCGCCTCATTTACTCGATATGACCTTCGACAGAAAGAGCTTTGTTTTGTTATGCAAACTCACTCCATCATACCTAGCCTTATATGAGGTTCGTGTTCCTCGGACCGGTGTTTTGCCTCCAGCTTCCTTCAGATTCCGCGTCACCACGGACACCCTTGCTCTTGGCTAACCTCTACTTCTGTCTTCGGGGTTCGGGACTTACACCCTATAGTTCATGTACATGCCGGGCGCACATAAAAACTGCAGAATGATTCTTTTCTGCAGTTTTTAGCTCTTAAATTCTACTTTTATTAACCTACTCGCTAATTTTATAATAATCTTTAAACCACTCGACAAACTTTTCGATTCCTTCCTCAATAGATACTTGGGGTTTATAGTCGATATCCTTTACTAATTCATCAATATCCGCAAATGTTTCTGGAACATCGCCGGGCTGTATAGGCAAAAGCTTTTTGATTGCCTTCTTTCCTAAATGTTTTTCCAGTACTTGAATAAAATCATTTAGTTGTACGGGTTGGTTATTTCCTATGTTATAAATTTTATAAGGAGATTCCGGAGAAGGCCCTTTATTGATTAAACGTAAAATGGATTCCGTAATATCATCAATATAGGTAAAGTCTCTTTTCATATTTCCGTAGTTATAAATTTCGATTGGCTGCTGTTTTACAATGGCATTTGCAAATTTAAATAAAGCCATATCGGGTCTCCCCCAAGGGCCATAGACAGTAAAAAAGCGCAACCCTGTTGTAGGGAGATGATACAAATGGCTATACGTATAAGCCATTAACTCATTCGCTTTTTTAGTTGCTGCATATAAACTAATCGGGTTGTCGACACGATCGGTTACAGAGAACGGTATCTTCTTGTTATTTCCATAGACGGAACTCGATGATGCATATATGAGATAAGGGATTTTATGTTTTTTGCAGCATTCTAATATATTGGCAAAGCCAACAATATTCGATTGGATATACTTATGTGGATTTTTCAAGCTGTATCGTACACCAGGTTGTGCGGCTAAATTGACCACAGTATCAAAATCGTGCTGATAGAAAAGATTTTCCAGTAATTCCGTGTTCTCAATTGAGCCTTTGACGAATTGAAAACGAGGATGCTTCATGATCATTTTTAATCTGTCATATTTTAAGCTTGTATCGTAATAATCATTCATATTGTCTATCCCGATTACATAAAAACCTTCATCTAACAAACGTTTCGTCAAGTGGAACCCGATGAAGCCCGCACAGCCAGTAACCAGAATAGATTTCGAATTCTTCTGCACCTCTTGGACCTCCTTCCCCGATGCGGATATGATGAAAGGTATATAGCTAAGCGCTTTTCGCCATAAAGCCCAGATTTTTCATCTTTCAACGGAGCCATTTTCAAACATCAAAACTAGGCGTACCTACTCCTTCATAATGGTAGCCTAATTTCTTCAATGCAGATGAGTTCAGGCAATTTCTTCCGTCGAATACGTATGGTTGGGATAAAACGTTTTTTGCTTTTTTCCAGTCTATTTCTACGATTTCTTTCCACTCCGTTACAATTAATACCGCGTCTGCTCCTTTTAAAGCTTCAAATGGGGTTTGAGTATAATGAACGTTAGGATATATCTTTTTTACATGTTCTGTTCCTTGTGGATCAAATGCCGAAATGTAGGAATGATTTTCGATGAGGTATTGTATAATTTTTAGTGAGGATGCTTCTCTTATATCGTCCGTTTGAGGTTTAAACGTAAGGCCTAAAACCGCAATGCGCTTTCCTGACAGCGAGCCCAACGCTTTTTCTACTTTTTCCATAAACCATAGTGCTTGGGTTTGGTTCACATCTGATACGGCCTGAAGTATTTGTAAAGGAGTTTTCTTTGCAAAAGCCAATGCTAGCAATGCTTTTATGTCTTTCGGAAAACAAGATCCGCCATACCCGATTCCTGCCTGGAGAAAATGAGGACCAATCCTGCTGTCTAACCCCATTCCTTTTGCCACTTGAATCACATTGGTCCCAATTTTATCGCAAAGTCGCGCCAACTCATTGATGAACGAAATTTTAGTCGCTAAAAACGCGTTTGAGGCATACTTGATCATTTCAGCATCTTTGATCGTTGTAAACACAACGGGTGAGTTGATCTCTTTATACAAATCTTTCATGACCTTTTTGGCTTTCTCCGTTTCACAGCCAATCACAATTCGCTCAGGATACAGAGCATCTTGCAATGCTTTTCCTTCTCGTAAAAATTCCGGGTTCGAAATGAGATCAAAAGAAATTTCTTTGTTTCTTTTTTTCAGTTCAGCTTTTATGATTTTATGAATTTTATCACCGGTCCCGATTGGAACGGTACTCTTAATGACGATGGATTTATATTCATTCATCAACTTTCCAATCTGTCGTGCCGCTTCCTCTACATAAGATAAATCCGCTTCTCCGTTCGGTAAGGAAGGTGTGCCGACGGTAATAAATAAAATTTCGACTTGATCGATAACTTCCTCTATATTTTGGAAAAACAAAAGATTTCCGCCGGCAATAAGTTTTTTTAACAGTTCCTCCATTCCCTCTTCATAAAAAGGGAGAATGGACTTTTTTAACTTTTTTAATTTTTCTTGGTCATTCTCTATGACATATACCTTGTGTCCATAATTGGCAAACGCTACACTGGTTGTAGTTCCGACATATCCTGCCCCAATAACGGCTATATTCATAAGATTCACCTCGATTCTTTTATTTTTCTTCAAAACGGGGCAATCTGTGGTTATATAGCTAATGGGTATATATTCATGTACCCACGAAATCAAACTGGACAGAATGGAACGAAAGTGAATCGTTATGGCAAATGATAAGCATGCTCTTACACGAAGCAACGAACTCGATCATTTATTTTATACGGCTGACTCCCATTTTTAGCGAAAGATCTTGCACTCGACAGCTTTATGTCTAATGATAGAGATGATGCCCATTTCCAAATTAATGATCAAAGTGTCCACTCTGACTAAGTGAAAACTGTTCCACTATACTCATTAGCTGCTTGTCAATCGAAGTGTTCAAACTTTTTAAGATCGCCCCATGTCCTTCATATCGACCTTTGTTCTAACTGTTTAAATTTTCGGGGGCAATCACTTCTTTCAGATACTTTAATATGTCTTCCTGCAAGTCTGGTCGCTGTAAAGCAAAATCAATCGTCGCGCGGATAAACCCGACCTTGCTCCCGATATCATAGCGCTTACCTTGAAATTGATAGGCTAATACTGTCTGCGATTGATTCATGATTTTAATGGCATCTGTTAATTGAATTTCACCATTGGAATCTGGCGGCAACTCTTTCAAAATATCAAAAATCTCCGGTCTTAAAATATACCGACCCATAATAGCAAATCGGGAAGGAGCTTCATCTTTTTTTGGTTTTTCTACTAGCGTTTCAATATTGAAGATATTTTCTTCGATCTCATTTCCTTTTGGTTTTATAATTCCGTATTTTGAAACATCCTCTTCGTCTACTGGCTGAACGCCTACGATGGAGGAATGATAACGATCATAAACTTCCATCAATTGTTTTAAACAAGGCTTCGAAGAGTCGACGATGTCATCGCCTAGCAATACAGCAAAAGGCTCATTTCCAACAAAACTTTTCGCACAGTAAATGGCATGGCCAAGTCCTTTTGGTTCCTTTTGGCGAATATAATGAATATTAGCCATGTTTGAAATCTTTTGTACTTCTTCCAGCAACATTTGTTTGTTTTTCTTAAAAAGAGTTTCTTCTAGCTCATACGATTTATCAAAGTGATCTTCAATCGAACGTTTGCTGCGTCCGCTTATGACAATAATATCCTCTATTCCAGAAGCTATTGCTTCTTCGACAATATATTGAATGGTTGGTTTATCCACAATCGGAAGCATTTCTTTTGGCAATGCCTTTGTTGCAGGAAGAAACCTTGTCCCCAGCCCTGCTGCTGGTATTATCGCTTTCCGAATCATCAACCTGACCTCTTCTCTAAAACAAATCTTTATTTTTGATAGTCCTAACTTATTGATTTATATATTTTAAATATCAAAACGTATTTAAAGATTTGGTACCGTCAAGAATTTTGTGTAAGAGAGTATTCTCAGATACGTTTTTTTAATCTTGGAGGAGGTGTTTAGTTGTCTTATATGAGACTGAATATTCAGTCTCATATAAGACAACTTAGTCTCCCTAGACTCTGTTCTTCATGAACAAAATTTGGTCTTTCAGTATCTTTCTTCAAACATATCTTGAAGTGCCTTGTATGCCGTAGAAAACCCTTTAAGTTTTCTAGTGGACCATTTTTCATTCAAGTCCTGTACCGTTAAGAACGTGATTTTTTCTGCTGCTTCAATACTGGTTAAGCTGTTCATCGTTTTGAGTCGTTTACGTATATCTTTAATCGTTCGTTCAATAGCATTGGTCGTGTAGATGACACTACGAATACTGGTCGGATATTTCATGAATGTTAGGAGGACATCTAAATCCTGTTCCCAAGATTGGACTTCTCTAGGATACTTTTTAGACCACTTGTCTTTAAACTCATGAAAGGCTTGAATGGCTGCGTCTCTTGTCATCGAACGATAGATCAGCTTTAGGTCTTCAGCCACTTCAAATTGGTCTTTTTTCCTTACCTTGTTTAACGTATTTCTTACTTTGTGGACCACACATCGTTGAACATCGGCTTTCGGATAGACGGCTTTAAAGGCTTCTTCAAGACCTGGGAGTCCATCAAAAACACCAAGTAAGACTTCATGAGCACCGCGTGTATAAAGGTCTTGGAGAATCTCTTGCCAGCCATGCGCGCTTTCTTGACCTCCAACGTAAAAGCCAAGAATTTCACGATAACCTTCTTCATTGACACCAAGAACAACGTAAATGACTTCTTTGGCATACGTATCACGACGAACTTTTATATAAAACCCATCAAGATACAACACAGAATACCGTTTGTTTAATGGACGTTGTTGCCATTTTTGAATATCCTCCAACGCGGCATCTGTAATATGACTAATCGTGGTAGGAGAGTAGGTTGAACCAAGAATTCTTTCGATAAACTTCCCAATTTCTCGAGTGCTCATCCCACTTTGATACATTTTAATAATCGCCTGTTCCAGCCAGCCGTCTTGACGTTGATAAGGCTCAAACAGTTGAGTCTGGAAATCCCCGTTGCGATCTCTTGGAACCGTAAGAGCTTCTATTTTCCCGTACTTTGTATCAAGAGTACGGTGATAATAACCATTTCTTGAGTTTTGAACGTGTTCCTGTTCCACTTGGAGGAAATTTTTGATTTCTTCTCTCATGATGAATTCAAGCTTTTCTTGAACAAAATCTTTTATCATATTTTCCAGTTGATTTGCGAAATCTGAGTTGAGTATACTATTACTCATAAGGTAGGGTATCTCCTTTCAGTTTTGTTTGGTCGCAAATCTGAGAATACCCTGCCTTTTTCTTTTTTTCTAGTAGAAAAATTTGCTTACACAAAATAATTTACATCATCAAAGATTTGCTCAGTGTCTCAATTATTTATAGCTGCTTATTGCCTTTTGGTAAGTCAACTATCCAGTTATAGAAACTAATAATGCTTCTTTCCAGCCATCATAAGTTTTGGGAAACCATATGCCATTTTAACTGTCTCTGCGTCTTCGGCTCGTACTGTCTCCTCGTCCGCGTCTTTTTTTGCGCCTGTGTGTACGCCTATTACTATAACTGTGGGAGCTTCTTTTATGGCGTCTGCGTGTATGCCTATTATCATGGCTGCGTTTATAGTGCTTGGAATACCATATGCTTTTTCTAACGGTTTCTCCATCCACATCCAATATGGTGTATTTAATCTTATCTTCAGGTTCCGATTTTTTATCCTTTTTATGTTTCGCTTCATATTCCGATTCTTTATTCTTTTTATGTTCCACTTTATTTGCACTCGTTTTTTCTGTATTTTCTTGTTCAGTGTCTGAAGTTGGGATCACCTGAATGGCTTGACTCCAAACTTCCAGTATCTCGGATGCTACCCGATCCCATTGATACTGGGAAACAGCCAGTTCTCTTCCCCTTTCTCCCATCTTTTTCATTAAAGATTTGTCAGATAAAATTTGGGAGATTTTTGCTACGAAATCTTTGGGATCTTCCGGATTTTCTACAACAAGACCATTTTCTCCTGAATGAATGACTTCCGGGTTGCCGCCCCGTGCGGTTGTGACGATCGGAAGTCCTGCTGCCATTGCTTCATAATGCACCCGAGCTAGCGGTTCTTGCCATTGCGAAGTACATACAAATAAATCAGCTGCAGCAAACCAATTCTGTATTTCATCCGGTGCCACAAAGCCTGTTGTTATAACCGGCACTGGCAGCTTTTTGGCTAATGCTCGTACGTAAGCCACATAATCGGTTATGTTATTTTGGCTAAACCAATTGCTGCCTACAATAACGAGCGCTAAATCTTTGAATTTTCTTGAAAGTTCAGGCAAGGCTCTAACTAATTTATCGACCCCCTTATTGCGTGAAAGCCTTCCGGCGAATAAAAGCACCGTTTTGCCCTCTAAACCATTCGCTTTTCGAATTTCCTTGCGTTTTTTTTGCATCTTTGGATGACTTCCGGGTAAAAATCTCTCGATATCTACTCCTGAATAAATCGTGCGAATCTTTGACGATGCTTGTGGATAAAGTTGACGTATAACATTTCCAACATAATCGCTGACCGTAACAATACCAGAAACTTCTTCCAAAGCTGCGGTTGCTTCTTCTGAATCGATTTTTTCCGCATTGAACATATCATTGTGCATGCTTAAGGTTATCTTAGAATGAGGAGCGGCCTTACGGACAGGAATGACAAGGCGTGGACGGTTAAAAATGTGGATAAGGTCGAATGAGTTTGATTCAACATATCGAATCACACCTTCTCGATATATTTCGAAGATTTTTCCCGGTACACGTACATAATGAATGCCGTCTACAGTTTCTTGATCAGGAAGAGAAGGATCATCAGTCCCTAAAACGGTAATATCATGATGCTTGCTTAAATGTGGAAGAACACCGGAAATATAAGTTTGGATCGCTCCTCCGCGTACGGGAGGCACAGGGAGCTTTTCCGTACAGATCATCAAAATTTTCATGTCATTTCACTCTCTTCCAATCATTTTGAATTTCCTCCAAGACCGGCCATTTAGTCTTATCCGTTTCGATAATGGTTTTCATTAATTGTACAGTTTGTTCATTTAGAAACAATTCAGGTTCATACACAACTTCTTTTATATTTTTATAGAATTCATTCGGAAGTGATAAATCAATCATAAGAATCTCATATAATTCAGGAGAGATGGGATTTGATTCATGATAGGCTTTAATCATCTCTCTTATCCACTTTGCATCCCATTTATATAAGTCCGCCATGGTTCCTGAAATCAGCTTTCTTAAATCACGAATCGGGAGATCATAGGCAACACCGTCAAGGTCGATAATCCACATCCCGTTCTTGCCCATTTGGCCATTAGACCAGCCATAATCCTGATGAACTAAGCCCCAATGGGAATTGCCATGTTTGACTAATTCATAATACTTAGATTGATCCAGTCTTTCCAGACTTCTTCGAGCTTGCTTTTCAAATTCATCTACCACGTCTAATAAGTACGAACTTGCGGGAAGCTCTTTATAAGCTTTAGCAATGTTTCGAAACCAATCCATTTTCATAATGACGTTTTCATAATTGCTTCGCCATTTGTGCAATCTTGAAGCTGTTTCTGCTTGGCGCGGGGGGACATAGCCTTTGCTTAATCGATGAAATTCACCTAGTGCGGAACAAAGCAATTTGGCTCCCTCTAAATCTTTTGTAACAGGTGTTAACGACTCAATCCACTCTGCGACGAACCATAGCTTTCCTCCCGCCTCGACATAATTGGCTCCATCTTTCGTCTTGACAATGGGCGGTACTCTGGCATGCCGAACATCAACTAAATATTCTTGAGCTCCCAAGCTAAATAAACTCCTGGTTGGTCTTCTGTGCAACAGCTTTAAGCTTTTCGGTCCCTTGCTCGTTTCAATCTTCCAAATACATCCCCCTTTATCAGGTTTCGTTGTCACGACCTGCATGCTTTTTACCGAAAAATCATAATGCTTTAAAACTTTATCTGCCAACTTGTTAATATAGTCAGGTACAAAAAACTCATGAGTGGTTTCATTCACTTCCCATGGTTCAATGAAAGTCTTCTCCACTATATCCCTCCTATAAAATCAAAATGAATCTTCATGGGATTGCTATATCGTCCATCTTGTGTAAAGTTTGTCAAGACATCTTCGATTTTGTCTTTCTGAAGTTGGGCGTTTTAAGTCATCCATGGGAATTCATCAGCCATTACGCTTTCTTTAAATTATGATTTATAAAAAGATTTGTCTAATACACTTGACCCGTTTATTAAGAGATTGTTAAGGAATTGTATCCATTCAGCTCATTGTTGTGATCAACACTTTCCCCCAAAAAACATTAACCGAATAAAGTAAAATGGCCGTCTTCAAATGACTAAACAGTATTTGAAAAATATAGCCGTCAAGTTCTCTCCTTGACGGCTTTTAACCTGCCTATCACGTTGTAAGAAATTTCAAGAAAAGTGCTCCTCTTCGTGCAGGTATATGGTATCTTAAAAACAAACGTTAGCGAATGGAGTATTTAATAGGTTTAATAGCGAAAAGTTGTTTTTCTAACAGGGCTAAACAGAAGGAAGAACGATCGGAAAGGATTCTATCCAATCTTTCTGGTAGACCGAAAAAAGAAATACACACTTCACGGTGTTTTTTGGTGAACAGAAGCAAACCGATTGGAAAGTAGTTTGAAAAGGGTGATTGAGGGGTGGCTTTTTTCTGCGTATTCACGGATGAAATACGGTGTTTACAACCAGAAACAGCGGTTGATCGAGATATGATAAGAGGAACGATCGGAAAGCTTCATAAAATGATTTCAATCTAGTTGTTCCATCTCTTTTAAAAATATTGTAATGAAATAATAAATGAAAGGTGATAGAAATGAAATGGATCATTCGCAAAATGGAAAAAGAAGACATAGAACAAGTCCAACAAGTTGCCAAAAGAAGCTGGAATGATACCTATGAAGGCATCATCCCACATAAAATTCAGGAAAGTTTTTTACGTTCCGCCTATCATGACGTAATGATGCAAAAACGTTTAGAGAAGTCTTTTTTATTCGTTTCAGAAGCTAATGGCAAAGTTGTAGGTTTCGCAAACTTTTCCCCGGTAAAAGAAAATGGAACGACTGAACTTTTAGCTATTTATCTACTTCCGGAATATCAAGGCAAAGGAATAGGAACAGCTTTGCTAAAGGAAGGAATCAAGAATTTAACAGGGGCAAAAAAAGTTTTCGTTGACGTAGAAAAAGACAACCAAATCGGAACAAACTTCTATAAAGCGAAAGGATTTGAAATGGTTTCTGAATTTGATGATGACTTTGATGGGCATATTCTAAAAACAGTCAGAATGGTCTTGAAAATTTAAGGCTTCCTAAAAACATCAATGATGTGTTCATTGGTGTGCCGTTCAAATAAAAGACCAATTGTCTCTGATAAAATCAAAAAAGAGGAGCTTTCTGCCCCCCTATGATTGGGTATTTTTCTTGGCCAGTTCTTTTCGGTCGGGTGCCATAGGAGGCTGTTCCAGCCATCTATTTTTAATCATGATATTGGCCCCGTCTTCAGCATATTTCTGTATTTCCAATATTACTCTGTTATAAAGAATTCCAATATCGATTCTAGGACTAGAAGCAACACTAAAACCATAGTACCCAACACTCAAAGAAATCAAAGAAGTTGTATAAAACATCATGAGTTTTTCCGAAAAAGTGTAGGCTGTACTTTCTGTAATTTCTGAATCCCAAGTGATCGGTACAGGAATATCACTTTCTTCTAATTTTGCTCCAAATAATTGAATATGCTTTTTTGAAATTTCTACACCTCTTTGAAAAAAATGTGTTATATCCTTAGACTGTGCCACTTGACTAAATCCTGTAAGAGTGGCTTTTCCTAAAGCATTTCTTTGAATGTTAGAATATAGTTCGGCTATTTCCAAAGCTGTTAAAGGTCTTTTTTCACCAAAGAAGTCTAATATAAAGCCCTGCTTTTTCACAAATTCAACATGATCTAAGTCAGTCAGATAAGGAGTCCTCATGTAAAGACCTTTTGAAAGCAACAAATCCTTTGCCATTTTATATAATTGCTGCGACTCAGTGAGACAATCGCTATAGAATTCTGTAATGTCTGGCCTTACAGCTAAAGACAAACTGATGGAATAAGTAGTAAGCCCTATCTTTGCCATGTGATGTATAAATTGCAATACATAGATATCTGAATACAATTTAGGAGCATTTAAATCAACATCCTCGTCTAGTTTAAAGCCATGAGGAAGCACATTTTTTTCGTTAGTAAGAAATGCGGCGATCTTTTGAATATGGGCTTTAGATATTTGCAATGTATGCTCAATGATAGGCTTTATATCTTTATCCTCAACCTTTTGTAAAAAATAAGTCATCACACAAATACTTGCACTGTCGTTCATGTATTGACTCCACAGCTGAGATATTTCTCCTGAGGTTAGCCTGCCCTGCTTTCCTTGCTTCAAAATCATATCCTCCCTTCATACTTATCCAACATTTTCTCCAATCGTCGACTTTTATATGTAATACCATTTAAAAAAATAGGATTTTTTCCCATGGCTCATTTTTTCTTGCAATAAAGGTTGATTTACCCATTTCTGTTAGATAATCACCATTCATCCTCCTTTAAATAGCCAACTTGTCACCGTTTTAAAATTTTTTCTAAATGTAGAAGTAAAATGGAGAATCTTTTGCTTTCAAATATCATCCTATAGATACATTCTTTTCATGACCGACAGGATTTTTCCTTTTCGCTAAATCACTGAACAGTAGGACGAAAACGCCAGCCAAAAATTTAATTAAACCGCCTAATGCAATCACTTTTCCAATCCCTATAAAATTGGCTAAATACCCCGTAGCAATGTTTCCGACAATTAAAAACCCGATGATAGCAGGTAATAATTCTTTCAATTCTATAATGATTTTCTCCGCTTAAATTTCCCATTATTTTATCATCAAGTTCAGATCGAATGATTCATGTCTTTCGCAAAAGTGAGCAAATGTCCTAATACCAGACCATTCTTTCACCTCCATCATTATTTTTCATTCGAATCAACCTTTTGTAAAAAAGTTTCACGCTTCTCTTCCGCTCAGTCGTTTTTCTTCCTGATGAACAATATATGATCTGACGCTCTCAGGTTAGGTTCTTGCATATTCACACATCAGTCACCTTTTGAATATAAAATATTTCTTACTGTCTGAACTGCATTTTCAAAGATTAAACGTAAGCGGTTGGCAGCATTGCCATTCATAAAATCAAGAACAAGAAATCGGGAAAAACTGTACGGAAGGCTTTTGAAGTTTAGAAACCAAGTGGAACATTAGGGAGATTAATATTTTAAAACGAAGGATTACATAAAAATATGAAGAGACCTTTCTTAAGTGTATTACATCAGTTCGCCGGTGGAGACCAACACATATTATTTCTGCAAAAAATCAATCCTCTACATTCACATGCTTATTGACTGTTAGTAAAAGAAAAAACGTCCCAACAGACCGATGCTGACGCTCAAGCGGAGATCCACAGAGAGACAGGCTGTCATCTGTCTCTCTGTTTACATGCACCTTAACCAAAATGTTGTGCAAGTTCCATTTTTATACTATTTGTTTAAGAAATGCGGCATATCCATACGATTCTTTTCCAAACTTTTATTTCTAAGTTCCAATTCAATTTGTTCAAGACTTTTTCCTTTCGTTTCTGAAACTTTTGTGCTTACAAATAGGAAAGCAAGAACGCCCATAATACCGTAGACTATAAACATTGTGCTGATGCCAAATTGTTCAATGAGTTTAGGGAATGTTAAAGAAACAATCAAGTTGGACAGCCAGTTAGCAACACTTCCAATTCCCATACCAATTCCTCGAATGCTCAAAGGAAAAATTTCTGAAAGCATTACCCATACAACAGGTCCCCAACTAAGAGAGAAGAATGCGATATATACTGCTAAACAGATGACAGTGGTCCAACTTGCTGCAGCTGTCGGCCCTGATAAAGCGTTTACAATACCGAGTACAAACAAAGAAATCGACATACCGGCATTTCCAATTAAGAGCAAAGGTTTTCTCCCAACTTTATCAATAATCATCACAGCAATAGCCGTAATGATGACATTGACAATCCCGATACCGACAGTTCCTAGAATCGCGGCAGACGCTCCAAGCCCAACATTTGTAAATGTAGTGGGAGCATAGTATAGCACCGTATTACATCCTATAATTTGTTGGAAGACAGCCAGACCAATTCCGACGATTAATGCAGGTCTTACCCATCTTTCTTTCACTTCTTTCCAACCGCCTTGTTCCTGTTCAAGTTGGTTGGCCAATTTAATTTCATCTATTTCTTCTTCGACTCCTCTTCCTTTGCGCATGTGATTTAAAATGGAGCGGGCTTCATTTTCACGACCTTGTTTTAATAGCCATCTTGGACTTTCCGGTAAAAAGAACATTCCGATTAAGAGCAGCAACCCCGGGATGAAGGCGACTCCGAGCATCCATCTCCATCCTTCTATGGAACTGAAAAGATAGTTTACGATATAGGCGAGCAAAATACCTGTCATAATCATCAATTGGTTCAAACTAGACAAGGCTCCGCGAATGGAGGTAGGCGCCATTTCGGAAAGATACATAGGTACAAGGGTCGAAGCACTTCCGACAGCTAAACCAAGCACTATTCTGAAAAAGATCAATACCCATGTATTGGGAGCTAAAGCCGTACCTAACGCTCCTATACAAAAAATCGTTGCAGCCATGAGCACCACTTTACGACGTCCCAATCGATCGGACAAGCCGCCACTGATAGCCGCTCCTATCATACAGCCCAATAAAATGGAGCTGACGACGATCCCCTCAGTCCACGAGGTAAGATTCAAATCTTTTTTGATAAACAAAATAGCTCCTGAAATAACCCCGGTATCATAACCAAATAATAGACCGCCCAATGCACCAAAGAAATAAATAAGTCCATTGCTCACTTTCAATTTCATCGATTGACCCTCCCATCATTGATCAGTTTGTTTTTTCATTCATTCGTGCATTCACATAGTCAAAGCAAAGGAAATTGACGCTATTTCATGGCTCTAAGATCAAATAATTGATGATTGATCGCAACGGTTTGTGGATACACATCTTTATAAACTTGATAAAACGCTTTATAGCGTTTGACATTTTCAGGATTGGGTTCATATATCTTAGCTGTTGAAATAAAGGCCTCCGCACATTCTTCAAGCGATGAAAACCAACCTAATCCGGCAGCGGCAATCATGGCAGCCCCCATGCCTGGTCCTTGCTCGTTTTGCAATTTCACCACTTTTGCATTAAATACATCGGCTTGGATTTGCAGCCACAAATCGCTTTTGGCGCCGCCGCCAATCGAGACAACCGTATCGATCGTCTTGCCATAATTACGGAATATTTCAACGCTTTCGTTGATAGAGAAAACTATCCCTTCTATAACAGCTCGGACAAAATCCCGTTTTTGATGAGAACCATCAATTCCTGTAAATGTTCCTCTTATTTTGGCATCTGCATACGGGGTCCGTTCCCCCACTAAATAAGGAGTGAATATCAAACCATTCGCACCGATTGGTGATAAAGACGCTTCTTCCAATAAATGAGAAAAAGATTCATTTGCGGCAAAGGTCTCCTTAAACCAATTTAGACTGTAACCTGCGGCAAGCGTTACGCCCATCGTATAGTAGGCATCTTTTTTTCCATGATTAAAAAAATGTACTTTTCCTCCAAAATTTCGATTTTTGTCGCTCTCATAGGATAGAAAAACACCGGATGTTCCGATACTGCACAGTGCTTTTCCCTCTGACAAAATACCAGCGCCGATGGCTCCACAAGCGTTGTCAGCTCCACCGGCAAAAACTTTGGTAGAGGGTGATAAGCCTGTTTTTTCAGCCACTTCAGGCAACAGGTTCCCTACATAATCTTCTGTTTCAACTAAAGGCGGACAAATGCTGATTGGAATTTCTAAAGTGCGGAGTATATCCGTACTCCAAGACTTATTGAGAATATCCAAAATAAGAGTGCCGGCTGCATCCGAATAATCCATGTTTAATTGTCCGGTCATACGAAAACGCAGATAATCTTTTGGCAGTAAAAAGACGCTCGCTTTGCTTAAATTTTCAGGTTCTTGTTCTTTTACCCACAGTAACTTTGGCAAAGTGAATCCTTCTAATGCAGGGTTTTTGGTGATTTCAAGCAATTTGCCGCCTAATTGCTGATCAATCTTCTTACATTGCGGAGTCGTTCTTGTATCATTCCATAAAATCGCATTTCGAATCACATTGCCATGTTCATCAAGCAGTACGAGACCGTGCATTTGTCCAGAATAACTGATTCCTTCAATATCATCCGGGTGCACGTTCGATTCCTCAACCAGTTGTTTCAACGCCAATATCGTTTTTTGAACCCATTCTTCAGGATCTTGTTCACTATAACCAGGTTGTCGTTGAATAAGCGGATAATCTTTTGACACCGAATGCTTCACTTTCCCATTTTGGTCGACCAGCAGCACTTTTACAGAACTTGTTCCAAGATCAATACCAATGACATATTTCATCTATAATCTCCTCGCTGTTCATTAGACAGGTGAAACGAACGGCTGTCTCTTAAAAGTGCCATTAAGAGGTGGTTCCTTTGTTCAAAAAGGGACAGCCGCTCTTCATACCTGTTTTCCTCATTCATATTGATGGAGCATCAAAAGTCATTAAGCGAAATTTTCGGCATATGCTTCTTGAACAATGTACTGATTCAAGATAGTTTTTAATTTTTCTATTCTACCAGACTCATTGACAATTTCTTTTTTATCAATAATATAGTTTTCTAGTGATTTAAAATCAGCTTTACCGGAAACAATTTCGGCGCCGATGCCTTCTTTATAACTGCTGTAGCGTTCTTCTATGAAATCATCAAAAACACGATCTTCAATGAGTCGATTCGCTACTTTTAAACCTAGAGCATAGCTGTCCATTCCGGCGATATGAGAGTAGAATAAATCATCAGGCATAAAGGAAGATCTACGCGGCTTGGCATCGAAGTTTAATCCGCCTTTTCCGAGACCGCCATTTTTAAGAACTTCATACATCGTAAGAGTCGTTGCATACAAGTCCGTTGGAAATTCGTCTGTATCCCATCCAAGAAGCGGGTCCCCTTGGTTGGCATCCAATGAACCAAGAAGTCCGTGGATTCTGGCTACGCGAATTTCATGTTCAAATGTATGTCCCGCTAATGTTGCGTGGTTCGCTTCCAGATTCAATTTAAAGTCTTTGTCTAAATCATACGTTTTCAAGAATGCGATCGTAGTGGCCGCATCAAAATCATATTGATGTTTCGTAGGTTCTTTTGGTTTCGGTTCAATTAAAAATTGACCTTCAAAACCAATTTCTTTCGCATAATCAATCGCCATATGGAAGAATCTGGCCATATTCTCTTGTTCAAATTTCATGTCGGTATTCAGCAATGATTCATAGCCTTCTCGACCGCCCCAGAACACATAGTTTTCCGCTCCTAATTCTTTGGCGATTTCAAGCGCTTTTTTCACTTGTGCAGCGGCATAAGCAAAAACATCGGCGTTACAAGAAGAGGCAGCCCCATGTACAAATCTAGGATTTGTAAACATATTCGCAGTGTTCCATAGAAGTTTTACATTACTAGTTTTCATGTAATCTTTTATCATGGAAACGATCACATCAAGATTTTTATTCGTTTCTCTTAACGTATCCCCTTCAGGAGCGATGTCGCGATCATGGAAGCAGAAATATGGGTTGCCTAATTTTTCAAAAAATTCAAAAGCTGCTTCTACTCTTGCTTTTGCTAAATCCATGCCTTTTAAATGATTCCAAGGACGAATCATCGTTCCCGAACCAAATGGATCAGATCCATCTTGGGTAAAAGTGTGCCAATAAGCAACCGAGAAACGTAAATGATCTTTCATCGTTTTCCCCGCAATGACTTCGTCGGGATTGTAATAACGAAATGAGAGATCACTTTTTAATGAATTTCCGGAATAACTGATTTTGCCGACATTAGGAAAGTAAGTCATTTAAGTTACCTCCTCGATTGAATGTTTTAGATAATGAAAGCGAATTCAAATTGCATCAAAAAAATATATTGATGCGCACTTTGTTTAACCAATAAACTAAGTACACCTTCATACTAGCACCATCATTTTTAAAATTCAATATTTTTTTTGAATAAAAAATACGATACAATAAAAATGTCTAGAAAAAGACAAAAATGAAAATTTAGTTCGTTTATCGACTATACAAACTAAGAAAGAGGATGTTCATGAAAACAGCGGATCAAACTTTTGTAAAGGTCCACAATCAAAAAATTATATTAAAAAACATCATCAACCATTATCCAGTTTCAAGAGCGAAATTATCCAAAATAACCAATCTGAACAAAGCGACCATTTCTTCCCAAACAGCATTGTTAATAGAAAAAAATCTCGTATCTGAGATAGGTACAGGCTCATCAAGCGGAGGAAGAAAACCAGTATTGCTGGTTTTTAATAAAGAGGCAGGTTATGCCATCGGAGTCGATTTAGGAGTCACTTATATTTTAACCTTATTAACAGATTTGGAAGGAAACGTCATTTATTGCGATTACTATGAGATCTCTGACAATTCGTTCGAAGCAGTCAAACCCATTCTATTAGAAAGAATCCAATTGGTGGCCAGCAAAGCCCCAAAATCGCCGTATGGCATAATCGGGATTGGGGTTGGCGTTCATGGATTCGTGAATAAAGATCAATTGGTGTTATTTACTCCGAACTCTAAGTGGAAAGATGTTGATTTGAAAACTGTATTGGAAAACCATTTTCATTGTCCAGTCCTGATTGATAACGAAGCAAACGCCGGGGCTTACGGCGAGAAATTGTTTGGTTCCATCAAACATTGCACAAACAGCATCTATGTGAGTATCGGGACCGGAATTGGCCTCGGCATCATTGTCAACAATGAACTTTATCGGGGAACGGACGGATTTTCCGGTGAAATGGGGCATATGACGATTGATTTCAATGGAAAAAAATGCGGCTGCGGAAACTATGGATGTTGGGAACTGTATGCATCAGAAAAAGCGTTTTACGACAATCTTTCCCAATTAAAGAATATGGAAAAAGTAACTTTAGAACAGGCGAGCAAAATGATTCAAGAAAATGACGGGGAAGCGTTAAAAGCGCTGGAAACATTCGGACATTATCTAGGAATCGGTTTAACCAATATTATCAATGCCTTTAATCCGGAAGCCGTTGTTTTAAGAAGCAATTTAATCGAAGCGAATCCCATCGTGCTAAATTCTATACAAAGTACGATTTCCTCCAGAATTTCTAGATATGTTCATCAAAGTCATCAGATTTATATTTCCCAGTTAAATCGAAATGCTACCGCTTTGGGAGCAGCCTCTTTTATGATTCATCAATTTCTTATGGATTCAGAGACTTTTCATACCAATGAATGAATAGGGGAGAATCGGGATATGAACAGTGTATCTAAAAACGATGTCAAACAAACCCGTTTTAATGGAATGTACGCTTATGAATTAAATTGTGATCCATATCAAGCGGTTATTCTTCCGAAGTTTGGAGCAAACCTGATTGCGTTTCGAAATGTAGAAAAGGATTATGACTTTATTCGCGAACCGTCCATTCATGAAATGGAAGATTTTCAACAAAAGCCTTTTTTATATGGCATTCCAGTATTGTTTCCACCTAATCGTTTAGAAGACGGTACTTTTACCTTTTCGGGTAAAGTGTATCATTTTCCTATTAATGAAAAGTCAAAGAATAATCATTTACACGGTTTTTTTCACAGTGCTGTCTGGGAAGTATTTAAATATGGATCTACAGATCGAGAATGTTTTATAGAATTAGTACAAAGTATAGACGAGCAATCCGAAGTTTTTCGTTATTTCCCGCATCGCTTTAAAGTGCATCTGCGATATACTCTGTCGAAAGAAGGACTAAATCAACAAGTAAAAATCATTAATAAAGGTTCAGAATCCATGCCTTTAATGATTGGTTTCCACACATCCATTAAGGCGCCTTTTTCAAAAAACAGCACGGCAGAAGATTATACGTTGCAATTGACCATACAAGATCGAGTAGAATTGAATGAACGGTCATTACCAACCGGAAATCTATTGCCTTTGAATGAAGAAGAGAAAAAAATCGCAACAGAAGGTTTTTCTCCGTACTATCAACCACTCGATCATCATTATGTGGCCCAAGATGGAAAAAATCGAATGGTGTTAACGGATCAACGCGAAAAAATCTCTCTTATATATGAGACAAGTTCAGAATTTCGCTTTTGGATGCTGTTTAATCAAGATGCAAAAAGTGGATTTTTTTGCCCGGAACCACAAACGAATATGGTAAATGCGCCTAATATCCCACTCCCCTTTGAACAAACCGGAATGATTGAATTATCAGGAGGTTCGGAGTGGTCCGCTCAATCTCGCCTTTATACGGAACCGTTTTAATATCTCATATCACGCTCGTATAGACAAAATGTATCTATACATGCCATCTACTGGGTAAAATTCAGATTGTTGGTCTGTTCGAAGTTGTTTACAATAATTCATCCCATTGGATTTCGAATGGTTAGTTTAAGTACTTCCAATGTATGGAACCATTCAGCAACAAAACAAGGTATAGGACAATGAAGTTCTATACCTTGAATCCATCACTATAGAATTTGCAACTTTTCTGTCAAGGTTCTTCTTTTTTTGCTTTTTTCGTTTCATACTGGTCTGTTTGGATCGATTCCTTTTTTCTATCGCTAGATACAAACGCAACTCCTTTTATAAAAGTTCAGCATATGTTCATCGCCTTATTCTTTTTTAAAATGTTTCAATGCTTCCCTTCTGCTCAACGGTTTGAGTTCATGACGACGAGCCACAAAATTTTTTACGCTATCAGATCGGGTTTTGGCATACTCACGCAGCACCCATCCTATCGCCTTTTGAACAAAAAATTCGTTGCTGCCCGCTCTTCTTAAGATATAACGAAAGAGACGCTCATCATCCATTTTCCCTCGGTAAAAAAGTTGATATAATATCGCAGACCTCTGGAGCCAAATATTTTCACTTTCAATCCAACGGTCAGGATATCGTGAAATCAGTTCAGGATATGTTTGAAATAAATATCCCATGATATGTGGGGAAAGTACATCGATTGTATCCCACCATGACTTAGTGACGAGTAATTTTTCCAACCACGTCATATCCGATGGGCGTAAGCTTTTCTTTTTCATTTCTATCAAGTCAAGAGCGGCTCTTTGGTATTCGCGCTCGGGCATGTCCCAAAGTATCTGAATCACTTTCTCAAGATTCTCATTTGACGGTACACCATGTTCTTTCACAAATTGTTTCGTCACTTTCCTTCGAATAGGAGTTCGAATGCCCAAAAACGGAAATTGGTTTTTCATGTATTTTTTTGACCACTCAGCGAATTCAGCGTTTGCATGGCTGGTATATAATGAAACAAGATTTTGTATATAGGAATTCAATTGTTCATTCATCCTTCTTTTCCCCCACATGACTATTTATCTTTCAACAATACAATACTTATCAGTAAGCAGCAATTCAATATTTTCGATTCCTACCAAAAACCGCAAATTGATTTTTGAACCTTTTTCTGATCGCCAGAAGGAACTTTTTTCCGCTAGTCGAATATTTGATCATACGAACAGCTAAGTCGTGCCATGATGGTTTTGAAATCACTCAAGTATTTTGACAGAGGATGGAACATTAACCGGGGAAGCGATTACCTTTTACTAAACCTTAGATAGGTTACAACAGATCTAAACGAGGGAAAGTTTTATTTCGATGCCCCCTTTTTCGTTTGACTGTGTGATTGTCTGCGGGATCATCTTTATAAAAAAACAGATACCGCGTTTGATGAATTTTGTATTTCAATCTTACACAGTCTCTTCTGGATTAGCATAAAATACCGAGGAATTCACCTATCCAATAAGTTTCATAAGGAGAGCAATCAGAATGAATTCTTTAAAGAGGAAAGGATATTATGGAAATGATGCACCCTTTATCCCAATTTCTTATGCTTTGATTGGTCTTGTTTTGTTGATTTCCAGTATTGTATTGATTTACCGATCCCACACTTGGGCCTTTTGGCTTTTGATTTATAGTCTCTTTTTGCTGACGTGCGCTTTCTTCTTTTTGCACACATCGATGAAAGGAAAATTCGAAATATGGGAAAATATTTTCTCCAATCTCAATATTCCGGAAAACTCCAAAATACTCGATATGGGATGTGGACATGGAACGGTATTAATTATGGCGGCCAAACAGCTTGGGAAAGAAGGACAAGCGGTAGGTGTTGACCTATGGCGCAAAGTGGATCAATCAGGCAATGACAGAAAGGCGACAGAAAAAAATGCCGAAATTGAAAACGTTGCTGACAAAATTGTCCTTCATACAGCCGACATGATGGCCCTTCCCTTTCAAGACAACATATACGATTATGTGTTTAGCAGCCTGGCGATTCATAATATTAAGGATAAGCAAGGCAGAGAGAAAGCCGTACGGGAGGCTTTTCGAGTTTTGAAACCAGGAGGAACATTGGTAATAGTGGATATTGTTAGAACGAAGGAATATCTAAATGTATTAAAGGACCTTTCTGCCGCCAATGTCAGTCATACGCTTGCCGGTTGGAAAGGCTGGTGGACAGGTCCTTGGATGCCAACGCATATTATAGTGGCTAAAAAATCAAAATGATTTTAAAAACGATTGAAAGTGGGCAGCGACCAAAACCAATGTCGGGCAATGACTAACAACTCCATCCTTCATTATGCTTTGAAATAAAGATCATTCTAGCGCATATCCGGTCAACCAAAAATATCTGGTTGACCTCATCATATGAATCAGTGCGATTGTCAAATTTTCGACGGTTATTGCACAGCGTTTTGATGCTCTTTAAATCCTAAAATGAAACCACTATTTCACATCGTTCGATTATTCGAACGGTGTTTTTGTATATTCGTTTTCTGATTTCATTCGAGAACAACTAGCTGTTCTTATTTTAGAAATAAAAAATTATCTTGGCATCTTAAAAAAATTCTCTCTTTCTGCAGATATCCAAGGTTGTAAATTTTCTTTGCTCTCCTGAACCAATCGATTGACCAGTACATCATGCCAGATGTAATTCTCCAATAACGATACATGTACATCATCATCCGTATAGAAGGCATTGCCGTTTTGTTCCACCGGATGGCCATAAATCATTTCTTTTCCGTCTACAGAAATGATAAACCATTTCTTATTTCCAATCTGCTCTACATAATCTGTCTTCCGATGTACCACCAGATCTTTTAAAGGATTCTCAACCTGAAAGACGATCCCCTTAAGACTGCAAGTTTTCTGTTTCTCTCGCAAGTCGTCTACTAGTTGTTCATACATAAAATCCCAAATGGACAATATGATTCGGTGCTTGGCCCGCCGAATCAGAATACGACAAAATGACAGGATGTTTTCTTCTCCTTTTATCGTTATCACACGTTTATCAGCTTTGATCTCTTGTTTCTCAAACCGTTTTAATTCATTTTTTATCGATGAAAAGGTGACATCCCACTGCTTTTTAATCGATTCTAAAAACACATCAACCGGTAATGGGGAAAATTGTGCAGCTCCGTTTACATCCTCTTTCACCACTATCCCTTTTTTCTCTAATCCTTCTAATACTTCATAAATGCGCGATCGAGGTATACCTGAATGTTTGCTAATCTGGTAAGCGCTGGACGTCCCTAAATGAACCAAAGATACATAGGCTTTCGCCTGGTATTGATTAAAACCAAGCAGCTGGAGTTCTTGTGAAATTTTATCCATATTGAAACCATCCTCTTCAAACCATTCAAAATTTACTTTTATAGTATCGTTAACGGACGATTTAGTAAATGATTCCCCTGTATGACGGCCAATCCTTTATAAAAGTTCTTTTCTAATTATTAGTGTAATTATTTCCTGATATTTGTCTGTATTTTTTATTCACAAAAGTACATTCATTTGTTATGATCATTTTAGTTACCACTATAGTAATTACTAATGTTCATGGATATTATACGGATCCGGTTAAGGGATTTGGAACAGTCTCCATAATGATATGTGGCTAACCTCAATTGGAGAAATATCTGTTTTTTTCGTTACGAACGATTTTCTTAGATAAAGAACGCCGATAACATCTATTGAAAATAAATCAGCTATTGATCTTTCAATAGATAGATCAATAGCTTTTCATTATTCTAGGAGGAATGCATATGGACGATATCAACTTTTACATATTGGGCTTCTTAGTACTCGCCGGTTTTATAGCTTCTTTCGTAGATTCAGTAGTTGGAGGAGGGGGATTAATTTCAATCCCGGCTTTAATGTTTACAGGATTGCCCCCTTCCGCAGCCATTGCGACCAATAAATTAGCCAGTACAATGGGGGCTTTAACGAGCACAATCTCGTTTGTTAAATCAGGAAAAGTAAATTTTTCGCTTGTATCTAAGCTTTTCCCTTTAACTCTTATAGGTTCTTTTTTAGGTGCATTTGTTGTAAAACATATATCATCAGAAATATTAAAACCCTTGGTTCTAGTGTTGCTTATTGCCGTTGCCATCTACACGATCTTAAAAAAAGATTGGGGCAAAGACTCTCGATATCAAGGGTTGAGTTTGAAAAAAAGCATCCTTTTTGCATTAGTCGTTTTCTTGGTTGGCTTTTATGATGGATTTGTAGGTGCCGGTACAGGTTCTTTTTTGCTATTTTCTTTTCTAATCATCGGGTTTGATTTTATCCAATCGGCCGGCAACGCCAAAGTCCTTAACTTTGGCAGCAACATTGCTGCGCTCATCATGTTTCTGTACTTAGATGCTGTCCGTTTTGCATATGGCATTCCCATGGGGATTGCTATGATCCTCGGAGCTTTAGTAGGCTCAAACTTTGCCATTAAAAAAGGGGCATCGTATGTAAGAATTTTATTTATCATTGTTACTGTTTTTCTTATTGGAAAAAATATTCTAGATTATTTGCACCTTTTTAGTTAGTATGTGAAGTCCCTTTTTGCCGTACAATATGCGTCATTCGTCCGTTCGAAATGATCTTTCCTTCTCATCAAGAATGTAGGGAGTCCTAAGTTACTTTTGAGACTCCCTACAGTATTTTTAAGATAATGATAGTGAAGGTTTATCGCTAAACAAGACTTGGAGAAGTACTTCATTTTTTGATTTTTAAACTCCATGTGCCGCATGAGATAAGAATGCTGAAAATGACTAAAGCTACAAATATTATAAAAGTTTATTTGACTATCCAATCCTTCAAATTAAAATCTTTTTTTGCGAATTTTTCTTCCACCAAAAATTTTTTTGTATTTGCTAGAAGTTTTTCACCTTCCTTGGAGACGCTCTCTGATTTTAAATTATTGAGAGGCAATGAATCTTTCATGACTTTTACTGGATAACCCACTTGTTCGGATTGAAATTGATAAAAATCCTCTGGATTTTTTAATACATCCTCTAAAGCACGCTTACGAACATTGTTCCATATTTTAGGGAGTTCAGGATGCTTAGATAGATAATTTTCAGTAATGACAGCAACGCTGCTGCCAAGAAGCTCTGGGTGATCTTTCGCTTCATCGATAACCGGAAAACCTTTTGACTTCATCAAAGGACCAGAGTTTGTCGGGAAAGCATAGGCAGCAATGTCCTTTCGTTCTAAAGCCGCTTCTGCGTCGCTGGCGGCCATATTTACAATTTTAACTTCCTTGTCCAACCTCTTTGCTTTAAGCAGCCCCGTTAGGTAACGATACATATACGAGCCTAGCTGTGTAGCTACTGTCTTTCCTTTCAATTCTTCGACAGATTTAACTCCATTTTTGGGAGTAATCAGCCATACATTGCTGTTTATTGAGGTCTGACCAATCAATTTTGTTTTCAGTCCGTTCGATTTACCAACAATAGCGGGTGTGTCGCCTAATATACCGATATCCAAATCTCCTGCAGCCATTGCTTCATTTAGAGGCGGACCATTAGGAAAAGCATGAAATTCCAACTTCTCAATTCCTTTCTTTTTTAACTCTTGTTGCAGTAATTTCTTATGTATCGCCCACCCCTCTACCCCAGTAGGGATATTATCTTTGCTTGAGCCCACGAATCCTATACGCAAAACCGATGGATCCAAACTGCTTTTTATCGAATATTTACTCGCAATAGTCGATTGCGCATCATTCGAACATCCTACTATTCCTACAACTAAAAATGACAGAATGAATATTTGCGTTAGACCCTTTAAGAATCTTTTCTTTTTGTTATGGTCTGTTAATGTCATAAATTGTTCCTCCTAAAATTCTCGAAATCACTTAATGTCCCGGCATTTTGCTCATCAATCGAAACATTTTATAGGAAGTGTCAAAGGCTGCGCCAGAAGTCCGGCCTTTACCCCATCCAATCTCTTTTCGATAGCTTCCCAATATTCCACTCTGAATCAGTTCCTCTTCTTTTACCTTGACATCTTCTTCAGCAAAAGGGGATACATACATTGCATCCACTGGACAATATGCTTCACACATATAGCAAGTTTGACAGTCATTTTTACGGGCAATGACTGGAATATTTCCTTTTTCCTGATCAAACACGCCGGTTGGGCACACCATAACGCATAACCCACAACTGGTGCACCTTGATTCACTAATTAATTCAATCATCCTTGAATAACCTCCCTATTTTGGGGCAATGACTCTGGTTTTACCCAGATTTTGTCCAGTCCCCCTGTAAGAATTCGATAATGTTGATTCGGATCTTGTTTTTGATAGTCAAGTCGTTTATGCATCCCTCTTGTCTCTTTACGTTCCAAAGCCGAGGAATACATCCAACGAGCAGTAGCTGTCATAGCAGCAGATTCCCTGGCTTTTACTACATCAGCTTCATCTATTAAAATACCACCCCTTATTTCTTTCCAAATCTGGTCAAGCCGCCGTAAAGAAGGAAGCAGCTTATTTTCAGTTCTAAATAGGTTAATATCGTATGGGTTCACTTCCGCTTGAACAGCCTTTGTAATTTCATGAGAAACGGTTCTTTTTTGCGCACCTCTGTTGAAAGCAGAAACAATCGGTGTGGTAGAAACTCCTACTACATTCCGTTTACTTGAATTCACACCCAGCTTTAAGGCATATACAGCTGCTGCTTCGCCGGCCCAAGAACCTGATGACATCGCCCAAGCAGCATTGTGACTGCCTCCGCCGGTAAATCCACCGCAGATAAACTCACGTGTTGCGGCATCTCCTGCTGCATATAGACCCGGCACGTTAGTAGCACAATTCTCATTCACAAGATGAATGCCTCCCGTTCCACGGACAGTCCCTTCTAATCTCAATGTAACGGGAAAACGCTGTGTAAATGGATTAATGCCTGCACGATCAAACGGAAGGAAGAAATTAGGTTGTGCTTTGCGCATCCATTTTTGCATCTCATCATCCGCTTTATCGAGCCTTGCATAAACCGGCTGTGTTTGTAATGTTTTCGCAATCACAGACCGTCCCTTTTGAGATCCTGCTCCTTCAATGATCGAGCCATCCTCATAGTAAAAGGTAGCCCACGTATAAAACGCTGTTTTCGTAACAGAAGCAAATGCCGGGGCAATAGCATAGGCATTTGAAAATTCCATTCCAGAAAAGTTCGCCCCTGCTTCTGCAGCAAGCAAATAGCCATCGCCAGTTAAAACGTTGCATCCCAACGCTTTGCTAAGAAAAGAACATCCACCTGTCGCCATAACAACAGCCCCCGCTTTTACTGTCCAGCGCTCACCTGTCGTAGTAAAAACGCCAGATGCACCCCCTACTCCATATTCATCTGCTAGAAGTTCCAAAGCTGGACTATGATCCCAAATTTTCACTCCAGCTTTTTTTACCTGTTTTCGCATCAAACGCATATATTCGGGGCCTTGTAAACTATTGCGATGAGGCTTTCCTTCCTCATCTAACGGAAAAGGATACTGCCATGCTTCTAACTGATGAATATTTTCATACGTTTTGTTTAGCACAGATGTCATCCATTTTCGGTCAGCCAAGTACCCACCTAAAGCTTCCCTACTTTTCATTGCTGCCTCCCGGTCTTCCGGATCAGGATTTACATACCAAACTCCTGTTCCGGATGGCGCAGTAGCACCGCTTGTTCCGCAATATCCCTTATCTACAAGAATAACCCTTGCTCCTTTTGAAGCTGCATTAAGGGCAGCCCAAGCGCCTGCAGGGCCTCCACCGATAACCAATACATCGGTATCCATTTCTCTACTCTCGCTATTTTGAAAAGTTCCTCTTAAAAACGTTTTTCCCATCAATAAAACCTCCTTGATTGTTAGATTGATCAATTCCTTATCACGCAACCACAAAATAAGCTTTACATGGAACGTGAAATTTTAGATTTTGAAAATTCTATCAAATTAGTTTCTTGCACTCCCATAACACGATCTAAAATCAACTCTTCGAAGTACGAGAAACGCGGGTCCTTTCTTCGCGGACGATCTAATGTAATTGCAATATCCAAGGCGACATTACCGTCTTCAATCAAAACAACACGATCTGCCAATGCAACAGCTTCACTAACGTCGTGGGTGACAAGAATCGCTGTAAATCCTTGTTGAAGCCATAATTTTTCAATCAATTGCTGCATTTCAATTCTAGTAAGTGCATCCAGCGCTCCCAGCGGTTCATCGAGAAGTAACAGACGAGGTTCTCCTGCAAGTGCACGGGCTAAAGCAACCCGTTGACGCTGTCCGCCTGAGAGCACAATTGGCCATTCATCGCCGCGATCTTTGAGTCCCACCAGGGATAAAGCGGCTTGAGCTTCGATTTTAGAATGCGTTTTTGTTCCGATCTGGACATTCGTAAGTACCTTCTTCCACGGGAGCAGTCTGGAATCCTGAAACATAAATCGAGCATCTGCATGAATACTTTCCACAGCCTCTCCATCCGCAATGACTCGCCCATTGCTTGCCGGTTCAAGTCCGGCGATAAGCCTTAGCAGCGTACTTTTTCCGCAACCACTTCGTCCCACTATGGCGATAAACTCACCTGACTTGATGGAAAGATTAATCCCTTTCAACACCTTATTTTCTCTAAAAGATTTTTCAACTCGTTCTAATTCCAGATTTATTCCTCTTGGTCTACTATTCACGAAATTCACTCGCTTTCTGAATAAAGTAAAGAACATATCAACCATTATGCGAAGGGTTATAATTGGGGTGCCATTGCAACCATTTCTTTTCAAAAAATTTAGCCACTAAATCGGATAGCTTTCCAAGTAATGCATAAAGTAAGATGCTAAGGACAACTATGTCCATATGCATAAATTCTCTTGCATTCATAGCCATATAACCAATACCTGAATCCGCCGATATGGTTTCTGCTACAATAAGAGACAACCACATAATGCCAAGCGCATATCTGAGACCTACCAAAATGGAAGGTAACGCACCGGGAAGAATGACCGTTGTAAATAGATGAAATGAATGAAGACCGTATATTTTTCCCATTTCGATAAGTCCTTTATCAACGGAGCGGATGCCATGAAAGGTATTCAAATATATTGGAAAAGAAACACCCAGCGCCACAAGAAAAAGCTTGGACGATTCTCCAATCCCGAACCACAAAATAACGAGTGGAATCAAGGCTAGATGAGGAATGGTTCTTACCATTTGGATTGAACTATCGAACAGTCTTTCTAAAGTTTTGGAAAGTCCATTGATCATTCCGAGTGAAAATCCAATACTACCGCCAATTACAAAACCAATAAAGGCTCTTTTCGCACTTATTCCAACATTATCCAATAACGTTCCATCCTCGCTTAATCTTATAAATGCTTGTACGACCTCAAGCGGTGTAGGCAAAATATTTTGGGAGATCAAACCGTTTTGCCCTAATAATTGCCATAAAAATATTACGATAATCGGAACTATCCATGCTGACCACTGATGAGAGATTAAGTTGCGTATAAATTTCAATCCGTCATCCCCCCTAATAAAAATAAAAATGGAGACATCTCATCTAAATCCCATTAAAAGTGAGAAATCTCCATTTGCATGGTCGACTAATATATGAAATATTTGTGATTTCTAACAATAGCTTATTTTAATAACTAAATTGCAGGATGAGGAAAATTCGCCATTAAAGAGCCAATTTAATCGCCCATTCTGAGTAGTTAATATTTCAAATAAGGTGTATTTATTCTTTCAAAAAGGGTCATATTACGCGTTTTTATTCGTGATCTTATACACCCAATAATGTACGTTTTCCAGCAAAAAAGTTCTCTAAGGCAATGAGCACGGATTCTTTATCACGTTCTTCATTTCATAGTTTCAACTCCTTTGTATGCAACGGCAGCTCTGCCCATCCATCAAGTACGAGACAAGGAACCATGTCGCAACAAGGTTACCCATACAATAATACTTTCTTCTGTTTAACCCTATAGCTTCCTTCCCAGTATGCTAAATGCCGCAGTTTTTCGTGAGAGAAAAAGCAAACTGACGATATTATTTCTCTTGTAAAAAAAGTTCGACCAATTCACAAATTTGGTGACTTGACGGTTTTCTTTAGCTCATTTGAAAATGAACAAAAAATAAGAATTCGTATGCCGCTAAACAAGGATGTTTAGATGAACGGGGAAACACAGTGATGTGTTCGTATCCCAAACTTGATTGATCCTAGAAGCCATTTATATCACCTTCTCTGCTTTTAGCTTTAGACTTCTTACCCGTGGAATAATTTCCTTTGCAAAACGGGCCATTTCAATTTCGAAAGGTTGGAACTGCAGCATAAAAAGATCGATACCAATTTGATAAAAGTCCACAATTCGTTCAGCCACTTGTTCGTAGGAACCGACTAGACCCGCTGCTGTTCCTCCGTTTGTGCCAATATGGGGGTATTTGGCGAAAGTCTGGAACATAACCGCTTTAGGATCAGCGTTTCCACTAAGATGAGCAAGTGCTTCTTTGTCCCCTTCGGCATACTCCCACGCTTTTGCAAGCTCAGCCTTCGCTTCTTCTTCAGTTGGGCGTGCAATGACAAAGGCTGAGAGTCCGAATTTTATTGGTGCGCCATTACGTGGCCGCTTTTGTACGGAAACAATTAATCTCGCTACAACGTTAAGCGGCTGGCCGTTAATAAACCAAACATCAGCATGGCTTGAAGCTAAATCCTTTGCTGGCTCTGATTCTCCTCCAACATAAATGGTTGGACGCTCTCTTACTGGAGAGGCGGGATTCAAAACGACGTCTTGTATATTAAAATATTTTCCTTTGAAGTTTGTTTTTTGTCCTGATATCAGGGACCGGACAACGGTTAACCACTCCGTCCCATACGCATATCGCTCATCATGATCGGCAAACCCAATGCCGGTCCGCTCAAGTTCCGGTCTGTACCAAGCATTGACCACATTGATGGAAAATCTTCCTCTACTGATTTCTTCGATACCAAGCGCCTGTTTGGCAAGAACAACCGGATGATATAAATAAGGCTTAATCGCGGTAATAATTTCAATCTTAGAAGTTAACGCCGCAAGCGCTGCAGCCGATGTCCATGCTTCAAGGTACGGAAAGTTGTCTCCGCTGGGGTTTAACGTATGCTGGGCAACTAATGTAGCGTCATATCCTAGTTTTTCAGCAGTAATGATTTGATTTTTTACTCGTTCCCAAGATGCATTGAAAGGATCATCGGGGTGATGGATGGAAGCCCAAGTTCCCGGGTTCAATGCCCAAACTCCAAAACGTGGTCCTTCTTGTTTAACCATATTTTTTCCTCCTAACAACGGATTGATATTGAATTAGTTCGTATCACAAATGAACTTTTTATGGAATGTGAATGTTCATTTCTTGTGCAACATTACGAATATGTTGGACTCCCCGAACATAATCATCTTCTTCACCAAGAAAATTATTAATATATAAAGGCGTATCCTTATCCAATTTGTTATATTCATATAAAAAAGTCTTCAAATCTAAAGCTCCAAATCCTGGTTGAACAACATCCAGGTGAACGGCAAGCTTATTTTGCAACACGATATCTTTAATATGGCCGCTCTTGATGAAAGGAGCCAGCTTAGAAAATACCTCTTGAATAAATAAAGAATTTTTAAAGTATTTTTCCGGCGAGTCAATAATATTGACTAAGTCAAGATGAACAGCAAATTGTTTTCTTTCAATCGCTTTCATTAATCGCAAATAACTGTCTGGTGAATTTGGAAGCAGCCACGGAAACAGTTCAAGGGTATAAAACGTCCGTTTTGGTTTTACCGCATCAATGATTTCCTTGACAGTATCCACAATCAAGTCGAACGTTTCATTATTCAGATTATTGGGATGAATATCAAAGCTTCCCGGTGTATGATCGTTGACTTTGCTTTTGGCTCTAGAACCAGCAAGATTTACTGCACAGTTCGCTCCAAATTGTTCAGCCAGATCCAATTTTTCTTTTGCAACTTCAATAGCCAGCTTACGTCTCTTATCATCGGGAACGATTGTATTATTAAAAATATGGACCTCTCCAATAGTCAGATCTGCGTCTTGTACGGCCTTTTTAAAATCTTTGATGACACCTTCCGGAACAACCGCTTCAGCCGGCCAGTGTGCCGTGGAATAACCCAATCGCTTCAGCTCCTTAACCCACTGTTCTGGTTCGTGAATTCCACTAAAAATAGGTCCGCCCAGTCTCATCGTCATCGCCTTTCCTTAATAGAATGTCTTTTCGATATTTTGCTGCAAAAAGAAAGAGCAACAAATTCCTCCATTAGGAATTGTTGCTCTGGTAGACCAGTCGACAACTTTTCAGCTTCTTGTCAGCTTGATTATAAATAGACAAGAAACTTTTCATTTCTTTTTACATTGATAAACCCCAAGAATTTTTTGTCCTTCATTTCAAATCTAATAAATTTCAGATTAACCGGTTTCAGACCTCCATCTTTAAATTAATATGTGATTTTTCAAAATTATAAACCAAACAAAACATATATGTCAAGTTGGAATTGAAATTTGGCTGATCAATAAATAGCCAGACTCTTTATATGATTTAAAGAACTACTCGAAAGACCTGTTAACAACATTCTAAGAAATGAACAATTCATCCATTCTTAAGCTTGGAAAAGGTTCAATAAGATTTTATCATCAAATATGGCGTTCTACATTTATAAAAATAACTTAACTAAATTTGTACAGACTCTTCTTATACAATATGTTGAAACCGTTCAACAATCTGTTGGGCGATGGCTTCGCCTATTGGAATGGAGGCCGTGGCTGCAGGAGATGGCGCATTGCATACATGCAACGACCTTTTCCCTGAGAAAATAGCAAAATCGTCTACCATGCTTCCATCCTGCATAATAGCCTGCGCTCGCACCCCCGCCTGGGCAGGAACGATATCTTTCTCCGTCAACTCCGGTATGAGTCGCTGCAAGCTCCGCAAAAACGCTTGTTTGCTAAAGGAACGAACCATTTCTTTCATGCCTTCTCTCATATTCGGCATCGCCATCTTCCAAAAACCCGAATATGCTAAAATCTCCAAAAGATCTTTAAGGTTTATATCTTTTTTCGTATATCCTTCACGTTTAAAGGCCAAAACCGCATTTGGCCCTGCATGAACCTCTCCGTTCATCATCCGGGTAAAGTGAACCCCAAGAAACGGGAAATCGGGATTTGGTACCGGGTAAATCAAATGATTGACAAGATACCGTTTTTCCGGCACTAGCTCATAATACTCGCCTCGAAACGGCACAATTTTCATCCCCGTTTTCATGCCAGCCATTTTAGCCATACGATCGCTGTGCAAACCGGCACAATTAATGAGAAAACGTGTTTGTATGGTCCCCCGGTTTGTTTCAATCGTCACATGATCCATATTTTCTACGATGTTTTCCACTCTCACACCAAGACGAATATCCCCTCCTCTTTCCTGAATGAGGCGTGCAAATGCAGCAGATACACTTTGATAGTCTACAATTCCACAGCTCGGTACCCGAATTGCACCTATACCTTTTACATGCGGCTCGATCTCTTTCAATTCTTCAGAACCGATCTTTTTCACATCCAACCCATTCTGCAAACCACGTTCATAAAGCTCCTCCATAATTGGAAGTTCTTTCTCTTCTGCGGCCACGATCACCTTGCCGCATATTTCGTATGGAATACCGTGTTCTTCACAAAAATGAACCATCGCTTTGTTGCCTTTACGGGCGAATTGTGCCTTGAGGCTGCCCGGTTTGTAATAAATGCCCGAATGGATAACGCCGCTATTATGACCTGTTTGATGATGAGCCAATTCGTTTTCTTTTTCTATTACCACCATTTTTGAGTTTGGAAAACGTTTTGCGAGTGCCATACCTGTAGATAATCCAATAATTCCACCGCCAATGATCGAAAAATCATACATGTATATCCCTCTTTTATAGTAAATTCCTTAGCAAAAAGGGTAATTCACTTTTTTTCATCCGTGAAAATAGCCTTAACTTCTAAATATTCGTCTTTTCCTGACAGCCTATCGTCGTCCCATCGCACATTATCAAGCCTTCAAACAGCGCTTGAGCAATGCAGGAACGGCATCATGTTCTATTGGTTCTGAAACTCTAGATGTGAAAAAACAATCTAAATGACAGGTTTTGCTATTCTGTTTTTGTAATACAAATTTATATAACAAATTGATGTTGTTATATTGTTTTTTTCGTCTTTTTTGTTTATTATAATCTTCAATAAATTAATTGTAAATTGTTTATTTTCTAAAAATTAAAATATTTATATTATGAAAATTGTTATACAAATTTTTAACTTGTTAGACAAATTATGATTTCAATGATGGAAAGGAGCAAGATGATGTCCAAAAAAGAAAAAGTTTCGCAAATCATATCGCGTGAATTACTCAACCAAATTGAAATAGGAAGGTTTCCTCCTGGTTCAAAGCTGCCGACTGAAATGGAATTAGCCGCTCAATATGGTGTAAGCAGAGTACCGATTCGCGAGGCTTTAAGCATGCTTCGTGCTGCCGGTGTCATCTCTTCACGTCAAGGAGGAGGAAGTTATGTAGAAGAATCGACCACTTCATCCTTATTAAAGAGAATTCGAATCGAAAGCGATGATGTAGAAAGTATTAAATATCTTTTTGAAATGAGAAAAATTTTAGAGCCTGAAGCAGCCTATTTAGCCTCACTTAGACGAACACCTGAGCAACTTGAGCAAATGAAGCAAATTTTAGAAAGAATGGAAAACGAATCGAACGAACAGGGAACGAGTTCAACCGAAGCGGATCTTCAATTTCATCGTTCCATTATTTTGGCTACTCACAATCCCGTATTGATTCAAACTCTGGAAAATTTATCCTCCCTTTATGAAAAAACTTTAAAGATCACACTTCGCCCGAACGTAGAATTAAAACAAAAACGCAAAGCTGTCCACGAAGAACATCGCAATATTTTATTAGCCATCGAAGCGGAAGAACCAGAACTTGCTAAAATCCAATGCCTTATCCATTTAAAAAATGCAGAAAGAAAACTAAGTCTGCTCTTAAAGGATTACAACATATAACCGTACAGAAAGTGAGAGATTCAAATGAAGGTAGTCACTTCGCGTCATATTGAAGAAATCAAAAAAATCGTAAAAACCGGAAAAGTATGGACAGACGAAAGCGATCGTTTTAGCTACTCATTCGATGCTTCTTTCGGAACCTTTTTACCCGATGTGGTGATTCAAACAAAGAGCGTGGCAGAATTGGCTGAACTTGTGAAACTTGCCAACCGCGAAAAAATCCCCGTCTATCCTCGCGGTCAAGCCACATCTTTAAGCGGCGGTCCCCTGCCGGTTAAAGGAGGCATGGTATTCGATTTATCGGTATTAGACGATTTGCTTGAAATTCATGAAGAAGATTTGGTCGCTGTCGTTTCTCCGGGAGTATTAACCGCCCAGATTCATAAGGCAGCTGAACAAAAAGGATTCATTTTTCCTCCGGATCCGAGCAGTGCGCACGTATCGACAATCGGCGGCAATCTAGCCGAGAATTCAGGCGGACCAAGAGGCTTAAAGTATGGAGTGACAAAAGATTATGTGATTGGTTTGGAAGTCATTACCCCCGAGGGAAACATCATAAAAACCGGAGGACGCACAGTAAAAAACGTAACGGGCTACGATTTGACGAAACTTATTGTTGGTTCAGAAGGCACTCTTGGGATTATTACGAAAGCCGTGTTGCGTCTTCTTCCCAAACCACCTGCTTCTGAAACGATTATGGCAGTATTCGATAGCCTTGTTGATGCCGGCAGCGCCATTTCCAAAACTTTATCATCCGGAATTTTGCCTGCCAAAATGGAGCTGATGGATCAAGCCTCCATCATAGCCGTCGAACAATATGAACCATTAGGATTACCAACAGATGCTGAAGCCATCATTCTGATTGAGCTGGACGGCCATCCTTTAGCATTAAAAGATGAAATCAAAAAAGTCGCTGAACTATGCCATGCGGTGGGAGCACGGTCGGTCCACATTCCCCAAAATGAAGCGGAGAAAATGGAAATCTGGAAAGCCAGAAAGCTAGTTTCACCGGCAATCGCACGGATTAAACCGACAAAAATTTCAGAAGATGCCACTGTACCACGAAGCAAAATTCCTCAAATGTGCGCAAAATTGCAAGAAATTCGCGATAAATATAAGGTTCACCTTGTCGTGTTTGGTCATGCAGGGGATGGAAACCTGCATCCCAACATCATTTGCGATAAAAATGATCAAGAAGAAATGCGCCGTGTAGAACAGGCCGTCGCCGAGATTTTTACCGCAGCCGTCGAACTTGGCGGGACGCTTTCCGGTGAACACGGCATCGGGACAATGAAATCTTCTTTCATGGAAATGGAGTTAGGTCCCATCGGTCTGGACATGATGAAGCGTATCAAAAAGGCATGGGATCCAAACAACATTTTGAATCCAGGAAAAATTTTCCCTGAAGAGGGTCAGAAATGGGAGTTGACTTAAAATGAAATCATCTTTGGAACAATTGAAAGAAGAATTTCTATATGAAAAAACAAACAGGTGTGTACAATGCGGCTATTGTCTGCCAGTCTGTCCAACATATGTAACCATGAGAAAAGAAACACATTCGCCACGCGGGCGAATCCATCTCATCAAAATGGTCGGAGAAGGAAAAATGACTGATTTATCTGCGCTGGAACAACCTCTCGATTTATGCCTTGGTTGTCGTGCGTGCGAAACGGCTTGTCCAACCGGGGTGGAATATGGATCAATTCTAGAAGCCGCTCGAGCAGCAATGGCCAAACGCAAGAAACTTTCCGTTCCGGCCCGTTTGCTGCGGAAAGCATTGCTGAAAAAAGCCATTCCAAATCGTCACATGATGAAATGGTCAGGAAATGCATTTTGGTTTTATGAAAAAAGCGGAATGCGAAAAGTCGTGCGCAAGTCAGGCGTTTTAAAAAAATTGCCCTATCATCTGGATGAATTCGAAAAAATCATCCCGCAAACCGTTTCACCTTCAGAACGCAATCAAGATTTCGTCAAAATAAAATCCAAAGGTGAAAAAAAGCAACAGTGGCTTTTTTTACAGGCTGCATCATGGACTCCATGTTTCACCGCATTAACCGCTTATCTGTACAACTGCTTGCCGAAGCAGGCTGCGATGTGATCGTCGTACCGAATCAGACTTGCTGCGGCGCCCTTCATGCACATTCCGGAGAATTAGAAGAAGCTAAACGCCTTGCCAAACAAAATATCGCTGCATTTGAACAAGAAGAGGTGGATTTCATCGTCCACAATGCGGGAGGATGCGGAGCTATGCTTTATGAATATGACCATTTGCTTGCGGATGAAAAAGAATGGGCTGATAAAGCCTCTACGTTCTCTGCTAAAATAAGAGATATCAGCCAGGTATTGATCGCTTGCGGAGGACTTCCAAACCTAAAAGCACGTAAAGAAGAACGTGTAACGTATCAACCCTCTTGCCATATGACAAATGTTCAAAAAGTGATTCAAGAACCAATGGATCTTTTAAAAAGCGTGTCAGGAGTTCATTTTATTGAAATGAACCAAGCTGACATGTGCTGCGGTTCTGCGGGAATTTACAATATCATACATTTTGATGCATCCATGAGTATTCTTGATGAAAAGATGAAGAATATGAAAGCATCCGATGCATCAGTGATTATAACAACCAACCCTGGATGTTTGCTGCAAATGAAGCTTGGAATTGAACGTGAGAAATTATCTTCGTCTGTCCGTGTGCTGCATCTAGTCGAGTATTTGGCTGAAGCAGCGGGAATTTCCTAACTTACTGCAATGATAAGCCTTTGAATCAAAATAACAAGATGACCAACCATGATTCTGCTGCCGGCGGACTTCTGCCTAAATATCCTGTATCGGCTGTATATATCCTTAGAGCCTACCCCTCTATTTCAACGCTATGATGGATCTTATCGGACATCTTACAAAATATAGTGTTAAAGAATTGCCGTCGGCTGCCAATGTTTTGACCCCATTGGAAATCGCCGACCTTTTTTGTGTGATGATCGTTTTATGAGAGCAGATCATGGATGAAGAAATTCGGAAAGGATTTTCTTTTTCATACTTATGGCAATTTCCAAGATTGAAATATCAAACTTAATGTTTTCGAATAAGTCTTCTATGTTTGCCTTTCTCACGCCAGAAAAACTTTTTAAGTATTTTTCCAACCCACTTATAATTTCAGAATATTCTTTCGTTCGATTTTAGTTTTCTATTGTCTTTATCATGGTTTTCGTCCCAATATTTTCTATATTCTTCAATACATTCATGTTTATCCATTGATTCTTGAATGATTTTATTAAACTGTTGTGGTTCGTCTACTCTAAACAAAACTGTATGTGCGTGTTTTTGTATGCCAAAAGGTCCAAAATACTTAACAGGATTTATTAATTTTAATTCCAATTCCGGCTCATCAATCCCTACTGTTGCTTTAAATACGCCTTTTTTGGTTTTAGTAAACATAACATCATCTTTCATGCTAAAAGTTTCTAAAGATTGAATATTGTCGATGTCGATCATCATTTTTCCCGTATACCCGCTATGAATGATGAGTTTATTAGACGTGACAACGATTGGCAGGTACTTGGCTGAATTATAGAGAGCGATTGCATAAAAGAAAGCGTAAATATTGATGATGGTGGAAATCCATGCAGCCAATTTATTCCATTGCATAAATAACAGATGAAATACAACCGCATCTAAAGGGAGTATAAGTAAGATCACGATAATAAACGTCTTAAACATCGTTTTTTCATGATATTTGAATAAATGACCATTTGGGGGTTTTGGCTTTTTAAACCATACAATCAAAGAATAATAGAATGTTTTAAATTCCATGATGACCGCACCGCGAACGAATGAATTTCCGATCCAACCACTAATAGAATCATCTAGTCTCTCCCAAAAATCTAAGTGCGTGTCATTTTTTAAAGATTTCATTTTTTTGATGGTCAATCGAATACTATTCACGACAAATAGCAAAAATAAAATTTCTACCAGCGCTGCTACTTTTAATATGTAATGAAAATATTGTCTTTCAGTAGATGGGATAATAAGGAAGGCCAATAGGAAACCAATAAAAAATCCTGAAAAAATAGAAAGGATTTTCCTTTTAGAAAAAAGCCAAAACAAAACAGGAAATAATATCGTCAAGGAAAGAGTAATCACTAAATTAGCTTCGTCCGTTAAACTGCCAACACTTTGAACATAAATGTAAGAAGTTGAAGGGATGACCAATAATAATAGGAATTGAATGAGCCTTTTTAAATTCATGCCATGCGCTCCTTTATCGATTTTAATAATAAATTTTCTTTTGTTTGACACCTCTATTACTTAATTCTCCCTTAATTCACTACCTTTCCGTTCAGTCATCTTACCGCTGATAGACGCCACATACAGCTTTCCTAAGTGGTTAAAACAAGCAAATTTTTTGTTGATGGCAATTAAGAAATGTAGTGTTTGGCAATTAAGAGTATGCATTATTTATTGCATATTCACCGCTTTACATGGAGTGGCGGGAAGGATAGGCTTGTGTGCCTTGCAAAGTCCTATGGCTTACCCCCTTTGCGAAAATTATACCCGCAGAGGCTCCATGTCAAGCGACATAATATTGGAATTTTATACAGAGAAGTGAATAACCTTATTTGCCATTTGATGCCTTTTTTAATTGCCAAATACACAATTTTTGGAGTAAAGAGTTTTACATGGACTGACTGTAATATCGATAGACTCAGGAAATGGTTAATGTTTTTATAAGTTTTTTAATATGGCACATAAGAAAAACATACATTTTCCCTTTTTCTTCGAGATGATTGAGGTATCTTATAGTTGATAAAAGGTAAAGCGATTACAATATAAGCTAATTTTTATAACAAAAGTTCTGATTTTTTAAATATTTGTTATAATTATAACAGATTTGAAAATGAGTGGGGATATGTCAAAACAAAGAGTAGGAAATGACGTCATTTATAGTGGTAAAAGACAGATTCAAGACCTTGATGCAGGAGAAGATGCTGTCATAAAAAACACCTAGAAAACGGCTTTATGATTACATACTTTAAGTGTAATCATTCAGCTTATTGATTCTCTAGGGCAATAAAAAATGAAGTAATAAAATACATACTTGCAAACATGGATAAATCTATGAATACCTTCTATAACCAGCTGAGAACCAACAGAAAGGTTAATAAAATAACTAAAAATGGAGGCCATCTTCTATGACTAAAAAGATATTTTACATTTTTTGTATGATATATTTAGCAATTGTATTATTTTTGAATTATATTTATGATTTAGAAAATACTACTTTAACTGTTTTATTTGGTGTTTTTCTAGTTTTTGTTATCATTTTCAAAGCTTTATTACAAGGGGAAAAGGAGAAGTGAGAAATGAAAAGTTCAAAAAAGGTATGAAATTTTACTTTCGCTTTATCTAGTCATTTCTTTGTTGTTTTCAGCATTTGGTTTGTTACATCTTTTAAAAAAGCCACAAAACTGGGCCCAAATTCAATATAAAGCGCTGTGTTTACAAAACTTCTAATGCAAAGTTTCTGATGTTAAATACTACAATTAGCTACTCACAAACGCCCCCATATAAATTCAATCTTACCAAGCGAGTTGTATTTAATATTGAAAATACAAAGGCATTTTCTGCATCCGATTTGTTACTAATTTCTCGTACATCGTTTTCAAGTTCAAAAGCAATATTTAGTAAAACGGTCACTGTTGCCGTCCGTTATAACCTTTCTTAATTTGTACATCCATCTCTTCGATTTTCTTTTCAATTCGATTGAGTTGTCGGATGCGTTTTTTATCTGAACGGAAAAGCCACACGATGAACAGAACGAATAACACCAATAATCCAAAACAAATAAGTTGAAAGACCACATTCCTGATATTAATGCTATTCATATTATCGTCCGCAAATATATCATCATTTTATAAATCCAGATAAAAACATCAATCGTTGAGAAAACAGCCCCGTGCACAATTAAAGTTTTGTTGTTAATGGCTACCACATTCCCAATGTTCTCATAATTCCATCGGACCGATGTCTGTAGTTTCAATTCCTTATAGTTAAGATACAAACGCCGGTTGCTCCTGGTGAAATTGGAGAGCTGTACTTGTTTCAATTCCTCAAAGTTAAGATACAAACACCTCTTCCGTTGTCGGTGTCGCAAGGACATACGAGTTTCAATTCCTCATAGTTAAGATACAAACTTCGCAAAAGCAAATCGACGCAAAGTTCCGGCGATAGTTTCAATTCCTCATAGTTAAGATACAAACCCCAAAAATAGTTGATAAATCAAGGGATAACATAAATATAGAGTTTGTTGTTTTTCATTTTATCGTAAAAGAATAATTTTATCCATTTTCTCTTACCACTGATATTTTCTGCATTTTTACATAGTTGTACTATAAACACATTTTGTCGTCGATCCCTAGGGGTTTTTGCACGATTGTGGGTCGACGACAAATTCATCTTTACAATTCTTGCACGACTCGAAACATCCCAAACCCTTGAGAATTTTTTCCGCCTATCCCCGTTTGTAATAAGAAGGTTAAATTTTTTGGAGATGACTGTAAGCGAAATTTCCCCAGCCAGGCAGTAATATAGTAGTTTTTAAAAGTCGTAACGACTTTATGTTTTTGAGTGACATGCAATGGTTCGATCAACAACCGCTCTCTTGGCGGTTCTCCGTAATAAGCTTCATACTTGTTGCGAAAATTCACCTCAACTAAATGAGAAAACACTTCGTCATATGGATCAAAGAACTGAGTTTTCCGCTTGCCATCCACCGTTTCATAGGTGCTGTAGACTGTTAAAGGGGAAAGCATCTCTATTTCTACTTCCGAACTTGCTACTTCATCATCCGTTAATTGTATACTTTGTATCTCCAGACATTGATCGCCTAAATGTACTTCATTCTGCAATAAAAAGTATTCTCCCAACTGTTGCGTCAATTCAGGCAATATAGTCGAAATATGCCACGATATTTCATCATCGAACAATATCGTTTTTGAATTCAATTGAATTTTATGCTGGCCAAAAAGTCGGCTAAAAGTAAATAATTTATATGATCGTTTTCCTTTTTGAAATCCGATTTCGTGTAAAAACGTTGCGAACGTTTTATCTTTTAAAGATTGATACAGCAGCCCTTGAAGCAAATACTGATAATGTAATGGCAACAGGATATCATGATACTTTGGTTTCATCGCCACCGTTAATCGCATAGTAACCCTTCTTTCGAAAAATAAATTCGTCTCTGCCTTTATAAACCAAAACAGATATAACTTTTATTTCAAAATAATCCCTTTTTTACTACCATCCCTATTGCTTGTATGACGAACGATCCTTTCCTTATTCCTGACAGGTAAGATGCCATCCCCGAAAAGGCCATACCTGGTCGTCAATGGAATAAAATTATTAGGCTTTGAAAAAGCCGGTCAATTAATCGATAATAACTGAAGCAAACGTTCGATCAAGCCATCTGTAATTAGTTACAAAAACGGCTATTGACAACACCGCACGAGGTGTCAAGGATAGTGTAACAACGCAAAACTGTCACATTTATTTGAATCTTTTGCATTCGTGTATTCTAAAAAACTCCTTTAAAAGGAATTTCTGATTCAAATAGTAACATCTGAATTGTTATTAGCTTTATACAATTTATGTATTTGCACTTTTTTACTGAATATGAATAATGAATCAGAGAACACACAAAAACTATATAGCTCCATTGAACAAAGCAAACATGTCACAAACTTATCTATCAAAGTGTTTAAGAAACTCGTCTCTCTTAAATCAATTCCTCATAGTTAAGATAAAAACGTCTGTGTCGTTTGTATATTTCATAAAGTATCTGAGGTTTCAATTCCTCATAGTTAAGATAAAAACATGATGGGTTATCTGCGCGCGCTGACAAGTATTTCATAGTTTCAATTCCTCAAGTTAAGATAAAAACTGTTTTCTTGCTTTTATGGCATCTTCCAATTTGTCAGTTTCAATTCCTCAAGTTAAGATAAAAACAAGTTATTAGATACAATTAGCGAATACTCTGTTCAATTGTTTCAATTCCTCAAGTTAAGATAAAAACACGTCAACGATCGCGTTGTTATGCTCGTTGTTGATGAGTTTCAATTCCTCAAGTTAAGATAAAAACTTTCTGTCGGATCAACATTTAATTCCAGTCCGATCGAGTTTCAATTCCTCAAGTTAAGATAAAAACCGGTGCAAAAGGTCTTTCGTGGTTGTGTGCGCGTCGTTTCAATTCCTCAAGTTAAGATAAAAACCCCAAAAAACGTTGATGCAGCAACATTTTCATAATCGTGAATTTTTTGTTAATTCCATTTTAAAGTTACAGTAAAAGTTTATCAATCTTTTTCTTTTCTTCGATTTTCTTCTCGAATCAAATTGTCGTCGATCTCCCGGGAAGTAAACGCTATTGGAGGTCGACGACAAAAAATACAATGAGATCGAGAACTTTTTAAATTTTATTTTCTTTCAACATTCGATGGGCCGATATACGACTAATATTTTCTTTTTCAGAATTCGCGGATTTTCATCATGCAACATAAGATGCGAAAGCGAATTTTTCCACAAAAAAGAACTCCACAATGAGTTCTTTTAAATAATATCCAAAGGCATTTTTTTAGTTGGTTTCGGAAACACCTTATCCAATTTATCTAGGTCTTCCTTGGTTAATTCAATCGTTGCCGCTTCTGCATTTTCGATCACATGCTGTTCCTGCACAGCCTTCGGAATGGCAATCACGTCATTTGTACGAATCGTCCAAGCCAGTGCAATTTGCAGCGGTTTCACTTTATATTTATTTGCAATTTCACGAATAGTAGGATCCGTTAACAATTGTTTTCTTAAAGAACCTCCTTGAGCCAGGGGGCTGTATGCCATGATCGGCATGTGATGTACTCGCTGCCACGGCAAGAGATCAAAATCGATTCCTCTGGAACCTAAATGGTATAACACTTGGTTGGTCGAACAATTCGATCCATTAGGGGTATTCCATAACTCTTCCATATCATCCGTATCAAAATTGGAAACTCCCCACCTTAAAATTTTCCCCTCTTTCCGCAATCTTTCCATTCCTTCAATCGTTTCTTCTAAAGGAACACGTCCGCGCCAGTGTAAAAGATATAAGTCTAAATGATCTGTCCCCAGACGCTTTAAACTGTTTTCGCAAGCTATTTTAATTTTGTCCATCCCCGAATTGTGAGGATATACTTTCGAAACTAAAAAAACATCGTCTCTGCGTCCTTTAATGGCTTCACCGACTAAACGTTCAGAATCGCCATTTCCGTACATTTCAGCTGTGTCAATCAGTTTCATGCCTAATTCAATTCCGAGCTGCAAAGCCTTTATTTCTTCAGCTTTTCTCTTCGGCTTTTCCCCCATATACCATGTTCCTTGCCCTAAGCAAGGAATCGTTGTACCGTCCGGCAATGTCACTACCTTTTTTTCCAATCGGCTTCTAATTTCTGTGAATTTTTTCTCATCCAGTAAACTCATCGACAATCTGCCCTTTCTGTTTGGATATAATGGCACCGCAGAATGTACCGTAAAAATTCTACTGTCCACATTATACCCATATAGCAGCGAAATTCCCAAAATCAAGGATTAGAAATAAAAATTTTCAATTTGCGGCGAACGTTTATAAATGATTAATAGAATGTTTCGATTGTGAACCGTTCAACATTACTCGCTCCATATCGACAACATCCTCCCTATCCAATTTAATAAAAACGTTCACAGAAAACGTCTGAAAAATTCAATACCATAGATAAACCATCCTATCGAATTCTTTGCGTCTATCTCAATCCTTATAGGTAAGATCTAAACAAATATTTATGACTGGGAGAAGAGATGGTGGAAGCGATTTCGATTCCTCATAGGTAATTTCTAAACTGCCAATCTTAATTACAGGCGAAGATGCTTATGGAAAGTTTCTATTCCTAATAGGTAAGATCTAAACCGATCATGGCATATTGCGTAACAAGGGAGAAATCCGGTTTCAATTCCTTACAGGTAAGATCTAAACACAGAAAGCAAAAATGGGAACATTTTTGTTGTTTTTAGGTTTCAATTCCTTATAGGTAAGATCTAAACCAGCATCATTTGCGCCAAGGAAATATCTCGCCTTGGTTTCAATTCCTTATAGGTAAGATCTAAACTCTGTCTTGGCTGTTTCATTTTTGCTAATCTCTTCTTGTTTCAATTCCTTATAGGTAAGATCTAAACCCCAAAAATGATTAAATTTAAAGAAATTTTAACAAACTGGCTTTTTGGGAAACAACTTTTTTCCATTGGAAAAGAGATCAAAATTTCTCTGATTTACTTTCTGTTTCGTTCATTTGCTCTCTTTTTCTTACATTTGAAAAATGTCGTCGATCCCCGGGGTTTCTGCGCTTTATAAGGTCGACGACAAATGAAAAGGTTCTGTAAAAGAAATGGGGATACGACTTTCCTTCATAAAATAAACTCCACTTTTGCTTTTTTATTCCTCGTTCTTTTCCTTTTGAATGGAATTAGACGACGTTATAAGCCCCGTCGTCAAATGTCGATGATAGACTCCGCTTGTCCTATTCCTCGATCCTTCAGAAATAATCCTCCCTTCGTTTTTCACAAGTCATAAAGCTGTCTGCATAAGATATGAATATAGTTTACGACAAAGGTGTGTAGGAAAATGGTGATTACAGGTGATGAATATCTCAAACGAATTGATGCATTAAATAATGAAGTATGGATTCATGGGGAACGGGTAAAAGGGAAAATCACCGAGCATCCCGCTTTTAAAGGAGTGCTGCAAAGTAAAGCAGCTCTTTACGATCTTCAACATGATCCTGACTTGACCAATTTATTGACGGTCCAGCCGCAAGACTCCACGGATAAAATCGGGTTTTCCTTTCATCAGCCAAAGACCATTGAAGATTTAAAAAAAAGAGAGGCGGCTACAAGAATTTGGTCAAAAACGAATGCCGGCCTTATGGGGAGAATGCCCGATTACGTCAATACCGGCATTATGGCTTTGGCATCGGCCAGCGACTTATTCGGCAAAAACGAGTCTATGTTTGGGAAGAACATAAAAAATCTTTATCAAACCGCATGCAAGAATGATTTGTCTTTTACGCATACATTCATCAATCCACAAGTCAATCGTTCTGTTGCTTACTTTGAAGACTCAGATGAGAACATCATTGCGGCGAAAGTGGTAAAAGAAACAAGCGATGGTCTGATCATCAAGGGAGCGCGATTACTGGCTACTCAAGGCGGTATAACGGACGAAATTCTTGTTCTTCCATCAGGGGGCAATTTCGTCGATGAATCTTTTATTTATGCCTTTTCCATTCCCTCCAATACACCTGGATTAAGATTTATTTGCCGCCAATCATTCACAGGCGGCGATTCTCGGTTCGATTGTCCATTAAGTTCCCGATTTGAAGAAATGGACTCTCTTGTGGTGTTCGATGATGTCTTGGTTCCTTGGGAAAGGGTATTTTTATATAAAGATTTGCAAATCGCTTTTCAAATGCTTGAAGATACGAATTTTCACACTCTCCTTCTTTATCAAGCAGTCACTCGAATGATTGTTAAAACGGAATTTATTCTTGGTCTTGCCGAACTGATTATCGAATCCATTCAAATAGGGGAGTTTCAGCATGTGAAAGAGAAAGTGAGCGAAATCATCACGGCTCTTGAAATTATGAAAGGACTCCAAATATCCTCACGGGAAAATGCGAAGTTGAATCAATGGGGAACATTGGTACCGGATGTAAAGCCGCTGCAAGCCGCTATTCATTATTATCCACGCGTTTATCCTAGACTGGTGGAAATTCTTCAATTATTGAGCGGCAGTGGATTGATCGCACTTCCGACCGAAAAAGATTTCGAGTCGTCTATCCGGAAATTTTTAGACCAATATCTCCAAGGAGCCAATTCCTCAGCGGAAGATCGAGTGAAGGTATTCCGATTAGCTTGGGATTTATGCATGAGTGCATTCGGCTCACGGCAAACTCAGTTTGAACGATTCTTTTTCGGAGATCCCGTACGCCTCTCCATCGGATTATATAATTCTTATCCGAAAGAACCATATATCAAATTCGCAGAAAGTTTTTTAATTTGAGTATTTTGCAAAATTAGATTTTTTGGATAAAAGTATAAAAAATAAAGCACTCGACAAATAGCTACCAGCATGTTATTTTACAAAATATTACAATAATCTTGTTTTCGGGCATACCTACAGAATTTTTCACATTGAATTTTTTTAAGCGGCTTTCTTCCCTTTATTTTCCTTTGCCATCGCTAGCGCTGAAACAAGTAATACAATAGCGTTCAGGTAAATATGGGTCTTTACTTTTTCAATTCCCCATACATGTAGGGAGTTCGCCGTAAGGTAGCTTTTCATTCTTGAATTACAGCGTTCTACACTTGTCCTCTCGTTGTAAAGCTCTTTCCAACGTTTTGTATCACGGTGCGGATTGGAATATCGGCGCACATCCTTTTTGATGTCGACTTTTACCACCATTCCATAGTTGGAAGATGAACAGGCTGCCATTCCTAATGGGCAATCCACTTTGCCGGTTGCGTGAGGACATCTGAACTTGAGCTGGTCCTTATCAGCTCCCCAATAAGTCATTTCATAACCCATGGAACAACGCGGAGTTCCATTGGAAGAAATCCCTTCAGGAGGCTCTTTTTCGTTGCGCAAATTGAGCGGGATAATGGCTTGCGCTCCAATGTTTTTGGCTGATTCATAGTTTTTTAGTTGGTCATATCCGCCATCCATGATCAGAAATTCAATTTTGGATTTGGTACGCTCTGCCACTTGCTCTATTAATTCTGGTGCGACTTCTCCATCGTTCACATGGGCAGGGGTTACTTTTATGGCCATTGGCAGTTCGCTTGCGGTATCGACTGAAAGATGCATCTTATAGCCAAACCAGGTAATTTTATTGCCGAAGGAATCATATTTTGCGCCCCAATTGGCATTACCCGTTTGTTCACTACGCTTTTTGGGCTGTTTCTTTTCATAGGCATCAATGGCGGCACTGTCGATGGCCTGGTGGCTGCCGTCAATTATTCCTTCCTCCTGAGCTAACTGTACCAAGTCAAGGAAGATCTTTTCAGCCAGCTTTTTTTTGATAAGTGCCGCAAAAACCCGGCTGAGAGTGGAGATAGACGGTGCGGGGCGATCAATCGATAAACCGCATTGATAACGGAAACGAAGGTCTTTATCCAATCGATGATGAAGGGCGGTAAAGGTGTCGATGCCTTCGAGTGGGGCAGCGATGAGAGCCCTTAGAATCCCTTCTCTGGAATGACCGTCAGCCCCTCGGGGTGAAGAACTTCTCAACTGTTTAGCATAAGGGCGTAAATCAAGCGAGCTAAAAAAGATAGGTAATTTCTCTTTTGACTCTAATTTTTGCAGTTCTTCAAAGGAAAATAGGCTTTCTTGTAGAATATACAAAGTGACTTCCTCCTTTTGAATTTTTGTGGTTTCGTCACTTCAAAAATTCTACATTTTAGGGGTGAAGTCCTTTTTTGTGTCTTTGAAATCCTTATGGCTCTTGGGTCAAAAAATATGCAAAATGCTCAATTTAAACAAAAAAGATTTTTTTATAAACGAAAACAAGTTGATCCTCATAAAATAAAAGCCCACCCATTACGGGTGGGTAAACGAGTGATTAGAATTCTTTCAAAAAGAGGTGATTAATCGTCTCCATCCAGCAGTCGTCCAAGTCCGCCAAGTATGCTTCCCTCACCGGTCGAATCTCCGCCATGGCTAGGAGCATTGGCTAGAACTCGGTCTGCCAATCGGCTAAATGGCAATGTTTGCACCCAAACCGTTCCCGGTCCACGAAGGGTGGCAAAGAAGAGACCTTCACCGCCAAAGAAAGCGGTTTTCACTTTTCCGACATATTCGATATTATAGTCGACATCTTGAGTTAAAGCGACTAAACAGCCTGTATCCACGCGCAACAATTCTCCGGGAGAAAGATCTTTTTTGATAATCGTTCCTCCGGCATGGAGAAAGGCAAGCCCATTGCCTTCCAGTTTCTGCATGATAAATCCTTCTCCACCGAAAAAGCCGGTACCAAGTTTTCTTTGAAATTCAATGCCAATGGATACACCTTTAGCCGCGCATAAAAAAGCATCCTTTTGACAAATGACTTTGCCGTTGAATTGAGTTAAATCAAGAGGAATAATTTTTCCAGGATAGGGAGCAGCGAAAGAAACTCTCCTTTTATCGGATGATTGGTTGGTAAAAACGGTCATAAACAGGCTCTCACCCGTAAGCAAACGTCTGCCGGCACCCACTAATTTGCCGAATAATCCGCTTTTTTGTTCCGTGCCGTCTCCAAATACCGTTTCCATCTCGATGCCGTCTTCCATCATCATCATACCGCCTGCTTCCGCGACCACACTTTCTTGCGGATCCAGCTCAATTTCAACACATTGCATATCATCGCCATGCAATTCATAATCAATCTCGTGAGAATTCATCTTTTCACCTCATTCATCATTGTAAGGCAGTGCAAATGCCAGATTGTAGCCTAATTATATCATGATCCAAATCGTTCGTCCTCCATTAGGAGAGCTTTTTTCGACAGTAAGAAAAAGAAAAGAGTTAAGCGGTAGTTCAATATCGAATCGGTTGTAGATCCCTTATTCCGAGTTAACATAATGTTTTTATGTTGAACTTAAGCCCGATTTAATGAAACATCTAAGCTGCTTGGCTGTTTTAAAATTCATCTATACACGATTAGCTGTAAGTCACTCTAGTGGATACGGGGTTTTTTATTAATGGCTTGCACCTTTGAATTTCAAGATCAGAAATTCGTTTATTTTTTGTGTACATTGTATCAAGACAGCGGGTTGACTTTCATCCATGTTAAGATCCCCTAATTTAGTTAAAAAAATCCGCTTCCATCATTTATAGTAGATCATGGAAGCGGAAAAACGGTCCCATTGACCGGAATGTTTTACTCACTAGTTATCCAATCATGAGACCAGAAAGAAACAAACGATTTCTTCAAAAAGAATATAGTTTGTATTGATTCATTTAATTTTTAAATGAATGGATCGGTGCCGGAATGTGACCGCCGCGGGCGATGAAATCAGCGGAGGAATAAGAATTGACGGCCATAACCGGTGCGCGCCCGAGCAGACCTCCGAACTCGACCATTTCGCCAACCGCTTTACCTGGTGCCGGTATCACCCTTACCGCCGTCGTTTTGTTGTTAATTACCCCAATCGCTGCTTCATCGGCGATCATGGCAGAGATCGTTTCAGCAGGAGTATCTCCAGGGACGGCAATCATATCAAGACCAACCGAGCAAATAGCGGTCATTGCTTCTAATTTTTCCAAGTTCAAAGAACCTCTGTTCACGGCGTCGATCATACCAGCATCTTCTGACACCGGAATAAACGCTCCGCTTAGTCCCCCTACATGACCGCAAGCCATGACCCCACCTTTTTTGACGGCATCATTTAAAAGGGCAAGTGCCGCAGTCGTACCATGCGTTCCCACTGATTCCAGACCCATTTCTTCCAAGATGTGGGCAACCGAATCTCCTATCGCCGGAGTAGGAGCCAAAGACAGATCAACAATTCCGAACGGCACGCCTAAACGTTTGGACGCTTCTTGGCCGACGAGCTGGCCCATGCGTGTGATTTTAAACGCCGTCTTTTTCACAGTTTCCGCGACAACATCAAAGCTTTCTCCTTTTACCTTTTCCAATGCCCGTTTTACCACTCCGGGTCCGCTGACGCCGACATTGATGACACAGTCCGCTTCGCCGACACCGTGGAACGCTCCTGCCATAAACGGATTATCTTCTACAGCATTCGCAAACACAACCAATTTCGCACAGCCTAAGCCATGTTCATCGGCTGTTAATTCCGCCGTTTTCTTTATGACTTCTCCCATTTCTTTAACAGCGTCCATATTAATGCCTGTCCGTGTTGAACCAACGTTTACAGAAGAACATACTCTTTCCGTGGTGGCTAAAGCCTCGGGGATGGATTGAATCAAAATGTGATCCCCTTTATGGTAACCTTTTTGAACCAGCGCCGAAAAACCACCAACAAAATTAACACCTACAGCCTTTGACGCTTCATCGAGTGTTTTCGCAAAAGCCACATAATCTTTTTCATCTGTTGCTCCGGCAATTAAAGAAATCGGTGTCACCGCTATTCGTTTATGGATGATCGGAATCCCGTATTCGGTCTCGATTTCCTGACCTACCTTGACTAAATGTTCCGCTTTCCGCGTAATTTTATCATAAATTTTTTCACGTGCTTTCTTCCCATCCGCATCAATACAATCCAGTAAAGAAATTCCCATTGTAATGGTGCGAATATCAAGCTTTTCTTCTTCAATCATGCGGATGGTTTCTAATATTTTATTTGTTTCCATCGTAAACCCCCAACTTATAAACTATGCATTGAGTTAAAAATATCTTCATGCTGGATTTTGATTTGTACATTCAATTCTACGCCTTTTTCAGCCAGCGCTTTCTTGATCGTTTCAAAACTTTCCGATGCTTTGGATAGATCAAGCATCATCATCATTGTAAAATAACCGTTCATAATCGTTTGACTGACATCTAATATATTAATTTTCAAATCGGCTAATTGCTGGCTAACCCCCGCAATAATACCAATGTTATCTTTTCCGATTACGGTTAATATCGCTTTCACCATTTTTCTCTCCTTCTCTTTCACTATTCTTCTCTGCCACGACAAACTATTATCTCTACTATCTGATTATCTTAATGTCCCACTCCAAGAATAACGCAGATTGAAAGATTTTGCATCATTTATTCATCAGGAAATTTCAATGCTTGTAATTGGGTTATGGAACAAATGGGGGGCCGCCTGGGGAAGGAAAAACTTTTAATAGATAAGGAATAAAGTATAACGGCGGACTTTCGTGGAAAATATAAAGAGCGCCATTGTTTTCCTTTCTTTTAGGGAACAATGGCCGTATTTTCAAAAAACCGTATCAAATCTAAATTCAGATTTTTCAACTTGTGAGATTGCCAGGAGCCTGTTTCTGTAAGGCATTGAGTGAAAAAAATTTACACATTCATTCAAATTGAATGGAAAAACAATCCTAACAGCACACTAAGTTTTATGATAAAAAAGTTCTAAGATTATTCTGACACCCATCTTTTTTCCAAAAAAGTGGCCATCCACGTTAAAAGGGTGATGATGATCCAATACATAACTGCGATCGCCGTCAAAAACTGGAACGCTTTAAAATTAATCGAATAAATCGTTTGAGCTGTATACGTTAATTCCGCCACTCCTATAGTCGCAAACAAAGAAGTATCTTTTAAGCTGATGATAAATTGATTCAAGAAGGCGGGGATCATCCGTTTCACTGCTTGCGGAAGAATTACATGCCTCATCGTCTGCCAATAACTCAATCCCGAAGCTCTCCCTGCTTCCATTTGTCCACGGTCAATAGATTCTATCCCGCCGCGGAAAATTTCCACCAAATACGCCCCCGCATTTATGCTCAAAACAAAAATACCGGCCGTTGTAGGTTCAATCGATCCTTTTATAATCAATGGAAAAACGCCAAAATAAAAGAAAATGAGCTGGACGTAAAGGGGAGTTCCCCTGATTAAGCTGACATAAAATTTGGTAATGGCCCGCAATAGTTTTGACCGAGAGACTCGGAACAATCCGAACACGAGACCGATAATGGCCGCAAAGAAAAGCGAAAATATCGCTAGTTCAATGGTTTTCCATGCTCCTTTCAATAAAAGCGGCATCTGATCCATGACAAGTAAAAATCCATTCATCTTATTCCCTCCTTCAGCTATCGCCACGCTCTTCTCCATCTTTGAACTCTAAATTAAAAGATACAGATTTTCATCATTGATTTGAAAAAGGGTGCTGCGAGTGCACCCTTGCTTTATTTCGGCTTGGTTCCAAAGTATTTTTCATATAATTGATCGTATTTTCCGTTTTTCTTCAATTCCGCCAACCCGTCGTTAAAGTCTTTTAAAAGTTGTGGTTCATCTTTAGCAATCGCAATGCCGTAATCCTCTGTCGTTAGTTTTTTGCCTACGATCTTGAGTTGGGAAGCCGTTCCTGAATGAATTTTAGACATAACAAACGGCAAATCGTTCACTAACGCATCTGCACGACCTTTTTCTACATCCATATAAAGAGTTGGTTCATCTTCTAATATTTTGACATTGGCTCCATACTTCGCTTTCAGCTCATTGGCTTTTTCCAAACCGGAAGAACCTTGTTTCGCAACGATCATTTTTCCTTTTAAATCTTTCAATGATTTGATGGCGCTTTCTTTTTTCGTCACTAAGACCAGTCCAGATTGGTAATATGGTTCGGTAAAATCGATTACTTTCTTTCGGTCGTCGCGTATTGTAATGGCTGCCACTCCGCCATCCACTTGCTTGGACTGCAGTGACGTGATCAAACCGTCAAATTTCATTTCTCTCCATTTCACTTTGTAATGCTTCTCTTTCGCAATTTCTTGAACAATCTCAATATCAAAACCTTTTAACTGGCCATTTTCTTTAAATGAGAATGGAGCAATAGCAGGTTCTGTCGCAAACATAACCGTCCTTTCTTTGGTTCCGCCATTTCCCGACTTTTCCGAGGTTTGGCCACATGCCGTTAATCCAATCGCCAGAAGGAAAACGAATATAATCGATCCAACTTTTTTCATCATTTCCCGCCTCTCTTTTATGCTTATTGCCATTTTCGATCTTTTGAAAATTCGACCCGGATTTCACCCGATTACTTGCGAATGGTATTTATCTTAAAGTGTGCAAAAACTGTCAGCATGGAATTTGCCTCTGCAGCTGCTACAAAGTTTTACGGTACGTAAATTGTAGAGTTCTTGGCCCAAAAGGTTTGCAATGAGGTTTTTCACATTTTGTATAATTCAAAAACTGGTAGAACAGTTTATAAAAATGGAAACGACAAACGTTCTTTTCCCACCCTAATTCACTTCAAGCGATATCATGATTCCACATCGATTTGAGCTCGCTGTAATTTTCCGCTAAAATCGACATACACACTTTTCCATTCCGTAAACACATCCAATGCTGCCACACCGGAATCGCGATGACCATTGCCGGTGCCTTTTGTGCCGCCGAATGGCAGATGAATTTCCGCACCGGTCGTTCCGGCATTAATGTACACAATGCCCGTATCTAAGTCTCGCTGAGCGGCAAACACTCGGTTGACATTTCGTGTATAAATGGAACTGGATAATCCATAAGCAACGCTATTATTCACTTCCACCGCTTCTTCAAAACTTCGAACAGGAATGATGGAAAGCACCGGTCCAAAAATTTCCTCTTGAGCAATTCTCATATCAGGCCGAACATTCGTAAATAAAGTAGGGGCATAATAATTTCCGCCGTCGAGATTTTTTTCTTTAACGATATAACCTCCCGCAAGCAAGTCGGCCCCTTCCTTTTGACCCATTTCTACAAACTCATGTATTTTCTTTAATGCACTTTTGTTAATAACAGGCCCTATTTTGACGTCTTCGTTTAATCCATTTCCGATCGTCAGTTTTTTCATTTCTTGAAGCAGACGTTTTTCCAGTTCGGCTTTTACGTTTTCATGTACGATCACCCGGCTGCACGCTGTACACCTTTGTCCGCTCGTACCGAAGGCGCTCCATATGATTCCTTCCACTGCCAGCGATAAATCGGCATCTTCCATGACAATCACCGCATTTTTTCCGCCCATTTCAAGCGAAACTCGTTTTAAAAGTTTTCCGCCTTTTTCCGCTATCGTCCGTCCTACTTCATTGGAACCTGTAAATGAAATGACATCGATATCAGGATGTTCCACGAGGGCAGTTCCGACTTCGGAACCAGAACCGCAAACAAGATTCATCACTCCTTTTGGCAAACCTGCTTCATCCAAGATTTTCACCAATTCTCTTGCCATTATCGGCGTTTCCGTAGCCGGCTTCCAAATGACCGTATTTCCGGCAACAATGGCAGGGAACGATTTCCACGTAGCAATGGCAATGGGGAAATTCCAAGGAGTGATAATTCCAACGACACCAATCGGAACACGGATGCTCATGGCAAACTTATCATTTAATTCGGATGGCGTGGTTTGCCCAAACAATCTTCTTCCTTCTCCTGCCATATAAAAGGCCATATCGATTCCTTCTTGGACCTCACCGCGAGCTTCCTCAATGACTTTTCCCATTTCTTGGGTGAGGATGCTAGCCAGCTTTTCTTTTCGTTCTTTCAACAACTCGCCAACCCGATACAAATATTGCGCTCGTTGCGGAGCCGGTACACGTGACCATTTTTTTTGGGCTTGTTTCGCCGCTTGGACAGCCAAATCCACATCTTCTTTTGAAGACTGCAATACTTCACCGATCGGTTGACCGTCAGCCGGATTGACGATAGTTACAAATTTCGCTTTCTTTGAAGAAGTCCATTCTCCGTTAATATAGTTGATGACTTTTTCGCCTGAAAGCTGTATGTTTGCCATCTTCCCGCCCCTTTCTTATTGAAACTCTGCATATGCCCTTCTTCACGGAATGGCACGTAGTATACAAACGGACGTATTTGCTTGAAATTCATCAAAGATAATGAAAGTAAAACGGCTATTGCTGTTTTTTAAAGACCTACTCATCCATCTCCGCTGATCTTAAGGGCTCTTTTCTATTTTGCATGGTTTATGCCTGTCATTCATTTATATGAATGGAATCTTCGCTTTATCAACTCATGCAAAAATTTTGGTTTTATCAGTCATACGCTTTGCCATTTTAGTTAGATTTGGACGGAAAATTCAATTTGTCAGCAACAAATTGTATAAGACATTGAAAGCATTTGTATGGATTGACCGATGGAGGATTACTTTGTAAGTCTTTTAAAGAGGAAAATGGTTCGAATATTCAAATTGACTTAAAGGATATAAAAAAATCACGTCTCGTAAAAGACGTGAATAAATGAAATCAAGACTTTATGGGTCGATATATGATGATCCGGAAATGATGGACCTCATTGAAAAAAGTAAAAAAAGAATTTTCATTATAAATCCGCCATTCATTAGATCAAGTAAAAAAAGGAGGGACATTTGTCCAACGCTCCAGATGGAACAATAAAATAGCAAAATCTTACATTCACGGTTTTCTTTTTACGGAAATTTTTCATTCTATAGCTTTCAGCTTTCGATATTCGTGTCCTTATTGTATAAAACACGCCATCTTGCTTTTTGCTTAACACTAAGGAATTTCCGAATAATCAGGTTGACAACTTCCGCAAATACGAGACCCATGGCGATGGCACCTGAAATCAAAAAGACTTTTGCCGCCAATTGGAGAGCGATATTATAGTCATTCTGCACGAAATGCCTCATCGCATCATAGGCCAGCCCTCCCGGTACTAAAGGGATGATTCCTCCGACAGTGAAAATAATGACCGGTGTTTTATACATTTTGGCACAAATGTAGCTGATCACCCCGACAAATATGGATGCGACACAAGAAGCAAACACGCTATCATACTGCATTTCTACTAACCAAAAGTAAATAATCCAGCCGATCATCCCTACCAAGCCGCACTGAAACAAGGAGCTTTTAGGCGCATTGAATATAATTCCAAAACCGGCGGAGGCAATAAAACTCGTAACCATTTGCTCCAGCATCTCTTTTCCCCCTTATTTATGAAGCCACTTCTTCTCGTTAAAATCTTCGAGCCTTTGTCTTTGGTATGTATTTTTATAAAAACGTAAACACAACCGCTATTCCGGTTCCGATCGCAAACGCTGTTAAAAAGGCTTCCGCTCCCCTTGATAATCCTGAAACAAGGTGTCCTGCCATTAAATCTCTCAATGCATTGGTAATGGCTAATCCGGGAACAAGCGGCATCACCGAACCAATAATGATCTTATCCAATTGGTGTCCAATTCCTATTTTGACAAAAAAAGCAGAACTGAGACCAATCATGAGAGACGCTAAAAATTCGGCAAAAAACTTGATTTGAATAAATCGATGAACGTACACAAGAAACAAAAACCCGACGGCACCGGCAATGCAAGCAGCTAGAAAATCGTTCCATTTTCCTTGAAACATGATTAAAAAGCAGCCACTTGAAATCGCAGCCGCCAGAATTTGTTCCCATAGAGGAAATGTAAAGTCGTTTTGATCCATTTCTTTTAATAGTGCATAAGCTTCTCGAATCGTTAATTTCCCGGCACTTATGTTTCTTGATACATTGTTCACTAAAGCTATTTTATGGAGATCCGTTGAACGCTCCGAAATACGGACAAGTTTGGTCGGTTCCATTCCATCCATGGAAAAAATAATGGCTGTTGGCGCAACAAAACAATGGGCGTTTTGAATTCCACATGAAGCAGCGATGCGAGACATCGTATCTTCTACACGATACGTTTCAGCTCCGCTTCTTAGCATAATTTTTCCCGCCAGTAAACATACTTCAATAATTTCCAATGTGGAATGGCCATTCTCTTTCATATCTCTCTCCTCATATCCATCAAATTCGATCCTGCTAAAGTAACAATCCAGTTGAAGTTTATCACAAAAAAATTGAAAATAAAACAGATGATGAGAATCTTTAAAGAAAAGTGTTACAGCTATTCATGACTAGTAGATAAGCTGTCCATCGCCAACAAAATAGGGTCCAGCCCTCCAAACCATCATTATCCACTTGAAATAATGGCAGGTTGTTGGAGGACTAGACCCTTTTTTTACGTTCTATTTTTATTGTACGACACTGTTAAATGTCATAATCCATATAGAACCTATTACAATGGTAATGACAAAAACAATGCCCAGCGCAAGTGCAAAAACATTATATCGCGGTTTCTCAGACTCGCGGATATGCATAAAGAAAACTAACTGGATGACAAATTGCAGAACAGCCATCGTAATGATAGCGGCGACAAGCGCCCCTTTGCTGAATGCATGATTCGTCACTAATAACAACGGGATGATGGTTAAGATAATCGATAAAATAAACCCTGTCACATAAGATTTGAGTGAGCCGTGATTTTCCATGTTACATCACCCCCATTAAATACACAATCGTGAAAATGAAGATCCAAACGACATCAAGAAAGTGCCAATAAAGACCGATCACCGTCAGTTTCCGTTTCGTTTTCACATTCAAACCGCGTTGGAAAAGTTGAATGATCAATCCTATCATCCACAAGATCCCTAAGGATACGTGCAATCCATGTGTACCGACTAATGTGAAAAAGGCAGTTAAAAATGCACTCGTAGAAATGCTTGCCCCTTCATCTACCATATGAGCAAATTCCCGCACTTCCAATCCGACGAAAGACATTCCTAACAAAATAGTGACAATCAGCCAGTTAATGATTTGTTTCTTATTTCCTTTATGCATGGCAAGCATGGCCAAACCGCTTGTAAAACTGCTTGTTAATAGAATGAACGTTTCCCATGTTACTCCGGAAAGTTCAAATATTTCTTTTCCGCTTGGACCATTGGCTATATGGTTAACTAATACGGCATACGTTGCAAACAACGTACCGAAAATTAAACAGTCCGTCACGAGGAAGATCCAGAATCCCATTACTTTCATGGATTCCAGCTCTTCCACATGATGATCATGTTGGGATGTAATCGCGGACATCATACCACCCTCCCCATGGCGGATTCCGTTTCTTTAATTTCTTCGACCGGTATATAGTAATCATCATCGTATTGGAAGGAACGTGCGAACATCGTAGCGGCTACTCCAATTAAGCCGACAACGATCATCCAAACCCATTCAAAGGTAAATCCAAAGCCGGCTATAAACCAGAAGAAAGACATTATAAACGGAATTCCAGTATTTTTTGGCATGTGAATCGGTTCTAATTCTACTTTTTCTTTTTTGTAATCCGGATCCTGCATTTTTTTCTTCATTTCCCACCATGCATCTTGTTCAGGTGCATATGGAACGACTGCGAAATTATAATGCGGAGCCGGTGAAGGAATTGACCATTCCAACGTACGTCCGTTCCATGGATCTCCAGTTGTATCTTTTTCGCCATGTTTGATGCTGTAAATAATTTGCACGGCTTGGAAAATAAATCCGATACCCATCAAGAATGCACCGATGGTCGAAACGAAGTTTAAAGATGCCCAGCCGCGGTCCCAGCCGTATGTGTAAAGACGACGGGTCATTCCCATAAATCCAAGTGCATATTGCGGCAAGAAACATACATAGAATCCGATATTCCAGAACCAGAAGGCCCATTTGCCTAAGCGGTCATTCAATTTAAAACCGAACATCTTCGGCCACCAATAAATCAGTCCAGCTAAATAACCGAACACAACTCCACCGATCAACGTGTTGTGGAAGTGGGCAATTAAGAAGTAGCTGTTATGGTATTGGTAATCAGCTGGAGCAATGGATAGCATAACCCCAGTGGCTCCACCAATAACGAAGCACACGATAAAGCCGATTGTCCACAACATTGGTTGGCTAAACTCGATGCGACCTTTATACATCGTAAACAGCCAGTTAAATATTTTAACCCCTGTCGGTATGGCAATCGCCATCGTCGCAATAGCAAAGAACGTATTTACATCGGCCCCTGCACCCATTGTAAAGAAGTGGTGAGCCCATGTGAAATAAGAAATGACGCTGATCAGAATTAATGAAAAGACCATTGATTTATATCCAAAAATTTTCTTTTTGGTGAAAGTTGCAACCACTTCTGAGAAAATACCAAATGCCGGCAACACAACGATATAAACTTCAGGGTGTCCCCACATCCAAATGAGGTTGATATACATCATCGGGTTTCCAGCACCGGTCATCGTAAAGAAATGTCCGCCAAGGAAGCGGTCAATATACAACATGGCCAGCGTAGCCGTAAATACCGGGAACGAGAAAATAATTAAAATACAAGAAGCAAGCACCGACCAAGTAAAGAGCGGCATTTTCATAAGCTTCATGCCTTTTGCTCTCATTTTCAAAATGGTGACTAAGAAGTTAATTCCAGTTGCTGTACTTCCGATACCTGAAATATTGATACCCCAAACATAGAAGTTTTGACCTGGACCGCTGCTGTAAGGAATTTCAGAAAGTGGAGGATAACTTAGCCAACCGGCGTTCGGCGAACCTCCGATAACAAACGATAAGTTGAACAGCAGTGCTCCAAAGAAAAACATCCAAAAGCTTACTGCATTTAAAAACGGATACGCAACATCACGAGCACCGATTTGTAACGGAACGGCGATGTTAAACAATCCGAACATCAACGGCATCGCCATAAATAAAATCATAATCGTTCCGTGCGTCGTGAAAATTTCATTATAGTGGTTTGAATCAAGAAAATGCAGACCTGGCATCGCCAACTGCGTACGCATTAATAAAGCATCGACTCCTCCTCGGAAAAGCATTAAGAGGGAAGCGATAATATACATGATCCCAATTTTTTTATGATCTACAGTTGTCAGCCATTCACGCCAAAGCCAACCCCATTTTTTATAACGGGTCAGCACATAAACGATGGCCAATGACACTAATACGATCGCAACGTCTGCCCCGTATATCATCGGTTCTCCCGTTACGAAGAACCCGGAAGAGAAATCTTTGATTTTCTCCCACATATCGTTTCCTCCTTTTCCTTCTAAAAGGCGATCAGAATCATCGAAAAGTCATCAATGGTTAATGAGACATATCCATATTCATGTCGGAGCCACCATTTTCATCCTTCTCGGAATCTTTTCCAAAATCCGGGTGTGTTTTATAAGTATCCATATGGTGCATTTTGTAGAAATCTCCGCCATTTTTCTTCACAATTTTTTCGAATAAACCGTTCGGGTAAGAAGAATAAAAAGCTTTATCCGTCAATCCCGGTTTTGAAAGTGTTTCATAACCTTTTTCCGTTAAAGCCGGGGATGATTTTTTCACTTGAGCTACCCATTGTTTATATTCATTTTCCGGTTTTGCAATTACTTTAAACTTCATATGAGCAAATCCTTCACCGGAAAAGTTCGCTCCGGAACCATAATAAACGCCCGGTTTGTCTGCCTTTAAATATAGTCCCATTGACATTCCCGGCATCGTGTAGATCTGTCCTCCAAGCGACGGGACCCAGAAAGAATTCATCGGTGCATCGCTTGTCAGTTCAAATTTGACAGGGACTCCGGCAGGAATCACGACTTCATTGACAGAGGCCACTTTGTCGTCTGGATAAGTAAACAGCCATTTCCAATCCAATGACGTAGCTTGAATCGTCACTGGCTGCTTATTAGAATCGTGTAAATCAGTACCCTTTGCCAGTGCAAATGTTGTTTTGTAGGTGCTGTAACCTAAAATCAAACAGATCACAATTGGAATAGACCACCAAACTATTTCTAGCGTTTTGTTGTCGTCCCATTCCGGTTGATAAGGTGCTTTGTTATCCGGTTTGTCGCGGTAACGCCATATAATGTAGAAAAGCAACGCAAAGACAACAAGGATAATTCCTAAGCAGACTAAAGAAGTAAATACAATCAAGTCATACTCTGTTTTGGCTACAGGTCCTTTCGGCTGGAGAACTACATAGTTTTCACAACCGGCCAGCGTCATCACAGCAAAAATCGCCGCTGGAAGGACTTTCAGCCATTTCAGCCATTTTTGAATCATGTGTGTCTCAACTCCTCCCAAATTATGAAATTGTCAATTTTACGTCTGAAGAACATCCCAAGAGACGACAATAAATATTATTTACAATATCAATATAATATAAAGTACGCCAAAATTGTTCATTTATTTTTCAAGTTCACTATTTTGTAACACTTCTTGACAAGCTTCAAAAAAAGAAAATTTTTCTCATTTAAAAACCCGATTTAAGGCGTAAAATAGATATATTAAACGCTTTCATCATCTTTCCGTGTTCTTGAAAAAAATTTAAACAGCTCAGAATAACGAACGATTCAAAAGTCCCATATTAAAATCTGAACAAACCCGTCTGAACACCCATTAATTTACAAATTGAAAATTCTTTTCAAATGAAAGAATGCTCTCTTTAATAAAATTCTCTTCAACACCACACCACTTTCTATTAAATAGATTGGGAAACTGCAAAGACATGACTTTTTCCCATCAATCTTTTCATCGAAAAGAGATTATGCCTGACTCCACCTTTTTATAATGATAATCATTCTTAGGAAAATTGCAATGTCACCCTTTTCCATGTTTTTTGATGAGTGTTCATTGTTTTTTATTTTTATCTCACAATGTTCCGTCATTTCAGATAAAATGATAAAAAGAATAGCAGAATACTAGGAGGAAACAAAATGAATCTTTTTAAAACATCAAAAACCCCCTACTACGCTGTCATTTTCACTTCGGAAAGAACTGAGGTCGACAGAGGATATGACGAAATGGCTGATGAAATGTTGGAATTAGTTTCGAAACAAAAAGGGTTTTTAGGAGCAGAGAGTGTAAGAGGCGAGGACGGATTAGGCATTACTGTTTCCTATTGGGATTCGTTGGATTCTATCCAAAACTGGAAAGAAAACGTTCGCCATCAAATAGCTCAAGAAAAAGGGAAAACAGAATGGTATAAACGTTTCACTACTAGAATATGCAAAGTGGAAAGAGAAACGATTTTTGATCCCGATGCAAAATTTAAATAATTGAAAGCATACTGTCCATCTTATTTCAAACAAGACTTAAATTTATATTACTACTCTATAAAAAAATAGGAGTTTCAACCTATACATGTAACATTTATATATAGTGATAGCAGTTGGCAATCATTGAGTGAACGAAATTTTGCAGAACCTTCCTATCTATTGTTAAAAACTTCAGATAATGACCTATGTTAAGTCACGAAAAAATCCACCCCCTTAAAAATCGGTCCATTGACTAATGAAATCAAAGGGGCGGATACAATCAATTTTGTTAACAAAAATTTAAAAGAATTCAAGAGTCGTTTCTCTATTCTTGTTAACGGACTGCATTAGGCCAAATGCACATAGAAAAACCCGTGCCATTCGTTTTCTGCACGGGTTTTTCACCTATTCAACTGCCAGTTTATCCTTTTAGGCGTGCACTTTTTAGCATTTCTGCTGCCAATTTTGGATTGTTGCTGGATAGAATAGCTGAAACAACAGCGATACCGTCGATACCTGTATGGCTTAACTGCTGAACATTCTCCAGGTTTATTCCGCCAATGGCAACAACGGGGATGTTCACACTCTCCACTATGGATTCCAGCATTCCCTTTTCCAACCGTTCCGCGTCTTTTTTGCTATTCGTCGGAAAAACAGCACCTACTCCTAAATAATCGGCTCCTTGTTTTTCGGCTTCTTTTGCTTCCTCTACGGTGCTGCAAGAAACCCCTACGAACATGGAAGGCGGAACGATTTTTTTCACATAGGCTGCCGGCAGATCGCTTTGTCCGACATGAACACCATCCGCTCCCGCAGCCAGCGCAATATCGACCCTGTCATTGATAACAAGCGAAATCTCATATTTTTCTGTCAGCGACTTCAAGGCAAGCGCCTTTTTCAAAAAAAGCTTGCCTGACGATTGTTTTTCTCGCAGCTGCACCATCGTCACACCGCCTTGAATGGCCGCTTCAACTTTATTCAATAATTCCTCCAATTCCATTGATTCACTGGTCACCAGATATAAAGAAAGCGCCTGTTTGACATTAAACTTCAACAAAGTTCACTTCTTTCTGCCAAGTACGACTGTTCATAAAAGAAACTTCATCGATTAAGCGAATATGAAAGCTTCCAGTACCCACCGGTGATTCGCCAAAAGAGCGGTATGCCAACTCTCCTGCGATTCCCATCACTGAAATCCCGGCAATCGCCGCGTAAAAGTAGTCGTTCGTTGCTCCGGCAAAATTTCCGATTAAAGAAGTAGCCATACAGCCCGTTCCCGTCACCTTTGTTAAAATCGGATGACCATTTTGAATCCCAATTGTCCGATTTCCGTCTGAGATGTAATCCACTGGACCGCTGACGACAACTACTGCCTTTAACAGCTTTGCCGCCCGTGAAGCTAAGAGAGCAAGATCTTCGTTAACGTTCCCGGCATCGACTCCCCTTGTCTGCGCTTCTTCGCCTATCAATGAGGAAATTTCGCTCGCATTCCCGCGGACAATTTGCGGATCGACTGTTTGCAAAAATTCTTTTGCTTTTTCATTGCGAAACGACGTCGCTCCGACTCCAACCGGATCTAATACAACGGGAATTTGCCGACGATTGGCTTCTTGTGATGCACGCACCATGGCGGTAAAAGTAGATTCTGTCAACGTTCCCATATTGATCACCAACGCCTGAGCAAGCTTAACCATAGAAGCCGCTTCCTCTGGGGAATCGGCCATAACAGGTGATCCGCCAATGGCCAGCGTCACATTCGCACAATCATTGATCGTGACGGTATTCGTAATATGGTGAACAAGCGGATTTTTCGATCGAACTTGCTCCATTAATGCTGCGATTTCTTCTTTCATCGTCTATCACTTCTCCTCTGCAGAGTTCTATAATAATCCAGCTTTTTGATATAAATCATAAAAATGGTGGGTTGGTCCGTGCCCCCCGCCTATTTCCAGGCTGTGGCGAATGGCGGTCGTAATATAATCTTTGGCCTTTTCAACTGCCGTAAAAGGCTGTTCACCTCGAGCCAAGAAAGCGCATATCGCAGATGACAATGTACAGCCTGTCCCATGGGTGTTTTTCGTTTGAATCCGTTCTCCTTTTATCCATCGATATTGTTCACCATCATAGAAAAGGTCAGCTGCTTCTCCTTCCAAGTGCCCGCCTTTCACCAAAACATACTTTGGACCTTTCTCCAGAATGATTTCGGCCGCTTTCACCATGTCGTCTTGATCCGTAATTTTCATATTCGCCAATACTTCTGCTTCTGGAAGATTGGGTGTGATGATATAGCTGAGCGGGAGCAAATATTGAATTAACGCGGAGACAGCATCGTCTCTTAATAAAGGATGTCCGCTTTTGGATATCATCACCGGATCTAATACAATCGGTATATTGCGAACCTCTTTCAGGCATTTAGAGACGGTTTTGATAATCTCCTCTGTAGACAACATCCCAATTTTGATCCCATCTACCGGCAAATCATCCAAAACCGCTTCTATTTGATCTTGAATCACTTCTACATCTATATTTTGAACCGATCGAACTTCCTTCGTATTTTGTGCCGTCACAGCCGTAATGACCGACATGCCGTATACTCCAAGTGCGGAAAACGTTTTAAGATCGGCTTGAATTCCTGCTCCTCCACCTGAATCAGAGCCGGCAATGGTTAATGCAGTTTTCAATTTGAACGCCTCCAGTACATTCACAATCGTTTTTACAAGCCAGCAAAAAACCCCAGCGCAAAACACTGGGGTCCGGGTTTTATTTTTCAAATAACGAAAACAACATCAATAAGTTTTCGTCAAAAGAAGCACTTCCCTACGCTGGCATCACCCAGATCAGGTTTAAAGGGTTAAAGGCTTTACGGGCCTTACTCTCAGCCAAACCAATTTTTGGCTCCCCCAGTGTAAATGAAAATATATTCAATTCTATCATCACTATATCATATTATCTAGCAAAATGTAAGATTAGCTTTCACTTTCCAATCATGCTCCACCTTTCCATTACTCACGATCCGAAGGCCTTTTATGAAATTTTTTCTTTACGATAAATTCTACTAAATGAAAAATAAACAAAGAAAAGATCAGCCAAATGGCAGCGGCTGCATATCCTCCAATTACATCGCTAGGATAATGGACGCCTAAATAAATTCTGCTTAGTCCGACCAGCAGAATAAACAAGAAGGCCATAACCGCTCCAAACCGTTTCGCAGGTCTATGCTCCAAAAGTTCAAACAGCAAAAAAGCAAGCGCCCCGTACATCACAAAAGAAGCCATGGAATGGCCGCTTGGGAAGCTAAATCCACTTTCATGAATCAACGGCTGAATATCTGGTCGTTTTCTTTCAAATATTTGTTTTAATATATGGTTAAATGCAGTCCCTAATGAAACGGTTAGAGCGAAAAACAAAGCGTAAAGCCTTTCTTTTTTCAGCCATAACAACAAGCTGACCACGATAACGCATGTTGTAATCCATTTGGCCGATCCAAAAAATGTGATACCTTTCATAAAAGCCGTTAAATCAGGCGAAATCCACGATTGCACAAAAGTGATAATAGCCGTATCAAAATGTTCGATTTTATGTCTTTTCAGTTCGTCCACAATTTCAATAAATGTCCAAACGGAAAAGAGAAACAAAACGGTTATGGTAATAAAATAAGCCGCTGATCGGTTTCTCTCTCTTTGATTCATCTTTACGTTCCCCCATATTTATACGACTAGCTACGCTTTCTTTTTCGCCGCCGCTCTTTTCCGTTTTGGCGTAGCTGTCTTCGGTTTCGTCCGGTCGATCGACGCTTGAAGCGCGGCCATCAAGTCGGTGACATTCCCTCTTGGTTCTTTAGTAGTTGGTGTAACAAAGTCTTCTCCTGTCCGCTTTGATTCGATCAATTCCATCAAACGGTTGCGATACTCGTCTTCATACTTTTCCGGCTCAAATGGAGTTGTCAACTGATCAATCAGTAAAAGAGCGGTATCAAGCTCTTTTTTTGTAATGTTGTCTTTGACCGGAACGTTCGGAACTTCCTCCGCATTTCGAACTTCATCTGGATAGTGGATCGTCTCCATGAGCAATGTATGATTATAAACTCTAATGACGGCCAATTGTTCTTTAGAACGCATCACAATTTTAGCCAGCCCCGCTTTTTCTGATTCCAAAAGAGCTTTTCGAAGCAGCGTATACGCTTTTGCTCCCCCTTCATTGGGAGACATATAATAACTTTTATTAAAATAAATGGGATCTATGTCACTTAGTTGGATGAAATCAATAATTTCAACGGCTTTTTCCTCCGTTTGCTTTTTTAATTCTTCCAGTTCATGATTTTCTAACACGACAAATTTTCCTTTGGCCACTTCATATCCTTTGACAATATCCTCTGGTTTCAATTCCGTTTCACAGACTGGACAAACTTTTTCATATTTGATTGGAGTATGACACACCTTATGCAAAGATCTTAACGAAATATCTTTATCTTCAGTCGCGGCGTGCAATTTAATCGGGATATTCACGAGTCCGAAGCTGATGCTCCCTTTCCAAATTGTATGCATACAAACCCTCTTTTCGTTTTTTATTATTTTTCGCCGCTGTTTAAACGTTATACATTTTAACTTTTGCTATGTATAAAAACAACGGCCGTTCAAAAGATACAAATAGACAAGAAAGGGGCAAACCACATGCAATTCATGATGCCTGAACTAAAAATGACTTTTCCCGAAAAAGGCAACTGGCTTTTTGAAACAAAATATGATGGCTTTCGCGCCCAATTAATATGGACGAAAGAAACCGTTCAGCTTCTCAGTCGTAACGGCCAAAATATTTTGCCCTTATTTCCTGAAATCAAAAATTTTTTGAAGCCGTTTCAAAAAAAGGCTTCTTCATTTTTGCCACTCGTGTTCGATGGGGAATTGGCCGCATTACAATCGGAGGGTAAATCCAATTTTTCTGTCGTGCAAATAAGAGGTCGAATGCGGTCCCCTTCTAAAATAGCGGAAAAAGCATCCTTTTTCCCTTGTACATATCTCGTTTTTGATCTATTGGAAATAAAAGGACAATCCATAAAAAGCCAACCTTTTGAAAAACGGAAAGAACAACTTTATCGAGTATTCGAATCTTTCGGTTGGAGCTTGTCTCCGAAACCTTCTGCCGAATCGAGAATTCAAATGATACCATCATTCCGTGAATTGTCGACCTTAAAAGATTTTGTATCTCTCCATTTTGGAGAAGGAATTGTAGCAAAAAAACAGGATTCTATATGGGAAGGAAAAAGGTCCGGAAACTGGATCAAAATCAAAAACTGGAAGAAAGCCCGTTGCTTCGTGACGGCTTTTCATGAAGCGAACGGCTACTATAATATAGCTGTTTACAAGGATAAAAACATTTTTCCTATCGGCCTTTTTCAAGCGGGAATTCCGAAAAAAGAAAAAGAAGCCTTAAATCAAATTATTCGTCAAAATGCTTTTGAAAAAAAAGAAGACGTATATTATATAAAGCCAGGGATTTGTGTAGAGTTATTTTATTTAGAGTGGCAAAAAGAGGGCTTGAGAGAACCTTATTTTCATCAATTTTTATTTTCCACCACACCTGAGGAATGTACATGGGAACAATTTCGCCTTGATAGCCTCCATATTCCTGAGCAAGTGGAGATCACCCACCCATTAAAACCCATATGGCCTGCTTGCGGTTATACAAAACTCGATTACCTTTCCTACTTGCGGAAAACGGCTCCAAGAATGCTCCCTTTCTTAAAGGATAGAGCATTAACGGTGATCCGATATCCACATGGAGTAGAGGACGAAGCTTTTTTTCAAAAAAACTGCCCGGACTATGCACCGGATTTTGTCGAAACGAAGAAAATGGACGGAATCAATTATATTGTTTGCAATTCCCTGGAAACACTGATTTGGCTCGGCAATCAATTGGCCATTGAATTTCATGTCCCCTTTCATTCCATCCATTCCTCCTATGTCAGCGAAATTGTTTTTGATCTGGACCCTCCTAGTCCAAAAGAGTTTTCATTGGCCGTTCAGGCTGCAAAAGATATGAAAGAAATTTTTGATCAACTAAACTTGAAAACGTTTGTCAAATTTTCAGGAAATAAAGGTCTGCAAGTATATATACCGCTTCCGGAGACATTTACATTTGCCGAAACGGGATCGTTTACGGAACTAATTGCCCGCTACCTCGTATCGAAAAAACCGGAAATGTTCACAATCGAACGTTTAAAGAAAAAAAGAGGCAGACGCTTGTACATCGATTACGTTCAATATCGACAAGGAAAAACAATCATTGCACCTTATTCAGCCAGAGGAAACGAGAAAGGTCTTGTCGCTTGTCCTTTATACTGGGAAGAACTCGATCAATTCACACCAAGCCAATGCACGATCGATTGGGTATTGAAACGAATGGAAACAACTTTATGTCCATTTGCCTCCTTTTTCGAAGCCAAAGTCGATCAACCTTTTGCCGAAATTATCAACGCATTGCCTCAACTGGATTAAAAAGACTGGCTTATACAAAAAGGACAAGCCAGAAATTCCAATTGCTGATTAGGAAACGATTGATTTTCATACAAAAAAAGACCTTTTAATCAAGAAAAACCGACCAAATAAAAAAATTATTTTCTCGTCGGATTCCTTCTTTCGGAAACAAACACAGTATTAAGGTGCGCTTACATCATTATGGAAAAGACGATGCTTTTACACTGTGATAATTGGGAATTAAGCGAGCCTCCTGCTAGTAAAAGCTGAGTCAGGTGAGACCTTTTTGCGGGGGTAAGCGAGAAGGCTCATGGATTGCCTGCGGAAAGCGAGTGAATTTCGCATATATCCCACAACGTTCGATAGAAAGCTTACATGAAAAAAGGGTGCCCCCCGAGTCATTTTACTGACTAATGGGGCGGCCCCTTTACTCTTTTTTATATTTCCACTTTCAAAAACTGAGAGAGATAGTCTTTGGCGTGCTGTTCCAGCTCTTCGTACTGCTGTTGTTCCTCTAATTCGGTTTTATGGATCCATGTAAAAGTTTCCGGTTTCTTGACGTCCAAGTCGATCTCGGCATGATATAAATAAGTGGCATTTCCGATTAAATCCATATAGTAATCGCCGTTGCTTTTTTGATGAACGGCACAACGAACTTTTCCTCCGGGGTTATAGACCTGAATTTCCGATTCCTTCTCATTGTAGCCAAGCAGACATGTGATCAAAGTGGAAGCTGACATGGCCGTGCCGCAAGCATTCGTAAAGCCGACACCTCGTTCATATGTACGAACATAGATCGTACCTTTTTCCAACGGTTTTACGAAACTGACATTCACCCCATCCGGGAAGAGATCATTTGGTCCGTTCACATATTCAGCAATTTGCTTTTGTTCATTTGTAAAAAGGTGTTCCGTATCCACCACGCTGATTAAGTGCGGATTCGGCACTGCCACGGCGGAAAACATCAATTGATCGGACAATTGAGGGATTTTTTCATTCATCAATTGTTCCTTATCGATGTTCATTGGCAATGCGTCCAATTGAAACAAGACGGGTGAAATTTCCACTGTATAAGTGGGAATGTCGCCAAAAATCGGTTCGCTCTTTTGAACATGAAGATCCGCTTTCATCGTCTCAACGACAATGTGATCTTTTCCTAGCCGTTCACATACATAACGCCCTACACAACGCAAACCGTTTCCGCACATAGAAGCTTCCGAACCATCAGCATTAAAAATGCGCATTTTTGCATCTGCTTTCTCGCTTGGGAGGACAAATAAGATGCCGTCCGCACCGATGCCGCTTGAACGGTCGCATAAAGCGATAGCCAAATTTTGACGATCTTTATCTGTAAAGGAATAGTCCAGCTCCTCTTCGTCTATCAACAGAAAATCATTGCCGGATCCATGGCATTTCGTAAATTTCAACTTCACTCCGAACCCCTCCGTCTTCTAGGTTAATAAAATTATCATATTACAAACAATCAAGAAGGGCAATTGAGAATTTCGGCGAAGAAACTTGTTTGGAGCTGGCTTTTTCATGTGAAAAAGAAATGGCTTCTTCGCCGCTTGCATACACTTGATCAGTTATTGATTTAATTGTTTCAACAGATTAGCCATTTCAATGGCGCTCACAGCTGCTTCTGCACCTTTGTTTCCTGCTTTCGTTCCTGCTCTTTCAATGGCTTGTTCGATGGTTTCAGTGGTTAAGATGCCAAAAATAACCGGAACTTCTGTTTGCAAACTTGCCTGCGCTACTCCTTTCGTCGCTTCACTACTTACATAATCAAAGTGAGCAGTAGCCCCGCGAATGACGGTACCTAAAGCAATAACGGCGTCATAACGACCGGATTCCGCCATTTTTTTGGCGATTAATGGGATTTCAAATGCTCCAGGCACCCACGCAACCTCAATATCATCTCGATTTACACCATGGCGTACAAGAGCATCTTCAGCTCCGCTTACTAACTTACTTGTTATAAATTCATTAAAACGAGATACGACGATTCCGATTTTTATTCCAGTTCCTACTAAATTTCCTTCTAATACTTTTGCCATAACAGTTCCTCCTCTTTATTTATCTGTATCACAACGATTATATATGAAGCAGGTGGCCCATTTTTTCCATTTTTGTCCGCAAATAAGCTTCGTTTTCTTTCTTCGGCGGCATTTCAATCGGCACCCGCTCGACTATTTCCAATCCATAGCCTTTTAATCCCGCAATTTTCTTCGGATTATTCGTCATTAGACGCATTTTCGTCACACCTAAATCTCGTAAAATTTGCGCTCCGATCCCGTAATCGCGCAAATCAGCCGGAAATCCCAATTTATGGTTTGCCTCTACTGTGTCAAAACCTTGTTCTTGAAGCTTGTAGGCTTTCAATTTATTGAGAAGGCCAATTCCTCTTCCTTCCTGTCTCATATACAAAAGGACGCCTCGACCTTCTTTTTCAATTTGTTCAAGGGCAGCGGCAAGCTGGGGACCGCAATCGCAGCGATAAGAACCGAATACATCGCCCGTTAAACATTCAGAATGAACTCTCACAAGTACGGGCTCTCCGTTGTCGATATCTCCTTTTACGAGCGCCACATGTTCTTTCCCTGTGAGCACTTCCGAATAGCCGATGGCTCGGAAATGGCCAAAATGCGTTGGGAGCTCGATTTCCACTTCTCTTTTAATCAGTTTTTCTTGTTTGCGCCGATATTCAATCAAATCTTGTATCGTAATCATCTTTAAAGAAAATCGTTCAGCGATTTCTTTTAACTGCGGCACTCTTGCCATCGTGCCATCTTCATTCATTATCTCGCAGATGACTCCAACGGGTTTCGCTCCTGCCAATTTTGCCAAATCTACAGCGGCTTCCGTATGGCCAGCCCGTTTTAAGACACCGCCTTCTTTTGCAATCAACGGAAAGATGTGGCCGGGTTTTTTAAAATCATATTGTGTCGTGTCATCGTTCACAATCTCCTGAACGGTTTTGGCACGTTCAAATGCGCTGATTCCTGTTCGGGTGCTGATATGATCGATGCTGACGGTAAACGCCGTTCCGAGCGAATCCGTGTTTTGATTGGTCATCATTTTCAGCTCAAGCTGGCGAGCTTTTTCTTCCGAAATCGGAACGCAAATCAGGCCCCGGCCTTCTTTTGCCATAAAATTAATCATTTCCGGCGTTGCTTTTTCCCCTAATCCAATAAAATCGCCTTCGTTTTCTCGATCTTCATCGTCCACGACAATGATTACCTTTCCTGCCTTTAAATCCTCCACAGCTTCTTCAATGGAAGCGAACATACTCAATCACCCTTTCTTTAATCGGCGAAGCCGTTTTCTTTCAAAAAATCCAGAGAAATTCTAGATTCTGATGAACGCGATCCCATGCTCATCAAATGATCCACATACTTGGCTAACATATCGCATTCTATATTCACGAGATCCCCTACTTTTTTGGACGCTAAAATCGTCTCTTCTTGTGTATGGGGAATGAGAGAGATGGTCAATAATCCATTCCCTGTGCGAAAAATGGTGAGTGAGGTGCCGTCTATCGCAACCGATCCTTTCTTCATAAAATAGCGCGAAAGCTCCGGCGGCGCTGAAATGGTCATATACAGGGCATTATCGACCGGCTGTATTGAAACAATCGTTCCCACACCGTCCACATGTCCGCTGACAAAATGTCCGCCAAATCTGCCGTTTGCCGGCATGGCTCTCTCCAGATTCACCTTGCTGCCGGGAACAAGCTGTCGAAGCGAAGTATCGCGGAATGTCTCCGGCATCACATCAGCCGAAAACGTTGTATCGCTGAATGATGTTACGGTTAAACAAACTCCATTCACCGAAATGCTGTCGCCAAGATGTACGTCCTCTACAATCTTCTCTGCTCGAATCAATAGCTCCAAAGACTGACTGCCTTTTAACACTTGTTCAACAACGCCTATTTCCTCTACGATCCCTGTAAACACTTACGTCCCTCCTTTTGAACCACAATGGAATTTCGTTCAAACCTTTTCTATTCTTTGACCGATGCGGTTATTTTCACATCCGGGCCTACCATTTCTACTTTCTCAAAAGTTAACGGAAGGGAATCCGCTATCTTTTCTACTCCTTTTCCAGAAAACGATGTAAGAGCTTCTCTACCGCCAATCAATTTTGGGGCCATGTATAAAATCAATCGCTGAAAAGCCTTTTCTTGAAGAAAAGATCCATTGACCTCTGAACCGCCTTCAACCAGAAGCGTCATGATTCCGCGTCTGCCCAGCTCCTGAAGCAATTCGGCAATAGAAACATCTTGGCTTTTTTGCCTTATGACCGTAACACCTAAACGGATTAGATCAAGTTCTTTTTTCTCGGAAGCATTACAGCCACAAACCACTATCGTTTCGCTGTCTTTATTGGTTATAACATTTGCATAATTTGGAATACGCAAGTGGGTGTCTAAAATGACGCGTATAGGATTCTTTTCACCTTGGGGCAATCGAACGGTAAGGAGGGGATTGTCATGAAGAACGGTATGGATGCCGACAAGGATAGCATCATGATTTTTTCTAAGAAGATGAACATCCTGGCGGGATTGCTCGCTTGTGATCCATTTGCTGTCGTGAGCAGCAGTTGCAATCTTCCCATCTGCCGTGACGGCTGTTTTAATAGTGACAAACGGGGTTTTGGTTTGAATGAAATGGAAAAATGGTCTATATAACTGTTTGGCTTCTTGACCGCAAATGCCTGTTTCTACTTCAATTCCGGCATCTTTTAGCTTTTGAATCCCTTTTCCTGCAACGAGCGGGTTTGGATCCAGAGTAGCGACAAAAACCCTTTTTACACGCTTTTCAATTAAATAATCTGCGCATGGGGGCGTTTTGCCGTAGTGGGAGCAAGGCTCCAAAGTTACGTACACATCGGCGCCTTCCGCTTCGGATCCTGCCATATCCAAGGCGATCCGTTCAGCATGGCGTTCGCCGGCTTTTAAATGAGCGCCCATCCCGATGATTCGACCTTCTTTCACAACCACGCTGCCTACAGGAGGATTGGGGGATGTCTGGCCGTTTACACTCTCCGCCAATTTCAACGCGAATTTCATATAGTCTTCTTTCAGCATTGGGGAGCAACCCTCCTCATATTTCAGAATAGCCGTCTATTTGCCTGTCAAAAAGAAGCGAGCAGAATAATGATCCTACCTTGTCCAACATGAATTTTGTGAAGTAAGGAATTTCCAATTGAAAAACCCCGCAAAAATTGCGGGGCCTTTTAAATTCATTGCGAAATAAGCGTTAAAATACTCCTTTTTTAACGCTTCCTCCTTCTCCCATCCAGACTTTCACTGTCGGCTTTGGAATTTCACCAAATCCACCGTACACCGAAAAGGCGCACGGGTCACGGGCTTTGAACATCATGTTCATCACCGCCGGTCGGGAATTTCACCCTGCCCCGAAGGAACATATGAAATTTTTCTCCTTGCTCATATCCTACTTAATCAAAAGGCGTTTCGGCCATGATAATGTATAAACATTCCATGTACTTTTGATTTTAATAAAAATTTTATCATTCTCCAAGTATAATTGCAAGCAAATTGAATGAACGTAGATGGCAATCACAGCTTTATCCAACGATCAAGTCCGTTTTTTCTTTATCCATCCGTCTGCCTCGATTGCTTCATTCCGATTGATAGCTCCATTGCTCATCGTTCGGATGGACAAATGACGAACTGGAATCTTTTTTAGCGTTCCCTCCATCGTTTCCTTTATGTATGCAAGTTGCCCCGTTCGAATGGGTCTTTGTTCGTAAACAAGCTTTTTTAGAGTGCAGAAAAATGAGGAAAAACTACTATTGATTAAAACCATTCCAACGGTTAGCGGTTGGAATATTGTAATCATAATCAAACTGTTTCCGTCTTTTTTCGCCTTTTTTATTTTTTACTATTATGATTGAATGGTAAGTATTATAATTTATTGTGGCAGTATATGAAAGTTTTACAGAGGAGAGAAAGAATGGAACAGTTTACTCATCAGGTCATTACTTTTTTAGGTAATCTTGGCTACTTTGGAATCGCTCTAGCATTGATGATCGAAATTATTCCAAGCGAAATCGTTTTAAGCTATGGAGGATTTTTAGTCTCCCAAGGAAAATTGTCGTTTGTTGGTGCCTTCATAGCAGGTGTAATCGGCGGGACGATTGCCCAAATTTTTCTATACTGGTTAGGTAAATATGCAGGAAGACCATTTTTTCAAAAATACGGAAAATATTTATTCATCAAAGAATCTCATATAGATGCTTCGGAACGATGGTTTAACAAATACGGGCCTTTCGTGATTTTCACAGCTCGATTTATACCTGTAGTGCGTCATGCCATCTCTTTGCCGGCCGGATTTTCCAAAATGTCATTGCGATTATTTTTGCTTTACACATTAGCTGCCATGATACCGTGGACTATATTGTTCATGCTTTTAGGAATGCAGCTTGGCACCCACTGGGAAGCAGTGAAATCCGTTGCCGGAAAATATGTGACCCCGATTGCGATTTTGGCCGTAATCAGTTTGGTCCTCTATTTAGGATGGAAAACTTTCAAACAGAAAAAACGTTCATAGAAGCCTTTTTTCATACGGCAGTCGCAACGAAAAAAAGCGAAAGTGAGATTCATCTTTTCATACTTTTGCAAGTACGAAAATCAATTAGCTTCGCGTTGCTGTGCCCCCGGAATCATTCGTTGTTCTCCGCTGAAATACCCGGGGGCGCTTTTTATGGAAGGTTTTTTAATAAAATTTATTCACCCGTATCAATACGAATTCGTTCCGGTTATGGAACGACCGGCCAGTTTTAGGTGACAGGCTAATACAGGAGTAGAGAAACACTATTTAAAACCGTCATGTCGATATTCTTTCGCTGCCCCCATTATAGCTTGCTCTTTAGATAAAAATTCATGATTTCCAAGTGTTCATTTCTTGCCTTGCACCCCTATGTTCTTGTATGATCAAAACCATAAAAAGAACGAACGAAAGACTGAAAACAATAAAAATTTATAAAATGGACATAAAAACTTAACAAAATGACTATTTTCAAATACAATTTATTTTTGTAATATACAATCAGCTTGCTGATGTCATTCCGGACACATGCCGTTTATGCTTTTGTGAACGGAAGATAAAGCCAGTTTCAACGAATAGGCCATATCATGAGAGATGATTTCTCATTTCAAAAAGCAAGTTTTAGGGAAGGCAAATGGTGCGCCACCAGTCTTGACTGGTTCTAGTGGGTTCGATTCCCACCCCGAAATTTTTTATGAAGTTTATGAAAAATTTCGAGGGTGGAAGAATCGATTTTCCTGACTTCTGCCCTCTTGAGGAGGGATTTTACTTGTTAAAGAAAAGAGACCTGCAGGAAGCCCCATTACTTTTTGAATTGATGAAGCATCCAGATGTCTTCCCGTTTGTTCGCCATAAAGCTTATTCACAAGAAGAGTTTTTATTTTTAACCAAACAAATGATGGAAGCAGAGGAGCGCGGCGAACTCATATCCAGAACAATTCTTGACGAATGGGGAAACCCCATTGGTACGATCAATTTATATGATATTGAAAACCACTCCGGGTTTTTAGGCACATGGCTCGGAAAGCCATATCACGGAAAAGGATATAATCGTTTAGCAAAAGATGCTTTCTTTCAAGAATTGTTTTATCAGCTAGGAATTGAAACCATTTATATGAGAATTCGCAAGCAAAATATCCGTTCCCTGAAAGCCGCCGAAAAATTGCCGTATGCGCTGAAAGCAAATGAAACTCGTCCTCATCTGTATCAATCCATTAATAAAGAAGCACCCGTCTATGATTTATTTGAAATTACAAAAGACCTTTACACTTTGCATTTGTTGCGGCAACAATCCCATGATGATAATGAGGAAGCGATGAACGCCTAAAGAATGCGGGCGGGGATATTCCCGGCCGCATTCTTTGTCTCAAAAAAGATGAGTTTTTTCATCATATTTAATATGACTATCATGGACGCCAACACGTCAAAAAACAGTCTATTTTGAGAAAAAATAGACGGTTAGAGTACCTATAGAATGAATGATTCATAGATTTTCTCTTTAAAAATGTTCGGACTAGTGCATTTTCTAAGTTGTCATCAGCGCTTTATTTCATATAATCGTATTGTACGGTCCTTGCATCAAAATCGGGAAAATCGTTGGAGTTGGAGGAATGCAGCAATGAAAGAGACGAACAGCCTCAAAGAAAAATATAAACAATTTTTGATGATCTTAATCCCTATTTTTGTGACGCAAATCGGCATTTATTCGATGAACTTTTTTGATACGATGATGTCGGGCCGCTATTCTTCCAGCGATCTTGCAGGAGTCGCAATAGGGTCCTCGATATGGGTTCCAATATACACTGGACTAGGTGGAATTTTATTATCTATTACCCCGATTACCGCCCAATTTTTGGGGGCCAAAAACGCGAAAGAAGTTACTTTTACCATCATTCAAGGAGTTTACATAGCCATCGCCTTAGGCATATCCATCATCATCGTCGGCAGTTTTGCCCTTGATCCTATACTAAATGGAATGAATTTAGAGAGCCGGGTACGGATGGTAGCAGAAAAATATTTGATCGCCCTTTCTTTCGGAATCATTCCGCTCTTTGTTTACAATGTACTCCGCAGTTTTATCGATTCTCTAGGGAAAACAAAGGTTTCCATGGTGATTACGCTGCTTGCGCTGCCCATTAATGTGTTTTTTAACTATCTCTTTATCTACGGAAAAGGAGGCTTTCCCGCCTTGGGGGGAGTGGGCTCCGGGTACGCAACGGCCGTTACTTATTGGTTGATCACGATCATTGCCGCGGTCATCATCCATAAACGGCCGCCTTTTTCCACGTACAATGTTTTTCGTCGACTCCCAAGCATTTCATTTCCAAAATGGAAAGAGTTTTGTAAAATTGGGTTGCCTATTGGGTTATCCATTTTTTTCGAAACCAGTATTTTTTCTGCCGTCACGCTGATGATGAGTGAATACAGTTCTGTCACCATTGCAGCTCACCAGGCTGCCAATAATTTTGCATCGTTGTTGTATATGATCCCACTGAGCATCTCTATGACGCTTACAATCGTAGTAGGATTTGAAGTTGGAGCCAATCGCTTCCATGATGCGGAGCAGTACAGCCGTCTTGGAATTTTTACTGCTGTAACTCTATCGATTATATCCGGTGTGACGTTGTTTATCTTTCGGGATAAAATTGCATTGCTGTATTCACATGAGCCAGCGGTCATTCAACAAACTACTCAGTTTCTAGCTTTTGCAGCATTCTTTCAGCTTTCAGACGCCATTCAAGCTCCGGTGCAAGGCGCATTGCGCGGATATAAAGATGTCAATCTTAGTTTTATCATGGCACTCGTTTCTTACTGGATTATTGGCCTCCCATTAGGGTTCCTGCTGGCAAAGACAACGGACCTTCAAGCTTTTGGCTACTGGATCGGGTTAATTACAGGGCTTGCATTTGGCGCTGTCACCTTGTTCACACGTCTTGTTTATGTGCAAAAGAAAATCTATTCTCCACAAGCAAAATGGCAAAGAAGCAGATCCTGACTCGGTCTGCGTCTTTGCCATTTTCTTTGAAACGATATTCCCGTTGTACGTTCCTTTCTTGGTTTTCTACTCATAAAATACTTTTCCCAATACGTCTTTTCCTCCCGTTACAGGAATGATCGCACCTGTTATAAAATCAGACTGCTCTGAACATAAAAAAGCGACCATCCTCGCTATATCCTCCCCCGTGCCTGGACGACCAACAGGAACTGTATCATCCTTTACGCCCATTGCCTCATGAATCTCTTTTTCTTTCCAATCGCCCGTAATATCTCCCGGACAAATCATATTGGCCGTTATGCCGTTTTCCGCTTCTTCCAGAGCAATCGTTCGTGTCAGAGAAGCAAGCCCTGTTTTCGAAGCGGCAAACGCCGAGCGATAAATCCAACCGGGCGCGGTCTCGACCCTATCGAAGCCAAATGTGATGATCCTCCCCCAATGTTTCTTTCTCATTCCAGGAAGAGTCAGCTTAGATAAGTAAAACGCGCTGTTCAAATTTCCATTCACTATGTATTGCCATTCACTATCATCATATTCTTCCATCTTTTTTCGCTTTTTGATAAAAGGACCGGCGTTATGGATCAAAACATCCACACTGCCAAACTGCTCTTCCGTTCGTGCCACAATCTGACGGCAATCTTCCGGCTTTGTAATATCACCGCTGACAACAATCGTTGATACGCCAAACTTCTCCTGTAATTCATTAGCCAATTGTTCAGCTTCATGCCGGCTGGAACAATAATTGATGGTCATATTAAAGCCTGCCTGCGCTAAAGCGTAGGCCGTACGTTTTCCAATTCCTTTAGCCGCTCCCGTAATCAATGCAGTTTTTTTGTTCATTCCTTCCCCTCGCCCCAATATATCATTTTCTTCTCTCATCATTATAGTAAGCGGAGAAAAAAAATTATGCAAATTTAATCCTATTTCTTAAAACCGGTGTTGATAAGAACAAAAAAGGAAGGTCCGGAAATCATTTAAATGAATGATTTCCGGACCCTCTCTTTCACTTTTTGACGATTCTTCCAAACCTCTCTTCAAGAATTTATTTTTTAATAAATTCTTGCGTCCAAATATTTCCGTTTTCTACATACCCAACTCCGATATGAGTGTAGTCTTTATTTAAGATATTCGCACGATGACCTTCACTGTTCATCCAACCATTGACCACTTCTTCCGGAGTGCGTTGACCTTCTGCAATGTTTTCACCTGCGGCTGTAAACTGGATTCCATATTGTTTCATCATATCAAATGGAGATCCATATGTTGGACTCGTATGAGAGAAGTAGTGGTTAACAGCCATGTCATTGGCTTTGTCGTGAGCCATTTTGCTTAAAGTCGGATCTACTTTTAATGGTGGTAAACCATATTTTGCTCTTTCTTTATTCGTTAAATCCACTACTTGTTGTTCGTACGCTTTTAATGAAGATCCTGTTTTGGAAGTAGCAGGAGCCGTTGTATTGTTCTTTTCGGTAGTTGTTTTCGCCGATGGAGTGGATGGAGATGTTTTTTCCGTTACCGTTGTATTCGGCTGAGCTTTGGCAGCTTGTTTCGCAATCGACAGTGCATATTGATATTGCTGATTCATCCAATTATCTAACCAGCTTTTTGAAATCGGAAATTGTTTCACTTCAAATTGACATTCTACGTTATTATTTTTATCACTATTTATCGGAAATGATGCCGCATTTGCCTTTGATGCAAGCGGTGCAGTCAATAACCCAAAGGATACTGCTACTGCCATCAATGATTTTTTGTTCATCTAATCTTCCTCCTTTGATTCTTTCAATCTCTGATCTGGTTACATCATAACATGCGATTTTTGTAATATTTGAGGAAGAAAATGACAGATTCATAGATAGACAGGCCAAAGAAAAAAAGCCATTTATTTTCATCCAAAAAGGGGCTGTAAACCTTGAAGATTAAAGTTTGTTAAATAATCCCTTTCATTCTGAAATTGGCCATTCTTTCTTTTAATTAGGATCCGTTTTATTTATTTCCATAAATAAAGGGTTGACAACCTTTCTATTTAAGCCCTTTATTAACTTCTTTTGCAAACGTATTGCGATTGTAAAGATTATTTGAACGACTCCATTACATCCGTGTAAAGCCGGATCAGCCGAATTTGATCTTCAGTTTTTAAATCCGAATCGATCACCCTTTTCACAGCTAAAAAATATTTTTCTTCTTTTGTTTTCCTAACGCGAGGGTGACTGAATTCGTCTAATAGTTCACTCTTCATCATTTCTTTCACAGTGGCGGTTGGAGAATTCGAGCCATCTTTCACTTCTCGCTTGTTCCACAAGGATAAAAATATATCCAATAAGTATGAATCCTCCACGTTCTTTCCTCCTTTATGCTTGTTTATCGAATGGTAGTCGCAACAAATATCGTCCTTTTTTCTTTGCAAAAATGTTTGTACGAATATTTAAACACATGAATGATGTATCATTTATTTTCAGAATCATCGGAGTGATCGCATGGAGTGTTTAATTTTTTTAATAACTGGATAAATGTATGCAGTTCTTCATTCGTAAAATGGCTGAATTTCTTTTGGAAATATTCAGATTTTAATTCAGCAGCAAATTTCAGCATTTCTTTTCCTTTTTCCGTAATCTCCAGTTCAACTCTTCTCCGATCGACTTCTGAACGCTTTCTAGTTATAAAGCCTTTTTCAACTAAAGAATCTGTAATAGCTGTAATATGGCTTGCCGACACTTCAATGGTCTTGGAAATATCCGACGCTTTCAAAGGACCATTCTCGTGAATGACTTTTAAGACGATAAATTCTGTGCTGTTCAAATATTTTCCGGTGTAATTTCTTAATTCGTTTTTTATCATTCGATAGTTCTTACGCAGTAATTGTTCCAATTCTACTAGCATTTCTTGTCTCAATATGATCGACCTTCCATTTATCATCCAATAATTTATATTATGAACTATTTAATGATAAATGAAATACGTTTCATCTGTCAATATTCTCATCATGAATGATTCCTATTGCATGGCACCGTTAAATTGATGGACATGGGCAGGAGCAATCGGATTTCATACATTCACATAATGAGACGATCAACTCGAACGAAAAAGAGCGGGAAATTCCCGCTCTTCCATTGAAAATTACTTATTTTTAGTGACAATTTCCACTGCTTTTTTCACCTGGGTATCATGATCTTGAATTTCTTTTCTGATTTGATCCATCAATTTAATAGTCGTTTCTCCCGACACCTTTCCTGTCACTTGCAGCTTCTGATCTCTTTGGAACCGCACAACAGCGTCTTTTGTTTCACCGTCAAAATAGCCGTCTACTTTTCCCGGGTTATACCCAAGAGCGCTGAGCATTTGCTCCACTGCTTTCACTTCCTTGGAAAGGTCGGATTCTTTCAGTTCTTTATCCGGATCTACAATTGGTAAATTAGCATAACTTGGGAGTTTGACTTCATAATCCGGTTTAATACCCTTTTTATGAATCCACTCTCCTTTTGGCGTCAGCCATTTCGCGGTAGTGAATTTTAGATTAGAACCGTCTTTAAAATCTTCCGTCGTTTGTACCGTTCCTTTGCCAAATGATTTTTCCCCGATCAGCGGAACGCCGGCAGACTCTTTCAACGCTGACGCAAAAATTTCCGAAGCACTTGCGCTTCCTCCATCAATTAATACAGCCACTGGGACATTTACTTTGTCCTTTCCGTCAGCAATAAATTTCTCGCGCTGTCCATTGCGGTCTTCCACTTGCAGCAGGATTTTCCCCTTTGGCACGAACATATTCGACATTTTTATAGCTTGGTCAAGAAGTCCTCCCGGGTTTTGCCGCAAATCAAGCACCAGCGATGTCATGCCTTTTTTCTTCATTTCGGCGATCGCTTGTTTCAACTCTTTATACGTATTTTCTGAAAAACTTGTGATTTGAATTTTGGCAACACCATGATCGAGCATTTCTGGATAAACAGTTTTAATAGGGATCGTATCTCTTACAATGCTCACTTCGATCGGATCTTGCTCACCCGGACGCTGAATCTTCAGCTTAACCTTGGTGCCTTTCTTACCGCGTATCATCATGACAGCTTTTGTCGAACTCATCCCCTGCAAACTTTTACCATTGACGGAAAGTATGCGGTCGTTCGGACGCAATCCAGCTTTCTCGGCAGGGGATCCTTTAATAGGCGAAACAATTACGATGTTTCCATCTTTTTCTTGGATTTCTGCTCCGATTCCTTCAAAAGAGGACTCGATGCTTTCGTGAAACTGTTTTGCTTCGCTTTTAGACATATAGTCAGAATACGGATCACCCAAAGATTGAACCATGCCATTAATGGCCCCGTTAATCAGTTTTTCATCATCAACTTTTTCGTAATAATTACTTTTTAATTTATCATACACATCGTAAAGCTTATTAAATTCCGGACGGTTTGCACCACCGACATCGACCGCTTTTTCATCCCCAAATGCCAAAGCAAATGTTGTAATTCCCGCTGTTATAAAAACAATGAAAAAGAGGAGCATAACAAAATGAAATCTCTTCATTTTCACATAATTTGACGAAGATTGCTTTTGCTGCTCCTTTTCTTGCTTTTCATCTTCCACATTTGTCACCACTTTCATTGCTCTCATTCTTCGGATTTATGATTTTTCTGTAACTACTTTATTTTAACAGCTTTTTAAATTTAGGGAAAGATAAAACCTATTTAGAAGCTGACCTTAGTAGGGAACCATTTTCGAATGATTGATCGAATGAATCGGAATTTCAGCATCCTCTCTCCAATTCAAAGCTGCGATGGGAATGATCCCTATCTTTGTGCATAGCTGCTTAAATCGGAAGCGAAGCCGCGGGATACACGACTGATTGATTGGCGGAAATGCCTTCAAAAAACCCCTCCATCCACTTGGAGAGGTTTTAGGGCGTTGGGGAAATACTTTTCTTTCATTAAATCGAGTAGGAGGGAGCGATTAACTCCCGTCCTCTCACACCACCGTACGTACGGTTCCGTATACGGCGGTTCAATTAAGATAATTGACGCAAGTCTTTATAACTTCCGTGAATAGCTGTTCTCTTTATGCCAGTGGTCACTCCACCCTCCAAGAGGTCTCCCACGGGATTCACCGCTTCCTCCCTCAAGTGAGGTACTACGTTTTCTGTGTTCATCATGACTCACTGAATACCAAGGGCTATTCTCTCTTAATTGTTCGGTCCTTCTTAGTTGTTCTAGACCAACTAATACTATGACCTCTGCTGACTTCTGACGGTTCAGCTACTTATCACTAAGTAGGTTATGAAGAGTACTTCACATATCCGCCAGACCTCCCCGGGTAAGTACATGCACTTTCACACCATCTATCCGCCTCATTTACTCGATATGACCTTCGACAGAAAGAGCTTTGTTTTGTTATGCAAACTCACTCCATCATACCTAGCCTTATATGAGGTTCGTGTTCCTCGGACCGGTGTTTTGCCTCCAGCTTCCTTCAGATTCCGCGTCACCACGGACACCCTTGCTCTTGGCTAACCTCTACTTCTGTCTTCGGGGTTCGGGACTTACACCCTATAGTTCATGTACATGCCGGGCGCACATAAAGAAAAATTCTCCTGTATGAAAGGATCATCCGCCTGCCGGTATATTCTTTTACATGAAAATGATTTTTTGCGTACTGTCCTCCTGGGCGTATTTCGACGTCCAAAAAAGGGGGATGGCCCCCCTTTTTACATTTTTCCGTAATTCCGATAAAATTCTTCCAATGTCCAGCCGTTTTCATATATCTTCTTCGCTGCTTCTACTCCCACGTAACGATAATGCCATGGCTCAAATTGATAGCCGGTAATCGCTTCTTTTCCCTTTGGATAACGGAGAATAAAACCGTATTCGTGTGCATGTTTCGCTAGCCATTGACCCTCTTTTGTGTTTTCAAATGAATCCGTCAAGAGAAAACCGACGCTTTTCCCGGAAATATCGATTGCCAATCCGGTCTGATGCTCGCTTTGTCCGGGTGTTGCGACAGCCTGATTCGCTTTCGCTTTCCCAGAATTGGCCATTTCATTGTTGAATACCGCTACTTGCCGGTTGTAAGAACGGTAGCCAGAAACGGCATATAAATAAACGCCGTCTTTGGCTGCAGCTGCAAACATCTTTTCCAACGCTTCGGCTGCTTCTTTACGCATCAAGCTTTTTTCAATTTTTTCGTCTCCAAATGAAAACTTTACAGCCGGTCTAACGAGATCTTTCGGCGCGTAACCTTCAGGCAAATTGTACTCTTTATTGACCAAAACGAGCACATTTTCCGGATTGGTAATCACCTTTTTCCCGCTGACTTCTTTTATTTGGTTGAAAGTAAATTTCTCAGCTTTCGGAGTTGTAGATTCTCTCGCTTGGTGATTTTTTTCTTGATGATTGGTGCCTTTTGCTTCCTCGCCGCCCGCTTGGCATCCACTGACCAGCAACACGGCAGCGGCCATCGTCAATATCCATTTTTTCATAGTTCCACCTGATTTTTCTGTTTTTCTGCCATTCGCTGATTATCTATCATGTTTCATTCTTATTGTTGAATAGGAAAACGAAAAGAAAAGCTTTTATGGCTTCTCTTTTCCAAATAACCGATTCTTTTTGTTTATTCTTTTACCACGGATTCCAATGCCACTTCAATCATCTCATTAAATGTTGTTTGTCTTTCCTCCGCTGTCGTTGCTTCACCGGTTAACACATGGTCGCTGACTGTCAGAATAGTAAGCGCCTTTCTTCCATACTTTGCCGCAATGGTATAAAGAGCCGCTGTTTCCATTTCAAGAGCTAATACTCCATATTGAGCCCACTTTTCATGTTCAGCGTGGTCATTATAAAATAAATCTTCTGTAAACACACTGCCGACTTTTAGATCTAAACCTTTTTCGACTCCAACATCATAGGCTTTTTTCAACAGCTCCCAATTCGCGGTAGGGGCATAATCAATTCCATTAAATGTTAAACGGTTTATTTGAGAATCAGTGGAAGCAGACATCGCCAATATGACGTCACGAAGTTTTACGTCTTTTTGAATGGCACCGCACGTTCCAACGCGAATTAAGTTTTGCACATTGTAGCTTTCAATTAATTCTGTCACATAAATGGAAATCGAAGGAACTCCCATTCCGGTGCCTTGAACAGAAATCCTTTTGCCTTTGTATGTACCTGTATAACCGAACATGTTCCGAACTTCATTGTAGCAAACCGCATTTTCTAAAAAGTTTTCCGCAATATATTTAGCACGGAGAGGATCGCCTGGAAGCAATACTGTGTCCGCAATTTCATTTTCTTTTGCTCCGATATGTATACTCATATGAATTCCTCCTTTTATCGCTTTCAATCATCCCTATTTTAAGCTTTTTTGGATGTGTCTGCAAATGATTCCATGAGAAAAATTCCTATGAACGGGCATCCTATTGACAAAGCTGCTTTCATTTAAAAGGAAGAATTCAAATAAAGGCCGCAGGAGGGATATGGACCATGGCAAAAAAACATCGCAGCAGAATAAAAGCGACCAAAAAAAATAATCATGTTCCACCGGAAGCTGTTTTAGCCGAACAGGATGCGCATGGAAAAGAATATTCCGGCAAAGATCGAAAATAGGAGAGAATGCCAAAAAGGCACTCCATCCTATTAGTGAACCAAACTCCGTTCAATCTTTCGCCAGCCGCCCGATTCCAGTCGATAAAAACTCTTATTTGAACCTTTGGAAATTTGTACGATATCACCTGTAGCTACAAAGCGGGCAGAAAAATCGGGCGGCAATAAATCAAATACATTAAAAATACGAAAAACCGTTTCCAAGGCCGCCCGATGGTTTTTGGCTCTTATCGGGAGATGATAAACAGCTTCGTATCCTTGTGTATCTCCGTAATGGGGGGTCTGAAATAAGGTCACTTGGTACTCTTTGACACTTGGCAACAACATTTTCCATTTACTCAATTTTCCTCGCCCCTATCTTATTAATATTTATCCATCCATTTACACAAGGTTTTGACATTCACCTTGTCGATACCTTCATCAAAATTCCACTAATTTTGTCAAAAAGTATGGATGGATGCTATTGATACGGGCTTTCCATGAAAAATGATTCACCAGCGTATATTCAATCCTTGCTGTCTTACTTACCCCTTTTAAGGGATAAACCACACATGATCTTTTGTTCCAACAGTTTCCTCAAAACGGACAATTCTTGATTTGTGACAGAAAACCGGATTTGATTTTCATCTATCGCTATTACCTCGCTTAAATATCCAGCCAATCCTCGAGCCCGACGGTCCACCTCCATGAATATCTCAATCCGATCTTCCGTTTGTGCCAGAAACACGATTTCCAATTCATCCAATTTCCCTAAAAACATTCCGCTCCCTGGAATAAATTCGAATACCTGAATAAACGGATAGTTGCAGCTGGTACGGAAAAATGTTTGTTCACACTCTACTTTTCGAAGCCGAAAACCTAGTTTCTCCATTTCCTCAAGCACCGCGGATGTCATTTGGTTAGGACGCACGGCAATGTAATCTTCGTCTTGAGGATTCACTGCATTCTTAATATCCAATCCGGTTTGAACCCAAACACGCGTACTACCATATGTTAAAGGAGCATCTATTGGCAGAGTAAAGGAAAAAGGAAATACTTTCGTTTCATTGGCCTTCATTAAAAACGGATCGGTAATTTGATGTTGTTCAATAGTCGCCGTGTCTGTATACGGATGACCATCCTTTTGGAAAGTATACATTGCATTGACGGTAAGATAAATAGAATCTATTGTTTGCTCAGTAACCCCTCCATATACTTCTACAACACCACGTATCGGATCTCCAGCTTTGTAACTTGTATATTCTAATTTCGTATCCACTCTTGCGCTTCCTATTCCAATGCTTGTCAACACTTTTGTGAAAATGGCCATTCCTTTTCCCCCTATTCCTTTTTCACGAATCTTACGGTTCAAGAGTCGATTCGTTTCATTTTTTTATTTTCCATTTTATTACGATGTACTGTTCCGAACTCTATTTGCTCCTTTTTTAAAAATAAAAAAGCGGCTAGTTGTATAATCAAATGCAACAAGCATAAAAAATGAAAAACCATAGATAAACCACGTATGATTAAGTCGACTAAAACAATATCGATACGGAGGATTTATCTATGGCAATTACTAATTCTACCATAGGAGCTCGGCATTTCAAACACTTAACGGCTTATGACCGTGGGAAAATTGCGGCCTTACACGCTGCTGGTAAGACTCAACAGGAGATTGCAGATTATGTTGGTTGTCACAAAAGCACCATCTCCCGTGAGTTAAGAAGAGGTACAGTGCCACAAAGAAAAAGCAACGGGAAAATTGTTCATGTCTATTTTCCAGACACAGGTCAACTTCTCTATGAGAGAAACAGGAAAGCCTGTGGCCGCAAGCTAAAACTAGACGATGCCATCGAGTTTATTAAGTATGCCGAAACTCAGATCCTTGATAAGAAATGGTCTCCTGATGCGGTATGTGGGAGAGCCAAACGTGATGGGAAATTCAAAGACAAAATGGTTTGCACCAAGACCCTTTATAACTATATTGATCTAGGACTTATAGGCGTTAAAAACATTGACCTACCTATGAAAATTACCCTGAACACCAAGAAAAAACGTAACCGGAAGAATAAGAAGATCTTAGGACGCAGTATCGATGAGCGACCAATTGAAGTCAATGAACGCCAAGAGTTTGGTCACTGGGAAATTGATACGGTTATAGGCAAGAAGACTAAAGATCAGGCCTTATTGACTCTTACTGAGCGCAAAACCCGTAAAGAAATAATTTTGAGAGTGACAGCCAAGGATAGTCTATCCGTTTCAGAAGTCATATCTCAGTTGAAAGTGTCTTATGGTAATCGGTTCTCTAAAGTGTTTAAAACCATTACGGCTGATAACGGTTCTGAATTTGCTGACCTCGGCCTTAGTGTTGAAAAAGATCTAACAGAGGTTTATTTTACACACCCTTACACATCCTGTGAACGAGGAACCAACGAGCGTCATAATGGCCTTATTAGGCGCTTCATACCAAAGGGGAGACCCATTTCCTCTGTGGCAGACGAAACCATTACCTATGTTGAAAATTGGTGTAACCATCTTCCAAGGAAGATCCTCAATTATCGTACACCTGAGGAGTGTTTCCAAATAGAGTTAGCTGGCTTAGCTTCTTAACCTTAAGCCAGCTAACCCAAAGGGTTGGTTTTTAGCAACTTGACAAAGAGCCTCTGCGGGCATGGCTACCAGCCATGAAGCCAGGTATACGGTACTGGCTGGGCCAACCAGGCTACCATGCCCGCCACTCCACGTCAAGTCGCGCAGAGTGTCCCGATTCTACTTAATCATGGGTTATCTGGTCTTTCAATACTTGTTGCATTTAATATTGCAATTTAAGAAAATAAAAAAGCAAGTGGAAGGCAAAATTCCAACTCGCTTTTTTCAACCTAATTTGTTAACATCTTTGCTATTCGCTTTCATCTTCAACTTCGTCTTCTTCAATGATGCTTTTCGCTAACAGATATTCAAACGTAATATCTGCTAATTCATTTACTTCTGACTTATTCGGAACAAACCCTCTTTTTACCAGTTCACCATAAAAAAATTCTGCAATTTCTTCCGTATCAATATACACTTCTGTTTCTCTCATCCATTTGCCCCCCTGCCCGTTGTTTTTTCTTCTGTTATGTTTCTCTCTTATACTAGAAATTTCCTGCTTGCCCCCTTTTATTACATATTATTCACGCTCATCCAATCTATGATTCCTCATTTTCTGCTCATTCGGATTTTTGGCTTCTAAGCAACTGGGCATGTTTTAATTTTTCTTTTATTTCCTTTACTTTCACCCGATAAAATTCATCTTGAAAATAGTGATACAGCTGCTGATAATCATTCAATTCATCAAGCAGGCGATCAATTAATATATCCGGGGACTCAGGAGCAGGCAATCCTTTTTGTTTTGCTTGCGATGAAATCAACAATAATTCCGTTTTTTTCAAAATTCTTTCTGCTTCCTCATGATCCGCCACCAGCTTTAATTCCTCTTCATGTGCTTCCAGCCATTCTCCGTCAGGTATACGAGTCATTTCATATACGATATCTTCCCAAGCGTCTTCTTTATATCGCCATATTTCCGTTCGACACCCCACGATTTTAAACAAATCATTTCCGCATCCTTTTACTCTGACAAGATCACCAAAAGAGTATTTATACTCGATGAAGAGCCGTTCAAAATGATTTTCTCCTCCTTCGTACTCCCTTAAAAAGGCAAGGGTGTTTTCTTTAAACAGTCCTTCGCTTTTATTAATTTCGTACACAATCTCTCCGTCCAATTGTTTCACATTCGTTACGACGCCGACCGTTCCATATATGGTAATCACTACCGTATCCCCAATTTGAAATTTAGGTCGTTTTCTTTTTTTCACGGCCTCCCATCTCCTTATTGATGCCTTTTTTACACTATATGCCGGAAGAACTCGGCATGCTCACTTCTTTCCTCTCACTTTTCAATCGTTCTTTTCGTCCATTCACGCTTAACCTTTCCCAAAGTTTTTCCCACGCTAAAAATCGTTCATAGAGCATATCATCTTCCCATTTTCAAAGGTCATTCTTATGGAATTTTTCTCCAAATGAAAATTTCTTTTCATATTTTACGACGGGCCATCACACATTTTTGTTTTCATATTGACCACTTATATTATTGAGGAGTAAAATGAATCAAAAAATCGAACTTGTCTTCGTTCAAACGAACAACAATACTTATGGAGTCTTACTTTTTCAGACCAGGTTGGCCATTTACAAGACGAAGAAAATATTGGAAGTCGAGTTTCGATAGGAAGTTTTTGATCCATGCGTAAATCAATCCCGTGCTTATACGGTTTTAAAAAAGGGGGGGATTTGATGGGAAAATCATTCTATCACTACATGATGAAATATAGGGAAGAACCGCCGAGGGACGATATTTCCCGTTTTGCCAATCATCTTTTCTTAGACCATAGCTTTCCGAAAAAATCGGAAGATTATCATGAGATTTCCAATTACTTAGAGATGAATGGCGATTATTTGAAAAGCATGTCCATATTTGATGAAGCCTGGGAGCTTTATAAACAGGATGAAAGAATAATTAGTTAATTGTCTAAGGAAACCGAGTTCCTATCCAAAAGCCGTTTTTTTCAACGGCTTTTGGATAATGGATGGTTCTGAATGACAGCAGAAAAGATATATTGTACATGATGCAAAGTTATACATTTTGAGGAACTTTCTCATTTTGCTTGGTTGAACCAAGTTTCTCCACAATATCTCTCGCGATCCATACTCCACAAGCACTGGCTTGAGCTAAACCACGCGTAATACCTGCCCCGTCGCCAGCCGCATATAATCCAGAAATTTCCGTCTCAAAACGATCATTCAGTTTAGGACGAGCCGAATAAAATTTCGCTTCTACTCCATAAAAAAGAGTATGTTCTGACGCGATGCCCGGTGTAACATGGTCGAGCGCCTCGATCATTTCGATCAAGCTTTTCATCGTGTTGTATGGAAGCACTAAACCTAAATCACCCGGGACAGCTTCTTTTAAAGTCGGAGTAATAAAACCTTCTTTGATTCTTTTCAGTGTGGAACGTCGACCTTTTCGTAAATCGCCGTATTTTTGTACAATAATTCCGCCGTTTGACAACTTGTTGGCGAGGCTGGATACTTCGTGGGCGTATTCATTCGGCTGATCGAACGGATCTGAGAATGTATGAGACACCAGCAAAGCAAAATTGGTGTTGTTGCTTCCCAGTTTAGGATCTTTGTAGGCATGACCATTAGCCAACATCGTTCCCGTATGATTTTCCACTACTACATGTCCGGACGGATTACTGCAAAACGTTCGAACCTTTGTGCCAACAGAAGTATTAAATACAAATTTTCCTTCATACAGATGGGTATTGATTTCTTCCATGACAATGTTCGAAGTTTCCACTCGTACGCCAATATCCACTTGGTTATTGATCATTTTCAGACGACGCTTTTTCAATAATTTCGCAAGCCAAGTCGATCCATCTCTTCCTGGCGCCACCACCACTTTTTCAGCCGCAATCGTCGTTCCGTCTTTTAAAACGATCCCTTTTACTACATGACGATCTCCTTGTTTTTCCGTAGCCAGATCTTCTACTTCTTTTTTGAAAACCATCTCAATTTTGTCTCGCAAGTATTCATATATGCTTTTTAAAATGGCTAAGTTTTCTTCGGTGCCTAAATGGCGAACCTGAGCGCGCAGCAGCTTTAATCCTGCGGCATATGCTCGCCGTTCGATCGCTTTTACTTCCTCCGTTAAAGGATCGGTAATGGATTTCGTCGCACCATGTTTCAAATTAATGCTGTCTACATAATGAATGAGATCCAGTACGGTGGAATCAGGTAAATAGTCTGTCATCCAACCGCCAAATTCACTTGTTATATTAAATTTCCCATCCGAGTACGCCCCTGCGCCTCCAAACCCATTTGTAATAGAGCATGCAGGATAGCAGCCGGCAAATGATTTTTTGCCCACTGCCGGAGGACATTTTTCAATTTTTTTCTCCAAAATCGGGCAGTGCCTCCGGAAAATATCATGACCTTTATCGATTAACAAAATTTTCGCTTGAGGTAATTTTAACGACAGTTCATAGCAGGCAAATATTCCTGCCGGTCCTGCTCCAACGACAATGACATCGTATTTATGGTTCACATTGATCTCCCTCTTTCTCCGATCTTTCTACCACCACCTTACCAAATACCACCATTCTCGTCAACAAAATTACGAATAATAATTTCTTATAAAGAAATTATCATTCGTAAATAAAACGTTTCCTTGTAATTAAACTATAAATAATAATTAATAATGCCTTTATAAACGAATATTGTCTTTTTAGAGGCGAATCGGTTTTTAATAATAATTGAAAAACACTAATTGTACAATTATAAAATACACAGTATTATTATACCGAAATAAATAGTCTTAAATTTAAAAATTTTTGTAATTTTAGATGACTTGGATTCATTCTAACCCGTTCTGAAGAAAATTAAAAAAGACCCAGAATGTTTTTTTTGTGTTAGAGAGATAATTGAATTAAGAGGTGTAGTAAACTTGAATGGCGTTTTAAACAAGTGGGATGTGAAAAGATTCACCCTTTTGATTGAGTTGAACAATCAAGAAGTACAGACTTACACAATAAGCAAGGACTTCAAAAGGGATGAATAAGTTTTATGGAAAAGTGGATTTAATCTTCAACTTGTTCAACTTTAATATAAGATAAAAGGAGAACACTTATATACAACTAATATGTGTTCTCCTATTTTTCAAACTTTTTATTTATCATTTCCTGCTTCATCATCATGGCCTGCCGTTTAAACGACATTCGCGAAAGCAAACTCCCGGAAGATTGAAAGGCTTCGTAAAGGTTGAGTGTTGAAACATTTTGTCAACCTATTCAGCCATCGCCGCCGCCTTTTAAGGATTTAGCGATTTATTTCGATGTACCGTAGCAAGTTGCCCCAATGATAATCAGCAATATAAAAAGGACAACGATGAGCGCAAACCAATGGTTGTATCCGCAACTAGAACCATAAGCATAAGGGAATCCGTAGCCAAAGCCGCTGCCGTATCCATAACCAGATCCAACTCCATATCCTACTGGTTCATATCCTGAAAAGCAATCATATCCATGGTGATCGTGCATACCTTTCACTCCTCGTTGATTGGGCTTTTTCTCTTACATTAGTTCAAAGTATGCATTTGCCCCATGGCAGGATTGGGTGTTAGCCTAAATTCATTCTTATCCGTTTCTGTTATTTCACTGTAACGGTAAGCAATACCTCTTCTCCGGCTGTTACAATATCATTTTCTTTTTTTGCAATGTTTTCAATCATATCGCCATTCGTCACGATGATGGGTGTGATGGTGGAATTCGCCTTTTCCCGTATTAAATTTAGATCAAATGTGATGAGAAGATCCCCTTTTTTTACTTTGTCGCCTTGGGAAACATGACTTTCAAACCCTTCCCCTTTCATCGAGACCGTTTCCAGCCCGACATGGATCAAGATTTCGGCCCCATTGGCGGCTTTTATTCCCACAGCATGTTTGGTTGGAAATATTTGCATGATATCGCCGTCAAAAGGGGCCACTACTCTTCCGTCGCTAGGTTCAATAGCTATTCCGTCTCCCATCATTTTTTCAGAAAAGACAGGATCAGGCACTTCTTCAAGTGAAAGGATTTTGCCACTTACAGGTGTGTAAACATCTATTTCTTTTGACGGCTTCCCCTTTTTCCGAAATAGCCATTTAAACAAGACTGTTCATCCTTTCTCTTCTTTATCCTCAAACAAATATAAATAATCAGCGTATCCTTCTTCGGCCATTTTCTCTTTCGGAATAAATCGAAGAGCGGCGGAATTAATGCAGTAGCGAAGGCCTGTCGGTGCTGGACCATCATTGAAAACATGTCCTAAATGCGAATCAGCTGTTTTGCTCCGTACTTCCGTTCTGATCATAAAATGGCTAAAATCTGCTTTTTCGACCATCTCTTTTTCGTCAATCGGCTTTGTAAAACTAGGCCAACCGCAGCCAGCGTCATATTTATCCTTCGAGCTGAATAACGGCTTTCCGGAGATGATATCGACATAAATGCCATCTTCAAAGTGATCCCAATATTCATTTTGAAAAGGCGGTTCTGTTCCTTGATTTTGCGTTACTTCGTATTGAATCGGAGTAAGTTGTTTTTTTAATTCTTCTTTATTCTTCATTTTCATGATCCCCCCAATGGTTTTTGATAAACTGTTCCCGCCCGGATCCGATCACATAAGCGTTGTATCTGAGAGGAAATTTTTTATAAAAATCCTGATGGTAGTCTTCTGCAGGATAAAACGGTTTTGCCGGCAAAATTTCTGTTACAATCGGTTGAGAAAATTTACCGCTTTCTTCAAGCTTTCTTTTTGACTGCTCTGCTAGTTTACGCTGTTCTTCATTATGGTAAAAGATGGCTGTTTTATACGAAGATCCCCGATCATAAAATTGACCGCCGTCATCGGTTGGATCAATTTGCATCCAGAAAATATCGAGCAATTTTTCATAAGGAAAAAGTTCAGGATCATAAGTGATTTCTACCGCTTCACGATGCCCTGTCGTTCCACTGCAAACCTCTTCATACGTAGGATTTGGCTTATGGCCGCCTGTATATCCAGAAACGATTTTTTCAATTCCCGGCAGTTGGTCAAACGGTTTGACCATACACCAAAAACAGCCACCTGCAAATGTCGCTTTTTCTAAACGTTTTTCGTTGGTCATCGGTCCTTCACCTCGTTTTCTTTCAAAATACCTTCTGCTACTTATTTTAGCGTTTTTTCTTAAAAAGAAAAGCAAAGCAACCGGACATGGAAAGATTCCCATTTCTTTTAATAGAAACAAAATTTTTCCGATCAATCCAACGTTTTCGTTAACCTGTGATATCCAATTAAAAGGCTTCTCATTACATATTCAGAGAAAGTGGAAATTCATTTTCATTTAAAGGTTTAAATGACGGGCATATCACACTTCTCGCCGGCGTACAATGACTTTGAAAGTGGAGGTGAAAAAATGAAAAATCGCAACTATTTTTTTCGTTCTGATCAAAACTTAGAACGAAAAACGCTTTTCCCTAATTATCCAAAATATCATATAGCTTCGAAACTGCTAGCCTCTTCTCCTCCTCTAGCGCATATCCGCTTTTTTCATGCTTCTCCCGATTCGCAGAAATTGGACATTTATGTAAATGAACGTATGCTTATGCGCCGGCTGACCTTTCAACAAATCAGCGAAACGATACTTTTTTCTCCCGGCCTTTATTTCGTCGACATATATCCCTCCGATAAAACGTGGGATCCATTAATCAGCGAAAAAATTCTATTATATCCTGGAGATCATGTGTTATTGGCCGTATGCGGGATGCAGAAAAAAGTAAAATTGATTCGATATCCGAGTGATTCCTTTGTTCCCCGCCACGAAACAAAGCTGCGTTTTATTCATTTATCACCTGATTCTCCGCCGATCGATGTAGTGACCGAAACCGGCGACCTCTTTTTTCAAGACGTTTCATTTAAAGAGGCAACCGAATATATCGGAATGACGCCCATGACTGCCGAGTTTACTTTCAAACTGGCGAACGGGTCTTATTCTTCTATACTGGAAATACTCCTGGATCCGGGGCGGATTTACACGCTGATATGCACGGGCTCCTCAAACAGCGAGATACCTGTTGATTTTCTGTTAATCATCGACCATTAGCGGCCGGCTGTCCCGCCGCTTTCCTATTGCTTTTTTCCAAAAAACATAATAGCATTATGTTTGTCTTTGGCGACGGGAAAACCCGGCAAGCCGGGGCTTATTAGGCAAAAGAAAGGAGCCCTCTCATGGATTATCTGCCCTCCGACTTTCTTCAAAAAATGAAAACATTGCTGAAAGAAGAAAGCGAAGCATTTTTCGCTACCTATAAACAAGAAAAAACATCCGGCCTGCGTATTAATCCGTTAAAAGTTTCTTTCGAACAATGGGAGGAAATTTCTCCGTTTGCGATGAATAAAATTCCCTTTGTGGAAAATGGCTATTATTACCGCCGGGAAGATGCTCCAGGAAAGCATCCTTATCATGCAGCCGGCCTATATTATATACAAGAACCAAGTGCCATGTTTGTGGCAGAGCAGCTCGAACTATCAGAAGGAGATATGGTTCTCGATCTATGTGCAGCACCAGGGGGAAAAACCACTGCCATTGCCGCACGGCTCGGAAACGAAGGGGTTTTGCTATCAAACGAAATTTCGTCCAAAAGGGTCAAAGCATTATCAGAAAACGTCGAGCGTTTCGGACTGACAAACACGGCCGTGATAAATGAGACCCCGGAAAACCTTTCCGCTCAGTTTGAAGAATGTTTCGATAAAATCATCGTGGACGCTCCGTGTTCTGGAGAAGGGATGTTTCGAAAGGACCCGGAAAGCTGCCAATATTGGAGCGGCGATTATGTGGAATCGTGTCATCATTTGCAGCTGGAAATTTTGTCTCACGCTTATGCCATGTTGAAAAAAGGAGGCATTCTTCTCTACTCGACGTGCACTTTTTCTCCGGAAGAAAACGAGCAAACCATTGAACAATTTGTCAAAACGTTTCCTGACATGGAAATATTGCCGATTCCACACAGTCATGGTGTTTCCCCCGGTCGTCCGGAATGGACTAAGACGCATTTTTCCGACATTGCAAAGACGGCTCGCCTTTGGCCGCACCATCTCCAAGGAGAAGGACACTTCGTTGCAAAATTACGGAAAACAGGAGGAAATGAACATTCCGCCCCCATCATGAAAGGGGCAAAGCTGCCTAGGGCACAAGCCAAACTGTTTCAACAATTTATCGAACAAACCTTTGTTCACTTTCCTTTCGAATGGGACCGGCTTTTTTTGAAAAATGACCGCTTATATTTTGTGCCGGAACGAATGCCGGATTTGTCATCGTTAAAGGCTGTCCGAATAGGACTTCCTATTGGAGAATTTAAGAAAAACCGATTTGAGCCGCATCACTCTCTGGCGCTTGCCGTCCAAACAAAGGATGTACGGCACCATTTCGAACTCGAACAAAACGGAACGCTTTGGGAACGCTATTTGCACGGAGAAACGATTCAAACCGGAAAAGACCGGGGCTGGATACTGTTAACCATTCATGGCTTCCCGCTAGGATGGGGCAAGGAAGCAAAAGGAATCATCAAAAATTTTTATCCAAAAGGTTTAAGACTGTCTTGAATAGACGTTGCTTAGTCTTTTTATATTCATGTTTTTAAAAGGCAGCCATCCTTATGAAAAGGAATGCTGCCTTTCGTTGTCTTTACGGTTTCAGAACTACTTTGATGCAATGATCTTGATGATCATTAAATATTTTGTAAGCATTGGGTGCTTCGTCAAGGGATAGTTTATGAGTAATAATCTCTTTCGGATCAAATTCTTTCTTCACTATTTTTTCAAATAGTTTCGGCATAATCGGAATGACCGGTGCTTGCCCCATTTTAATGGTAATATTTCTTATCCATAAGGCGCCTAATTCAAAATTATTGTAGTTGCCCCCATATACTCCCGTAATTTGAATCGTACCGTTTTTCCTGACAGCTTTTGCAGCAATTTTCAAAGGACTAAGGGTTCCGCCTTGCAGCTTCAATTTTTGCCCCACGAATTCAATCGGTGTTTTTTTCCGTCCATACCGACGGCGTCAATCACCTTGTCTGCGCCTCCTCGGGTGATTTCCTTTAGGTATTCCCCCATATCATCGTATTCAGCAAAATTAAACACCTCAACATGATTGATCTTTTTTGCGTGTTCTAAGCGATAATCCAAATAATCAACAGCTATCACGCGTTTAGCGCCTTTCATCCAGGCGAATTTTTGCGCCATCAATCCGATAGGTCCACAGCCAAGAACGATAACGGTATCACCCGGTTTCACATCGGCATTTTCCACACTCCAGTAAGCAGTAGGCAAGTCGGATAAAAAGAGAAGAGATTCATCTTCTAATTTACACGATTCTGGGATCACAAAAGGAGTAAAATTTCCAAAAGGGACTTTTAAATATTCAGCTTGACCTCCTGGATGGTTTCCGTACTTTTCTCCAAAGCCGAAGTACCCCCCCTGAATCATAATATTCATTGGAATTATCGCATTGGCTCGTCATGCCGTGTTCACAATAAAAGCAATGGCCGCAAGCAACATTAAAAGGAACGACGACCCGATCTCCCTTTTTTACTTTCGTCACTTCAGGACCAACTTCTTCCACAATGCCCATTGGTTCATGACCAATCACGTAACCTTTCGGCAACGAAGAGTTTCCTTGATAGAGATGAAGGTCTGACCCGCAAATGGCGGTAGTTGTAATTCGAACAATCACATCGTCTTTTTTTGATTTTTTGGATCCTCTACTTGTTTTACCTCTACATGATTAGGCCCTTGATAGGTTACAGCTTTCAACTCAACCCAACACTCCTATCCAAAAATTAGTTCCAACCACTGTGATTGATTTATGGATCGTTAATGTGGAAGGAATAATAGAAGTGTTTTCCGCAATACTTTTCTTCATTCAGACAAACTAAGAACGGTCTGTCAAAAAAGGAACGGAAAAACGGTACTAGTAGTAGTATAAGATTGTCGTCAAACAGTTGGTGCGAATTTAAAAAACCACTCCATTTAAAGGAGCGGTTTTGTATGGTTTCATGTCAGTTTTCCTCTTGTATCAAAAAGGAGAGCAATCATTTTCCTTTTTTGATGACTGTCGTCTTTTTTTCATTCATTGCACGGGAACGAGCAATGTGAACGAGATTCGATCTTTAGGAAGATTAAATTCATTTACCCGTATGCTGACATTGTTCTTCAGATTCATTCTTTTTGTGGAGACATAAATCATTTTTTGGTTAGGGAATATCCGTACCCAATCCGGAAAATGATATGATTCTTGGGCAATTTTCAGTACATAGGAAGGCGGCAAATGTAACTCGCCAAGCGACATTCCCTTTTGTTTTAATACGATATCTCCATTTTTCAACGCTTTCGGTTCAAACGTCATATTAAAATGAACCGATGTAGAAAAAAGGTCTAATTTTCCGGTTAATTCGACATCGTCCTTTAGATTCACATAATAATCAATGGGAGTGTCTCCTTTTTCTTTCGCAATATACGAGTTAATCACTTTATTCAGATCCTCTTTATTCGTTTCCAAGTGAAATGGAATCGTTTTGCCTACGTTTTTTTCCTTAGGAATTTCTCCTTGATCCACTGGCCAGAAAATAAGGCCGATGAAGACGATGATGATGAAAAGGACCAAGCCTAATAAAAGAAAAAAAGCTCTTTTCCACTTATTTGCACTCATTTACTGTTTCTCCTCTTTCTCTAACACTATTTTCCCATTTGTTAATTCTTCTAGCTTTCTCCCTTTGATAGTTTGATAGATCCGATTAGCCATCAATTGGTACCCTTGATCATTCGGATGAAAATGATCATTGAATAATAAATTTTCTTTTTGACGGTAAAAAATATCATCAATGCTAACAAAAACGGCGTGAGGAAATTTTTTTACCACTTGTTTGCTGGCTGCATTCCAATGATAAATCACTTGATTAATTTCCCTTATATCGGAAAACCATTCTAAAAATGGATTGTAAATACCGATAAGGACGATCCCTACATGAGGATTGTATTGACGTATTGTCTTGAAAATGGCAAACAGCCGCTGTTGATAAGGCTTTTCTTCTTGTAGAAACACGTTTGCGTTTAAATCCATGAAATGATCTCGAAGGATTTTCATTACATCATTTCCACCGATTGTAATGAATACCATATCCGCTTTTTCTATGGCTGATTTCATTTGCCTTGTCTTTAAGCGTTCGAGCAGCTGATCTGATCTCGTCCCTTTAATTCCATAATTTTGAAATTTAGCACTTTTTACCATTTTCAATTTTTCCAAGTCTTTTTTCAAATAGGGAATATAACCACCTTTATTCGTACTGTCACCTACCCCTTGGGTTAAGGAATCCCCAATGGCAACCACCTTCAAATCTTTAGGTACCACTTTTTCGGTTTGTGACTGAACCGTTTTTTCGGATCCTCCTATATAGGAACAACCGGCTACCGGAAAAAGCAAAAGAAAAGCGAAGAAAATATAGGCTGCCGATTTCACTGAATGGTCTCACCTCGCTGCAGATAAAATCTTAGCTGTGGGTTCCACTATGAAAATAACATATTATGATGTTCATAACGGAAAAGTTTCACTTTATTATAACACGATAAAAAGTTTCCTAAATAAGATTTCCGTACCATTTCGGGTATTAACTCCAAATCGATGCAGCCAAACCACCTTTTCAACCAAAACACTCCCTTCGTTTCAAACCGAAGAATGAACAATTCAAAACATTTCCTCATTTTCCAAAACTCATCCGGAAACGTCGGAAAAGGCTCTGCGTCATTACGATTGCAACGACTGTGCCGTACACAATCACCATGTTGATTGATGATTCTGTTAAAAGCAGCCCCTTGCGTTTCATAGAAAGGACATTACCAAATGGCCAAAATAATGTCGTATACTTCATAGGATGAATAAGGAAAGGAAATGGTGAAATAATTCATACCATATATCTATCCATACAGACAAAATCGAGTAGGAGGGAGCGATTAACTCCCGTCCTCTCACACCACCGTACGTACGGTTCCGTATACGGCGGTTCAATTAAGATAATTGACGCAAGTCTTTATAACTTCCGTGAATAGCTGTTCTCTTTATGCCAGTGGTCACTCCACCCTCCAAGAGGTCTCCCACGGGATTCACCGCTTCCTCCCTCAAGTGAGGTACTACGTTTTCTGTGTTCATCATGACTCACTGAATACCAAGGGCTATTCTCTCTTAATTGTTCGGTCCTTCTTAGTTGTTCTAGACCAACTAATACTATGACCTCTGCTGACTTCTGACGGTTCAGCTACTTATCACTAAGTAGGTTATGAAGAGTACTTCACATATCCGCCAGACCTCCCCGGGTAAGTACATGCACTTTCACACCATCTATCCGCCTCATTTACTCGATATGACCTTCGACAGAAAGAGCTTTGTTTTGTTATGCAAACTCACTCAATCATACCTAGCCTTATATGAGGTTCGTGTTCCTCGGACCGGTGTTTTGCCTCCAGCTTCCTTCAGATTCCGCGTCACCACGGACACCCTTGCTCTTGGCTAACCTCTACTTCTGTCTTCGGGGTTCGGGACTTACACCCTATAGTTCATGTACATGCCGGGCGCACATACAAAAAAGAGTGCATGGCTTCCTGCACTCTTTGTAGATTCATTTGCACAAAACGTGGAATCATATCCGCAAATGTCTTTTGATTTTGTATAATTGAAAAATAGGATTATGCATTGTTTTTCAGGATACTGGATCCGTATAGTTGTTCATAATCCGGCCATCTTAAAACTTTTTTCAAGTAATCGCGAAACGAATAGAACGGCCGTGGATTCTGAGCATAGTAGATTCTGGTCATCATGGTCTCTAAACGAATTCTTACGCCAACATAGAAAGGGTTATCCTCCTCCAATACAGGAATTTCACTGATTTTTACCCTTTGGCCTTTCTTTGTCTGAAACTCAATCGCTTTGAGTATCAAAATATCATCCTCTTTTAACCCGTTTATTTTTATTATACTCCATTTTGAGCTTAAAAGAATGCATAATGACCTAAAAAATTTCTTTTTAAAAAAATTTGGAAAAAAGACCTCCATGTTCTTTATCGAAGGAAAAGCAGCAGCCATCTGTTTACGCCAAAATCGTGCGGTCGTTGAGCAACTTTTCGCCTTTTATCTTCTGGAATTCTTCCAACAGTTTTTCGACCGTTAATGTCCTTTTTTCTTTTTCATCGGCTTCAAAAATAATTTGTCCCTTGTCCATCATAATTAAGCGATTGCCGAGATCGATAGCTTGCTGCATATTATGCGTCACCATGAGAGTCGTCAAATGGAACGTTTCGACGATCCTTTTCGTTAGGTGGGTGATCAGTTCCGCTCTAGATGGATCAAGGGCTGCAGTATGTTCATCGAGCAATAAAATTTCGGGTTCCGTAAATGTAGCCATTAACAAAGACAAGGCTTGCCGTTCCCCACCTGATAAAAGCCCCACCTTTGCTTGCAGCCGATTTTCCAATCCCAATTCCAGCATTTGCAATTTTTCTTTAAACAGTTCTTTTCTTTTTTTAGTCACTCCGATCGATAATGTACGTCTTTTCGTACGATTGTAAGCAATAGCGAGGTTTTCTTCAATGGTCATGGACGGAGAAGTACCCGCCATAGGATCTTGAAACACTCTTCCGATTTTCCTTGCCCGCTTATGTTCAGGAACGTTGGTGACATCAACTCCGTTTAAACGTACAATCCCCAAATCAGGAGCTAACTTTCCGGATATGATATTCATTAAAGTAGATTTTCCCGCTCCATTGCTGCCGATCACGGTGACAAAATCCCCTTTTTTCAATTGTAGATCAAGGTGATGTATCGCTACTTTTTCATCAGGAGTTCCTTCATAGAAAACTTTATAGATTTGATTTAATTCCAGCATCTGTTTCACCTCGATCCGTTGCTGCACGTATCCTCATCAAAACCCGCTGCTTCTTCATTTGATGTCTTCGATACTTTTCAATCAATTGTGGAACGATTAACGCTAGAACTACGATTGCAGCTGTAATCAGCTTCATATCCCCCGTATCGAAAAATTGAATGCGAAGTGCCAGCCCAATAATGATTCGGTAAATAATCGCACCAACGATAACCGCCGCAGTGGCTCGAATAATAGTTTTGTCGCCGATGATCGCTTCGCCAATAATGACTGACGCCAAGCCTATGACGATCATCCCGATTCCCATGCCAATATCGTTAAAACCGTTGTATTGAGCGATCAATGCTCCCGAAAAAGCAACAAATGCGTTGGAAAGACCAAGTCCTAACACTTTCAACCAATCAGTGTTCGCCGAGAACGTTTTGATCATATTTTCGTTGTCTCCTACAGCACGAATGCTTAAACCAATTTCGGTTCGCATAAACCAATCGATCAATTTTTTCATACAGTAAGCCAGCACTAGCATAATGATGAATATACCCCACGTTTTCGGAACATATGCGCCAAGACCCGCCAACTCCAGCCAATGGTTGATCGCTTGGTCGATTCCTAGATGATTCCACCACTTGGAAATGATCGTGATGACCGTATCTTCAGCCAGTAAAGGAACATTTGGCTTTCCCATGATGCGAAGGTTAACGGAATAAAGAGCCGTCATCATTAAAATCCCGGAAAGCAGCGGATTGATCTTTCCTTTTGTGTGCAAGAGGCCTGTTATACATCCAGCTAAAAAGCCGGCAAGAAATGCACAACCTGTTGCTATAAAGGGGTTTATTCCGGAAACGATCATAACGGAAGCCACTGCACCTCCAGTCACGAAGCTTCCGTCAACCGTTAAATCGGGAAAGTCTAATATGCGAAAAGAAATGTACACTCCCAATGCCATAATGGCGTAAATGACGCCTGCCTCTACAGACCCAAACAAAGAAGTAAACATGCTCATCCCTCCAAGAAGCAGTCAAACAAACTGCTCTGTTCACCCTTACCGCTCATCAAACATTATTGAATCAATTCCGCTTCTTTTTTCCACTCGTCTTTGATGGGAATATTCATGGATTTCGCCGCCTTTTCATTGATGACTAATTTCAGCTTTGACGGTGGTTCAACGGATATATCACCCGGTTTCTTTTCCCCTTTTAAAATTTGTGCGGCCTTTTTTCCTGCCTCATAGCCTATATCATAATATTCAAAACCATAAGCAGCGAAACCTCCTCGTTTAACAGAATCCAGTTCACCTACAAATAGCGGAATATCGTGGTCATCCGCTACTTTGATGACGGATTCTAATGCTGAAACAACGGTATTATCCGTGAATATATAGAGCAAATCCGCTTTGCCGACCAGCGATTCCGCCGCTTGCTTCACTTCAGAAGAAGTCGAAACCGTAACGGGAACTATTTCTAATTTGTATTTTTTGGCTGCTTTTTTTACTTGATTGATTTGCGCCACTGAATTCGGCTCTCCGGCATTGTAAATGACTCCCACTTTTTTTCCTTTAAACTGTTCCGCCATAAATTGAACCGTTTTCGGTATCGCTTCAGGATGCATATCCGTTGTACCTGTTATATTGCCTCCCGGTTTTTCCATCGATTTGACTAATCCGCTGCCGACGGGATCAGATACCGACGTGAAAACGATTGGAATCTCTTTTGTCGCATTTAGGGCGCCTAATGCGCTAGGAGTTGAGTTGGCAAAAATTAAATCAACGCCCTCGCTCGCAAAATTGTTGGCAATCGTCTGGTTGTTATTTTGGTCTCCCTGCGCAATCTGAACATCATATTTTGCCGAAATCCCCTCATCTTTCAGTGCTTTCTTGAATCCTTTAAACGCATTGTTTAAAGAAGGATGCTCCACAATTTGCGTAACACCGATCGAATACGTTTTCTCTTGTTTGGACCCGCTTTTTCCGCTACTTGTTTCTTTGCTGCCGCATCCACTTAAAAGCAGGGTACTGACTAGACCTGCAGCTAGAATCCCTTTCCACTTCCTTTTCACAAAAATTCCCCCATTCTTTTTTGCTCAAACGCTGTTATGTATTAAAATTATGAAGTACAATATTCACAAAATCAAGTATTTTAAAAATTTTATAAAAATAATGATTTTTTTGATCGATTTTTTAGAAATTAAAAAAGCAGCGGAAGAAACCGCTGCAAATCGTTTAAGATCGGCTAAAAAGAAGGAATTCATAATCATATGGATTTTGTTCGTCTTTTATTCCTTTTTTCTTTTCCTCAATCCGCCACTCGCTCCAGTTCACTTCCGGAAAATACGTATCGCCAGCAATATGGTGATGGATTTTTGTTATATACATTCGTTTTGCATGAGGAAGGAAGATACGAAAAATTTCGGCTCCTCCAATAATAAAAATTTCTCCGTACTGATCGTTCATCGCCAGCACTTCTTCCGGAGAATGTACAATCGTGCAGTTGTCCGCCCGAAAACTGCGGTTTTTGGTCAGCACCACATTTTTTCGCCCGGGCAGCGGCTTACCAATCGATTCAAACGTCTTTCGCCCCATCACAATCACATGTCCCATCGTCGTCCGCTTAAAAAACTTCAAATCCTCAGGCAATCGCCAAGGCAATCGGTTGTCATTGCCAATGACGCCGTTTTCATCCATCGCTACAATTAACGAAATCATACGCTCACAACACCCGGAATATGTGGATGTGGATCATATCCTTCCAATCGAAAATCTTCATATTGGAAATCAAAAATATTTTTCACTTCCGGATTTAGGATCATTTTCGGCAGCGGACGCGGCTCGCGTGTTAATTGCAGCTTAACTTGTTCAAGATGGTTTAAATAAATATGAACGTCTCCAAAAGTATGAATGAACTCGCCTGGTTTTAAGCCGCAAACATGAGCGATCATCATCGTTAAAAGAGCGTAAGAAGCAATATTAAACGGAACACCAAGAAAAACATCTGCCGACCGTTGGTATAATTGACACGATAATTTACCGTCGGCCACGTAAAACTGAAATAAAGCATGGCATGGAGGCAAGGCCATTTTCTCAATTTCTGCTGCGTTCCAAGCACTAACGATCAATCGTCTCGAATTAGGGTTTGTTTTAATTTGCTCGATCACTTGAGAAATTTGATCCACTGTTTGGCCATCCGCACCCCTCCAAGAACGCCATTGATAACCGTAGATCGGTCCAAGGTCGCCATTTTCATCGGCCCACTCATTCCAAATCCTTACGCCATGCTCCTGCAAATAGCGAACATTCGTATCTCCCCGCAAAAACCAAAGCAATTCATAAATAATGGACTTTAAATGAAGCTTTTTCGTTGTCAAGAGAGGAAAACCATCTTCCAGAGAAATTCTCATCTGATAGCCAAATGTACTAATGGTACCTGTGCCTGTCCGGTCATCTTTCTTTATTCCATTGTTTAAAACATGTTCAATTAACTCTAAATATTGTTTCAAGAACTCCACCTCGATTCTTCCTGTTGCAATTTGATTGTACCAAAAGCGAGTCTAATCAGAAAATACTTTTCATATAATATCACAGAGAGTCTGTCTTAGATAGCGAAAGTGTTTTTTCTTTTTTTCTCCGTCCCTAATAAAAAAAATCCCCACACAGTGGGGAGACAAATGAATGTGCTATTTAATTTTTTATCCAATTTTTCAAAACCATGTTGATCAAACAGATATATCAGCAACATAAAAATGGCTTTTTTCCATATCTACGAAATATTGATAGGTTTCTGGTGCATGTTGGCGCAAGTAAGCCTTTGTTTGGCTGTTTAAATAATACATAGCAAACGTTTCTGCAAAATATTCTTCCTGATAATCGATAAAATAAGATTGATGCGGAAAAAGAACAGGGGCTTCTTTTTTCCAGATAGCATGGAAACGCAGGTCGCCGAAAGGATCGTTGTAAATATAGCGATCAACCGAATGCCCGAGTTCATGAAGTTCCAAACTAACAGAACCGTGCCCTTTTCCTTTTTCGCTGCATCCAATTTTGGCGAGCACCCACTTCGATCCCCCTATTCCAGGGACATTATCCCATTTCACGTTGTGATTTGCATATCCGCGGGGACTCTCTCCTTTTAAATAGGAAGCAGTAGGAATATCAGTTAATTTCCCATTAAAAAGATAAATCTTGATTCCTGCTTGATCTATTTTTTTTAATAGAGTCGGAGGAAGATGATCCAAGTGTCGGATCATTTTCTCCGCATCTATGGGCTGTCCGATTTTTTCAGGAAGTACGACAATATCTCCCAATGTCTGTTTCGAACGAAGGCTAATATTGTTTACTAGATGAGAATTTTTTAGAAACATGCCTGTAATAGAGGCATTTGTATGCGGGTGAAGCGGCCACACAGACAGTAGCAAAAAGAGTAGAGAAATGATCAAGATACGTTTCATGGCCATCGCCCTCCCCTATTAAACTACATTCATTGTATCATAGAATAAGAGAGCGAAGAGCAAGCCAACTTCTTGAACCTTTTCCATATTATGATGATTTCCCCTATTCTTTTCTAGTTCACCGCGCGTCCATCACCTAATCTTCATCTTTGACATCCAAGTCTTCCGGAATCGGTTCATTGTACCATTCTTCCAACTGTTTTTTTAATTTTTCCATTTGTTCTAAATGAGTATTGAATTGATCTTTATAAATTAAATACTGTTCTCCGTCAAAAACAGCGCGGATTTTATTATGAAGTATCAAGCTTTCAATATACTTTTCCGGCAATGATAAATAATCCGCTGTTTCTTTTATCGTTAAATACATCCTTTCGCCTCTTTCTATCAATCTCTCTAATGCACCCATTCTGTACCACACTGACAAAAGGGTATTTCGTTCCATCATTTCTTTCTTAATATATGGGTTGCAAAGGTCAATATAAAACATAGGAGTATAAATGCGAAGAAATAAACATGCTCAATTTCAATATGGAAAACACTTAAGAGCATTTTTATGGATATAAAAACAATGATGACGTAAGCGGTAGTTTCCAGTTCTGGAATACGATCAATGAGCCGCAAAAACAACCCGGCGACTCCTCTCATCATCAGAACTCCCAACATTCCGCCAATCAACAGGACCCATACTTTTTCACTGATTCCGAAAGCTGCCAAGATGCTGTCAACAGAAAAAGCCGCATCCATCATCTCCACGGCCGCTACTGTACCCCAAAATGGCCCGAACAACTTGATTAATAAGCCATTTTTCTTGATCCCGGTAACCTCTTGATCCACTTTTTCGCCCATACTCTTATCGACAAAGTAATGGATAGACAACCAGGCAAGATAAAGTGCTCCAAGTACTTTAATCCACCATAGCTTAATTAAATAAACACCGATCCCAATGGCAATAAATCTTAAAAGATATGCACCAATCAGTCCGTAAAACAGCGCTTTTCTTCTTTGGGCACCGGGAAGATGGCGAACCATCACCGCTAATACTAAAGCGTTGTCGGAAGAGAGAAGCCCCTCTAAAACAACGAGAGTACCGATCAGTCCCCAGCTTACGGGATCCGTTAACACTTCCATCCACATGTCCCATTCAAAAAATTGTGCATAAGTCTTTGTGATGTCTTGAATTATCTCTGACATGAAGAGCCTCCTGTAATAAACAATGATGGGTTAGGATGTTTTCATCCCTATCATCTATTGCGTTCATTTGATTTTTCCGTAATAAAAAAATTCACTCACCTATATTCTAATCGGAAAAGACAAATATCCTGAAAGGTTAGTAAGTGAAAAAGGATGCCTATTCGACATCCTTTCTCCATTAATCGCAAAACTGATGAAGGGCATTCGTTAAATTGGTAACGATGTCTTCAACCTCATGGTATTCGATATCTTCCCTCGGAATAAAGTGAACAACTTCTTTGCCTTTTAATATGGCCATGGACGGCGATGAAGGCTCATAGCCTGTAAAATATTCCCGCATTTTGGCCGTAGCTTCCCGATCTTGTCCAGCAAAAACCGTCACCAAATGATCCGGCTTTTTCTCTGATTCTGCGATCGCCTTAACGGCTGCAGGACGAGCAAGCCCCGCAGCGCAGCCGCACATAGAATTGACAAATACTAGTGTCGTTCCTTCTGCTTGGTCCATGAAATGAACGACTTCTTCCGGTGTGATCAACTCTTGAAAACCGGCGTCCACCAATTCCTGTCTCATCGGCTTCACTAATTGTTTCATATATTCTTCATAAGCATTCGTCATTTCTTTTCCTCCGATTTTTCATTTTTTCGGGCTTCGGTCATTTGTTTCCAAACAGAACCTTTTCCCTCTTGTCCACCTTCTATTCGTTCGATTGCCATTTTAATCTGCATTTGCACTTCAAACTCCGGATCATTTTCCGCCGCTTTTAATGCCGGAAGGGCCGTTTCATCTCCGACTTCATATAAATACATGGCGGCACGCCATCGGACGATTTTGCTTTTATCCTTCAGAGCTTCACACATTGCAGGGATTGCTTCTTTAAATCCAAGGTCGGATAAACAATCTCCTGCTGTTCGGCGAACGGCCACCACCGGATCTTTTAACGCTTTATACAAAAGCGGCAATACTTTTTTATCTTTGATCATGCCTACATAGACCACTGCAAGTCTGCGAATGGCTACTTTATCATCGTTCATCGCTTTTTCAAGCAAGGGCAAATCGTCCAATGTAGGATCTTCCATTCGTTCCAACAGCTGATACCGCTTCCGCCAGTCCGATTCATCCAACATCTCGGGTGTCAACTTGACCCGTTCTGGCTTATACTCACTTTGACGTTCTCCTTGTCGGGCGCGATCAACGAGCGCATCCAGCCTTTCCCGGGTGTAAAGTGCGGTGATTTCTTCTATCATACTTTTTCCAATTTCATCCATATCCCCATACCGAACACCGTAATCTTTCCAAGTACGCTGCAGAACAAAATTGTCGCCATCTTGCTGAGCAGCTTCAAAAGCTTTAAGGAATTCCTGAGGCAGTCCAAATCGTTTTTCTTCTTGACCGTCATTTAATTTAATCTGCAATGGAATACCTTTAAACATTTGAACCGATACTTTTACTTCCCCAAAATGTTCATTGGCCGTTCTCTTTTCGGGCTTGGTTTCCACTTCTTCGCCAAATACGCGTCGTACTTTCGGCAAAATTTCTTGCCAATCATATTTTCCATTTCGTTCCACTGCCAAGAAATCTGCCACGTGATAAACGCCTTTTACCCCATCTATCTTTAATATGTCAGCGATGACTGGGGGCGCATCACTACTTTGCTCTTTCTTGTAATTATGGCTTTTCCCCGAGGGAAGTTCCTCATCCAATATAATTTTCATTGTATTAGGGCTAGGCGTAGGTTCTATTGCCACAATTTTCAAGTTTCTTCCTCCCCTCATCGAACCGGAAAATTCGTAACAATGCCATTGTATCATAAACGAGAGACAACCAATGAATGATTTGTCTATTAGGCTAATTCCGAAAGATAGCTCCACCGTTCAATCAAAAATTCGAGCTGTTCGTTTAATTGATTTAGTTCCTCCATGATCGACTGTGCCTTTTCAAAATCGCTTCCGGTTGTTTCTAGTTGTTGTTGCAACTCTTTGATCTTGTTTTCTGTATCCTCAATTTTGTCTTCAATTTCCTCCCATTCTTTTTTTTCTAAATACGTCATTCTTTTCTTTTCGGATTTTGCTGCTTTAGGTTTACGTTCCTCTTTCAACGGTGGAGAAGGTTTTTTCGCTGCCTCCTGCTCGTTCAAATAGTCACTGTAAGATCCGTAATAGTGACGTATGTTCCCCTCTCCTTCAAAAACGAGCAGCTCTTTGGCCGTTTTATCCAAAAAATAGCGATCATGGGAGACCGTTATGACCACGCCGGGAAAATCCTCCAAATAATCTTCCAACACCGTTAAAGTTTCCGTATCAAGATCATTCGTTGGTTCGTCTAAAAACAGCACATTGGGCTGTGACATTAACAGTTTTAATAAATAAAGCCGCCGCTTCTCGCCTCCGGACAGCTTTCGAATCGGCGTTCCATGCGTGTTCATCGGAAAAAGAAATCTTTCCAGCATTTGGGCGGCTGAAATGCGTTCACCGCTTTTTGTTTCAATCACTTCTGCTTCTTCTCGAACATAAGCGATGATCCGCTTATTTTCATCCATGTCGGTACGCTCTTGTGTGTAAAAAGCGATTTTAACGGTTGATCCAGTCACCAATTCTCCTTCATCCAAAGGAATTTTCCCAGCCAAAATATTTAAGAAGGTAGATTTGCCGCTCCCGTTTCGTCCGACAATCCCGATGCGGTCATGCGGCTTCACAATCCAATCAAAATTTTTCAATATGACCTTGTCGCCGAAAGCTTTAGAAGCATGTTTTAATTCAAACACTTGTTTCCCGAGGCGGCTTCCTTTCAATTGAATATCGAGCTGCTCTTTTTTGACGCGATTTTCCACTTTTTCTTCGAGCTTTTCAAAGCGTTCAATCCGTGCCTTTTGTTTTGTGGATCGTGCTTTAGCCCCTCGTTTTATCCACGCCAATTCTCTTCTGTACAAATTGCGGCGTTTTTTCTCCAGAGATTCTTCCTGTTCTTCACGCACCGCTTTCGCTTCCAGATAATCTTGGTAATTTCCTTTATAAAGAAAAATGTTTCCGTTTGCCAATTCAAACATTCGATTGGCAGTCGCATCGAGAAAATAGCGATCATGTGTAACAAAGAAAACAGATTTCGGATATTTGTTCAAAAAATCTTGAAGCCATTGAATCGTTTCAAAATCAAGATGGTTCGTTGGTTCGTCCAAGATCAGCAAATCAGGTGTTTCAATCAATACTTGCGCCAGGGCAACCCGTTTCTTTTGCCCTCCGGACAAAGTAGCAATTTTTTGATCAAAATGATCGATCCCCAACTTCGTTAAAATCGTTTTGGCATTCATGTTTGCTTCCCAAGCGTTCAGTGCATCCATCTTTTTTTGTAGTTCAAACAATTTTTCCGTTAATTCCATCTTTTGCGGATATTTTTCTAGCAGCGACACGGTTGCTTCATATTCTTTTAAGAGACGGATCACCTCGGCTTCACTTTGGAAAATTTGATCTAAAACGGTTCGATCTCCTATTAGTTCCGGTTCTTGAGGAAGATACGCAATAGAATAATCATTCGGTGCGGATATCTCCCCTTCATCCGCAACGTCCTTTCCTGCGACAATTTTCAATAACGTCGATTTTCCTGTGCCGTTCACCCCGATTAACCCGATCCGTTCTTTTTCACCGATGGTAAATGAAATATCTTGAAACAATACTTTATCCCCATATGATTTAGACAAATGTTCAACGGATAAAATTTTCATATTCAACGTACAGGAGCCCTCCACAGCGAAAGGGGAGGGTTGGCAGAAGCGTTCGCCAAATTTTCTCCTATACTTCCTCCTTTCATCTGAACGTAACGATAGCCTTTAAGAAAATGATTCTATCGTTTGCGACAATCCCCAATTTGGCGGCGAGGAATGCTCCGGCCTGTAAACAGAAACCATTTATATGAAACGTAAAAAACAAACATTTTTGCCGCTATTCTTTGAAATGACAGAATCCTTTCACGGAAAAGAACGATTATACATGCAGTAATCCGTCCGGTTGAACGACTTTCTTGATGAATAAACACGAGTGAATGATTCTCAATGGACATTTTAATCAAATTTCGAAATCCAAAAGGAATCCATTGTCGTGATATCAATCTTGAAGAGTCGCAACAAAAAATTCGATCAGTTGTTGCAAATCGTCCATCATGTCTTCCGTAATTAATCGTTCAAAACGGACCACTAATTCACACGATTTTCCCGACAAAGAAGAATCAATGTTTCTTGTTTCGAACATTCTTGGTTGTCCCCATGCTGCTTTCCATTTACGGATTCTTTCTTTCGTCACGTCTTGCTCACTTCCGGAATAAACCACTTCAAGGAATGCTCCGCGTTGTTCGGCAGCCCCGTTGGCAAGCAATTCAGCGGACAACTGTTCCAAACGGGCATAAAGTCGGAAGGTGGCAAGAATATTCGAGCGCTCCTTTAATGAAAAGGAAAGCGAATATTTTCTCGAAAGCCGAGCTAAGTCTATAATATCATTTCTCTCTTTTATGGAGATGACTCCATTTAAATCCAAATCATAGAACAATCCTTCCGCCACTACTTTCATATTGTCAAAAGCCGTTGGATCAAACATGCCCTCACCTCTTTTTCACGCAAACAGTAAAAGAAAGAACCCAATAGGCTCTTTCTGTTAAAATAAACCGATCGCTCTTCCTTGTTCATCGACATCCATTTGATTGGCAGCAGGATGTTTGGGAAGGCCGGGCATGGTCAACACGTCTCCTGTCAGCGCGACGATAAAACCAGCACCTAATTTTGGCAGCAGCTCCCGTACGTGGATGACAAAGTCTCTTGGACGACCTAATTTTTCAGGATCATCCGATAAAGAGTATTGAGTTTTAGCCATGCAAATCGGCAAACCACTCCAACCATTCTCTTCAAACTCTTTCAATTGTTTGCGAGCTTTTGCCGAAAACTCAACCCCTTTTCCGCCATAAATCGATTGAACAATGGCCAAGATTTTTTCTTCCAAGCTTTGTTCAAGGGAGTACAGAGGACGGAAAGAATGATTGGACTGCTCGATCACTTTTAACACTTTTTCCGCCAAATCCAAGCCTCCTTTTCCGCCTTTTTCCCACACTTCCGTTAAGGCCACAGGGATTTGTTTTTCGGCACACCATTGAAAAAGTTCATTGATTTCGTTTTCCGTATCCGTTATAAACCGATTCACCGCTACGACAAGAGGCAGGTCAAATTGCTGGATGGATTCAATATGTTTTTGCAAATTCGCGATGCCTTTTCTTAAAGCGGACAGGTTTTCTTGATTTAATTCGCTTTTTCCTTGTCCGCCGTGCATTTTCAAGGCACGGATTGTCGCGACAATCACGACGGCATCCGGTTGAAATCCGGCAGCGCGCGTTTTGATATTGAGAAATTTTTCAGCTCCCAAATCAGCACCAAATCCTGCTTCTGTCACGACCACGTCCGCAAGTTTCAACGCAGCTTTTGTGGCCATTACACTATTGCAGCCGTGGGCAATATTGGCGAAAGGACCGCCATGAACCAGCGCAGGTGTATGCTCGATCGTTTGGACTAAGTTCGGCTTCAGAGCATCTTTTAACAATAGGGTAAGGGCCCCTTCAGCCCCAAGATCGCCAGCGGTTACGGGCTCTTTATCGTAATTGTAGGCGACTACCATTTGCGACAGCCTTCTTTTTAAATCCTGTAAATCGGTCGCGAGACAAAGGACCGCCATGATTTCAGAAGCAACGGTAATGTCAAAGCCATCTTCGCGCGGCACTCCCTGTGAAGGACCGCCTAATCCAACCACGATTTTTCTTAGCGCACGGTCGTTCAAATCCAATGATCGTTTCCAAACAATCCGTCTTGGGTCGATTCTCAACTCATTTCCTTGATGAATATGATTATCTAATAGAGCGGCCAAGGCATTATTCGCTGTCGTAATGGCATGGATGTCCCCGGTAAAATGCAAGTTAATATCTTCCATTGGCATGACTTGGGCATATCCCCCGCCTGCCGCTCCACCTTTTATTCCCATCGTCGGACCTAGCGAAGGTTCCCTCAACGCAATCATCGTTTTCTTGCCTAATTGCGAGAGAGCGTCTCCCAAGCCAACAGTGACCGTCGATTTCCCTTCACCCGCAGGAGTCGGATTAATGGAAGTAACGAGAATCAGTTTTCCGTTTGGTTTTGTATTCAATCGCTTTAACGTTTCATAGGACAACTTCGCTTTATATTTCCCATAAAATTCTAAATCTTCTTCTTCCAAACCAATCGATTTCGCGACTTCTTTTATCGGCTTGAGCTCCGCCTCTTGGGCGATCTCGATATCGGTCTTTACTTTCGTATGTATACCCATTTTTCTTTCCCCCATTGTGAATGAAAGTCTGTCATTTCAAAGGCCTTTGGCAAAGGTGCTCAATTCACCTTCTGCAGCAAAAAGACAGTCATAAAAGAAATCGCCTGTTTTAATGGGTCGGGGAGAGTGGATAATATGGTTCTGTCCGTTTCCCTTTTCGGAACATGGAGTTCCTTTAATGTTATAAAACCATGCTCAGATGCTAATTTGCTAAATTCCCATGGCATCATTGTATTCATCATCACTTTTTCCCCCAACAATCTAGGGTATGCATTTTCCCTCGGACCGGCGGTTGGGCCCAAAATCCCTATACAGGCGATTCCTTTCGGTATTAAAATCCTTCCTATTTCACGTATTACGTCCAAAGGAGACTCCGTCCATTCAATAGAATTGATCGCCAGCACCCCGTCCTGTGAGTGATCGGGAATCGGCACATTTGAAAGATCTCCAACTAAAAATCGGACGTTCGGATGCTGATAAGACTTTGCGATGCTGATCATTTGTTCAGAAAGATCAATACCCGTCACCAGATAACCGGCTTCAGCCAATTTTAATGCGGCATAACCGTCGCCACACCCTAAATCGCAAATCTTTTTTCCAATTGGCAAAGCGCTTTGTAAAAATGGCAATATTTCTTTTCGGCTGCCTTTTTCCCACATATTCTTACTTCTAGCATGCCAATTTTGCGCATTCTGATTCCATTGATCCTTCGCATAGTCCGTCCACTCGTTTGATTTCAAAAGAACCACCGCCTGTTTTTACCATAATCATAATCGAACGGTGTATTCGAAACAATAAAAATTTATTAGTAAAAATCCGTTTCCAAGGACATGATAGACAATAGATTCTACAAAGAAAGAGGGGTAACAATGGAATATATTGTTGCTGTCCAAAGAAACTCTACAGGAGGCATAATTAGTGTTCAGACCTCCAAAGGAAGGATCATTTCCTACCAAAAAGCCTTGATAGAAGCAGAAGCTGGGATGTTGGGCGGCACCGAAATCCAATGGAACAAAGACGGTAACCGAATTTTATTGAATAAAATGTCCGAGGACATCTACTTTTCTGATTTCCCTTCCATTTATTAAAGGACGGTTTTTCCTAATTTTTCTTATGTTGAAACCGATAGGTGCTGCATAAAAAAACTTCCCGGGTCCATACTCAGGAAGCGCTTTACATTTCTTCTTCATTTTTCATCTGAATCATGCGAAGCGATTCAATCCGTTCGGGAGTTTCTTCAAAAAATTGCAGCAAATCGGCAATGCGGTTAATGGAGTCCCAACTCAAATGGTGCTCAATTCCTTCCACATCGTTATAAATATTCTCTTCTTTTACACCAATCGTTCTTAAAAACGATTCCAACAGATCATGACGATCGACAAGCCTCTTCCCGATTTTTTTCCCTTTTGGAGTAAGGACAAGACCTCGATATTTCTCATATACCAAATATTCATCTTTATCTAACTTCTGAACCATTTTGGTCACAGAAGATGGGTGCACAGACAAAGCTTCGGCGATATCCGAAACCCTTGCATACCCTTTATTTTCAATTAACAAGTAAATTTGTTCTATGTAATCCTCCATGCTCGGCGTTGGCATGTTCTACCTCCAATTCTTCCGATAAGGAAAGTGTACTACCAATTGAATATTATCATAAGAATGAACAAAAATAAAAATATATCATTGAATTCTTTCTTTGAGAAGAGAAATTTTTCTAAAAGGCCTGTTCTTATCTTGACTTCTCTCTTCTTATGTTGTATATTGGTGTTATCAATTAACAGAATATGTTCCGCCTTTCAAACTATAGGAAGCCGTGAAGTATTTTGTTATTTGATAAATATTTTGATTGAGCACGATGTGCTTGGAAAGTTTAGGAGGATTTAATAATATGCAAAACGGTAAAGTAAAATGGTTTAACAATGAAAAAGGCTATGGGTTTATTGAAGTTGAAGGCGGAGACGACGTATTCGTTCATTTCACAGCTATTCAAGGTGACGGTTACAAATCACTTGAAGAAGGTCAAGCAGTTTCTTTCGAAATCGTTGAAGGTAACCGCGGACCACAAGCTGCTAATGTTGTAAAACTTTAATTTCGCGATTTTGGTTTCTTTTTGACCATTGTGAATATGAAAAGCTGGCGGTTTTCCGCCAGCTTTTTTTGATGTGCGCCCGGCATGTACATGAACTATAGGGTGTAAGTCCCGAACCCCGAAGACAGAAGTAGAGGTTAGCCAAGAGCAAGGGTGTCCGTGGTGACGCGGAATCTGAAGGAAGCTGGAGGCAAAACACCGGTCCGAGGAACACGAACCTCATATAAGGCTAGGTATGATTGAGTGAGTTTGCATAACAAAACAAAGCTCTTTCTGTCGAAGGTCATATCGAGTAAATGAGGCGGATAGATGGTGTGAAAGTGCATGTACTTACCCGGGGAGGTCTGGCGGATATGTGAAGTACTCTTCATAACCTACTTAGTGATAAGTAGCTGAACCGTCAGAAGTCAGCAGAGGTCATAGTATTAGTTGGTCTAGAACAACTAAGAAGGACCGAACAATTAAGAGAGAATAGCCCTTGGTATTCAGTGAGTCATGATGAACACAGAAAACGTAGTACCTCACTTGAGGGAGGAAGCGGTGAATCCCGTGGGAGACCTCTTGGAGGGTGGAGTGACCACTGGCATAAAGAGAACAGCTATTCACGGAAGTTATAAAGACTTGCGTCAATTATCTTAATTGAACCGCCGTATACGGAACCGTACGTACGGTGGTGTGAGAGGACGGGAGTTAATCGCTCCCTCCTACTCGATTCTTGAAAGAATGAATGAAACATCTTCAAGATTGCGATTCGATTACTGCGATTTACTGATGAACGGATTCAACATGGAAAAACAGAAACGAAATTCTTCGCATGCGGACAGCTCCTCAACATCTTTCTCTCCATCTTAAAGTCGCCGTCCGTATTCTTTAAGTTTTTCTCCTACTGTACATTCACGAATACAAAATCGGTGAGCCCTTGTTTTCCCATATTCTTTTCGCAACGTGGATTTCACTAAACATCCTCGACAATATGTTTGTAGTAATTCATCCACCTCTTCCAACAACTGTTTCCTATCCAATTGAGTCAACACCCTTCGTACTGAACGATTTTATTTATCATCATAATTTCGAATGACTGTTTATTGTAATTCCTTTCAGCGCTTGGCTCGCTAATTTGTCCGCTTCTTTATTTTGCTTTCTATCCACCTCTTTGTAAAGAGGCTTTATTTGCAGTTCGTTGATTTTCGCTTCAATCCTGTCCAGCCATTTATTTAGATTTTCTTCAAAGCACGGCCACTCCCCGGACAGCTGTTTTAATACCCCTAATGAATCGCCGGAAATGGTGCATACCGTATTTTTGACCCCTAGTTCTTCCAGCATTTGCATGGCTTGATATAAAGCTGCATATTCCGCTTCATTATTGGATTCTAGTTCATCTAGCTTATGGTTGGCTCTTATCCTGTAGGGCACCCCACTTTTTGTGTAATAAATAACGATACCAGTGCCTGCTGTAAATGTGTTACGGTCAAATCCTCCGTCAAAATACACCGTGATATCAACCGGCTCTTCCTCCAGCTTTTCGTTTAATTTTATATATTCTTTTTTGGACCACTGATTTTGCAACTCGTCGATGACAACTACTTGCTTCAATCTTCCGGTCTTTTCTAAATCTTGGATCAGCGGCAGAACTTTTTCTTTCTCCATCCAGTCTGATTCAAACCATATTTCCTGGATTTTCTTTTGGCTGTATAGCCATTTTATTTTCATTTTCATCTTGTTCACCTGTTCCTATCTTTGCACATGTCTTTTTGTTTAGTATAATGAATTTTATGATCATTTTATAAAGTGAAACTTTCATCAATGGAGATCGTTCCCATTGATGGTTAGTCGAACTGATCAAAAGCATTCTCGCCGTTCTGTTGGAGAGACTGCTTCTTTTTCTTTATACAACCAACTTACATATTTATATATTTTCCTATTGTTTAAAAATGTTTCAAGGGACTTTCCGTTTTAATGATGATTGCACATTTCAATCTGATTTTCCATTTGTTTTATTTTATGTCAGATTCGATTTCTTAGCATTCTTTCTGGCAACGGAAATCAAAAAATGTCATCGCTTTTGAGTTTGTTTGAGCACTTGAATGTTCGATTGAGCTGATTTTAAAGAACGAATTCCTTGAGAATTGATTTCACCACTTTCGTATACGTGTATTTCTTGCCGGAGGTTCCGTTTCATGAAAGGAGACAGTATGATGAAATGGCTTTCTGATATTTCATTATTCATAGTTGCACTTGTATGGGGCTCAACATTTGTGATGATTCAAAACGCAATTGACTTTTTGCCGCCACTCTTCTTTAATGGTGTAAGGTTTGGTTTGGCCGGGCTTGTCATGTTTCTCATTGTCGTGCTTCGAAAAGATCAAAAAACCTTTTCTTTCAATGCGATCGGCTATGGAAGTGTACTTGGATTATGCTTGTTTATTGGATATGCTTTCCAAACGGTCGGGCTATTGTACACCACTGTTGCCAAATCGAGTTTTATCACTGGATTGTATGTTGTTTTTGTTCAGTTTTTGGCTTTCGTTCTTTTGAAAATAAAACCTTCTTTTTCTGCCATCGTAGGCTCGTTTACAGCGGCTTTAGGTCTTTATTTACTTACTTCGGCAGGTGATGGAGGTAGCTGGAATAAAGGGGATGTTCTCAGTTTATTTTGCGCCATTGCGTTCGCATTTCATATCGTATTGACAGGAAAATTTACCCATAAAGCTTCCGTGCTGATGTTAACGACCGTCCAATTTTTCACCGTATCCATTCTTAGTTTCATTGGATCCTTCCTGTTGGAGAATTGGCAAACAACTTTTCAACTTTCTGTTCTTATAAAACCTTCTGTTTTTTATCCGTTACTGATGACTTCCTTGTTGGCAACGGACGCTGCTTTTTTTATTCAAACATACGCCCAAAAATATACGTCCCCGCCAAAGGTGGCTTTCATCTTGTCAATGGAACCTGTATTTGGAGTCCTGACCGCCTATTTTTGGATCGGTGAACGGCTGTCATGGTCAGGAGTGACCGGTTCTTTATTGATTTTTCTAAGTATGGTGATATCAGAAGTGCCTATTTTTCAGTATTTTTTCCGGAAAAAGGCCGGTTAAATAAACCAAAAGAAAGAAGCTAATCTTTGGCAATCACTTAATCCAATCGGAAAGCAATCATTTTCTTAGACTTCTAGAAATGAATAGAGAAAAGAACTTTCACGAAACTGTTGAAAAGGAACAACAGTCAAATCAAATCTCTTCGTTTGTCCTTTTGGGAGTTCATGTGCGACAAAACACCAGTTTCATAACTTTTAATAATAAGAAACATCCCTCCCAAGTGTATAAGTTTTCAAACAACAAAAAATGGTTTCCTACCATTCTATCAGGTTGAAAATCCTGTACAGGTTATTCCAACAGGATTAGATCGAGATTGAACTTGAGATAACGAGAGAGTCTACTCAAATAGACTCCTATTGCATTCCTTCGCATCCAGATGAACATTTCAGAACCATTTATGCGATTAAGAGGCTGTAGTGAAAAAAAGACGTTTCTGCTCGTCGTATCTTGATAAGTATAAAAAATCATCAACACTCCGTTTCCCCTATTCACTGGCCTGCTTTTCTTTTCAGATAGAGCGGCTGCTTTGCATAAAATGAACTCCCTCCAGAGAAAGTAAAGATGGAGGTGACCATCATGAGCAAAAACAGAAACCGAGGAAGAGGAACAAAAGCACCAGGCGTTAATCCGCAAGGCTATGGCCAAGATGCCGATTTTACTCCCGATCCTAAAAGCCGATTGGAAAATGCAGCCAAAAAATCGAATAAAAAATAGCCAATGACTGTTTTAATTTAAATACTTTTACGAAAAAGCGCTTCTTTCGATTTACTGTTAAAAAAAGGCGGTGGGCAACATATTTTGCTCACCGCTCATTGGATAACAGTTTGGCCGATTGACTTTGATTCCATCGTAATAAAAGTGGTTTTAACGTTTTGAATTCATACTGTTCGATACACTCCATAATAGAATCGAGAAACGGCTCCCAACGCGCCTGTTCCTTATTCCAGCTAATTGGAGCATCACAATGGATGGTTGCTAATTTCCGCGACAGGAAAAGCATATCTAAATCTTCTTCTATTTTCTTTTTCTGAGAAGGCGACAGCAAAGAAAGATTTTCAAGGATTCCTTCGATAGAACCAAATTGTTGTATTAATTTCAGTGCCGTTTTTTCTCCAATGCCTTTCACACCCGGGTAGCCGTCGCTCGGATCTCCCATCAATGCTTTGACATCTATAAACTGTTGGGGCGTCACACCGTATTCTTCATAGAATCTTTCGTATGTGTAAAATGCATAGTTTCCATACCCTTTTTTCAGAAGCATGACATCGATATGTTCATCCAGCAATTGCAGCAAATCTCTGTCTCCGCTTAAGATCGTGACTTTTTTGGGGTGTTCCCTTTTAGCGATGGTTCCAATGCAATCATCTGCTTCGAAACCTTCCACTCCAATATTCGGAAGTTGAAAAAAATCAGTCGCTTTCTTCGCCAGGTCAAATTGAGGAATCAACTCAACCGGCGGTGCCTCACGGTTGCTTTTATAATCAGGAAAAAGGTCGTTTCGAAATGTATTACCACCCATGTCCCAACATACCGCGATATGCGTCGGCTGAATCTTCTCTACCGCTGTCAGCAAATGCTTTATGTATCCTTGCACGCCATTAGTCGGCATCCCTTTCGAATTGATCATAAATTGTCCCGTCACAGCCGTTGCGTAAAAAGACCGAAACAAAAGCGCCATTCCGTCTACGATTAAAAGATGTTCATTCTCTTTCATTCCGTCACCCCATTGTTGAATATGAACTTCCTTTCATACTACCATAATTCATTGATTCTAGAAAGAATTCCATTTTCCATGATAAAGAACAATGGCCTTGTCGGCATTGTTGACAAACTGCCGTTCAGTCATCTTAACATGATGGTGTTTCTCTTTTTTGTTCAAAAAAACCGGAGCTTCGATTGAAAGCCCCGGACTGATTCTTTTCTTCCTAGGACGACCTCTGTTCCAATACCTCGCCTTTCTCTTTTTTCATCAATTTCCTTACATGGTCTTTTGGTGTCCAGCAGTTGAACCGATAATAAGTTTTCGTTTCATAGCCTAAGCGGAGACAGCGAAAAAGCATTCCACTTTCCGTTTTTTCGGCTGAAAAATGAATGCAGGTGGCGCATGCGTGGAACCGGTTGACAGACAAATCCAATCTCCTCCTAAGCGATGTCTTTTTGAAGCACCTTCAGCACTTCTTTCCATTCCTGTATATTTTCCGTTGCTTCCAACGCTTCCATCCAAGCGGAGAATTGTTCCTCGCATTCAGATGCCAAGCTGTTCTTCAGGCGGTTGAATTGTTCGTCCAAAATCTCTTTTATCCATTGGCTCAATTTTTCTTTTTCGTTAAAAAGATATTGATCGGCTAACGGCGACAGTATGTCTTCCAATTTATTCTGCATGAGCTGTTTCTCATTCTTTTCAAAAAACGTTTTGGCATTTTTGAAAAGAGCGAGCGCCGGTGAAAACGTTTCTTGTGGAAGAGAATGAAACGCTGCCGGAAATTCAGGCGTTTCTTTCGTCGGCCATTCCAAATCAGAAAAGTAAAGCTGTTCTTGAATACTTTGATAGTGTTCGTGCAAACTTTTTTGCTTCGCATTTAAAACTTGGTGTAGAAATTTCTCCGCCCGCAAGCTTGTGGCCCGCATTTCTTGAGACAAATCAAATCCGATAGAACTCAAAAAGTCCTCTAATGCTGTACGAAGTGCTGCCTTTCCGCTTGACGGCTGCAAAACAGATGGATTAAAAGATTCTTTAAAAAAGTCTGGAAGCCGATAAAAAACACGTTGTTTCACATAATACACGAGCTCGTCGATTTCTTGACACAACCGTTTCCACAAAAAATCGGGAGTTTCCTTTTGCAAATGTTGGCTGATTTGCTCTTTTTGCTTTGCCAGCAATGCTTTCTTTTCTTTTCGGTTTTCCCGATTCTCCTCTGCCGTTTTGATCAATTGCTCCAGCTGCAAGACTGCACGCTTCATATCACGTTCTGCAGATTGTATGGCAATCTTCGTTAAATCATATTGTAAAAAAGATTCGAATGCTGATTGAAACGACTCTATCCGCGATTGCTTTCGTTTGTTCGGGTCTAGAGCAAGCAGGCTTGAGACGCCGTAAATTCGCGGGAAGCGAATGCCATACTGCAGCAACTGACCTTGAACATACGATAAAACATCCGCCATTTCTTCCTCATCATTAGCAAGATCTACGGCATTAACGATAAAAAACATTTTATCCAATTCAAACGAGTCTTTCACCCGGCCAAGCTGAATCAAGAATTCACGATCTGCTTTTGAAAATGCGTGGTTATAATAGGTCACAAATAAAATCGCATCGGAGTTTTTAATATACTCAAAGGCGACTCCCGTATGGCGGGCATTGATAGAATCAACTCCCGGAGTGTCAACCAATGTGATTCCCAATCTGGTAAATTCACAATCATAATAAAGATCGATGGATTCTACAAAACAGCTTTGACGTTCATTGGCCACAAACCCCCGGAAAGTATCCAAATCGACGACGAGCGTTTCCCCTAAATGGTCTTTATATTCCGGAAATCCTTCATAAAACGCTTTTAAAAAGGACAGATGAATATTTTCTTTTCCATTTTTATTCTCGTTTGCAGTAATGTTTGGAATGCGTTCATATCCTTCCTCAAGGGAATCCGCCATCACATGAAAAACACCTAAAGAGGACTGCAAATCGGAAAGCATTTCTTCCCTTGTTTTCAAATGGACAGCCGCTGTCCGATCATGATAGATTTCATTAGGTGGGTGAATACGATTGACTGCCGCTGTCGTTGGATTAGGGGAAACCGGCAGCACTTTTTCACCAAGCATGGCATTGGCAAAGGAAGACTTTCCGGCACTGAAAGCACCGAATAATGCAATCGTAAATTCTTGTTTTCCTAAGCGGTTCGCTTTCTCCTCCAATTCTTTCCGCAAATATTTAAAGCCCGGAATTCCTTTTAAAGCTTCGCTCCATCGATGCATTTTCTCTGCGATGATGACAGGAGAAAAAGCCGGCGCTTCAGATTCAGCTTTTTTATACTCGCTTTCTCTTCTTTGGATTTTTGGAATCGATTTTGTTTTTGATGGATTCGTTTCTTTTGTAAAAATTTCCGCTTCCTGCTCTTCGGCTTCCCATTTCCGTATTCTTTCATCGAAGGTCGGAGAATAAGAGTACGTGCCGGTTTTCAACATTGCAAACGCTTTTTTTCTTTCGTCTTCAAGAATGTCAAGTTCTTTCCATTGAAGCACAGCATTTTTCTTTTGATTCCACTCTGTCCATTCGTTTTGCAATGATCCTAGATCCGACTGCCATTTTTGCTCCAGAATCGATTTGGCCGTTTCCAGCCATTCATTGCTGGCCATCCGAGCCATCTTTTTTAGCTTTTCGGCTACTTCGTCGCAATAATGCAGCACGGAATCACCTGTTACTTGAGCGCCCGGTTTAATCGCCGACGTTAAAAGCGCTGAATCCAATTGGACCCTAAATTCTTCCGCCTTCATTGCTAAATCGTCATGAACGAGATTGTATTTTTTCAGCCATTTTGCCTGCAAGTCACGAATATGCCATTCGACCTGGGCCTTTACTTTTTCCTGCAAGTCAGCTAAAAACAGATCTAATCGACGGGTCTTTTCTTCTTCCGTTTTTTTCTTGCTGAAAAAAAAGCCGACTTTAAAATCAGGCTGGTACGCTTCTAAAAAGGACTTGGCAAGTTCCCGCGTCTGCGCCGGCATGATATAAGCATTTTTTAAAATGGTTTCCCGTTCGTTTTCCAATTCCTCCACTGCTTTTTGAACATCTTTTTGTTCGATTTTTATTCTTAGTTGTTCTTCCTTTGCGAAAATCTCTTTTTCATTCCATTCGTTTCCTAGTATTGCCGCAAGCTGCTCTCTTTTTTCGTCTTGTTCTTTTTTCAACCATTCCAAATGCTCCGCAATCAGCCGCTCCGTCATCGCTTCGGCAGACTGCAAGGATAACTCCTCCCGCATTTGGATGCTATCTGCCACCAGCTTTTTCACAACGGAAAAATCATTGAATGGATGATCAGGCTCTTTTAAGCTTGTAAAATAAAATCCTTCCGGACGGACTCCCCAATCATCAAAAGCACGGTAAACTGATTGCCGAAATTCATCAAAAGACAATTCTTCTTGATGATGCTTGTCAATCTGATTAATAATTAAGTACAATTTTGCTCCATGGGAAAGGAGCTCTTTTGTATACGTAAAATTCAATTCTGATTGCACATGATTATAGTCCATGACATAAAACACCATATCAGCCAAATGCAAAGCCGACTCTGTGGAAATGCGGTGGGCATCATCGGTTGAATCAATCCCAGGTGTATCCATCACCGTTAAGGTTTTCGGCAGCTTGGACTGCTTGCGGCCGATTTCAATGGATTCCACTTCCATGCCATTTTTACAAAATTCTTTTATTGTATCAAACTCGTACGAACCTTTGAACAAAAGCGGTTTGCGGTTTCGATACAAAATTTTCGCAAAGTCCTCGTCGGCATGGCGAATTTTGACTAAATTAGCGCTTGTCGGAATCGGACTCGACGGCAAAATCGATTCCCCTGTCAGCTGATTGATCATCGTTGATTTTCCAGCTGAAAAATGACCGCAAAAAGCAATAATAAATTCCTCTCGATAGAGCTTTTTTAGAAATCTTTTTGCTTTTTCCGCCCTTTCATGGTCTCCGAATTGCTGAAACCGTTCATAAAGCATCATGCTTTTCGCCATCATTTGTTCCGTTGTCTTATGTTTATGTGCAGTTGACATGTATTCCCTTAACCCCTTTATCGCTTAAACTAAAACCGTTCAGCACGGCGCTGATAGAATAAAATTCTCTTTTTATTTTATCGGAAATTCTCCTCTATTCCCATAAATATTTTTATTTTCAGAAAAACACTAATATAGTTTTTTCATTGATTCCCCTTCATTCTAATACAGTCCAGTTTTATATGAAAGAACGATTTAAAGGGATGGGCAGCCAAAATTTTCTCTTTCCAAAACAATAAAAAAGACAAACATTTTGTTTGCCTTTAACGGTGGGAATGTATTGGGACATAAACGGGATCGTCTTTTGATTCTTGCTGAGATGGACGAGAAGCAGAGGACAGACTTTCAGGCTGAAGAACATGATTCAGTACGTATTTTAATGTTAATCCGCAAATAACGACCGTTAAAAGGATGAAAATAGCGATCATGGCTTTGCTCCTCTCTTTTCATGCACATGATAATCATTTTCATTAGTAATTAGACTATAGCATAAACGAGAATCATTTTCAATGTCATTTTTCACGTACATTTCGTTTTCGCTTTGGCCAAAGCTGGCGCTCCAGCAAGTCTTGATATAATTTGTGTAGGCTAAAAGAGCTTTTTCTTCCGTTCGGATGCGAATGCGGAGCATCGATTGATTGAGGAGAAAAAATAAGAACAAGGTGATATACGCTTGGAACAGAAGCGGGATTAAGATCAATTCGAGTGTGACAAGCCAATAATTAGGATGTCTAATCCATCGGTAAGGTCCTTTTTTAATCGCTTCCGCTCCTTTAAGCACGATAATTTTTGTATTCCAATAAGGGCCTAACGAAGTGATAATCCATATCCTTGCCATTTGAAGGCAAAAAAACAGTAACAATAAAAAAATCCAATAACGATGAGGTGTTTTGCCAAAACCTTGAACTTCAGCTAAAAGGGATAGAAAAAAAAGCACAGTGCAGGAGGACCATCCAAGGATAATGACCAGAGCCGAATTCCACTGCTCCTTTATCGATCAGCCGTTTTTCGTTCCTTTTCGCTATTCTCAGTTCGATCAACCGTTGCAATACTAACCAACTTAATACGAAAAAAAACAGCATTATGTCCACCTCATGAGCAAAAGTTCTGTGCTGAATCCCGGCCCAAGGGCACAGGCAAGTCCGATTTCGTCGCTGCGGATCGATTTTTTCAGCACTCGTTCCAACACATAAAAAATGGTGGGGGAAGACATATTTCCGTATTTTCTCAAAATGAAAGCAGCATCTGCTGTCATTTCGCGATGAATGCCAAAAGCTTCTTCATAGGCTTGAATGACCTTTTTCCCTCCAGGATGGGCGATAAAATGGGATATTTCGTTCCAAGAAAGTTTTTGCTCAGCCAAAAAATCTTCTACAACTGGTTTAAGCCAATTTGCCACTAGGGTCGGGATATCCTTTGAAAAAATAACATACAGACCGTTATTGCGTATATCCCATCCCATGACATCAAGTGCGTCTTTTTTTAGCACACTTTTGGCTGCAAAAATATGTGGGAGAGTCTGTTTCGCTTTCACTACTGGACTCTCCACGCCGCAAACGAGCATACACGCCGCTCCGTCACCGAATAAAGAAGTACCGATCAAATTGCTTTTAGATCGGTCATCTAATTGAAACGTCAAACTGCATAACTCAACTGCCAAAACGAGCACATTTGCCTTTGGAAAGGCTTTGCAATACTCAAACGCCCGAGCCAGCCCCGATGCTCCGCCTGCGCATCCTAATCCCCATATAGGAATTCGTTTCACAGACGAAGAGAACGGAAGTATATTCATAATTCTCGCTTCCAGGCTGGGGGTGGAGAGTCCCGTCGTGCAAACGGTAAAAATCGCCTCAATATCTTCATAATGGAGCGGTTGTTTGTCCAGGCAATTTTGAATGGCCTCTTTCCCTAACCGCACTGCTTCTTCAACAAACAGCCGATTACGCTCTTCCATATCATGAAATGTTTGATACCACTCTATGGGCTTCACAAAATAACGAGTCTCAATTTCGGCATTTTGAAACACTTTCAGCATCCTGTCCACAGGGGGATAACCGGAAAAAATCTGTTTTACCAATGCTTGTACTTCCTCTTGGGAGGCACAATAGTCAGGATTGGCATGCCCCGCCGCTACAATCATTCCCATCGGAATCCTCTCCTGTTTTGTAGTAATAATAGTTTTTCCTTCCGATTGACAGTTATGATTCCAAAAATCAAGACAATCTGTCCGGGCATCCTGTGAATAGAACAAAAGTTTCACCGCAAACAACACTGGCCCAGCATACCCCCGGATTTGGTATGAAGGGCCAAATAAAAAAGCAAGGAATCGAGTCCCTTGCCTTTCATTTATTTTTTCCAGCTAAATTTTTGAATATTTTTATGAAATTTTCTGTTGAATCACAGCTGTGCTTTTATCTGTTCTTTTGCCAATCATATGAAACACGATATTCAAAACAATGGCTGTCACACTTCCAGCCACAATTCCATTTCCTGTTAATATTTGCAGAGCTTTCGGTAATTGGCCAAATAAATCCGGCACCACTGTCACTCCAAGTCCCATCCCAATGGAACAAGCCATAATCAATAAATTTTCTTGCGATGTAAAATCGACTTTGCTTAGCATTTTAATTCCTTGAGCTATGACCATGCCAAACATTGCCACCATTGCCCCGCCTAAAACAGAGGACGGGATGATCGTTGTAAAAGCTCCTATCTTTGGAATCAATCCAAGAAGCATTAAAATGAACGCCGTTACGAATATAACAGATCTTGATTTGACGCCGGATAGTTGGATAAGTCCGATATTTTGCGAAAAAGCCGTGTACGGAAAAGAATTAAAGAGAGATCCTAAAATACTGGCAATCCCTTCAGAACGATATCCTTTTTTGAGATCATCTTCATTTACTTTCTTTTCACAAATATCTGCCGCCGCAAAATAGACGCCGGTTGACTCAACAAGACTCACAATCGCCACAAAAATCATGGTCAAAATGGAAGTCCAATGAAAAGCTGGCACACCCAATACAAACGGCTTAATCATATGGAACCAGGATGCTTCCGAAACGGGTGAAAAATCCACTTTTCCCATCATTGCTGCCGCCATTGTACCAGCCAATAACCCAAGAAGAACAGAAATGGATCGAATAAAACCTGTGAAAAAACGATAAAGTACGATAATGACAATTAATGTTCCAAAAGAAAGGGCAATATTGGCAGGAGAACCGAAATCGGGGCTTCCTTCTCCTCCGGCCATATTTTTCATGGCAACAGGTATTAGTGTAAGACCAATAATCGTAACAACAGAGCCCGTTACGATCGGCGGGAAAAATGGGACAAGTCTGCTGAAAACAGGCGCAATCAGCACGACAAAAATCCCTGAAGCCAAAATGGCTCCATAAACACCCGGCAAGCCGTACGACTGTCCGATGGCGATCATCGGAGCAACAGCCGTAAATGTACATCCCAACACAATCGGCAAACCGATTCCAAACCATTTTCCTTTCCATACTTGCAAGAAGGTCGCTATCCCGCACATAAAAATATCAATCGATACTAGATAGGTTAATTGTTCGCTGGTCATTTTCAACGCACTGCCTGTAATTAAAGGAACAATCACCGCCCCAGCATACATGGCCAAAACATGCTGCAGCCCTAACGAAGCCGTTTGGATCCATCGGTTTTTCATAGCAATGCCTCCTCATGGAATCGTACTTTACCGTTTTCCAATGACTGAATTCGGACCAGCGACTCCACTCGAATATTTTGCTTACGAAGAAGGGAACCGCCATTTTGAAAGGCCTTTTCAATCACGATGCCTATTCCAACGAGGTGTGCACCTGCTTGTTTTAAGATATCCAATAAGGCGCAAGCTGCTTGTCCGTTTGCCAAAAAATCGTCGATAATCAGGACACGATCGCTTTCGTTTAAATATTTTTTCGATACATAGATGGTGCTCTTCTCACGTTTTGTAAAAGAGTACACCTCTGATAAATAAACATTTTCCGACAAAGTCAAAGATTTGTTTTTGCGAGCGAAAATAGCCGGCACTTTCAGTTCAAGAGCCGTCATGACCGCCGGAGCAATACCGCTTGATTCCAATGTCAGCACCTTTGTAATGGACTCGTTTTGAAATCTTTTCGCAAACTCTTCCCCCATTTCCTTGACAAGGAAAGGATCGATTTGATGGTTCAGGAAGGAATCGACTTTCAGCACCTGATCAGATAAAACCAAACCTTCCTTTAAAATTTTTTCTTCCAAATGCTTCATCATAGTCCTCCTTTTCTTTTGACCCGCAGAAAAGAAAAAAGCCCGCAGGTCATTGCATTCCCCAAACATGAGTGAAGCAATGCCCTTTGAGCTTTTAAAGGGACAAGGAAAAACAGGACAGATCAAATCAAATCGGTCCGCCTCATTGCTCACTCATAGTCAGACTGTTTACGGCAGTCCGGTAGAGACTGGCAAGCCATATTCTTGCCATTATATGAGTGAATGCATTTTGAAATTTTACTAACATTATAGCAAATTAGTAAGTGATTTCAATAGAAAATACGAACATTATTTTGTTTGAATAAATCTTTCCACGATATATTCCTCTTAATTCTGAACATTCTTTATTTTTCTGTTTTTTTATACTTTCGGAAAGATTCGCAGCGATGCTATTACGTTACCTATGGTTTACGGCCAACAATTAAAAAAATGCTTTCATACAAGCCCCTACTATTTAACGATAACGGTATCACACCAAAGCCATAAACTAGAAAAAGAGGAGAAACTTTTTTCTCCTCAAGAAACATGAAACGCTTTTTGATCGGATGATCCACTATATAACAATAAACTTCTAAAAAATGAGATCATGCCTTTTTCAAAGAAAATCAAACATGACGGTTTTCCGGTGAGCTATAACCGGTAAATGTCCGTATATTTATTGCGGATGTAACGGATGAAATATTCCGGATTTAATTCTTCTCCTGTCGCATCCATTAAAATTTCGAGCGGTTTTTTTAATTTTCCGTATTGGTGGACATTTTGATTGAGCCATTCTTTGATCTTAAGCAATTGGCCTGTTTCCAGAAGCCCCTCCAAATCAGGTAAATCCTTTTTCATACTGTAGTAAAATTGGGCTGCATACATAAGTCCGAGACCGTAGGAAGGAAAATAACCAAAATCTCCTCCTGCCCAGTGGATATCTTGGAGCACGCCTTCTCCATCGTTTTGAGGAGAAACGCCTAAGTATTCTTTATATTTTAAATTCCAAATTTCCGGTAAATCTTTCACCTGTATTTCATCTTGGAAAAGCGCTTTTTCTATTTCATACCGAATAATGATATGGAGCAGATAAGTACATTCATCGGCTTCGATCCGAATCAATCCCGGCTTTACTTCGTTCACCGCCCGATAAAACTCTTCTGTAGAAACGGTATCAAACTGGCCATTGGAATAGCGCTTCAAGAGATCAAAATGCTTTTTCCAAAAATGACGATGTCGGCCGATAAAATTTTCATAAAACAATGATTGTGATTCGTGAATGCCCATTGACGTGCCGGCACAGAGAGGTGTTCCGATCAAATCATGGCGGATATTTTGTTCATAAATGGCATGACCTCCTTCATGGATCGTACCGAATATGGCGACCCGGAAGTCTTGTTCATTATAGTGAGTCGTTACTCGAACATCACCCGGATTTAAGGCTATTTCAAAAGGATGAATCGTTTCGTCCAATCGGCCGGCTTCTAAATCATACCCCATTTTCTTTAATATCTGTAAGCTAAATAAGCGCTGATTTTCTTTTGGAAAATATTCAAATAAAAAATCGGTTTTTGGTTTATGAGGCGACTTCTCAATTTTTGAAACAAAATCTACCAGAAATGTCCGGACCTTTTTAAAAACAGGATCTAAAACATCCACTGTCACTCCTGGTTCGTACAAATCAAGCAATGCATTGTATGGATGGCCTTCATAGCCCCAATATTCAATAAATCTCTTCTTATACTCAACGATTTTTTCTAAATAAGGTCTAAACATTTCAAAACGACTTTCTTCTTTTGCTTGTTCCCATGCATTCTCCGCTTTTGACTGCAATATTATGTACTCTTTATATTCTTGAGTCGGAATTTTTTTATTGCGATGATATTCCTTTTTGCATTCTTCTAGTATTTTTGCAACTGTCGGCGAAAGCTTTTCTTCATGAGGGGATAAACTGGCAATAAAAGATGCCATTTCGTCGGAGACAGACATTTGAAACAATTCAGAAGACAATACCCCCACCACATTGGCACGCTGCTGAATTCCTTTTTTAGGCGCACCTGTCCGCATATCCCAATAAAGAAGATTTAAAGCCTCTTGAAAAGAGGTCATTTTTTGGATATATTGCAAAAAATCGTTTTCAATTTCTTTCGTCATTGGATTCATATAGGTCCCCCCTTTTCTCCGTATGAACCCATTTTACCACATTTTCCAAAAAATATCGGCGGGCTTTTAAAAACGGTCTAATTGCGAAGATTTCGAAAAGTATATTTGCTTTCTATAGATAAACCGACCACTCGCTATTTAATCGAACAATCCGATACAGTCTATTCGATACCGGAGCTTTCTGCACAAATATTAAACTGCGGGGAAGACCCCCGCCAATCAATATGATCTCACGTCTTTTGGTGGTTTCGGCCCCCAGTATTGATAAAAATCCGTTCTGATAAATCCGTTAAACAACTTTCTTTTTTTCGTTGCCGGTTTTCCATAAAATGTTTCAAATTGCCGATGGGAAGTCAAAATATAAATCGACCAAGTCTCTAATTTTGCAAAAGTCCTCCCCATTTCCCGATACATAGCCTCTACTTCCGCTTTTTCTCCTAACCGCTCTCCATACGGAGGATTCCCGACGATCACTCCGTATTGTTTTGTGGTATGAAGATCTTTTACCTGCATTTGCTTAAACTGAATCATTTCGCCTAGGCCAGCTTCGTAAGCGTTTTGTTTGGAAATGTCGATCATCCGATGATCGATATCCGTCCCCATAATATCCAATTCTCGGTCGTATTCGGCAAGATCTTCCACTTCAGTGCGAGCATCGTCCCAAATAGCGGTATCCATCCAAGGCCATGTTTCAGAAACAAAACTGCGATTGAATCCAGGAGCAATATTTTGACCAATTAATGCCGCTTCAATCGGAATGGTTCCCGAGCCACAAAAAGGGTCGATAAACGGACGGTCCGGCGTCCAATTCGTAAGCAATACTAAAGCCGCTGCCAGTGTTTCTTTTAACGGCGCTTCTCCCTGTCCAGCACGGTAGCCTCTCTTGTGCAGTCCGCTGCCCGATGTGTCTAGCAACAGTTCCACTTCGTCTTTATGGATGGCCACTTCAATTTTGAACAAAGCTCCGTTTTCTTCCAGCCATGAAGGGTGATGATACGCTTTTTTTAGACGTTCGACAATCGCTTTTTTGACGATCGCTTGGCAGTCCGGAACGCTGTACAGCTTGGATTTAACGGATTTGCCTTGAACGGGAAATTCAGCATCTACGGGCAAAAATTGTTCCCAAGGCAACGCTTTTGTTTGTTCAAAAAGTTCATCGAATGTGAATGCCTTAAAATGGCCGACGCGAATTTTGATCCGGTCCGCCGTTCTCAACCAAAGATTGGCACGGGCAATGGCTTTTTCATCACCTTGAAACAGGACTCTTCCGTTTTCGGTTTTGCATTCGTATCCCAAGTTTCTGATTTCCTTCGCCGCAATGGCTTCCAGTCCCATTGCAGTAGTCGCAATAATGGTATATGTTGACATTTCATCACCTATTCATTTTTCATTGATAACCGTATGTAGAACAAATGGGACTCCTTCTTAAACCCATAATAAAAGCTCCCCCAAAAGGAGAGCTTTTTATACATCCTATTCCCGATAATAACGTTCTGTAAGCCATGTTCTGTTCCTTCGTACTGCAAGCGACTGGGATAGTCTCGTACTCAGGCGGTAATCATCTATCTGCAAGCAAGAACATCTTGCTTGCCCTTCTCTCCGTTCATTTCCTTCGAGAAGGCGCCCCTACCATAATTTGGGTTGCTCACTCGCGGGGTTTACCTCGTTCCACCTTTGCGATTTCTCGCAAAGCTGCGTCACTGTGGCACTTTCAAGGTAATCATACCATATCCCTTTAAGGGACTTAGGTATTTTCCCTGCCGTCAGCCCAGCAAATGCCGAGCTGCCCTGGCTTATGGTTTCGCCAGGCACGAACACTACGGGCATCTCAGCACCGTGTGAGCATGGACTTTCCTCTGCAGCCTTTAAGGCGGCAGCGATTACCTGAACGTTATTATCCTTTTGGCTTGAACTATTATAAAAGAAACAGCGCAAAAATTCAACGTCATTTTCTTTATTCATGACGAAAAAGGTTAATCTTCATAAAGCTTATCGCCGAATACATGTTTTTCTAAATTGGAAAGTCTTTTTAAAATGTCATAATTGGTGACAGCTGGCTGCGGCTGGCTGGCCGGCTGCGTTTGAAGCCGTGACATGGATGGAGACTCCACTTTAGACGCTTTTTCAAGCTTCATTTTCAATCTTAAGTTTTCTTTTTGCAATTCTTCAATGGCTTGGTGAAAAGTTTCGTAATCTTTAATGACAAGATCCAAAAATTGGTCAACTTCTTCTTGATTATATCCCCGCATGCTTGTCTTAAATTCTTTTTCTAAAATATCTTTCGCCGTTAACTTTACTTTATTAGATAACATAAAAGCCATCACCTCTATTTTCAAAAGGTCCGCTTTCTCCAGCAGGACTCGACCATCCAGTATGGAGAGTACACTTTATTTTTTCAAATATATGGACTTTTGTCAATTATGAACCTACCAATCATGATTTTCCCATTGTTCTTCTTCTACAATGTTCTGCAAATCAAAAAAAGTGATTTGCTTAATTCTATAATACGGATTGATTTCTTGGTATTTTTTAGCTTGTTGATAAAGGTACTTTGGCGATCCTTCCTTTTCTTCATCATATAAAAGGACTAGACAATCGCTTTTTTGAAGAAAGAGCTTGTTTTTATTTTGAAATTGCCAGGGACCGGTATAAGGCTGTTTAGAAATGGAATCCACAAAATCTGCGTTGTTCAGAATGTCATAATACATCTCTTGGTTCGCTTCATTCCAATTTTTCTCCTGATCTAAAAAAGGAGTTAATACAGCCAGCTTTAAATCAGGATGTTCTATCCGCATGTTCAATACCACATCCGCTGTCCAGCACTCAACTCCCAATTGACCGCTAATCAGGACCCATTCAAGACCTTCTTCCAATAATTCTTGAATTTCTTTTTGAATGCCTTTTTTTATGTAATCAATCGCTTTGGCATCATGATGAAAAATACCTAATTCTATCGGCTTATATCCTGATACAGCAGCTACCTTCGTATCAATCCCTCCCATTGAGTTCAAAACAAGGTCCGTCCCCTTTCGCATAAGGGGCCAGACCCTTCCTGGTTTTGCCGCTCACTTTCCCTTAAAAGAAGCTAATTTTTCTCATAAACCGCAAAATAAGGCAATACTCGAAAAAAGTGTATCATTAGGCACTTACCGTTAAGGACCAAATAGCGGCCTTGGCTCCGGCCCGAATCCCACCAAATCTTGGTGAAGCGCATCATTCACTGTCGGTTCTGTATATGGAAAATAGCGCTGATGCTGAAAAACATGGTGATTAAAAGTGGTTGTATGACTTGGATGGATGTGTGGTACTACATAATGATGAATCAGATGATTTTCGCGATTAATTGTCGGATGAATAATCGGCGGTAATACTTTTGGTCTGCAATACATGTTTTTTCTCTTTTCTCTCCAGGTTTTTATATGAATAGCCTATGAGAAAAAAGAGAAACATGTATTAATGCAAAAACCTAATTTACAGGAAAGAATAGAAAGTATCTTTTAAATGAATCATCATCACACTCATGACGAGAATAAACACAAAAAATAAAACCAGCAATGCCCGATACACTTTCAATCACCCCTGTGTTTAGTTCGTTCTGTCTATATTTTATAATCATCTGTACCAATCCTCAAATGAAAAAATGACCATTTGTCGAATTTTGCGATTGCCCGGGAAATTACCTTGTCCATTCTTGATTCTTCAATAATTTGCGCCGGATCCGTTCCAATCTTTTATATAGGTCATTTGTCTCCGTTTGTTCTTTTCTCGTTCTTCCATGCCATCGCTTATAGTGGTCGAGTGCTTTTTCCGCAAAGGTATAGGCAGCCTCCAAATTTTTTTCTTTATGTTCATAATACTTGCTAAGCTCAATGAGGGCTTCTTTTTTCATGGCGATAGGCCCTTTTTCCGCTATTTCAAGCCATAGCGGTACAGCTTTCTCATACTGTTTTCCCTTTTTGTATTCTTTTGCCAGAAGCTGCTTTGCCCGAAAATCAACACTGCTATCTGTCTTTTTTTCTTCCACCAAGTCTTCTAAAGATCGCATTGCCTGTTTATTTTCGCCAATATAGTGGAACCATTTTGCCACTTGGTATTTTTCATTTTCTGTTTGATCGACAAGACCCAGAATTTGATAGGTTAAATGGATGTATAACGAAATGAGGCTAAGTATATCATGCTCATTATGCTTTAAAATGCCTATCATTCCATCCGGCTTTTTTCTTTCTACATAATCAAAATAAATCATCGGAGCCAAATAGCCGGGAACGTCATCCTTCCGTTCAATTCCTAAAATGCTCTTTTCCACATTGGACAGTTTAACGGACTCGAGTTTCTCTTTCCACATTCTCCGTGCAGCATGGAATAAATCAAAATGACCGAATTCCGGCAGCTTTGGAACATGCTCGCGGATTAAAGTATGTCGTGTTTTCACCTGTGGCCAGTCAAACGCTTTCCCATTGTAAGTAACCAATTTTTGGTAATCGATATTTTCCAAAAAACTTTGATAAAGTGCAATTTCATAACCCGGTTCAGGCAAAATATGCTGAACAACTTCCACTTGATGGTCCAATACACGGGCATGGCCCAATAAAAAGATCGTATTGCCCGCACCGTGTCCCAGCCCCGTGGTTTCCGTGTCAAAGAAAAACAGCTCATCATGAGATAGTCCCTTGGCTGATAAAGGATGGTCACCATCCCACTGGTTCCAATGCCGGACAGCTTCGATCAGCTCACGGAAACTGTACTTGCCATGGCGATGATCGAGGCTGTAAAACGATCGGCGAATCAAACAGTATTGATGGTCAAAAAAATAGGGCTCAGCTCCAGCTGCTCGCCATTCATCGAGGTAAGGAATCTCTTTCTCTTCTTCCTGTTCCGTTTTTGGCGGGTTTTGATCTAATCGGACCACTTCTTTGTCTCGTACTAAATGGGATTTCATTCGTTGCAGTTTACTCGATAACGACATGTTCCTCACTCCATCGGTTCATTGACCGCTTTAGCGAAAAGATCTAGCAGCCGTATTGTATGATCTTTGCCGTGCTTTGAAGCGACATCCGTTCCAATACAGGACGGACAGCCGTTCTCGCAAGGACAACTCTCAACCAACTCTTTTGCGCTGAAAATCATTTCTTTCATTCGGTTATACACTTCCGTGCTTAATCCAATGCCTCCCGGATAATGGTCATAAATAAAGATCGTCGGTTTTCCATTGTAATTTGCTTTTACTTGAGGCGCTATATGAATGTCCGAGGGATCGCATAGAATATGCAACGGAATAACGGCTTTTAAACTATGCGCAGCGCCAATCAATCCCTCTTCTAAATGTTCTTCGGAAAAAGTTTTTAAATCTTGCTGCAAAGAAATCCAAGCGGCACTCGTATGAATTTCCTCTTCCGGAAGATGAATAGGTCCTGAACCAATATTTTCATGGGTATCTAGTTTTATTTTTTTGAAAATAGTCGGAAGAATATGGATTCCTACATCACCAAAAGAGATTAGCGCCTGTTCATTTCCCCGCTGTTTGTCAATTTCCAACACTTGGAGCTGAATCGCGAGGTTGGCATCCGTATAATAATCTACATCCACTTCTCTTACATACGCTTTTTTTTCATCCCAATCCAATTTTTCAACTTGATATTGAATTCCCTGATGAAGATAAATCGCTTCTTCATGAAGAAGTGTCATGGCGCTAAAGCGGTCCATTTCCCCAATCACTTTGACATTGGCTGTTTCCGTCGTATCAATAATCACGACATTCTCTTGAGAAGCAGACCGCAAGCTGATATTATGAGCCGGGAACGAGTCGTTCATCCAATACCAACGTTCGCCTTTATAATGAAGAATTCTTTCCTCTGTCAAAAACTCCAAAATCTCTTCCACTTCTGCATTTCCAAACGTTTCTCCTTTTTGAAAAGGAAGTTCATATGCAGCACATTTTATATGGTCTACTAAGATGATTAAATTGTCTGGATTAATCCGTACTGTTTCCGGTTTTTTGTCCAAAAAGTAATCCGGGTGATTGACAATATATTGATCGAGAGGGCTGGAAGTAGCCACCATGATCACTAAAGATTCTCCTTGTCTTCTGCCGGCTCTGCCCGCTTGCTGCCAAACACTGGATACCGAACCTGGATAACCCGTCATCACACACGCCTGCAATTGACCAATATCCACGCCCAATTCCAGAGCATTCGTACTGACTACTCCGTAAATATCTCCTTTTCTTAAACCTTCTTCGATTTCTCGCCGTTCCGATGGCAAATAGCCGCCACGATAACCACGGATGGACTTAGGACCTAATTCATGCTGGACTAGTTCCTGCAAATAGGAAAGAAGCAGTTCCACCCGGACTCGGCTTCTAGCGAATACGATGGTTTGAATTTTGTTTTTCAACAGTTCGCCGGCTATTTTCCGAACTTCAAAAAGCGCGCTTCTGCGAATGTTCAGCGGCTTGTTGACGACCGGCGGGTTATAGAATACAAAATGCTTTTTCCCGCTTGGAGCGCCATTATTGTCGATCAAAGCCATAGGCGTTTCGCAAATCGCTTGCGCTAACTCCTTTGGATTCGCAATCGTCGCTGACGTGCAAATAAACACTGGATCGCTTCCGTAAAATCGGCAAATTCGCTTCAAACGCCGAATGACATTGGCCACGTGGCTGCCAAATACTCCACGATATATATGCAATTCATCAATAATGACAAACTTTAAATTTTCAAATAAGGAAACCCATTTTGTATGATGGGGCAAAATCCCGGAATGCAGCATGTCCGGATTGGTAATGACAATATGTCCGGCTTTTCGGATTTTTTGCCGGATTCCCGACGGAGTATCACCGTCATATGTATAACTATTAATATCAGCCCCAATTTCCATTATCATTTCGTTTAATTCGCTTTTCTGATCTTGTGACAACGCCTTTGTCGGAAATAAATAAAGGGCTCTTGATGAAGAATCGGACAAAATGGATTCAAGAACAGGTAAGTTGTAGCACAATGTTTTTCCCGAAGCAGTGGGGGTCACTACGACAAAACTCTCACCATTTCTAGCTTTCTCATAAGCTGCAAGCTGGTGAGTATAAAGACGATCGATCCCCCGTTTTTGAAGCCCTTCTTTCAATAAAGGATGAAGCGTTTTTGGAAAGGGAGCTGTTTTCGCTTCTTTTTCGGGAATGGTATGCCAATGAACAATCTGATCCTTGATGGATTCATCCGTTTTCAGCCACTCAATCGCTTCTTGTATCGTTTTTTTCTTTTCCATTTCATCGTTCACCTCAATACTGCCTATTGTACCGAATAAACGTTCTCTTTAAAAGAAAAAAGTTGCACCATATAACACCCGCAAACGGCAGTCACCTCTCCAATATTTTGGCATATTGTAAATGAAGAGAACCGATTGAAGAAAGGAGAATAGAAAATGGCGATGGACAGCCATCTTCCAGAGAAACCGAAAAAGCACAATACGTTTGACGACTGGATGAAATCCATGAACGGCATTTTTCCTGAGCGGCCGATGAAAAATTTCTTAAAGCACATCGATGAATTTTTTGCCGGCTCTTTTCCGGTGGAAATGAGAGAAAAAGAAAATGAATACTGGATATTGGCTAAACTGCCCGGTGTATCAAAAGAACAAATTGGAATAGAAATCAATGCTCAATTTGTCACTATTACCGTTTCTGAGCGAGAGTATGTACTGGAGGAAAATGAGAAGCGGCAAATCGTGCAAGAGCAAACTTCTTTTAGGAGACAATCAAGAACGATTCCTCTCCCTGCACTGGTTAATGAAAAAATGGCAAAAGCGAAGTACAAAGACGGCCTGCTAACATTGATTTTACCGAAAAAGAAAGGGAAAATAATTGAACTATCCGATTGACATGATTTTTTTGCAAACCACGTATGAAAACCCGCCTTCCAAAACGGCGGGTTCTTTCATTTCCTGGGTTGAATCCTATGATTGTTTAAATACGCTGCCAAACCCTTTTACCACACTCGAAAATTGATTCATTACCGCCATCATCTGACCGGCAGTGTTAATCATTTTGTTCATATCCAAGGTGCCATCCTGATTTTTGAAAGAATTCATGATCGTGTGAAATCCGCCTGATGGCGGTTTCATTAAGTTGCCTTTCGGGTATGGATGCAAATAGTTTATTTGTGTGGGGACAGTATGTTTCTTAGGATGCAGCGGATTTTCAAATAAGTCGCTGCTGTTCGTTGTTGCCGGGGGCTGATTCGGGATTGCGGGATAAACGAAAGAACTCCCGGCATTTTCCGCATTTAAAGGATCATAAGCTTGATAAGGGTAGTGAGCATAATGATGAAAAATGGGACCAGACTGGCCATGAGGTAAAATTTCATAAGGTTGGCCTGGATCAGCTTGATAATGAGCCAAATACGGATAACCGCTAGTCGTTTGCCTCCGCATCATGTTTTCTCCTTTCTCTATTTCTGTTGATTTATTTTATGTGGCAAAAGTTGAAAAGTGAATTCATAATTTTCCGATAATGTCGATATTTGTATATCTATTTTTTACAAAAATGTGTCCAAATAAGTGGCTATTTATGTTAACATAAAACAAAAAAAGAGGGGGTTGATAAAATGACCATTCACGAGTTAAAAGAAAAATTTCTGGAAAAAAAATCTTACCCGCCGCGAGATTTTAATCAGCTTCTTGATTTTGCCAGAAATTTGTATTTGTTGAATGAGCTGCCTCTCAGAGACTACAGAGACGTTGTTCGTGATTTAGAAACCGCCGGAGCAATCAGTCCCATTGTCTTGGAACAATCGTTATGGAAGAATACAACTTCTGCTTTATAATCTCAATAAAGAAGCGGATTTTAAAAGGTTAGTCCGTCCCTTTTAAAATCCGCCTCTTTTTTGTTTCCGCCTTAAAACTCCCTTTATGCGCCCTTACGAAAATATTCCGCCCATATGATTCTATTCCTTGTCTGATGATTGAAAAATGAAGTTTTACGATTCATTGTCATTAATCACATTTTTTGAGGATTCTCCATCATGAACATTCCGTTTTACTTCATTTAAAACATACTCCACTGTATGAACGGTTTGCTTAAAACGACTGTAGCTAGTTTTTGGAAAAAAGGCTTGTACAGCGATGATTTGCAAATTTTCTAATGTCGCGGTTATTTGTTGTTTATGGATGTACTTCGGTTTTTGACTCATAAGCCACTTTTTTGCTTCCGCTTCCCATTCATAACTTAACGATTTCATTTTGTCTGCAAAAGGCTTCACTTCCGTATAAAAATCCATTTCTTTCCCCGTTGATCGAACGGTTTCATACACTTCATCCGCCTGCTGAACAAGCTTTAACAGTTCGCTAGTTAATATCCATAAATTTGATTGTCCAGCCATATACATCCCCCCTTTAATCATAAAACAAGATCTAACCAAATCATCTTTAATCAATGGGGCTGCCGTTTCAAGCACTGAATAAAAGTTTCGTGCAAAGCGGATACGTACAAAAGGAAAGAATGAAAGACGCAAGATAAAAGGATGGTCCAAATATCGAAAATATAATGAAAACGGCTTTTGGCGAATCAATATGAAAGACTTTGACATTCCCGCTGACAAGAATAAAAAAAGCAGCTTATTTATCATCTATAAGCTACTAAAAAAACTATAACGAAACTGTTCTTCACAACGCAAGTTTTCTAACAGATGAAGGGTTCATTTGTGTATAGGAAATGTATTCCACATTTGCTTCAATATCTGCCAATTGGTCCATAAGCCATTTTTTTTGCTTTTCAATCGATTGAAATCCCGCTTCTTTCTCCTGATGAATACTGACCGTCAAAAGATCATCCATATCTTCGACTTTCTCTTCTATTTGCTCAAACAACTTTAAAATTTCTTCTCTTTGTATCATAGAATTTCCTCTCCTTTCCTTCAAGGTATTACCCATATTCTTGATTTTTTTGCCATTCCCTGCCTTCTTGACAAAACTAGATGCCATTCGGCAAAGAAAGAATTTTTTTAACAGAATGGGCTATTCTTTTCCTTCTTTCACCGTATTTTTCCTTTCCGAAAAGCTAACAATAGGACGGGAGGTGTACAATATGGCTGAGAAAAAAGAACAAAAGCCGAAAAACCAAGGTACTCGTTCTGAGACAAAATCCGCCTATGGTGACAAAAAACTCTCGGGACCTAACCGCCCATCAACGTAGTCCATCATTCATTCAAGACCGAAAAAGCAAGGAATTCCTTGCTTTTTTGGATTCTTTTTATATCTTTTTCATCAAGCTTGCCCATTGGAGTTGAATCTGCTTTTGAACAAACCATTCTGTTAAATGGACGGGTTTTCCAGGTTCGGAATCCATAAACCATTCATCTTTGATGACCGCTTCTTGCGACCAGTCTCTCCTTGTATGTATATGATGTTCCACGATCGGAAATGCCCATCGAAGCATGGGCGTCTGGCTATAAAACGGCTTTTTCATAAAACGCTCGTAATCTTTCCGCGAACCAGTATGCTCCACCTTTCGAGCAAATAACAAAAAATGAGGATAAAGATCCGTATGAAACAAGATATGAGCCAACCGCTTTCCTAAATCGATTCGCGCATCCACGTTGCGAAACGAGGTCACGCTGGAACCGTATAAATTTCCATTGATCGTCGGAAATAAAACCGTGCTGAAATGCAAACATTCCTCCACCCAAAACAGCAATGAACGAAAAACTTTCTTTTTGTACAGAGGATGTTTTAATATCGGTTCTTGAATAACGTTTTGTTCATTGATGATAAGTGCTTTCAGCAGCCGATCTCCGTCTTTTTCCACCCAAAAGCGCTCCCATTCTTCAATCATAAATTGGGAAACGCCCCAGCGATCTAAACTTCGAAAAAGAGGGAGATTTTCTAATTTGGAGAAATGATATAGAAGCAATTGCGGATACGCATCACGAAAAATCAGCCAATTGGCTCTTTCATAAGCTAAAAACATATGGTCCCTAGTTTCTTCTTCTAATAACGTGATCAATTGTGGACTTTTTAAATCACACATATTATATCCAGCATTTCTGGATACCATCGACGCCAAAAAAGCCCATTTTATCTCTGGGTGATGGCGGTAAAAATGAAAATAAGCGCTCGTTCTGCTGATATTATCCATGTTATGGCGCCAAACTGCCTTTAAAATAACGTCTTCCATTGAGGAAAAACGGTCAGCACCAACGATTTTGGAAAAAATACAACGAAAAAATAAGGTTTTGTTCATATATCTCGCCTCTTTTCCATATATAAGCTTATGATAGCGACAATTTCAGATTTTTATTCCCCCATTTCGGCTCGGTTTCTGATATGATATGTAGTAGTCTGCGAGGTGTTGATCGTGGAGTTTCATTATCCAAATGGAAAAAAATACAATCCTTCTCAACAACAAATAGCGAAAAAAGGGCATTCAAAACCGATACGATACGGCAATCGAGGAATGACTCTCGAAGAAGATCTCAATTTGACCAATCAGTATTATTTAGAAATTGGACATGCTGTCATTCATAAAAAGCCGACACCTATTCAAATTGTTCAAGTAGATTATCCGGCAAGGAGTGCCGCTGTGATCAAAGAGGCTTATTTCAAACAGCCATCCACTACAGACTATAACGGAGTATACAAGGGGAGATATATTGACTTTGAAGCCAAAGAAACGAAAAACTTGCACTCTTTTCCACTGCAAAATTTTCACGAACATCAAATCCGCCACATGATGCAAGTGGAACAACAAAAAGGCATCTCCTTCGTTATTATCCGTTTCACCACAACGGATGAAGTGTTCTTGCTTCCGAGCCAACATCTTTTTCGATTTTGGGAACGGATGAAAAACGGGGGAAGGAAATCCATCAAAAAAGAAGAAATTGAAAATTATGGGAAAACTATTCCGATTAAGTATCAACCTCGCATTGATTATTTGGAAGTGGTAGACATTCTTTACCATTCTTATTTTTAATTTCTGCCAAAAAACCCATAATGATATCAAAGTAGAAAGCGATTAGGTTTTTATTTTTGAAAGTGAGGAGTAAGCTTATGGCTGACCAATATAAATCACGCACAGAACGACGAAGACAGCAAAGCAAAAAACCAAAAAAGAAGCGAAATGGCGGTTCTTTGGCCAAACGTATCCTGTTATCATTGGTGATTGTCGGTCTCGTCATGTTGGTGGGCGGGATTGGAACGTTCGCCTACTTCATTAAAGACGCGCCTAAATTAAATGAATCGATGCTAAAGGACCCCATTCCTTCCAAAATTTACGACAAGGATGGACACTATATTACCTCGGTGGGATCCGAAAATCGGGACTATGTCAAATATGACGAGGTCCCCAAACTAGTGAGAGATGCGATCATTGCCACCGAAGATGCCCGTTTCTACCAACATCACGGGATCGATATTATTCGAACCATTAAAGCCATTATCAGCAATGTGACAAACGGTTATGGTTCCCAAGGCGGAAGCACCATCACTCAGCAAGTAGTCAAAAACTCATTTTTGACTCATGAAAAAACGATTAAACGAAAAGTACAAGAATGGTGGCTGGCATATCAGCTAGAACGTAAATATACAAAAGCACAAATCTTTGAAATGTACGTCAATAAAATTTATATGTCTGATGGCATATTCGGAATTAAAGCAGCGGCAAAGCATTACTTTAATAAAGATCTGAATCAATCTGACGGAAGCAGCCATGCTGGCCGGTATGCCACAAAGCCCGAATAATTACAATCCGTTTGAACATCCGGAACAAGCAGAAAAACGAAAGGATATCGTTTTATCATTGATGAAACAACACAGGAAAATTACTGAACAGCAAATGCGTCAAGCGGAAGCGGATCATGTCACTCATTATCTTGTCCCTCCATCCAAACGAAAAGTCGATACGGCGGATAACAAGTATGGTGCTTTTATCGACCTTGTCGTGGATGAAGTGAAAAACATGGGCGGCTACAACGCTTATTCCGATGGATTGAAAATTTACACCACTTTGGATCCGGATGCCCAAAGCTATGTAGAAAATATGATGAACACCAATGATGTCATTCAATATCCGGATGACAAGTTTCAAGCCGGGCTCGTTCTTTTAGATACGAAAACTGGTGAAATTCGTGCAATCGGAGGCGGAAGAAATCAAAAAGTAAGAAGAGGCTATAACTATGCTGTCGATGCCCACAGACAGCCAGGTTCTACGATTAAGCCTCTCATCGATTACGGTCCTGCGATTGAATACTTGAAATGGTCCACCTACCACCAGCTGACCGATGAGCCTTACAGCTACTCAAACGGACAACCGATTCGCAATGCCAACGGCACCTATAAAGGCCAAGTATCGATTCGAAAAGCGCTGCAATGGTCTTACAATATTCCGGCTTTAAAAACATTCCAAGCCGTCGGTCCTGATAAAGCAAGCGAATTCCTTTCCAACTTGGGAATTCATTTCGACCATATGTATGAGTCATACGCCATCGGCGGAATGGATCAAGGTCCTTCACCGCTCCAAATGGCAGGTGCATACGCGGCGTTTGGTGATAACGGTATTTACCATAAACCGCATTGTATTAAGAAAATTGTGCTGCGCGATGGCGAAACGGAAATCAAAAATCAGATTGACCCGCAAATTGCCATGAAAGACTACACCGCCTATATGGTGACGGATATGTTGAAAGACGTCGTCAAATCCGGTACAGGACAAACGGCGAATATACCTGGACTTCCTTTAGCAGGAAAAACCGGAACGACCAACTATGATGAAGAAACGCGGCAAAAGTATGGTATTCCTGATTATGCCAACAAAGATTCGTGGTTTGTTGGCTACACTACAAAATATTCAATGGCCGTTTGGACCGGCTATCCTGAACCGAATAAAAACTATTTAACTCCTGAAGAATCCAAAATTGCTCAGAAAATGTTTAAAAACGTGATGGCGCATGTTTCCTCCAATACGGAAACAAAAGACTTTAAAAAACCGAAAAGCGTTGTCGAATTGCCGATTGTAGCAGGATCCGATCCGCCACGGATAGCCAGCAAAAGCGTGCCGAGGGATAAGGTTGATTACGAATTATTTGTCCGCGGAGAAGAACCGACCCAATACTCTGATGATTCTTCAGAGGACAATAACCAAGAAAAGAAAGACGATAAGAAAGAGGAGGAACAAACCGTTTCTGCACCATCTGGTTTAAGCGGACAGTACGATCCGTTAACACAAAGCATCACGTTATCATGGAATTACGATCAACCGGCCTCGTTTGAAGTGACTGCCTCTTCAAGCCAAGGCACTACGACTCAAACGACGAATGGTACGTCCATCGTGATTTCCGGCGTCCAACCTGGTTCAACTTATTCATTTTCAGTGGTGGCCATTGTAGATGGCAAACGCAGTGCACCTGCTTCTACGAGCGTAAATGTTCCAGGTGAAGAAAATTCGGATCAATCACAAGGCAATAATCAAGGCCAAGGAACGACGAATCCAAATGAGAACCCAACCGACAACAATAACGGAAATGAAAACAGTAATAACGGCATGAACGGCGGTAACAATAATAATGACAACAGCAACGGCAATAATGGCAATAGCAATAACCAAAATCCAGAGCAACCAAGTAACAACACAGGAAATGGAAACCAAAGCGGCGGTAATGGAAGCAATAACCATACACAGCCAAGTCAACCGAATCAGCCATCTACACCGTCCAATCAAAATAAACAACAACCCGTTTCAGGACAATCAACGAAGGGTTCGGCTTCGACCAACAGCGTTCCGCCTAACGAATAATAGACCTGCATCCATGACCAAGGGGATTTTTCCTCTTGGTCTTTAAAATTTGATTTTCAAGAGAAATGACAAAAAAAGGACTACCCCTTCTTGCTTTTCACAATGATCTTACGTCTTCCAAGATACTGTGAAAACGAAGGAGTAGTCCTTTTACTTTGCTTCTTTTTGTTTCCGTTTTTGAATAGTAGCCATTTTAGCATATTGCTTATACTGTTCTGTAAACAGTTCATCCAATTGCCTGAAAGCAGGATAACTATTTGGCCTTTCCATAATAAATTGAAGCCGTTCAGCTCCATTTACGGGTTTAGCATAAAATCCATCCATTTTCTCTTTCCAATTGCTAAGTTCGACCGGCGCAGAATTGCTCCAAAACATCAACATAAAAAACAACGCTATTCCTGCCCTCATCTCGCTTTTAAGTACTTTTTCTCTTTTGGAGAATTTTCTTTCTAACCCTTCTCGAATTTTTTCCCATTTGTTCAATAAAATCGGAATCGATTTTTCTGGATTTTCCCAAGGGTACTCTTCTATTGGACTATTCCAATAAAAAGACAACTCAAAAAGAAAATAAGGAAATTTCTCCAGTTCTGCTGCTGATAACGGTGCTTGATTTTCATCGAACGGTTTTGAGCGCAAAAAGAAAAAATCGTCCTCAAGCTCCTTCGGTAGTTCTCTTTGCTTCTTCAAGCCCTTTCTTCCCCTTCATTCTTTTTTTTCCTTCACGGCACAAAGACAATAACGGGCATTCTTCGCATTTCGGCGATTGCGCTTTGCAGTGATACCGTCCAAAAAAAATAAGCCGATGATGAGTGATGGACCATTCCTCTTTCGGAACCTTCTTCATAAGAGTTTGTTCCACTTCCCACACACTATCTTTCCAGCGGCAAATTCCTAATCGCTTGCTCACTCTTTCCACATGAGTATCCACCGCTATGGCCGGCTGTCCGAAAGCAATCGAAACGACGACATTCGCGGTTTTCCTTCCAACTCCGGGCAATTCCATCAGTTCCTCTTTCGTTTCCGGTACTTGCCCTTGATGTTTCTCGATAAGTATTTTGCACAATTTTTGAATGTTTTTTGCCTTAGTGCGATAAAGCCCGATGGATCTAATATCTTGTTCCAGCTCCTCTAACGGAACACGAACATAGTCTTCCGGTCTTTTATATTTTTGAAATAATGATTTTGTGACTTTATTAACATGCGCATCGGTGCTCTGGGCAGACAGCACTACAGCGATCAGCAGCTCGAATGGATTTCGGTGATTCAGTTCCCCTTTCGCATTGGGAAACATTTTGGCTATTACGTCTAAACAGTAGCGAATTTGCGATTTTGTCAACATCATCGTCACCGCCTTTCTCTCTAAAAATAGACTGACCCATTGTCCGTAAGATTGTACGGATGCCGAACAAAAATACTTTTACGGTCCTGTCCTTTACGCTCTCTTTTTAACCGTTTTGAAAATGGGCAATGATGAAAAAACATGTTTATTTCTCCAGCCAATTATAAAAAGGAACAGCTTTATGGGATTTTTTAGGTTGAGTGGTTTGTTGTTTTCCTTGTCGAAAACGCTGGCTGTATTCTCTTGCTTGATCGATGGATTGTATTCCTTGTTTTTTCCATTCAAACAAAATTCGATCAATATAGCGGAAATTCAATTTCCCTGATATGACCGCTTCTCGAAGAGCCGCTTTAATCATGACGGGAGTATGGCCGTCTTGATCGATCCAAATCGCAAGTGTTTCACACTCTAACGGCGAAAGGGGTCTGCCGAATTCCTGCTCAAAGCAAGAGTACAAATCTTGCTCATGATCCCATGTTTTTTGAAGCTCTTCTTTTCTTTTTTCCATCAATAGGACATCCAAAAATTTTTCCCAAAGCGGCTGCAAAGAATACCTTTCGTAGCCGGGCTTTTCTCCTTCTTCAATGGCAATATATTGCATTTGAACAAGTTTTCGCAGTATACGTGCGCATTCTGCTGCAGAAATGGTCATTGTATCCGAAATTTCTTCCGGCGTAGGAAAGTGGATTCCTTTTTCTATGAAACGGTTTAACTGCAAAAGCAACACCAATTCTGTTTCCGTCAAATTCAATCTCGTATAATGGGTAAGAAGCAACTTGGAAACATTCACCGTTCCTTCTTCCAACCAAAATTTCATCAGCTCTTTTTGATCCATTTCGGACACCTCAATCAATAGTATAGCATGGGGATAGCAGAAAGAGAATGTAAATCCCCCTAGCATGATGTCATAATGTAAAACGTTTTTCCATTCGATCGCTTTCTTCTCTTCATCCGCGTGCTGGCTATATATGTAGGTCTGCTCACCTGAAAATCACAAATGAAAAAACCACATCATCATAAAATGAAAATGTGGTTTCTCATCACAGTCAGCATTTCTAAAACTCCCATTTCTTCAATGGAAAATAAAGAAATGCTGACAGCCTTCTCTTTCATTCAGACTGATATTTTAAGATGGATGATCTTTTTGTTCATTAAGGATACAAACGATTCAGCAAGCGTGGGAACGGAATCGTTTCACGTACATGTTCCACTCCGCTAATCCATGCAACTGTTCTTTCCAATCCTAGACCGAACCCTGAATGAGGGACAGAACCGTATTTTCTCAAGTCCAAATACCATTGATAAGCATCAAGCGACAAGTGATATTCTTCAAGGCGTTTCTTTAACAGATCGTAATCATGAATTCTTTCTGATCCGCCAATAATTTCACCGTATCCTTCCGGTGCGATTAAATCAGCGCACAGAACTACTTCGGGTCGGTTAGGATCAGGCTGCATATAGAAAGGTTTTATTTTAGCCGGATAATGAGTGATAAAGACCGGTTTTTCAAAGTGCTCGGCAATAGCGGTTTCATGGGGTGCCCCAAAATCTTCTCCCCATTCAATGTCTTGAAATCCTTTTTCATGAAGAAGTTCTATCGCTTCATCGTATGTAATGCGTGGGAAAGGCGCTTGCACTTTTTCCAGTTTGCTCGTATCTCTTTCTAAACGTCCTAATTCCAATTGACAATTTTTCAGCACGGATTGAACGATATAGGATACATATTGTTCTTGCAATTTCAAACTGTCTTCATGCTCATAAAAGGCCATTTCCGGTTCAATCATCCAAAACTCAATAAGATGGCGGCGTGTTTTCGATTTTTCAGCCCGGAACGTAGGACCAAAAGAAAATACTTTTCCAAAAGCCATCGCGGCTGCTTCCATATAAAGTTGGCCGCTTTGAGACAGATAGGCGTCTTCGTCAAAATATTTTGTATGGAAAAGCTCCGTTGTTCCTTCCGGTGCACTTCCTGTCAAGATCGGCGGATCAATCTTCACAAAACCTTTCTGATTAAAAAATTCGTATGTAGCTCGAATAATCTCGTTACGGATTTTCATAACGGCATGTTGTTTCCGCGACCGGAGCCATAAATGGCGGTGATCCATTAAAAATTCCGTTCCATGTTCTTTAGGGGTGATCGGATAATCGACTGCCTCATGGATCACTTGAATGTCTTTCACTTGTAACTCATAACCAAATGGAGACCGGGCGTCTTCTCGAACAATTCCTGTTACGTAAAGCGACGTTTCCTGTGATAAAGATTTCGCTTTTTGAAAGACTTCTTCCTCCACTTCGTTTTTCACTACGACTCCTTGAATAAATCCCGTTCCATCACGCAATTGCAAAAAAGCAATCTTTCCGCTGGAACGTTTATTTGATAGCCAAGCACCAATGGTTACTTCTTGGCCAATATATTGACTCACTTCTGAAATTGTACTTTTCATGTATACATTCCCTCCAAGCAGTACCACAACGTTCAAATCCATTCGCTCTCTATTATACATTTCCCACTTCAGTCAATCAATGGTGCCTGACCCCCTTCACGCTTTAAAGCGTAAAGGGGGTCAGGCACCGCCTTAAATATTGGTCATTTTCTTCCACCATTTGCCGTTTTTGAAAAGGACATAGTAATAATTTAAGTCCCCTTCTTTATCCAAATAAGCCATTTCCCATACCGGTCCGACTTCTTCCATGCCGAGATGCACAGATAAAAGTTTTGCCGGTTTCTCATCTTGATATAGTTTATCTATCGCTTTTTGTTCGGAAATCCCATTCGAATATTTGTCATATAGGATTTTATCTTTTCGCTGTTTCGGAATCCAAGCTACCATTTTTTCATGCTTTTTATTTTCGCCGATCAGCACATAATACGTTTTCTTACTGTTGTATAAATAGAATTTATCCACAGTCGAAATGATTCCGTGGTCTTTGGCTACTTTCAACGCTTCTTCTTCCGCTTTTTGATAAGGCTTTTTAGCACTTGCATAAATATAGGTGGAAAAGGCTAAAACCACCACCGCTATAATTGCGATTATCATCATAACTTTTTTCATAGTATCACTTCATTCAGGTACGATATATTGTAAAAACAGCTTTTTTCGGATCATTTGGATCCAACGCCAATCCGAACATTAAATCTTTTCGCTTTAATGTTCGATTCAAAGCATCGACAATTTTGTACAAATCGGGATGATAATTGATCATCACTGTCTGCAGAACCTCAATTTTGCTCTCCATTCGAAACCTCCAATACTTTTTTGCTTTTCGAAAGAAGTGGTCTCGAACCGAACGAAAGACACACTCTTCCAGCGACACCGCTAGCGATTGTTTATTCCGAATACCATTATAACAAGAATCTTGAAAAAATCAGTAACCAATATTCATAAAAAATGTCGGCCATTGCACTTTGCATGGCGGATCTTCGTTCAAGACCATGAAACGGCAATACTGCCCATCGTTCCATTTACCCTTCAAGGTGTTCACGCGGAATTCTCTATTATCCATCCTCCACCGAATAAAAGAATCCTCCCGCGCACATTCCCCCCAATCCACCGAAGTTTTTCTCTTCGGCTTGACGCTCCAAAAGGGTTTTTTAAAGCCAATCTTCAATGACTTGAATGACTTCCGGCAAAGAAGCATGGAGAATGGGTACTTTCGGAATCGATTGTATAAACGCTTTTCCATATCGAGCCGTAGTGATTCTACGGTCAAATACGATAATGATTCCCCGATCTCGCTCTGTTCGCATCAACCTGCCAAACCCTTGTTTAAAACGAATGACCGCTTGCGGGAGAGAAGAATGGTAGAACGGATTTTTTCCTTCTGCTCTAAGTGCCTCTCCTTTTGCTTGAAAGAGCGGATCATCCGGAGGAGTGAAAGGAAGCCGAACGAGAACCAAGCAAGAAAGATCTTCTCCCGGAATATCAACCCCTTCCCAAAAACTGCTAGTGCCAAAAAGAATCGCCTTTTCGAATTTTTGAAAGTGGCGAGTCAATCTCACTTTACTTCCATTCGTAATTCCCTGGGCAATTAAAACAAAATCTTCGAGGAGTCCGCTTTCCTTCATCAAAAGATACGTATTCTTCAACATATCATAGGATGTAAAAAGAACAAGCATCCTACCATTCGTAGCTTCCGCGACAGCACTTAAATAATCCGCCAATACTTCCACGTATTTCTCGCTTGTTACATCCTGAATTTCAGGAACATCATTAGGAATGATCAGCTTGCAATTTTTTTCATAATGAAACGGGGAAGGAAAGATGGCTTGTCGAAACCTTTTTTCCGGAATCCCTAGTTCCTCAGCGAAATGTTGGAATGAACGATTTACCGATAAAGTGGCGGATGTAAAAATGACGCTTTTTTTCCCATCGATAAATTGTTCCATCCGTATTCGATCTAAGCCGGCGGGACGGCACTTAATTTTCAAATGATTTTGCGGCATTCGGACATCGCCTTCCATCCAAATGACAGCCGGCTGCTTCGATCCTTCTATTATTACATTCTTGAGATCGTTCATCCACTTTTTCCAGCTTTCAAGCAAGTCATACAGCTTTTCGATCATCGCCGCTTCATCCAAAGTCAAGTCTGTTTCCAGCTTTTTGGCCAACATTAGTCTTTCTTGCAAACTATGATGAATCATTTTCATCAATTCATACAATCTTTCGGTTGAATAGAGTAATTCTTTCCAATATTTCATTTTTCGTTCTTGTTCGCCAACTCGAATCTGTACTTTATTCCAACTGTTAGGCTTCTTTTTCGCCAAGTGAAGGAAAAAGGCGGAAGCGGCATTCATCCATTCGTTCATTTCAAAAGCAATTTGGTGTAAATCATGATCGGTTTCAAAGAAATGAATCGTTGCCTCTTTTCCGTGCTTTTTCAGCAATTCTTCGCATTGAAAGAACAGTTGTTTTTGCTCCATCGTTCCGATCTGTTGATACATCCATTTCAATGCTCGCAAATCTATTTCAGTTCCCATCTGGTCTCCGAGTACATTCCCGAAATGATGGGCTTCATCTATAATGACTTGATTGTAATCAGAGATCAAATTTTGATCAGAAAACAAGTCTTTTGCCAATATGGCGTGGTTGGTCACGATAATATCGGCTTGTTGCGCCTGTTTTCTCGCATGCAAATAAAAATCTTTTTCCATCCAAGGGTTTTTGGAGCGGTTCAAAAATATATCTTCTTGCTTAATGCGAGCCCAATATAGTTCACCGCCGGAGGATAAATTCAATTCATTTTTGTCCCCGGTGGTCGTTTCCGTCAGCCAAACCAAAATCTGCATCTTAGTCAACGCTTCATCGTAATTGCTCGTTTCGTCGTTCAGGCTATTTTCAAATTGAAACAAGTCAATATAATGGCTGCGTCCTTTTAAAACGGCCGTTTGAACGGAAAATGGCAAAATCGCCTTCAATAGCACCAAATCCTTATTCATCAGCTGTTCTTGAAGCACCGTTGTGTACGTGCTAATCACAATCGGCACCTTATGCTGTTTACTGTAAAAAGCGGCAGGCAATAAATAAGCTAGCGATTTCCCGATCCCTGTTCCCGCTTCAATGAAAGCATGATTTGAAGAGTCCAGCGTTTCATAAACGCAATCCATCATTTCAAATTGAGCTTCTCTTATTTGAAACTGGGGGAATTCTTTCATATATTCTGCTTTTTCATTGGGAGAAGAGGGATACATCACGTCGTAGAGAAGGTCTTCTCTTTTTTGTATTTTTTTCTTTTTCAAGGCGATATTTCGATAGACTTCCAAATCTTCCGGCAAAGACTCGATCGATTGTTCTTTTTCATCCAGCACCGCTTGTATAACCGTGGAAATATCCGATTTTAAATGAGAAGAAAGCTGATGCAATTTTTTTAACGTGACATACGGCAATGACTTCAGCTTTTTCAACATCAAAAGTAAAATTTCCGCCGTCACATAAGCATCGCTGTCAGCTTGGTGAGGCCTTGAATGCAAAACTCCCAGTTCTTCCGCCAAATCGGACAGCTTATAACTGTCTTGCGTGGGGTACAGAAATCTGGCCAACTCCACCGTGTCTACTGTCTGCCCGTTAAATAGCGGAAAGTTCGCTTTTTCCAATTCTGTTTGTAAAAACGTTAAATCAAAAGCGGTATTATGAGCAACAAAAATCGAATGATCCAAAAGCGGACGAATATTTTGAGCAGCCTCTGAAAACAGCGGTGCTTGTTTTACCAGATCCTCGTGAATTCCCGTCAATTCTTCAATAAAGGCGGGAATGGCCGTCTCCGGGTTGATAAAGGTTGTATATTGATCAATAATCTGCTCACGCTCAATAATCACCAGGGATGCTTGTATAATTCGATCCCCTTTTTTCGGAGAATTTCCCGTTGTCTCTAAATCAACTACTACAAATCGTTGTGGTAACATCTAAGAGCACACCTTTTTTCTAAAGTGAAACTTGCCAATCTTTTTTCAAGTTTACCATAAGAATTCCGATGATGTCAGTCATATGTCCGCAAAATAAAAAGGCCGGCCCCCTCCATCAAGAAATAGGATAGAATCAAAGATCTCCTATTCTAATGATTTTAAAAGGGGCCAACCCACTATTTCATGTCAAAAACTATAAAATAGTCGCTTCTTTTTCGCCGGTGATCAATTGAGCGATCCGGTTATTCTCATCCATAATAGCGATTTTCGGTGAATGTTCCTTGACTTTCTCTTCTGGAACTAAAACATAGGAAATAATAATGACCGTGTCCCCGGGCTGAACAAGTCTTGCCGCCGCCCCATTTAGGCAAATGACTCCGCTCCCTCTTTTACCCGGGATAACGTACGTTTCTAGTCTTGCACCATTATTATTGTTCACGACCTGCACTTTTTCATTAACAGCAATTCCAACTGCATCCAATATGTCTTCATCGATGGTAATGCTGCCGACATAATTTAAGTTGGCTTCTGTAACAGTGGCGCGGTGGATTTTGCTGTTCATTAATGTACGAAACATTTTTGTTTCCCCCTTAACGAGACAAATCTAGTATCACATTATCAATCAATCGTGCTGACGCAAATTGTACGGCTGTGGCAATGATCACTTTTCCTTTTATTCTCTCAAGCGGATCCAATTCAGGGAAAGAAAGGACTTCCACATAGTCGATTTCTCCGCCCGTGTTTTGGCGAATATGATCGGATACCAATCGGACGATTTCCGCAGGGTCATCTACCCCATTCTCGACGGCTTTTTTTCCTTTCAGCAGCGCTTGATAAATTTCAGGAGCTTCCTTCCGCTCCTGTGCGGATAAATACGTGTTTCGGGAACTTTTAGCCAAACCGTCTTCTTCCCGAACCGTTTCTACGCCGATGATGTCGATCGGAAAGTTTAAATCCGCCACAAATCCTTGAACAATCGCAAATTGCTGTGCATCTTTCAATCCGAAATAAGCTCTGTCCGGCATTGTAATATGAAACAGTTTAGTGAGAACGGTAACGACGCCGTCAAAATGTCCTTTTCTAGTACGTCCGCACAAAACATCTTTTCGTTTTTTGACGTTCATTTGAACGATAGATTCTTCAGGGTACATTTCTTCCACAGACGGGTGAAAGAGAACATCAACGCCATTGTCTTCAGCCAGTTTTCGGTCACGGTCAAAATCGCGAGGATACCGCTCAAAATCTTCATTCGGGCCAAATTGAATAGGATTCACAAAAATGCTCATCACTGTCAGATCATTTTCTGCAGTCGCTTTTTTCACAAGCGATAAATGCCCTTCATGCAGATAGCCCATCGTTGGAACAAAACCAATGGTCTTCCCGTTTCGTTTTTGCTCGGAGAGGAATTCTTGGATGTCTTTTATTTTTGTAAAAACTTTCATGAGCGTTCTCCTCCATACAAATGACTAAGCTCTTCCTGCTTCATCGTAAAAGAATGATCTCGATCAGGAAATTCGCCTTTTTTTACTTCTTTTACATAATCTTTGATCCCTTTTCTCGCCGCTTCATTCAAATTTTCATACGGCTTTACAAATTTCGCTAATCGATCGACCCCATACTGTAGAACATCGTGGTAGACAAGAACCTGCCCGTCTGTTTCACTGCCGGCTCCGATCCCGATCGTCGGAATCGTCAGTTCTTTTGTCACCTCTTCTGCCAGCTGATAAGGAACACATTCCAATACGATCATAAAAGCGCCTGCCGCTTCAATTTGTTTCGCGTCTTTTATTAATTTTTTCGCTTGATCCGCCGTTTTTCCTTGAACTTTATAGCCGCCCAGTACTCCGACAGATTGAGGGGTCAGCCCAATATGCCCGACCACCGGTATACCCGCTTTCGTCAAGGCAGCAACGGATTCAGCTATTTCTTCTCCGCCTTCCACCTTAACGGCTTGTGCACCCGCTTCTTGCATAATTCGTCCTGCCGCTTTCAAAATTTCTTCACGGGAAAGATGCGCCGTTAAAAACGGAAGATCCGTCACGACAAAAGTATCTTTTGCTCCTCGTTTTACCGCTTTTGTATGGTGGATCATATCTTCGAGAGTGACCGGCACAGTCGAATCGTATCCCAGCACCACCATACCAAGAGAATCGCCGACGAGCAAAATGTCGGCTCCAGCCTCTTCCGCCAATTTGGCAGACGGATAATCATAGGCCGTAATCATCGCAATTTTTTCATGATTTTGCTTCATCTTCAAAAAATCAGCGGTCGTTTTCACGTTCCCATCCTCCTTTTTATTGGGAAGGGGACGAAACAGAAGACTTACTGCAAAATAAAAAGCCCTTCGACAGAAGGACTCGTTTTCCACTTATTTGTTTCGACCCTCTGTCCCTGTCACTATGGATCAAGGCAGACAAACATTTTATTGATTTACGCAAGGTGCAGTTCGCGTCTTGGATACTGCCCATTCAAATTATACCAAAAATACGCAACTCTTGCCTACCAAAACATTCTCGGCCAATCAGACAGTAAATATCACTCTTTAAATTTCGATATCTGCAGAATAGATGTTGTGTATCGTTCCGTTCGCATCCTGAAGCTGCAATACTCCTTCATCGGTGATGCCAAGAGCTTTTCCTGTTATCACTCCTGTAATCGTTCTCGCCTTTATATGTTTTCCGATGGATATGGCATATTGTTCCCACAACGCTTTAATGGGAGCAAACCCTTCGTTTAAATAGAGATCGTAATACTGTTCAAGCTTTTCTAAAATCCTTTGAATTAACTTCGGTCGGAAAACTTTTTCGCCTTTTTCTATGGCAAGACTGGTGGCAATGTTCTTTAACTCATCCGGGAATTGCAATTGATTGACATTCATGCCGATTCCGATAATGATCGCATAAATTTGGTCAGCGTTCGCTTGAAGTTCTGTTAAGATCCCCGTCATTTTTTTCCCGTTGATTAAAATATCATTAGGCCATTTGATTTTCGGCTGCAAACCGGTTATCTCTTCAATGGCTTCCACAATAGCAACAGCCGTCAGAAGGGTAAATTGCGGAGCTTGTTGGGGAGGCAGTGTTGGCTTCAAAATAATGCTCATCCAAATTCCTGATGATTTGGGCGAATACCATTCTCTTGTCATGCGTCCACGCCCGGCCGTTTGTTCTTCCGCGATCACAACTGTCCCCTCCGGACAACCTTCCTGAGAAAGGCGGTGAGCTTCTATTTGAGTAGAATCAACCGTTTCCTTATGAACGATCTTTCTGCCCATAAATCTTGTCTTGAGCCCAAGAAGAATTTCATTGGCTGTCACTTTGTCAGGCATGCTGATGATACGGTAACCCTTTTTGCGAACGGCTTCCAATTCAAATCCTTCTTTCCGAAGTTCTTCCATATGTTTCCATACCGCAGTTCTTGAACACCCAATGATGTCAGCAAGTTCTTGGCCGGAAAGAAACTCACCTTCGGCTTTCGAAAATGCTTCTAACAGCTTCGTTCTTACAACCGATTGCACCTCTTCAGCCACTCCTTTATTTTTTCTTTCTCATTTTTCGTTTTTTGATCTAAAACGGCTTTCTCGATCTCTTCCAGACAGGCTCTCAGCCATGGTCCCGGCTTTTTTTGAAACCACATGCATAAGTCATGACCGTTTACGCTTAGTTCTTTTCGATGTTTGATAGGAAGATTCTCATAAAGAGTCTGAATCTGTTCCGTCATATCTTCATCTTGGTAAAGGACAGAATGAACTTTTTCAACATCAACGGCAACGGAAAGTCCCGCATCGTATACATCCCACTGCGTCCATGGTGTTTCTCGCCTTTTTTTCATCCAAGTCAACCCGCTTAACAAATATTTTATCGTTTTGGAAGGGAGTTTCCATGCTTTCAAAAACTCGACAGGTTTATCCCCGGAAACCAAAACAGCAATTAAAAGCCACATTTGCTGTAGCGTTAAAGAAGTGCAGTCAATGGTCAACATTTTTTCCAGCTCTTTTTCGTTTGATTCAAGACCAGGCAAGTAAATATACAATCCCGTTTCCAGTAATAACTTCAAACCTTTTTTTCGGAAGCGCCCTGAAATGAGTTTTTCAAACTCATTTCGTTTTCTTTCCACCGCAATATGCTGCATTAAACCAGCATTGCGGCATATGGCCGTAAATACGCCGTCTTCCAAATCAAACCCAAGCTGGCTGGCAAATCGGGCCGCTCTCATCATCCTAAGAGCATCTTCTGAAAATCGTTCTTCCGCCTTACCCACAGTGACGATCTGACGGTGTCGGATTGCTTCCTTACCATTAAAAGGATCCACTACTCTCCCAGTGCGGTCCATCGCCATAGCGTTCATCGTAAAATCTCTTCTCTTTAAATCTTCATATAAAGACCGTATAAAAACGACTTTTTCCGGCCGGCGAAAATCTTTGTAATCCGATTCTGCCCGGAAGGTTGTCACTTCATATCCTTCGCCATTGTGAAGGACTAAAACAGTCCCATGTTCAATTCCCACGTCCACTGTATTTGGAAAAATTTCTTTCACTTCTTCAGGCAAAGCAGATGTGGCAATATCAATATCGCTGATCGACCTTCCTAAATAATAGTCGCGGACGCATCCCCCGACAAAATAGGCTTCATAGCCAGCCTGCTCCAATCTTTCCAACAAAGGAACAGCCTTTTGAAAAAGTGTGTCATTCATTTTTTTCACCTGCCTAGTCTTGTTGAAGCAAACTCAAATAGATGGATTCATAACGGTTGACAATTTTCTGTGAATAAAATTTTTGTTTGACCGTTAAAACCGACCTTTCAGAAAATTGCCTATGAATTTCGCTGTTTTCCAAAAGGTACAGAGACTTTTGGACGATATCCGCAAGATCTCCCGGCTCACAAATAAACCCGTTCACGCCGTTTTGAATCACTTCCGGAATTCCGCCGACATTGGTTCCGATGCAAGGAACTCCGCACGCCATTGCCTCCAACAACGCCAGCCCGAAACTTTCTTTTTGAGAAAGCAAAAGCATTAAATCACTGATAGAGTATAGTTCTTCTAAATTATCTTGTTTTCCTAAAAAGAAAACTCCCTCATCCAAACCTAAATCGCTGACTAATTTACTCACGACCGTCATTTCCGGTCCGTCTCCGACAAGAAGAAGTTTCGCAGGCATCTTCTCAAAAATGCGGGCAAATACCTTAACAACATCCGGCACCCGTTTGATGGATCGAAAATTGGAAACATGGATAATCACTTTTTCATCAGAGCGAATTCCGTACTCTTCCTTCAGATGGCTGGATGAAATCTTTTTAAAAATTCTTTCGTCGATAAAATTATAAATGGGAATGATCTCCTTTTCCGGCTGGATCAATTGATATGTTTCCTGAACAAGTGCATTGGAAACCGCTGTGACAGCATCAGAACGTTCGATGCCAAAACGGATAGCATCGGTTAAAGAAGGGTCATAGCCTAAAACAGTAATATCCGTACCATGCAATGTAGTGACGATTTTACTGTTTGATCCGGCCATTTGCTTCCCTAGTATGGCACAAACCGCATGAGGGATGGCATAGTGAACGTGAAGAATATCCAATTTTTCTCTCCGCATGACTTCGGCCATTTTATTGGATAATGCGATATCATATGGCGGATATTGAAAAACGGAATACTGGCTCACTTCCACTTGATGAAAATAAATATTATGATACATTCGGTTCAGACGGAAAGGGACACTCGAAGTAATAAAATGAATTTCATGCCCTTTTTCTGCCAATAGTTTACCGAGTTCTGTCGCCACAACTCCTGAACCGCCAACTGTTGGATAACAAGTGATTCCAATTTTCAACCTCATTTCTTGCCCCCTTCCTTTTTCGCGAAATGGCCGCCGATTTCCATCATCGATCGGCGGCTAGGCGATTGTATTGGTTTCATCCTAATGAAAAAAACCCTTTTTTCTTGTCCTTCTAGTTGGATGGAAGAAGAAAGGACGACACTCGCAACGGCGTTTTTCCTATCAATGCTTGTTTCTATATAAATTGCGCCAATCGATGTCTCCTTTTTCAAGACCTCTAATCAAAACTTCGCCTGTTCCCATATTGGTCGCCAGCGGTACGGAATAAACATCACAAAGCCTGATCAATGCAGAAACATCAGGTTCATGAGGCTGGGCCGTTAAAGGATCCCGGAAGAAAAAAACTAAATCCATTTGATTCTTGGCAATCATCGCTCCAATTTCTTGATCCCCTCCAAGAGGACCTGATTGAAAACGATGAACTTTAAGCCCCGTTGACTCTTGAATTCTTAAGCCTGTCGTGCCGGTGGCGTACAAAGTATGTTTTGCAAACGTATCACGATAAGCAAGGACGAATCTGACCATATCGTCCTTTTTCTTATCGTGAGCGATCAATGCGATATTCATCTCACATTGCCCCTATTCCAAAATATTTTCAAGCCCATAGACAAAATCATTTAATTTCGTAACGGTTTCGACGCTTACTTTTACTCCTGACATAAAGGAAGCACGATTGTAGGAATCATGGCGAATCGTCAGCGTTTGTCCTTCCGACCCAAACATAACTTGCTGATGCGCAATCAAGCCCGGAAGACGTACGCTGTGAATATGCATGCCATCGATATTGGCACCTCTTGCCCCTGAAATGGTTTCTTTTTCATTTGGATGCCCTTGCTGTTTTTGCTCCCTGACAGTTGAAATCATTTGAGCGGTTTTCACAGCTGTTCCTGAAGGCGCGTCCAATTTCTGATCATGGTGAAGTTCAATAATTTCAACATCTGAGAAATATTTGGCAGCCATTTGTGAAAATTTCATCATAAGTACAGCACCTATGGCAAAGTTAGGTGCAATAATGCAGCCAATTTGCTTCGAATTGGCAAGTTCTTTTAACTCTTCCAGCTGTTCTTCTGTAAATCCAGTTGTTCCGACAACCGGACGCACTCCATATTCAAGCGCCTTTTTGGTATGTAGGAATCCGGCTTCCGGAACCGTTAGATCAATCCATACATCAGCTTTTGTTTTTTGCAAGCATTCATCTACATCGTTGTATACCGGTACATCGATTCCTTGAAAACCTTCTAATTCACTTAGCAGAATGCCATTATATTTATGATCCAAGACAGCTTCCAGTTCAAAATGATCCGTGCGTTGAATAAGCTGAACGGCTTCACTTCCCATTCTTCCTCTCGGACCCGCTACAATGATTTTAATGGTTTCCATTATCCGCATCCTCCTCTGCTTTGATTTTTGTCCAACGGTCTTTATCTCTCGTTTGAAATTTATTCATCACAACATCATGCGCGTGTTCCAAATCAATATGTAAAGAATTCGCCAAACAAACAAGAACGAATAATAAATCACCCAGTTCTTCTTCCACTGTCTTTGCTTGTTCACTTGGCTTTTTAGGTTTCTCTCCGTAATAATGATTGATTTCTCTGGCCAGTTCACCAAGCTCTTCTGTTAATCGAGCAAGCATGGCTAAAGGACTGAAATAGCCTTCTTTAAACTGGCTAATATATTGGTCCACTTCTTCCTGAATTTGGGCCATCGTTTTCCTCATTTTTTACCGCCTCACTTTCTCCTTCCATGTTAGCTAATTCCTATTCTATTTACAATCTATTTCTATCTCCCAATACGTCATTGAATGAAATCGCTTAAGAGGTGATACAGGATAAAATTGCTTGTTTCTTTCGCTTTCTATATAATAGTTTCGATGTCTGCACTGCCTTTTCCATCGTTCTAATATTCGTCTTGGCAATATGGATTGAATCTTTTTTCTGACACTATACGTTACCATCATGTTAAGGAGGTTCCATGATGATTTTGGGGCTGAAAATAAAAAATATTTTATTCATTTGTATAGGAGCCGCCATCTATGCTTTTGGCTTAGTGCATTTCAATATGGAGAACAACTTGGCAGAAGGCGGCTTTACCGGGATTACGCTGATTTTATACAATTTGTTCGGCATTGATCCTTCCTATACAAACTTATTCTTAAACATACCTGTTTTCATCATCGGATGGAAACTTTTGGGAGGAAAAACATTCCGATACACGATTATCGGTACACTCGCCCTTTCCTTATTTTTATGGATCTTCCAACGCTTTCAGTTAAATATCCCTCTTCATCACGATCTTCTTTTAGCCGCTCTGTTTGCGGGCGTGTTTATTGGGATCGGGCTTGGCATCATCTTTCGATATGGCGGAACGACAGGCGGAGTCGACATTATTGCGCGGCTTGTCAATAAATACACCCATATCTCCATGGGAAAAACCATGTTTGTTTTTGACGCATGCGTGATCATCGCCTCTTTGTTGACATATATCAATTACAGGGAAGCGATGTATACCCTCGTGGCCGTTTTTGTCAGCGCTAGAGTGATCGATTTTATGCAAGAAGGTGCGTATACAGCAAGAGGCGCATTCATTATTTCTGAAAAAAACGAAGAAATTGCGCATAAGATTTTGGAAGAAATGGACAGAGGAGTCACCGTGTTCAAGGGGCATGGATTTTTTACAAAGAAAGACAGAAACGTACTATATTGCGTTGTAGCCAAAAATGAAATTATCCGCTTACGAAATATTATCACATCCGTCGATCCCCATGCATTTGTTTCTGTCGTGGAAGTTCATGAAGTTCTTGGGGAAGGATTTACGCTTGATGAAAATAAAAAGCCGCTTGAAGAATGAAGCACTCACCAACTGAATAGAACGGTAAACGAAAAAAGATCAGACTCTCGATCCAAAACGTCGAAAGTCTGATCTTTTTAAATCCTCATTCATTTTTAATTATCTTCGTTATTTTGCATTCCGACAAATACAAGAATCAAACGAATTAGTTCCAAAATGGCAACCGCTGTGGCAGCCACGTACGTCATTGCAGCCGCTCCAAGCACTTTACGAGCTTCTCTTTTTTCATCGTTGCGGATAATGCCTATAGAGACTAACTGTTTCAACGCCCGCGATGACGCATTAAATTCCACCGGCAGCGTAACGACTTGAAAAAGTACTCCGGCCGACATCAAAATAATACCGAGCAGAAACAATTTCGTCAGGGTGGTTAACCCCCCAATGATAATGAAGATCCAAGATAAACTGGAACTAAAATTAGCAATGGGAACAAGCGCATGGCGAAAACGTAAAAAGGAATATCCGACTTTGTCTTGAATGGCGTGGCCGACTTCGTGCGCCGCAACAGATGCGCCGGCAATCGAATTGCCCCAATAGTTATTTGGTGATAAATGAACTGTTTTCGTTATCGGATTATAGTGGTCACTTAAAAAGCCTTCCGTTTCCAGTACTTTTACGTGATACAAGCCATTTTCATCCAAAATTCGACGAGCCACTTCAGCTCCCGTCATCCCTGTAGAATAGGGGACGTCGGAATACTTATCATACGTTCTTTTTACCCTAAATTGTGCCCAAATGGGTATTAACGCAATCAGGATAAAATAGAGAATATACATGTTAAGTTGATAACCTCCATTTAAGTTCTGATTTGATTCTAACTATAAAATCTTTTCATTTTCCATCATTCAGCCAAAACGATCTAAGTCAATATCGGAAAGTGTTAGCGAGAAGTGACCATTTTGCCTTCACCTCTTACGACCAACCCGTTTTCGAGTCCATTCTTCAGAGATTCAATGAGGACTCTACACGATCTTCGGTCGCATTGTATTTGCATTTATTTTAGTATTAAAATAAATGTATTGTCAATCTTTCTGCTTGCGAGGCTTTTTTTCTTCTTTTTCCCCTTTGTATTTTCTCCATCCCACATAGGATAATGTACCGATAATAATACTTCCGGTTGAAATAATGACCCACCATAACGACGGATCCGCTTCGTCTTCTTCCGTTCTGTCAAACAATTTTTGTAAATCCGATTGAAGATCATTTAATTGGGATACGGCCTCTTTCTTCTTTAAATTGTCAACACTGTATTGATCGATATATTGAATTTTCGCATCCAATTTTTGAACTTCTTCCACCGGTATATCCACTCTTAAACTCGGTTCAATAATACTATACTTTTCTAAAAATTGGTTGACCGTTTGACGGTAGACTTCTTTGTTGCCAATCTTGGCCGCCTCCTTCACATGTTGAAAAGCCGTCAAAACCGGTTCTTTCATTTCCGACCATAAGGGCTGATATCGAGACGTCAACGCATCCACTACTAAACGAAAGGTTGTGACTTCATCTACTCTTTGTTCGTGATTCATCGATGTACTATTTAAGGCTCTTAACGCCTGATGATGTGCCACTGTTAAAATCCGAATATCATCCATGGTGAATGTTTGATGAAGAATGGCTGATTTCGTAAACTTTTCCGAAAAATCATTCAAGAGCTGCTTTGCTTCGGTGTAATGATAGCTTTTCGTCATCTGTAAAGCTTCTTCAACCGTCGAATCCAGCTTCTGCATCGGCGACGATTCTTCCGCCGCCAAAACAGCGTCGACGAATCCAAAAGTAATCATGATCGTCAGGAGTATTCTAATAAAGAGCATTCCAGTCCCCCCTAATGCTACTAATTCAGTGTATGTGAAGAGGGACAAGAGTAGAACTCTTCCTTAAAGCGACAACCGTTCGAATCACTCCTGCCCGTTATGCCAAGGAAAAGCTAACGTAATCCGTTTTTTGCGCATACTAAAGAAATAAGTAAGTCCAATGGAACAGATGCTAAGCCAAAACGTAAAGTACCCAATGGGTCTTATGTATAAATTCAGTTGCGGATATATAGGGTATTGCATGAACACATAATCAATCATTTCGTTATGTAATGTCCAAATGGCCGCCACGGAAAAATGCCATGGCTTAATCCTGTAAAAAGGAGAATAAAGGATCCCTTCGATCGCCATTGCCAAATGGGAAATCATCAACATATAGCCTTGCCAAGGCAAAGATCCAGAAACGGTTAATGTAAGCAAATTCATGACAACCGCCCAAATGCCATATTTAAAAAGGGTCATGGCCGCTAAAGCAGCAGGTAGCCCCCAATTTTTTTTCAGCCAAAATCCCGTCAGCGCAATAACAAAAAACAAGCTCGCTGTCGGGCTGTCGGGAACGAACGGAAGAAACCACCATTCCGTATTCTTCATTTGCGGAATATACCATATATATCCGTATACGGTTCCGGCTAAATTCACAATCCACAATAATTGTAAAAACTTCTTGTTACCCAATACAAGATATAAACGATTCACTTTTTTGCCTCCTACTTGTCCTCTTTCGATTTCTCACAAAACGAGAACATCTCATCATGAACAACCTATTATGACCTTTGTACACGTATTGATTCTCCCATCAAATGTTCCGCTGATCAATATCTTTCTATTTTTTCTTTTCGATCGACAAAAGTAAAATCTTCTAAGAAAAATCAAAAGAGCCAGCAAGAGCTGACTCTTGACTCTCTTTATTTTGTTTTTAAATTAGCAATGAAATTTGCCAATTTATCGAGTTCTTGATCGGTGCCTTTAAATTGACCGGGAGGCATATTTCCTTTTCCGTTTCTGGCTATTTTCTTAATTTCCTCAGGCTTTAAGCCTGTGTCTACGAGACTAGGAGCAGCTGCTCCGCCAGTGAGCTTTTCGCCGTGGCAGTTAATACAGCCATTTTTTTGAAAAAGCTGATAGCCTTCTGAACTTTTGTCAATTTTCGCTTCTTGAACAATTTTCCCCTGTTCTTCTGCCGCTTTCCAATCATGAGTAACGACGGACTGCCATGTCAAAAAAATCATTGCTGCCAACGTCAGCAGCATAAATCCAGTCGCAAACGGACGTTTTAACGGGCGGCGATGCGGCCCCCGATCAATAAACGGTGCCAAAAGCAGGGCTGCAAAAGCAATCCCGGGAATAACCAGTCCGATTACTTCATAGGGTCCAGACGCATAACTGTATTTCAAAAGCTGATAAAGAAACAAAAAATACCAATCCGGCATTGGAATATAGCCCGTATCCGTCGGGTCCGCAATCCGTTCAAGCGGCGACGGATGTGCAATCGTTAAGCATAAATATCCTACCAAGAAAACAGCGCCGACCATCCATTCTTTCAAAAGAAAGTTCGGCCAAAAGGCTTCTGTTTTTCCCGGGTACTCTGAATAATCTTTCGGAATATTCGGTTTCCGTTCAGCGGGAACACGGGAATCCCCGACAAATTTCATCCCTTTTCCGCGATGCATACGTTCCCCTCCTTTTGGTCATATGATTCTAATTTTATTCGATCATCCGCTAAAAGCTAGAGCGGGCCGGAAATGCCTTGCCTACGGATCATCAAAAAGTGTGCAGCCATTAATCCGAGCAGTATTGCAGGAAGGAAAAAGACATGTATGGCAAAAAAGCGTGTAAGAGTTTGTGCTCCTACAATATCATGATGGCCGGCCAGCAATACTTTCAGCCACTCGCCAATCACTGGTGTCGCCGCGGCAATTTGCAAACCAACTTTCGTCGCAAATAGCGCTTTCATATCCCATGGCAACAAATAACCGGTAAAGCCTAATCCCAGCATGACAAAAAAGATCAAAACGCCCACTATCCAGTTTAATTCGCGCGGTTTTTTGTATGCACCTTGGAAAAAGACCCGCAATGTATGTAAAAAGATCATTACAATAACAAGACTGGCTCCCCAATGGTGCATGCCACGAACAATTTGTCCGAAAGCGACTTCATTTTGCAAGTAATAGACCGATTGCCAAGCATTTTTAATATCCGGTACATAATACATGGTTAAAAACATGCCAGAAAGAATTTGAATGACAACGATAAAAAACGTCAATCCTCCAAAACAATACACGAAGGCAGAAAAATGATGCGCCGGATTCACATGCTCTGGAACCTCGTGGTCTGCTATATCCCGCCATAAAGGCGTAATGTCTAAACGTTCATCAATCCAATCATACAGTTTGTTCAGCAAGGATTACGCCCCCTTTATACGAGATTATTCGCCTTTGGTTTTCCAAGATACAAATAGCCGTCTTTCACTTTTACCGGATAAACGTCTAACGGTTTTGTAGGCGGAGTACCGGGTACGTTTTTCCCATTTTTGTGGTAAAGACCTCCGTGGCAAGGACAGAAAAACATATTGGGGTGGGACTTGTTTGCATTCCAGTTGACGGTGCAGCCTAGATGCTTACAAATAGGGGAAAGAGCCACAATGTCTCCATTCTTCGTTTTATAAACCCAGGCTGTTTGAGTGACATTGGACGTATACCAGGCATCCTTTTGCTCGTAAGTGAAGTCTACACGCGTTGGAGTTTCTGTCAAATCATCAACCTTTTGCTTCGTCGCATGAAAATTGCCTTTTCCTTCGGCTGCCAGGACAGGATCAATGGCAAAACGAAGCATCGGCATAAGAACACCAGCTGCCATGAAACCGCCTACACCAGTAAGCGTATAATTTAGAAATTGGCGTCTAGATACACGCTCCTTGCTCATATGTTTCCTCCTTCAATTTTGAACTAAGCCCATTCGGACCTTTACGTACAACATTAAAGTTAGTCATCATTATGATAAATCATACAGAAGATGAAATCAATAACAATTGTCCAAAAGTTTATAAAATACTAAATATTTAGATATTATCTATTGTTTTTCCCATTTCTCAATAATCTTATGTACATACTGTTTGACTTGATTTTCGATGAAATCGTATTTAAAGGAATCGTCCATATCCTCCATTGGGGTCGCAGGGAGCCAAATCAGCATTCCTTTCAGCTGGCTTTCTCTTGATTTCCAGTTGGCATCGGACGTGATAAAAAACAGATGCATAAATCCTTCTTCATGTAATAAATCAGACCAGCGGTTTAGGAGTGAAGATTTTTCATCCGTTATTTCTTGTGATAAATAAACAATGGCTGGAAACAACATGATTCTTCCTCTGAATTGTTTTTCAAGACAACTCGAAAACAATTGGATATATTCTCCTTGTGAAGCGGATCGCCTCATTTCATTTCCAAAATCAATCGGCAAGAGCGGTATCACGGCACTATCAATAAAGCTCTTTTCTTGTTGATAAAGTCGTGCGTCCCTCCCGTTCCATATCATTATTTTCACCTCTTTTTTCTCCCATTATAACAAATTTTTTCCAAAGGAACGATAAAAATTTCGATTACAGTAGTCAATATTGCTTCGAAAGCAGATGACAAAGAAAAAACGAATGCTAAGATCAACATTTGAAGTTCTCGTACATGATGGCTGATATTCTTGCCAATATACCACACTTGATGCTTTCTTTCACTTTCAGATAAAAGAAAAACCCCTTTAACAACAACGTGTAAAAGGGATTTATCGTTCCAGTTCTTTTAACTTTTCAGTTAAAATTTGAAAAGCTTCTTTATCATTTTTGTCTAATGCTTCATCAATGGCCTTCAGAAGTTTTTCTTTCTGAAATTTATAGATGCTGTCCTTTAGAAACTGTTCCGCTAAAAACCGATCTTTTTCGGTGATTTTTAAATTTCTCGGCATATAAGGGTTTTCTTCAAGCACAAGCGCATATTGATGAGAAGTATTGGCTCCGCGAAATTTTAATTCTATATAGATATCTTCATCTTTGTTCAAGCGGATATCATGAAAGGATTTTTCGGCATCTGTCGTCATGATATTATTTTTGAAAAAACGAAATGGAGTACTGTCTACGCAATGTGTGGACATCACAATTCCTCTAGGGCAATATTGTGCATCTTCCACAAAATGAACTTTCTCCATCAATTGATCGTGGCTCATTAAATAGTTTAGAATCCAGACCGACTCTCTTCTTTTTAATTGATAATGATTTAAAAACCAGCGAATAAAATCTTTCTTTTCATTCACAGAAACAGGGGTTGCCATGTTCTTTCCCTCCTTACTGTGTAATAAAGCTCTCAGAATCACTCAAGTCTTTCCAGCAAAAGAATCCATTCTTCATTGGTCGGATCCTTTTCCAACAGCTTATGAAATATTTCTGCAGCTTTTTGCGTTTTTCCTTCTTCCAAAAGAAAATAACCGTATTCTTCAAGAAAATCTTGATTGTTTTTAAAATCATTATATGCTTTCTGGTACATTTTTAATGCCTCTGAATATTGCTCTAAGCCGTGAAGAGCTTTCGCTTGATCCCATAAAAACTGAGGGTCGTCTTCCCCTTCGTTTTGCACTTGCTTAATAATATCCAATATGTCGCTGTACCGTTCCTGAGTCATGTATAATTTATTAAGAGTGAGTGCTGCTTCCAAATAGCCCGGGTCTAATCGCAATGCCTGTTGGAAAAATGACTCCGCTTCGTCCTCTTTTTGCAATTTCAAAGCAATCTTTCCTCCAAGGAAGTACAATTCCTTTTGAAATTCATCGTGTGAAATTCCTTCCTTAATCGATTGCAATGCTTGTTCAAGCATTTCTTCATGCTCGTAGGATCTTGCTAAATAAAGATACAATGAGTGATAATCAGGATCGAGGGCTTTTAATTCCGTAAATTTTTCAATTGCCGTTTGATAATAACCGGCTTGATAGGCAGTTAACCCAAAGCCAAATAAAGTATTGACTTCTAATTTTTCATCCAATGCATCGTCATAATAAGGCAAAGCCTCTTCAAATTCTCCGGCAGCGCTTAATGCTTCGGCGATTCGTTGGCGAATTTGAGTACCCGCCAATTCGTATATCTGTTGATCGATTAACTTATGATAGTAATCAACCGCTTCACGATACCGTCCTTGTTCCATATAAAGTTCGCCAAGAGCAAAATCAATCACAGGCTCATCTTTTGCTAATTCTTTGGCCATTAACAGTTTTTGCTCACTTACTTCATACAATCCCTGCATTTGATACAAATCAGCTAATAGCAGCAGTGCTCGTGGGTAGGACGGATCCGAGGCGTCAATTTTTTCCAAAAGAAGTATGGCCTCTTCTTCTTGATTGAGATCTACGAACGTTTCGGCGAGAAGGACAATTAATTCTCCTTCTTCAGGATATTTTTCCAGAAGAATCTGATACAAATTCTTTGCATCTTCAGGAAATCCAAGCTGGTTTAATTCTTCTGCAAGAAGATATCGTTCTTCATCACTCCCGCTTGTTTTTACCTTATCAATAAGCTTTTTTGCTTTATCTAATTGTCCATTTTCAAATAATTGGATGATTTCTTCCACGTTGTTCATCACAAGTATATCTCCTTTTAGCGTAAACTCGTGTTGACGGATTAGGTAATGTTAAAAAATGAAAAGCGACTATTCTTGGGTAACTCCATCAGATTGGTGAACCCAATGATCATTCTGTGAATCATTATGAATCTGCTGTTAATAGTAAAGCAAAGTTCTCTTTCCTTCAACTAAAATGCCATTCTTACTTTTCTAGAATTCTCTTTTGCAGCGAATATTCCCTTCATAAAATCGTCGATTTGCACGAAAAAATTCATCCGATAAAAACCCAAAACCGAAATCAAAAGGATCAGTCTTTGTGCCGGCGGCATCTCTTTGGATCATCTTTCTTCCATAAAACGGAAGCAGGCTGATTGAGCTAGACTTCTTTCGGATAAAAGAAATAAGAAAAGCCTCTGACAAGACCAAAAGTCTTGTGAGGCTATGGTTTTAAATCAACTTCTGCAAATCGTCAAAGAAATTGGGGTAAGAGACAGCTATGCATTCCGGGTTTTCTAAATCGACCGGATCTTTTGACAGCAAAGCAGCTATGGCGAGCATCATTCCAATACGATGATCTCCAAAACTGGACACTTTACCGCCTTTTAATGCCGTTTTTCCCCGTATGACCATCCCATCTTTTCTCGATTCAATATCCGCTCCCAATTTTTTCAATTCTCCTACGACGGTATCGATTCGGTTTGTTTCCTTTACTTTTAATTCCTCCGCGTCTTTAATCACCGTTTCCCCTTCTGCTTGAGTAGCCATTAAAGCGATAATAGGAATCTCGTCAATTAATCGCGGAATTAAACTGCCTCCGATTTCGATGCCTTTTAATTGGGAATAGCGTATCACAATCGTGCCCGTTTCTTCGCCATTAGACGAGAGATCAGACAACTCCAAATCCGCTCCCATTTCCTTCAAAACATCAATGATTCCAGAACGAGTCGGATTTAAACCTACATTTTTTAAAATAATCTCGCTTCCTGGAATGATCGCTCCAGCCGCCAGGAAAAAGGCAGCTGACGATATATCTCCCGGCACATAAATGTCTCTTCCTTCAAATGATTGAGATCCTTTAACGGAAATGGTCATGCCTTCTCGGATACATTCACCGCCAAATTCCTTGATCATTTTTTCGGTATGGTCTCTAGTTGGGGCCATTTCTTCAATCACGGTGGTCCCCTCCGCTTGGAGGCCTGCAAATAGCAAGGCGGATTTGACTTGGGCACTTGCTACCGGCATTTTATAGTGAATCGACCGAAGTGATCCTCCATTAATGGAAATCGGCGTAAATTTGCCATTTTCTCTTCCCGAAATGGAGGCCCCCATTTCCCGTAACGGAAGAACGACGCGATCCATCGGCCGTCTGCCTATGGATTCATCTCCCATGAGCACGGAATGAAAAGGGCGGCCGGCAAGAATCCCCATTATTAATCTCGTCGTAGTGCCGGAATTTCCTGTGTACAATATATCCTTTGGTTCTTCCAACCCTTCCCAACCTTTTCCTAAAATGGTGATCTGTTGTCCATCTTCCTCTATATGAACGCCTAGTTTTCGAAAACAGTCTATGGTGCTTAAACAATCTTGTCCTCTTAAAAAGTGGCGAATTGTGGTTTTCCCTTGAGCGATTGAACCAAACATAATGGCACGGTGGGAAATCGACTTGTCTCCGGGTACATGAATGACTCCACGTAAATGGGAATGATTATGTGGCAACCTCATGTCTCTACCATCCTTTTCTATTACGCAAGAAATACGTCATAATTTGTATGTTTTTGAATACATTTTTTTGCTTTCATACGGTCATGATCGTTTTGAAAACTGATGACCAAAACACCGTATACATCTTCGCGCGTTTCCATAATTCGAATATTGGTGATGCTGATTCTTTCCTCGGCAAGGTAGCCGGTTATCTCTGAGATGACCCCCGGATAGTCGGGCACATCCACATATAAATCATAAAAGGCAGGAATTGCTCCTTTAGATGAAGAAGGCAGCTGATCGCGAAACGTTTTAGCCGCAGCAAAATATTCGTACAATCCTTCCCCGTTTTCGTCTTTCAACAGCTCGGCAAATTTGTGCATCTCTTTTTGCCATACTTCTAAAAGCTGGATGAGCGTCTCCTTGTTGTGCAACGAAACATCTTTCCACATTTCAGGATTGCTGGAAGCAATGCGTGTAATATCGCGAAATCCACCCGCCGCAAGCCTAGACACTAACGGATTTTGTTGGTCAAAATGCCTGGCTTGATGGACAAGGGAAGACGCAATCACGTGAGGAAAATGGCTGATGACTCCGGTTAATTGATCATGTTCTTCAGGAGTCACTTCGATCATTTTCGCTTTTGTCCCTTTGAGCCACTCCTTCAATGTATTTAGCTCTTCAGTACTGGTTTGTTCATCGGGAGTCAATAAATAAAACGCATTTTCAAAAAGAATTTTCTTAGCAGCCGCTACACCGCTTTTGTGGGATCCCGCCATCGGATGGCCTCCGATAAAGGAGATTCCTAAGTCATTCAATTTTTTTCCTTTTTGCATGATTCTCGCTTTCGTACTGCCTGTGTCTGTCACAATGACATTTTTTTTCAATTTGTCCGCGTTTTGGACCAATTCCTTGATGAGAATCTCGGTTTGCTTGACAGGAACAGCTAAAATGATGAGATCTGCCCTTGCTGCCAGCTCGATAAAAGAATCAGATTCTTCATCCACCACTCCTAGCGCTTTAGCCAATTTTCTCTCTGATTCTTTAACGTCAAAGCCGATAACAGTTGCATGAGGATGAGCCTCTTTAATGGTAAGTGCCAGCGATCCTCCAATTAAACCGATACCGGCGATTAAAACTGTCCCTTTCAAAAAACGATCCTCCTCACGTTAGCCAATAGCTCTTTCTTTTATAAAGCTTCGCATCGCTTCAATGACGCCTTCATTTTGTTCTTTGGAACCAACCGTCACCCTAACGGATGTTGGGAATCCAAGGGCATTGCCTGATCGAACAATATAGCCTTTTGTCATTAAATAATGGAAGACATCATCACCGTTACAGCCAAAATCAATCAAAACAAAGTTGGTTTGAGAAGGAAAATAGTTTAACTTTTCTTGACGGCAAAATTCGTAAAATTGCTCAAGTCCTTGTCGGTTTTTCTTGCGGCATTCTTCGATAAATTCTTGATCGCGAAGCGCTTGAACGGCAGCTCCCTGGCCAAATGTATTGACATTAAACGGTTCGCGCACCGCATTGAAATACTTGATGATGTCTGGATGACCGAATGCGTAGCCTACTCGGAAGCTTGCCATACCGTATATTTTGGAAAAAGTGCGAGTAACAAGAACATTTTTGAATGTTTTCACCAACGATACAGCATCATAAATATCGTCCGCTACAACGTATTCTCTATACGCTTCGTCTAACACGACCAGAACATGATCCGGAACTTTTTTCAAAAATGGTATCATTTCATCCTCAGTGATGTAGACCCCAGTTGGATTATTGGGATTGCATATCCACACTATGGCCGTGTTTTCATCAATGGCCGCTAACATTCCGTCCAAGTCATGAGCTCCGTTGATCAGTGGAACTTCCCTCACTTCTGCTCCTGCAATGACTGCGTTATGGCGATATTGTGAAAAAGTCGGCACTGCCATGACAGTATTTTTTCCCGGCTCAAGAATCGTGCTGGAAACGACTTGTAGGATATTGTCGGATCCATTGCCAAAAAGCAGCTGATTTTCTTCAATATTTAAGCGTTTGGCCATCTCTTTGCGCAATTCGGTTGCATATCCATCTGGATAAAGGGCAAAAGAACGATCAAAATTTTTCAGCCACTCTTTTACAAGCGGAGAACAGCCGAACGGGTTTTCATTGGATGCCAGTTTCGTTACTTTCTCAAGATTGAATTCTTTTTTCACTGCCTCTATTGTTCTTCCAGGTTGGTAAGGCTCCAAATCTAATATTTGTTTTTTCCATTTCATGTTTATCTCTCCCTGCTTTTGCACTTTATTTCTTTACCAAGATAAAGAAACCTTATCTTTATTGTAGCACTAAAGTTTATTTTTGATTAGATTCATTTGATCCTGCTAAATCCGGACGCAAAACCGTTGCGTGATTCAAATAAATATGGCGGATTTCTTCCTGAGGAACCGCCGTTTCCACATGCATCATAATCCTGATACATTTTTCTAAACTATCAGGAACAGGGATTTCTTGCATACACATAACAGGAACGTATGTCCAACCTTCGATTTCTCTAAGCGCCTTAGCTGGAAAAGCGGCAAACACATCTTTTGTAACAGAAATGAAAACAGAAGCAACATCTTCCGGTTGAATGTTATTCGATTCGATCATTTCGACCAAAAGCTGCTTGGTCGCAGCGATGATCTCGGTTTCCTCATTTTGTTCAACGGTTGTCGCCCCTCTTATCCCTCTAATCAATCCATTTCCTCCCTTTCTCATACACTGTCCAAGCCATCTTAAATGGTTTTTTAGTCAAACGGACAAGGTCTTCATAACGATTGGTTCAAAGTTTAGAGAAAGATCGAATAAACTGATCCGCTTCTTTTAAGTCTTCTTGATTCATCTCCACAATGACAGGCTTTCCGATTTCTTCGAGAAGCACAAACCGAATGGAGCTGCCAATCGTTTTCTTATCTCGCTTCATGGCGGCGAAAAGCTGATCAAATGAGATCGTTTCTGGTACATCCAAGGAATATCCCAGTTGTTTGATCCAATCAACAAAAGACGACAAATCCAAGTCGAGCGAGTATTTTTTCTTGCTTAAATACAATGCATATACGATTCCAATCATAACCGCTTCGCCATGAGTTATTCTTCCGTAGCCAATAGTCGCTTCCAATGCATGGCCGTATGTATGCCCAAAATTTAAAAATGCCCGTATTCCTTGTTCCGTTTCATCTTCTGAAACAATGTCCGCTTTAATGCTGATGCCTTTGCATAAGCACATTTCCAGAAAATCAGAGTCCATCTTATCAAAGGACACGAGCGTACTGGTTAGCTGATGTAAAAATGTTTTATCTTTTATCAGCGCATGTTTGATCACTTCTGCGAATCCGGAACGAACCTCTTTTTCTGGTAAACTATTGATAAAATTCGTATCAAAAATAACCGCTTCCGGCTGATGGAAGTGCCCGATCATATTTTTTCCAAGGGGATGGTTGATGGCCACTTTTCCTCCTACAGCACTGTCGTGGGCTAGAATGGTGGTTGGAACTTGTAAAAAACGGATTCCTCTCATATAGGAAGCCGACACATATCCGGCCAGATCTCCCGCGGCTCCTCCCCCAAAAGCGATAATACATGATTTTCGATCCAAATTTTGTTCGAGCGCTTCCGTTATACACGATTCAAAAACAGCCATTGATTTAGCCGCTTCCCCTTGAGGCACTTCTTTCCATGCATACGGGACATGGGTCGGCAGATGTTTTTTTAGCTTTTCCTTATATAGATGAGAAACATGCTTATCGGCGATCACCAGGATTTTCGTGGCATCTGACAGCTTTTCCTTAAAAATTTCTGGAATCATTTCCAGCGCATTTTCTCCCACCCAAATCGGGTAGGTTTTATTTCGTGTATGGACCTCCATCTTTTCCATATTAAAACTCCCTTGCATACTTTCTTTGTTCATCTACGTTTCGAATTAACGCATCCATACGGTCGCTGTAAAATTGATCAACGATCGCCGCTGCTAATTCCCAAGCAACAACCGCTTCTGCGACCACGCTGGCAGCAGGGACGGCACAGCTGTCGGAACGCTCAATGCTGGCGGAAAACGGTTCTTTCGTGTCGATATCTACACTTTGAAGCGGTTTATAAAGTGTTGGAATAGGCTTCATGACTCCTCGGACGACTATCGGCATTCCGGTTGTCATTCCCCCTTCAAATCCGCCAAGACGGTTCGTTTTCCGCGAAAACCCTCTTTCTTCATCCCAAATGATTTCGTCGTGCACTTCGCTGCCAAACTTTCCGGCCGCTTCAAAGCCGATCCCGAATTCTACGCCTTTGAAAGCATTGATGCTGACGATCGCCGCCGCGATTTTTGCATCCAGCTTTCGGTCATAATGTACATAGCTGCCGACTCCTGCCGGCATTCCTTCAGCGACTACTTCCACTATGCCGCCGATCGAATCTCCTTTTTCTTTTGCTTGGTCGATCGCTTTCATCATTTCCTTTTCCGCTTCGCTGTCAAAACAACGAACCGGAGATTGTTCAGTGACTTCTTGCAGTTCTTTTATCGATTTGTAGCGGAGGTTTTTCGCCTTTACTCCCCCTATTTCCACTACGTGAGAAGCGATTTCGATTCCAAGCAGTTTTAATAGTTTTTTGGCAACCGCACCGGCTGCTACTCGCACGGTCGTTTCTCTCGCAGACGAACGTTCAAGAACATTTCGCATATCACGGTGTCCGTATTTGATTCCCCCATTTAAATCCGCATGACCGGGACGTGGCCTCGTAACCTTTCTTTTTGTTTCTTCCGGTTGCTCCGGGGCTTCAATGCCCATAATGTTGGTCCAATGCTTCCAATCCTTGTTCTCGACAACGAGAGCGACAGGTGAGCCTAATGTCAGTCTGTGGCGAACACCGCCCTTAATCTGAACCTGGTCTTTTTCGATTTGCATTCGCCGTCCTCGCCCATAGCCCTTTTGACGACGGCTTAATTCAATATTGATGTCTTCCGCAGTTAAAGGCATTCCTGCGGGAAGGCCCTCGATAATAGCAGTTAGCTGAGGGCCATGTGATTCTCCTGCTGTTAAATATCTCATGTCACTTTCTCCCTTCAACTCGTTAAAGCGTTTATAACAATATATCATATTCCGCATGACTTGGCATAGAAAAAATGAATTTCCAAGACTTTTTCTTATTTGCCTATTATTCATAATATCATTTGTTTTCAAATAGTTCCGTCTATTATTGATTTTATTTGAAAAATTTTTCCGTCTTTCTTTGCCGAAAAAAAGCTAAACCAGCCCAAAAACAGCGGAGGGCCTTTCAGCCCCCACATATTGCCTTATGAAAGCTTTTTTCTTTATTCTTCAAAATCCAATACCTTTACGGACCCGTGATCGTTTTACGACTAACAGTCTAACATTTATAATTTCCGATAAAAAAAAGGTTCCTCCGGTTCAAAGCCATAGACTTCTGGATTAAAAATTTGCTCTGTACTCCCTACAAATAGGACGCCCCCTTCTTTCAATGCGGCGTTAAATTTTTTATACAAAAGATCTTTCGCTTCTTCTGTAAAATAAATAAGCACATTACGGCAGACGATCAAATCATAATTTTTCTCGAATGGATCTGAAAACAAGTTTTCTTTCCGAAATTGGACCGTACGCTTTATCTCATCGGATAGGCGATAAAAATCTCCTTCTTTTGTGAAGTATTTTGTTTTCATTTCCGAAGGAACTTCTTCCAAAGAACGTTCCGGGTATACTCCCATTTTTGCTTTTTGAATCGCCTTTTCGTCTATATCCGTAGCAAGAACCCTTATTTGCGATAAGGGGAGAAACTGGGACAATATCATGGCAATCGTGTATGGCTCTTCGCCAGTCGAGCAAGCAGCACTCCAAATTTTCAACTGCTTGTTTGCTGCCAGCATCCTTGGAAAAATCTTTTTCTCAAGAACTTCCCATCGTTTTCTGTTGCGGTAAAATTCCGACACGTTAATCGTCATTCGATCCAAACATTCGTTCAATAGTTCGGAATTGGTATTCATCGCTTGAAAAAACTCTTGAAAAGAGCGAAAGCCCCTTTTTTGATACAAGGAAGTCAATCTTCTCTTCATTTGCGCTTCTTTATACAACGAAAGATCGATTCCTGTTTTTTTCTTAATCGAAACAATAAATGCTTGATAATCATCCGGCATGACTTTTTCCTCTCCATCTAATTACACACATTTCCTCTTAACATAGAGACTTAATAGCCACCAATACATGCAGAAATCCTCAAGGTTGAAACTCTCTCTACGCCCGAACTGGTTCCACTCATTATCCATCTCCCACGGATTGAAGTTTTCGTTTGTACTTTATTATAACGAATGGAGGCAATCAGTTGAAGGAAAAAAATGCTTCGATTTCCTATTTAACGAAATCAATCATAAATTTGACATCAAGAATGAGCAGAAATTCACACGATTGAAACCCAGTCAAAATGAAATGATTCCTCCCAACAATCAAAAAAGAGCTGCCATCACGGCAACCCTTTCCTTAAGAAAAAATTTTTATCTTAATAAATCCATTGGTTGATCAATTTTGAATATTCAACGAGTTCTTCTTCTTTGAAGAAAATACCAATTTCACGCTCTGCACTTTCCGGAGAATCAGATCCATGAATGACGTTTTTACTTACAGTCAGTCCAAAATCTCCTCTGATGGTTCCCGGAGCAGCGTCTTTCGGATTGGTCGTTCCCATCATTTGACGAGCTGTCGCAATGACATTTTCTCCTTCCCAAACCATCGCAAATACAGGTCCGGACGTAATGAATTCCACTAATTCACCGAAAAAAGGGCGTTCTTTATGTTCTTGATAGTGTTTTTCCGCCAACTCTTTCGTGACTGTCATCAATTTAGCGCCCACAAGTTGAAATCCTTTTTTTTCAAAACGGGACACAATTTCACCAATCAAATTTCTTTGGACTCCATCCGGTTTGATCATTAAAAATGTTCTTTCCATTTTCCCAACTCCTATTATGTATCACTATTGTTGTCACAAAAGACAACCCAAGAAAATAGTATCATTCGCGCAAATATTTGACAACGTTTCCATGTCTTTTTCTAATATTTTCTTTTACCGATATACTTGGCGATTTCTTTCAAAGACTTTTTTGCTTTATTGTCGGGAAGATCATCCAAGATGGCGATTGCTCGATCCAAGTATCTTTGGCTTAAATTGTTGGAACGCTGAATGGCATCACTTTGCTTGATTTGTTCGATGATCCTTTTGATATCTTTTTGGGATGTTTTTTCATTGACCGTATAGATCGCTTCCCGCAGTCCGGGCTTCTCCATGGCATATAAAACAGGGAGGGTGACATTTCCTTGAAGAAGATCGCCTCCAGCAGGTTTCCCCAACTGTTTTTCCGTTCCCGTGAAGTCCAATATATCGTCAATGATTTGATAAGACATCCCGACATTATAGCCGAAATGGTACAATTTTTTGCAAATATGGGGCGGGGCGCCGGACGCAACGGCTCCGAGCTGGCAGCTTGCCGCGATCAGCAACGCCGTTTTTCTTTTAATTCGACGAAGGTAATCCCTTAGATTTTGATCAAATCGATACTTGTCTTTCATTTGTACCATTTCGCCGATACATACTTCGATGATCGTATCGGACAAGACCTTATGAACTTCCACATTTTCAAGCTTAGTCATATATTCCAACGAGCGAGCGAAAAGATAGTCACCTGTATACATCGCCACTCGGTTGTCCCATTGAGCTTTTACAGTCGGCTTTCCTCTCCTTATATCGGAATCATCGATGACATCATCGTGAACGAGAGAAGCCATATGTATAAGCTCAAGAGCTACAGCCAAATTTTTGATTTTTCCAATATCGTAATTTCCAAAATGAGCGGCCAGCAAGACAAAGATGGGGCGAATCCGTTTTCCGCCAGCCTGCAACAGTTTTAAAGAGGAGTTATAAATGATGGGGGACCGGGAATAAATGGCCTGCTCCAGTTCCCTTTCAATTAAATCAATATCCGTTTTTAAAAACGAATATAACGATTGAAATTTCATATTTTTATCCACCTAGCTTACGTTTGTTTATATCCAAAATGGCTTGCAGCCACACCGCCATTATAAGGTTTATAAGCGACGTTAATAAATCCTGCCTTTTCAAAAAGCTTTGCCAGTTCTTTCATACCTGGAAATTCGCGGGCGGATTCTTGAAGCCACGAATACTCATCATAACTTTTGGCAAAGATTTTTCCGAACAAAGGCATGATGAACCGAAAATAAAAATAATAAAGCTGCCGATATCCCCATAAAGTCGGCTGCGAAGTATCGAGACAGACTGCCATCCCGCCCGGCTTCAATACCCTGTGCATCTCCTCCAAAACGCGCAAATAATCAGGAACATTCCTTAACCCAAATCCGATCGTGACATAATCAAACGTATTATCTTCAAAAGGAAGCTCCATAGCATTGCCGTGTAGAAGCGTCACTTGGGAAAGGTTTTTTTCTTTTATCTTTTGTTCGCCGATTTTCAGCATATTTTTGCTGAAATCGAGTCCATACACTTTTCCTTCTTCACCGACCGCTTCCGCCAACGCTATCGTCCAATCAGCCGTTCCGCAACATACATCGAGAGCAATTTTTCCTTTCTGCACATTCATTCGCTTCATTGTATCTTTTCGCCACCGCATATGTTGCTTAAAGCTAATCAGTGAATTCATTTTATCGTAATTCGAATAAATTTTTTCAAACACATTTAAAACACGTTCTTCTTTTGATGATGGTTGATGCATTCGCTACCCTTCTTCCGCAAGTATTTTGATTGAATACGGCTCCGTTTCTAACAACGTTCGAACTTTTTCAATCAGCAATGGATCCCGATGCTCCCAAGTGTTGAGAGTTTTCTCGATTTTTTGTTTTGTCCTTTGAATGTATCGATCGCTAATGTGAAGCAAGGAGCGAAGATCACTTCCGGCCAAACTGTACAAAGAGCCTTGAACTGTCGGAAATTGAATGGATTTCAAAGCATCAAAAAGCAAAGCCGGTTTTTGTTTTAAAAATAAGTTCCGTTCCTGCAGAAGCCTTTTGAGTAATAAAATTTCAGATATGAAAGAAGAATAAGCGCCGTATTGAAAATAAGAGTAAAATCCTTGAGCAACACCTGATTCTATCAACTTGATGCTGTTTATAATCTCGTCCGTCGATCGATTCTCATGTTGATATACAGCGATTTTCTGCTCATTGATTTGCTTAATGGAATTGGCAAATATTCGGATCATGGATACATTTTGAACATCGGCCAAAATTTGATAATACAGCCCGCTGAAATAATCGCCTGCCAACACTTTGATTTGACGTTTCATCGCTGGTTCTTCATTAGACACGGAAACCTTTTCATGGGTATCAAGGGCAATTTGAATCAGCATAGCTGTTGTAATATAATGTTTCACGTTTTCTTTCAACGATTCTTCTTGAAATGGCAATAACAAAAATAAGAGCCGATCTTCATCAATATGCGGATCATCCAAATGCCGACTCAAGTAAGGATATGACAGCTTTTGCTGAATTTCTTCTTTAATATCCGCCATCTTCTTCAACCAAGTGTACATAAGCATTCCCCTTAATCCCATAAAAATAAAAGTATGTATCCTATTCACCCATATGTACGCACAGTTTTTAAAACAACCAATATTATATCATACTCGCCTTTTAATTACGAACAGCGGTTGGATGAAAGAAAACATGCTGTTTTTCTTTTAAATGAAAAACAGCTTGCTCTTCTTTCTATTTCATCTTTTATTCATCGACCCCGCTTTTTAGCTGGCCAACATTCGTCCATATTTCCGCACGCCCCCGTACTTTGATAGCGGACGTGTGTTCTGTAAATTGCGCGATCATTACTTCGCCTGCATCTAATTTTTCCGAATGGTGAAAACGAGTATCGGTTCCTCTTGTTAAGCCGATGACGTTTACTCCGTTTTCCAACGCTTTGATGACCACATAATCACTTTGATTGACCATTCCACTCTCGCTTCCTTCATGGTGAAAAGTTTATTTGATAAGAGCCAATACTTCAGCACGTGCTTGAGCATCTTGTTCGAAAATCCCTCGAACAGCAGTCGTAACCGTTTTAGATCCTGGTTTCTTGACTCCTCGCATCGTCATACACATATGCTCAGCTTCTACGACCACCATCGCTCCATGCGGATCTAATTTTTTCATGATGGCCTCTATGACTTCATCTGTAATTCTTTCTTGAAGCTGCGGACGTTTGGCCACTGCTTCTACTGCACGAGCAAGTTTGCTTAAGCCCGTTACTTTTCCGTTCTTTGGTATGTAAGCAACATGAGCCTTCCCGAAGAAAGGGACAAGATGATGTTCACACATCGAGTAAAAAGGAATATCTTTGACAAGGACTAACTCCTCGTGGTCTTCGCTAAAGATGGTTTCAAAATACTCGCCGGGATCTTGTCTTAAACCCGAAAAGACTTCCTGATACATTCTTGCCACCCGTTTTGGTGTATCAATCAACCCTTCTCGTTCGGGATCTTCTCCGATTGCTTCTAAAATCAAGCGCACAGCTTGTTCAATTTGTGTCAAATTGACTTCTGTTTTTTGCATGTATAGAACCACTCCTAAAGGTATTTTCATTCGCAAGCATATGCTAATCTTCATAATAGCACACGAATAGGAAGGGGGCAAAGAAGCAATTTGCGATCTAGAGGGATTCTTTTTGCCGATTGAAAATGAAAGACAACCAAAAAGACTTTTATGGATTTGGATTAGCTTTTTCCTTTCGATAAATGTTTTATCTTTCAAAAAGTCCGTTTCCATGAGAATGAAACCCTTTAAACTATTTCAAAGCAGCGAAGATTTATGGTTTGTGCATCCCACGATTCGTTTAAGACTCTTCCGCTGCAGAAACGGCTTTTTATAATCAGTTTCTCCTATTAGGACTGCTTATCTTTGCAGAACTACCGCTTCTTAAAATGAGATACAGTGCTTTCATAAGCGGAGATTTTCTCATCTTCTTCCAATGATGGTTCGTTGGACCAATCGGGCTTTTAGCGGCACTGTCTTTCACCTGTAACTTCTTTCGCCTGCTTAAAGCGGGACAAAAAAAGAAGACTCGAAAGTACGAGTCTTCTTTCTATACCCGGCACTTATGTACTCACTTGACAGCATCCTTCAATGCTTTACCAGGTTTAAATGCAGGCACTTTGCTAGCTGCGATTTCAATTTCTTCTCCTGTTTGAGGGTTGCGTCCTTTACGCGCAGCACGTTCGCGAACTTCGAAATTTCCAAATCCGATAAGTTGAACTTTATCTCCGCTAGCCAGAGCATTTTGGATAGCAGTAAACACCGCATCCACCGCTTTTGTCGCATCTTTTTTAGAAAGTTCAGCTGCTTCTGCAACTTCGTTGATTAGTTCTGTTTTATTCACACCAATCACCTCCTCCCAAAATTAACAATGCACTTCTGCTTATTTTTCATTTTTACGCATTTTTTCCGTTTCTAAACAAACTTTATGGGAGAAACGCTGTAGAATTCATGTTTATCACATCAATTCTGTTAAAAGATTATCACATAAGAATTGCCATATCAAGCACAATTCTTTTATTTCGGTCAATATTTCCTTAACAATATTTCCTTAATCATACATAAAGGATTTGTTCCAATACTCTATTGATTTTTTGCGGTTTCCATTTTTATACTCTTTATCGCTTTTATTGTCAAGTCATACTGGAATACAAATTGGGGAAAAGATTAAATTAAAAAAAATTAAAAAAATTAAAAAAATTAAAAAAATCGTCATACATAAATACTCGACACATTAGCTTGTTTTAAAGTCCGATTGGCCATAGCCTTGTTGGCAAATAACGGGCGCCCTTCTATCGTTCAACCGTTAAAACGCTTTATTGGCATATACCGAGTCAAAATGTAAATAAAAAAAGACCTCCCACATAAGAGGCCTAAAGTATAATGGCTATAAGTCCTCCGGAACCTTCGTTAATGATGCGTTCCAGCGTCTCTTTCAGTTTATAGCGGGCATTTTCCGGCATTAATGATAGTTTCGCCTGTATGCCTTCTCGAACAATCGAACTTAAACTTCTGCCAAATATATCGGAATTCCAAATGGATAACGGATCATCTTCAAAGTCTTGCATCAAATACCGGACCAATTCTTCGCTTTGTTTTTCCGTTCCAATGATCGGAGCAAATTCTGATTCAACATCCACTTTAATCATATGAATGGATGGGGCGACGGCTTTTAGTCTGACACCGAATCGCGACCCTTGCCTGATAATTTCCGGTTCGTCTAAACTCATATCCGTTAAAGACGGTGCGGCGATGCCGTATCCGGTTTGTTTTACCATTTTCAAAGCATCAGCAATTTGATCATATTCCGATTTTGCATGAGCAAAATCTTGCATCAATTCCAACAGATGATCTTTTCCCCGCACTTCCACACCGACAATTTCTTTCAATACTTGATCATACAATTCATCGGGTGCATATAAATCTATTTCCGCAACCCCTTGCCCCATATCCATTCCTGCCAAACCGGCTCTTTCAATAAATTCGAGCTCGTCAAATTGCTGAACCACTCGTTCCACATCTCTAAGCCGTTTGATATCTTTCACCGTTTCTTTCACGGCTTCTTGATAATTTTCCCGAAGCCAATGATCTTCTTTCAATACCATGACCCAACTAGGCAGATTAACATTCACCTCAAGCACAGGAAATTCATATAATGCTTCACGTAAAACACTTAAAACGTCGCCTTCCCGCATATTTTCCACCGACATGGACAATACGGGAATATCATATTTTTCGCTAAGCTCTAAACGAAGCGCTTCCGTTTCCGGATGATAAGGCCTCGCAGAATTGACAATCATGATAAATGGCTTCCCTACTTCTTTTAATTCATCGATGACGCGCTCCTCGGCTTCAATATAATCAGCGCGCGGGATTTCTCCAATACTTCCATCTGTCGTAATGACAACACCAATCGTTGAATGTTCTTGAATGACTTTTCTTGTACCAATTTCAGCTGCTTCATGGAAAGGAATCGGCTCTTCATACCACGGAGTGCTGATCATTCTCGGTCCGTTTTCATCTTCATATCCTTTTGCTCCCGGAACCGTATATCCAACGCAATCAACCAAGCGAATATTCACTTCAAGCCCCTCATCAACGCTCACTTTCACCGCTTGATTTGGAACAAATTTCGGCTCGGTGGTCATAATTGTTTTCCCCGCCGCACTCTGTGGAAGTTCATCTTGAGCACGAGCCCGGTCTGCTTCACTTTGAATATTCGGCAATACAACAAGTTCCATGAATTTTTTTATAAAAGTTGATTTTCCCGTACGGACCGCTCCTACTACCCCTAAGTAGATATCTCCGCCGGTTCTTTCTGCAATATCTTTAAAAAGATCTACTTTTTCCAAAAGGATTCCCTCCCAACATTCATTCCAGGGATGATATTCTGGTATATATGTCTTCTATATATGTGTATGACATTGTCCCACTTTGTTATGACTGCAAAATAAGATGTACTTTCTAATAATGCAATAAAAAACCCTCTTCCCTACAATATATTTGCAAAGAAAAGGGTTAGAACCTATTTTTTCATAAATACCGGTTCATTTTTTTCATTAACGGTATAGGGCAATGAATAAGCGGGAACGAAAAATGAATGCTGCGTTAATAACGGTCGTATATCTTCTCCCGGCTTGTATATATGTTTGTTGTTTTTCAAGGCCTCATACAAGTCCATACGATAATCGACATAAATCTTTCCGTCTCCGGTAATGACGAGTGGAAGATTTTTTTGAGAGTAGGGGCTCGTAACCATTGGTTCTTCTTTATAGCCAAGTTTTTTGTAATCAAGAGTATAGACATTTGGCGCGATTTCTTTTTTAAACGGTGGATATCCGTGAGATTGAATACGTATTTCCAATTCCCTTATGGTTTCCGCAATACGCAAATCAAAGATTTTGACAACAGGTTTTTTCTCTACATCCAACAATACGTATTGAAAGATCCCGCCGTTTTCGTACGAATTCCCCGGAGGTTCCGGCAAATATTGAGGAACTAATTTTTTAAAATCAATTAAATATTTTTGATAGATTGGAACATTCTCATCTTTTGTTTGAATGGGAAGGATGCCTCCGTTTTGTTTTTGAAACTGTTCAACGGCTTTTTGAACGGATTGAATTTGTTCTTGATAAGGGACTTTATTCTCTGCTTTCTCTTCATCCGGAAACATGCATCCATCTAAAAAGAAAACAGTTGTGAGCAATAAAACAGATATGAGCAACTTCCTCAATCGAAAACTCCCTTTCTATGTCAAAAATCCAACGTTAATAAAGCGGATACGAATAAATGAAAATTCTTTTTCTTTCTAGCCGACAGGGCCGCTGAAAACAACATAGATCATCATGATGCCGCCAAGAAATAAAAATATGTAGGCAAAAAAAGCAACAAGAAATCGAAGAAACTTAAATTTCATTTTATATCGGCTGACATAAATAGCGAACACAGAAAGAATCATGAACCCCATCGCAAGAAAGGATATCCACATTTTAATCATGCCTGGTGACATGGAATATCTCCTCCTATTTTTCCAAATATAGTATATCACGCTACGAGTATATTTCATAGAATTTTCGTTATTTTTCAAAAATATTATTGCTGCATTTTTCCTTTGCCGATTCAGATAAAACAAAACGATGGTTTGAAAACATTGCATTTCAGTACCATTCGTGATCTTTATGATGAAACGATCGTCGGTTATGTTCTTAAACATTCTATAATAATAAATTTATGTTGGATACTCTTGATCAAGAGCTTTTGTATGATTTCCTGATGAACATCCACTTATTTTATATCGATTGTAGGTGCGGGCAACTTCGCATGGATGAAAGAGAAAGATGAAGAAAGCAAATCGGACTCACAGTATGTCCCGGGTTGGGTTGGGAGATGTATAGATTTAATCCAATGGAATCTTTTTGGAGACACATTCACGGGGAAAGGTACGATACCTTGAAGGATGATCTACAACGGCTGAAAAATATACATGCGATTTTATAGCCACGAAAGAATATAACAACAATTAAACGGCCTCACACCACTGAAATATAGGGCTTAAGGCCGTTTAAACTTTTTATTATTTTTCACTGGCTGCTGGTTCAAAAAGCGTTTATCGTGCTTTTCATGTTAACAAGGACTTAATATTCCGGATACAATACAGGGGCTTTTCGATGTTTTGTAGCTTGTTCGTAAGCATAAGCCATTCCAATCAGTTCGCCTTCACTCCACATTTTGCCGAAGAAGGCCAATGCAAACGGCGATCCGCTTTCATAATAGCCAGCCGGAACGGTAATCAGCGGTAAACCGCTTATATTGATTTCAGATATGGTGGTAGATTGCACAACATTTTCCTGAATCGACGGAATGGCTGTTGGCATTTGTGGATAGACAAATCCGTCAAGACCTTTGTCTTCCATTACTTGATGAATCATTCTAAGCAATTCCCCCTTTGTTTCGTAAAATTCACTCAAATCCGGCAAAATGCTGTGATCCGCTTCAGCTGTTTCAGCATTCACATAATCGTGAACTAAAGCAAGCGGGCCATCTTCAGTCCAAGGAATACTTTTTGCTTTATCAAACACTGTTTTGATCGAAAGAGAAGGATCCTCCGGATTTAAATGTTTAAGGTATTTTTCCAAGTCGTAGAAAAAGGTTTCCAGCCCAAGACCCACTAAAGCCGACGGACCACCTTTAGATGATACATATTCAGCAAGTCCGGTTCCTGCAAAAGGATCCTCAACAACTTCCGCACCTTGGGCTTTTAATACTTCAATGGCCGCCAAATACAATTTTTGGGTTTCCGCTGAAAGTTCTTGTGTACGCCATCCCGGTCCGTATAATCCTAAACGTTTACCTTGTAAAAAATTCTTATCAAGAAAAGAAGTGTATCCGTTTTTAGGAATATTTCCAATTGAAGAAATGGTTTTTGGATCTTCTTTTGAATACCCGGCCATCACGCTTAGCATAAGCGCTGCATCTTGAACCGTACGAGCGTGTGGTCCTAACACATCGCGAGTCGTTCCTCCTAGGGGAGTGACCCCGACATTCGGTATTAACCCAAAAGAAGGCTTAATACCGACTAAAGCTTGAGCTGCAGCAGGAACTTGAATGGATCCGGCCGTTTCCTCAGCGACGCCAAGGACCGCAAAGTTTCCTGAAACGGCAGTCGCGGTACCACTACTGCTTCCTCCTGGTGAAATCGAGCGGTTTACTGCATTATATGTGGGCCCGTCCCAACTATTGTTTGCATTATAAGCACAGCTAAAAGCCGGAATATTGGTTTTTCCTAGAATGATAGCACCCGCTTCTTTCAATCTTGCAACGACCGGCGCATCTTTCACCGGCATTAACTCGATTCCACCAGATTCCTTACAAAGAGGAGCCCAGCCAAACGTGGAAGGAAACCCTGCAACATCCACCGCTTCCTTTATGACAATAGGAATTCCTGCCAGAGGTCCAAGTTCTGCTCCTTCTTCACGCAGCCGGTCAATGTTTTTAGCATCCTCAAGAGCATTAGGATTCATGAAGGTAAAGGCATTATAAAACTGTTCCAATTCATGAATTCGATCAAGGTAAGACTGAACTACTTCTTGAGCCGTATATTCACCATTTTGATACCCAGCTATAAGTTCTTCTACTGTGACTTCTTCAAAAAGGAAATCTTTTTCGTTTGACTTCAATAAAGTACTTTTTTTCAATAGTTTTCACACCTTTTCTAAATAATCTATCACTTATCGAAACCTTTCTTGATTATATTTTAAAATTTTCATACTATTTTTAATATTTATTTGTCAGATAATCTGACATAAATATAGTGAAGATTATTTTGGATGGCGAGTTCAAAGAGAAGGAAGCACAGAATTCGGCCGTGTCTTCAGAATCACAGCTGCCGTTTTCGTTTCCGAAGTGAAAAATCGGACATACACACTAAATAAAATTTGCCATTCCGTTCAACTCCATTCACAAAAGAAAAACAAAAAAATCTCCTCGATGCATTGCTTTCGAGGAGGTTTTGATCAAATGATTCCTGTTTTGTTCATTGCCAAGAGACTTTTTCAAGAAAGTACAACCGGGGAATATCCCCGGTTAGAAAGACGACCCATCCTTTTTATAAAGCCTGCTTTCTCATAGTATCGTATGAGTAGAAACTAGATGTGCATCCTTCTAAAGCCCAAATGATCATAAATTCTCTTGAATTTCCGCTTTTTTTGCCGACAAGTCTCGGTATCTTTTTTCAAATGAAACGAGAGTGGCAACAACCTATTGAAGTTTCCCGCTTAATCCTTTTATCGCCGCGTAATGGTTTCGTTCGATTTGCACGTTGGGGCAAAAACCAAAACACATTACTCATTCATTCTTGCATCTAAAATACCGGACAAGTCTTCCATTTCATGAGTTCTCATTCTGGTCATCAATTCATCCACAGCTTTTTTCGGGTCATAGTTATGAAAAAGTACTTGATAAAGGGCAGTTGTAATAGGCATTTTCACATTATAATTTTGAGATAATTGATAAGCCGCTTTGGTTGTTCTTACCCCTTCTACCACCATTCCCATGTTTTCGAGCACTTCGTTTAAATTTTTTCCTTTTCCAAGCAAATTCCCTGCCCGCCAATTTCGCGAGTGGACGCTTGTACATGTAACAATTAAATCACCGAGCCCGGCCAACCCGGAAAAAGTTAAAGGATTGGCCCCCATTTTTGTTCCCAGACGGGCTATTTCAGCTAGCCCTCGCGTGATAAGAGCCGCTTTGGCATTATCTCCGTACCCTAAACCATCCGAAATACCTGCTGCAAGCGCAATGACATTTTTTAGCGCTCCTCCAATTTCTACGCCGATCATATCCGGGTTCGTATAAACACGGAAATGCTGATTCATAAACAGTTTTTGGATTTTCTCGGCTGCTTTTATATTTTTTGAAGAAACCGTCACAGTCGTCGGCTGACGCTGGCTTACTTCTTCTGCGTGACTCGGTCCTGACAAGACGATAAGATCCGTTAACAAACAAGAAGGCATTTCTTCTTCAATCATTTCCGAAATTCTCATAAGCGTATCGGGCTCAATCCCTTTACTGACATGGACGAGAGTAATCGGCTTTTTTAAAACCTCGACCATTTGTCTGACAACTTCTCGAATCGCCTTTGTCGGCACTGCCAATACAATCAATTCAACACCGTTCAGCGCTTCTTCCATGGAGGCGAATCCTTTTATGTTTTCGGGCAATATGACATTCGGCAAATATTTTTTATTCGTATGATGTTCATTGATTTCCATGATTTGTTGTGGATTATGACCCCAAAGCCGTACATGGCATCCATTATCCGCAAGTACCATGCTCAAAGCGGTTCCCCAACTGCCTGCACCGATAACGGTAATCGTGTCAATATTCGTCTCATTCATGCTTTTCACCTACTTTTGGTTATTTCCGAGATCTCGCAATGATTTTAATAGGCGTTCCTTCAAATCCAAATGCATCTCTGATCCGATTCTCTAAAAAACGTTCATATGAAAAATGCATTAATTCAGGATCATTGACGAAGATAACAATAGTCGGCGGTTTGACTGCCACTTGAGTCGCGTAAAATATTTTTAGCCGCCGTTGATTCTCAGTAGGAGTAGGATTCATCGCCACGGCATCCATTATGACATCATTGAGCACGCTGGATTGAACGCGCATCGCATGGTTTTCACTCACCATGTTTATAACGGGAAGAAGCGTATGAAGACGTTTCTTTGTTTTAGCTGACACAAATACGATCGGCGCATAATCCAAAAATAAGAAATGACTGCGTATCTTTTTTTCAAATTCATTCATCGTTTTCTCGTCTTTTTCAACCGCATCCCATTTATTTACGACGATCACAATTCCTCTTCCCGCTTCATGAGCATAGCCGGCAATCTTCTTATCTTGCTCTCTTATCCCTTCTTCTGCATTCAACACGACTAATACAACGTCTGAACGTTCAATTGCTCTAAGAGCACGCAGCACGCTGTATTTCTCCGTTGATTCATATACTTTTCCTTTTTTCTTCATGCCGGCTGTATCGATAATCACGTACTTTTGACCGTTATACGTATAAGGAGAGTCCACCGCATCCCTAGTGGTGCCGGCGACATCGCTCACAATCACTCTTTCTTCCCCTAAAATAGCATTGACTAAAGAAGATTTTCCTACATTTGGCCGGCCGATTAAGCAAAATTTAATCACATCATCATCGTACTCTTGCTGAGAAGACTTCGGAAAACGTTTCACCACTTCATCCAGCAAGTCTCCAAGTCCAAGACCATGGGCGCCGGAAATAGGAAATGGCTCTCCAAAACCAAGAGCATAGAAATCGTAAATTACATCCCTCATATCCGGATTATCGATCTTATTGACAGCCAACACAACCGGTTTATTGGAACGATACAAAATTTTAGCCACTTCTTCATCAGCTGCTGTAACCCCTTCCCGTCCATTGGTCAAAAAGATGATGACATCCGCCTCATCAATGGCGATTTCCGCTTGCTGGCGAATTTGTTCAAGAAAAGGTTCATCACCGATCTCAATCCCGCCGGTGTCAATAATATTAAATTCATGAGTCAGCCATTCAGCAGAGCTGTAAATCCGGTCTCTAGTAACACCCGGAACATCTTCCACTATTGAGATTCTTTCCCCAACAATACGGTTGAAAATAGTGGATTTCCCCACATTTGGCCTCCCCACGATCGCTACAACCGGTTTTGCCATTTATATCATCCTTTCACAGTGGTTATAGAAAATATTCCATTCATTTTTTGTCCATAATTCAATCTAAAGACATGTCCATTTTAAGAGAAAGCACAGCTGGAAGGAAGACTCCCGTCGAGTCTGTCGATTTTTTATCAATTAAGAACAAAACCCTTCCGAAAAAGAAGGGTTCAACTTCACCATTTTAGCAATAATGCACAAAACTAGCAATGGCGAATAGAATCTAATGCCTCACGATAATAAATATCTCTTCGGTCAACTGGTGGGCGATTCCATCCAATATAGCCTCTAAATTCGTGGCGATGACTTCCATCTCCTTTTGATCCTCGCAGTGAAAAACAGTCGTGCCGGACGGAACTTTTTTGGGATTCGTGGTCACGGCGGCCAAAATGAAATTTTCAATCATCATTGTCATTTTTGCCGATCCCCCTTTTGAATGGCATTTGACTCACTCGGCATTCGAATCGCGTTTTCAAGTGTCGGGACCTCTTTTAAAATACGGATGGCTTTTTCCTTGTTTTTTTCTTGCGGCAACACAAAAACAGCCACTTGGCCGTTATTCAGATCCCTTTTAGCCAACGGAACTAACGCTGGCGTTCCGGAATCCCGGATGACTCCCATAGCGGTGGAAATATCGTGTAATATCGCTTGTCTCTGTCCGAGGTTGGCAATCGTAGTGCGCGCATTAAAATTTTTTGGCGTCAAAATAAATCCCATGCCGTATTTCAATACTTCCTTTTGCCTTTCAGGAAGTCCTATATTCATAATATAAATATCTCCCACATACAAGCCTGCCCCTTTCACATGCGGCTCAACGTATTCAATATGAACGATATCTCCCAGTTTTCCGCCAGCCATTAATTTTCTTGAAATCAACAAACATACAAAAGCACCGATAAGTGCGACATAGAAGTGAAAGACAACATACAAAAGCGTTGTAGTGAATGAAGTTAAAATCACGAGGTAATTTCTGCTTTCGAAAGCAACAGCAATTCCTTCGATATAAGTAGCGCCCCTTGGCACTAGTTCTAATTGGTCGATGGTTGTCAACGTATTCCGCTCCATATTCCGAACATCACGAAATTGTTGAGCAGCTAACGATAAGAATGTAATAGCTGTAAAATCTTTTTCCATAATCGCCGGTATCGCGACTGAACCTAAGGCTGAAGCAATAAATCCCATGGAAATATGAATAATTTTTCCGTGCAGATAGGTCGGATACTGACGGTAATCTGTTTTTAACATGTAAATCCTGGTTAATGTTCCGGCAACCACACCGAATATCACTGGATGCACATACTCATTCATAAGTTTGCTTCTCCTTTACTGGCAAAGATTTTACGTGGAATATAGATTTGAGAATCCGTAATTCATGGATGCCAACCATGATTAGCATGGAAAAAGAAAAAAAGTCTAAAAACCAGCTATCCCCTATTTTATAAGGCAAGGATGCTTGGCTAAGGACCTTAAACAATAACCATTCTCCCGCTAAAAACCCCATATAAACAGAGATCATTCTATTTTTCCAAAGTCGAGGCTTAGGATAGATCGCAAATTGAATGAGCAGAACAAGGATCACAATATACCATTTGACGTCGACTAAAAACCAGGCCCTTTCATACATTTCAAAAAGCTTTATCCCCGCGAATACCATAGCGGTCATCAACGCGGATATACATAATGAAAACAGTTGTATGAATGGATATTGTCGAATGGCGAAACATCCAATCGCTGTCAGTAAAAGATAAGAAAACGATACTTCAGCATGATCGATTGTGATAAATTTTCCCGCTCCAATACAAAGCAGCAAGCTCATAATGCTTATTTTCAACCGTAGAGGATGAGATTTATCCATAAGAAAGGTAGCCGTTATCCATATACCCCAGCATACGGATAAAAAAATTATGTACTCCATCATTTGCCCTCCTATTGTTACCATTATGGGAAAGGATTATGAATTTCATTCATTGGAAAAGTTCACGGTTTTCGTCATTTCCTTCATACTAAGGAGGGGAGAGATAGAGAAAACAACAAAGATAACATTTCTTAATGGTAAAAGCCAGGCCAGGATTCATCAAAAGCCTCGCTTTCCGATTTCCAATCTATTGGAAAATCGAATTATTCGAAATGATGATCGTCCAATGCGAACGAATGCGTTTTCTTGGAACGGAAGGAATTGTTTCTTTTTATCCTCATGAACAGAAGATGAACGAATTCTGACCTATCCGAAATGAAAAACTAAAAAAAAGGGGGATTGTCCCAAAATCTCTTTTTAAATCGAGTAGGAGGGGGTGATTAACCCCCGTCCTCTCACACCACCGTACGTACGGTTCCGTATACGGCGGTTCAATCAAGATAAATGACGCAAGAATTCATAACGTTTCTGTAGACTTTTAAGCCCTTGGTTACTCCAATAGGAGTTTCCAAGGGTTCTGTGTAATATGGGACTTTTTGAGATTCGCCAATAACCTTTGCGACTGTTCCCCCATTCATAAGCTTTCCATTCAGGAACTCCTAGTTTTATGAGGTTGCGTATCCTGGTCTTTGAGGTCTTCCAGTTTTTCCATAAACACATCCGGAGTCTTCGTCGAATCCAGCCATCCAAATCTTCAAAGATACTCTTTGTGTCTGCTAATGCAAAATATCCACACCATCCAAGTAGATATTGGTTAAGTTTCTTAATCCGATATTCCATTGGGTATGGTATTTTTCTTGACGTGATTTCTCGCACCTTTTTCTTCATTCGTTTTAGACTTTGCTTGGCAATCCGAACTTTTGGCTCTTTTGAAGGTGTAAAACTAAATCCTAGAAACTTTCGTTTCCATGGTCGGTCAACCGCAGATTTCTTCTCGTTGACTTTTAGACGAAGTTTTCCCTCAATAAATCGTTTGACACTAGCCATGGTTCTTTCACCAGCCCGTTTTGACTTCACGTAAATATTACAGTCATCGGCATAACGAACAAATTTATGCCCTCTTTTCTCTAATTCTTTGTCTAGTTCATCTAGTACAATATTCGAAAGTAAAGGGCTTAGGGGGCCACCTTGCGGCGTCCCTTCTTCTGTCCTAGATATCACACCATTAATCATGACACCAGCTTGTAGATATTTGCGGATTAGCTTCAATAGTGGCTTTTCTTTAATAGTCTTGGCTAATGTACTCATCAGCCTGTCATGATTCACTCGATCGAAGAACTTTTCTAAATCCATGTCTACTACCCATCTATAACCATCTCTGATATAGCCTTTTGCTTTCCTAACTGCGTCATGAGCACTTCGATTTGAACGAAACCCATAACTATGTTCGGAGAACATAGGGTCATATATCCTCGATAATACTTGGGCAATTGCTTGTTGAATCAAACGGTCTGTTACGGTTGGAATACCTAGTAACCGAACACCGCCATCAGGTTTCGGGATTTCGACTCTTCGAACAGGCATTGGTTCATAGGTACCCTTGAGAATAGCTTCTTTAATGGATATCCAGTTTTCGACTATGTGCTGACGTAGGTTTTGTACGGGCATCATATCTACTCCATGGCTACCTTTGTTCTTTTCTACTCTTTGTAAAGCTAAAAGCATATTCTCCCGTGACAGGATTTGATTCAAAAGCATTGTTATTCTTCCTTCCGTGAATAGCTTATCTTCTTATGCCAGTGGTCACTCCACCCTCCAAGAGGTCCCCCACGGGATTCACCGTTTCCTTCCTCAAGTGAGGTACTACGTTTTCTGTGTTCAACATGACACACTGAATGCAAAGGGCTATTCTCTCTTAATTGTTCAGTCCTTCCGAATTGTTCTAGACCAATTCGTACTATGACCTCTGCTGACTTCTGATGGCTCAGCTACTTATCACTAAGTAGGTTATGAAGGGTACTTCACGTATCCATCAGACCTCCCCGGGTAAGAGTGTAATCTTTCCTTCCATCCATCTGCTTCATTTACTCTGTATCACCTTCGGCAGAAAGGGCTTTGTTTTGTTGTGCAAACTCACCCAGTGATACCTAGCCTCCTATGAAGTTCGTGTTCCTCAGATCGGAAGTTTGCCGCCCGCTTCCTTCAGATTCCGCGTCACCACGGACACCCTTGCGTTAAGCTAACTGCTACTTCTGCCTTCGCAGCTCGGGACTTACACCCTATAGATTACACCCATGCCGGGCGCACACAAGAAAACCCAACGAGATAAAATTTTCTCGTCGGGTTTTTTCTATTCGGAACTTTCTTTTTGAATCAGGCTGTTTTCTTCCTCCTGTTTCAAAAAGTGATAAGAGATGACAGAGCAGCCCGAATTCGATGCAGCTTTTGCAAAGAAAATTTGCGGAATGACTGATTGCCTTTAATATGACCGAACGAACGAATGAATGGGCAAGCCGAGTTTTTGGCATTTGTCAAAGTTGCTTTTTACTGTGACGGTCGAAAAATGTGGGAGACTGTTGCGGGGAAGCGAGCCGGGCGAGGAGCGAAAGAAAAGACTTGCGGATCGTCCGCGGAAAACGAGTGGATTGCGATCCCGAGATTTACATAAAAAAGGGGATGCCCCTCAGTCATTTTTCTGACTTTTGGGCATCCCCTTTTCCTTCGAGCAATAGGAATTATTTAAGACCTTTTAGTTGGTCGCCGATTACTTCACCCAACTGGAAACCTTTCGATTCTTCCGGCAATTCAAAAGAATCATTTGTATCGACAGGTTCATTTTCTAATTCTTTTATGCTTAAAGAAAGACGTTTTTCTTTTTCATTTACATCCAACACTTTTACTTCCACTTCTTGGCCTTCGCTTAAAACTTCATGCGGCGTGCCAATATGTTTATGGGAAATTTGCGAAATATGGACGAGACCTTCCACCCCAGGGAAAACTTCGACAAAAGCGCCATAAGAAACAAGGCGTTTAACGGTTCCTTTTAAAACGGAGCCGACAGGTGCTTTTTCTGCAATATTTTCCCAAGGTCCCGGAATGGTTTCTTTAATGGACAATGAAATGCGTTCATTGTCTCTATCGACAGAGAGTACTTTTACTTTGACAATCTCGCCTTCTTTTACCACATCAGAAGGTTTTTCTACATGTTCATGCGATAATTGCGAAATATGAACAAGACCGTCCACTCCACCTATATCGACAAACGCTCCAAAGTCCGTCAGCCTTTGTACTTTTCCTTCCAGTACGTCACCAGGCTGAATTTCATCCAAAAGTTTTTTCTTCGCTTTTTGTTTTTCTTCTTCCACCACTGCCCTATGGGAAAGAATCAGCCTATTTTTTTCTTCGTCCAACTCTACAATTTTGAAAGTCAGTGTTTTTCCTTTGTAGTCTTCAAAATCTTCTACATAATAATCTTCTACCAACGACGCCGGAACAAACCCGCGTACGCCTAAGTCAACCACGAGGCCGCCTTTTACAACTTCTTTTACTTCGGCTTCAAATATTTCGCCGTTTTCAAAGCGCTTACGCATCAAATCCCAAGCCTTTTCTGCATCCACTTTCCGTTTCGAAAGAACATACAGATCATCTTCTTCTTTCGTAATTACTAATTCAAGCGTATCTCCTACATTTACTGCATCCGATGCTTTTTCTATGTGTAAACTTGACAGCTCGCTAATAGGAATAATACCGTCTTTTTTACTGTTTTCAATTTCTACTTGCACTTGTTTGTCTTCAACTTTTATAACCGTTCCTTTTACTTTGTCTCCCACATTCAACGGGGAAATTTCGAGACTATTCAAATCCTCTGTCATAAAGTACTCCTCCTTAATACGAGACTGCGAAAAAATGAAAAAAAACCTCTTTTTACTAACTTCTAACAAATGCTGTCATTTGTCAAGCATCTCGCATTAGCGATTTTCATTTAAAAGCTGCTGAATATGCGTCATGATCAGATTTGTCGCCTCTTCAGGAGATGCTTTTTTTTCTCGCAATTCCGACATATCAATCGGTTTCCCGTAAATCACTTTTACTTTTTGAAATATTCTATAGCTGCCAATGATGGCACAAGGAATGACTTGAGCATTTGTCCTCAAGGCAAAATAACCGGCTCCGGCCAGACCTTTTCCTAATTTGCCTGTCTTAGAGCGGGTTCCCTCCGGAAACAGACCTAGAACTTTTCCTTCCTTAAGTACTTTCAAACCCGTTCGCAACGCTTCTCTGTCGTTTCCTCCTCTTTTTACAGGGAAAGCATTGAGCTTTTTAATGATGCCGCTTAGAATCGGTACATTGAAAAGTTCAGCTTTTGCCATAAAGGAAATGGGGCGTGGACAAGTTACTCCTAAAATAGGAGGGTCCATATTATCTATATGATTGGAACAAAGGAGAACACCTCCTTGTTCAGGAAAGTGTTCCAATCCTTTAACTTCCACTCTATACATTTTTTTTAAGATAGGAGATACGATCCGCTTTGCAAACGCATAAAACGTCACTTCAATCGAACCCTTTCTTTTACAAGCTCCATGATATGGTCTACCACTTCCTCAATGGACAAGGAAGTCGTATCTAATTCGATTGCGTCATCCGCTTTTTTTAAAGGAGAGGCCTCTCTTTCTGAATCCATCTTATCGCGCAAAGCAATTTCTTTCATTAATTGGGCTAGATCCGATTCAAATCCTTTTGCTAAATTTTCTTGATGTCGTCTTTTAGCCCGTTCCTCAACAGTGGCCACTAAAAAAATCTTGACTTCGGCGTTTGGAAGCACATGAGTGCCAATGTCTCTTCCATCCATGACGATTCCGCCTTTTTGGGCTAATTCCCTCTGCCTTTCCACCATTTCTTTTCTGACTAATGGATGCTTGGAAACAGTGGAGACATGTTTTGTCACTTCGTGAGATCGTATTTCGTCCGTAACATCCGTTCCGTCTAATAAAACGTGTTGTGCTGCATTCCCTTGGATAAGTTCGATATTAGTATTGTTTAAAATCTCCGCTAAAGCTTGTTCATCTTCCAGATCCGCTCCTAACTTTAGCGCCTTATATGTAAGAGCTCTATACATCGCTCCTGTATCTATGTATAGGTATGATAACTTTTTAGCAACCAATTTCGCGACGGTGCTTTTTCCGGCAGCTGCCGGCCCGTCAATTGCAATTTGAATCTCTTTCACCATATTTTCACCTTCTCACAATCAGTCAAGTCTATTTTATCATAACAATGTTATAAAGTATGAATTGAAAAAGATGTAAAGTCAAAGCAAAACATAACACAAAAGCAAGCGAACTCTTTCTCTTAAAGCTTACTTTTCTTTATACACTAATGTTAATTCGTCCAACATTCGTGTCCAATCGCCAACAAAAGAATCTCCCGGTGCGAAGAGAAAAAAGAATGCTTCGCCGGGAGATTCTTTTACTTTTGGGGCAAACGGGGGATATAATGAGGCACTCTCCAGCAGTATTCCGAAGGCTGGCAACTTCTCCAAACGTTTCACAATAAAAACAAAAATGTTTTTTCCATTTTCCTCCTTCGAACTATCGAAGGTGAACCACCATTTGTTTTGAATTCACAGCGAGGATGAAAAGCATTTTGAAAGTCATTTTTCATCATTGCTGCCGCGCATCCAGTCCATATTCAACAACATTAGAATATCACTATTCGAGCAGACCTTTTTTTCTTAATAATAACTGTCTTTCAAAACTAAAACGGAGCAAAAGCTGGCGCTCAAAAGCAGTCGTATCGGAAAATTGAATATAAGCAATGGAATTATGGCCTTCATCCGAAACTCTGACGATTTCACCTTTTAATTTTAAATAATGAAATTCACCGGACTGCATTGGCAACACCATCAATATATTCAATTGTTCTTTCTGCTTCAAATCCAGATGTTTAGGAATGATTACAGCGGCCCCTCCTGCGCTTATGTCCTTTGTAATGGTGGCAAAAACTTCATCGCTCCCCTCTTTCGAAATCGAGACATCTACAGAGGTTTCCACCCGAACGAACCGACGCCGTTGAATCCGTATATATTTTTCTTCGCCCGGATCTTGTATGACCATGGTCGGGATTTGTTTTATTTCTTTTCCGATCACCGTTGTCTGAAAAGTATAGACTGAATTTTTTTCCGCAATAAACGTAACTTTGAACGTTGTTCCGTCCATAAAAAAGCGAGATTTATTTGTCTCCAAATGGACTGGATAATCAACGTAAAGTATACCGGGGCCTTTATCGACTACCCGGCATTTATAAAGTTCTTCATTTTCATCGACCGTCTTCAGCGTTAATATTGACCCGATTTCCAACATTCCATCACCTGTTTCCTCAAAAATCCATCTTTATTATGCCATGAAAAAGATGAGGAATCTATAAGGAAATGCGGAATGCCGACTTCAACGGCTGATAAAGAAAATCTCGTTTCATTTATAAAACATCATTGTAAATAGGTTCTGCGTTTTCTAATTTTTCCACTTTCTCTTCGTCTCCTGTTTCAGCATTAATATAAATGCGGTACGTATCTTGATCAAGCGTTCCCAAAAATTCATAGCACAGCACTTCTTCATACAAATCATTGTTGATCACGGCAAGGCGGCTCTCTTCAATTTTCACATTGCTGTGAATCATTTTTTTCGCATCGCTGACTGATAGTTTCGGCTTTGGAAGTTGTCGCTTATGATGATGATTTAAATAGTCGGAAGCGACTAGTCCCATCACCTCGCCATTATCAAGGGCCACTTTGATTTTCACTGCTTCCGGGTAGATCCTTACTCCATTTTGGTTGGAAACGAAAGTGAACACCCCGATATGATCATACTGAGCGCTGTCCACTCCCTCCAGATTTTGAAAGTGATGTTTTTTTAAAAATCTTCGGGCTGTTAAATAAGCTTCATTTAAACTCAGTTTTTGATTCGCCACGTCTCTGTTCATCATATACCAAATCGGATAACCGCCTTTTTTCGTTACATCCATAGTGCCTTCAGCTCCGTCGCATTTAAAAGAAACGCTATAAAATCCAAATTCCGAACCATCCCCGTTTTTGGTTACTTTCACATTCGATATGTTTGAAGAAGGAGAAAACGATTTGGCAATCTGGACAGCCTCTTTTCTGGAAATTTCTTTTCCCGGAAGCTGATCGAATTGCGGCTTTTTCGCTCTTGTCGAAATAGAAGCCACGCCGTTGACATCTTCTTCTCCATATCCCCCTACTGTTTTCTCAACGGTCTTAAAACCGTCAATAATCGTATTGTCGGAGGCTTCTTTGCCATTTGCAAGCGCCATTTCGACGTCCATCCAGCGAAGATTGTTTTTCAATACCATGTGCTGGACTTGGCGCAGTTCATTTTGAATGTCGGCCGACTGTTTATATAACTTTTTCAATTGACTGTACTCTTGTTCTGAAAGAGGCTGCTTATTCAAGTCGCGGATCGCTGTTCGATAGCTGAAGTTTCCTATGTTGGATAGAAATTCTTCGGTTTTATTAAACGGAAGCAAAGAAAGCGGCAGTTGTCCAACGTCGGTATGAGCTTCAGAAGTCAACCTCCACACATCCGCCAAAGCAGGCGATAACTGTTTCTGTGAATTCATGGCCAACGTGGCTCCAATTTTGTCATGGAGCATGTCTACTTGGTACGTCAAATCATGAAAAGCTCGTTGATAATTATTTTCGGCGTTGATCAACACAGCGTTTTTTTCTTTATGCTCTTGGTATCCCCAAAGAACCGTACCGGCAAGTCCCAATGTCAAGATGACAACTAAAATGTATCTGATCATTTTTCCACCCCTTTACCGACAGAAAATATGTTTACCAATTTGCTTGATTTGCGGACGCGACCAAATCCATTTGCTCGTAGCCGTGGCCGGATTGAAATAATAAATCGCTCCATCGCTTGGATCCCATCCATTAATCGCATCCAGTACAGCTCTTTTGGCTGTCTCATTTGGAGTCAGCCATATTTGTCCGTCTGAAACGGCGGTGAAAGCTCCAGGTTCGAAAATGATACCGGAAATCGTTTTTGGAAAAGACGGATGTTCCAGACGGTTTAAAATGACAGCAGCGACTGCTACTTGTCCTTCATAAGGCTCTCCTCTTGCCTCGCCATACACCGCGTTTGCCATCAGTTGAATATCATTTTGAGAAAAACCTGGCGGAGTGTTTGCTGCAGTAGGTTTTATTTGGCCACTGCCACTATTTTTCGTTTGCTCGGTTCCCCCGTAATAGGTAAAATTTTTTCCTTTGTAAATTTGTTCTTTCACATAGTTTTCATCGTATTTGGAAGCTTTTACAAGTTTTTGTTTCGTTGTGTCACCCACCAATCCGTCGACCGGCAGACCAAATGCATTTTGAAAATTTCTTACCGCCCAATAAGTTCCCCACCCGAAAACTCCATCAATTTTTCCACGGTAATATCCAATATATTGAAGCCGTGCTTGAAGTTCGATCACATCATCACCAAATGCTCCTCTTTGAATGACCTGGTTGGAAAAAGCATTTGCTCTAAGATTTTGACAAGGGAAAAAAATAATGAAACTTAAAATAACCATCATCCGACCCATTAAAAGGATCCATCTCCAACTTTTCATGTCGCAAACCTCCAAACCCTGTTTTAACATTAACCCTATTTTTCGTTATCCTTGTCTTTTTATTCCAAACTTCCAACAACAAAAACTAGAAAGAGTTTCAAATCTTTCCATATTGAGATGACAAGGAAATCTTGCCGATTATCCTGAACTTATTTTTCACTTGAATCGTCTTTAACTCGTTCTTTTCAGATCCTTTTCCGGAAAAAAGCAGCCTCTAAAAAGACAAAAAAAAGAACGATACACCGCGTATCGCCTTTTTATGCCATTCATCTTATTTCTCACTCAAAACAAGAGGAGTCTATTTTGACAACAGACCTTTTTTATAATGTTCTGTCACAATGCGAGCATCTTTAACTTTTTTGAGACCGAGCCACCATAAAAACAGCATGAACGGTATGATGACATACATCCATGTCTCCTTTAAAAATAATATATAATCGTAAAGCCCATGAAGTACAAAAGGCAAAAACAAAGAAAGAAACAAACCTGTTCGTTTTTTTCCGGGGCTGGAAAATTTCGATTTTCCCAAATAATAGCCCATTATGACTCCAAAAAGAGCATGGCTGGAAACCGGAAGCAAAGCTCTCGAAAAAGCAAACTCAACTCCATTTGCGATCAAATATAAAATATTTTCTACAGTGGCAAACCCTAATGACACACTAGTTGCATACACAATGCCATCATATGGCTCATCAAACTCTGCATGTCCGTATATGGCATAAAATAAAACAAGCCACTTAAACAATTCTTCAATCATTCCCGATGAGAAAAAAGCTTGCAAAAAGTCAGAATGAACGATTCCTTCCGCGGAAAACACATATTGAATAAACATGACGGGCAAGGTTAAAAAGCCGCCGTAAATAAACATTTTCAAGACCATCAGTAAAGGTTCTGTTTCAAATTGGTCTTTTAAATAAAAATAACAGAGGAGCGCTAGACCGGGAGCAATTCCGGCGGATAAAACAGTAAGCATACATGGTCCTCATTTCTATCTGTTTAGTTTCATGTTAAATTTATCATGTAAAGAAAAGAAATGAAATGATTTTCTATTTAAAAAATTGTAGGTAGGAGGTTTTTCGGTTGAAAAAAACGATATTAGTCATTCATACCGGAGGAACCATTTCCATGCAAGAAGATAAGAAGACAGGAAATGTTCTTCCTCGGCAAAAAAATCCCTTGACAGAAGCTGAAAAAATATTGAACCAATATGCCAATATCATCACCGAAGAACCATTTCAACTTCCATCTCCTCATATTACGACAAAAGAAATGTATGAACTGAAACGCTTGATTGAAGAGAAGCTGAAAGAACATTCGATGATTGAAGGGGTTGTGATCACCCACGGAACAGATACGCTGGAAGAAACGGCCTATTTTCTGGACCTTACCGTCCAAACTTCTATTCCCATTGTGTTCACCGGAGCCATGCGGTCAAGCAATGAAATCGGGGCAGACGGACTATACAATCTGATTTCTTCCATTAAAGTGGCGTCATGCGAGGAGGCAAAAGACAAAGGAGTATTGGTCGTCCTAAATGATGAGATTCATGCCGCCAAAAACGTTACCAAAACTCATGCAAGCAATGTTTCAACTTTTCAAAGTCCTCAATACGGTCCGATCGGCATCGTCACGAAAAGAGCGGTTCTTTTTCATCATACGCCCGTTTCCAGGGAACATTATCCGATTTTGGACATTTCTCCGAAAATCGGATTACTTAAAATTCATTCCGGCATGGATTCGAGTTTGTTTTATGCGTTAAAAGACTTAAATTATGATGGCGTGGTCATTGAAGCGCTCGGACAAGGCAATGTACCTCCTGCTACCGTTCCCGGAATTAAAAGCCTTGTGGAAGCGGGAATTCCGGTCGTTCTTGTTTCTAGATGCTTTAACGGAATTGCTGAGGATGTGTATGCCTATGAAGGTGGAGGGAAACAATTAAAAGATTTGGGCGTTATTTTCTCGAATGGTCTGAACGGCCAAAAAGCCCGGATCAAATTGCTTATCGCTTTGTCCATTACGAAGGATGTTCAAAAAATTGAAGAAATGTTTCAATTGTAATCAACGGAGTCAGAGTCAGGCCGCAAGGAAAGAATTCTTTGAATAGGTTTGAATACGCAGCAAATACTATGTATGCACTACACCATTAAAGGAGGAAATGTCATGAAAGTGCGTGATATCATGTCATCCAATATTGAAAGCTGCTCTAGTCAAGATTCCTTGCAAACAGTGGCCTCTAAAATGAAACAATTGAATATCGGTGCCCTTCCAGTCGTAGAAAACGGCCAAGTAACTGGAATGATTACGGACCGCGATGTAACTATCCGTGCGGTAGCTGATGACAATGCCAACAAAAATGTAGAGCAAGTCATGACTCATAATGTCGTTTCAGTCAGTCCTGACGCTTCTGTTGAAGAAGCGGCTCAATTAATGGCACAACACCAAATCCGCCGTCTTCCAGTCGTAGAAAACGGTCAAATTGTCGGCATGGTTGCTCTTGGCGACCTATCCGTCAGCGAAAAATCGAATGAAAAAGCTGGAGAGGCACTCACTCAAATTTCTCAGCAAAATTTACAATAACGCCCATAATATTGTCATAGGGGTTCCCATATAGGGAGCCCCTGTTTGTTATGGCGTTTTCCATTTTGAACAAAGCGGTTGAGTCGCTTATCTATTATTCATATTTTATTTTAAGTGTAAAAGCCATGGATCATGAAGAGATTCTGCCGACGAATCATTTCCGAAATATATCTCAACATCTCGATTCATTCACAGACAGATCTAAATATCCATTCCTCAACCTTCGATCTTAGATATCTTCGAACGAGCATCAAACTGCAGTTCTTTATCTATCTCTTGATTCGATCTGTCTTTCACTGTCCATATAGCAATCGAACTGATCAATGCAGCCAAAATGATATAAAGAGCAACTGGTACATATGATTGATGAAATTCAGCTAATAAAGCGGTTGCCACTAATGGTGCTGTCCCCCCTGCAATTGCCGCTCCTAGTTGATAGCCTAACGAAATGCCTGTATATCTTATTTTTGCTGTAAAGATCTCTGAAAACAACGTGCCTTGGACAGCATTAATCGATCCCCAAATCACACCGAGACCGATGACCGTTGCGATAATTAATAGCGCTACAGATTTTTGTTGAAGCAACCAAAAATATGGAAACGCATACAAAATAGTCAAAACAATTCCACTAACGTAAATCGGTTTACGTCCAATGCGATCAGACAACATTCCAATGAAAGGAGCTAAAATAGTGGCAGTGACTGAACCAATAAGAACAGCGGTTAAAGCAGACGTTTTACTAAAATGTAAATTGGCAGTGGCATAAGAAACAACAAACGTACCAAATATATAAAATGGTGCCGTTTCCACTACTTTAGTACCCATTGCAATGAATACTTCTTTCCAATGATAGCGAAGAGTATCCACTAATGGGATTTTGGAAACTTCTCCTTTTTCTTGGGCTTTCTTAAAGGATGGGGTCTCTTCAATTCCTTTTCTAATCCATAACCCTAAAATAACTAATATCGCACTTAATAAGAAAGGAACGCGCCATCCCCATGACATAAAATCTTTTTCCGGCAGCAGCGTCATTACTGAAAGGGCTAGCGTGCCTAATATCAACCCTACTGAAATACCCATTTGTGGAACACTGCCAAACAATCCTCTTTTATCTTTTGGAGCATATTCCACGGCTAATAAAACGGATCCTCCCCACTCTCCGCCAAGCGCTAAACCTTGTATAAATCGTAAGCAAGTTAAAAAGATAGGAGCCCATATTCCAATCACTTGATAGGTGGGCAGTATCCCCATGCCAAATGTTGAAATCCCCATCAAGCTAAGCGTTAAGACCAACGTTTTCTTTCTCCCGAGTTTATCTCCTATATGGCTAAAGATAATCCCGCCAACAGGTCTTAGAAAAAACGCTAAAGCAAATGAAGTATAGGCGAATAATAAACCGATCGTGGGGCTTTTGCTGACAAAAAAGAGCTGATTAAAAACTAGCGATGCCACGGTTCCGTATAAAAAATAATCAAACCATTCAATGGCACTGCCAACTATGCTTGCAATTAAAACTCTCCACATACTTTTCTCCATCATTCTCTCCCTTTCCTTTGTTCATATCAAATAAGAATATTCTTATTTTTTTGCTGATAATAACGTTATAACTTCTTGCTTTTTTATGTCCTCCCCCCTTGTTTACTTTGACTCATCATTACAGGTTAACTGGTCATCTGATGACCTGGTTATAAAAATGTTTTTTTTTATACTATCATACTCATTTTGTTGTTTAAAGATGTTTTTTGCAATTTTTTTAAAATTAGAAATAATGTGGGTCGCACAATTCATCCAGCATGGATCAACAAGAAAAGAACCTTTTTAAACAATACAATCTGGCGAGGGCATTTTCACATCTTACGATTTAGGAGAATGATTTTGCAAACACTTTAAGATTTCATCGCCATTCGGTTTTGCAGTAATCCCTATTTTATAGGGTACTGTGTCCCGAATCATCAATGAAAGTCGAATGTCCAACGGAAATAGTCAAGTACATTCCTATGTAGAATGACCATGTCTTTTCATTTCAGGAAACAGCAAAAGGACAAATGAAACCAATGATACCATTTGTCCTTTTCATTCTATGAAACTAGCAGATGGTCGCATTGTTTAGCTTGCTTGTTCTTTTTCTGCAATCGCCGCCGCTATGAGTTCGCCATGAAAACGGCCATTTTCTATAAAAATTTCATTGGCATTGTTCCCGGCAGCAATCACGCCTGCGATAAAGATCCCTTCAACATTCGTTTCCATCGTATCGGGATTATAGTTTGGCCTTCCTGTTTCCGGTATAATCTCCACTCCCATTTTGCTGATGAATTCATGGTCAGGATGATACCCGGTCATGGCGAATACAAAATCATTTGCGATTTCTTTATCAATACTTCCAACCGTATATAGAACTGAGTTTTGCTTGATCTCTTTCACATGGGCGTTGAATTCCATCACAATTTCTCCATGACGTATCAAGGAATCAAATTCTGGCAAAATCCACGGTTTTATACTTTCCGAATATTGTTTTCCTCTGTATAAAACCGTCACTCTCGCTCCTGATTTATGCAGCTCCAATGCAGCATCAACAGCCGAATTTTTGCCGCCGATCACGACGACATCAGTGTCAAAAAACGGATGAGCTTCTTTGAAATAATGATAGACTTTGTCCAATTCTTCTCCTGGTATATTCATATAATTGGGATGGTCGTAATAGCCAGTTGCGACAACTACATATGGAGTTTCATACACTTCTTTTGTCGTTTTGACGAAAAAGGTACCGTTCGATTGTTTCGTTACGTCTTTTACTTCTTCGAAACGATGGATGCGAAGCTGTTTTCTTTTCACCACTTCACGATAATACGTTAAGGCATCGTTTCTTTTTGGTTTCCGTTCCACCGTTATAAAAGGAACATCGCCAATTGCCAGTTTATCGCTTGAACTGAAAAAAGTTTGATGAGTGGGAAAACGATAAATCGTATCCACAATATTTCCTTTTTCAATAATGAGTGGGTTTTTTCCTGTTTCTTTTAACGAGATGGCTGCCGCCAAACCGCATGGCCCTCCTCCAATAATGATGCATTCTTCCTTCAACATTCCGTTCCACCCTTTCTCCTACCGTACAACAAAGAAGCGGTACTGCTGATAAAAGTCCATTCAGACGTTTCTTTCGTTCGGATCCTTTAAAACATTTCATATATTCCAAACAATCGAAAAGTATTTGTCTATTTTCGCTCCCGTCATATACAAAATCCCGGTAAATCCAATGTTTTACCCGCATTTCAATCAATATTGTGATGACGAATGAAAAACATTAAATCATTGGCAATTTGTCACTGCGGCTTACCTTCGTGCAAGAAAACAGTTCCTTAAGGATTGCACGTCGCACGGTCGTTCCGTTCACCACTTTATTTTACTGGAAATTTATGTATTGCTTTTTTTCGTTTCATTCGTTTCAAAAGCAGCAAAAATGCAAAATGGCTCTTTTAATCCATTTTGTCCTATCCATCTTCCCATTCTCACGCTACAATTCACGTCATAGTATACACTAGAATCCTTGAAATGCAATCAAAAATCTGGGATTTCGGATCAAAAAGCGGCCATTGGAATTTCATCTTCCCGTTCGCAGGGAATATGTACCTCATTTCCATCATATGTTTTGAATAGATCCCGGTCATTTTACAAAACATGAATCATCGCCACATGGAAAAAGCCGAATAAAACAGAAAATAAAAACAGGCTTATAAAAAGAGCCTTTTGGTAAGACTCTTTTTTATCCCGGAAATAATTTATAGACGTTTTCAATCCCTTTATTGGAAAAAATTATTTTTCCGTATTCCTCCAAATAATGAATCGTGAGACGAGATCTCTCTGCATATTCCAAAATAACAGGCTCCAGATTTTTTTTCATCCCTTCTTGAGAATAGTCGACCGCCACATAATAAAAGGGATCTTTCCAAAAAATCCTCGAAGGAATCACCATTCTCATTTTTGCTATACGCTGAGCAAGCTGGATAATCTCTTCAAAATCCGTACATTTATAAATGGAAAAAGGCGTGAACTCTCGTTTCCATCCAGCATGCAACTCTTCAATGGCATCATTTGTATGATCGTCATTATCCAAAAAGTCAAGTGTAAATATGAGTGTTACTTCTTCCTCCGTTAAAGTATGGATCTCAATAGCCACCGGACCATCATACGCAAAATGGTAACGCTTTTCAATTTCTTCAATCAATTCTTCAAACAGTTCATGCCAAAAAAAAGCATCCTCTTCCACCATCTGCTTCTTAGCGAATCCTTTTTCATGCAATTCTTCAAAGGATATCGATAGTTTAACCGTATTTTTTGACAATCGCTCTATATTCATCACATGGCTGCCCCCTGAGTGTGAACTCTTATGAGTATATTATGTTAGGCAGCAAAGATGGTGTCAGAAAGGCATTATCACTTCGCTTTAAGAAACACTTTTTTCCTTTGGAGTTCATCAATAAATATGTAGATGCCTGATATCCCAACCTCAAAGAAATCATGTCCAAGCCGTTCCCGATCAAAATGATCGAATCTTTACCTTCCCCATTTTCCTAAACCGGAACACCAAATTTATTTCCCGTGCGTATACCCACTTAACATCAAGGATACTTTATCCGCTGTCTCCGTATTCATTTAAATATCAGATGATCTAATAAAAATTTTCACATCCGTCTGCCGGCACGACTTTGAACGCTCCCCTTTTATTACTTGACAATATTCAATATAAAGCGAAGTTGTGAAAATTTGCAGGAAAATGGTGTACTGTTTAAAAAGGACGATTCGCAAGAGTGCTGAGCCGTGGTTCCAGTCTATTTTGTATGGAAAAGTAATGATAAAAAGGTAAACAAAAAATGTTTTCATCATTTATTGTATCTATATTCTCTTAATCGAATGGGGATCAATTTTTAGCAGGATTCATGAACGTGTTTGAATGGACAAAACCTTTTGTCAAAATCATTCTGGACTGTCTCCTATTCTTTGCGAGGCGTGACAGTTTTATAAGGCTAAGCCATTCCTCCATATAGTCGGCTTATTTTCCGCCTTTTTGTCACGCCTGCATTTTTAATTTGCAATCATTCGCAATATTCTTGTTTTTTCACCCAAAAATTCCCACAAGGATAGCATAACAAGCACAAGAAACAAACATAACACCTGCTCTGATCACCTTATTGTATTTTTGAAGGCAGTTAGTACTTTTGAAACAGCAAGCGAACCTATGATGGTGCAAAAGAGGAATGGGCGATGACAAATAATACATTGTTAGAGAAATGAATATTAGATTAAACTTGACTGTTGAGATGTAATGCCATTACGAACATGGCACTTTTTCATCGAGTTACGGCATTCTCAGAACACCGAATCTTGCATTTAATTGTCCGCGAATCATTTTTTCTCGGACGGCTTCCTTTTCTTTTTTTAATATCTTTTTTCGAATTTCAAATGTCTGAACTCCTTCTTCGATCATCTCAGCGATCTCCATCAGCCGTTCCACATCGCTGAATGAATATTTTCTTGTTCCTTTCTTTGTACGATAAGGAAAAATCAATTTCCGTTCCTCATAATAACGGATTTGCCGTTCCGACAATCCTGTGATCTCACTAACAGTACCAATGGAAATCACTTTTTTATCTTTGTAAGATTCACTTTTTATACTCACGGTTATCCCCTCCTTTAAGCTCGTTACACTTATTTTTATTATATGTTAATATTCATAATATTTCCATAATAATGTTATTTTATATCACATATTTTTCTGAACAAAGAGTATGAGTGAGATTTATTTACAGAAATTCATTTTATATCATGCACATTTCTTATAAACAAGAAGGCTTAAAGGTCTTTATAAAGAGTGCAAATGGTGGTGAATATTTCACCATTTTTCATTCATCAATCCCATTTCTGATCGGGAAATTTACCGTAAGATTTTCTCACATCATTTTTCCAGAAAGTAATTTTCTTTCTTCTAGTTGTACTCGGCATCGAACTTGTGAAGATCGATTGGTTGGCTGCTGCTTCCATTCTCCGTTTTAAGCATTTTCTTTTGTTGGTTATTGCCAAGATGTCCAGTTGCTGTTCAGTGTATGAATTCCCCATCTTTGTACTTAAAAATGTAAAAACTCTTCCCTGATAAGGGGAAGAGCAGCAATAAACGTCTTTTTATAACGATATATTCTTCTGACTAGGTGCGACGTCTTCGATAGAGACAAATTCCTCGGAACAGGACGAATTTATCAGCACTTTTGTCAGTTTTTCTGACATATTTTTCTCGCAAAGACCTAAATGCCAGGTCCCCATATAGTAAGGACGTCAAAATAATGATAATGAACCTTTGTACAACTTTGCCTTGAAACATGATTCTTTGTGGGGTTACTCCCCGCTGTTATTTCATATCGGATCCAGCCAGCGATTGGAACAAAAAGTAATAAGGAATTTAACATTTAAAGAAATGAAAGAGTATTTTATTTCACTTCATTCATTCCTCATACCTAACGGCAATCAATTGAGAGCTGCTGATCACTATCGGAACCATCCATCATTGCATCTCTCTCAATTTTTGAAAATCTATGGAAATGATTCCATACAGAATAGAGAAAAAGCAAAGAATGGCTGTTTCCCAAAAAAAGAACCAAGCCATCACGACAAAAGAAGCAAAATGCAGAAAGAAAAAACATCCCCAAATATTGATGTTCTTCATAAACAACCGATACAGCCCTTTCACTTCCCATTCAAGCAGATTTCCATTCAATACAAAAGCCGCCATAAACGCTACTGCTGCGAGAAAAAACTTCATCGGCTTTAATATAAATGTTAATAACAAAAGAGACCATGAAAAGGCTTCCGGACTTGGCAAGCAAAAAATATACATCCAACTAAACAGTTCCGCAAACAAAAAGCGATACACTCCAGGGCATGGAACCACCTCCTCCTATATTCATCGTATGAGGAAGTCGCAAAAAAACTGCCTGCATCATCCGGCTATAATCCCACGACATTAGAATTTATTAGCATGAGGGACAAAACAGCTCCATACAATAGATTGAGATCTATGCGAGGAGGGTGATCGTGTGACACATTTTAAAGGCTTCACTCCATTTAAAAGCTATACACCGTATGTTAGTCCCTTTGATCCATGCCCGCCTAAGACGATCAAAACGTATTCCACTCCGCCGAATTTATATATAGGATTCCAGCCACCGAATACTCCGCAATTTTCACCAATAGAAGCTTTAAAAAAAGGGACATTGTTTAAAATTTTCTATGATCCATATTACGGTCCATACGAACAACCAAAGGGGGTTAGAGAAAATGAAGAAGCCACCTAATTATTACAAAGATTTAGAGGATCTGCAGGCCATTGACTTCGCCATTTTAGAACTAGCCCTCTATTTGGACACCCATCCTGATGATTACGATGCCGTTCTGCAATATAACTGGCTGATCAAACAACGGAAACAGATGAAAAAAGCTTTTGAACTTCAACACGGATCCTTAACCAGCTTCGGGTACAGTTATTCCCGTTATCCGTGGGATTGGAAAGAAGCTCCATGGCCTTGGCAAGTTTAAACCAATCTCGCCGCTTTTTCTGTGTCCTGATGCTCGAACTACTTCTTGATTTTTATGCAGGGTTTTATAATCATGCCTGAAAACAACAAGAAAGGAGTGTTGTCATTCTATGTGGGTGTACGAAAAAAAGCTTCAGTACCCAGTAAAGGTCAGCAGCTGCAACCCGATGCTGGCGAAATTTCTCATCGAACAATACGGGGGTGCAGATGGCGAATTAGCCGCAGCACTCCGATACTTAAATCAACGCTACACCATTCCCGATAAAGTCATTGGACTATTAACCGATATTGGAACGGAAGAATTGGCTCATCTTGAAATGATTGCCGCCATGGTGTACAAATTAACCAAAGACGCTACACCGGAACAAATGAAAGAAGCGGGGTTAGGGGATCATTATGTGAATCACAGCGAAGCGTTATTTTATCAAAGCGCGTCCGGAAATCCTTGGAAAGCGGAATATATTCAGGCCAAAGGAGATCCGATCGCCGATTTGTATGAAGATATCGCAGCTGAAGAAAAAGCTCGAGCCACTTATCAATGGATTATTAATTTAAGCGATGACCCGGATTTAAACGATGGCCTTCGTTTTTTACGAGAACGCGAAATTGTGCATTCCCAGCGTTTTCGTGAAGCAGTAGAATTGATTAAAGAAGAAAGGGGCAAAAAACAGTTTTTCTAAAAGCGGGAAGGAGCGGCTTTCCCGCTATTTGCTTTCGTGATATAAATTAATACCGAATTTTCTTTCCATCATTTCGAATATTTTATGCCGATTTTCCCAAGCGTCATTTTTCCAAAGATCTTTGCTTTTATCAATGATTTCACAGCGAAGCGCATGAAACTCTTCCTCCGCTTTGTCTTTTTGATCGCGAAAAATTTTTACAGCTCCTAAAAGTGCTGCGCCCGCCAATAACAGCAGCATCATCATTCGACTGTCAAAAAAGGACGAAATAATTTGAAAAGCGGAATCTGAATACGGAATCAACAGCTTTTTATAAAACAAATAAATAAAAAGAAAGGTATAAAGGAAAAAGAGTGATAAAAAAAACATCTGCTTTTTGTGAAGTTTATCCAGCTTCCTTTTTCTTTCAATTAAATTTTGAAGCATTTGCTTCGTAGCCTCATCTGTTCCGTCATCCAACATCAAAAGAACTGAATCCATCCTTTCCCTCCTCCACACTCATTCTATGTACAAGCACTCATCGATATGATCAAATTTTGAAAGGAAAGGATGTTGACCCGCTCCAGCTCTTTACCAAAAAAAGACGAGAAAGGCTAAACAAAAAATTATTTTTCCAATGGGATTTTGAGTACCTGTCCCTCGTTAATATGATTGTCCTCTAAATGGTTGGCCGATTTAATCTTGTCGATTCCATCCTTTGTACCGTAATAATGAATGGAAATATCAGTAAGCGTCTCATTCGGCCGGACAATATGAGTCACCGTTTTTCTTTGTTTGTTTTTTAAAGTTTCCTTTTTTGATTGGTTGGATGTTGAACTGGCCGATTGATCGTGTCCGCTTGCGCTTTCTTCGGTAATAACCGATACGGAAGACAAAGGACGTTCTTTTTCCTTTATCGTGTTGTAACTAAATAAAATCGCCACCGGGAGAAAAATAAATAGAATGAGAAGTGTACGAAGCATAGAAAAGATTTTTTTTTCTTGCTTTTTCTGCTTTCGATATTCTGTTCTGCTTAATGTTTTAGGCTCTTCTTCTATTTCGGTCCATTCTTGCAATTTCAGCTCTTTTCGATGCTTTTCTGCCAATTCTCGATAAGGGTCTCTCTTCATGTATCATCCCTCTTCGTTTTTTTCCCTTTTATCTTTAAAATGAATGATGATTCCTAATGCGCAATCGATGACAAAATGCATGACGACCGTTACTGCCAAGTTTTCAGTCCATTCGTAAAAAAAGCCAATCCAAAAACTGAAGACGAAAACATTGACTGTAAGAAACCAATTGCTTAAATAACGAATATGGACTAAAGCAAAAAGAATGCTTGCCGCTGCGAATCCAAAGTGAGTTTGAAGAACTCCCCGAAAAAACATTTCCTCGCTGAAAGCAATAAGAGCCGTTATCCATACGATGGAGATCATGTTTAGCTTCGAAAATATTTTCTCATTGATCCCGCCATCATCAAAATATTGGTGGGGAAGCCATTTCATGAAGCAAAAATCAATCAAGACAACGGTCAAACCTCCGACTATTCCCCAGACAAGCCGCCGATCGCTCCAATCAAACAATTGAAAATAAGAGGAGAAGGAATCAAATAATAGCCAGATGCCGATTCCGGTAAAAGCAAGCAATAGACATTGTGTCCAATAAAGAGATTTCATGATATCTTGGTGCGTTAACTCCTCTATCAATAGTAACTTATTCTTTTTCATCGATTTTTCCTTCCATCAAAAGCAATTTTTGCAGAATGGCCTCCCAATCATTCATCTCTTCTTGCCTGGACTGGCCGGCTGTCGATTCATAATAATCGAGAATATTCAGCCCACAGCAGTCGCAACACCTTTCCGGCTTCGATCCAATCTTTTCATGAAAATATAAAAGAACTCCTTCTCTACGGCAAGAAGTGCTATGGATCCACTGGACCATTTGACTCAATTTCCTGCGCTTCTTACGGATCTGCTCATTTTTGTCTCTTTGGATATACTCCCATTTTTTTTCGAATGAAAAATCTTTGTATAGTTCCTCATAGTGAAGAAGATAACGATACTGGACATCCGTCAGTTGCAGAACAGCCGCCGCTTCCTTTTTTAAGTTCGGCTCATATGCAAGGAATGCTTCAATTTGTTTGTCCGTAGGCAATTCCGTTTCCATTAAACGCTCGTGTATGCGTTCATCTCCGTCGGCGTACAACAAGATCGCCAAACTTCTTTTACCATCACGACCAGCGCGGCCAATTTCCTGCAAGTACGATTCCATTTGACCCGGTGGATGGAAATGGACGACGAATCGAATATCGTTTTTATTGATCCCCATCCCAAACGCGCTCGTTGCACAGATAATCTCCAACTCGTTAAATAAAAATTGCTGCTGTATTAAGATTCTTTCGTCCTGTTCCATTCCGCCATGATAAACGCCTACTTTTTTTATCCCTTCTTGTTCGAGCCAATAAGCCGTTTCTTCGGCGGCCTTCTTGCTGGAAAAATAAATAATGCCTGGTTTTTGTACGTTTTTGACAATCTCCAAAAGACTGTCCAGCTTTTCTTTATAACTTTCGCAATGTTGAACACTCATCGCAATATTGGCTCGGTCAACCGAAAAGATCCATTGATTCGCATCTTGAAGATGTAAATACTTCGTGATGTCCGTTCTCACTTCTTCTGTTGCGGTCGCCGTCAGCGCAAGCGTCAATGGCCGGTTCAATAATTCACGTGCTTCGCCGATTTTTAAATAATCAGGGCGAAAATCGTGCCCCCATTGGGAAATGCAGTGGGCTTCGTCCACTACAAACAATGAAAGGCGGATTTTGGATAATTCATGCAACACCCGTTGATTAGAAAGCATCTCAGGAGACATAAAAACAAAACGAAATTGCCCTAAACGGGAAAGTGCACGTTTTTTTTCTTCAAAGGAGAGGAAAGAGTTCAAAGCAATCACCCTTTTTTCCCCTCGCATCTTCATTTGTTCCATTTGATCTTGCATTAAAGAAAGAAGAGGTGAAATGATAATACACGTACCGTCTAATATGTAGGCCGGCAGTTGGTAGCAAAGTGATTTCCCTGTCCCGGTTGGAAGCATGGCGAGTGTATCTTTTCCTTCAAGCAGTGAAGTAATGACTTCTTTCTGTCCGGTTCGAAATGACGAATACCCAAATTGTTTTCGTAATAACAGTTCAAGTTCCATGTTGATTCACTATCCTTCCATACTTCGCTAGAACAAGACGAATTTGAAAGTAAGATAAATGAGGAAGAATTTCTTTAATATCCTTTAATTTTTTACTGGTGAGTGTCTTTGCTACTTTTTCAAAGGCCTCCAACTCTTCTCTTTCAATAAATGGATCTATGGAAAAATCGGGAACATTTAAGGCAATCTCAACGAGGTGATCTTCGATTGTATTCCGCTTCAGTCCGCGCACATGTGCGATCCGTTCAACAGATAGCCCCCTCTGAAATAGTTCGTATGTTTTTTTTGCTGATTTTGTCAATACAACCGGCTGTTTTAAATCTAGCAGCATTTCATGTAAAATGGGAAATTTTTTCGGATGATGAAGCGCAGAGTGTATCATAAAATGAATCCAATGAGAAAATCGCAGCCAATATTCCGGTTCTTCTATTCCCAATTGTTTTGCTGTTTGCGCCGCCGTTTTTCCAATTCGTTCGTATCCTGACAAGCGAAAAACGAACAGACGCGGATCTTCTACTTTTTCACTTTGCAATAATTCATATAGTTCGCGATATAGTTGTACACCTGTATCCGTCCGATTTACCTTCCGGCTCAAAAGCCATTTTTTCACCCACATTTGAACTTGGTCATTCCTCTCTGCCGGATAAAAGACAGATTCTTCATGAATTAAATAGGAAACGGTTTGAACGAGCAAGTTTAATCGTTTCCAAAAGACCGACGCCATCGAATGTAAAGGCCAGCCATCCAAATACGGAAGGGCTGAGTTTTTGGTCCAAAATTCTTCTAATTCACTTTTTCCTTTTGGAAGCAAAAGGGCTCTTTCGCCATTTTCCATATAGCACCATTGTTGATCACACATTCGCTTAATCTCTTTTTCGAAATCGTTTCTATTCAAATACGGAACGGCGGAAAACCACTTTGTTAATTGATAAAAATGCACATCTTGAATGGATTGCAATGATTTTTTTCCTTTTAGAATGTGAAAAATAGAATAGACCGTTCGCTCCCCATGGATTTTTTCAAAGCAATGCAGCAAAACCGCTTGAAACAAGTTCAAAGATTTTTTCCTCCAGCTCTTTGTTGATTTAGTCCATATGGCCTTACAAGAAAATGTTATGATTCCACTATCAATAGCAGCCGCCTTCTATTTTAACATGAAATTCGACATCCATTGTTCCATCACCTCCATCGTAAGCGTTTCAATTGAATTGTTGGCTCTTTTCTATTGAAAAGTTTTGTTAACAGCTTTACAATGAAGATGGAGAAGTTAAATCCGACTAAATTTCTCAAGATAGCTTTGTTAGGAGGAACAATCTATGGCAAAATATACAATTGTAGATAAAGATACATGCATCGCATGTGGTGCTTGCGGGGCCGCTGCTCCTGACATCTATGATTATGATGACGAAGGACTTGCATTTGTAGTATTGGATGATAACCAAGGAACAGCGGAAGTACCTGAGGTACTGCTTGATGATATGCAAGATGCATTCGAAGGATGCCCTACCGATTCCATCAAAGTAGCAGACGAACCTTTCGATGGAGACCCGCTGAAATTTGAATAAAAATCCAGTGCCTGCTTCAATCGTTTTTCGCTTAGATGAATCGCAAGACTAATCAGACAATTGCGTCAAAACGAAAAGACATTCCGACTGAAAATAAAAAACCTTTCAGTTAAAAGGATGCTTCATCCTTTTAGCTGGAAGGTTTTTTTGCTGAAGATTGAATACCAAAAACCGGTATGAGACATAAAGCTTAAAAGATCCATGTTCCGACTCGTTTTCAAATTCGAAAATATGTAAAAAACGATGGACGACAATCAAACTTTCAAAAGGAATCCCCGTTTTCTCACATGCAGGAAAGCAGCTTCACATGATCCAACGGACATTCCTAAACAGTATAGCCCCCTTTCTGATAATGATGGGTTTCCCTAATGTTTGACATGAAAATGATGGATCGCTTCATCCAGGCTTTGTACTTCTGTTTCCATTTGCTGAATTCCATTGGCTATTTGTTCAATGGATGAGGACGATTCCTCAGCAGTAGCCGTAACTTGTTCAAAGCCGGCGGCAGATTCTTCTGATACTGCTGCTATATTTTCAATAGCCGACGTAATGTCTTTCGTATGGTCTAAAATATCATATAAGTTCGTAGACATTTCTTCTACTTGCTCAAATACCCGTTCAATGCTTTGATAAATTTGATGGAAGGATTCGCCTGTTGATTGAATGGATTGGCGGCCTCCTTCTACTGTTCCATATCCTGCTTTCAGCGCTTGAACCACTTTTCCCGTTTCGTTTTGCACTTCCGAAATAATGGCTGTGATGTCAGCCACCGAATGATTCACCCCTTCTGCCAATTTTCTTACCTCCTCTGCCACGACGGCAAAGCCGCGTCCACTTTCACCTGCTCGCGCTGCCTCAATGGCTGCATTAAGAGCAAGCAAATTCGTTTGTTCGGAAATGTCTTCAATCACATTGACCAATTTGCTGATGTTTTCGGTTTTTTTGTTCAACCCTTCCACTAGCTGGAGCGCTTCATTTACCGTAATGGAGATGTGGTTCATTTCTTCCACGGATTGGTTCATTTTTTGTCTGCCCTGATCGGCCAGTTCTTTCATTTGTTCGGCTTTTGTTTTCACTTCTTCCCCTTTTAACGAGGAATCCATTAACATTTTCATGAATTTTTCCATATCGCTCGATAATTTTTGGTTAGAATTGGCCTGTTCTTGAATGCCGTTTGAAAGATCTTCCATCGTTGTGGCGATTTGCACGGCACCTTCTTTTACGTCAAATGAATATTTAGCCATTTTTTCACTGTGTGTTAATAAGTTGGCGGAGACGCTTTGCACTCCGGAGATGGTCCTTTTTAGATGATCGTTCATCACGTTTAAAGCGTCTACCAACTCCCCTATCTCATCTTTATTTTTTAACTGCAATGGTTCTTTTGGAAGAGTGCCCTGTGCAATCATCAGAAGACGATCTTTTGCACGAACAATCGGACTTGAAATGATCTTTGTAAATATTTGAGTGACGACTAGACTGATGACAATGATCACGATAGCTAATGTCAAACCCCAGCCTGCTATGGTATTGCTATTGGAAATGATTTCATTTCCATTAGAGTGAATATTGCTTTTTTCCTTTTGGGCAATGGAATCAAAATCAGCCATGATCTTTTGAGCGATCGGCTCCGCTTTTTGTTGCAACGCAGCCCGGGCTTCTTTTACTTTTCCATGATCATAGGCTTTAATGACGTCATTGAGTACTAGAGATCGCCACTTCTTACTGTCCGCAATAACGGCTTTCATTTCCTTCGATGGATGCTCGCTTAAAATCGAGTCGGAAATGGCTTTGCTAGATTCCGTATATTGATTAAACTCATCCTTATATTTAGGATCTCCATAAAGAACATAAGCTCTGGCAAGAGCAATACGTTGCGAAATATTAAAACGCAGTTCTTGCTCCGCAACCAGCTCGGGAACTTGATTTTTGATCATATTCTCCGTTTTCTGATACACGGTTTGGGAAGACACAAAGTAAATAACGGACATAATCGTCGACATGATGATTAAAATGCCGAAACCTAAATATAGTTTTCTTTTTATTGTTTTAAACATTATGCCCCCTCCTTCATTTTTCAAAATGCATTCAAGTGGACTCTATCTATTTTACCATAAAACAGGAATATAGTACCATGTAAAAGAGTATAAGGAAGTAAAATGGAATCCGTGTATCGGAAAACGGGTTGTTTGTCGGTCTAAAACAGGATCCTTCATTGATTTTTTCGACAGAGAGCAAAAAATCTTTACCCCTTATTAGAAAAAAGAACGAGGGGAGCGGACGGCCATCCACAGTCCGACGCGATTCGTCCTCTGCTCACTTGCGAACACTCTTGATGCGGAATCTTTTCGCTTTTGAATGCCAGAATTTATAGTGTGAATATTCCGAAAATATATAGAGTTGTTTGCCTCTCCCTACTTATTCCACTATAATGAAATAGTATACATAGTGTATAGGAGGTATTAGGTTCATGACGGTGAAAAACCAAATAGTAGAGGCGTTTATCGAAATTCCTACCGGAAGCCAAAACAAATATGAGTTTGATAAAGAACGAGGAATTTTTAAATTAGACCGTGTTTTATTTTCGCCAATGTTTTACCCAGCAGAGTACGGATATTTAGAAAATACGTTGGCTTTGGATGGAGATCCGCTGGACATTCTTGTATTGGTGACAAATCCTACTTTCCCTGGATGCGTCATTGATACTCGTGTCATTGGCTATTTGAACATGATCGACAGCGGCGAAGAAGATGCTAAACTAATCGGTGTGCCTGTAGAAGATCCTCGTTTTGATGAAATCCATTCAATCGACGACTTACCGCAGCATAAACTAAAAGAAATCGCTCATTTCTTCGAACGCTATAAAGATTTGCAAGGCAAAAAAACCGAAATCGGCACTTGGGAAGGACCTGAAAAAGCCGCTAAACTGATCGAAGAATGCCGAGCACGCTACGAAGAAAACAAATAAAAAGCAGGATGTTTCACCTGCTCTCTTTTAAACCAATTTTTTCAAAAAAGACTCACGGACGCTCTTGGCGTCCTTTTTCTTTTTACGGAGCTGTACCTTTCTCTGCAGACCACAGTCTGTAATCACCAAAACTAAGAGCATGTTTTTCTCCTGTACTGCTGCTGGTCTTGGCATAAGCAAGCCTTCCTCCAATGATCAGTATTCCGATGCAAGCCCCCATCGCTATTACGATGACCAACCGCTTTAAGTAATCCCGCATTCTGATCCTCCTCGGCAATTCTTTCACCATAAAACGTTATGATTCCAAATGACAAATTAGACCGCTTCATTTTATGTAAGCGATTCCATTTAAAAACAAAAAAAGGGTCAACCTCCTTTATAATTAGATGATGATTCAATAAGGTCGACCCTTTCTATTCGCGTATAAAGGAAGATGTTTCCCATGTAACAAGATTTATCGCCATCATTCCCACATATGAATGGGTTTTCGACAGTTTGATTAATAAGGAAGATAAAAGGAGAATGTCGTTCCTTCACCCAACTTGCTTTGAACTCTGATGCTTCCTCCATGAGCTTCCACGATGTTTTTCGCAATCGCAAGCCCTAATCCAGTGCCGGATCGGCCGCGAGTCCTGGCTTTATCGGCTTTATAGAAGCGTTCAAACACGAACGGCAGATCTTCTTCCGGAATACCCGATCCGGAATCGATTACGTAAATGACAACGCCTTTCTGTTTTTTCTCCATATCCACCTTGACAAAACCGCCTTTAGGAGTATGGCGGAGAGCATTGTCAATCAAATTCGTCAACACTTGCTCAATGCGGTCCGGATCGATATTGGCGGCAAAAGATGGCTTGTTCCAATCGAACAGTAAACGAACCTCTTGATCCTTCGCCAATCCTTGAAACTTGTTCGTGACTCTTTTGATAAAAGCCGGAATTTCTACTTCTCTTTTTTGTAAGTTGGTATGCCCGGCTTCCATTCTCGCTAAATCTAATAATTCGTTGACCAGCCTTTTCATTCGCAATGATTCTTCATAGATGATTTTCACGATTTCCTTCTTTTCTTCATCCGTCGCTGCGATGTCATCAATAATGGCTTCACTGTACCCTTGAAGCAAGGAAATAGGCGTTCTCAGCTCGTGGGAAACGTTGGCGATAAAATCTTTACGGAGCTTGTCCAGTCTGCGTTCTTCCGTCATATCCCGAACAACCGCTACAGCCCCCCGAACCGTTTCTCCACTGTATAAAGGGCTCACAATGACGACATACGTTCTTCCTTGAACAGTCAATTCACCTATTTGCTCTGATTCCTCCCGACGGAAAACTTTTCCCAATAATTCTTGAATAAGAGTCGGGGCGGTTTCCGGTTGTTCATCTTCTCTGTGCTCATAATACCAGTTTTGCAAAAAACGATCGGCCGGAGGATTCGTAATCAAAATCGTGCCATCTCGGTTAAAAGTGATCACTCCGTCTGCCATACTGCGCAAAATGCTGGCCAGCTGTTCTTTTTCCTGGTTAAGAGCATTCATGTTAAACTTAAGCCGTTTTGCCATGTGATTAAAAGCGATGCCTAACTCCCCGATTTCGTCAGACGTTAAAATCGGAACTTTCGCATCGAATTTTCCTTTTGCAAAAGAGCTCGTTGCTTCCCTCATCTTTCGCAAAGGGGCCGTAATCCGGGTGGATAAGAAAAAGGCAAACACCGTTGTCAAGAAAATCGCAATGCCGGCCGCCAATATAATCAGTTTAGTCGTCTGCTCCGACGTCTCCTTAATCACTTCCAGCGACTGATAAAGGAACACTGCTCCATTTTCATTCGGAGACATTTTCAGAGGAACTCCCACTACAATCGAATTTTCATAGCGATTGGAAAATTTTTTCCCACCATGGATGTTGATTTCTTTTTGGACATATTTTTTATTTTTGAAAACTTTGGACAATTGCTTGTCGTGTATGATGACGCTGCGGTCCAGTTTATCTTTCGGAGAAATATTGGGCGAATATAAAAAGGTGCCCTTATTCTTAGCAATAATGACATGAACATGTGAATCGACAATTTCCCATGCCATTTCCGTACCGATTTTTTCATTTGGATGGTGGGCCAGGATGTCCGCAATTTTTTCCGCGGTATTAGATAATTCCTTTTCCACCTGATTGACGTGGTAATTTTCGAAAAAACCTAACAGCAAAATGGTAAGAACAAATAAGACAAAGGACACCAAGAGCAAGATGGTCGCCCATAATTTTCCTACAATACTTCTCCAAAATTTCATTCAGGCTTTACCTCGAATTTATAGCCTACTCCCCAAACGGTTACAATCATCTTAGCGGCTTTTTCAGACACTTTGTTCAGCTTTTCCCGCAGCCGTTTTACGTGAGTGTCGACAGTACGCAAATCGCCAAAGAACTCATAATGCCAAACTTCCTTTAATAAGTGCTCGCGATCAAACACTTTATCCGGCGTTTTTGCCAGAAAATACAGAAGTTCGTATTCTTTCGGTGTTAAATTTACTTCTTTTCCGTCCGCAGTTACACGGTGGGCATCATTGTCAATGACTAAATGGGGATACACGATCATGTCCTTAGCAGAAGCGTTCGTATGCAAATAACTTGTCGTAGAAGCACGTCTCAGCAGCGCTTTTACCCTCAGCACAACTTCACGCGGGCTAAAAGGCTTTACGACGTAATCATCTGCTCCGACTTCAAATCCTTGCACACGATTTGCTTCTTCGCCTTTAGCCGTCAGCATGATGACAGGAGTAGCTTTCTTTTCTCTTAACTCTTTGCATACTTCCACACCGTCTTTACCGGGCATCATGAGATCAAGAATGATGCAATCATAATCAGTGGTTAACGCTTTGTCTAACGCAGTATTTCCGTCGGCTGCCTCATCTATCACAAAATTTTCCTTTTCCAAATACATTTTCAATAGTCGCCGAATTCTTTCCTCATCGTCGACAATTAAAATTTTCATCTCTTCTTCCACTTTATTTCCCTCCTAGTCTAAACTAGTTGTTCATCCCCGCTTTATGCTAAACAAGTAAGGAGGAGCAGTAACTCTTTGCTCCGTTAAATGAAGGGCCACATGCTTCATTTTAATAGGAAAAAAGCCTCTTTTAAAAGGGAAGGATTGAACTTTTTATGAACATCGACAAATTCTGATTTTAAAATCGGCTGCTACGCATAAGAATGCAGCCCGGCTATGACGAGATTGACCGCCACTAAGTTAAACATGATAATGATAAATCCGATCACCGCCATCCATGCGGATCGTTCTCCATGCCAGCCTTTGGAAAGACGCAAATGCAAAAAAGCAGCATAAAACAGCCAGGTAATAAGAGCCCAAACCTCTTTCGGGTCCCATCCCCAAAACCTTGTCCACGCAATTTGCGCCCAAATCATGGCAAAAACCAAAGCGCCTAAAGTGAAAACCGGAAAACCGATTAAAACAGCGCGGTAGCTGATTTCATCGACTAAGTCCAAGCTGATGTTTTGGACAAAAGGCTGCAGCAAAGCGGCTATTCGTTTTCTAGTGATCACTCGAATCAGTACGTATAGAATGGTGCCTGCTATCAACGACCAAATCACCGTATTCAGTTTTTTGGCATTAATGATAGCCGGAACGTAGAAAAGTGGATTCATAACGTTTTTCGTTTGCAAATCACCCTCATGAGGACCAATCAAAGCAGGCAGATTATAAACCACTTCCGCCGGCTGCCCTTCTTTATTGACATACTGAAAAGCGGCTTCATAATCCATTACCCGGAAAATGGTTGTCACCGCCACAAAGCCGATGACCGCCACCAGTCCGTACATAATGACTTCCAGCCAAAAAGTCCGTTTGCTCGCTTTTGATTGATCCACCACTTTGATTAAATAAATGAGCCCGGCAATAAAACTGATGGATAAAATCCCTTCTCCTGCCGCCGCTGTCGTAACATGAATATGAAGCCAATCGCTTTGCAACGCGGGGATTAATGGACTGATTTCTCTTGGAAACATGCTCGCATAAGCGATGATAATGACCGCGACAGGAAGAGCGAAAAGGCCAAGTGCAGGCAAACGATAAATAAAATAAATAATGATAAAGGCCCCTACTAACATCATGCCAAAAAACGTCGTAAATTCAAATAAGTCACTCACCGGTGCATGCCCGGCAGCAGCCCATCTAGTAAAAAAATATCCGACTTGAGCGATAAAACCGACGATGGTGATCAAAATTCCTATTTTCGCCCAGCGATTAGGTTCCTTTACCATTTCAGCGTTTTTAGAGCGGATGGATCCGCCAAAAAAAAGCGTTGCTACTAAATACAGAATAAAAGCGGTATATAATAAGTTACTGCTTAAATGTGCTAGCGTCACGCTTCTTCCCCCTTTTCAGATTGGTCAACCGGCACCGGCAATTGGGTTCCTTCTAGAATAGACGAAATTTCTTTTTTTAATCCATACCAGTTTTTATTTGTATGAGCAGCAATATAAACTTCGCCATCTACTTTTCTAATCCAAATCCTGCGATGATTCCAATAAGCGCCTTGAATGACGCCGATCATAAAAATCGCTCCCCCCAGGGCTAAAATCCAAAGAGTTAAATCTTTATGGACTGTCAATGCAGAGACATTCCGTGTTTCAAGGCTTTTAAACTTCATTTTATAATCGGTTGCACCAAGCGGCTCGATAGTCTGCCTGATCGCTACAAAACTCACTTCTCCATCAGGATGCTCAGGCGAAAACATTTTAAATAAGAAAGCAGGATTATTCGGAATCGGAGATTTGGATTGTGGCTCACCATTATTGGCAAATCCTGAAAAATCAGGATAATAACCCATTAATTTTACTTTATAGCCATGTCCTAACGAATACGTTTCTTTAGGTTGAAAAAGATCCACTTTTACCGTTCCGAACTCTTTGCCTGTTTTTTTGTCCGTTAAAGTGAACACCATCGCTTTTGGTTCGCCCAGTTTAAAGGAAGATTGGTAAATCGCGTAATGATCCAATTTGATTGGATGGTTGACACGGATGGCTCCTTCCTTTATCTTTTTTAATTTCGGTGGCGCTCCCGGCAGCCCTTGATTTTCATTTTTATAAAGAACTACATTGGATTGATAGTTTTTAGCGATGTTTCCAACGCGATCCATTGCTTGGTTAAAAACTTCCGGATCTTTCTTTTTGCTGTATTCCTGCAAAATAAATTTTTTATTTTGAACCACTAGCATTGCAGTAATTAAATCTGATGATTCAAAATACTAAGAATGTTCAATTTTTTATTGATTTCGAAACAAAAAAATCCTTTACAATGGAAGTACAGGTGGTTCCTGCCCAAATCCAATCGTAAAGGATAACCATTATGGACAAGAATACACTAATTTCATCATTTGGTAAATGGGTTTCACCCATAAATATTCAAAAACTTAGCGAACAAGTCAAAGAATTGAAACAGGACTATTACACAAAAAAGCTGACAACAGAAGCCTATATTAAACTTTTATTGGTAGCCCAGCTGCTCGAATTTAAGAGCTTAGAGGAAATGAGTGATGCACTTGTAGACGAAGATCTTCAAAAAGCACTCGGATTTGAATCGATAAGTGCCTCTCAGCTATCCCGAAAAAACAATCAGATCCACCCACTAATTCTTGCAAATTTGTTCTTGGATCTTGTTTGGAAAATTCAACGGTACCATTATAAAAACGGAAAGAATATGCCACTGAAAATCATTGATTCAAGTACACTCCCGTTGAACTTGACCCATTATAAATGGGCAAAATTCCGGAAAACAAAAGCTGGTGTAAAGCTACACTTACGGCTCGTTTTCATGGATAAAGACACCGTCTATCCTGAAAAAGCAGTGATTACGACAGCAAAAGAACATGACCGAAATCAACTCGAAGTCCTAGTGGATGATCAAGAAGCCATGTATGTGTTTGACCGCGGTTATGTGGACTATGAACGTTTTGATCGGATGACAGATGATGGCTATTTCTTCGTTTCAAGACTGAAGAAAAACGCAGTCATTCGTGAAGTCTATACATTTTCACTTCCTGATGATTGTCACGTTCTATCCGATAAAATGGTCTACATTGGTACCACACAAAATCGTACTGAAAATGTCTTTCGTCTACTAGAAGTTATGGACACAAAAGGGAACTTACTTCGTTTCATCACCAACCGATTTGATTTAAAACCAGAAGAGATAAGTGATATTTACCGATCTCGCTGGGCTATTGAACTCTTTTTCAAATGGCTCAAGCAACACGTAGAAATTAAGCACTTTTATGGAATGAGTGAAACAGCTATTCAAAATCAAATTTTCTTAGCCCTGATCACGTATTGCTTACATGTTCTCATTCAATTGGAGATGAAAAGTAAGAAATCCCTACTTCGAATTACTCGTTGGTTAAAGAGAGCTCTGTGGAAACCAGCTTATGTTTGGTTGCGAAAATTTGATGGGCGAGCCAGTCCATAATCTCCCTTTTGTCGTTGTCGCTCTGGTTTAACTGTATATATTTACCAAATGGGCAGTGCCACCTTTCTTTAGGTTTTGTCTTTTTGGCACAAATTCACAAAAAATAATTAACAGAAAATTCTAACTATATTTATGCAATGCTAATGATTTTGAACATAATATTTTCCGTTTGTCCCCGGAACCTCCAAGGTTTCCCCTTCCCTTATCCAAAGAAGCTTGTCTACATACATGCCGTCAACCGAACGCAACATAGCTCCAAATAAGAAAATGATCAAACCGATATGATTCACATAAGGTCCCCAGCGGGAAAAGCGTCCTTTTTCCGCCAACAGGGCTTCATCATCCATTCGGATACGGTAATGTTTTTTTTCCAGCTTTTTCTTGATTTTTTCGATGTCTTCATGAAAGTGATGGGCGGAACTTTGAGCAAACAAACGTTGCTTCTTCATAAAGGACTCATGTCGAACCACCCTTTGATTTCTTAAAGCGCGGTACAACGGGATGACCCTGTCAAGACTACAGATGACAAGTGATACTCCGATTAAAGCAATGAGCGTTATATACCAGACAGAGTTGTAAAGATCGTAAAAACCAAGCTTATAATAAATTTCCCCCAACGTTCCATAGACTTGTTTGTAATAATCTCCCGGGTCCACATTTTGAGGAATATACATTTTTTGAGGAAAAATCGTCCCGATGGCACTGGCAATCAACGTGACAATAATGAGGATAACTCCTACTTTAACAGAAGAAAAAAAGTTCCATATTTTATCAATGATCGTTTTATGATAAGTTTGGGAACGTCGAGCGCTTCCTTCGTAGCGCATATTATAAAGTTTGCTTTGTTTCGCTTCTTCCGTAAGTGCTCTCCCGCACGCTTCACAAAGAATAGTGCCATGAGGATTTACGTGGCCGCATTCACATTTCACCTTTTCCATAGTATTTCTCCTCTAACATTATGGTTTAATTTCCGCCAATTTTTCTCGCACTTGTTCCTCATTTTGAAGCCCGCCGATGATGACTTCTTTCACTCTTCCTTTTGAATCAATAAGAAAAGTAGTCGGCAAAGGATCGACTCCGTACGCTCTCAGCACCTCCTTATTGCCATCAATCATGATTGGAAATGTGAGATGGTATTGTTCGGCAAATTTTTTTACTACTAAATCAGGTTCACCGACATTGACAGCGAGGATTTCTACTCCTTTGCTTTTATACTCTTTTCCTACTTTTTCCAAATATGGCATTTCTTTTTTGCATGGCTCGCACCATGTCCCCCAAAAATTAAGAAAAACTCCTTTTCCTTTGTAATCAGAAAGCTTATGTTCTTTCCCATGCAAATCTTTCAAGACAAAATCAGGGGCTTGATCCCCCTTTTGAACGGACCCTTTCTCATCTCTTGTTAAATTGGCATAAAGTGTATAGCCAACTGCAGCGGCTAAGATGAGGAGAATGATCGTCCGTACCAAAAGACGTCTTTTCTTTTTATCCACATCAGCACCTCCATCTGATGAAACGATTTCTTCTTCATAGAAGAAAATGCTTCCGTCACATCGTTCATTCAGTATGTACAACAAAGGAAGCGGCCGTTGTCAAAGCAGTGCCTTAAGGCAGTCCGGCCGGATGCGCCATATAGTTTGAATTATGGTAAAAGTTTGATCTTTTTCAAAAATGAGACAATCACAGAATTTACATTCATTATACCATTTATTCCTTTATTGAATAGAAGAATGAAGCTTCGCGAATTTTATATTTTGAAAACCTCTTCATTCTCCTCTCAGCGCCAGTTCTCTCAGCTGCTTCACTTCATGAGGAGATAATTCACGAAACTCTCCGGCATTTAAACCTTGCAGCGTCAAAAAAGCAAAACGTTCTCTTCTTAATTTCAATACAGGATAGCCAATTTTTTCAAACATTCGTCTAACTTGCCTGTTTCTTCCCTCATGAATCGTGATTTCAACAATGGCGGTATTCTTTTTGCGGTCGCCACTTAAGAATTTGATTTTAGCGGGTGCCGTCATCCCGTCTTCCAATTCCACCCCTTTTTCCAACTGCTTTAAGGCTGGACGAGGAGGAATGCCTTTCAGTTTGGCAATATAAGTCTTTTCTATTTTATAGCGAGGATGCATGAGCAGATTGGCGAATTCTCCGTCATTCGTCAACAACAACAGGCCTGAAGTATCATAGTCAAGACGTCCAATTGGATAAATCCTCTTGTCCACATGAGGAAAGAAATCGATCACCGTTTTCCGTCCTTTATCATCTCGAACCGAAGAAATCACACCTCTTGGTTTGTACAGCAGAAAATACACTTTTTCTTCCCTTTCAACAGGAATCCCTTCTACTTCAATCTTATCGCTGTCTGAAACTTTCGTACCAAGTTCCGTAACTACTTCTCCATTTACTTTTACTTTTCCTTCTACTATCAGCTGCTCGGCTTTTCTTCTTGAAGCAATTCCTGCCTGAGCAATCACCTTTTGCAATCTTTCCATTTCCATCACCTCTACTGATTTCCTTAGTTGACATTCCTTACTGCATTATCACATATCGTTCCAAAAAAGCAAAGATGAATGTCATGAACGCAAAACGGGACGCTGTCTAACTGTTTTTCGTCGATCTTTCGATGGACGGGTCATGCATTGAAATTTCAGTGGCAACATAAAAAAATGGGACTGCCCCAATAGTCAGTAAAATGACTAAGAGGTGCCCCTTTTTTCATGTAAAGCTTTCTATCAAACATATTTGTGAACGAGAAAATCACTCGCTTTTCGTGTCTTGATCCGTGACACGCCTCGCACGTCCCTCGCTGCTAGGGATCTCGCCCGCTTCGCAATCATCACAGTAAAATGTTATCCGAGACAAATAAAAAAATCGCCTTTTCCATGTATGCAGATGAAAGAAGTTCATATGAAAAACGGCAGCTGATACCAGGTTGCAATGTTTAGATAGGACATTGAAACCCGTTCCTCAAAGATCAACAGACACCGGTTGCTTCACCTCGCATTTGGAAAAACGGAAAGCGTCATGTCCGCCTAAGCCAAATCCAGATATTAGTAGATGCGGGTTACGAGAAAAAACAACTATTTATATACTTTTTTCGAAAAATCATATGAACCGGAGGTCAGGAACCAAAAACGAGAGTCACCACGATGATAGCCACTATAAATCCCGCCAAATCGGCCAAAAGTCCGACTTTTAAGGCATCCCCCATTTTTTTTACCCCAACGGCTCCAAAATAAACAGTCAAAACGTACATTGTTGTATCCGTGCTTCCTTGAATAACCGAAGCCAATCGGCCAATATACGAATCAGGACCGTGAGTCGAAATCAAATCGGTCATCATTCCAAGCGCCGCATTGCCGGAAATCGGTCTAATTAAGGCAAGAGGTATGATTTCAGGTGGAATCCCTGCTTTTAACAATAAGGGTTTTATGCAGCCAACCAAAAATTCCAGAGCGCCGGATGCCCGAAAAATACCTATCGACACCATCATCCCCACTAAATAAGGAATAATGGAAAAAGCCATTTGAATCCCTTCTTTCCCACCTTCCACGAACGTTTCATAGGTCGGTACTTTTTTCATTGTTCCGTACAGTAATATAAAACCTATAATAAAAGGAATGAGCCATAAGGATATGGCGGATATCCACTGCATATTATTTCACTCCGTTTTTCCTTCGATAATAAAAATACCGGTCAATTAAAATGCCAAAAATAGCGGAAAATACAGTGGAAACCAATGTTGGACCAACAATTTCAGTCGGCGAGGAAGAATGGTAAGTGATACGGACCGCGATTACCGTCGTAGGAATCAAGGTAATGCTCGATGTATTAATAGCCAAAAAAGTAATCATCGAGCGGCTGGCTGCCTCCTTTCCGCCATTCAACTTTTTCAACTGCTCCATTGCTTTTATTCCAAGGGGTGTTGCTGCATTCCCAAGTCCGAATAAATTGGCCATCATATTGGATACAATATATCCTAATGCAGGATGGTCGGGAGGCACTTCGGGAAAAAGCCGCCTCACGAGCGGGCGAAAGGCTTTGGACATTTTATCAAGCAAACCGGATTCTTGGGCGATTCTCATCATGCCGAGCCAAAATACTAATACACTGATCAATCCAATGCACAACGTGACTGCTTGGCCGGCTGTTTCGAAGATGGCTTCATTCACTTTATCCATATTTCCATTCACCATCGCAAATAGCAAGCCAACGATCGTCATTCCTACCCATATATAGTTAACCATTTGATTTCACACCCATCTGCATCGCAAACAAGTCTTTCCAGTACTGTATCCAACCTTTTTTCTCTGTTTTGACTGGTTCAAAGTAAATCGGAATGGACCGAACTTGACGATGATCAAAATAGACAACAGCCCGACCTACTAATGAAGGCACATTTCTGCCTTTTTTCCAAGCCTTTTTAGGCTTTAGCAATTCATAATTTACTTCTACTTTTTTTTCTTCTTTTTTGGTGAGAGGCAGTACCACTTCTTTCTTTGTGTAAACTCGTCCTTTATAAAAAGAATTTTTTACTTCGTCAATTTTTCCTTTTGGCAAAACTACTTTTGGATCGTAACGATCAAATGCATAGTCAAACATTTTTATATGATCATCCCAATCATTTGGATCATCCAAAGTGACGGCAATTAAATCAAAGTCTCCTTTTTGGGCAGTAGATACAAGCGTCCTTTTCGCTTTTTTGGTATATCCTGTTTTTCCACCCGTACTATATGGATATTTTTCCGTCAACAGTTTGTTTTTATTTTTCCAGACCCTGTCCCAATCCCCCCTGGGGTCAGGCACTTTGTACACTTTTGTACCTGCAATTTTCCGATAGGTTTTATTTTGCATTGCATATTTCGTTAACAGCGCCATATCGTAAGCCGTAGAAAAATGATCATCCGAATCATCAAGACCGTGTGGATTCGAAAAATGAGTGTTTTTCATGCCGATCTCTTTCGCTTTTTGATTCATGAGAAAAACAAATCCTTCTACGCTTCCCCCCACGTGTTCCGCAATCGCAACAGCTGCGTCATTTCCTGATCTAAGCATTAATCCATAAACAAGGTCTTTCAGTTTTATTTTTTCTCCTGGTTGTAAATATAGGGAAGAGCCTTCTGTATGAACGGCACGCTCAGACACTTTGACTGTATCATTTAATTTTCCGGATTCAATTGCCACGATGGCCGTCATGATTTTCGTAATGCTGGCAATCCGCTTAATCTCGTGGGGGTCTTTCTCATATAATATACGGCCGCTGTTTTGATCCATCAAAACGGCGCTTTTAGCGCTGATCGATAGTTTCGCCTCTACCGGCTTGGGCCATAAAGGAACAAGCAGCAAAAGGGAGAAACATATGTAAACCATACTCCTTTTCATTTCCGCCCTCTCCTTCTGTTGTTTGTACAAGTCTATGCAGAAGAAATCGGCATATGATGAAAAGTTGTCGCATTCTTCATTGCACACACGGGAAAAAATCAAGCGTGAGAGGGAATTCCGGCAGCTGTTTTTTCATTGGAACCATTTAATGTTTTTTTATTCTTTCACTCCTCATAAACAAATAAAAAAGGCAAAAGTGATTTCATTTTAAAATCACTTTTGCCCTTGCAAAAAATGTTTTGATTTTCAATTTACTATATCGTAAAGGAATTATTCTTCAATTTGTAATGTTTCCTGGAATTTTTCAAAAAATAAATCCGCATCCTGCTGATATTCCTCTTCCTCAGGCTGACGGAGCGGTGGCAATTCGTTTAAATCTTTCAGTCCGAAGTAGTCGAGAAACTCATTCGTAGTGCCGTACAAAATCGGTCTTCCCGGGCTTTCTTTTCTTCCGACTTCTTTTATCAATCCTTTCGATATGAGCGTCTGAATAGGACGCTCCGTTTGGACGCCGCGAATCTCCTCAATCTCTACTTTCGTTATGGGTTGTTTATAAGCGACGATGGCCAGCGTTTCCAGCGCCGCTTGCGACAATGACTGAGGCCGCGCCGTTTCAACCATCTTTTTTAAATAAGGAGCATTTTCTTTTTTAGTAGCAAGCTGGAACGTATGGGCCCACTCGATGATCTGTAATCCTCGTTGTTCATTGTTTTCATATTCTTGCTTCAGATCATTGACAATGTCCATGGCTTCGAATTCTTCAATTTCCAACACATCTGCGATTTGCTTTAACGTCAATCCTTCGTCTCCGGCAGCAAAAAGCAAACTCTCTAAGATGCTTTTCCAATGAATCAATTCCAATCGTTATGCTCCTCCTTTCACTGCCAAGAAAATTTCCGAAAAATTTTCATCCTGCTCCGCCACTATTTCGTTTCTTTTCATCAACTCCAAGATAGCCAAAAACGTCACGACGATCACTTCTTTGCCGGTATCAGAGAATAATTCGGAAAATTTTTGCCGTTTTCCGGTTGAGCGCAGCGTCTTTAAAATTTCATCCATTTTTTCTTCAATCGGAATTTCTTCTCTGGCAATTTTGGCCGAAAGTGGCCGTTTCAGTTTTTTCCTCCGGAGCATTTTGTGATAAGCGGCGATCATTTCATATACGGTGACCTGTAAATCTTTCAGCGGAGCCTCCTCTTTGGCATAGGATGATAAGTCTGCCGGAGGTTTCGTGAAGATTTGTCCTCTTTCTGCTTCCTTTTCTTTTAACAGCTTAGCTGCCTCTTTAAATTGTTTATATTCTATCAACTTTGTCACTAGTTCCTCTCGAGGATCTTCCGGTTCCCATTCCTCAATATCATCGACGATTTCTTCTTCTTGCTTTGGAAGCAGCATTTTACTCTTTATCGCTAACAGCGTTGCCGCCATGACTAAATATTCGCTGGCTACATCGAGCTCGAGCTCTTTCATCGTATGAATATACAGCATATATTGCTCTGTAATTTCCGCCATTGGAATGTCATAAATATCTATTTCCAGATGCTGGATTAAATGAAGAAGCAAATCTAAAGGCCCTTCAAACCCTTCAACTTTTACATTAATCTGCATATTATCACCAATTCTAAAAAGCAGAAGATATTTCTTCTTTAAGATCATGAGATTGGTACATGCTCCATACCAACATTAATAGTATAGTGGATCCCCTGCTTGTTCTCCAAGTTTTATTTTCATTATACTTTTTCCATCATTCATGTTAAGCTATATTTGAATTGCGAAAAATCAATCTGAGGTGTACCCGAATTGACCTATCCCGTTTCTTACTTATTGTATTTAGCCCATTTTCATCTGGATCATGATTACTTTGAATGTCATGAAATATTAGAAGAATATTGGAAAAATGAAACACAACAAAAACGCGACTCCGTTTGGGTCTTGCTGATTCAAATTGCCGTTTCCTGCTATCACCATCGCCGTGGAAATTTCAAGGGGGCCGGTAAATTGCTGTCGAAGGTCCAAACACAGCTGAAAAAAAATCGAAAAGAACTCTTTCAGCTCGGAATCGATCCGGACCGTCTTTCACATTTACTTTTATCCCGTTATCAAGATATTCTGAATCAGAAAGAGTTTCGGCCGTTTGCTCTCCCATTGAACAATCCCAACGTGAAAAATCAGTATATGCAATTAGCCCGACAATTTTCTATTTCCAACTGGAGTGACATCCGCAATAGAAAGTACATTGTCAACCGACATTCGCTGCGAGATCGTTCCAGTATCATTGAGAACCGTCTGAAGTCACTGGAAAAGCGGCATAATTCCGGTGCTCCCGCATGGAAAAAATGCTGAGCTTCGTTCAAGATCTTTTTTAATCTTTTCAAACTTCTTAAAAATCCGCCATAACGATTTCGGGCGGCAGGCGTAAAAAAAGAGTGCCCAATCTTTGGAACACTCTTTTACCACATTTGATTAAGCATCATCTTCATTTAACTCGCAATTATCGAAGAACGCAGCTGTATACTCGTTGGGTTTCAGCTGCTTATCGCTGTGAAGTTCTTTGAGAGCTTTCAGCATCGCTTTTCCGATTCCTTCTTGACGATAGGAAGGATTGACACAAATATGTTGAATTTCAGCAATATTTCCTTCTTTTAGTTGAATTCCAACGACTCCGACAATATCTTCTTTATCTTCTTTTTTCCATAAATACAGTTGCCATTGATCATCAGTTTCGTATGTTTTCATGGTTTGCTGTAGCTTTTTAACGTCCTTTTCATTAGGCATGAACGATAACAAGCCCATTGCAATTTTTTCAAAAGACTTTTTATAACGAATAAGCATTCTTAATCCCTCTTAAGTTCGTGTATTTCCGCTACACTCTTTCCATTCATCCAATGACATAGCTGTAACTATATTACTAAAATTTATCGAAGGAATCAACTTATGGTTGCAAAATGGAAATATATGCCTGAACGAATCCGTCGTCTAGCCAAAATAGGCGTAAGATGCTTCTTCCCGTTCTCCACCTCTTCTATCCTTTCATTACGCGTTTTCAACGGAAACAGTTAGCGGTAAGTCTAATTTCACCAAATCTTCATAGCTTTCCCTTTTGATCACAAGACGCGCTTCGCCGTTTTCGACAAATATCACAGCCGGCCGTGGAATTCGATTATAATTGTTGGCCATGGAATAACCATATGCTCCCGTACAAAAAACGGCTAAAATGTCTTTATGGTTCGGTTTTGGAACAGGCAAGTCCCATATCAGCATATCGCCAGACTCGCAGCATTTTCCCGCAACGGATACCGTTTCTTCTACAGGATCATTCATCCGATTGGCAATGACGGCCTCATATTTGGCATCGTAAAGAGCCGGTCGAATATTATCCGACATTCCCCCATCAATGGCCATATATTTCCTCACTTCAGGAATTTCCTTCATTGAACCGATTGTATACAATGTCATTCCGGCATCTCCCACAAGAGAACGCCCCGGCTCAATCCAAATTTCCGGCATTGTTAAATGAAGGAGCTCCGTTTGCTGTTTCACTTCATGGATAATTTCTTCCACATAGCGGGACGGTTCAAGCGGATCATCCTCGCTCGTATATCTTATGCCGAACCCACCGCCTAAATTAAGAACTTCAGGCTGAAACTGATACTTTTCTTTCCATTCCGCCATCTTGGTCAACAATTTTTTGGCCGCCAGCTTAAACCCAGTCGTTTCGAAAATTTGAGAACCGATGTGGCAATGAAGACCAAGAACATTTAAATAAGGTGAGCGAAGGGCCATTTTCAGCGCATCCTCGCTTTGTCCGCTGTTTAAATCAAACCCAAATTTGGAATCTTCCTGCCCTGTCAAAATATAGTCATGAGTATGAGCTTCCACTCCAGGCGTCACGCGCAGCAAAACATTTACTTGTTTGTCTTTCTTTTTGCATAATTGCTGCAAGAGTTCAAGTTCATAAAAATTATCAACGACAATGCACCCGATCTCGTAATCAAGCGCCATTTCCAACTCTTCTTCGCTTTTGTTATTGCCATGAAAATGAATTTTTTCACGTGGAAAATCCGCTTTAATAGCCGTGTACAGCTCACCGGCAGAAACAACGTCAAGCGATAGTCCTTCCTGATCTGCCAGCTGAAGCATGGCGATAGAAGAAAATGCCTTGCTGGCGTAGGCAACCTGAGCCTTAACCCCCAACCGTTCAAATGTATTTTTAAATCCGCGCGCCCTGTTTCGGATCATGGCAACATCATATACATACAGCGGTGTACCGTATGTTTTCGCCAATTCTACCACATCTGCGCCGCCAAATACTAAATGCCCTTTCTCATTAATGGCAGCTGAAGCATGTTCTACCATTTTTATCCCTCATTCCGTCATCCGATTTCTGATATAATCACCGCAAGATTCTGATAAATCTATTGATGAAAACAATCGACAGCCGAACACTGTCGATTGATCTCGTTTCATAAAAAAGATAAATGTAATATAACATATATTTGAAATCAGCTCAACTTCAAGATTACCACTTTGTTCCTCCGGCCTATTTATTACTTGTTTTCATCCTATTCAAAACAGAGTAAATCAATATGGCAGGGACGTTTTAACTGATTTCGATCATGATGATTTGGTTGGCTGTTTGTATCGATCTTGCGGGTGAACAATGCTCGGACGAATTTTTTCTCCCGGAACCGGACGTCTTACCAACACATTTAACAACGCTTTTGGATTAAAAGGGATAAACGGCCATAAATAAGGTGTATTTAATGAACGAATACTGGCCAGATAGATGAGAAAAACGGTGCTGCCGATGACAAATCCCGGAACTTTAAAAAGGACTACCATAATGAGGAGAAACATTCGTGCCAACGTATTGGCAATGCTTAATTCATAGCTGGGAGTCGTAAAGGTCCCGATGGCTGCGACGGATACATATAAAATGACTTCCGGAACAAACAGTCCAACTTCCACTGCAATTTCACCGATCATCACGGCTGCAATCAGCCCCATAGCCGTTGATAACGGCGTCGGTGTATGAATGGCCGCTATTCTGAAAAATTCGATTCCCATGTCTGCTAAAAAGAGCTGAACCACTACAGGAATATGCGACTTTTTGTGGGGGCCTATATAATCGATTTGATCCGGAAGCAAGGATGGATCTTTCACACATAAATACCAAAGAGGCAACAGAAAGATGGAAATAAAAATGCCGATAAAGCGCGTCCATCGTACAAATGTCCCTACGGCTGCTGCCTCCCGGTATTCCTCGGCATGCTGGACATGATGGAAAAACGTTGCAGGAGTTAAAATAACGCTTGGCGATGTATCCACAATAATCATCACATGCCCTTCCAATAAATGGGCGGAAGCGATATCGGCTCTTTCTGTATAACGAACGAGTGGATATGGGGTATAGCCTTGCTTCAGCAAAAATTCTTCTACTATTTTATCGGCCATGGGCAAGCCGTCGATATTAATGTTTTCAAGCTCTTGCCTGATCACGTTGACTAAGTCGGGATTAGCCACATCTTTAATATATCCAATGGCTACATCCGTTTTGGAACGCTCCCCTATTTTCAATAACTCGAACCGCAATCGTTCATCACGGATTCTCCTTCTTGTTAATGCCGTATTCATAATGATATTTTCCACATAGCCATCACGGGAGCCTCGCACAACTTTTTCGGTGTCCGGCTCTTCCGGCTGTCTGCCTGGATAATGCCGAACATCGACAATAAAGGCCTCTTCTTCCCCTTCCACTAAAATGGCTACAAGCCCGGATAGTACTTGATCCACCATTTCATCAATCGTTTTCACTTTCTGAACCGATTGATTGACAATTCGGTTTTCCACGATTTCTTTTACTCGAATGGTATTTCTTTCTGTATCGTTGAGACGAGTCAAAAACATCAAAATACCTGTAATAAAGGAAGTATCGCATAGACCGTTCACATAATATAGATGAACGTTTTTTCTGATGATTTTTAGTTTCCGAACACCGAGATCAAAGCTAGTGCCCAATCCCACCCTTTCTTTCATCATTTCTTCAAGATGAGAAAGGTCTTTAGGAATGGTGGTTTTCGTATTGAGATCTTGCTTTCCCATTGTTAAACGCTCCCTTCCAATGTATCAACAAAACAAACATATTTTTTATCGCTATAGCCGGGCAAAATACATCCAATGAAACAGCGATCCGGCCACTTTTCCTATCACGATCGCCATTAATAGCCATACGATTTGATCATCAACGCCTATTCTTTTCGCTAAAATCGGCAACACGTTCGTGACTTCTGTCAGCGCAGCCGCAAGCATTCCAATAAAAATCCCGTACATAAGCCCAATTGGAATCAAAAACGCCGGAAAAAAAGAATATGTCACTTTCCATAAACTGATCAAACATCCGAACAATGCTCCAAGCACGATCGCCCATTCATAATAGCTAATCTTGTTGACGGTTTTCGTCAGCTGAGTAAGACGCGGCACAATTCCCAGCACACTTAGAAAAGCGACGAATCCTCCTCCGACAGATAAGCCACCAGCAAGCCCGACAAAGGCTGCTATCGCCTCTTTAATCATCTTTCAGTTCCTTCATGCTTTCTTTGTTTTCATGTACAATCATGTATTGGTCTAAATCTTGCTGGTAATTGAACATTTCGACTTCCAAAGGGCTCGGTTCTTCGTTAATCCGTTTTTGAAAGACATGATTGAAGAATAAAATCATTCCCACACCTAAACCAAGCGAGTACGGAATTTGGAAAATCAGCGGATTTTGATCCTCTTTTCCCGTGATAATTCGATACAGCTCCCTATGAACTTTTCCCATACTCACATCTTCATGAAAGTTCATAATGGTAAAAGCCGCTCCGATAAATAACAGCAGCCAGACGCTGATAAACAAGAGCGGGGAAGCTTTCTTTTTCTTATAAATCACTTCTACAATCGTCTGAGCCGGCCCGATGGTCTGAACATCTGCCTGTGGAAATACTTTCAAAACTTGATCAATTACCTTGATGACATCGATAATAATAAAATTTTTATCCTCTTTTCTAATCTGATAAATGGGCAAGTTTTGCAAAGTGTTCAAATACGGTTCTGGAGCAATAATTTGAGCAAGATCTTTTAATAATAGTTTTTGCAACTCGGGACATTGTAGCTTGTTTCTCATCCGAATGTAGATTGTTTTTTCCATAGTTTTACCACTTCCTGAGCGATCAGTTTGTTTCTGTTCATAGTATGGGCCGTTTTGGTTATTTTTTTCAATCCAATAACTGTCAGTCATCCTAAACATATGGTATCCATCCATTGGCAAAAGCCCATGGAATTTGATGCAAGATAGGAAATCAACCATTTTGAACAAAAAAAAGCACATGAATCGTTATGATTGATTCATGTGCGTTCTCATTTGAATTAAAATCTTTTTCTCAAGCCTTGACACTTGCACTTGAGATATTCCCAGCCTTTCAGCCACTTCAGATTGCGTCTGATCTTTATAATAGCGCAAATAGACAATCAGCCTTTCCCGTTCATCCAATTCACGGATCGCCTCTTTTAGCGCCATTTTATCAAACCATTGCTCATCATTTTGATCGGCGATTTGATCCAGCAAGGTAATAGGATCACCGTCATTTTCATACACTGTTTCATGAATAGAGGTAGGCATTTTGCTAGCTTCTTGCGCCATAATGATTTCTTCCGGCGAAAGATCTAAATGCGCTGCCAATTCGTTGATTGTAGGAGCCCGCCCCAAACGTTTCGTTAATTCATCCTTTGCTTTGCGTACTCTGTTTCCCATTTCTTTCAAGGAACGGCTCACTTTTACTGTACCGTCATCTCTTATAAACCTTTGTATTTCCCCGATGATCATGGGGACCGCATAAGTCGAAAACTTCACATCGTATGTCAAATCAAATTTATCTACAGATTTTAATAATCCGATACAGCCAATTTGAAACAAATCATCCGGTTCATATCCCCTGTTTAAAAAACGCTGTACAACAGACCAGACTAGCCGCATATTTTTTTGGACAAGGAGCTCTCTTGCCTCTTGATTGCCTTGCTGGCTCTTTTGGATCAAATCTTTCACTTCATGATCTTTTAAGATGGATGGTTTACCTTTATCCTTTTTCAATTCCACGTCCATAGGCACGACTCCTTAGTTACACAATGCTTTACTGTTGGCGATGTGTTTGGTCAATCGAATCGTGGTGCCTTTTCCAGGTTGTGAGATCACTTCGACTTCATCCATAAAATTTTCCATAATCGTAAAGCCCATGCCTGAGCGTTCCAATTCAGGCTTTGTTGTAAACAAAGGTTGGCGAGCTTCTTCGATATTGGCTATCCCAATCCCTTCGTCCCGTATGACCATGTCGACGACGCCATCTTCAATGGCGACAGAAATATAGATGATTCCTGCAGGATTGTTTTCATATCCATGAATGATGGCATTCGTCACAGCTTCTGACACGACCGTTTTGATTTCCGTCAATTCATCCATCGTCGGATCCAGCTGTGCAATAAAAGCAGCCACCGTCACTCGAGCAAATGATTCATTTTCGCTAATAGCACTAAATTGCAAACTCATTTCATTTCGCATTCTACGCTACCCCCAATCTTACCAAAGCGCCTGTCTCTGATTGTTCCAATCGAATGATTTTGAACAGTCCCGACATTTCAAACAGCCGCTTGACAGATGGAGATATGGCGCAAACGACCATCTCACCATGTTTTTGCTGAATTTGCTTATATCTGCCTAATATGACACCGAGTCCGGAGCTGTCCATAAAGGACAAATGCTCCAAATTCAAAACAATATGACGAATATCGTATGCTTCGATGGTTTCTGACGCCTGTTTTCTCAATGATTCAGCCGTGTGGTGGTCCAATTCGCCGCTTAATCGAATGCAGAGCACATCCGTTTTCACTTCCATATCAATCGCAAGACTCACAGCGTTTTCCTCCTTTAATCCTTTGCTAGTGAGTCAATTCGACTTATGAATCATGGAATCCTTCTCCATGACAAAAATAGTATCTATTCGCCAGAACCAGTGGATTTTATACAAAAACCTCCATCTTCTAAATCAAAGGTTCTATTCCTCTGCCTTTGTGAATAAGTTAAACGCTTTCTTGTAATATTGCCACCAGCCGGCTTTTGCTACATTCTCTTCGCTGATCAACGGCGTTTTGGACAAAATTTTTCCATCTTTTTTCAAAACGAGTTCACCAATTTTGTCGCCTTTATGAACAGGTGCCTTTATATCTTTTTTCAGATGTATATCCCTCTGCAGCTTATTCAATGCCTCGCCTTTTTTAATAAGAACCGAGACGCTTTCAGCCGTTTTGGCGTCAATTTTGGATTTTTTACCTTTGGAAATTTTGACTTGCCCCAACGTTTCTCCCTGTCCGTAAATCGGGGAAGTTTCATAGCGCGCAAAGGCATAATCCAGCATTTTGGAAATTTGTGTATTTCTTGATTTTGGAGTAGGTGCACCAAATACGACTGCGATGACACGCATATTATTTTTTTTCGCTGTAGCAGTTAAACAGTATTTCGCATCGTTCGTAAAACCGGTTTTCAAACCGTCTACTCCCGGATAATGTTTGACTAGCTTATTCGTATTGACGAGCCAAAATTTTTTATCGGTGTTTTCACGGAGATAGGATTCATAAAGCCCAGTATATTTTGTAATTTGTGGGTACTTTAACAGCTCTTTTGCCATCAAAGCCATATCGTAAGCAGAACTGTAATGGCCTTTTGCCGGAAGCCCAGTCGGATTTTGAAACTTGGTATCTTTCAATCCCAACTCCTTGGCTTTTTTGTTCATCATTTTCACAAATTCTTCTTCGCTCCCCGCAATATGCTCTGCCATTGCAATAGAGGCATCATTTGCAGATCCTACCGCGATGGCCTTTAGCATTTCTTTCACCGTCATCTCTTCACCAGGCTCCAAGAAGACTTGTGACCCCCCCATGGAAGCCGCTTTTTCGCTTGCTCTTACTTTATCATTCCAATGAAGGCGCCCTTCTTGTATAGCTTCCATAATGAGAATCATCGTCATAATTTTGGTCATAGATGCCGGAGGAAGCCGTTCATGGCTGTTTTTGTCATAAAGAACCGCTCCTGTATCTCTTTCAATTAAAACAGCGGATTTCGCTTCATCAGCAAGTTCCGATTTTGATCCATCCTTTTGCTTTTCTTCTGCAAAAGCAAGTGATGACATAGATGATATCCATAGGAACAAAGCCGCGAAGACGATCAAGAATCGTTTCATTTTTCTACCCTCCATTTGTTTTGTAAGCTATCTAAACCCATCTTTTCCAGTTTCATAAAATTTATGCAAAGTTTTCCTGAAATAAATAAAAAGAAAAGACCGACCTCTCCGCATCCCAGACAGATCTGTCTATTGAGGAATTGGGAGAAGCCAGCCTCATAAAAGCGATGCTAGCCGTTTTTATTTTGAAATGACTTCGTATATTAACGTCGGTGCCGTCACTTTTTCTTTGGAAATCTTGATGCTTTCATATAACTTTTCTTTTACATCTTCAACATCTTCGCGATTGCTGTATATGGTGACGATCGATTCGCCTTTTTTGACTTCGTCGCCGATTTTTTTCTTCAGGACAAGACCCACTGCCAGATCGATTGTCGATTCTTTTGTGGCTCTTCCTGCCCCCAGCCACATTGCTGCCGTTCCAATGCTGTCCGCTTCCATCTCTGCTATATAACCGTCTTCCTTAGCAGGCAAGTCGATTTGGTACTTTGCCTGCGGCAGTTTATTCGGTTGATCCACTACAGAAGCATCGCCTCCTTGGGCAGCCAAGAAAGTTCGGAACGTATGCAATGCCGATCCATTCTGAATGGACGTAAGCAGTTTCTCACGCGCTTCTTCCAGCGTATTTGCTTGTTCTGCCAGCAAGACCATGTAACTGCCTAAAGTTAAACAAAGTTCGGTTAAATCTTTCGGTCCTTCCCCTTTTAATGTATCCATCGCCTCTTTTACTTCCAATGCGTTGCCGATCGCATAGCCAAGGGGCTGACTCATATCCGAAATGATGGCCATCGTCTTGCGTCCAACTTGATTGCCGATGCGAACCATCGCTTCCGCAAGCTGACGCGCCTCTTCCCTTGTTTTCATAAAGGCACCCGCCCCGGTTTTGACATCCAGTACAATGGCATCGGCACCTGCGGCGATTTTTTTGCTCATAATGGAACTGGCTATCAGCGGGATACTGTCTACCGTAGCCGTTACATCTCGGAGAGCATATAATTTTTTATCTGCAGGCGTTAAGTTCCCGCTTTGCCCAATAACAGCCAATTTATTTCGGTTTACGAGTTCTATAAATTCTTGATTGTCAATTTCTACGTGAAAACCGGGTACAGACTCTAGTTTATCAATGGTGCCGCCGGTGTGGCCCAAACCGCGCCCGCTCATTTTAGCAACCGGTACGCCAACCGAAGCCACAAGCGGTCCAAGTACAAGCGTCGTCGTATCGCCCACTCCTCCAGTAGAGTGTTTATCGACCTTGATTCCGTGAATCGCCGATAAATCGATTTGATCACCGGAACGCACCATCGCCATCGTCAAATCTGCGCGCTCTCTTTCTGTCATTCCCTGAAAAAATATGGCCATTAACAACGAGCTTACTTGATAATCCGGAATTTCTCCTTTTGTGTAGCCGTTAATAAAAAATTGAATTTCTTCTGTAGAAAGCTCATTTCCGTTTCTCTTTTTTTCAATAATATCTACCATTCTCATCTGTTCTCACCGCTTTTGAAAGATTTCAATGTTATTTTATACTTCGTTCCATCCATCGCTTTTTCATGCTTTTCCTGATGAAATTGCCGTACAATACCCTTTCATGAGGGCAGAACCATTTGATCCTGTTCATTCATTTTAAATAGGGTAAAAAGCTTTCCCCATGCTCCGGCATACGGACTTGAAAATTATCCGCCACAGTTGCCCCGACGTCTGCGAACGTTTTTCTGATCGGCAGCTCGTTTCCTCCATGAAAACGTTTGGAGTAAACGAGCAACGGCACAAATTCGCGTGTATGATCCGTTCCGTGGTGAATTGGATCATTGCCGTGGTCCGCTGTGATAATCAACAAGTCTTCATCCGTCATTTTGTCGAATACTTCAGGCAATCTGGCATCAAATTCTTCAAGTGCTTTCCCGTATCCGATCGGATCCCTGCGATGACCGTATAAAGCATCAAAGTCTACCAAGTTGATAAAACTCAAACCGGTAAAATCTTGATCAAAGACCGAAATGAATTTATCCATTCCATCCATATTGGATTTGGTCCGAATGGCTTCGGTCACCCCTTCGCCATTATAAATATCAGAAATTTTCCCAATCGCGATGACATCGAAGCCGCTGTCTTTCAATTCATTCATAACAGTACGGCCAAATGGCTTTAACGCATAGTCATGGCGATTGGACGTTCTAGTAAAATGGCCCGGTTCACCGATGAATGGGCGTGCAATCACCCGTCCCACTTTATATTTTTCATCTAACGTCAACTCTCGGGCAATTTCGCAAATTTTATATAACTCATCCAACGGTACAATCTCTTCATGGGCGGCAATTTGTAAAACCGGATCGGCAGACGTATAAACAATCAAAGCCCCGGTTTCCATATGTTCTTTTCCCAGTTCTTCTATAATGGCCGTACCGCTAGCCGGTTTGTTTCCAATCACTTTCCGGCCTGTTTTTTCTTCCAATTGGCGAATTAATTCCTCGGGAAATCCATTCGGAAATACCTTAAAAGGCTTGTCAACTCGGAGCCCCATGATTTCCCAATGCCCTGTCATCGTATCTTTTCCTTTTGATGCTTCTTGCATCTTTGTATAATAAGCCAGCGGTTTTTCTGCTTTTGGAATTCCTTTTAACGGTCTTATATTACTTAAGCCCAACTTCGCCATATTCGGCATGTTCAAGCCATTCATACGCTCTGCGATGTGTCCAAGCGTATCTGCGCCTTTATCGTTAAATTTTTCAGCATCGGGAGCTTCCCCTATTCCTACAGAATCCATCACGATTAAATGAACACGTTTATATGTACCTTTTTCCACCTGTACAACCTCCTTATCCATCGATGTCATGACTTGATCGAAAACCGGTCGATCAGGTTTCCACCCGCTTTAATCAATCGATTTCGGATCAAGAGCCCCCTTTTTAAAACGATTTCATTTCTTTATCCAGCAGTTTCTTCCTCATTTTCATAAAGACCGGCTTCCTCGGTTTCTCTTCATTGCCACCAAGTCTACTTACATTTTAACCTATGCCCGTTTTCAAAAACAACTTGTAATGGAGGTTGACCGGTTATTTACGCTCTCGGATGGAATTTGGAATACACTTCCCGCAAACGCGTTTTGGTGACATGGGTATAGATTTGAGTAGTGGAAATATCCGCATGCCCCAGCATTTCCTGTACAGCTCTTAAATCGGCTCCGTTTTCCAGCAAATGAGTGGCAAAAGAGTGCCTTAGCGTATGGGGGGTTAATTCTTTTTCAATATTCGCTTTTTTGGCCAGACCTTTTAAAATTTTCCAAAACCCTTGCCTTGTCAGCCTGTTTCCATGATGATTCAAAAATAAGGCATCTGTCCGATATTTTTTTGATTGCATATTCGGACGGCCGTATTGCAAATATTGATCCAGTACATGAAGAGCCGTTTTTCCGACCGGAATAATTCTTTCTTTATTTCCCTTTCCAATGCAGCGCAAAAATCCCATTGTGAGATGAAGGTCGTCTAAATTCAAATTTACCAGCTCGCTCACGCGTATCCCGGTAGCATAAAGCAGCTCCAGCATGGCCGCGTCTCTCAATCCCGAGGGCTTAGATCTATCCGGAGCCTCTAGAAGCGCCTCCACTTCTGACAATGTCAGCACTTTCGGCAGGGAACGTTCAAGATGAGGGGATTCTATATGAACAGAAGGATCTTGATCCGCCATTTTTTCTCTTAATAAAAATTGATGAAAGGAGCGAAGAGAAGCAACATGCCTTGCCAATGTTTTGGCGGATTTCCCTTCTTTTCTCAAGTGGTTAAGAAATTGAATGATATGAATTCTAGTGATCTGATTCACATCGGTGATTTGCTCCACCGTTTGCAAGTAATGCAAATAGCTTTTCAAATCCCGTTCATAAGAAACGATTGTGTTTTTGGCCAATCCTTTTTCCACAATTAAAAAGTGAAGAAAATCTTGTAAATAGTCATTCACAGCCCATTACTCCCCATCATGATAAAAAAGTAGCAATCGATCTTGCCAATGAACATGATTATCTTCCACGGATTGAAAAACTTTGACCGCGGAACCTTTTGGCTTTTCGTATCGATGATTCGTTTGATACTCTTGACTTATCCATATAATACCATAGTAAAAGAAAATCGTGCATCCTGTAAAAAGTAGAAACACTTTAATTGTCTGCCAAATCGTTCGAAACATTCACATGCCTCCCGGACCATAGCTTGTCTCGCCAAAAAAACAAATCGTTTTTATTACAGGCTATGACGATTTTACGGAGGTTTATACATCATTCTTGAAATTTTAAGGAGAAAATAAAAAAACCTTCCAAATAATGAAGGTTTTTAGTTGGCATGCTGTTTTTCACGATTTTCTTTTTCCGCTTTTTCTTGGCAACGATGGCAAATGCCGTGAAAAGTAAGCCTATGGTCTTTAATCTTAAATTTCCAGCGTTTTTCAACGATCGCTTCTACTTCTTCCAGTAAATCTTCTTGGATTTCATCCACTGCTCCACATTCAATACAGACAAGGTGATGATGGAAATGGGCTGCCCCTTCTTGCCGAAGATCGTATCGGGAGACGCCATCGCCAAAATTGATTTTGTCTACCACTTTTAATTCCGTTAAAAGTTCCAGCGTTCGGTAAACAGTCGCAAGCCCTATTTCTGGTGATTTTTCTTTCACTAGGAGGTAAACATCTTCAGCGCTTAAATGGTCGGCTTCATTTTCCAATAGCACCCGAACCGTCGCTTCCCGCTGTGGTGTTAGTTTATAACTTGCGGAATGTAATTGTTTTTTGATTCGTTCAATTCGGCTTTCCATTTATGTTTTCCCTCCCTAGCCGATGTCTTTCTTATTATAACAAAAAGGGAGGAATAAGCAAAATAAAATCATTTTCATTTGATAGCAAAAGATATTCTTTTTTAATAATCATTATTTTAATACCATTTTCATTAAGCTAGGCGATAAGTAAGCTTCGACACTTGCCGCGATGGTCACGATCCCAACCGCAATGATAAAATAGATCACATATCGCGAAAACATCGGCAAAATAGGAAAATGCCCTGACTGATGGACGAAGATTTTTTTGATCAATTGCAAAGAAAACGCGACAGCGGATGCCGCTATTAAAATAAAAGCGGGTATGATAAACAAATTTTGAGGAAGCACCGCCGCAATACTAACTAAGAATCCCTTCCAGCCCATCTGATTCACTAAGAAACCGACGGAAAAGCCGACGACAATTCCTTTCATAAACAAGAATATAAAAATCAACGGCAAGCCGATAATGGAAATGCCAAGCACCCATATAAGCCCTAAATATTTTAAATTATGCCAAAAACTTTGCTGAAAAAGGTCTTCGCTCGCAGCGATATTTCCTTTGGAAACTTGTCCAAAAAACCGCTGCAAATAATAAAACAAATCTTCTTTTTGGACGTACGAAAGGCTGTTGACAATCACCGCGCCAAATACGATCCCCATCAGAAAAAGCGTCATGATAAACAAATAAATTGAGGAATTGGCTTGTACATGTTGAACGATAGAATGGGACGTGGTCTTTTTCTGCATATGTTTTCCTCCTAAATTTAGTTACTACACTGTATGCTGTCCCATTCTGTTTTATACCCCAAAAGCGTCCTGAGTCATCAGAAGCTAAAAAACGTCCGACAACGTCCATATCTTTAAGAAAAAGTTTAAAAAGAAGCTCACCTAACTTTCGGCCAGCTTCTCGATGGTGTTTGCTTTTTTATTATTTCTTTTGGAAGATTCGCGATAGGTTCAGAGACGATGGCCTTTTTTTAATTTCAAATACTGTATCGCATAAACCGTTTTCGCATCTGCTATTTTGTTTTCTTTTATATATTGTTCTGCTTCCTCCAAAGTCATTTCCATCAATTCCACAAATTCATCTTCATCAGCGGCTTTGGCATTCTCTTTTTTGCTTAATCCTTCTGCCAAATACAGATGAACGATTTCATTTGCAAATCCCGGTGACGTGTAGAATGAAATAATATGGGTTAATTTTTCGCATACATAGCCGGTCTCTTCTTCCAATTCCCGGTGAGCAGTTTGTTCCGGGTCTTCCCCCGGTTCCAGTTTTCCCGCCGGAATTTCCACAAGCGTCCGTTCCAACGGCTTTCGGTATTGTTCCACCATCACAATCTTTCCATCTTGTGTAATAGGAAGGATGGCTACGGCTCCGGGATGCTTGACAATTTCCCGCTTCGATCGTTTTCCATCCGGCAGTTCCACTTCGTCTACTTGAACTTTAATAATCTTTCCTTCAAAAATGGGTTCCGTTGACAATGTTTTTTCTTCCAAACGCGACATTTTCACCACTCCTCTTTTCATGGACCCCTTTGTTCTATTCTGCTTTTCCCATCATAAAGTGTACCATAAAGCGATTACCGATCTGTGGTGTTTTCTTGATATCGGCTAAAAATCGGAAACTTTCCAAAATGACATCACTATGGAAACAAACACATTTCTCTAAATAAACAAAAACGGTGTGGAGGATTTGGCTGCTGCTGTTCCACATTTTGCGGAAATAAGCGGTACCGGGAGGATAGAAAATGAGAGTGTACATAGGAGAAGAAAGACTCATACTGACAGGAAAAGCGCGGGAAATTTGCTCTATGCTAAAACAATACGCCAAACATCATATATGGGTAACAGAATTGCTGAAAAAGCGACTCTAAAAAGAACATTGTCTTCTCTTTTCTCGATTCGATATTATAAAAGAAAAAGGTGGTGTTATATACCATGGAAAAAAGACAGCTGGGCCGTTCCGCTCTTATGGTCAGCAAATTAGGGCTGGGATGCATGTCTTTAGGCACCGATGCAAAACAAGCAAGAACGATTATAGAAGCAGCTCTTGATGAAGGAGTCAATTATTTTGACACGGCCGATTTATATGATTACGGCGAAAACGAAAAAATAGTCGGACAAACGTTAAAAAGTGTGCGAGATCAAGTGATCATCGCAACAAAAGTGGGAAACCGCTGGAATGATAAAAAAGACAGCTGGCATTGGGACCCCAGCAAATCTTATATAAAAGAAGCAGTGAAAGACAGCCTTCGCCGTTTAGGCACCGATTATATCGACCTTTATCAATTGCACGGAGGAACGATCGACGATCCGATAGAAGAGACCATTGAAGCTTTTGAGGAGCTGAAAGCAGAAGGAATCATCCGGCATTACGGCATTTCCTCCATCCGTCCGAATGTGATTCGCGCATACGTCAAACACTCTGACATTGTCAGCGTCATGATGCAATACAATCTTTTAGACCGGAGACCGGAAGAAGAAGCTCTTCCGCTTCTGCACGAACATCAAATCAGCGTCGTCACGCGCGGCCCTGTTGCCAAAGGACTGCTGAGCACACGCTGGCGCGAAAAAGCAGATGACTCCGGATACTTAAATTATTCCTATCCGGAATTGAAAAACCTCCTATCGTCAATCGAAGACTATTTTCAAAACACTCGGACTCTAACGGAGGTTGCTCTTCAATTCAACTTATCCCATCCCGCAGTGGCTGCTGTCGTTGTCGGAGCCAGCTCTGTTGAACAACTGAAAGAAAATGTTCGGGCTGTTAATCGTCCGCCGCTTTCTGAAGAAGAATACTCTTTCTTAAAAAAGATGACCAAAACTGACCTGTACGAACAGCACCGCTAAACCTCAAGGGGAGGCGTGGAAGATTTTTGCGCGGCCTCTCTTTAATCCCTTTCAATATCCTGATTTGATTCATGTTATGTACTTTTCAGCAAGAAAGGAAGCAACGGCCAATCTCGCAGATTCCCGCTTCCTTTCCGTTGAGGAATGATCGGCCTGCCAGCCGTGTGCAGGCAGGAATTTTATTTAAAATTCTTCCAATCTAATCGGCTTTCATTCAGCAATTCTTCAAAACTTTTATTTTTTTCTCTTCTTTTTCTTTCTTCGCGCTTTTTTTCTGCTTCTGCTTTTTTCTTCATTTCTTCCTGCTTTTCAAGTTCTTTTTGCGTCATCTTTAGCTGCTTTAATATTTCTTCATTGAGAGCGTCTTTTAATGTTAGCTGGGATTCTTGATCGACTTTCTTTTCCTTTGCCTTTCTCATGACGAACTTCCTTTCTTCTGTTCTTTCTTTCATCATACCGAATTCGGCTTTCAAACAAAAGATTTTCACTTTGCTATATCGATTTTCTTTCCCCGACAGCATCACTTCCGGCAGTGCAGGGAATCTGCTATACTTAGTTCAACCTTAGGGAGGGATGAAAAATGAAGAAATGGAAATCGGGATTAACTGCTTGTTTGGCTGCGGCTGCAGGTGTTGGATATTATTTTTCCAATCGCCTTTTATACATAAAGAAAAAGGATGATCCGTTCATTTTAAAACGGGAAATGGATGCAAAACAGTTTCACCCTGAGGAATTTAATCGGCTGCCAAAAGAAGAGTTTTGGATTTCGTCGCCATTTGGTTATTCGTTAAAAGCAGTCTTGATCCGCCCGTATCCTCATAAAAAATTTATGATCTTTTGCCACGGTGTGACAGAAAATAAAATCAGTTCAATCAAATATTTGAATTTATTTTTAAAACTTGGTTTCAACGGCATGATTTACGACCACCGCCGCCATGGAGAATCGGGCGGCAAAACGACTAGCTATGGATTTTATGAAAAGCATGATTTAAAAGCCGTAGTAGATGAGCTGATCAAGCGGGAAGGCGACGGCGTCTATTTCGGGATCCACGGCGAATCGATGGGCGCCGCGACCGCGCTTTTATACGCAGGCGAGATTGAAGACCGCGCCGATTTTTATATCGCTGACTGCCCTTTCTCTGATTTTCGCAAACAAATCGCCCGCCAAATGAAACAAGAATTAGGATTTGCCCCTAAGCCCCTTGTTCAACTTGCGGAATGGTTGGTATTATGGCGGGATGGTTTTTCTTTAAAATCGATTTCTCCCCTTGCCGCGGTCAGTGCTATTCGCCATCCGGTCTTATTTATCCATAGCGAAGAAGACGATTATATTCTTCCGGATATGTCAAAAGAATTATATGAACGGAAAAAAGGGCCTAAAAAATTGTATTTGGCTAAAAAAGGAGCCCACGCCCGTTCCTATCTCGAAAATCCGGAAGAATATGAAAATGTGGTCCGGGAGTTTTTGCACGATACTGTCGGCCTCCCGCTTTAACTCTTTCATCTTGACTGCAAGACCCTCTTTTCCCGTTAATCTCGACCTGTCTTATCCACAAACGTCATCCAACCATTTAAAATCTCGTTCGCACTTTTTAATTGAAATGTGCCGTTTGGATTCCAATCAAGCGTTAAGCAATCATCAAAAAAGAGTTTTTTGGATTTTTCCACTAAAATAGGATATTTATTGGTTTCGACTACTTCATCTTCTTGATTCTTGGAATCGACCAGCCATAAAACGGGCACACCGTCGACAGAGCAGCCGCATCCTTCTGTGTCATAATGCAATTTGATGTAACTGGATGGTGTTTTCATTTTTTGTTTTAAAGCTTCTGCAGCTTTTTCCGTTATGGTGATGTTCATCGTTTTTTCCCCTTTCTTTCAAGTGGAGGCGTGCTCCCGTTTCGGATCCATTCAACCTCCGCTTTCAACTCATTTGCAAAATGATCTTTCACGAAAATCCATAACCGTTTTCTGCTGAAAGAGCATTTGGATGGAGGACTTCTCTTATCAGTATATATCAATAATCGTATTGAGTGGGATAGAGTGAACTTTTCCGGTGTGATCTGCCAAATGAAGGGTTTGTTCCTGTTCGTTGCAGGAATGGATTATACCGGTTATTTGTTGATAGCGGCGGTGAGAGTAATAGGTGATCGTAACAGTATGATGAAATTCCATCGCTTCAAGCAGCGCCTCGTTTAAAAATTCAAGCTGCTGCTCATCCAGTTCTTTCTGCGGTTCCGCTTGATCTTCTTTTACCCATTGGCGCAGCATTTCCACATGTTCAGGAAGCATCATGGATGTCCATTTTATATTTCCTCTGTCCTTGATCATGACAACCCCTTCTTTCTATATTTTGTGTCCGCCCATTAATCGAGCGCGCCTTCTTGATGTTCCTGCTTCGGTATAAGAAACGGCCCTAAGCAAAATATGGGATCCGTATTTCCGACGCAAGCGGTCGACGACATAGCCCAGCTGTTTTTGTCGCCAACGATTTGGTTCAAATAAACTTAATTGTAATTCGCCGTCATCGGACAAATGAGAGAGTGAAACAGAAATTTGCCTTACGGTCTGGCCGTTGTAATGTTCGCGGAATAATGCCAAGCACGTTTCGTACAGTTCCATTGTGGAATTCGTCGGCTCTTCCCTCGTCCGGGAACGGGCAAAGCCTCCTCCGTTTTCTTTATGGCTAAACCCAATGCTAAGACTGATCGTTTTTCCGACTTTTTTATGTTCCCTTGCTCTTCTGGCTACTTCTTCACACATCTCCAACAATACGTGTTGAATGTCTTCTTCTCTTGTATAATCTTTCAGCAAAATTTGACTGTTTCCGAAACTTTTCTGATTTTCAGAAACAAGAGCGCCAATATGGGACAAATCAATTCCCCAAGCATGGTAGTAAAGCTGAACTCCCATGATGCCAAATTTGGCTTTCAGTACATCTAATGGGTAGTTCGCCAGCTGTCCGACCGTAAAGATGCCCATGCGATTGAGCGTTTTCTCCAGTCGTTTTCCGATTCCCCACATACTGCTCAAAGGAGAAACCGGCCACAATTTTTCGGGAACATCCTCATATGTCCATCTGGCAATTCCCGTTTTTTTCGCTTCCAAATCCAAAGCCAGCTTTGACAAAAGCATATTGGAGCCGATTCCAATCGCAGCAGGCAATTGAAACTCCCTTTCAAGATCATCCTTTATTTTTCTGGCGATCGTCTCGCTGTCTCCCCACAAATGAAAAGCTCCATCCACTTTTACAAAACTTTCGTCCACGCTATACGTTTGAATGGATTCTTTCGGAACGTATCGATTAAAGACTTTCGTAATTTCCGTTGAAATGCGTAAATACGTTTCCATATTCGGCTCAACCAACACAATCCTCGGATCATCCGGAATTTCAAACAACCTAGAACCGGTGCGGATGCCAAATTCTTTTTTCAGTTTTGGAGAAGCAGCCAGAACGAGGCTTCCCTTCCTTTCTTTATCGCTAATGACCGCCAAGTAGCACTCCAGCGGATTCAAGCCGTGCATGACAGCCGCACAGCTGGCATAGAAGCTTTTAATATCGATACAAAGAATATTTTCCTTTGGAAGCGCCAAATCATTCATTCGCTTTTGCCACCCCTTTGTTAGCGAACGTTTGTTCTAATATATTCTTTATTCTAGGGGAATATACGTTCTGCATCAATTTATTTTCAATGGAAAACCACTTAATAATTGCCAAATTCGGTTTATAATAATCAAAGGAATTGATCCGTCGGATACGGGATAAAGGCAGGTGATAGATAGATGGAAAAGATGATTATCCTTATGATTCAAAAAAAACTGCAGCAATATAAAAGTCCGGAATTGACCGATAAGGAACTGAAAGATCTTGCAAAAGAAGTGATGATCAGGCAGAAATCCGAGAAAGGAGAACTGCATGAAATCACGGAAGATGTGGTTTACGAATATATAACCAAGTAAAAAGCGATCCTCCCCTAATTCAAGAGGCTTTCAACCGCAATCCGCTTCTAATATTTTCAAAAAGAAAAAGGCAGCCCTTTCTAGAGCCAGCCTTTGAAGAAACTATTTTTTAAAAAATGCGTTTTTGCCAACCTTTTCTACAAGCCGAGGAAACAGCGTATAAAAAACGCTTCCGGCGTTCATCCATCTTGGAAGATTAATTTCGCGGGTATTCGTGAGCATGGCAGCCACCACTTTTTCGGCCACTTTTTCCGGCTTCAACATAAAGCGTTGGATATTTTGCACATAAGTGCCGGAACGATCAGCAATTTCAAAAAAGTTGGTCGCAATCGGCCCGGGGTTAACCGTTGTCACAAAGACGCCGTATGTAGAAAGCTCCATTCGCAAACTGTTGGAAAACCCTAGAACGGCATGTTTTGTCGCCGCGTAAATGCTCGATTTGGGCGTTGCGATTTTCCCGGCCTGAGAGGCGATGTTAACAATATGGCCGGAACGATTTTTTTGCATATGCTCAATCACCATTTGGGTACAGGAAATTAATCCGAGCACATTGACAGCAAACATCCTTTCAATGTCTCCCCATTTGGCAAGATGGGCTTCTTCAAAAATCCCGAAACCAGCATTATTGACTAAAACATCTATCTTTCCGGCCTCTGCAAAAATAGCCAAAAAAACCGCTTCAACATTTTCCCGTTCAGAGACGTCCAAAGAATGGATCCACACTTTATTGGAATAGCGGGATTCAAGAAAAGACTTCAGTTCCTCCAGCTTTTCTACCCGACGAGCAAGCAGCACAAGATTAGCCCCGCTTTCTGCCGCTTTGATCGCCATCTGTTCGCCGATCCCGCTTGAAGCGCCGGTTATCACCACGTTTTTTCCGTGAATCCGCGGATTCATAAAATACTTCACCTCCATAAGGAAATATGGCAGGATTGCTACCCATCATCATACCATTTTTCCGCTCAATAAAACACAAAATGTTTAGAATGTCTAAGGGCGTTGGAAACAACTTTTCATACATAATCATTGGCTGGGAACCGTGGCAAAAGTGCTGTTTTCTTCATTCAAAAGCGCTTCTAATCGTCAGTTTTTTCCGAAAATAGCCCTTGACAATGAGGTCTTTTTTTTGCATAATTTTGTAATAATCGTGTGAAGCAAAAAGCAATGAATAAGGCCAGTAAATAGAAAATGATGTAAGAGAGTGAAGCTCCTGGGCTGCGAAGCTTCATCATCCTCTTTTCTATTGAACCTACCTTATGAGCTGTCAAGATACTTGACCGTTTATCCCGCGTTAACGGAAACGAGCGTGCAAATGATTCCATTTGCAAATAAAGGTGGTACCACGGAAGATTCCCTTTCGTCCTTTTAAAGGATGAAAGGTTTTTTTATTTGAAATAGAAAAAAGCAAAAAATATTCCCATCATCTGCTCTTGACTAAAAACGTTCTAAAGGAGGAAAACAACATGAAAGTCGTCTTTATCGGCGCCGGTTCTATGGCAGAAGCCATCATTGCCGGCGGACTCAGCCAAAAGGCACTGATAAAAGAAGAAGTAATTGTGACAAATCGATCCAACCAAAAACGTTTGCAAGAATTAGAGGAAAAGTACGGCATTTCCTCTTGTGGCCGGGACCGCCTTGACGAAGCTTTACGGGAAGCCGATGTCGTCATCTTGGCTATGAAACCAAAAGACGCCAAAGAGGCGCTGGAAGCGATCAAGCCTCACGTTCCTTCCACTGTACTTGTTATTTCCGTGCTTGCCGGTGTATCCATCTCTTTTATTGAGGAAACGTTGGAAATTCCTTGCGCCGTCGTCCGCGCAATGCCTAATACTTCAGCCGCAATCGGGCAATCAGCAACTGGAATCGTATTGAACCGCCATGTAACGGAGCAGCAGCAAAAATACACCTTGAATCTTTTCTCAGCCATTGGCTTAACGGCCATCGTAGAAGAAGATCAGATTGATGCCGTAACCGGTTTATCAGGAAGCGGCCCTGCTTATATTTATTATCTGGTAGAAGCGATGGAAAAAGCAGCCGCTGAAATCGGCTTGGATGAAGATACCGCCAAACCGTTGATCATCCAAACTTTATTAGGAGCAGCGAAAATGCTTTCGACAACCGGACAAAAAGCAGAAGATTTGCGCAAAGCAGTGACCAGTCCCGGCGGCACCACTGAAGCCGGCCTGCGCGTCTTGGAAGAAAGACAAATGAGAGAAGCTGTGATCGATTGCATCAAAGCCGCGACTGCTCAATCCAAAAAACTGGGACTTCCTTTTCTAAAACAAATATCCAACCGGTAAAGTCACTGCTGCCTTTCATTCTTGCAATACTGAGGATGTTTTCTCTTAAAGGGCTGATCCGTCAAAAAAGGATTACGCCCTTTTCTTTTAGGCTTATTGGATTATGTCGATCGGGAAAATCAGATTATTTATAATCAATGAAAAAAATTGTTATAATGAAAAGTGCGTCAAAAAGGAGGAGATAAAATGGCAGTAAAACTTTTTGAACCGTATACGGTGAAAAATGTAACCTTCAAAAACCGGATCGTCATGTCACCGATGTGCATGTATTCGGCTGAAAATCAACAAGGTTTTTTGGAAGACTGGCATTATGTCCATTACACAACTCGGGCAGTCGGCCAAGTCGGATTAATCATAGTAGAATCGACTGCCGTGTTGCCGGAAGGAAGAATTTCTCCTAAAGATTTGGGCATATGGAGCGACGACCATATTGAAGGCTTTGCCAAACTTGTTTCCATGGTCCAAAAACATGGAGCCAAAATCGGCATTCAATTAGGGCACGCGGGCAGAAAAGCCGATTTGGAAGGCGATATTTATGCGCCGTCAGCGATTGCCTTTAACGAAACATCCAAAACGCCGAAAGAAATGACAAAAGAAGATATACAAAAAACGATTCGCGCCTTTCAAGAAGGAGCAAGACGGGCCAAAGAAGCCGGTTTTGACGTAATTGAAATCCATGCGGCGCACGGATACTTAATCAACCAATTTCTTTCCCCGCTGTCCAACAAGCGGACGGACGAATATGGTGGTTCAGCGGAAAACCGCTTGCGTTTTCTAATAGAAACGATCAAAGCGGTGAAAGAAGTCTGGGATGGTCCTTTGTTTGTAAGGGTATCGGCTAACGACTACCACGAAAAAGGATTAACCCCTGACGACTACGTGGAAATTGCTAAACAATTAAAAGAACAAGGCGTGGACTTAATCGATGTCAGCTCTGGAGCAGTCGTTCCGGCCAAAATCCATGCTTATCCGGGCTATCAAGTACCATTTGCGGAAAAAATTAAACACGGAGCCGGGATACCAGTTGGAACAGTAGGCTTGATTACTTCCAGCATTCAAGCCGAAGAAATCTTGCAAAATGATCGCGCCGATCTTGTTTTCCTCGCACGCAAATTGCTTCGCGAGCCTTATTGGCCACGCAAAGCTGCAAAAGAATTAAATGCTGCAATCGAAGCACCTGTTCAATACAGCCGAGGCTGGTAAAAAGATCTCATCCTCTTTTATCCAATCGAGTAGGAGGGGGTGATTAACCCCCGTCCTCTCACACCACCGTACGTACGGTTCCGTATACGGCGGTTCAATCAAGATAAATGACGCAAGAATTCATAACGTTTCTGTAGACTTTTAAGCCCTTGGTTACTCCAATAGGAGTTTCCAAGGGTTCTGTGTAATATGGGACTTTTTGAGATTCGCCAATAACCTTTACGACTGTTCCCCCATTCATAAGCTTTCCATTCAGGAACTCCTAGTTTTATGAGGTTGCGTATCCTGGTCTTTGAGGTCTTCCAGTTTTTCCATAAACACATCCGGAGTCTTCGTCGAATCCAGCCATCCAAATCTTCAAAGATACTCTTTGTGTCTGCTAATGCAAAATATCCACACCATCCAAGTAGATATTGGTTAAGTTTCTTAATCCGATATTCCATTGGGTATGGTATTTTTCTTGACGTGATTTCTCGCACCTTTTTCTTCATTCGTTTTAGACTTTGCTTGGCAATCCGAACTTTTGGCTCTTTTGAAGGTGTAAAACTAAATCCTAGAAACTTTCGTTTCCATGGTCGGTCAACCGCAGATTTCTTCTCGTTGACTTTTAGACGAAGTTTTCCCTCAATAAATCGTTTGACACTAGCCATGGTTCTTTCACCAGCCCGTTTTGACTTCACGTAAATATTACAGTCATCGGCATAACGAACAAATTTATGCCCTCTTTTCTCTAATTCTTTGTCTAGTTCATCTAGTACAATATTCGAAAGTAAAGGGCTTAGGGGGCCACCTTGCGGCGTCCCTTCTTCTGTCCTAGATACCACACCATTAATCATGACACCAGCTTGTAGATATTTGCGGATTAGCTTCAATAGTGGCTTTTCTTTAATAGTCTTGGCTAATGTACTCATCAGCCTGTCATGATTCACTCGATCGAAGAACTTTTCTAAATCCATGTCTACTACCCATCTATAACCATCTCTGATATAGCCTTTTGCTTTCCTAACTGCGTCATGAGCACTTCGATTTGAACGAAACCCATAACTATGTTCGGAGAACATAGGGTCATATATCCTCGATAATACTTGGGCAATTGCTTGTTGAATCAAACGGTCTGTTACGGTTGGAATACCTAGTAACCGAACACCGCCATCAGGTTTCGGGATTTCGACTCTTCGAACAGGCATTGGTTCATAGGTACCCTTGAGAATAGCTTCTTTAATGGATATCCAGTTTTCGACTATGTGCTGACGTAGGTTTTGTACGGGCATCATATCTACTCCATGGCTACCTTTGTTCTTTTCTACTCTTTGTAAAGCTAAAAGCATATTCTCCCGTGACAGGATTTGATTCAAAAGCATTGTTATTCTTCCTTCCGTGAATAGCTTATCTTCTTATGCCAGTGGTCACTCCACCCTCCAAGAGGTCCCCCACGGGATTCACCGTTTCCTTCCTCAAGTGAGGTACTACGTTTTCTGTGTTCAACATGACACACTGAATGCAAAGGGCTATTCTCTCTTAATTGTTCAGTCCTTCCGAATTGTTCTAGACCAATTCGTACTATGACCTCTGCTGACTTCTGATGGCTCAGCTACTTATCACTAAGTAGGTTATGAAGGGTACTTCACGTATCCATCAGACCTCCCCGGGTAAGAGTGTAATCTTTCCTTCCATCCATCTGCTTCATTTACTCTGTATCACCTTCGGCAGAAAGGGCTTTGTTTTGTTGTGCAAACTCACCCAGTGATACCTAGCCTCCTATGAAGTTCGTGTTCCTCAGATCGGAAGTTTGCCGCCCGCTTCCTTCAGATTCCGCGTCACCACGGACACCCTTGCGTTAAGCTAACTGCTACTTCTGCCTTCGCAGCTCGGGACTTTCACCCTATAGATTACACCCATGCCGGGCGCACACAAAAAAGGAAGGCTAAAAGATCAGCCTTCCTTTTTTGTGATGTCTTCGATTTTGACTTCCATAAAATCATGAACCAATACAGTCGGCTGAAAAATCGATTCCGCTTCTTTCTGCAAGTGATCCCATTCCTCCACAGGATAACGGGAGCTGACATGATTTAAGCACAACGCTTTTGCATTCGCTTTTTTGGCAATTTCAGCTGCTTGAGCCGTGGTCGAATGAAAATATTCATACGCCATCTCTGCACTTTCAGCGGAAAATGTGCCTTCATGAACAAGCATATCCGCATCCTTAGCCAGATCTACAGCAGCTTGGCAAGGACGGGTATCGCCAAGAATGGCGACGACCTTTCCTTTCTTGGAAGGTCCGACAAATTCTTTTCCGTCGATGACGCGGCCGTCTTCGAGCACAACTGTTTCGCCATTTTTTATTTTTTTATAAAGAGGCCCCGGCATAATTCCCATTTCTTTTAATTTATCTACAAGCAAAACACCGGGTTTATCCTTTTCTGTAATCCGATACCCGTACGATGGAATCCCGTGTTCCAAAAGCCGTGTTTCCACGATCATTTGCTCATCTTCAAAAACGATTCCCTCTTCAATTTCTTCAATGATGAGCGGATAGCGCAGCCTCGTTTCGCTGACCTCCAAGCTGACGCGCAAGAAATCGGCAATACCCTTAGGTCCGTATACCGTCAAAGGAGTCTCCCCTGCCTGAAACGAACGGCTTCCCAAAAGCCCCGGAAGACCGAAAATATGATCACCGTGCAAGTGGGTAATAAAAATTTTTTCAATTTTTCTCGGTTTTAACGATGTGCGAAGAATCTGATGCTGTGTTCCTTCTCCACAATCGAACAACCACACCGTTCCTCGTTCAGCGAGGAGTTTTAAAGCCAAGGCACTGACGTTTCTTGCTTTGGCTGGTACACCCGCTCCTGTTCCTAAAAACAACAATTCCAAACAACTCACACCCTTTTAACAAACTACCTGTTTTCCGTTCTTCCATTCTGTCATAAATGCACGTCTTTTTCCAACAAAACATGAATTTTGCCATCTAAAACAACGTCATCCATCTCCTTTTTCACGGCAATCCTTGCGCATAATAGTTGCCTAAAGGCGTCAGAACGTCTAAAATTAAATACCTGTATAGGATAAAATGTTCATGCTTTGGAAATAGAAAAGAGGTGTTTGGTTTTAGCCTGTTTGGCGAAAACTAACAGTGCATAGAACATCCTTTAAACAGCAGCAAACTTTTGTTACATAAAAGATGTAAAAAGTGAGGTCATATACAGTGAAACAATCAGAATCTCCAGCAACTTTAATTATGATTTTCGGTGCAACAGGGGATTTAGCGAAGAGAAAGCTGTTTCCTTCTCTTTACCATCTATTTCGAAAAAAGAAATTATCAGAGCGATTTGCCGTCATTGGCGTAGCCAGAAGAGAATGGTCAAAAGAAACCTTCCAATCCCATGTAAAAGACTCCGTTATTGCTTCAATCGGAAAAGTGGACAATATCGATGAGTTTATTTCCCATTTTTATTATCAGCCTCATGATGTGTCAGACTCAGAGTCGTATGTTGCTTTGAAAAAGTTGGCACAAACATTGGATGAACAATACAACCTTGAAGGGAACCGGATCTTTTATCTGGCAATGGCTCCGGAATTTTTTGGAACGATCGCCGAACATTTGAAAAAAGACGGATTGACAGACACAAATGGATTCACCCGTCTCGTCATCGAAAAACCGTTTGGCCATGATTTAGAATCAGCCATCGAATTGAATAAACGAATTCGAACGGCCTTTTCCGAATCTGAGATCTATCGGATTGACCACTATTTAGGAAAAGTCATGGTGCAAAATATCGAAGCGATCCGCTTTGCTAATGCCCTTTTTGAACCATTATGGAACAACCGCTACATTTCAAACATCCAAGTGACTTCCAGCGAAACGCTGGGAGTAGAAGAACGAGGACGGTATTACGAAAACAGCGGTGCACTGCGCGATATGTTCCAAAACCATATGCTGCAAATGGTGGCGCTGCTTGCCATGGAACCACCGATTAAATTGACAACAGATGAAATCCGCAGCGAAAAAGTAAAAGTTTTGCGCGCGCTTCGTCCAATAAAAGGAGATCAAGTGCACGAGTACTTCGTCCGCGGCCAATACGGAAAAGGAGTCATTAATGGCAAAGAAGTGGTCGCTTATCGGGAAGAACCGAACGTCGATCCTCATTCCAATACTGAAACGTTTGTAGCCGGGAAAGTCATGATAGACAATTTCCGCTGGGCCGGCGTACCTTTTTACATTCGAACAGGAAAAAGGATGGCTACGAAATCAACGAAAATTGTCGTCCAATTTAAAGATGTCCCGATGAATCTTTATTACAAGATGGATCAACCATTGTCCCCTAATCTGCTTGTGATCCATATTCAGCCTGAGGAAGGAATCACCCTTCATTTAAACACAAAACAAAGCGGTCAGAGCACGGGCATGATTCCAATCAAACTAAGCTTTGGAAATAACAGTTTTGACGCCATCAACACGCCTGAAGCCTACGAAAAGCTTTTATACGATGCCATTCGGGGAGATGCGACCAACTTTACCCACTGGGATGAAGTTTCCCTCTCATGGCGTTTTGTCGATGAAATTTCTGAAGTATGGGCCAACACTTCCGCCCATTTCCCTAATTATGAAGCTGGTTCTATGGGACCGAAAGAAGCTGACCAACTGCTTGAAAAAGACGGATTCTTCTGGTGGCCTATTGATCGGCTTGATGTAGACAATTGTCAATAAAAATCCAATCATCAGCGGTCATTTTCTTTCCGCTGATGATTGCCGTCATGCCTATCCATTGGATACACATACTGCCACCGTTCACTGCCATCCAATACTTAGGCATTTTACGTCAAAGACTCTTTCAAGCGGGAATCCGAACGAGTCAAACCGAACCGTGCAAAAAGAAAAGGAGGTTATAAAATTGAAAATTATTGACATAACTGCTCCAATTTATGAAGGAATGCCGGTTTATAAAAATAAGCCGGAAAAACAGCCATCGATTACCACTCAAACAAATGGCCATGTAACGGAGTCACGAATTTGCATGGACGTACATACCGGTACACATGTCGATGCTCCGCTCCATATGATGAACGACGGAAAAACGATTGAAACGATCTCGATCGAAAAACTCGTTCGTCCTTGCAAAGTGATCGATTTGACACATGTCCATGAAAAAATTACGAAATCAGATGTAGAAAATGCGGATATTCAAAAAGACGACTTTATTTTATTGAAAACGAAAAACTCGTTTGATAAAGAATTTAATTTTGATTTCATTTATCTTGCTGAAGATGCAGCCCGCTACTTGGCGGAAATCGGAATCGCCGGTGTCGGCATCGATTCCTTAGGCATAGAACGTGCTCAGCCGGAGCACCCCACTCATCGTGCTCTGATGGACAAAGACATCGTGGTCATCGAAGGACTTCAATTGGCGGACGTGGAAGAAGGGTCCTATTTTATGATTGCGGCCCCTTTAAATATTCAAGGAACGGATGCCTCTCCAGCCCGAGTTCTTTTGCTGGATAATTGGAAATAAAGAAATGCGATGAAAAAGAGCAGCTTGTGCGCTTCACAGGCTGTTCTTTTTTTGGTAATCATGTTTCGTCATCCCCATTTCGCCTGGAACTTCCTGCCTATCTATCCGTTTAGATTCATCGGGGTTTTGCCTTGATCGTCAAATTTCTTTTATTGATGAAAATGGACTCTTTTCATGATCCATTATCTTTAGGAAAAAACGGCCATCTTGACCGATATTTGAACCTTTTTCAGCCATCCCGAATAGGTGTAACTAAACCAGCCAACATAATATAGGCTTGAAAATATTAGCTTAGGAGGCGGTTCCAGTGGTTGGAAAAAAGATCGATGACGTGTTAAAAGAAGGATTATACGGAAAAAAAGAACTGAAACCTGAAGAGCGAAAACGATTTTTAGGAACGTTTCGAGAGCGCGTGGAAGGTGCCTTGACGATTAGCCAAGTACAAGAGCCGGACATCTATCCGGAAGTGAAAGAATGGATCCAAAAACCCGGCGTCCGCCTGCTTTTAAACGGAAAAATAGACTATTCTCATATTAGCAAATATGTCAGGCTGGCCAACGACCAAAATATTTCTTATACCATCATCCAAAATCATGAAGCAGAAACGGATATCGGCTTGGTAGTCGCTCATAAACACGCGGTCGACAAAGAAATGATTTGGGCATCCAAAAAGAAGCCAGCCTCTACAGAACAAAAAAAGAAAAAGAATGGCTTGTTTTCTAAAATCTTTAAATAAAAATGATTCAATAATGAAATCCTGCTTAACGATTGGAGATTCTTTTTTCCTATATGCCTTCATAAACAAAAAAAGTATCTCATATTTGTCTTTTCTAATCGAAAAATATATTCTAAAGATAGACTAGTCCTATTCATAATCGTTGCTATGAAGGAGATGTGGGTTATGAGTTTAAAGAAAACCTTTACGCTTGCTGGTTCGGATTCCAGTGGTGGAGCCGGTCTTCAAGCTGATTTGAAAACATTCCAAGAGCTGGGCGTCTATGGAATGACAGCCATTACTTCCATTGTTGCCATGGATCCAAAAAACAACTGGCATCATAACGTTTTTCCGGTGGATGTAAAAACGGTTGAACCGCAATTAGAAACCATTCTTTCCGTCGGGATTGACGCCATGAAAACGGGTATGCTCGGATCTGTCGACATTATTGAACTCGCCGCCCGTAAAATTGATGAATATCATTTAGATAAAGTCGTGATTGATCCGGTGATGGTATGTAAAGGAGAAGATGAAGTTCTTCAACCTGAAAATACAGACGCGATGCGCGAATTATTGCTGCCGCGTGCAACGATTGTCACTCCAAACCTTTTTGAAGCATGGCAATTAGCACAAACCGGCCCTATTAAAACGATTGAGGATATGAAAAAAGCGGCTGTGAAAATCCATGAATTAGGGGCCAAAAATGTCGTGATCAAAGGCGGAAAACAGCTGCAGCACGAAAAAGCCGTTGACTTATTCTACGATGGTCAAAACTTCCGTGTATTTGAATCGGAAAAAATTGATACCACTTATAATCACGGTGCAGGCTGTACTTTTGCCGCCGCCATCACAGCTCAACTAGCAAAAGGCAGCTCAGTGGAAGAAGCCGTCCGTTTTGCAAAAGATTTTGTTCATGCAGCAATTGAACACGGCTTTAAATTGAATCAGTATGTTGGCCCGGTTATGCACGGTGCTTATACCCGATTTGTTTCTAAAGCAACCGTATGAAATGCTAAACCAGCACATAGAAATGCATGATGAAAAAAGGCATGTTATAACCCTGCATGCCTTTTTTCATTTCCTAGGATGTTTGTTATTATCTTTGATTTTAGCCGCTGGATGATGTCAGCAATCAGGTAGGTGTGCATTGAATAATCGGATCAACAAACGGCTACATAAAAATGTTTTCAGCCATAAGATTGGAAATACAATCACGCCAATATAAAGGATCAGCCATCTTCAATAAAGCCTCTTTTTCCATGGATGAAAGATATCTGGTCCATTCTTGGTTATTTACAGATTTCTAAAATCTTATGTATCGCTTTGGCTACGCCATCTTCATCGTTTTTACTTGTCTCATACGGACAAAGATTTTTCACTGCTTGTACCGCGTTTCCCATCGCAATCGGAAAACCGACTCTTTCTAACATCGAAAGGTCATTCAAATTATCTCCCACCGCCATCGTATGTTGTAAAGAAATTCCTTTTTCTTTCACAAAGCGTTCCAAGGCAATACCTTTTTGTGCGGAGATATGGTTGATTTCAATGTTGCGAAACCCTGACGACGTCACGTGAATATCGTCCAGTTCATACTCCAGCTTGGTGCTGAGCTCTTCAAACAGCGACTCTTTTTTATCGAATGCCAATATTTTAAAAAAACGAATGGAAGGATCATTGAAAATTTCTTTTGAGTCGTATACGTTTTGGATATGTCGAATATCACCGCGATTTTTAAGATGGATGCGGATTTCTTCTTCTGAAACTTCGGGATTAGCCGATTGGAAAATATCCACCAACATTTCGATGCTTGTTTCATAGTCTTCTGTAAAAATGCCTTTATTGGTAAAAAATTCATAATAAAGCCCGAATTTTTCAAGATAATCCGCCACTTGAGAGGCAGTTTTGGCGCTAATGACAGATCTATGAGTAATTTCACCTGCTTCATTTCTTACTTCCGCACCGTTTAACCCAATCACTGTACAACGGATCCCTGCTTCGTCTAAAACCTCTTTTGCTTCTTGATAAGAACGCCCCGTTGCAATCACAAATTCGACTCCTTGCTCTTGAGCTAATTGAATCGCGTCACGATTTGCCGGACTAATTTGTTGTTTGGAGTTTAATAAGGTCCCGTCCATATCAGATGCAATGCATCGAATCATGAGGTCCACACCTTTCTTCGCTTATATTCGGTGATCTTTTTCAAATTGTCCTCCATCTTCTTTTTCTCCTTTGTTCATGAATCTCCTTTCGAATTTTTTCTTACCAGCAGGTTCCAATGCTTAAAAAAATGTTTAAATAAACGGGAACCATTCAATTAACATTTCTTCATCATATGTACTCGATTTTTCTTTCCGATATGCCTTTCGAATCCGCCATTTTTTGAATCACCTTCTTGGACGATGAAAAGAATTTAACGCTGTTGTAAGGGGGCGATTGAGTGATTCGAGGTTCAAATCAAGCGATCAATTGGTTTCCTTACACTTTCTATATTAAAAAAGAATTATTAAGGGCCTTTTACGAAATTATAAAATACTTATAAATTTCATTCACGCAAAAAAAATTGTCTATTCGATGTCCATCCATTTAATCTTAAACTTTGTTCCGCCTTTTATAAATGGCAAAAGGGGCAAATCCTCATCGATGACCTTTCCGATTACATTTACTTTCTTATCTGCCGGCAAATCGCGTTTTACGATTTGAATCTCTCCTCGATAACGTCCATACAGAAGATTATCTACTGTAATGGACCCTTTTTTTCGCTCGATTGTATGGATAGGCTCCAATAATGGTTTACCAACTAACCCATTTTCGCGTGATTCTTGAGAACGGATCACATCTCTTGCTGCATCTACTCGATTCGTTTGCACTACAGAAATGTCTTTTTGAAGGATATCATTTTGAACAAAGGGTTTCGCTCGCAGCAAAAAAATATTTTGATTGAATGTAGAAAACTGTTCCAATGCTTTCTCGCTGATCCGAACATCACCGATCAAGATTTTATCAACGCTCTCATTTATTTTTAAATCGAGAAACGCTAAAAAAGGTGAAGAATAGCGATGATCTTCCAATGTCGGCAATCCTGAATACAAAGGGCCTCTCTTTTCCTCATCTCCGGGAATAAAGGCCGCAACAAGAATTCCTTCCTTTTGCAGCCAGTCATTTTGCAGCGAAAAATCCTTTCTATCCAATCCCGTTTCAGGTCGAGGATAATAATTATGCCATGCTTCCGTATTTTCAATGCATAGCCCTAACGACTTTAAGCGTCTCATCCCCTCCTTTGTTAACGTGCTTGCATTTAAAGCAATCTTCATTTTACGAGATAATTCAACGATGATCTCTTCACTGATTCCGTAATCGATGCGCAAACCCGTTAATCCCCAAGACGTAAGCCTGTCTATTGATTCCCATGTGCAGCCTAAACGCTTGAGCGATTTCGGAGATATATCCACCGTTAATTCCATCCCATATTTTTTAGCCAATTCCCCCAGCTCTTTTAAACGTTTTACAGAAAGATCCGGATTTTCTTCAGGAATCTGCAAAGAAGTAAAGATCGAAGTAAAGCCCGCTGATTTCATTTTGGCAATATATCCTTCATGACGAGAGATTGAATCTGATAAGTAAATCGATATTCCACGCATCACTATTGCTCCTTTTCAAATCTTACTAACTCAGCTTTCGCAGTCCAAAATCTTGTTTAAATGCTTGATGTAAATGGTTTTGGGAAGTACAAAATTATCATTTGACATTTTTTAAAACATAAAGAAAGACACCTATTCTTTTGGTAAAATATTGGTGACGAAACCAAATCCAAAAGAAAGGTGTCACCACTATGATAACGAATAAAGACTACTTTGCGCAATTACCAAAAGAAATTAAACAAGGATTTTCCGAATTAAATATTGGATATCATTTAAGAAAAGCGAATATTACGAAACTTTCCGGGTATTCTTGTCTTACTGTTTTCAAACTGATTTTTCTTTTAGTCTTCCAATATAAGAACTGGTTTCGTGCTTTTATGAGTAAACGATCTCAGGATCTGCCCGGAAAGGATACAGTCTATCGCTTTTTAAATACACCAACCTATCATTGGAGAAAGTTTCTGCTTTCATTAAGCAGTGAAATGATCCGTCTGCTTCAACCATTAACTTCAAAAGATCGTGTCACAGCTTTTGTGATTGATGATTCTGTCTTTTCAAGAAACCGTAGTAAGTCGGTTGAACTGTTGGCTAAGGTTTTTGATCACTCTACCCATCAGTACTTGAAAGGGTTTCAAATGCTTACCCTTGGCTGGACCGATAGTTTTACTTTTATTCCCGTTGATTTTGCTCTTCTAAGTTCACCGAAAAAGGAAAATCGCCTGCAAGAAATCAATACCGATATTGATAAACGAACATCTGGCTATAAGCGTCGCCAGGAAGCTCTGAAATCAAAACCGGACGTGGCTTCAGCTTTACTTGATCATGCGCTTGAAAAAGGGATTATAGCTGACTATGTTCTCATGGATTCCTGGTTTACACAAGCGCCTTTAATTGAGAAGATTACGAACAAAGGGTTATTTGTCATTGGCTTGGTGAAGCAATTAAAGCAGCGATACGTTTACAATGGTGAACGTTTCACACTGAATCAACTTTACAAATTGGCAAAACCTCACATGGGTAAAAAAGACATTCGCGGATCCGTTTATGCTACTTTAGACAATGGAATTCCAGTAAAAATTCTATTTGTACGAAACCGTAATAAACGGAGCGAATGGCTTGCCATTCTCAGCACAGATACAACATTAGAAAATGAAGAGATCATTCGTATTTACGGCATGCGTTGGGACATTGAAGTCTTCTTCAAATGCAATAAATCCCTTTTAAATTTAGAGAAAGAATTCCAGGGACGTTCCTACGACATGTTAATTAGCCATACAACCATTGTTTTTACACGATATATTCTCATTGCTTGGCAAATGCGAAAAGAGGAGGATCCTAAGACGATTGGCAACCTTTTTTACATCCTTTGCGAAGATGTAAAAGACATAGATTTTATTACTGCCCTTCAATCACTTATTGACCTTTTCCAAACTTTGGCGGAAGCCGAGGTTTCTTTGAACATGGACATCTTTAAAAATCAAATGAATAAATGGTTGGCCACTATACCTAATTATATCAAGCAATGCTTAAATATTTCTGTGTGCGAAAGTTGAGTTACTAATAAAAAAGAAAAGTGTCAGACATCGATCTATATAGGGGCCACTCTTATAGAAAAATCCTATATACAAGATGGATTGGCTGTCAGACACTTCTCTCTTCATTGAACGAAAATATATTTCTATTATTTTATGTTTTCCGACATTTCTTCTTTATAACCAAATAGGTAAGTGAAAATAAAGCCACATGCATAAGCGATCACAATGCCTATTAGATAATAAAAATATTTATTATCAACAATAAGTGGTGTAAGCGACAAACCTGATACTCCTATAGCAGAAGCAGCTGTTTTCATAAAAGCTTGAAAGGCCCCGCCAACCGCTGCCCCTAAACAAGCTGTAACAAACGGTCTTCCCAACGGCAAAGTAACTCCATACAATAACGGTTCCCCTATTCCAAGAAAGCCTGCAGGTAATCCCCCTTTAATAATACTTCTTAATTTTTTATTTTTAGTTTTGACAAATATGGCAATCGCAGCACCAACTTGACCGGCGCCTGCCATTGCTAAAACAGGCAATAACGGGGTGCTCCCTGTAGCATGAATTAATTCAAGATGAATAGGCGTTAATCCTTGATGCAATCCAAGCATGACAAGCGGCAAGAAGAATCCGGCTAATATCGCACCCGCTATAACGCCACCGACATCTAAGATAGCTTTGATTCCGGTCGTGATGCCATCGGCCACGACTCCTGCAACAGGTTGTATCGCATAAAGACTTAAAATACTAACGATCAATACCGTAATAAGTGGAGTAAAAATAATATCAATTGAATTCGGCATGATCTTTCTGATTTGTTTTTCTACAACCGTCATCAACCAAGCAGCAAAAATGACTCCGAATAAACCGCCTCGCCCAGGGATAAGAGCATCTCCATAAATATGAATTTCAGCAAGACCCGGATTAAACAACAGCATGCCGGCAATGGCTCCAAGAACCGGAGTGCCATTAAATTCCTTTGCCGTATTCCAACCTACTAAAACAGCTAAATACGTAAAAATACAACTACCAACTAGCAATAAAATTTGCATCCAAGTCGTCTTGTCATCTACACCAACATTTTTTGCAAAGTTCGCTGCTCCATTGATAATCCCTGAAGCTACAAGACCAGGGATTAAAGGTATAAAAATATTCCCTATTTTCCTCAAGAAATTTTTAAAAGGCGTCTGATTTTTCGATTTTATATTGGCTTTTTTAAGTGCCGCTCTTTCCTCAAAAGTCAATTCATCTGGTTCCGCCGTTTCTTCTCCTATTTTAATCCCTGTCGAACGGCTAATGGCATCGGCTACTTTATTAACGGTTCCCGGACCTACAATAATTTGTAAAGTGCCGTCATCCACGACCCCCATGACACCTTCTATTTGCCGTAATGCCTCTATATCCGCTTTTTCTTCGTTTTTCAATTCAAGACGTACTCTCGTCATACAGTGTGCCAATTTGCGGATATTCTCTTTACCGCCCGTGTATTGGAGAATCTTCTTTGCAATCTGTTCTTCTTTTGTCATACTTCTCCCTCCAAGCCGATCTAAAGTGCTTTGCGAATAAACCCTTTTGCCTTCTCCAGTTTTTTTATGGCTTCCTCATATGAACATTTAAGTAAAATCATAATAATGGCTGCTTTTACATGATGATTGGCTTTTTCAAAATATTGGCTGGCTGTTTCATAATCAACATCCGTCGCTTCCATAATGATTCGCTTTGATCTTTCTACTAGCTTCTGATTCGTCGGTTGTACGTCTACCATTAAATTTTGATAGGTTTTCCCTATTCCGATCATGGAAGCTGTTGAAATCATATTCAGTACGAGTTTTTGCGCGGTTCCTGCTTTTAGTCTTGTAGAACCCGTTAACACCTCCGGTCCTGTTTCGACTTCAATAGCCACATCAGCCAACTGACTAATCTCTGCCTGTTTATTGCAGCTAATGCTCACCGTATTCGCTTTTTGTTCTTTTGCATATGACAGCGCTCCTTTTACATAGGGCGTTCTTCCACTCGCAGCTAATCCGATGACCGTATCGTTTTCATTTAAGAAAATCGATTTCAAATCATCTTTTCCTAAAGATTCGTTATCCTCAGCTCCTTCCACCGCTTTAGTAAGCGCTTCCAAACCTCCTGCTAAAATACCTGTTACCATGTTTTTAGGTGCACTAAATGTAGGCATACACTCTACTGCATCGAGAACCCCTAATCTGCCGCTTGTACCAGCCCCTACATAAATAAGTCGGCCTCCATTTTGAAAAGATCGGATCACCAACTGAACAGCTTTTTCAATCAAAGGGATTTGCGTTGCAACTGCTTGCGGAACCGTTTGGTCTTCTCGGTTCATCACCTCCAATATTTCTCTTGTTGACATTAAATCTAAGTCCATCGTGCTGGCATTTCTTTGTTCTGTTGTCAATTTTTCAAGCATCTAATCATCCTTTTTAAAACTTATTTTTTGATTTTATTGTATATGACTGAAATAAAATGTCAATAATTACATTTTTATTTTTGAAATTTTGTTTCATTTATCAGAAATCGAGTAGGAGGGAGCGATTAACTCCCGTCCTCTCACACCACCGTACGTACGGTTCCGTATACGGCGGTTCAATTAAGATAATTGACGCAAGTCTTTATAACTTCCGTGAATAGCTGTTCTCTTTATGCCAGTGGTCACTCCACCCTCCAAGAGGTCTCCCACGGGATTCACCGCTTCCTCCCTCAAGTGAGGTACTACGTTTTCTGTGTTCATCATGACTCACTGAATACCAAGGGCTATTCTCTCTTAATTGTTCGGTCCTTCTTAGTTGTTCTAGACCAACTAATACTATGACCTCTGCTGACTTCTGACGGTTCAGCTACTTATCACTAAGTAGGTTATGAAGAGTACTTCACATATCCGCCAGACCTCCCCGGGTAAGTACATGCACTTTCACACCATCTATCCGCCTCATTTACTCGATATGACCTTCGACAGAAAGAGCTTTGTTTTGTTATGCAAACTCACTCAATCATACCTAGCCTTATATGAGGTTCGTGTTCCTCGGACCGGTGTTTTGCCTCCAGCTTCCTTCAGATTCCGCGTCACCACGGACACCCTTGCTCTTGGCTAACCTCTACTTCTGTCTTCGGGGTTCGGGACTTACACCCTATAGTTCATGTACATGCCGGGCGCACATTAAAAAAACATCCTTCGTTTCCAAGGATGTTTTTTGGATTCAAGGTTATCTACGCAATTTCACTGCTTCATTTCTTGCCTCATAATACCGATCCACTACTTTCTCTCCAATTCGATTAAACACGCTTACATAAAGGGCATCCACAATATCAAGTTGTGCCATCCTTGAAGAAATGGTTCCTATCCGAAAATCTTGTTCGACAACCGGTGTACACAGCCGAATATCTGCTTTCTTATAAAGAGGAGATTTATCCATATTGGTTATAGCGATCACTGTTGCGCCTTTTTTTTTGGCAAATTGAGCTAATTCAAGGACATCCTTCGTTTTCCCCGACATACTGATCGCCACAAAAACATCCCGTTCATCTAAATAAGGAATAAGAGAAAGCAAGTAGTGAAAATCATGAGCCATGATCGATTGAAATCCCAGTTTTGTAAATTTGTACTGAGCATCAAAAGCAGCCGTTGCTGAGCCGCCGACACCGTAAAAAACGAGTTTTCTTGCCTTTTGTATCACATCTACTGCTTTGTCTAATTCTCTCCGATCCAACGATGTCAGTACGGATTCAATCGCTAACTTGTTCACATACGTCACTTTTTGAAATAAATCATAAGGTAAATCTTTTTTCTGTAAAATGGAGAAATCAGAAATATTTGTTTCAGATAATGTTAAATGTTTGACTAGCTCCATCTTAAACGTTTTAAAACTCGTCATACCAATGGATTTGCAAAACCTCACTACACTTGATTCACTGACTCCCGTTTTCTCCGATAAATCTTTCGTCGTCATATGTGGAACCAATTCAGGATGCTCTAAAATATACTCACCTATTTTCCGCTCTGCATCCGTAAGTTTATGCCATTCTTTCTTAATTCTCTCGAGTAACGAATTCACATGATTTCCCCCATTATGCAACTACTTTGTTTCACTATAAAATGAAATTGGAAAAGGAGTCAACTGATAAAGGAATCGCAAGTATCGTTTCTATCCTTTAAACACAAATATTTTTCTTATACGGCATGTCTGAACATTGCGATCCAAAAAATATCATTTATGATTACTCCGAGCTAGTCTGTAGTTGTTGTTCGGCAAGTTCTCTGTAGAGAGGATGGGTTTGCAGCAATTCTCTATGTGTGCCGATCCCGGTGATAACCCCTTTCTCTAATACAACCATTTGGTCTGCGTCGATAACCGTTGAGAGACGATGGGCAATAACAATGGTTGTTCTTCCCTCCATCAGCCGCTGCAAGGCCTTTTGAACAAGAACTTCCGATGAACTGTCTAAGTTTGAGGTCGCTTCATCCAGAAGAAGGATTTTAGGATCGCGTATAAGAGCGCGTGCAATGGCGATTCTCTGCCGCTGTCCACCTGATAATTTGATTCCCCGTTCCCCCACTTCAGTCCAATATCCTTTTGGAAGCCGATCGATAAATTCCGCTGCGTTTGCCAGTTTAGCCGCTTGTATGATTTCTTGATCGGAAACGTCTCTACTTAGTCCATAACAAATATTGTCTCGTATCGTTCCTGACATCATCGGGCTTTCTTGTGAGACATAACTGATATTGCGGCGCCACGAATGTAAGTGAAATTCTTCAATATTGGTTTTCCCTAGCAATATTTCTCCTTCGTCGGGGGTGTAAAATCGCTCTAACAAAGCAAACAAAGTCGTTTTTCCACCGCCGCTAGGACCAACGATCGCTGTTGTTTTTCCTGAAGGAATAGTGAGTGTTATTTGTTTGAGTACAGGCTCTCCCTTTTTATAAGAAAAGGAAACATTTCGAAAATGTATGTCTTGATCGTAATTTTGTACTGCCGGCAATCTGTCGATCGGTTCTTTCTCAAAGGACAAAATGCTTTGGATTCGTTCTGTTGCGCCCATCGCTTTTTGAAATGAGGTGAAAAATACAGCCATCTGGCTAAAAGGAACAACGATTTGAACCATATAAATAATGATGGCGACAAGCGAGCCGGATGAAAGCGTGCCCGAGGCTACACGAACGCCGCCATAGCCGATTAATAGAACTAAAACAAGCATCATCACAAATGTCATAAAAGGGGAAATGACAGACTGTATTCTCGCTTCTTTTAGACCGAATTGAAATAAATGATGAATCCCTTGTTCCCCGTTTTTTTGTTCCTCTTTCTCTGCACTGTAAGCTTTGACAAGACGAATATCGGACAAAACTCTGCCAAGATGAGCGGAAAAACCGGCCATTTCATCCTGGGTGGCTTTTGAAATTTTGTACATTTTTTGTCCAAGCGGCCAAAGGAGAAGAAGCGAAACCGGAACTGCCGTCACCATCATAAGGGTCATTTTCCAGTCGATAATAAGGAGAATACAGACTGCCCCTCCCACCGAAATGAATCCGGTCAGAAACGTCACGAAATGTTGGGTGATCAGCATTTTCACCGTATTGGTGTCTTGAGTAATTCGACTCATCGTTTCTCCTGATTCGTGATTGTCGAAAAAAGGAACAGGCAGTAATAAAACCTGATTCCAAAGCTTTTTACGAATCGCCGCCACCACATATTCTCCAATATAGGTAAGGAAGTAGTAAGAAAAACCAGAAGTGATCGTTTGAACGATAAATGAAGCAGCAAGTATAAGAATGATGGATGGCTTTAACGCGGATTCAGAAATCTGGTCAACAAGAGATTTAGTAAACCACGGTACTATGAGTCCAACCGCTGTCTCGATCAAACTGAAAGCTACAGCCAAAAACAAAATCCATTTGGGAGGATCCGTGCTCCGGATTAACTGCCAAAAAGTTTTCCAATTGTCCATTTGTATTTGGCGATTTTTCTCCACTCCAATCAACTCCTTCTATCGCTAAATATTTCAACAACGTTGCAGTCGATTCCTCTCTTCTTGGAAAAGCAACATAAGCACTTTACAATACGATCCAACAGAGAAGATAAACAACTAATCCTGTTTCAGATCAAGGATACGCTTATACAGGATTTGCTGGCGGGAACACTACGATAAAACAAACTCAAACATTGAAAAACAACCGTAAACGAAGTTCGTCTTCACTAGGAATCTCTTATATTTTGAAGAGCATAAAAAAATTCCCTTCATAGCATAACAAATAATAGTTATCTGCTATAAGGGAATTTATTTCTTTCTTATTTTTTATAGTTATTTATATCGTTTCAGAAAACTTTTTTCTTAAAAGCATTTTTGTTGAGTAGTATTTTCTACCATTCGGTGTCATAATATGCAATGTTTTTATTTCTTCAGTTTGTTTGTGATTGTCTGTTATTCGAAAATCGACAAAAGCACCGCTTAAATTTTCCGTCACAGCTACAATTTGATACCCTTTTTCTAATAATGTATCAATCTCTCTTTTTTCATCCCTGAATAATTCAGAATCAAACATCTCGAACACCTCCTGTTTAACAGGTAAGACCAACTGTAGCTTTTAATCAATACGTTTTTTATATCTTTGCTTGAGATACCGTCGGCGTTATTTCCTGGTTGAATTTTCTGCGTTTTAAATATTTACCGCTTCCTAATGTGCCTACAAATTGCTTATCTTTAATAATAAAATGACCGCGACAAAGCACCGAAATCGGTTCTCCTACAATTTTCATATCCTCAAACGCACTATAATCAACGTTCATATGATGGGTATTAGCGGAAATCGAGCGTTTTGCATTAGGATCAAAAATGACAATATCCGCATCACTTCCTACAGCGATCGTGCCTTTTTGAGGGAATATTCCAAATAATTTAGCGGCTTGAGTGGAAACAATATCAACAAATTGATTTAATGTCAAAATACCTTTTTTCACGCCTTCAGAAAATAAAATACTGAATCGATCCTCAATAAAGGGTCCGCCATTTGGAATCTTCGAAAAATCATGGCGACCAAGTTGTTTTTTCCCATTAAAATTAAAAGAGCAATGGTCAGAACCCACTGTTTGCAACACGCCTGACTTTAATGCATTCCATAAAACATCTTGATTCCATTTTTCACGAAGAGGCGGCGACCAAATGTATTTTGCCCCTTGGAAATCCGGTTTCTCTAAATAAGATTGATCAAGAACCAAATATTGCGGGCACGTTTCTCCCCATACTTTATATCCTTTAGCGCGTGCTTCAGCAATTTGTTTGACTGCTTCCAGGCATGTAACATGGACCACATACAATTGTGAATCGGCGATTTTAGCCAATTCAATGGCTCGGTGAGTTGCTTCTCCCTCAACTTCAGGCGGCCTGGTTAGAGCATGGTAGATAGGTTCAGTGTGTCCTTCCGACAAGGCTTGATTAACAAGTTCATCAATAACTGTTCCGTTTTCACAATGAACCATCACTAATGCTCCTGCTTCTTTAGCTATTTGAAAAGTTCGAAACAACGTCCGATCATCTGCTTGGAATTCCTTGGCATATGCCATAAAAATTTTTATAGAAGAGATTCCTTCACTTTCAAGCACTTCAGGCAATTCTTGAACGACTTGTTCATCTAAATTGGATAGCATTAAGTGAAATCCATAGTCAATGGCCGCTTTTCCTTTCGCCTTTTCATGCCATCTTTGAACGGCTTTTTTCAAAGTGTCATCTTCCGTTGAAAGACAAAAATCAAGAATCGTAGTGGTTCCGCCGAACGCGGCAGCAATCGTTCCCGTTTCCCAATCATCATCAGTCACCGTGTTATTAAACGGCATATCCAAATGTGTATGTGGATCTACGCCCCCAGGAAATACGTATGCGCCTTCTGCATCGATTACTTCTGCACCATCGGCAAGCAAGTCAGAACCTATTTGAACAATTTTTTCTCCTTCAATGAGAATATCCGCTTGATACGTATCAACAGCCGTTACAATAGTTCCATTTTTAATTAATTTTTTCATCTTTTTCCCTCCATATCTTTTAACTAATCATCTTTTGATTGGATAAGAAACGGTCAATTAATTTCTGCCGTTCATTCCATGTGAGAGGGATTGGACTTGGTTTTTCCACCATATCAATAGCCCCCTCTGCCGGGCAAACGATGGAGCAAAGATTACAACCGACACAATCTTCCTCTCTTACCTTTAAGATGTTTTCACCATTTTCATCTGATAGCATTTCAATACATTGATGTGAAGCGTCTTCGCAGGCAATGTAACATTTATTGCAATGAATGCATGATTCATTATTAATGTGGGCAACTACTTTATAATTGAGATCCAGATCGCCCCAATCTGTGTACTTCGGTACAGATTGGCCGATAAGATCCATAACTGAATGTAAGCCTTTTTCTTCAAGATAGTTATTCATCCCATCAATCATGTCTTCCACTATACTAAATCCATGCTGCATGACAGCTGTACATACCTGTATATTTGTCGCTCCCATCAACATAAATTCCGCTGCGTCTTTCCAAGTAGATATGCCTCCGATCCCCGAAATGGGTACAGAAATATCCGGATGACGCGCACATTCAGCCACCATATTTAATGCAATAGGTTTAACAGCCGGACCGCAATAACCGCCGTGCGTTCCTTTTCCCGCTACATTCGGAATCGTGTTCCATGTATTCAAATCAACCCCCATCAAACTATTAATAGTGTTTATCAAGCTGATGGCATCAGCGCCGCCTTGAACAGCAGCATAGGCCGTTGCTGTAATATCCGTAATATTGGGGGTCAATTTCACTATCACGGGGGTTTGAGCTACTTCTTTTACCCAATACGTTTGTTTTTCAACCAATTCAGGGACTTGCCCCGAGGCAGCTCCCATCCCTCTTTCTGCCATGCCATGCGGACAGCCAAAATTTAATTCAAGTCCGTCAACGCCAACGTCTTCCACCCTTTTTACAATCTCATGCCACTTTTCTTGATTTGGTTCTACCATTAAAGAAGCAACGATCACATGTTTAGGAAACTTCTTTTTTGTTTCATAAATTTCTTTTAAGTTGACTTCCAACGGTCTGTCAGTGATTAATTCAATGTTATTAAAGCCCGCCATCACTTGACCGTTATAATTGAATGCAGCAAAACGTGAAGAAACATTCAGAATCGGATCGCCCAACGTTTTCCAAACGACTCCGCCCCAACCTGATTCAAAAGCCCTCTGAACTTGATATCCTGAATTGGTTGGCGGCGCGGATGCCAACCAAAAAGGATTCATTGATTGAATTCCGGCAAAATGAATTCGTAAATCTGCCAATTCGTTTTCCTCCTTTTTTACAAGCTGCTTTGTATGTGCCTATGAATGGCGCGTGCTGCTTTTTTTCCTTGTTCAACGGCACTGACAACCATTGCATCACCTTGTCCCTTCCCAAAAACGACATCCCCGGCGGCAAATAATTTTTTATTAGAGGTTTGATGGGTTACGGGATCAATTTTGACGATGCCTTGATCATGTTCTAAACCAAGTTCTTCAATCAATTTTTTATGACGGGTTTGACCAATGGCTTTCACGACAATATCTACATCCATAGAAAAATCGGAATTTTCAATTATTTCAACGGAACGTCTTCCCGAATGATCAAGTTCTCCTAATTTCGTTCGAGAACATTTCAATTTCCCCACATTTCCGTTCCCGTCGTCAATGATCTCTGTCGGTTGGGTCAACCATCTAAACTCCACTCCTTCTTGCTTGGCAAATTCATACTCACTGGCATAAGCCGTCATCTCAGATTCACTTCTTCGATAAACGATCTTTACATTAGATGCTCCCATACGTTTTAAACAAGTAGCCGCATCGATAGCTGTATTTCCCGCTCCAATCACTGCTGCACGCTTTCCAATAAAACGATCAGTGATATCACCATCTTTAATTTCTTCAATTAATTGAATCGCATCATACACTCCATGCAGCTCTTCTCCCGGGATGCCGAGCATCGGAACCTTTCCCATTCCAATAGCCAGCAATACTGCATCATAATCTTCCATCACCTCGTTTACCATAATATCTTCATCAAAAATTGTATTAGTCAGAATTTCTACCCCCAGCTGTTTTACTTGTTCTACCTCCCAAAGTGAAATTTCTTGCGGCAATCGAAACGGCACGATACCATAAGTGTTCAAGCCCCCGGCTTTTTCTTTTGCCTCAAAAATCGTTACTTCGTATCCTAATCGGGCAAGTTCCCTGGCACCAGACAATCCCGCCGGACCGCTTCCGATGATGGCCACTTTCTTACCATTAGGATTTCCTTTTTTAAAAAGCGGTTGATGATGATGGATTGCCCAATTCGTTGCATGCCTTTGCAACTGCCCAATCATAACAGGAACTGAAATATCATTTAAAACGCAAGCTCCTTCGCATAATTCCTCTGTCGGGCAGACCCTTGCACACGTCGCTCCCAATGGATTAGCATCTAATATAACACGAGCAGACCCTTTTAAATTTTCAGAAGCGATCTTTTTGATAAAAGCAGGAATGTTAATACCAGTCGGACAGGCCTTCGTACATGGGGCATCGTAACAATATAAACATCGGTTTGCTTCATCAACCGCTTCTTTAGGACTTAAATCTTTTTTTACTTCTTGAAAATTCAATGGCAAATCATCCAACGTCACTGAAGATTGCATTCGAACACCCCTTTTATCTGGTTTTTTAAATCCTTTCCTAACTTTCATAATATCTGATAATATATTGTTACCTTGACCTCATTCTCTGTCACTTAATTTAGCTCATTCACCGCAGCTGATTGATTCTGACTTGTTTCATCGTTGTTCATAAAAAGGGTTATTTCCTCATACTCTTTTAATGATAGAAGACTTTTATCGTCGCGCATAAGATAACTGTAAACCGCCATTGCCACGAGCAAACCTATCGTCCAAGCATTGCTCCATAGGAAAGACAAACTCGGAATAACTAAACCTGCCAGCGGAATCACAATTCCAATGATTAAAGCGTAAATGCCGTTTTTATTCACTCCTGAAGAATAACTATAACGTCCATTCACTTGATATAATTCTCTCAACGCCAAACGGCGTCGACGAACAATCCAATAATCTGCGATGGCAATACCGTCGATAGGTCCGAGAAGAGCGCCGTATCCTCCAAGAAAACCAAAAATCAAGTTTTGAAAATTCGACATGAGATACCATGGCTGCATCGCTATAGCAAATAAACCGGTCAGTATAGCACCAATGGAAAATGTAATTCTCCTTGGCCACAAGTTTTCTGCAGCTCGGGCAGGAGCGACAAGATTTGCCCCTACATTTACGGTTATGGATGAAATAACAATGACAATGGCTCCAAGGAAAACAATGAATGTCGGAAATTTTGCTAATAATTCAACGGGTTCCCAAATAGCCTTTCCAAAAATCACAACGGTTGCGGATGTGACAAATATCCCAATAAAAGAAAATACCGTCATAGTTATGGGTAGAGCCAAGCTTTGTGCAACCATCATCGATTTTTGTTGTCGGGCATAACGAGCAAAATCAGGAATATTTAGGGCTAAGGTTGCCCAAAAAGCTATAACACCCGTTAAAGCAGGGAAGAAAGTGGACAAAAATTCTCCAAGAGAATGAAATTTACTTGGTGCTGTTAAAATCGGCCCCCAACCATGAATATGGGTCATTGCCCAAATGAATAAGATGATGGAAGAAAGACCGACAATCGGACTTGCAATGATCGTTAGCCATTTGATCGCTTCAGGCCCTTTCACTCCTATGCCAACATTCAGCGCCCAAAAAATCATAAATACAATCGCTGTATGAAAAGGAAAATTCACCCATCCCGAAAAAACACGGGCAAAAAGAGCGTCTATACTTGTTGTGCCAATCCATGTGTTAATTCCAAACCAACCAGCCGCAACAATGGCACGTGCCAAGGTGGGGATGTGAGTTCCTTTGGAACCAAACCATAATCTGGCAAACACCGGATATGGGATACCGAATTTTGCTCCAGCATGTGCATTTAATAAAATGGGAATCAAGACGATACAATTCCCAAGAAAAATAGTGAGCAATGCCTGCCACCAGTTCATTCCCAGGGAAATCATGCCACTGGCCATTGTATAAGAAGGAATGATAAGGCACATCCCCATCCACAAAGTAGCAAAATTCATGCCCGACCATGAATGTTCTTCTTTCGTTGTCGGCCTTAAGTCTTCATTCCATAAGTTGCTCCCTTTTATACTATCCATTGCTTCATTGGTTAAAGTGACTATGCCATTTTCTTCTATTTGCGATTTCATAGACTTCACCCTTTAATCAATTTATGATGATCAATAAATTGTTTTTTGAATAAACGTAATATTCAGATTTAAAAATCGACACTCAATGATTTATACATATTTTTCAACGGTACGAATCAATAATCCAAAATGGAAAGAACCGTATCCAAAGCGACATTCACTCCATTCGCACATTCTTCATAAGATGTAAACTCTTCTTCACAATGGCTCTTTCCATTGACGCTAGGTACAAATATCATAGCTGTAGGCAGATAACTGGCAATAAATTGGGCATCATGCCCCGCTCCGCTGTACATTCTTTTACTTGAATAACCGAGCGATTGAGCTGATTTTTCCAGTCGATCACATAGTTTTTGATCGAACACTACCGTATCACGCCCCCATAGTTTTCTTGCGGATATAGCGCAGCCTTTTAGCGATTTCGGTAAATCTTGAATGGCTTCTTCAACTTGATGGATGACTTTCGGATCTTTGTGTCTTGCTTCAAGCGTAAAAATAGTTTTATTCGGAATCACCGTGTGTATATTGGGAAGAACGTTCATTCTTCCCACCGTGTACACTAAATCACTGTCTAATTGATTTAGTTTTTTACGCAAATCAGTCATAATATCCGTTGCTGTAAAGAGGGCATCTTTTCTCATGTTCATTGGTGTTGTGCCGGCATGATCTGATTCACCGGTTACTTCCATTTCATAATTCACCATTCCAACTACACCTTCTACGATGCCAATCTTCACATTTTCACTTTCTAATACCGGCCCTTGTTCAATATGCATTTCTAAAAAAGCGGTAGCTTCCTTCAAACGATTTTCAATATCACCTTTATATCCACTAGCAGCTAAGGCTTCACCAAATGTTATCCCGTCAGTATCTCGGCTCTTCATCATTTCCGTTTTCTCAAACTTCCCGGAAAGTACACCTGAAGACATCATGGCCGGTTCAAATCTTGCTCCTTCTTCATTTGTAAAATTGACAATCGTAAATGGAATCTTTGGTTGAATATGATGATCATGAAGCGTACGAGCAATTTCTAATGCAGCAACCACGCCAAGAACACCGTCAAACCTTCCGCCTTTCGTTACCGAATCTAAATGTGAGCCCATCACAAGAGGAGGTTTGTCTTCAACACCTGCCATCGTTGCATAAATGTTAGCCATATCATCCATTTTTACTGTCATTCCTATTTCTTTACAACACGAAACAAAATAATCTCTAGCCGCTATATCTTCCTTTGAAAGAGATAATCGTGTGACCCCATTATTTTTTGTACGACCAAATTCCGCAAACGTTTCTAACGTCTTTTTCAATCTGTCCGAATGAATTAAGATCTTTTGTTGTTGCATTTGGCAGTCCTCCTTATTTACAATTTCAAATTGTCGTATTGATCGCCTTATTTTATCTATTTCCTTATTCCTTCATTGAAGAAATAGCCAGCCTAAAATCATTTAAAGAAAATTACGATAATTCAAACCAAGAAAACTTCCATTCCGCCGAATTAATGTCATATTTCATCACACGATTTTTTTAGTTTTTTTCCGCAAAGCATTATACATTTCTTTTAAACTTTCTTTCGTCATCAAAACTGGATTATTCATCATATTAGGGAAAAAACTATGAGATACAAGTTTATCTAAATCTCCTTCTGTCAACACCCCTATTTCTTCCAATGTCATTCTTAACCCCATTTCCTTTTTCATTTCGTCTATTCGATCCGCCAAGTCTTCCGAATCTTTGAAACCCAGCCTCCTACTGAACGCTTGAAGACGTTCCGATTCGAACCCAAGCCGGCTATTGATTTTCCAAAAGGAAGGAAGAGTAAAAGCACAAGCCTCGCCATGAGGAATATGAAACTCTTGTGTCAGTGGATAAGAACATGCATGCGCAGCAGCCGTTTGTGTCATATTAAATGCCAGACCTGCCGTAACGGAAGCTTCACTCATTTTTGCTCTTGCCTCCATATTTTCAGGCTCATGATAGGCGGTTAATAAATATTTGAAAACAATCGACGCTGCTCTTTCCGCCGCCATATCGGTGAAAGGCTGATGCTTTTTTCCGTAGTATGCCTCCAGTGAATGGGCCAGGACATCCAGACCGCTCGATGCAGTCACATCGGGCGGACAAGTGACCGTTAGTTCAGGATCTATTAACGCATAGGCCGGATAGAAATAATCGCTTGAGAGAGGAGCCTTCACATTTCTTTCCGTGTCTGTCAGCACTGAAACAGATGTCACTTCACTCGCCGTTCCAGCCGTTGTCGGTACAGCGATTAAAGGAATTCCAGGCTTCGTCACTGAACGTTCACGAGATAAAAAGTCAGCAGAACTATAGGGCGTTTCGGCCACAAAACAAGCAACCTTTGCACAGTCTAAAATGCTCCCTCCTCCTAAAGCCACGGCAAAATCACATTTGTATTCGCGAATGATGCGGGCGCAGGCATCCGTGTTATACACAGTCGGGTTTGTTTGAATATCCGAAAATATCGTTACAATACGCCCCTCCGCTTGATCCATAATTTTTTGTGCCGTACCGTTGCGAACCATCGACGGGGCACTAATTAATATCCCGCGCTTCCTATTTAATCGTTTTATGATTTGTGGTAATAAGTTTATTTTGCCTGGGCCAAAATCAATCGGTACTGGTTGTTTATAAAAAAATTTTTCCATTCCGTGAATTCCTTTCATTTATTTAGTTACCAATGTTCCAGCAGAGAATAAATGCTCCTTTTCAAACTTGGTCAATGCTTCTTCGAAAAGATCCATCGCCTCATTTATCTGTTGTTCTGTAATGATTAATGGAGGTGCAATGATCACACTGGATTCATGCGAGTACGTATAAAATCCCTTTTCATTCAATAAATGAATGAATGTTTTCATTAATCCCGCTTCATCTTTTCCATAATCCATCCCATACGATATAATCGGTTCCTTTGTCTTTTTGTCTCTAACAAGTTCAACGGCTGCGAATAAACCGATATGACGAACATCACCAACTGAGTTAAACGCTCTTAGTTTTTCCAATCTTGCTCCTAGCACTTCACCTACTTCAGAAGCATTTTCAATGAGACCTTCTTCTTTATAAATATCAAGCGTTGCACACCCGATTTGGGTTGAAACGGTATGTCCGCTGTATGTTAAACCTGTCATTAATACATGGTCATCGAAAAACTCCGCCACTTTTCGGCTGACAATCACACCGCCAAGCGGGCTATAACCACTTGTTACCCCTTTAGCAAACGTCATCATATCTGGTTGGAAGTTAAAATGATCGACCGCGAACATTTTTCCCGTTCTTCCAAATCCCGACATCACTTCATCACAAACCATAAGAATTCCGTAGCGGTCACATAATTCACGCACCCCTTCAAGATATCCTTTTGGCGGAATGAGAACACCATTGCTGCCCGGAATGGGTTCAAGAAATACAGCAGCAATGGATTCCGGTCCTTCATATAGCATTTGATTGTGCAACCGATCAAGGTAAAACTTTGCTGCCGCTTCTTCATTTTCAAAATTAATAGACTCCCGGTACAAATAAGGTGTATCAAATTTAATAAAACCCGGCATCCCAGGTTCAACAGCAAATCGACGATTTTCACCGGTTAAATTGCCGGCGCCGAATGTGGCACCGTGGTACGAACGATACCTTGAAAAAATTTTATAACGTCCTGTGACCATCCTTGCGATTTTAATAGCATGATCATTTGAATCTGCTCCACCGTTTGCAAAAAATACTTTCGCCATGTTGTCCGGCGCAACTTCAATAATTTTGCGAGCGAGTTCTGATTTTGATGGTGTCGCAAATGATGGTGCAGCGATAGGAATTTCATCCATATGCTTAAATTCTTCCAACAATTTAGGATGCTGATGTCCAACATTCAAGTAAACGAGTTGTGAACACATATCATAGTATTTTCGGTTTTCATCATCCCAGAAAAAAATGCCTTCAGCTTTCGTGATGACTTTCGGATGAATATTCTTTTGTTTGGACCATGAATGCAAGACATACTGTTGATCTTCTTTTTTTGTTTGAATCACATCCATCGTTTTCATTTGATTCGCAACTCCATTCAATGTTATTAATTCTTACATATAAAGAATACATTATTTATCATTCGGAAAACAATGAATATTCAAACAAAATAAATTGTGCATTTGCACATATGACAAGGAGAATATTATCTCAAAATATCTTCAATCATAAACGCGAGTAATAAATTCGTTTTTGTATAAGAGTGTGATAAATCCACATCTAATATTGACTCTATTTTTTTCATTTTATAAAGCACCGTGTTGCGATGAATGAACTCTCTTCGACTGATATTGGTCGTCTGGCCGTCCTCTTCAAGAAATACACGAAGAAAATGTACATAATCCGTTTTATGCAGCTTGTCATAACGATAAAGAAGACCTAACATATCTTGATGAAACATCTCAATCATGTTGCGATCTTTCACGGCCATAATAATTTTATAAGCGCCAATATCTTTGTACTTACAAATGAATGGGGCAGAATGACGCCGGGCAAGATGAATAACCTTTTTGGCTTCAAAATAACTTTTAGGAATATCGAAAATATTTCTATAAAAATTCCCCATCCCAACTAACAGTTTTACATTCGCTTCTTGTTTGTTAATCATCATTTGTATATGTTCTACCGTTTTGATAAAAGGAATTTCCGGTGTACGAACTTTTGAACGATCTACAAGATAGATCATTTCATCTTGATAAATGGTCGAAAGAAAATTTTCATATCTATTTGTAAAGGCATGTTCAATAATTTGAACGAAAGAAGAAGATTTATTAGAGCGTTGGGATGGTGTACATACGATGATTCCGAAATCGGCATCTTCTTTAAATCCGAGTTGGGCCAGTTCTTTCGCCACTGTTCCTTCATGAATATCATGGTTAAATAACAGATCCGAAAGAAGTTGTTCAGCTTTCGTTTGTTTGTGTTGTTCCGAAATTAAAAATTGAACGGTCATTTTTATAAAATCGGCAACACGATATTCCCAAGGCATTTGAAAAACGGGAAACTGATATTTTTCAGCAAAATGCAAAACTTCTTCAGGAATATCGGGGATATATGGCCCCGTATTTAACACAATGCCAACAGCCTTGCGCCGATAGGCAGATCGAACCATTTCCACCACTTTCTCCGGATTATTTTCCATATTAATTCCGGTTGTCACGATTAGTTCATTTGGTCTGAAAAAATCCACCCAATCTACACTTTCCGTTACGTTTACTCCTGTGATCATACGATCCATCCCTTTTTCTCCGGCAACCAACTTAAGCATTTGAAAATCAGGTAAATTGACCATTTTTTTTAAAGTCACCACATTCGTTCAAACTCCTTTCATTTCAAAGTAAAAAATCAGTCAATCATACTGATTCCCCAATGTAAAATGCTTATAAATGGATCTTCCATGCGTAAAACAGACAACCATTTTTTATGATTTAATTGTTAAATAATATAATAAGAATGACATGTTGGGAAAGTAAAAATTCTCATGTGTGACGAAATCATAAAACTGCTGAATGTTGAAAACCTTCTTATGGCAGCGTTAAAAAAGGGATGGATGAGGTTTCTACATGTGTAGCCCATTAGTATGTATGTATATTTGTTTTGAGGCGACGGGATAAAAGGAATACTCATGATTTGCTTCGATGGTTGTCAAAGCTATTACTGCCTAAAATTCCATTCTGTTTGGATTCTTCATTATCAAGTATGAAAGTGATTTTAAAGGGATTTTGTGAAATTCGAAAATTCTCTTAAACTTAAAATACTGTTTCACAAAAAACTACTCTATTCTCAATGGTAGAATGGAAAAATCTTCGCTGATCTGCCGCAGTTAAAAAGTGGACCTTAAAAGACGATCAAATTTTTCCATAGAAAAATCCCCTCATAGCAAACAGATTTTTCTGCTATGAGGGGACTCTCTTCATATATGAAAACAAAGTTTCTTTTTCAAAATTACTTGCTTATCCATTCTGTATGGAAAATGCCTTCTTTGTCCACTCTTTCATAAGTGTGAGCGCCGAAGTAGTCCCTTTGCGCCTGAATTAAGTTGGCAGGCAATGTTTCTGTCCGATAGCTGTCATAGTAAGCCAAAGCAGCAGAAAAAGCAGGAACAGGGATTCCTTGAAGGACAGCCAACGAAACGACTTCACGCAAAGAAGACTGATATTTTTCGACGATCTCTTTGAAATAAGGATCTAATAGCAAATTCGTTAAGTTTGGATCTCGATCATATGCTTCTTTAATTTTTTGCAAAAATTGCGCGCGAATGATGCAGCCGCCACGGAAAATCATGGCGATGTCACCGTAGCGAAGATTCCAATTGTATTCTTCCGAAGCTGCTCTCATTTGTGCAAATCCTTGGGCGTAAGAACAGATTTTGCTCATATAAAGCGCTCTGCGGATCGATTCGATCAGTTTGCTGCGATCGCCTTCGAATCCTTTTGTTTCCGGCCCTTTTAAAAGCTTGCTTGCTTTTACTCTTTCCTCTTTCAACGCAGAAATAAAGCGGGCAAAAACCGACTCGGTAATAAGCGGGAGCGGAATTCCCAAGTCGAGCGCGCTCTGACTGGTCCATTTTCCTGTTCCTTTTTGACCCGCTTTGTCCAAAATCACATCTACCAGCGGTTTTCCGGTTTCTTCATCTTTTTTCGTAAAAATGTCAGCAGTAATTTCAATCAAATAGCTGTCCAGCTCACCTTTATTCCATTCGGCAAAAACTTGATGCAGTTCATCAGCATTTAAACCAAGCAAATTCTTCAGTAAAAAGTATGCTTCTGAAATCAGCTGCATATCGCCGTATTCGATGCCATTATGAACCATTTTCACATAATGGCCGGCACCGTCTGGACCAATATATGTACAACATGGATCGCCATTCACTTTAGCCGAAATATCCTTTAAAATGGGCGAAACAAGATCATATGCTTCTTTTTGTCCACCGGGCATAATGGAAGGACCGGTCAATGCTCCTTCTTCTCCTCCGGATACCCCAGTGCCGATAAAATGAATGCCTAATTCACTCAACTCTTTATTGCGGCGCTGTGTATCTTTGAAGAAAGTGTTTCCTCCATCAATCAAAATATCGCCCGGTTCGAGATGCGGTTTTAATTGTTCAATCGTTGCATCCGTCGGAGCTCCAGCTTTGACCATCAACAAAATTTTCCGCGGTTTTTCCAAGGAATCAATAAATTCTTCAATACTATATGTTCCGACAATATTTTTTCCTTTTGCTTCTTCTAATAAGGCATCTGTTTTTTCTCTTGAACGATTATAAACCGAAACAGAGTACCCTTTGCTTTCAATATTGAGTGCTAAATTTTTTCCCATAACAGCTAATCCGATTACACCAATTTGTTGTTTTGCCATCATTTCTTACGCCCCTTCTGCACTATATTTAAAGCTGTTATCGCTATTTTACTGTATCAATTTTCGACGTGGGTTGCAAATGATTGAATCAGACCATCGTCTTTCCTATATAACGGAAAAACGTTCAAATAGAGACCATGATTTCTTCTGACAATATTTCCCGATGGTGAAAGAATCGCCTTTCTCACTATTCATTTCAAATCGGGATGTTTTAAAAAAACGCCACTTTTTCATTTGTTAAGAACGCGGGAACCCTTTTTGAATGATTTGGCTGCCAAATTTTTCTTTCAGTTTTTCCATCGTTTCCAACAGAAGCTCTATTTTGGCTTCTTTTTGGTACGTAAATAAATCCAGCTGCTTGTAAGCCTCTTCTTTTTCCACTAAATCTTGTGCTGTGATGCCAAGCAAACGAACAGGGGTGCCATTCCAATGTTCTAAAACCAACGCCCGAGAAATCCGCTGAATGTCTCCCACTGAATCCGTCGGACTGTCCAATTTCTTGCTTCTCGTGATCGTATGTCTGTTTCGAAAGCGAATCATAACCGAAAGATGGGTCGTGAGCAGTCCCCGCTCCTTAAGACGAGATGAGACTTTTTCAGCCAGCTTGTGAGTCACCTCGGACAATTCCTCTTCACTTTCCGCATCTTGAGGCAAAGTCATTGAATTTCCAATGCTTTTGCGCTCATTCACTGACTCCGGATCCACTTTTCGATCATCTCGACCATTTGCCCGCGCGCGAAGACGCACCCCGATGATGCCTAGAAGAGATCTCAGCTGGATATCGTTCGCTTTTGCCAAATCGCCAATCGTCTGAATGCCAATCGTTCGTAATTTTGCGGCCGTCTTCTCCCCCACACCGTGCATCTCCTCAACAGGAAGCGGCCATAATCGAACAGGCACATCTCTTTTGCGCAATATTGTGATGCCCATCGGCTTTTTCATATTGGAAGCCATTTTCGCTAAAAATTTATTGGGAGCAATCCCTATGCTGGAAGGCAAGTCCAATTCGTTTTGAAGTCTTTTTTGGATGTCTTCGGCGATTTCAATCGGCGTCCCCCATTCATAGCTTTCTGTAATATCCATATACCCTTCATCGATGGAAACAGGCTCTACTAGATGAGTGTATTCACGCAAAATATTAAATATCGCCTGAGATAAGGTCCGATACCGATCAAAATTCGGCGGTTTAACAATCAGTTCCGGGCACCGCTTTTTCGCTTCCCATATTGGCATAGTCGTTTTTACTCCGAACTTTCTAGCTTCATAGCTACATGTGACGACAATCCCTTTTCGTTGCTTAGGATCACCTGCAATCGCTAATGGTTTACCCTTTAAGGATGGATCGTAGGCCATTTCAACCGAAGCATAGAAGCTATTCATATCGACATGTAAAATCACTCGACCGTTTTTAGGGTAAAACCGCTTCACCTCCGTCCACCTCCATTCATTCTGTAATTTATTATACCAATTGTCAGCTTGAAGAAAACAATGGAGCGCTCCTCCAATGAATGAAAGCGACTAAAAGATTTCCTTCCTTCTCCTGCTTACCATCAAGAGATTTTCCGTTCCTTTTCAACATATCCCCTACTATTTTTTTACTATTCAGAATAATATAAAGTAGAAAAGTACAAAAAAGAACGGGATAATCGTTTACCGCCTATACTTGTTCATCTCAGCTTACCGCCATGGTAAGGCAGTTTGAAGCAAAAAACTTTTCATTTTTTCAACCTTGATTGTCCGTACGATCCAGGCAGATACGAGCCCGTTTCTTTCGTTCCGCAGTTTATTAGCCGGAAAGAAGCCGGCTTTTTCATTTATAACGTATGAAAGGAGTGATAACGATGGTTGGGGCGTTAGACGGTGTAAAAGTTCTCGACTTGACAAGAGTGCTTGCAGGACCATTATGTACGATGATTTTAGGCGATTTAGGCGCGGAAGTGATTAAAGTAGAAGCCCCCGGCGGAAGCGATGAAACAAGAAAATGGGGGCCTCCGTTTCAAAACGGTGTAAGCGCATACTATTTATGCGCCAATCGAAATAAAAAAAGCCTAACTGTCAATTTAAAAGATCCAAGAGGAAAAAAGATCATTTATCAACTAGTGGAAAAAAGCGATGTTGTCATTCATAACTTTAAAACAGGCACAATGGACCGGCTCGGTTTGGGATATGAGGAGTTGTCCCGATGCAATCCGAAACTTATCTACTGCTCCATTACCGGATTTGGCGAGACAGGTCCTTATAAAGATCTGCCAGGATATGATTTTATCATTCAAGGAATGAGTGGGCTTATGTCAATTACCGGTGACGAACATACGCCTCCCTTCAAAACCGGAGTAGCCATTACGGATATTTTAACCGGGCTCTACGCCTGCATTGGCATTCAAGCAGCATTGTTAGAAAAGGACCGTTCAGGAAGGGGGCAAAAGATCGATCTCTCTTTATATGACTGCGCTGTCAGCTCACTAGTCAACGTTGCCAGCAATTATCTCATGACTAAAAAGGTGCCGCCCAAAATGGGAAACCGCCATCCTAATATCGTACCTTATCAAACATTTCGCACAGCCGATGGAGAAATGGTCATTGCGGTAGGGAACGATCGGCAGTTTCAAGATTTATGCAGCATGTTGGAAATGCGGGAACTTCCCAGCGATCCGCGTTTTTCCACCAACCCGGAGCGGGTGAAGCACCGGACAGAGCTTATCCCAATTTTAGAGAAACGGTTTCAAATGAAATCAACCGCCTACTGGATGGAAGCTTGTCAACAGAAAAAAATACCGTGCGGACCTATTCAAAAATTGGATGAAATGGTTTGTGACCCTCAGCTGACAGCACGGGAAATGTTTCTTTCCATGAAACATCCAACAGCAGGGACTATTCAAGTCGTTGGCAGTCCTTTAAAACTTTCGAAAACACCCGTAAAACAAAATCAATATCCTCCTTTGCCCGGGGAACACAACGAACTCATTTTGAGCCATTTAGGCTATTCTGATGCAGAGATTGAAGATTTGAAAACGAATCAAATTATTTAAAGGAGCGATGAGCCCATGAACTTTGAATTTTCGGAAGAGCAACAACTATTAAGAAAAACCGTGCGCCAGTTCGTGGATAAAGAGATCATGCCGTATATCGGCGAATGGGACGCAAACCATCATTTTGAAACAAACATCATTAAAAAATTGGCTGAACTCGGCTTGATGGGTGTCTGTATTCCCGAACAGTATGGTGGAAGCGGAATGGATTACAACTCGCTTGCGATTGTGTGCGAAGAACTAGAAAGAGGAGATACAGCATTTCGGACAGCCGTGTCGGTCCATACCGGACTGAATAGCCTGACTCTTCTTCAATGGGGCAACGAATATCAAAAACAAACTTATCTTGTTCCTCAAGCGAAAGGAGAAAAAATCGGCGCCTTTGGATTAACTGAGCCAGGAGCAGGATCTGATGTAGCCGCTTTAGGCACGACAGCGACTCGAGATGGCGACGACTATATTTTAAACGGACAAAAAACTTGGATTTCCTTGTGCGACGTGGCGGATCATTTTCTTGTATTCGCCTATACGGACAAAAACAAAAAACATAAAGGGATTTCCGCCTTTATTGTTGAACGGACCATGCCCGGATTTTCTTCCAAAGCGATTAAAGGAAAATTGGGAATTCGAGCCGGAAATACGGGAGAACTGTTTTTTGACAACGTCCGGGTTCCAAAAGAAAACTTGCTTGGCGAAGAAGGTGAAGGATTTAAAATTGCTATGTCGGCTCTTGACAACGGTCGATTTACTGTCGCAGCCGGAGCCTGCGGCCTCATCATGGCCTGCCTGGAAGCAAGCGTCAAATATTGCCACGAACGCAGGACATTTGGAAAAGAAATCGGCCGCCATCAGCTCGTTCAACAAATGATCGCCAACATGGAAGCAGGACTGCAAATAAGTCGGCTTCTTGTCTATCGAGCCGGCGAATTGAAAAACAAAGGCCGACGCAATACACGCGAAACCTCCTTAGCCAAATGGCAAGCCTGTGATTTTGCCAACAAAGCGGCGGATGACGCGGTGCAAATTCATGGCGCATACGGATATTCCAATGAATATCCCGTGGAACGATATTTAAGAAATTCCAAAGCACCGGTTATTTACGAAGGAACGAGGGAGATTCATACGATCATGCAAGCAGAATACGCTCTCGGCTACCGACAGGATAAACCGCTCCATAAAATGCTCCCCGCATGGCCGTTCACAGAGGATTCCGTTTCAAGCTGAATGAATAAAGATTCACCTATTCTTTCAAGTGCTTGTAGCGCCATGCATTTACTCGCCTATCGCGATAAACAAAATGGAATCGTAGCTTCGCAACCAAATTTTATGAGCCAATCCTAAGAAGGGAACTTTTAGCTCCCTTCTTCTATCAAATGACAAAATAAACAGCTATTCCTTATATTCAATTTTTTCTGTTATAACAAGTGGCCTGCAGGAATCTGCTATATTATGATCAGCGATAAAACGGGGATATAACAACAGGAAGTTCCACCGTCAGGCATTTTGCATCGTTTTCATATATTCTTGTATGTCTTGAATGCCTTCTAGCGATTCCACCAGAATTTTAGGATCAATGATGGTCACTAAGCGTTTCTCCATGTTTGCCACTGCTGAAAAATAACGGGTTCCCTCGTAAGCCATTAGGCCGATCTGTTTTTGGAGTTCAATCGGAATGTCAATGATTTCTTTTGCCTCTTTTACTAATATTCCGAAAAAGAATGATTCTACTTGAAGAACAATCAGACGGCTTTCAGACAAATTTTCGATAAATTGAGAATATAGAACTTGCTCAAAATCAATGACCGGAATCAATTCACCACGATTTTTGACAATTCCCCTTAAATAAGCAGGCAAATGAGGAATGGGATTAATATGATCCAATTTTTCAATCGAAACGACATATTGAATCGGAACGGCATATTCTTCCTTGCCTGATTGAAAAACAACCATTTTTGTTTCTTCCATTTCTTGTGCCCCCTTTTGAAAACGGTCGAAAAGAGAGCTGGAGAGCTCTCTTTTCAAAAGAAATTACGATGGATTTGCTACTTCTTCCACAATAGCCACTGTCATTTCTGCCAATTTCACTAGTTCTTCAATAGGCATTTTCTCATTCACTGTATGAATCTCCTCATATCCTACAGCTAAATTGACAGTAGGAATCCCTAATCCGGCAATCACGTTCGCGTCGCTTCCGCCGCCGCTTTGCAGCAATTCAGAAGGTCGGCCCACTTTCGCCGCTGCTTTTTTCGCAATTTCCACCACTTTATCTCCTTCGCCAAATTTAAAACCAGGGTACATAACCTGCACATCAATTTCTGCCCGTCCTCCCATTTCTTGGGCAGCACTTTCAAAAGCTTCTTTCATTTTGGCTACTTGTTGTTCCATTTTTTCAGGAACTAACGATCTTGCTTCCGCCAAAATATCGACACGGTCACATACGATATTCGTTGCTTGCCCGCCTTCAAATCGGCCGATATTGGCAGTGGTTTCTTCGTCGATTCGTCCTAACGGCATTCTTGCGATAGCTTTTGAGGCGATCGTGATGGCGGAAACCCCTTTCTCAGGAGCCACACCTGCATGGGCCGTTTTTCCAAGAATCACCGCTTTGATTTTTGCTTGTGTTGGAGCTGCCACGACAATATTTCCCACTTTCCCATCGCTGTCGAGAGCATACCCATATTTCGCTTTAATAAGCGATGGATCAAGCTCTTTGGCTCCCACTAAGCCGGATTCTTCCCCCACTGTTATGATAAATTGAATCGTCCCATGAGAAATGTTCTGTTCTTTAATCATTCTGATTGCTTCAAACATGGCCGCCAATCCGGCTTTATCATCAGCACCTAAAATCGTCGTTCTGTCCGTGACGACGTAACCGTCTTTAATGGAAGGTTTCACCCCTTTTCCGGGAACGACGGTATCCATATGTGAAGTAAAATAAATAGGATCCACGCCTTCTTTATTTCCCGGTAAAGTACAAATCAAGTTTCCGGCGCCATGCCCTGTTTTTTCTTTCGCATTATCTTCATAGACATCCAAGCCTAATTCTGTAAATTTTTGTTTTAAAACTTTAGAAATCTCGCTTTCGTTTTTGGTTTCCGAGTCAATTTGTACAAGTTCCAAAAATTCATTGACTAATCTTTCTTTATTCACCATAGCAAAAATTACCTCCAATTTATGTACTCACCATTCAGTATACTCCTTTGAAAAAAAGTCTACAAACGAAAGGTAGATTCTGATCATATGGCTTTATTTTTCGAAAAATATCAACTTTCTATAAATTTTTAGGATATGGCGGTATAAAAAGTCAATGGCAAAAGGGGCGACAACGTTCAAGTATTTTTTCATTCCAATATTCGATATGATTTTTAAAAACTCCTCTTTTTTCAAAAAATCTTACCCATCCCTCTATAGGATCATGTTGATGACAACTGGAAAAATCGATAATATAAAGACAGCGGAATTGAAGGAGAGGAGATCATGAGAAATAAGAAATTCCAAAAAGTCGTTGTCTATATCATGTTATTGGCAATGATTGCCACAACGGTCCTCGCCGGGCTTACAATGTTTTTGTAAAAACGAAAAAAGCAATCAGCTGGAAAGCCGATTGCTTTTCATTTGGTTATTTTCCTAATGAATGGCACCGTACTGCCTGGCTATCTGGTCTAACGATTGTGTGGATGTGACCACCTTGATTTTCGTTCCAATGGGAACATTTTCATACAATCTTTCAATCGCCTGATTGTTCATACGAATGCAGCCGTTGGAAATATAGTGCCCGATGGAAGATGGATTATTAGTTCCGTGGACACCATAGATTCGACCGCCGGTATTTTTGGCATTAAATCCGATCCACCTCGTTCCAAGCGGGTTATTTGGATGCCCGCCGGGAATATTTTTCTTCCGATAGAAAGGATTTTTCGCTTTGACCGTTACAGTGAACAGCCCTTCCGGTGTCAGTTCATTCGTTTTTCCAGTGGCCACTTTTTCCCTCATTTGCAACTTGCCATGGTTATAAAAGGCTAATTCATTTGTTTTTTTATTGATGACAATAAGAGGAGAGCCTTGTGCAAAGGTCGAATTCGGAAACAAAAAAGCGAATATGAATAGAATTAACCAAAGTTTTTTCAACTTGATCACCACTTTTCTTTCCAACTTCACCGACCGTTAGATGCTTGAATGGAAAAACAGTCGGAAAACGGAAAATCAAATGTTGCTAAAACACCCCAGCGCAATCTTTGCTTGCCGGGATGGGTTTATTTAAGAGTATGTTGCGGATTTTTGGCTGTTTTTATTCGCCTTTCGTTTTAAACCCTTAAACGAACTTTTGATGATCAAGTATTGTTCCATTTCTCGGACAAATTGAAAAAGAGCCGCTCTTGTTTCGAATTCCTCCCTTGTTTTAGGCAACTCCATTCTTTCAAATTCCACCTTCATATCGTATAGTTTTTTCAAATAAAAATGAGCTGTATTTCCAGGATGAATATTGTCTTTTAACTCTTCCAAAAAATCGGCAACCATGTGGGATTGTTTTGTTTGGTAGGAGACAAACGTTAAAATCGGCAACAATCGTTCGAGTATTTCAAATTGTTTTTCACGAATGACAAAATAGTGATAAAATAAGTTTTCTTCTCTTGTTGGATGATTTTCTGCATCTTTTAAAGCGAGTGATTTTGCTTCTTTCAACAGACGCGCCGTTTCCGTTATTTCTTTTCCATCCCAATCATTTTTATGACTGCGTAAATACGAAATCACTTCCTCAAAAATCCTCCGGAAGTTCTTTTCAATTTCTTCCTGGTAGCGATACAACGTTTCATCTGCACTGGGCATATAAAGGTTCATCAATAAAGCAATGCCGATGCCGACAACAATGAGGCACAGCTCATTCAACAACAAAGAAAGGGTGACATGACCGGCTGAATAAATGTGAAGAATAATGACACTGCTTGTAACAATGCCTTCTGTTACTTTTAGCTTTACGGTTGTTGGAATAAAAAACAATAGCATGAGACCAATCACAACTGGATGAAAAGCAATTCCTTCAAAGAAACAAGCAGAAAAAATCATCGCCAGCACACAAGCGAAAAAACGCGTCCATGCTGCCTCAAATGATTTCACTTTCGTATTTTTGATACATAATATTGTAATGATCCCGGCAGAGACAAAATTATGCAAGTGAAGCCATTGCGAAATCATGATCGCCAATGTTGTACCTACCGCTGTTTTGATCGTTCGATAACCGATTCGAAACATATCCATAACCTCAAATCCATTATTTTCTCCTCTAGTATGCTCAACCCTTTCTTTGTTTTCAAGCAAGATCACACTTTGGACCGGATAATCAATAAAAAAGCTGGATCACAAGGAGCCTCAAAAGCCTTTTCAAATGCAGAATAAAAAAATTTCCCATTTGAAAGGGCTGACCTTGTTGAGCCAGCATGAAAGTGGATCTATCGGACATGGATTTTTCTGTTCCATCCTTGGCACGTTTTTCGTTTAAACGTTGTGATCGCAGAACGAAATCGCTGCCATCTTACACTTCTTACACTTCGTCGCAATATTGATCAAAAGCCGCTTGCAATTTTTGAACAACATCCATAGGCTCATGTCCTTCAATCTCATGTCGTTCAACCATGGCAACCAGTTTCCCGTCTTTTAAAAGTGCAAAAGATGGAGAAGAAGGTGGATAGCCAGTAAAATAACTGCGAGCTTTCGCTGTCGCTTCTTTATCCTGTCCGGCAAAAACTGTAACAAGCTGATCCGGACGTTTATCGTAGTGGATCGCATAAGCGGCAGCAGGACGTGCAATTCCCCCGGCACAGCCGCAAACCGAATTCACCATCACAAGAGTCGTGCCTTTTTTCTGCAACGCTTCATCCACTTCTTCCGGAGTTCTAAGTTCTCTATAACCAGCGTCGACAATTTCTTTACGAGACTGATTCACGACATCATTCATAAAAATGTTAAAATTCATGCTCATGGAACGTTCCTCCTTTCCGTATCATGTACCTATCATAAAGGAATTTACCTTTATTTTCAAATTTTTTATGATATGATAAAAGGTTTATCCATCAAAAATTAGGGTAAAATCATGGTACAACGAGATCCATACCCTAAACTCCCTATCATCGGGCGTCGATCTACGGCGCTCCTTTTTTAGCCGGCAAAGTTTTTCCTGATCTTCATTGGGCCAATGTGTAAGTCTTTGGCACCTTCTTTCCGAAAAAAGACGATCGTTTTTCCATTCATGAATATACGGCATACAAATACCTGCTTATTTCATTATAGGAATCATTTCCTGCAAAGGACGAAAGTAGCGACTTGGAAGATGGATTGCAGAAAAAGTTGTAGAACCATTTGTATTTCGATTAAAATAAAGAATTAGAAAAGTCCTTTTCCCTCGCTGATCCGAATAAATGCGAAAGCTGAGAGAAAGAACGATGCCGGCGGAATCCCGGGTTTGATCAAATCTGTCAAAATCAACCTTCCGCCATGAACATTCAGCGACTGCTTTAGTTTAGCGTAGCTGAAGTCTCATTGTATTCCAAAACGAAAGGTAAATTGTACAGGAGAGGATTTTATGAAAAAATTATTTTTGTTGCTTGCCATCTTTACATTGGGTTTCACCATGTCTGTGCAGGCTGACAGCATTACGGGCGAAACAACCGTAACTCTCGGAGCGGATTTAACCCCTCAGCAAAAAGAACAAGTTTTAAATGAAATGGGCGTATCCGGTGATGTCAATACGATCACGGTTACGAACGCCGAAGAACATAAATATTTGGGGAACTATATTCCCAATTCGCAAATTGGCACGAAAGCCATTTCTTCCAGCAAAATTACCACTAAAGAAAGTGGATATGGCCTGAAAGTGCAAACCAATCATATTACGTGGGTATCGAAAGAAATGTATATGAACGCGTTGACAACGGCCGGTGTGAAAGATGCCGATATTTATATCACAGCACCTTTTGACGTATCCGGAACGGCTGCGCTTACCGGAATCATTAAAGCTTATGAATCCACAACAGGCAAACAAATTCCGGAAGCACAAAAGCAAGTGGCCAACCAAGAAATGGTGACAACCGCCAAACTAGCCGATGATATCGGGAAAAACGATGCCACACAATTAATCGAAAAAATCAAAGAAGAAATCGCTAAACAACATCCTCAAACAAAAGAAGATATTCAAGTGATCGTCAATAACGTTGCCAATGAATTAAATATTTCCTTGACACCGGATCAAAAGGATCAGCTTGTCTCTTTGTTTGACAAAATGAAAAACTTAAACATCAACTGGAATGCAGTCAATTCTCAAATTGAAAAAGCAAAAGAGAAATGGAATGAATTTAAAAATTCGGACGAAGGAAAAAGCTTCCTCCAATCGATCATCGACTTTTTGCAATCGATCGTTAACTCCATTGCAAGCCTTTTTAAATAATCTCTAAAAAGGCCGACCCATTATGAAAGGGCTGATTCCTCCTTATCGTGGATAGGAGGAATCAGCCCTGTTTTTTTTGAGTCTGGCCTTTTACTTGATAGAAATCATTTTTTGATTAAAATTTCGAAAGATAAAGGTATTTGATTCGAGATAATGATCAATGAATCTGTGTATTCTCTTTCGAAATATTTTCGAGAATTTGTTTCACCCTTTGCAAAAAACGCCCGGCAATAAGCCCATCCAGTATTCGATGATCGATAGAGAGGCAAAGATTGACCATATCGCGAACCGCAATCATTCCGTTATCCATTACCATGAGTCTCTTGACGATCGATTCCACCTGCAAAATGGCGGCTTGCGGATAATTGATAATTCCCATGGATTGCACGGAACCAAAGGAACCTGTGTTATTAACGGTAAACGTGCCCCCTTCCACATCTTCTTGCTTTAAGCTGCCGTTACGGGCCTTCACGGCCAATTCATGAATCTCCCTTGCGATGCCCTTGATCGTTTTTTCATCTGCATGCTTTATGACAGGTACATACAGCGCATCATCCGTCGCTACAGCGATCGAAATGTTAATATCTTTTTTCTGAATGATTTTATCCCCTGCCCATATCGAATTCATTTGCGGATATTCTTTCAAGGCTTGAGCTGTTGCTTTTACAAAAAAGGCAAAATACGTTAAATTAAAACCTTCCCTCTCTTTAAATTCTTCTTTGATGGAATCGCGGTACTGAACAAGATTGGTAACGTCGACTTCCATCATGGTCCAAGCATGAGGGATTTCTTGTTTGCTTCGAACCATATGTTGGGCAATGGCTTTGCGTACTCCTGTCACCGGTATTTCCAAATCACCGTGAGCTCCGGACAAATGCAAGTGCTTTTTCATGTCGTTCTTTTCAGGATCATTCAATGGTCGTTCTTCCACAGCATCCGAATGAACAGTTGCAGGTGCTTCCCCAGAAGTTTTCGAATGATGATGTGATTCAATCCATTTCCATACATCTTTTCTGGTAATACGCCCCCCTTTTCCGGTGCCTTGAACTTTTGACAAATCAATCCCATACTCTTGTGAAAGCTTTAATACAGCCGGAGAGAAACGGGTCTTTGCCTCCGAAACCACCGCCTTCTGTTTCATTGTCATTCCGGCTGCCGGCACTTCTTGCTCTGTTGTTTCTTTCTGTGTCGAACCTTCTTCTTCTGTCTCAATGACACAGATCACTTTCCCCACTTCGAGCGTTTCACCTTCATCGGCAGCAAGTTCAACGACTGTGCCGGTAAAAGAAGAAGGGACTTCAGCGTTTACTTTATCGGTTAAAACTTCCGCAATCGGATCGTATTTTTTGACATGATCACCCGGTTTTACTAGCCACCGGCTAATGGTTCCTTCCGTCACACTTTCGCCTAGCTGCGGCATCGTCATTTTTTCCCGTGCCATCGTAACCACTCCTTGTATCTTCATTGCTCCTTAAACCATACGACTCACTCAAAATAGATGTGTAATAGACTCCAAAAAGATAAGATTTGCATTATGTCGGCACTTCCGAAAAAGGGTTCTAAAGAAAGTGCGGTTAAAACTCAGCTAAATCTCTTATGGCGTTTTCCACTTTTTCAGGAGTTACCATAAAGAATTTTTCCATGGTAGGGGCATAAGGCATTGCCGGAATATCAGGTCCTGCGAGCCGCTTAATAGGAGCGTCAAGATCAAATAAACAATGCTCTGCGATGATGGCCGATACTTCACTCATGATGCTTCCTTCTTTCGTATCTTCTGTAACAAGCAGCACTTTTCCTGTTTTTTTGGCTGCTTCTATAATCGCTTCTTTATCAAGAGGATAAACAGTTCGTAAATCCAATATATACGTTTCGATTCCATCCTTCGCGAGTCTTTCTGCGGCTTGAAGAGCGAAATGAACACATAAACCGTACGTTATAACGGTCACATCATCTCCTTCTCGTTTTACATCCGCTTTTCCGATTGGAAGCACATAATCCTCTTCAGGCACTTCTCCTTTGATCAGCCGATAGGCCCGCTTATGTTCAAAAAATAAAACGGGATCATCGTCGCGAACAGCCGCTTTCAACAGACCTTTCACATCATAAGGAGTGGAAGGCATCACAATTTTTAAACCCGGCTGGTTGGCAAAAACGGCTTCCATCGATTGAGAATGGTAAAGAGCGCCATGAACTCCTCCACCGTATGGAGCTCTTATCACAAGCGGACAATTCCAATCATTGTTCGAGCGATAGCGAATCTTAGCCGCTTCCGAAATAATTTGGTTGACAGCGGGCAAAATAAAATCAGCAAATTGCATTTCGGCAATGGGCCGCATCCCATAAAGGGCCGCTCCAATTCCTACACCGGCTATCGCCGATTCAGCCAACGGGGTATCGATTACTCGTTCTCCCCCAAATTGTTCAAATAATCCTTGGGTCGCTTTGAATACTCCGCCCTTTTTGCCGACATCTTCTCCAAGCACGAATACACGAGGATCTCGTTCCATCTCCTCGCGTATCGCCATGGTCACAGCCTCAATATAGGAAATGACAGGCATGTTGAATCCCCCTTACAATGATTCCTTATAGACATATTTCAGTGCGTCTTCCGGCAAAGCATATGGTGCTTGCTCCGCATACTCCGTTGCTTCATTCACGATCTCCATTACTTCGTTATGGATTTCCTTTTCAAGCTGGTCATCCATGACACCTGCTTCTTTTAAATAAGCGCCAAAAACGATAATCGGATCTTTTGTTTTCGCTTCCGCCACCTCATCCGGGGAACGATAGCTGCGGTCATCGTCATCTGAAGAATGCGGCGTCAACCGATAGGTCAATGCTTCAATTAAGGTCGGACCTTCTCCTTTGCGGGCACGGTCCGCAGCTTCTTTTACCACCTTGTAAACTTCGAGCGGATCCATGCCGTTCACCGTATAGCCCGGCATTCCATAACCGACGGCGCGATCGGACACTCTTTCGCAGGCAAGCTGTTTTTCTAGCGGAACAGAAATCGCATATTGATTATTTTCGCACATAAAAATAACTGGAAGCTTATGAACGCCCGCAAAATTAGCCGCTTCATGAAAGTCACCTTGATTGGATGAACCTTCTCCGAACGTTGCTAACGCTACTAAATCTTTTTTCTCCATTTTTCCCGCCAGTGCAATGCCGACTGCATGAGGCACTTGCGTGGTGACTGGAGAGGATCCGGTGACAATGTGCAGCTTCTTTTGGCTGAAATGCCCCGGCATTTGTCGGCCCCCTGAATTTGGATCTTCCGCTTTCGCAAAACCCGAAAGCATTAAATCTTTCGCCGTCATTCCAAAGGACAGTACAATCCCTACACCTCTGTAATAAGGGAGTACATAATCTTTTTTTGCATCAAGCGCAAAGGCTGCTCCCACTTGGGCTGCTTCATGTCCTTGGCAAGAAACGACAAACGGAATCTTTCCTGAACGATTCAGAAGCCACATACGTTCATCTATCTTACGAGCCATAAGCATCGTTTTATACATCTCTAAAACTCTATCGTCGCTGAGGCCCAATTCCTTATGTCGGTTTTGAACCATTTGAAACCCTCCATTCCTTCTCTTCATCACAGATGTATCGCCTTTCCATCAACGGAAAAGGCCGCCTCTCCCAACGCTTCACTCAAAGTCGGATGCGGATGAATGGCATGAGCCACTTCCCAAGAAGCAGCATCTAAAAAGCGCGCCAATCCGGCTTCGGATATCATATCGGTCACATGCGGTCCAATCATATGAACTCCTAATACGTCATCCGTGTCCCGATCGACAATCAACTTGACAAATCCATCGGACTGTCCGTAAACAAGCGCTTTTCCAACAGCTCGGAACGGAAATTTTCCAATTTTCAAATTCAGTCCTTTTTCCTTTGCTTCTTGTTCCGTCCAGCCAACACTGGCGATTTCAGGGGATGAATAAATGCATTTCGGAACAAGCGAATAGTCAAGCGGTTCAGGATTCAAGCCTGCAATATGCTCGACTGCAATCATTCCTTCACGGGAAGCCACGTGAGCCAATTGCAATCCTCCAATGACGTCCCCAATCGCATAAATATGGCGTTCTTTTGTTTGAAAATAATCGTTGACTTGAATGACCCCCTGATTCACTTGAATATCGGTGTTTTCCAAACCGATATCTTCAATATTCGCTTGACGACCAACGCAAACCAGAATTTTTTCAGCTGAATACGCCAGTCGTTCCCCGTTTACTTCTACTTGGACCGTAGCCGTTGTCTTTTCTTTTTGAACCGTATCCGTGAGAATTTTGGCATTTGTTACAATTCGGATTCCTTTTTTCTTCAGCCTTATTTCCAATTCTCTTGAAATATCGTGATCTTCAGATGGAAGAAGACGGTTGGCATATTCGATGATCGTGACATCCGATCCAAAGTCCTTTAGCATCGAGGCCCATTCTATCCCGATCGCCCCTCCACCAACAATCAAAACGGAGGACGGAACATTGGATAACTCCAATGCTTCGTTGGAAGACAAAATAAAGTCCCCATCGATTTCCAAACCATTCAACGTCTTTGGCCGTGAACCAGTAGCGATGATGACATGTTTAGGAATCAAAATCTCGTTTTCATTCCCATCGTTCATTTCAACGGAAATCGTCCCGGCAACCGGAGCAAAAATGGAAGGGCCTAAAATCCGTCCGACCCCATGATACAGATCAATTTTTCCTTTTTTCATTAACTGTTGAACGCCACGATGCAGCTGATCCACAATCCGTTGCTTTCGTATTTGTACTTTTTGAAAATCGAGTTTAATTTCTTTGGCAAGTATTCCGTATTCTTCACCGTTTTTTGTTTGTGCAAAAACTTCCGCGCTTCTCAAAAGGGATTTGCTTGGAATACATCCTTTGTGAAGGCAAGTGCCTCCAAGTTTTTCTTTTTCGACAACCGCGGTCTTCAATCCAAGTTGGGAAGCCCGTATGGCTGCTACGTATCCACCCGTCCCTCCTCCTAAAATCACGATGTCATATTCTTTTGCCATCAGGAAATCCTCCTTATCAAAACCAAATTGGCCGCTGATTCACGTTCTATAGAAAGGATCGATTTTTTCCGTTATGAATTATGGTTGTTACAAATTCTGCCCATATGGCTGCCTTTTTAAATCTCTTAGCGACGGCGATTGAGTATATGTTTGCTGTTGGTTAAAAATTGGCTCCGAGAATGGCGGATTTTTTCAATTCTTTCTTCTGCCATACGGTCGGCCGCTATATAAGTCGGAATCCCGTCTCTTTTAGAAATTTCGAATACCTTTTCAATGTTTTGATAAATTTGTTCTACTTTTTTTAATGCGCGTTCGCGGTTGTAGCCGTAAAGTTCATCGGCAACATTGATTACTCCACCGGCATTAATCACATAATCCGGAGCATAAACAATGCCCATTTCATATAACATATCCCCGTGTTTCGCCTCTTTTAGTTGATTATTGGCAGAACCAGCGATGACTTTCGCTTTCAATTGCGGAATGGTTTCATCGTTCAGAATGGCACCAAGGGCGCAAGGTGAAAAGATGTCCGCTTCTACAGAATAGATGTCATTTGGATCAACCGCTTCCGCCCCAAACTCTTGAACAATGCGTTGAACCGGTTCTTTATGAATATCCGTTACAATCAAACGCGCCCGTTCTTCATGAAGATATTTGCATAAATGATAAGCGACATTTCCTGCCCCTTGCACCGCTATGGTTAATCCCTCTAATGAGTCTGATCCAAATGCTTCTTTTGCCGCTGCCTTCATTCCGACATAACAGCCGTACGCTGTAACGGGAGAGGGGTTTCCTGAAGACCCGAAAGCAGGTGAAATGCCGGTGACAAAATCGGTCTCTTCGTGAATGATATCCATATCCGCTACCGTTGTGCCGACATCTTCCGCGGTAATGTAACGCCCGTTTAAACCTTGAATAAATCGTCCGAGCGCACGAAACATTTCTTCATTTTTATCTTTATGAGGATCGCCAATAATGACGGTTTTTCCTCCGCCCAAATTCAATCCTGCTGCTGCATTTTTATATGTCATGCCTCTTGCCAATCGAAGGGCGTCTTCGATTGCCGCTTCTTCCGATTCATAAGTCCACATTCTCGTTCCGCCTAGGGCAGGTCCCAACGTTGTGTCATGTATGGCAATAATAGCTTTTAGCCCTGAATTTTGATCTTGGCAAAACAATAGCTGCTCATAATCGTATTTTTCCATATAGCGAAATATTTCCATTCTCTATTCCTCCCTCATGATGCTGAATCCATTATAAGCTAAAGGACAAAAACATACTACTTGTCGTCTTTGTCGTCCCAACATGGGAATGCAGGATTTCCTGACTATCATTCCATTGCTCATATGCGCATAAACAGTAGTAATCGAGAAAAAGATCCGACAAAGGATATCGTCCGAATCTCCGAAATCGTAGCATTGCTCATGGTTGATTCCATTTTTTACTGTCTGAATGAGCGCAAAAAAGACGATTCCTGCTCTATTTTCTACCTTTCCTCATTCATTGTCATGCAAAATGGATGCCAATAAGAAAAAAATCGTTTTTCCAGTCGTCCTTACCCCTTGATTTTGCCGTTTCTTGCAAAAGTGTCATCATTTGCATGCAAATTATTGCAGTTTGTACTTTGCAATTTTGTAATACAAATTACGAATGGAAATTCCTAACCTTTTCGCAGCTTCGGTTTTGTTTCCTCCCGTCTGCATAAGCGTTTCTTGAATAATGTTTTTTTCATATTCATCCATCAAAGAAGATAGGGTTGTCCCTTTTTTTAAGCCATGAATCGGGGATTCAAGAGGATATTCTTTTGGCTGGGATTGCAAAAAGAATAAATGATCGACATCCATCATCGTCTCATGATAATTCATAAAAATCACAGCTCTTCCCAATACGTTTTCTAGTTCTCTTACATTCCCTGGCCAGTCATAATCCATTAACTTTTTCATTGCTTCCGAAGAAATTCTTTCCACATTTCGTCCGTAATCTTGGTTGATTTTTGCCAGCAAGTATCGGCAAAGCAATGGAATATCCGTCTTTCTTCGGCGTAAAGGAGGGATTTGAATAGGCATTCGATTTAACCGATAATATAAATCTTCCCTGAATGTTCCTTCCGCGATGCCTTTTTCTAAAGAAACGTTTGTTGCGGCAATCACCCGAACATTAATGGGAATAGGTTTTGTGCCGCCTACACGAACAATTTCCTGTTCTTGAAGAACTCTCAATAATTTGGCTTGTGTATTCGGGCTTAATTCTCCAACTTCATCCAGGAAAATGCTGCCGTTATTTGCTTCTTCAAATAGTCCAATCTTGCCCCCTCTTTTCGCACCGGAAAAAGCTCCTTCTTCGTAGCCAAATAATTCACTTTCCAACAACGTTTCCGATATCGCAGCGCAATTCACGCGGACAAACTTATTGTAGCGGCGATCACTGGCATTATGTATGGCGTGGGCAAACAATTCTTTTCCTGTGCCCGACTCCCCTCTTAATAGTACGGTAGCAGGGGTATTCGCACCTAGCTTGGCCTGTTCAATCGCGAATTTGATTTCTTCTGATTCACCCACAATGTCTTCAAACGTATATTTCGCTTCCAACGTACGAATAATTTGTCTAGCCCGATTTAATTCTTGAGTCAACGCCTGTATTTCTGAAACATCATGGATCACACCGACGCTTCCTTTCAGGGTGCCATTGACAATAATAGGCGCTACATTCACCACTACTTCTTTCCGTTTCGGACCAACCTTCATTTTCACTCCTCGAACCGGTTTTCGTTTCTTCAATACCTCCATATGGACGCTTTCCCCTTCGGATATGTCCGCATTGGCCGGTTTTCCGATCACCTGTTCTTCCGTTAAACCCGTGATTCTTGTGTAGGCAGGATTGATTAAAATGCCTCTTCCTTTTTCATCCACTACGGAAATGGCATCGTCGCTTGAATGGATAATCGCTTCGAGCATGGTTTGAAATTCTTTTAAATTGGTGATCTCTTCGGCGAGGTTCATTACTTCCGTAATATCCCGAAAGACAGCGAACGCTCCCATCATATTTTGATTTTCGTCCATCATCGGTATTCGCGTCGTAATAATTTTCAAGCCGTTCGCCAATATTTGTTCTCGATTGACTTCCGCTTTTTTTGTCCTTAATATACGAGGAAGCCGGCTTGTGGGAATGATTTGCCGTACGGGAGTTCCTATCGCTTGTTCTTTTTTGATTCCGATGATTCGTTCCGCGCTTTTATTGTAGAGAATAATTTTTTCGCGAAGATCAATTCCAACCATTCCTTCATCTGTGGAATCAAAAATGACATTATGCTTATTTTGTTCATTTTTCAGCTGGAGAATGAGCGATTCTTTTTCTTGCAACAGACGGGCCATCATATGAGCGATATTGCCGGGAATCAAGACCGTTTGCTTTCCGCACACTTCTTTCATCTCTTGAAGTACCTTTTCATCCCCTGTCACTTCGACAGCCATTCCGATTTCATCCGTTAAAAGCGGCTTCCAATCAGATTCTGTCCGTATCCCCATCTTTCTGGCCCATTTCATACCCGGAGCATTCTCATGGATATCGACAATGGCCGCTATTTGAAACAGCGATGTTTCCCGAAGAAATTTTAAGATCGTCATTCCGCCTCTTCCTGCACCGACAATTAACACCTTTTGCAATGTCGCTTCACCACGCTTTGAGAGGTTTTTTCATCTTTTACATTTTAATGGAAAATATCCGCTTGACAATTTCGAAAAGTTGGATACTATTTGGTCATACGGACAAAAAGGGGAGAAAGTCATGGCTCGTATTTTTGCGCTATTAATATTGGTCATTCCCGCGCTTCTTGCGGGTCTGGGAATAAAGTGGATGAGAGATACGGTATTCGGTATTCTACACCCGCCCTTTCTTTCATTATGGCTGCAATTTCTTATCGGCTTTTTACTGTTTGGAGCCGGGCTTTCGTTTGTAGGGGGTTTTGTTTTTTACCGCGACCGTAAAAGAAACAAAGTACAAAAACGATTCCAAAAAAGATAAAAAGAATGGATTCATGAATGACCATCTTGCTCTTCGTGTTCGCAAAATGGATTTTGCTTGAAAAGATTGTCCACAAACAAGATTAGCGGCTTCAAGGGAATGTTTCCCTCGAAGCCGTTTCATTTAACTGATCTAATCCATTTCCATTGAGTATATAAAATATCCACATTGTCGTTCTTTTTATGATGACGATTGGCCATCACTTTGCCGCAGCCGGAGTGCTTTCTTCGGTTCGTCCGTGATAATGGCGTCACACCCCATCGCAAAAAGGCGTTTCATGTCTTTCTCACGGTTAACGGTATAAGGACGTACTTTAATTCCATTTTGACGGGACATTTGAACGATTTCTTCCGTTAATGTCTGATAATGGGGATGAATGGCTCTTGCATGTAATCCTTTCGCATAGACCCACGGTAAATATATCCCGTAGGAATACAAAAGGGCCGTTTCCACATCGGGCGCCAGCCGATAACAATGAACGATCGAGTAATGATTAAAAGAAGAAAGAATCACTCGTTTTTCAAATCCATAGCGGCGGATGAATGCAATGACTTTTTCCTCTAAATGGAATTGCTGAAATTCGTGGCTTTTTATTTCTACATTGCAAATCAAATGATTTCCGGCCAACCAGTCAAACACTTCTTTTAACGTTGGAATTCGCACTTTTTCGTTCTGTTTTTTAAAAATATAGTGTGCGTTCAATTGCTGCAGCTCGCTCAACGTGTAATCTTTTACATACCCTTTTCCATTGGTGGTACGATCCACCTTTTCATCATGAATAACCACTACTTCGCCGTCTTTTGTCAATTGCACATCTAATTCGATTCCATCAGCACCGCATTTTTCCGCTTCTTGAAAAGCCGACATCGTATTTTCCGGCTCAATGCTGGAAAACCCTCTATGGGCAAATATGAGAGTCACGACCCACTCATCCCCTTAATCCATTTTTCCTTTGGAACAAAAAAGAACATTCTTTCAGAGGCTTACCATTTGACCAAAAAAGAATGTTCATACATAAAAATGAAAGAAGTCTTTAACGCTGAGTAAAAATGGATCAGACATTGCAACGATCGTTAAAATGATCGTCCAAACGGATATTTAAGAAGCTTTATGCTCCAATCTCAGCTTATCGGCTACCATCGCGATAAACTCACTGTTCGTAGGTTTTGCTTTCGACATGCTCACCGTATAACCAAATAAAGAAGAAATGGATTCTATATTTCCACGGCTCCAAGCAACTTCGATGGCATGACGGATCGCCCGCTCCACTCGGCTTGCGGTCGTATTGTATTTCTTAGCGATATCCGGATACAGGATTTTGGTAATGGATCCCAGCAGTTCAATGTCGTTGTACACCATTGCGATGGCTTCGCGCAAATATAAATAGCCTTTAATATGAGCCGGCACACCAATTTCATGAATAATGCTCGTAATGCTTGCATCTAAATTTTTCGGCTTTTGCTCGGAGGCCATTCGGGAAAAATGAGTGGATTTTTTTAGAATCGATGGTGCTGATCCGCTTACTTGACGAATATGGCTGATCAAATTTTCCATATCAAAAGGCTTTAAAATAAAATAAGAAGCTCCTAATTCAACAGCTTTTTTCGTCACATCTTCCTGTCCAAAAGCTGTTAGCATAATGACATTCGGCGTTTTCTCCAAAGGATTCTCTCTGATACTTTCCAGTACAGCCAATCCATCAAAATGAGGCATGATAATATCCAATATTAACACATCGGGAGCCGTTCTTGGGAGCATTTCCAAGCAATCATGTCCATTGTAAGCAACCCCCGCTACTTCCATATCTTCTTGAGAAGAAATAGCGTCTACCAACAAATTCACCAATTCGCGATTATCGTCAACAACAGCCACTTTTATTTTTTTCACTACAGGTTTCCTCCTCAATCCTGATTTCTCTCTTTTATATTTCTCATTATATTCATTCTCTGAATTATTTTTTCGACAAATCCAAAAAAAATCCTTTAAGTTTTCAAATTTTTAATGAAGATTTTAGCAGTTTTCGTTTTTGAAAAGAAAAAACCAGGTGGATTGCTCCATCTGGTTTTTAACTTGCTGCTTTTTTATTTTTATTTCCGTAAATATCGATCCCCGCTTCATGCAACATCCATTCAATGTGAACGCCATAGCCGGAAGTTGGATCGTTGACAAAAACATGGGTTACGGCACCCACAATTTTTCCATCTTGTATAATGGGGCTCCCGCTCATCCCTTGAACAATTCCACCTGTTTTATCGAGTAGTCTCGGGTCGGTTATTTTGATCACCATTCCTTTGGTAGCGGGATATTTTTGCGGAATCGTGCTGACAATTTCAATATCATAAGATTCCACTTTTTCACCATTTAAAACCGTCAATATTTTAGCCGGTCCTTCTTTTACTTGATAAGATAAAGCCACTGGCATCGGCTTGTTTAATACTCCATTCGAGATATTTTGATTTAATTTGCCGAAAATGCCAAACGAGCTGTTTTTGCGAATATCGCCGATCGTTTGGCGATCTTCTGAAAACTGGGCTAACTTTTCTCCAGGATCGCCATGACGTCCTTTTTCAATAGAAGTCACGGTCGATCGTACAATATTGCCATCATGAACAAGGATCGGTTTTTTTGTATCCATATCGGAAATGACATGACCCAAAGCGCCATATTTTTTTGTTTTTGGATCATAAAAGGTCATCGTACCGATTCCTGCTGCTGAATCTCGGATATAAAGCCCCAGTTTGTAGGTATTTTCGTTTTTGTCTTTTAGTGGAAGAAGTTTTGTTTTGATTTTTTGGTTATCTCTTATCACTATGACTTCCAGCGGCTTTTTTTCAATGCCGGCATGCTTTATTAATCGAGAAATATCGTTTAATTTTTCTACGGGGTGACCATTGATTTCCGTTATAATGTCACCGACTCGAATACCGGCTTCCTCACCAGGTGATTTTTTCCCAGATGCAGAATCTACCAAGTGATGACCTACGACGAGGACGCCTAGCGAATTTAATTTTACCCCTATCGATTGGCCGCCGGGTATGATTTTAATGTTTTTGACTACTCGTATATCCACTTTTTTCATTGGAAATCCTGCATATTCCAGCAATACTTCTTCTTTTCCTATATCCTTTCCTTTTATAGAAAACGCACTTTTTCGATTATGAACATCAACATGGTCCTTTGAAGAAGCAAATGCACTCACTGCTTGAGATTTGCCGAAAGAAATTTGTTCTCCTTCTGGCAAAGATATCGATTTTGGTATGGACATGTATTTTTCAACAGGCTGACACACCAAAGCCATGATCAAAGAAACAAGGAGAATTCCACCAATTATTTTCCTTAGACGATCCAAACTCATCTTTTCACTCTCCTCGCTTCTTATTAGGCTACACTTTTAATTTGACCTTTCCGGAATGGATTTATAACTGTGTAAACAGCAAAAAGCTATCCAATTTAGGATAGCTTTTCAAACTTGTTTAATGGATTTGGCCAAGTCAAGCAGTTCCTTTGCATGCTGCTTCGTCAAAGTGGTCATTTCTACTCCCGAAATCATCCGGCCGATCTCTTTTACTTTTTCTTCATATTCCAACGGTTTGACAGACGTTCTAGTCCGTCCTTTGTCGGTCTCTTTGGAAATATATAAATGAGTGTCCGCCATGGCCGCGACCTGCGGCAGATGAGAAATGCACAGAACTTGGGATTGAACAGATACTTGATAAATTTTTTCGCCGATCGCCTGTGCGACGCGGCCGCTAACCCCTGTATCCACTTCATCAAATATGATGGAAGTAACCCCTTGGTGGCTGGAGAAAATCGTTTTCAACGCCAGCATAATCCGCGACAATTCTCCTCCAGAAGCCACTTTTGCTAAAGGTTTCAAGGGTTCGCCCGGATTGGTAGAAATATAAAATTCCACTTGATCGATCCCGTCTTTATGGAATGTGTCTTCTTCCACAGGTAGGAATCGAATTTCAAATACAGTCTTGTCCATATAAAGCTGTTTTAATTCGTGGTGAATCGCTTCAGTCAGTGTTTCTGCCCATTTTTTGCGCAAATTGCTCAAATTTTTCGCTTCCAATAACAGATCTTGTTTGATGGACGCTAATTTTTTTTCCAAATCCTCGAGCCTGGTTTCTTTATGGGTTAAAGTTTCGATCTCTTCTTCTATTTTGGCCCCGTACTCCAAAATCTCTTCAATGCTTTGTCCGTATTTTCTTTTCAGAAGATTGATTTCATTCAATCGGGCTTCAATTTCATTTAATCTGTTAGGATCAAATTCGATCGTATCCATTTCTCCGCTGATTTGCCTTGCAGCGTCTTCCAGCATATAATAAGCGTTTGACACATTTTTATAAACGGGTTCGTATTCACTATCCAGTTCAGCAGCTGTCTCTAAATAGCTCATGACAAGGCCGACCCAATCGAGTCCTTTTCCTTCCCCTTGCAGGCCATCGTAGCTTGTCGTAATGGCTTCATATAACTTTTCATAATTGGAAAGTTTTCGTTTTTCATTCAGCAGCTTTTCATCTTCATTCAGCTGCAAGTCAGCGCTTTGAATTTCATTCAGTTGGAATTGAATGAGATCGAGTCGATGAGCCATCTCTTGTTCATTCTCGCTTAATTGGCTAATTCTTTGTTTCGTTTTTACGTATTGCTCATACAGCTCTTGATAGCTCATCTTGGCTTTCTCCAATTCTTTGCCTGCAAATTCGTCCAGCAATTGCAAATGGAGAGCGGGATTTAACAGTTCTTGATGCTCATGCTGACCATGAATATCGACGAGGGAGGCGCCAATCTCCCTCAAAATGGATATCGTGACCAGCTTCCCATTAATTCGGCAGACACTTTTTCCAGAAGTCGAAATCTCCCGGCGAAGGACAATCATTCCATCTTCAATGTCGATTCCCAATTCCTCTGCTTTTTGATAACAAGGATGATCGGGATTATCCAGCAAAAACAACCCTTCAATTTCTGCCTTTTTTTCTCCGTGCCGGACAAATTCAGCAGAACCTCTTCCGCCTATCAACAGCGAAATGGCATCAATAATAATCGATTTACCGGCCCCTGTTTCACCGGTTAAAACCGTCAATCCTTTATCGAGGGAGAGGGAAAGTTCATCGATAATGGCAAAATTGTGGATGGATAATTCTTGCAGCAATTACATCCCTCCAAACCTGTTATTACAGCATTTCCAGAAATCGTTTTTTCAGCAACTCTGTATGTTCCGGTTCTCTGCAAATAATTAAGCAAGTGTCGTCGCCGCAGATGGTTCCCAAAATTTCTTCCCAATCTAAATTATCAAGCAGAGCTCCTACAGCATGAGCATTGCCAGGGAGCGTTTTCAACACCACAAAATGCCCTGCGGAATCAATGCTGACAAAAGCGTCAAGCAAAGCTCTTTTCAATTTTTGCAACGGATTAAAACGCTGATCAGCCGGAAGACTGTATTTGTATCTGCCATCCGGCAATGGCACTTTGACAAGGTGCAATTCTTTTATATCTCTGGAAACAGTCGCCTGCGTAACATTAAATCCTGCTTTTCGCAAATATTCAACAAGCTCGTCTTGAGTCTCAATATCATGATGTGCAATAAATTCGCGAATTTTAATATGGCGTTGTCCTTTATTCATGTATAACACCCCATAAACTTTGTATAAACATGCTTGTTTATACATTTATCATATATTAAATGAACGAGGAAGTATAGTCATAGTTCTTCGCCCGGGCATCCGGGTCTGCCGCGTTCTTTTCTAAAGGCCGATGCCGAGAATCTGTATTGTAGTATCTCCTGTTGTGTAAAACAAATATGCGAAAACAAAAAGAAAAACGGCCTACCATTAAAGAGCCGCCATTACACTGAAAAGGAGACCCGGCCGCCTCCCGGAAGCAAGGCAATTCCGTCCGTCTCCTGTTTTTAAGATGGATCTTTCGATTTTTTGAACTGCTCGTGAGCTTCTTTTACGATCGATTCAATCGAAAAAGGATATTTTTGATCCTCTTGCTCGATCGATCGGCTCTCTCCCGGCCAAAAAAGATGGAGCAAAAATTCAATATTTCCGTCTCCTCCTGTAATGGGAGAGTACGATAAATTTTTGACTATATATCCTTCTTTGGCAGCAAAATCGATTGTTTGTTCGATTACTTCTTGATGAACGCGAGGATCACGAACGATTCCTTTTTTTCCTACTTGTTCCCTTCCCGCTTCAAACTGCGGTTTAATTAAGGCAATGCAATCACTGGAAGGCACCAGCACTTTTTTCAACACCGGATAAATCAATCGCAATGAGATAAATGAAACATCAATGGTAGCAAAATTAGGCAAGCCTTTTGTAAAATTTTCCGGCTGTACATAGCGAAAATTAGTACGTTCCATGACCACTACGCGTTCATCTTTTCTCAATTTCCATGCTAATTGATTATATCCGACGTCCAATGCATACGACATTTTTGCTCCGTTTTGAAGAGCACAATCCGTAAATCCTCCGGTAGAAGCTCCGATATCCAATAAAATTTTTCCTTTTATATCCACATCAAATTCTTTTAACGCTTTTTCTAGCTTTAAACCTCCACGGCTAACATATGGCAACGGATTTCCCTTTATTTCTAAAGGAATGTCCTCCGGAACCTTGTCTCCCGGTTTTTCAAGCCTAGTCTCGTTGGAGAAAACGGTTCCCGCCATGATTGCTCTTTTTGCTTTTTCTCTTGTCTCTATTAATCCTCTTTCCACAAGTAGCACATCTAGTCGCTGTTTTTTTACTTTCATAATCAAGCCCTTTTCTTTTTTTCTGGAATGATGGAATGAAGAATCTTCACTGCATGTTCAAAAGTAAGATCCATTTCTTCCAGCAACTTGTTGACACTGCCATGTTCAATAAAACGGTCCGGTATTCCCATGCGTTCAATGACGGTATGGTGGAAACCACGGTCGTGGGCAAATTCCATCACCGCGCTTCCAAATCCCCCTTGAAGAACCGCTTCTTCGATCGTGAGAATAGGGATGTTTTCCTTTAAAATCGAGAGCAGCATCTCTTCATCAAGCGGCTTAATAAAGCGGGCATTGACCACTTTGACAGACTGCCCCTGCTTCTCCAATTCTTTCGCTGCCTCCAATGCCATAGGAATGGTCGTGCCAAAAGTAAGAATAGCCGCATCTTTGCCCTCTTTCAACACTTCCCATGTTCCAATCGGAATGGCTGTAAATTCCTCGTCCATTGGTACGCCTAGCCCGTTTCCGCGGGGGAATCTCATCGCAATGGGGCCATCATCATATTGCAACGCGGTATACACCATGTTTTGGCCTTCATTTTCGTCCTTTGGCATCATTAAAACAAGATTAGGCAAGCTCCTTAAAAAGGCAATATCAAAGACGCCTTGATGCGTTTCCCCGTCTGCGCCCACAAGTCCGGCGCGGTCAATACCAATGAACACATTCAAATTAGGACGGCATATATCATGAACTACCTGGTCATATGCTCTTTGCAAAAAGGTGGAATATATAGCTAAATAAGGTTTCATGCCTTGTGTAGCCAAACCGGCGGCCATCGTGGCTGCATGCTGCTCTGCAATTCCAACATCAAACATCCGATCCGGAAATTCTTCGGCAAACCCAAGCAATTTCGATCCGACCGGCATTGCCGGAGTAATCGCCACAATTCGTTTGTCCGTTCTGGCCAATTTTCGGACGGTTTCACTGACCACTGCACTCCAAGCCGGAGGAGCATCTACCGGTTTGATGATATCCCCTGTTTCAATCTTATATGGTCCGGTTCCATGCCATGTTCCTTTTCTGTCCGACTCGGCAGGCTGGTACCCTTTCCCTTTTTTCGTAATGACGTGAAGAAGCACAGGTCCCTTTGTTTTTTTGGCATACTGAATATTTTCAATCAATTCATGAAAATCGTGGCCGTTAATCGGACCAAAATATTTGAATCCGAGTTCTTCAAAAAAAACGCCATTGACAACCAAATATTTCAAGCTGTCTTTTAACCTCTCAGCCGTTTGGGCAATCTTTCCGCCTACAGCCGGGATTTTTTTCAATAATTGTTCTAATTCGTCCTTCACTCGATTATATTTCCCCGCTGTTCGCAATCTGCCCAACATACTGTGAAGAGCGCCTACATTTGGAGCGATCGACATTTCATTGTCATTTAAGACGACGATCATGTCTTTTTTTTCGTGACCAATATGATTCAGCGCCTCTAATGCCATTCCTCCTGTTAACGCTCCGTCTCCAATAACGGGTACAATATAAGACGATTCATTTTTTAAATCTCTGGCAATGGCCATTCCCATCGCTGCAGATAACGAAGTGGAGCTATGGCCCGTTTCCCAAACATCATGTTCACTTTCAGAATGCTTTGGAAAACCAGAGAGGCCTTTATATTGGCGAAGCGTATCAAATTGATCGGCGCGTCCCGTCAAAATTTTATGGACATAAGACTGGTGGCCGACGTCCCATAGAATTTTGTCCTGTGGACTTTGAAAACAACGATGGAGCGCAATGGTTAACTCCACTACCCCGAGATTGGGTCCGATATGCCCGCCTGTTTTAGAAAGTTTTTCGATCAGGAATTGACGTATATCAGCACTTAATGCTTCTAATTCTTGTATGCTTAAATTTCGTAAAAAAGAAGGGTCTTTTATTGATAATAGATCCAAGAGGATCACTCGCTTTCATTCTGTTCAGATTTCAATGATTCTGCTTAAACAGGCATTAAGACCGCTTCCTAAACATTGGAAGAAGCCATTTGTTTAGGAGCACTTGCCTCAAAAACTCAAAGCAATAAATCTCAATACATCGAACGGAAAGCACAAGAACGTTGGGCAAAAACGCTCACACCTTTATGACAGCAGCTCTTTTCTTCGACCGCTTAAACGTCCGCATCATCCCGATATTCAAATCGGGCTTTTCAGCTGCCGTCTTTTCCTAAAGCTTCCGTCCACTAAGCCTTATCCGCTTTTTTGCGTATGAGAAACTTCATTTTTCGGCAGTGCCTCTATTGATTGATATGACTGGAACCTGAGCGAATAAACAGCATCTCGATGACGCCAATGTCACTTTGTATTTGATCATATCACAAAACGAATGACCCCACAAACCATTTTGAGAGATAGTGTAACCCTTTATCCAGAGACTCGAATCTCCATTGAAAAACAATGTAGACTAACCGTATATACCCGATTGGTTCGACTCATCATCAGAGAAGGATGCAAACACTCCCGATGATGGAAATTTCACGTCATTAGCTGTCCCTGGTGGCAATCATTAGGGCAATATCTTTTAAAAGAGCTGTCTCAACGTTTAAACGGTTCAACTCTTCTATTGCTTGATGGACATGTTCTTTTAATTTTTCTCTCGCCCCGCTAACGGTTAATAAAGCCGGATACGTATTTTTGTGGTTCGCTATATCACTTCCGACTCTTTTTCCGAGTTTTTCCTCTGAGCCGACTATGTCCAATATATCATCTTGAATTTGAAACGCAATTCCGATGTGGTAGGCATATCTTTCGAAAACAGCCAATTCTGCTTCCGTTGCCCCGCCGATCAAAGCCCCGGCTCTTACGCTAAAGGCAATCAATCGCCCGGTTTTATTTCTATGAACGGCTTCTAGTTCCTCTAAAGTAAGAGCTTTTTTTTCACCTTCCATATCTGCGACTTGCCCTGCTACCATTCCTTCCGGTCCCGCCGCTTTAGCCAATTGCTCTATGATAGCCACTTTTTCTTTTTCATACAAGTCAGGTGATTGAGCGATAATTTGAAAAGCGTACGTCAATAGCGCATCTCCTGCCAAAATAGCGTTTGCCTCTCCGTAAACTTTATGGTTCGTCGGTTTTCCGCGGCGCAAATCGTCATCATCCATACTTGGCAAGTCATCATGGATTAAAGAATAAGTATGAATCATTTCGAGAGCGGCTGCTGCATCCATTCCCCTTTCAGGGTCTTTCCCAAAACTGTTAATAGCAGCAAATAAAAGAACCGGACGTATTCTTTTTCCGCCCGCCTGTAAAGAATAATCCATTGCTTCTTTTAAAACGGGAGGAGAGTCCAAAGAGGAAATATAAAATCTTAATTTCTGTTCTATTTTTTGTTTGTATTCTTTCATAAAATCGGCCAACGTAGATTGGGACAATGTCTTCTACTCCTCCTCTTGAATGCGAAATTCTCTTTCGCCTTCTTCAGTCATGAGCTTTGCTACCTGTTCTTCCGCATCTTGCAATTTATCATGGCAAAGCTTAGAAAGTTCCATACCTTTTTTATAGATTGAAATCGCTTCTTCCAACGGAACATTTCCTTCTTCCAGCTTTCTCACAATGTCCTCCAATTGTTCCATCGCTTGTTCAAATGATAGTTCCTGCTCAATTGCCATTATGATCCCTCCTTACTTCCGTTACTCGGCAATCCAATTGACCGTCTGAAAGACGGATTTGAATATTGTCTCCTCGATCCACTTGTTCGGTGCTTTTGATGACCGTTTGATCTTCCGAAAACACAACGCCATAACCTCTTTCCATAATTTTCATAGGATTGAGGGCGCTAAAAACCGATAAAGTATTTCCCAGCTTTTTCTTATGCTCATTCAAATAGCGAACCATTTGTTTGTGAAGCTCAAGCTGCTGATGTTCTACATTTTCTGAAGCTAGTTGAATTCGTTTTCCCGGATGATGTTTGAATAGTTGTTTGCTCAAATAAGAATAATAATCTTGCAAACGATGAAACTGAAATCTCTGTTCCCTTATTAATTTTTCCGTCAGCCTGTCCACTTTCTCCATTTTCTGAACGTATATCGATGCCGGATTGCGCAAAACATAAGAATCCTTCAGCGCTTCATAACGTTTTCGTTCTCTATTTACCTTTTCGGAAACGGCCCGAATCAAGCGCATTTTTTTCGTCAACACTTTCTCCAATACGTCCTCTATTTGCGGTACGGCCAATTCAGCGGCTCCCGTTGGCGTCGGCGCTCTCATATCGGCAACGAAATCCGCGATGGTGAAATCCGTTTCATGTCCGACGGCGGATATAACCGGGATGCGGGAATGGTGAATGGCTCTGGCCACCACTTCTTCATTGAATGCCCATAGCTCTTCGATCGATCCACCGCCGCGCCCAACGATCAGGACATCAATCTCTTCATTGCGATTCGCTTCAGCAATGGCTTTCGCCACAGAACTAGCGGCATTTTCTCCTTGAACAAGCGCCGGATAAACATATACTTTAGTGATGGGAAATCGTCTTTTAATAGTCGTTATAATATCACGAATGGCGGCTCCCGTCGGAGAAGTAACGACTCCAACAGCCGCAGGAAATGACGGGATTTTTTTCTTTATTTCCGGACGAAAGAGGCCTTCTTTTTCCAATTTTTCTTTCAATTGTTCAAAGGCCAGAAACAATTCGCCAATCCCGTCCGGCTGCATTTCCTTGACATAAATTTGATACTGGCCGCTCGCTTCATATACCGTGATTTCCCCTTTAACTAACACTTGCATGCCATTTTCAGGTTGAAATTTTAATCGTCTATTCATCGTGGAAAACATCACGGCCAAAATTCTCGCCTGGTCGTCCTTTAACGTAAAATACATATGTCCGCTCGTATGCTGTTTGAAATTGGAAATTTCACCTTTTACCATGACGTTTCGAAGGTACGGATCCGCATCGAATTTTCTTTTGAGATATTTCGTTAATGCCTTCACCGTTAAATACGCTGGCTGATTCATAAAAAATCACCTTTTCGTCTTTTTCCCGGCTACGGCTGCCGGAATGTCATAAGAAAAGCTGCATTCCACGCCAATCGCTGGAAGGCAGCCTTCTTTTTTATTATTGTACTATGAATCAATTGGAAATGCGATCTTTTACCATTCTTTTGGCTGATTGAACCGTATTGTAAAGCAACATCGTAATCGTCATCGGTCCAACTCCACCAGGCACAGGAGTAATGAAGCTTGCTTTTTCTCGAACGGATTCAAAGTCAACGTCCCCGCAAAGCTTTCCGTTTTCGTCGCGGTTCATACCGACATCAACGATGACAGCCCCTTCTTTCACATCTTCTGCTTTTAAAAATTTCGCTTTTCCAACTGCCGCTATGATGATATCGGCTTGTTTCGTATGATACGAAAGATTTTCTGTTTTAGAATGACAATAAGTGACAGTCGCATTACGCTGAAGTAATAAAAGTCCGGCAGGCTTTCCAACAATGTTGCTCCGCCCAATGACAACTGCCCGTTTTCCTTGCAAATCGATCTGTTCTCTTTCCAGCAGTTTCATAATGCCATATGGGGTACACGGCAAAAACCCTTCTTTTCCTATTACCATTTTCCCAACGTTCACCGGATGAAACCCATCGACATCTTTTTCTGGAGAAATCGTGTCAATGACTTTTGATTCGGAAATGTGACCAGGAAGCGGCAGCTGAACAAGAATGCCATGAATTCGCTTATCCTCATTCAATTCGCGGATTTTATCGAGCAGCTCGGCTTCCGAAATGGCAGCAGGGTATTTATAAATTTCCGAATGAATGCCTACTTCCTTACAGCCTTTTTCTTTATTCCTTACATACGTATGGGATGCGGGATCATCTCCGACCAGTATCACGGCAAGACCCGGAACAACACCTTGCGCTTTTAATTCATCCACTTCTTTTTTTATTTCTTCACGAATTTCCTTTGCCGCCGCTTTCCCATCAATTAGTTTGCCTGCCAATGCTTTTCGCCTCCTATTTATTCTCTAGCGACTTTTTAATTCTTGATAAAACACCGTTAATAAATTTTCCTGAACGTTCGTCTCCAAATCGTTTGCCGATTTCTACTGCCTCATTGATTGCCACATTGGCGGGAACATCTTCCCGATATTTCATTTCGTAGACAGCCAATCTTAAAATATTGCGGTCGACTTTTGCCAAGCGGTCAAATGACCAATTTTCCAAATGCTGTTTAATGCAGCCATCTATTTCATCCAGATGTTCATATGTACCGAGTACACATTGATGCACATAACTGTCGTCCACTTCTTCAGGGACTACATTTCGGATAGCTTCCGCTGGATCCGCACCGCTTACATCGATCTGATATAACGCTTGCAGACTTTTTTCGCGCGCTTCTCTTCTGTTCATTCGTGCTCTCCTTCTTTTTATGTATTTCTTGCTGGTATTATATCAAGACAATCAAAAATGAGAAAAGAAGTTCCGACCAATTAAGCGACCATTCGCATAACGGCACGTACAAAAAGAGGCCGACCCAAAAAGACCCGCCCCTCCTTATCACTCAAGAATTGTTGTCTTTATTCAGACAAAGATGAGGAGGGACATGATCCTCGGCATGGGGTCAGCTATTTTTACACTTCTTGTTCAATTTCGCCGTCATTCGTTTTCGTTTCAAATTGTACTCCTACAATATGGACATTTACTTCATCAGCCTCAAGCGATGTCATATTGAGCAGCGCCTGGCGAATACTGTCTTGAACTTTTTGAGCTACAGACGGGATGGAGATGCCAAAATGGACGACACAATAGACGTCCACCTTCATGCTTTCGTCTGTCAACTCCACTTTTACACCTTTCCCATGGTTTTTCCGTCCTAAACGTTCCGCTACACCCGACGCAAAACTTCCGCGCATTTGAGCAACGCCCTCTACTTCAGAAGCGGCAATTCCGGCAATCACTTCAATGACTTCAGGCGCAATCTCTATTTTCCCCAGCTCATTTTCATCATTGTTCATTTCCAACAGTTGGTTATTTTCAACCATTTTCTGCACCTCCGGGCATATTATGTGTTCATCACATCATACATCTCAAGAAACTTTGTATTAAAGTCTCCTTCCACGAACTTTTCATGCGCTAATAATTTCAAATGAAACGGAATGGTTGTATGAACACCATCAATGACAAACTCGCTTAAAGCACGTTTCATCCGGGCGATCGCTTCTTCGCGGGTATCGCCGTAAGCAATTAATTTGGCGATCATAGAATCGTAATAAGGAGGAATCATATAGCCTGGATACGCAGCGGAATCCACACGAACTCCAAGCCCTCCCGGCGGCAAATACATTTGGATTATGCCCGGGGAAGGCATGAAATTTTTCTCAGGATTCTCTGCATTGATACGGCATTCAATCGCCCATCCATGAAAAGTCACGTCTTCTTGTTTAAGGGAAAGTTGTTCTCCAGAAGCGATACGAATTTGTTCTTTCACAAGATCAACGCCAGTAACCAGTTCTGTTACAGGATGCTCCACTTGAATCCGGGTATTCATTTCCATGAAATAAAATTGGCGGTTACGATAATCATAAATAAATTCTATCGTACCGGCTCCTGTATAATCAACCGCCTTTGCCGCTTTCACGGCCGCTTCTCCCATTTCTTTTCGAATTTCACCGTCTAAAGCAGGTGATGGAGATTCTTCCAACAATTTTTGCAGACGTCTTTGTATCGAACAATCCCGTTCACCTAAATGAATGACGTTGCCGTATTGGTCCGCCAAAATTTGGATTTCTACATGACGGAAATCTTCAATGTATTTTTCGATGTATACACCGGGGTTGCCAAAAGCAGTAGCCGCTTCTTGTTGAGTAATATTGATTCCTTTTTCCAGATCCTGTGGATTTCTGGCAACGCGAATGCCTTTTCCGCCACCGCCTGCGGTCGCTTTTATAATCACAGGATAGCCAATTTCCTCAGCCAGTGATAGGGCTTCATCGATGTTTTTGATAATCCCATGAGATCCCGGAACGATTGGAACACCGGCTTTTTTCATCGTTTCTCTCGCTACGTCTTTCGTTCCCATTTTAGAAATGGCTTCCGGTGAAGGGCCAACAAACGTGATATTGCATTCACGGCATAATTCTGCGAAATCGGCGTTTTCCGACAAAAATCCATATCCAGGGTGAATCGCATCACAGTTAGTCAAGGTGGCTACGCTGATGATATTCGTCATGTTCAAATAGCTTTCTTTTGATGTCTTCGGACCAACGCAATAAGCTTCATCCGCAAGCTGGACATGGAGCGCTTCTTTATCTGCTTCCGAATAAATGGCGACGGTCTCTATACCTAATTCCCGACAAGCGCGAATAATTCGGACCGCAATTTCCCCACGGTTCGCAACCAGTAGTTTTTTTATCATGCCGATCTCTCCTTATTCTGTTTTCACTAGAAACAACGGTTGCCCATATTCCACCAATTGCCCGTCTTTTACTAGCACTTCCACAATTTCTCCGTCTACTTCTGCCTCTATTTCATTAAATAACTTCATGGCTTCTATAATGCAAACCACTGTATTCTTCTGTACTTTTGATCCTACTTTTACGTAAGGATCAGCGTCTGGAGACGGAGATTGATAAAACGTTCCGACCATTGGAGATGTAATTTTATGTAATGCTGAATCCGTATTGGATGTTTCTGCTTTCTCTTGCGCCGCCTCTGTCGAAGCTTTTTCCACAGCCGCCTGTTCTTTTGGCACCGCTACTTGTGCGGCAGCAGGCTGCAGGGATGCAGCAGGTTGAACAGAAACAGGCTCTTGCTGTACATATGTAACACCGGCACGCTTTTTCATTTGGATTTTAGCGCCGTCTTCTTCATATACAAACTCGTCAATGCTTGATTGATCGACAAGCTTAATTAGCTCCCTAATTTCTTGGACTTTCATTTTTAGCACCCTTTCCTAAATAATGACTAAATAATAAGCCTAATTAATAACATCATACGATAAGAATTTGTGAAAAGACAAGAACAGCTTTATTCATGTTTCCATGAATATCCCTATTTTAGCTGTTTTTCATGCAATAATAAAGATCAGGATTGTTTTTCTTCCTCCCGGACTTTTTCAGTTTTCGCCAAAACAAATGACAATCCTGCTTTTCGGAAAAGAAAAAATTCAAATACTTTTTTTCATAAGGCGATCATGTCCCCCTCTTTGAAAACCAGAAATACGTTGAAAAATCATTCAGCCCACAAATAAAACCTTGTCTCAAAATGAATGACAAGGCTCCATTTCATAACACGGAATATTCAGAAAACATTTGTTGTTTGAATCCCTTTTGACTTCAATGAGATTTCTTCTTCATTCCTCGCTTTGAGGACTTTTTCATACAATCCGAAAAACAAGTTCATAAGCAAAGATAGATGAATCAGGTGAGTGAAACCTCATACCCTCTCTCAAAATCTATTGAGAAATATCACTGATTTATCGTCCGCCGTTTTCCATTCCTATAGACTGTTCTTATATGCTATTTAGAAGGCTGGAATTCCACGGCAATTGGCAAATATTGATTATCCATTTCTTTTTCAACAAGGTGAATGATCTCGTTCGCATCTTTAGCGGAATGTTCATTCGATTTTACTGTAATTAATATTTGCTTTCCGTCATCGCGAACCAGCGCATCTTTATATCCTTTCGATTTGATCAGCGTTTCAAGAACATTTTCTTTTGTTGCCATTTCCGTCAGCTTTTCCATCTCGTCATAAGCCTTGTTTTTTTCTTCAGGAGACAAATCAGAGGAAGCTAATTTGTTGGTCAGCTCTTCCCGCAATTTGCTGCGTTCATCTTGAATTTCCAGACGCAGAGCTTCGAAAGCTTCATCCCCCGCAGATTTCGTAATGACTTCCACATTATGGTTTTTGGCCGATTTATCTTTTGCCGATTCATCCGCTGCTGGATTGGTTTGTTTTTGTTCTGCCAATTCGCCGCCGTTTTTCGGCTGTTCGGGAGAAGTAATGTAATATACCGATAGCACCACAACTAGGCTAAGCATGGTTAATAGCCATACAGTCTGTTTTTTTAAAAGCATTTTTCAGAATCCTCCTTCTATTTTTTAGGCATTACGGCCACTCTGTAGCTAGGAACATCCAATACCCTCGTAACCGCTTCAATAATCCATTTTTTGACTTCAATGTTTTCTGCTCCTTCCGCTACAACTAGAACCCCGCGTATTTTCGGTTTCATCGTTTCTACGACGAGCGGTTCATCCGTTTCACCTTTTTGCACCATCACCACGTTTTCTTCTTTTGTTTCATCTTGAATGGTTCTTTTCCCTCCTTGTTTATCCTTTTCTTCCGTTGTTTGCTTTTGGGTTTTCGTGTTTTTTTCCAGTACTTTTTTTTCTGTTGCTTCTACATTTACGACAACCGTGACATTATTGACGCCCAGCATTTCATCAAGTGCTTCTTTTAGTTGATTTTCATACTGAGTTTCGTAATCTTGGATGTTTTTCGGCTTTGTTTTCTTATCTGTCGCAAAGGTTTCCACATCTTTTTGCGAAGGGGGCTGCACAGTTGTCGTAACTGCCTGATTTTTCTTGTTCCACATATCACTTGCGGCCATCAAGGCGGCTCCAATAACGGCAGCGACCACCAAAAACAGCAATTTGTTCTTTTTCTTATCGTTCTTCCCATCGCCTAGTTTTAGCGGGAGCCATTTTTTATCAGAACTGTTTTTAGAATCCATGCCCATCCGTCCCCTCTTCATCCAGTACCACGATTTTTTCCGGATCCTCTCCCCACTGTTTGGCTAAAAAAGCAGCGATTTTTTTCTCTTCTTCATGCGGCTTTGAACTTCGAGAATCGTGAATGTCGATATTGACCTCTTGAACAGATTCTGTCATTCCGTCTTTTGCGTCTTTTAAAACCACCTTGATTTTATTTATATCCTCCTGCTTATACCCATGTTGATCTTTCATTTCCACTTGAATATCCACAATTTCTTTTTTGTACTTCTTCATCAGCTCCTTTTCCACCGAATGTTTTAATTGGACAGCCATCTGTTTTAAAATATATTCACGCTGAGACGCTTGTATTTCATTTTTCTTTTGATTCAATTGATTTTCTGCTTCCCAGGTTTCTCCGCCGCTCGTTTTGATCGCCGAAACGATTTCTTGCTGGAATTGGCCGGAAAACACCGAGAGCAGCGGCGTTAACAGGACAACGATTAAAATAAGTCCAACGATGATTTTCAAATATTTTTGATAAGTCGAAGAGGGAAGCAGCATTTCGATGGTGACAGCAAATAAAAGCAAAAGAATGATGTTGGCAATCCATTTCGCAAAAAAATCCATGTCAACCTCCTAGCGCATCATCATCGTGATATTTCCGGCTGTCACAATTATCGTAATACAGAGAAAAAACATGATGGAAACAATCGCCAAAGCGGCAAAGACATAAAGAATGCTTTTGCTCATAATATCTAAGCAAGTTATGACGGGGCCTGCTCCAATCGGCTGCAAAACAGAGGCGGCCACCTTATAGATCAAGGCAATGAGCAAAATTTTTACTGCTGGAAAAGCGGCAATAATGAGTATGATCGCCATACCGGCTATACCGACCGTATTTTTTAACAACACGGATGCGCTGATGACGGTATCGGCCGTTTCTGTGAGCATCCGTCCGATAACAGGGACAAAATTACCCGTTACAAATTTCGCGGTCCTCACAGCCAGGCCATCCGTCACAGCGGTGGCGGTCCCTTGAACGGAAACGACCCCCAGAAAAACGGCCATAAAAATCCCTAAAAGACCGATGCTCCAATTTCTTAATAAGGAGGCAAGCTGAGTGGCTTTATACTCTTTTGAAAACAAACTGACCATGCTGACTACGACAGATAGAAAAAGCAGGGGAAACACAATGTTTTGAATAAACAGCCCGCTCGTATTCATTAAAAAGATCATAACGGGATGGAAAAAGGCAGCGGAAACAGCTCCCCCCGATGCAGCAATAAGCGCAAGAAGCAAAGGAATAAGAGCCAATGAAAAATGAGTCATCCGTTCAATCGATTCTTTTGAATATTGAATGGCAATGTGAAAACTATTCAATGCAATGACAATCAGCACCATAAAAACAACGGCATACGCCACTTTGCTGACGGTCCCCTGCTCAAAAGCATTTTGAAGCGATTGCAGAAGGGCACATAAAACAGTGAGCACGATCAACGATCCCAAAAGTTTTCCACTCTTTAACACTTCTTGAATAGAAAATTTGACTATGGCCGAAAACCATGCTTGGATGGAAAACTGCTTTTCGCCTTTTAAATAATCCATAAGGGATCCTGTTTGAGATTCAGGAAGATATCCGCCATATTCATTGACTACTTCTTTCCAGTAATTCATCAACTCATCTACCCCTAGGTTTTCCAGCTGGGTTTGCACCATTTCCTTTTGGGAAGGGTGTTCACGAGAATCCGAAGAACCTTCCGCCTGGACAACAGTTCCAGAAAAGGCAAAAGAATAGAGAGCGAAGACGAAAAGCATTGAATAGACACGCAATCTTTTTCACCATCCTAAAAGGGCTCTGTCCTGCTTTCCTCGACCGGAACAAAAGTCCCGGATAACGCATTCAGGTTAAAAGTAAGATGACGTTTTTCCTCTTGAGTAATGGTCGACGATGAATATTGATTTTTATTTTGCCGGAATTAAAGAAATAATCGTCTCGAGCAGGACTGATAAAATAGGAACAGCCATGGCCAATATCAAGATTTTTCCTGCTAATTCCACCTTTGATGCCAGAGACGAAAGTCCCGCATCCTTTGATATTTGAGAAGCCAGTTCGGCAATATAGGCGATCCCGATAATTTTCAAAATCGTCTCCACATACACCATGTTGATGTCTGTTTTGGAAGCAATTTCACGAATCATTTGAATAATGGATTGAATTTGATCGATTAAAAACAAAAAAATTCCAACACTGACAAATAGAACAAGCAACACAGCAAAATTGGGCTTTTGTTCTTTTAAGAGGAGAGTTAAAAATACTGTAATAAGCGCGATCCCCGCAATTTTGATTATGTCAATCTTCCTCTCCCCCTTTTCTACTGAAACAAAAATACAGATTTGATTTTTTCAAACAAATCCCCAACGATGGTGGCAACAACAAACAAAATATAGATAAATCCAAATAATGTAACCCACTGGGCATACTCTTTTTTTCCTACTTGGTCCAAAATCGTATGCAAGAAGGCGACAACGAGTCCGACACCGGCGATTTTAAAAATAATATCCACATCTATCCCCATGTACGATTCCCCCTGGTTTTAGAAAAGCAAAAGGACCAAAAGCAGCCCTACTAAAATGCTTAAACTTTTGTACATTTTTTCGTATTTTTTTTGATTTTCCCGCGCTTCTTCCTCTTCTCTTTGCAAATGGGCAAGGGTCAGAAGAATGTGCTTCTGCTGGGTCAGAAGGTCATGTTTGCCTAACGATCCGCCAAATTGTTCTATAATTTCATATTCCGGCCGCTTAAAGGCTGCCTTATTTCTGATAAAATGGAGACTGTTTTTCCATGCTTCATCGACTGAAATTTCTGTCGATAAAATCGTTTCTGCAAAAGTAAGGAACAACTGGGAGACAGGGAATCCGAACTGATGACCGATTTTTCTCGCTGCTTCATGCAAAGGGGTATGCCCGTACATAATTTCCGCCTCCAACGACTGCAACGCCGCGATCATCATTTTCAATTGCTTCGTCCGATCGGCTAATTGTTTTGCTTGTTCGAATCCGAACCAGCAAGCGGACCCCAGAATCAAGATGGCACCAATCCATTTCATCCTTTTTCCACCCTCATTTGGCGGGACAGCCGTTGCCCTTTTTCTCCTCTAATGACGGAAATAGTACCGGGACCTTTTTCTCGTGTCAGTTCCACATACCTTTCGATTAATTGCCGATTGACAATATCAGCAAGAAGAGGGCGTTTTTGAATCTCTTCAAGAGAATCTCCGTGTGTCGTCATGACAAGCTTTACCCCTGCATTGACCGCTTCCAGCACAGCCATTCGATCCTCTTCCCGCCCGATTTCATCTACTACTAAAACATCCGGACTCATCGAACGAATCATCATCATCATGCCTTCCGCTTTTGGACATGCATCCAACACATCCACTCTTGGTCCAAAGGAAAGCTGAGGAATCCCAAACATACAGCCGGCGATTTCGGAACGTTCATCGACAATTCCTACTTTTAAGGGTGGAATATTCAATTGGTCACAACCGGTCGAAACGACTCTGGCGATATCACGGAGAAGAGTCGTTTTTCCTGTCTGGGGAGCCCCGATAATCATCGTATGTTTCCATCCTTTTTCAAATAAAAAAGGGATAAGAGGACGTGAAATCCCTATGATCTCCCGGGCAATTCTTATATTAAAAGAGGACAAATGGCGCAATCCCTTGACTTGTCCATTTTCAAGGATGACTTTTCCCGCCAGCCCCACTCGATGCCCTCCTTCGATGGTAATGTACCCCCGTTTCAATTCTTCTTCCAGCGTATAAAAAGAATGGTGGCTTATTTTACTCATAAACGTTTCCCCGTCCTCTTTCGTGACAACATGAGAAAGAAACAGGGGGCGTCCCTTGACAGCGATCTCAAGCGGACGACCAATTCTCATACGGATTTCTTCCACTTTCATCCAATAGTTGTCGGGCAGTCGCTTCATTTCATCCGCAATTGTCTTTGGCAAATAATCAAAAATTTCTTCCACATTCATTCCTCCTAGTACAAGCCCCCTCTACTACAAATATATTTTCGATCGAAGGAAGTATGACTTCATTTCACCCAAATCCAAAAGCAGGAAAAAAAGAAGCCAGATCAAAATCCATAAAAGGATCTTGATCTGGCTTCCTTCAACTTAAAATGTAGTATGATTACGCTCTTGAAACGTATGAGCCGTCTGATGTGTTAATAACGAGTTTGTCGCCTTCATTTACAAAGAACGGAACTTGTACGACAAGCCCTGTTTCAAGCGTTGCTGGTTTTGTACCGCCTGATGCTGTATCTCCTTTAACTCCTGGTTCCGTTTCCACGACCGTCAATTCCACTGTATTCGGAAGTTCCACACCGATTGTTTCTCCTTGATACATCATAATGAAAACTTCCATATTTTCTTTTAAGAATTTTAATTCGTACTCGATTTGGGAGCTGCTTAATTCGATTTGTTCGTATGTTTCATTATCCATGAAAACGTGTTGATCGCCGTTTGCATACAAGTATTGCATTTTTCGATTATCAATTTGTGCTCTTTCTACTTTTTCGCCGGCGCGAAACGTTTTTTCTTGAATGGCGCCTGTGCGCAAGTTGCGCAGCTTCGAACGAACGAATGCCGCTCCTTTACCCGGTTTCACGTGCTGGAAATCCAGTACGCGCCAAATTTCTCCATCAACTTCAATCGTCAAACCTGTTCGAAAATCATTTACTGAAATCATGTATGGCTTCCTCCTGTAATTTACAAAATAATCAATTCTTTTGTTGAATGCGTGATCGTTTCATTGCCGCTGCTTGTGATAATCGTATCGTCTTCAATGCGTACTCCGCCAAGGCCGGGCACATAGATCCCCGGTTCAACCGTTACAACCATTCCCGGCTGCAGCACAATATCCGAACGCATAGACAATAAAGGCTTTTCATGAACTTCCAATCCAATTCCATGACCAAGAGAATGGCCAAATCGATCGCCGAAACCTTTTTCTGCTATGTAGTTTCTCGCAATCGCGTCTGCTTCTTTCCCGGTCATTCCCGGTTTTATTTTTTCCACCGCCAACAATTGAGCCTCGAGAACAATTTGATAAATGTTTTTCAAATCGTCGGAAGGCTCGCCAACGGCTACCGTGCGAGTAATATCGGAAACATATCCTTTGTAAAGGGCTCCATAGTCAAGAGTGACTAAGTCCCCTTTTTCGATGATTTTATCGCTGGCCACTCCGTGTGGCAAAGCGGATCTTTTTCCTGAAGCAACGATCGTATCAAACGAAGAAGAAGTTGCCCCGCACTTTCTCATAAAGAACTCAAGTTCATTGGCGACTTCAAGCTCAGTGATTCCCGGTTTGATAAAGTCCAAAATATGTTTAAACGCAGCATCGGCAATATCGGCAGCTTCCTTTAATATCTTAATCTCTGATTCGCTCTTAATCAAGCGCAAGTTTTCGATGATATCACCGACAGGAACTAGCTCGCCTTTAAAAGCTTTCTGATAGTCTTGATAATTGGAAAAGGTTAAGTGATCTTTTTCAAAGCCTAATTTTTGAATGCCTAGCTTTTCAGCCTGTTTCGCCACTTCTTCATGAATGGGAACGGCATGTTGGACAATTTCATATCCTTTTGCCTGATTCCCGGCTTGTTCCACGTAGCGAAAATCGGTAATAAATAAAGCTTTTTCCTCAGAAATAAGCGCTACTCCGCTCGTTCCGGTGAAATTTGTCATATAGCGTCGATTAAAGGGGCTTGTCACTAGCATCCCATCAATACCGGCTTGAGCAAATTGTTCACGAAGTCTTTTGATTTTTTCCATTAAGATTCTCTCCCCTGTATGTACTGAATAATGGCTTGAAGCGCCAACTCATAACCCAGTGCCCCCAATCCGACAATTTGACCAATGGCTTCGGGAGCGATGACAGAATGGTGTCGAAAGGATTCACGTCGATGTATGTTTGACAAATGAACTTCTATCACCGGGACTTGAACGGAAGCTATTGCATCTCTTAGCGCATAGCTGTAATGCGTAAAAGCCCCTGGATTGAAAATGATGCCTTCTATCCCTTCGTCTTCTGCTTGATGAATGCGGTCAATCAGGGCCCCTTCATAGTTAGATTGGAAACAAACCACCTCTGCTCCAAACTCTTTTCCTTTTTCCCAAACTCTTTTCTCAATGGAATCTAATGTTTCGGTTCCATAAATCGCCGGTTCTCGTTTTCCTAAACGATTTAAGTTCGGGCCGTTTAATAAAAGTATATGCACAGCGACCACCTTATTGAAAAAGATTTCTTTAAAACATTTTATCACAAATATCCCATATCTTTCATTAGCCTTCTCGGAAAGACCGTACTTTTCCGTTGGGGGAGAGCGTATAATAAACAGGAAGCTTTTAACTATGACCTATTATTTATTTTCTTGTTTTTGAAGCTTTTTATAATATTGACCATATACTTCTCCATATTGATAAGAAATGGAAAATCCGACAAATAAGCCATAAAGCGAATAGAGACAAAGACTTGTCACATAAGTATGAAAAGAAATGTGTTTCCAATGTTTTATGCCGGGAAAAATCGGATTGAAAATAAATATGACAACCAAAAACAAGGCAATCCCATACCCTACTCCCATCCACATAGATTTTACTTTTTTGAAACAAAGATAGTAGATAAAGGCCGCAAGGATCGAAACGATTCCATAAGCGAACAATGTCATGAAAAAACCAATCCATGTTTCCCGCCATTTTCCTACAGTAAACGGTTCCAGCAAAACGTTCGGTTCAATCGTGGTAAAATGAAACCAGTAGGCAAAATAAGCCACAAAACTCCATAACAATCCTCCAAAAAAGCCTGTAACGGCCACATATGCAAACATTGACATCGTTTGCTGACTGTGTTCTGATTGATTCTTTCCGTTTTCATTTCCGTCCATGTTGCCCACCTCCATCTGACGGTTCTTGACGTGAACATATCGCTTCATCATAAAGATTCTCTCCTGACTTGCATCTGACATATTCCCTTTGATATTTTGTGAAAAATGACCAAAATGAATTCGCTAACCTATCTGTAAGTCGTTTGGAAGGATTATTTATCATCGTGAAGTTCCTAAACACGCATGATTCAAGACCAAAGCTATTTCCTCCTTCACCACGAAGCCTCTTCTATTGAAGTCCTCTTTTAATATGCCCTATCTAAAAAAACTTTTTCGTCCTTTCGTGCAGACCTTTCCTTATTCAGAAAAGAAAGTTAAAATAGGGATAACAAAAGTTTACGATGAGCGAGGGATTCCATTGAAACAAACAAAGCCTTTATATGGAGGCCAAGCCGTAATCGAAGGAGTGATGTTTGGGGGTAGACACTTTACGGTCACCGCTGTCAGGAAAAAAGACGGTGAAATGGAGTTTTACCGCCTTTCTCGAGAACAAAAACCGATCTTTCAAAAAATCAAACACATCCCATTGCTGCGGGGGATCGCGGCCATCATCATCGCAACCACCACCGGCTCAAAACATCTTCAATTTTCTTCCGATCTGTATGAATCCAATTGGGAAAAAGACATGGATGATGAAGCTCCAAAAAAAGAAACAAAAAAATGGACGATGGCCTTAAATGCAGCGATCGTCGGTATTCTGTCTTTTCTGTTTGCCAAATTTGTCTTCACCCTTGTGCCCGTGTTTTTGGCAGAATTCACCCGTCCCATTTTTCCCGGAGATTTGACTCAAATTTTCATAGAAGGTATGTTTAAACTTCTACTGCTTCTAGCATATATTCATTTTATTTCGTTGACTCCCCTTGTAAAAAAAGTGTTGCAATATCACGGAGCAGAGCATAAAGTGATCAATGCCTTTGAAAATGGTCTCGATTTAACCGTTGAAAATGTTCAATCTCAGTCGCGCTTGCATTATCGCTGCGGCAGCAGTTTTCTTCTTTTTACCGTCATTGTCGGAATATTTGTATATATGTTTGTTCCGGTTCACCCTCTTTGGCTGAGAGTAGTAAACCGGATTGCTCTGATACCTGTTGTGCTGGGTCTGTCTTTTGAAATGCTACAGATCACCAACAAACTGCGAACAGTGCCGATATTAAAATATTTAGGCTATCCTGGCTTATGGCTTCAATTGCTGACGACAAAAGAACCGAGTGATGATCAAGTAGAAGTGGCCATCGCTTCCTTTAACGAACTACTCCGTTTGGAAATGATGGAAGAAAAAAGATTAAAAGAACAGAAAATTGTCTAAACTATCAATAGATCATCCATCGACAATGAATTTCATGCCTGGCAGGGAGGTGGGTTTCTTGAAGATTCGCACTTTCGTTTTCTTTTTAATCACGGGTCTTGCCGCCATCGGGTTATTGTCTTTCTTTGCAGGCTCTCCTAATGCACTGGGAAAGCGAATCCTGTTTTTAATCTTTGTTGCAAGTATTCTGTATATTGTCTACAGAATGGGAATCAAAAAGCCGGTACGCAAAGACCAGCAAGCATTTTTAAGAGCAGCTAAAAAATCCAAGAAAAGAATCAGGAAACGTCAATCATCCCGACTTTCTACCCAAAAAAGAAAACCGATTCGCAGAAGAAACGACGTCCATCTGACCGTCATCGAAGGAAAAAAAGGGAAAAAGAAAAAACGAGCTTAACCCTTGGCTCGCTTCCATTAACCATAGCTCCAGTTTTTTAAAAACCGCCGAGTTTGTTCGCGTCCTAATTCCACAAGGACGCGTTTTTCATTATCATTTAATTCAAACTCCGTCAAACTAATTCCATTCGTTTTAATAAATACAATATTTTTCTCCAGTTTACGGGATATATAACGGGCATCGTGAGCATCTTTCATCGTTTTAAAAAGGGCGCTAAACAACTCAATGGCATTATGAATGTTTTTTTCCTGAATATCGGAATCTCGCGGAACCAGCTTAATGCCGATCACCGGACGTTTTCTACCCTCCTGGCCGAAAATCCACATGGGAAAGTTGCTCAAAATGCCTCCATCTGCGATCAACGCTGTTCCCTTAGCTGTTTTAAGCTTTGCCGGCTGAAAAAAATAAGGGAGCGAACAGCTCATGCGAATCGCTCGAGCGACGGAAAAATTCTCAGGCGAAATGCCGTAGGGCTGAAGATCATCCGGCAAAACGATTAACTGGCCGTTTGTCAAATCGGAAGCGACGACTCTCAGTGTCTCGGGAGGTAAATCAGCAAATGTCCGAACACCTTTTTGCGCCAATTTTTCGCTTAACCATGCTTCTAATGAATCTCCTTTATAAAGTCCTAATTTCCAATAGACTTTTAGCCAATTTAAAAATGCCGGAAAGTATCGTGGAGAATCGTCCAACAAATCCTTCAAGTCCACTTCATCTATTAATTGGTAAATTTCGCTGCTTCTATAACCGGCCGCTATAAAACCGGCAATGATCGAACCGGCACTTGTACCCGCAAGCCTGATAAATTGATATCCTTTCTCTTCCAGTTCTTGATAAGCGCCAATTAACGCAAAACCTCTTATTCCTCCTCCGGAAAAAACCCCATCGATTTTCATACGGCCCCTCCTTCGATGCAAACTTTCTTTTATATGTTTAAGAATGGGGCACGACAATTAGAACTTCCGGATACAAAAAACAAGGCTGACTCTAAATGCGAATCAGCCTCTTAGAAAGAGATTTCTCTGAAAAACAGCAGAAGTTTTATTTTATAGTCCACATTTTAATTGTGCACCGCAGTTTGTACAAGTATTGCAGCCGCCGATTTCTTCAATCGTCCCTTTGCGGCAGATAGGGCATGTATCGCCGACTTCGTTGCCTATTTTCACAGATGTTGAACGAACATCTTGAATCGTATCTAGTATGACGACATGTTGTTCCGATTTTTCCGCATCATTCACAATCGGCTCTTCCTCTGGATGGTTTTCTTCTGCTTTTAACGTTAATACTTGTGAATCACGGCTTCCGTCAACATAAACGGTTCCGCCTTTTGCCCCGCCTTTATAGAGACGCTCGTACACTTTCTGCACTTGTTCAACCGTATAACCGCGAGGAGCGTTGACCGTTTTGGAAATCGAGCTGTCTACCCAGCGTTGAATCACACATTGTACATCGGCATGAGCTTCCGGAGATAGATCCATCGCCGTTACAAACCAGTGCGGCAGATGATCCGGATCAGCTTCTGGATGTTGATCTAAATATTCTTGTACGATATCCGCTTTTACCTCGATAAATTTTCCTAACCGGCCGCTGCGGTAGTAAGTAAAGGAGAAATACGGTTCCAATCCTGTGGATACGCCCACCATCGTTCCTGTGGATCCAGTCGGCGCCACCGTTAATAAATGGGAATTGCGAATTCCGTATTTCAAAATATCTTGACGGATATCTTCCGGCATTTTTTTCATATAACCGGATTGAATAAAGGACTCGCGAAGCTTATTCGTTTCTTCTTCCGTTTCCCCGACCAAATATGGGAAGCTTCCTTTTTCTTTCGCCAATTCAATCGATGTTCTGTAAGCCGTCGTTGCAATCGTTTCAAATACTCGGTCAACCAGCTTGTTGCCTTCTTCCGAACCGTACTCTTTCTCGCAGTAGATCAGCAAATCCGCCAGGCCCATCACGCCTAAACCGATACGACGTTCGCCGAGGGCTTGTTTTCGGTTCTCTTCCAGGAAGTAAGGAGTGGCATCGATGACATTGTCTTGCATGCGAACGCCCACTTCCACCGTCTGTTTTAATTTTTCAAAATCAACCGTCTTGTTTTCTTTATCCACCATTTCGGCAAGGTTGACTGCTGCTAAGTTGCACACAGAATACGGAGCCAGCGGCTGTTCACCACACGGATTGGTTGCCACTATTTTTTGTCCGTAGCTTACCGCGTTCGTCATTTCATTAGCATTGTCAATAAAGAAAATGCCCGGCTCTGCAGAGTATGTAGCGCAAATGTTGATTAAGTTCCATAATTCACGTGCACGAATTTTACGGTATGTTTTCACTTTGTGGCCCATTTTCTCCCATTCGCGCACATCTCCGACTTTGTGCCATTCGTTATTGTAAATTTCCATTTCTTTTTCATCGTAAGATTCCACAGCCGGAAAACGGAGTTCATATTCTTCATCTTTTTCGACTGCTTCCATAAATTCCTTCGTTAAGCAGACCGAAATATTCGCTCCCGTCAAAAAGTCCGGATTATGGACAGAATATACTCCACCTGTACGAAGCTTTTCTTCGGCTTCTTGAATAATTTTTTCGCCAAAACCGCCTTGTCCCGGAATGTTTTTATAATTGAGAATCCCTTGATACATCGCTTTTTCCAGTTCAGTAAGCGGTGTGAATTTCAGTTTGTCGCTCGCAGCCTTTTTAATTTGTTCGTCGTTTGAATTTTCAATTAAGAAACGCAAAATACGCGGATTTTGCATTTTGGATATAATAAATTCCACAATATCAGGATGCCAGTCTGCCAGCATAATCATTTGAGCTCCACGTCTTGAACCGCCTTGTTCCACCAGGTGGGTTAATTTAGCAATATCATCCAGCCAAGAAACGGATCCTGATGATTTTCCATTTACCCCTCTTGCCAATGCATGACGAGGACGAAGCGTTGATCCGTTCGTTCCGACCCCACCGCCTCGCGACATAATTTCCATTACTTGTTTGCGATGTTCGGAGATGCCTTCGCGGGAGTCCTTTACAAACGGCATCACATAGCAGTTGAAATAAGTAACATCCTTTCCGGATCCCGCTCCGTACAGCACACGTCCAGCCGGAACAAAATTCAAACTGACGAGCTCGCGATAAAATTTTTCAAACCATTCTTTTCTTTTTTCTTCCGCTTTTTCAACGGAGGCTAGGCCTGTTGCGTTTCTCTTTGCGATTTGTTCATAATAGACTTCCAGAGGTTTTTCAATGACGTTGAGCGGCCGACGAACGATACCTGTTTCCAATTCTTTCGGATCGTCAATGGCACTTCGGTATTCCTCTTCAATCCATACATCTGCCTTTTTGGCTTCCCAATCAATCCCGACGATATACCCTAATCCGCGGGCCGGAAATTTTGGATCCTCTTTCACCGTTAAAACGACAAAATCCCCTTCTGCCAAAGTAATTTTCTCTGTATCTTTAAACGAATATCGATCGATCATCACCAGCCGGGATACACCTTTAAAGGTGATTTTCATGTCATCCGTAATGGGATGAACTTGAGGGAAAAGCTGTATATCCTTGTTTAACCGTTCCTTGTTAATCGTCATGTTTTTATTCAACGCAACAGACATATCGACAACTCCTTTTCTAGCTTTAAACGTTTCTTCATTTGGACAAACCCAAGCCATATATTATACTCACAAAAACGAACCGCACAATATATTGTGCCATTATCCCTTTCACTATTACTATATATTGATTTATATTCGCTTTTTTGTCAAGCGAAAAAAAAAGATGGTTTCGTTGGGAGAATAGAGATATTTAGGGGAAAACGACCATAATTGCCGAAAAATGATCATTTCTGAAACTTGCAGAATGAAAGGCAACATGTATCACCACTGCCCTCCAGCAAAAAGAAGGCACAGCAACGAAAAAAGAGAAAAAGCGGATGCGGCCTCCGCTTTCTCCCCAGTAGCTAACGTCTGAAATTCCATTCATCCGATTCGTATTTTTCTTTGGCTAATTTTTCCACAAACGTCTTTTCCTGTTCGGACAGCTCGTATGGTTCCAATTGGATATTTAAGCCATCTTCAAATCCTTTTTTAAAAGCTTCCTTTGCCATTTCAATGGTAACAGGATTTGCACTGATTTCATTAATGGCCACCGCTTTGTTTTTGAACGATTTCATCATCCGTTCTTTTACTCTTTCACTCGGATAGCGAAACAAACTGAAAAGTTTCTCTTCATCCAAATCAAGCAAAATGGAACCGTGCTGCAGAATGACTCCTTTTTGCCTTGTTTGAGCACTTCCTGCCACTTTCCGTCCTTCCACTACTAGTTCATACCAACTTGGGGCATCAAAACAAACAGAAGAACGCGGATCCTTTAATTTGTTTTTTTCTTCTTCCGTATGGGGGATGGCAAAATAAGCGTCTAAACCAAGGTATTGGAACCCTTTAAGGATTCCTTCGGAAATCACCCTGTAAGCTTCCGTTACGGTTTTCGGCATGCGCGGATGCTCTTCCGTTACAATGACACTGTATGTAAGTTCATGTTCATGCAAAACACCTCTTCCGCCTGTGGGGCGACGTACAAATCCTAAGCCGTGTTTTTTAACAGCTTCCAGATCGATTTCTTTTTCCGCTTTTTGGAAATAACCGATCGATAATGTCGGTGGATTCCAGCCGTAAAAGCGGATCACAGGAGGAATGTCTCCTTTGCTGTGCCAATCCAAAAGAGCTTCATCAAGGGCCATATTGAAAGAAGGCGAACATTTACCGGAATCAATAAATTTCCACACTTCTTTTTTTTCCATTCCATTCACCCTCTTTAACCTGAAAATTTCCTTCTCTAGTCTATCAAAGGATCCGGGAAAACACAAAGAAAGAATTCTGCATAAAAAATCATAGAAAAGATTTTGATTAAAAGAACAGTGATGACTATAATAAATATTAGTGCATCTTAAGGGAAAGGAGCTATAAACTTGCTGTATACGCTAGCCACGATTATCGTAGTTGTTCTTATTTATTTTCTCTTCGTGTATTTTACACAAAAAAGAGTTGTCAAAACATTAAAAGAAGATGAATTTAAAGCCGGCTACAGAAAAGCGCAACTAATCGACGTCAGGGAACCGAATGAATTTGAAGCCGGTCACATCTTGGGAGCCCGCAACATTCCTCTCACACAAATCAAAATGAGAATGAAGGAAATCCGTCCGGACAAACCGGTGTATCTTTATTGCCAAAGCGGTTTAAGAAGCGGACGAGCTGCTCAATATTTATACCGGCACGGTTACCGTCAGCTTTATCAGTTAGAAGGCGGCTTCAAAAAATGGACGGGGAAAATCAAAACCGGAAAATAACGAAATTTCGTCATTTTAAACGAACATCATGAAATGACTGGACGGGAAAAGGGAGTTCGCAGCAAATAGGCCGAATATTCCTTTTTCTTGAACCAGTCTCTTTTTTTCTGCAAACGATCGGACTTATTTATGTTCAACCATTTGGTCGTTTTCCATGGTTTCGTTCTTTTTTCTGTCCATTCGTCGCTTGTAGGCCGTCTTCCTGATTTCCATCCTTCCTTGATAAGGAAGGATGGAAATGCGAAAACTCCATCAACCGTTATGATCGTTTAAATCGCAAAATCGGCTTTCGGGCAGCGGCCGTTTCATCCAAGCGGCGGATCACAGTGGTATGAGGAGCTTCTTGGACGATTTCCGGCTGTTCTTCCGCTTCTTTCGCAATTTGAATCATCGCTTCAATAAAAGAGTCCAGCGTTTCCTTCGATTCCGTTTCCGTCGGTTCGATCATCAGACATTCTTCCACATTGAGCGGAAAATAAATGGTCGGGGGATGAAAGCCAAAATCCAGCAGCCGTTTCGCAATGTCCAATGTCCGAACGCCCAATTTTTTCTGGCGTTTTCCGCTTAGCACAAACTCATGTTTACAATGCCGGTCATATGGCAGTTCGTAATATGGAGCCAGCTTTCTCATCATATAGTTGGCATTAATGACGGCATTTTCGCTTACCGCTTTTAAACCGTCCGGCCCCATGGAACGAATATACGTATAAGCGCGAACAAGAATACCGAAATTGCCATAATACGGTTTCACTCTGCCGATAGAATACGGACGGTCCTCATCCCAAACAAAGATCCCATCTTTTTTTGTTAATACGGGCTTCGGCAAATAAGGGATTAATTCCTTTTTCACACCGACAGGTCCAGAACCGGGGCCGCCTCCCCCATGCGGTCCTGTGAAAGTTTTGTGAAGATTCAAATGGACTACATCAAAGCCCATATCACCCGGACGCGCCTTTGAAAGAACGGCATTTAAATTAGCGCCGTCATAATAAAGCTTTCCTCCGACTTGATGGATGATTTCAGCGATTTCAAGAATATTCTCCTCAAAGAGCCCTAACGTATTCGGATTCGTCAGCATTAAGGCCGCTGTATCTTCCCCCGCTACTCTCCGTAGATCTTCCAAATCGACAAGACCTTGTTCGTTCGATTTTACCGTAATGGTATCAAATCCGGCAATGGTCGCCGATGCGGGATTGGTACCGTGAGCGGAATCAGGGATGATCACTTTCGTCCGTTTGTCATCGCCTCGCGCTTCGTGATAGGCGCGAATCATCATAAGACCTGTCCATTCGCCGTGTGCTCCGGCAGCCGGCTGCAAAGTCACTTCATCCATTCCTGTTATTTCTTTTAAATGTTCCTGGAGATCGTACATCAACTCCAATGAACCTTGAACGGTTTCTTCGTCCTGCAGCGGATGAATATGACGAAAGCCTTCCAAACGGGCGACATCTTCATTTATTTTGGGATTATATTTCATCGTACAGGAACCGAGCGGATAAAACCCGGAATCAACACCGTGGTTCCGTTTGGAAAGAGCCGTGTAGTGACGCATAATTTCCAACTCAGATACTTCCGGCAAATCCGGCTCTTCCTGCCTTATATATTGCGTTGGAAGAATATCCGCCACGTCAACCTTAGGGACATCCAGCTCCGGCAAACTGTATCCGATGCGGCCAGACTTGGAAATTTCAAAAATAAGAGGCTGATCCGTTTTGTTCATCATAATCCCCCCAATTCTTTGACCAATAAATCAATTTCTTCTTTTGTGCGAAGTTCCGTTACCGCAATCAGCATATGATTTTGAAGCATTGGATCCATTTTTCCTAAATCGTACCCGCCGATTATCTTTTTTTGAAAAAGCCGCTTATTTACGTCCTTCACCGGTTTATTTAAACGAATGACAAATTCATTGAAAGAGGGTCCGTCAAAAGCGACGATGGCGCCATTTTTCTGAAGCTGTTTTTTCGCATAATAAGCTTTTTGCACGTTTTGTTCCGCCATTTCTCTTAATCCTTTTTTGCCAAGAGCCGTCATCGCTACGCTAGCTGCTAAAGCGTTTAAAGCTTGGTTGGAACAAATATTGGATGTCGCTTTATCGCGGCGGATATGCTGTTCCCGTGCTTGGAGAGTTAATACAAATCCTCTTTTGCCATCTTCATCTACCGTTTGCCCCACTAACCTTCCGGGGATTTTTCGCATCAATTTTTCTGTGACGGCAAAATAGCCGCAATGCGGTCCCCCAAATGCTGCAGGAATTCCGAAGGGCTGGCAGTCGCCGACCACAATGTCTGCTCCGAATTTTCCAGGTGGTTCTAAAACCCCAAGAGCAAGCGGATTGGCGGAAACAACAAACATCGCCTTTTCGGAATGAGCGATATCCGCCAGTTCAGCGAGCGGTTCGACTCTGCCCAAAAAATTCGGATACTGAACAATGACCGCCGCAGTATTCGAATCGATTTGATTGGCTAACTCTTGTACGTCCGTCGTACCTTGAGTCGCCGCGATTTCCACCACTTCAAGCCGGCGTCCTTTCGCATACGTTTTCAGAACTTCTTTTGATTCCGGATGAACGGCGGAAGAAATCAGTACTTTATTGCGTCTCGTTTGGGCAGCGGAAAGCAGCGCCGCCTCAGCAAGAGCCGTCGCCCCGTCATACATCGAAGAGTTGGCTACATCCATTCCTGTTAATTCACAGATCATTGTTTGAAATTCGAATATGGCCTGCAATTCCCCTTGAGAAATTTCCGGCTGATAAGGTGTATAGGCGGTATAAAATTCAGAGCGTGAAAGAACATGATCGACAATCGCGGGAATGTAATGATCGTACACACCCGCTCCTAAGAAGGATATATACTCTTTTGTGTTCGCATTTCTACGGGAAAGCTGGGTCAATTCCTTTTTCAACGTCGATTCCGGTGACGCTTTTTTTATATTGTACTCTCCTTGGAATCGCACTTTTTCCGGTATATCACGAAAAAGTTCCTCCACCGACTCCACACCAATGGCTTTCAGCATTTCTTGTTGATCCGTTTCTGTCATAGGCAAATAACGATGCTTCATTCCATTCTCCTCCCCCTTCTCTATTTCGAACGCTTATAAAAAGGTGTTTCGACTACCTTGGCCGCCAGCTTTTGTTGGCGAATTTCCACTTGAACCTCGCTGCCAAGATAGGCAAATTCACTCTTTAGAAGAGCAAGCCCGATATTTTTCTTTAATGTCGGCGATTGCGTGCCGGATGTGATATATCCTATTGGCTGATCATCCGAAAAAACAGGATATCCATTTCGAGGGATTCCTCTATCGATCATTTCCAAACCGACTATTTTTCGTTGTGTCCCTCTTTCTTTTTGAATGTTTAACGCTTCTTTTCCGATAAACTCGTCTTTATGGAGTTTTACAACAAACCCGATGCCGGCCTCAATCGGAGTGATATCAGCCGACAGCTCCTGACCATACAACGGCAAGCAAGCTTCAAATCGGAGCGTATCTCTTGCGCCTAATCCACAAGGAAGCACCTTTTCTTCTTTTCCTGCCTCTAAAAGATGATTCCAAATATCAGGGGAATCGCTGGCGCGGCAATAAATTTCAAACCCGTCTTCTCCCGTATATCCTGTCCGGGAAACCAGCGCCTTTGAACCTTGGATATCCACATTCGTTTGAAACGTAAAAGCTTTTAGCTTAGAAAGATCGATATCCACTAATTTTTGTAAAACTTTTTCCGCCAACGGTCCTTGAATCGCCAGCTGTCCCCAATGCTCCGATTCATTTTCGACCATTACGTCTCCTTCCAGATGGCCCTTCAGCCATTGAAAATCACTTTCCGTATTGGCAGCATTGACAACCAGCAAATATTCTTTTTCATCCAGCTTGTAAATCAGAAGATCATCTACTGTCCCGCCGTTCTCGTAACACATGGCTGTATACATGGCCCTGCCTGACTTTAAACGGGAAACATCGTTCGTTACCATTTTTTGAAGAAACTTTTCGCTGTCATCCCCTTTTACGACAATTTCCCCCATATGGGATACATCGAATAATCCGGCTCTTTCCCTTACCGCACTATGTTCTTCCTTTATACTTGTAAACTGCACAGGCATCTCCCATCCGCCAAAATCAATCGTTTTAGCCCCATATTCTTTGTACAAGTGGAAAAGGGCCGTCCTTTTTAAACGTTCCATATCTCTCCCCCTATTTCATAGATCGTGAAACAGAAAAAGACAGAGAACTCCCGTTTAGTTGAGTTCTCTGTCCTTAAACCTGAAAGTTTCCAAAAATGTTGTCTTCTTTGGTGGCTCCAAATGGAACACTCTCCAGAGGTGCGTCCAACAGGAGTTCTTTTGCCTGAGAGATTCGCACTTTTGCTTGCTCCTTCGGCGCTGCATAAAGCAGTCTCTCCCCCTGTTTTCATTCGCCGATATTTAATTGAAATTTGGGCATACTAGGAAAATCAAAACGGAAATGATCCCTAGCACACTTGTCGGACTAATTTTGTAATAAAAAACTTTCTAAACTTTCTTTGGTTTTATCCTACCATTAAGGAGGCCATTCCAGCAATCTTTTTTTGAAAGGAGATGACTTATATGGAATTAAAAATTCTATTTGATGAACGATGGTCGCAAGAATTTGCATCCAAACTCGAACAGGACGGTCCATGGGGACATTGGGATCTATTTCAATTAGCCGTTGAAATGGAAAAAGATATGATTATTCCTGACTTTACAGGCTTGGTCGCTCCTAAATTTTTGCCTCATCTTACCCCTCTTCCTCATCAACTTGAGGCAGCGCAGCAAGTAATTGAAGAAATGAACGGAAAAGCTATATTGGCAGATGAAGTGGGTCTGGGGAAAACGATTGAGGCCGGTCTGGTTTTAAAAGAGTATATGATTCGAGGTCTCGCCAAAAAAGTGCTTATTCTCGTTCCCGCTTCACTCGTATCGCAGTGGACACATGAATTGAACACCAAATTTCTGATTCCGGCCGTTGCTCAAAAAAAAAGTTATGTATGGGAACAGTGCGATGTCGTTGTGACCTCCATTGATACGGCCAAACGCGATCCGCATCGATCGATCATTTACGAACAAAACTATGATTTCGTCATTATCGATGAAGCCCATAAACTTAAAAATCCCAAGACCAAAAACTATGAATTTGTACAAAACTTAAAGAAAAAATTTTGCCTGCTGCTAACGGCAACCCCCGTTCAAAATCGAATCGATGAACTCTTTCATCTCGTATCTTTGTTGAAACCGGGACATTTAGGGAATGAAAGCGCCTTTTTCGAGCGCTTTAAAAAAGATAAACGTTCTGTACAGAACAGCGTGCATTTACAAGAATTGGTGAAAAAGGTCATGATCCGAAACAGAAGAAAAGATACAGGGATAGAATGGACCAAACGTAAGGTGCAAACGATCTTGATTGAGTTTTCTGATTCAGAAAGAAAGCTGTACGAACAGCTGTCCACCATAAAAGAAGAATACGACCACTTTGTGCAAAGCGCCATTTCCATATTGACGCTTCAAAGAGAAGCTTGCAGCAGCAGAGAAGCGGTCTTTTTCACAATCAAAAACATGCTGGAGAAAAATGAAGGCCTCTCTCCTTATTTCGCAGAAAAAATGAATGAGCTGCTTCAAGCTGTCAACGAAGTCCAATCGAATGCCAAAGCAGAGAAAGCACTTGAACTCATACAAAACATCAATGACAAAGTCATTATTTTTACGGAATACAGAGCCACTCAAATGTATCTTCAATGGTTTTTAAAACAGCACGGTATCACCTCTGTTCCTTTCCGGGGCGGGTTTAAAAGGGGCAAAAAAGATTGGATGAAAGAATTATTTCAAAACCACGCTCAAGTATTGATCGCCACGGAAGCAGGCGGGGAAGGAATCAACTTGCAATTTTGCCATCACATTATAAATTTTGATTTGCCATGGAATCCGATGCGTTTGGAACAGCGGATCGGCCGGGTTCATCGGCTGGGACAGACCAAAGATGTCCATATTTATAATTTTGCCATTAAAGGAACGGTCGAAGAGCATATTTTAAAATTGCTATACGAAAAAATTCGTTTGTTTGAACAAGTTGTCGGTGAGTTAGATGAAATTTTGACTCATTTTGAAGCGGGAAATCTAGAAGAATTATTCGCTGACATCTTCCTCCATTCCAAATCCGAAGGGGAAATGAAAATTAAAATGGACAACTTATCATCTATGATTCAATGGGCCCAAACGATGGGAAAAGAGGAGTGGAAGCATGGAAAACAAGCAAATCCATCAATATCTTGAACGTTTTTTCACAGCAAATAAATGCCCGATATTAGAAAACAAAAAAGGATTCCTCCATGTTCAATTAACGAAAGAAATGGATAAAGAATTAATGAATCGGCCTTTTTATTGGCATTATATTGAAAAAACCGGCGGTGCCCCCAATCCAATGAAATTGGCGCTTATTACGGATCAAAACGAAGCGCCGAATGAAAAGGGAGAAATCATTCATTACGGTTCCCCCCGACTGCATCAAATTTTTCAATGTACGAAAAAATTAGCTGGATTTATTCGCTTATATGAACAGTCTGAAGAGAAACCACACGGCCATATTCCCCTTCATCCATGGGTTTGCTTAAATGTAAAAATTTCTTATCAGGCAGACCGAAAAAAGGAGATCTTTGGATCGTACGGAATCAATTTAATTTATGGCCAAATACAAGAACATTTTTTCGACTATGTCAAAACATTGTCCATGACACCGAAAATCCCGGATTTCTCATTCACCCTAACCCCTATGATCAGTCCTGTGAGCGGAATCCATCGGATTAGAAGATTTATTGAGCAAAAAATATCGACAGAGAGCCATGAATGGGCTGCTCGAGCTATTGAGAGATGGGAAGAGGATTTAGCGCTGCTCGATCATTTTTATGAAGAAACAGAAGAAAAACCGGATGCTTATCAGATTGAAAAAGAAGCGCTTCGCGAACAATACGAACCGCGCATTAACATTGATATCATTAACGGAGGAATATTTTATTTAAGGCAGCGCTGACAGGTTGTTTCTTGTAAAGAAAAACAATCAAGCCGGTCCCCTTACCGGAAACCAGCTTTCATTTTTCCTTTTCTATTTCCTTTTTAATATAGAAAGGAGTTCGTATGGAATCTGCCCAAACCATCGGTATAGAAACGGAGGGCGATATTGCTTTTTGGTTCGGCGCCGTTCAGTTCTTTTTGATGGAGGCTGGTTCAAGTAAGCAACGAAAGTTTTGACGATATCTTTCACCAAATCATTCGCCGTCATTCAAAACACCTGCCTTTTCCCTTTTGGCTTCATTTTGCCCAATCCATCAACCATTTAAACGACGAATAATTTCATCGACCGTTTCTTCCACCGTTTTATCGGTGGTATCAATCGTTATTGTCGCGCTCTCCAGATAGAGAGGCAGGCGGTTTTTGTACAATGACTCCACTTCATCTTTTTTTCGATGATAAACTAGAGGACGAGTATTATCTCCTTCCAGCCTCTCCCACAAAGAAGAAAAATCGCATTGAAGAAAAATGACATCACCGGTTTTTTTCATCCATTCCCGGTTTTCATTCGTTAAAATAATGCCGCCCCCTGTCGTTATAATGCCGCTTTTCTCTGTTATTTCTTTGAGCAGAGCGGTTTCCATTTTTCGAAACTCTTGTTCTCCGTATAATTCAAATATTTGGGATATACTTTTGCCGTATTTTCTTTCTATCATTTGGTCCGTATCGTAAACGGGCTTGTTTAGGCGGGCACTTAGTGCTTTACCGATGGTCGTTTTCCCTGCTCCCATAAACCCGATGAGAAATACCGGTTTCATCTTTATCTTCCCCTTTAATTCAACGCTTTCTCTATTTTTCCGTTATTTTTATTATATAGGAAGCTGGATGTAAAACTAGCCCCATTTCCTTTGATCGTGGTCAATTGCAAAATCACATATTGCGGATCCTCGTACGGCTTAGTCGTATATTCGACTTTCCCTGCAGAATATGGATACGTCTTTGGACCGCTCTCGATATCCGGGGCGTTGGCTAAAATTTTCTTTAAAGCAAGTGTTTCCATCACCTTTGTCTCATAATAATTGGCCAATTCCTTCGATGTTTGATAGCGGGACAAATAAATACCGGTGCCCCATACAACGGCTGCCTGTAAGATGATGAAAAACACAAGCACATACGGATAAACAGCTCCTTTTTCATTCATCATTCTCCTCCCCTTTTTTTACAGCGAGCGCCGATAGCGGGAAAAATCGCGCCTCTCTCCTCTCGCCATCCGTAAATTGAACGTCGAGTCTCATACACCCTTCTTTCCAATAAAAACGAGCATTATCCACATTTTGAAGCATCACTTCATGTCCCGTTTGATTCACTCTTCTTCGCAAAACCGTTTGATATTTTTCAATCAACACCGTCCCTTCGGCGTTTGAAAAGGTCAGTCGCGATTCATCCGGTTTCCATTGAGAAGAGGATTGCAATTCTCGACGCAATTGAATAAGGAAAAGATCCCATTCTTCTTTATTTCCTTGTTGAATCGTTCGGTCAAACTCATACAAAGATTGATAAAAAAGAGGAAACAGCGAGGCAACCCCTAAAAAGACAGTAAAAGCAAGTAATGTTTCAATCATGGTAAAACCGTTACTGTTCTTCCAGACACCTTTTCGTTTCGCTCGTTTGTACACAAGCAAATTGTTTACTTTTTTCGTTTTCTCCCCAATAGAGCTGATAATCGGTATTCCCCTCCTTTCTTTGGGCATTCCCGTTTATTTGGACGAAATGTTCCTGCAACTCTTCGTACAAAAGTCTCATCCCTGTCCCTTCTTTCGAACCGCTTTCCAGCTTGATTGCCATGTGAAACATCAGTGGAAACAACCATTGTGCCAACAACACGACGATGGTTAAAGACAATAAACTTTCTAACAAGGTAAAACCTTTTTCATTCTTCGATATCATGCTTTCTCCTTTTCAATCCCATATCTTTATTTTGAATGTTTATAGCGACTCTTCCTTGACATTGATTCTTCCTTTTCCTATATAGAAGGTGAACTGAATGATTTGATGGTCATATTTAATCGCAATGGTGCCAAACTGATTTGTATTTCCGGTGGGAAGAAACGTAATACTGTCCATCCCGCCCCTTAAAAACTCAAATCCTTCCGGAACTTTTCGGGTAAACAATATTTCTTGCGAAGAAAGAGACGCAACGTATTTTTCCGAGGAATAAAAACGTAAAAATACAGATTTTTGGTGAGACAATGCGTACATCTGCGCTCTTTCCATATCCGCTCGCAGCTGAGTGATAAACATTTGTTTGTCTAATTGTTTTTGCATCTTTGGATACGGAATCACTGTAATCAACAACATGGCGGAAATCATCATCAAAACGAGCAAGGCTTCCAACAACGTATATCCGCGAGAATTCCACTTCAAAATTAACTGCCTCTCTTTACAATCACTTCGCCATTAGAACCGATGTCTATTTTATCTCCATTTGGACAAGACGTTTCTCCTTGCCGCAAATAGCCCCCGCTTACTAAATCATCCACAGAAGATGGCAACGTTTGATGATCCATCCGATACGATTGAACTTGTCCTTCAACCATGTGTTGAAATGCCTCACAGCCTTTGTTATGAATGCTGCTGCTTTGCTTGACCACATTGGGAATCGTAATAAACAGCAAGATCGAAATGATCAGCAAAACGATCATCATCTCGATCAGTGTAAAGCCATCTTGTTTTTTGAACATTGTTTCTCCTCCTTGTCTTTATATGGACTCAATCATTTGAAAAACGGGAAGCATCACAGAAAGATAAATCGAAATGACAGACAGTCCGACAATGATAAAAATGGCAGGCTGCAAAATCGCTAAGGCTTTCCGAATCTTTTTTTCCAGTTGTTGTTCGCAAAAATGACTGAAATACTTTAATTCTTGCTCCAAATGACCACATTTTTCCCCGTGCCGGATCATGGCTGCCAGATGAGAATCAAAGAAAGGAAGATCTTTCACCACATCCGCAAAGGAGCTGCCTTGCTTCAGCTCTTGATTAATTTCATTTGCAATATAGGCAAAAAAAGGATAAACCGTCTGTTTGTGAAAAATTTGGAGAATCTCATTAACGGCAAAACCGGTGGAAAGCAATTGGGAAAATTCTTTGGAAAATATTTGAGTGAAATAAAGGGTAAAATAATCGCGGACAAATGGGAGTTTTAATAGAAGTTTTCCTTTTCTCCCCGGGGATTGTTTAGAATAATAAGCTAGAAACAGGAAAACGGCTGTCATTCCAACAATGGTTATAAAAAATATGAGTGAAGGAGCGGTTTGAAGAAATAGCATAAAAAAGCGGGCGCTTCCGCTTGCGGTGAAACCAATGGAGGAATAAAGAACTTTAAACCGCGGCAAAATCCATTGATCCAAAAAGAAGAGTATGATCAAGAGAAGGAAAAGGAGAAAAGCCGGGTACTGAAGCAATTTCAACATCTTTTCCTTCGTTTTGTTTCCTTTTCTCAGTTGGTTTCCGGCATATAGTAAAGTATCCGCAAGCTTTCCATGCCTTTCAGCAAAATACACCTGCAAACAAACCATAGAAGAAAACTCTAATTGCTGAAGAATTTGAGAAAGCGGGGCTCCATTCTTCAACTGCGAAGTTGCCATCTGTAGTGTGCTCTGATCGCGCTTATACAGATTCATAAACAGAAATTCCAACGAATCTCCAATGTTGAATCCTTCATTCAACATTTCTCCAAGCCTGTAGATAAAATCACCTTCATATCTTTTTCGGTGTTTCCTCTTCCAAAACCCAGCGATCCAATTCATCATTCCCAAGAAATCCAAGACCGATCCCCTTTCGTATAAGTTGTTTCAGCGTTGGATAAGTGTATCGTCCTTCCTTTCCAACGGCTTCCTTTAAAACTTCTTGCAGTACTGCACCGCTGATGATCTCATAAATGGTAGCGCGCTTTTGACGAAACTGACTAGGACAATAGGGAGAACAAGATTCCCCGCAAAAAGGGCATAAAAGCCGTACAAGCCTTTGAGCCGAAACCGCCACAAGCGTCTGTTGAATATCATGCCATTCAATGCCAAATTCAAGCAACCGATAAATAGCTCCTTTGGCATCCTTTGTATGCATCGTCGTCAAAACTAAATGACCGGTTAACGCCGCTCTCATAGTGATGCGGGCGGTTTCTTCATCACGTATTTCTCCGACAATGACAATATCGGGATCATGGCGGAGAATAGCCTTAAGCCCCGCTGAATATGTCAGACCCGCTTTCTCGTTCACTTGAAGTTGGAGCCAGCCGTCATTCTGGCGCTCCACAGGGTCCTCCAACGTAATTACTTTCTGGTTAAAATGGCGAGTACTATGGGAAACAAGAGAATAGAGTGTAGTGGTTTTGCCGCTGCCGGTTGGACCGGTGAAAATCATTAGACCGTGGGAATAACGGAGAAGAGCTAAAAGCTTTTTTACGGAGTTTGGAAAGAGAGACAGACGATAAACATCCATGAAGGATTTTTGCGGTGAAAGCCGAATGGCCAAACTTTCTCTCTGAAGCACGCTCGGAAGAGTGGAAACGCGGAGAGCGATTTTTCCTTTCTTCGTTTCTAATAGAAGGGACCCGCTCTGAGGCTTTCTTTTTTCGCTGATATCCATCGAGGCCATATATTTGAATTGGGAAATCAGCCGTTCTCCTTCCTTGACTGTCAGCTTCAGAAAAGGGGTCAACAATCCGTGAGTCCGTAATTGAACTTGATATCCATGTGTTTTGGGCTCAAAATGAATATCTGTTGCAAACAAGGAAAGCGCGTCTTCCACTAGTTGTTCCACATTTCTTTCATAGGACAAAAACGTTCGCACCACCTTTCTTATCCCGCTTTCCTTTTTTCTATTCGACTATTTCCGCAAAAATCCTTCAAAAATATTTAAAATTTTTCGATGTTTTTTGTCCATCACTAATAAACCACTTTCCAGTTTTCATCGACGACTGCCTCAATAACTTTGTGTTTTAAAAAATAATTGGCAATTAACTCGGGGACATCGATCGGAATCTCCTTCACAACGGGCTGGTTTTTATACATCCAATAGTCACCGCCTCCGCCAGCGCGATAATGATTCATCACGACATCTACTTGTTGGTCTGCACGAAGCGGCTGACCCTTATAATTCAAGTGGGTCACACGTTGTCCGACAGGCTTGCGAACATCAATGATATACTCGATGCCTTCCCACATATCGTAGTTATAATGCTGAGGCTTGGGCGTCGTAAATGCATCGCTTACCCGTATCGAGCCGTCGGCAAGCCGTTCAAAATAACTCGCTGATTTTTCCAACGCGTCTTTTATGACCTTACCCTTCACCCGCAATACAACTAATGTATTCGGATAAATGTAGTTGGCGACCACACTGCGCATCGTCACAATGGATGAGAATCCCGGAGATTGATTATCAAACAAAGCCGTGTTGGAGATATCTACGCCGGCGGCATCCATTTGAACATGGTTAATAAATTCAATGAGAGGGTGATCTTTTAATCGAATTTCCATTGGATCAGAAACGGTCATATCCCCTTGAATATACCCAATCGGTTGATCAAGCCATTTTTGAACAGCTTGTTCATAGGGTTCTGCCAATCTTATCACTTCTTGATCTGGCTCCACCCCGTTCACGGAAAGAAGTTCTGAATGTTTGCCTTTTATGCGGCATCCATCGTCTGTCTTTTCCATTTCCACCGTTACTTTTCCAAGAGCAATCCCATTACATCCCGGTTGAAGAATCGTTACGCCATTAATGTTTTTTCCAGCGAGCTTGCGATGCTGATGACCCGTGAGAAGCACATCGATGCCCGGAACTTCCATACATATTTGATACGCTTGATTTTCGCCGGTAAACGTTTCGGTTGCCTCACCTGTGTCAAGATCACGTTCAAATCCGCCATGATAAGCCACCACGACAAGATCAGCCTTTTCCTGTTCTTTCAAAAAGCGGACCCACTTCTTGGCCGTCTCTGCCGCATCATCAAAGCGAAGCCCCTTGATATGTTCTTTCTTTTCCCAGTTAGGTATGTATGGTGTCGTTACTCCTAGAATGCCTATTCGAATTCCTTGAGAAACGGTTTTTATGATATAAGGTTTGCCGAAATAAGGTTTTTCAGTTTCTTTGTCTATGATATTTGCAGAAAGCCATGGATAGGCAGATTCATCTACAGCCTTGTTCAAAAATTCCAATCCGTAATTGAACTCATGATTGCCGATGACTCCGGCATCATACTCTAATTGATTTAAAATTTTGATCATCGGGTTAGGTTCATGACTTTGAAAACGTGCATGATGGTAAGTCAGAGGGGTTCCTTGAATGACGTCCCCGCCATCGATTAACACAGCATCAGGATTTTTTCCCCTTTCTTTTTTTATCAGGGCAGCCACTTTCGCCAACCCTTTCTCTGCCATTTCGTTAGTCCCGTAGTTGATCGGCAATATGTTTCCATGTAGATCGCTTGTTTCCAATATGACTATCTCCACTGTTTGCATATTAAAACCCTTTCTCTTATAGTCAGAAATTTCATTTTCTTCAGTATATCAAACCCTTTTTCACAGTGGGAATATCTTCATGACAATTTAAGCACAGTTTGAAAAGATTCAGTGGTATGACCTGACATTGTCAGAAAGAAAACAAATTTTTCTTCATATGTATTCCATGTTGGATACATGCCTATCCAAGATACAAACTTTGATATTGCTAGATGATACAACGAAAAATTTGCAACGCAATATAAAAATCAAATGAGTTTAAGAAGGCACACACTTTAGCGATCTTTTCCCCTCCGGCGACAACACGTGTCATCTCAGTCGATATTTATAAAAGACAAAGACGAATGTAAAAAGATGTCGAATATATTTCCAACATCTTTTTTATTTCGTAAAATAACAATAACATTATATTTTGCATCAAAGAGGGAGATGATGTAAATTATTTTGTGTAAGCAAATTTTTCTACTAGAAAAAAAGAAAAAGGCAGGGTATTCTCAGATTTGCGACCAAACAAAACTGAAAGAAGATACCCTACCTTATGAGTAATAGTATACTCAACTCAGATTTCGCAAATCAACTGGAAAATATGATAAAAGATTTTGTTCAAGAAAAGCTTGAATTCATCATGAGAGAAGAAATCAAAAATTTCCTCCAAGTGGAACAGGAACACGTTCAAAACTCAAGAAATGGTTATTATCACCGTACTCTTGATACAAAGTACGGGAAAATAGAAGCTCTTACGGTTCCAAGAGATCGCAACGGGGATTTCCAGACTCAACTGTTTGAGCCTTATCAACGTCAAGACGGCTGGCTGGAACAGGCGATTATTAAAATGTATCAAAGTGGGATGAGCACTCGAGAAATTGGGAAGTTTATCGAAAGAATTCTTGGTTCAACCTACTCTCCTACCACGATTAGTCATATTACAGATGCCGCGTTGGAGGATATTCAAAAATGGCAACAACGTCCATTAAACAAACGGTATTCTGTGTTGTATCTTGATGGGTTTTATATAAAAGTTCGTCGTGATACGTATGCCAAAGAAGTCATTTACGTTGTTCTTGGTGTCAATGAAGAAGGTTATCGTGAAATTCTTGGCTTTTACGTTGGAGGTCAAGAAAGCGCGCATGGCTGGCAAGAGATTCTCCAAGACCTTTATACACGCGGTGCTCATGAAGTCTTACTTGGTGTTTTTGATGGACTCCCAGGTCTTGAAGAAGCCTTTAAAGCCGTCTATCCGAAAGCCGATGTTCAACGATGTGTGGTCCACAAAGTAAGAAATACGTTAAACAAGGTAAGGAAAAAAGACCAATTTGAAGTGGCTGAAGACCTAAAGCTGATCTATCGTTCGATGACAAGAGACGCAGCCATTCAAGCCTTTCATGAGTTTAAAGACAAGTGGTCTAAAAAGTATCCTAGAGAAGTCCAATCTTGGGAACAAGATTTAGATGTCCTCCTAACATTCATGAAATATCCGACCAGTATTCGTAGTGTCATCTACACGACCAATGCTATTGAACGAACGATTAAAGATATACGTAAACGACTCAAAACGATGAACAGCTTAACCAGTATTGAAGCAGCAGAAAAAATCACGTTCTTAACGGTACAGGACTTGAATGAAAAATGGTCCACTAGAAAACTTAAAGGGTTTTCTACGGCATACAAGGCACTTCAAGATATGTTTGAAGAAAGATACTGAAAGACCAAATTTTGTTCATGAAGAACAGAGTCTAGGGAGACTAAGTTGTCTTATATGAGACTGAATATTCAGTCTCATATAAGACAACTAAACACCTCCTCCAAGATTAAAAAAACGTATCTGAGAATACTCTCTTACACAAAATTCTTGACGGTACCAAGAGGGAAGGATATTTTTGTATAAAAACTTTTCAATAGGTCTTTGGATCATTGCTTTTTTAATGATCATTTTTTCTGAAAATCCAAATGGATATCTTTTTATTGCTTATGGCTAATAGGTGCTTTTATAGGGTACGTCGGAAAGCGTAAGGATAAAAAAAACCTTGTATTGAACCATATCGCCATGTGGGGCAACTTATTGACTGTGATCATTTATATTTTATGGGTATTTGTTGTTGGTGTTATTTGAAATTCTCCGTAATGCCAGTTAAAGAAAACAATGGCACTCATGTATGAAAAGAATAATGAAACCCCACGAAATTTGACATATTTGGTAATGAAAGCGTTATTTACATTTGGATGTCCTTTCCATTATAATGTTTTTAATAATGAGAGGGACAAAGGAGGGATGCATTGTGGATCGAATGTTTCGTGTACTTGGTTTTTGGACCGCCATCTTTACGATCATGTTTTATTTGGGAGACATGAAAATCACCGCGCTCATTTTCTTGGCACAGACAGGGTTTTTTTATCTATTGGGCTATTTGAAACTGTCAGAACGTATGTATATGTATGTCTTTGGAGCTTATTTGACGATTTTCTTTGCAGGCTTCACGTATTGGACGAACTTCATGATGCCATTAGGCGGCGGGCAGTAATCAAACCCATTCAGATGTGATCCATCCTTGTCATACGAAAGAAATCAACTTTTCAATAAAATCGGCTAAAGCTCTTGTTTCCCGTTCTGCAAAGCAAGAGCTTTTTGCCGTTTGTTTTCATATCTTAAAGAGACACCGTTTCTTGCAAACCCCTTTTTAAACCGGCTGCCGCTGCTTCTCCCGTTCATCTTTTGAGATTCGTTATTGGCACCTTTTTGAATTTTATACGATGGCTGCGGATATCTGTCAATGCATAGGAGAGTTCTTTCAAAAATATGAAGATCTGCTTTCCTTAAATACCTCATTACCTCTTCTATTGACACAATAAAAATCTTGATTTATCGTAAAAAGTAACAAAAATCCCCTCCCATTGCGAAAAGAACATCCCACAAAAACCCTTCTCGGACCTGAGAAGGGTTTTTCGCTTTTATTGAATATTTGTTCGTTCAACTGGCATCATAGTAAGTGACTGATGGGATCAAAATCCATTTAAAAAAGGATTCATATCCATTTCATTTTCGATGGAGGTTTCCGGCCCGTGTCCAGGTAATACAACGGTTTCTTCAGGAAGAGTGAGGAGACGTTCATGAATGCTTTTCAAAAGATCTTCATGGTTTCCGCCGGGGAGGTCTGTCCGACCAATACTGCCATTGAACAGCGTATCTCCACAAAAAACAGCTTCCAATTCCTGCGAATAATAAGATAGGCTTCCCGGTGAGTGGCCGGGGGTTTCCAAAAGCTGAAAATGAAAAGATCCAAGCGTCAGTTCTTTTTCCACCGTTAAAATCACATCAGCCGGCTTTACTCGAACGGCTTTATCTCTTAAAAAAAGCTGAGAGCCGTTCAATGTCGGATCCAAAAGCCATTTAGCTTCATTCTCATGGACATATACAGGAATCCGATACGTTTCTCTTACTTGATCAACCGCGCCAATATGATCAAAATGAGCATGCGTCAATAATATTGCCAGCGGCTTCAACTCGTGTTGATCAATCCACCGGCACAGCTTATCCCCTTCATCGCCGGGATCGAAAATGATACAATCTTTGTCATCGTTCCATAAAATATAGCAATTCGTTTGCAGAGGTCCAAGCGGCATTCTGCTCCATTTCATACGTTTCTCCTCCTTTTCGCTTTTCCATTAGTAATCGTATCACAAATAAAGAGAGTCAACCCTGTGACAAAACATTTTATTTCAACTCGACAAAGAGATGAAAACACTATAAAATGATGGTAAAATACAATTTGCTTCCTGGTTTTGAAAGATATACCATATATAAACAGGAAAGGAGATTCAATCATGGGTCTGGTCATTATCTTCTCTCTTATTACCTTGCTTGCGTTATTCGGAACTGTGAGCGCTCTCAAAAACAAAAACATTCTGGGAATTGTGTTTGGGCTGGCGACTTTAGGCGTATTTGGCTGGTTTACGGTTATGACGGTTCTTCACAGCGGTTATCCCGGGGTATAAAAGTGGACCTCGCTGTTGTTAAGCGAGGTTTTTTGTTCTTTTTCTTTTTTACTTTCTCCGGATACAAGCGACAGATAATCAAAAAGCCTGTTCAAAATGATGCAATCGATGCACTGTCCCATAATCTCCTATCATCCAAGCAGTGCACACAACAATATTCCTGAAACGTCTCGATAAATTTCCTTCCATTGCGAAAGAGGCAACGGGTTTAAGCCTTTACCCAGTTCGATCGTAAACCCCGATTTTCCAAATTCTTGAATAAACCAATCTTTAAATCCGGCATGACTATCCACGTACCTCACCGACTTATAGCCGCTCATTCTGGAAAACCATTTGGCCAAAACTTCCGCTTCTTTCGGTTCTTTTCCTTCATACCCCCAATAAATCTCTTTGCCTTGAGTATGCAAAGCAATCACTCTGTCAAACTTTTCATTTTTCGCCAGTTCAGCCATCGCTGCAGCTTCCGGTTCTGTCAATGGCTGTTTTCCGGGATAGTCCCGCGGCGCAGGAGATTTTGGCTTTTTGCGTTTTTTTTCAATCTCCCAATTTGCCGGAAACTGATTGTTCAAATCCACCCCTTGAATATTCGCTTTCCATTTCGAAAATTCCTTGCTCCCCCCATTCCATTTCATCAATTGTTCACGCTTGGATTCCGGGGGCCCATTTAATACTAAATCGACGCCATCCGGGTTCACCATCGGTACAACGGACAATGTAATATGCGGGTAGAGAGAATAAGCTTGAATTCCGTGGAAAAAACAGTGGTTGGTCAAAGACAGCAAGAAATGTTTGAAAAAAGTGATCAACACAACCGTTGTGATCCATTCATTCGCGTGAAAAGAACCGTTCATATGAATTTTTTTATTTCCTTTTCCAATCTTTAGTTCCCATATCGGTTTTTGATCCACGCTTTCTCCGATTTTTTGAACACGGACAAACGGATAAATAGCCGCAATCCTGTTGATTTCCTCTTCTAATCGTTTGGAGTCATACGGTTGATCCAAGGATGTTTCCAAGTTTAGCACTCGTTTCGGCAAGAAAATTTCATTTCCCGGAAGTAAATGCTGGGGGTCCATGTCGGGGTTGACTGTTTGCAAAGCAGTAGGAGACAAACATCTTTCGATTGCCATTTTCCAAAATGTATCTCCTTTTTTCATACGATAACGTTTTGCCACAAACCCCGGAATCTTTACTTTTTCCCCGATTTTCAAGCATTGAGGGTCCATACCGGGATTGGAATCAGCGATCAGCTGTTCAGGAATACTGAATAATCGGCTGTAGCGGAAAAACGTATCCCCTTTTCGCACCGTTATATCCATAATGGCATTCTCCCTTCGAATCGCCTCTTATCACATGTATGAACCGCTTCATTTGGTTATGCCGGAAAGAAAAAAGATCGGCTTTTGGGGCTAACGGCTGTTCTTTGTCGGGAAAAAATCATCTTTTTTATAAATACGTGTGCAAATTTCAAGACATCGAATGAAAGAAGAAGGATATAGAAAAAATTCGTTGAAAAGGTCAAACAGAGATTTGATGGAAAATGAAAAAACTACTGAACTGGATAACCAATCGTATGGCTCATGTTTTCAATCGGATCAATTTTGATTTCTATTTGTCCTTATAAAAACGCAGCAAATCGCCATAAATAATCCGATCGGAATAACTTAACTCCGTTTGTGCTGTTTTGCTGAATCGACTACAAACTTGGCGGTCCAATAATATGCCGCTTTCTTGCTCGTAGCATTGATTTCGAGTATAGACATAATGATCGGTCACCAAGCTCCCATCCCTAAAAGCAACGAAATCCGGGTGATCGCGCGACAAAAGATCATGACCGAATTGAATGTCGTGTTTTGTTTCGATCCCAAGCAAATGTAAAATGGTCGGGCGCAAATCGATTTGACCCGCCACTTCATGAATGGTCATTCCTTTTTTCATTCCTGGGATATGGATAATGCATGGCACTTTTTGCAGTTTAACCGCTTCTAATGGAGTAATTTCCCTCCCTAAATATTGGCTCATCGCCTCATTGTGGTTTTGAGAAATTCCGTAGTGGTCCCCGTACAGAACAATGATCGAACGATCGTACAAACCGTTCTTTTTCAATTTTTCCAAAAAACGTTCCACCGCTTCATCCGTATATCGAGCCGTAACAAAATAGCGGTTGACGGTCCCATCATTAGATGTGAATTCACTAATCTTCTGATCTTCAGGACTGTAATAAAACGGATGGTGGTTCGTTAACGTAATCAACTTTGCATAAAAAGGGTTGGGTAATTCTTCCAAAAACTTCGCGGACTGATCAAAAAAGGGAATGTCTTTCAACCCTCAATTTATGACATTTTCCGGCGTTATATGGTAATCGTCGGCACTGTAAAAACGATCATATCCAAGCGCCGGATACATGATATCCCGATTCCAGAAAGATTTATTATTGGCATGCATGGCAGCTGTATAATATCCTGAATTTTTCAACTTTTTCGCCATTGAGTAGTATGTATTCCCTGAATTCGTAAAGAAGACAGCTCCTCTGCCTAAAGGGTACAATGAATTTTCCAGCAAAAATTCAGAATCAGATGTTTTCCCTTGACCCGTTTGATGATAAAAGTTGTCAAAATACAGACTATTTTTGATCAAACGATTTAAAAACGGAGTAATCTCCTGTCCGTTGACTTTATGGTTTATGACAAAGTTTTGCATCGATTCCATGGAAATGACGATGACGTTTTTTCCTTGTGCAATGCCGAACCATTTGTCACTTGGCTTGGCATAATTCGCATGGATATAATTTTCAATATCAGACAATTCACTGCTGTCTGCTAACGCGCGTTGGGCAGAAGATTTTGACTGAAGCAAAATATCATAAATGTCGTAATAGTAAATTCCGATGTTTTTTACAAGCGCTTCTCGATCAAATGTTCTCGTCAACAGCTGCGGCCTTTCCGTCTCTGCCAAGCCTAAATTTAGACACAACAGAGACGCCGCTACATAAAAATAGGCACGGCGCGAGATAGTAGAAAACGGTTGAAAAGAGATAAAGGAAGGCTTTCTTTTTACGATGAGAAACAGCAAAAGAACGTCTGTAAAAAAGAAGAAGTCGTACCATTGAAATTCTTCCCATGCGCTATTGCCTAAATCTCCAAAATTATTGGTTTGAAATAACAACGGCAATGTAAGGTAATCGTTAAAAAAGCGATAAAAGACAACGTTTGCATATAAGAGCAAAGACAAAATCAAACTGATCGCCACGACATAAGTCATTTGATTTTCGGTTTTTTTCCAAAATTGCCCCAACCCTAAAACAAACAAAAGAAAGCTAAGGGGATTCATCCATAAAATCCAGTTTTGCAGAGTATTTTCTGTATCAATATGAAAATTTGCCAGATAAACGATAAACGTCTTTATCCATAAGAGCAAAACGGCCGCCCATGTCAGCGGAAGCTTCCTTCCGACCAGCCATTTCATGTTCTTCACCCCTTGCTTGATCAAAAGCCAAAAATGCGATACAACTCTACCAACAGCGGAAAATCCCTCAACAGACAGAGCAAGATATTCAAGTTTTCTTCAAAATGATTTTTCCATCCGCTGACCGGAAAGACCGTTTCACAGTGCCTATTGTTCACGGCTGAATTCTTTCTTCACAAGCCAGCCTGCCCCGATTACACCGGCGCTATTCCCAAGTGATGCACGTTCAATCTTTGTGGATTCACCGACAGGCGGGAATGCATACTGTTTAAAATATTTTCGGACAGGGTCCAAAAGAGTGCTTCCGGCATTGGATACACCACCGCCTACCACAATATAGTCCGGATTTAAACTGTTTCCTAAATTGGCAAGTGCAAAGCCCAAATAGAAGGCAACTCCATCCACGATACGTTTTGCCAAATCATCGCCGCCATCAGCCGCTTCAAATACATCTTTTGCACTTATATCTTGATTGGCATTAAATTTTTCTTTTAAAACGGAACCGCTATCCGCTCGCTCCAGCTCCACTTTGGCTAATCGAACGATGCCTGTCGCTGAAGCCACGGTTTCCAAGCATCCTTTTTTTCCGCAATTGCATGAAAATCCGTCTTCGATTTCCACGACGATATGGCCAATTTCTCCGGCGGCACCTTTTGCTCCCCGAACAATATCTCCATTGGCAATGACGCCACCGCCAACCCCTGTGCCTAGAGTGACACAAACAAGATTTGCAGCCCCGTTGCCTGCTCCTTTCCACATTTCCCCCAGAGCAGCACAGTTGGCATCATTTTCAACCACAACAGGCAAACCCGTTTCTTTTTCCAATGCTTGTTTTAGCGGATAATCGTCTTCCCAACCCAGGTTGACGGTTTTATAAATTCGTCCGGTAGAATAATCAATCGGACCGGGTGCGCCGAGTCCAATCCCTAAGAGCCTGTCTTTCGTTTCCTGTTTAGCATGAAGTGTTTCAAAAATCGATTTCGCGATATCCGGAACAATGTTTCGACCTTTAGACGATCGATCCGTTGGGATTGACCAATGATCTAAAATCTCCCCATCCATATTCAAAAAAGCCAGTTTAACCGATGTTCCTCCTAAGTCAACGGCTGCAATCCATTTTTCTTTCGCCATCATCCGCCTAAACCCTCTCTTTTCTCTTTTTCTTTTTGAATTTCATGACGAAGCAGCAAAATGGCGGATTGAAAGTCTTTTGTATCCACTAGCTGCGATTTATACAGTTCCTTTAACTCCATTTCCATCAATTCCAAATCCGCCAGTCTGTCCCCGATATATATAATGGTGCCAAATTGTTTTAAAAGCTGTTGAACATCATAAATCGTTTTCAAAATTCCCCACCAGCTTTCCTTGCGACAACTTTATTCCAAGAATAGTATAGGGGACGATTCCAAAAAGAACAAGAAAAACCGTACAGGGACGACAGTAACCGAAGGAAAACATTAGTATCAGTTTTTCCCAAATTTCCATCTGCCATGTACCAATCATACCTTCCACGACCTAAATAATGATTGGAACAACCGTTGTTTATGTGCGAGACTCGTAAAAATGAAAAGAGAGACATAAAAAAGAAGAATGATCATACATTGTAATGGACAAACAGGAAAGAAGGTATCCGAAGTGATAAAAAAAGGGACATATCTGGGATTGGCCGCCATCCTATGTTCTTTCATTATTTTTTTCATCATTCGCAACATGAATCAAACAGAAGAAAGCATTATGTATTTTCCTCTCCATCCCACTGCAGATTTTCCTTCTGCCTATACGAAGCTTCAATTCAAAACAGGACATGTCAATCAAGCTTACAAAGTTTCCTGGGAAATTCAGTCCTTTCTTTCCCAAAAGGCCTATTTGCGTCAAGATATCAGCCTATTATTTGTTAACGGACGCTTGCGAGGAACTTTAAACAAATGGAAAGAACAAACGCAAAAAATCACGGTCCGCGATGATTACATCGGAAACGGATCCGCTTTCCTACAAGCTATTTCTTTTCACTATGCTGAACTGCATCAGAACCAGAGTGAGATCAAAAGCGCCCAAGAAATGTCTTCGGATCAATTGTTTGTCATTGATTCCGCCGAAACCCCGTTACTTTCTTTTCGGACGCCTGGAAACCCAATCGAAATCAAATGGTCCAAAACTTTAACCGAACATACCAATAAACAATTGGAGAAGATCGCCTCCAGAGCCTATCAAAAATACCATCTACAGCCGAATGCTTTTATCCAAATTCCGTTAACGGACTTAGCCGCCTACAGTCATATGAAACTTCCTAACTTGTCTTTGCCTCAATCGAAGACGATTATCGGCCGTTTATGGGAAGGGCTTTACAAAAATTATTTTCTTGGAATAAAAAAAGAAAATGGCACTATCGAGGATCCTATCGATAGCACCATTCCGCTTATTCTTCTCTCTAAAACAGGAAATGTCCTTTACGTCGTTTTTGAAACGAAAGACGGAGAGATCGTCGCATTAAAACAAATCATCCCTTAATCTTTTATAGTTCCTTTGCCTATCGCTGATATGGGTTTAACCGGCATAATAAACCAAATTTAAGCTATCCGAAAAAATCCGCCATGATATCCTGCCCATAAAAGAAAAACGGTCAGCAGGAAAGAAAGGAGGAAAAACGTCGCCTGAAGGCTCCAGTTGCGTTGACTCGGAACATAGGAAACACCGGCAGCTAAAAATCCGCCGATTAATCCGCCGATATGTCCCGAATTATCTATTCCGGGCACAGTAAACCCGAAAATTAAATTGATGATTATGACCACAATCACGTTCATCCCTATTGTCCGAAAAAACAAACTACGATTTACAAATCCGAAAAATAAAAGAGCGCCGAAACAACCAAATATGGCACCGCTCGCCCCTGCGGACAGATTGGGAGTAAAGACAAAACTGGCAACCGAACCGAGAAAACCGGAAAACAAATAAATCCATAAAAACCGCCATCTTCCGAATATTTTCTCGACCATTGTTCCAAGATAATACAATGCCATCGTATTCATCAGCAAATGCAGAACGCCGATATGAAGAAAAATCGGGGTAAAAAAGCGCCACCACTCCCCATCGAGAATAAGCGGGTTGAACTTAGCGCCAAATCGAATCAACGTATCCGTATTCGTACTCCCGCCGTTTATCTCCAGCAAGAGAAACACGGCGACTTGAACAGCGATAAAAAGGTAGGTGAAAAAAGGGTTGCCATACTCAAGTAAATTTCGATCCTTTTCTTCTTTTTGAACAGCTCCAGTCAAAACAAGCTGTTCAAGGGATCGAACTTCGCTTTCCTCATAAGCATCACGAAAATGCCAGTGTCGAGCTCCATTTTGAAACAGCGTATTCAACTGATCAAATGCTTCTTCTTCATGACCTTGAGCGAACAATATTGGGGTGACGTTTGTTTGAGAAGTCTCGAGCGGAGTATAAGGTGCTTTCAGCAAATGTTCATAATCATCGACCGGTGGGTATTTGGATACATACATACTGACAACATTGAGCCCTCTTCTCATGAAACGCTTGCGGATCTTCTCCCCGTTTGCTGCCGTCAGCTGAATGTCCCTTTGCAGCCAATTGCTCCAGTCAAGTTCATGGCGAAGCAACCGGACAACTGGAGCTCGTTTTATTGCCGTATTTTCCAACCACAACTCCCGGCGGTCATCGGATATTGCCATGAGCCGATAATCTTGTTCCATCAACAAAAAATAAGCAAGGCGCCAAAAAATATAGTCTTCGCGAAAACTCATGAAATCACATTCCTTTGAGCCACTGCGCAAAAAGAGCGCATCTATTATGACTCTACTATAGCGAAGTCACAATCCAATTGTAAAGAATTTTGAAGGATCCATTTTCCATTCATTTATAGCTCGTAACAGGAGTCAGTACACGCATGATTCTGTTTTGGACGCCTGGAATGCGCATGAATAGTTGGACGGCAACCCTTCTAAGAATCATGCTTCCCAGCGCAAGATTGACCAGCCGATAACGATAGCGGTATATAACAACGGCCAGTACTCCGAAGCCGATCCATTTTGTCCAATTTGTTCTCATATTCATCCCTCCTAGGATTAATTTGCGATACATTGGTCGCAATTATTCCGATTGAAGGAATGATTTCCTCATATAAAGAAAAACAGATTGACCAGCGCCATTTCGTGAGCTTATGAATGGAGCTAATTTCAAAAGCCGGCAACAACTTTTCTTCAGCACGCGCTCATTCAAGATTTCAAGGGATAAAATCTCTTAGCGGCAAAGACAAAAAGGAATCATTTAGATCATCATCCATGCCAACAAGCCGCCCAATAAGCTTGAAAGAAAGTTGACGGTTTCATTGTTAAACACAGGATGCCCTTTCTTAAGGATGGTGTTCTTCCCGCAATGAAAACGTTTTTCAGTATGAACCCCGCAATTCGGACATTCATATTCGCTCTGGAAATAAGCACCCAAAAACGTATCGATTACATTTCCGAAAAAGCCTGCTGCGGCGAAACCGATCACGCTTAAAAGGGAGGGCAAATATAGTAAGTATGCAATGACAGCAATCCACGCCGCGCCACCGACAGCCCCCGCTGTTCCCACTAAAGACACCGCACCGGACACACCTTTTTCGACTTGTTTCCATGTTTTTACGGAAATCGGTTTCTTTTTACCGACAATCCCGATTTCTGAAGCCCATGTATCAGCATTGGCCGCAGCAATGGCAGCGATAAAGGCCCAAAGCCATTGTATGTCTCTTTCGAAATGGTAAATGATTAGAAAAAGGACAGCCGGTCCCCCGTTAGCCAATACTTGCTGCCAATCTCGCCTGGATCCTTTCGCCAAACGTTCTTCCGATGGCTCTTTCACTTTCGATTTCCACTTAGACAAGAGGCTTGAAGAGAAAAAGAAAGCACCCAGCACGACGAGCCCTTTCCAATCGGCAGCCCAATAAATCGTCAAACCCGTAATAATGGCCGCGATACCACCTGAAACAGATAAGGCATTTCCATAAACGCCCGCCAAACTAACGAGAACAATCACAGTCATCACGAAACAATCAAATGCTGTCACATTCAATGATCCTTTCTTCCGTGATGATTTTTTGAACAGGAATGTCATGAGATTCCACAGGCAGCTGCGAAACGATTTGACTAGAGAAGGCCAGCGACGCCGTTTGCTTTTTATATAGTTTTAAAAATCGATCATAGTAGCCGCCGCCGAAGCCTAATCGATAGCCATTATTCATAAAAGCAAGGCCCGGTACAAGGAGAAGATCGATATCTGCCGGATCCATTTTTTCCGTTCGTTCCGGATTCGGTTCAAATAACCCGTAATAAACAGTTTCCAACTCCAGAAAAGAAGTTAATGTATGAAACTGGAGCCTTTTTTCATCGGGAAGACATTTAGGAACGGCCACTGTCTTTTTTTGATTCCATGCTTCACGGATCACCTGCCATGTATCCACTTCCGGAGCGATGGAAACCGTTACACCGACGACAGCAGCCTCCTGCCACTCTTTTGTTGAAAACAATGACTTAGAAATACGATAAGAATATTGCTCATATTCTTGTTTAGAAAGAGATGACAACGTATTTTTCATTTTCTTTCTCCATTCCTTCTTGTCCAAAACATCCTCCTCCTTTTAACCGCCTTCGTTCTTCTAATACCTGCCTCTATTAATTATATTAAAAAAACGGAAACAGCCGCAGTCGACATGCACAAAAAAAACAGCAGGGAACAGCCTGCTGTTTACTTTGTTTCGCGGTGCAAAGTAACGCGTTTTTCTCTTGGGCAATATTTTTTAAGCTCAAGACGATCAGCATTGTTACGCTTATTTTTCGTAGAAATATAATTACGATCACCGCATTCCGTACATGCTAAAGTGATGTTTACGCGCATTTTTTTCCCTCCAAACCTCAAAGCAAGTCTCGTTTTCCATACGACTTTTCTATAATATCATCTTTTTTTTCGAAATGCTAGTCTGTTTTTCCCGCAGATCCTTCTTGGAATATTGATTTTCCTCATATTCCTGTTCAAACAGCAAGATGGTTCCTCTACCCGATTCTCCTTCACAAAGGTGAAAGCGAAAGGACAAGATGACAGCATGCCGCCCGAAAACAAAAGGATGATAATGAACGGTTCCGTATGGAAGCTCTTCAAACCACTTCATAAATGTTTTTCGTTCATTAACCGGGTAAACGCTTTTCAGCACCGTTCCATTCGTTGCTTTGGCCGATAACATACATCTCTTTTTTTGTTCAAAACTCCAAACCGTTCCGTCTATGGGCGAAAGATAGCCGATTGTTTGGGATTTTTCAGCCATTGGCGACGTCGCCAATACAAAGATGATTTGAATCTCATTATTTTTCGGAGATTTGCTTTCTATGCGAAAATCAAGCTTTTTTCCGTCATAACCGTTATTTTCTTCGATTTCAAAGAAAATGTCGTTATCTATGTTCGAAAATTTCCGACTATTCACCAAACAATAGCAATGAAAATGAGTGCTACCCATGTCATTTTTTACGAGTCGCTGCTTTTTTTTCATCTCTTCACACCCTATTCTTTATTGTTTTATAAAACGGTCCCCTCGTCTTCGATTCTATTAAACGGTCCATATGGACTCATATAGCTTTTTCGTTTTCTTCGCGGCTTCTTCCCAGCTGTATAAGTGTTTTGCCGTATAATAGCCTTGCTGTGCCAGTTTATCTATCATACTTGGATGATTCAATACAGAGACGATTTCTTTCGTTAAACTTTCGGGATTTCCTGCTTCGAAAAGAATCCCGGAATGCTGGTGCTTGATAAACGTCTCGAGTCCTCCGGTATTGGCGGACACAACCAATTTCTTGGCGGCCATTGCTTCCAAGGCAGCGATGCCAAACGGTTCATAAAGGCTGGGAAAAATCGTAAGCGTACAATGGTTTAATAACGCAATGCGCTCTTCTTCCGTTACATATCCGACAAAATAAACGTTATCTTCCAAACCGCGTTCTTTTACCTGTTGGCGAAACCGTTCCAACAACGGTCCCTTTCCGGCAATGATGAAACAAAGATCAGCCGAGTCCATCATCGGCGCCGCTTCGATGATAGTCTGAAATCCTTTTTCCCATACCATTCTTCCAATTGAAAAGAAATACGTCTTGTCTTTCAGCCATTGAAAGCGTCCACTCAAACACGAAGATGACCATTCTTTATCTTTTTCTGTATCGATGCCGTTGGCAATAACGGATAACGGCGGGTGGTGAGTCAAGATTTGTTGGACTTCTTTTTTCATTGGTGCGCTGCAGACAATCAAGCGGTCGCTCTGCAGCATCAATTCGCATTCCTTTTCATGAATGATTCGCTGTATATCGGACATCCTGTTTCCGCTTCGACCATATTCAGTGGAATGAACCGTTGTGATAAGAGGAAGACCAAAAATTCGTTTGCACGAAAGCGCTGCGCCTGCTACCAGCCAATCATGGGCATGGATGAGATGTATTTCATGATGGGCGAGAATGTCTCCTGCCTTGCGAATCATACAACTATTTAAATCGGCGACCCACTTCAGAAATTGGGGTTCATTTGGATGAAGGGGACCTGATCGGTAAATATGGATGCCGTTTTTTCGTTCATATACGGGCATTCCCTCGCTTTCAGCAGTGATGAGATGAATCTCAACACCTTCGTCTGAAAGCGCCAATGACAACCCCTCCACATGTCTCGCAAGCCCTCCTGCCAAATGCGGAGGAAACTCCCATGAAAACATCAAAACAGCAAGTCGGCAAGAGTCGGTCACAGCTGCAAAACTCCCGGCAAGAAAATGGGCGAAACATTTTTCCAAAAATGACAAAGGACAATGATTAGAAATTCATTTCCTTCCCGTTTTTCCCTTCTCATCATAAATTCGTATCTCCTTCATATACTTTCGTGAAAGCTTTTGTTTTCCGGATGTCGATTCTTCTGCTCTGTTTATTTCGAGGACCATTTTTCCGATGAATCGGGAAGATTAAGGAGGTTATTCGCAGAGCCCTTTTTTGTATTGCAATAAAAGCTTCCCTTATTTTGTCAATAAAGCAAAAGCACCTCCATTATTCATAATAAGAATAGGTGCTTATATGTCCGCGCCATTTAGGTCGTTGTCTATCCTCGCTGATCACCCCATCTGAAAGTTTTTCAGCCCCTGTTTCGGCACTAGGACAATGAATTTCATTAGAACGAAGAAGAGGAAAAAATTCATGGGTAATGGTCCAAAACCCCAATTCAAAAATGTAAGAATGTCCTGATTGCAATCCTTTTATGATCCAATAATGATGATCTTTCGCTATTTTAAATGTTTGGGCACTACAAGCATTATTGCCATCGAAACAAATACCCGTTATGTCATACAGCCGCAAATCCCAAATATGTTCGTTAGCTGGTTTTTGATAAAATTCCATCACGGCCGCAACAAATCGCTCATCTATGATCCATGAGCATAGCGCTTTTTGAAACGGAAGAAGAGCCGCCGATAATTCATTCACAAATGGCTTCCAAGTTGTTTGCACCATTTCATCTGCCCTCTCTTGCTTCTTTTTGGTCCTCCGTTGCCATTTCTCGCATTCAGTATATTTTTCGTTATCTTCATGGTATCACCCCTGCCGCTTTTCCACAATAAACGCATTTTGTCAAAATTTGCCGCACCGCTTGTTATCCATTCTGATCGACTGATTTTTTCAAAATAAATTAAGAAAACTCTTTTCTCTGCATAGACCCACCACTTATGGATCATGACGATTCTTTGCACAGGCCCCTTTGCTCTCATCTACCATTCCCTATCGACTCTTTCCCTTTATACACAGATTAAGAGTCCACCAATGTGTTTTCAGGCACCTTTTTTAAATTTCCCTTCGTTTATTAGATACTCTTATTCTACAATGATGTATGGAAGAATTTTGCGGAATATGCTATAACTAACAGTATCTATATCGATTTGGGGTGAAAAGTATGTATGGATTTATCTTGGGATTATTAGCCGCATCGCTCCTTTTATTCATTCTATCTTTCTTCATGAAAAGTCGTTTCAAAACGATGGAACAGCAGCTAGAAGAAATATCGCTTCAATTCCTTCAAGAAAATTACCAGGTGAAAAAGAAGCTGAAAGTTTTAGAAGAGGAACTTTTAATGGGAGATCCCTATTCCGAAGAGAAAAATTCCCGTCAAAAAGTGAACGAAATCATTCGCAATCAAGTGATATCCTTATATTTCCAAGGAAAGAGCATGGATCAAATCGCCAAACAATCTTCCCTTTCTCTCAGCCAAGTCAAACAAATTTTAAAACCCTATCAAAGCAATGAATATAAGAAGGACATGATTTTTTGATGACGGGATGCAAAGAATCCGGATGATTGGAAACGGATTCTGAAAATAAAAAATCGAAAACCCGCAAGACAATAAAAAGCGAGGAATGGAAATGAGCAGAGAAACAGTACGTGCATTCGCTTTTGGATTGCTTTCAGCAGCATTGGCCTTATTTTTATTTGTACAGTTTTTTTATCGACCTGAAGCCAGTATGAGCACTCAAGAGATGATACACGCATTGAAAAAACAGGGGTACACGGTTTCTTCCCCGAAAGAGTCAAGTAATCAGCCGATAAATCGAAAATCATATAGCTCGAAGCGCGAAAAACTGCAGGCGGATACATCTCGCAAGACGAAGAATGAGTCATCTAAAGAAACGAACAATGCCAATCGTTCGTTCCGGTTAACGATATCGCCTGGAACGACGCCAGATCAAATCGCCCAACGTTTGGAACAAGAAAAAATCATCAATAGCGCCAGTCAATTTAGTGAGTACATGAACCAAAACGGCTTTTCCAAAAAACTGCAAATCGGTACGTATTCATTAAACTCGCAAATGACGATGGAGGATATTGCCAACACCATTACAAAGTCAAAATAATCGATTTTAGCCATCAAGTGTTTTTCCGATTTCGATATGATAGACCATATTGTACATAAGAGAAGCTAAGAAAAGAGCTTCTCTCACGCAATCCCATTATGGTTTTGATAATCGAGTAGGAGGGAGCGATTAACTCCCGTCCTCTCACACCACCGTACGTACGGTTCCGTATACGGCGGTTCAATTAAGATAATTGACGCAAGTCTTTATAACTTCCGTGAATAGCTGTTCTCTTTATGCCAGTGGTCACTCCACCCTCCAAGAGGTCTCCCACGGGATTCACCGCTTCCTCCCTCAAGTGAGGTACTACGTTTTCTGTGTTCATCATGACTCACTGAATACCAAGGGCTATTCTCTCTTAATTGTTCGGTCCTTCTTAGTTGTTCTAGACCAACTAATACTATGACCTCTGCTGACTTCTGACGGTTCAGCTACTTATCACTAAGTAGGTTATGAAGAGTACTTCACATATCCGCCAGACCTCCCCGGGTAAGTACATGCACTTTCACACCATCTATCCGCCTCATTTACTCGATATGACCTTCGACAGAAAGAGCTTTGTTTTGTTATGCAAACTCACTCAATCATACCTAGCCTTATATGAGGTTCGTGTTCCTCGGACCGGTGTTTTGCCTCCAGCTTCCTTCAGATTCCGCGTCACCACGGACACCCTTGCTCTTGGCTAACCTCTACTTCTGTCTTCGGGGTTCGGGACTTACACCCTATAGTTCATGTACATGCCGGGCGCACATAAAAAGGCCGAGACGAACATCTCAACTGTTCGTTTCGGCCCTTTTTCGATTATCCTTGGCTATTATCTGAATCGGAGCTTTTGCTCTTCGACTTATCGTTGGATTGGTTGTCCTGTTTTGGCATTTCGTCCACGACGACGTCGGATGTTTGTTTTTGCGCACGTTCTTTCTTTAGTTCGAAATATTTGTCCAAAATTCGACGACCAATACGATAGTTGATTTGCGAGCTTCCGTTTCCTTCATAGACCCACGGCACAACGACGGCAAACGCAACTTCCGGATTGTCATAAGGAGCATAACCAACAAGCGTCAAATTCCAAACCATCGGCAGCTGTTGACCTCTTTTCAAAAATTCTTCGCTTTTTGGTCCATCATATACCCCTTCTGCCGTCCCTGTTTTCCCGGCCGGTTTGTAAGGCGCATCATGAAAAGCGCTGTAAGCCGTTCCCTGCGGATCCTGCATGACTTCTCTAAAGCCCTCTTGTACATGTTGAATCCAAGAGGTTTTAGCATCGATTCTGTTCAGCACCTTTGGTTCAACCGTTTTGATGACCGGACCAATCTTTTTGGAATCTGATACTGGTTCGCGAATTTCTTTTACGATGTGCGGCTCCATTCGATAGCCGCCGTTGGCAATGGTTGAAACATATTGTGCCATTTGCAGAGGCGTATACGTATCAAATTGCCCGATCGCAAGGTCCAAAAGCAAACCAGGACGACCTGGATCGATCTTTCCTTTATAGCCGACTTGTTCATTCGGCAAATCGATACCCGTAGGCACACCTAAGCCAAATTGAGCGTAATGGCTTCTCATGACATTAAAGGCATTCATATCAATCTGAAGGCTTTGATTCGGACGATAGGTTCCTTTTCCGATGGCAATGGCCGTTTTAAACATATAAACGTTTGAAGACCGCTTAAGAGCATATAAATCATTAATGGACATGGCGCCGGTGCGGTTAAACCATGAGCTCTTAGGGGGGGTTCCTCTAAATTTTAAAGGTTCATCCACGAGATACTGTCCCGGATGAATCGCACCAGTCATATACCCTGTTAATAATGTGGCTCCTTTGACAGCTGACCCCATAGCATAGGAAGTCGTCATATTGCCAAGGGCAAAATCCACAAGCTCAGGTTTACCGGTTTTTTTGTCGATTTCGTATTTTTTCCCGGCCATGGCCAAAATTTCACCGGTATGCGGATCCATCATTGTGACAAAAGCCCGGTCCAAATATCGTCTTCCCGGAATTTCTCTTAACAGTTCTTGGGAAATGATCTCATCCACCGCTTTTTGCAAATCCATATCGATCGTCAGAACAAGATCATCTCCCCGCTTCCCTTTGCTGACAACTTGGGAATCAAGGATGTTGCCGTCTTTGTCTGTTATATTTTTAATTTTTGTTTTTTGTCCGCGCAAAACGTCTTCATACTGATATTCTATGTAGCTTTTGCCAACACGGTCATTACGGCTGTAATCTTTTGATAAATAATAATCAAGCATATCTTGAGGAAGCCCTTCATTAGAAGACGAAATTTTCCCAAGCACAGACTTTAACGTTTCCCCATAAGCGTAGGAACGGTCCCAGTCAACGGTTGTATCCACACCCGGAAGAGAATCGAGATTCTCGTTAACCAAAGCATATTCCTTCGGTGTCACTCCGTTGTTTTTCACAATCTGCGGCGTCATCGCATATCCAGAATTAAATTTACTATAAATCGCCAATACCTCTAAGTCATGTTTTGTCAAGGAAGCTAAATCCTTTTTGGTGACTCTCTTCAGCTGCAATTGATATAATTGATCGTCAGACAATTGATTGTCTTTATATTTTTTCCATTCTTCTTTCGTAATCTTCTGTTTCGCCTCTTTCGGATGAGTCATGATCCAATAATCTTTTTTATCTCTTTCGGTGACTTTATCCGTATCCATGTGAATCAAAGCAGCCAATTTTTTGGCCGTTTTCAGCATTTCTTTAGGACCGGCATTTTTCGATCTTGTATACGTAATGGCGTATTTGGAGCGGTTTTCCACCACCGGTTGACCATTTCGATCATAGATGATGCCGCGAGGAACGCTTGTATTGGCCGTCACATTCTCCGTGCGTTCAATCTTCCTTTCGTAGTCCTCCCCTTGAACGATTTGTACAACCCCTAACCTAAAAATTAAAATAGAAAACAACACAAAGACAATAAAAAACAACATGTTCACCCGAAACGGTACATGCGTTCTTTTTGCTCTCTTTGCTTTTTTCAATGGGAACAATCCTCTCTTTACAATAACTCTTTTCTCTTTATCATTTTAAACAAAACCAAGCCATTTTTCTATAAAAAAGAGCATGTAAAATGATAGATGATTTTCTTTTAAAACATGGAAAAATCGAATATTAAAACGGAATACGCCCATTTTGGTGAGTACATCTACATCTATTTATATTATGTATGGTGTATTATAAATCAAGATATCGTAATTGGATCAGATCCCTCCTTTTCATGGACTTATTTATTGTATTTTCCATGATGAAAATGGAAGGATCCGTTCTTTAGTAAGAGCACTGGCTATTCGATGCGAATGTTTCGAATACAAAAATAAATCAGCGTATGACCAGCTCCAACGATTAACAACAAGATCGGAATGCTTTTTTGTTCAGGAAAAAAATGAATGGCGAATATAAAGCATAAAACCGAAAAAATACGGCCGGCATTGTTAAACAATTCTCTCACCACAATATACTCGACCCGCATTTCACTTGCTTTCCAAGAACGGCCGATCACATCATAAGTAATCGAAATATACGGAACAAGTAGAAAGGGATACGCGATGGCAATCATGCTTGCATAAATCAAAAGTTTCGGGAAAGTGGGATGAAACACAATCAAAAAAAGGGACAAGTATAGGACCACACCTGCAGCCAGTATCACTGGCTTCCGAAATTCCTGTTTGATCAGACGCGAAGCTAAAGAATAGCCAATAAAAGAAATTCCTGAGTTCACCAACCCATAGGTACCTAACGAAAATTCACTTCCCGTCGAAATAAAGACGAAAACGGAAATAACAAATACGAACACTCCTTCCCGCAAACCTTGGAAAAAATGAGCAATCGTAATTCGGTTCCAATTCTGATTCGTTTTCCTCTCCTTCCATATCCTTTTCAAAAAATATTGACCATGCGCCGGCCTTCTTTTCAGCATAAGACTTAAAAGAACAGCGATCGTAAATAAACCGAGCGACACGGCAAAGATAATGGAATACCCGACAAACGACTCAAACCGTGAAATAATGGATCCGGCTAAAACGGGACCGACCATCCCTCCGGCTGAACTTAACGTTCCGAGAAATCCGTTAAAAAAATCACGGGTTTCTGGTTCCGTAATCTCAAACGTTAAGACATTGTACGCCAGCCAATAAAAACCATATCCCACTCCCAGCAAAGCGCCGAGAATAGCTAAAAATTCATGGGCCCGTTCGCCAAAAAAAAGGACAGATAAATAAAAAAGGGCCAAGAAACTGACTCCCATACGCAAAACCATGATTCGATCGACTTTTTTGGCCCATTTCCCGGCGAGAATAAACGTTAATGGCTGAAAGATGACCACCATTAAATTATAAATCGCCAAATCCATAAACTTTCCGGACTGTTTCCATAAATAAATGTTTACAAATGTGTTGGAAAGCGCCACGCTTAAAGAATAGCATCCGCCGATCGTTAATAAAATCAGCAATTCTTTTGTTAATTCTACATCTCCAAACCATTTTTTGTATTGTTTGTTCATAAAAAACTCCCCTTTGTCTCTCTCCTATCTTTTGAAACAAAGGGGGCTCTTATACAAGAAAAGGCGAATCCCTTTGAAAGGATTCGCCTCAGAGTGTAGACAAAAGGCATCCGAATGTGCGCTTTCGGATGCCTTTTGTCACTTTTATGCTTTCAAATGTTTGGAATAGACCCCTCCAGGGGTCTATTTTATGTTATTGCTGGACTTTTCCATGTCCAGCAAGCCATCTTTTTCAAATTCATTGCAGCAAAAGTTAGCATCGCCTGCATGGACAATTTTTTTAGACCTCTTAAGGTTGTCCAACGCATACCATGCTTTTCCTTTGCATCAGCAAAAACACGTTCAATGGTTTCTTTCCGTCTTGCATAAATGCTCTTATTCTCTTGTGTATGCCGAAGATGATCAGCTTCCTCTAAATAAAATTCCCATACATGTCGCTGAATTAGTTTTTTATGCTCCTTACTTTGGGTGCACTTCGAAAGGAATGGACAATCTTTACACTGGACTGGATCAGAAAAATATTGACGATAGCCTTCCTTCGTCGTAGTTGCATATTTTAACACTTGTCCTTGCGGACAAAGATAACAATCGTAGTATTCATCGTAAACATACTCATGTTTTTTGAAATAACCATCCTTTGTACGAGGGCGAGTATAAGGTAAAGCAGGGGTCATATCATTTTCAAATATGTATTGGGCAACGGCGGGAGTTTTATATCCAGCGTCAGCAGCAACTACAACCGGTTTTCCATGTTTTTTGATGACTTTTTCAAGAAGTGGCTCCAATACGGAACTGTCATGAATATTCCCTGGCGTTACAATAGCCCCCAAAACAAAGCCATTTCGATCCGCAGCAGCATGGAATGAGTAAGCAAACTGTTTTGTTCGCTCGTCTTTTACGTAGTAACCACTTTCCGGATCAGTGGTACTTTCTTTTATTTCTTTACTCAACTTTCGCACACAGAAATATTTAAGCATTGCTTGATATAATTAGGTATAGTGGCCAACCATTTATTCATTTGATTTTTAAAGATGTCCATGTTCAAAGAAACCTCGGCTTCCGCCAAAGTTTGGAAAAGGTCAATAAGTGATTGAAGGGCAGTAATAAAATCTATGTCTTTTACATCTTCGCAAAGGATGTAAAAAAGGTTGCCAATCGTCTTAGGATCCTCCTCTTTTCGCATTTGCCAAGCAATGAGAATATATCGTGTAAAAACAATGGTTGTATGGCTAATTAACATGTCGTAGGAACGTCCCTGGAATTCTTTCTCTAAATTTAAAAGGGATTTATTGCATTTGAAGAAGACTTCAATGTCCCAACGCATGCCGTAAATACGAATGATCTCTTCATTTTCTAATGTTGTATCTGTGCTGAGAATGGCAAGCCATTCGCTCCGTTTATTACGGTTTCGTACAAATAGAATTTTTACTGGAATTCCATTGTCTAAAGTAGCATAAACGGATCCGCGAATGTCTTTTTTACCCATGTGAGGTTTTGCCAATTTGTAAAGTTGATTCAGTGTGAAACGTTCACCATTGTAAACGTATCGCTGCTTTAATTGCTTCACCAAGCCAATGACAAATAACCCTTTGTTCGTAATCTTCTCAATTAAAGGCGCTTGTGTAAACCAGGAATCCATGAGAACATAGTCAGCTATAATCCCTTTTTCAAGCGCATGATCAAGTAAAGCTGAAGCCACGTCCGGTTTTGATTTCAGAGCTTCCTGGCGACGCTTATAGCCAGATGTTCGTTTATCAATATTGGTATTGATTTCTTGCAGGCGATTTTCCTTTTTCGGTGAACTTAGAAGAGCAAAATCAACGGGAATAAAAGTAAAACTATCGGTCCAGCCAAGGGTAAGCATTTGAAACCCTTTCAAGTACTGATGGGTAGAGTGATCAAAAACCTTAGCCAACAGTTCAACCGACTTACTACGGTTTCTTGAAAAGACAGAATCATCAATCACAAAAGCTGTGACACGATCTTTTGAAGTTAATGGTTGAAGCAGACGGATCATTTCACTGCTTAATGAAAGCAGAAACTTTCTCCAATGATAGGTTGGTGTATTTAAAAAGCGATAGACTGTATCCTTTCCGGGCAGATCCTGAGATCGTTTACTCATAAAAGCACGAAACCAGTTCTTATATTGGAAGACTAAAAGAAAAATCAGTTTGAAAACAGTAAGACAAGAATACCCGGAAAGTTTCGTAATATTCGCTTTTCTTAAATGATATCCAATATTTAATTCGGAAAATCCTTGTTTAATTTCTTTTGGTAATTGCGCAAAGTAGTCTTTATTCGTTATCATAGTGGTGACACCTTTCTTTTGGATTTGGTTTCGTCACCAATATTTTACCAAAAGAATAGGTGTCTTTCTTTATGTTTTAAAAAATGTCAAATGATAATTTTGTACTTCCCAAAACCATTTACATCAAGCATTTAAACAAGATTTTGGACTGCGAAAGCTGAGTTTCTTTATATTCTTCCACTAGCATTGCAGTAATTAAATCTGATGATTCAAAATACTAAGAATGTTCAATTTTTTATTGATTTCGAAACAAAAAAATCCTTTACAATGGAAGTACAGGTGGTTCCTGCCCAAATCCAATCGTAAAGGATAACCATTATGGACAAGAATACACTAATTTCATCATTTGGTAAATGGGTTTCACCCATAAATATTCAAAAACTTAGCGAACAAGTCAAAGAATTGAAACAGGACTATTACACAAAAAAGCTGACAACAGAAGCCTATATTAAACTTTTATTGGTAGCCCAGCTGCTCGAATTTAAGAGCTTAGAGGAAATGAGTGATGCACTTGTAGACGAAGATCTTCAAAAAGCACTCGGATTTGAATCGATAAGTGCCTCTCAGCTATCCCGAAAAAACAATCAGATCCACCCACTAATTCTTGCAAATTTGTTCTTGGATCTTGTTTGGAAAATTCAACGGTACCATTATAAAAACGGAAAGAATATGCCACTGAAAATCATTGATTCAAGTACACTCCCGTTGAACTTGACCCATTATAAATGGGCAAAATTCCGGAAAACAAAAGCTGGTGTAAAGCTACACTTACGGCTCGTTTTCATGGATAAAGACACCGTCTATCCTGAAAAAGCAGTGATTACGACAGCAAAAGAACATGACCGAAATCAACTCGAAGTCCTAGTGGATGATCAAGAAGCCATGTATGTGTTTGACCGCGGTTATGTGGACTATGAACGTTTTGATCGGATGACAGATGATGGCTATTTCTTCGTTTCAAGACTGAAGAAAAACGCAGTCATTCGTGAAGTCTATACATTTTCACTTCCTGATGATTGTCACGTTCTATCCGATAAAATGGTCTACATTGGTACCACACAAAATCGTACTGAAAATGTCTTTCGTCTACTAGAAGTTATGGACACAAAAGGGAACTTACTTCGTTTCATCACCAACCGATTTGATTTAAAACCAGAAGAGATAAGTGATATTTACCGATCTCGCTGGGCTATTGAACTCTTTTTCAAATGGCTCAAGCAACACGTAGAAATTAAGCACTTTTATGGAATGAGTGAAACAGCTATTCAAAATCAAATTTTCTTAGCCCTGATCACGTATTGCTTACATGTTCTCATTCAATTGGAGATGAAAAGTAAGAAATCCCTACTTCGAATTACTCGTTGGTTAAAGAGAGCTCTGTGGAAACCAGCTTATGTTTGGTTGCGAAAATTTGATGGGCGAGCCAGTCCATAATCTCCCTTTTGTCGTTGTCGCTCTGGTTTAACTGTATATATTTACCAAATGGGCAGTGCCACCTTTCTTTAGGTTTTGTCTTTTTGGCACAAATTCACAAAAAATAATTAACAGAAAATTCTAACTATATTTATGCAATGCTAATGATATTCTTCTTTCCCAAATTTATCTGGAGGAAATGGCTTTTTTCCATGTGCTTCTCGATCAGCATTTATCTCATCTTGTAGACGTGCTTGATAGGCTTTCGTTTCTTTTCGAACCACTTTCTTCACAAATTTATGCTTATTCGCACTCGCTTTGACATGAGTAGAATCAATAAAGACATGCTCACTGCTTATCAGCTTCTTATCTGCAGCTTCTTTCAAAATGCGATAGAATATCTGTTCAAATAAGTCTGTATCCTTAAAGCGTCGCTCGTAGTTTTTCCCAAACGTTGAAAAGTGAGGTACCTTATCATAAAAACCAAATCCAAGAAACCAACGGTAAGCCAGATTCGTTTCGATTTCCTCTATAGTTTTTCGCATGGAACGAATACCGAAGGTATATTGGATGAAAGCCATTTTAATCAATACAACTGGATCAATACTTGGTCGACCTCTTTCCGATGAATACATGTCTTGAACAAGCGAATAGATAAATGAAAAATCAATAGCAGCGTCGATTTTACGAACCAAATGATCTGCAGGTACAAGTTGGTCTAAAGCTATCATTTCTATTTGATCACGATTCATCTGTGTATTTTTTGTTAGCACTTCATCCACCTCAATTCATTACGGTATCTTAATTATACAAAAAAAGACTGTCGGCAAATCCGGTTTTTTCGGATTTGTCGACAGTCTGAGGCGAATCCCTTTGAAAGGATTCGCCTTTGTCATTATTTTGCAGCGCTGTAGCGTTTTGCTACTTCATCCCAGTTGACTACATTCCAGAATGCTTGGATATAGTCTGGACGACGGTTTTGATAATTCAAATAATAAGCATGTTCCCAAACGTCTAATCCTAAAATAGGAGTTTTACCTTCCATTAATGGAGAATCTTGGTTTGGTGTGCTCGTTACTTCTAATTCACCGTTGTTCACTACGAGCCAAGCCCAGCCGGAACCAAAACGGTTTGCTGCTGCAGCAGAAAATTCTTCTTTAAATTTCTCAAAGCTTCCAAATTTTTGGTTGATAGCATCTGCCAATTCGCCTGAAGGAGCACCGCCGCCGTTTGGAGAAAGAATCGTCCAGAAAAGAGAATGGTTAGCATGTCCACCGCCGTTATTGCGAACAGCCGTACGTACATTTTCTGGAACGGCATCTAGGTTAGAAATCACTTCTTCAACAGATTTGTTGAGAAGTTCATCATTTCCTTTCAATGCATCGTTTAATTTTGTCACGTAAGTGTTATGGTGTTTCGTATGATGAATTTCCATTGTTTTCGCGTCAATGTGTGGTTCTAAAGCGTCATAAGCATAAGGCAATTTTGGAAGTTCAAAAGCCATGATTAATTCCTCCCTATGTAATCCATTTTTAAATTTTGAATCATGTGATTCAACCGTTTCCAATTATTACATTACCAAAGATAGTGTGGACTTTCAATTTTTTTGCTTTTGTTTGCATAAAATTTGTGTTGGCCATTACCCATAAAAAATATGGCAAGCACTTGCCAAAATGGAATGTACCCGCCCCCTATTTGTCCTTTTTCCTTTTCATCTAAGCTGGATTGTTTTGTTGAAATTCTTTCTTCGCGAAAGGACCAATGATAGGATTCCCAATACTCGCCTGAATTAAAACTGCGATTTTTTTTGACAAAAAAAACCGCAACGATCTTGCGGCTAAACAAAGTCTATGGACCCTGCAGGACTCGAACCTGCGACCGGACGGTTATGAGCCGTCTGCTCTAACCAGCTGAGCTAAGGGTCCTCCTCATTTCACCCACAATATAACACCCTGATGATCGATCTGTCAATGACATCAATGAATCTGCCAGAAGAAATACACGATCATGGCGATCTGAATGATACCTTTTGTCAATACGGACGCAAAAAAGGCCACAACAGAACCAAGAGCAATTCTCACCGCTTGAGAAAAAGAAGTCCGATGAAATACCCATTCTCCAATCAACGCGCCAAGAAACGGTCCGATCACGATACCGAAAACCGGAATGACAAAAGGCCCGAGAATAAGCCCAATTGTGCTTCCCCAAATTCCTGCTTTGGAACCGCCAACCTTTTGGACCCCGAAGTAATTGACCATATAATCTGAAAGAAACAGCAAAACGACCCAAATCCCTTGAACCGTCCAAAATACCCAGCTAAACGGTTCAAATGAAAAAAACAGTCCATACAGCAAGAAAGCGCCCATCAAAAATAGCACTCCTGGTATGACCGGATAAATGAGTCCGATAAAGGCAATGATGATGCAAATCCATATAAGGATCCAAAAAAGAATCGACAAAAAAGTCTCCTCCCTTTTTTTGCTTTCGATCATTCTCATTTGAGGTCTTTACAGAAAGTTTTATGCCCCCAATAAAACATACATGAGAGAAAGATCATTATGCTTTATTTATTGTAGCGGAAAACGACGATACTTCAAAACCTTTTCACCGATCAACAAAAAAAACACGCACATTTTAAAGAGAAAACATAAAGAAAATATTCGTGGTTTCAGAAAAACATTCTTTCTATCCCTTCATAAAAAGAACAAAGCGGTCATAAGGTATACTACGGAGGGACAAATATGAAAAGATTAGGAATGTTACTCGCTCTTGTTGTCGTCATTATAGCCATAGGATATGATCTAAAAATTGGAACTCTTCCGTCAAACCAACCAAAAACCAGCCCATTTTCATTATCAGCACCTGCCGCCCATTCATCCATTCCTTATAAGGAAATCAAAATCCACTCGGGAGATACGGTTCTGTCGGTCGCTGAACGAATTCAACAGGGAACTTTGCCGGTATCGATTGACGAAGTCATCCATGACTTCGAAACATTAAACAACGGTCTGAAACCGGAGGACATTATGGTTGGAAGAACGTATAAATTCCCCGTATATGAGTGAACTTAAGTTTATTTATTGCTATTTCAACAAAGACTGGTACAATTATTTAATGAAAAGAGCTTATTAATTTAATGATATCAAAAGGAGAGAATCCACTTGGGTGAAATTATACATCGTTCAAAAACGCGGCCGGTAAAAGTGGGAAATTTAACGATTGGCGGTAGCAATGAATTGATTATTCAAAGCATGACCACCACGAAAACGCATGATGTAGAAGCGACAGTACGGCAAATTCATCAATTGGAAGAAGCCGGCTGCCAAATTGTTCGTGTTGCATGTCCGGATGAACGAGCAGCAAATGCGATCCCCGAGATAAAGAAAAGAATCCATATCCCATTAGTAGCGGATATTCATTTTGACTATAGATTAGCTTTAAAAGCCATTGAAGGCGGAGCAGACAAGATTCGGATTAATCCCGGCAATATCGGGAAACGGGAAAAAGTAGAAGCGGTTGTCAAAGCAGCCAAAGAAAGAGGGATCCCGATCCGAATCGGCGTCAACGCAGGAAGTCTTGAGAAAAAAATTCTTGAAAAGTACGGATATCCGACCGCTGATGGAATGGTGGAAAGTGCACTGCACCATATTCGCATTTTAGAAGACCTCGACTTTCACGATATCATCGTGTCTTTAAAAGCTTCTGATGTCAATTTAGCGATCGAAGCATATGAAAAGGCTGCAAGAACTTTTGATTATCCGCTTCACCTAGGAATTACGGAATCCGGAACACTTTTTGCCGGCACCGTCAAAAGCGCAGCTGGATTAGGAGCCATTCTTAGCAAAGGCATCGGAAACACCTTGCGTGTTTCTTTAAGCGCCGATCCTGTTGAAGAAGTAAAGGTTGCCCGGGAATTATTAAAAGTATTTGGTCTTTCTTCCAATGCGGCGACATTAATTTCCTGCCCGACATGCGGCCGAATTGAAATTGATTTAATCAGCATTGCAAACGAAATCGAGGAATATATCCAAAAAATTAAAGCCCCGATTAAAGTGGCCGTTCTTGGATGCGCCGTCAATGGTCCTGGTGAAGCAAGAGAAGCAGATATAGGCATCGCGGGAGCACGCGGTGAAGGACTGCTGTTCCGAAAAGGAAAAATCGTGCGAAAAGTACCTGAAGAAACAATGGTTGAAGAGTTGAAAAAAGAAATCGATGCCATTGCAGAAGAATATTATCAAAAACAAAAGCAAGAACAAAATGCATAAAAAGAGGCCGGCTTAAGCCAGCCTCTTTTTTTCTGTAAAATGCTAAAAGAACGGAAGGACAAAAAGTCCCATCACGACTGCAACAGCTCCAATGCCGATCGCCCATATTCCAAGCGACCCAGCCCCTCTTCTTCTGGCCATGAAACCGACGATGATGCCGGCAACGCCAAATAAAATAGGCATAGTAAACAGAGAAATAATGGAAAGCACCAGCGCGGCGATGCCGATATAACTTCCGGAGTTTTCCTCATCGCCATCCCGTTCACGTTCACGAACTGTATGATCCTCTCGATCATCTATTACAGGTGCGGCAATTTCTGCAGCCGTTTCCTCTTTATGATCCGTGTTTTTATATTCGTTTTCTTCTGTACCTTGTTTTTCTTCGTCCAATGCAATCCCCCGCTTTTCATACGGAATATGGATGCTCATTTGAGGTTCCATGTTACAGGAACATTTATAATATTACCGAACAGGCATCTCATTACTTCCGTGAATGGTTGGTGCTTTTGGTAAAAAACTTGAAGGAAAGACATTTTAATCAACATCACCTTTCCTGCCCTTTCGGTTTGAAAAACCTTTTGTATCTTATAAAAATAAAGTATGATACACTTTTATTTGCAACGGATTACCGTAAAAGCGACCAACAGAAAAAAGCAGGATGAATCAAAGGAGCAGAGAGAAATGAAACAAAAACGGTTTGGCATAGATATCGATGGTACAGTAACATCCCCTGACAGTTTAATTCCTTTTATCAACCAAGACTTCCAATTAAACATCACTTTAAAAGATATTACAAAATATGATTTAACAGAAGCATTAAATATCCCGGCAGACATTTTTAACAAATGGTACACGGAAAAGGAACCGCTCATATATAAACTTTCCCCGATTGCAGAAGGAGCAAAAGAAGTATTAACAGAATGGAAAAAACGTTTTCAGCTGTTCTTTATCAGCGCGAGAGGTGATCATGCGTTCGATATTACAAAAAAATGGTTTGAAGAGAACGACATCCTCTATGATCACATTGAATTGATCGGGACTCACCACAAAATCGAGGCCGCTAAAAAACATGAAGTGGATATATTTTTTGAGGATAAGCATGACAATGCTGTTTCAATCCATAAAGAATTGGATATTCCGGTTATTTTGTTCAATACCCCTTACAACCAGGAGCCAGTCCCTAAAGGAGTGATGCGGGTCGACTCGTGGAAAGAAGCAAATGATATTGTAAAACGATTATTTTAACAGTGAGTACGTAGGAACCCATCAAAAAAACGGCGAAGAATAAGGGAAAAATCCTTATTTTTCGCCGTTTCTGCATTCTGGACATGTTCCATACACTTCAAATTTATGATCTGCGATTTCATATCCGTCCAAATTTTCTTGAATCGAATTCATCGGGCAAATATGAATTTCCTTTGTTTTTCCGCAAGATAGACAAATAAAATGGTGATGATGCTCCATGGCAGAACAAGAAAACCGAAACAATTTTTCTCCGTTTAGTTCCGTATCTTCTAATATTCCGATTTTGACAAATAAAGCCAAGTTCCGGTAAATCGTGTCAAAGCTGACGCCCGGATAACGGCCTTTCATCATCTCCAGCACTTCTTTGGCCGATAAATACTTATCGTGCTTGGCAAATAATGCAAGCAAATCCTCCCTTTTATCCGTATGTTTAAATCCTTTTTCTTTCAAAATCGAAATGGCTTCTGCTACTTCCATACATTGCACCCCCACTGTGTCATTTTCCGTATGCTGCCGAGCTCATGGACAAAATAAATAACCGTTCTAATGCCAGAAAAAACTATGAATATTTTCAAACCTATATGCTTAACGAATTTTATTTGATTTTAATCATCGCTTTCAGGGCGATTTTCATTCTCATTTTTCAGAATGATTCCGATTTATAGATAAGTGAAGTATACATGAAAAACGCCAATAAGTAAACGAAAATGAAAATTCTCCGTTCCATTCCCTTTTTATAGACACAATTTTCAAGTTGACGCATATAGTGAATCAGGGAGTGATGGGCGTTGAAATTTATTCAAACGATGATCAATCATAAAATCAGCACCATGACGGGAACAGAACTTTATAAATGGGGAAAACAGTTCAAAATTTCGATCACGAAAGAACAAGCAGATGCGATTGCGGCGCATTTGCGCGGAAAAAAAATCGACTTGTTTGATGATAAGCAGCGGACTCAGCTAATCAAGGAAATCGCTAAAATCATCGGACCGAAAAAAGCAAAAGAAATCAATGAGCTGTTTATATTGTTTATGAACTCAGAATGACGGTGATGAAAACAGCAAAGATAAAGGCGAAAAACTCCTGGCCCTTTTCCTTGCCTTTATATTCCCCGCTTGCGGCTTATCGAAAAGGGCTTTGGAGTTCTCTGTTCTCTAATCAGCTTTCTGCAATTTTTTGCAGAAGATTCTCATCGAACTTTTGGCTACGGATCATTTCGATTTCAAATTTATACGGTGGTTTTTTGTTTTTCTTATCTTCCCCTACATACGGCGTTTCCAAAATTTTTGGCACATCTTCTAATTGTGGATGATAAATTATATAATGAAGAGCTTTGAAGCCTATATGACCAAAGCCAATATTTTCATGGCGGTCTTTACGGGACCCTCTTTCATTTTTGCTGTCGTTCACATGCAGCACCTTTAAACGATCAATGCCGATGATTCGGTCAAATTCCTCAAGCACTCCATCGAAATCTTCGACAATCGGATATCCTGCATCGTGTGTATGACACGTATCAAAGCATACGGAAAGCTTGTCATTATGAACCACACCATCGATGATCATCGCCAATTCTTCAAATGTCCTTCCGCATTCCGAACCTTTTCCAGCCATCGTCTCCAACGCAATTTGTACATTTTGCTCACGAGTCAATACTTCGTTTAGACCTTCAATAATTTTTTTAATGCCGACTTCCGGTCCTTCTCCGACATGGGCGCCGGGATGGAGAACAATTTGTTTAGCTCCGATCGCTTCTGTTCTTTCAATTTCGCTGCGCAAAAAGTCAACACCTAATTGAAACGTATCCGGGTTTTTGGCATTACCGATATTAATAATATAAGGTGCATGGACGATAATTTCCGTAATTCCATGTTCCTCCATATGCTTGCGGCCCGCTTCTATATTTAAATCTTCTATTTTCTTGCGTCTCGTATTTTGCGGTGCACCGGTATAAATCATAAACGTGTTCGCCCCATAGGAAACAGCTTCCTCGCTCGCCGCTAAAAGCATTTTTTTCCCGCTCATTGAAACATGAGACCCTATTTTCAACATCCGTTTCAGCTCCCTTTTCCTTATCCTTTAAATGCAGCGGTTCACCAATGGTGTTGCTGCTTTCGTGTCATCGAACAAAAGGTTTATTTCTTTTTCGCTTTCAATCGTTTTTCTCTTCGCTTTAATTTTTCTATTTCCTGTCTGATTTTTTTCTTATAACCCGGCTTCACTTTTTTAGGCTTGCGTACGAGGGCTTTCGCTTTTAATTCTGTTTCATCTGCCATCTTCTCCCGGTTTTTCCTTCTGTTCCGATCCGGAATTTCTATAATGGCGTCCTTTTGAATATCACGATGCAAGAAGCGAATTCCTCTTTTCTCCAAACGATTTAAAATATCTTCATCGCTCGGGGTATAAATTGAAGCACATATTCCTGAAAAGCCCGCCCGACCGGTCCGTCCTGAACGGTGAATATAAAAATCGAGATCTTGCGGCAATTCGTAATTTATTACATGGCTGACTCCCTCAATATCAATACCCCTAGCCGCCAAATCTGTGGCCACTATATATTGAAACTCAAGGTCGCGGATTTGTTTCATCATTTTCTTTCTTTCGCGGGGAGTTAAATCGCCATGAATTCTTCCCGTTTTTAATCCTTTTGCTGCTAACGCATCTGCCACTTCATCTGCCATTTGTTTCGTATTGGTAAAAACCAAAGCCAGATAGGGGTTAAAGGCAATCAGCAGCTGATAAAGCAAGTCGATTTTTTCCCGACTTTTCAGAGGGACTAGAATATGTTCGATTGTCTCTGCCGACGCTTTTTTAGGCTGTACTTGAACGTATTCCGGGTTTTCCATATATTTTTTTATAAAAGGCTTTAATTTTTCCGGAATGGTTGCAGAAAAAACAAGCATTTGCAAATCTTTGTCCATTCGGCTGGCAATTTGGTCCACTTCCACTATAAACCCCATGTCCAGCATCAAATCCGCTTCATCCACCACAAGAATTTGAGCTTTATAAACGGATAAAGCCTGCTCTGTAATCAAATCACGAATCCTTCCAGGTGTACCAACCACAAGATGCGGCTGTTTTTTTAACTTTTCCATATCTTTTTGTTTATCCGTTCCGCCTATTAGGCAACGGGCGGTGATCGTCTTCTCAGAAAACTTCGTAATCGATACTATTTCTTGGTGAATTTGACTGGCCAATTCTCTCGTCGGAGCCGTTATGACAGCTTGCACCTCTTGTTTTTCCGGATCAATTTTTTCCAAAATCGGCAGCAAATAGGAGTGCGTTTTCCCTGTCCCCGTTTGCGACTGGCCGACCGCACTCTCCCCTTTCAAGATCAAAGGGATCATTTTTTCCTGTATTTCTGTAGGTTGATAAAATCCTAATTCTTCAATTGCTTTATTAAGAAAAGGCTGAAATCCAAATTTCTTAAATTGATGGTTGATCATTTAAGCCACTCCTTGAAGGTCATTTCCATTGCCACATTATATAATAATCAATCCAATAAATCATCTTTTCTTTCTATTTTTCGGATTATAAACTCCCCTTTTTTCTCTCTGCCCTCATCTTTTCTGTATGATTGAGTCAAAATTCGATTTTCATCGCTTCTTCTTTAACCAAAAACCTTTTCCCGCTTTTCAGCCTGTTTATGTGCCTTAGCCTTTTTTTCTTTTATCAAGAGATCGATGCCAAGAGTTCATACTTCATTTCTTTTACCAATCCGTTTTCGCCGTAACTGTTTGAGAAATGTCAACTTGTTCTTCATTGGAAAAGAGCTCGCTGACAAGATGTTTCAATTTATATCTTCCTTGCATATTCTATAAAAGAGTGTAATCGTATCAGAAAGGAGGAACGTACATGCCCCCTAGACAAATGCCCCCTGTACAAAGAGGTTTCAATCTTTTTCGCGGACCGCAGCCAACGCAGCCTTTTCAATCTTTTCCACCTTTTGCCAGATCTCCTGTGAGCAGACCTGCCCGCGGCGGGGGATTATTGTCGCGACTTTTGAATCGATCGGGACGAATGGGCAACACCGCTTTTCCCGGGATGACCGGTTTCGAACGCCCCGCTTCCTTGATCGGCCAGTCCCCTGTCCAAAATCTTGCTTCCCCCGGAACACTGAATAAATTTTTAGCAAATACCCAGCAAGTTTTAAATACTGCTCAGCAAATCGGGCCTATGATCCAGCAATACGGGCCTATGGTGAGAAATTTGCCGGCTATGTGGAGGCTTTACAAAGGATTTAAAAATGCTACCGCCGAAGAAGATGCAGACGCAGACGCAGATACAGAATCCGATTCACCGGATGAAGACAGTCATGAAGAGGCAGAAAACACCGAAAAAAAGGACAGCGCAAAAAAAGCATCCAGCTCTTCTCATCAGACAAAAAGATCCCGCATCCAAAAAAGCAAAAAAGCATCGTCCGCCAAAGCGGAGAAAAGAAGCGGCGAATCCGTTCCTAAACTCTATATTTAACAAGGCTATTCTTATTTTACAATAACGGACCCAAACAATCTTTCTTTGTCTTCTTTTGTATCCTCCTATATAATAAAAATCGTAAGGACCCGAATTCTATTATTGTACAGGGGGATTTTAGCGCATGGAAGTCATTAAAATATCACCTCGCGGTTATTGCTACGGCGTTGTAGATGCCATGGTCATCGCCCGCAATGCCGCTTTAGATAAAACCCTTCCCCGCCCCATTCATATTTTAGGCATGATTGTTCATAATCAGCATGTCACAGAGGCGTTTGAAAAAGAAGGGATCATTACATTAGACGGAAAAAACCGCAAAGAAATTTTGCAAAAAGTCGATAAAGGAACGGTTATTTTTACCGCCCATGGCGTCTCGCCGGAAGTCAGAAAGCTGGCCAAAGAAAAAGGACTGGTGACAATTGACGCTACCTGTCCGGATGTCACAAAGACCCATGAATTAATCCGCGAAAAAAAAGAACAAGGATATGATGTCATCTATATCGGCAAAAAAGGGCATCCCGAGCCAGAAGGAGCAGTTGGGGTGGCGCCCGACATTGTACATTTGGTGGAAACGCCGGAAGATGTTGAGAATTTGTCCATCCAAAATGATAAAGTGATCGTGACCAACCAAACGACCATGAGCCAATGGGATGTCGCACACATTATGGACAAAGTGAAAGAAAAATATCCACAAGCGGAAACTCATAAAGAAATATGCCTTGCCACTCAAGTGCGCCAAGAAGCGGTTGCTGAACAGGCAAAAGAAGCGGATGTTTTGATTGTGGTTGGAGATCCTAAGAGCAACAATTCCAACCGTCTAGCCCAAGTGTCTGAAGAAATTGCAGGAACAAAAGCTTACCGCGTTTCCGATATTACCGAGATTGAAATCGATTGGATTAAAGACGTGAAAAAAGTGGCTGTTACCGCAGGAGCTTCCACACCGACGCCGATCGTAAGAGAAGTGATTGAATTTTTGGAAGTCTTTGATCCAAATGACGAAACGACTTGGGTCCGCGAAAAGAAAGTTCCGCTTGAAAAGATCTTGCCTAAAATTAAACATCCAAAAAAACCGGCAAAAGGCTGATCCACAGCCTTTGCCGGTTTTTTATTCCCCACAAAATGAGGCATCGTCAACAGTAGAGATCAAATCATAAGCAAATTATAAAAACCGAAACGGATCCGTATTGACTTTTGAAGGAATAAACTCTACGTCCGCCCCTTTTTCGTCCGAAATGGCGGATAATATTTTGGCCACCCCTGTTTTCATTACTTTTTCCACATTATGTCCCGGGTCGACTATATTTAAACCAGCCATCATGGCATCATGGGCGGTATGATAATACATGTCTCCCGTCACATATACATCGGCGCCTTTAAACACAGCCGATTGATAATATTTATTGCCGTCGCCGCCAAGAACAGCCACTTTTCTCACTCTGCTCTTCAAATCTCCTACGACTCTCACACCTTCTACTTCCAACTGGGATTTCACAAAACGGGCAAATTCTTCGAGCGTCATTTCTTGCTTTAGTTTGCCAATTCTCCCCAGCCCAAGAATTTCTCCTTTATTTTCCAGAGGGTAAAGATCATACGCCACTTCTTCATATGGATGTGCTTTCAGCATCGCTGTCAAAATCTTTTTCTCCAACCGTTTTGGATAAATCGTTTCAATTCTTACTTCCTGTACTTCTTCCAGTTTTCCTCTTTCGCCAATATAAGGATTAGCATGACTTCCTGGAAGAAATCTTCCTGTTCCCTTTACCGAAAAAGAACAATGACTGTACTCGCCAATAAAACCGGCACCGGCATCTCCTATTGCTTTTCGGACTTCTTCTGCATGGTCGACAGGTACATAAACAGCTAGTTTATTCAATTGCTCTTCGATGGTCGGGACGAGCACTTCCGTGTCTTCCAGCTGCAAACATTCAGCCAATAAATCATTGACGCCACCGGGAGCAATGTCAAGATTGGTATGAGCGGCATAGACGGCAATGTCGTTTTTGATTAATTTTTCCATTATTCTTCCACTCGGTTCGTCCGTCCGTATCGCTTTTAATGGACGGAAAATGGGCGGATGATGAGCAATAATTAATTGAACGTTTTGCTCAATGGCTTCATCGACTACTTCCTCTAACACATCCAGAGCAATCAGCACCCGTTTCACTGGCTGATTCAGTCTTCCCACTTGTAAACCAATTTTATCGCCTTCCATCGCGTAAGATTTAGGAGCAAAGCGTTCAAACCACTGGATCACTTCATGTCCATTGACTGTTTTCATAATCCCAGCGCCTCCTTTACCAAATTCCTTTTTTTCATGAGTTCGGTACGTTTTTCCACTGTCTTATCCGCTGATTCTGCTTTATTTAATTGGTTAAGAATATTTCCCCACTTTTCATATTCATGCTTCCATTTTTGATAAAAAGCGTCGTTTTTCTTTTTTAATAAGATCGGTCCCATTAAAATGCCGGCTTCCAACTGATCATAAGGGCGATACGGGTCCCCTTTTTCGGCGACGATAATTTCATATATTTTTGCATCTTCTTCCAGAATTTGTTCGTCGACGATTTCCCAACCGTTTTTTAAAAGCCATTCTCGAACTTGTCCAGATCCGACGTTCGGCTGAAGAATAAGCCGGCTCACTCCCGGGAGCTTTTCTTTTCCCGCTTCTAAAATGGAGGCGATTAAACTGCCACCCATTCCGGCAATGACGATGCAATCAACTTCTCCTTTTGCTATCACTTCCAGTCCGTCTCCTTTACGGACGTCAATTAAATGTTCCAGTTCGGACGATTGCACTTGCTTCTTCGCCGATTGAAAAGGACCTTCTGCAATCTCCCCGGCGACAGCCGCTTTTGCCAATCCTTTCTTTACAGCGTAGCAAGGCAAATAAGCGTGGTCAGAGCCGATATCAGCCACTGTTGAATGTTTCGGTATGTATTCTGCCACAGTTTCCAGACGTTTCGATAATTGATGGATATTCATGTTTTCACCACTTAACCATTTTTCTTTCCTCATCTATTTTAAACGGAATGCTGCCACAAAAAAAGCTCTTTGCGTCGATCAGCAAAGAACTTTGATACCATTATTTTAATTTCATCAGCCAGTCTGCCATTTGGTCAGCATGGTCAGCGGACACAAGTCCTGAAGGCATAGCACCTTTTCCGTTCTGAATGATGTTTTTGATTTGATCTTTGGATAATTTCTTGCCAACCCCTTTTAAGGATGGCCCTACGCCGCCTTCATAATTTTGCCCGTGGCAGCCCGCACATGTTTGTTTAAAGAAACCTTCGGGGTCAAAAGTCTCAGCTGTCTGTTCCGTTTTTTCGCCGCCCTTTTTTTCTTTGGCAGCCTGTTCGCTGTCATTTAGACCTTTTAATGATAAGAAAAACACCAGGCCGATTCCAAATACCATAATCAGCAAAAACGGAATAATTGGATTTCGATTCATGCTATTCCCTCCTTTATGTATGCGATTTCAATCTTCACAGTACAAACACCTTCTATTTTACTTCAAAAACCGGATGAGGAAAAGTCCTTGATTGTTAATTTTTTCCCGTTTTTCCGTTTTCAGAAAAAAGAATTCGACTTATATTTTATCATTTCTCGTCAACAAATATTCATCCGAAGCCTCCCTCTCCTCAAGAATGAAACAGGATGAAAACAAAGGTTATGAATATTCCTGCAATCCCCGAAATAGTAAAATATAGTAATTTTTTGGTTTTTCCAACCGCTATCCATAAAAGGCAATTCATCAAAATAATCAAATACAGGCTGATAGAATTTCCCGACAAAAACTTATCATTGATTTTGATTGTGAAAAATAAAAAAATGAGCGCTGCAGATAGAAATATGAACTGGACAAAAAATCCTTTTCGTCCATAGTAGATACCCGCTCCTATCAATAAAACGACAAAAATTGTCAAAATCGCCATTTGCATTATGAAAGGCATTTCAGTAAAATAAAGGACAAATAATGAAATTGGAATGAACAGCAACAATATGGCTTGCAGAATTCGATATGATCGATGGAACCGTGGCAAATGAGCGGCTGAGTTTAGTTCTTCTCCTTCACTGTATAGTGTTAGTAAATAATCGCAATATTTTTCAGGCAGCATCTTATTTTGCTTCCAAAATAAGATTTCTTTGATAATGATTTGCTTTCGCTTATCCATGTTCAACCCACTTCCCATTGCAATATAGGCACTGATTTTCAATGCCGTTCAGATTCACAATGATTCGTTTTCTTCGACAAAAAAAGTTTACTTCAAAAGAAGTAAACTTTAAAGGCAAAATGAAATTATTCTAAAAAGTCTTTTAATCTTTTGCTGCGGCTTGGATGGCGAAGTTTGCGCAATGCTTTCGCTTCAATTTGGCGAATACGTTCTCTGGTAACGCCAAACACTTTCCCGACTTCTTCCAAAGTACGAGTTCTGCCGTCATCCAGACCAAAGCGCAGGCGCAAGACATTTTCTTCACGGTCCGTTAAAGTATCGAGAACATCTTCAAGCTGTTCTTTCAATAACTCATAAGCTGCGTGCTCCGACGGTGAAGTGGCTTCATGATCTTCGATGAAATCGCCTAAATGAGAATCGTCTTCTTCCCCGATCGGTGTTTCAAGCGAAACTGGCTCTTGGGCAATTTTTAAGATTTCTCGTACCTTTTCAGGAGAAAAATCCATTTCTTCTCCGATTTCTTCCGGAGTCGGTTCGCGGCCTAAATCTTGAAGCAATTGCCGCTGAACTCGAATCAGCTTGTTGATCGTTTCAACCATATGAACCGGAATCCGAATGGTTCTTGCTTGGTCTGCAATAGCGCGAGTAATCGCTTGACGAATCCACCATGTTGCATAGGTGCTGAATTTGTATCCTTTTCGGTAATCAAATTTTTCAACGGCTTTAATCAGCCCCATGTTACCTTCTTGGATTAAGTCAAGGAACAGCATACCTCTCCCAACATACCGCTTCGCAATGCTTACAACAAGACGCAAATTCGCTTCTGCCAAACGACGTTTTGCTTCTTCATCCCCTTGTTCAATACGTTTTGCCAGCTCAATTTCTTCTTCAGCGGAGAGAAGATCAACACGCCCAATTTCTTTTAAATACATACGAACAGGGTCATTAATTTTAACTCCAGGCGGAACACTTAAATCGTTTAAATCAAATTCTTCTTCCTCTTCTTTTGAGAGCTCATGAATATCAGGATCCTCTTCATGATCGCTATCTTCATTGACGATTTCTATTCCCTGTTCGTTCAAGTATTCATAAAAATCATCCATTTGTTCGGAATCAAGATCAAAATTCGATAGTTTATCGGCTATATAATCGTATGAAAGCTCACCGCGTTTCTTTCCTTTTTCCACTATTTGATTTTTTACTTTATCTAGTGTTAATTCAGGCTCAACTTCTTTGGAACGTGTTGACTTTTCAGCCATTAGTTCCCCTCCTTCCAACATCCTTGAAACTGCCTTTCCTTTTCAACATCTTTCTTAATTGCATAACTTCCATGGCTATGGCTGCCGCTTTTTTATAATCATGTTGTTGTTCTGCTCTTTTGCTTTCTTCCATCTTCGCTTTTATTTTTAACATTTTTTGGTGATTTAACACTTCATTTATATAATCATTTATTTCTTCATCCGAGACATCCATGTTGACATTCATCATTTCTATTTCCGTCACCGTTTTTCTTAAATTCGGATCCGGCAGAAAATTGATGAAAGCACTGGCATCAGGGTGCTTTCCCTCTTCGTAATAACCTAATAAATAAGTGAAAATTGCTTGATGCTCATCCAGATTGAAAGTCTCCCCTGCCAGTTTTTCGTGGATTTGATACGCTAATTCAGGATCTTGCAGCATATAAGCAATCAAGCGGCGTTCTGCCGTTATATAGGCAGGATATATTTTTCCGGTTGAAGGCATTTCGGAAATTCTCCCTGCCCAATTCGGTCGCGATGGCGGCAAATTCCGTTTTTCTGCATAATATATTTGACGCTGTTGCCATTTTAACGCGTCCAATGAGATCGAAAATTCTTCCGCCAGCTGTCTCATATAATAATCGCGCTCCACCGCCTTTGAAAGCTTTGTAATTTCTTTCAATATTTCATCGATATACTGAAGTTTCTCATCTTCTTTTTGAAGATTTTTCCCCCGTTTATAATACTGCATTTTAAAAGCCATATACGTCATGCTGGCCTCTATAACATCCAGACGGAATTTATCTCCGCCATATGTTTGAATGTAATCGTCGGGGTCCAAGTTGTCGGGAATGACGGAAACTTTCACACGGCAGCCAGCCTCTTCAAGAAGATTCCCGGCCCGAAATGCTGCTTCAACTCCGGCAGAGTCTCCATCATAACATATTAACACTTCATCGGTTAGACGGCGAATAATATGCACATGATCTTCCGTCAAAGATGTGCCCATCGTTGAAACACCGTTGTCAATCCCGGCTCGGTCCGCTGCTATGCAGTCCGCAAATCCTTCAAATAGAATCAACTGGCGTTTTTTTCGAATCGAGTTTCTTGAGCGGTTCAAGTTGTATAAGAGTCGGCTCTTATGAAATATGGGAGTTTCCGGACTGTTCAAATATTTCGGCTGCAGATCCCTCAAACTTCGTCCGGAAAACGCCACGACCCTTCCTTTCGAATCATGCAAAGGGAACATAATTCGATCGCGAAATCGGTCATAGTAGTCTCCTTTTCCTTCGTGGCGGATAACAAGACCCGCTTTTTCCATCAATGAAATCGGAAACCCTCTTCTTTTTAAAAAAAGCGCAGCGACGTTCCACCCCGTTGGAGACCAGCCAATTTGGAATTTTTCTATTTGATCTTTTGTGAAGCCTCTCGAGAATAAATATTCCAGTGCATTTTGGCCTTCTTTTGTATTTATCAGCAAATGATGGTAGAATTTAGCTAGAAGCCCATGAGCAGACATCATGAGTTCATGGTCCTTCGGCAACGCTTGAACGGGTTCGGCTGTTACGTCCACATTCAGCTTGATCCCGGCTCTTTCCGCTAATTGGACAGCCGCTTCTTGAAAAGAAATATTTTCTATTTCCATCAGAAAGGTAAAAACATTTCCCCCTGCTCCACAGCCGAAGCAGTGATAAATCTGTTTATCAGGGGAAACCGAAAAAGATGGGGTTTTTTCGCCATGAAACGGACAAAGACCAAAATAATTTTTCCCTTGTTTGCTTAATTGAACATAGTCATGAATAACATCGACAATATTCACCGAATGTTTAATTCTGTCAAGCGTTTCCTCAGGGATTTTTCCTGCCATAAAAGATCACCAGCTTATTACATTCGCGAAAGTGTCGAATTTATCCTTCATACTTCGACAAAAATCTCCGTACTTTTTTTAAAAATTGCTTCCTGTCAGCGTCTGTAAAAGGCCTTGCCCCTTTTTCAAAACGTCCTGACCGGCGTGCCTTTGCCTGGAGATGCCGTATGTCCAAAATGTAAGCCATCTCACTCTCGCTGTATTGATTCCCCCGCGGCGAAAAAGCATACCCTCCTTTTGAGGTGGCCAAACTTGCTAATCCAATATCTTGTGTAATCAACAGATCTCCTTTTTGCAAATGGTTGACTATGAACAGATCCACAGCTTGAAAATGGGAGTCGACATATTTCCATATGCCTCCAATTTCTTCAGACGGCTGGTGTTTGTACGATGCCACAAAGAACACATTCAAACCATATTCATTTGCCAACGAAATAATTTCCTTTTTTACAGGGCAGGAATCTGCATCGACAAAAATATTCATCGTTCTTTTCTTCTTTGTCATAAATTAATTATTCTACACCATATGGTGGATTCCTTCTTTTTCACAGCAAGTTTCCTGTCAAAAAGAAGTGTAGCCAGGTTTGTCGAATTTTCTCACGGCTTTCTCGCCAGCATTCATCAAGTGACGATTCACTCTTATTCTCCACCGTTCCGACCTATGACGATTAATGAATCATCATCCTTTTCTCTTTCTTTCTCTGGTGTAGGTTTACGGGCTGTTCAAACAGATAGCAATTTGGCCGCTGGGTATCCATTGCCCCGGTCTTTGACATATCACCATAAATAGTTTATTCGTAATGAGGCCAGTCTAAACCTTGAATAGATATTTTTATCACAATTTTTTATTATAATACAAACTTTTTTATTTGGCTATTTTTTATTTCATTTGGCAAGACATTAGAAGGATCGTCAAAGCTAATTCTTTTTCAAAAGGAAAGAAGCACACAATCATGTGATTATGCGCTTATTTTTTTCGAATTTTTTCTATGATAATATTGGCCGTTTCTTCCACCGCTTTATTCGTTACATCTATGACTTCACAACTAATTTTTTTGGCGATGGAATCAAAATACTCTAATTCTTTATTGATTCTGTCCAACTGTGCATAGCTGGCTTGATCATCCAACCCTAAAGTAATCAGCCGTTCCCTCCGAATTTGATTCAATTTTTGCGGTCCAATTTTTAAACCAAAGCACTTTTCTTTCGGTACTTTGAACAGCTCTTCAGGCGGATCCACTTCTGGTACAATCGGAACATTGGCTACTTTATAACGTTTGTGCGCCAAATATTGGGACAGAGGAGTTTTGGAAGTTCTGGAAACACCGACCAACACTATATCAGCTTTCATTAATCCTCGTGGATCTCGTCCATCGTCATATTTGACAGCAAACTCGATTGCTTCCACCTTTTTAAAATATTCATCGTCCAGTCGGCGGACAAGTCCCGGTTCGTACAGCGGCTTTTTCTGAAACATATTCTCCAACTCATCAATGATGGGACCTATAACATCAAAGGATTGTATGTTTTCCTTCTTGGCTCGCTCCTGCAAATATCGGCGCATTTCAGGCTTTACTAACGTATAGACAATCATTCCGTTATCCATTTTGGCTAAAGAAATAACTTCCTCAATATGAGAAATTTCCTCTACGTATGGAAAGCGTTTGAGGACCGTATATGAACCGTCAAACTGGCTGAGGGCAGCTTTTGTGACCAGTTCCGCGGTCTCGCCAACAGAGTCGGAAACAACGTAGATAATTGGATCACTCATTCATCATCACTGTCCTCTCTCTTTCTCGGCATTAATCTTCATTCGCTAAAGCGACAAACGCTTTCGCAATATTCGTTTTTGTGATTCGACCAATCACCTCGAAACCCGTTCCTTTTTCTTTTACTACAGGCATTGCATCAATCTGTTTTTCGATTAAATTTTGGGCGACATCGATCAAAAGATCATCTTTATAGCACATCGTAATATTGGGCATTCTCGTCATGATAATGTTTACCGGTAGGCTATTGAGATCTTGTTTCCCTATACTTGCTCTCAATAAATCTTTTCGCGAAAGCACCCCTACCAACAAAGAATCGTCATCCACTACAAATAAAGTGCCGACATCCTCTAAAAACATCGTGCAAATGGCGTCATAAACCGATACGTTTTTATGCACAACGACGGGTATCGATTGATAGTCTTTTACATAAATTTTTTTTAAATTTTCCGTCAGCAGCTGCGCGCCCGTTTTTCCAGTATAAAAATATCCTACCCGAGGTCTTGCGTCAAGGAAGCCGGCCATTGTTAATATAGCTAAATCCGGACGCAATGTCGCCCGGGTTAAATTTAATTTTTCAGCGATATGTTCTCCTGTAATAGGTCCATTATTTTTCACGATTTGCAATATTTGTTCCTGACGCTTTGTAAGTTCTATGATCCTCACCACCCAACACAATTAAAAGTGTTATACTCATGCAAAAATATTATATACTATTTGAAATAAACGAGGAAGAGCCCGCCTTCGTTCGACAGGCTCTCACATCTTGATATAGTATGGGCCGGAACAGTCAAACTTACGCAAAAACAACTTACAACGGAAACCATCTTTTCCATCTGAAAGTTCATTTTATCACTAACAAATTCACGTTGGCAAACTCTAGAATGTAGCGGGAAAGCTCCTTCATTTGCGCCAACCGATTGTTTCTGATCTCTTCATCGTCGGTCATGACCATAGTTTCATCAAAATAGCGTTCAATCGCAGGACGCAAACTTTCAAGCAGTTGGAAACGCTCTTCAGCAGAAATATCTTGTTTCCATTCTTTTTTCAAGTTCACATAACGTTCATATAGTTCTTTTTCACTTTCGTTCGCAAATAGATTTTCACGAATTTCTTTGTCCTCAGTTGCTTTTTTCGTAATATTAAGGACTCGGCTTAGTGCTTCCGCCACTTCCTTGAATGAAGGTTGACCGATTCGTTTCATCAGAACTTCCGCTTTTGCTTCCACCTCTGCCAAAGAATGAATGGAAACATCTAACAAAGCCTCAATAACGTCATAGCGCACTTCTTTTTCTTCTAAAATGTGCTTCATTCGTTGTTTAAAGAAGTCCAATACAGCCGTATAGATTTCTGCTGTTTCCTTTTGGCCGATTCCAGCGCTTAACACGATATCAATGCTGTCCTTTAACAAAGCTTCCAGCGAAAGATTCCATTTATGCTTCAACATGGTCTGTACAATGCCAGTCGCCTGTCTTCTAAGAGCATATGGGTCTTGAGAGCCGGTTGGGATAATGTCCACAGCAAAACAAGAGATAATCGTATCTAATTTGTCGGCCACGCCTACGATGGCGCCTACAAGTGAATTCGCAGGTTCATCTTCCGAATTCCGTGGTTGGTAATGTTCATTAATCGCCCTTGCCACTTCAGGATTTTCTCCTTGAAGAAGCGCATATTTTTCTCCCATGATCCCTTGCAATTCCGGAAACTCGTATACCATATGCGTGACTAAATCAAACTTGCATATTTCAGCAGCACGGTCTGCTTTCTGCGCTGTTTCTTCTTCTACACGCAGTCTCTCTGCAAGATAAGACGACAATTTTCGTATCCTGGCTACTTTTTCTGCCAATGTCCCAATTTTCTCGTGATATACGATGGACGAAAGTTTTTCCAGCGCTTCAGAAATTTTCAGCTTTTGATCTTCTTTATAGAAGAAATCAGCATCAGCTAAACGCGCTTTCAACACTTTTTCGTTCCCTTTAGCCACCGTTTCAAGAGACCGATCGTTTCCGTTTCGGACCGTCACAAAATGAGGAAGAAGCTTTCCGTCGGCAGTTTTTACAGGAAAATAGCGCTGATGCTCCTTCATGGAAGTAATTAACACTTCCTCCGGCAGATTTAAAAATTCTTCCTGAAAAGAGCCGAATAAAGCGGTAGGGTATTCCACAATGTTATTTATTTCTTCCAATAATTCTTCGTCAATCGGGATGACCCAGCCATGCTTTTCTTCTAAATTCTTCAACTGGCTGCGGATTAACTGTTTTCTCTCATCGGGGTTCGGAATGACATATTCCGCTTTTAGCTTCGTTTCATATTCAGCAGGAGAATCCAATTGAATTTTCCCGCCAAGAAAACGGTGTCCATAACTGAATCGATTCGTTTCTACATCCGTAATCGCAAATGGAATCACTTCGCTTCCAAATAAGACAACGAGCCATTTGATAGGACGTACATACCGCAAATCGTAATCGGCCCAGCGCATATATTTCCCAAAGCTCATGCCCTCAATCAACTCTTTTAATTTGGGAAGCAGTTGAACCGTTGGCTGGCCTTTCAAAAATTTCTTCACAAAAGCGTATTCAATCCCTTTGACCTCTTTGAAATAAATGTCGTCAACAGTAGCTGAATGGCTTTTTGAAAACCCGATTGCTGCTTTTGTCCATTCACCCGCTTCATTTAAAGCCGCTTTTTTAGCTGGGCCTCGAGCTTCTTCATGAACATCTGCCTGGGATTCCGCCACATCTTTTACAAGAACAGCTAATCGGCGAGGAGTGGAAAATAGGGAAACCGTTCCATAGTCAATGTTTTCTTTTTGAAAAAATTCCTCTACTTTTTTTCCAAGCTGATTCATGGACTCGGTCACAAAACGGGCCGGCATCTCTTCCAATCCAATCTCAAGCAAAAGGTCCCTTTTAGTCATGCGCTTTCTCCCCTTTCCCTTTTAAAATAGGAAATCCCAATTTTTCTCTTTCTTCGTAGAATGTTTTGGCCACTTGCCTTGCCAAATTTCTCATCCGAGCGATATAAGCCGTTCGTTCTGTCACCGAAATGGAGCCCCGCGCATCGAGAATATTAAATACGTGGGAGCATTTTAAAATGTAGTCATAGGCAGGATGAACCAATCCTTCCTCCATTTGGCGCTTCGCTTCTTTTTCATACGTATTAAACAAGTTAAACAACATGTCAGGATCCGATGTTTCAAATGTATATTTGGAGTGTTCATATTCAGGCTGATAGAAAATATCCTTTACAGTAAATCCATTTGTCCACTCCAAATCAAAAACATTTTCCTTTTCTTGTATGTAGGAAGCCAATCGTTCAATTCCATACGTAATTTCCACGGAAACAGGCTTGCATTCCAGTCCGCCTACTTGTTGAAAATAGGTAAATTGAGTGATTTCCATCCCGTCTAGCCATACTTCCCACCCGAGGCCTGCACAGCCGAGAGACGGGTTTTCCCAGTTATCTTCTACAAAGCGAATATCATGATCAAGCGGATCAATTCCAAGAGCACGCAAAGAATCCAAATAGATTTCTTGAATATTGGCTGGCGAAGGTTTCATAATCACTTGAAATTGATGGTGCTGGTACAGTCGATTGGGGTTTTCCCCATAACGGCCATCTGCCGGCCGTCGGCTTGGTTCCACATAAGCAACATTCCAAGGTTCCGGTCCAATTGCCCGTAAAAACGTATACGGGCTCATCGTCCCTGCCCCTTTTTCTACATCATAAGCCTGCATGAGAATGCAGCCATGATCCGACCAATGCTTCTGCAACGTAAGAATCATTTCTTGTATATTCATTTCGTACACCTCCATATGATCCAATTGCTAAAAACAAGTCTTGCTAAAGACATTCTTCGTTTTTCCACGCATGGAGTCCAAAACAAAAACTCCCGTCCCTATGCAGTAAATCTGCATAGGGACGAGAGTTACACCCGCGGTTCCACCCTATTTGCCTCCGCTTTCTTAGCGTCTGGCCACTTTTTAAAATATTTGCTCCGGACTGCCGTTCCCTGATGCCCTATGTCCGGCTCCCACCATCCCGGATTCGCTGAGATAGAACGTAATCAGGTACTCCTTTCCTTCTTCGCAACATATGAAATTTACATTTCAACTAACCGTGGACTCTAATAATACCACAGATTGAATAGCTATTCCTCATATTCAAAAATAATCGATCCCACCACGTTTGTCAATCTCCTTCTTTCGAAGATGGGCCAAGCATGCTTTGCATTTTTTCGATCTCCTCGAGAAATTTTCGAGATTTCAAAAACAAACCCGAATATTCGTCATAATACATGGAAAGGACCGTACGCAGTTCTTTTTTTGTTTGAGGTTTCACTGATATACTTCCAAGACGCCGAAGATCAATATAATAAAAAAGGCGCAGCAATTTTACAGTGGCTTGAGAAACGGGAAGCAAATAAGGATCTAATTCAAAACAGCGATGACAAAGAAGACCGTTTTCTCTAATCGAGAAGGCAAAACGCCCTTCTTTGCTGCCGCAGTTCACACATTGATTCAACTCCGGACGAAGGCCGATCACCTGCAGCATTTTCATTTCAAAAATATTGGTCAATATAGCTGCATCATAGCCTTCATCTATGTAATCCAATGTTTGGTAAAAAAGCTCATACAAATACGGGTTGACTTTACTTTCTTCTGTTCCTTTATCCAGCAGTTCAGCCAAATACGAAGAATAAGCAGTTTTAAACAAGTCTTCCCTTATTTCTTTGAAAGAATGAATAGATTCTCCTTGCTGCAGAGTTCCTAATCCTCTAGATGACTGAAACAAAAACTGCCCGCAAAAGAGCAGCTGGGTAATGGCGGAGAGGCGGCTATTCGGTTTTCTAGCCCCTCTCGCCATTAAAGCCATTTTTCCAAATTCTCTTGTAAACAATGTGATGATTTTATTTGATTCGCCATACGGAGTCGATCGTATGACAATTCCTTCACACTTTTGAAACACGTTGAAGGCCATCCTTTCATTGCACCAACGGGCCTTTTCAAGACAACGGAAATTCGGCTTCTGCTAGTTCTTCCTCTTCTTCCAAGCGAGCAGATTGGCTTTCTTTTTCCAACTCTTTGTACAAGAGATACGTATCAATATTACCCGTTTTCGAAAACAGCTTCCAGGTAAAATCCAACATCATAACCCCGCCTTTCTTTGATTGAAACTAGCAAAAATGTTGTGATAATATTTTCCCCCGCCTATACCCGATTTATTAGGTGCAATTTTTTCAAGTACCTTGACAAAAACTCAAGATCTTAATATTCGTCTTCTCGAAAACCATATTCACGTAGAGCAGATATTTTATCACGCCAATCTTTTTGAACCTTTACCCATAATTCTAAAAAGACTTTGGAACCGAGAAGATTTTCAATGTCCATTCGAGCTCGTTTTCCTACTTCCTTCAGCATTCTCCCTTGTTTACCGATAATAATGCCTTTTTGGGAATCTCGTTCTACGATAATCGTGGCCATGATATGCACAAGATCCTTCTCTTCCTCGCGTTCCATTTTGTCAATCAGAACCGCAATCGAATGAGGAACCTCTTCTCTTGTCAAATGCAGAACTTTTTCCCGGATCAATTCCGAGACGATAAAACGTTCCGGATGGTCAGTCACTTGATCCGCCGGATAATATTGAGGACCTTCCGGCAAATATTCTTTAATGGCCGAAAGCAAGCGATCAACATTATTTCCATTAAGCGCGGAAATCGGAAATATTTCCTGGAAAGGATAAAGTTCTTTGTACTGTTCAATCATAGGAAAAAGCTCATCAGGATGTATTTGATCAATTTTATTTAATACTAAAAAAACGGGTGTTTGGATATCTTTGAGCATTTCGATGATATATTGTTCCCCCCGGCCGAGCCCTTCCGTCACATTCACCATAAATAAAATCAAATCTACTTCCTTAAGGGCGTTTACAGCCGTTTTTACCATAAAGTCGCCAAGTTTGTGCTTTGGCTTATGGATGCCGGGAGTGTCGATAAAAATCATTTGGGCATCGTCCGTTGTATAAACTCCCTGAATTCGGTTTCTTGTTGTTTGCGGTTTATCGCTCATAATAGCAATTTTTTGACCGATCACCCTGTTCAGAAAGGTTGATTTACCGACATTCGGTCTACCAATAATGGAAATAAATCCTGATTTATAATCTGCATTAATTGTCGCCATAGTTTTCGAAAATCCTCCACTGTTGTAAGATTCTTAGTATGATGATTTTGAGCAAATCCTTTGTGAAACCAAAGACTTTCGTTTGTAAGCGCTTTAAAAAGCCAAGTCCCCAACCGGATTGAATCACTATCTATATTTTACACCATTTTTTCTCCATATGGAGAGAGAGAAGTGAAAATTTCAGAAAAATTCGTCATTATTGCCTCGTTGATTCAAAAAACCATTTAATTCCACAAGGCTGTTTTTCATTGGCTTACGCTCTCATTTTAACCGACAAATGGCATGATTTCAAATTGGGTAAGTTAAAACTTGGTGTTTTCTCCCCATAACCATCATTTTCAACCAAATGCGTCGTATTTCATGGAAATTCCGTTTCGCTTCCTCTGAACTCCCCACAAATCGCATGATTTGAAAAAGAGCCGCCTTTAGGGCGACTCTTCCATTCATACAAAAAGTCGAAACCATTTCGGTAAAAAGATGATCATGCCGATCACAACAGCAAAAATAGCGTAGACGAGCACCGCCCCCGCCGCTAAATCTTTTGCCTCTTTTGCCAGCGGATGGTAGTCTTGTGTCGCTAAATCCACTATTTTTTCTATGGCGGTATTCACCATTTCCAGCGCGAACATTCCTGCGAATAAAAGTAAGAGGATCATCCACTCCCATTTTGAGAGTTGAAAAGCGAGACCGGCCGCCGTAGTTAAGAATGCCGCCATAACGTGAATTTTAAAGTTCGCTTCTTTCCATGCCGTACCTATTCCGCCAAAAGCGAACGAAAAGGACCGTTTTAATCGATGGACGCTGAAAACGTTCCGATCTTTATCTTTTGAGTCCATATTCATTTAAAATTTCCCTTTGCCGTGAAAACATGATTTTTTCTTCTTCCTCTGTCATGTGGTCATATCCGAGAAGATGAAGAAATCCATGCACCGCTAAAAATCCGAGTTCACGCTGAAAAGAATGGCCATAATCATGAGCCTGTTCACGTGCTTTAGGAACAGAGATAATAATATCCCCTAAAACTCTAGGCATATCTTCACCAATGATTTCCACTTCCTCCTCGTCAGTCTCTTCAAGAGCAAAGGAAATCACATCTGTCGGTTGATCTTTATGGCGATAATCCCTGTTAATTTCTTGGATGCGCTGATTATCGACAAAGGTTACAGACACTTCGCTTTCCTCCTGAATCCCTTCTTTTTCAGACGCAAATTGCAGCAGTTGCTCCACTAATTCCAAATCTTCTTGCTTTAATTCATTCGTTTCATCGATTAAATCAATCATTAAACTCATGTTGCTTCCTCCGTCTGTTTTTTCATTTCCGGATATTCGATCCGCGAGTGAAAAATACCATTTAATGCATCACAAATCGTTTGTTTGACAATTTCCAGTTCTTTTAAAGTAATATCACATTCACTAAACTGCCCGTCCCGCAAACGGTCTTGAATAATATTATGGACGAGGCTTTTTATTTGTTCAACAGTTGGCTGTTTCATCGATCGGACAGCCGCTTCCACACTATCGGCAATGCTGACGATGGCAATTTCTTTTGTCTGCGGCTTAGGACCCGGATATCGAAAATCTTCTTCATTCACTTCGTGGTTTTTTTCAATCGCTTTATAATAAAAATATTTTACCAAAGTGGTCCCATGATGCTGCTCGGCAAAATCCACAATTTCCTTCGGCAGCTTTTCTTTTCGCAGCATAGCCGCTCCGTCCACCACATGATCGATGATCATTTGTTTACTGACCTCAGGAGACAGATGTTGATGGGGATTTTCATGATCCATTTGGTTTTCAATAAAAAATTTTGGTCTTTTTGTTTTGCCGATATCATGGTAATAACATCCCACCCTTGCAAGCAAGCCATTCGCCCCTATCGCTTCACATGCCGCTTCTGAAAGGTTGGCCACCATGATGCTATGGTGGTAAGTACCCGGCGTTTCCATTAAAATCTTTTTCAATAAAGGATGGTTCGGATTCGATAGTTCAATCAGCTTCATCGTCGACAAAACGCCAAATCCACTTTCAATCATCGGCAATAAGCCTAGCGTCAGCACGGCAGACGCTATCCCGGATATAAAAGCAAACAAGGCAAAAAACAAATATTCCTTTCCAGAATACGATCCATTGCCGATTAATTTCAAAAATAAGATGACGAGCACATTGACAATGGACACATAAACTCCCGCCTGTAAAATATTCAAGCGGCGGCGATGCTTCAATAAAAACAAACTTCCCGTTAAACCGCTGAATAATAGATAAATAGCCATTTCGACATGAATGGTTTCACTCGTTCCATTATGAAACATAATGCTCCCGCAAGCCGCCAAAAGAATGGCGACGATTGCTGCTGTCCGCTCATTGATTAAAATGGTAATGAGCATGGAAGAAAGCGCTCCCGGATACAGGAAGCTCAACTGAGCATAGTCGTTATTTCCAATCCAGGCAATGATTTTCATTAACAAAAAAGAAAAAGTAAAAATCATGCCCACTAAAAGCAGATAGCTCTTTTTCTTTTCTGAAGGCAAAGAAGCGGTATGAAAAGAATAAATGAGCAAAAAAACGACAACCAAAACAAAAATAAGGAGTCCAAAAACAGGTTTATAAGAACGTTGGTGATTGATAAGACCCAGCAGTTTTAATTGCCGATAAATGTCCCTGTCAATTAAGTGACCTTCTTGGACGATGACTTGTCCTTGTAAAATCCTTACCGGTTCCACTTCTTCTTGGGCCTGTTCTTTCCGCTCGGAGGTCAACCGGCTGTCATACTCTTCAGTTGGCACGATGGCATAACGTCCAATTTCAACCGCAGCCCGTTTTAAATCTGGGGCCAATGGATTTTTTTCAATCGCTTGTTCGACTTGGTTTTGAAAATCAGTCAAATGTTCCTTGCGAATCCGCTGCTGCAACGTAAACTCCACATTGTCCACAATCGCATTCCGTGTTTTTTCTAGTTCTTCTTGATCGGCGGACAACAACGTTAAAAAAACATCATCGCTAATCGATTTCGTCACATCTTCTGTCACATTTTTCGTCAGTTTATCTTTCAGTTCGGCTAATGGCGCCCGTTCTTCCTTTTGACTTTCTTTTTTTACTTCTTGTATAAAATCAAATATGGAATTCACGAGAGAAACCCGATTGAGAGCAGTATCTTGATTATAGACATAGGCATCTTCCACTTCTTCAGCTGCCTTTTTTCGTTCCTCTTCCGTTTTTTCTTTATCAACGATCGTTTTCGGTGAACGGATTGTTTTATCCGCAACGGAAAACAATTCTACATCATACGTTTCGGGTTTTACATTCATATAAAGGACGACAAACAAAATAATTGTGAGGAGTGTATACATGAGCGCAGCCAACATCGAATAGCTGACAGCAGAGCGTATACGGGTTATCCACTTTTGTACAATCATCGTACATATCCCCCGATCAAGCATCAGGATCTTTTACGGACATCGTGTGATGACTCCTTTAAACGGCGATATCCGACACGTCCATCCACTACCCACCTGATATCAGTAGAATCCAACAATGAAAGCGATGATAGCTTTGTATCAATGAATTTTTAAAAAACCGTCATTCATCTGAAGCAAGGAAACGTTAACAGACGGAACTTGGATAAAGAATAAGCCCGGGTGTCGCCACCGGACTTATTCATCGAAACGATCATAGGCCTCAATAATTTTAGAAACTAATGGATGCCTTACAACATCCGTTTGTTCTAAGTATATAAAACCAATCCCCGGTACATCCCGCAAAATATGTTCAGCGCTAATAAGTCCGGAATGGACCCCTTTCGGGAGATCTATCTGAGTTCTGTCGCCAGTGATGACCATTTTCGATCCGAATCCAAGCCGGGTCAAAAACATTTTCATTTGGGCACGAGTGGTATTTTGAGCCTCATCCAATATAATAAAAGCATCATCCAATGTTCGGCCCCGCATATAGGCAAGCGGAGCAATTTCAATCGTTCCTCTCTCAATCAAGCGCTGCGTATGTTCAACGCCTAATACATCATGAAGCGCATCGTAGAGAGGCCGCAGATAGGGATCTACTTTTTCTTTTAAATCCCCGGGCAAGAATCCTAGGCTTTCCCCTGCTTCAACGGCAGGTCTTGTTAAAATGATGCGTTTTACGAATCCATTTTTGAGTGCATGCACCGCCATCACGACCGCTAAAAACGTTTTCCCCGTTCCCGCAGGTCCTATCCCAAATACAAGGTCATGTTGTCGAATGGCTGAAACATAATGCTGCTGGCCAATTGTCTTGACGCGAATGGATTTTCCTTTCGCATTTTTCGCAATTTCTTTGTCATACAATCCATCGAAGTAATCGATTGTCCCTTGTTTCGCCATTTGTACAGCGTACACAACATCTCTTTGGCTGATGTGGATCCCTTTCCTCATCACATTCAACAGCTGTTTTAAAATGTTGTGTACAATCTCGACTTCTTGTTCTTTCCCTGAAATAAGAATCGTTTCACCTCTTGTAATGAGAGAAACTTGAAATTCTTCTTCCAGCGTTTTTAAATTGCTGTCTGATATGCCGAACAAAGCTACTGCCTCATTCGGATCTTCCAGGATGATTTCCAGATTTTTGGTTTTTTCTGTCATTCGCTTTATCTCCTTGAATGATTGGTTGTCCTTTTGCAATATCTTCAATCACTTGGAAATATACTGTTATCCTAACTTTACCATTCTCTATTCTTCGATGCAAAATTTTTTCGCCCGTAATTTGTGCATCCGACTGAAGATGCTTTCTCAAATCCTTTCTTGCTAATTGATTCGCCTCTTGAACCGCCTGATTCACCGTATATCGGCGTTCCACGATTTTATATTCACGTTTGATCGACTGGCCCCATTCAACTGGAAGTTCCCAACGGAAAAACTTGATAGGATGGCTGCTTTCTTCCAAGGCCGTCAATTTAAATGTTTCCTTCTTCCACCATCCCCAGACAGGAATAGAAAACTTTCCTATTTTCAAAAAATAGCTTCTATTTTCCTTGCCGGTAAAAACTTGAAACGTCGTCTCAAGCGGCAGTTCAACGGATGATTTGTACCACGTTTCTCCCCAAACCTTTCCCTTGGAAGCCACGCTTTTTAGATGTTCTTCGTTGCCAACCCAACCGGAAACAAGCAATTGCCCTTTTTGAACAAACTGATTTCGCTTCACTACAGGCTGTCCTTTCTCAACAAACATTTTAACAATGACAGCTTTCTTTTTCGCTACTAAATTTTGCGGTCCTGTTGTCTTTTTTTCCTTTGGCTCGGTTTTTTCGACTACTTGAAAATGATAGGTTGTCCCGTTTAAATGTACACCAACCCATGTAATTCCTTCCACCCGACTTGTTAACTGGCGTTGAATCGAATCGACGTCATCTATGAAAAATTGCAGTTTTCCTTTTTGAATGCCCATGCTTTTTAATTCTTTCCGAATGGCATGTTCCATTTCCGGACTGGCGCCCGTTATTTCGATCCCCCATACCATATTGGAAAGCACCACCAATATAATGAGAAACGAGAGCACCCCCGCCAACAAGCCGCTGTTTTTCATAAGCTTCTTTCCTATAAACGGACCGCCGCTTCCTTCGAGAAACGTGATTTTTCCTTCGAAATGACGGGCAATTTTACGAAATTCAGAAAGATCCTCCAATTGAATATAGAATATCACCGATTTCGTCCCGGTTTTTTTGGCATTCCAGACAGAAAGGTTGGATCTTATCAAATGATTAAGGAATCGTTCCGTCCCTTGGCCTTCCGCTTTGACCAATACTTTTCCTTTCAAAAACATCGTCCACTGGTTTTTCATCACTATCCCCCTACTGTTCCAAATACAAAACTTGATCCACTCTACCTTCCAGCAAAATTTCTTCCGGCAAAATGGTTTTAATGACAAACGAACTTCCTTTTATTAATAACTGTCCTTGTTTCAGCAACAGCCTAACTTCTTTATCAGAAAAAGATAGCAACCCCCGATGGTTTTCCACGTATATATGGATTTGTCCGATCATCGTAATTCTTGGAAGGTCCATCATGACATCTTCAGGTAGGTCAAGTGTTTTAGCAAACCAGCTTTTTACTTGCTGCCGCCACTTTTTTGCCATAAAAAAAGAACCTCCTCTCATTTCATATGTATGAAATAAAAGGAAGTTTCAGCACTTCTTTTGATCTTTCCCGCCTAGGAAAAATAATTCCTTTTCGCTCTTGGAGGACCAAGAACTTCAGCTAAAATGATCCCCTTAACCAATTCCTTTTCTTGAATGGTCATGGCAGACTGTTCTTCCGCAGCCTCTTTGATTTCAAACGCTGCCCGGGCTTGATGATCTTCTCGTTCATTTCGTTTTGAATGTCGAATGAAATTCGGTTCAAGATCCTTCGCAGCCTTTGCCGACAAAGGATGCGTTTTTTCCGCCGTTCTTTCCTTTTTAATTCGATTGATGGAACGTTTTTGCTGGGGTTTCGCTTTTCTCATGAACATGTTATATAGATAGCTTCCGACAATGATAATCAAAAGTCCGATCATGGTTTCCATCGCGATTCTCCTTTCATCTTCTACGCTTTTCGTGTATCATTCTCTTTTGAATCCCCAGTCAGTTTGCCGATTGATTCTCTCATCCCTGTATCAGCTACGATATTACGAAGATTGAAATAATCCAAAACGCCTAGATTTCCTTTTCTAAGAGCCTCCGCAGTGGCCAACGGCACTTCTGCTTCTGCCTCTACAACTTTCGCTCTCATTTCTTGAACTTTAGCTTTCATTTCTTGTTCGGTCGCCACAGCAATGGCGCGACGTTCCTCCGCTTTAGCCTGAGCAATTTGTTTATCTGCTTCCGCCTGTTCTGTTTGCAGTTCGGCCCCTATATTTTTTCCAACGTCCACATCGGCAATATCGATCGAAAGAATTTCAAATGCAGTTCCAGAATCAAGCCCCTTCGCAAGTACTGTCTGCGAAATCATATCCGGGTTTTCTAATATTTTTTTATGGTCATCAGCTGAACCGATCGTCGAAACAATTCCTTCCCCGACACGGGCAATAACCGTTTCTTCCCCCGCTCCCCCGACAAGGCGGTCAATATTGGCTCTTACCGTAATTCGAGCTTTCGCTTTGACTTCTATCCCGTTCATCGCTACACCAGCAATAAAAGGAGTTTCAATGACTTTTGGATTGACGCTCATTTGCACTGCCTGCAAGACGTCACGGCCGGCAAGATCAATCGCAGCGGCGCGTTCGAAGGAAAGTTCGATATTCGCCCGGTGCGCTGCGATCAAAGCGTTGACGACACGATCGACATTCCCGCCTGCTAAATAATGGCTTTCCAACTGGTTGGTTGTTACGTGTAAGCCGGCTTTCGACGCTTTAATTAACGGATTGATGACACGGCTTGGAATCACCCTTCTAAGCCTCATCCCAATCAATGTGAAAATGCTGACTCTGACTCCGGCCGCCAATGCCGAAATCCAAAGCATAACCGGAACAATGGTCAAAAGTATGGCTAATAAAATAAGTCCAATCACAATCAGGATAAGAACAAACATCATTCCTGGATCCATTCCTATTCCTCCTGCCTTTTATTGTTTTACTTCTCTTACAATAATACGAACGCCTTCCACTTTTACTACCTGAATTTTTTTATCTTTCGCAATATAATTTCCTTCCGTAATCGCATCGATTCGTTCCTCATCTATCAGAATAGTCCCGGATGGACGAAGAGGAGTAACCGAAACACCTGTTTTTCCGATCAAATCATATCGATTCACATGGGAAACATAGCCTTTTTCTGAATCTGTGGAATCGGTCAGGACCATCCTTTGAAAAAGCTTCATTTTTTGGTGAAACACTCTTCTCATGACGATCATCCCCGTCACGGCAACCCCGATGGCGATCAACAGTGAAATCCCCATCCATAATCGATTATCTCCAACCGTCAAAATGCTTACGATCATGGCGGAAAGCCCTAATATTCCGGCTATTCCGCCCGGTAAAAATAATTCAGCGGTTAAAAGAACAACACCCACTAAAAAGAATGCAACGGCTTCATACCCGGCCGTACCAGCAGTAATATGTGCCCAGAAAAAAAACGCAAGAGCCAATATACCTATAATTCCGACAATTCCAAATCTAGGAGTAAAAAGTTCCATGACGAATGCCAAACTGGCAATGCTCAATAAAATGGTCACCATGGCTGGATGGGTCAGAATACGGCTCCACTTCACTGCAAAGCTTTCATGAACTTCATTCGTCATTCCCTTCTCCTTTTCAAACACCAAAACACTCTTCTCTCCGGTAAACGATTTCCCTTGTTGAAGAGTGGATTCCGATTGATTGGCACACACTTCTACAGGCAGCAACAGTAAACAAAGTACGAATAAAAATGATATTCTCGCGATCGCTTACACCTCCACCATTCCCGTTATCTTATTTACGCCTAATACCGAAAAAAGTTTCGAATGATTTTTCATTTATATATGAAAATGGATCAGAAAAAGGAGGTTAAACGCTCAAAATTCGCCCACAAAAAAAGAGAGGCGATCGTCTTCGCCTTTCTTTTTTATTTACGATAAATGTTTCTGAACTAGCTTATTGACAAGAGAGCCATCTGCCTTCCCCTTTACTTTTGGCATTATGGCGCTCATTACTTTTCCCAAATCAGCTTTTGAAGAAGCATTCACTTCAGCAATTGTTTCCGTAACAATTTGCTCAAGTTCATCTTCTGTTAATGGTTTAGGCATATATTCACTCACGTAAGTCAGTTCAGTTTGAATTTTCTCAACAAGATCTTCACGACCTGCATTCTGAAATTCTTGGAGGGAGTCTTTCCGTTGTTTTACTTCGCGAGAAAGGACTGTCAACTCTTCGTCTTCTGCCAACTCACTTTTTCCAAGCTTGATCGCTTCGTTTTGAAGAGCAGCTTTCAGCATGCGAATGACAGAAAGCTTTTCTTTTTCCCTATTCTTCATCGCTTGTTTCATGTCGTGATTTAAACGTTCGAGAAGACTCAATGACTACACCCTCTCTTAATACTTGCGTTTTCTGGCCGCTTCAGACTTTTTCTTGCGTCTTACGCTTGGCTTTTCATAAAATTCGCGTTTTCTGTACTCTTGTAAAGTACCTGTTTTAGATACTTGACGTTTAAAACGACGAAGAGCATCTTCAAGCGATTCATTTTTGCGAACAATCGTTTTTGACATCTCTCTTCCCCTCCCTCCGAACACAGTACGATTACATATTGGTTTATGACCATAACATGTACTATGACATTATAATATATGCTTGTCTTTAGGTCAACAATTCTCTCCTCATGGAGTCAGTCAAGACTTTGTGGGAATTTTTTTGGTTCGCTGAAAATAGATGTAAGTCATAGGTTAGCGAACCATTTTTTTGAATTTCATCCGTAAGCGCTTTCGGACTCTCATCCCTTGCCATGACAGACGAATATGTATACCTTTTTTTACCATCCCTTGAATTCAGACAGGGCATGATAGATCGGAGTCCCGGACGATTGCTGTAAATATGGCACGTTATTCCGCGTTACCTCTGGAAGAAGACGGCGGATGCGTTGTTTCGCCTTGTTCACGATCGTCTGTTTGGTAGATGCCGTTTCCTCCGCCGGATGCGACGATTCTTCTCCTAAACGATGTCCGAAAAGACGAATCCCATCCATCCGGGCAATCATTGCCTTGAAAAACGCCCTGAGTCCCTTGTCTGTCCAACTGCGGCGGTATTTCACCCGATACGCCAGCTGGCTCATCACGCTTTCAGCCCTCCCCATCGGATACATGCCCGTTGTGTCCACTCCTTGCTCCTTCAGCCATTCCCGGTAATCACGGATGCATCCCGGCATCGATTCGATCCGGTGGATCAAGGCAGCCAGCTGTTGTTCTTTCGCTTCGTCCCCCAGCGTGCCGAGGGCGCTGTTCAGTTCCACAAGCAGCTTCTCTTCATCCTGCTTCGCCAGCTTTTGCCGAATCGCCTGCCACCGTGGATGGCCCGAGAGGCATTGGCGCAACTCACGCGCCACGTGGAATCGATCCAATTGGAAGCAGACCCGTCCTTTGAAATACTCCCGGCACGCGGTAATCCATGGAGCGCCGTCCCCGTTGATGACAAGAAGATCCCGACACGGATCATAGGCATATTCGTTCATCAAAAATTCCTCGAAGCCTTCCCACACCTCCCCCTTGCCTTCATGGACGTAATGGCGCTGATTCACGAATTCGATCCGTGAGCCGTTACGCTTCCATCCTTCGTGAACGGTCAGGATTTTGTCTTCCTTGGCCCGTTTTCCCTTCCCTTGGAGAGAGACAAACAGTCCATCGGCCTCCACAAACAGCACCCGTCCATATCGCTGGTCAACCGGGCAGTGCAGCGGAACTTCAGCCTCGAGCACCAACTGGCGGATCGTCTCATGGCTCATCACCGGATACCCGACCATCTGGGCAAGCGTATGAGCCGCTTTGCGATAGGAAGAGCACTCCACAGCCAATCCCATCGCCGTTTCTTCTAGACAAGGGCTGATTGACTGCGATCCATCAAACGCTAAAAAGGAATCAAGCAAAAACGTGTAACGGTTTTGTTCTCGGTCTAAATAGTAGTTTCGCTCAAAGGTAACTTCGCCAAACAAGGTTTGAATCGTGGTGCGTCGTTTGTCTTTCAAGTGGTACCGGCGCTTGTCCCGGGTTTCCGCCAATTGTCGGTCGATGTCCTCCAACAGAGCCGTAAACAGCTCGGTGAAGGCGTTTTGCAAGGCTCGAAACAAATCAAGTTCGATCTCTTTCCATGTCAACGAATTTGTGGTAAGATGTTGTTGAATATTCATGGGACTCTCTCCTCCTGTTTGATGGTGTGAACAATGATCATCTTACCAGGGAGAGAGTCCTTTTTTCATGTTTCCTGCTTGGGATCCTACCGCGCTTTGCTTGGTGGCCCCGATGAGGGGGATTGCGAACCTACGTTCCCAACCCCCTCATCGGGGAATTCTAAGAATTTCTCCCACAAACATTTTACTCACACCTCCTCATGAGGAAATGGATGCCTTAGACAAAATGTTTCTACAGCCACCATTCCATGGCTGGAGAAACAGAATTGAATGATTCCAATCTCTTTTTTCTAAAAAATTGGTTACATAGACAAACTGCACGGAGTAAAATAATCTTCGAGTAGTTTGTTGCGTTCAATTTATCCAAATGGTTCAAAATGGATCAAATTTAGACCATAAGTTTTTTCAGCGGATAAAACCGAAACATTTTGTAAGAATATTCACTCTTTTCCGAAAGGAGGACGATGGGTATGCGTCCGATTCTGTTAGGGGTTTTAGCCGCTTTCTTTTTTGCGTTTACATTCCTATTCAACCGGATGATGGATTTAGAAGGCGGAAGCTGGATATGGAGCGCTTCTTTGCGCTATTTTTTTATGGTTCCTCCCATGATGGTGATCGTTGCTTTCCGCAAGGGTCTTAAAACTCTTTGGCAAGAAATGAAAAAAAAGCCTTATGAATGGCTGTTATGGAGTACGGTTGGCTTTGGCCTATTTTATGCGCCTTTGTGTTTTGCCGCTGCCTATGGTCCTGGTTGGCTGATTGCCGCTACTTGGCAAATAACCATCATTTCGGGTTCACTTCTTGCACCGTTTTTTTACGAAACCGTCCAAACCGCACGAGGCCCCCTCAAGCTGCGAGGACACATTCCCACCCGTGGTCTGGCCATGTCTAGCTTCATTCTGTTAGGGGTGGCTTTTATACAATTCGAACACGCTGCTCGAATTTCAGCTGCCGACGCTGTGCTGTGCATCTTCCCCGTTATGTTGGCTTCCTTTGCTTATCCGCTCGGGAATCGGAAAATGATGGCGGCCGTTTCTCATCGCTTAGACGCTTATCAACGTGTACTTGGCATGACGATCGCGAGCCTTCCTTTTTGGATCGTCCTTTCGTTGTACGGAGCAGCTGTGATCGGACCCCCCAGCCTCGGACAGATCATTCAAACTGGTTGGGTGGCTATATTTTCCGGAGTGATCGCAACCGTTATGTTTTTTGCGGCTACTGATATGGTAAAAGGAAACATGCAAAAATTGTGCGCTGTGGAAGCAACCCAGTCATCGGAAGTGTTGTTCGCCATAATCGGTGAAATGATCGTATTATCCGCTCCTCTTCCTTCTCCCCTGTCTTGGCTGAGAATCAGTTTTGTCGTTATCGGCATGCTTTTGCACAGTTTCTTGTCGCGTCCCAAAAAAGAACAGAACAATGAGACGATCCATGTATAACAAAGGCAGGATACGACGGAACTTGTATAAAAGCAAAAGAGAATGCCTCTAGTGCATTCTCCTTTCTTTTACGCTAAACGCGCAGCTTTTCCAGCGGGAACATCGTCATCAAGGACGCGGACAAACTGTGCTTCGTTGTATGGATAGCCGGCTTTTGTAATCTTCACTTTGACAAGCTTTCCTACCATGTCTTCTGAAGCAGGGAACACTACCTTTAAGTAATTATCGGTATATCCTTCGTACAGCCCGCTTTCTGGGTCTTCTTTATAACGTTCTTCCGGTATCACTTCCAGCACTTCCCCTTCGAACTGAGAAGCGTACTCTTTTGCCAATTGATCGGAAAGCGTAATGAGACGGTGAACCCGTTCATTTTTGACTTCTTCGTCAATTTGATTTTCCATTCTGGCTGCCGGTGTTCCCGTTCTTTTAGAATACGGGAATACGTGGAGCTCTGCGAATTTATGTTCTTTTACAAAGTTATAGGTTTCCATAAATTCTTCTTCTGTTTCTCCCGGAAAGCCCACAATCACATCGGACGTGACAGCTAATCCCGGAAGCGCTTCGCGCAGTCGATTTAACCGTTCCGCAAAAAACTCCATCGTATATTTGCGGCGCATTCTTTTCAACACAGTGTTAGAACCCGATTGCAACGGAATATGTAAGTGACGAACGACGATGTTGGAGCGGTCGATTACATCAATTACTTCATCCGTGAGCTGGCTCGCTTCAATAGAAGAAATACGCAGGCGCTTCAGCCCATGAACTTGTTCTTCTATGTCTCTTAATAGCATAGCCAGATTGTAATCTTTCATATCAGTCCCATATCCGCCTGTATGAATTCCGGTAAGAACAATTTCTTTGTAGCCGGCATCGACAAGCTGTTGCGCTTGGCGAATGACTTCTTTCGGATCGCGTGAACGCATAAGTCCCCTAGCCCATGGAATAATGCAGAATGTGCAAAAATTATTGCAGCCTTCTTGAATTTTTAAAGAAGCTCTTGTGCGATCCGTAAAGGCCGGAACGTCCATTTCTTCAAACACTCGGTTTTTCATAATGTTTTTGACAGCGTTGATTGGCTGCCGTTCCTTTTGATACTTCTCAACAAAATCAAGAATTTTCGTCCGATCTTGAGTGCCGATGACAATATCGACTCCCGGAATTTCCAAAACTTCCGCAGGCGATGTTTGCGCATAGCAGCCCGTGACACAAATAACAGCGTCAGGATTTTTTCGAACAGCACGCCGGATGACTTGACGGCTTTTTTTATCGCCTGTATTGGTCACCGTGCAAGTATTAATCACATAAATATCCGAAATAGAATCAAAATCAACCCGTTCATAGCCTGCACCTTTAAACAGCTGCCAAATGGCCTCTGTTTCATAGTGGTTTACTTTACATCCTAATGTATGGAATGCCACTGTCGGCATGTAAATCACCTCATTAATTCAAAATGATAGGAAATCGCGGATAAAGCATAAAGAGGAGCCGTTTCCGTCCGTAATATTCTTGGCCCTAAGCCGCACGGAATAAACCCTTTTTCAGACAATAAGGAAGCTTCTTCTTGGGAAAAGCCTCCTTCCGGCCCAAATGCGATCAACAGGGTGTCTTTTTGCTTTACATTTTTCAACGTTTCATAAAATTGCCGATGCTCTCCTTCTTTTGCCGCTTCTTCATAGGCAAATAATTTCCAAGTATAGCGGTCAGCCATTTCACATAACTTTTCAATCGAAACGGGCTCGTATATTTCCGGAATGACGGTTCGCTGAGATTGTTCCGCCGCTTCTTTCGCAATTTTTTCCCAGCGGACTACTTTTTTGTGCATCTTCTTTTCATCCCATTTTACGATGGAGCGCTCTGCCATAAAAGGCAAAAAAGAAGAAGCTCCAAGTTCCGTTCCTTTTTGAATGATCAGCTCTAGTTTATCTCCTTTTGGCAATCCGCTGGCCACCGTCACTTGGATCGGCAACTCCTTTTCATCACGGATCCATTTTACTACCGTGGCCCGGGCACAGTCGCTAGAAATTTCGTCCAAAACCGCCAACGCCGTTTGGTTTTGGCGATCAGAAAAAACAGCATAAAAATGGTCTCCGGTTTTCATTCTCATAACCCGCGACAAATGATGAAAATCTTCGCCTTTTATTCTAAATGACTGATCATCCTTTATTGGTTCGTGAATAAAGTAGCGCTGCACGCTGTCACCATCCAATCTCTACATTCGTTTGGCGATGATCGCCACCCAGTCTTCCATCAACATCGTTTCTTCTATCTTAAATCCGCAGTTTGTAAGGACCTCTATCACTTCTTGACGTTTTTTCTGAATAATGCCGGAAGTAATAAAATATCCCCCTGGTTTGACAACCTTTGCAGCATCCTCCGCAAATCTTACAATCACTTCCGCCAATATGTTGGCTACGACAACGTCAGCTTGTTCGGAGACCCCATCCAATAAATTATTTTGCTGCACTGTTACGACGTCTTGGACTTTATTTAATTTCGTATTTAACCTTGCGGCCCGAACGGCCACCTCATCTAAATCGAAGGCCATCACTTTTTCGGCTCCCAATAAGGCAGCACCGATGCTCAATACCCCGGAACCAGTACCGACATCGATCACTCTATCCCCCGGTTTGATGATCTTCTCCAACGCCTGCAAGCACATAACCGTCGTTGGATGGGTGCCGGTTCCAAACGCCATTCCCGGATCTAATTCAATGATCAGTTCATCGGTCGAAACGGGCTTGTATTCCTCCCATGTCGGTACAATCGTGAATTTCTCGGATACTTTGACAGGATTGTAATATTTTTTCCAAGCCGTCGCCCATTCTTCTTCATGCACTTCGCTGATCGTAACCTTATTTTCTCCGATATCAATGTCGAATAAGACAAGATTGTTGATTGCTTGCTTGATCTCTTCTACCGTTTCGCCAAGGAAACTGTTAATGGGAAGATAGGCTTTAATAATAACCCCTTCTTCAGGATAATCATCAGGATTTAGTTGATAAATTTCCCCGAATTGATCTTCCCTTTCTTTCGTCAACTCATAAGGATCTTCAATCACAACACCGCTTGCCCCAGCTTCGTGCAAAATGTTTGAAATAGGTTCAATTGCTTCGTTTGTTGTATGGATACTGATTTCCGACCATTTCATGTTTTGCTTTGCTCCGTTTCTTATTAATCGCGTTTAATTGCCCTTTTCACCTTATCAAACAACGATTCGTGTTGTTCATCTGGAATGGAACCGCCAATCTCCGCAAATTCACGCAATAATTGTTTTTGTTTTTCGGTGAGCTTCGTTGGCGTTACGACTTTCACAATGATATGCTGGTCTCCGACTCCATAGCCGTGCACATTCGGAGCCCCTTTTCCGCGCAGGCGGAATTTTGTTCCTGTTTGTGTGCCGGCAGGAATTTTCAATTTCACCTTGCCATGAAGGGTAGGGACTTCTATCTCGTCTCCCAATGCCGCTTGGGCAAAGGTAAGTGGCATTTCACAATAAATATCGTCTCCGTCCCGCTCGAAAAACTCATGAGGCTTTACATGGAATACAATGTACAAATCTCCAGGAGGACCCCCGTTAACCCCAGGTTCTCCTTGACCGGCCACACGCAGTTGTTGTCCATCGTCGATTCCAGCCGGTATTTTAATATGAATGCGACGTCTTTTTCTCACTTTACCGGTTCCGCCGCAAGTCGAACATTTTTCTCGAATGATTTGACCAGTGCCATCACAATGCGTACATACCCGTCGGTTGACAATGCGTCCAAATGGCGTATTTTGCTCCGTGCTGATTTGCCCGGTTCCGTGGCAATGTGGACAAGTTTCCGGTTTCGTTCCCGGCTTTGCTCCGGAACCGCCGCAAGTATCGCATGTTTCTTCCTTTGGAATTTGAATATCGGTTTCTTTTCCAAAAACGGCCTCTTCAAACGAAATGCTCATGGAATATTGCAGATCGGCTCCTGCTCTTGGAGCATTCGGATTTCTTCTTCTTGAACCGCCCCCGCCAAAAAATGTATTGAAAATGTCTTCAAAGCCGCCAAAACCATCAAAACCGCTGAATCCTCCGCCAAAGCCTTGATTTTGACTTGGATCCTCATGTCCAAATTGGTCATAGCGGGCGCGTTTTTGATCATCGCTTAAAACTTCATATGCCTCTTTCACTTCTTTAAACTTTTCTTCGGCGCCAGGTTCTTTATTGATATCCGGGTGGTATTTCTTTGAAAGTTTTCGATATGCTCTTTTAATTTCATCTTTTGAAGCGTTTTTACTCACGCCTAAAACTTCATAATAATCTCTTTTACTCATACCTAGAACACTCCCGCATCTCACATAAAGAATATTTTATCATTGAATCCAGCCGTTATGCAATGAAATCGTTAGCTGCGGTGAAAGGAAATGTTTGATGCCAATGAAGAAAAAAGCCAAAGCCATGAAGAACACCTGACTTTGACTTTTTTCTTTTCCTCAAACGGCCATTATTTCTTGTCGTCGTTCATTTCTTCGAATTCCGCATCCACTACATTGTCATCTTTTTTCTTGCTGTCATTTCCTTGTTGAGATTGTGCTTGTTGGGCTGCATTTTCATAAAGTTTGATGGAGAGGTTTTGAACGATTTCTTGAAGAGCCTCTTTCTTTTGGCGAATTTCTTCCAAATTATTTTTTTCAATGGCGGCTTTCAAGGCATCTCTAGCTTCTTCCGCTTTTTTCACTTCGCCGGCATCCACTTTTCCTTCCAGCTCTTTCAAAGTCTTGTCAACCGTAAAGACGAGCTGGTCAGCTTCGTTGCGAAGTTCTGCTTCTTCTTTGCGTTTTCTATCAGCTTCCGCATTTTCCTCTGCTTCTTTGACCATGCGTTGAATTTCTTCTTCGGACAATCCAGAGGACGATTTAATCGTAATTTTTTGCTCTTTTCCAGTTCCTAAATCTTTCGCACTAACGTTAACGATTCCGTTTTTGTCGATATCGAAAGTCACTTCAATTTGCGGTACTCCTCTTGGAGCAGGTGGAATATCCGTTAATTGGAAGCGGCCAAGTGTTTTGTTATCCGCAGCCATCGGGCGTTCTCCTTGAAGAACGTGAATATCCACAGCCGTTTGGTTATCAGCTGCAGTGGAGAAAATTTGCGACTTCGATGTCGGAATCGTGGTATTGCGTTCGATCAATTTCGTGAACACGCCGCCCATCGTTTCAATTCCGAGTGAAAGCGGAGTAACGTCCAGCAATACAACGTCTCTCACATCGCCTGTCAAAACTCCTCCTTGAATAGCAGCACCCATGGCCACTACTTCATCCGGATTGACCCCTTTATGCGGTTCTTTTCCAATTTCTTTGCGAATGGCTTCTTGAACCGCCGGTATACGAGTAGATCCCCCGACAAGTATAACTTTGTCGATATCAGCAGGAGTTAAACCGGCATCTTGAAGTGCTTGACGCGTCGGTCCCATTGTACGTTCTACCAGGTGCGCGGAGAGTTCGTCAAATTTAGCACGCGTCAAGGTCATTTCCAAATGAAGAGGTCCTGATTCTCCTGCTGTAATGAACGGCAAAGAGATTTGTGTCGTCGTTACACCGGAAAGATCTTTTTTCGCTTTTTCGGCAGCATCTTTTAAACGTTGCATAGCCATTTTGTCTTTTGACAAATCAATTCCGTTTTCTTTTTTGAATTCTTCCACTAAGTAGTCAATAATCACTTGGTCAAAATCATCGCCGCCAAGATGGTTATCTCCGGCAGTAGCGCGCACTTCAAACACGCCGTCGCCCAATTCAAGAATGGAGACGTCAAACGTTCCTCCACCAAGGTCGTATACTAAAATTGTTTGATCATCTTCCATTTTGTCTAATCCATAAGCAAGAGCAGCCGCAGTTGGTTCGTTGATGATCCGTTCGACTTCCAAACCGGCAATTTTACCGGCATCTTTTGTGGCTTGACGTTGTGCGTCATTAAAATAAGCAGGTACAGTAATAACCGCTTTATCTACTTTTTCTCCCAAATAGTCTTCTGCATAAGATTTTAAGTATTGTAAAATCATTGCAGAAATTTCTTGTGGAGTATATTGTTTTCCTTCAATTTCCACTTTATAGTCCGTTCCCATATGACGTTTAATGGAAATAATGGTATTCGGGTTGGTAATGGCTTGACGTTTTGCCACTTCCCCTACTTGTCTTTCCCCATTTTTAAAGGCTACAACCGAAGGAGTTGTACGGTTTCCTTCCGGATTGGGAATTACTTTCGGTTCACCGCCTTCAAGAACGGCAACACAAGAGTTTGTAGTTCCTAAATCAATCCCAATGATCTTGCTCATGTCTCATACCTCCTAACTTGTTATGTAAAACTTTCCGTCCTATTGATTTACTTTCACCATCGCAGGACGTATCACACGGTCTTTTAATTTATAGCCTTTTTGAAGTTCTTCCACTACGATGTTAGGACCAACCGTTTCATCGTTAGCCACCATGACGGCTTGATGAATATTTGGATCAAACTCTTTTCCAGCCGCTTCAATTTCTTCAAGTCCTTCTTTTTTTAAGGCTTCCAAAACACCATTGTAAACCATCTTCATTCCTTGAAGAAGAGATTTGGCTTGCTCATCAGAGACCGTTACTTGCAATGCTCGTTCAAAATTGTCCAGAACGGGAAGAAGGTCAGAGATTAAGCTTTGGGCTCGATACTTTTCGCTGGCTTGCTTTTCGATATTCACACGCCGGCGATAATTTTCGAAGTCCGCCAACAATCGCAAATAACGATTCTCTGCTTCCTCCAGTTTAGTCTCCAATTCTTTAATTTTTTGATTTTGCTTTTCGATATCTGTTTGATTTTCTTCTTGAACATTCTCCCCAATTTCTGGAGATTCTTCCGATTGTTCCTCGGATTCAGCTACTTGTTCAGAAAGTTCCGGTTTATTCTCAGTTTCAGACTGAAGTTCTTCGTTTTCTTTCTCTTTTGATTCTTGCTCTGTCTCATCCATCGATTGTTTTTTTTCTTCTGTCAATGGATTCACCTCCTTAAAATGGCGGAAAGTGGAAAGACAAAGAAAAAGAGAGCAGCCAGCCTAAAAGCCGGTCACCGCCCGCTATCAACACTCCTCAATATTTCCACCATGTTTAATTTTGATACAATTTTGTCAATACATTACTCAAACTATCGCTAAAAAACTGGAGCAGACTAATGACTCTTGAATATTCCATACGAGTCGGACCTAAAACGGCAATGGTTCCCACATGTTTATCTCCTATAGAATAGGAAGCCGTGATGAGACTGCAATCTTTCATGGCCAAATTTTTGTTTTCTCTTCCAATTTTCACTTGAATGCCGATTGGAATTTGGTTCAACAAACGGGCAATGCCTTTCTCTTGTTCAATCATATCCAGTAATAACCGAATTTTCTCGATATCATGAAATTCAGGCTGATTCAACATATTGGTCTTCCCGCCGAAAAATAATTTTTCATCGGCTGGAAGTTCTACCGCCCTCACCAGCGAGCGAAGAATATCGTCATAATTAGATATATGCTGGCGAAGCAGCGTTGCCACTTCTTTATATATGTGATCCTGCAAATTGTCAAGCGGAACGCCAAATAAACGTTCATTTAAAATATTGACCATTTTTTCTATATCGCCTGAACTGATCGTTTTCGGGAGAGTAAAGGTCCGATTTTCCACATGTCCAGTATCCGTCACAATGATGGCAACCGCCGTTTCCTTATTTAAAGGGACAATTTGGATTCTTTTTAATTTGTTCTCTTTTAATCTTGGCCCCAGCGCAATCGCTGTATAATTGGTCAGCTCTGATAAAATTTTCGCCGACTTTTGTACGATCCTCTCCATTTCATAAATCCTTTCAGCGAAGATGGAGCGGATCATCATAATATCTTGTTTATTGAGCTTCTCCGGATGAAGGAGATGATCAACGTAGTAGCGATACCCTTTTTCAGACGGAATTCTCCCTGATGAAGTATGCGTTTTTTCAAGAAATCCCAATTCTTCCAAATCAGCCATTTCATTGCGAATGGTGGCCGAACTAAAATGGATTTCGCTTTTTTTGGATAAACTGCGCGAGCCGACAGGTTGTGCAGATCGAATAAAGTCATCAATAATTGCTTGCAGAATCAGCAATTGGCGATCTGTTAACACCTTACATCACCTCTGTTAGCACTCTCTTCTATCGAGTGCTAAATCTATTAAATAACTTATCAAAAGGGGACTCCTCTGTCAATCATTTAACTAATGCCAAGAAAAGCTTGGAACACTTCATTTCCCAAAAACCTTCCTTTTTTCGTGAGACGGATAAAATCTCCTTGTACTTCCACTAGTCCTTTGTTTTCCATTTCTTTCGCAGGAGATGAGAAAATCTCCATAAGCTCTATCCCAAATTTATGATGAAAGCGAGTCATTGACACTCCTTCTGTTTTTCGCAATCCTAAAAACATTTCTTCTTCCATCTTTTCTTCTTGGCTGAGACTGATTTCTTCCATAACAGGAAACTGGCCGTTTTCCACCGGCGCCATATATTTTTTCAGCGGCCCGTAATTAGCTCGTCTCTTCCCATTCACATACGAATGTGCCCCAGCGCCAAACCCATAATATTCGCCATTATTCCAGTAAACAAGATTATGCTTGCTTTCATAGCCTTTTTTAGCAAAATTGCTGATTTCGTATTGATGAATTCCATGCCGTTCCATTTCATCCATCAGCAGATCATACATTTCCGCTTCCAAATCCTCGGATGGCAGCGGCAGCCTCCCTTTTTTCATTAAATTGTAATAAACCGTTTTCGGTTCAATGATTAAAGAATACGCTGAATAATGAGGAAGATCGAGTTGAAACGCTTTTTCCAGCGACAACTGAAAATCCTCTTTCTTTTGTCCGGGAAGGGCATACATTAGATCAATACTGATATTTTCAAATCCTGCTTTGATTGCCATATCCACTGTTTTCACGACGTCTTTGCCCGTATGAGTCCGGCCGATTCTTTTCAGCAATTCATCATCAAATGATTGAACTCCTAAACTCAGTCGGTTTACGCCATAATGGTGTAGAATGGCCAATTTTTCTTTTGTTAAGTCATCCGGATTGGCTTCAAAGGTAAATTCTCCTTTTTGGAAAGGAAGAATGTCGCGGATCGTTTTGCAAAGCTCTTCCAGCTGGTCAGCTTCCAGCGCGGTGGGAGTCCCCCCTCCGACAAAGATCGTTTTCAGCTCTCGGGTGGGAAATGCTTCAAGAGTGATCCTCATCTCTTCTTTTAACGCTTTCAAATAGCGTTTAACCGGCTGGCCTTTCAAAAAGAACTTATTAAAATCGCAATAATAACAAATTTGTTTACAAAACGGTATATGGATATAGGCAGACTCGATCATGAAGTCTTCACCCCTTTCCTATTAAAAAGATCCTTGTACACAATCAGCAAAGTCCTTTACACGAAGTTGATCTATAAATAGGTCCAAGAAAAAAAAACGAGAAAGGGAAAGCGGAACTTCGCCTTCCCATTCGATCGTTCGTTTTCTATTTACAAAGAAACTTGATGATACAGTCGCTGTCATTTAGAGTCATCCATTTTTAATACTGCCATGAAGGCTTCTTGCGGTACTTCAACGGACCCTACTTGCTTCATCCGTTTCTTTCCTTCTTTTTGTTTTTCCAGCAGTTTTCGTTTTCGGGAAACATCTCCTCCGTAACACTTCGACAATACATTTTTCCGCATTGCTTTGATCGTGGATCTGGCTATGATTTTGCTCCCGATCGCGGCTTGTACCGGAACTTCAAATTGTTGTCTAGGGATTAAGTCTTTCAGCTTTTCTACAATCACTTTTCCTCTCTCATAAGCAAAATCGCGATGGACAATAAAGCTTAAGGCATCGACTTTCTCCCCATTCAGCAAAATATCCATTTTCACTAATTTCGACGGTTTGTATCCAATAAGTTCATAATCAAAAGAAGCGTACCCTTTTGTACTGGACTTTAGCTGATCAAAAAAGTCATACACAATTTCAGAAAGCGGAATTTCATATATAACATTGACGCGAGTGTCATCAAGATATTGCATATCGATAAACTGACCGCGCTTTGCTTGCGCCAGTTCCATGACAGCACCGACATAATCATTTGGGACCATCATGCTGGCTCGAACATAAGGTTCTTCGATCCGATCGATCTTCTGAGGATCCGGCATATTGGTCGGATTATCTACTTGAACTTCTTTCCCATCCGTCGTATGAACTTTATAAATAACGCTTGGCGCCGTCGTAATTAAATCAATTTTAAATTCACGCTCAATCCGCTCTTGAATAATCTCCATATGCAAAAGTCCTAAGAAACCGCAGCGGAAACCGAAACCGAGCGCTTGTGACGTTTCCGGTTCAAATTGCAAAGCAGAATCGTTCAATTGTAATTTTTCAAGCGCTTCGCGAAGATCATTAAATTTAGCAGAGTCGATAGGGTACATTCCGCAATAAACCATCGGATTTAATTTCCGGTAGCCGGGAAGCGGTTCAGAAGCCGGGTTGACTGCCGAAGTAATGGTATCACCGACTCTTGTATCACCGACATTTTTGATGGAGGCCGTTAAATAGCCGACATCTCCAACCATTAATTCATCCCGAGTGACAGGCTTAGGAGTTAACACACCCACTTCCGTAACCTCAAACTCTTTTCCCGTTGCCATCATTTTAATTTTGTCCCCGACTTTGACCGATCCATCCACTACACGAATATAGGCGATAACCCCTTTATACGGATCATATAAAGAATCGAAAATGAGCGCTTTCAAAGGGGCGTCAGGATCCCCTTCCGGAGGCGGAACCATTTCCACAATCTGCTCCAGTATCTCGTCGATCCCGATACCTGCTTTCGCTGATGCCAGCACGGCTTCCGAAGCATCTAATCCAATGACGTCCTCGATTTCTTGGCGCACTCTTTCCGGATCAGCGGCCGGCAAATCAATTTTATTGATGACTGGGATAATTTCCAAATCATTATCAATGGCTAAATAGACATTGGCAAGCGTCTGAGCTTCAATGCCTTGGGCAGCATCCACGACGAGAATGGCTCCTTCGCAAGCTGCCAAGCTTCTCGAAACTTCATACGTAAAATCGACATGCCCAGGCGTGTCGATTAAATGAAAGATATAGTCTTCTCCGTCTTTCGCTTTATACTTCAATTGAACAGCATTCAGCTTGATTGTAATGCCGCGTTCTCTTTCTAGATCCATCGTATCCAGCAGCTGATCTTTCATTTCCCGTTCCGATAGGGCGTTTGTTTTTTCAAGAATGCGATCAGCAAGCGTGGATTTTCCATGATCGATATGGGCGATAATGGAAAAATTGCGAATATGCTTCTGTCTATTCAGTTTTTCTTCCCGCTTCATACTCATTCACTCCTGTTTATCGGCACACGTACACTATTGTCGATTATAGCAGTCAGATTGCCAAGATTCAATGAAAACCTTTCTTGTCAAAAACGGTCTTCTAATCTTCCTCAATCCGTTCATATATTTGGCTGTTAAAACGGATTTATCCGATTTTAGCTGATGCGGCTATTTCGGATATCGCTCATGTGTTTCGAATATTCACGGCGGTTATCCCTCTCTTAGTGGAAGAAGTATCTTTTTTCCTGCTTGAAAGAACGTTTTTACATAAAGAAGAGGGCGTCATAGCACCCTCTTCTTTTAAAAGCAGTGGATCATATGAATTCTACTGTTTTGAACGCTGAGTTTCGCCGGACTGATTCACTTTTTCTGCTTGCCAATAATAATCGCTGAAGGCATCGGCAAAGGCTTCACATGCTCTAGTGATTTCATCCATTGTATTATCCACTCCTCCCACCTCGATTAAAAATGCTTTGTCCGACAAATCTTGGTTGAATTTTCCGTTTGTGTTTTTGCCTTGCTTGACGATAACCCCTCTTGATAACCCAGGATATTTTTTTTCTAATCGTTTATGAAGCTCCGTGGCAAGGGCAGCATTTTTTTCATAATTCGGATGTTCAGCTCCGATAATAAAAGCGATTTTCGCATAGCTCTTTCCATGAATTCGAGTGGTGGTTGCATTTTTCCGCTGAGAATCACGGTGAATATCGATAAAATACTGTAAATCTCGATGACGTTTCATGGCCGAAGCGACAACTTGCCTTGATTCTTGGTAAGCCAATCCGTAGTCCCATCCACGTTTATTGAGTAAATCGACGATATCCGTCTTATCCACATAAGTGCCAATTCCCTTCTCTTCAAGCTTGCTTTTTAAAATTTCTCCCACTTTTGTGACATTTAGTTTTGAATTTTGCGCAGCATCCGGATCATTCACCCCGTTCAAATATGGCAAGTATGATTCATGGGTGTGGGTAAAATAAAGATATACGGTTTGTTTTTCGTTAGTCGACAGAGGAGGATTCTGTTTCTTTTCGGTCTCGAGATCCTTCGTGTTTTTCAAAGGCGCCTCCTTCTCTTTGCTTAATACTTCTTTTGGCGGTTCCGACTCAATCGGAAGGTTCGTATAGTTTGTCCCCTTTCCGGCTACGAGGATATAACCATCATAAATGGAAAATCCGGGGATTTCCCTGCCTAATAAACTTCGCTGATCTTTCATTTTAATATTCGTCGCAAATTGAAATAACACTTCATTCAGCGAAGGAACGCGGATATCTTTTGGTTCCTCTTTTAAAAACAACTTATTCTCCATCGTAAATAGATGATATAGGACCGCTCCCGATATATTTTTTGTCGCCTTATTCACAGAATTGGAGGATAGCCGGTATTCATTTTGAAACGTTGTTAAAATCCCCACCAAAGAAAAAACGGATAAAAGAGCGGCAAAAAAAGTAAAAGCTGCTTTTACGATAGTCGCAATGTCGATAGACAGGATATAGTGGGAGTTTGTTTTTTTCATCGTTCCACCCTTTCGTTTCAGTCTAGTAATATATCTATGACTTTCATAGAAAAGGTAGAACTTCTCTTTCCCGTTTTGGCAAAATCGTGATGCTATCGATGATTTTGCCCCAAAAAAAGCAGCCGGTTTCAGCGAGTGTAGAAACCGGCGTTATGCTGTCCAATAGCACTATGAAGAGCAGCGTTCAGACCATTAGCAATAATATTGGCAGTGTCCTGAATAAACACGTCCACTTCTTTTGGCGTCACCATTAAATTGTGGCCAAGTGGAGCCAGAACTTCATGAATGAGCTTTCTTTTTTCTTCTTCACTTAAAGTGCCAATCAGCCCTAAAAACATTTTTCGCGGTTCCTCATCGGGAAGGTCTTCCTCTGTTAATTTTTTCTTCTTCCCGAACAGAAAGCCGGCAGGTGCAAGTGCTTTAGAAGGCCGGTCTCCTTCTTTCATTTCTCGTCCGAAATGCTTAAGCATAAAATCAATCGTTTCGCTCGTAATCGACACTGCATCCAAAACAGTCGGCACTCCAATGGCAATAACCGGCACTCCTAAGGTTTGCTTGCTCAATTCTTTCCGTTTGTTTCCGACACCTGAGCCGGGTTGGATGCCTGTATCCGATATTTGAATCGTAGCGTTTACACGTTCAATAGATCTTGAGGCCAGAGCATCAATCGCAATAATAAAATCAGGTTTTGATTTTTCAACCACTCCGTAAATAATGTCGCTCGTCTCAAGCCCCGTCAGACCCATGACTCCTGGAGCAAGAGCACTCACTTCCCGATACCCTTCTTCTACCGCTTCAGGCTGAAATTGAAATAAGTGCCTTGTCACTAGCACATTCTCACAAACGATCGGCCCTAACGAGTCGGGGGTGACATTCCAATTTCCAAGGCCGACTATTAAACAGCTGGCATCTTTAGAAATATGATTTTTTTGCAAAAACTGCGAGAATTCGTTGGCAAAAACGGCGGTTACTTCTTTTTGCAGTTCCGTGTTTTGCTCCCGAATTCCTTGAGCTTCAATCGTTAAATAATGACCGGCTTTCTTCCCGATTTTTTTCTCGCCTTCCTCCGTAATTTCCACATAGGAAATGTGGATGCCATTTTTGTCCTGCTCTTGAACAATGACTCCCTTAAGTTCTGATTTTTCTTTATCCTTCTCCTCAATCATTTCTTTCGCTTCTATCGCCAAATCCGTTCGAACGGCATATACGCTATAATCGATGTTTTTTTCTTTTTCCACTATGATCAGCCCTTTCCGAAACCACCTGTTTTGATTATTTTTCCCATTAGCCAAAGCTTCATTCCTTCGATATTACAAACGAACAGATGTTTTCCGTCATTGGCAAATCGGCTTCGCTTAAAGTTCGCTTTATCAATTCCAGTATTGCAATATCGGCATTCGTTTGATAGAATAACTTTTGTTCTTATTGTTTAAGAAAAGTGAAAGTCGAGTATCTATAAAAATCTCGATCGCTCACAGGAGGTGACAGAGATGCCAAATATTAAGTCTGCAATTAAACGTGTAAAAACAAATGAAGAACACAGAGCGAGAAACGCACAATTTAAATCTTCTATGCGTACAGCGATCAAAAAGTTCGAAGCAGCGGCTGTAAACAATGCCGATAATGCTCAAGAACTTCTCCAAAATGCGGTGAAGCTCGTCGACAAAGCAGCGGCTAAAGGCATTATTCATAAAAATACGGCAAGCCGTACTAAATCCCGCTTAATGAAAAAATTATCTGTCAACGCATAAATAAAAAAGGATGTCAAACGGACATCCTTTTTTATTTTGCACTTTTTATCCATGAAGGTGACTTAATTTCCCCCACAGACAAAATTCCAGTTTTTCAAACTCCGACAAAAGATGGTAGATGGTCCATTCTCGACAGAGGAACACTGCTTATTTTTGATTCCTTCCAAAAAATTTTAATAAAAATAGCTCAATGACCATCTTTTTATCCATCGCGCTTGTTTTCATCGCATAGTCGCATTCTGCCAGCAGATGGATGATCCGCGCCAAATCTTCTTCTGTAAATTTCTGTGCCTTTTCAAGAGCCAGCTTTACACGAAAAGGATGCACCTTCAAAATGGCAGCTATTTTTTGCTGTCCATAACCCTTCCTTGCCAGCTCTTTTACTTGGTAAATAAGCCGAAATTGGCTTGCAATGATAGATAATAATTTGATGGGTTCTTCATTTTGTTTTAACAAATCATAATAAATTTCAAACGCTTCTTCGATCTTGCCGTTCACTATTTTATCCACTAAAGAAAAAACATTTTGTTCGAGCGATTTTGCCGTTAACCGTTCCACCATTCCTGCATCGATAACACTTGTTTCTGTGGCATACATGGCAAGTTTGTCAATCTCGCTGGCCAAAATCATTAAATTCATTCCTGCAAGAGTCATCAGTTGTTGGACAGCAGCATCATCCATTTCTTTGTTTTTGGCTTTTGCGCGTTCTTTTATCCAGATCATGGTTTCTTTCTCATTCAGTTTTTTCGCCTCAAACGTTTCAGCCTTTTCCTTTAATCGCTTTGTGATTTTTTTACGTTCATCCAATTTTTCATAAGGCGCGGCAAAAACGACGATGGAATAAGGCGCCGGTTTTTCAATGTAATCCAACAGCCTTTTTAGGTTATGCTCCACTTTTTCTTTCGACTTCTCCGCCTTTAAAAAAACGGGATTATGTAGCACCACTAAACGCCTTTCCCCTAAAAACGGAAGCGTTTCGGCGTCTTCAATCGCCAACTCGACCGGTGTTTCTTCCAAATCGTACGAGGAAAAATTAAAATCCATTTCTTCTTCGTTTAACGCATATTGAAGCAACTTTTGCTTTAATTCACTCATAAAAAACGTTTCTGGTCCATATACTAAGTAAAGCGGAGAAAATTGTCTTTTCTCAATTTTTTCCCATACATTCATCAGCGTCTATACTCTCCAATTGCTTTTTTATTCATCCATTGCAGATCTATCATAAAAAAGCAATTCCTTTTTGACAAGGGGAACATCTTTTACCCGTTGATGCACCCCTTGCCAAATCTATATAAACGCTGGCAAAAAAGTCCCGGGAACTTTTGTTGGCCAGCGGTAAACCTCGCTGTTTATATTGTCGCCATACAAGATCAAAATATAGGTGTCAACTCTTGTCATAGAAGGAAATTGTTCGAGGAGCTATAGATTTTTTTGTATAGATCGAATATACTGAAAAAAATAGGAGGGGATAGGATGAACGAATTCGAAAAAGATGTCCAGTCAAAGCGCAATGACGCCGTAGATTCTGGTGTAGGTTTTGGGGTTTCGTTTCTTTTCTTCACCATTATCTTTCTGATAGGAGTAACGATTAAAACGATTGGGTAAGTGGATGAAAAGTTCGTCATAAAGGGACGAACTTCTTTTTTTGAACTACTATATGCTATGGAAAATGAGTCTGGAACGTTCCTTTTTCCTTGTAAAATTTGTAGGTGATCTGCCCATTGAGATCTGTGCGAAACACTTTGATATGTTGCTCCTCCAACAAACGGATCACCTCCGGATGAGGATGTCCGTAACGATTTTTCACTCCGGCTGAAATCACTGCGATTTTCGGGTTCACAGCCTCTAGAAATTTTGGGGATGTAGATGTCTTGCTCCCATGATGCCCGACCTTTAATATATCCGCTTTTAAATTCCATTGCTGGACAAGCTCAGCCTCCCCCTCCTTCTCCAAATCTCCTGTAAACAGCCATCTCAATCCGCCTATCTTGGCATACAGCACTAGAGAATCATTATTTCCTTCATAAAATGAATCGTCAGGAGAAAGAAACAAAAAGGCAAAGTTGCCTGTGTTCCATCCTTGCCCCTCTATCCCTTCTGTAACTTTGATTTGTTTTTGGAAAGCAAGCCGAATTATTCTTTTCATGATGGCGTCTTTTTCAGATCCCGGAGTAATGATGATTTCCCGGATATGGACAGAAGGAATGATTTCTGTCGCCGCTCCGACATGGTCATAATCGCCGTGAGTCAAAATCAGTTTATCAATTTCCGTAATTCCTTTGCTTTTCAAATAAGGTACTAAAATATCCCTCCCAACGGAAAATTCCCTGCTTTTTTCTTGCCATTCGTCTCTTTGAAAGGGAAGATGTCCGCCAGTATCGATTAAATAGTTGCCTTTATGAAACGGGAGATGGATGAAAATAGAGTCCCCCTGACCGACATCGATAAAAGTAACTTCTCCATAAGGGCTCATACGCAAGCACATAAGATGGACGACCAATACTGCAGCTAATAAAAGACTTGCCTTTATCATGGAATGATATTTTTCCCACAAAAAAAAGAAGAAGAAAACAGCCCCCATGTACAAAAAAAGAAAGAACTCATTAGGCTTTCCAGTGACAATAGTGGCAAATGGCAGGTTTCCGCAATCTTCAGCAAACTGATTGATTTTGCCGAACAACCATGAAAATGTTTGGACGGGTGGCGGCAATCCTCCAGCAACTTTGAGAAACAAAAAACTGAAAAGAGAAAGCGGCATCATCAAAAAAGAATAAAATGGAACAAAGAATAAATTGGCCGCAAGGGATATAATGGAAATTTCATAGAAATGATAAAGTAGAAGCGGAATACTGGACGCTTGGGAGATCAACGTAATGGCAAATGACTTTCCCAAAGCACTTTTCAATCGGGAAATCAACGGGGAGGAAAGCAAAAGAGAAACGCTCACCATATAGCTCAGCTGTAAACCGATGTGGTACAGCAAAAAAGGATCGTATAAGATGACCAACATAAAACTGGCTCCGATGGCATCTAATGAAGTCCATCCCCTTTTGGTTAGAGAGGCAAGGAGGAGAAAACTCGTCATCAGTACAGATCTTACAACAGGAGGAGATCCTCCGGTCATCACCGCATAAAGAGGCAATAAAAACAGCAGAATCCACGCTGAGGTTTCTCTTGTCACCCCTAGTCGGATCAAAAGATAAAAAAAGGCGCCTGCTATCAATTGGACATGGAGACCGGAAACGGCAAGCAAATGAATAATCCCCAATTTTTGATAAGCTGTCATCAATTCTTCATCTGCTTTGCTTTGATCACCAAATAGAAGGGCTGCCGCTACAGCTTTCATTTCTTGCGGAAATTGATCCATGACTAATTGGATGCCCTGTGCACGCATCTTTTGAAGTCGATCCAAAAACGTCGGTTTTGTGTAGTAGCAATCGTCTAAACGAATGTTGCCGATCGGTTCGATGATCCAATAAATTTGATGATCCGATAAATAGGTTTTATAATCAAAGCTGTTCTCGTTTCTGCTTGTGGATGGCTCCAGTAATTTTCCGGAAAACGAACAAACGAGGGGAGAAACCAATTTTTGCTGGAGAAGCTGTTTTTCTTCTGGAGAATGAAGAGTGTATCGCAATTCAAGCTTTTCTCCATCTTGAGAAATAACACGGGCCTTCAGCTGATCGCCGTCGAAGGTCACATCTTGTTGAAAAGAAACCGTCCAATTCGATTCCGTACCAACATATAAACTATGATGATGACTTGAGCGAATGAAGGTGGCCAAATAAAAAAACACAGACACCGCTAACAGGGAAATGACTACTGTTTTAGGAAGCTTGAATAAAAGAAACAAGCAAATCATCAAAAGAAAAAGACGGACGCTGCCTAAAGAACGAGGCAGTGCCCAAATGCTGCCGAAAAGAGAAAAAACGGCGAAATAGAGAATGTTTCCTTTCATTCCCCACCCCCAATATATTAGCCAAATAAGTCCGTGACCTGCGCTTTTAACTGTTGCAAAGTTTCAGCATCTTCTCCGGATAATTCCAATTTGTCCATCAATGTTTGTACAAGTTTTTTCTTTTCTTCGTTTTTGCGATCAATGATCGGCCATTCAAAGGGAATGTGTTCGACTTTTACCCCCGCTTTTTCAAATAATTCAAGGCTGAAAGGATGGTTGTGATAGCCATTCGCATAATATACGGAGGAAATTCCCGCTTGAATAATGGATTTTGTACACTGCACGCACGGAAAATGAGTGACGTAAATTTCCGCATTTTTCGTCGGCACTCCAAATTTGGCGCATTGCAAAATAGCATTCATTTCAGCGTGAATCGTCCGGATGCAATGTCCTTCTTCCATATAGCATCCGACATCCACACAATGTTCCCCACCAGCAATGGATCCATTGTATCCACCCGCAATAATTCTTTTTTCTCGAACAATAGTAGCTCCGACCGCCAATCTCGTACATGTACTTCTTAGTGACAATAAATGGCTTTGAGCCATAAAATATTGATGCCAAGTGATTCTTGTGCTCACAGCGATGCTCTCCTTTAAATCGACATATTTTTCTGAAGCGTTGCTTTTCTTTCTAGTTTATAGTCAACGAAAAGTTGACGTCAATAATACCGCCTTATTTCACTGTCACTTTATCTTTTAATTTTTCAAAAGTTTTATCTCCGATTCCAGAAATGTTTTTTAAATCTTCGATCTTTTGAAAGGCTCCGTTTGTTTCCCTATACTCAATAATAGATTGTGCTCTTGTTTCACCGATGCCGGGTAAATTTTGCAATTCCTCTGCCGTTGCCGTATTAATATTCACAAGCTGCTCTCCTTGGCCATTTCCACTATTAGCGGGATGAGTGGAAGGAATACTTTGAGAAAGCGTTGTCGATTCTTTTTCCCCGACTTTCGGGATGTACACAACCATTTCATCTTGTAGTTTCTGTGCCAAATTTACTTTCGTTTGATCGGCTTCTTTCCGAAAGCCCCCTGCTTTTTGAACGATATCATAAATCCTGTCATTGGTCGTTGCTTCATAAATTCCCGGTCTCATGACTGCTCCTTTTACATCAATCACCACCGATTGTGGTTTTGTCGCTCCCTCTTCTTTCTCCTCTACAGCTTTTTCAGTCATATTCTCTTTTGTTTCTTCCTTTGGCATCACAATAGACGGTTGGTCCGTTTTCTCCTTATGGCCGGTTTGGTAAAAAAATAAGAGAAGAATCCCAATAGAGGCCGCAATTAAGGCAGGGATACGATATCGCTGTAGCAGTTCCATTTTTGTTCCTCTTCACCTCAAGTCATATTATTTTTTTCAACGCATACATTGTAGGAGAAATGTCATTTAAGGAGGGGCCTCATTTGAAGACAGGAATTATCGGTACGGGAAATATGGGAACCATTCTAGTCGAATCGTTCATCGAATCAAAAGCCCTAGTCCCTTCGGATGTATATATACACAATCGCACTCCTGAGAAATCACTTAAACTTAAATCCCAATACCCTGGATTAAACGTAGCGGCTAATAACCGTGAAGTCATTGAAAAAAGCGACATCATTTTTCTATGTGTCAAACCAAAAGAAATCTATTCGCTTATTGCCGAACACCAGTCGGTTTTTTTAAAAGAAAAATGCGTCGTTTCGATCACTAGCCCCATTACCACGGCCCAATTGGAGTCGCTTCTGCCCTGTTCGTGTATAAGAGCGATCCCCAGCATCACGAACCGGGCTTTGGCAGGTGCTGTATTAGTAACATTTGGAGAAAATTGCCAAGAGGAGTGGAAAAATCAATTTTTACACTTAATTAAGGCCATTTCTCATCCGGTTGAAATAGATGATCGTTGGACAAGGGCCGCTTCGGATATCGTCAGCTGCGGGCCGGCTTTTTTCAGTTATATGACCCGCAAGTTTATTCAAGCTGCGGTGAACGAAACGGGCATCAGTCAAAAAACAGCGGAAAATCTTGCTTCTGAAATGCTAATCGGAATGGGAGAACTATTGAAAAAGAAGATTTACACACTGCAAAGCTTGGAAGAAAAAGTTTGTGTCAAAGGCGGTATAACCGGAGAAGGCATTGCTATTTTGGAGCAAGAAATCGGAGATATGTTTGAGAAGCTGTTTGTCAAAACTCACGCGAAATTTGCAGAAGATATTGCGGAGATCAATCAGCAGTTCGGAGCTTAATATAATGAATTCTTCTTCTACAGATCAATATCCTTCCGCTTTCAAAAATTTTTTAAAAAAGGGGCGCACTCTTTTTTGAGTGACTGCCCCTTTTCCATATAGTTGGTTGGCCTATTGTTTACGAACTTAGCTTTTTACATACGAAAAAAATTCGTTCTGATTGTTCTAGCGGCGGATCATCCGTAAAATCCGCACTAATTTGAAGCACTTGAAAACCGCATTGTTCCAGCCATTTTTGATATTCCGCAATCGGGAAAGTACGCTGAACATGAAATTCGTCAAAACGCTCATATAAGCCGTTTTCTTGCTGCCGCACGAAAAAAGTTAGTTCGTGTTCGACGCTGTTCTCCCGCTCACCGGGAAAACAATTCCAAATATAGGATGCATCCTCATCATTAAAAGCATACGTTTGATGAAGAAAAACATGGTTCATCTTATATAAGGAATGGACGTCAAACATAAAAAGCCCTCCGTCTTCCAAATGTTGATATATTCTTTCAAACGTACGGAGGACATCTTCCTCTTTTAATAAGTAGTTCAGTGAATCGCAGAACATCACTACTCCGTCAAACCGCCCTAACCCTTCTAATTCTCGCATATCTTGCTGAAACAGCGGAACATGAAAGCCGTGCTCGCTTATTTTTTGTTGAGCAACGATCAGCATGGTCTCAGACAAGTCAACGCCTGTTGTTTTCCAGCCCTTTTCTGCAAGCCTTACCGTTAACTCTCCTGTGCCGCATGCCAAGTCCAGTATATGGGCCCCTCCGTTCCCATGTTTTTTCATATGCCTGTCCAAAAATGCAATCCAGGCATCATAAGGAGCATCTTCCATCAAATCGTCGTATATAAGAGCAAAACGTTCGTACGTCATTTTAGAATCTCACTTTGAACGTCAACCGTCGGCGCATCTCCCCACAAACGCTCTAGGTTGTAGTAACTTCGCTCATCGCGGTGGAAAACATGGACAACGACGTCGCCAAGATCAAGAAGAATCCAACGTGCTTCATCGAACCCTTCCATTCTCTTGACAAACAAGCCTTTTTCTTCTACTTTTTCTTTTATTTCTCTGGCAATGGCCTGAACTTGCTTATCAGAGCCGCCATGGCAAATGACAAAATAATCAGCGATAAGGGAAATCCCCTTCATATTTAAAACGACGATATTTTCGGCTTTTTTATCATCCGCTGCCTTAACGGCGGTAAACAAGAGATCTTGACTACTCATTTACTTCCCTCCACTTTTTCACTAGGTGATTGTACGTATCAACCGTATCGGGAAAAACAGGTTGGTTTTTTTTCAAAAGAAACACGATGGTATTTTTTAATGCCTGAATAAGGGCTTCATCTAAGTTTCGTTCCGCCATTTCCCGTACTTCATCCACCCCCGGAAACTGTCTGCCCGGTTCGATGTAGTCAGCTAAATAAATGACTTTATCAAGCACCGTCATATCCGGTCTGCCAGACGTATGGTAGCGAATGGCATCCAAAACTTCTTCGTCTTCAATGCCTGCTTCTGTTTTCGCTAAGTACGCTCCGACAGGTGCATGCCATAATTCAGCATTAAATTGCAGAAGCTTAGGGTCCATTGCTTGTTCAATGATAATTTGTTTCATTTCTTCTTTAGGCCGGAATTTAGCATAATCGTGAAAAATAGCCGCCAATTCCGCCTTCTTCTCATCCGCTCCGTATTTCGCAGCCAGCTTGATGGCTGTCTCCATGACGCCCAATGTGTGCTGGAAGCGATGTTCCGTCAATTGTTCTTTCACAATCTTTAACGCTTTCTCACGTTTCATACAATCGATTCTCCTTTATATAGGCAATCACACTATCCGGCAATAAATATTTCACTGTTTCGTTTTTGGCTATTTTTTTTCGAATCAACGAAGATGACAGCTGAATTTCAGGAACGTCCACGATTAGAACAGGATAAGGAGTATCCACGCTGTAGTTGGGGCGCTTAACGCCAACAAATTGGACCAACTTGCACAACTCTTCAATGCGATACCATTTAGGCAAATATTCAATCATATCGCCGCCGATGATAAAGTAAAATTCCGTCTCAGGCTCTCTTTCTTTCAATAGAACCATCGTATCGTACGTGTACGATTTTCCCATCCTCAAAAGTTCAATTTCTTCAATGGTGAATTTTGGATGATCGGCAATCGCCAACGACACCATAGCCAATCGATCTTCCACACTAACGCTGTCCATTTTTTGTTTGTGCGGCGGCTCATAATTCGGCATAAATCGAACTTCATCCAGACCAAGTGCACACAGCACTTCATTCGCAATAATCAAATGACCGATATGGGGAGGATTAAAAGTACCGCCCAGTATGCCTACTCTTTTCTTCATTTTGGCAGAACGATTTGTTTGTTATTAGAGGATTCTTTGTACAAAATAATGGTATTACCGATCAATTGCACGAGTTCTGCGTTTGTCCCCTTCACCAACTGTTCGGCCACTTCCGATTTATCCTCTTCGCAGTTTTGCAAGACGCTCACTTTTAATAGTTCACGCGCCTCCAACGCATCATTGATCTGTTTCACCATATTTTCATTCACGCCGCCTTTTCCCACTTGAAAAATCGGATTCAAATGATGAGCCTGCGATCGCAAAAAACGTTTTTGTTTACCTGTTAACATGATACCCTCCTAGTTGTTCGAGCACAATTTTCTCCATTCTGTTTGCATCAGGAGCCACGCCCGTCCATTTTTCAAAGGCGGAAACACCTTGATAGACAAACATTTTGATTCCATTTTGGGTGATAGCCCCCTGTTTTTTGGCTTCCGCCAGAAATTTTGTTTCAAGTGGATTATAAATAATGTCCGATACAAATGTTCCTTTCTTTAACAAAGAAAGCGACAACGGCATTTCATCTGTTTTTGGACTCATCCCGATCGATGTCGTTTGAATGACAATCGAATAGTTTCCCATTCTTTGCTCAGCTTCGGAAATCGAAAGAACGTTTGTTTTTGTTTCAAACGGGCACTGTTCAGCAAGACGAGCCGCTTTTTCCATCGTTCTATTCGCAATATCAATCAATCGTACATGTTCAGATGCCAGTGTATAATAGATGGCTCTCGCCGCTCCCCCGGCACCGATGATTAAAATATGATCAAGATGAAGATCTCTGCCCAGTGCTTCTTTCAATCCTCTGACAAATCCATCGCCATCTGTATTATAACCGATCCAGCGATCGTTTTTGCGAACAACAGTATTCACAGCTCCAATCGCTTCCGCCAGAGGATCAAGCTCATCCAATAGCGGAATAATCGCCGTTTTATGCGGAATTGTTACGTTGAATCCTTCCACACCAATGGCTTTCATGCCTTCCACAGCCTTTTTCAGATCATTTGGCTTGACATGGAAAGGATGATAATAAGCCGGTATTCCCAACCTGCTAAAAGCATCGTTATGCATGGCCGGCGACATCGAATGAGCGATAGGATCGCCGATCACTCCATACAGTTTCATCATTCTCCCCACCATTATATTAAAGATTTTCGAATCAATACACTGACTCCTTTTGGCACGTAAGCCGCTACCACTGCACCCGGTTCATGAACCGTTACCCAACCAAGTCCTGAAAAGACAATGTCCGTTTTGGCATCTGTGATTTTGAATTCGTGGCGGATAAGCGGCGGAAAATCATCCAGCTGTTCTTCCCGTGGAGGAACGAGCATTTCACCGACATGCTTTTCATATAACGAGTCGGCTTTTTCCAATTTTGTACGATGAATTTGCAGTTCGTTCGGCATGTAGCAAACAAGCGAGCGACGACCGCCCTTCAGATAATCAAGACGGGACAAACCCCCGAAAAACAACGTTTGTTTTTCATTCAGCTGATATACTTTCGGTTTAATTTCTTTTTTGGGCATGATGATTTTCAAATCACGTTTATCTACGAAATGCGCCATTTGATGGTGGTTTATAATCCCCGGCGTGTCAATTAAAGCACTTCCGTCCTCCAACGGAATTTCGATCTTATCGAGTGTGGTCCCGGGAAAATGGGATGTGGTGATCAGTTCGCCCGACTCACCGCTTTCTTTCAAAATACGGTTGATAAAAGTGGATTTTCCTACGTTGGTGCATCCCACCACGTACACATCTTTTCCCGCGCGGTAGTGTTCGATCATTTCCATTGCTTCCCTTATAAAATGTCCTTTAGAGGCGCTTACCAAAATAACATCAATAGGTCTGAGCCCCAGTTTCTCCGCTTCTTTTTTCATCCAGTTTATTAATCGTTCCCGTTTCAATGATTTCGGAAGCAAATCCTCTTTATTTCCGATCAGCAAAACAGGATTATTTCCGACAAAACGAGGCAGACCAGGCAGCCAACTTCCATTGAAATCAAAGATGTCCACAATTTTTACAATGAGACTCTTAGTCTCGCCAAGCGTATGTAAAATTTTCAAAAAATCATCATCCGTCAACGAAACATCTTGAATTTCATTATAATGTTTCAAGCGAAAGCATCTTTGGCATACCACTTGTTCTTTTTGCAATGCAGAAGGTGGCGTATAGCCTACTTTTTCCGGATCTTCTGTCTGTATTTTCACTCCGCATCCTGTACAATAAATTTCTTGTTCGCTCACCTTTCATCCTCCCATTGTATTAACCCTTTCTTTTTACACACATTCATAATTCTTCTTTCAATCGTTCTATTGATTCTCGTCCAAAATCCGTCTGTTTGAGCAACCGGCACGACTAAAATGGTATAAAATCCGCCGCGGTTTCCGCCTAAAATGTCTGTCAGAAGCTGGTCTCCAATCACAACGGTTTCCTCTTTGCTTATATTCATCCTTTTCAGCGCTTTGCGAAAAGCCTTGCCCATCGGCTTTCTTGCTTTATGAATAAAAGGTATATTCAACGGTTCAGCGAATGCTTTTACACGATCTTCATTATTATTCGAAACGATGGTCACTTGAATACCGTGTTTTTTCATTCTATTAAACCACTCTTCAAGCTCAGGAGTCGCGCTCGGTCGATTCCATTCTACCAACGTATTGTCCAGATCGGTAATAATCCCCTTTATGCCTCTTTTTTTCAAGGTAGCTGGATCAATGTCGAAAATGCTTTTGACTTGTTCATTCGGCAAAAATGCTTTAATCAATTAAGTGCACCTCAATTATGATGTAGATGTCGATATTATCATACATAAATTTCTTCATAGTTTCAAAATAAATTCGTATCTATTATCTGTGCCAACTCGGTCGGAGCTGTCCCAAAAGGCAGTAAAATAACCTAGGGACCCCTTTTTTATCGAGAATTGTTGATGATCGCAAAATTCACTTGCTTTCTGCGGGCGATCCGCGAGCTTTCCCGCAGGAGTCTCGCCCACTTCGCAATCATCACTGTAAAATTTAACTTAGACAATGCAAAAATCGTCTTTTTCATTATCATGTAAGCGCCAAGCCGACACTCCGCCTGCTTCCAAAAAAGAAGGTCCGAAGATAGAGTTTTAAAATGCCAACCGACCATTGAAACTTGATTCTTTATAAGGAAGATCGAATTTTGCCGAACGGCTTGCTTTTTCCATTTCATACATGATTGAAGATGAAAAGAGACTTTGATTTTCAATAAAATATGACCGTTTCGTCGGAAAAACTTTTCGACAAATTCCCTGCATCCCCCATTGTGGATAACTTTATTCACATTTTCCTTCCAGTAAAATAACCCATTATTTCTTTTATGAACAGGTTAACCACAGCTTATCCACTTATCGATGTGGACAATAGAACGCTTGTTCTATTTAGAAAAATCTGCTAAAGTAAAGATACAACTTGAATAACCTACCATGATATGCAGAACGGTTCACAAGTAGAACGTTTCATTGGAGGTGAAAGATGAATGCAACTTTTATCAGATGAGCTTTTAATTGAAACCTATTATAAGGCAATTGAACTCAAGTTAAGTCCTGATTTTATTCGCCTCATTGAAACGGAAATGGATCGTCGAGCTTTGAATCGTAACGTAAAGGTTTCCTCTTAATCCAATTCTTTTTTCTGCCCGTGCCAAAACACCGGGCTTTTTTTTGTTTCTAAAACTCTAATCAAAAATGGCCATTTATGAGCTGAATCATGAATAACACCTTGCCGAAAGGTAATGAATAAAATAAGTAGAAAAAGAAGAAAGAAGGTCTCAAAAGATGAAGGTGATTCAAATTTGCCAAACGTGCAACGGAAAAGGAACCATTCCGAAATTCTATATTTTCAAAGCACATTGTCCAGATTGTGGAGGGAAAGGAAGAATGCCGTGCACCAGTCATGAACAGCGCAAACAGCATCTGCCGCCGCTCTCATGATTTCCTCTTCCTTAAAGGTGCTATTTCTCCCTCTCGTCTTAACATAATGGCTATCGCTTTCATTGAACGCGTAAGTCTCGAAAAAAAATGTCTGTGACCAATCAAGTGCACTTTCGCTAACGTTTTCCGAAAAAGAATATTTTATCCGATTGTTTAGACTTCGACGATTTTTCCGGCGTAAGAAACGAATGCACCGTCCCGGATGGATGAACATCCAATCTGCTGAGGAATTTCATTAAATCGGATGGAGAAAAAACAGGACGTGCAATGATGTTCCCCCATGTGCATATGAATAGAGAATAGGCACACCTTTTGAGGGGGGATGTTATGTTTGGAGTATTTTCAGCCTTTTCGTATTTTTTTAAAGAACTTCTCTTTCTCGTCTCCTATGTAAAAAACAACGCGTTTCCCCAGCCTCTGTCCCCAAATGAAGAAAAAATCTATTTAAAACGGATGGCAGAAGGCGACGAAGAAGCACGAAATTTATTAATCGAGCACAATTTGCGCCTTGTCGCCCACATTGTCAAGAAGTTCGAAAATACAGGGGAAGACCCGGAAGATTTGATTTCTATCGGGACCATAGGGCTCATTAAAGCAATTGAAAGTTATTCAGAAGGAAAAGGAACAAAGCTGGCCACATATGCAGCCCGCTGTATAGAAAATGAGATTTTAATGCATTTAAGAGCATTAAAAAAGACGAAAAAAGATGTTTCTCTTCACGATCCAATCGGGCAAGATAAAGAAGGAAACGAAATATCGCTCATTGACATTTTAAAATCCGAATCTGAAGATGTGATTGATACAATTCAATTAAACATGGAACTGGAAAAAGTAATGAAATATTTACGGATACTTGATGAAAGAGAAAAAGAAGTGATCATCGGCAGGTTTGGATTGAATATGCAGGAAGAAAAAACACAACGGGAAATTGCCAAAGAACTCGGCATTTCACGCAGCTATGTTTCTCGAATTGAAAAGCGCGCACTTATGAAAATGTTTCATGAGTTTTATCGAGAAGAAAAAGAAAAGAAAAAGATGGAGCCTGACTAAGATAAAAAGGAAGAGCCAGGACACCTTAAAGGTATCTCGGCTCTTCCTTTTTAAGCACTATTCGGCTCCAACCTCGAGCGCAATCACGATACCGATAGTCGTCGCAAGAAGCAATCCAAGAATCATTAATGCCATCGAACCACCCCTTCTTACATCTTACACTAAGAGTGCCACAAATATCATATCATTTTTTGTAAAAAGATGGATGGTATTACATATATTGAAAACAGCGAAAATACCTGCACAATATCCGTTCTCTTCAATTTCTTCAGTCATCTTCTTCGTACTCAGTCAATTGAACATGATATTTTTGAGCTTTATAGAAAAAAAGAGCAGACCCTATGATCAAAACCACTGTGCCTGCCATCAGCATATTGGTTTGGATCTCTGTTTTCCCTTCAACCGGCAAAACCACACCTAAATAAAGAAAAACACTTAGCGCCGTCAAAGTACATCCAAACCTTTTGAAATCTACTATTTTCTCTTTTATTTTTTTGCATTGATTTTCCACTCGACCTATACCCCCATACTAAAGTTTGAACGTACAACCGTTAATCTTGATTGTCCCCAGTTGTCTTCACTTCCATAAAAAACATGAACCAAAAACAGCTTTAAGGCACATTCGAGAAATAGCGGCGCAGCCGGATTCGTGTCTTTGAAGGCCGTTCTAAAAGATGGGTTCAAACCCTTTCTTCTACTTTAGCATAGAGGAGTTAATCATGAATTAGTAACTTAAATACAGGTCTGGAAAATCATCTTAAATATAATGATAGTAGCAATCTATTTTAAAGATTCTACCATTTTAACCACTAGTTCAGCGGAATTTCGAGCCGCTTTTTCTAAATACTGATCAAAACTGATATTCGACTCCTTGCCGGCAATATCGGAAAGAGAACGAATGATGACAAAAGGTGTACCAAATTGATAGCATACTTGTGCAATAGCTGCGGCTTCCATTTCAACTGCCTGCAAATCATTCCATTTATGACGGATCGATTCGACGCGATCCGGATCGCTCATAAAAGAATCTCCCGTCGTGATCAGCCCTTTGACAACTTGAACCCCAGTCAATGTTTCTGCAGATCGGGCTGCAGTTTCAATTAAACGTTTATCCGCCAAATACGCGGCAGGCATCTGCGGCACCTGTCCATATTCATATCCAAATACGGTGGCATCAACATCATGATGGCGTACTTCTGTTGAGATCACGATATCTCCTACTTGCAATTCAGGGTTCAATCCCCCTGCCGAACCGGTATTAATCACCACATCCGGCTGATAGTGATAAAGCAACACAGCTGTTGACATAGCGGCGTTCACTTTTCCGATGCCCGATTTAAGCAAGACGACATCTGCCCCTTTTAGCTTGCCGGATGTATATTCGCTGTTCGCTATTTTGTCAGTACTGCTAGATTCGATTTGATTGCGTAAAATCGCCACTTCTTCTTCCATGGCGCCAATGATTGCGATTTTCACCCTTTTTCCTCCTATTCCAACTTGGGTTAGCCTTTATCGTTATGCATCAATTTTTCCACCTGAACAGGCTTCCATCCTTTCCCATCTACCCATTCTATATATACCCGATACGCATCATCTTTACGGCCTTTCGGAGAAACCGTTCCAATGGCCTTATCAGGTCCTTGGCCGCTTATAAACCATACAGTCATGCTGTCTTCGGGAATGCCGGTAGCATAAGAAAGCGCCTTCACCTTTTCTTTCCAGTCGACGGAATTCGTATCAAAAGAAGACACATGTTCTCCGCTTTGCTGAGTGGCGACCGGCTCCCAGTTGGGATCCTTGATCGTCTCCTCGACATTGGGACCGCCGCCTTGTTCAACAATCACTTTTTCTTTTTTCTCTTCCTTTTTCTTCTCTTTTTTCTCCTTCTTCGTATGCTTTTCCTGTTTAGATTCCTGCTTGTCCTTATTATTCACGCTAGCTGTTTCATGCTGGGAAGTTTTCGGCTCATCGCTTGTTTTTTTCGATGTTTCATCATCATTTCCGCCGGAAAAAATAGAAAAAGCTACTAGAATAATTAAAATAATAACCACAACAATCGCCGTATTTAAAATGCGATTCGTTTTCTTTCGTTTCAATCGCTTCTCTGAACGAGACGGATATTGATCATTCATGGAAAAACCTTCTCCTCTCTTAGGGGATTATTCATCATTCTATCATGTTTGCTGATAAAGTGAAACTTCCTCTAGGGCCAACTACCCCTTCCCATTCTTGATCTCCATTGGTACACACTGACGGATGTGCAAGAAACCATCCCTTGCAACATGATGAAATGTACCATATATCCCGTCCGTTGAAAAGTGACTTTCTATTCGTTTTTAACCAAATTCGAAGTCGCTCTTGTACATTATTCTACTATGATGATCCAATTTTTAAAAAAGATTATGTAAATAGCCGAGATCTTCCATATTGTTTTATGAGCCGAAACGCAAAAAGCAACAAAACAAGGGAGAATTCAACTTGAGCTTCATGCATAAAAGGCTGAACGCTTTCGCATTCAGCCCTCCTTTTTCTTATTTTACTGCGACAATTCTTACAGACATTTCCCCGCCCGGTGTTTGCACGGTCACTTCATCGCCTACTTTGCAGCCCAATAAGCTTTTCGCTATAGGTGAATCATTGGAAATTCTGCCTTCAAAAGGATCAGCTTCTGCACTTCCTACAATGGTATAGCTTTCTTCTTCTCCTTCTGGAAGTTCCACAAAGGTAACCGTTTTTCCAAGCGTTACTGTATCCGGATTGTATTCATCATCTTCAATAATTTTCGCATTGCGGATCATCGTTTCAATCGTGTTAATCCGTCCTTCAACAAATGCTTGCTCTTCCTTTGCAGAATCATACTCTGAGTTTTCGGAAAGGTCACCAAAACTGCGGGCAATTTTAATTCTTTCAACTACCTCTTTCCGTTTCACCGTTTTTAAGTATTCAAGTTCTTGTTCCAGTTTTAATTTCCCTTCCCGTGTCATTGGATATTCTTTCTCCGTAGACATGTCCCTTCACTCCTTTTTAAGCTGTCCATCTCTAATTGAAAAAACAACTAGCAATGTTTCGCTTTTCTATTCATATCTATTGTATTTTTTTAAACATGTTATTACAAAATTGATTTTTGTTCAAGAATCGTTTGAATTTTAGTAACCATTAAATCGATGGCTACATGGTTCTGACCGCCCTCCGGAATAATAATATCCGCATACCGTTTCGTTGGTTCGATAAATTGATTATGCATTGGACGAACCACTTGAATATATTGTTCGACCACGGATTCTAAAGTTCGACCGCGCTCTTTTATGTCTCGTGTCAAGCGTCTTATGAAGCGCAAGTCTGGATCGGTATCCACAAAGAGCTTAATATCCATTAAATTGCGAAGCCTTTCATCTTCCAGTACTAATATGCCTTCTAATATAATGACATTTTTCGGTTCTACACGGATCGTTTCGTTAGATCGAGTATGAATGGTATAATCGTAAACCGGTTTCTCGATCGGTTCATAATTAAGCAATTTTTTTAAGTGCTCAATCAATAGGTCATTGTCAAAAGCCAAAGGGTGGTCGTAATTCGTTTTTAATCGTTCCTCAAAAGGCACATCGCTTTGGTCTTTATAATAGGAATCTTGCTCCAATACCAAAATGGAGTGTCCTTTAAAATTATTATATATTGCTTTTGTAACGCTCGTTTTTCCGGAGCCGGAACCGCCGGAAACCCCGATGATCACTGGCTTTTTATCCATCTAGCTATTTTGTCTCCTTTCGCATCATGTTGTATGGATAAAGCGGGCGATCCACCTTAAATCGTACAATCTGCAAAGGATGGCGCGCAGCGTCGATTTCGTTTCCTTCCTCATCCCAAATCGTTCCAATGGTTTGGGTGAAATTTTCGATTTCAGGGCCGAAAAATTCCACTTCGTCTCCCGGACGGAAATGGTTGCGTTGCTGCAATGTCACCATTTGGGTATCCGGATTGTAAGCCAATACCAGCCCCGCGAAATCGAAAGCTGTTTTTTTGCTGTGTGTGCCAAATAATTGTTCTTCATAACCCGGTACTCCCCCTTCAAAAAAGGCAGGAGCCGTTTCACGATTGGCACATTTTTCAAGTTCATCCAGCCATTCTTGTTTCATCGTAAAATGATCCGGGTCCGCGCAGTAAGAATCAATCACTTGCCGATATACACTGACAACAGTCGCAATATAATGAATGGACTTCATTCGGCCTTCTATTTTCAAACTATCAATCCCGAGTTCAATCATTTTCGGAATCGATTCGACTAATTTCAAATCTTTGGCACTCATCGCAAACGGAGCATCTTTTTCAGTAAATAAAGGCTTTTCCTTGTCTCCGTTTAATTGATAGAGGTCGTAATCCCAACGGCAGGACTGGCAGCATCCTCCACGGTTGGAATCGCGTGCTGTCATATAATTACTTAAAACGCATCTTCCTGAATAAGCGATGCACATAGCGCCATGGATGAACGCTTCAATTTCAATATCGACTTTTTGTTTAATTTCTTTAATTTCCTCCGCGCTTGTTTCACGCGCAAGCACAACACGCTCGAGTCCTTGCTCCTTCCAAAATTGGGCAGCTTTCCAATTCGTTAAAGACTGCTGCGTGCTCAAATGTCGTTCCAGTTTAGGAGCAACGCGTCCAGCCGCGTCAATGATTAACGGATCAGCGACGATAATTCCAGCTACCCCTGCATCTTCCAAAGCTTTTAAATACTCTTCTAGTCCGTCCATATTTTCGTTATGAGCATAAATATTGGTTGTGACATAAATTTTAGCGCCGTATTTCTTCGCAAATTCCACCCCTTCTTTTATTTCTTCAAGGGTAAAGTTATCGGCATTGGAGCGCAATCCATATTCCTGCCCTCCGAGAAAGACAGCATCGGCGCCGTAATGGACAGCAATTTTCAACTTTTCCAAATTGCCGGCAGGCGCCAGCAACTCTGGTTTTTTGACGATCACTCGTTTTCCGTCAACAATTTGTGAAATGTTATCTTTCAATATCGTAGACATTCCGATGCCTCCTTTTAAAATATAGACAAAGACTTAAACATCCGCTCCACTCAATCTCCATTGGGCTGTATTCAACTTGGCATTCCCTACAATCCCTAATTAATAAACCGTTTCCTTAAAGAAAAAGCCCGTATCCAATGGACGATGCTTCGGCTGGATGGCCACTATTTGTTCATATAACTGATCTTTCACTTCTTCATAGGCATCCGGATCTTCTGCACATAAATCGATTGCTTTGCGATACAGTTTTGTCACCTCGATGATATAGTCCGGTTCTTTTAGTACGCCGTCGATTTTGAAGCTATCGATTCCTGCTTCTACCATTTCGGTGAGTTCATCGATCATGCAAACATCGTTTGGACTCATAATATGAGTACCGTTTTCATCTTCAAAAATCGGGTATTTATTGTCCCGTTCTTTATCATAAAGGTACATATTTTTGTCTTGGTTTTTATTCTTTATTTCCAACATTTTTCCTTGATACTCAAAGTAATTCTCAAGCAAAGCACGCTTCGATTGGAACATGCAAGTCATACCATGTATTTGAACTTCGATCTCCACTTCGGCATGTTCTTTTGTTTCAATGACGGCATCCATGCTTAATTCACGGGCCAAAACGGCACGCTTTGATCCAAGGCGCCCCCAGTAATTGCAAGTATACCAATTGGTTCCCGTAGTCTCCGTACTCCAATGCAATTTCATATTTGGTGCTATTTCCCGGATTGTCATCAACACCGCAGGATCGCCAAAAACGATCGCATCGCATTTTACGTCCTTTAAAAACAGAATATAATCTTTTAATTCTTCGACTTTTTCATTATGAAAGATGGCATTCATTGCCACATATACTTTTTTCCCTCGCGAATGTGCAAGTTCAACTGCTTTTTTCACGTCATCGCGAGAAAATTCGCCGGCCAGTCTGAGCCCATATCGCTGCTCCCCTATCATAAATGCATCTGCTCCAGCATCGCACAAAGGCAAAATATCTTGAACACTGGTAGGAGTAACGAGTAACTCTGGTTTATTTGCCATCTTTTTCACCTCGATAAATACTGATTGCCAGCCCGTCGCCAACAGGAATGATCATCGTCGAAAAGGACGAATGATTCACCAACCATTGATTATATTGACGGATTTTGGATGCTAATTGGCGAATTCGCTTCTTTGCTATATCCGTTTCAGCTACATGTCCTTTAAAGAGCACATTATCAGTATACACAACACCGTTTTCCGCTAAATACGGTGTGTACATTTCAAAGAACTTTTGATACTGACCTTTTGCCGCATCGATAAAAATGGCATCATAAGGCCCCATCTCGCCTGCTTCCGCTGCCACTTCCAATGCATCGCCCAAAATCACGGAAATGCGGTTCTCTAAACCTGCCCGACGAATAAATTGAATCGCTTGATTGTAGCGGCTTTCATCACGTTCAATCGTGACAATTTCAGACCCGCTGATGGCTTGTGCGATTCGAATCGCTGAATATCCAATCGCCGTGCCGATTTCGAGAATTTTTTTAGGCTTTTGGATTCTCATAAATTGCAGCATCGTTTCGATGCCGGCCGATTCCATAATAGGAACATGTTCTTCTTTCGCCAATTGTTCCATCTCCTGAATGAAAAGCGTTTTTTCAGGAAGGAGCGACTGCCAGTATTGTGCTATCTTTTCTTCCATCTTTCTTCCCCATTCCTGCTAAATGAATTGAAAAGAAGCGAAAATCGATTGACAAGAAAAAGCAGAAAGCCCGAAAGCTTTCCACTCGTCTTTCATTTCGTCTTCTAAAAAGCCTTTTCCCCCGACCGTTGATGCCGAGGAGTACAATTGGCGGAAGTTTAACTTTGTCTAGTTTACCATACTTTTATCATAAATGCTAATAGCTCTTATTTCTTTTCAGCATCGTAGTAATTGGTAATAAATTTTTGTTTTAATCGATTGTGTTCTTCCAACGTTTTAGCATAATAAACATCCCCGCTAGGCGCCGCAAGAAAATACAGGTAATCCGTTTGTTCCGGATTTAAAGCTGCTTCTAAAGAAGATATTCCGGAATTTGAGATGGGACCAGGGGGCAATCCTTTATATTTATACGTATTGTATGGCGAATTCACTTTTAAGTCTTTATATACGACACGACTTTTATGCTTGTTAAGTGCATAAAGCACAGTCGGATCTGTTTGCAGCGGCATTTTTTTGGCCAGCCGGTTATAGAAAACGCTGGAGATTTTACGTCTATCCGCTTTCTTTGTCGCTTCTTCTTCAATAAGAGAAGCCATTGTAAGCAATTGATGAGGGGTCAAATGTTTGACCTTCATGGCTTTTTGATATTGAGATAGGACGCGATCTGTTTTGGCGATCATATCTTCAATGATCGTATCCAGCGGAGTTTTCGGATCATAATAAGCGTAAACAGCCGGGTACAGATACCCTTCTAATGGATATTTTACTTTTGGATTCAAAATTTCCTTTGTCAGCAAATCCGGATATTTTTTGATCAATTGCTGAATAAAAGCACGGTCGTTTAAACGATTCCAGACGGTATTGTAATCATAAGGCGAATGTTTGCTAATCGTTTTGGCAATCTCGCGCAATTGACGTCCCTCTGGTATCGTGAATACGATTTTGGCAAATTCATAAGAATTTCCCTTCTGCAAATCACGTATGATATCATCAAGAGACATGGAGGGCGCAAAATAATAGGTTCCAGCTTGGAATCCTGTTTTTCCCTTCCATTGTATGTAATATTTAAAGGCTTGTTGATTGCGGATAATACCTTTTTTTTCTAGGATTTCTCCGATTTTTGCGGCGCTTGACCCTTGGGGGATGGTCACTTTGACCGGTGTGCGATTTCCCTTATCTACTGGCTGCAGCGACTGGTAGATATAGAAAAAGACCACTGCTGCCAAGGCAACAATGACAGCAAATAGTGATAAAAAAAAGTTTCTTTTTCTTTTTTTTCTTCTATAGTCAGTTAAATCCCAATGAAACTTCGACATTCTCTTTCCCCTTCCGACATAAAACGGGATCAATCGATCATTTTTTCCATCCATCATTATACTACAGAACGTGGAAAAGGGCCGTTCTAAATTTTAGAACGGCCTGAAAAATTCTCCAATGATTATTTTTCGTGTTCGTGTTCATGATTATGTTCGTGCTCTTCTTCTTGATCGAGAAACGTATTCAGCATTTCTTCAATAAGATCCCATTCTTCTTCGGTTTCTACCGGTTCGAGATCACCGGAATTTCCTTCGCTGGGATGAAAAGAAGCGGCAAAAATTTCAATTTCTTCATCATCGGTTGTTTCCGCCGGATAATAGAGCACATAAGATTTGTCAAATTGCTCGGAATCAAATGTAAAAAGCACTTCACATAAAATCTCATTTCCTTCTTCATCTACTACAGTAATATGTTGATCTCCGTGTTCCATCTTTTCACCTCATTATTTATTGAACGGCAGCCGCATTGTTTTCTAACAGCTATTTCAAACTATCCAAATAACCTTGTAGAATCATGACAGCAGCCATTTTATCAATGACTTTTTTTCTTTTTTTGCGGCTCACATCCGCCTCTAACAGAACTCTTTCGGCAGCCATCGTACTCAGCCTTTCATCCCAGAGCACAACGGGAAGAGAAAACTCTTTTTCTAGTTTTTTCGCATACGCTTGAGAAGCTTCTCCTCTCGGGCCGATCGTGTTATTCATGTTTTTGGGCAACCCGACCACAATCTTATCGACTTGATAATCTTCGATTAGTTCTTTTAAACGGTCGAAACCTAGATCGCCTTTCTCTTCATCCACCTTGATGGTTTCAATCCCTTGGGCTGTCCAGCCTAATTCGTCGCTTATCGCAACGCCGACTGTTTTGGAGCCCACGTCTAACCCCATAGTTCTCATATGATTATTCCTCTCGCTGCTTCAAATACGTCTTCACCAATTCTTCAATAATTTCGTCCCGTTCCAATTTTCGAATCAAGTTCCTGGCATCTTTATGCCGGGGAATATAAGCTGGGTCTCCTGAAAGCAAATAGCCAACAATTTGATTAATGGGATTGTATCCCTTTTCTTGAAGAGCGTCATAAACTTGGAAAAGAATTTCTTTCACGTCATGATCAAAAGGCTCATCTGAAAAATGGAATTTCATTGTCTGATCAAAAGAGCTCATTCCCTCGCACCTCGTTTCGGCTTCACGCCTTCAGTCCATTTACCCATATTGTACACTATCTTTTATTCAATGGAAACGGATTTCACCCACTCTTCGACAAAAGCGAGCGCTTCTTCCGTTTTTTCCGGATGTTTCCCGCCGGCCTGAGCCATATCCGGGCGGCCTCCTCCGCCCCCGCCGCAAACAGCGGCCACTTCTTTTACAAGTTTTCCTGCATGGAATCCTTTCGCCACAAGGTCTTTCGTCACGCCAGCGATAAAATTCACTTTTTCTTTTTGAACGGAACCTAAAACGATGATTCCTGACGGCAATTTTTGCTTTAATTCATCTGCCATGCTTCGCAATTGATTCATATCCGACGCATCGACTTTCGCCGACAGCACATTGATTCCATCAACTTGTTTCACTTGATTGATAAGACTGCCCGCTTCTATATTGGACAATTTTGCAGCAAGTGATTCATTTTCACGCTGCAATTCTTTCATTTCTGCTTGAATACTGTCAATTTTCGTCAAAATGTCTTTTGGATGCGTCTTTAATTTTTCAGACGCTTCTTTTAATAACGCTACTTGGCTGTTTAACAGCTGGTATGCTCCTTCACCTGTGACAGCTTCAATCCGGCGGGTTCCAGCACCGATCCCCGTCTCGGAAACAATTTTAAACAACCCGATAACTGACGTGTTCGGCACATGGCAGCCACCGCACAGCTCCAAGCTGTAATCTCCGATGGAGACAACGCGGACAATATCTCCGTACTTTTCGCCGAATAAAGCCATCGCACCTTGTGCTTTTGCTTCCTCCAGTCCTTTATATTCAATTCCGACCGGAAGGCTTTTCCAAATTTTTTCGTTCACAATCGCTTCAACTTTTTCCAATTCTTCTGGACTCACTTGACCGAAATGGGAGAAGTCAAAACGCAGCCGTTCAGGTTCTACCAGCGAACCTGCTTGGTTAACGTGATTTCCAAGTACATCTTTCAACGCCTGATGCAAAAGGTGAGTAGCTGTATGGTTTCGAGTCACGTTTGCACGGGCCGTTTTATCAACTTGAGCGTGAACCAATTGCCCTTGTTCGAGAATCCCTTCATCAATGACGGCGTTATGAAGGTGCTGTCCATTTGGCGCTTTTTGTACATCTTGAATGGTGACCTTCACATGATCAGCTACAAGTACTCCTTTATCTGCGATTTGACCGCCGCTTTCTGCATAAAAAGGAGTCCGATTGAGGATGAATTGGACGGTGTCGCCTGCACTGGCTTTTGAAACTATTTCTCCGTTTTTCAAAATCACTTCTACCACTGCGTCTGTTTCCAGCTGATCATATCCGATAAATTCGCTTTTCGTTGTAATGGATTGCAGAAGAACGTTCTGAGTTTGCATGGAATCGACGTCTTGACGTGCTGAACGGGCTCGTTCCCGCTGACGTTCCATTTCTTTTTCAAATCCTTCATAGTCGATTTTCAAGCCTTCTTCTTCTGCATACTCTTCCGTTAACTCCACCGGGAATCCGTACGTATCATATAGGCGGAAGGCATCTTCGCCGCTAATCGTTTTGTGATTTTGTACTTTTGCCTTACGGATCACCGATTCGAGAATAGAAAGACCTTCATGCAGTGTTTCATGGAATCGTTCTTCTTCATTTTTCACGACTTTTTGAATAAAGGCAGCTTTATCGTTTACTTCCGGATAGTAATCAATCATAATGTTTCCCACAACTGGGACAAGTTCATACATGAAAGGACGATTTATATGGATCTTTTTCGCATAGCGAACAGCTCTGCGCAGCAATCGTCTAAGAACATAGCCTCTTCCTTCGTTGGAAGGCAATGCACCATCTCCAATGGCAAAAGTGACCGTACGAATGTGATCGGCAATCACTTTAAATGCTACATCTTTTTCCGGATCTTTTCCGTAAGTTTCTCCTGAAATTTTTTCAGTAGCTCTTATAATAGGCAAAAACAAATCGGTATCGAAGTTCGTTTCCGCTTCTTGAACAACGGAAGCCATTCGCTCAAGACCCATACCGGTATCAATATTTTTCTTTGGAAGCGGTGTATAAGTGCCATCCGGATTATGATTGAATTGGGAAAATACTAAATTCCATATTTCCAGGTAGCGGTCGTTTTCACCGCCAGGATACAGTTCAGGATCATTAGGGTCGTCTCCATATTGCGGACCGCGGTCATAAAAAATTTCCGAGTTGGGACCGCTTGGCCCTTCGCCTATATCCCAGAAGTTGCCCTCTAAACGAATAATCCTCTCCTCTGGAATCCCAATTTTCTTGTTCCAAATTTCATAGGCTTCCTGATCTTCGGGATGGATGGTAACAGAAAGCTTTTCTTTCTCGAAACCCATCCATTTTGGATCGGTCAAAAATTCCCATGCCCATGCAATGGCTTCTTCTTTGAAATAATCTCCAATAGAAAAGTTTCCAAGCATTTCGAAAAACGTATGGTGGCGAGCCGTTTTCCCTACATTTTCAATGTCATTTGTGCGAATAGATTTTTGAGCATTTGTAATTCGCGGATTTTCCGGTACCACCCTGCCATCGAAATATTTTTTTAAAGTGGCCACACCGCTGTTGATCCACAACAAAGATGGATCATTATTTGGAATGAGTGATGCGCTCGGTTCAATTTGATGGCCTTTTTCTTTAAAAAAGTCCAAAAACATTTGGCGTATTTGGGCGCCAGTTAATTTTTTCATGATATAACCTCCTACATAAACAATTCTGTATGTACAATGAAAAACTAGAGTTATGGATAAAATCGTTTTGCAAGCAAAACGGATGAAAAGAGTCCGGCTAACTGACCAATTGTAGCGCTCTAAAATAAAAAAAGCCCTCCTTCCCGGACAGGGACGAAGGGCTCTTCGCGGTACCACCCTGATTATGGATCCATCGATTCACACAATCCATCTCTTTGGCGCCTTAACGCGGCGTACTACGGCAGTTTTTGCCTGCACTCCGGATTAGCCTTCTGTTATCCTTCATCTGGAATTTCTTTCAGCCCGGGGAAATTCCTCTCTTCCGTGTAATCATCATTACACTCAGATGGTCTATAACATACTCGATCCTTCTTTGTTTTATACCCATTTGAAATTGTTTTTAAAGGAAATGGCCTTATCGATCAATCTTGGTAATTCGTTAATTTGTTCATACAATTGGATTCACTTGTCTATGTCGCATTATAGAAAGTTATTCAATATTTGTCAATGTTATTTATGGGGTTTCCATAAATGCGTTTTTGCATGCACCATTGCCACTTTTACAACGGCCAGAAACGGCACGGCTAAAATTAATCCGGCAATTCCTCCGACTTCTCCGCCGATGATAAGGGCAGCCATGATAAATAAAGGGTGCATGTTTAAGCTTTTGCCGACAATAAACGGGGACAATACATTTCCTTCTAAAAACTGCAGAACCAAAATGATGATGATCACGTAGACGGCCATTTTATTTGAAATGGCCACCGCAATGATAACGGCCGGCACCGCACCGATAATAGGCCCAAAATAAGGAATGATGTCGGTAACAGCTATAATGATTCCAAGCAATACAGGATATTTCATATGAATCATCCAAAAAAGGAAAGCAGCAACCGTTCCGAGCAGCACACAGACTAGAATCTGTCCTCTTATATACCCTCCAAGCGATTCATCCAAATCTTTCAGAAAATAAAGCCCTTTTCTCCGCCACTTTTTCGGCGTTAAATACCAAATCACCTTTTTAACATCATGAAAATCTTTTAACAAATAAAAAGAAACAAATGGAACAACGGCAAACAGCAAAAGAAAATTCAGCATTTTCGTCAACCAACCGATAAACAAAGCCAAAAGATTGGTAAGCCAAGTTTCAAAAGCATGAATTCTCGCTTGAATCTGATCTTGAAGGCCATCCGGCCAAGTGGAAGTTTTTCTTTCGAGATGAAACATCCAATGTTGATATTGAGATACTAACACGGGAGCGTTCTCAGACAACTCGTTCAGCTGCTCGATAATGACAGGAATACCTTTGTAAATGGAATAACCCACTCCCCCGAAAAAGAGGAGATAAATCAGGAAAATAGACAGTCCGCGAGGCAGGCCCGCTTGGTAAAGTTTCTCCACCCACGGATGAAGCAAATAGGTAATAAAAGCCCCTAAGAAAAATGGAAAAAGCCCGGTGAAGATGACTTTTAAAAAAGGCAGCCATACCGGTTTTAAGAGAACAAGCAAATAAAGTGTCACAAAGACCAATAATAAAAAACCCAATTGGTACATCCATTTTATGTATCTTTTAGGATCCATCATCTCATCCCCAACATAGCAAACCATCTACTATTAGGTTGCGAGTGGGATGCTGACTTTATTCGAAGAATCTTTTTCCTAAATCATCCAGCCTGCTGTACTTTTCAACCAAGATTGGTTGGTTTTAAATCGTGACTTGAAGTTTTGAGGGGCTTCAGACTGAATGTTCAAGGAAGATGGAAAGAGAAAGAGATGCAGCGGACTGCATCTCTTTTCTCGCTAAAATAATTTTCTCACCTGTTTTCTGAGTTTCCGTATTTGCCGTTGATTAAGCATGGAGGAACGGCCGGCCCAAGCAGAAGCAGCCACACCGGCTCCAAATCCCAGCAATGAAATCATGGCTTTGTTCATGAAACAAACACTCCTTCAGCTTAGTCGTCGTTGTTTCTCATCGAACAAATCGTCCAAAGAGGTTAAAGAACCATCTTCCTCCACTTGATGAGTGTAAATCATTTGATTGGATACGGTTAACTCAATAAAACAATTCCAGCAATAGTATTGGTTGATCCCTATTTTGCCGATATCTTTACTCTGGCAATTTGGACAAATAAGCATGAAAGCCACCTCGCACACGTTCTGGCGTGACGATAACGGCATCTTTTCCGATCGCAGGGGGTGTATTCGTGCGGATTATTTTGCTGCCTTCCAATAGATCCGAAAAGAAACCATCCGTCAACTCATACCCTACGATCATGCCCAAATTTTCCAGAAAATATACATCTTTCAACCGGCCAAGGATTTCTCCATTTTTATCAAAAAAAGGCGTTCCTTCGATCGATTGTTTATGAAAAAACGTAAAAATTTTATCTGAACAAAATGGAATCAACCGTTCCTTTTTCGTCATGATGCAGTCGACCCCAAAGCATTCTACCGAATCAATCGGCAGCTGCTTTTTCACAGAAAAAAGGGAGACCGTCTTAACTAACAGCGACTTTACCTCGCCTTTTTCCGATATACAAAGATCGCAAACCTCCCCAAGGCGGCTGCCTGTACAGACATCGAAAACAGGCAGCCTGTTTAAGGAAGAAAATGTTCGCAAAAAGTGTCCCACCTTTCCCGAACTATTTATTATTGTGGGACTTACTCCATAAAATCATAAGGGGTAACGTTTTCCATTCCTATCATAGGATTGATTTGCATCCACTCTTCTTCACTCACCGGATAGGAAATGGAATTTTCCTCCTTGCTGTCAGCATCTTTATTAGCCAACGCTTCTGACAGTTTTTGGCGAAGAGTTGTTTTTCTCAACAAACTATCGTTACGTTCAACGCCCCAACGAAACGCTTCTTCTTCGCCGCATAAAATTAAAAATTTTTTGCTTCTCGTCACGGCAGTATATAATAAATTTTTTCGCAGCATGCGATAATAGCTTTTCACAACAGGCAAAATCACGATAGGAAATTCGCTTCCTTGTGATTTGTGGATGGAACAGCAATAAGCATGAGTGATCTGATTCAATTCTTGGCGTGTATAGGTGACTTCATTTCCTTCAAAAGAAACAAGGACCATGTCTTGTTTTTCCGTGTTTTCTTTCGCGTAAAAAATGGAAATGACCTCACCGATATCGCCGTTAAATACATTTTTTTCCGGTTTGTTGACAAGCTGAAGCACTTTATCTCCAATACGGTAGACTGTATCCCCGAAAGCCAATTCTTTTCGAGATTGATCATGATTTGGATTTAAAATTTCCTGCAGCATTTTATTTAAACGGTCAATCCCGGCAGGCCCTTTATACATCGGAGCCAAAACTTGAATATCTTTTGCCGTAAATCCTTTGTTGCGAGCATTTTCCACCACTTGCTCAACAACGCTGGCAATTTGTTGTGTGGAACATTTAATAAACGAGCGATCTTTTTTTTGAACAGCTAGGTCACCAGGCAGTTTTCCCTTTTTGATTTCATGAGCTAATTCAATGATGGAAGATCCGTTTTCTTGCCGATAAATATCCGTAAGCTGTACAGTCGGTATCGTTTTCGAGTCCAGCAAGTCTTTTAACACTTGTCCCGGGCCGACAGATGGCAGCTGATCTTCGTCCCCTACCAGCACGACTTGAACTTCCTCCGGCAGCGCATTAAAAAATTGATAAGCCAGCCATGTATCCACCATGGACATTTCATCAATGATCACTAATTTTCCGTTAATGGTCCGGTCTTGTTCAAAATCGATTCCGGCTTGTCCGTTCCAGCCAAGCAATCGGTGGATCGTTGCTGCCGGCAGGCCCGTTGATTCCGCCATCCTTTTTGCAGCTCTTCCCGTAGGCGCTCCTAAGACGATTGGAAAAGGGTCGTCTTTACTATAATCTTTCGGATCCAAAGATAGACCGTGCAGCTCTGCGTATAATTCGACAATTCCTTTGATTACTGTGGTTTTTCCCGTTCCGGGGCCGCCCGTCAGCAGCAGCATCGGCGATAATAAAGCCGTTTGGATCGCTTTTTTCTGAGAGGAAGCATACTGTACGCCAATTCTTTCTTCTAATTTTCCCAAGGCTAATAAAAATTCTGATTCAGGAAATTGTTCCTCGTATTGATCTTGGGCTAAGATGCGCTGAATATTGGAAACAATCCCTTTTTCAGCGAAATAGAGAGACGGAATATAAATTCTGTCCTCTTCTTCAATCAGCTTCTTCTCTTTTTTCAATTGATGAAGCTGTTCGGATATGTCAGTCTCAGCGATTGGAGTGCTGCTGTTTTTATCCAAGAGAGCTTTTCCTTTTGAAAGCAAGTCCTTTTGATCCAAATAGACATGACCTTCTTGCAGACATTCCGATTCCAGCGTATACAAACAGGCTGCTTTCAAACGTTCTGGGTGTGTCTCATCCATTCCAAGCTGTTTTCCTAATTCATCAGCGCGCGAAAATCCGATCCCTTCCACGTCCTCCACAAGCTGATAAGGATTTTTTTGGATAATATCCAACGTTTGTTCTTTATAGGTCTGGTAAATTTTCATGGACATTTGCGGACCGAATCCGTATTGATTTAAGGCGACCATGATTTGTTCGAGCCCTTCATTTTCCTTTAAAACATCGTAAAGAGCTTTCGCTTTTTCTGAGGATAGATTCGGAACACCATCAAGCACGGAAGGGGATTTCAATATTTTGGAAATGGCATCTTCGCCTAAGTGATCGACAATTCTTTCCGCCGTTTTTCGCCCGATTCCCTTGAACAATTCGCTCGATAAATAATTGATCACTCCTTGCCTTGTCTGAGGAACTTCTTTTTGAAAATGTTTGCATTGAAATTGAATTCCGAATTTTGGATGCTCTTGAAAAAAGCCATAAAAGGTGTATGTTTCATGTTCGTGTACTTGCGGAAAATAACCAGTAATGACCGCTTCTTTTTCTTCATATTGGTCATTTGTTTCTTCCACTTTTACCCTTATGACGGTATAAAGATTTTGTTCATTGCGAAAGATGGTCGCGATATGGCGGCCTTTCACATATGTTTCCTGTTCTGCAAACAGGCTGATATTGTGCTGCCCTTCCATCATTGAACCTCCTTGCTTCGGTTCCAAATCCCACAGCTCATGTTTGATGATTCCCTTCATCTCGAAATTGGAAAGAAAACGGGAAACTCTCCTTAAAGGACGATTCGTTCCACCAACCAGCGATCGGAAAAAGTTTCACAGAAGATGAAAATTTCATTAGATTTTTTCCAGCATCTTTAAACCGTAGCCGGCAAGAAGATGATCTTCTTGCAGTTCAAGCGCTTTTTGAAACATTTTTTTAGCTTGCTCCCGGTCCTCTCGATAACCGGCATAAGCAACTCCTAAATTATAATAAGCGTCGGCATGATTAGGATTGAGCTGAATGACTTTTTCAAACTGTCGAATCGCTTCTTCATAAACGTTTAGCTTTGCCAAAGAAAGTCCGTATTGAAAAAGAGCTTCGCTGTCGTTCGGATTCAATTCGGCTGCCCGTTGTAGATAAGGCAAAGCGAGTTTGTTTTGTTCCAGTTGGACAAAACACATCCCGGCCATAAAATAGCTGTCTTCATCTTGCATTCCTTTTTGAATCGCTTTTTCAAAACAGCCGACCGCATCCTCAAAACGATTTTCATTATAATAAAGGCTGCCGAGTGCATAATAAGCAGCGGCCGCATTGCCGTCCACCTCAATGGCTTTTTGAAAAAAATTTTCCGCTTTGCGCATCTCGCCCACAGTAACTAGAACGTTTCCAAAATTAATATAGGCAGCGGGATCTTGCGGATTCTCTTCGATATGTTCTGTAAACATCTTCAATGCTTCTTCGACTTTTCCTGCTTGCAAATATTCAATTCCTTTTGCATTTTTGTCCATCATGACACCTCTGATTTGTTCTAATAGGAAGTATATCATATTTGGAGATCCCATTTTCATTTACAAAAAGAAAGGGTTAGACCTTCCGACACAATATATAATAAGTTTATATATCGTGCAGCCCGATTAGGTCAAACCCTGATAAATCGACTGATTCTAGATGATCACTTGAAAACGGCGGTAAATCTTTGGTTTATTTTGAAGCGATTTGGATTCCTATTACCCGACATACGACAAACGATTGCCGTTTTTAAACACTTGGTCAATGGTTCCGCCGCCCAAACATTCCTCACCGTTGTAAAAAACAACCGCTTGTCCCGGGGTCACAGCTCGTACGGGTTCGTCAAACACGACGCTGGCGCGACCGTTCGAAAGCAATTGGACTGTTACCTTCGTATCTGGTTGACGATAGCGGAATTTAGCCGTACAGGTAAATTGCTGCGGTTTTTCGCGATCCGATACCCAGCCGACGTTTGTCGCAATAATCGAATCTGAGTATAGGGCATCATTGTGGAAGCCTTGTCCTACATATAGAACATTGCGTTTCACATCTTTTCCTACGACAAACCACGGTTCACCTGAACCACCAATTCCAAGGCCATGGCGTTGTCCGATGGTATAATACATTAATCCATCATGTTCTCCCATCACTTTTCCATCCAGCGTTTCCATTTTACCGGGCTGAGCGGGCAAATACTGGCTTAAAAACTCTTTAAAATTCCGCTCCCCAATAAAGCAGATTCCGGTGCTGTCTTTTTTCTTCGCTGTAGCAAGCCCTGCTTCCTGTGCGATTTCCCTTACTTGCTTTTTCTCTAAATGTCCGATGGGAAACATTACCTTTTCGAGCTGGAATTGCTGCAATTGATTGAGGAAATACGTTTGATCTTTATTCGAATCTTTTCCTCGCAAAAGTTTTACTTCTCCGCCCCGTTCTTCAACTTGAGCGTAATGTCCGGTGGCCACATAGTCCGCACCAAGATTCATGGCATGATCCAAAAAGGCCTTAAATTTAATTTCTTTATTGCACATGACATCCGGATTAGGAGTGCGGCCCGCCTTGTATTCATCCAAAAAATACGTAAAAACTTTATCCCAATATTGTTTTTCAAAATTTACCGCATAATAAGGAATGCCGATTTGGTTGCAAACGCGAACGACATCATTATAGTCCTCCGTGGCTGTACAAACGCCATTTTCATCTGTGTCATCCCAATTCTTCATAAAAATGCCAATTACATCATACCCTTGCTCCTTTAGCAAAAGAGCGGCTACAGATGAATCTACTCCGCCGGACATGCCGACGACGACACGGGTATCTTTCGGTGATTTTTTCATTCTGCTTGTCCACTTCCCTCACTGCTTTGTCAATCGTTTTACTATCTTTGAAATAATAGCCGCCGCTTGAAGAATTTGATCTTCTGTATTATTAATGCCGAAGCTAAATCGGATGGAGTTGGTCAAACGGTCAGATTGGCTTCCGAACATAGCTCGGAGAACATGAGAAGGATCCACAGACCCAGCTGTGCATGCAGATCCACTGGAAGCTGCTATCCCTTCTAAATCCAAGTTCACAAGCATCGCTTCCACATTCGTGCCAGGAAAACTCAAGTTTACTACATGCGGAAGAGACTGTTCAAGCGTTCCGTTGATTGAAAACTCGACTCCTTCTTTTTTCAGCGTTTCGATGAGCAATTGCTTCAATTTATGGTAAAAAGCATATTTTTCCGGCTTTGTCTTTTGGGAAATTTCCACGGCTTTAGCAAAAGCAGCAATCGATGCGACATTTTCCGTTCCTGCCCGCCGTTTTCTTTCCTGTTCCCCACCGTGAACCGTTGGAATTAAGCGAACACCGTCCCTAACATACAGGAAGCCTACTCCTTTCGGTCCATTAATTTTATGACTGGAGACAGACAATAAATCGATATGAAGGTCTTGCACATCGATGTCTGCCAATCCGTATGCTTGAACTGCATCCGTATGAAAAACAGCTTGATGATTCGTTAACAACTCTCCAACTTCCCGGATCGGCTGCAGCGTACCAACTTCATTGTTGGCGAACATGATCGAAACAAGGATCGTATCGTCCCGCAAAGCCTTCTTCAACTCTTCCACAGAAATACGGCCGGTTTCATCCACCGGTAAATAAGTAACTTCAAATCCTTCTTTCTCCAAAAATTCACATGTATGCAAAACAGCATGATGTTCAACGGCTGTCGTGATGATATGTTTGCCTTTATCCGCCATGCCTCTGGCCACACCAATTAACGCCAGATTATCCGCTTCAGTCCCACCGCTTGTAAAAATAATTTCATCAAAGTTGGCATGAATGCTTTTCGCGATGAATTCTCTAGCTTGATCCACTACTTGACGAGCGTCGCGGCCAAAGTAATGGATGCTGGACGGGTTTCCATAATGATTTTGCATGGTTTCGGTTAAGACTTGGATCACTTCCGGGTGAACAGGACTTGTTGCTGCATGATCCAGATAAATGCGTTCCATTTTGAGAAATTCCTCCTTAAATGTAAAACATATAGGCATCCGATTCGCCTCGATCGGTATAATTCGCTAAGTCCTCCAATGTTGTGCTCTCAAGAACGTCCTTCACAGCATCTCGAATGCGCATCCATAACTCTCGTTTTGGAGGATCTTCATCTTCGATTCCTTCCACCGGGCTAATCGGACCTTCCAATACACGGATAATATCACCTGCTGTAATTTTGGAAGGGTCTCTGGCAAGTACATAACCTCCGTATGCTCCGCGGATGCTTTTGACCAAACCGGCATTTCTTAGTGGAGCGACTAGCTGCTCTAAGTAATGCTCAGATAAGTCATGCGTTTTTGCAATGGAGCGCAAAGGGGTCGGTCCCTCTCCGTATTTCTTGGCTAACTCAATCATAATCGTCAAGCCGTATCGGCCTTTAGTGGAAATTTTCATATTTTGCACCTCTATTCAATTCATTTTTTGATTTTTGCATTTTATGGATAAAGTAATCAGTGATTTTTTGACATTGTGGAAGTGTTATGCCTACAATCGTACCCATGAACAGACTAAATAAAATGGTTCCGACATGTACAGGTCCTCCCAAAAGAAAACCCATTATGAGAACGATTACTTCCATTCCCCTTCGAACGTGGGAAACTTTCCATCCCGTTTTCGAAGTAACGGCAATCATTAAACTATCTCGAGGTCCGGCTCCAATTTGGGCAGAAATGTAAATACCCATTCCGTATCCATTGATGATGATGCCGAGCAGAAACATGCACAGCTTTCCTAAAAAACTGTGGGGTGTTACGATAAAAGGCAGACTTAAATACATATCCATGAATATGCCAACAAGAAGCATATTTAAATAAGCGCCAAATTGAGGCCACTCTTTCATCAGTAAAGCAGATAAAGCTAAAACAGCCAACCCTACAAGTATTGACCAAGTCCCAACCGTTAACCCTAGTTTATAATATAATCCTACATGCATCGTGTCCCAAGGTGTCGCTCCGAGATCCGATCGAATCATGAACATAAGGCCGAGAGACATGACAAGCAAACCAGTCATAAAAACGACTAATCGAAAGATGATATTCCCCTTTGTTTTCACATAAACGCCCCTTTAGATCCCCCGCGTAGAACAAATAAAGATTAGCTTTTGTCATTATAGCATACAATCTGAGCGAATACAGTTGAACTTGCCTTTTCCTATGGTAAGTTATTGTCAAAGATGTTTAAAAGACAAAAGACATTTTAAAAACGGGAAACCGATATAACTTTAGATCTGGAGAGATGAAGTATGAGTACAAAACCGTTAGCATTTCGAATGAGACCGAGAACCATTGATGAAATTGCCGGACAAGAACACTTAGTCGGAGAAGGAAAAATCATTAGAAGAATGGTCGAAGCAAAACAGCTTTCATCTATGATTCTTTACGGGCCGCCAGGAATAGGCAAAACTTCCATTGCTTCCGCGATTGCCGGCAGTACTCAATATGCTTTTCGACAACTGAATGCAGTCACCAATAACAAGAAAGATATGGAAATTGTCGCTGAGGAAGCGAAAATGTCCGGAAAAGTGATTCTGCTTTTAGACGAAGTACATCGTCTGGATAAAGGGAAGCAAGACTTTCTTCTTCCTTATCTTGAAAATGGCAGCATTACATTAATCGGAGCTACAACCAACAATCCATACTTTTCGATTAATCCGGCTATTCGCAGCCGCTGTCAAATATTCGAATTAAAGCCGTTAACCCCGGATCAGATTCTCTCATTGTTGAAAAGAGCTCTTCATGATGAAAAACGGGGACTCGGAAAATGGAACATTCAAATCGACGAAGACGCGTTGCTCCATTTCGCGCATGGATCAAACGGAGATGCCCGCAGTTCATTAAACGCGCTCGAATTGGCTGTCTTATCTACAAAAGAGGATGAAACCGGTACGATCCACATTAATCTTGAAATAGCAGAGGAATGTCTGCAAAAGAAAAGTTTTGTTCATGATAAAGATGGAGATGCCCATTACGACGTACTCAGCGCTTTCCAAAAGTCCATTCGAGGAAGCGACGTAAATGCCGCGCTTCATTACTTAGGAAGGCTGATTGAAGCTGGCGACCTTCCCAGCATTTCAAGAAGGCTTCTTGTCATCGCTTACGAAGATATCGGCCTTGCCAATCCTCAAGCTGGAGTTCGAACATTGGCCGCCGTCCAAACAGCAGAGAAAATAGGCTTACCTGAGGCGAGAATTCCGTTGGCAGCAGCCGTTATCGAACTTTGTTTGTCTCCAAAATCCAATTCTGCCATCATGGCCATTGATTCGGCTTTAGCGGACATTCGAAACGGGAAAAGCGGAGATGTTCCAGACCATTTAAAAGATGCCCATTACAAGGGAGCCAAAGCGTTAGGAAGAGGAATCAGCTATAAATATCCGCACGACTATGAAAGCGGCTGGGTAAAACAACAATACTTACCAGACACATTAAAAGATGCCGTCTATTATCACCCAAAAACAACCGGGAAATTCGAAAAGGCGCTGGCATCTGTTTACGAAAATATTTCCAAACTTCAAAACGATCATTCTTAAAACCCAATAAAACGATGCCAGGATCATTCGAACGGCAGATTCCCCTTATATTCATGGTAATTGACATAAAGGTACGGCTTGTCATACCGCTATTTTTTAAACGCAACTGACGAGGGTCAATCGGCCAGTGGTGACCTCTTCATCATGCTATGGCTGTGACAATTATCGATTTCTGAAAATAAAAAAAATAAAAAGTAGACCATTTTCTTTACAAAAATCTTGACTCTTTTCAAAAAAATAAATTAAAATGATATTCGTCGCATTTTATGTTATTTTGTCGAATAGAGAGAAAGGAGTGGTTTTTTTGAAAAAAATTGGATTAGCTTGGCAAATATTTATTGGGCTAATATTAGGAATTATCGTCGGGGTTATTTTTTATGGCAATCCCTCCGTTCAAGGATTCCTACAACCTATCGGCGATATATTCATAAGACTCATTAAAATGATTGTAATCCCGATTGTTGTTTCCAGCCTCATCGTTGGAGTTGCAGGGCTTGGCGACATCAAACAATTGGGAAAATTGGGCGGTATTACGCTGCTTTACTTTGAAATCATTACCACCGTCGCAATCATTTTAGGGCTGTTGGTAGGAAATATCGTAAAACCTGGTGTTGGCGTAGACATACACTCTCTTCAAAAAGGTGATATCTCAAGTTACTTAAGCACCACAGAACAAGCAACCTCTCACTCATTTGCAGATACCATTGTCAACATCGTCCCTGACAATTTATTTAAAGCATTGGCGAACGGCGATATGTTAGCCATTATCTTTTTCTCCGTTATGTTCGGGCTCGGAGTTGCCGCGATCGGAGACAAAGGAAAACCTGTACTGAAATTTTTCCAAGCAACTGCCGATGCCATGTTTAATGTGACAAACATGGTCATGAGGTTTGCACCGTTTGGCGTTTTTGCCCTTATCGGCATTACCGTATCGAAGTTTGGAGTAAGTTCTTTAATTCCGCTAAGTAAACTTATATTAACAGTTTACGGAACCATGTTTTTATTTATTCTGGTCGTTTTAGGATTAGTTGCCAAACTATTTGGCATTAATATCTTTCATATCTTTAAAATCCTAAAAAACGAGTTAATCCTTGCTTATTCCACTTCCAGTTCAGAAACCGTTCTGCCAAAGTTAATGGAGAAAATGGAACGATTCGGATGTGCAAAAGGGATTACCACTTTTGTCATTCCTACCGGTTATTCCTTCAACTTGGACGGCTCCACTCTTTATCAATCAATAGCCGCCATTTTTATCGCCCAGATGTACGGCATTCATCTTTCAATTGCTGAACAAATTTCCCTAGTGTTAGTTCTTATGGTCACTTCCAAAGGAATTGCGGGGGTTCCCGGTGTTTCATTCGTTGTGTTACTTGCGACACTGAGCACCACCCATTTACCAGTGGAAGGATTGGCCTTTATAGCTGGAATTGATCGAATTATGGACATGGCACGTACAGTTGTCAATGTTATCGGAAATTCACTTGCTTCTATTATCGTTTCCAAATTGGTTGGACAATACGACGCTGAAAAAGGAAAAGAATATTTGAAAGAAGTCTCGTAAAGAAATGAAATGCTTGTCCGTATTTAGTGGACAAGCTTTTTCATCTCTTTTCAAGAAACGTGATGATCTGTATTTCACAGCTTTCCACTAATTCAGAAAGCTTTTCCGTTACCTCTTTTCTTCGGCATGACCCTCTAGCACTTCGTTTTGAACTGTTCGATAAAAATTCAACATTGACTTTTTAGAAAATAAGATGCATGCAACGGAATGTTCATCCGCACTTAGTCCCCTCGTACGGACAACCCAAGCAACGAATAAAATGCCATTCGTTAATTGTTGACCACTCGTCATATTTTCCCAACCAATATTAAAATGGTCCCAATGGCTAATAATCCAAAGAACAACGTCCATATTACATACATAATGAATGATCCTATCCTTTCCTTGATCTCATTATATTTTCTTTGACAATAAAATTGATAAATCCTTGCAGGATGATTCAAAAAATACGAAAAGGATTGTTCCAATGAGCCTTTATCTGTATAATTAGTTGTAAATACATTTGTTTACATATGTAATTACAGGAGGAAATCTTCAATGAATGACGCATTAAAACAAAACACTCGCAAGCTCCTAGGTATAGCCGGTTTCGCTTGGCTGTTTGACGCCATGGATGTCGGAATGCTGTCGTTTATCCAAGCTGCCCTGCAAAAAGATTGGAATTTGTCGGTCAAGGAAATGGGATGGATTGGAAGCGTTAACTCCATCGGTATGGCAGCAGGCGCCTTTTTATTTGGTTTGCTGGCTGACAGAATCGGAAGAAAGCCGGTCTTTCTGATCACGTTGCTTCTCTTTACGATCGGGAGCGGATTATCGGCGTTCACAAGCACTCTTGTCTTATTTCTATTCTTCCGATTTTTTATCGGGATGGGCTTAGGGGGCAAACTTCCCGTTGCATCAACACTTGTATCGGAAAGCGTACCGGCCAAAGATCGTGGCAGAATCATTGTCCTTTTGGAAAGTTTCTGGGCAGGCGGCTGGTTGCTTGCTGCTGTCGTCTCCTATTTTATTATTCCAGAATACGGTTGGAGAATGGCATTATTATTAGGAGCCATTCCGGCACTGTACGCCCTGTATTTACGCTGGAATTTACCCGATTCAGCCCGTTTTCAATCGGTAAAAACAAAACGTTCTTTCATTCTAAACATAAAAGAAGTATGGTCTCGTCCACATATTCGAAAAACGATCATGCTATGGATCGTCTGGTTTTGCGTCGTGTTCTCTTATTACGGCATGTTCCTTTGGCTCCCAAGCATTATGGTCATGAAAGGATTCAGCCTAATTAAAAGTTTCGGCTATGTGCTGATTATGACTCTTGCACAGCTTCCCGGCTATTTCACTGCTTCCTGGCTGATTGACAGAATCGGCCGTAAATGGGTCTTAATAATCTTTTTGCTGGGTACTTCCATCAGCGCATGGCTTTTTGGAAATGCGGAAACTTTGCCGTTGTTGATTACTTATGGAATTTTACTATCTTTCTTTAACTTAGGCGCTTGGGGAGCACTTTATGCTTATTCACCGGAACAATACCCGACGGCTATCCGCGGTACAGGGGTTGGAATGGCCACTTCTTTCGGACGAATAGGAGGCATCCTCGGTCCGCTTTTGATCGGTTTTCTTGGCAGCGAGACTTCTATCTCCGCCATCTTCTCTATTTTTTGTGCGGCGATTATCATCAGCGTTGTCAGCATCGCCCTATTAGGAACGGAAACAAAAGCGAAAGATCTGGCTTAATGCCGAAAATGCAGCTGATTAGATGAGGGAAAACTTCGATCCATCAATGTACCAAAAAAAGAGCGATGATCATTGGAAAGAACATCATCGTTCTATTACGGCAGCCTAAATGATGAACGATGACGTCGTTTCTTGACACCTTTACCAGCATGTCAAACGGGCGTCATTCTCTTTGCCTTTATTTTCATGGATTACTGCTCAAAAAAGAAATGCTTGCCTTAAAAATCGAGTAGGAGGGAGCGATTAACTCCCGTCCTCTCACACCACCGTACGTACGGTTCCGTATACGGCGGTTCAATTAAGATAATTGACGCAAGTCTTTATAACTTCCGTGAATAGCTGTTCTCTTTATGCCAGTGGTCACTCCACCCTCCAAGAGGTCTCCCACGGGATTCACCGCTTCCTCCCTCAAGTGAGGTACTACGTTTTCTGTGTTCATCATGACTCACTGAATACCAAGGGCTATTCTCTCTTAATTGTTCGGTCCTTCTTAGTTGTTCTAGACCAACTAATACTATGACCTCTGCTGACTTCTGACGGTTCAGCTACTTATCACTAAGTAGGTTATGAAGAGTACTTCACATATCCGCCAGACCTCCCCGGGTAAGTACATGCACTTTCACACCATCTATCCGCCTCATTTACTCGATATGACCTTCGACAGAAAGAGCTTTGTTTTGTTATGCAAACTCACTCAATCATACCTAGCCTTATATGAGGTTCGTGTTCCTCGGACCGGTGTTTTGCCTCCAGCTTCCTTCAGATTCCGCGTCACCACGGACACCCTTGCTCTTGGCTAACCTCTACTTCTGTCTTCGGGGTTCGGGACTTACACCCTATAGTTCATGTACATGCCGGGCGCACATAAAAAGCCGCCTGTACCGGCGGCTTTTACCCGTTTTGCACCCGTGCTATTTCTATTCCTTCTAGCAGCTTTCGAACCACGTATGAGGCCATAATCAGGCCGCATACAGATGGAACAAACGCATTCGAAGATGGGGGCATTTTCGCTTTTCGAATACTTGCTTCGTCGTTGCCGACCACTTTGCGGACGTCTTCGCGGATAACGATGGGGCTTTCATCGGAAAACACAACAGGGACCCCTTTTTTGATCCCCTCTTTCCGCAATCGGGTACGAACTACTTTCGCAATCGGGTCAGTGTGCGTTTGGGATATATCGGCAATCCGAAATCGGGTTGGATCCATCTTATTAGCGGCTCCCATGCTAGAAATGATGGGAATATCTCGTTTCAAACATTCTTTCATTAAATGAATCTTATAAGTAATGGTATCGGATGCGTCAATGACGAAATCAGGGCGATAGCCAAAGAATTGCTCATACGTTTCTTCCGTATAAAACATTTTTAAGGCGATGACTTCACAATCAGGATTTATATCCGCGATTCTTTCTTTCATCACATCCACCTTTGCTTTTCCGATCGTGGACAGCAAAGCGGGAATTTGCCGGTTCACATTCGTTATATCCACTACATCTTTATCCACCATTACAATACGTCCAATTCCGGAACGTGCCAACGCTTCAACAGCAAAGGAACCGACTCCTCCAACGCCTAGTACAGCAACCGTGCTGTTTGCTAATTTTTCCAGCCCTTCTTTTCCAATCGCTAATTCATTTCTCGAAAATTGGTGAAGCATATTCTCACTCCTATTATGTAATCAGCCGTTGCCTAAGCTCGACAGTTTTTTCGCCAAAAACTATCTTACCTCATCTAATAGAAAGGATTCAATAGACGTTTTTATGGAGGATAGTCGAATGACCTGCCTGATAAGAAAACCTTTTCATTCAATACGCAAAAACAACCGCTGCATGCAGCGGTTGTTCATCAAAGCAAAATGGTTTATTCGGGCTATTTAAAGTCTACGGAAACAAAAGTACGAGTCCCAATCGTGCCGTTGTCAAAGATCTATACGTTTTGAACCCGCTCTCGGCAGGTGGGTGCCCTGTTTTAAGCTTTGCAAGTCCTCCATCCAGAGAAAGAGGCATTTGCGCTACTTAAAAACTCCAGGCTCCCGTAAATCTAAGTGTTCGGTCAAAACAGAATAGGTTACTAACGTACACATCAGGACTCGTAATCGTTACTGATATATTAACATAGCCTTCTTGATTTATCAACATTCAATACACATAATCTTTACCCATTTTTTTCAACAGACAGTCTCAAATGCAACTCTTCCAGTTGGCTTTGACTAACTTCCCCCGGTGCATCCGTCAACAAGCAGCTTGCACTGGCCGTCTTCGGAAAAGCAATCGTATCGCGCAGATTAGACCGGCCAGCCAGAAGCATGACGATCCGATCCAGTCCTAATGCGATTCCTCCATGCGGCGGAGTTCCATATTCAAACGCTTCAAGCAGGAAACCGAATTGTTCCTCTGCTTCTTCTTTTGTAAAACTTAGCGCTTTAAACATTCTCTCCTGTATATCTTTCTCAAAAATCCGCAGTGAACCTCCGCCCAGTTCATAGCCATTGAGAACGATATCATATGCTTGAGCCCGTACTTTTTCAGGCTCGCTTTCAAGGTACGGCAAATCCTCTCTGAAAGGCATCGTAAACGGATGGTGGACAGCGTAATATCTTCCATCTTCTTCGTCATACTCAAGGAGCGGCCAATCGGTTACCCATAAGAAATTAAATTGATTGTCATCGATCAGACCTAGTTCTTTTCCAAGTTTAAGACGAAGAGCACCGAGAGCATCGGCCACAATTGAGTTTTTATCTGCGACGAAAAGAAGCAAATCGCCGCTCTCTGCTTCCGCCGTTTTCTTCAGCTGATCTTGTTCTTCTTCGCTGAAAAATTTGGCGATCGGTCCTTTTAATTCTCCATCTTCTACTTTTAGCCATGCGAGACCTTTAGCACCGTAACGCGCTGCAAATTCTGCCAGCTGATCGATATCTTTTCGGGAATACTGGCCTGCAGCTCCTTTGGCGTTAATTAACTTTACTTGCCCCCCTTGAGCTACGGCATTGGCAAATACTTTAAAACTTGAATTTTTAACAATTTCAGAGACATCGATCAGTTCCATGCCAAAGCGGGTATCCGGTTTGTCGGAACCATAGCGGCTCATTGCTTCTGCATAAGTCATTCGCGGAAATGGTTCGGTGATTTCCAGTCCTTTGACTTCTTTCATTAATCGTTTCAACATTCGTTCAGTCAAGTCCATAATATCTTCTTGACTTAAAAAGCTTGCTTCGATATCGATTTGAGTAAATTCCGGTTGGCGGTCAGCGCGCAAATCTTCATCTCGAAAACAGCGAGCAATTTGATAATAGCGATCAAATCCCGACACCATTAACAACTGTTTAAAAATTTGGGGAGATTGCGGAAGTGCGTAAAATTCTCCCGGATGCACTCGGCTCGGCACTAAATAATCGCGTGCTCCTTCCGGTGTGCTTTTTGTCAAAATCGGCGTTTCTACCTCGATAAATCCTTCTTCATCAAGAAAACTGCGAACCGATTTTGTAATGTTGTGACGCATTTGAAACGTTTCAAACATCGTATTTCTACGCAAATCCAAGTAACGGTATTTCAAGCGCACATCTTCCGAAACTTCGGTCCGGTCTTCAATCGTAAACGGCGGATTTTTGGCTGCGCTTAAAATCGTCACTTCATTCGCCTGAATTTCAATGGTCCCAGTTTTAATATTGGGGTTGATCGTTTCACGACTGCGCGCCACCACTCTTCCTTTTATGTCAAGAACATACTCGTTCCGAACTTTATCTGCTGTTTCATAAGCTTCTTTTGATGTTTCCGGGCTGAATACCACTTGGACAATTCCCGTCCGGTCACGCAGATCCACAAAAACCAAGCCGCCTAAATCTCTTCTTCTTTGCACCCATCCTTTTAAAACGACCTCTTCACCAATGTGCTGGTCTGTAATTTCTCCACAATAATGAGTTCTTCCAAACAATCTTTTCTCCTCCTCAATTGATAGACATAGATGAAATGGTTCATTGATCTTGGCATTTACCCCTCTGTTTTGCAGAGGGGTCGATATACAGATTGATTCGTACTTTATATTTCTTTTAATTCAGAAACAAGCCGGTCAATAGGAACTTCTCTTTGCTCACCTGTTTCCATCTGTTTTAGGACGACCACCTGTTTCTTTAATTCGTCTTCACCTAAAATCGCCGCAAAGCGAGCGCCTAACCGGTCCGCCTGTTTCAACTGAGCTTTCATTTTTCGATCTTGGTAGTCTTTATCGGCCCGAATTCCGGCATGGCGAAGCTCTTGCAACAGCTTGACGGAATAATCTTTTGCTTCCTCTCCCAAAGAAACAAGAAAACAATCGAGACCTCGTTCTACAGGCAATTTGACTTTTTCCGCTTCAAGTGCCTGCAAAAGCCGTTCGATGCTGAATGCAAAGCCAATTCCCGGCATTTCCGGACCTCCCAAGTCTTGGACAAGTCCGTTATATCGTCCGCCGCCGCATAAAGTCGTGATGGCACCGAATCCTTCAGCATTGCTCATAATTTCAAAAGCGGTATGATGGTAGTAATCCAATCCGCGGACAAGCGTAGGATCTACAATAAATTCAATTCCAAGTTCCTTTAAATAAAATTGAACTTTATCAAAAAATTTTCTGGAAGGTTCTGTTAAATAATCCAATATCGATGGAGCCGTCTTCATCAATTCATGGTCGCGATCTTTTTTGCAGTCTAAAATCCTCAGCGGATTCTTGTCCAGCCGATTTTGACAATCAGCACAAAATTCACCGATCCGAGGTTTGAAATGCTGAATAAGAGCTTCCCGATGAGCAAGTCGACTTTCTTTATCGCCCAACGAATTTATGACAAGTTGAATATTTTTTAGACCTAACTTTTTGAAAATAGTCATGACAATTGAAATGACTTCAGCGTCTATAGCCGGATCCTCGCTTCCAATCGCTTCAACCCCAAACTGGACAAATTGGCGAAAACGTCCGGCCTGAGGACGTTCGTAGCGAAACATCGGCCCTGTGTAAAACAGCTTAACAGGCTGATTAGGATCTCCGTACATTTTATTTTCCACATAAGAACGGACGACAGAAGCGGTTCCTTCCGGTCTAAGCGTCAGACTGCGTCCGCCCCTGTCTTCAAACGTGTACATTTCTTTTTGCACAATATCCGTTGTATCTCCGACCCCCCGCTGAAAAAGCTCAGTGTGTTCAAAAATCGGAGTACGAATTTCAGAATAATTATAGGTCCGACAAACCTCTTTGGCCGTTTGCTCAATCCACTGCCATTTTTCTACAGTTCCCGGAAGGATATCCTGAGTGCCTCTTGGAATTTGTATCATGATTTCTCCTCCTTCGTACCTAACCACTATGTACATGAGTTCTTACGGATGAACCCATCGGGCTAATCGAGTAGGAGGGAGCGATTAACTCCCGTCCTCTCACACCACCGTACGTACGGTTCCGTATACGGCGGTTCAATTAAGATAATTGACGCAAGTCTTTATAACTTCCGTGAATAGCTGTTCTCTTTATGCCAGTGGTCACTCCACCCTCCAAGAGGTCTCCCACGGGATTCACCGCTTCCTCCCTCAAGTGAGGTACTACGTTTTCTGTGTTCATCATGACTCACTGAATACCAAGGGCTATTCTCTCTTAATTGTTCGGTCCTTCTTAGTTGTTCTAGACCAACTAATACTATGACCTCTGCTGACTTCTGACGGTTCAGCTACTTATCACTAAGTAGGTTATGAAGAGTACTTCACATATCCGCCAGACCTCCCCGGGTAAGTACATGCACTTTCACACCATCTATCCGCCTCATTTACTCGATATGACCTTCGACAGAAAGAGCTTTGTTTTGTTATGCAAACTCACTCAATCATACCTAGCCTTATATGAGGTTCGTGTTCCTCGGACCGGTGTTTTGCCTCCAGCTTCCTTCAGATTCCGCGTCACCACGGACACCCTTGCTCTTGGCTAACCTCTACTTCTGTCTTCGGGGTTTGGGACTTACACCCTATAGTTCATGTACATGCCGGGCGCACATAAAAAACTCTCGCCCCTTGCTTGCGCTTGCCAAAACAAGGGACGAGAGTAGATTCCCGTGGTACCACCCTAATTGGAGCGAAAATTGCTCCCACTTTGTCCGTTAACGCCATCTGCGTTCCCTCCTACTAAAAGTTCAGAGGGAAACCTAAGGAGTGTTTTTCGTTAAACAGCCATGCAGAAACGCTTTCAGCCCAAGGCATTTCCTCTCTTTGCATGCGTTTTTAACTACTCTTCTCCCTCATTGGTTTTATCTATATGTGTTTGATAGAATTCGCACATGCCAATGTCCTTATTATAAGGAATTTCTCAAGAACGTTCAAGCCTCTTTTTTATCCGCTTGATTTCGTTCAGAGACACACCGAATTCAGAAGCAAGCTCCCATAAATTCGCTTCTTCTCTATCTATACGATCATGGAAATGGATGCCAAATAAAGGCTTGTTTTCACTTGAGACCATTGTTTGTTTATCGTTTGCCCGCATGATGATACCTGCCTTTCGTAAAATCTGATCCATCCGCAGTGAGATTGTTTCTATTATTTCCTTTTTCCTAATTTTTCATAAAAAAACAGGATTTTTTTTGAAAAAGAAGAATTGAAACAGTGAGTTCCTTTCAAAAGACGGATCAGAATCAAAACAGACATGGATGGTGAGTGATGGGTACACGTTTTTTGACGTTGTTTCTTTTGTCGCTTTTGATTGTTTTGCTTCAGACTAGCTTGGCTTACGCAAACAGCATCACCGTAAACACTGATGTCGTCAATGTTCGGGAAGGCCCCGGCTATTCTTTTGGAATCATCGGCAACGTGAAAAACAACGAAACCTATTCTGTGCTGGAATCACAAAACGGCTGGTACAAAATTGAATTAAAGAATGGAACAAAAGGATGGATCGCCGGCTACTTAACTACGTTGGATCAAAAACAGAGCGATTTCAGCCGACAAGGGATCATCATAGCAGACCACGTCAATGTTCGAAACATTCCTTCAGAGCAAGGAGATATTGTCGGAAAGTTGAATAGCGGAGATTCAGTGAAGGCCGAACAAACGAAAAATGAATGGGTGCAAATCGAATACCAAAACCAAACAGCTTGGGTAAATCAACAATTTATTCGCCTCAATGATCAAAAAGAAAACGTTTTGAACAATAGGATGGCCGTCGTTCTTTACAACAATACCAATATTCGAACTGAACCATCTACCGATTCCGCTGTTACGGCAAAAGCAAATGCGGGTGATCGTTATCCGATCAACAAAGAGGTTGGAAATTGGTATGAAATTTATTTATCGAAAGGGCAGACAGGGTATATAGCCAGCTGGGTAGTCGCTGTTCATCAAGCCAATGTTTCTTCCCAATCAGCACTGGATCCAAGCGTTCTAAAAGGAAAAACCATCGTCCTTGATCCGGGGCATGGAGGAAAAGACCGAGGAACAAAAGGAGCAAGCGGCACTATGGAAAAAATTTTAACGTTGGAAACAGCAGAACGTTTATACGAAAAATTGGAACGGGCTGGGGCGCATGTTTTTTTAACAAGAGAGGATGATTCCTATATTCCGCTGGCTTCGAGAGTGGCCATGTCCCAAATTTTAGGAGCCGATGCCTTCATAAGCATCCACTTTGACAGCAACCACAATCAAAATATTCGGGGCTTTACCACTTATTACTATCATCCTTATCAACAGAGGCTGGCTCAAGCGGTGGAAATGTAAGTAAAAAAAGCAAGTCCGCTTTTTTCTCTCGGCGTTAAAAAAGGCGATTTTTACGTACTAAGAGAAAACAGTCAACCTTCTGTTTTGCTTGAACTTGGTTTTTTAAGCAATCCACAGGAAGAGCAAACCATTATCACCCTTCCCTATCAAGAGCAGGCAACAACCGGCATTTACAACGGTCTCATTTCTTATTTTTCACAATAAAAAGGCGGCCAGTCGGCCATCCTCTTAAAATCACGTTATTTGCTTTCCAATATTAAGGTGACCGGCCCATCGTTGACTAATTTGACGTCCATCATCGCTCCAAATCGGCCGGTTTCCACGTGCACGCCTTTTTCGCGCAATAATTCATTAAAACGATCATATAAAGGCTCTGCATGGCTCGGTTTAGCGGCGTTCATAAAATTGGGACGCCGTCCTTTTCTCGTATCGCCATATAAAGTAAATTGCGATATGGAAAGAATTTCTCCATTTACATCAAGGATGGATAAGTTCATTTTTCCCTTATCGTCTTCGAATACTCTTAGCCCGGCAATTTTTTCCGCTAAATAAGCGGCGTCTTCTTCTGTATCTTCATGAGTGATTCCAACTAGAAGGACAAAACCGGATGAAATTTGTCCGACCGTTTTTCCGTCCACTTCGACGGAAGCTTCTTTGCTTCTTTGCAGTACGACTCTCATTTTCCACACCCTTAATTCATAATTCTTCTTACCGCATAAATGTCTGGTATTTGCTTAATTCGTTCCACCACTTTATGCAAGTGGCTGACGTTGCGTATGAAAATCGACATGTGTATTCTAGCTACTTTATTGCGATCGGATCGGCCGGTAACCGCTGAAATATTGGTTTTTGTTTCATTGACCACTTGGAGGACTTCATTTAATAAACCGCGGCGGTCATAACCCGATATTTCGATTTCTACGTTGTATTCTTTATGATTTTCCGGATTGCTTTCCCATTCGACCGGAATTAAACGATCTTTCGTCTCTTCAGTATGGATATTAGGACAATCCGCACGATGAACGGAAATACCGCGTCCTTTCGTAATATAGCCGACGATGTCATCTCCAGGAACCGGATTGCAGCATCTTGAAAGGCGGAGCAGCAAATTATCGATTCCTTTTACTCGAACACCGACATTCGTTTTACTAGTAGTCGGGAATGTTTTCAGCTCTTTGATCGCCGATTCTTGAACACTGATTTCTTCATCTCTCTGTTTTCTCAATTTTTCCGTCAATCTGTTGGCGATTTGGGCAGCGGTAATGCCATTATAGCCGACAGCTGCGTACATATCTTCTTCCGATGAGAAATTGAATTTTTCAGCTACTTTTTTAATATTTTCCGGCGTCATTACTTCTTTTAAATCAAAATCCATATTGCGGATTTCTTTTTCTACAAGCTCCCGACCTTTTTCAATGTTTTCTTCTTTCCGTTGTTTCTTGTAAAACTGTTTAATTTTATTTTTCGCTTGGGACGTTTGGGCCAATTTAATCCAGTCTTGACTTGGACCGTAAGAATGCTTGGACGTCAATATTTCCACGATGTCCCCAGTTTTCAGCTTGTAATCAAGAGTCACCATTTTTCCATTGACTTTTGCACCGATCGTTTTGTTGCCGATTTCCGAGTGAATGCGATAGGCAAAATCGATCGGAACAGAGCCGGACGGAAGCTCGATGACATCTCCTTTTGGAGTAAATACAAATACCATATCGGAAAATAAGTCAATTTTCAGAGATTCCATAAATTCTTCCGCATTGGCCGATTCTTTTTGAAACTCAAGAATTTCACGGAACCAAGAAAGTTTCTTTTCAAAAGAAGAGTTTTCATCAAGCGTTTTTCCTTCTTTATATGCCCAGTGGGCAGCAACCCCATATTCAGCGATGCGATGCATATCAAAAGTCCTGATTTGAACTTCCAAAGGATCGCCTTTCGGACCGATGACAGTCGTATGCAGCGATTGGTACATATTAGGCTTCGGCATGGCAATATAATCTTTGAAACGCCCCGGCATCGGTTTCCAGCATGTATGAATAATTCCAAGCACCGCGTAACAATCTTTAATGCTGTTGACTAAAATTCTTACAGCCAATAAGTCGTATATTTCATTGAATTGTTTGTTTTTTATGACCATTTTCCGGTAAATGCTGTAAATATGTTTAGGGCGGCCTGATATTTCCGCTTCAATCGAGACTTCTTTCAGCCGCTCCCTCACTTCTTCAACGACCTCTTCCAAGTATTCTTCGCGCTCAGCCCGCTTTCTCTTCATCAGATTGACAATTCGATAATATTGCTGCGGGTTTAAATAGCGAAGTGCGGTATCTTCCAACTCCCACTTGATTTTAGAAATTCCCAGCCGGTGAGCAAGCGGGGCGAAAATTTCCAGCGTTTCATTGGCGATTCTGCGTTGTTTTTCAGCCGGCAAATGTTTCAACGTACGCATGTTGTGCAGACGATCAGCAAGCTTAATCAAAATCACTCGAATATCTTGAGCCATAGCCAAAAACATTTTCCGGTGATTTTCCGCTTGCTGTTCTTCATGAGACTTATATTTAATCTTGCCAAGCTTCGTGACTCCATCCACAAGCATGGCAATTTCTTCATTAAATTCCCTCTTTAAATCGTCGAGGGTCATTTCCGTATCTTCCACGACATCATGCAAAAAACCCGCTGCCACTGTTGCAGGATCCATTTCCAAATCCGCTAAAATGCCTGCAACCTGCACCGGATGCATAATATAAGGTTCCCCGGATTTCCGGTATTGATGTTTGTGTGCTTCTTCTGCCACACGATAGGCCTTATATACTAAAGCTACATGCTCTTCATTTAAATATTGTTTCACCCGATCGATTACTTGTTCGGCGGTTAATACCTGATCTTTCGCCATATAAATACTCACCTTTGTAATTTTAAAAATATTTGGGTATTGAGTTTTAAAAATAACTTTATTTTTCTATTATCTTTAAAAAAAGAATAGATGTAAAGTCATCTATTCAAATTTATTGAAAAGAATGTTGAATTTTGTCGATTAATCTTTATTACAGCCCTTTTCGCCATTATCTCCTGCCAATCTGAGCCGCCATTTTCTCTGCCTTGCCCGCTGGACAATGAAAAGGATTCATCTTTCGTTATCGTTCGACCTTTTTAAGAAGACCAAAAAGCCCTTATAAAAAGGGCTTTTCATCCATTTTTTCGTCTTCGGCTAGTAACATTATTGTACCGCTTAAAACAAAATTGTCCAAGCGTTTTCCATCAAAAATGAGCGTTTCTCTACATTTGATCGAGTCGCATCAGCAAAAACACTCGAAAAAAGAGTGCCATACCTTAAAACTCTCATAAAAGAGAGTCGTTTATTCGTATTTCATTAACGCCAGAATATCGTACCCGTCCAGCTTCTTGCGTCCTTCCAGATAGGCCAATTCGATTAAAAAGGCAATGCCAACAACGATACCGCCGAGTTGTTCCACCAGTTTAATCGTTGCTTCGATTGTTCCTCCGGTTGCCAATAAGTCATCGATAATCAATACTCTTTGCCCCGGTTTAATGGCATCTTTATGGATGGTTAACACATCTTTTCCATATTCAAGGCCATATTCTACTTTTACCGTTTCTCGAGGAAGCTTACCTTCTTTTCTTACAGGCGCAAATCCAACTCCAAGAGCATAAGCAACAGGACAGCCTACAATGAACCCACGCGCTTCAGGTCCTACGACTATATCTACTTTTTTCTTTTCTGCATAGGCTACGATTTGATCAGTCGCAAATTTAAACGCTTCGCCATTATCCATGAGCGGCGTGATATCTTTAAATTGCACTCCAGGCTGAGGCCAGTCAGGCACGACAGCAATATACTTTTTCAAATCCATGTTTTAGTTTCCTCCTCATGATTTTGAGACAAATAAAAATATTGATTAAACCAATCTCTCAATTGTTCGTAGTTTGAATATAACAGTTCGTTCTCGATTTGATATTGCTCCTGTTTTTCGCGATAAGCTTTGGATTCATTTAAATCTCGCTTAGCCGGCGCTTCATTTAATGAAATAAGGCCATCTTCTATTGTAACAAATCCGAGTTCTAAAAACACTCTGGACATGAACTCAATCGTTTCTTTCGACCATCCCCGGTATTTAGCCAAATCGCCGCTGTATCGTTTTAAATCAAAAGTTTTCTGTTTGAGAAGAAAAGCATAATACCATTTAAAATGCTCCCTTGTGGGCACTGTACTGAAATAATGCTGCTTTTCTTGATAAAAATGGGCATAAATTCTGTTCGGACTCTTATGAGAAAGCAAGATTTCCATATATTCTTTTTTTGGAGGCAAATCCATAAAAACGATATTTCGACCGGAAATATCGAGATTAGCGGCTGTTTCCAAATTAGAAACGACGACAAGATCTTTTTCAAGAGGTTGAAGTCGAAGCCGGGCTATCGTGTCTTCATGAAAGACAATCAAAATCCTGTCATCCGGAACAAGATCCATCCACTTATCGAGTTGCCGCATTCCCCTGACATCGAACAGCTGCCATTCCTTTACTTGAATATCCTGCAGGACGATCTGCGGCTTTTTGATATGATTCCATTCGTTGATGCCAAGTTCTCCGATAACCGAAACCTTCGATTGAGGAGCTATGTGATCAGCCATTTCTCCCATGCCGAAACCGATAGCGTCCAAAGAGGCGTCACCACTGGCGAGCTGCATTTTCAAATGAGATTGATCTGCACCGATTTTCCGCATGTTGCGAAAAGCCAGATCCCCCAGTAAAAACGTTGGCTTCGGATTTTCCGTACCAAAAGGGGCAAGCAGCTGAAGTTCTTCAATCATCGACAGCTCGGCATCCTCCAGGTTTATGGCCATATCCACTTCCGTTTGTGGTATAAAATCTTCCTCATTCAGCTGTTCTCGAGCCAATTCGATCATTCGGCTGCGCAATCGATCTACGTCTTCGATTTTCATCGTCATTCCTGCTGCCATCGTATGTCCGCCAAAATGGGGCAATAGATCGCGGCACTCCGATAAGCTATCAAACAAGTTAAATCCTTGAATGCTGCGGGCAGATCCTTTTGCAAGCCCGCTTTCCCGATCAAAGCTTAAAATAATAACGGGTCGATAGTATTTTTCAACAAGCCGAGAAGCAGCAATCCCGATAACGCCGGGATTCCAACCTTCTTTCCCGATCACAAGGACGGGATTCCGGTCTGGCGGATAGGAAGTTTCAACGATTTCCACTGCTTCTTTCGTCATCTCATTTACCATTTGCTGCCGATCTGCATTCATCCGATTAATCTCTTCTGCAATGGAAAGAGCCGTTTCTTGATCTTCCACAAGAAGCAAGTCAACGGCGGGATAAGCAGAATCCAATCTTCCGGCGGCATTCAGTCTAGGGGCTATCATATAACCAATAGTATCTTCATTGATCTCTTCTAAGGATACGCCGTTTAATCGACAAATCGCTTGAATGCCCAAACGACTTGTCTGCTGCAGTTTTTTTAAGCCTGCTTTTACAAGAGAACGGTTTTCTCCCAAAAGCGGCACTAAATCAGCAACTGTCCCGATGGCGGCTAAATCTAATAGATTCTCCGGCAGCTCGCCATATAAAGCGTGTGCCGTCTTGAATGCCACTCCTACACCTGCCAAATAAGGAAACGGATAATTTCCTTCCGGATGCTTGGGATGAATAACGGCAAATGCTTCAGGAATGACAGGACCAGGTTCATGATGGTCCGTTATAATGACATCCATACCCAATTCCTTTGCCAGAGCCACTTCTTTCACAGCCGCTATCCCCGTATCTACGGTAATGATCAAATGAATATCGCGCGATTTTGCCAATCGAAAAGCATTTTCATTAGGTCCGTATCCTTCGGTAAATCGATTCGGTATGTAATAATCAACATTCGCTCCTAAATCTTGTAGAGCGGTAACCATAACCGATGTACTTGTCACACCATCGGCGTCATAATCTCCATATACCAAAATGTTTTCTTCGTTTTTAATGGCCTCTTTTATGCGACGAACTGCCTTATCCATATCTTTTAAGAGAAATGGATCATGAAAGCTTTCTCCTTTATCAAATAAAAAACACCGTGCCGATTCTACCTCGGTAATACCACGGTTCACTAACAGTTCGGCCAAAAGAGGGCTGATAGCCAGTTCATTTGACAATGTTCGAACAGTCTCATCCGAGAGATGTTTCCGAACAATCCATCGGGTTTTTGGTTTTAACATACGTTCACCCCTCAACTCATCCTATTATACAAAACTCATATTCTGCTTTCAATGACGGATTCACCCCCCACAGTTCGATGCCATGAAAAAAGCCGCAGGATGATCCTGCAGCTTTTAAAAGATGTTATTTATTTCATTTATACTTGCGGTTCGTCGCTCCATTTGCGTTTTTCTTTATACGTTTTTAAGGAACCTTTCTTCTTCAATTCTCTTTTTTTCATCACCAACCATAATTGAGCGGCAATAAACAAGGAAGAGTAGGTTCCGAAAATCAATCCGATGAAAAGAGCAATGGAGAAATTGCGAATCGATTCGCTTCCGAAAAGAAGCAGCGCCACAACAGTAATCAACACGGTTAAAACCGTATTCACCGAACGGGTCAACGTTTGCCGCAAGCTGCGGTTTACAATATCAGCCAATTCATCATACGATTTAATGCGGCGGCGTTTTTTCAGATTTTCCCTAATCCGGTCAAACGTGACGATCGTATCATTTAAGGAATAACCGACGATTGTCAACACGGCGGCGACAAATGTAAGATCTACTTCCAGTCTCGTTAAACTAAAGACGGATACAATCACAAATACGTCATGCAGCAAGGCCGCAATGGAAGAAATCCCCATGTAAATTTCGAAGCGAAATGCAAGATAGATAACGATCCCTATGGAAGCGATGATCAAAGCGTAAATCGCATTTTTCACCAGCTCTTTTCCGACAATAGGAGATACGCTGCTCACATTCGGCTCGTTTCCAAACTTCTTGTGGAAATGTTCTTTTACTTGGGCAATTTCTTTTTTGGTCAACGCTTCTTTAAATCTTGCTGCCCCGATATTTTTCTTATCGCCGGATATCAAAATTCGATCTGCTTTCAGATGGACAGCTTTCAGCTCATTCGCTACTTTTTCCTCCGTCAATGGCTGATTCGCCATAATTTCCAATCTCGTTCCACTCGTAAAATCAATACCCAAGTTCAACCTGTAGATTCCCAACACGATCATACCGGCAATGATCAAAATCAATGAAAAAGCAAAAAACTTGCGGTGATGCTTGACAAAATCAAAACGGTCAAATTTCGTACTCAAATCTAATGTATCTACGTTTTCTTTTATATCGTGGATATCTTTTTTGCGAACTCCAAACCATCCTGGACGGTTCTTGACCAGTCCGCTTTGAACAATTAATCCAAGCAAAACTCTCGATAACCAGACAGCGGTGATAAAGCTGACGATGATGCTGACAATTAAACTGGTCGCAAAACCTTTGACAGAGCTTGTCCCGAAGAAAAAGAGAACGGCAGCCGCCAAAAGAGTCGTAATATTGGCGTCAATTATGGTCAATAAAGAGTTTTTATTACCGGCTTGAAAGGCAGACCGAATGCTTTTTCCAACCCTTATCTCTTCCTTCACCCGTTCAGCCGAGATGATGTTGGCATCGACCGCCATTCCAACCCCAAGGATCAAAGCCGCTATTCCCGGAAGGGTCAACGCGGCGTGCATCCAATCGAATATCAAAAGTACTAAATAAATATAGATGGAAAGGGCAATCACAGCGATGATACCCGGCAACCGATAGTAAAAAATCATAAATAAGTAAACGATCGCAATCCCGATGATTCCGGCAAGAACGGTATCATGCAACGCTTGTTCACCGAATTGGGCGCCGACCGATGTCGAGTAAACTTCTTTCAGCTTCACCGGCAATGCGCCAGCATTTAACAAAGAAGCAAGGTTTTGGGCTTCTTTGGTGGTGAAGTTGCCCTCGATCGTCACTTGATCCGTGTCTAATACTTCGTTTACGTTAGGCGCGGATATAAATTTCGGATGTTTTTTCTGAATTTCTTTTTTAAAGGAATCTTTTCCTTCTTCAAAATCAAGCCAAATGACAAGCTGGTTATTGGGAGCCATGCTTACAATTTTTTGAGTGACCTTTTTAAATTTATTCCGGTCCTTTAATTTAAGCACAACGTTCGGCTTGCCATCCTGCGAAAATGATTGCTTCGCTCCTCCGGAGACAAGATCCGAACCATCAAGCATCACATGGTCATTGACATCGCGAAACGTCAAGTTAGCTTGAGTCGATAACATTTCACGAGCCTGATTTTGATCCTCCACCCCTGCCAGCTGGACGCGGATGCGATGACCATTCTCAATTTGAATACTCGGTTCGCTTACCCCGAGAACATTAATCCGCTTATCAAGGGCTTCGGCTGTATCCGCTACTACTTTATCCGTAATTTTTTGTCCTTTTTTCGCTGGTTCGACTTTGTACAGAACTTCAAAACCGCCCTGCAAATCAAGGCCCAGCCTGATATGATTCAAAATATTTTTAGTTGTTGCCCCCGCCAAGCTTCCGATTAGAATCACAATCAAAAAAAAGGCAACAATACGGCTCCGCTTTACCATTCCAATTAAAGCCTCCTTAAATATGTACTGCAAAGATACAAAAAAATTCTGGCGAATAAGGCACCAGAATCGCTCAACGTATTTATTATGAAGCAGAAAAAAGAAGCTGTCAATTTATCATCGTTCTTTTTGTGGATGAAAAAGGTATTGGATTTCTTCTCGATTTTGATCTGTCAACAAAGGAGAGGAACGATACGCTTCCACCGTTGCATAATTCATAAAATCTCCAGGTTTCAGTGCAATAATATCGCTTACTAATTGATAGATCCGAACATCTTGTTGGGCATTCTTCCATTTTTTCTTGATGAAATAATTCCATAATGAATCCAGTTGAACCGACTCATAGCCTAACAGCCGAAATTCTTCCACCTTGCTGACAAGAGCTGGTGTTAATCGATGATAAAACCGCTGATATGGGTGATGATTTTTTTTCATTTTCATCCCGCCTTTTCCGATAAATGAACATCTTGTCATGCTTTGTCCATTTGTTTGCATATATATCATTGTAAAAGATAACGGTACAGTTGAGAAGGCAGGGAGGAAAATGTCGAAGTTTCTTAGAGGAACACTCATATTATTAATAGCGACCTTTGTGACCAGAATCTTAGGGTTTATCAATAGAATTGTGATCGCTCGGTCCATCGGCGAAGAGGGAGTCGGATTATACATGATGGCCTACCCAACTTTTATACTAGCGGTTACATTGACGCAAATGGGGCTTCCTGTGGCTATCTCCAAAAGTGTGGCGGAAGCTGAAGCAAGAGGCGATTTTCGGAGGATCAAGAAAATCCTTGTCGTCTCACTTGGAGTCACGATTTCTCTCTCGCTCGTCTTTACACCGGGATTGCTGTTATGTGCGCCTTTTATCTCCAAAACTTTGTTTACAGATGAACGGACTTTCTATCCGCTTCTGGCCATCGCTCCCGTTATCCCTGTCGTTGCCGTCTCCTCGGTTTTAAGGGGCTATTTTCAAGGTAGGCAAAATATGAAACCATCCGCAATATCACAAGTATTGGAGCAGGCGATTAGGATCGCTCTCATCGCCGTTATGACAAAAGCCTTCCTACCATACGGCGTTGAGTTTGCGGCCGCAGGAGCGATGATCGCCTCCGTGCTCGGCGAACTTGGATCCCTGTTATATCTGTTTACCATGTTTAAAATGAAAAAGAGATTCCGCGTGCGAAACCATTTTTTGAAAACCATTTTTTCAGGGGGAGATGTTTTTAAAGAATTAATGATTGTGGGTATTCCGACGATGGGCAGTAGACTGATCGGCTCCTTGTCGTGGTTTTTAGAACCGATTGTCGTTTCCCGCAGTCTGGCCATCGCTGGAATCGCCTCCGGTGTGGCCACGCAGCAATACGGGATGTTAACGGGCTTTGCGTTGCCGCTATTACTGCTGCCTTCTTTTATTACCACTTCTTTATCTACTTCATTAGTACCGGCGATCAGCGAGGCCAATGCCCATAAAAACTATCGGCTTTTGGAATACCAAGTTCAAGAAGCTTTGCGATTTTGTCTAGTCACCGGAGGACTGGCTGTCATTATTCTTTATTTGTATGCCGAACCATTGATGCAGCTAATGTATGGATCAAATAAAGGGGCAGTGTTTATTCAATTGATGGCTCCTTTCTTTCTTTTCCAGTATTATCAAGGACCTCTTCAGGCGGTTCTGCAGGCGCTGAATCTTGCGGATGCAGCGATGATCAACAGCTTTATCGGCTCTTTTGTAAAATTGGCCGTTATTTTCGTACTCGCCTCCCAGCCTTCATTCGGCATTTACGGAGCGGCACTTGGGATTGTGACGGGAACCATGTTAGTGACGTTGCTTCATCTAATGACAGCCGTTAAAAAATTATCTTTAACGATTTATGTAAGAGATTATCTTCATTTTATATTTGTCGTCGTGGTTGTCATTATATTCTCCAAACTGGCAGATCAATATGTACTCACCATGGAAAGTCCATTCATTCGTTTTTTGGCGGGAGCCACTTTCACTTCCGTCCTCTACATCATTTGTTCCGGAGCGGCCGGTCTAATTAAAAAAAGAGATCTGCTAAAAATCCCTTTTGTAAAAAGATGGGTATAAAACGTTATGATCGGTTCTCACTATTCAGCAATGGCTTACCAACCAATACAGCAAATCATTAACCCACCTGTTGCTCTAATGGTCAATGGATCCGATTGAATGGTGAAAACGACAAGCAAGAACTGTTTCTAGTGTTGCCCGTACAAACAAACCATTCAATCTCGTTGATGATTTCCATCTTTTTTAGGTGGAGGATCGCTGATATCAATATAAAATTCTCCGTCCTGATAGCTGCAAAAAGAAATGTCTTTGATTTTTTTTAAGCCTCTTTCACGCAGCTCCCTTTTCAGCCAAAAAGGAGTTTTATGGATCATTTTTAAATTTTCCTCTTGTATGACACCGTCTAAAATAAGAGGAAGTGTAAAAGAATTTTCCTCTCTTTTTTTGTTGTCTTTTTTTAATACGGATAGGCTTCCAGAAGGCTCCAAAATAGCAAACTCTACATCGGCAATATTGCTGACATTTTTTTCTCTAAGTTGGACCATTAAGTCATCAAAATTATATCGATTTTTTTTCATCACTCTTTCGTCAATTTTTCCTTTGTTGATAATAATCGCCGGTTGTCCATCCATCATTTTGCGAAAGCGCGCGCTTTTCAATGAAATATAAGAAGATAAAATTTGAACGACCATAATAATCAACATAGGGAACAATGTGTACATGATCGGCGCATTCGGTTTCTCTATCGCGATAACCGCCATTTCCCCGATCATGATAAATACTACCAAGTCTAAAATACTCAATTCTCCTATTTCACGTTTCCCCATTAACCGAAAAATAACTAATATGGCGATATAAAGAAAAATCGTTCTAATTCCGATCAACCAATAAGTCACGAAATTCCCTCCCTGGATGTCGTTCACCTTTTTAGTATGTGTGAACAAGGATCAAAGATTTAAGGAAGAAGCTGGAATTTAGAATTTAAAATGATGCTTCTATTCCAAAAAAGAAGTGCATAAGCTTGTACTGGGAAAATTTAAATTTCAAGGCGGGAGGAGAAGCCGTTTTATGCAAAGGCAAATTAGTGCAGTTTTATACGGGGTCATCGCTATCCTGATCATGGCGGTGGTAAGCAGTCTTATATTTGCAACCATTTTACGTTTTTCGCAATTAACCGAACAATCTATTCATTTGCTTGTCACCATTATCTCTTTTTTTAGCCTATTCATCGGGGGATATATCACAGGAGGAAAAGGAAAGGAAAAAGGATTGCTTCTTGGAGCGATTACAGGAATCATTTATAGTTCCATTATTTTTCTATATCAGTTTCTCGGATACGACTCCATCTTTTCTTTAAAGCAACTCATCTTCCATCTTTGCTATATCGCCACCGCCATGCTAGGAAGCGTATTGGGCGTCAATCTTTCCGGCGGGAAAACGAAAGAGTCTTAGCAAGTTTCTGACCTCTGTTTTGCGCTTTAATCTATCCATAAAAAAGAAGCAATTCGAATGACCAAATTGCTTCTTTTTTTATTACGAGTTTGTTGAAGACGAGTTCGTCGAAGAACTTTTGGCTTTTTCAATCACATCACGAACCGCTGACCGGTCGTATGTCAAACGGCTGCCATCTCCGCATCGAATGACAATCGTATTTTCATCCAGCGAATCGACGATGCCATGAAGACCGCCAATCGTAACGATCTTATCTCCTTTTTCCAAGCTGTTCTGCATATTCATGACTTGCTTTTGCCGTTTTTGCTGAGGACGGATAAGCAAGAAGTAAAACAGAACGAACATGATAATTAAAGGCAAAAATGTTCCTAAACTACCCAATCCATTCACCCCTTTCTAAGTACAATAAACACTCAAAGCTTGAGGTTCAAGCTTACGTTCCTTTTTAAAAGTTTTTGGCATCAGGACGATTAAAACCGTACTGTTCAAAAAACTCTTCTCTAAAATCACCAAGCCGGTCTTCCCGGATAGCTTGTCTGATTTTCTCCATTAATTTTAACAGAAAATAAAGATTGTGGTAAGTCGTCAACCTAATTCCCAATGTTTCATTCGTATGAATTAAATGACGGATATACGCCCTCGAATAGTTTCTGCACGTATAGCAATCACATTGCTCATCAATCGGCCGAAAATCGCGAGCGTATTTTGCATTTTTCACCACAAGCCGACCTTGGCTCGTCATCAGCGTACCGTTTCTGGCAATTCGCGTTGGAAGTACACAATCGAACATATCAATTCCCCGAATGGCGCCATCAATTAAAGAATCCGGCGACCCTACTCCCATTAAATAGCGCGGTTTATCAGCCGGCAAAAGCGGCGTCGTGAATTCCAGCATTTCATTCATGACCTCTTTCGGTTCTCCCACCGACAGTCCACCGATCGCATAGCCCGGAAAATCAAGAGACACTAAATCATTGGCACTTTGCCGACGAAGTTCTTTATACTCTCCCCCTTGCACAATCCCAAACAACCCTTGGTCTTCCGGTCTTTTATGAGCTTTCAGGCAGCGCTCAGCCCATCGCGAAGTCCTTTCTATCGACTTTTTCATATAATCGAACTCAGCCGGATAAGGAGGGCATTCATCAAATGCCATCATAATGTCTGATCCAAGAGCGTTTTGAATTTCCATCGCTTTTTCAGGAGATAAAAACAGTTTTTCCCCATTTAAATGATTGCGGAAATACACGCCTTCTTCCTCAATGCGACGAAGTTTGCTCAAGCTGAATACTTGAAAACCGCCAGAATCGGTTAAAATCGCTCCATCCCAATTCATAAAGGAATGAAGGCCGCCCGCTTCTTGGATAATATCATGGCCGGGCCTTAACCAAAGATGATACGTATTGCTTAGAATAATCTTAGCCCCCATCTCTTTTAATTCTTCCGGGGACATGGTTTTCACTGTCGCTAACGTTCCAACGGGCATAAACATGGGCGTTTCAAAACTTCCATGCGGCGTCGTCACTCTACCAAGCCTTGCACCCGTCTGCTTACAAGTTTTCAATAATTCATACTTGATGGCTGGCAATGTTCCATGCTCCTTCCTCTTTTGATGCTAACTTTGTCTGCCAAATCAATTTATTTTATAAACATCGCATCTCCAAAACTAAAGAAACGATATTTTTCCCGCACGGCGGTTTCATAGGCATTCAGGATGTTTTCTCTCCCTGCCAAGGCGCTCACAAGCATAATCAGCGTCGATTTAGGAAGATGGAAATTCGTAATCAACCCGTCGATCGCGCGAAATTGAAATCCCGGATAAATAAAAATATCCGTCCAACCGCTAGCGGGAACAATTTTTCCGTCGTGATCCCTGGCAATCGTTTCGAGCGTTCGAGTTGAAGTAGTTCCAACACTATAAATTTTCCCGCCTTCTCTACGAACTTTTTCAATTAAATCCGCCGTTTCTTTAGACACTTGATAGAACTCGGCATGCATATCATGATCTTCCACCCTATCTACCGACACAGGACGGAACGTTCCAAGACCTACATGCAGAGTAAGAAAAGCCAGATGAACTCCTGCAGATTCAATCTCCTTAAGAAGTTCCTCCGTAAAATGAAGTCCAGCTGTCGGTGCGGCAGCCGACCCGCGTTCTTTTGCGTACACGGTTTGATAACGGTCTTGATCTTCAAGCTTTTCTTTTATATAAGGGGGCAACGGCATTTCTCCAAGCTGATCAAGAATTTCGTAAAAAATGCCGTCATAATGAAATTCGATCACTCTGCCGCCATGATCGAGCTTCCCAACGCACTCCGCTGTCAATTGACCATCTCCGAAAATGATTTGGCTTCCTTCTTTTAACCTTTTGGCCGGCTTCGCCAACGTTTCCCAGCGATCCCCCTCCAATTGTTTTAAAAGCAGAATTTCTATATGAGCACCCGTATCCTTCTTTACTCCATACAATCGAGCCGGAAGAACTTTTGAATCATTCAATACTAAACAATCACCGGGATTCAGATGGTGCAATAAATTTTTGAAAATATCATGCTTGATTTCACCCGTTTCCTTATCCAACACCATCAGCCGGCTTTCTGAACGATTTTTTAAAGGAGTTTGGGCTATTAATTCTTCTGGTAATTCAAAATCAAAATCTTCTACATTCATTCGATGTCACCTTTTCAATTCAATCTTTTCTAAGCAGAAAAATTCTTGTTTCTAAACGTTTCCCATCCTATATGCAGGATTGGAAGAACATCTTTTGCCAAATCGAGGCAGGCCGCCTGCGATTGGCAAAATGATTGGGTATTCCAAACGACCATAAGCCTTGAATGAAGATGCTACGGCCGGTTAAAACGCGACAAAAAATAGAAGATCGCGGACAACAGGACGCTTAACAGTATGGACGTAGCAATGGGAAAATAGAAGGTCATATTCCCTTTTTTTATGAGAATATCTCCCGGCAGTCTCCCAATTTTGATAAACTGCATGAGAAAACCGACCAAAAAAACAATGCCTCCAACAATCATCAATGTTTTTCCTAAACCGCTCATTCTTTAGGAACCTCCATTTGAAAGTGGTGATAAACAAGTTCCGTAACCATTCTTCCCCTAGGCGTCCGTTGTAAAAAACCTATTTGCAATAAATACGGCTCATATACTTCTTCTATTGTACCCGGTTCTTCGCCGATGCTTGCCGCAATTGTATCCAAACCAACAGGGCCGCCGCGAAATTTTTCAATGATGGTTAAAAGCAGCTTATGGTCAATGTGATCCAGCCCCATTTGATCCACCTGCAGCAACTCAAGCGCCTCAGCGGCAATATCGTACGTAATCAATCCATTTCCGCGAACTTGTGCATAGTCGCGAACTCGCTTTAGCAGGCGATTCGCTATTCGCGGCGTCCCCCGCGAGCGTCTGGCGATTTCCATCGCCCCTCTCTCTTCAATTTCCGTATGGAAAATATCGGCGGTCCGCAAAACGATTTCTTTCAACTGCTCTTGATTATAATATTCAAGCCGGCTTAAGACCCCAAATCGATCCCGCAAAGGAGCTGAAAGCGATCCAGCTCTCGTCGTCGCTCCGATAAGCGTAAAAGGAGGTACATCAAGCCGGACAGAACGAGAACTCGGACCTTTGCCGATGACGATATCTAAGCAAAAATCTTCCATGGCAGGATAAAGCACCTCTTCAATGGCCCTTGGAAGACGATGAATCTCATCAATAAACAAAACATCTCCGGGCTCAAGCGATGTCAAAATAGCCGCCAAATCACCCGGACGCTCAATCGCCGGTCCTGAAGTCGACCGCAGACGGACACCCATTTCATTAGCGATTACTTGAGCCAGCGTGGTTTTTCCCAATCCCGGCGGGCCATACAAAAGCACATGATCCAAAGTTTCCTGTCTCATTCGAGCGGCTTCAATAAAAATTTCCAAATTTCTCTTTACTTTGTCTTGACCAATATACTGCTTCAGTGTTTGCGGGCGCAGACTCGGTTCCATTGCAGCTTCTTGCCAATCTGCTTCACCCGACACAATCCTTTCCTCCACCGTTCATCTCCTCCCTCCTTATATCCCATATTAACGGGCAATACGTCCCTTCCCCTTCCTTGGGACTGCAGCACAGAAGACACCCTTTTTAAGGGAAGGCTTCCCCATATGCCCGATTGCTTCCATCCCACGGCTGGAAGTGTCACTCTATATTTTCAACAGTACTTGTAAAGCTTTCTTTATATATTCATCCGTTGAAAGGGCTTTTCCTTTCAACACATGAGCCGCTTTTTGAATTTCGTTGCGGGAATACCCAAGCGCCTCCAACGCAAGAGCGGCTTCCTCCCATTCAGGAGAAAATTCAGCAGGAGATTCAGGTGATGAGGAGGAAAATAAATTAGGAAAGTAATCGGGAACGACATCTTGCAATTTGCCTTTTAAGTCTAAAATCATTTGTCTTGCCGTTTTCTTGCCAACGCCAGGAAATTTCGTCAAAAATTTTTCATCCTCGTTTTCAATGGCGGCGATCACTTGTTGAGGGGCTCCCGAAGCCAAAATGGCCAAAGCTCCTTTTGGACCGATACCTGAGACATTTAATAATTTTTGAAATAACTTTTTTTCTTCGGCTGACTCAAAACCGTACAAAGCAAGCAAATCTTCCCGTACATGCATGTGTATGTACACTTTTTTCTCGCGTCCCAGCTCTTTTGAAAACACAAATGGATTCGGCATCATGATTTGATAGCCTATTCCTTGATGATCGACGACGATATATTCAGGACTTACATATTCAATAACACCTTTAATATATTCAAACAAACCAACTCTCTCCTTTTATGCTAACCATGATTGTACCACATCTTGATTTGTGAAGCGAAAAAAAAACGGGAGAGAATGAATGGGACTGTCAGGAACAAAAAAGAAAAGAAGCGCAGCATTCACTCCTATCCTTCTATGTTGTCAAAACGGCCGAAACAAGGCCGTGCAACTTTTATAACAGCCGTTGCGGCAACTAATCGGCAATGATGGAAGCCGAAGTAGATTTCATCCTTCATCTCCTTTAACAAAACATCTGTTCTTATTCTAACAGAAAAAATAGAAAACAAAAAACAGACCAATCGAAAACGAAACCAAGAAACCGACGGAATTTATTTTTTTAAAAGAAAAGTGGCGATCCTGCTTTCGCCATACGGAACCCTTATCTTTCCGTATCATTTGCCGACTTTAGACAATGCAGCCGCTACGATCTTTCTTTCAAGATTTTTTTCACTCGTTTGATGTCAGATACATTTTGATTGGCCATTAAAATATAACTGAATGCAGACGGAACAAGGAACAGCTGCAGCAGTGACAACGTGATCATATAGCTATATGGTTCATGATAAGAAGTAGAAACGATGCCAAGCACAATTCCAACTCCTACGTTACCGACAGTTCTGCCTAAACTATTGAAAAGATTAGCGACGCTAAATGCTGTCCCCCTGTGCTCAGGAAGATTCACATCTGTTATCAGCGCCAGCCAGTTTGGCGTGTTGGCAGATTGAGCAGCAGATGCCAAAAGCGATAAAGCAAACAATAAAGCAATCCATGGATTTGTGAATATTTGTGTGATTAAACCGCCTAAAACCGATAAAGCATTATGATCATTCGGCAATGACAGATGATCCAACGGAATGAAAAACATGAGTATATAAAGAGGCATCGTCAGAAATACGAAAACAGCCGTTAATAAAGCTCTTCCTTTAAACGTTTTCTTTTGCAACTGATCACCAAGATGGCCGAAATAAGCGGAAGTCATCCCGCCGATTTGAAAAATCGCATAAAGATAACCTGATGCAATCATGGCTGTTTCCAAACTGTACCCTTGCTGCTGAATTTTATAAATATATAAAGTTGGAATCCAAATGAGGCTACCCGTTGCAATATTCATAAAAAATGCCTGCAAAAACAAAAACACGTTGCTGCCTTTTAGAAGAATAGCGGGAAGATGCTTGGCCTCTATTATGTAGTTGTAAGATTGTCCATTTCTCATCAAATCTTTCAACTCAGGATCTGACTGGCCTCTGGACGGTTCTTCTACAAAAACGTAAAGAATAATGAGAAAAAAACCGATCAACCCAACGATTTCAAAAGGCCATCTCCAACTCGTATTAATGGCCGTTAAAGAAGCCATCAGAGACCCTAAAATACCGCCTAAGCCTTGTGCCATGCCCCAAAGGCTTAACACCATCCCCCGCTTTTGATAGGGGATATAATCCGTTAAAACACTGAAACCAATAGAAGCAATACAGCCTAAACCGATTCCTGTTATGATTTGAAACAGTAAAAGCTGCCCGTAACTTTGGCTAAAGGCCGTTAAAAATACAGATATGACCCAAATAAAGGTCCCAATCATAATCAGTCTCTTACGTTTATATTTTCCGGAAAGATATCCCCAATAAACGGAGGAAACCGCTGTAACTAAAATGTTAACAGCTGAAACAACTCCTAATTTCGCAACTTCCACATGTAAATCTTTTGCTATATAGCGAAACAGCGGAGGAAATAATCCAATGATGATATTGTCAAATGCCGCAAGGGCAATAAAAACAAAGATCGTATAGATGATTCTCCATTTCGTACGTTTCAAATATAATGAAAGCTCCTTTGTCTAAAAATTTGATGATATGGTTTGCTTTAAGATCGTCAACACGAATTGGATTTCTATAATACAAGATTTCTTATGCAGCAAGATGCGGCAGCTATTGTCAACATGCATTTCCTTTCAGATTCGTCCAGCCAATGGAAGTGCAGTTTGCAAAAAAACTTCTTTGGCATTTCATCAATATGATATTATATCTACAGATCATTTCAAACAAAAGATCATGACTAAGGTTCATCCTGCTTTTTTATTGGTTAAACAGGGATGAATGCAAGACAGCCGTCTATTTTTTCTTTACATACTATTTGGAGCAAGAACATATTTCTATTTTGGAAGTCTTTTTTAGTGAAAACACAGAAAGAACTCCGTTTTTATTTTTGAGTAGTACAATACTACCTTCAGGAATTCAAAAGTGTTTTCTTTTTTTTGCTTGATCAAAATGGAAGAAAATTTTAGTATTCTCCCTATCATTTATTGGTATGATTATATTATACAATGTGAAGAAAGGCTTGGTAAAATGGGCGTAAAAGTGCTGATCATTTCCTCTGATCATACAGGTCATGGGCATAAAAGCATTACAGAATCTTTATGCGAAAAAATTGGAAGGGACCATGACATCAACATACACGTTGTGGATGGCTTTTCGCTTGGCGGACAAACTCTGCTGTCGATCGGCAAACTATATGGACCGATCACGAGAAAAGCCGAAAATTTATGGAAGATGGTATATAACATATCAGCTGATAACCCAACGTTAATCAACTATTTTATAGAAGGATTAATCAAAAATAACTTTCTGCATTTGCTGGACGAAGTAAAACCCGATTTGATTTTGTCGGTGCACCCTAATTTTAACGGCTCGATTTTAAATATTTTAGAGAAACAAAATATTAAAATCCCATTCATTACACTGATAGCTGATCTTGTCAACATTAGCCCGTTATGGGCAGATATTCGAGCTGATTATATCATCAGCCCGACCGTGGAAGCGGCGGATAAGTGTATGGAATACGGCATTCCAGCGGAGAATATAAAAATTTTAGGATTTCCGGTTCGTTCCAGGTTTTTCAGAAACAACACCAATAGAAAGGTCCGTTATCAAAAAGGCGCCCCTTTAAAATGCTTGATTATGAGCGGCGGCGAAGGTGTAGGCAATATGAAGAAGATTGCGGAAATTTTGCTCGATCATTTTGATTGCACCGTCAAAATTGTGGCAGGGAGAAATGCGAAGCTGAAAGCAAAGTTAGAGCAATCCCTTTTTCCACAATATGGAGATAAAGTAGAGATATACGGTTTCACGAAAAATATCCATGAACTGATGTTTGCCTCTGATATCGTCTTTACAAGAGGGAGTCCTAACGTCATGTTTGAAGCCATTGCTTCCAATACGCCGATGATTATAACCGGTGCGTTGCCCGGCCAAGAAGAGGACAACCCCTACTTTGCCGAAAAATCAAATTTGGGAGTAGTGTGCAATAAGACAGACGATATCAAACAGACAATGACCGAATTGCTTAAAAATGATGGAGAAAAACTCAATCATATTATCGATAGCCAAAGAAAATTCATCAATCCGCATGCAGCAGAAGATATTTTACAATTTGTTTTAGAAGTGAAAGATCAGCAAATGGAAGTTGCAGCCGGTCTTTCTTTTAAATAAACTTCAACCGGACATCGGTTTAACGGATGGCTAGTTGACAGAACGATCTTTTTAGGGGACCGCTGTCACCCGCCTACCAATATATTTGACAAACAAATCACTACGAGAAACGAATCCTTGTTATATCGGGTTCGTTTCTTTTCTTTTTCCAGAAAGTCATTTGAATCTGAATAGTCAAATCCCCTTTGACAGCAAGATAACAATATTTTCAGCACTCTCCTTTTCACGGCTTTTTTGCCGCGAGCTCTTTATAAGTAAAAATAAAAAGGCCTTTTCTCAGTGTTAAGTCGAGGAAAGGTCGTTTATTTTCTTGAAAACGACTGTGATTGAATACTGTATCCAAAAGCTTGGATTGAAATGAACAAAGGTCAAAATCATCCTGTTTTTATTTTTCGATGGAGTATGGCTTAAACGTTTCAATTACTTTCGTATATTTTTCTTTTGTCTTAATGGGAATTCCGTGTCGTAATTCTTTTTGAACGCCGCTTTCAAGTTTATGAACATCAATTTGAAAAAAAGATTGAATAATTTGGGCGTTTTTTCCTTCCGGTTTTCCCTTGAAAATGGATAAAACCCCTTTGTCCGTAATGCCAAAATATCCGTTAGCTTTTAATAAAGGAGATATATCGTTTATTTTTTTTTGAAACACAGCTTCTGTATCATCCATTTCTACCAATTTCCAGTTTTTATAACGTTCAAGTATATCTCCAATAGAAATGAACGGCTCTGTCCGGATTTCTTCGCTGACCTCTCCATCCAAATAAATTCTGTCTAAAATCACGGTCATCTTTTTTTCAGAAACATTGGGCGACACGACACCGGCAGTACTTATTGGCTTTTCTTCACTCTCGGCCGATTTTTTGCTCGTATCCGTTTTGGCTTCATCGTGGAAAATCGTAAGGAAAAACGCTCCTGCCACCAATAACATCATAAAACTGATTCTTGTAAACAGCGTCATGTAAACACCACCTAAATGTAATGAACTCTTGTTGATAGTTTGTTCCAAAAAGGAGAAATATAATCATAATCGAAAGAGCAAATATAGTCCTTTCAACGGACGACTATCCCCTTTTTTTCTCTCATTTTGCCAAGGATACGGCCTCTTGACAGCAGAAGAAAAAAATTCTATCTTTGGCTTACTTATTATAGAATGAAGGAAGGAAAAAGCGTCCGTCGTCGCTGACGCAGCGAAACGAACTGACGGACGGACTATGCGGAGCAAAGGAGAAGATCATATTGCAACAATTCCTTACATTCAAAAGGCTACGCAGTTCAGCAAAATTTTTCTTTTCATTAGCCATCATTGTATTTGTCTTTTTTCAAGGAAAAAGAGAACTTTCCAATATCTCCATTAGCGATTCCATCCGCATATTAAAAAGTCTTTCATCCTACCAAGTGACGGTAGTTGTATTATTAGGCTTGCTCGCGGTCAGTACGATGTTTCTTTATGATTTCTTTCTTCTTCGTTTTTTGAACTTGAATATTCGTACGGGAAAAATATTCCGCATCTCTTGGATCGCCAATACGCTTAACGGAATTTTGGGCTTTGGCGGCATCATCGGCGCGGGATTAAGAATGATGTTGTATAAGCAGCATACGAAAGAAGAATCTAAGCTGTTGCGGGGAATTGCTTGGATGGCGACAGGCACCCTTGCCGGCTTGTCGTTTTATTGTCTATTCGTGCTCTTGAACTTTTTTCATGCCAAACCGCTGCTTGCCAGCAAAAAGTGGCTCGACATCGTAGTAGTCGTCATAGCGCTCTATTTGCCCGCCTTTTTTCTTCTGTCTCGCATCAAAGGGAAAGACGCTACTTCTTTCACTTTATCGGTACAATATATGGTCGCTTCTATTATCGAATGGCTGTCAGCGGCCATCGTCGCCTTTTTTTCGTTGCGGGTTCTGGGGATCCATGTACCGTTTGGAACAGCTTGCGGCATTTTCTTCACTTCAGCTGCTGCCGGATTAATCAGTATGATTCCCGGAGGCTTAGGCGCTTTTGATGTTATTTATTTAATCGGTTTTCAAGAATTGGGCTATCAAGAAGAAACGATTGTATCCGCTCTGTTATTGTATCGTACTGTTTATTACTTTTTGCCTTTTCTTCTCGGGCTTATCTTTACCATTTACGAATTCAGCGGCAACGTATTGAAAAAGCCGGAAATGAAACCGATTCTTGGACCGGCGATTGATACTTCGAGCGTCGTCTTGTCCTTGCAAAAAAGCTGGGTACAAAAAATTCCGTATTTGTCTTTTTCCATTTTGGTGTTTTTGAGCGGAGTCTACTTATTTTTATATGGAATTGAGCCTTATCATTTTGATCATTCGATCGCCGGCAAAGATTATACTCGTTATATCAAATTATTGTTTGACGCCTTTCTGGTCGCTCTTTCCATCACTTTGATATTAAGTGTCAAAGGGGTTTATTTAGGGACGAAGAGAGCTCGCCACTTTGTTTTCAACAGCTTTGTTCTGGCGCTTCTTTTTGTTCTCTTAACAGCGGGAACCGTTTTAGAGGTTATTTGGCTGATTGGCATGATCTTGCTTTTTGGCTACTCGAAGAAAAAGTTCGACCGCATCCGCCGTCCTGTAACGGGGGTCCGGAAACTGGTTCTTGCCGGCTTGTTTATGTTGTTTTATTGGATCTACTTTATTACGTTAAACAGTCTTCCTGATTATGCATATGAACTAGGAATGACCGTGCAAAAAAATGATGTCGAATTGACATTTGGAATGAGCACCGCTATCTTCCTCATTCTGAATATCATTTTTTATTACACTTTTGAATCCAAGCACAACGAAAAATTCGAAATGGAAGTTTCCGATGAGAAGCTTTTGGAATTGCTTCATCATTATGGGGGAAATTATTTAAGCCATCTGGCGTTTTTAGGGGACAAATCCTTTTTCTTGTCCAAAGATGGAAATGCCTTTATTCAATTTTCGATCATTCGCGATAAAGTGGTGGTGCTTGGCGATCCGGTGGGAAACGAAGACTCGTTTTATTCATTGTTGAATGATCTTTATAAAAAAGCGGATCGTTTCGGTTATCATATCATTTTTTATCAAGTCCAATCTAAATACATGCCGATGTACCATGACTTTGGCAACTCTTTCTTTAAACTGGGAGAGGAAGCGATCGTCGATTTAACTTCATTTTCCTTGAGAGGAAAGCGAAAGGCAGGACTTCGATCCACCAAAAACAGATTAAAAAGAGAAAATATACGCTTTCGGATGGTGGAACCACCATTTACAGACGAATTTTTCCATAATATTGAAGAAGTCTCTAATCAATGGCTCGGTAAGAAAAAAGAAAAAGGATTTTCTTTAGGTTATTTTGATCGAGACTATCTCTCGCTTGCCCCCGTCGCGGTATTGGAAACGGAAGAAGGAAAGATCTTGGCCTTTGCCAGCTTAATGCCGACTTACCAGAAAGGAATTATTTCCATCGACTTAATGCGATATGTACCCGATGCTCCTCCCGGCATTATGGACGGTCTATTGATTGCCATGATTGAATGGGCACAAGAACACGGCTATACCACATTCAACTTAGGTATGACGCCGCTTTCCAATGTCGGCCAAACCGAAACTGCTTTTTGGCCGGAACGGATTGCTTCCCATATGTTTCATCATATTCAATATATTTACCATTTCGCCGGACTGCGAAAATTCAAAGAAAAATATGATCCAAACTGGGAGCCAAGATATATGGCTTACCGAAAATACCGCTTCTTGCCTTTCTCGATGATCGATGTCGCAAGACTCATCAATCGCGGGAAACCGAAACCATCATCTTCTTAATGATACAGCAAAAAAGGACATGCCGGCATTCTACGCGTTTATCGCAGATTGCCAACATGTCCTTTTTTTATCATGAACGCTCACGTAAAAAGCTTTTATATAAAATCGAAAAACGAGGCCTTGCTCCAAATGGATGATGGATGAAACTTATTAAGCTTCTTGATAGTTATGATAAATTTCTTGCACATCATCGTTGTCTTCGAGCATGTCGAGCAATTTTTCCATTTTGGCTGATTGCTCATCATCAAGCACCGTATAAGTTTGCGGAACCATCGTGATTTCAGCGGTTGCAAAAGCAAATCCCGCTTTTTCCAAGTTTTCTTTCACTTCCATAAAGTTCTCCGGATCCGTATAAATTTCAAAAGCTTCCTCGCTCGTTTCCATTTCTTCCGCTCCGGCTTCAATAGCTTGCAGAAGCACATCATCTTCGTCGAGATTCAAATCTTCTCTTTCAATGACCAAATAGCCTTTGCGGTCAAACAAATAGGAAACACAGCCTGTTTCCCCAAGATTTCCTCCATTTTTCGAAAAAGCCATCCGCACATTTGATGCCGTGCGGTTTTTGTTGTCAGTCAAGCACGTGACCATAATGGCTACACCGCCGGGGCCATATCCTTCATACACAATTTCCTCGTAATTTTCTCCATTTTGATTGCCGCGAGCTTTTTCAATGGCTCGCTTTATATTGTCATTAGGCATGTTTGCCGCTTTCGCCTTTTCAACGACAAGCCGTAAAGCAGGGTTGGCGTCAGGATCAGGAAGCCCTCTTTTAGCGGCTACGTAGATTTCTTTCGCCAGCTTTTGAAACACTTTCCCTTTTTTTGCATCCTGCGCATTTTTTCTCCGTTGGATATTTTTCCATTTAGAATGACCTGCCATCCTAAATACCCCTCTCAAATCTGTTTTTCCGACAATAATATAGCACATTTTATTTCCTTTTGGTAAGTTTCTGGGTATTACGGACCGTTCAGGCGAACACAAGCGCAGCCTCGACAGACCAAAGGCTCTTCCTCTTCTTCGCTTTTGCTTTTTATTCCTTCCAACGCCGAATGATAATGGATGTGCCGGTCTCCTCTTTGATTTCTACGGAATAATGGAAAAAGCGCTGTTTGGCATTAACTAAGTGAAATTGTAGATGACCGCGGTGGGCGAGAATCAGTGGAAAAAGCGGACCAGGCGAGGCCCGAGAGCGAGAAGACACACGGAAAGCGAGTGAATTTCACGATAGAAAGCTTTACTCAAAAAAGGGGTGCCCCTGTGTCATATTACTGACTTTCGGGACATCCCCTTTTTCTTTATCTTTCCTGATGGCGTAAAGTTCGCATCATTTCTTTTAAATCAAGTTCTATTTGATCTTTTGGTCCGCCGTCCCTTAGTTCATTATCTATATTGCGAACGCGGCCGAAATTGCCTATACCCGTAACAACAGTGCATCGGCGCCCGTTTAAATACGGTTGGACTGCTTTTTTGACGCTTGATTTGACTTTTTCTTTAGCCGATCCGTTTTCGGTTATGACCGCAATGATCACATCTTTGTTATAAACGACGGCTCTTGCATCTTGAACATGATTGACTTTTACCGCTTTAGCGGCCAGTCTCTCTGCCATTTTCCCTTCATAAGCTTGATAATATGAATTTTTGGTCTGAGGCAATTGAGTTTGCAAATGTCCATGATAGTTTGCATCTTTACGACTGAACTGATTATCTCTGGCCCAAAAGTTTTTATCATCTTTCGCAAGCGGAACGGTCGGGTTGGGAGGATTTCCGTTATCATCACGCACTTGCAAATATCTTCTTTTATGTTCACGAATGGCCTGACCTTCTCTGCCGACAGAGTGGTCATACAGTTCTGTCATCGGGCCATCATGCCGGTCATTCGTATCGCCGCCATGCCCTTCGTTGGAAAAAACACCCTTTGGATGATAATTGGCCCGGTCGCCTCCATAAGCGTCTTCTCCTCCTGAACAAGCGGCAAGACTCAAAACCATCACTCCCGAAACGAGAGATTGGTAAATTTTTTTCACCATTATCCCCTCTTTTGCCACATAGTGAGCTCGACAATCAGCTCATTTTATAGTGTGCGGGGCTTAAAAAAAACTATACGAGGGAATGGATTCGAAAAACGATACGTCATTTGAACATTCTAGCGAATATTTTGTTAAAAAAGGCCGTGCGTTCGTCCATTTCCTTGACGGTTATTTGATATAAATACGGTAAATGACCGCTTCGAGGGCGTTTGAAAAAACGGTTCCATTCTCTAAAGATATCGCTTGGAAACAGCAAATGAGCAAGAAAAAATGGATCATCTTGATATTTGTCCAAAAAGGGGTGTTTCCAAAGAAGGGATTCATCCCAATGAAGAATGGGCAAAACTCTCATGGCAAACTGAATGTAATCATATGTTTTCGGAGCAATGGCAATCAGATCGAAATCCGTAATAAACAAGCGATTAGAGCGATCTTTGATAAAATTATGATGGGCGACGTCGCCGTGAATGATCGCCATTTCATCTTGTATCGTGAATTTCGATATTGCCTCTATCGCTCGTTCCCCCATCCATAAATACTTTTTGATCGTGTTCAAAGATAAATACCATTCCAGTTTCTTTCTGTTGGCCTCAAATTCATGATGCCTCTCTTTCCATTTTTTTGTTTGATCAAACTGCGAAATAACAGACAAAAAAGAGGAATAAAATGTCTCTGTGCAAGCGTGGAATTCATTTAAAACAGAAAGAGCTTGAATTCTTTCTTCTTCTCTTTTATAGGAAAAAGGGGGAATGGATGATTCGATCCATCGGAAAACACCATAAAATCGTTTTTGAAAGGAGATGACTTCTTCCGTCTGCATAGGATGAGGCTCTGCTGTTTTGAAAAAATGAACGCTATGAAGCGAACGAATAAGTGCTTGTTGTTGTTTCCATTTTGTTTCTGAAGAAAATTCCTTCAGAAACCATGGTCCTGACGGCAAAAAAATTTTCCATTTTCCTTCTTTTATAGGCTTATAGGCCAGCACGGGTTCTTTCAACACATTTTGAACAGATAAAAGGAGACGATGACTAAAATCGTCCCCACTACATACATCATTGATCATCATCATGACTCTCATCATCCGTTCTAGAGGTCCTAAAATCCGAATTTTGATCAGACGCCGGCGGATATCCCTGTTCCCCGTAAGGAGCCGCCGGTCCTGAACTGGGCTGGCCATAAAAACCGTATGGTGCCTGCGGATACAGGGGCTGATAAGGCGCCGGCTGAACCGGCATGAAAGTCCCTCCTGGATAAGACGGGATTTGTTGTCCGCTTTGATCTTGGCAATGGCAATCATTTGACCATTTACCCTCCGTCGGTCCTGCCTGTTGATAAGGCATTGGTTGATTGGAAATCGGTTGATTTGGCATTGGTTGGTTTGGCATCTGATTTGGCATCGGTTGATTTGGCATCTGATTTGGCATCTGATTTGGCATCGGCGGATAGACTGCACCAGGATAAGAAGCACCATAATAAGGATCATATCCAGTTCCCGGTGCCACTGGGGAAATCGGAACATAATTCGGCTGGTTCCCGTAAGCACCCGGAGGATACATTCCTGGAGCCTGACTTTCCGTAAAAGGCAGCAGCGCTGAGGAGGACTCTTCCATTGGTTCATTCATCCCCGCTCCGGGAAGTCCGTACGGATAGGAAGGCTGGTGAAAAACCGGATTCGCGGCAGGTTGAACAACCGGGACGGGATGCGACCACTGCGGTTGATACGGATAAACCGGGACGGGAGCGGGATAACAATTCGTATAGTATGGACTTACATATGGAAAGTTCCCGCCACATTCAAATTGGGCGATTTGATGATGATGAGACGATGATTCCTTTTCTTCCGTGAATTCCACTGACTCCTCCAGTCCGGGAAATATATTGGGCGGCACCTTATGAATTTCTTTTTGCGTTTGTTGACTAATTTGTTTGTTCATTTGCTCCATTGTCACGTCAAAATGCTGATTGATTTCTATATCCGGAACGATTGGCTGCGGCATTATGGGGGCGACATGTTTGGGCTTTTCTTTCGGGACTTCTTTTTTGGTGACTTGGCTGGGCGTTTCTGCGGTTGGAATAGTAGGAGGTTTCGATTCTTTAAATGGATGTTCGTATTTTTTTATTTCTTTTCCATGATGTCCATGGTGGCCATGATGATGGCTGGGCCCTTTTTTTACGTTTCCCCCTGTTCCGGGTATTTTAATTTTCATGCCAGGCATAATCATTTCCGGATTGGAGAGCTGAGAATTTATCTTTTTTAATTCTTCAAAAGACACGCCGTACTTTTTTGCGATCGTCCACAGCGTATCACCTTTTTGCACTATATGGATCTTCAACATTTTTCCCTCCTTAGGCGTAAGTCCATATATTGTATGCCTCAGATCCCAAAATGCGATTGAACTTACACAAAAATTTATGTTTTTTCCCCAAAAAATATGCCTTTCCTGCTCGGAAAGACATGATAGGCGGCCATTTTGAATCATGCAAGTGCAAGCATTCGTTCAAGCGCAAGTTTGGCTTCAATCGCTACTTGTTCAGGCACCTTGATGAAATTGACGGAATCTCCTTTGTAAATGGACTCCAATGACCAAAGCAGATGGGGAAGATCAATACGGTTCATCGTCATACACGGGCAAAAATTCGGGTTAAGGGAAATAATATGTTTATCCGGATGTTGTTTGATCAGACGACTGACGAGATTCATTTCTGTTCCAATCGCCCAAGATGTTCCCGGCGCCGCTTTTTCAATTGTTTGGATAATGTAGTTCGTGGAACCGCTGCTATCCGAAGCCTCCACGACTTCCCGACGACATTCCGGATGTACGATAATATTGATGTTCGGATATTTATTCCGTACTTCCCGGACATTATGGATAGTAAAATTTTCATGTACAGAACAATGCCCTTTCCATAAAATCACTTTAATCTCATTCACATCCCCATCGTAGATCAATTCGTCTTTCAACGGGTCCCAAAGAGCCATTTGTTGAAGATCGACACCTAAATCATAAGCGGTATTTCGTCCAAGATGTTGGTCCGGGAGAAACAGAATTCGTTCTTTTTGCGAGAATCCCCATTTCAATATTTTATGGGCATTGGAAGAAGTGACCGTGGCTCCGCCGTTTCTGCCAACAAATGCTTTGATCTCCGCCGTGGAATTCACATATGTTAATGGCAAAACGGTGTCGCCAAACCAATTCGCCAGCTTGTTCCATGCCCTCTCTGTTTGATGGATATCCGCCATATCCGCCATCGAGCAGCCGGCTTTCCTATCGGGCAATATCACTTTTTGATCAGGCGCGGTCAAAATATCAGCCGTCTCCGCCATAAAATGAACACCGCAAAAGACAATGTATTCCGCCTTTTTATTATCAGCGGAAATCCTCGCAAGCTTAAAAGAATCTCCAACGGCATCCGCAAATTGAATCACTTCATCCCTTTGATAATGATGCCCGGGAATAAACAATCGTTCTCCTAAACGAGTTTTCAATTCTCGGACTCTTTCTTCCATCTCTTGAATGGTCATCTTGTTATAACGCTCCGGAATCACCGTTGTTTGTTGAAGCGCCTGCAACAAATTCATCATCCAATCCCCCTTTTAAGATATAAAATTTGGCTGCACCTTTGCGCTGATATCGAGCACTTGGTAAGAGTGGGTCAAAAAGCCAAGCGAAATCCATTGTACACCCGTTTCGGCATACGCTCTCAAATTCGACAAAGTAATGCCTCCTGAAGCTTCTGTAATAATATGGTCCGGCACATAAACGATCCAATCGCGTATTTGTTCCGGAGTGCAATTATCAAACATAATAATATCGGCACCGGCTTCTACCGCTTCCAGCAGCTGTTCTTTCGTTTCAATTTCCACTTCTACTTTCGTCGTGTGCCCGGCAAACTGTTTTGCCCTTTTCACCGCAGACAAAATACTCCCTGCAAATGCAATATGATTGTCTTTTAACATAATGGCATCAAAAAGTCCTTTGCGATGGTTATAGCCCCCGCCTACACGAATGGCATATTTTTCAAGCATCCTTAGACCGGGAGTTGTTTTTCTTGTATCGCAAATATTCGCCCTCGTCCCTTGAACGATTTCAACTGCCTTAGCCGTTACTGTGGCAATCCCGGACATCCTTTGAATCAAATTTAAGATCACCCTTTCGCCTTGGAGAAGGCCGCGCATCGCACCCTTGATTTCAGCTATGAGTTCTCCTTTTTCCACAACATCGCCATCTTTCCGATATACGGTTACCTCCGAAGTGGGATCGATCAGACGAAAACCTGTCTTAATGACATCACTGCCACAAAAAACGCCGTCCGCCTTTGACAAAAAGTAAAAAGAGCCGCGATCATCAGCCGTAAAAATGGCTTCTGCACTTATATCCCCGTCCCCAATATCTTCGATAAAAAAATCTTTAAGCATGGATTCCAGTTTGATGCGATTCATAAGACTCTCTCCTCCATGTTATTTTCGTTTGTTCATGGATAATGCGCCGATCTTTCCAAAAAAGGTCTTCATTTGGAAAATCGCTTCGTATGTGGGCACCGCGACTCTCTTTCCGAATCAATGCCGACTTCGTCATGATAAAACTATTGATAAACATAAAAATCGTTTGAATTTGTTCGATTGATAGCCTTTCCAAAGATTGTTCCATCAAAGATTCCAACAACTGAACCGGCAGCCAATTCAATTGTCTGTTAAGTCCGGCTTCATCTCGGATGACGCCTACATTTTCGATCATGTTCCATTTCAACTGTTCTGAATCGAGATTTGGCATTTCGTCTTCTTTCGCTTTCAACGGATAGTCATAAAGAACGGATCGTATCAACGAAACGTGAGATTCATGGTTGATAAACTCAGCTGTTCTTTTCCCAAACACAAGCCCTTCTAAAAGAGAATTACTAGCCAGCCTATTGGCTCCATGGACCCCGCTGGATGCTGTTTCCCCGATCGCATATAATCCATTGACCGAAGTTCGTCCAAAGGAATCGATGACGATTCCGCCCATTAAAAAGTGGCTTCCGGGCACTACCGGGATTTTCCCTTCCTTAAGATCCACACCCTGCTCGCGGCATAATTGAGAAATGCTCGGGAACTTTTCTTCAAAATGAGATATTCCGCTTATATCTAAAAAAACGTCCTGCTGTTCTGCTCTTCTTTTGTAAATCTCATAGGCGACAATATGTCTCGGAGCCAAATCTTTTTGTGGATGAACTCCTTCCATGATCCGCCTACCTTTACCGTCCAGTAAAATAGCTCCGGCTCCTCTTACCGCTTCTGAAATTAAACCTTTTGTTTCTCCAGCCACATATAACAATGTGGGGTGGAACTGAACAAATTCCATATCAGCCACTGCCGCTCCAGCTCGGTAAGCCATCGCCACTCCATCTCCGATCATTCGCGGATGATTGGATGTATACGGATAAAGTGCGCCTGCTCCCCCAGTTGCCAGAACAATATGACGGCCAAAATAGCGATGAACAGAACCGTCAACTGATTTTGCCGCTACGCCGATACATCGGCTTCGATCATTTGTAAGCAGTAGTTCAAAAACCAGCTCATTCTCCACTATTTCAACATTTGGCGGTAACCGATCCAATAAAAATTCAATTAAATAACGACCTGTTGCATCCCCGCCGCAATGAACAATTCGGCGGCGACTATGGGCTCCTTCAAGTCCTAATGCCACCTCTCCCGTTTCATTCCGGTCGACAGGAAGACCGCTTTTGATTAACTCTTTCACCACTTCAGAACCTTCCCGCACGAGACCATCCACTACTTTAGTAGATTGGTGGTACCTTCCGGCAACTAACGTATCCTGAACATGCAAATCCAATCGATCCGTCTCGGAAACAACCGCAGCAATCCCTCCCTGTGCCTTGTAAGAGTTGCTGTCTCGGATTTTGCTTTTTGTCATGATCACTACATGAAATTGCGGATGAAGATAGCGAGCAAGCTGAAGAGCCGCCACCCCTCCCCCGATAATCACTACATCCGCTTCTTTCTCCATTCTTTATCTCTCCTTTTTGTCTCTACGCGCCTGTAACATTTTCCTCTATACTCCCCCGAAGATTTTTGTTTGAATTTTTACAGATATCTTGACATATATATTTACACAAAATTAAACTATTGACAAGCATTTTTTGAAATCGATCGTTTTTTGACAGAATCGAAAGGAGTGGGAAAAATGAAATATTTTGACTGTGCGGCCACTGTTCCAATGGACGAAGAAGCTCTTTCTGCCTATGTGGAAATCAGCAAAATGTATTTTGGAAACAGCGAAAGCCTCCATAACATCGGGATCAGCGCCCGGGACGTGTTGGAGAACGGCCGCTCCATTCTTGCCGAACAAATGGGTGTAGAACCTAAAGGACTTTTTTTTACTTCAGGAGGAACAGAAAGCAATTTGCTTGCCATCATATCACTAGCCAGAAAAGCGCGGGAAATCGGCAAAGGAAACCATATCATCACGGCAGAAAGTGAACATGCTTCTGTCCTTTCCGCCGTTCACTTTCTGGAAAAAGAGGGATTTCAAATAACCAAACTGAAAATGGAAAAAAACGGTCAAATATCGACTGAACAAGTCCTTAAAAATCTTCGTCCTGACACGATATTGATTTCCATCCAACACGTGAATCAAGAAATCGGAACACTTCAACCTATACAGGAAATCAGCAGGATTATCGATCGAAAAAAAGTGTTATTTCACACAGATTGCGTCCAATCTTTTGGAAAAGTCGATATACAAGAAATCATTCCTTATGTGGACAGTATCTCCGTCGCTTCTCACAAAATCGGCGGACCGAAAGGAGTCGGAGCCGTCTATATTCGCCCAGACTGCTCCTATGAACCGGTCTTTCCGCTTCTTTCGCAAGAAGACGGATTCCGTGGCGGAACGATCAACGTACCCGGAATTGCCGCCTTCGCGGTAGCTGCTGCCAAAACAGATCCTCCATCTTACTGGAAAGAATGCTCAAGAAAGCGTAAACTTTTTCGTTCAGCCTTGCCAGACTTCCCATACACCATTTATGAGGCGGAACAAAGCGTCCAGCTTCCATCCATTATCGGAATGACCATGGACGGAATAGAAGGACAGCTTGTCATGCTCGAATGCAACCGGCTCGGCTTTGCCATTTCCACCGGCAGTGCGTGTTCAGAAGGAAAAGGAGAAGGAGCCAAAACGATTACCGCCATGAGAGAACCTGATGCTTCTGCAAAACAGTTTTTCCGAATATCCTTCAGCGATCAAACGCCTGATTTTGATATCATAGAGCTGGCAAAAACACTTTATGAAATCGCTCGCCGGTTCTCTCCGGGTTCGCTAGCTCAACGAACTATGATACAATCGTAGTAGAAAATCGGCTAAAGAGATATTGAAGCAATTGGAGGGATTTTGTTGTCTTCCGGCAGAAAAATTTTAGGGGAAGAGCGAAGAACGCTTATTTTGCAGTACTTGAAACAATCGTCTGATCCGATCACTGGAAGTGAACTAGCGAAAAAAACCAACGTTAGCCGTCAAGTGATTGTTAACGATATTACTATTTTAAAAGCTAGAAATGAACCGATTATTGCCACAAGCCAAGGATATATGTATTTACCTCAGTCAGGCAATGATGGCGTTTTTGAGCGGACGATCGCCTGTTATCATACTCCGGATGAAGCGGAAGCGGAGCTTAATTTGCTTGTGGACTATGGCCTTACCGTAAAAGACGTAAAAATTGAACACCCTGTATACGGTGATTTAACTGCGTCCATAATGGTATCCAATCGCAAAGAGGTCGAACAGTTTATGGCCAGAATTCGCGAAACGAACGCTGCCTTTTTGTCGGAGTTGACCGATGGTGTCCATCTCCATACTGTCAGTGCCAAGGATTCCCGCACTCTTGACGCAGCGGAAAAAGCCCTGAAAAAAGCAGGATTTCTCTTAGACGAATAGTTTGACGCCTCGGAGCACCCGCAAAGGTTTTATTGAATTTCCTGGCTTAATCGCTCTTTTCATTTCATTTATGAAAAAAGGGCATCAAAAGCCTTTTTGGCTGGATGCCCGTTTTCCATATTTAAATTTGATACGATAAATAGCTTCCAAGAACTTTGACTGTACAACCCAGCGCTTCCATCTCAGCAAAGGCGTTGGGAAGCAAAATGTCGTCCATCCTTTGATTAATATCGATAATGAAAAAATAGTTTCCCAGTCCGGTCTTGACCGGCCTGGATTCAATCTTGCTCAAGTTGATTTTTCGCCAAGCAAGCGCTGATAAAACTTGATGAAGCGCACCCGCTTGATCCGATGGCAATGTGACCATAATCGTCGTCTTTTCCACACCAGACTCATAAGGTAATTCCAGCTTTTGTTCTTCTTTGGACAGCACAATAAATTTGGTATGGTTGAAATCATAATCGTGAATATTTTCCTTCACGATGGTTAAGCCGTATTTTTCGGCGGATAATGAATTCCCAATCGCAGCGGTGAGCTCTTCCGGATGTTCACTTACGTAACGTGCAGCGGCAGCAGTCGATGCTGCTTCTTCACATGGCACTTTCTCAAAATATGTATGTAAAAACTTATAGCATTGGGCAATGGCATGAGGATGAGACATCACTTTTTCGATGTTCTTCCAACGCTCTGCATTTTGAGGATGCATTAATAAATGCTGCCGAATGGGGGCAATCAACTCTGCAATAATTTTTAAATCGACTTCCTGGGTTAAATAATCAATGGTTAAATTCACGGTTCCTTCCAAAGTATTCTCCAGCGGTACCACTGCCAAATCCGCTTTTCCTTCCATAACCTCATCCATACACTCCGGAATGGTCATGCATGCTTTTTTTTCCGCTTTTGGAAAAGCAGAACAAACGGCTAAATCGGTAAATGTCGCCGCAGGTCCTAAATAAGATATCTTCATTTGATTTCTCTCTCCCTCTGTCAAGAAAATTATGAAAAATGGAGTGACACTCCCATCGGTGTTTCACGGATGATTAATGGAGCTATTTAGGCATCAGAGGCAACTGCCCCTCCATGCGGGAACACGAATGGTTAGTGGAACCAATCGGGCATTTAGAGGCAGTTAGACCTTTTCCCCTTCTCTTTTTTCTCCTGCACATCTCCTAAAAAGGGCTTACTGTCCCTTAATGTGGGAATAATATACCTAATTTTTATGCACCCGAACCTAGCACTTCCACTTTTTCGACAAATTCCAGTTTTTTCAGCTTGTTGAGCAAGTCATCCAAGTCCGTTGACATATTGGTCACGTCAAGCGAAAGAGTGACATTCGCCCGGCCTTGAATGGGAATCGTCTGGTGGATGGTCAGCACATTGCAATGGAAACGAGCCGCTACCTCGAGCAATTGTGACAGCGTCCCTGAACGATCCTCCAAATAAAAAAACAACGTAATGATCTTCTCTTTTACAACCGTATGGAAAGGGAATACGGTATCCCTGTATTTATAAAAGGCGCTCCGGCTTAAATCAACTTTGTTTACAGCATCTTGGACCGAATCGGCTTTTCCGCGTTCCAAAAGTTCTTTCACTTCCAACGTTTTTTTCATGGCTTCCGGCAGGACATCCTCACGAACTAAGTAAAATTTTTGATTCAGATCCTTTTTTCGCAATGCATTTTCCCCCAATTGCGATAAAATAAAACTTTTGGCAGTGCTAGTGGAAAAGAATCTTCGGCCGAACATAGCTTAACGAATAGTCCGGCCCGACTCCATCATTATTCGATAAATTCAAATTCGTAATCCAATAAACGGACAGTATCCCCGTCTTTCGCTCCTTTTGCTCTGAGAGCCTCATCGACTCCGAGGCTTCTCATTTGTCTAGCAAAGCGTCGGATGGATTCATCACGGGTAAAGTCTGTCATTTTAAACAGCTTTTCAATTTTTGCCCCACTCAGAACAAAGGCGCCATCAGGATCTCTTGTAATGGTAAACTCCTCTTCAGGCCGTTCGTATTTATACACGACTCGGTGAACGCCTTGTTTTTCTTCGGCATCATGAAGAGGAAATTCAGGTGTTTCTTCCAGCTTATCCGCAATCGCAAACAATAGCTCCCGTATTCCTTCTCTCGTTGCAGCTGAAATAGGAAAAACAGGATAGTCTTCTTGAAGTTTTTCTTTAAACCGTTTTAAATTTTCATGTGCTTCTGGAATATCCATTTTATTAGCCACAATAATTTGTGGTCTTTCGGTTAACCGTAAGTTATATTCTTTTAGCTCATTGTTGATCGTTACATAATCCTCATATGGATCTCGACCTTCTGACGCCGACATATCGATCACATGGACAATCACACGCGTTCGCTCAATATGACGCAAAAATTGGTGTCCTAATCCAACCCCTTGATGGGCTCCTTCAATCAGCCCGGGCAAGTCAGCCATCACAAAACTGCGGCCGTCTTCTGTTTCTACCACGCCAAGGTTAGGAACGATCGTCGTAAAGTGGTAATCGGCAATTTTAGGCCTTGCGCGTGACACTACAGATAACAGCGTAGATTTTCCTACACTTGGAAAACCGACAAGACCAACATCGGCAAGGAGCTTTAATTCAAGAACGACATATCGTTCTTCTCCCGGTTCGCCTTTCTCGCAAATTTCCGGAGCCGGATTCGCGGGAGTGGCAAAACGGGTATTTCCTCTTCCTCCTCTTCCTCCTTTAGCTACCACTACACGCTGGCCGTGTTCCGTTAAATCGGCAATGACTTCTTTTGTATCATCATCGATCACAACCGTTCCCGGCGGTACTTTGACCACCATATCCTCCGCATTTTTTCCATGCTGATTTTTACTCATTCCGTTTTCTCCGCGCGGCGCTTTAAAATGGCGCTGATAGCGGAAATCCATCAACGTTCTCAGTCCTTCGTCGACTTCGAACACAACATCGGCTCCTTTGCCGCCGTCTCCCCCGGCAGGACCGCCTTTAGGCACATATTTTTCACGTCGGAACGCTACCATGCCATTTCCGCCGTCTCCGCCTTTAACATAGATTTTGACTTGATCGACAAACATAGAAAACCTCCATTTACTTCCCAATAAAGTCTATTGAAGATCGTTTTATTCTAAATGGTACCATACAAGTTTTTTATCTTATACGTGTGTAAAGATCGCTTATCAAAAAAACGAAGAACAGATGGTCTTCTTTGACAAAGTTTATCTTTATTAAAAGGTTGCCGCTCTTTTTTGAAGAGCGCTGCAAATTTTTTTAACACGAGGGAGAGCTGGGGACTGCTCACCTAAGCATCCAGAATCCATTTATTTCTTCATCATCATTGGACTTCTTTCAAAACAGAATGGTTATGTCCTGTGCCAGCCACACTTGATGATTATCTTTCCATAGGAGAAAAACAAACTTGAAATTGCAAGTTCTCATCTGTTGATTCGATGAATTCCACCTCTGTTTCGAAAAGCGATTTGACGGATTGCTCAATCCATCTTTCCAGTTCATGGCTGTCTTTTATTATCCCACTTAAGTCAAAAAAGAAACAATGCGCCTTGCCTCTTTCTTGAATAGAAAGAAATAAATGATTCTCTCCTCGAGGATCCACCCTCTTTTCGATTTCTTGGCACAAAGTGCACATCCATTTTGTTATGAGCTGATCGTTTAACGAAACGTTGCGATAATCATCCAAAATCTCGTATTCTAGCGTCAGTTGTCGAGACCGCCAATTGTAAGTCATGATCCATTCAGCCAAACATGGCAAATTTAAATTGGTCAGCCTTGTTTCCTGACGGCTATTTAAAATAATTTCGTCAATCACACGTTTTGCATTTTCTGTATGTCCTAAATCAAGATTGCCCTTGATTAACTGGATGCGATTCATCCAATCATGCCGCACGTATTTTAAAACTTCCAGCAGCGTCCAGTCATTATTCATTCTTTTACTCCTATTTTGTCATATAGTAACCATCCCACACTCAATGGTTTTCCCATTCTTCTTCATTATGAAGTATAACAGAAAAGATTGAAATGAGATACAGAGGATTGCTTATTAAAAAGCAGCTGCATGCAACCAATGAACGACCAAACGCTTTTTACCGCTTCCGATGCTCCTTAAAACAAAAAAAGAGGGCGCCCAAAAGTTTCCCTTTGGGCACCCCTAACAGAAAAAGGATTATGCTTCTTTCGCAACAGGATAGACGCTAACTTTCTTTTTGTCACGACCGAATCGTTCAAAACGAACAACGCCGTCAATTTTAGCATATAGCGTGTCGTCTCCGCCACGGCCAACGTTTTCGCCAGGATAGACTTTCGTACCGCGTTGGCGATAAAGAATAGAACCGCCTGTTACAAATTGTCCATCCGCACGTTTAGCGCCCAAGCGTTTTGCGATAGAGTCGCGGCCGTTTTTAGTAGACCCAACCCCTTTTTTCGATGCAAAAAACTGAAGATCTAATTTAAGCATTCTTTCCACCTCCTACAGTTTTAAATACGATCTTGATAAAATCTCCGTACTGCTGTTCAATCGTTTGCAAGGACACCACCATGGCTTCCAAAAGAAGCTGAACTTTTTCCAATTCTTTTCCCGTCGTCGTTTCAGGAATAACGCAACGGAGAAAACCTCCGCCGCCTTTTTGTTCAATCTCCGGTTCCACATTTGTCAACACCATGATGGAATTAATGGCCCCGAATGATACAGCTGATGCCCCTGCGCAAACGATATCTTGGCCATATTCAGCAAAATCGGCGTGTCCGTCCATTGTAAATGAACGAATTTTGCCGGAACGATTTTTTTCGATCACGACATTTATCATCTTATATCGCCTTACGCGTTGATTTTTTCAATCACGACTTTTGTGTAAGGTTGACGATGACCTTGTTTGCGGCGATAATTTTTCTTTGGTTTATATTTAAAAACAACGATTTTTTTGCCGCGGCCATGTTTTTCCACTTTGCCAGTGACCGTTGCACCTTCTACAAGTGGAGTGCCTACTTTTACATCTTCGCCGCCTACGAATAAAACTTTGTCAAAAGTCACAGTTTCTCCTTCAGCAGCATCCACTTTTTCGATATAAACAGTTTGACCTTCTTCCACTTTCAACTGTTTTCCGCCAGTTTCAATAATAGCGTACATTTACTGCACCTCCTTAATAACTAAGACTCGCCAATGGCAGGTGTTTCGCAAAGCGAAAACTTAAAACCTGTTATGAGCGGTTGTAGCACGGGTGCTACAATAATAACATTGAGATTTTACCATCTTTTATAAAAGAGTGTCAACCTTTTTTCGGTCTTTCTCCTAGCAATTTCATTTCTTCCTCTGTTCCCAGTCGGCTGATTTCTCCAAAAGGATGTGGCCGATTGACAATCCTATAGAATATTTTTTTCTTTAGAAGATTCTCTAAATGAAAATGATCGCCATTTTGTTCGCCGGCAAATGCTTTTTTGACATCCTCCGTTACATCAAGCAAAACAGCTTCTTGATCCTGTCTCGCATATTCGAAAAGAGCTCTCTCCATTTGAAAAGCAGTCGTTGCTGCGCTTAAAACTCTTCCTTTCCCCATACAAACAGGGCAAGGCTCCGTCAACGTTTCCAGCAGGGAGTTTTTCGTTTTCTTTCTTGTCAGCTGGAGTAATCCGAGAGAAGTAAATTCGTACACGTTCACGCTTTTCGGATCCTTTGCTGTTTCTTCCTCCAGCACTGCCCGGATTTGTTCTCTATCTTTGTCCGAGTCCATATTAATAAAATCGATTAAAATGATGCCGCTTATATCACGCAATCGAATCTGCCTTGGAATTTCCCTTGCTGCTTCGATATTTGAGAGAAAAGCAGTATGACGAAAATCGCTTTTCCCCGTATATTTCCCCGAATTTACATCAATAACTGTCATCGCTTCCGTTTTTTCAATAATGACATATCCGCCGCTTGGAAGCCAGACAATTTGTTTTAATGCCTTTTGTATCTCCGCATCAAGGTCAAAAGTGGAAAAAAGATCTTGCGGATGATGATGAAGCTCACAACGCCAATGTTGACTGGAGAAACGGGCATCGCTAGTAATCAACTTTTGAAAAGCAGGATCGTCCACAATCAGCGACCCGCTCTTTAATCTGATCATTTGAGCGATCGCTTCTTCCTTAAACGGATCTCTTTGAAATAATAAAGAAGGGGCTTTTTTATTCGGTATTTGGGACAATACCTTTCTATGCATTTCCCGCAACGCCACCCATTCCTTTTCAATTTCTGTTTTTTCACCAGCGGCAACAGAAGTTCTTAAAATGACGCCTTCCTGCTCTTTTTTCATTTGTTGTGCCCATTGTTTCCAGTTTTCTCGTTCTTCTTGACCCATTTTTCTTGAAACGGCGATATGATTTCCTGCCGGTATATAGACTAAATACATCCCGGGCCATTCTATGAGGGCCGTCAACTCAGGACCTTTATGATCAGTGGCGTCTTTTTTTACTTGAACCGCTATCTTTTCCCCTTCAAACACTAATTGTGAAATCGGCAATTGGCGGGAATCAGGAATTTGATCTTTAGGCAAATAACCGTTTTTTCCGATTCCGATATCGACAAAACAAGCGTTCATGCCCGGCTCAATTTTTTGGATAACCCCATAATAAATATTTCCGACAATGGATTGATGCGAAGGCTGAAAAATATGAAATTGATCCGCTTTTCCGTCGCGGAGAACTGCCATGCGCTTTTCCCGTCCTTTTGCACTTACGATAATTTGATTCATCATTCCACCCTTTTCAACATATCCACATTAAAACAAAAAAACTTTTTGTCGCTGGAAGATAAAAAAATAGGTGCAAATGTCTCAAATCTATCTGTAAGAAACATTCCACCTTCCTTGATATCTCAGCAAAAATCTGAACATAACCGATTGGTCACATCCATATTCGATCCATGTACGTCTGTCAAAAAAAGATTTATCATGTAAATGGAAAAACAGCACCTCGTCCACTATACTTTACTCATTTCGTCAGCACCCGTCAATAATAATAAAGAAGGTCGCCAATTTTCACCGTTGTTTGTTTTTCAGAGAAATAGGCGTGTAACACTTCATTTTCATCTAATTTTCCTTTTTCTTCTCCATTTTCCATCACAATGATCGGATGTTTGACTCCCCGTTGAAACTGCATTAATACAGTCGATAAAACCGTATCGCTCGATACAGTGATCGGTTTAAGCTGATGTATCCCCCTTCGATTTCCGTAATAACGTTCAAGCAAAAAGCGCATCATCACATAATGACGTTGTTTCCATTCTTGCCAAAGCGAAAAATATAAGAATGAGAGAACAATCCAAAGATGGAGTTGAAACGGAGCCCATATCAAAACCATTGCATGCAGGCAAACGAGCAAAAAAAAGGAACTAACGACTGTCCACTGCATAGCGCTCAAAAAAGTTTTGACTCTTGACAGTATGAGCAAGATTAATTTTCCGCCATCCAGCGGCCAAATCGGCAATAAATTAAAACAAAGAATCATCCAATTGTACATAAGAAAATCATCATAAAATACTTTCGGAACTATATGAAAAGAATACAACAGTGCGGCTAATCCCATCATCCATACATGTTGAATCGGACCAGCGATGACGACCAGCAATTCTTCATGCAAAGGTCGATTTCCGTGTTCATCCATTTCCGCCACTCCGCCGAACGGGAGCAACGATACTTTTCTGATTCTCCACGAAAAAAACAGGGCTGTAAAAAAGTGCCCCATTTCATGGATGGCAATAATACATAACACCATGATTAAATCGAAAAAGTATCCAGTGGCAACGCTAATTCCGATCACCAGCCAAAGAAGAGGATGAATATGAATTTTTGAAAAAAAAGTGACGGCTTTATTCAAATTTGATCACCTTGTTTGGATCGATGTAATGATCGTCTTGTTTGATTGCAAAATAAAATTCACCAGAAGTTCCGTCTGCCCGGTCTTTCGCCTTTCCGATTGCTTCCCCCGCTTGAACGCGTTGATAGGGCTCCACAGAAATGGATTGCAATTGCCCATACCAAGATTCGGATTGATCAGGATGCTGAATGACTACTGTATTCCCCGTTTCGGCTTCTTTCCCGGCAAAGATGACAAGCCCACCTTTCATCGCATCTACTACTTCCCCTTTTCCTGTCTTCACCATGACTCCTTTTCCATTCGCTTGAAATGTTTCCACCACTTTTCCGGACGCCGGAACGGCCAAATCCTTTTTTGGTTTGTCCACTGTGACTGTTTTTTCTTTCTGCGGCCATATGGCCAAGGGCTTCCCAAACTGTTTTTCATACCAGTTGGCAATGGAGGCAAACTGAATGTCTGTTTCCATTGCTTGGCGTATCCACTTTTGACTGTCGACCATCACAGGTGATTGGCTTTTAAATACAATCGCGGTCCCCAAAACAAGCGCTCCCGAAGCCAATATTTTAAAGAGAAACCATTCCTTTTTCACGAAAGGCCTGTACTCATCATTTGGAGCTTCGTAATCAATGGCTTGGTGATCAAATTCCATTTCTTCTCCAAATGCCATATTGATAGGCTGAAAGGCGCGCTGATTGGCTTGACGTCGTTTTTCCCTGTTTCGTTTCGCAATTCTTTTCTTAATTTCCTTTTTTCGATCCTTCATCTCTCATCCCTCTTTGCTCCGTTTATGTTCCATCTTATGACTTGTCCAGAGAGAGTATGACTATTGCCCATCATTTCAAAGAAAGGAGAGACAAAAAAAATCGGCCTCTTCTTTGGTCAGAATATCCCAAAGCAAAGCCGAATCGTTTCCTGAAAATGTTCTTTCAAAATTTATTTGCTCCGAATGCCAAAAAACTTTTTAATTCGCGAAAAAACTCCTTCTTTTTCTGTTTCAAGCGGTTGAAGAGGGATGGATTCACCGAGGATTCGCCGGGCAATATTCCGAAAAGCAATAGACGCCCGATTATTCGGATCATGTGCAATCGGTTCCCCTGCATTCGAAGATTTAATCACTTCATCGTCATCTACCACGATTCCGAGCAAATCAATGGACAAATGGGTTGTAATTTCATCGACATCCAACATTTCACCATTTTCCACCATATGGCTGCGAATGCGATTGATCACAAGCTTAGGTGGCTCAATATGACTTTCTTTTTCCAAAAGACCAATGATCCGATCAGCATCCCGTACCGCCGATTTTTCGGGAGTGGTAACCACTATGGCCTTATCCGCTCCTGCCACTGCATTTCGATAGCCTTGCTCAATGCCTGCAGGACAATCGATTAAGATATAATCAAAATCCTGTTTCAATTCTTCAACCAGCTTTTTTATTTGTTCCGGAGAAACAGCCGACTTGTCGCTCGTTTGCGCAGCTGGAAGCAGAAAAAGCAGATCATTAAACCGCTTGTCTTTCACGAGAGCCTGATGAATTTTACAACGCCCTTCTGCAACATCCACCAAATCGTAAATAATTCTATTTTCCAATCCCAATACCACGTCTAAATTTCGTAGTCCAATATCTGTATCTACTAAACATACTTTTTTATCTAATAGAGCAAGAGCTGTCCCTAAATTGGCAGAAGTGGTTGTTTTTCCGACTCCGCCTTTTCCAGATGTTATGACGATCGCCTCACCCACTTTATTGTCCCCCTTTAAATCTCGTAATATTTGGTCTAAGATGTTTTAAAACTTGCAAACGATCGACGACAATTTGGTTGGATTCATTTATGTAGGCACACTCCATTTCATGACTCTCATCTTCGCTATATTCATCAGGAGCTCTATTTAAACAGTTGCTAATCCTTAACTGTGTTGGAACCATTTTTGAAGCGACAATAACCGCTTCATCATTGCCATAGCATCCGGCGTGAGCAATCCCTTTTAAGGATCCCATAATAAAAATATTGCCGCCCGCCATCACCATACCGCCAGGATTGACGTCTCCAACCAACAGCAAATCACCCGGAACTTCGATCACTTGACCTGAACGAACAATGCTGGCGATGGTGATAATTTCGCTTTCTTGTTTCCATCGCATAGCCTCCTCTATTGAGACTACATTCATGGAAACATCTTCTACAATTAAATTCTTTTTTGAACCGATCAACTCTTTAATTTGATTAATTTGTTGGTCTGTCAAATAACGATTGCCTGTTTGGATTTTCACGGAGATAAGCGGTGAATCGTCGTCTTGATGATCCAACAATATTTTTTCCTGCAATTCTTCAAGCAGTTCTTCATAGGAACAACGATCATTTAAATGAAGGGTCAATCCGTCCTTTGTTCCTTTCATCACAACATTTTGGCTTTTCTTCATGGCGCACTGTTCACCTCTGTCGTCCAGTAATTCGACATCCATTCGGCGTTTTCCTTTTTTATAGTCATGTTCCGATTATGTGAATTCCATATAAAAGAGAACGATTCGTTTCGCATTCTTTGTTGCGTTGGTTCCAACGTGCTTTTTGATACAGGGGGGCTTTACCATATCGTCCATTCCCACTAAAAATGAAACATTGCTTTACGCATCCAAAATCTCTCGCCTCAAACGAGTGAACACATTTTTTAACAGTCCTCCGAATACTAGATAAAAAGCAAGATTCAGAATAAGAGTCGCCCATAGCCGATCAGACAAAAATTGTCCAAATGTAAGATCCGTGCGCTGGATTAATAAATTTAAAGCATAAAGTATGGATTCTAAAACGGAAAGATCGATCACCACAACCAAAGCAACGATCAAAAAATCACTTTGCAAGACCTTCATCAATTTGGATGTAATATAAACAATAAACGGGAAAACAAACATATAGACACCTAACATTTCGGTATAGAACACATCAAATAGCAGACCAAATATAAATCCATATTTTATGGCTGTGGATCGATTGTAAAAAATCGTCATTAAAATAAGAGCCACCGCAAAAAAACGGGGAGCTAATATCCACCTGCCATCCAGCACAGATTCCGGGGTCCAGTTAAAAAACACATTTTCACTCAGGAAACATGCAACCATAATAAGAGGAAGAAGAAACTGTTTCACATTTCCCCCTCCCCATCAACTGTGCTTTGCTGCTGTTGTGAATTATCTGAAGCCATACTCGCGGTTCTCATTTTCCGTTTGACAACCATCACGTGTTCAAGATCATACATATCTGCCGCCGGTTTGATATAAGCTGTTTGCGTCAGACCGAATTGGTCCGGCACCAATTTTTTCACTTTGCCAATTAAAAGCCCTTTCGGGAAAACACCGCCAAGTCCAGAAGTGATGACGCTATCTCCTTTTTTAATTTTCGCATTGAACGGGATATCCTTTAACAGCAAATATCCTTTATCTTGATCGTAACCTTCAATGAGGCCGTAAACGTTTTTCTTCGATTGAATCACCGCTGAAATTCTGTTTTTTGGATCTTGCGCACTCAACAATTCAACCGAAGCCGTAAACTTTGCCGCACTTTTTACTTTGCCGATCAATCCATTCGCCGTTTGAACCGCCATACCGGGTTTTACCCCTGCCGCTTTTCCTTTATCGATCGTGACAAGATCAAACCACCGGTCCGGATTACGCGCAATGACCGTTGCTTGTATAACGCTATAATCTGACAGGCTTTCTTGTTTTTTCAAGACTGCCCGCAACTCTTGATTATCTTTTTTCAATCGGTTAACTTCACTTTCAATTTGCCCCAATTGTGCTAAATGGGCTTTTAACTTTTCATTCTCTTGATATGTATTTTTTAAATTCTGAATATCTTCAAAAAAATTCGTTATAGCGCCAGCAGGCTTTGAAACAACGGATTGTCCTAAACCAACAATATCTTTTACAAATTGTTCCGGCCAAGAGATATTTGCTTTATTGCGCAGGGAATATCCGATCAATGCCACGAGAACGATAATGCTGACAAGAAGAACTATAAGACGTTTATTCGAAAAAAACTGTGGCATGAAGTACACCTCTATTTTATCCTTTTTTCATCAACGGATGAAATCAAAAGTCATCAGCAGATAGGCTTCCCAATCGGCAAAAAAACAGGGGCAGCTGGTTTCAAGAATGAGAAAACTTTTTTATTTACTGTGCGCCAGCCGCCTCTTTTGCCGCTTGCCGCCCCATTTTCACGGGCGGAAGGGAATCCTATTTGCGATAAAAATCAATCTTATCTTGCTTTATTTTTGAACATATGAATATGATCGAGCGCTTTACCCGTTCCAACGGCTACACAATCAAGAGGATTTTCGGCAATGATCACAGGCATATTCGTTTCTTGGCTAATCACTTTGTCTAAATTGCGAAGCAGAGCTCCTCCCCCAGTCAATACAATTCCTCTATCCATAATATCAGCAGCCAGTTCCGGAGGAGTCTTTTCCAACGTGCTTTTCACGGTATCCACAATAGCATAGACGGTATCTTTTAAGGCAGTGGCAATTTCCTTCGCGGAAATTTCAATCGTTTGTGGCAATCCTGTTAACAGGTCTCGGCCGCGAATATCCATTTTTTCGACTTCCGCTTCACCATCTGCCGATCCGATTTCCATTTTAACAATTTCCGCTGTTCTATCTCCAATTAATAAATTATACTGCTTACGAATGTACGCAATGATCGCTTCATCCATTTCATCACCTGCCACTCTTAATGACTGGCTCGTCACGATGCCGCCCAAGGAAATAATCGCTACTTCAGTCGTTCCTCCGCCAATATCCACAACCATGCTTCCCGTCGGCTCCCATACCGGCAAATTAGCGCCTATAGCCGCTGCAAACGGTTCTTCAATGGTATAGGCATCCCTTGCACCCGCTTGACGAGTGGCATCGATCACGGCTCTTTCTTCCACTGCCGTAATCCCCGAAGGAACGCATACCATCACATATGGTTTTCGCGTAAAAAAGCCTTTATTCTTAGTTGCTTGAGAAATGTAATACTTCATCATGGTAGCTGTCGTTTCGTAATCCGCGATGACTCCGTCTTTCATCGGACGAGTAGCCACCACATTTCCAGGAGTCCGTCCGATCATATTTTTAGCATCATTTCCCACTGCCACAATTTGTTTTGTATCTGTCTGAATAGCGACCACGGAAGGCTCCCGTACGACAATTCCTTTTCCTTTTGCATAAACAAGTGTATTGGCCGTTCCCAAATCGATTCCTAAGTCTCTTGCTCCAATTCCAAACATTGTTGTATCTCCCTTTCTAACTGATACGAAATAGCAATTGAAAATGTGATCTCTGCAAAAGCCATCCATTAGGTAAGCACGTTTTTTTGCTGCCTAATAGGATTTCCCGCTTTAAAAAAGACTGTTAAAGAAGCGAACCAGTTCGAATGCTTGAATTGCCTTTTTGTGGTTCTCATTCCAACTGATGCCCCTTTAGTGCCACAACTTGATAAACTGTCGTTTCTCCCACAGCGGCAATGTGAGCAGAAAAAACCAAGGCAAGGCTTTCAAAACGCGCCTAACCCTCTAGATTCTGATGGCCCTATTCTCCATTGGAATTCGAAAAAACTTGTAAAAATCATAAATTATATTATAGCGTAACCCCCAGAAAAATCATAGCATTATAAGTAGCCTTTTTCTTTTAAACTAATGTATTTTTGGTCGCCGATAATGAGATGATCGAGAACTTCAATTCCGATGATTTTTCCACACTCAGCTAAACGTTTGGTCACCTCAATATCTTCTCGGCTAGGCGTCGGATCACCGGATGGGTGGTTGTGAAAGCAAATAATGGAGGCAGCGGAGCGGCGAAGCGCTTCTTTAAACACTTCCCTAGGATGAACAATCGAAGCATTCAAACTACCGATAAAAATGGTTTGTTTGTGGAGAACTTGATTTTTGGTGTTAAGGAAGAGGCACACGAAATGTTCTTGTGTTAAAAACCGCATTTCTTGCATGACATAATTTGCACCGTCTTCGGGAGAGCGGATAACATACCGTTCGTCTAATGAAAGACTGTGGATACGTCTGCCCAGTTCCAGCGCCGCCATGATTTGAACAGCTTTCGCCCGACCAATTCCTTTAATAGAGGTAATTTCTTCTAAAGTAGCATCTTTTAACATTCGTAATCCTTCGAACTGATTTAATAGCCGATTTGCCAGCTGCAAGACGGACTCTTCTTTTGTCCCCGACTGAAGAAGAATGGCGATCAATTCATGGTTGGACAAGCTGTGCGCTCCTTTTAATATCAGTCGTTCCCGCGGCCGATCTTCACGTGGAACGTTATGGATCCTAAGCGATTCTTTTGACAAATTTGATCCTCCTTGTATCAATATTGGTTTATCATCTGTTCTCCGCTCACTCATGAAAACGGAGTCAAAAAAGGAATTGTGCTTTGGTTCGCCGGACTTTTCTATTTGTAAAATGAGGAGGAAAGAATAGAACGGTATCGTGATCATCCCCGTTATATCAGAGGTTCTAATAAAGGGGATTCCAATACGATGCCTTCATTTCCTTGGTAAAAGATCGGGCAAGCCATGACAAGGAAAATTTCAGGGGTGTCTTTTCTTTTTGGAAGATTCGCATAGAAATAAACTTGCGTGTAATAGCGGTTCCTGACAAGCCAATCCGTTTTTACAACAGCTCCAATGCCACTTTCTTAGATGAAAGGCTCTGTCTTCCTCTTTCATCTCATGAAACAAATGGCCGATATCCCATTTCTTTTAATGTCCAGAATACCCTTGCTATTGGCAGTCCTACCACCGAAAAAAAGTCGCCATGAATTTCTTTGACGAATATTGACCCCAGACCTTGGATTCCGTATGCACCCGCTTTATCAAACGATTCCCCGCTGTTGAGATAGTCATCTATTACATCATCAGGCAATGTCCAAAAGGTAACATCCGTCCGTTCATAGAAAACGCGTTGCTGCTCCCCATGTACAATGGCTGTTCCGGTATAAACGGAGTGGGTTTGTCCAGACAGCATCTTCAACATGTTCTTAGCTTCCTCACGGCTTTTCGGTTTTCCTAAAATTTGATTGTGAATAGACACCATTGTATCAGCTCCAATAACAAAAGCTTCCGGTGCATGAGATGCCACTGCTTTTGCTTTTTGGAGGGCAAGAGACATTACCGCTTCATCAGGGGGAGCTTCTGGTGAGATCTTCTCTTCTACATGGCTGATTTCAACTGTAAAGGGGATATTCAGTCTTTGAAGAAGTGCTTTTCTGCGTGGAGAACTAGAAGCCAAAATCAATTTTTGCATACCTTCACGTTCCTTTCATGTCAGGGAGATACACGTCTATTTTACCAATATTCACCTTATAGTACAAATCCTTCAATCCTTTCACCATTCATCTTTTACTTTAAATTTTGACGATTTAAGTAGGACCAATCCTTTGTTTTTTGTAAACATAGGAAACTGTTTTGTCATTCTTTCATTTAAAAAATTTACAGGGTATAAAAACAAAAAATTCAGACAATTCCAAGAGGGTTCGGGTGTAGTTAGTTTGTCAACTCCTTAAATTCTACTTTGTTCATCCTTCACTCAGTCCGATTTACCGTTGACAAACAGCAAGCAAAAGTTTTCTTTACCTGTAAAACTAAGGTCGTGATAATAAGTATTAAAGCAAAAATTTAGGGATTCCTTTATTTTAGGAATCCCTAGAAAAAAACAATGCTAGTTATGTTTTAAATTCTTTTTGCCACTAAGTAATTGAGTAAACTTGACTACCCCAAACATTGCCATTGCAAAAAACAATACTGATATTACGCTTGAAACGATCATTCCAGTACCTCCCTTATTTTATGGAAGTACAACGTTTTCCTTTAATTGTTGCTCTTAACCAGCCGTTTCAACCACCAAAATCCCTAATTGGAGTCCCGACGTAAAATACAATGTTGCTTGTTTAGAGTTATCTACTTTTAGTTTACTTGATTTTACTCACCGTTTAAGCGACAGAACAACAAAAACCAGATCCTTATCGAAGCGAATTCAATACTGCATCCAACTGACTTTCCGTTTTGACGGACGCCCTGCAAAGAATCAAAAACTACTTTGCAGAGGAATAGGCGCCGATAAATTTCAACAGTTGTTCTTGGGCATCAATGCCTTTTTGTCGATCCGCTTGCTTGCTCAAATGAACGATATCCTTTCCAGCCTCTAATAGTGATTTTTGCATGGTTTTTAAAGCAGTTGTTTTAGGAGTTTGTTTTTCTACTTTTTGCAAATTAGATTGAATGATGTCTCGATTGGCTAAATCGGCTCCTTTGTTCAGAACAATATTGGCACTCTCCGCCGAAAGCAGCTGAAACAAAGAAACGTATTGCTCCACCAGGCCAGTGTCGCTTTTAGCAGCTTGGATCTTTCTTTCCGGCATCGTAAAAGTTTTCGCATAAACATCCACTTTTTTTTCTTTCCAAAGACTGCCTAACTTCTTTGCATCTTCAATCGATCCAGCCGTACCCAATAGAAGAACGTATTGTCCATCCTGCATGAACGTTTCGGCAGGGACCCCTTTATCTTTCACTTTTTTCAGCACCTCTTGCGCTGCTTCTTCTTTGCTGAAAATACCTCCCTGAACAATCGACGCCGAAAGTTCTGGAAGTACAAGCGTTTCCTCCTTATTGCTTTTTGCCGGCACAGTTCCTTGCTGGGAAGAGCGGACCTGCTTAACCGGTGTTCCCGCATCCGCATTCGTGACAACTTTAACAATCACAAAGCCGAGCATGATGCCGACAATCATAGCGCTGACTATGGATAACGCAAGCGATGCAGCCTGTTTTCCTCCCACTGATCTTTTTCCGCTTTTTTTCTTTCCTTTAGAGGTTGAAACATATTCTATTTTATGAAAGCCTTGATCCTCTCCCATTTTTTGAACTTCTTCTTCTGGAAGGACCCACGCAAAAGATTCATTTTCTTCGCCACTGTTTTTTTCAATCGCCGCAGCAGTCTCCTTTTGACTGGTATTCCAACGATGAGTGATTGAGTTCTTCTTTTCCGATTCTTTCCCATCTAGTACAATTTTGATCGTGCGATTTTTTTGCTCGTCCAATTTGCCTGCCCTCCCCGTGCATTCTTATTGCCTTATCCTAGCACACTCAATCAAAAAAAGAACAAGAGTTTTGTCGTCTTTTAAAGGCAGTTTGTCGTCAAATTTTTTCACTGCTTTTCTATTTTCGCAAGGCATGCATGAGAAAACGGTCGTAAATTTTCTAAAATATTCGCTTGCCCACTCGAAATGTCCCTTATTTTCCGCCAAAAATGTTAAGATCACGAATCATTCTCTCAAGATCATTACAAAACTTTATTTCAATAGCAAGCAAAAATTTTTTCTTATGTATAGTTGATGAAGTCTCTAAGTTATGGCATCGCCATTGACTTATAAACGTTATTTTGAAGGGTAGTTGTTGCATCACGGGAAGGCCGCATATGTAGATTCCCTTGCTATCATCAAAATGGATTTATTGACTCGTTATGACGACAAATCTTTAATCAAGAAAATACGTGTCGAATGGTAGAATAATCGTTGGATAAAAAAGCTATCAAAAAATAGTTTCTCCTTCGCCCGGACAGTCGATTTTTATATGAGAATAACAATTTTGATTCAACAACAAGAAAACTATTTCGAGCAAAAAAAGAAGACCCGCTACGAGTCTTCCTGATCGTTTTTCCTGCAAAGGGCAGTAAGACCTCTTCTCAATAAAGCTAACTGTCCCTGATGCCGATTGGTTCCACTAACCATTCATGTTCCATGAATGGAAGTGTCACTTTATCCCGCATGAAGGGGCAGTAAGTTCCTTCCTCTCCAGAACATATAGGACTAATAGAGCTCCAATTGGAGGACAACTGCCCCTAATGCCCGATTGGTTCCACTAACCATTCATGTTCCATGAATGGAAGTGTCACTTTATTTGTTTTTTTGGAATGCTTTTTTCACTTCTGAAAGAAAATACAGCGAGCCTGTAATCATGAGCATTTCGTTTTCTTGAAGAGAGGCTGTTTTTTCCTTCAAGAAAGACGGCCACCCTTCTCCAATATACGTTCCGTTGCAGCCTGAAAATTCTTCTGGTCCGGCTGCTTTCGGAAAATCAAATGTGGCAAAAACAAGTTCATCCGCGATTTCTTCAAGCGATCGCACCATGTCGTCTATATTTTTCGTTTTCAGCGCCGCAAAAAGAATCGTGAGTTTATATTCCGAATAACGCTGCCTTATCGTTTCGGTAAGCGCCTTGATCCCGTCAGGATTATGAGCGCCGTCCATCATGACTAAAGGCTTCTCGGACAAAACTTCCATTCTTCCTGGCCAAAACGCATTTTTTAATCCGTCGCGAATATGCTCCTCTTCAATTAAGAAAGAAAAGAACGTTTTCAAGTAGGAAGCCGCCATTAATGCAAGAGCAGCATTTTCGACTTGATGGACTCCTTTTAATCCGACAATTAAATGGTCCCAGCTTCCTAAAACGGATGAGAGGTTGATCTTTTCACCCTCCGGAACAGAAGCAACATGTTCGACCGAGAACTCTTTCCCCAATCGATAAAGGCTGGAACGGCCTGTCTTGCTTTTATTTTGAATGACAGCAAGAGCATCCTCTTGATGGACCGCCGTGATCACAGGGATTCCGTTTTTAATGATTCCTGCCTTTTCAAATGCAATTTTTTCAACAGTATCCCCCAAATACTCCATATGGTCCATTCCAATATTCGTAATCACCGTCAATATCGGAATAATCACGTTGGTGGAATCAAATCGTCCTCCCATACCCACCTCAAAAATGACTAGAGGAACCGGGCGGATTTTGGCAAAATAATAAATAGCCATCGCCGTAATGACTTCAAATTCTGATGGACCACCCCATTCTGTATTTTCCAGTTCTTCCGCCAATGGTTTAATCACATTGGTCAGCTGGACAATCTCTTCATTGCTAATGGGTTTGCCGTTCACGCTGATTCGTTCGTTAAATTGTTCGATATACGGGGAAGTAAAAGTTCCGACATGATAGCCCGCTTCTTGCAAAATGGAGCGGATCATTTCAACCGTTGACCCTTTGCCATTTGTCCCTCCGACATGTACGGCTTTCAAGCGGCGCTCCGGATGATCAAGCTTCTCCATCATCCATTCCATTCTCTTTAAACCCGGTTTTATTCCAAGCTTCAATCGTCCATGAATCCATTCTAACGCTTCTTCGTATGTATGAATCATTTTTCAATCCCCCCTTTATTACAATACTACTTGAGAAAAACGATTTCAAAAAAGAATACAAAAAAAGACTGGAAGGAAGGGGGAATAATGGCTTTGCAGAAGCAAATCCATTCCTCCTCATTTTCCAGTCCTTTTTCTTTTACGGAAAGCACATTCTGCTGGCTATTATAAATTTTGTAATTCGTTAATTCTTTCTTCGACAGCTTTTCGTTTTTCGAGATAGTCTTTTTCTTTTTGACGCTCTTCCTCAACCACTTTTTGAGGCGCCTTTTTCACGAAGTTTTCATTGCTGAGTTTTTTCTGTACTCTTTCCACTTCTTTATTCCATTTTTCCCATTCTTTTTTCAATCGGGCAATCTCTTCTTCCAAGTTGATTAAGCCTTCAAGCGGCAAGAAAATTTCCGCTCCCGTTACAACCGCCGTCATCGCTTTTTCCGGAGCCTCTATGTCCGTTGCAATCGTCAACGTTTCTGGATTGCAAAAACGTTCAAGATACACACGGTTTTTTTCCAGAACGGACAAAATATGTTCATCTTTTGCTTGTACCACCATTTTAATCGGCTTGCTAAGAGGCGTATTCACTTCCGCCCGGATATTACGGACAGAACGAATGATTTCCACCAGAAGCTTCATTTCATCAGCGGCTTCCGGATCAGAAAGTTCCGGACGAACGACCGGCCAGCTCGCAACGGTAATCGACTCTCCCTTATGAGGAAGATTTTGCCATATTTCCTCGGTAATAAACGGCATGAACGGATGCAGCAACCGCATCGTTTGATCCAATACGTACGCTAAAACGGAACGAGTCGTTTTCTTGGACACTTCATCATCGCCATAAAGAGGCAATTTGGCCATTTCGATATACCAATCGCAGAAGTCATCCCAAATAAAATTATATAATACCCGGCCGACTTCCCCGAATTCATAGCGTTCAGCAAGATTTGTCACAAGCTCGATGGTTTCATTCAAGCGGGTTAAAATCCATTTGTCCGCCACTGATTTCTCTCCGGTTAAATCAATTTCTTCATACGTGAGCCCGTTCATATTCATCATGGCAAACCGGGAAGCGTTCCAAATTTTATTGGCAAAATTCCAGACAGACTCAATTTTTTCAATACTGAAACGCAAATCTTGTCCCGGAGAACTTCCCGTTGCAAGGAAATAGCGGAGTGAATCAGCCCCGTATTGATCGATGACATCCATCGGGTCTACCCCGTTTCCAAGCGATTTGCTCATTTTTCGGCCTTCCGCATCACGGACAAGTCCATGAATAAGAACGTCCTTAAACGGCCGTTTCCTAGTAAATTCCAATCCTTGAAAAATCATTCTTGAGACCCAGAAGAAAATGATATCATACCCAGTGACAAGAGCATCAGTCGGATAATAGCGTTTGTAATCCGATGCTTCTGTATCCGGCCAACCCATAGTGGAAAATGGCCAAAGCGCCGAGCTGAACCATGTATCAAGAACGTCCGGATCCTGCTCCCAATTCTCAATATCTTTAGGCGGTTCCATGTCAACGTAAATTTCACCGGTTTCTTTATGATACCAAGCCGGAATTCGATGGCCCCACCATAGCTGACGGGAAATGCACCAATCGCGGATGTTTTCCATCCAATGCAAGTACGTTTTTTCAAATCGTTCGGGTACAAAGTGAACTTTGTCTTTTCCTTTTTGGCATTCAATAGCCGCTTTGGCCAACGGTTCCATTTTCACGAACCATTGTGTTGATAAAAATGGTTCAACAACTGCGCCGCTTCGTTCAGAATGCCCAACTGAATGCATGTGTTCTTCAATTTTGAAAAGAACACCTTGTTCCTTTAGATCTTTAACAATCTGCTTACGGCATTCAAAACGGTCCATTCCTTGATATTGAAGGGCATTCTCATTCATGGTGCCGTCTTCGTTCATGACTAATATCCGTTCCAAATTATGGCGGTTGCCCACTTCAAAGTCATTCGGATCGTGCGCCGGCGTAATTTTTACGGCTCCGGAGCCAAATTCCATATCGACATATTCATCGCCGATAACCGGGATTTCCCGGCCAACGATCGGCAAAATCACCGTTTTGCCAATAAGATGCTTATACCGTTCATCATCCGGATGAACAGCTACCGCCGTATCACCCAGCATCGTTTCCGGACGGGTAGTCGCCACTTCAATATAGCCAGAACCGTCTTTGAGCGGATATTTCATATGGTAGAAAGCGCCTTTTACTTCTTTATAGACGACTTCAATATCGGACAAAGCTGTTTTCGTCACCGGGTCCCAGTTGATGATGTACTCTCCGCGATAAATGAGCCCTTTGCGGTAAAGAGAAACGAACACTTTTCTAACCGCTTTTGAAAGTCCTTCATCGAGAGTAAAACGTTCACGGCTATAGTCCAGGCCAAGGCCGAGTTTAGCCCATTGTTTACGAATAAAATCGGCATACTCTTTTTTCCATTTCCAAACTTCCTCTAAAAACTTTTCCCGGCCTAGATCGTAGCGGGACTTTCCTTCTTCCCGAAGTTTTTGCTCCACTTTTGCCTGCGTAGCAATTCCTGCATGGTCCATGCCCGGAAGCCAAAGGACATCGTAACCTTGCATGCGTTTCATACGCGTTAAAATGTCTTGCAAAGTAGTATCCCAAGCATGCCCCAAATGAAGCTTTCCGGTCACATTGGGCGGCGGGATCACAATCGTATAAGGTTGTTTTTCTGGATCATCTTTTGCTTCAAAAAATTTACCGTTTACCCACCATTCGTATCTTCCCGCTTCTACAGCGCGCGGGTCATACTTTGGCGGCATCTTCACATCGTGATTCTCCACAGCGTTTCCTCCTTTTCAATTCAAAATAAAAAACTCCCATCGCCAAAAGGACGAAAGGAGTTGTCTTCGTGGTACCACCTTTTTTCCGGATCGAAATCCGGCACTCTTTCGGATAACGGGTTTTCCCGGCTTCGGCTACTAAATCGTTTCACAGAAGCAGCTCGAGGGCGACCTTCCGATGAATCCGCTCAGGAATCTTTCAGCCATGGATTCCCTCTCTAAAAGAGCGGTGATCACCGTACTCCTCCCTTTCCAAGCCATTAATCGATACTATATTATCATTCAGCTTTTATCTTTTTTCGTTGTCGCAATAACAGCGTTCCTTCTGTTTCAACCATTATATTAGCGAATTTGCTACCAGTTCGTCAATGATTATCGCCATTTTTCCTGTTTTTTAGACAATGCTGTTGTCTTTTTCGATATAAAAATTAAAACGGAAGTTGAGAAGTTTAAACTATTTTTCGAATATTTCGTTTCGATAAAAATTTGCAAAAAATATTATTATATAGTAATGACGAAGATTTAAACCTGTTATATAATAGATTTTGAAAGCGATCACGAAAAGGGGGAACACCAAAGTGAGGATCAACTTCAATAATTTAACCGTAAGGGTTATTATTGGAATTTTATTAGGAATCATTGTCGGCATCCTATTTCCAGAATTTGCATCAAAGCTAAAAATTTTAGCTGATTGGTTCATTAAATTAATTAAAATGTTGATAGCGCCTATTATCTTCTTAACCGTTGTCACAGGAATCGGCGGCATGGGAGATATGAAAAAAGTCGGACGGATCGGCGGAAAGGCCCTTATTTATTTTGAAGTCGTCAGCACTATAGCATTAGCGATCGGCACGATCGTCGTCAATATCGTCCAACCAGGCAAAGGCTTTGATTTATCCGGTGCTAAACACGAAGATATTTCCCAGTATGTATCACAAGCAAAAGAAACAGGGCACGGTTTTATTGATTTTATTTCCAGCATCATTCCGGACAGCGTTGTAGGAGCGTTGGCTAAAGGCGATTTACTTCCTATTTTATTTTTTGCTGTCTTATTTGGACTCGCAGCAGCGTCCTTGGGAGAAAAAGTATCACCTGTCATCAAATTGTTTGAACAATTAACAGATATTTTCTTTAAAATTGTCAATATGATTATGAAATTTTCTCCGATTGCTGCATTTGGAGCCATGGCCTACACCATCGGACAATTCGGAGTCGGATCCCTTGTCAACCTTGGAAAACTGATGGGTTCCATCTACTTAACTATGTTCCTATTTGTTTTCATTATTCTCGGATTGATTGCCAAATTGTTTAAATTTAATATTTTAAAATTTATCGCTTATATTAAAGAAGAACTACTGCTCGTTTTAGGTACGTCTTCTTCTGAATCCGCTTTACCGACTTTAATGAAAAAATTAGAAAATTTCGGTTGTTCTAAATCCGTTGTGGGTCTTGTCGTTCCAACCGGCTACTCCTTTAATTTGGATGGAACAGCCATCTATCTATCGATGGCAGCGATGTTTATTGCCCAGGCTTACGGGGTTCATTTAACCATCGGACATCAAATTATGCTGCTTGCTCTTTTGATGTTGACCTCAAAAGGAGCAGCTGGGGTGACTGGCTCTGGTTTTATTACGCTCGCAGCGACGCTTTCAGCTTTTCCGATGATACCCGTTGAAGGAATCGCATTGTTAATCGGCGTCGATCGATTTATGTCAGAAGCGCGCGCCATTACGAATATCATTGGAAATGCAGTTGCAACGGTTGTCATATCCAAAACAGAAAAAGAATTTGATCGCTTCTCCACTCATCCTGTAGTAAGTACGGAAAAACATTGGGGGACGAATTCAGAACAGTCTATAACCAAATAAAACAAAAAGCTGGCATAAAAGTTCAATCTTTCTGCAACAGGGAGCATATCGGTTCTAACAAGAATCATAAGTGCTCGTAGAAAGAGTGTTGAACTTTAAGCCGGCTTTTTTTGTTTCCTCACCAATTATCCCGATTGACATAGGATATAGTACACTACTCAGGAAGGTGTCCAGTATGCGAAAAAAGTATAATCCTCTCCTCTTGCCGCCATGGCTCCAAGTCGTAAGAGCAGTTGCTCGGCAATTAATCATTCCCTTTACCATTTTCCAAGCGATTCGGACGATTTTTTTGCCGACCACTTTTGATGTTATTTTACTCTCAATATTTGTCCTTCTTGCCATTGCCTTATATTGGGAATGGATTTAGAGTCTTCATTTCTAAAAGAAGGCTGCTATGCCCATTCCAACGAAAAGCGGGGAGCCGTTGTTAAAGACTTCCATCCTCACATGAAACAAAACGAAAAAAGTTCCTTCCAAACAACCGCAGCAAAGCTCACCGTTTCATGCCACTTTACATTTTTTATGAAGAATTGCCTCCCTGTTTTTCTTTTTTTGCTTGTTCATTCTCCAATATCCGCATGACGATATATTCTACATTTCGAAGCTGCCAATAGTCATGTTGAAGAGTGCGGACAAACTGTTTTTCATCCTTATTCACATCGGTTTCCGAATACTTTTCCAGAGTCGATAAAATTTGTCCGGGGTAAGATAAATAACTAAGAAATAACGACATTTCATCTTCTTTCAACGGAAAATAGGCAAAATAAGTCATAATCCATTCCAAACATTCGTCGTGCTTTGTTGGATACGTTTTTAGGGTCCGGGATAAGAACGGAAGAAGATCCCGAATCGGAAGGGCCGTTTGTGAACGTTCAAAGTTGGAGAAATAACCTAGTCCGTCTTCATTATAAAGAAAATGTTCCGGCGACAGTTTTCCGTGTATGATCACCGTACGCACCGTTTTATTTTCTTTTGACGCTTCATACCACTCTTCCAACTTTTCTTTTGAGAATTGAAGAGCTTGCAAAATTTGAATATAGTACAAACTGGATAACAGTTGAAAAGGCGACATATAAATTTCTTGTTCACAGCTTGTGATCCATTGTTCTAAAAATTCTTCCTGTTTCTCCCACTCTGCTTTCATTCTTTCAAAGTGCTGCTTTCTTTCCTCCTGATCCACCGGTATTTCCCGTGTGGACAAAGTGTGGAGTCTTGCGAGCTCACGGAACATTTGCTGATGGCGTTGGCTTCTCCCTTCCTTTTCATTGCCGGTTAGCCAGGGCATTAAATAATAAAGATGATGGCCATGAAGAACCCCGTAGCGTCCATCCAATGTCGGATAAACCGGAACGAGGCGATGATAGCCTTTTTGAAACAGAAGTTGAAGCGAGCGGATAAATTCCATCCCCTCGTTTGCTGGAATTCTTTTGACGGCGAACACTCCTTTATCGGTATGGACCTTCGCCACTTTCCCAAAAAGCTCATAGAAGGTCAGAGATAATCCATAGTTTTGAAGTATCGCTTGCATATCCTCCATACCTTCACCTGCTTTAAAAGAAGCGAGCAGGAATGAACCTGCTCGACGTCTAATGTTTTGCCGTTTTGGATTCCGGAATATACAGAACTTGACCACCGGAGACACTTTGTGTCGTTTCTAACTGATTTTCCTTTATAATTTGTTGAACGCTTACTTCATACCGCTCCGCAATTTGGTCAATCGTTTCACCATTTTGGACAATGCAAACTTTTAATTTTGCAGGCTTCTCTTCATCCTTCCTGGCAAAAAATTCTTTGAGCGATATGGATTCATAATGCTTTTTCTTTTTGAAAATCTTTTGTTTAGGCTTTTCCTCTTCTTGTTCTTTCGAATCCTCTTCTTCCGTCGATTCGTTTTCCTCCGCTTCACTTTGATGAGACGTTTCACCTTTGTGTTCGGCTGCATTTTCAATGAATATGTTTTCTTCTTCCGAATCAAAAAATGCTGGTTCTTTTTCGAAATACCCTTCCTTTCGATCAGCTTGCTCTTTACGTGGCGCCTCTCCTGATTGATTTTTCAGTTCTTTCCATTCTTCCTCTTCCGAAAACCTTTCTCCTATAGAAGCTTCTTCTTCCTCCTCTGGAAAGTTTTCTGTTTTTTCCTTTCTTTTTGCTTCAGCATAAAACGTTCCTTCTTCTTCCTCTAGTTCTGCATCTTGTTCCGAAAAAAGCGGGTAAATTCTTTCCTGTTCGTTCTTTTCCTCTTCTAATATTTCTTGATGCCGTTCCCGAGGAAACACCTCCACTTCTTCTATTTCTTCTTCCAATGAGAACGTCTCGTTATCCGTCTGTCTTGCGGCTGTACCGTCAATCGTTAAATCCACTGTCAGCTTTAAGCAAGATTTTTCCGGTATTTCATAATCGAACGTTTCAATGCTTACTTCAATATCTTCCAATGAATGCACCCTGCTTTTTGGAATCGATATATCAATGGGGAAGCCGTGGAAAAACTCCATCCCTCCTTCGTCGTCCACCCTCACTTCTTGAACATACTTCCCATTGGTTAACTGATCTTCCTCTTCGATTGCTTCTTCTACGGAAAGATATTCACCCGACAGCCTTAACTGCCCTCGAATGACAACGAAATGTTCTTGTTCTTCAACTACAATCTCGGGATCCAAAGAAATGGATATCAATTCCTCTACTTCCTGTCCCTTTCGAAACCAAAGCGTTTCTTCCAAAGAAAAGCGCAAACTTGATTGATCATTCTGTACCAAACGGATTCCTCCTTTCCAAGTTCAAACTGTTTTATAAAAGAACTTACTATCAGCAAAAATCCGGTATCCTTTGATTCTGCTCAAGTACGTCATCGAAGTTTTCCATCCAGTAGCCGATTTTTCATCAGCCCTAAAACAAAGACCCGCTGCTCTCAAGATTCGCTTTATTTTCAATCTATGCTCAAGTTTTCTGGAATATGTTTATTTGCGTAATAATTGATTTTTTATCAAAGAAGGAAATAAACTGCCCAAATTCAGTAAAATATTCCGGGAACACCGCTTTTTTCATGTATTAGGCAGCGTTGATGATCGCAAAATTCACTTGCCCTCCGCGGACGATCCGCAAATTTTCATTGCCAGTGCCGGTAAAAGTGAACATCGAATTCTGGCGGTTGCCATCACCCAGACACTTTCTGAAACAAGACTCCTTCAAAAAGAACTCCTAGAAATCGAGTAGGAGGGAGCGATTAACTCCCGTCCTCTCACACCACCGTACGTACGGTTCCGTATACGGCGGTTCAATTAAGATAATTGACGCAAGTCTTTATAACTTCCGTGAATAGCTGTTCTCTTTATGCCAGTGGTCACTCCACCCTCCAAGAGGTCTCCCACGGGATTCACCGCTTCCTCCCTCAAGTGAGGTACTACGTTTTCTGTGTTCATCATGACTCACTGAATACCAAGGGCTATTCTCTCTTAATTGTTCGGTCCTTCTTAGTTGTTCTAGACCAACTAATACTATGACCTCTGCTGACTTCTGACGGTTCAGCTACTTATCACTAAGTAGGTTATGAAGAGTACTTCACATATCCGCCAGACCTCCCCGGGTAAGTACATGCACTTTCACACCATCTATCCGCCTCATTTACTCGATATGACCTTCGACAGAAAGAGCTTTGTTTTGTTATGCAAACTCACTCAATCATACCTAGCCTTATATGAGGTTCGTGTTCCTCGGACCGGTGTTTTGCCTCCAGCTTCCTTCAGATTCCGCGTCACCACGGACACCCTTGCTCTTGGCTAACCTCTACTTCTGTCTTCGGGGTTCGGGACTTACACCCTATAGTTCATGTACATGCCGGGCGCACATAAACAAACCCGACAAGAATGATATCATCTCGTCGGGTTTTCTTGTTTTTAAAAGGGGGCTTTTAGGCCACCCCATAATAATTTTTATTTGAAACAATCTTAACTTGCATCCTTTAACGAGCATTTGAACCATTTTGCGGTTCATTTAGCAAAGCTTGATTGTCGCTCTCTCTGCTCAAGCGCTTTATCCTCTAATCTTTTTGAACGCTTTTTCAGCAGCAGCAATCGTTTTTTCAATGTCTTCGTCCGTATGGGCAGCCGATAGGAAAATTCCTTCAAATTGAGAAGGAGGCAGAAAGATCCCTTCATTGGCCATTTCCCGATAGTAGCTGGCGAACAGCTCTAAATCAGATGTTCTCGCTGTTTCATAGTTGATCACCTTTTCGTTCGTAAAGAACAAACCAATCATCGAACCGGCACGATTGATAGTATGCGGGATTTCGTATTTTTCAGCCGCTGCGTGAATGCCTTCTTCCAGCCGGTCTGCTTTACGGACAAATTCTTTGTAAAGATCAGGAGTAAGCTGACGAAGGGTTTCATATCCTGCTGTCATCGCAAGAGGATTTCCGGAAAGTGTTCCGGCTTGGTAAATCGGGCCGCTCGGTGCTACTTTCTCCATGATGTCCGCTCGTCCACCGAAAGCGCCAACAGGCAGTCCGCCTCCAATGACTTTTCCTAAACAAGTGAGATCCGGTGTTATTCCGAAATATCCTTGAGCACAATGGTAATCGACCCGGAAACCTGTCATCACTTCATCAAAAATCAAAAGCGATCCGTATTCCTTCGTCACTTTCTGCAGCCCTTCCAAAAATCCTGGAACCGGCGGAACAACGCCCATGTTCCCTGCCACCGGTTCCACGATCACGCAAGCGATGTCTTCACCGTATTTTTCAAAAGCTTGCTTAACAGCTTCCAGATCGTTATACGGGACAGCAATCGTATTTTCAGCTATTCCTTTAGGCACTCCCGGACTGTCAGGAAGCCCGAGAGTAGCCACTCCTGAACCCGCTTTGATCAGCAAAGAATCACCGTGTCCATGGTACGATCCTTCAAATTTTACAATTTTATTTCGTCCCGTATATCCCCTTGCCAGCCGCAGCGCGCTCATCGTGGCTTCCGTACCGGAAGACACCATCCGAACGATCTCTATAGATGGAACTCGTTCTTGAACGAGTTCTGCCAATTTATTTTCCATAATCGTAGGCGCACCAAAGCTCGTTCCATTTTCGGCCGTTTTCTTAATGGCTTCAATCACTTGATCGTTTGCATGTCCTAAAATAAGCGGACCCCAAGAAAGAACATAATCAATATATTCATTTCCATCAATGTCATAGATTTTGGAGCCTTTTCCCCGCTCCATGAAGATCGGATCCATATTGACCGATCTAAAAGCACGGACCGGACTGTTGACTCCACCGGGCATGAGTTTAACGGCATCTTTATAAGCTTGTTTGGACTTTTCGTAAGAACGCATGTTTATCCCCCATTTTCTTAATTACAAAACAGAATCTTCTTGAAGGTAACGGCAGACATCTTTTGCAAAATAAGTAATGATGAGATCGGCACCTGCACGTTTCATGCTCGTTAATTTTTCCATTACAATGGCTTTTTCATCGATCCATCCGTTTTGAGCGGCCGCTTTGACCATCGAATACTCACCGCTGACATTATAAGCGACAATCGGCACATTAAAGCTGTTACGGACGTCTCTAACAATATCCAAATAAGACATCGCAGGCTTCACAATTAAAAAGTCTGCGCCTTCTTCAATATCTGACTCCGCTTCCCGAAGCGCTTCACGACGATTGGCCGGATCCATTTGATAAGTTTTGCGGTCGCCAAACTGCGGAGTAGAATCGGCAGCATCGCGAAAAGGTCCGTAGAAACTGGAGGAATATTTCACCGCATAAGACATAATCGGCACATATTCAAATCCTGATTCATCCAGACCTTTGCGGATAGCCGCCACAAATCCATCCATCATATTGGAAGGAGCGATAATGTCCGCCCCTGCTTTTGCTTGGCTTATTGCTGTTTTGGCCAATAAATCAAGAGACGGATCATTTAATATTTGACTGCCTTCTACAACGCCGCAATGGCCGTGGCTTGTGTATTCGCATAAACAAGTGTCCGCCACTACGACGATGTCCGGGTAATGGCTTTTAATATAGCGAATCGCTTCCTGAACGATGCCATGGTCATGGTAGGCCCCTGATCCCACTTCGTCTTTTTCTTTCGGTACACCAAAAACGATCACCGATTTAATCCCTAATTCCACAATTTCATCCATTTCTTCTTTTAGACGATCGATGGAATATTGGTAAACACCCGGCATCGATTTCACTTCGTTTTTTATATTGACTCCTTCAACCGCAAAGATTGGATAAATTAAGTCTTCTTTTCGAACGAAATTTTCACGCACTAAAGCACGCATATTCGACGATTGACGAAGACGGCGATGACGTTTAAATTGCAGTTCCATATTATGTCTCCTCCTTTTTGAAAAAAGCGCAAATTTCTGCCAGCAAGGCATCCATCGTATACTCTCCTGGACAAATATGCACAGGAAGATGGTATTGCTTAAGCTCTTTACTGGTGACCGGACCAATGCTGGCAAACAAAATCCGTGTTAAGTGTCGTTTTAATTGATGTTCTTCTACTACTCTCATAAAATGGCGAACGGTCGATGGACTTGTAAAACATGCGACATCCAAAATATCGTGATTCAACAATGAAACGAGCTTCTCTTCCGATTCTTTTGGGAAAATCGTTTCATAGACTATCCATTCTTCCGCAGACGCACCAGTTGACCGCAACGCTCTTGCAATGGATTCTTTGGATAAATTTCCTTTTGGTATGAGAGCGCGTTCCGCACGAAAACGTCCGTTTTGAATGCAGCGGACAAACTCATCTGCCGTATACTGGTCGGGAACAAAATCCGCATGAAAGCCATGTTTATTTAAAGCTTGTTCTGTTTTTGCCCCTACCACGGCAAATTTGGCTAATAGGCTTTTTTGCGGGTTAACGGCTCTTTCCGACAGAATTTGAAAAAAGAAATCCACACCGTTTTTACTTGTGAAAATCACCCAGTCAAACATCTCGAGCCTTCGCAAAAATTCTTCTTCCCTTTGATCGTGAACAGGTTGAAACGCGATTAACGGTACAACATGGGGAATACCGCCAATCTGTTCAATTTCGGCAGCAAAACCAGCTGCTTGCTTTTGGCCGCGGGTAATCAAAATTTGCTTTCCGGCTAATGGAAGACTCCCTCCCATAAAGCTCACTCCCCAGCAAGCTGATCAATCAGCTGTTTGGCTCCCATTCGAATCATGCGACGAGCTACTTCTTCCCCCACTTGTTCGGGATTTCCTCCTACCGCCATTTCTTTGTAAACGGTTTTCCCATCTGGTGAGGCAACAAGTGCAGTCAATACTACTTCTTCTCCTTTTACATGAGCGTAGCCGGCAATCGGCACTTGGCATCCGCCGTCCATTTTTTGAAGAAAAGCTCGTTCAGCAGCGACTGATTGTGCGGTATCTATGCTGTTTAATCCTTGGAGAAGGGACAAAAGCTCTTCATCGTCTTTCCGGCATTCAACGGCTAGCGCCCCTTGTCCAACAGCCGGGAGGCAAATATCCGGATCTAAAAATTGTGTCACGACATCTTTTGTCCAGCCCATGCGCGACAAGCCGGCAGCGGCCAAAACAATCGCATCATAGTCGTCGGTTTCCAGTTTTTTCAGACGTGTGTCAATATTTCCGCGGATCCATTGAATTTTCACATCCGGTCTGTGCGCCAAGATTTGAGCTCCGCGCCGCAAACTGCTTGTCCCAATTTTCGCCCCAGCCGGCAATTGGTCCAGCGTGAGCCCGTCTTTAGAAATCAAGACATCACGGTGATCTTCCCGTTCAGGAATACAGCCGATCGTAAGCCCTTCAGGCAAATATGCAGGCATATCTTTCATGCTATGTACAGCCATGTCAATTTCTTTGTTCAGCATGGCCTGCTCGATCTCTTTGACAAACAATCCTTTCCCGCCCACTTTGGATAAGGTAACGTCAAGAATCTTATCGCCTTTTGTCACGATCTCTTTTATTTCAAATTCATAGGAAGGATTTAGCCTTTTTAATTGTTGAATGACCCATTTGGTTTGTGTCAGCGCCAATTTGCTTCTACGCGACCCTACGATAATTTTTCTCATAACGGCCTCCTTCAATCACATATACCAAAAATGAAATGCCGATAAGCGGCTGACTAAAAAGAAGTTGATAAGTACAATGAGAAACGCAGCTGTATTGAATAAAGCGAGCGCTTTTCCCTGCTTGTTTTTTCGAACTTTAAAGTAAAGGAACATGCTGTAAACAATCAATAAAATAAAAGAACTGATAATTTTTGGATCATACCATTCCACATTAGGGAGTTTTGTGAATTTCCATTGCAGCCCTAAAATCAACGACAATAGAAGCATTGGCACGCCAATTGCATTTAATATATAGGACAGCTGCTCAAGCTTCATCAAATCGCCAATCCGCCACAACCACTGACTCCACTTTTTTTCTTTCAAAAGCCGGTACTCCAGCAAATATAACAACGAAAAAATAAAGGACAGCGAAAAAGCCCCGTAAGAAAGCAGCGCCATTATAATATGAATCAGCAGAAGCTCAGAGACTAATCTTTCTGCCATTGCGTCCGATTGCATTTGCATAGGCGCAAATGTATGAATCGCCATAATGGCAAATCCAAGTATATTGGTGAAGAACACCAAAAAATCCATTCGTAAAAACCGATTGATCAATAATGAAAATGTGATCAACACCCATGCATAAAAATAAAGCCCTTCAAAAATGGTCAGGACCGGAAACCTTCCTGTCTTGAACATATAAAGAAACAAAAAAATTGTTTGAAGCACCCAAACAATCGCTAAAGTCCAGAAGGCGAACGAATTCGCCTTCCGATTTCGATGAAGAAAATCAATGAAGTAGAGCAAAATACTGACCGCATACAATAGAATCATGAGTTCATGCAATCTTGTCATACCGTGTACAAAAGCCATAAATGAACCCCTTACACTTGATAAGAAGAAGCCACGATGGCCCCCGTTTTTACGTCTTCTGCTTTCTGCTGATTTTCTGCTATCACTTGTTCCTCAATATTAAAGATTTTTGTAAAAAACTCCAATTTCTCTTTTGCGCCCTTTTGTCCTGCCAATTCTTTCGCTTGCAGGATTGGATCTTTTAACAACTGGTTAATAATGCTTTTTGTATGTTTATTAATAATCTTCCGTTCACGGTCGGTCAAATCGGGTAGCTTTCTATCCAAGCTTTTCATCGTTTCTGCTTGTATGGCAAGCGCCTTTTTCCGAAGCGCCGCAATAACAGGCACCACACCAAGCATATTCAGCCACTCATGAAATTCCGAAATTTCTTCTTCTATCATGATCATGATTTTTTCAGCTGCTTTTTTCCGTTCTGCCATATTCGCTTCTACAATGCCTTCCAAATCATCAATATCATACAAAAAGACATTTTCAAGCTCATGAATTTCCGGATCGATATCCCGCGGAACCGCTATATCGACCATGAAGAGAGGCCGTCCTTTTCTCAAATTAACGACTCCGGACATCATATCCTTTGAAATAACAAAGTCATTTGATCCGGTTGAACTGATGAGGATATCCGCTTCTAAAAGAGCACATTGCAATTCCCGCAGTTCTTTCGCCGTCCCCGAAAATCGCTCCGCTAACGAGGCAGCTTTTTCGAACGTACGGTTGATGACCGTTACTTTCGTCGCTCCGCTTCCTTGCAGATTTTTAAGGGCCAATTCCCCCATCTTTCCCGCACCGAGAATTAATACATGTTTGCCGTTTAAGTTTCCAAATATTTTTTTCGCCAGTTCCACGGCGGCATAACTGACGGAAACGGCATTCGCTCCAATTTCTGTTTTAGAATGAGCTTTTTTAGCCAATGTAACCGCTTGTTTAAATAATTGATTAAAAATCGTTCCAGTCGCTTCAGAACGCTGTGCTTGCATAAAACTATCGCGTACCTGTCCGAGAATCTGCGTTTCCCCGACAATCATAGAATCTAAACCGCACGTTACTTTAAAAAGATGTTCAACCGCGTCCGCTTCTTCATAAACAAAGAGAAACGGCGCGAATTCATCCATTTCGATATGAAACCATTCGGAAAGGAATTCCTTTATATAATAGCGTCCAGTATGAATTTGATCTACGACCGCATAAATCTCCGTCCGGTTGCAAGTAGAAAGAATGACGCTTTCCAGAATGCTTTTTTTGTTTTTCAGCGTGCGAAGCGCTTCATCCAGATCATTTGCGTCAAAAGTAAGCCGTTCTCTTATTTCGACTGGGGCCGTTTTATAGTGAAGTCCTGCTACTATGATATGCATGGCCGACAGTGACACCCCCAAAAATCAATACTATTTTTATTATACCATGTTCAAAAATTACTGAATCAAAAAATTATGAACATATGGTAACATAGATATTAGTTTTACCCTTAAAATGGCTAAATGGAAAGACATCCATTTTTATAATAATTATCATATTATATTTATTTTTAATTTCAAGTTTACAATACCAAACTATCCCGAAAGAATCAAATCATTGACCTTTTCGAAAGGAATGGATTTACGAATGAAACAACAGCGTTTTTTCCCAGGGATCATTTTAATGGGATTTGGAGCTTATTTTTATCTGCAAAAATCCAATATCCTATTATTCGATGGCTTTTTTACTTGGCCGACCATTCTCTTAATTGTTGGATTGGCTTTTCTTTTTCAAGCTTATGGCGGACAAGACTATCAGTTTATTCTGCCTGGCGTTATTTTGACAGGTTTTGGCATCCATTTTCATCTTGTTCGTCAGTTTCCAAATTGGCCTGATCAGATCGGAATTTTTGTTTTGATCATCGCCATCGGTTTCTTTCTTCAATCTCAAAAAACAAAAGAGGGCTTCCTATACAGTATGTTATTTTTCATTCTTGCCCTATTGTCGCTCTTTTATCAAAATGTCATTGCTTGGCTTGGATTGCTGAGGAGCGGGCAAGAAGATTTATGGCATTTTTGGCCAATACTGCTCATTCTAGTAGGAGCTTACTTATTATTTGTAAAACGAAAATAAGGAGGCAATGCATGCCTCCTTATTGACATTCTGAAACCTTTAAACAGAAACAGCAGCAATGCTAAAATCGCAAGACGCCGCTCATAACGACTCCGAATTAACGCAAATAGGCTTCAAGAAGATTCCAAGTCTTATCTTTTCCTTCTCCGGTCTCCGAAGAAAAAATGATGATTTCATCAGCCGGATCGAATTTCAATGTCTGTTTGACCTGCTTCACATGTTTCTGCCATTTTCCTCTTGGAATTTTGTCCGCCTTTGTGGCAATGACCATGCATGGGATATCATAGTATTTTAAAAAATCGTACATCATTACATCATCATTTGTCGGTGGGTGGCGCAAATCCACTAAAAGCAACACCAATTTCAATTGTTTTCTCGTCGTCAAATAAGTTTCAATCATTTGCCCCCATGCTTCTCTCTCTTTTTTGGAAACCCTTGCATATCCGTAGCCCGGAACATCCACAAAATAAAGCTTGTTTTCGATTCGATAAAAATTAAGCGTTTGTGTTTTTCCCGGATTGGATGATGTTCTGGCTAAACTTTTGCGATTGACCATTTTGTTAATAAAAGAGGATTTCCCCACATTTGAACGACCCGCAAGCGCAAATTCCGGAAGATCCTCTTTCGGATATTGTTCGGGCTTGACAGCACTGATCACTAATTCGGCTTCATGAACGTTCATTGGTTATCACCCGCCAACGCCGTTTTTAGCACTTCATCCATTTGAGAAACAAGCACAAAATGCAAATCTTTCCGAATGCTTGTCGGAATATCATCTAAATCTTTTTCGTTTTCTTGAGGAACGATAATCGTTTTTAATCCCGCTCTATGAGCTCCCAACGATTTTTCTTTCAGTCCGCCAATCGGGAGTACTCTGCCACGAAGCGTTATTTCTCCCGTCATTCCAACTTCTTTATGAACGGGGCGATTCGTCAATGCAGAAACAAGAGCAGTTGCCATCGTAATTCCTGCCGAAGGTCCGTCTTTTGGAACGGCGCCTTCCGGTACGTGTATGTGAATATCATATTTTTCATGGAAATCTTCTTCAATGCCCAGTTCTTTCGCATTGGAGCGGACATAGCTAAAAGCAGCTTGGGCCGACTCTTTCATCACATCTCCTAGTTTTCCTGTTAAAACTAGCTTTCCTTTTCCCGGCGCCAAAGAAACCTCGATTTGCAGTGTATCGCCACCAACAGGGGTGTAGGCTAGTCCGTTGGCTACGCCAATCTGATCCACTTTTTCCGCTGATCCATAACGGAATATCTTTTTCCCTAAAAATTCTTCCAGATTATTTTCTGTCACGATCACACGCCTTTTCTCTCCGGCTACAATCATTTTTGCCGTTTTCCGGCATATGGCCGCCAACTGACGTTCAAGTCCGCGAACACCCGCTTCTCTTGTATAATAGCGAACAATGTCTTGAATGGCATCGTTTCGAATTTGCAGCTGTCCCTTCTTCAATCCGTTTTCTTTCAATTGTTTAGGAAGAAGATGGTCTTTTGCAATATGAATCTTTTCCAATTCCGTATAACCAGGAATGCTGATAATTTCCATACGGTCTCTCAATGGTCCTGGAATCGTTGATAAATCATTCGCTGTCGCAATAAACATCACGTTCGACAAATCATATGGTTCTTCAATAAAATGATCGCTGAATGCATGATTTTGTTCCGGATCGAGTACTTCGAGCATGGCCGCGGATGGATCGCCGCGAAAATCGCTCGACATCTTGTCAATTTCATCCAGCAGAAATACCGGATTGATTGTCCCCGCTTTTTGCATCCCTCTTATAATTCGTCCCGGCATGGCCCCCACATAAGTTCGGCGATGCCCGCGAATTTCAGATTCATCCCGTACACCGCCTAAGGAGACGCGGACAAATTTACGATTAAGCGACTCTGCGATGGAACGAGCGAGACTTGTTTTTCCTACACCCGGCGGTCCTACAAGACATAATATCGGCCCCTTAACGGATCGTGTCAGTTTTCGGACAGCTAAGTATTCTAAAACCCGTTCTTTTACTTTTTCTAAGCCGTAATGATCCCTGTTTAATATACGTTCGGCCTTTTTTATGTTTAAGTCATCTTTGGTTGCTTTGGACCAAGGAATCGTAATCAGCCATTCTAGATAATTTCTGATCACTGCGCTTTCCGCCGAACTGGTCGGAATGCTTTCATAGCGGCCGAGTTCTTTCATGGCTGTTTCTTTTACATGTTCAGGCATTCCGGCATCTTCAATTCGTTTCGTAAGCTCTTCGACTTCTCCGGTTTTCCCTTCTTTGTCGCCCAACTCTTTTTGAATAGCTTTCATTTGTTCCCGCAAATAATATTCTTTTTGGGTGCGTTCCATAGATTGCTTTACGCGCTGTCCAATTTTTTTCTCAAGATTTAATATTTCTTTTTCGTTATGGAGAATGTCGATTAATTTTTGCAGCCGCTCCTTGATCGCCACTGTTTCCAATATTTCTTGTTTTTGATGGATTTTAATCGGCAAATGGGAAGCGATTATATCAGCAAGCCTTCCCGGTTCTTCAATGTCCGAAACGGTCGTGAACGTTTCAGCGGTAATTTTTTTCGACATCTTTATGTACTGTTCAAAAGAATCCAGCAGCGTTCGCATCAAAGCTTGTGTTTCGATATCTTTCATTTTTTCTTCTTCAAAGGTTTCAACGACGACGTGAAAATACTTTTCTTCATGATAAAACTCTTTAATTCTGCCCCGTCGAAGACCTTCCACAAGCACGCGGATCGTTCCGTTCGGAAGCTTTAACATTTGCTTGACTTTTGTCAACGTTCCTATCCTATATAAGTCCTCTTCAGAGGGATTATCTATATTCATATCTTTTTGGGTCGTTAAAAAAATCAAATGATTATCCATCAAGGCACGCTCCAGCGCTTCAATCGAACGCTCGCGGCCAACATCCAAATGCAAAACCATTGTAGGATAAACCAATAATCCTCTTAACGGAAGGAGGGGGATGGAATAGACCGTTTGTTCACTCATATTGGCACCTCCGTAATCTCTATGTTACTTTCGTATGATCTTTGTACAATTCTAACTTATTTATAAACACCTGTCCATTTGGAATTCTTCTAATCAAATGCAGCTGAATCAGAAAAATCCAATGGAACCCTTTGGAGGTCTTGAAACTGAATGATGCTTTTCTATGATCGCTTGCCGAAAACGGATGTTTCTTTCTTCATGCAAGCAGACTTCCCCGCTCCATTTATAGAAATTCAAACAAAAAGAACACAGATCCTGCCATTACATCATCACATAGTACGGATATTCGATTGTATTCCAAAAGCTAAGCCGTTTTCAGAAGGCCATACGAACGACCTAACAAATTCAGAGCATTTCCTGGTTATTATGCCAATGCGTAATCGTTCCTTCTGCATCTGCTTTCTTTTCAATCGCCTGTTCAATGACTTCGCGAATATGTTCCACAGGAATAATCGTAATACCATCGAATTCTTTGATGATTTCCTGCATGTTCGCTTTCGGAATAAGCACTTTCTCGACACCCGCCAGTTTGGCAGCCCTTATTTTCGGCATAACGCCTCCAATTGGCTTTACTGTCCCGTGGACGCTGATCTCTCCAGTCATAGCAATCTTATGAGAAACGGGCATCTTGTAAATAGCGGAATAAACACCGGTGGCTATGGCAATTCCTGCGGACGGTCCATCCACCGGAATTCCGCCTGGAAAATTCACATGAATGTCATATTGATGGCAAGGCACACCCATTGATCGTAAAACCGTGAGTACAGTTTCAATCGAGCCTCTTGCCATGCTTTTTCGCCGTATGGATTTTCCTTGGCCGCCTATACTTTCTTCTTCGACAATGCCAGTAATCGTCAGCGTCCCTTTTTTGGCTGCCGGGATGACAGCCACTTCAATTTCCAACAAAGCTCCGCTGTTCGATCCCATTACAGCCAAACCATTCACAATGCCGACTGCAGAATGATCTTTAATTTTCTGTTCATAACGGGGCGTCATTTGGCTAGACTGCACGATCCATTGGATATCCTTATCCTTAATGGCTCTCCTGCCTTCCGTTATCGCCAAGCCGGCTGCAATTTGAACAATGTTAACGGCTTCACGGCCGTTTCGTGCATAAGAGCTCAAAATTTTCAATCCACTGTCGCTCATGCTCATTTTGACCTTTTCTGCAGCTTTTTTGGCTACTTGGATGATCTCATCTTGTTCTAATCCTCGAAAAAACACTTCCATACAGCGAGAACGAATCGCCGGCGGTATTTCCTCAGGCGTTCTGGTTGTCGCTCCGATTAATCGAAAGTCCGCAGGCAAGCCATTTTTAAAAATATCATGGATATGGGCAGGAATTTGTGTATTCTCTTCATTATAATAGGCGCTTTCCAAAAAAACTTTCCTGTCCTCCAACACTTTTAACAATTTATTCATTTGAATAGGATGCAACTCACCGATTTCATCTATAAAAAGGACGCCGCCGTGAGCGTTGGTTACAGCTCCTTGTTTCGGTTGGGGAATGCCTGCTTGTCCCATGGCTCCGGCTCCTTGATAAATGGGATCATGCACAGACCCTATAAGCGGATCAGCTATTCCCCGTTCATCAAACCGGGCAGTAGTCGCATCCATCTCCACAAATACGGCCGATGGAGAAAATGGCGTTTTCGGATTTTTTTTCGCTTCTTCCAACACCAAACGGGCCGCCGCTGTTTTTCCGACCCCGGGAGGACCATAAATAATGACATGTTGAGGATTGGGACCGCATATCGCTGCCTTTAAAGCTTTTATACCATCTTCTTGTCCGATGATATCAGAAAAAGAAGTAGGCCTGACTCTTTCCGACAAAGGCTCCGTTAAGGAAATCGACCGCATTTTCCGAAGCTGTTCCATTTCCTTTCTTGATTCACGGTCAATGGATATTTTTTGGGTGCGTTGATTTTTCAACAAATTCCAAAAATACAGCCCTATGACGACACCAAAAAACATTTGAATCATTAATGCAATACCTGTCCAATTCATACTATATCCCCCTCCTGATTAACCATCGATATACGGCTAGTATCTCCTGGACACGAGGGGAATAAACATAAATCAAAAGCGCCTGGCGCCGACCATTTTCACCGTTTTCACGGTTCAATCGTCGAACAGATAACAGGTTTGATCAAGTGAAGCGGGGAAGCTTATCTTTTTCTCATAAATAGGGGAAAAAGGAGCCGAACACATCGGCTCCTTCGTCATGCAGACGTTTTTCGTTCTTCTGTTTCTTGAATAATTCTTCCGTCCGTCCCGATTAACTTTGGCATGCTGTTATTTAAAACGGTATCTTTTGTTATGATACACTTTGAAATATCTTCTCTTGAAGGCAAATCGAACATTACATCCAGCATAATGCTTTCGATGATGGAACGCAATCCACGTGCACCCGTTTTTCTTTCGATTGCTTTTTTTGCGATTTCAACAAGTGCTTCTTGTTCAAATTCTAATTCAACATGATCAAGTTCCATCATTTTTTGATATTGTTTGACGAGCGCATTTTTCGGCTTCGTCAAAATTTGAATTAACGCTTCTTCGTCAAGAGGTTCCAGACTAGCGATAACCGGTAAGCGGCCGATGAATTCCGGAATTAATCCGAACTTCAGCAAATCTTCCGGAACCACTTTGGAAAGCAGATCTTTTTCTTCGATTTCTCCTTTCGTTGGATCCGATCCGAAACCGATCACTTTTTGACCGAGACGGCGTTTGATAATTTGTTCAATGCCGTCAAAGGCCCCGCCGCAAATAAACAAAATATTGGTCGTATCAATTTGGATAAATTCTTGATGAGGATGTTTTCTTCCTCCTTGAGGCGGAACACTTGCCACTGTTCCTTCCAAAATCTTTAATAAAGCCTGTTGAACTCCTTCACCGGAAACATCCCTGGTGATGGACGGATTTTCCGATTTTCTGGCGACTTTATCGATCTCATCAATATAAATAATTCCTTTTTCCGCTTTTTCTACATCATAGTCGGCGGCTTGAATCAGTTTCAAAAGAATATTTTCTACATCTTCTCCGACATACCCTGCTTCCGTAAGAGAAGTCGCATCGGCAATCGCAAAAGGAACATTTAAGATACGCGCTAATGTTTGCGCTAACAAAGTCTTGCCGCTCCCAGTAGGACCGATTAAACAAATATTACTCTTTGCCAGTTCTACATCGTCGACTTTACTGTTGGAGTTGATCCGCTTATAGTGGTTATAGACAGCAACAGCCAAAGATTTCTTCGCTTGGTCTTGCCCAATGACGTATTCATCGAGAATTTCACGGATTTCACGCGGCTTCGGCACATCCTTAAACTCTACTTCTTCCTCGGTTCCCAATTCTTCTTCCACAATTTCCGTACACAATTCGATGCATTCATCACATATATAAACACCCGGTCCGGCGACCAGCTTACGGACCTGGTCTTGTGTTTTGCCACAGAAAGAACATTTCAATTGTCCTTTCTCATCACTGAATTTAAACAATTTACTTCACCCCTCAATTCTTCTTAAACCAATTATTGCCGAGTCTTCGCTTTGCCACGTTCCGTTGTTTCAAAGCCCTCAAAGAGTTATGTACAGCATTTTAACACATTTTACACAAGACACGAAATAAAAAGCTTAGTGTTATATATAATGTGCAATATGCCGAGCTCATTACCAAAATATTTTAAAAATATTTTATGTATTGGTGTATAAAACAAGGCACGTATAACCCGCGCCTTGTTTTTATACCGTTTTACTACTATTATGCAACAACTTTTGCATTTTCTACAAGAAATTCAACTGCTTTATTGATTCTTAAATCTGCTTTTAAATTTTCCAGATCGCCGAGTGCTTTCTTAATGTCTTCTACTGATAGGTTAAATTGATCAGCCATTCTTTGCAATTCTTTTTCTACATCTTCTTCGCTGGCTTCGATATTTTCTGCTTTCGCAATGGCTTCAAGCGTCAAGCTTGTCCGAACACGAGTTTCAGCATTTTCTTTCATTTGATTGCGAAGATCTTCTTCCGTTTGACCGGAGAATTGATAATACAATTCAAGGTTCATTCCTTGAGCGGAAAGGTTTTGAGAAAACTCTTGCATCATCCGGTCAATTTCATTTTCGATCATGACTTCAGGAATATCGATTTCTGCATTGGCTGTTGCTTTTTCAACCACTGCATCTTGCAATGCATGTTCCGCTTCATGTTCTTTTTGATGTTTCAAACGATCTTTTATTTTTGCTTTCAAATCTTCCAACGTTTCTACTTCTTCATCCACATCTTTTGCAAATTCATCATCAAGCTCAGGTAATACTTTCGCTTTTACTTCATGAACTTTCACTTTAAACACGGCAGGTTTTCCAGCAAGCTCTTCAGCATGGTATTCTTCAGGGAATGTGACTTCCACATCTTTTTCATCCCCTGCTTTCGTTCCGATTAATTGATCTTCAAAGCCAGGAATGAAAGAGCCGGAACCTAGTTCAAGCGAATAATTTTCCGCTTTACCGCCTTCAAACGGCTCGCCGTCAACAAACCCTTCGAAATCAATAACAACCGTATCTCCTTCTTCTGCTTTGCCGTCTTCTTTTACGACAAGTTCAGCATAGCGTTCTTGCAATGCTTTTAATTCATTTTCAACATCTTCGTCTGTTACTTCTGTATCTACTTTTTCCACTTCTAAGTTTTTATACTCGCCGAGTTTTACTTCCGGTTTAACTGTGACAGTTGCTTTAAAAATTAACTCTTTTCCTTTTTCCAGTTGTTCGATGTCGATTTCCGGACGATCAACCGGTTCAATTCCGGATTCTTCCACCGCTTTTGCATAAGCTTCCGGCAAGATATAATCGAGCGCGTCTTGGTAAAGCGATTCTACTCCGAATCGTTTTTCAAACAGAGGACGCGGTATTTTTCCTTTGCGGAAACCAGGGACATTAATCGTTTTGACGACTTTTTTGAAGGCATAGTCCAATCCCTCATTCACTTTGTCGGCATCCACCGTTACAGTAAGGACACCTTGGTTTCCTTCTAGTTTTTCCCATTTCACTGACATACAATTCCCTCCACAACAAATCTATAAGTTGATAGTTGAAAAATGAATCATTTATCAATTTCGTACTTTTAGTGTACAAAAAGAAAGCCAAGCAGAAAAGTACATATTATAACCATTACATTATAACATACGTACTAAGTCTTTCAATAAAAAGCTAAGAGACGGGAGCAGAAAATTCATCTAACTCTTTCAAATAAGCCATGCATTTTTCTCGATCAGCATCGTCATGAGAGAAGAGCTGCGGACATAGAATTTCTGCTTCTTCCGCTTCCCCGTAATATTCACAAGCCAACTGGAGCGTACAGGCAGCCCAAGTGTCCACGCTGAACTCAGGTTCGAATGGATAAAGAAGAAAAAAGTGGCGATTCACCAATTCTGTTAATTGGGAAAACAATACGGGATTAGATTGAGAAACGGCTTCCTCTAATTTGGTTAAAACTTGTTTGTAATAGGTCATTTGAAAAACTTCTTCCAACTGATTTGGGATCAATCGTTTTGAAAAATGAAGCTTTCGAACGAAAATTTCTTTATCCACTCCCTTCTCCCTCATTATATTGAGGAGAAGAGTTTTCAAAAATGGATGGGAATGTGCATCCCCGATGATATCAATCAATTCGTCTAGATACGGAGCAATATTTCGTTGAACTAGCTCCGCCGCTTTTAACGTTTGCTGCTCAATTGATTCATCCTCGTAAAACAATTTAGGTGCACGGTCAAAGTCAGATTGATATTCATTTTTCGCCGAAGTAGAAGCCATTTTCCGGCTTATTTGCAAAAGTTTCTCAAAATGCTCTTTTTTATCGGAAGGAATTTGGTTTTCCTCACAGAGAGCAGATAGCGTAATGTAAGCTCGCTGATATTCCTTCATTTGAAAGAGAATTGATATGTATAAATCCATTACATCGTAATAATCGCCGTTTCCCGCTTGAAGCATTTCTTCGCACAATTCTTTCGCCTCATCATATTGACCACATTCATAAAGGGCAAGCAACAAGGCCATTTGAATCTCATCGTCACCGGGATCCTCGGAAAAATGCAAAGCCTTTATAAGAAAATCAGAAGCTTCTTCATAATTTTTTTCCTGCAAAGCTTGGATTCCCTTTTCAACCAATCTTTCCCGTGTACCAGGCAATACAACAACATTATCAAATCTTTGGAGATTTTTCTTTCTTCTGCCCATTCTTATATGAACCGCCTTTTTCAAATGGAGTTGCCATAAGTTTAGCACGGAAACGCAGAAAAAAACAAAAGAAATCGTTTTCACGATCACTTTGGCAAGTTTTCCCCGGCACATTCGACTAAAGCTGACTTTATCAACAAAAGCTTAATGACTTCCATGATCATCCATCCAGCATCTCGCTCTCATATTTATTATACTTTTCTTGTGAATCGGCCACTTTCTTTCGCGTTGTTCATGCCGATAATGATTTTACTTCGAATATGACCGACCTTTTTTTCTTAATGCCTGCCAGCTGCGCTTTTCTTTCGGATATGATTTTATATAAATTCATATATTTTATCAAACCGAAAAATGGCGTGAAGTCAACAGTGTTTGTCCAACGCCAATCAAAAGTCTAATTTTATATATGACATTAATGACCCTCTGTGTTTGTCCTATATCATTTCATCTTTTCATCATAGGATAAGACTAGCCTTGAAAACGATATATGTTCATATACCTATACTTACGGAGAAATGACATTTCGAAAAGAGAGGGATCATAATTTGGATTGGTTCAAACTTTTTATAATTATCAATCTCATCGGAATTAGTTCTAATTTGGATAACACGAGTGTGGGAATAGCGTATGGTCTAAAAAATATTCGATTTCCTTTTTGGCTTAATTTCATTGTCAACTTGATTGGATTTGTCACTGCATTAGTTGGTGTATATTTAGGATCGTTTATTGCAAGATATATTTCTTCGGAGGAGGCTGCGTGGGTTTCATTCAGTGTCTTATGTAGCATTGGCCTATTTATTGTTTATAGTGAATACGGTCATCAATTGATTTTCGGTAAAAAACAACATATAAAGATTCAAAATCTTGGAATCCGTCAAGGCATCTTTCTCGGATTCACTCTTTCCTTTTCAAATATTATCACTGGTTTTGGAGCGGCCATTTCCAATCATTTATTTATCTGGCCCACAGTAATCAGCATCACCATATGGGGAATTATCACGATTTGGCTTGGTAATAAAATCGGAAAGGGAACGATCTCCAAACTATTAGGTAAATACTCATCTCTTGTTTCCGGGCTTCTTTTTATCTTGGTGGCATTTTATCAAATTTTGTAATCATGCCGCATCACTTCACTTCCGATTTTGCTCTAATCAATCATTCAAACACTCCAGCCGAAGTTAAATCTTTGTTTCCTTTTATTTTGGTCGCTTCTTTATTATCCGCCATTTTCCTGGCATACAAAAAACGCCTTGCCATTGTGTGTAGCCTCCTTTAACGGCTACCGTCGAACGATACGTTACATATCGTCCAACGTTCACTAGGCAAGACGTTCATCGTCTCGGCAGCATTTAGCGTTATTTTAACGCTTATGTAAACGTCACAATACCGCGTCAATACTGCGTTTATACAATTTTAGCGTCCCAGGAGAGATTCGAACTCCCGACCGACGGCTTAGAAGGCCGCTGCTCTATCCAGCTGAGCTACTGGGACATTTTTTCAATTTCATCAAGGACATTTTTAATTATATTAACATCCAAAATAAATGTCAATCATTTTTTTGTACAAACCGAAAAAATTTTTTCCCGTTTTTATAAAAAGTTGAAAAAGAACATTCGATTATTTTTTCAGATAAAGAAGAACAAAAGGCAAAACCATTGCCAGTTTGTTCTTCTCTATGTATTAAATGCCGCTTGTCAATCCGTTAACAGCTGATGTTGTTCGTTATAAAAATAAACAACCGAATCGTCTCCATCCAATTCCACGATTGCATAGGTTCTTTCTTTTCTACCTCGCGGCAAGAGAATGCTCCCCGGATTCAAAAACAACGTTTCGCCTATTTTTTCCGCTACCGCTTGATGAGAATGACCGAAAAACACAAAATCAGCTTTGTTTGCTTTTGCTTTCTGTTTCAGTTTCGAGAAAGACGCCTTGACATCGTAGCGGTGCCCATGTGTCATGAATATTCTCTTACCTTTTATCTCTTCCACGATATCATAAGGATAGCGATCATCCATATCGCAATTTCCTCTAACCACAATATAGCCTTTCATTACTTCACTGTCTGCCGGAAGTTCAGAATCACCACAATGAAACATGGCATCCATCTCTTGCTCGTAGCGTGCTTTTAAATCTTTTAAAATTTCCGTGTCCCCATGACTGTCACTTACAACTAGAAGCTTCATAGTACACTTTCCCTTTCCAATTGTTCCAATATCGTTCTCATTTTTGCCAACGCTTCGGCGCGGTGGCTGATTTTATTTTTTTCATTTGGAAGCAATTCCGCCATCGTACGCTCATAACCTTGGACAAAGAAAATAGGGTCATATCCGAACCCATTTGTCCCTTTTTTCTCAAAGGTGATGAATCCTTCACATGTCCCGTTCACTGTTATGGTTTCTCGTCCCGGAATTGCAAGAGCCAGAGCACAATAAAAACGAGCTGTCCGTTTCGAAAGAGGAACTCCTTCCAATTCCCTTAACACCTTTTGTATATTGGCTTCATCATCTTTTTCAGGACCTGCGTATCTGGCCGAATACACGCCCGGCCGGCCGTCTAACGCGTCAATCACCAAACCTGAATCATCTGCCATAACCATGGCTTTTGTCTCTTTCATGACCGATTCCGCTTTGATGATCGCATTTTCTTCAAATGTCGCACCCGTTTCCTCGATTTCCGGGAATTCAGGAAGATCAAGAAGCGTTTTTACCTGAATCTGAAACGGTTGAAACATTTGCTCAAATTCAAGTGCTTTCCCCTTATTTTTCGTGGCGATCACAACTTCTCGCATCATCGATTTGCTTCTCCACCTTTTGACATATTTCTTTCTATCTTCACTGCTATTTCGCTTAGCGCTTGCTTTTGAATGTCGATCAATTCTTGCAACCCTTTTTCTGCCAATGACAATAATTCTTGAAGCTGCGAATGGGAAAATGTGGACTCTTCTCCTGTTCCTTGAATTTCTACAAAATCTCCGGATCCAGTCATGACCACATTCATATCCACCATTGCTTCACTATCTTCTTTATAATTTAAATCTAATACTGCTCCCTCTCCATGTAAAATGCCTACGCTAGTAGCAGCCAGAAAATTGGTTACCGGAAAAGTCGACATTTCTTTTTGAATAGATAATTGATGCAACGCCATTGCCATCGCTACAAAGGCGCCGGTAATCGAAGCGGTGCGTGTTCCGCCATCTGCTTGTATGACATCGCAATCGATCCATACCGTTCTTTCGCCAATGGATTCCAAATCGACAACCGCCCGAAGAGCTCTCCCAATTAATCGTTGAATTTCCATTGTTCTTCCTGATACTTTTCCCTTGGAAGATTCTCTTATATTTCTTTGCTCAGTTGCCCGTGGCAGCATGGAATATTCCGCTGTAATCCATCCTTTACCGGACCCTCTCATAAAAGGGGGAACACGGTCTTCGATACTAGCGGTGCAAATAACCCGTGTATCTCCAACGGTGATAAGCACGGAGCCTTCCGGATGTTTTAAAAAATCCGTATCGATCTTAACCGCTCTTAATTCATTTTTTTGTCTTCCATCTACTCGCACCATAGATCCTCCTTTTAAGCTGCAGCTCCTGTCCCACGGCAAAATCCCCGCAAGGCCGAAACTTCCACCATTACCGTGAGAACGATTTTTTATTGACTCTTCAGTCGCTTCGCTTTTTCGATATGTCCAATAAAAATGAGGTGGCATTTGCCAACCTCTGTTTTGATCTATTATATAATATACCAAAAAAATTTTTTTAGAAACTACCGGTGTTGACATGCTCGGGCCTTGAAACGGTTTCGCTGATGGGTTTTCCTTTGTCGTCTACTAAGTTTGTCTTGCCATCCACTTCAACGGTTACACTTTTAATCCCTTTCTGTTCTGTCAAAGAAAGCACAAGAGGATTTAACGTATTTTTGGAGATCATTTTTTCCTCGAAACTACCTAAAATCGATTTATTAAAATTTAATGTGACTTTTCCATCCTTTACCACCGGAGCACTAATCAGTTTCACATCCGGCATAAATTCGCTTACCAGTTCAGACGAAGGGCTTGGTCCTTTGATGAGCTCATTGACGACCGCCGTAACATTATCTTTATTATTGTTGCTCACTCTTTTTGTGACGGGGACGTAATAATAATTCTCTCCGTCTTGAGCTAAATAATAAACGGTGATCGGTCTTGTATTCGTGATGTCGACCACGTTTTCAACATCCCAATTAATTCCGATGTTTCTGGATAATCCATTGGGATCAATCGCTGTCCCATCCACTGGCATTTCTTTTAATGGCTGGCCGTCCACTCTCAGTTCGACTTTTTTCACCGCGTCAAACTGCGTCAACGTCCAAGTAATAGCCTGTAAAATTTTCTTTTCGTCTTCCGCTTTGTACTCTTTAAATTCAGGAGAAAAGTCCGCGATGGCCTTTCCATCTTTAATTTGAACGCTTCGTACTTCCGTGCCGGCCGGCAGCACCGCTCTGAACCCGTTCGGAAGCATATTTGACACCGGCCCGTCGTCTACTAGATATTCAAGCGCTTCTTTGGCGATGCTTTGCGTTTTGGGAAGCGGCAGCGTCTGCGATACTACATAACCGTTTTTATCTATCAGATACAAATCTGTCATCATTACGTCTTCTTTTTTCATGTCCTGAGCAGATTGATGTTGCAATTCTTTTAAGGACCCGTCCTCTTTTAAATAAGTTACTTTTTGCGGTGGATCAATGTTCTCTTTCTTTTCATTGCTGCCGAGCAATCCGCATCCTGTCAAATAAATAGACGATAAAATGACAGCCGCCGCGACGAGAGTTTTCTTTTTGACCATCATGAAACCTCCTCACACAGTTTGTACTACATGTATACGAGCTGGTGAGGAAAATTAGACCGTTTTCCAAAAGAAATTCGCCGCAGTTTAAAAAACGAGTTCATTTTCATCTAAACGAATCGTAGAAACATCTATCGTTGGATCTTGGAGCCAATCGGAAGCGATCTTATAAAACAGCTCTTTAGATCCAGTTGTAAAGAATCGATTAGGGAGACAAGATTTCTCCATGTTTAAAAGTTCTTTATAATGCAATATGGCGCTCACTTCTCTTGCTGTTTCTTCTCCTGAACTAATCACCGCAACATTTTCGCCCATGAATGACGAAATAATGGGTTCAAGAAGCGGATAATGAGTGCAGCCTAATATCAACGTATCCAATTGTTTATCTTTGAGCGGCAGCAATGTTTCCGCTACAATTTTTTTGGCCATGGCACTATGATATTCCCCGCTTTCTACCAAAGGAACAAACTTAGGACATGCAAGCGGAAAGATCTTTACATTCTTATTGATAGAATGAAGAGCTTTTTCATACGCACGGCTTTTAATAGTGCCGATCGTACCTAGAACCCCAATACGAAAATGTTTTGACATTTTAATAGCCGCTCTCGCTCCGGGATGAATGACTCCAATAACCGGAATGTCGAGTGCTTCTCTAATCTCGTCGAGAACAGCAGCCGTTGCTGTATTGCAAGCGATCACGAGCATCTTGATATCATAACGAAGCAAATAGCGGGTCATTTCCCAAGTAAATTGTTTGACCTCTTCCACGGGTCTAGGCCCATAAGGACATCTGGCTGTGTCACCAATATAATATATCGTTTCATGAGGGAGCTGCCTCATGATCTCAATAGCAACTGTAAGACCCCCAACTCCGGAATCTATTACACCTATTGGCCTGTTTATCAACGTATCTCGCCTCATTCTTTTGTATTTTCTGGTTGCATCTTTCTGATCATGTCATCCGTTTTAGATGATCACTCTCTAAATATGCGATAAAAACCATTGCTGCTGAAACACTTTTTTCATTTTTTCTCCCTTAAACGGCACGAACGGATCTTCCGCAATATTTTCTTATTGGCAAATTGGCAGCGCCGTTTTACAAACGTTTCGTTCGTTTTTTCAATTTCTGAAAAGAAATGCTTCAAAACTCAAAGACTATATCCTTTATCTCCATGAGCCATTGAGAATGCCTCTTTGTTCTATTTCTTTATGTATATATGAAAATTTTCATTCCTAAACCGACATTCTTTTCGCTCTAAAAGTTTCCTAGTTTCTTCATTTCTAAACGAACTCTATGAGAAAAGAAGCTTCAGCAGTCTATCAAACATTTTCTCGTTTTTTACTTTGTTTTTCAAGAGTGAAGATCCGCCTATTTTTTCACGGAACAATGTGGGAATATCCTTATTTTTCAAAAACAACAGACAAGAAACTCACTCTTATGGTTAAAAGTCATCCCGGTTTCTTTCAGATGTGTACAACTTTCTTCCATTTTTAATCACTCATCCGTTCCTCAATTGTCGAGAGAGCTTTCTTTTGTTAAAAGCGTCTTTACATGACCTTTTTGCCATTAGAAAAATATCTGTCAAAATATATCCACATGCTTAAACACAACTTTATGGATCCTCCAAAGCAAAAGACCGATCAGCAAACTAGCCCATGCAGGTATCGGAATGACAGGCAGAATATCTTTTAAGAAAAAATAGATGACGAGCGGTAAAAAATAGGCGATCGTAATAGGAAAAACATATCCTAATAATACGCGGACGCTAAATTTCTTAAACGTGGATTCCCTCAGAAACAATAAAATAATGTCGAAGACAAGACACATAAAAATAGGTGTAAAGAAATAATCAACAGAAAACCCTTTTACCGGAGGCAGATCGGTAAATTGGTTTAACAAAGGATAAATGATCAATCGGGAAATGCCGTCTATGAAAAAAACAATATACAAGCCGATCCCAAAGATGAAGGCAAAACGACTGAACCTGAAATACGATTGTTTGCCCATTGTTTGCACGACTTCTTTGCAATAGGATTCCGGATTTTTGCCAAATACGTCTTCCGCCGACCGCCCTTCTTCTTGGGCGATCAGCAAATGGTCCAGCATTTCCAGCAGCAGTTCCTCCGTCTTTTTTTCCGGAATGGAACTGAGCCGCAAATAAACAAGCATGTTTTCATAATACTTCCTGTTTTCCTCGTTCAATTGCTTCCGTCGTTCATTGTTTACTTGGATCATCTCTTCTGCTGTCATGGTTCTCACTCCTTTGATTCAAAATATGATCGACTGCAACCTTCAGGTCCATCCAATTTTCTTTAAATTCTTCCAACTGTTGTCGCCCTGAATCGGTCAACCGGTAATATTTTCGTTTTGGACCGTTCGGAGAATCTTTCAGAGTTCCAGAAATAAGATTCTCTTTTTGCATGCGCAGAAGCACCGGATAAATGCTTCCTTCACTCACAAACGTCAATCCATACTCGACCAGCTTCATGCTTAATTCATACCCATAAATTTCTTCACGGGCAATCACCGCCAAAATACATCCTTCTAAAACTCCTTTCAGCAATTGACTTTTTAATGACAAAGATCATTCACCACACATTCCTCTATCTTGCCAAAACTTAGGAAGATCAGAACCATGATCAAACACGGTATCTTGTTAAACAAGTTACCTAACCAAAAAAAGATACTGACTTGCAAAACAAGGTAGTAACTTGAGTATACCAACACAAACGTAAGAAATCAAGATTCATTTTTACTAAACCGGAAAAATTTGTAATCACATGGTTGGATAGTCGCTTTCATATAAAAGTAATTGGTATTCCAATAGACAAACTGATTATCACATGCATATTTATTTATTCTAAACTACTTTTAAATAACTCAACTTTCGCAGTGAAAAATTTATGAATAATCCTTGATTTGATAGGTTTCTTTGGGTATCTCATATTCACTTGACACTGAAAAAATTCGTCTAAAAAACAAAAAGACACCTCTTTCTTTTGGTAAACTATTGGTGACCAAACCAAAAACCAAAGAAAGAAAGGTGTCACCATTATGATAACGAAAAAAGAGTATTTTGCGCAATTACCAAAAGAAATAAAAGACGGATTTTCTGAATTACAAATTGGTAATCATTTAAGAAAAGCAGGAATTATCAAGGCTTGTGGTTATTCTTGTTTATCGATTTTTCAACTATTATTTCTTCTTGTTTTTCAATACAGAAACTGGTACCACGCCTTACAAAGCAAAAAGGCTGCCGATTTACCAGGAAAAGATACCATTTATCGTTTTTTGAACTCGTCTACGTATAACTGGAGAACCTTTTTACTATCTCTGAGCTCCGAAGTGATTCGTCGTGTGAAACAAACGATTTCGAAGCGCCGTGTTACCGTGTTTATTGTAGACGATTCGATTTATTCTCGTAACCGTAGTAAATCGGTTGAGCTTCTAGCTAAAGTATTCGATCATTCCACTCGTCAGTTTGTCAATGGTTTTCAACTATTAACGCTCGGATGGTCCGATGGCTTTACATTTGTACCTATCGATTTCGCTCTTTTGAGTTCAGCGAACCAAAAGAATCGCTTGAACGAAATCCATTCGTCCATTGATAAACGAACCACAGGCTACAAACGACGGCTCGAGGCATTGGAAGCAAAACCAAACATGGTGTTGAAATTAGTAGAACATGCATTGGATAAAGGAATTTTCGCTGATTATGTGCTCATGGATACATGGTTTACTCATGCCCCGTTGGTGGAGAAGATTCACTCCAAAGGCCTTTTTGTCATTGGTATGGTCAAACAGCTGAAACAACGGTATCTTTTCAACGGAGAACGTTTAACCTTGGAACAACTGTATCGAAAAGCGAAACGAGACATTGGCAAAAAAGAAACACTCGGCTCGATTCACGCAACCCTTCATACGGGTTTACCAGTGAAAATCGTGTTTGTGCGGAATCGAAACAACCAAAGTGAATGGCTAGCCATTTTGAGTACAGATACCACGCTGTCTAATGAAGAAATCGTTCGAATCTATGGGATGCGTTGGGACATTGAAACCTTTTTTAAATTCAGTAAATCGTTTTTACATTTAGCCAAAGAGTTTCAAGGTCGTTCCTATGACATGATGATTAGCCATACTACCATTGTCTTCACTCGGTATATCTTGATTGCTTGGCAACTTCGGAAAGAAGAGGATCCGAAGACCATGGGCAACTTATTCTTGTTTCTATGTGACGAAGTAAAGGAGATGGACTTTAAAACGGCTTTACTACAATTGATTTCTCTTTTCCAAACTTTGGCTGAAGCTAAGGTTTATTTGAGTATGGACATTTTTCAGTGTCAACTGTCCAATTGGATTACTTCTTTACCTCGTTATATCAAGGACTGTCTCCATATTTCTGTGTGCGAAAGTTGAGTAAATAAAAAAAGCCGGCATCCCACTAAGATTTATTCCTTATGGGGTACCGACTTTTAGCTTGTTGAAAGAGAAAAAAGAAAAGCTATTTTACTTGTTTTTTGACTTCCATCCAGTCTTTTCCTAATATATGGCGGTTTCCGTTTGTTAGACGAATCCATTCTTCGACAAATGGTTTGCCTTTAGCCAGTTGTTTAGCGGCATCTGCGTTATGAACAATATCTCCTTTTTGATAGGTGCCGCTTTGGGGCATGGATGATTTCACAAAATGCCTTGTGTCTCCTTCCATCCAAAAATATCGTTCATTATTGTATTGCCGTACGATCGGGATCACAGGATGGATGGGAAAGTAATCATCCGTTCGAAACAGCCTGTCTTCCATATAAAAATTATCCGCTTTGATACTCGCTTTGTTTTCGATTGTAGAGGTCCCGTAAAATTTTCGTAAACGAGGAGATCCGATAACGTTATTTTTTCTTTCACGAAAACCGTCCATGACGATGTTGGCGTTATTCCCTACGGAAAGAATGGAGTAATTCGGCGCTTTCTTTTCATCGAATCGGCTGTAGACAAGAGATGTGTTTCGGATAGTGGTTTTCGAATCTCCGTCTATATAGAAAAAAGAACCATAGTTTTCACTCGGTTCGTATCCTTCAAAGTGAATGCTGTCGAGATCGATGTTGCTTCCGCTTAGAATGATCCCCTTGCCGTATAAACCATGTTCGATATTCAACTGCATAATAATCCCATCATCAAATCCTTTTAGTACCATACCGTATTTCGCTTGCAGTTTTGTTTTTTTGTTGTAGTCATTCCAATTCACCGCATATATATTCGATATGACATTTCCTGTATTTCCCCTGCTTGCCAAATACATGGCGGAGTGACGAAAACGAGTAATACGGATATCACGAATAGAGGAAGAATAGAGATGAACTTTGCTGTTTTCACGAAGATAGATGCCGCTAGTATTACTTTCAATATACAATCGTTCCAGAACCGCTCCGTCTCGTAATCCAGTTTTTAAGTAGATTCCGGTGCCATTGGGAACTTTCTCTTTAGAAGAAGGAAGGGAAGAATGACCGATGTATAAATCAGATATGTATGGAACGCCACCTGTGATGAGCACAGGCTGAGTGGTGTCCGTTTGAACCAATTTAGATTTGCCTCTTTCCTCACCAATCAGGCGCATATTCTCTTGTTCAATCGGCCTATTTATGAGGTATGTACCTGGAGGGATTCTCGTTTCATGGCCATCCATCAATGATTGCTGAATCGCACAAAAATCAACCTCTAAATTTTTCCAATATACATTAGGACCTGAATCCGTGATGAATTGAAATCGACTTTGATTTTGTTGTAATTTTGATGGATTGATAATCCATAAAACCCTTTTTATGCTTATGACCTATGTCATCTCTATTTCCGAAAATGGAACAAATCTCTTTTTTAGGTATACGAACCAAAAAAATAGACAAAAAAGCACAGGGAGTGACGTTGGACATCAGCGCCCGAACATTCGTTCGTTATCTTGCCTCTCTCCATTTCTGATAGACGTTCAGTAGGGGCTCGCTATAGCCACTCCTTCGCGTCCGTTTCATCCAGATCTGTCGTGATCGACGGACGAGTCGCCCTGCCATCGTGATCACCGTCTGAATAATCGTCTTGATGCGGCGGCGTTTCACTTTGTGGTGCAACGGATGTCTCGGATCGCTTAATAGATCTTGTCCAATCAGACGAAGAAGATTGTAAACGAAGGCTCCCATGACCAACACGAGCGCATTCGTTTTCATCTTCCCAGATGGAAGCCGCTCTAAATCTAAGTCGCTCTTCAGTTCGCTATGAAACTGTTCGCATGTCGCATGGTCATGATACAACGCGAGCACATCGCTCATTCGAACATGCTCGTATCCTTTGAGCCGCACCCAATAGCTTTCCACTTCATAATCAGGAACGAGCATCAGCTGTCCATTGCGTTCCATCGTCCGTTCCGTCACTTGGGTGACTTGAACGTACGTATACGTGTTTCCATCGATCGCTGCCTTCTGTGGAAGGCATAGCTCATAGGTTTGTACTCCTTCGCTTTGTCCATCATCGACACGTTTGCCCTTTTGCGAAGCGATCTGGAACCAAAGCGCTTTCGATTCTCGGCGTAAGTTTCGCTTGATGACAAAGTCCACGTCTTCCTTTAGGCATACGTGCACATTCGCTTCTGCATCGTTTCCTGCATCCATGCGAACAAGCAGACGAGATGAAGTCAGTTGACGAGCTCGACGGATAGCGGTGACTAAAAACGAGGGCATGTTGTCTTGCACATGTTGTTTCCCTGGACGCAACTCGGCATGAACGAGATACCCTTCCTTCCCTGCATACGCAAACAACGGTGTAAAACCGTCAAATCCTTTATACGTTCGACTGACTCCTTCTTTTTTCGTATCGGAGTTGTCAAATGGGGAACCATCTATATCAAGGGGAAGCCATGTCGTCTTTCCTTTGGTCCAACAAGGGGACAAAGTGGCATGTCGTTGAATCAACAGACGTATGGACTCCTCCCAAAGAATCGTTTCGGTCATCGGAAGACAAGCGAGCTGATCGAGTCGTTGTCGCAAGGTTGGAGAGGAAGGCACGTGCTGAATCCCCATCGATGCCGAAAAGATATCGTCTTGACGATACGCTTCGATATGATCGAAATCCGTTTTTCCTGTGGCAAGCAAGCCAATCATCGAGCGAATGACATCGCTATGGGAAATGTGCACTTCTCGACGAACCGTTGGAAGCCGAAGTGCGTTTACCCGTTTATCCAGTTTCGTTCGATGGAGTAAGTAGCCAACGAGAGCAAGCCCAGCACTTGGGGTAATCGCTTCATCTGTCAATACAAACCGAATCGGGAAATCTTTCATCACATCACCTACTTGATGAAGAATCGTCAACGTCGTTTTTCCTTATCGTATCAACGGTTTGCGACCATTGTAAAGATGTTTTGTCACGGATTCAGGACCTATGTTTTTATTACTTATTCAGCCAGAAAAATGGAAAAAAAATACTGTTAAAATATTGTTAAATATTTGTGTATTTTGTTGAAAATTGGTTATTCAAATGAACAACAGGTCTCAAATTTAACCAAAAAGCCTTACTTTGCAGGGGTTTCTGTCATAAGAGTTATAAATACCCATTTTCACTTTCTATAGGAATATAATGATTTCGATTTCTTATGATATTTCTCGTAATTTTTCTCTTGTTTACAAAAAAGCTTTTGAATAAAAATGAATTAACATTTTACGTTTTAATCCGATAAACACAGATCAAATTGGATCGAGAAAGAAGTTTTCTGAATACCAAAGACGATCCTGTTATTTCTGCTTTTACTAATTTGTTTCCATTCATCACAACATCGGGGATTTTAAAACATAGCCAAATCTTATTGAAATTATATAAGTCAAATTATATAAGTAAGTAACCGCGCAAAAACAAGAGATTGCCCCAAAAGGAAATCCCACCATTTTGAAGCAATCTCTTCATTCTATTTATATTCTTTTTTAACAGATCGAGCTGAATGGGGTAGACTGATAGCTGGTTACAACTTTGCCATTCACCATCTCAAACCACAGATCGATTGAAAACGTAATTTGAACATGTGTTTTCCGATCTACGTCACAAATTTCTTCTTCAAGTTGTCCCCTTCGTTCTATCCTTTTTTCCAACCATTCCTCCGTTATGAGACGGGCTTTTCCTTCAAAAAAATGCACACCTAAACAAAAAGATAGGACTGGAAGTGTTAAAAAATTCCACATAAGCCAGTCCATTGTTCCTCTTCGAAAAAACAGCTGCCATCAGATGCACAGCAAATGAATTCTAAAAGGCTACAGCATCTGAAAGAACTGATTTACTTGAATGCTCCATTCTGTTTACCGGCTCTCAACATCTTTTTAACGAATGTTGATAAAAGGTTCATTTATATTATCCTTACCAACGAAAAGCAGCTGTTCCTCACTTAAATGCAAGTCCTTTGGTGGGTTGGATTAAGGCATTGATGAATTCTAATACAGATTCAAGATTCATAAAAAGGCATTTGGCCTTGTTTGAAATCATTCATCCATGGTAAACTCAAAAATTTATGGAATAAATAGCTTCAAAAACTTGCGCATCCAATAATCGTTGGTTGTACAGTGTTAAAATCGTTGAGATCAAACAGATAGATGAAATCACAATGATCAACATATCTGTTAATGATCCGAAAAATCACCTATAGTCGTACGTTAACGTATTCAAGTATGGACAGACAGACAACCGGCATGCCCATTGACACGCCGGTCGCCGCTATAGTTTTAATTCACCCATACGTAGGAGTTCGACTACTGCTTGAGAACGACCTTTGACACCTAATTTTTGCATGGCATTCGAAATATGGTTCCGGACAGTTTTCTCGCTGATGAATAGTTCTTTGGCGATTTCTTTTGTTGTTTTATCTTGAACCAATAGCTCGAAAACTTCTTTTTCTCTTTTGGTCAGCAATGGTTTATGTGAAAATTCGCGATCCTTCAACTATAATTACCCTCCTTGCCTTCGCCAGCTTTAAAACAAAAGGGATGGGTCTAGCGTCGTCATGATATCATATGAAAAATCCAGCATATCAGTGACTTCACAAAGGCAAGGGTTGCGAAATAGGCGAAAAATAGTTTTTTCTCCTAAGACATTCGCTTCAGTCTGCCATCAACGTTCTTTTTTAAGAACAGCATGATCGATCATTGTCCGACAAAAATAATATAATCCCCCACCTGACCATTTTTCTTTCATTGTATTCTTATATGCTCATACTGCGTTTTTGTGATTCACTTCCAAAATGTGGATTCCATGCAAGGTATTGTTTTAGCTCAAGTGATTAAATATGGTATAAAATCCTTTCCAAAAAATTCTCATCATCAAAAGAAAAGGGCATTCTCATCTCACCATATAAAATTCACATATGAATCTGACTAACTCTCGCTTATTAAGGCAATATGATCTATTCTGGACTTTAGGTCTGTAAAAAAAGCCTCCAACACTTGGTTGAAGGCTTTTGAGGCTTTTGGAAAGACATTACACCATATAATCGCTTCCGAAGAATTTTTTAAAGGAATGGATGGTCGTTTCTCTATTTAGCGCCGCAATGGAAGTTGTGAGCGGGATGCCTTTCGGGCATGCTTGTACACAGTTTTGCGCATTTCCGCAGTTTGCAAGACCGCCATCCCCCATGATAGCATCAAGACGTTCGTCTTTGTGCATAGCACCGGTTGGATGAGCGTTAAATAACCGTACTTGTGACAGTGGAGCAGGTCCCATAAAGTTTGAATGACTGTTAACGTTTGGGCACGCTTCTAAACAAACACCACAAGTCATGCATTTTGCCAATTCATAAGCCCATTGGCGTTTTTTCTCAGGCATCCGTGGGCCAGGTCCAAGATCCCAAGTTCCATCAATTGGAATCCAAGCTTTCACTTTTTTCAACGAATCAAACATACGGCTGCGATCGATTTGCAAATCGCGAATAACCGGAAATGTTTTCATCGGCGCAAGACGAACAGGTTGTTCCAATTTGTCGATCAAAGCAGCACATGCTTGACGCGGTTTTCCATTGATCACCATCGAACAAGCTCCGCACACTTCTTCCAAACAGTTCATATCCCAAGCAACCGGAGTTGTTTTTTCCCCTTTAGCATTGACCGGATTGCGGCGAATTTCCATTAAGCAGGAAATGACATTCAAATTCGGACGATAAGGAATTTCAAATTCTTCTTCATAAGGGGCTGAATCCGGATTATCCTGGCGAGTTATAATTAAGCGGATCGTTTTCTTTTCACTCATCATTATGTCGCCTCTTTCTCCATAGTTTAGTGTTTTTTCGTGTAATCACGAACACGCGGTTTAATCAAAGATATATCGACATCTTCATAGTGGAAAGCTGGCGCACTGTCTTCTCCAGTAAATTTCGCCATTGTTGTTTTTAGCCATTCTTCATCATTACGATCAGGGAATTCTGGCTTATAATGGGCTCCACGGCTTTCATTTCGATTATAAGCACCAATGGTAATGACTCGAGCAAGATGAAGCATATTTTTCAATTGACGTGTAAAGCTGGCCCCTTGGTTACTCCACTTAGCAGTATCGTTAATATTGATATTTTTCCAGCGTTCCATCAATTCAACTATTTTTTCATCGGTTTTTAATAGTTTATCATTGTAACGCACAACCGTTACGTTAGCGGTCATCCATTCGCCGAGTTCTTTATGAAGAACATAGGCATTTTCCGTTCCGTCCATCTTAAGAATTTGATTCCATTTTTCTTCTTCTCGTTTTCTGTAACGATCAAATAAAGTAGAAGATATAGCATCAGAGCTTTTTTCCAAGCCATTGATATATTTCACAGCATTTGGTCCGGCAACCATTCCACCGTAAATGGCCGATAACAATGAGTTAGCTCCTAAGCGGTTCGCTCCATGTTGTGAATAATCGCATTCACCTGCAGCGAATACCCCTGGAATATTTGTACGTTGTTCATAATCAACCCATAGTCCACCCATTGAATAGTGAACCGCTGGGAATACTTTCATTGGAACTTTGTGCGGATCTTCACCCATGAATTTTTCATAGATTTCGATAATACCGCCCAATTTTACATCCAATTCATGCGGATCTTTGTGGGAAAGATCAAGATATACCATGTTTTCCCCATTGATTCCAAGTTTTAAGTCAACGCAGACGTGGAAAATTTCACGTGTAGCAATATCCCTCGGAACAAGGTTTCCATAAGCCGGATATTTTTCTTCCAAGAAATACCATGGTTTTCCATCTTTATATGTCCATATACGGCCGCCTTCACCACGGGCAGATTCACTCATCAAACGAAGTTTGTCATCTCCCGGTATCGCGGTCGGGTGAATTTGAATAAATTCACCATTAGCATAATAAGCGCCTTGTTGATAGACGATCGATGCAGCAGAACCAGTATTGATCATGGAGTTTGTAGATTTTCCAAAAATGATTCCCGGTCCGCCGGAAGCCATAATAACGGCATCAGCACGGAATGTTTGAATATCCATAGTAGTCAAGTTTTGTGCTACGATGCCCCGGCAAACTCCTTCATCATCCAAGACAAGGCCAAGAAATTCCCAGCCCTCATACTTCGTTACTAATCCCGCTACTTCATAGCGGCGCACTTGTTCATCAAGAGCATACAAAAGTTGCTGTCCAGTTGTCGCACCGGCATATGCTGTGCGATGATGTTGAGTTCCTCCGAAACGGCGGAAATCAAGCAATCCTTCCGGTGTCCGGTTAAACATAACGCCCATGCGGTCAAACAGCGAGATAATTCCAGGCGCCGCTTCACACATTGCTTTTACAGGAGGCTGATTGGCTAAAAAGTCTCCTCCGTAAATCGTGTCATCAAAATGAATCCATGGCGAATCTCCTTCACCTTTTGTATTGACAGCTCCGTTAATGCCACCTTGAGCACAAACAGAGTGAGAACGCTTTACCGGAACTAATGAAAATATATCCACCGGAGTTCCTAACTCCGCTATTTTCACTGTTGCCATTAAGCCGGCTAAGCCGCCTCCAACTACGATGATCTTTCCTTTACTCATGGACACTCACTCCTTTTTTACCTAATGATGTACATCATCCATCTGCCTATCTCATACAAAAGCGAACAAAGCAGAAAGGCCGACATACGAAAGCAATACGAATACCAACAGTGAAACATACGTGAAAACGCGTTGAGAACGAGGCGTCACAATGATTCCCCAACTTACGCAGAAAGACCATAAGCCGTTCGAAAAATGGAAAATGGCCGATACAACCCCTACTATGTAAAAAGCTAGCATATATGGATTTGATAGAATATTAGCTACCATATCATAGTTAACTTCTTCCCCCATGGCTGCTTGAACGCGTGTTTCCCAAACGTGCCATACAACAAAGATGAGCGTAAAAATTCCTGTTAAACGCTGCAAGAAAAACATCCAATTTCGGAAATAACCGAAATTTCCCAAATTATTTTTCGCCGTAAACGCAATATATAAGCCGTAAATTGCGTGATATAAGAGCGGCAAAAAGATTAACACGATCTCCAATAAATAAAGCAACGGCAAGCTTTCCATAAACTTCGCCGCACGGTTAAAAGATTCCGCTCCCCTAGTGGCAAAATGGTTCACAATCAAGTGTTCAGTCAGGAATAATCCTATCGGAATTACACCTAGTAAAGAATGAAGCCTTCGATTAAAAAATTCACGATTTCCTGCCATACGGTACCCCCCTTGGTTATGAGCCGCCAATCAACATTTCTACAAAAAGAAATGTTTTCTGGCAACTGCCATCATTTTGTAACAATTATTTGACAAGTTCATTGTAACCCCATCACTGGAAAGCGTCAAGAAAACGTCTACATATTTTTCTATATTAATAAAATGACCAATTATAAAAAAAGTCGATCAATTCAACAGAATGTATTTTAGCAGAATATAAATATTTTTCAGCTTAGAGACAAATATTCCACACCTATAAAAAATCGATCGTGGAATGAAAAAAAGTTTTTTCATCTCCATCAGTCTTGTATATAATGGATACAGAAAGTAGGGATTTCAAATGGAGAATCATAAAGACATTATTCCACAAGAGCCGCAATCTGTTTCGATGTTCGCCTATGAGCTGTACCGGGATATTTTGTTACCGGAAATATTCGGCAAAGACACGGCGGACATTTTCTATTGGGCAGGAAAACAGCTTGCAAGAAAATTTCCTCTTCTATCTATAGATGAAATCTGCTCTTTTTTTGAAGAAGCTTGCTGGGGAACGCTCCAGGTGATAAAAGAAGAAAAAAAAGAGTTGCTGTTTGAATTATCAGGTCCTATTGTATTACGAAAATTTGACATATATTCTGAACCATTTTTTTCGTTGGAAGCAGGTTTTTTAGCGGAACAAATTCAAACGCAGAAAAACGTGACTGCCGAAGCGATAGAAGAGGTACATAAACGTTCCAAAAAAGTCCGTCTTCTCGTGAAATGGGAATAACGGCATCTTTTCTCGTCTATTTGCATTAAAATAGTTGTCTTAGAAACTATGGTTTCGAGAATCTGCTTTCCCCAGCTTCTTTCTTTTTTCTACATAAGCCAAAAAGACGGATGGGCAATAAAACATCCGTCTTTTAATCATTTGACAACGATCAGATCGTCGCTTTTGTTTTTTGTTGAGCAAGCCCAAAACCATCATGAAGGACTTGAGCGGCTTTTTCCATATCTTTTTGATCTATGACTGTAGACACCTTAATCTCCGAAGTGCTGACCATTTTGACAGAGATATGGTTTTCAGCCAAAATGGCAAACATTTCAGCGGCAACTCCTGGGTTGGAAATCATTCCGGATCCTACAATAGATACTTTTGCCAGTCCTTCCTCATATGTAATAGAATCAAATCCAAGCTTTTCTTTATTTCGTTCCAATACATGGATGGTGTCATGCAAATCATCCGTTTTGATAGAGAACGACACACTGCCAGTTTGATCATGGATGCGGCTTTGAATAATAATATCGACGTTGATGCCATGATCCGCCAGAACGCCGAAAATGGAGGATAAGCTGTTGATTTCATCCTTTAAGCCTTCTACGGTAATTCTCGTAATGTCATCTTCAAATGCTACGCCTCTTACCACCAAATTCTGTTCCATCGATATTTCCTCCTCAATGATCGTTCCATTTTCCCTTTCCATGCTCGATCTTACAACAAGCGGGATGCTGTAATTTTTTGCAAATTCAACCGCGCGCGGATGCAAAACACCTGCTCCTAAATTGGCTAACTCCAACATTTCATCATAAGAAATGGAAGAAAGTTTTCTCGCCCCTTTGATATATCTTGGATCTGAGGTGAACACGCCAGTCACATCGGTATAAATGTCGCAGCGTTCCGCTTTCAACGCCGCCGCCAGCGCCACCGCCGTTGTATCCGATCCTCCTCGCCCGAGAGTCGTAATTTCACCGTCTTCTGTGACGCCTTGAAAACCGGCTACGACCACTATCTTTCCTTCTTCAAGCAAACTAGTCAGCTTTTTTGTTTCAATATTGAGTATACGCGCATTCCCGTGAAGTTTTTCCGTCTGAATGCCGGCTTGCCATCCAGTGAATGAAATGGCCTCAAACCCTTTTTTGATCAAAGCAGTTGTCAAAAGCGAAATCGTCACCTGTTCTCCAGTCGACAGCAACATATCCATTTCCCTTTTGGGAGGATGATCATCGATGGCCTTAGCGAGTTGGACAAGCTGGTCGGTCGTTTTCCCCATTGCGGAAACGACTACCACCACATCATTTCCTCTCTTTTTTTCTTCGATTACACGATTGGCCACATTGAAAATTCTGTCTATATCACCGACAGATGTTCCTCCAAATTTTTGAACAATGAGTCCCAACAAAGATCCCCTGCCTTTTCATTGATTCACTTCTAAAACGCAAACAGGCAATGAGAACCAAATCTCATTGCCTGTGAAGATGTAATAAGAAAATACATCAAGCGTGAGATAGCTCTCCAAGACGATACCATCTTGACAGTTCTGCATTTCTTAAACACAGAACCAGCAGAAAAAGGAATGAGCCTTTCACTGCTTCGGCGGCCGTCCCCTTTCCAAACTTTTCATGGAAGCTCATTCTTCTCCAAGCTTGTACTCTTGAACTCCGCGCCTCTATCATCACTTTTACGTATGAAAGTGATTTTATTTAATTTTAGGATATTATAGCATAATGGGATTTTTATGACAACGCGCTATTTCAACTTTTTCTTAATGTTGCGGGCGATCTTTTCGGGAATACCGATTTTCGTAAACTCTTCTAATTCTGCTTCTTTCATTCTTTTTAATGATCCGAAATGTTTTAGCAGAAGTTTTTTCCTTTTCGGTCCGACTCCCTCAATATCATCAAGTGCGGATCGAAAAGCTGTTTTTCCCCTCAGCTGCCGATGAAAGGTAATGGCAAAACGATGCACTTCATCCTGAATTCTTTGCAGCAAATAAAACTCTTGACTGTTCCGCTCTAATGGGACAATCTGCAGAGGATCGCCAAATAATAACTCTGATGTGCGGTGCTTTTCATCTTTAGCAAGCCCTGCAACCGGTATCGACAAATTGAGTTCATTTTCCAATACATCTTTTGCGGCTTCGACTTGCCCTTTTCCACCATCGATCAAAATTAAATCGGGAAGCGGCAATTGTTCCTTTAATACCCTTGTATATCGTCTTCGAACCACTTCTCGCATTGATTCATAATCGTCCGGACCTTGAACAGATTTAATCTTATATTTGCGATACTCCTTCTTTTCAGGTTTTCCATCGATAAAAACAACCATGGCGGAAACAGGATCCGTGCCTTGAATATTCGAATTATCAAATGCTTCAATTCGCAATGGGGTGGATATTCCCATCGCTGCCCCTAGTTTTTCAACAGCTTTGATCGTTCTTTCTTCGTCTCTTTCGATAAGCGAGAATTTTTCTTGAAGAGCGATCGCCGCATTTTTTACCGCCATCTTAACTAATTCTTTTTTTTGCCCTTTTTTCGGCTGAATCATTTTGACTTGAATCAGTTGTTCCGCCAACTCGATGTCCACGTTTTCAGGCAGCAAAATTTCTTTCGGTTTTATATGATGGGCTTTGGAATAAAATTGTCCGAGAAAGGTTAAAAATTCTTCCTCATCTTCATTGTAAATGGGGAACATCGAAACATCTCTTTCGATCAGCTTCCCCTGTCTGACGAAAAAGACTTGAACACACATCCAGCCTTTGTCAACGGCATAACCGAATACATCACGATCCGTAAAGTCGTTTGTTGTTATTTTTTGTTTTTCCATCGTCGCCTCGATATGGGCAATTTGATCCCGATATTCTTTTGCTCGTTCAAATTCGAGATTTTCCGCCGCTTCAGACATCTTTTTCATCAATTCATCTTTAATCTCTTGATAGCCGCCATTTAAGAAACGGGTAATTTCCTCCGTCATTTTTTTGTATGTTTCTTCTGGGACATGATTGACACAAGGAGCTAGACATTGGCCCAAATGATAATATAAGCAGACTCGATCGGGAAGAGTGGAACATTTTCGCAAAGGGTATAGCCTATCGAGCAGCTTTTTCGTATCATTCGCCGCTCCCACATTGGGATATGGTCCAAAATATTTGCCTTTATCTTTTTTTACCTTTCTTGTTGTAATCAGGCGAGGATGCCGTTCCGCCGTCAATTTTATATAAGGATAGCTTTTGTCATCCTTGAGCATGACATTATATTTCGGATCATGCTTCTTTATTAAATTCATTTCCAATATTAACGCTTCAATGTTAGAAGAGGTTACAATATATTCAAAGTCTTCAATCTCGTTGACCAGCCGCTGGGTTTTCCCGTCATGAGACCCGGTGAAATAAGAGCGCACCCGATTTTTCAACACTTTTGCTTTTCCGACGTAAATGATCGTTCCATGACGGTCTTTCATTAAATAGCAGCCAGGCTGGTCGGGAAGAAGAGCTAATTTATGCTTGATTATATCGTTCATGATCGCCACCTCCTGGACCACCTGGTGAACCAATCTCACTTTCATCTGTTTGTAGTGAGAGCTTCTTTAAAGACTCGTATATTTTAGCTGAACGATTGCCTATATACAAGAACCATTTTATGTTTTCCCATGTTCAAAAACGTTCATGTTCATACATTGGATCGCCGACACCATTTTCGTTTCTTCTGTATTGATTCGTTTCACCGTGAAAATGGGAGACTTCTCGCAAACGAATGGAGAAAACAATCACGCACCCGCTTTTTTCTTGCTTTGGCTGTTTTGGCATGCATACTCGGCGATTCACCCGCCATTCTTCTCATTTTAAGAAGGCTACCCTTTCCAAATGAAACGGGTCACCCTATTTCATTTGGAAAAAGTAAAACAGTCATTTTCAAGAAAACGGTTGTCATCGTCCTGTTGAGACACTCGTTAATATTCCTTTCATTGAAAAAAGTTAAGTCTTTTCCATTTCATAAAAAACCAAAATCATGCTGATCCAAAATAAAAAGGCAAGCCCTCAACTCAATAACATTGAGATGCTTACCTTCGATTTTACCGCATTCCTCGAAATGACGGAGAAGAATTATGAGTGCGGCAACATTCATTAAGCGTGTTTATTAATGAGTTCAGTTAACGCTTCTTTCGGTTGATATCCGATGACTTTATCCACTATTTCTCCATCTTTAAACAAGAATAAAGTCGGGATACTCATAACACCGAATTTTCTGGCCGTTTCTTGGTTTTCATCCACGTCCAGTTTCACGATCTTTAATTTATCATTCATTTCTGCATCAATTTCTTCCAAAACTGGAGCAATCATTTTACAAGGTCCGCACCACGGAGCCCAAAAATCAGCTAAAACAAGACCGCTGCTTGTTTCAGAATCAAATGTTTGATCAGTAGCTTTAACAATAGCCATTATTACCAATCCTCCTTATTTCCTTTCAGGTACTAGGGACAGTATACCATCCTTTAAATTGGAATGCTAATTTTTTGTTTGCAATTTGCATTTTCCCCGATCTACTTGAATTCTATTCTTTATCTCTATTACAAAAGCAGCGGACGAACGTTTTTAATCAAACATCCAATCAAAAAACGGCCTCGACAAATCCATGGCCGTTTTTTGATTGGATTACGAAGAAGCTATCTTTAATTTTTTGAATTCTTCTGTCAATATCGGCACTACTTGAAACAAGTCTCCAACGATTCCGTAGTCGGCTACGCTGAAAATATTTGCTTCCGGATCTTTATTAATGGCTACAATCACTTTTGAGTTGGACATCCCGGCCAAATGCTGAATGGCTCCCGATATGCCGCAAGCAATATAAAGATCAGGCGTAACCACTTTTCCCGTTTGTCCAATTTGCATAGAGTAGTCGCAATATCCCGCATCACACGCTCCTCGAGAAGCTCCCACCGCACCGCCAAGGACATCCGCCAGTTCTTTCAGCACTTTAAAGCCCTCTGCGCTTTTTACGCCGCGTCCCCCGGAAACAATCACTTTAGCTTCCGTTAAATCTACTCCTTCGCTCGCTTTCCGCACCACTTCTTTTACCACGGTGCGTATGTCTTTAATATCGGCTTGAACAGATGTGACTTCGCCGGTCCGGGATTCATCTTTTTCAAGAGGTATAATATTATTCGGGCGGACTGTAGCAAAAACGATTCCATCCGTGACTATTTTCTTTTCAAACGCTTTTCCCGAATATATCGGGCGAGTAAAGACGATGTTTCCCCCTGCAATTTCGACCGCCGTCGCGTCGGAAATCAGCCCTGTATTCAGTTTGCTGGCGATCTTAGGGGACAAATCTTTCCCCAGTGCCGTATGGCCAAAAACAATGCCATCTGGCTTTTCTGATTCGACCACTGCCAAAAAAGCTTGAGCATATCCATCTGGTGTATATTGTTTTAATTGTTCATTCTCAACCACAACCACTCGATCCGCTCCGTAATGGATGAGCTGTTCCCCTAAGTTTTTTATCGAATCACCTATGATGACGCCAACTACTTCTCCGCCTTCCGCTATTGTTTTACCCGCAGACAAAGCTTCAAACGAAATGTTTCTGAGTGCTCCTTCACGAACTTCTCCTAATACCAACACTTTTCGTGCCATATTCGACCCTCCTGTTTCTTGTTCCCTTTCCATTACACTACTTTTGCTTCCGTATGCAGCAATTGAACCAGCTCTTTTACTTGATCACTTAAATCGCCTTCCAATATTTTTCCTGTTTCTTTTTTTGGAGGCAGAAACACTTCAATCGTTTTCGTTTTTGGTTCAACATCCTCTTCTTCAAGATCCAAATCATCCAGTTCTAATTCATCAAGCGGCTTTTTCTTCGCTTTCATGATTCCGGGAAGCGACGGATAACGAGGTTCGTTTAATCCTTGCTGTGCCGTTACGAGCAACGGCAGGGAAGTTTCAATGACTTCCGAATCCCCTTCCACATCACGGATCAATTTTGCTTGCGTCCCCTTTATTTCAATCTCAGTGATCGTTGTCACATATGGAATGCCTAATAGTTCTGCTACACGCGGCCCCACTTGCCCGCTGCCGCCGTCTATCGCCACATTCCCCGCTAAAATCACATCCGCCTCTTTATCTTTTAAAAATTCAGCCAAAATTTTCGCCGTTGTAAATTGGTCCCCGTCTTCTAAATCGTCTTCAACATTGATTAAAACCGCTTTGTCAGCTCCCATCGCAAGAGCAGTGCGCAGTTGTTTTTCACTTTCTTCGCCTCCGACGGTTACAACAGTCACTTCTCCGCCGTGAGCATCACGGATTTGAATAGCTTCTTCAACGGCGTATTCATCATATGGATTGATGATGAATTCCGCACCCTCTTCATCAATGGATCCATTGGTAATCGTGATTTTTTCTTCCGTGTCAAACGTTCTTTTTAACAACACAAAGATGTTCATTCGTCTCCCTCCAATATCATAATATTCATCCTTTTAATAATGTTCGGATAATTAAATGGACAAAATGTCTACTCTCCTTTAAAAACAGGAGCTCGTTTTTCGATAAAAGCTTTTATCCCCTCTTGCCCATCTTTCGATTCAAAAACTTTGCCGAACCATTCAGCTTCTTTCTCCATCCCTTTTTGAAAATCGCCTTGCTTGGAATAATTTAATAGTTCAATAGCCGCTTTCAGTGAAAGCGGACTCTTCTTCGCAATTTTTGCTGCTAATTCCCGTGCCCGCGGTAGAAGTTCTTCCTCCTTGCAAACATCGTTGGCAAGCCCCCATTGAACCGCTTCACTTCCCGAAATCGGTTCACTTGTAAAAAGCATCTCGGCTGCCTTTCCGGTACCGACATAACGAGGCAGTCGCTGGGAGCCGGCAAAACCAGGGACTAACCCAAGGCTAAGCTCCGGTAAACCTAATTTGCTATTTTCCGTCACAAGGCGAATGTGGCAGCTCATGGCTAATTCCAAACCTCCGCCCAATGCCGCTCCATGAATAGCGGCAATTACAGGTTTGGAGAAATGTTCAATGCGATTAAACACTTGCTGCCCATGAGAAGCGAGAGAAGAAAATTTTTTGCCATCTTTGACAGTTGCAAATTCCTTAATATCCGCTCCCGCGGAAAAAAATCTCCCTTTTCCGTAAATAAGTACCACTCGGACATTCTGCTCGTTCTCCAATTCATCCAAGAGCAAATCCAATTCTGAAATGACCTCATTCGCTAAAGCGTTTGCAGGCGGGCGATCCAAAATCACTTCCGCCACATTTCCTTGTCGTTGCCATGAAAGATATTCCATTTCCTTACCATCCCCTTATACAACGGAAAATCATTTTTCTCCTAAAAACCCCTTTAATAACAGTTTGGCTACAGTTGGTGTGAGAGCCACAAGGTCATATTTTTGTTTGTTCATGACCCATGTTGTAGCGATTTCATCGATCGTCCCAAACAGCATTTGACGAGCTATGCGAGTATCAAGATCAGGAGCAAATTCCCCGCTTTCCACTCCTTCGTGAAGAATTTGCTCTATAAAATCTAAATATTCTTTCAACACATTATTGATGCGTCGGCGTAATTCTTGATTGGACTGCCTTAGTTCCAGCTGCGTTACTACTGCCAATTTCGGGTTTTGAGAAAGAATTCGAAAATGATTTTCTATCATCATGAATATTTTCTCTGCAGCCGTTTGTTTCCCTGCTATGACTTCTTTAATTTTTTCGATGAAATTCGCCATTTTTTCTTGAAACAATGAAATTAAAATGTCTTCTTTATTTTTAAAATACAAGTAAATGGTGCCGTCGGCTATTCCCGCCTGCTTGGCGATCTTTGAAACTTGTGTTTGATGATAACCGTTTTCGGCAATCGTAATCACGGCCGCGTCAATGATTTGATGGTATTTCGGTTTGTTTCTTCTCAAGACAATCCCCTTTCAAACTACACATCATCATTTATGAATGATCATTCATTCATAAATGAATCTTATCTTTTTTCTCCCATACTGTCAATAGAAAGGTTCATCATTATTTTTTCTTATTCAGCTTTCTTTTTCGTTTTTGCCTAAATTTTCTTTTTCTTCTTCTGTAAGAGCACGCCGCAATATTTTTCCCATTGCGGTTTTCGGCAATTCTTCCCGAAACTCGTAAATTCGTGGTACTTTGTAGGCTGCCAAACGTTTTCTGACAAAAGCATCCAACTCTTTTTCCGTTGCAACCGCGCCTTTTTTCAGTACAACATAGGCCTTGACAGTTTCCCCACGGTAAGGATCCGGAACCCCGGCTACGACAGCTTCCTGAACCGCTTCATGTTCGTACAGAACTTCTTCCACCTCGCGAGGATAAATATTATAGCCTCCTGCAATAATGATATCTTTCTTGCGGTCGACGATGTAAAAAAATCCTTCTTCGTCCATGTAACCGATATCCCCTGTCAAAAGCCAGCCGTTTCGCAAAACGGCCGCTGTCTCCTCGGGACGATTCCAGTACCCTTTCATCACTTGCGGCCCCTTTACAGCCAACTCGCCAATTTCATGAGGGGGAAGCGGATCTCCGGTTTCCAGCGATAAAATAGCTGCATCTGTATCCGGCCAAGGGAGCCCTATGCTTCCTTCCGCCTTTCTGCCCCACAGTAAATTGGCATGGGTAACAGGAGAAGATTCGCTTAATCCGTAACCTTCCACTAATTTTCCGCCTGTCACTTCTTCAAATTTTTTCTGGACTTCTAACGGCAATGGAGCCGATCCGCTAATACAGCATTTAATGGAGGAAAGATCATATTTGCTGATATCAGGATGGTTGAGCAAACCAATGTACATCGTTGGCGCACCGGGAAACAAAGTGGGACGTTCTTTTTCAATCGTCTTTAGTGTCGTTTTGACATTAAATTTCGGCAATATAATCATTTTATAAGCTTGCATAACGGATAAAATCATGACAGCCGTCATTCCATAAACATGGAAAAATGGGAGCAGCGCCAATACCGATTCTTCCCCTTTGCGGCACTTGTACAGCCAAGCGTCAATCATGGAAGCGTTTGCAACAAGGTTTTTATGAGTCAGCATGACCCCTTTTGGGAATCCCGTTGTTCCCCCCGTGTACTGCAAAAGAGCAAGATCTTCTTCAAAATCGAAATCTTCATCGATTTCATTCGCCGTTTCGTTTTTCAAAACCACATCAAATAAATGAATATTCCCTCTATGATGCACTTTTACCAATATTCCTGTTTGTTTTTTTTGCATTTGAGAATAGATAGTATTTTTAGGAAAGGGTAAATAATCTTTGATAGCTGTGACAATGACATGTTCAATGTCCGTCTTGTCCATGATCTTCGCCACTCGAGGGTAAAGAACATCCAGCGTAAAAATCACTTTTGCACCTGAATCCTCCATTTGGTATGCCAATTCTCTTTCCATATAGAGCGGATTTGTCTGTACGACGACGCCACCAGCGTATAGTACACCGAAGTATCCGATCACGCTTTGGGGACAATTAGGAAGCATGATCGCCACTCTGTCTCCTTTTTGCACGCCAATTTTGCGCAAATATCCCGCTAACTTTAAAGCAGATTCATACACTTCTAGAAAGGTCATTTTCTTCCCCATAAACTGGATGGCCGTGTTCTCGGCATATTCTTCGGCTGCTCGAGTTAAATAGGATTGAATCGGAATAGGCTCATATGAAAGTGTAGCAGGAATTTCCTCCGGATAATGTTTAAGCCATGGTTTATCCGTCATCGAACTCCCCCTTCGATATTTTTTGGAAAATTTAAAATATTATATACGAATTATACAATATATTTATCCTATTTACAATCAAAGAAAAAAGATCGAACCTCCCTCCAAAATCGAAAGAGGTTCGACCTTTTTAAGCAAAAAAGACTAAATATATGATTCCAAGAATAAAAAATGCTCCGCAGCAAACAAGCAGCACTTTGGCCAATTTTTCCATTGTTTCATCTCCCCAATACGTTGTGGAGCTTGTTTAAAGAGAAGGAAAAAGGTGAAGACTTGCCAATATGGATTTTACTTCAGTTCAACCACTGTGACGCCGCTGCCGCCTTCCCCCGCTTCTCCGAGACGGATGCTTTTCACTGATCGATGACGCTTCAACAGCTCTTGTACTCCTTTTCTTAAAGCCCCTGTTCCTTTCCCGTGAATAATGGAAACACGCGGATATCCGGCCAATACGGCATCGTCAATGTATTTTTCTACTTTTATCAAAGCATCTTCATAGCGTTCCCCGCGCAAATCCAGTTCTAAGCCCACATGATAATCTTTTCCCTTTACGGTAGCCAACGGTTTCGGATCGACCTTTTTTTGCAAAGGAATGTATTCAAGATCCGATTCATTGACATTCATTTTTAAAATGCCGACTTGAACGAGCCATTCGTTCCCGTCGACTTTTTCGAGTATCGTTCCTTTTTGACCGAAGGACAACACTTTTACTTCATCTCCCGGCATAAAGGAACGGCTCCTTTTCGCTTTTGGTTGCGGTGTTTTTTTGTCTATCTCCGGCATGGCATCAGACAACCGCTTTCTCGCTTCGATCAATTCATGCTCTTTTACTTCTGCATTCTTTTCCAAGCGCAGTTTTCTTAAATGGCGAATGATTTCTTCCGCTTCTTCTTTCGCCTTTTCGACAATTTTGGAGGCTTCTCTTTCAGCGCGGCTGTACATTTCTTCTTTTTTCTCATAAAACTCTTGCATCTGGTTTTGCAAATCTTTTAAAAGCTTTTCAGCCGATTTTAAATAATCTCTTGCCTCTTGTTCTTCTTTTTCGGCCAATTTTCTGCTTCTCTCTAAAGAAGCAATCATATTTTCTACTTCGTTTGTATCGTCACCCGTATATTGTCTTGCCCGTTCAATGATCTTATGATTTAATCCTAAACGCTCGGAAATTTCAAAAGCGTTGCTGCGTCCGGGAACGCCGATGAGCAAACGATAAGTTGGGCTTAATGTTTCCACATTAAACTCAACACTGGCATTGATGACTCCGTCTCGGTTGTATCCATAGGCTTTCAATTCAGGATAGTGGGTGGTTGCCACTACCCTGGCCCCTACTTCAAGCACTTCATCCAGGATCGAAATGGCCAGAGCCGCTCCTTCCTGCGGATCAGTTCCTGCCCCGAGTTCATCAAACAGAACCAAGCTCTCCCCCGTCACTTCCTTTAAAATATCTACAATATTCACCATATGGGAAGAAAACGTACTTAAGCTCTGTTCAATGGATTGTTCATCCCCGATATCGGCAAATACGGAATGAAAAACGGCCATTTCCGAACCTTCCTGAGCCGGTATTTGCAGACCAGATTGTGCCATTAACGTTAAAAGACCGATGGTTTTCAGCGTAACGGTTTTTCCTCCGGTATTCGGTCCGGTAATGACGATCGCTGTATAATCTTTCCCCAGTTCAATATCGTTGGGTACGGCTTCCTCTATCGGCAGCAAGGGATGACGCGCTTGATGAATCCTTATATATCCTTCTCGATTCATCAACGGTTTAGAAGCTTTCATGCTCTTGGCCAATTTCGCTTTGGCAAAAATAAAATCCAAATCACCCATCACTTGAACAATGACCAGCAGTTCATCGGCATTTTCCTGTACTTTCGCCGACAACTCTCTTAAAATTTTTTCGATTTCTTCCTGTTCTTTCAGCTTCAATTGCTTTAATTGGTTATTTAATTGAACAATCGATTCCGGTTCAATAAAGAGAGTTTGTCCTGAAGATGACTGATCATGGACAATCCCGCCATAGTGGTGGCGATATTCTTGTTTCACCGGGATGACGTAGCGATCATTCCGAATCGTAACGATGGCATCCGAAAGCATTTTCTGCGCATTTTTGGATCGAATCATGCTTTCCAGACGTTCGCGAATTCTTCCTTCATGAATCCTGATTTGACTACGGACCTCTCTTAATGTCGAACTGGCAGAATCCAAAATCTCTCCGTTTTCATCAACAGCGCGTTTAATGTCATGCTCCAACTCCGTCAACACAGGAATCTGTTCTGTTTGTTCTGACAAAATAGGTAACTGTTCCCCGTTCTCAACCAGTTCGGCGATAAACTTTTTCATCATTCGTCCTGAGTATATCGTTCCAGCAATTTGAATCAACTCTTCGCCATTGAGCAATCCCCCGATTTTGGCTCTTTGCACGTGTGGACGGATATTATGCAGCCCATCTAGAGGAGCATGTCCTGCTACTCGTAAAACGGTTGCCGCTTCATCCGTTTCCTCCTGCCAGTGAACCACTTCAGAAAAATCAGCAGAAGGAAAGAGAGCGTCGATTTTTTCAATTCCCAATGAAGAAGAGGCGTGCTGTTCCAATTGTTGCTTAATTTTATCAAATTCTAACGTTGCCAATACTTTCTTATTCAATGAGCAATCTCTCCCATCAAGCATCATTCGATTTGTATAAGGCTATGCTGAAAAAGGTTGATGGATCTCATACCATAAGTATTCTCCAAAATGAACCATCCAAATGACAATATTAAGGGATCTGTAAAAAGCGTTTCATCTGTTTTGCATCCAATGTATTCAATATATTTTCCCGTTTGATCCAGCCCTTTCTTGCCGCTTTCACTCCGATTTCCATAAACCGCAATTGGTCAACGGCATGGGCATCCGTGTTGATAAAAAATTTCACACCTGCTTCTTGAGCTTTTCGCAAATGATCCGCAGATAAATCCAAACGGTGCGGATTGGCATTCAATTCTAAAGCCGTATTCGTTTCTTTCGCCCATTCAATCAATAAATCGATGTCGACATCATATCCTTGTCTTCTGCCAATCAGTCGGCCAGTCGGATGAGCAATTAATCGGACATACGGATTTTCCAAAGCCGTCCGCAGCCTTTTCATAATAGTAGAACGGGATTGGGAAAAATGCGAATGAATGGATGCAATGACGAAATCCAGCTGCGATAATAATTCATCGTCGAAATCTAGCGTTCCATCCGGTAAAATATCCATTTCAATACCGGAAAAAACTTCAATATCCGTATATTTTTCGTTTAATTTTTTGATTTCTTCTATTTGTCTCTTGAGCCGATCAGGCGTTAAACCGTTTGCCACTTTTAAATATTGGGAATGGTCGGTAATGGCCATATATTGATACCCTTTCTTTCTGCACGCTTCCACCATATCCTCCAAGGAATAAGCCCCGTCCGACCACGTAGTGTGCATATGCATATCGCCTTTCAAATCTTCCATTCTCACTAGATCCAAGCTTTCACGATAATGGTCGACTTCGGTTCCGTCCTCTCGAATTTCAGGAGGAATCCAAGGCAAGCCAAAATGGCGGTAGAAGTCCTCTTCTGTAGAAAAGGTCACAGTTTCTCCTGTTTCCTTGTTTTCGATGCCATATTCGCTAATTCGTTCTCCTCGTTGTTTGGCAAGCTGTCTCATCCGAACGTTGTGATCTTTTGAACCTGTAAAGTGATGAAGCGCCGTGGCAAATTGTTCCGGTTCCACAATTCGGAAATCAACCGAAACACCATATGAATCCTCAAGCACAACCGACACTTTCGTTTTTCCGGCTGCTGTTACTTCTTTGATTCCCGGAAGATGGATCAGTGCATCCGCAACCTTTTGTGGATCAGCCGCAGCGATGATAAAATCCAAATCTTTCACCATTTCCCGTAACCTGCGAATGCTTCCGGCACGGGAAAATTGTAGGATTCCATCGATGTTTGCAAGGTTCTTCTCGATTTGTTCGCACAGTTCAAGCATATGCCAGATGGGTAGTCGTTCCGGTCGATCGCCAACTTGCTTTATGGCCGCTAAAATTTTTTCTTCCGTTTTTTTCCCGAATCCAGGAAGATTTTGCACCTCCCCTTTTTCACAAGCGGTCTTTAGTTCCTCCGCATTCGTAATCCCAAGCTCTTGATAAAGTTTGGAAATTTTTTTGCCTCCAAGACCCGGAATCTGCAAAAGAGGAATTAAACCTTTCGGCACTTCCTGCTGCAATTGTTCCAAAACAGAGGAGGTTCCCGTTTCTATAAATTCCTCGATGACACTGGAAGTAGCCTTTCCAATGCCGGGGATTGATGTAAAGTCTTTTATCTCATTTAAACCGCGTTCATCTTTTTCAAGGGCGGCCGCGGCCTTTCGAAAAGCGGACACTTTAAAGGAATTTTCCCCTTTCAGCTCCATATAGATCGCAATATTTTCCAGAAGCCGAACAACGCTTTTTTTATTGTTGATCATCCATTCTCACCCGCAATTTGGAAAAAATCGATAAATATTTCATCTATCGGCTGTACATATCATGCCATTATGTCTATTGAAAACTTGGTATTCTTCCTATATACTATCAGAAACACAGGAAATGAAAAACTTCTCCTATTCAGAGAAGTTTTTACAACGTTGTTGGGTTGAATGCAATCAGCTGTTTCACATAGTCCGAAACAATCGGCGTATGGTTGATCATCGCTCCGGCAATGACAGATTGCTGCAGCTGAGCTTGAATACTGTCAACCGGGAGGAATGTGCCTAGAACGATGAGCACAAGCAAAACAACATATATTTCTAAAAAACCGAGGATTCCCCCGCCGATCATGTTGAACTGACGAATAACGGGCAGATTGGCCACAATGCTGAGCATGGAAGCTAAAAAGGAAAGAGCGATTTTGACAGCAACAAAAATAATCACAAAGGCAATGGCTCCATAAAATAATTTATCCACGTTGACAGCATGGGCAAAAAAGAGAAGGCCGCTGCTGCCGTTTCCATCCAATGAAGGAGCAGGAAATAATCCGGAAAGCCTTGCTGCGACAGCATCATGCGCAGCATAAGCCGCGATTAGAGCGAGAATCGAACTGGTCATATGGAAAAGCTGGCTAATCAACCCGCGTTTTAAGCCGATCACAATACCGCTGATGAGAAAAAAAGCCAGAAGCAAATCAAGCATTGTCATCACCCTTTAACTTATTGAATTCTTCTTTCAAACGGAGATATTCTTCTTGGAGTTTTACATAATCATGTATGGCATTAACGGCTGTTAAAACCGCTAATTTACTAGTGTCAAGGGAAGGATTCTTGGAGTTGATTTCGCGCATTTTTTCATCGACCAGCTCTGCGACATGCCGAATATGACTGGCTGATTCCTCGCCAACAATGACGTACTGCTGTCCATATATGTCAACGGTAATTCGGTTTTTTTTCCTTTCAGACAATGTAGAATGCCTCCATTCTAAAAGAATCCTAACCTTTATATTAACATCAACATTCATCATTTGAAAAGAAAAAGGAGAATTATGTTGTCGAATATAGTACTGAAAGTATCTCATTCTGTTCTTTCGTCCATGAAAACACACTATGCAGACGATTTAACCGCAAAACTGCCGACAGGTGCTGTTTTTTGCGCTAAACGAAATGGATGCACAATCACCGCTTACAAAAGCGGAAAAGTCCTTTTTCAAGGAAACAGCGCCGAGCAAGAATCCAAAAAGTGGGAACAAGACTCCCTTCCATCTGAAAAAAAATCATCCATGAGCAAAAGTTCTGTCTTGCCTTCCGGTTTTTCATCGCTTTCCGTTATCGGCAGTGATGAAGTCGGTACAGGGGACTATTTTGGCCCGATCACTGTTGTTGCGGCCTTTGTCCGAAAAGATAAGATCCTTGATCTTAAACATTTAGGTGTGCAAGATTCGAAACAGCTCAGCGATCAGCGTATTATCGATATCGCAAAACAATTGGTCCACACCATTCCATACAGTTTATTGGTGTTGCATAACGAAAAATATAATGAGCTTCAGAAAAACGGAATGTCCCAAGGCAAAATGAAAGCTCTTCTTCACAATCGCGCCCTTTTAAATGTATTGCACAAAATTTCTCCTGAAAAACCAGACGCCATACTGGTCGATCAATTTGCGGAAGAGCCTCTTTACTTCCGATATTTAGAAAAAGAAAAAGAAATTTGCAAGGAAAACGTCTATTTTCAAACGAAAGGTGAAAACGTCCATATTGCTGTGGCTGCCGCTTCCATTCTCGCCCGCTTTGCATTTTTAAGAGAAATAGAAAAATTATCAAAGGAAGCTGGCTTCACCCTTCCAAAAGGCGCCGGTTCCATCGTCGATGAAGCAGCCGCTCGACTCATCGCCGAAAAAGGCGAAGAAAGCTTAAATTATTTTGCCAAAAGGCATTTTGCAAATACGGAAAAGGCTTTGCGGTTGATAAAATAAGCGAAACTTCTGTCATCGATAAGAGAATATCCGCTAATAGAAGTTCGCTTTTTTATTTTTCAGGCTGTTGTTTTTCTCGGCGGTGAAATCTTAACTCCTCCGCTTTCAATGCATGATTTTACGCTAACAAGAGAAAATCCTTCCTTAATCGAGTAGGAGGGAGCGATTAACTCCCGTCCTCTCACACCACCGTACGTACGGTTCCGTATACGGCGGTTCAATTAAGATAATTGACGCAAGTCTTTATAACTTCCGTGAATAGCTGTTCTCTTTATGCCAGTGGTCACTCCACCCTCCAAGAGGTCTCCCACGGGATTCACCGCTTCCTCCCTCAAGTGAGGTACTACGTTTTCTGTGTTCATCATGACTCACTGAATACCAAGGGCTATTCTCTCTTAATTGTTCGGTCCTTCTTAGTTGTTCTAGACCAACTAATACTATGACCTCTGCTGACTTCTGACGGTTCAGCTACTTATCACTAAGTAGGTTATGAAGAGTACTTCACATATCCGCCAGACCTCCCCGGGTAAGTACATGCACTTTCACACCATCTATCCGCCTCATTTACTCGATATGACCTTCGACAGAAAGAGCTTTGTTTTGTTATGCAAACTCACTCAATCATACCTAGCCTTATATGAGGTTCGTGTTCCTCGGACCGGTGTTTTGCCTCCAGCTTCCTTCAGATTCCGCGTCACCACGGACACCCTTGCTCTTGGCTAACCTCTACTTCTGTCTTCGGGGTTCGGGACTTACACCCTATAGTTCATGTACATGCCGGGCGCACATAAAAGCAGACTCAACATCCAAAGAAACGGTGATGTTGAGTCTGTTTTCATGTAATGATCCTTTTAACTTCTTAATTCTGCTCCTGTTTTTTCTTTTACGGCAGCAAGCACCTTTTCATGGACATTCATGACTTCTTCATCTGTTAACGTTTTATCCGGATCATAGTATTTAAGAGAAAAAGCAATCGACTTCTTGCCTGGTTGTAAATGTTCCCCTTCATATAAGTCAAAAATGCGGACTTCCTTCAGCAGTTTTCCACCTGCTTGCCAAATGATTTGTTGCAATTTTCCAGCTTCCGTGTCTTTGTCCACCACTAAGGCAATATCGCGTGTAATCGAAGGGAAGCGAGGGATCGGATCGTATTGCAGTTCCAGCGCTTGTTCATTTAACAAGATGCTCGCTTTTAATTCAAAAACATAGGTTTCTTTTAAGTCTAATTGTTTTTGCTTTTGAGGATGCACTTGACCAATAAAACCTAGTCTTTTGCCATTTAAAAAGATTTCAGCAGTCCGTCCCGGATGCATATCAGGGAGTTCTGCTTTTTTCCATTCAACGGCATCGCCAAGGCCAAGTTTTGCGAACAGCCCTTCTAATATTCCTTTTAAAACAAAAAAGTCTGCCAGTTTTTGTTCTCCTTGCCACTCGTTCGCTTCCCACACACCGGTAATGGCTCCGGCAATATGTTCATCTTCCTGCGGCAGTTCTTGGCCGATTTGTTTCAGAAAAACCGACCCGATCTCATATAACCCGATTGAATCATTTTGGCGAGCGACATTATAGGATACTGCTTCCAACAAATGAGGAACCAAGCTTTGGCGAAGAAGACTTCTTTCCTCGCTCATAGGCATGGCGATTTCGACCGGTTCCGTTTTATCCAGTACAAATTGATGAACCATATCCCGACTGGTCAAAGAATAAGTGATGGCCTGATACAGCCCCGCTCCTTCCAGAAACTTGCGCACGACGCGACGCTTCTGTTGATAAGGGGTTAAACCTCCCGGAGAGGCAGCTCCTACCGGCAACGTTTTTGGCAATTCGTCATATCCATATAAACGAGCTACTTCTTCGATCAAATCTTCTTCAATCGTAATGTCCCCTCTTCGAGTCGGAACGGTGACAGTGAACAAGTCGTCGCTAGTTTCGACAGTGAAACGGAGTCTCCGGAAAATATCGACAACATCTTGACTCGAAAGATTGGTGCCCAAAACGCGGTTGATTTTGGAAAGCGATATCGTTATTTTTTTCGGTTCTGCCTCTAAATCTCCGGCGACAACCGTTTCTCGCAGCACTTCCGCACCAGCATATTTTTCCAGAAGTTCAACAGCTCTTTCCGCCGCAGCTTTGACCCTGTTTGGATCGACACCTTTTTCGTAGCGGGCGCTCGCTTCACTGCGCAAGCTGTGATCCTTAGATGCCTTTCGAATAGTTGTTCCGTTGAAGTAAGCAGATTCGATTAAGACGGTTGTCGTATCCTGCTGAACTTCGGAATTGGCTCCCCCCATCACTCCAGCCAATGCTACGGGTTTGGAACCGTTCGTGATCACGAGATGTTCCGGCGTCAAAGTACGTTTTACATCATCTAATGTCACGATTTCTTCTCCATCATAAGCGCGTCTTACCAGAATTTCTTTAGAACCAAGGCGATCGTAGTCAAACGCATGGAGAGGCTGTCCGTATTCCAGCATGATATAGTTCGTAATATCTACCACATTGTTGTGTGGACGAATACCAGCTGCCATAAGCCGTGCCTGCATCCATAATGGAGAAGGGCCTATTTTTACGTTTTTAACCACTTTGGCGACATAGAACGGATTATCTTCTTTTGCTTCCACTGTCACTTTTATGTAATCACTGGCTTTTTCTGTACTTTCATGGTAAACGGGATGAGGCAGTTTCACATCACGATCCAAAATGGCCGCCACTTCGTAAGCGACACCGAGCATGCTTAAGCAGTCGGAGCGGTTCGGCGTTAATCCTAGTTCGATGATACAATCGTCCAAGTTCAACGCTGTGATCGCATCCGCCCCCACTTCAGCATCATCCGGAAACACAAAGATCCCTTCGGCAAATTCTTTTGGCACCAATTTTCCTTCAATACCGAGTTCTTGTAGAGAACAAATCATGCCGTTCGATTCTTCGCCGCGCAGTTTGGCCTTTTTAATTTTTATGCCTCCCGGAAGGCGAGCACCTGGTTTGGCTACTGCCACTTTTTGGCCTGCAGCTACATTCGGTGCACCGCAAATAATTTGAACCGGTTCTCCTTCACCGATATCTACCAAACATTTGTTCAATTTGTCGGCAGCCGGGTGTTTTTCGCATTTTAATACATGGCCGATCACTACATTTTTAATATGTTCTCCCGGTATTTCCACGCTTTCTACCTCAATGCCGGATCGGGTTATTTTTTCCGCCAGATCCTTCGCGGAAATTCCCGAAAGATCCACGTAATCTTGAAGCCATTTCAGTGAAACCAACATATTCAGAATACCTCCTTTTCTCAATGAACCATGTTGCCTTTTTACAGGCAATCGTTATCCGTTTATGTACAAGTGCTTTTAAAGCAACAGCACCTTGCGTTAAGATTCGTGGATGGAAAATTGTTTTAAAAAGCGAATATCGTTCGTATAGAAATGACGAATATCATCTATTCCGTATTTAAGCATAGCAATTCTTTCCGGACCCATTCCGAAAGCAAAGCCCGTATATTTTTTCGAATCGAAACCGGCCATTTCCAACACATTCGGGTGAACCATACCGGCTCCTAATATTTCAATCCATCCAGTGCCTTTACATACGCTGCATCCTTTGCCATGGCAAATTTTACAGGAAATATCCATTTCCACCGAAGGTTCGGTAAACGGGAAAAAGCTCGGACGCAAACGAATTTCCCGATCCTCGCCGAAAAACCGTTTAGCAAACACTTCAAGCGTTCCTTTTAAATCACTCATGCGTATGTTTTCATCGACCACAAGACCTTCAATTTGAGTAAATTGATGAGAATGAGTCGCATCGTCGTTATCGCGGCGGTAAACTTTTCCTGGACAAATAATTTTAACCGGGCCTTTTCCTTTGTGTTTTTCCATTGTCCGTGCTTGAATAGGGGAAGTATGCGTGCGAAGCAAAATTTCCTCCGTTATATAAAACGAATCCTGCATATCGCGGGCTGGGTGATCCTTCGGCAAATTAAGCGCTTCAAAGTTATAGTAGTCTGTTTCCACTTCTTGTCCTTCCGCTACTTGATACCCCATGCTGATAAACAAATCTTCTATTTCTTCTATTATTTTGGTCAATGGATGGGCATTGCCGTTTTTGACAGGACGTCCCGGCAATGTAACATCGATCGCTTCTTCTTTTAATTGCTTTTCTATGGCCGCTTCTTCCAGCTGTTTTTGCTTTTTCTCGATTTGCTCGGCAATTTCAGCCCTCACTTGGTTGGCCAAAGCCCCGATTTTTGGACGTTCTTCTGCAGACAGCTTCCCCATTCCACGCAAAACCTCTGTAATGGGGCCTTTTTTACCTAAATAGCTGACACGAATGTCATTTAATTCTTTTAAGTCTTGAGCACTTGCCACTTTTGACAACGCTTCTTGAGCCAATTCTTTTAACTTCTGCTCCACTGTCATGCTCCTCCTTTTACATTATTTTTCCAAACGAAAACCTCGCCCCAAAGGAAAGGGACGAGGTTGGATCGCGGTACCACCCTTTTTAGCATGCCGAACCGTTCGCGGCATACTCTCTTCATACAAATAACGGCTATTGAACCGGGGCGTCTTTACATTTCCTCGGAAATGGTCCAAACGCCGACTCGAGAGGTGAACTTCGTTTGCTCTTCACATAAAAATGCTTTCAGTCACGGCATTTTCTCCCTGAATGGAAGGAAGCAAACTACTTTTCTCTGTCATTGTCTTTAACCCTATTTAAATTTGATTGGTTTCTTCTGAATGAAGTCCTTTAAAAGGATTCGTCTCTCAAAAAAGCGTTATTTTCTCTCCGCCCATTTAAGCTAAGTTCGTATTATAGGTATCATTATAGCAATTTCATTGGCAATTTCAAACCCCTTTTGTCGAATCCTGAAAGTGATACAGCAAAATGCCGGCTGCAACTGCTACGTTTAGCGATTCACTTTTCCCGTAAATCGGTACATATACATTGTGATCGGTTAATGATAATAACTCTTGCGAAACGCCGCTGCCTTCGTTGCCGACCAATACAGCAAATCCTTTAGAAGGCTGGATATCCCGATAATTTTCTGCATTTTGCAAAGTCGTCCCATAAACAGATACACCCTTTTTTTGAATCAAGCTGATCGCTTCTTCTAAAGGTGACTGTACGATGTCGACATGAAAATGGCTTCCTTGGGCAGCTCTTAATACCTTCGGATTATAGGGATCGGCGCTTCCTTTTCCTAGTACGACCGCATCGATTCCCGCTGCGTCCGCTGTCCGTATCATCGTCCCGATATTTCCGGGATCTTGAACACGGTCAATCAGCAAAAAGGTCGTACCTTGTTCAAGAGCGTTTTTTGAATCCCGTTTTTTGCAAACGGCAAAAATCCCTTGCGTCGTTTCCGTCTCAGCCAGAGATTTCGCCACTTCTGCTGTCACAATCGTGATCGGAATACCGTCCATATTCCATTTTGCAGGCAAAACAATGTTTTCCTCCATAATGATTTCTTCTATCTCATTTTTATAGGAAAGTGCCTCTTCAACTAAATGGAATCCTTCCATCATATATCGCCCGGTTTTATCTCGTTCTTTTCTCGTCGCCAGCTTCCTCCACTGCTTGACTTGTGGATTTTTAACGGATTGGATCACTTTCACTTTTTTCTCACCTTTCGACCATAGAATTCAATTACATCATTATAGCATAATGTCCGCGACGCCGCGCATTGATCCACGATCAGGAGTCAGTCAAGACTTTGTGGGAATTTTTTTGGTTCGCTGAAAATAGATGTAAGTCATAGGTTAGCGAACCATTTTTTTGAATTTCATCCGTAAGCGCTTTCGGACTCTCATCCCTTGCCATGACAGACGAATATGTATACCTTTTTTTACCATCCCTTGAATTCAGACAGGGCATGATAGATCGGAGTCCCGGACGATTGCTGTAAATATGGCACGTTATTCCGCGTTACCTCTGGAAGAAGACGGCGGATGCGTTGTTTCGCCTTGTTCACGATCGTCTGTTTGGTAGATGCCGTTTCCTCCGCCGGATGCGACGATTCTTCTCCTAAACGATGTCCGAAAAGACGAATCCCATCCATCCGGGCAATCATTGCCTTGAAAAACGCCCTGAGTCCCTTGTCTGTCCAACTGCGGCGGTATTTCACCCGATACGCCAGCTGGCTCATCACGCTTTCAGCCCTCCCCATCGGATACATGCCCGTTGTGTCCACTCCTTGCTCCTTCAGCCATTCCCGGTAATCACGGATGCATCCCGGCATCGATTCGATCCGGTGGATCAAGGCAGCCAGCTGTTGTTCTTTCGCTTCGTCCCCCAGCGTGCCGAGGGCGCTGTTCAGTTCCACAAGCAGCTTCTCTTCATCCTGCTTCGCCAGCTTTTGCCGAATCGCCTGCCACCGTGGATGGCCCGAGAGGCATTGGCGCAACTCACGCGCCACGTGGAATCGATCCAATTGGAAGCAGACCCGTCCTTTGAAATACTCCCGGCACGCGGTAATCCATGGAGCGCCGTCCCCGTTGATGACAAGAAGATCCCGACACGGATCATAGGCATATTCGTTCATCAAAAATTCCTCGAAGCCTTCCCACACCTCCCCCTTGCCTTCATGGACGTAATGGCGCTGATTCACGAATTCGATCCGTGAGCCGTTACGCTTCCATCCTTCGTGAACGGTCAGGATTTTGTCTTCCTTGGCCCGTTTTCCCTTCCCTTGGAGAGAGACAAACAGTCCATCGGCCTCCACAAACAGCACCCGTCCATATCGCTGGTCAACCGGGCAGTGCAGCGGAACTTCAGCCTCGAGCACCAACTGGCGGATCGTCTCATGGCTCATCACCGGATACCCGACCATCTGGGCAAGCGTATGAGCCGCTTTGCGATAGGAAGAGCACTCCACAGCCAATCCCATCGCCGTTTCTTCTAGACAAGGGCTGATTGACTGCGATCCATCAAACGCTAAAAAGGAATCAAGCAAAAACGTGTAACGGTTTTGTTCTCGGTCTAAATAGTAGTTTCGCTCAAAGGTAACTTCGCCAAACAAGGTTTGAATCGTGGTGCGTCGTTTGTCTTTCAAGTGGTACCGGCGCTTGTCCCGGGTTTCCGCCAATTGTCGGTCGATGTCCTCCAACAGAGCCGTAAACAGCTCGGTGAAGGCGTTTTGCAAGGCTCGAAACAAATCAAGTTCGATCTCTTTCCATGTCAACGAATTTGTGGTAAGATGTTGTTGAATATTCATGGGACTCTCTCCTCCTGTTTGATGGTGTGAACAATGATCATCTTACCAGGGAGAGAGTCCTTTTTTCATGTTTCCTGCTTGGGATCCTACCGCGCTTTGCTTGGTGGCCCCGATGAGGGGGATTGCGAACCTACGTTCCCAACCCCCTCATCGGGGAATTCTAAGAATTTCTCCCACAAACATTTTACTCACACCACGATCAGCTAGATATGATTTTTGCCAATCAACCGCTTTGAAAAGAGAGGACTCCCTTCTTTTCCTATAATCAAATGAAAAGGAACTTACCTTTCAAATGGGCTTTTGGCAGAATGATTTATTTTTCTTACATAGCCTAAGCAATGAAGGGGAAAATAGACATGAAAGTATGTGAAAGGAGAGGAAATGCATGAATTTGGATTTGCGAAAGGCCATCCTTCATAATGTTTCCGGCAATACGCCTGATCAGTTGGAAGATACCATCGTGGATGCCATTCAAAGCGGAGAGGAAAAAATGCTCCCCGGACTCGGTGTACTATTTGAAGTCATTTGGAAAAACGCCAGTGAAAAAGAAAAGCAGATGATGCTCGATACTTTATCCGCGGGACTAAAATAAAACAAAGCAAAAAAACTTTACGGGATTTTCCTTATGGCTCATGATCGCCAATCATTCCCAGGGATCCATCTCACTATATTACTCGCTCATTTTCATTGGAACTTAAACATTCTTCTTTTGTGTTCATGCTTGGCTTCCAATTGAATCTGAATCGTCTTATCCTTTCATCGCTTATTTCATGATGAAAGCAGCCACCTTTCTAGCAGAAAGGTGGCTGTTTTGCCACTTATACGATCATTTTCTGTCAAATTGATAAAAAGATTAATCAAATGTGATTTTATTGACAGCCTCGCGGTCGAGACGAAGAATCACTTCTCCAATCAACTTCACAGCATTTTCATAATCATCTCGATGCAGAAGCGCGGCATGGGAATGAATATAACGGGTCGCGATCGTAACCGATAACGTCGGTACTCCTTGTCCGGTAAGATGAATCGATCCGGAATCGGTGCCGCCGCCGGCAATGGCATCAAATTGATAAGGGATATTTAATTCATCTGCTACATTGGTGACAAAATCGCGCAATCCTTTATGGGAGACCATGGAAGCATCGTATAAAATGATTTGCGGTCCTTTTCCCATTTTGCTTTGTGCTTCTTTTTCCGAAACGCCCGGAGTGTCTCCGGCAATGCCGACATCAACACCGAAAGCAATATCGGGCTGGATTTTTTGAGCGGCTGTTTTCGCACCGCGCAAACCTACTTCTTCTTGTACCGTACCTACTCCATACACGATATTTTCATGTTTTTTATCTTTTAAATATTTTAGCACTCCTATGGCAATGGCAAGGCCGATGCGATTATCCCAAGCTTTGGCAAGAAGCATTTTTTCATTGTTCATCACGGTGAATTCAAAATAAGGAACCACCATATCTCCGGGGCGAACCCCCCACTCCATTGCTTCTTCGCGGCTTGAGGCGCCAATATCAATAAACATGTCTTTGATTTCGACCGGTTTTTTCCTCGCTTCCGGCGATAAAATATGCGGCGGTTTGGACCCGATAATGCCGGTAATGTCGCCTTTATTTGTCACTACCGTCACCCGTTGGGCAAGCATGACTTGGGACCACCAGCCACCGACTGTTTGAAAGCGCAAAAAACCTTTCTCGTCAATTTGCGTCACCATAAAACCGACTTCATCTAAGTGGCCCGCAACCATAATTTTAGGGCCTTTCTCGTTTCCCACTTTTTTCGCAATTAAGCTTCCAAGATGATCAGTGGTAATTTCATCCGATAATGGCTCTATGTATTTTCTCATGACTTCGCGTACTTCCCGTTCATTTCCCGGGATCCCTTTCGCGTCAGTCAGCTCTTTTAGCATAATTAACGTTTCATCCAATTTCGGCATGAGACGCCCTCCTTTTTCATAAGCTTTATTCTTTAAATTATATAGAAAAATGGAAAACAATACAAAACTTTTACCTAATATCCTTCGCGCTGCCTTTTATAATTTACTTCATTTTTCTCAATGTATGCACGTTCTATATCTTCTGTTGAAAAGCCTAACATGTTTGCCAACAGAACGTATTCCTCCCACGCTTTTTCATAAGAAGACAATGTTTTTTCCTTTTTCAGATGATGGAAAGCTTCGTAAACTGCCAGAAATTGGTCCGTTAAATCATTGGAAGTAGAAGTGGGATCCTTGATTTGTGTAAAAGAATCAAACTTGAGCTCCAAGCCGATCGATAGCAGAAAATGAATCCCGTCTACATATTCTTCTAAAATGATCTCTTTTTCACTCGGCCCTTTTTTGCTCCAAAATTTAAAACATCTCGTCTCATTTGCAAGCTCTCCCAATTCGACTAAAAGGGCAAGCAGTTTGTGGCTGAGCAAGTTTTCATTCGCGACATGATTTTCTTGTTCAATGTATTCGTCCAGAGCTCTTTGCATGTCATATAATTTTGACAGGTTCATCGTCTGACCCCTTTCTTTTTCTCTTCTTCGCCATTATATCAAAGAAGTGAGTCTGGCAGCATTTTCGTTTCCAAGCGGAAAGATTGTCTTCTATCCATAGAACAAACGAAAAAGGCTTCATTAAGGGCAACATTCGACATTTTGTCGGTAAAAACAATAACAATCGAGTAGGAGGGAGCGATTAACTCCCGTCCTCTCACACCACCGTACGTACGGTTCCGTATACGGCGGTTCAATTAAGATAATTGACGCAAGTCTTTATAACTTCCGTGAATAGCTGTTCTCTTTATGCCAGTGGTCACTCCACCCTCCAAGAGGTCTCCCACGGGATTCACCGCTTCCTCCCTCAAGTGAGGTACTACGTTTTCTGTGTTCATCATGACTCACTGAATACCAAGGGCTATTCTCTCTTAATTGTTCGGTCCTTCTTAGTTGTTCTAGACCAACTAATACTATGACCTCTGCTGACTTCTGACGGTTCAGCTACTTATCACTAAGTAGGTTATGAAGAGTACTTCACATATCCGCCAGACCTCCCCGGGTAAGTACATGCACTTTCACACCATCTATCCGCCTCATTTACTCGATATGACCTTCGACAGAAAGAGCTTTGTTTTGTTATGCAAACTCACTCAATCATACCTAGCCTTATATGAGGTTCGTGTTCCTCGGACCGGTGTTTTGCCTCCAGCTTCCTTCAGATTCCGCGTCACCACGGACACCCTTGCTCTTGGCTAACCTCTACTTCTGTCTTCGGGGTTCGGGACTTACACCCTATAGTTCATGTACATGCCGGGCGCACATAAACAAAACACCCATTCTTTTTTCAGAATGGGTGTTGAATGTTTTTTTCTTATTTTTGAAGTTGTGCTTTAGCAGTATCCGCTAATTGAGCAAATGCTTTTTCATCGTTTACTGCAAGGTCAGCTAGCATTTTGCGGTTTACTTCAATGCCGGCAAGTTTTAAGCCATGCATTAAACGGCTGTAAGAAAGTCCGTTCAATCTTGCAGCAGCGTTGATACGCGTAATCCATAGCTTACGGAAGTCGCGTTTTCTTTGACGACGATCCCGGTAAGCATACATATAGGATTTCATTACTTGTTGATTAGCAACTTTATATAAAGTGTGCTTTGCACCATAATAACCTTTTGCCAGTTTTAGAATTTTTTTGCGACGTTTGCGAGTTACTGTACCGCCTTTTACGCGTGCCATATTATTTCCCTCCTAAAAATTCTTGTCAATCTTATTTAAGGTTGTCAAGCATATGACGAATCCGTTTAAAATCTCCGCTTGATACAATAGCAGATTTGCGAAGTTTCCGTTTTTGTTTCGTAGATTTATTTGCAAATAAGTGGCTAGTGTAAGCATGAGAACGTTTTAATTTCCCAGAACCAGTCTTTTTGAAACGCTTTGCAGCGCCGCGGTGAGTTTTCATTTTTGGCATTGTGAATTCCTCCTATCAAGTTGTTACTTTTCAGATTTTGGCGCCAGAACAATAAACATGCTTCTGCCGTCCATTTTCGGCTTAGTTTCGACTGTCGCCACATCATCGCAGGCTTCAGCAAAACGATCAAGCACCTTTTGTCCCAGCTCTTTATGCGTGATGGCGCGCCCTTTAAAACGAATGGACGCTTTCACTTTATCGCCCTTTTCTAAAAACTTGCGGGCATTGCGAAGCTTCGTATTAAAATCATGTTCTTCAATCGTCGGGCTTAGGCGCACTTCCTTGACGTTGATAACCTTTTGTTTCTTGCGGGCTTCTTTCTCTTTTTTCTGCTGCTCAAATTTGTACTTGCCGTAATCCATAATTCGGGCAACAGGCGGTTTGGCATTAGGGGCAACCAAGACTAAGTCGAGATTGGCGCGGGCCGCAATTTCCAAAGCTTCATTTTTTGATTTAATGCCCAATTGCTCGCCGTTTTGGTCGATGAGACGGACTTCACGAGAACGAATGCCCTCGTTTACGATCATGTCTTTGCTAATAATGAGCCACCTCCAAAAATTTTTCAGGGAATACACCTTGCAAAAACAAGCTACAGAAAGGGCTTAGGAGTCGGGAAAGCATAAAAAAATGCGGGTATACAGAAAACCCGCATAAAAATGGATCAAGCCATATGATTTCGATTGACTCCGTTTAACCTGCCAACAGCTTATAGGCGTCAGTTCAGGTGAGAAGCGGGCTTGCTTCTGCTTGTTCTTCACGTGTATTCTATTCCATTGTCGCTTCAAAATATATCATATCTTTAAATATTGGTCAAATTATTTACAAATCAATCACGAACTCCATAATAACAAAGACCTTTCACAAAAGCAAGCTTTTTTCAAACAAACAAGAAAAAACGCTCAACTAGAGCTTATGTCGAAGCGGAGGATGCTCCGCTTCGTTTGATGCCATTATTTAGCTGAACGTCGGCTAACCTCTTCTTTAATCATTTGAACGAATTGCTCAAACGGGATGGTTTCAGATTGTTTTTCACCGTATTTGCGGACGTTAACGGTTTTGTTTTCGATTTCTTGATCGCCGACTACGAGCATATACGGAATTTTATGGACTTGCGCTTCCCGAATTTTATAGCCTACTTTTTCATCACGGTCGTCTATTTCCGCACGAATTCCTTCTGCCCGAAGTTTTTCTTGAACGGTTTTAGCATATTCAAAATGCGCATCAGCCGCAACCGGAATCACTTTTACTTGGACAGGTGCGAGCCAAGTTGGGAATGCCCCTTTGTATTCTTCTATTAAAAAGGCGACAAAGCGCTCCATCGTTGAAACGACGCCGCGGTGGATGACAACAGGTCGATGCGGCTTGCCGTCTTCCCCGACATATGTTAAATCAAAGCGTTCCGGCAGCAAGAAATCGAGCTGAACAGTAGAAAGAGTTTCATCTTTGCCTAGTGCAGTTCGAACTTGGACATCCAATTTCGGACCATAGAAAGCAGCTTCTCCTTCTGCTTCATAATAATCCAGACCAAGCTCATCCATTGCTTCCTTCAGCATGCCTTGGGCTTTTTCCCACATTTCGTCATCATCATAATATTTTTCTGTATCCTCAGGGTCGCGGTACGACAGCCGGAAAGAATACTCATTCAGGCCGAAATCTTTATAAACTTCAAGAATGAGGCGAACGACACGTTTAAATTCATCTTTAATTTGATCAGGGCGGACGAAAATATGAGCGTCATTCAATGTCATTCCGCGCACGCGCTGTAAACCGCTCAGCGCACCTGAAAGTTCATAGCGATGCATCGTTCCAAGTTCCGCAATCCGGATCGGCAACTCTCGATAACTGTGAATGCCGTTTTTGAAAATCATCATATGATGAGGACAGTTCATCGGACGAAGGACTAACTCTTCATTGTCCATTTTCATGACAGGAAACATATTTTCTTGATAATGATCCCAGTGTCCGCTTGTTTTATAAAGATCCACACTGCCTAACACAGGAGTGTATACATGCTGGTAGCCCAGACTTTCTTCCTTGTCTACAATATAGCGCTCTATTACGCGTCGGATCGTCGCACCGTTAGGAAGCCACAACGGTAAGCCTTGTCCCACTTTTTGGGAATTCATAAACAGATCCAATTCTTTACCTAGCTTGCGGTGATCGCGTTCTTTCGCTTCTTCCAACATTTGAAGATGATGTTCCAAATCTTCTTTTTTGAAAAAGGCAGTTCCATAAATACGCTGCAGCATTTTATTGTTGCTGTCACCGCGCCAGTACGCTCCGGCAATGCTTAAGAGTTTAAATTCTTTGATTTTCCCGGTGGAAGGAACATGGACACCGCGACAGAGATCAAAAAATTCCCCTTGTTCATAAATGGTAACCGTTTCTCCTTCCGGAATGGCATCAATTAACTCTAGTTTATACTCATCGCCAATTTCTTCGTAAATTCGTTTCGCTTCTTCCCGTGTGACTTCTTTGCGGACAATCTCCAAGTTTTCTTTCACAATTTTCTTCATTTCTTTTTCAATTTTTGGCAAGTCTTCAGGAGTCAGCAGCTCTTCCAAATCGACATCGTAATAGAATCCGTCTTCGATAACAGGGCCAACGCCTAATTTCACATTTTTATATAGTCGTTTAATCGCTTGCGCCATTAAGTGTGCTGTGCTATGGCGAAGAATATCCAGCGCTTCCTTCTGATCAGGAGTAATGATTTCAATAGCACCGCTCGTTTTGATCGGTGTACGCAAATCCAAATGCTTCCCGTTCAGCTTGCCGGCGATGGCTTTCTTTTTGAGTCCAGGGCTGATGGAAGCGGCGATCTCTTCCGTTGTAATTCCTTCTGGAAACTCCTTTACAGCCCCATCAGGAAATGTAATTTTCAACATGTTTGACATTTGTCCATTCACTCCTTATTCCCATGATATTTTTTACTAGGATGATTCCATGTACCGTATTCATTCTCGTTCATACGGGACGAATGAACGGAGAACATCGGCTTGCTCCTACATTCATTATCCGCGATTTGACTTTTATCCATATCAAGCCGGTGAAAAACGTTCGTCATCAGGCTCAAGCGCCAAAAGATTTTTTTGGCCAACAAAAAACCCCGTCCCTCTCATGAGGGGCGAGGTTGTTCATCGCGGTTCCACCCTGCTTTCCCGAATTTTTGCCGTTATGACTGCAAAAATTCGGCTCCAGATCAGATAACGGCTGCGGCCGTCAAGCCAATACTGAGCAATCTTATTGCCGTTCCTGGCTGCGGTTTAAAGGCGGTAAGCATTCCATTCGTGTTGGAAAAGTTTCAGCCTCGCTTTTCCTCTCTGATAAACCGTAATAGAACGCTCATGTCCTTATCATTACCTTGTGCAGTATGTTCTTGTATGTACAATATTATAGGGGTTTTTCCCGACAAAATCAAGATCTGGATGGTAAATTATTAATTGGCGGCATCTTTTGATCCAATCTTCCATTGCTCTTCCCAAAATTGACGAGCAGGAAGCAAGGTCACTCTCTCTTCAAAAATATTTTGAATCGTTCTGGAAAGCCCTGATTCCCCTTCATCCGTATACAGTCGGATGTGGCCGGGGGCAAGCGATAATAACGGCACCAATGTAAAGCAATCTACCGTCAGCGGACGGTTCACTAATAACCGTTTATCCAAAACTCTTAATAAATCATCTTGATGGAGCCTTTGAAAGCTTTCATCGTAAAAGATCGGTTCGTTTTCGTGTAAATACACTCTTAACATGGGGATTTGCTGTTCTTTCTTCCGCAAAAATTCTCGTTGCATATGAATGAATACTTGATATTCCTGCTCCATTTTAAATTCATCAATAGCCAGTTCCACGTATTTGCCCACTCGATCCCAAAACGGTTTAAGCCGAAATTTAGCGAATCCTTCAAAATGAACATGGGACTCATTCTCCGGCAAAGAAAGAAAAGAATCCCGCAAGAACGGTACTTCAGGAAACTCTTCCAGCAGTTGGATCAGTTCCTTTCTTTCACCGGAAAACATCTCGCAAATAATCTCCAGAATTCGTTGGCTTTCTTCTTTATCCTTGTACCAATAAGACGTTTCTAATAATTGTTTTGCCCATTGGATTCGTTTCCATTCCAACATAAATTCTATAAACACCGTGCAAATCGAACTCGAATTCCATGTCTTTTGCGGATGGCGAACGAAATACGGAGCGGTTGAAAATCGCTTTTGCTGCAGCTCAACTTTCACATGATTCTTTTTCGAGAACTCGCTCCATTTGAAAGCATCAAGCTGGTTGGAAAATAAAATTTCAATCAAGATGGCCCCCCCTTGTCCGTAAACTTTATATTTCATATATATGGGGGACCCAATGGTTTTAGAATAGACTTTCTTGCTTTGATGTTAGTACCAAATAGACAGAGCTTTGTTTTGGACATTCATTCCTTTCATAAGCATATCTAGCGAGGGGTATAGTTCATTTAGAAAAAAAGAAACCACAAGAAGGAAAGCTCCTTTGCAGCTTGTGGCTTTAAGAAGATGATTATTTGAGAGAGGAAACAAAGCTTGCATCGTTTCTTTTAAAGAGAGATGCCTACGCTTGTCAAAAAATCGTTCCTACCTTTCTCTTCTATTAGGACCATCCAATTTTACAGCGATGGTCAAAAATTTGATTCGTTCCATAATTCTGGCGGCCTTCAACTTCTCTTCTTCTCCTCTTTGCGAATGAGAAAAATGAAACTCCAGTTCATCATAATCAAAATTGGAGCTGAAAAAAGTAGGCAGTCTTTCCAAGCTGCGGTATTGAAGAATGGGGCCCAGAATATCATCTCGCATCCAGCTGGACACGGATTCTGCACCGACATCGTCCAGCATAAGAACCGGTGTTTTTTTAATCATATCGAGTTTTTCATTGATGGAATGGTCGTTTAATGACTGCTTCATTTCTCTTACAAACTCAGGAAAATAAACAATATACGAGGGAACACCGACATTTGCCAACTCGTTGGCGATTGCTCCTAATAAATAAGATTTTCCAACGCCAAAATGCCCGTACAAATATAAACCCCTCTGTTGCTTTTGAGTATGATAGCCCGCAACAAATTCTTCGGCATATTTGAGCGCTTTAATTCTCCCAGGAGTATTGAAATCGAACGTCTCAAATGAAGCCTTCAACACTTCTTTCGGAACATAGATGCTTTGAATCAATTTTTCTGTTTTCCGCTGCTCATCAAAGATGATTTTTCTTTGGCAGCGTCTGTATTCGATATCAATACTGCCCTTTCGCATGACCAGCACAGGTTCATACCCCTGCATCATATTTCTGCATTGGCTTAAATCGGGGCAGCCTTGACAACCTTTACTTTGGGTTATATATTCATATAATTTTCCTAAACTTTTATCCAAAACTTCCGAGTCCACTTCGTCTCGATGCTTTTCCAAAAAGTCGGAAACATCCGGATTTCCCAAGATATCCTTGCGCACCGCCTGGTATCTTTTGTGAAAATCGGGCGAACTAAGCCGTTTTAGCGAATCTTGGATACGTTTCATTTATGTTCACCTCCCGCCGTTTTTCTTTTCTTTAATTTTTCTTCCAACTTCCGTTTTTCCGCCTCAAAGTCAAAATCTTCGTCCTCTTCCTTCGAGGCTGATTTTTTCGATTCGTATTCTTGAAACCAATCAGGCAGCTTTTCGATACGGACGGGCTTTTTTTTCATTTGGTTCGTTTGGTTCGTTGTCTTTTTCTGATTCGCCCACTCCAAATATTGGCGATGCTCTTTTTTGGCCAATTCCAACGCTTCTTTTACCGTCTTTATCTTCTTTCGTGCCCAATGTGCGGCCACTTTCTCCAAGTAAGCCTTTGACAATTTCATATCTGTTTTTAACAATACGTATTGGATCAAAACATTAACGACACCCGGCGAGAGCTTTTGCTGGAACATAATCTCTTCAATCGCCTGCAAATCAGCTTTAGAAGGCATACTTCCCGATATGTCAATCAACAGCTGTCGTGGAGAAGTCGTTTCCAAGTATACAATCAGTTCATCTTCAGGGCTGTCTCCTTTTGTTTGGCTTCGCAATACGGGAGGCTGCACTAAATCCACTAGTTCCGGAAGTTCAGGATTTACCTTTAACTGGTACCAATCTCTGGCTGATTTTCGTAATTGATCAATATCCACCTCATCGTTCTCATCCAATGCGCTTAAAAGAATATTCTTCATTTCCAATTCATTGATGCCATATAGATGGGATAACTTCAAAATCGTTTCTTTCACTTGCGGAGTAAGCGTTTGTTTCGGCACCATGACACTTTTCAATCCGCTTTCCAAAAGCTGAAAATCGAATTGTTCGTCATTCAGTGTAAGTCCGGGATTTTCCGGTCTTTTTAAAAATTCTTCCCCCGTTTCAGATTGGCTATCGGAAAGTGCTTCCGAATCCATAACGGCAGACGGCGAAGAAGAGAACACCTCCGGCCATGATCTTGTCACTTCTTTATAAGATTCATGTTCAATCGTTTCATTTGAAAAAAATTTCTTCAATCGCAAAAATTGAGAACGACCGATTTTGCGATATAAAAAGACGTTCAGCATCCCATCTTGAAAAAACTGTTCCGGCGTCAGCGGCGGCAATAACTCATAAATATAGCTTCGGGAGTCTCCCATTTCTTTTACATATGTTTTTAACAATCCGATTCCTTCTAATTTTAATCGTTCATGATAAATCGTTTTTAAATTCATATTTAAAAAATTCATCAACCCATAATGATTGGAAGTTTTGGACCAAAGCCGATTTTCCTCCGCTTGGGCCCAAAGCGTCATATATAAACTAAAACAAGCAGAGCCGATTAACGGTTGATACAGAAAGGTAAGAATTTTTCGATCGGTGTCATGAAGGATTCCGCTTAATTTGACCGAATACTCATCCACTGGTTGCAATTCATTCCAAAACGGTTTCATTTTAATCGAACCTTTCTAAACTCATTCATGTTTACGTACAGGAATTATGCGTATCTGGGGTCTCTTTTAGCTGCAGGCCGAAACGGAATGTATGCACGAGGCTAGAAGAAAAAAAGCCAGAGATTTGTTCAAACTCCAGCTTTTTATTTTTCTTTTTTGATCAGTTCTTTCAATTCTTCTAAAAATACATTTATATCCTTGAATTGACGATAAACGGAAGCAAAGCGGACATATGAGACTTCATCCACTTTCGCCAAACGATCCATCACCATTTCACCGATTTTCTCTGAATGAACTTCTGATACACCTTCATTTCGGATTTCTTTTTCGATATCGAGCGTGATCTGTTCCAGCTGCTCAAGAGAGACCGGACGCTTCTCGCAAGCTTTAATGAGACCGCGTAATATTTTTTCTCGGCTGAATTCTTCCCGAGTATTTTCTTTTTTGATCACGATCAGCGGCAGCTCTTCCACACGTTCAAACGTGGTAAATCGATAGGAACAGCTTTCGCATTCGCGCCTTCTGCGTATCGATCTTCCTTCATCGACCGGCCTTGAATCCACCACGCGGGTGCCGTTGTGCTGACATGCTGGACATCTCATAAAATCACTCCGTCTCATCTCAATATTCCCGCATTCTACCTAGAATGATTATATAATAATGGAGTTTTTGAACGCAATTTTTCTTTCAAAAGAAGCGACATTGCCAGAGATAAGTAAAAGGGTGCATGATTGCCATGCACCCTTGAATTTTACAATGCTTTTATATTTTGAGACTTCACTTGTACCGGGCCCATCCCTCTCGGCAATTCAATGGTTTCACGAGTCTGGGCACCTAATGCTTCAGCTATATAATCAGCAGCAATATTCGGATTCAAATCGCCGCATGTATAAACGTCAATGCTTGCATATCCGTGCTCTGGGAAGCTATGAATCGTTAAATGTGATTCTGATATAATCACTACCCCGCTTACGCCTTGAGGAGCAAATTTATGAAATGCTACCTCTCTGATTTCTGCACCAGATTTCAATGCGGCTTCCACGAAGATTTTTTCAATTTGTTCCACATCGTTCAGTTTTTCAAATTCACAGCCCCAAAGTTCAGAAATGACATGACGACCCATTGTTTCCATTGATCGTTTCCCCCTTTTACAAAATTTTTTTCGATCAAAAGAATATTTTTAAAAGTTTTATAACTACCACGGGGGAAAGTTAGTCCGAAGAGGTCCTAACCCTTTAAGTAGTTATGATTCCATTATAAGAAGTTCACGAATCATAGTATACTTGGTTTAATATCTTTTTGCAATAATGTTTTTGTCGAATGCAGGCAAAAATCGTTTGTACCGTTAAGAAGGACCAACCCGGTTAAATAAAAAAGCTCCATATGGCATGATTTTCAGTCTCAATGGGATAGAACCTTTCGCTGGATTAAGCTCATCCATATCACAATAAAGCTAAACGTATCCCATAAAAAAAGAGGCTGACTTTATAGGTCGCCCCTCTCCTAAGCACAAAGAGGGAGCCTGGCCCAGTCAACCTCTGTAAAACAACAGTTTCTAGCTGGAAAACATATGCGAAGCTATGGTGCATCTTGTTAAACACGAAAACTAGCTTTTTTCAGTTTTTACGTTTCAACCAATTTTCATTTCAGCTTTTTTTTCCATTTCTTGCGCGACAAAAGTGGCCAACTCCACTACACGGCAGGAATAACCCCATTCATTGTCATACCAAGCCAACACTTTTGCCTTTTTTCCGCCGATGACGATCGTGGATAATCCATCGATTATGGCAGAACGTGAATCGGTATTAAAATCGATGGAAACAAGCGGTTCGGTAGTGAATCCAAGTTTTCCTTTTAAAGGACCTTGGCTGGCGGCAATAAACGCTTGATTAATTTCATCGGCCGTAACTTCCCGTCGCAAATCCACCACTAAATCCACTAAAGACACGTTCGGAGTCGGCACGCGCAGCGCCATCCCATGCAGTTTTCCTTTCAATTGCGGCAGCACAAGCGCCAGCGCTTTAGCCGCCCCTGTAGTGGTCGGTATGATGGACTGGCCGCAGCTGCGGGCTCTTCGCAAATCTTTGTGAGGATTATCAATATTTTTCTGATCATTTGTATAAGCATGAACGGTTGTCATCAACCCATTTTCGATGCCGAATTCTTCATCCAGCACTTTCGCTACCGGCGCCAGACAGTTGGTGGTACAAGAAGCATTGGAAATAATATGATGCTTTTCTATGTTTAAATCGCTTTCATTCACGCCCATGACAATCGTAACATCCTCATTTTTGCCGGGCGCCGTCAAAATGACTTTTTTCGCTCCGGCCTCAAGGTGAAGAGACGCTTTTTCACGGGAATTAAATTTGCCAGTTGCTTCAATCACGATATCTATTTGAAGATCTCCCCAAGGAAGCTCTGCTGGATTTCGGTTGTTTAATAATTGAATTTTTTTGTTGTTGACAATAATGGCGTTGTCTTCTGCTTCGACCTCTCCTTCAAACTTTCCATGATTGGAGTCATATTTAATGAGATGAGCTAAAGTAGCAGCAGGGTAGCTTGCATTAATGGCTACAATATCTAATTTTTCTTCTAAAATGGCTCTTCGTAAAAACATCCTTCCTATGCGGCCAAAGCCATTGATTGCTATTCTCGCCTTCATCATTCCGGCTCCTCCTATATGTTATACTTTTAAGGGAATTAACTAAAATTAGTATAACATATTTCATTTTTAATGGAATGATTATTTTGCATATTTTTTTGACCATCCCTTTTTATACCATCACAAAAGTTCACCATGCTATCCATAAAACAAAAAGGCTGTCCAATCTTCAGACAGCCTTTTGTTTACGGGCGGAGGGCCCATATTTCGATGATATGTTCCAACTGTTTTTTTGTTTCGGTAATGGTCCCATTGTTATTGATCACTGCATCCGCTTTACTGGCTTTTTCTTCAAGAGGCATTTGTGCCGAGATTCGAATCTCGGCAGCCTCTTTATCTAAACCGTTTCGTTTCATCAGTCGTTGAAGCTGTATGTTTTCATCTACATAGACCACGATGGTTTTATCCACCATCCATGTCAGTCCGCTTTCAAAAAGAAGCGGAATATCTAAAAAAATCGTTTGCTTTCCATTCCGAATGGCCTGCTCTTTTTCCAAAAGCATCTGTTTTCGAACAGCCGGATGTACAATAGCGTTCAGTTGAAGTCTTTTCTGCTCGTCGCGAAATACGAGGTCGCCAAGCTTAGGTCGGTTAATTTCCCCATTCTCCAACAGAATGTCTTTTCCGAATGTCTCCACTATTTTTTTATAAGCCTCTTCTCCAGGTTGAACGACAATCCTTGCGGCAACGTCGGCATCAATCACTGTAAAGCCCTTTTCTTTCAAAAGACTTGATACCGTGCTTTTTCCACTGGCGATGCCGCCGGTTAAACCGATAATGGCAGCCATTTACGTCCCCCCTTTTCCATTCTTGTCATCGTATGAAAGATACTAGGTCTCTTTTAACCAATTTTCCAAAATCCAATTAACATTAACAGCAATCCGGGGAGATACGTTAATCTTTGCACCCATTGCCTCTTGGAAAATACGGACCCCATCTTCAGCCCGGCAGAAACAAATATTAGACTCATAATGGCAACGGATGCGGATAAAAAAACGGGAGAATAGCCAAGCATGGCCGCTCCCAATCCGGCTCCGAAAGCATCAAGGGATAAAGCAATTCCAAGCATGACCGCTTCCAGGCCCGTAATCGTTCCCGATCGATCAAAATCCGCTTTTGTCGGCGTCTTTAAAATACTAATCACTAAACCGACGGACTTTAATTCCAATTTAAAAATCATCTTTTCATGCGGAAGCTCTTCTTCATCTTTTTGATGGCTGCGAAAAAGCGGAAAAAGCGCCCATGCTCCCAAACCGATCAAAATAATGCCGCCAATCAGCGATGCCAAATGCGGGGACAATATCTGGCCGAATAAGCGGCCGATCATCATTGCCAGCAGCAAAGCCACACCTGAACAGCAAGAAAGAATCACGACAGACTTCAAAGGGAGTTTCATTTGTTTGATGCCGTAGGCAAGTCCCGTACTGAAATTATCAAGACTAACCGCAAACGCAAGTAAGAGTAAAGAAAAGAATGATCCCATTTGTGCAATCTCCTTCCTATCTGCCTGAAAATAATATATGGAAGGAGCTCGCCCATTGTTCATTCGTTTTCAAACGGCCGACAATGTCAATGCTGACAGTTTGAGCAAAAATGTGTGCCGCGGCCAGCGACTTTTATTTTTTCAATAGGACGCCCACAGATCCGGCAAGGCTCCCCGTTTCTCGCATACACGAACAGTTGCAGCTGGTACGTCCCTTTCTTTCCTTGTGAATTCACATACGAGCGGACCGTGCTTCCGCCTTTATCGATGGCCTCTTTCAACGTAGTGATGATCTCCGCTCTTAGCTTTTCTATTTCCTTATCATTCAAATCCTGTGCTTTCCGCTCCGGATGAATCCCGGAACGAAACAACACTTCATCGACATAAATATTGCCGAGTCCAACCACTACTTTTTGATCCAGCAGAACAGCTTTAATCAATCTGCTGGTTTTTTTCAGTTGTTCTTTTAAAAAGGCGAATGTGAATGCATCAGAAAAAGGCTCCGGACCTAAGTGCGATAAAGGAGGAGCAAAAAATTCTTCTCCCTTTGGAAACAAATGAAACGTTCCAAATTTCCGTACATCTCTGTACAACAGATGCGTACCGTCAGTAAAGTGGAACACTAAATGGGTATGAGGATCCGGCTCTATCTTTTCTTCCACACGATAGCGACCTTCCATCCGCAAATGCGATACAACAGAATAGTCATCAAAATGGAAAATCAAGAATTTCCCTCGTCTGGATATATCATGGATCGTCTGTCCGTTCAACGTTTTTCGAAAAGTGTCTGCGTCTGTATTTTGAATCATTTTCGGCCAACGGATCGTCACGTCTTTTATCGTTTTCCTCGTGGTTAAAGGAAGCAATGTTCGCCGAACGATTTCTACTTCCGGCATTTCAGGCAAAACCTATCACCTCCAAACCGCCTATTTAGCATCATACCAAGTGGGGCCATAGGCATAATCCACTTTTAGCGGAACTTTCAATTCAACCGCATGTTCCATTACATCTGGTACGATTTTTTTCATCGTTTCTATCTCATCGGGAGGAACTTCAAAAATCAATTCATCATGCACTTGAAGAAGCATTCTCGATTTAAGCTGTTCTTTCTTCAATCGTTCTGCCATATCAATCATTGCTTTTTTAATAATATCAGCAGCGCTTCCTTGTATTGGCGTATTCATGGCCGTCCGCTCTGCAAAGCTGCGTACATTGAAATTTCGGCTTGTAATCTCCGGCAAATATCGTCTTCTATGAAGCAATGTGGTTACATAACCTTTTCGTTTCGCTTCTCTAACAATCTCATCCATATATTCTTTTACATCCGGATAAGAAGCAAAATAACGTTCAATAAACTGACCGGCTTCCTTTCTCGTAATCCCTAAATTTTGTGAGAGTCCATAATCGCTGATTCCATAGACAATCCCAAAATTAACGGCTTTCGCCTGTCTCCTCATATTGGATGTCACTTCTTCTTTTTGTACATGAAAAACATCCATGGCCGTTTTGGTGTGGATATCCATATCCTCTCGGAAGGCTTCAATAAGCTTTTGATCACCGGATATATGAGCGAGAACCCGCAATTCGATTTGTGAATAATCCGCTGAAAAGATGACCCAATCTTTTTCAGACGGGACAAAAGCTTGGCGGATTTTCCTTCCTTCTTCGAGTCTGATCGGGATGTTTTGCAAATTAGGATCTGCGGAACTCAGTCTGCCTGTCTGTGTAAGAGCTTGATTAAAGCGAGTATGCACTTTATGAGTATTTTGGTGAACGACTTTCAACAGCCCATCTATATAAGTGGATTGCAATTTTCCTAGCTGGCGGTACTCCAAAATGTAGCGAACGATTTCATGACTGCTTTCCAATTTTTCCAATACATCGGCGGATGTGGAATAACCTGTTTTCGTTTTCTTTATCACCGGCAGCCCCATTTTTTCAAATAAAATATGCCCTAGTTGTTTAGGAGAGTTAATGTTAAACTCTTGTCCGGCCAATTCATAGATTTCCTTTTCGATTTCCTGCAGCCTGTTGTGAAGTTCGTCACCCATTTCTGTCAACCGATCCACGTCCACCTTTACGCCTGTCCATTCCATATCGGCCAAAATCAAAGCAAGCGGCATTTCTAAATCGTAAAAAAGAGAGAGCTGATCATTTTCTTTCAGAACATCTCGACATGTTTCCGCCAATTTAGTAAGCCCCACCGCTTTTCTTGCAATATGCTCCTCATAAATTTCTCTGTCCGGGAGCTTTAATTTCGCCCCTTTTCCGTAGACCGCTTCGTCGGATTGCACTTCATTAAAACCATGAAGCTTAGCTACATCGGCAAAATCGGAAGGGGATTCAGACGGGTTAATTAAATAAGAAGCTAGCAGTAAATCAAATTCAATCCCTTTCAGTTCAATTCCATGCCTCCGCAAGGCAATAACCGTACGCTTAGCATCAAACACCGTTTTCTTTTTCGTTTCGTCTTCAGCCCATTTTTTAAAAACAGGAGATTTTAAAGTTGATTCTGTCGGCAAATAAAAAATTCCTTTTTCATTTTGAACAGCCATACCGACAATGTCGCTAATGAAATAATTTTCACCAATCATCTCTAAATAAAAAGAATTTTCCTGTTCGAACAAATCCTCCGTGATTTCTTCGACAGTTTGATACTCCAATTTTTCTAATGGCTGCACTTCTGTTTCCTGAGTTTGATCTATTTTCTCCAGCAGAGACTGGAATCCAAGTTCCTTATAAATGCTCTGAACTTTTTCCCAGTCCGGTCCTTGATACTCAAGTTCTTCAACCGTAATCCCTAAAGGAGCATCTCTTTTAATGGTTGCTAGTTCTTTGCTCATTAAAGCTTGTTGTTTATGTTCTTGAAGCCGTTCTTTTAGCTTTTTTCCGCTGATTTCATCAATAGAATCGACTACCTTTTCAACGGTTTCAAATTCTTTTAACAGTTTAATCGCCGTTTTTTCGCCGATTCCAGGGACTCCAGGAATATTATCCGAAGAGTCTCCCATCAAACCTTTCATGTCGATAATTTGTTGAGGGGTAAGACCGTATTTTTCTTTTACATGTTCCGGAGTGTATTCTTCAATATCGGTAATTCCCTTTCGACAGAGACAAACCGTTGTTTTCTCCGAAGCCAATTGGGTCAAATCTTTGTCTCCGCTGTAAATTTTGATTTCAAAATCTTTTTTCTCCGCTTCTAATGAAAGGGTACCAATGATATCATCCGCTTCATAATTTTCTAGTTCAAATTGCGGAATGTGAAAAGACTTTAATAAATCGCGGATAAACGGAAATTGTTCCGATAGTTCCGGAGGCGTTTTTTGCCTGCCGCCTTTATATTCCTTGAATGTTTCATGTCGAAAAGTCGTTTTGCCGGCATCAAATGCCACCAACATATGGGTTGGCTTTTCTTCCTCTAATATTTTGTTCAGCATCATCGTAAAGCCGTAAATCGCATTGGTGTGAATACCTTTTTCATTATTTAATAACGGAAGGGCGAAAAAAGCACGGTATGCAATGTTGTTTCCATCTATCAAAATCAGTTTCTTCTTCACTAGGCAACCTCCCTTTGTCTTCTCCTACTTGTTATTCTACCATGCAAAGAACCGAAAAGAAAAAAGCGGTTTTCCACCCGCTTTTTCTTTATGGAGGCCCCTTCGATCATGAAAATGCGCCATTTCTCACTAATCGGGTACCAAGGACGTTCCACCATTTAACAAAACTATTTTATATGACAAAAGCTTGTTTTCCAATTGGATTCAATGAGCTGATTTCAAGCGGAGAGATCTATCAGAGGGCGATAAGCGGCCGTCCATCCTTTTTACGATCTTTATGACTTTTATAATGAAATCCGGATAGCAGCTTTTGTTAAACTAATTGTTTATTTTGGCTCTTCAAATTTATAGCCGATTCCTCTGATGGTCTTAATATATTGGGGTTTTTTCGTATTATTTTCGATTTTTTCACGCAAATGGCTAATATGAACATCTACAATTCGCGTATCGCCGGCAAAATCATAATTCCAAACCGCATTTAGAAGCTGGTCTCTTGATAAAACTCGGCCTTTGTTTTTAATTAAATATAGGAGCAGCTCAAATTCTTTTGGCGTCAATTCCAAAAGTTGATCTTTATAATAAGCCTCGTACAGATGTTGATAAATGGTCACATCGCCGACTTGCAGAAAATCAGGTTCTTGCGACTGTTCACTTTGTGGTTCCGTAAGAAACTGCTGTCTTCTTAAGATCGCTTTCACCCTGGCCATCAATTCACGAGGGCTGAATGGCTTCGTCATATAATCATCAGCACCAAGTTCCAATCCAAGAACTTTATCCACTTCTTCATCTTTGGCGGTCAACATCAAAATGGGGGTCATGATTTTTTGCTGTCGAAGCTGTTTGCAAACCTCCATGCCATCCAATTTTGGAAGCATCCAATCCAATATAATCAAATCCGGTTTCTCATTGAATACTTTTTGCAGAGCCTCTTCACCGTCATACGCAGAACTTGTTTGGAACCCCGCTTGCTCTAAATTATATTGGATCAATGTAACGATAGATGATTCATCATCGACAATCAAAATGTTTTTTTTCATGGATATGAATCCCGCCCTCTTTTCATTTTTGCTTCTTCTCTTCCATTATATTAGTAATCGTTCGCTGTCAAAAGCTCTTTTCACGATTATTTGCAAGAGATAAAGGGATTGATTGAAAAAAGGCAAAAAGAAAAGCTCTATGAGAACGATTCGGTAAACGATCGCGCTTCATAGAGCTTTTCCTAACGAATGAAAGTTTATACTAAAGAAGCCATGACGTTGCGTACGGAATCTGCCGATTTAGCTAGTGCAGCTTTTTCTTCTTCCGTCAGCTCCAATTCGATCACTTTTTCAATTCCGTTTGCGCCAAGAATGGTCGGAACTCCAAGATAGATTCCTTCAAATCCGTATTCACCCTCTAAATAGGCAATGGCCGGAAGAATGCGGCGTTGGTCTTTCACGATGGCTTCCACCATTTCTACCAAAGAGGCTGCAGGTGCGTAATAAGCAGACCCATTGCCAAGGAGATTGACAATTTCACCGCCGCCTTTGCGAGTGCGTTCCACAATGGCATCTAAGCGATCTTTCGGAATTAACGTTTCAAGCGGAATTCCCCCGGCATAAGAGTAGCGCACAAGCGGAACCATATCGTCGCCATGCCCGCCCAGAACAAAACCAGTGACATCTTTTACGGAAACATTCAATTCCTGCGCGACAAAAGTACGGAAACGAGCAGTATCGAGCACCCCTGATTGACCAATGACACGGTTTTTAGGGAATCCGGATTCTTTAAAAACCGTATATGTCATGGCATCGACAGGATTTGTCAGCACAATGATGTAGCAGTTTGGAGAATATTTCACCACTTCTTTCGTAACGGCTTTCATTATCTTTTGGTTTGTTTGTACAAGATCATCGCGGCTCATACCAGGCTTACGGGCAATTCCAGCTGTGATGACCACAACGTCTGAATCTTTTGTTTCTTCGTAATTGGAAGTACCCGTAATATTGGCATCGAACCCTTGGACAGGACTAGCTTCCAGCATATCTAAAGCTTTCCCTTTTGTAGGATTTTCCATGTTAGGAATATCGACCAAAACGACATCTCCAAGTTCTTTTTGAGCAAGTAAAAACGCTGTAGTTGCTCCCGTAAAACCGCCACCGATTACAGAGATTTTTTTACGCTTCAACGCCAAGAGAAGTTCCTCCTTATTATGGATTTATATAAAGAAGCAGGCTCTCAACGATTTAAGAGCCCGACTTCTATCCAACAAATGGACATTATTCCATATTCGCAATTAATTGTGACCCAAATTCGGATGTTTTGACTTCTTTAGCCCCTTCCATCAAGCGCGCAAAATCATATGTGACCACTTTGGAAGCAATGGTCTTTTCCATCGATTTGACAATTAAGTTGGCCGCTTCATTCCAACCTAAATGTTCAAGCATTAATACGCCGGACAAAATAACGGATGATGGATTCACCTTGTCCAAATTAGCATATTTTGGAGCCGTACCATGTGTTGCTTCAAAAATAGCATGTCCAGTTTCATAGTTAATATTAGCCCCTGGAGCAATACCGATTCCGCCTACTTGAGCAGCAAGAGCATCAGAAATGTAGTCTCCATTTAAATTCATAGTGGCCACTACATCAAATTCACGCGGACGTGTTAAAATTTGTTGCAAGAAAATATCCGCAATCGCATCTTTTACAATAATTTTTCCGGCTGCTTCTGCCTCTTGTTGAGCTTTATTGGCAGCTTCTGTTCCTTGTTCTTCTTTGATGCGGTCATATTGAGCCCACGTGAATACTTTATCGCCGAATTCTTCTTCCGCCAATTCGTATCCCCAATTTTTGAAGGCACCTTCTGTAAACTTCATAATATTTCCTTTATGTACTAATGTAACAGATTTTCTGCCTTCTTTAATTGCATAGTTAATAGCCGCTCTTATAAGACGCTTAGATCCTTCTTCCGAAACCGGTTTAATGCCGATTCCAGAAGTTTCTGGGAAGCGGATTTTTTTGACGCCCATTTCATTTTGAAGAAAATCAATGACTTTTTTCACTTCAGGAGTGCCTTTTTGATATTCAATTCCAGCGTAAATATCTTCCGTATTTTCACGGAAAATGACCATATCGGTATCTTGCGGGCGTTTTACCGGTGAAGGTACTCCTTCAAAATAACGTACTGGACGCAGGCACACAAAAAGATCGAGTTCTTGTCGTAAAGCAACATTTAAAGAACGAATTCCACCGCCTACCGGAGTTGTTAAAGGCCCTTTAATCGCAATGAGATATTCTCGGATGACATCCAATGTTTCTTGCGGAAGCCATTCACCTGTTTTATTGAAAGCTTTTTCGCCGGCATATACTTCTTTCCAAACGATTTTTCTTTCGCCTTTATAAGCTTTTTCCACCGCCGCATCTAAAACGCGTGAAGCTGCTCTCCAAATATCAGGGCCTGTTCCATCCCCTTCAATAAATGGAATAATCGGATTATTAGGTACTTTTAAAACTCCGTTCTGTACTGTGATTTTTTCCCCTTGTGACATGCTCTTATACCTCCAATTTCAGAATCAAAGGTTAGAAGCCATCTGCATCTAACCTTTGTGCAACTATTCTTATTACACCAATAATTCGCGCATTTGTAAACAATAGATTCACGAACTTGCTTTCCCCAAGCAAGCGCTACCAATCGTTCAACGAACGACGTTAAACCACTTATAGCCTGTTATCAACGATCTTCCAGCGGAACATACACTTGTTTGGAAGGACCGATGTATTCAGCCCGCGGACGAATTAAACGGTTGTTGTCATACTGTTCTAATATATGGGCAATCCATCCTGAAACACGGCTGACGGCAAAGATTGGCGTGAAAAGATCATGATCAATTCCCAAGCTGTGGTAAACAGATGCAGAATAGAAATCGACATTCGGCGGCAAACCTTTTTCAGACGTCACAATTTCTTCAATTCGAGTAGAGATTTCAAACCACTTTGGTTCTCCTCTGAGAGCTGTTAATTTTCGGGACATTTCTTTTAAATGTTTTGCACGAGGGTCACCTTTGCGGTATACTCTGTGACCAAATCCCATTATCTTTTCTTTGTTGGCCAGTTTTTTCCGAATATATGGTTCCACGTTTTCAACGGAATCGATTTCCGTCAACATTTTCATTACTTGCTCGTTTGCACCGCCATGAAGAGGTCCTTTTAAAGCACCGATCGCTGAGGTAATACCAGAATAAATATCTGACAAGGTGGCTACACATACACGCGCAGTAAAAGTAGAAGCATTCAATTCATGGTCGGCATGTAAAATCAATGCTTTATTAAATGCTTCTTCTTCAATACTTTCCGGTTCTTTTCCGTTCAGCATGTAAAGAAAATTCGCTGCAAAGCTTAAATTTTTGTTTGGCGGAATTGGTTCAAGCCCTTTACGAATGCGGGCAAATGTTGTGACCAATGCAGGCATTTTTGCTTGCAGACGGATTGCTTTTCGATAATTCGCTTCCTCGCTCATATCGTCAGCTTCTTCGTCATACAATCCTAAAAAAGATACTGCAGTGCGAAGCGCGGCCATGGGATGGACTTTATCAATTGGATACATTTTAAAATGGTCAATAATTTCTGGAGGAATTTCATAGTTTTCAGAAAGCTGATTTTTTAATTCGTCTAATTCCGTTTTTGTCGGCAAACGGCGATGCCACAGCAGATATATCACTTCTTCAAACGAAGCATTTTCCGCTAAGTCATCAATGTTATAACCCACATATGTAAGGGTATCATCAATAATAGAACTTACAGAAGTAGAAGCGGCAACTACTCCTTCCAGACCACGAGTTGCAGTCATACCCATCTCTCCTTTGTCTTAAATTTCCCCATTACCCACTTTTTTTGCAAATAATGAATAAATAGTAAAAAAATTTTCTTATGCGCTCGCTTATTTGCGGACAAATTCCTTTATATTCAATCCATACTAAAGGATGCGCTTACACGTCTTATTATAACTAATTATCTGACTTTTGTGAACCAAAAGCGCTTAAAATTAAAAAAATTATTTTTTTAGAAAAATGACTTTCTTTATTGAAAATAGTCGGATATTTTTTTCTAGTGAAAAAAACTAAAGATTCTCATTGCTGTATAAGCTATTCCTGCCCCAATAAGAGGACCGACAGCCACTCCTTTAAAGAGGGCAATCGCCAAAACCGTCCCCAACACAAGTGACGTCGTGATATGAGGAGATTCGGCCAGTAAAGATACCCCATGCTTTCCTAAAATGGCAACGATAATACCGGAAATTAACGCAATCCATGCATAAGGAGATTTTAAGGATTCCGTTAAATCTTTGAAACCGATCTCGCCTGTTGCAATAGGCACCAGGACAGCCACTGTAATGATGGTCACTCCCCAATTGATTCCTTTTGAGTGGATCAATGAAAAAATTTTATCATCCGTACCGATGACTTTTAAAACTAATAATACAGCTATCGCCACCATTAAAGATTGGTTTTTGGAAATAAAACCGATCGCTAATAGGAGCAGTAAAAATAAAAAGGGTTGTTGTGACATCATGATGCATTCCTTTCTTTAAGATTTAATTCAGGAAAAGAATCATTTTCCATGTCCATATGGAATGAATGGTATTCTGCCATCCTCTCTTTGATTAAAAAATCGACTGTTATTCATCCGAATCATGCAAAGGGGCCTTTATGGATTCTAACACGCTATAAAAAAAGATAACACTTTTATTCTCACGGGGTAACTGCTACAATACAAATAGATTGCAAGATCTTATTTGGTATAAGGAGAGAAAAGTCGATTGAATCCTGAAAAGCTATATCGTGTTTTGCGCTTTTTTATTGTGGTTGGAGCTGTTTTGCTGTTGTTGTACGCGCTCTTTGTCGTGTCAAAAGTAACTTATCCGTTCATTATTGCGCTGGCGATCGCTTTTTTGATTAACCCACTCGTGAATGTCCTCGAAAAGCGCCTGAAGTTTCCGAGACCCGTTGCGGTAATTGCCTCAATCCTTATTATTTTTGCTATTTTTATCGGCATCATTTCCTTGCTGATAACAGAAATTGTAGCGGGCGCGAATTATTTGGCAAACGTAGTCCCGGGACATGTGGAAACGATTGTCAAGTACACGGAAAATTTTATTGCCGGCCAAATCATCCCGTTATATGATCAAGCTTCAAAACTGTTCAAAAATTTGGGCGCCAACCAACAAGAAACCATTTTGAACAATATTCAAAATGTCGGCCAAAAAATTGCTACAAGTGCCGGAGAGTTTTTAAAAAATTTCTTCTTAAAGCTTCCTGATCTAATTTCTTGGATTCCTAATGCAGCTACTGTTCTAATCTTTTCATTGCTAGCCACTTTTTTTATCAGCAAAGATTGGGACAGACTAAAAGATCGATTTGAAAAATATATGCCCAAAAAGGCACGTTCAAGCAGCGAGCGGGTATTTGTGGACCTCAAAAAAGCACTTTTTGGTTTTGTCCGTGCCCAACTCACACTCATTTCGATGACGGCCGTGATCGTGTTAATTGGATTGCTTATTTTGAGGGTTAAATACGCCATCACGATTGCATTAGTCACAGGACTCGTGGATCTTATGCCATACCTTGGAACGGGAGTCGTTTTTGTCCCATGGATTATTTATGAATTTATTTCCGGGGAAGTTTCGCTCGGAATCGGTCTTTCGGTTCTTTATATAATCGTCATTGCGCAGCGACAATTCATGGAACCAAAAGTTCTTTCTTCCAGCATTGGCTTGGATCCTTTAGCCACATTGATCGCCTTATTTGTCGGCTTCAAAGTCGTCGGATTTCTTGGCCTCATATTAGGGCCGGTCGTTCTTGTCATCATCAAGACCCTCCACCAAGCCAATGTATTTCAAGATTTATGGAACTATATCATCAAAGGAAGCTCCACAGACAAAAATGTCAGCTGATAAAGCTGACATTTTTTTATGATAGGACGGATCGTTCCATCTTTCTTCTATTCACAAAAGACGATTCTTAACATTTTCCCGCTAAAAACGAAATGAAAACTTGAACGTAATTCACCAAGAGCGAAGCGTCACCAGATAAACGAAAAATTCATTGGTTTTTTTAAAGACTCCAATCGAAAAAATTTCTGCATCACGTTGATCTTTGACTTTAACCCATGACCATATAATCGAGTAGGAGGGAGCGATTAACTCCCGTCCTCTCACACCACCGTACGTACGGTTCCGTATACGGCGGTTCAATTAAGATAATTGACGCAAGTCTTTATAACTTCCGTGAATAGCTGTTCTCTTTATGCCAGTGGTCACTCCACCCTCCAAGAGGTCTCCCACGGGATTCACCGCTTCCTCCCTCAAGTGAGGTACTACGTTTTCTGTGTTCATCATGACTCACTGAATACCAAGGGCTATTCTCTCTTAATTGTTCGGTCCTTCTTAGTTGTTCTAGACCAACTAATACTATGACCTCTGCTGACTTCTGACGGTTCAGCTACTTATCACTAAGTAGGTTATGAAGAGTACTTCACATATCCGCCAGACCTCCCCGGGTAAGTACATGCACTTTCACACCATCTATCCGCCTCATTTACTCGATATGACCTTCGACAGAAAGAGCTTTGTTTTGTTATGCAAACTCACTCAATCATACCTAGCCTTATATGAGGTTCGTGTTCCTCGGACCGGTGTTTTGCCTCCAGCTTCCTTCAGATTCCGCGTCACCACGGACACCCTTGCTCTTGGCTAACCTCTACTTCTGTCTTCGGGGTTCGGGACTTACACCCTATAGTTCATGTACATGCCGGGCGCACATAAGAAGAGAAGAAGCTGGGAACCCAGCTTCTTCTTATTCGTTAAAGCACGCTGGCACGTCCGTTATAAACCACACCGCAGGCGGCATCGACGGTGACTTCCTGTCCTTCTTTTAAATTTTTCATGGCATCTTCTACTCCCACTATAACAGGAATCCCTAAATTCAATCCTACAACAGCCCCGTGGCTGGTTATTCCGCCTTCTTCCGTTATAAGTGCCGCACATTTTTCAATAGCTGGAACCATGTCTTTATCCGTTCCTATTGTGACTAAAATGGAATTCTCTTGCACTTTTTCTAATGCTTCTTTTGCATTTTTGGCGATGACTACTTTCCCTACAGCTGATTTTCTTCCAATTCCTTGCCCTTTTACAAGGATATCTCCCACAACGTGGATTTTCATTAAATTGGTCGTACCGGATTCACCTACAGGAACCCCAGCCGTAATCACAACCAAGTCTCCTTGTTTGATCATGCCGGAATCTAATCCTGCAAGAACGGCCAACTCCAACATTTCATCAGTGGATTCAGCTGCTTTACTTTTTTGCGGATAAACTCCCCACACAAGGGCAAGACTGCGGCAAACTTGCTCACTAGAAGTAACCGCAATAATCGGCGCTTTCGTTCTGTAGCGTGAAATCATTTTGGCTGTATGGCCGCTTACGGTTGGTGCGATAATCGCATGAACATCTAAATTAAGAGCCGTATAGGCAACGGACTGTCCAATGGCATTGGTCATATTATGTCCTGTGTTCTTGCTTCTTTCGGTCAAGATGGCAGGATAGTTCAGAGCTTTTTCCGCTCGTGAAGCAATCCGGTGCATCGTTTGTACGGCCTCAAGCGGATACGCTCCCGCTGCGGTTTCTCCTGACAACATGATCGCATCGGTACCATCAAAGATGGCATTGGCCACGTCACTAGCTTCCGCACGCGTAGGACGCGGATTTCTTTGCATGGAATCCAGCATCTGTGTCGCAGTAATAACCGGTTTCCCCATCTCGTTGCATTTTTTGATCAGTTCTTTTTGGACAAGCGGAACTTCTTCAGCTGGAATTTCCACTCCCAAATCGCCTCTTGCCACCATTAACCCATCGGATACTTCCAAGATTTCATCGATGTTTTCAACGCCCTCTTGGTTTTCGATTTTAGGAATGATTTGAATATGTGTCGCATTATGTTCCTCAAGAATTTGTCGGATTTCCAAGACATCGGACGCTCTTCTTACAAAGGAAGCAGCAATGAAATCAATCCCTTGCTGGATTCCAAAAATGATATCTTTTGCATCCTTTTCGGTAATACCAGGCAAATTAACCGAAACGCCAGGAACATTTACTCCTTTTTTATTCTTAAGAATACCGCTGTTTAATACTTTCGTATGAATTTCTCCATTTTCTTTGTCGATAGAAACAACTTCCAATCCTATCAAACCGTCATCCAGCAAGATTCTCGATCCTATTTCTACATCATCGATTAAGTTTGGATAATTAACCGAAAATTTTTCTGCCGTTCCAGTTACTTCTTTCATTGAAACAATGACATTTGTGCCTTTTTTCAGTTCGACAGCACCGTTCTCCATATTATGCGTGCGAATTTCCGGTCCTTTTGTATCCAGCAAAATGCCTACCGTTTTGCCGGTTTGTTTAGCAGCCTCACGAATATTTCGAATCCGAACAGCATGTTCTTCATGATCTCCATGAGAGAAATTTAATCGAGCGACGTTCATTCCGGCTTCCATTAATTTTGCCAACATTTCTACGCTTTCGCTTGCTGGCCCAATCGTACATACAATTTTCGTTTTTCTCACGGTTTACCACCCCATATCCACAAATTAAATAGAAAGTTCTTTTGAAAGCTTGTACATGTTTAGATCCAATTGATGCTTTCTGCCAAGTGCTTCTATAATGTCATAATCGACAAGTTGATTTTTTTCAATACCGACTGCTCGTCCGCCTTTTCCTTCGATCAACAATTCCACTGCTCTGGCTCCTAGGCGGCTAGCCAACACACGGTCTGTAGCTGTCGGCGATCCTCCACGCTGAATGTGTCCGAGCACAGAAACCCTAACTTCTATATCACATTCTTTTTGGATCAATTTCGCAAACTCTGTCCCGCTCATAACACCTTCCGCTACTACGATAATACTATGCTTTTTGTCGCGTTTTTGACCATTCTTTAACCGTTCGATGATTTCATCCATATTGAAAGGTTCTTCCGGAATCACAATCGTTTCAGCTCCGCCGGCCAATCCAGCCCACAACGCTAAATCACCGGCATCTCTTCCCATTACTTCAATAATAAAGGTTCTTTCATGGGAACTTGCCGTATCTCTGATTTTGTCAATAGCATCAATCACTGTATTGAGAGCCGTGTCAAAACCGATCGTAAATTCCGTTCCCGGGATATCATTGTCAATCGTTCCCGGAACTCCGATGCATGGAAAACCAAGTTCCGTTAAAGCTTTTGCCCCGCGATAAGAACCGTCTCCGCCAATCACAACCAAACCGTCGATCCCATGTTTTCTTAACTGTTCCACCCCTTTTTTCTGACCTTCCGGGGTTTTAAATTCCGGGCAGCGTGCTGATCGTAAAATCGTTCCTCCGCGATGAACAATATCACCAACAGAACCTAATTCAAGTTTTTCAATATGTCCGTTAATTAAACCAGTATAGCCTTGATAAATCCCAAAAACTTCTAAATTATGAAAAATTCCCTTCCTTACGACCGCCCGAATCGCGGCATTCATTCCCGGAGCATCGCCCCCGCTTGTTAAAACGCCGATTCTTTTCATCATCATCACCTCTACAAAGTAATTTGCACTGCCACTCATTTTATTCTGTTTTCTAAAGTCCAAGTGTAGAAATCCTGTTTCCTCATGCGGGCAATCCTCTATTTTTGATCGAGGTCTACAGCATTTCTACAGTTCTGCTAGCAATATCCCTCTTTAAAATACCACGAAGGAAAGGTGTTCACAATATACCTAACAATCCTTTCAAAAAGACAAAATTGTCGGTGAACTGGAAGCGTTTTTTATTCTCTCCGACAAACAAAATCATTTCAATTTATTTCCTAATAAAGGACTTAAGATACATAATGAGAAAAAATTACCATACCATCGAATGTTTATTCTTTCCAATTTCAGAAACAATTCCAAACGCTGATCTGATCATACCTGCAAAAATCGAGCGGCCAATCATAGAAAGGTTCATGCTCAGGAGGATGACACCAAAAGGAAAATCCGAGGATGGATGTATATGAAAAAACGCGCTCCGTTAAGAGAAGCGCGTTATTTATGAGTTCCTATATATTCGTTTAAAACGGTGTATTCACCAATAGCTCTATATTTTTCGTAGCGCTGATTCACCAATTCTTCCTCGCTCAACGAAATGAGCTGTTTTAAAGAACGTTTCAGCGTTTCGTCAATAAATTCGGCTTGTTTTTTAGGATCGCGATGCGCGCCGCCGCGCACTTCTTTAATCACATCATCAATAACTCCCAATTCTTTCAAATCTGGAGCCGTAATTTTCATCGTTTCGGCTGCCAATTTTGCTTTTGAAGCATCCTTCCATAAAAGAGCTGCTGCTCCTTCAGGCGAGATGACAGAATACGTAGAGTTCTCAAGCATAAATAAATGATTGCCGATCCCTAAAGCTAGAGCACCCCCGCTTCCGCCTTCACCGATCACGATGCAGACAATCGGCACTCTTAATCCGGCCATTTCAAACAAATTTCTGGCTATCGCTTCGCTTTGTCCGCGTTCCTCTGCCGCTTTACCCGGATAAGCTCCTTTTGTATCAATAAAACAAATGATGGGACGGTGAAATTTTTCCGCTTGCTTCATAAGACGAAGAGCCTTTCGGTATCCTTCCGGATGAGGCATGCCAAAATTCCGACGGATGTTTTCTTTCGTATCTTTTCCGCGTTGGTGTCCAATTACCGTAACCGGCAGACCGTAATATTTGGCCACTCCGCCGACAATGGCTTCATCCTCCCCAAAAAGGCGGTCTCCATGAAGCTCGATAAAATCTGTAAATAAATGTTCAATATAATCAAGGGTAGTTGGCCGTTGCGGGTGTCTGGCCATTTGCACACGATCCCAAGGTTTTAAATTGTCATAAATATGCTTTTCCAATTTTTCCAGCCGATTCTCCAACGTTTCAATTTCATCTGATAAATCCACATCCGATTTGGCCGTGAATTCTTTCAATTCCGCGATTTTCTCCCGTAGTTCAATAATCGGCTTTTCAAATTCAAGACTGTTTACCACGCCAGCTCACCCCTTGGCTGATGAATATCTAAAAGGACAGTTAATTTATCCTTCAGTTCATTTCTTGGAATGACGTCATCCAGTTGTCCATGTTTCAACAAAAACTCCGCTGTTTGAAAATCTTCCGGAAGCTCTTCCCGAATGGTTTGCTCGATGATTCGGCGCCCGGCAAATCCAATCAGCGCACCAGGTTCCGCAAAATTGTAATCTCCTAAGGAAGCGAAACTAGCAGAAACCCCTCCGGTCGTTGGGTGGGTCATCACGGAAATGAAAAGCCCACCGTTGTCACTGAATCGCTTCAAGGCAGCACTCGTCTTCGCCATTTGCATAAGAGATACTATACCTTCTTGCATTCGTGCACCGCCAGAAGCAGTGAAGATGATAAACGGAATCCCTAAACGATCGGCTTCTTCTACCGTTCTGACGATTTTTTCCCCGACAACGGATCCCATGCTTCCCATGCGAAATTTAGCATCCATTACCGCAATAGCAGTCTTATATCCGTTTATTTCTCCAATACCCGTCACAACAGCCTCATTTAATTTTGATTTTTGGCGGTCTTTTTCAATTTTTTCCAGGTAATGAGGAAAGTTCAAAGGATTTTCTGTCATAAGTTCGGCATTGATTTCTGTAAAAGTTCCCTCATCTATCAACGACTCAATCCGTTCATAAGCAGACATTTGATGATGATATCCGCAATGAAGGCATATATGGAGATTTTTTTTCAACTCTTTCGTATACATAATTTTCTTGCACTGGGGGCATTTTGTCATAATTCCTTCCGGTACGTCATGCTTCGGTGCATCAGAAGGAACGGTGACATATTTTCGCTTCTTTGGCTTATTAAAGAAATCTTTAATCAAGGTGAATCCTCCCTTGTTAGGCTTCGCTTCTAAAGATTGTCTCCACTTTACACAAATTTTTTTAAAAAATACGCAAAAGTTTGTCACCTTCCATTCGACAACTTTTGAATTTCCTGATAAACACGATAGCAAGCAAAGAAATCTTGTTTTTCCATTGCTTCTAAAAGCTTTAAATAATAGGGTTTGTATTTTTCAATTGTCCAATGTTGATTTTGAATGGAAGTTGCATAGTCTGAGACAATCAGCCAAATCTTTTTTAATAAATGATTTTCTCCTAAATCCAAAATAAAAGAAAAAAAGTCATATTCCGACCATTCTTCCTTTTCAAGACTTTCCCGAGCCTTTTTTATCTTTTCATGGAGAGATCGATGTTGAAGAGCCAATGACAGCCCTCCGACTTCCATGATTTCTTTTGCTTTCACGACATCGTCTTGTATCTTTGGATCTTGCAATATAAACATGCCAAGAAGTTCAACAAGACGATGGTCATGGAAATGACGCAAAAAAGTTCCCTCTCCCCTTCTTGTTTCAATCAATCCCAGAAGTTCGAGGGCTCTCAGCGCTTCCCGGACGGAGGAACGCCCAACGTCCAGGTGTTCCGACAATTCCCGTTCAGATGGAATTTTGTCTCCGGGAAGCAGCCCATCTTTTTCAATCATCTTTCTAATTTCTTGTACGATTTCCACAAACTTGGATTTTGGAAGAGCGTCTTTCACAGCTCGTTTCACTCACCTTTTCCAATAGCCGCCAATCTCATGGTCCGTTCATATACTTCTTCAGGATCTACCTTTCTTCTTGCCACTCCTGTTTCCATCGCCGCTTTGGCGACCGCCGCCGCTACCCGCGGTGCAACTCTCGGATCAAAAGGACCGGGGATACAATAGCTTGTATCAAGTTCTTCATCTGAAATGAGACTCGCAATGGCTTCCACCGCTGCTTGTTTCATCTTTTCATTTATATGAGTAGCTCGCACATCCAACGCTCCCCGAAAAATACCCGGGAAAGCCAACACATTATTCACTTGGTTTGGAAAATCGGATCGGCCTGTCCCGACAACCATCGCTCCGGCCTCTTTCGCTTCATCCGGCATAATTTCCGGAACAGGATTCGCCATCGCAAAAATAATCGGTTGATCGTTCATGGAACGAACCATTTCTTTTGTCAGTGCACCGGCAACGGAAACTCCTATAAATACATCAGCGCCTTTTATCACATCTGCCAAACTTCCCTTTTTGTGCTCGCGGTTGGTGTACTTGGCTACCTCTTCTTTTACCTTATTCATGCCTTCCGGACGGCCTTCATAGATGGCTCCTTTGGAATCGCACATGATAATGTCCCTTACACCATAATGATACAAAAGTTTAATAATAGCAATTCCAGCAGCTCCCGCACCGTTTGCCACTACTTTAATCTCTGTCATTTTTTTATTGACAATTTTAAGGGCATTCAGCAAGCCGGCAACGGTCACGATCGCCGTTCCATGTTGATCATCATGAAATACCGGAATATTGGTCTCTTTTTTCAGTCGTTCTTCAATGATAAAACAATTCGGGGCCGCAATATCTTCTAAATTAACGCCCCCAAATGTCGGCTCCAATAGCTTCACTGTCTCGACAATTTTTTCCACATCATTCGTATTTAAACAAATTGGAAAAGCATCAACGCCGGCAAAACTTTTAAACAGCACTGCTTTTCCTTCCATTACGGGAAGAGCCGCCTCCGGACCAATATTTCCCAATCCAAGAACCGCCGTTCCATCGGAAACGACGGCTACTGTGTTCCCTTTCATTGTGTAATCATAAACCGTTTCCGGCTTTTCGTAGATCTCTTTACACGGCTCAGCCACTCCAGGAGAATAGGCAAGACTTAAGTCTTTTTGATTCATGACTTGAACTTTTGCCACGGTTTCCAATTTTCCTTGATTCAACTTATGCATGTGCAAAGCTTCTTCTCTTAATGACAAAATATTCACTCCTTCATCCGTACTACGCCGGCATTCCATCGATTGGAGAAAGGGGTTCGTCATTTGTATTCTCTCGGCTGTTGAACCTTCGTTGAACCGTCTCCTACTTTTCCGCCTGGCCGTGACTTCTTTTCCGAAGCGCCATCTCCATTCTGGCAAGGCCAGCTATAAACGATGGCGCTATCGTCTGTATTGTCTAACCTTTTGTTCCATGATCTGTCCTAAACAGCGAACTAGCTCTCTTATTCTTTGAACCAATGTTGTAATTCTCAAATGCATGATTTTTTGTGGTCAGACCAATTTTTAATGTCTATTTACCACTATACCATAAGTCAGTTGGTTGGAAAACTATATTCTTTTTAATACAACGTTTTCGCTTCCCAATACCGTTTTAAGCTCCGCTATGCAAGCTTCTGTCGGATTGACCCAGCGATCCTTAAGAAGCTGAATCGTCCGATGCTCATCCTCATAATGAACCCATACCGCCGTTTCCCCTTTGTATTTTTTTAAAATGCGATACACAGCTTGAAGCGTTTCTTTCTCTTTTTTTTCTTTTGTAATTTTTAAGTAAAGGCGCTGATTCATTCTAGCGGCCAGTTCTTCTGCTTCTTCTATTCCGTATACGTTTGAGACAATAAATTGTTCATTTCCGTTTCTTTCTTCATTTGTCCCTTCCATTAAGACAACGGTCCCTTTTTCGCATATTCCGAAAAATTTACGGTAGATTTCAGGAAACAAAACGGCTTCCATTTCTCCGCTTTCATCCGAAATGCTCAAAAAGGCCATTTTTTCTCCTTTTTTCGTTCGAATCACTCGAAATTCATGGATATAGACACCGATGATCATTTTTTTCCTTTGGCTTTTCAAATAAGCGATATCGACGACTCCAAGCTTTTGAAACAATGACTTATGCACAGAGACCGGATGGCTGGATAAATACAGGCCAAGCACTTCTTTTTCATATTTCAGGCGCATATCATCCGGCATTGGTTCCACTTCTGTATATTTAGGTTTTGGAAAAAAACTCTCATCTGCAAACAATTCGAAATGGCCGTTTTCATCTGGATCAGGTCTCATAAATTCCGCATGGTCTATCGCTGCATCCACACTTGCAAGCAATGTCGCGCGGTCTTTTCCAAAATCATCAAATGCCCCTGCTAAAATAAGAGATTCTATCGTCCTGCGATTCACAGCCTGCGGTGAAACACGCAGACAAAAATCAAACAAATCTTCAAACATCTTTTCCTTGCGGGCTCTTAAAATTTCCTTAACGGCGGCCGCCCCCACTCCTTTAATCGCAGCAAGACCGAAGCGAATTCCTTCTTTTTCGGCTTTGAAAAAAAATTGACTGCTCTGAATCGAAGGCCTCAAAATCTGAATTCCCATTTCTTTTGCTTCTCTCACATATTGGGCTATTTTTTTTTCGCTCCCAATCACCGATGTCAAAAGGGCGGCCATAAAGTACAACGGATAATGCGCTTTTAAATAAGCGAGCTGATAAGCGATCTTGCTGTAGGCGACCGCATGGCTGCGATTAAAACCATAATTGGCAAATCGCACAATTAAATCGTAAATTTGATCGGCCGTTTCCTTGCTGTAGCCGTTTCGAACAGCGCCCTCAATAAAATGTTTTCTTTCTTCCGCCAACACTTCTTTTTTCTTTTTCCCGACAGCTCGACGCAGCAAATCGGCTTCTCCTAAAGAAAATCCCGCCATTTTGGAAGCGATTTGCATAATTTGCTCTTGATAAATGAGAACGCCATATGTTTGTTTTAAAATTCCTTCCAAGTCGGGGTGGGGATACGCGATTTTTTTCAACCCGTGCTTCCGTTCAATATAAAGAGGGATATTTTCCATTGGTCCCGGACGATACAAAGCATTAACGGCCACAATATCTTCAAAATCGCTCGGCTTCAGCCGCATGAGCACTTTGCGCATCCCCTCCGATTCCAATTGAAAAACACCCGTTGTTTGTCCTTTGCCAAGCAGTTCAAACGTTTTGCGATCATTGAGCGGAATCTCGCTGAGCTCCATTTTCTCACCTGACGAGTATTGAATCGACTCTAAAATTCTTTCTAAAATCGTTAAATTACGGAGCCCGAGAAAATCAATTTTCAAAAGGCCTAATTCTTCTAAAATATCCATTGTAAATTGTGTCATATACATTTCATCATGACCTTGTTGAATGGGGATCAATTCCACAAGCGGCTGTTCCGTGATCACCACGCCGGCTGCATGGGTGGACGCATGCCGCGGCAGCCCTTCAAGTTTTAATGCCGTTTCAAAAATTTGTTTATGCACCGGATCACTTTCTACCCATGTTCTTAACATCGAAGAATCCTTGTAAGCATCCAATAAAGTCAGGCCGAGGCGAGACGGTAGCATTTTGGAAATTCGATCCAATTCTTTCGTTTGAAATCCGAACACTCTTGCAATATCCCTTATAACCGCTTTCGCCGACAATGTTCCGAATGTGATGATTTGAGCGACATGAATGTTTCCATATTTCTTGGCGACATACCGTATGACCTCATCCCTTCGATGATCCGGAAAATCAAGATCAATATCCGGCATTGTCACCCTTTCCGGATTTAAAAACCTTTCAAATAATAACCCGTATTTTAATGGATCAATATCCGTTATTTCCAACAAATAAGCCACCAGCGAGCCAGCTGCAGACCCCCGTCCAGGCCCCGTCAAAATAGCTTGTGATCTTGCAAACTTCATAAAATCCCAGACAATCAAAAAATAATCGTTAAATCCCATTTTATCGATCACCGCTAATTCATAGGAGAGCCGTTCCAAATAATGAGGATCTTCTTTCTTGCCTTTTTTTTCAAGACCTTGCATACACAGCCGGTAAAGAACCTCTTTGGCATTTTCATTGTCCGGAAGCGGATATTTAGGAAGCAGCTGCTGGTGAAAATGAATTTCAACCGTACATTGCTCCACAATCTTCAGCGTATTTTCCAGTGCATCAGGATATCCGGAAAAACGCTTATACATTTCGGCAGGCGGCTTTAAATCATATTCATCAGTGGCAAGCGTCTTCCGATTTTCATCTGCCAGTTTGGCTCCGTCTCGTATCGCCAACAAACATTCATGAGAAAAAGAATCGCCTTTATCCAAATATTGGACATCGTGAGTGACGATACAGGAGATCTCCATTTCTTTGCTTAAAGCCGTCAAACCGGCGCGAATTTCTTCTTCCTGGGAGAGCAAATGGTCTTGAAGCGAAAAATAAAAGCTTTCCTGTTCGAAAATGTTCTTGAAAACGTGGGCGACTTGGCCCGCTTTTTCAAATTCTCCGTTCAGAATGAGCTGTTCAATTTCACCTTCCATCCCCGGAGTAAAAGCGAAAAGTCCTTTTGAATAAGCTTTTAGCCACTTGATAGGAAGTCCTTGAGGCGACTTTGTTTGGATCAAGCTGGAAATCTTCAGCAAATTTTGATAGCCGGTATTATGTTTTGCGAGAAGGACAAGCGGAAACGATCGTCCTTGTCCAATAGGAGATTGGATGTCAGCCGTCAAACCGATAATCGGTTTAATTCCGTTTGCTTTGCATGCTTTATAAAATGGAACGGCTGCGTACATGACGTTATGGTCCGTCAATGCCAGCGCTTTTAGTCCTAGTTTTTTACCGTACTCCGCTAATTTGTCAGGCATAATGGTGCTTGATAACAAACTGTAACCCGTTTTAATTTGCAAATGGGCAAACAACAGCTTGTCCCTCCTTTCTGACCTGTTTCCCGCTTCTTTTTCCATCCTCAACGCGTACCTCCAAGAATGGATATTGCCTTACAGCTTATTATATAGGGAAAATTCCATACGAACAATTGTACGGATGAAAAGGAAACCATCGATGTTTTACATACATGAATCGGTATGTCCATATACATAATGTAGCAAACTTTTAATAGCGGGAGAGGATAAACGTGAATGAAGCATTTTTCCCGGAATTTTTCAAATGTTTTTTTATTGCTCTTGGTGTTCTATTAGGGGGATCCTTGATTGGCGGTTTTGCGTCCTTTATAACTGGTAAACCACCCATGACGGAAATCTATAATATTTCCAACAATGTCCGTATATGGGCGATCATCGCTGCGATCGGCGGAACATTTGACACTTTGTACAGCTTTGAAAAAGGCTTTTTGCAAGGTGAAACAAAAGAACTCATCCGTCAATTTCTTTTGATTTTGTCCGCAATGGGCGGGGCTCAGACCGGCGCTGCCATTATCCAATGGTTGACCCAGGAGCATATTTAAACGATGAGAATTCCGCCTCTTTATCACAAAAAGAATTGGCAAATATTTATAGCAGGAACCGCCATCGGAGCATGCGTCGGCTGGCTTGTTTTTTTGTACATGTTCGGCTCTCTTCAAGAAAAACAAACGAATACGATTGAAAGGCAAAAAGAAGAGATCAGCGATTTGAACGATCACCTTTCCATTTGGCAGGAAGAGTTTAAGAAGCTGAACAAGAAAAATCAAGAAATGCTAACCGTACAAAACATTGATGTAGAAATCATAAATTTCGAAAAATATGGAATCAAAGATTCACATAGTCAATTTGAAGCGGAAGAGCTAATCAAAAAAGATTTGGACGCCTTATTAGCCAAAAACTTAGAAACCGTTTTCGCCAATAAGCAAATCATTAAGGAGCTTATCGAAAACAAGATGTTAAAAATTCAAAATAAAAGATTTCATCTAAAAGTAAAAGAAGTGTATTTTTACACGACCGTTGAAATCTACTTGGAATTGGAACTGGTCAAATAAGAATCGGCGCCTTTTAAGCGCCGATTTATGCTTATTTTCTGCACAGTTCATCCAAATCTTCAATCACTTGTTCCACATCGTCCCATGAATAAACGGAAGCTCCCGCAGCCAGCGGATGGCCGCCACCTTTGTACTTTTTCGCCAATCCATTGATAACGGGGCCCTTCGAACGCAATCGCACTCTGATTTGATCTCCCTCTTCAATAAAGAAAGCCCACGCTTTGATTCCCTTTACGTCTCCCAAAACGCTCACCAGTTGTGAAGCTTCGGAAACGCTGACTTGGAATTGCTCCAAGAGATCTTTTTTAATGATGACACTGCCGGCGCCGCTCGGACGGAGTTCAAAGTTTTGCAAGATAAATCCTTTTAATTTTAATAAGTTGAAATCCATTTCATACAACTGTGTATAAAGCAAGCTGCGGTTAAATCCATATTGAATCAACTCGGCAGCGTATCGAAACGTTTTTTCCGTCGTGCTTGGATAAAGGAATCTACCCGTATCTCCGACAATGCCGGCATAAATAAGTCGAGCGGCATCGTTGGTCATCTTTAATCCTTCGTCTTTGCATTCCAAGTAAAATTCGTAGATCATTTCACTGACCGAACTGGCCGACGTGTCCACCCAAAGCAAATCGCCATAAGGATCTTCATTAGGATGATGGTCGATTTTAATGATAAAATCTCCGAGTTGATAACGTTCATCACTGATTCTTTCACGATTGGCCGTGTCGCAAACGATGACAAGCGCTCCGTTATAAACTTGATCTTCAATTTGATCCATGCGGTTTAAAAAGTGCAAAGAAGGATCTTCTTGTCCGACCGTATAGATATGTTTATCCGTAAAGGAAGCGCGCAAAATTTCCGCTAATCCTCCTTGAGATCCGTATGCATCGGGATCGGGGCGAATATGCCGGTGGATAATAATGGTTTCGTACTGTTTGATTTTTTCTAGTATCTCTTTTTTCATCATAAATTCCCTTCTTTATTCACGATATTTCCTTTTTTTTCCGTTCGTAATTCGATACAATGGAATGAGAATGTACTAGTGGAGGAATGCAAATGCCCGTTTTTGTTTTTTTCATTGTTTTATCGCTGGCTTTTTATCTTTTCTATAAAATTCAGTACGTAAGAAGCAACCGTCCAATGGAAAGAAAATGGCTCTCCGCAAAATCAAGCATGATGCTGGGTCTTTTTGTAGGTTTGTTCGGCATCAACACGTTTTTCGTTCAGCAATCGACAGTGGCCTACGCGATAGCGACGATCTTTATAGTTCTTGGATTTTCCAGCGTATGGGCCGGCTTCAAAGCTTACCGTCATTTTACCCCGTATGTCAAACAAGAAGCAGCAGAATGGGACAAATCCTCTTGAAATTTCTTTCGACAGCTGCTCGTTTTGGCGGACAGCTGTCATCTATCGATCATTTGAACCATCAACAGAGCTTTTCCGACCAGTTTGTTCTCATTGAATACTTCAATATCAATTTTCCCAAATTTTCTTCCAGCCTCTAATACTTTCGGATGGATTTCGATCATGCTTTCTAATTGGACAGGCTTAAAGTAGTAAATCGTCATATTTTCCACAACGTGATCGCCTTTTTTTTGCGCTTTTAATGCCCGATTGGCTGCTTCCGTCACTAATGTTGTAAAAACTCCATAGGAGATAGTACCCAGCTGGTTTGTCATTTGGGGGGTGACCTCAAATTTATACACGTTCGACTGTTCTTGATTGGAAGTGGAAATATCGAATTGCTTCGTAATCAGATCATCAATCGTTTCCCCTACTTGAGGTTGGCGCGAATTCATCTGCAGGGCCTTCAATACATCTTGTCTGCTGATAATCCCTTGCAGCTTATTCTGATCATCGACGACCGGCAATACTTCGATTCCCTCCCAAATCATCATATGGGCAGCCGAAGCGACACTCGTCCGTTGGCTTACGGTCAAAGGCTTTTTCGTCATGACTTTTTCAATCGATACATCCGATTCATATCCCATAATATCTTTCGTTGTGACAATGCCTACCACTTTCAATTGTTGATCCACAACAGGAAACCGTCCGTGGCCTGTTTTCTTATTCTTTTCATGATAGTCGCCAACGGTGTCGGATAACGTTAAGTACGCTGTTTTTTCAACGGGAGTCAAAGTATCTCCAACTAAAATAATTTCCTTTTTGATCAGCTGGTCGTAAATAGCACGGTTGATCATGGTAGCCACCGTAAATGTATCGTAACTGGTCGATATAATCGGCAGTTCTAATTCATCAGCTAATTTTTTCACATGGTCTTCTGTGTCAAATCCTCCGGTAATCAGTACGCCTGCCCCCGCCCGCAGCGCCAATTCATGAGCTTGGGTGCGATTGCCGACAATCAACAGATTGCCCGCTCCCGTATACCGCATCATGGCATCCAGCTTCATCGCTCCGATTACAAATTTGTTCAACGTTTTATACAACCCGGCACGACCGCCCAGCACTTGACCGTCAATAATATTGACTACTTCCGCATAGGTAAGTTTCTCGATATTTTCTTTCTTCTTTTTCTCGATGCGAATGGTTCCTACCCTTTCAATGGCGCTGACGAATCCTTTCGTTTCCGCATCTTTAATAGCCCGATAAGCCGTTCCTTCGCTTACATTTAACGCTTTGGCAATTTGTCTTACAGAAATCTTTTCACCTATAGGAAGTCCTTCTATATACTCTAAAATCTGCTCATGTTTGGTCGCCAAGTTTTTCACCTTTCCCTTTCATCATCTATTCCCATTATAAAGTGAAAAACAGAGCGATTCAATTAGCATGGAGACCGTTAAGAAAACCATCTAAAAAGAGCTGAACCGAAACAAGGTAGGCATTTCCCTTGATCAGCCAGCTCCTTACTGTCATTTGATTACAGCTCGATGCTGTCACCCGGCTCCAGAATTTTGCCGTTTTGATCTTCCAGCAATTCAATAAAGCGAGCGGGATCTTGTTTAATAACCGGGAACGTGTTGTAATGAATCGGTACGACAGTCTTAGCTCCCAAAAATTTAGCTGCAATCGCCGCATCTTCCGGTCCCATCGTAAAGTTATCTCCAATGGGCAAAAACGCAATATCGATCGGATGTCTTTCGCCGATCAGTTTCAAATCAGAAAATAACCCGGTGTCTCCCGCATGGAAAATCGTTTTTCCTTCAGCCATGACCAGTACGCCTGCCGGCATCCCCATATAAAGGATCTGTCCATCTTTTGTTTCAAACCCGGTTCCGTGAAACGCTTGTGTGAATTTGACTTTTCCAAAATCAAATTCATAAGCTCCCCCAATGCTCATGCCATGAGTGTTCAGTCCTTGCTTTCCTAAATAAACAGCCAGTTCATTAATGGCGATCACTTGGGAATGATTTCTTTTGGCAATCTCAACCGTATCTCCTACATGATCCGAATGACCATGCGTTAAAATAATCGCATCCGCTTTTACCTCGTCAGCCTTCAAGTCCGTTAATTCGTTTCCGGTGATAAATGGATCAATCAGAATCGTCTTTCCATTTGTTTCAATTTTAACGATAGAGTGGCCGTGGTAAGAAATTTTCATATTTCAATCTCCTTTCTTACACTATTTATATTTCTCATTTTTGCATATTTCGTTGGCAACGTCCAAAAATCCTGCCTTATAAGATTTCTTTTTGAGATTCCATCATTTACTGTATTGTCAAAATTGCCCAAATTTTATCAAAAAACACTCTGCCTACATCTTTGTTTACTTTCCTATATTTTGCTGTTACGCTTATATTTAAGGAATCAATGAGGGGGATATAACCATGAACAGCCGATTGAGAAATTTGATAGATTGGATGAAAGAAACAGAGATTGACTTTTCTTTCATTACATTGCCTGATAATGTTTTTTATTTTACGAATTATAGAAGCGATCCTCACGAACGTGTTTTAGCCGTTGGCGTTTTTCAACGGGAGGAACCTTTTTTGATTTGTCCGCAGATGGAAGCGAAAGAAGCGAAAAAGGCCGGCTGGGAGCATGAAATCATCGGCTACAGCGACATTGTGAATCCGTGGGAAGAAATCGAAAAAGCCGTCAAGTCACGGCTCAATTCCGTACGAAAAATCGCGCTGGAAAAGGAACATTTAAATATTAGCCGATATGAACAACTGGCTTCCCGATTCTCTGATGCGTCCTTTACTGGATTGGATGATACATTAAACCAACTGCGAATGATCAAAGATGTGGAAGAAATACAGCTGATGAGAAAAGCGGCAGAATATGCTGATTACGCTGTTCAAGTGGGAGTTTCAGAATTAAAAGAGGGAAAAACCGAGCTTGAGATCATCGCCGCGATTGAATATGAACTCAAGAAAAAAGGAATTTCGGAAATGTCATTCGCTACGATGGTCTTAACAGGAAAAAATGCTTCATCCCCGCATGGAACTCCTGGAGCGTCTAAAGTGAAAAAAGGCGATTTAGTATTGTTTGACTTAGGTGTTGTTTATAAAGGATATTGCTCAGACATTACACGAACCGTCGCCTACGGGGACATAACAGATGAACAAGAAACCATTTACCAAACGGTTTTAACAGCCCAGCAAACGGCAGTCCGAGCGGTCAAACCGGGCGTTCCATTGAAAGAACTGGATTTGACAGCGAGAAATATCATTTCACAAGCTGGATACGGAGAATATTTTTCCCATCGCCTCGGTCACGGATTAGGAATCAGCGTCCACGAATATCCGTATGTGACGGAGACAAACGATTTAGCCTTAAAAAAAGGCATGGTCTTCACGATTGAACCTGGCATTTATGTCCAAGAAAAAGCCGGTGTCCGAATCGAAGATGATGTTGTCGTGACTGACAAAGGTGTGGAAGTGCTGACGAAATATCCGAAAGAATTGCAAATTATTAAGTAAATAGGGAAAGCGGAATAAAAGCAATACATTCGGGGATTAGAGTGACAAAGTCTTTCTCTTAACAGACTGGCTGCAGTCGCACGAGAGCCGGCTTTGCGCTTCCCCTGAGATTCCGCGATGTCGCCTCCATCCTGTAAATCGAGTAGGAGGGAGCGATTAACTCTCGTCCTCTCACACCACCGTACGTACGGTTCCGTATACGGCGGTTCAATTAAGATAATTGACGCAAGTCTTTATAACTTCCGTGAATAGCTGTTCTCTTTATGCCAGTGGTCACTCCACCCTCCAAGAGGTCTCCCACGGGATTCACCGCTTCCTCCCTCAAGTGAGGTACTACGTTTTCTGTGTTCATCATGACTCACTGAATACCAAGGGCTATTCTCTCTTAATTGTTCGGTCCTTCTTAGTTGTTCTAGACCAACTAATACTATGACCTCTGCTGACTTCTGACGGTTCAGCTACTTATCACTAAGTAGGTTATGAAGAGTACTTCACATATCCGCCAGACCTCCCCGGGTAAGTACATGCACTTTCACACCATCTATCCGCCTCATTTACTCGATATGACCTTCGACAGAAAGAGCTTTGTTTTGTTATGCAAACTCACTCAATCATACCTAGCCTTATATGAGGTTCGTGTTCCTCGGACCGGTGTTTTGCCTCCAGCTTCCTTCAGATTCCGCGTCACCACGGACACCCTTGCTCTTGGCTAACCTCTACTTCTGTCTTCGGGGTTCGGGACTTACGCCCTATAGTTCATGTACATGCCGGGCGCACATAAAAGAACTTGTCCGTTTTATAGACAAGTTCTTTTTCACTAAGAAAAAAGACTGATAAAAAGGATTTTTCAATGATAACTCTTCTGTAGCGGCCTGCTCTTCCACTTTATGAGAAATTCGTTTTAGGCTCCCCTGACTTTCGACCTTGCCAAAAAAGATTTTCAAATGTACATTTTCTCCTTTTTCACACATATGATAATGATATTGCTACATTTTTCGAAAAAATTCCACACATATATACTCCTATTTGTTTTACAATGAAGAAAAAGGAGGTATAAGAAATGGATACCCAATATAAACATATTCTGGTAGCAGTCGACGGTTCTCAAGAGGCGGAATGGGCCTTTAAAAAATCCATCGAAATCGCCAAGCGCAATGAAGCCACCATCTACTTGGTTCATGTCATCGACACCCGAGTATTTGCAGGCGTTGAAGCCTATGACTACACTATCACCGCACAAGCTGAAAAATACGGACAGGAGCTTCTGGAAGACTACAAAAAGAAAGCCGAAAAAGCGGGTGTAAAAAATATCGTTACGTTTTTAGAACACGGTTCTCCTAAAGCGGTCATTCCCAGAGATGTCGCTAAAAAAGTCGAAGCGGACTTGATTATTTGTGGAGCCACAGGTATGAATGCTGTTGAACGATTCTTGATTGGAAGCGTTTCCGAACATATCGCACGATCAGCCCGATGCGACGTTTTAATTGTCCGCACAAACAAATCATAATCGGCAAAACTTTTCAAAGATTTGCTTGACCGATATCTGCGCTAAAAAAGCATGCTTAAAGCATGCTTTTTTAGCGCAGTCACCGTATTCAGCCTTTAGTAGAAATGAAGCCTTTACACCGGGAGATCCATTTGTCTTTTATCATTAGATAACGGTTGTGAAAGAAGCTCTTTCGCATATTGTATTTGCTGCTTCACTTGTTCAAACCCGGTCCCGCCTAAAGAATTTCTTCTTTTGACTGCTTGGTAGGGTGAGAGAATTTGATAAATATCCTCCTCAATGACCGGAGAGGCTTCCTTCAAATCTTCCAATGACAAATCGGCCAAATAACATTTCTTTTGGATGCAATGGAGAACTAGTTTTCCGACAATTTCATGCGCCTCTCGAAAAGGGATTCCTTTTGCCGCCAAATAATCGGCGAGTTCCGTCGCATTCGAAAAATCATGATGGACAGATTCCGTCAGCTTCGATTCATTCACCTTCATCGTCCGTACCATTCCGTTAAAGATTTTCAATGAACCCATAACCGTATGGACAACGTCAAACATTCCTTCCTTATCTTCCTGCATATCTTTGTTATAAGCTAACGGCAATCCTTTTAATACCGTCAACAAAGAAATTAAATGCCCGTAGACTCTGCCCGTTTTACCACGAATCAATTCAGCCATATCCGGATTTTTCTTTTGAGGCATGATGCTGCTGCCGGTTGAAAACGCATCATCCAATTCAATGAATTGAAACTCTTGGCTTGACCATAAAATAAGCTCTTCTGCAAATCGCGAAAGATGCATCATTAAAATAGAGGAATCATTTAAAAATTCGATGATAAAATCGCGATCGCTTACTGCATCCAAGCTATTTTGATAAATGCTTGAAAATCCCAATAAGGCGGCCGAATATTCCCGATCAATAGGAAAGGTGGTCCCGGCAAGCGCCCCGGCCCCCAACGGAGAAACGTCAATACGTTTTAACGATTCTTGATATCGTTTTTTGTCCCGCTCAAGCATCCAAAAATATGCCATCAAATGGTGAGCAAAAGAAATCGGCTGCGCCCTCTGTAAATGTGTGTACCCGGGCGCCACTGTTTCCACATGCCTCTCCGCTTTTTCAATAATCGTTTCTTGGAAAGAAGTAATCAATTGGATAATCGACTGAACTTGTTTTTTTAAATAAAGATGCATATCGGTGGCCACTTGGTCATTTCGGCTCCGCCCGGTATGAAGTTTTCCACCAACAGGTCCGATTTCTTCGATCAGCATTTTTTCTAAATTTAAATGGATATCTTCTTCGGAAATCGAAAAGGTGAGTTCGTCTCTTTCCGCTTTTTCTTTTAAGCGGAGCAACCCTTCTTTGATTTTATCCGTCTCTTCTTGGGAAAGGATGCCGCACTTTCCGAGCATGGTGACATGTGCAAGGCTTCCTTCTATGTCTTCAAGAACGAGCTCTTGGTCGAACGAAATGGATGCGCCAAATTCGTCTACCCATTCTTCTGCTGATTTTTGGAAGCGCCCGCCCCATAATTTTTTCATGCTTGAACCTTCTCCTTTTCTTGATGAACCATCGCATTTACTTTCGTCGGCAAGCCGAACAATTTAATGAAGCCGACTGCTGCTTGATGATCAAATTCGTCTTCAACCGTATACGTTGCCAGTTTTTCGTTGTAAAGAGAATAATTTGATTTTCTTCCTTCTACAATGGCATGGCCTTTAAACAGTTTGACACGGACAGTGCCGGTGACAAATTTTTGCGTTTCTTGCAAAAAGGCCTTTAATGCGTCTTTAATGGGGGAAAACCATAAGCCTTCATAAATGACTTCCGTTAGTTTCTTTTCAATGACAGGTTTAAAATGAGCCAATTCTTTTACAAGCGTTAAATCTTCCAATTCTTTATGGGCTAAAATTAATGTCATCGCGCCTGGGCATTCATACACTTCTCTTGATTTGATTCCGACAAGTCGGTTTTCAACGTGATCAATACGTCCCACTCCATGCTTTCCTGCGATTTTGTTTAATTCCAAAATCAGTTCCGAAAGCGCGTAACGCTTGCCGTTTAAAGCTACAGGCACTCCCTTTTCAAAATCGATTTCTATGATTTCCGGAGTATCCGGCGTAAACTCAATACTTGTGGTCAATTCATATGCTTCTTCCGGCGGAGCAGCCCAAGGATCTTCCAATATCCCGCATTCATTGCTTCTTCCCCATAAGTTCTTGTCAATGGAAAAAGGACTGTCTAAATCAACCGGAATAGGAATTCCTTTTTGTTTGGCATATTCAATTTCTTCTTCACGCGACCAGCTCCATTCACGGACAGGAGCCAACACTTCAAGATCCGGATTTAAAGCGTTGATCGAAAGTTCAAAGCGAACTTGGTCATTCCCTTTGCCCGTGCAGCCATGCGCCACCGCCACGGCACCTTCTTTTTCAGCTATTTCCACCAATTTTTTGGAAATGAGCGGTCTTGACAGAGCTGAAACCAGCGGATATTTTCCTTCATAAAGAGCATGAGCTTGTAAAGCCAACAGAGCGTATTCATTAGCAAATTCTTCTTTTACATCGAGGACATAGCTTTCCACAGCTCCGACTTTCAACGCTTTTTCTTGAATAAATTTCAAATCTTTTCCTTCCCCTACATCAAGGCAGCAGGCAACAACATCATACCCTTGATCTTTCAGCCATTGGATGGCCACCGATGTATCTAAACCGCCCGAATAAGCGAGCACAACTTTTTTACCCATCATGGATCCCCCTTTTGGTCGTATAAATATTCATCAATAGTTATTTTTATTCCTTTTTTATATGTCTATAAGAATATCATTTTCCGTTTCTTCTTTCAAGGGCCATTGAATAAAAATTTTCTAACTCAACTTTCGCACACAGAAATATGGAGACAGTCCTTGATATAACGAGGTAAAGAAGTAATCCAATTGGACAGTTGACACTGAAAAATGTCCATACTCAAATAAACCTTAGCTTCAGCCAAAGTTTGGAAAAGAGAAATCAATTGTAGTAAAGCCGTTTTAAAGTCCATCTCCTTTACTTCGTCACATAGAAACAAGAATAAGTTGCCCATGGTCTTCGGATCCTCTTCTTTCCGAAGTTGCCAAGCAATCAAGATATACCGAGTGAAGACAATGGTAGTATGGCTAATCATCATGTCATAGGAACGACCTTGAAACTCTTTGGCTAAATGTAAAAACGATTTACTGAATTTAAAAAAGGTTTCAATGTCCCAACGCATCCCATAGATTCGAACGATTTCTTCATTAGACAGCGTGGTATCTGTACTCAAAATGGCTAGCCATTCACTTTGGTTGTTTCGATTCCGCACAAACACGATTTTCACTGGTAAACCCGTATGAAGGGTTGCGTGAATCGAGCCGAGTGTTTCTTTTTTGCCAATGTCTCGTTTCGCTTTTCGATACAGTTGTTCCAAGGTTAAACGTTCTCCGTTGAAAAGATACCGTTGTTTCAGCTGTTTGACCATACCAATGACAAAAAGGCCTTTGGAGTGAATCTTCTCCACCAACGGGGCATGAGTAAACCATGTATCCATGAGCACATAATCAGCGAAAATTCCTTTATCCAATGCATGTTCTACTAATTTCAACACCATGTTTGGTTTTGCTTCCAATGCCTCGAGCCGTCGTTTGTAGCCTGTGGTTCGTTTATCAATGGACGAATGGATTTCGTTCAAGCGATTCTTTTGGTTCGCTGAACTCAAAAGAGCGAAATCGATAGGTACAAATGTAAAGCCATCGGACCATCCGAGCGTTAATAGTTGAAAACCATTGACAAACTGACGAGTGGAATGATCGAATACTTTAGCTAGAAGCTCAACCGATTTACTACGGTTACGAGAATAAATCGAATCGTCTACAATAAACACGGTAACACGGCGCTTCGAAATCGTTTGTTTCACACGACGAATCACTTCGGAGCTCAGAGATAGTAAAAAGGTTCTCCAGTTATACGTAGACGAGTTCAAAAAACGATAAATGGTATCTTTTCCTGGTAAATCGGCAGCCTTTTTGCTTTGTAAGGCGTGGTACCAGTTTCTGTATTGAAAAACAAGAAGAAATAATAGTTGAAAAATCGATAAACAAGAATAACCACAAGCCTTGATAATTCCTGCTTTTCTTAAATGATTACCAATTTGTAATTCAGAAAATCCGTCTTTTATTTCTTTTGGTAATTGCGCAAAATACTCTTTTTTCGTTATCATAATGGTGACACCTTTCTTTCTTTGGTTTTTGGTTTGGTCACCAATAGTTTACCAAAAGAAAGAGGTGTCTTTTTGTTTTTTAGACGAATTTTTTCAGTGTCAAGTGAATATGAGATACCGAGTCAGTCAAGACTTTGTGGGAATTTTTTTGGTTCGCTGAAAATAGATGTAAGTCATAGGTTAGCGAACCATTTTTTTGAATTTCATCCGTAAGCGCTTTCGGACTCTCATCCCTTGCCATGACAGACGAATATGTATACCTTTTTTTACCATCCCTTGAATTCAGACAGGGCATGATAGATCGGAGTCCCGGACGATTGCTGTAAATATGGCACGTTATTCCGCGTTACCTCTGGAAGAAGACGGCGGATGCGTTGTTTCGCCTTGTTCACGATCGTCTGTTTGGTAGATGCCGTTTCCTCCGCCGGATGCGACGATTCTTCTCCTAAACGATGTCCGAAAAGACGAATCCCATCCATCCGGGCAATCATTGCCTTGAAAAACGCCCTGAGTCCCTTGTCTGTCCAACTGCGGCGGTATTTCACCCGATACGCCAGCTGGCTCATCACGCTTTCAGCCCTCCCCATCGGATACATGCCCGTTGTGTCCACTCCTTGCTCCTTCAGCCATTCCCGGTAATCACGGATGCATCCCGGCATCGATTCGATCCGGTGGATCAAGGCAGCCAGCTGTTGTTCTTTCGCTTCGTCCCCCAGCGTGCCGAGGGCGCTGTTCAGTTCCACAAGCAGCTTCTCTTCATCCTGCTTCGCCAGCTTTTGCCGAATCGCCTGCCACCGTGGATGGCCCGAGAGGCATTGGCGCAACTCACGCGCCACGTGGAATCGATCCAATTGGAAGCAGACCCGTCCTTTGAAATACTCCCGGCACGCGGTAATCCATGGAGCGCCGTCCCCGTTGATGACAAGAAGATCCCGACACGGATCATAGGCATATTCGTTCATCAAAAATTCCTCGAAGCCTTCCCACACCTCCCCCTTGCCTTCATGGACGTAATGGCGCTGATTCACGAATTCGATCCGTGAGCCGTTACGCTTCCATCCTTCGTGAACGGTCAGGATTTTGTCTTCCTTGGCCCGTTTTCCCTTCCCTTGGAGAGAGACAAACAGTCCATCGGCCTCCACAAACAGCACCCGTCCATATCGCTGGTCAACCGGGCAGTGCAGCGGAACTTCAGCCTCGAGCACCAACTGGCGGATCGTCTCATGGCTCATCACCGGATACCCGACCATCTGGGCAAGCGTATGAGCCGCTTTGCGATAGGAAGAGCACTCCACAGCCAATCCCATCGCCGTTTCTTCTAGACAAGGGCTGATTGACTGCGATCCATCAAACGCTAAAAAGGAATCAAGCAAAAACGTGTAACGGTTTTGTTCTCGGTCTAAATAGTAGTTTCGCTCAAAGGTAACTTCGCCAAACAAGGTTTGAATCGTGGTGCGTCGTTTGTCTTTCAAGTGGTACCGGCGCTTGTCCCGGGTTTCCGCCAATTGTCGGTCGATGTCCTCCAACAGAGCCGTAAACAGCTCGGTGAAGGCGTTTTGCAAGGCTCGAAACAAATCAAGTTCGATCTCTTTCCATGTCAACGAATTTGTGGTAAGATGTTGTTGAATATTCATGGGACTCTCTCCTCCTGTTTGATGGTGTGAACAATGATCATCTTACCAGGGAGAGAGTCCTTTTTTCATGTTTCCTGCTTGGGATCCTACCGCGCTTTGCTTGGTGGCCCCGATGAGGGGGATTGCGAACCTACGTTCCCAACCCCCTCATCGGGGAATTCTAAGAATTTCTCCCACAAACATTTTACTCACACTGAGATACCCAAAGAAACCTATCAAATCAAGGATTATTCATAAATTTTTCACTGCGAAAGTTGAGTTTTCTAATTTTATTTTTTATTCAATACTTTTTCAAACAATGCTTTGTTTTAGCGAACACTGGCTGTATACAATAAATATCTTATTGAAAAGAAGGAAGAACGTTCGGGATTGAAAAAATATTTTCGCGACCAAATGGAGGTGTATAAGAATACGAGCATATTGAAAACAAAAAAGGGATTGTTTCAAAATGACATAGGTGCTTTCCGCGGCCGATCCGCAAACCTCCTCGCTCGTCTCTCGCTGCGGGGTCCGCCTGGCTCCCTTTTCCCGCAGGAGTCTCGCCGGTTTCAAGATCATCACCTAAAATTTCACGTAGTCCGGTGCAAAAAATCGTCCTTTCATTATCATGTAATCGCCAAGCTGACATTGAATGAAGTGATTCTTTCAAGTCACTTTTCAGCTGCTTTGATTAAATACAACATGGGACCGACTAAGGCAACGATCGAATTAGGGTCAATTGCCATCGCCCATAACTTTTTGATACAAAGAAACCCCGACAAGATACATTGTTTTATCTCGTCGAGGTTTCTTGTTTAAAAGGAGCTTTTAGGACAGCCCCTGCTTGCGAATTTCATTTACAATATGGCGAATTTCAGGTAAGATCAATTTTTCCATCGCCAGCTTCACCGCCCCGGTCGATCCAGGCATGGAGAAAATAGCGACACCGCCGGATACACCTGCTGCTGCTCTCGATAAAATAGCCGCAGAACCGATGTCCTCTGTGTAGCTGAGCATTCGAAACAATTCTCCAAAACCTGCCAATTCCTTTTCAAATAGCGGCTTAACGGTTTCAATTGTTACGTCTCTCTTTGAAATACCGGTACCTCCATTTAAAAGAATACAATCCGCTATTTTTTTGCGAATAATTTCCGTTACAAGACGGCGAATGGATAGACTGTCATCTTTGACGATTTCATATTGAACCACTTCATGATGATGTTCCAGCAATAGTTTTTGAATAAGCGCTCCGCTTTTGTCGTTTTCTTGAGTCCGAGTATCGCTGACGGTAATGACAGCAGCCTTCACATGTTGAGGCCCTCCCTTTTTATGGTCTGACGCACTCATTTCATATCTCCTTTCTTATCCAACAACAAGCGGTATTGGTAGTACTTCTCTGCATACTCCGTTACTTTTTTTGTGAATTGATAATTGAAATTGGCACCGATGGCCATCCGGATGAGAGGAAATTTGTCATTTTGCTTCTTTTTAAACATGTTGATGGCCATCAGCTTCATCAGCTGTTTCACGATTTCATTCAACCACAGGGGGTCCGCAAGTTGTTCAGAATCATCGTAAAAATAAACATCTTGTTTGTTTTCCAGATCTTCCAATAATTTTTTCCATCCGTAAATTTGAACCTGTTTCGGCAACACTGCTGCATGGAAGACTTTTAAGGAGATCATCGTTTCATAAGGAGATTGAACATCGAATCCGTAAGTCATAGCCGTTAGTTGAACAGCCCGAACATTAATGGCAATAAGAATGGGAAAATCGGAAACGGCCGACAAAAAGCCGCCTTTTCCGGTCATTCCTCCTTGAATAAACGAATACAAACGGTGCCGAGCCGAATGTTGTCTGTTTAAATAATGGAGCTGATCAATCGTCAATTTCCGCAAATCCGGAATATCCACGACGGAATCATCAAAAGCGCGAGCTGAAACGAGGATTCTTTCCCGAGCTTCTTCTTGAATTTGCGATCCTTGAAGCAGCGATTGAACTTGAAACATCCATTGATCCAGTTTGGTTAAAAACGCTTCCTGCCACTCCTCAGGAAAAGAGGCAAAGGTACGTTCAAGCCATTTTATGTACGTTGTTTGGAGGTCATTTCCTTCATATTCCAATAATGTTTGTTCCCATTTCAGAATTTCTTCCCAAACGGCTTCGTCTCGCTCGGTCCAATTCATCATTATTCGCACAGGGGACTCCAACTTTATGCATCCAAGAAGATGATGAAAGAAAAACATGTCCAAAACGAAATGATTTTCATTCATCATCTTTTTTCCCTAGACACATGGACAATGTAAACCACCGTATACCGTCCGGCGATGGTATACCCCATTGTCCCAACACACGCTAGCCATTGAACCCCTATGCTCCCTCCTTTCGAATTTTTATAGGAGCGCTAAATGCTGATGTTGGCCTTAAACAGGCAAATGTCAGTCTTGAAACAAAACATGGTAAAAGTTTGATCTTAACATGATTCTATTGCAGCCAATAAGGGGGGATTTGAACGGCATCGCTTCTGCAAGCCCTCTCCTTCTGAACGAAATCAGCTTATTATTGACCGCGTTTTTTCTCTAAAAACCAGCTTTCAATTTTCGCGATCATTCCTTCCATCGCTTTTTTATTGGTCAAAGATGGCAAGTCTGCTAATAACACTTGTTCAGGTGCTTTTACATCTTCGCTTTTCTTCTGCAAAATCAAAATGCTTTTGGCCGCATTTTTATTTTTAAAAACGGAAAGAGGGAGCTGTATCACTGCCTGTATATATACTTCATCTTTCAAAAAGCCTCTCAATTGATCAGCCTGAGGCGATTCAAAAAGAAAATTTGGAATCAAAAAAAACAAAAATCCGGCGGGTTTTGTATAGCGGATACTTTGCTCGATAAAAAGATGGTGAGCATAGGAATGGCCTTCCTTCGCTTTTAACCGATAATTTTGGGCTTGATCGTCATTTGGATAATAGCCGACAGGCAAATCGCACACCACTGCATCTGCCAAATCAACGAAAAGCGGTTCCAAAGCGTCCTGATTATAAAATTGAATCGGATGCTTTAACAGATTGGCCCCTGCATAGGCAAGCTTTATTAATAAATCATCTACATCAATTCCGGTTGCATGGATGTTTTGATCAGATTGCTGATTCAAGATGGTCGTCAGCAAATTTCCGGTTCCGACCGCAGGATCCAAAAGACTGTATTGATCGTAGTCTGCCATAAATTTTTGCATGAGATAACTGACAAACAAACCAATGGAGTCCGGCGTCATTTGGTGATTTGGCTGAATGTTTTTTTTCATTCCTTTTAGGATGGCCAGTTGATAAGCTTTTCGAATATGTTCTTTTGGCATCGAATCTAATGAAATACGATCGTATTGCGTTTGAAGCTCCTTTTTTGTCTTTTCGCTGATTTCTTCTTGCAGCACCATACCTTGAAACAAGTTGTCGGCACTTTCCGCAAGAGCTTCCAGATAGGTGCAAGAAAGAGCCTTTTGCAGCATGTCCGTTGTTTGATCTAAAACATAGAATAACGATTCCATGGAAGATGTTGTATTGGTACTCACCGACATACCTCCTTTATCTCTCATTAAAATACAGAGCCCATTCAATAAAAAACCGAACAGAGATCGCATCCCTATTCGGCATGTTTTTTCCGTTTCTTCCTGATTAGCGTCCGTAAAAGCTGCATTCCGTTTCGGACGATCGGCAAAATTTCAACTGTTTGCTCACAAAAGCATGATACCTTTTCACAGGCCATCATGTCGTTTTGTTTTTTATGCAATGAACATTGTATGATGAACGTCCTATTTGGGAGATACTCTTTCGCTAAAGACGTTAGCCATTATTTTGCTTCCTTAGCAGCCTGAATGGCAGCTTCGTAATCAGGATGATTGGTTCCTTCGCTCACATATTCAACATAGGTAATTTTATCATTACTGTCAACCACAAAGACAGCCCGTGCTAAGAGACGAAGTTCTTTCATCACGACTCCGTAGGCATTGCCGAAGGAAAGGTCGCGGTGGTCGGAAAGCGTAATCACATCTTCCAATCCACTTGAAGCACACCAACGTTTTTGGGCAAATGGCAGATCCGCTGATATCGTTAAAACTTTCACTCCATCCAATTTGGCTGCTTCTTCATTAAAACGGCGGGTTTGAGCATCGCATACTCCCGTATCCAAAGATGGAACAGAGCTTAAAATCCGCACGCTTCCTTTATAGTCGGATAATTTGACTTCTGACAAATCATTGGCAAGTACGGTAAAGTCCGGCGCTTGATCTCCTACTTTTACTTCATTTCCTAAAAGAGTAACGGGATTTCCCTTAAATGTAATTTTCGCCATATCTTTTCCTCCTATTTAAGGTCTACAACTTCATCATAAAGAAATTCGGCAAAGAAATGCAAATTTCCTGTTTTTTATCCCCTATTTTTCGAACAGGGCTGCCTTATATAGGAAGATGGATTTCATTCATTTTATAAGATGAGGCAGGCCTCATCACAAAAAAGGCAGCTTCCACGTAGAAAGCTCCCCTTTGTTCCTTTAAATATTAAAGTCCAAATTTTGTGATTGCTGTCCATTATTTTGACCGTTGTTTTGACTATTCGTTTGGCTGTTGTTTTGGTTTGCGCTTCCCCCATCTTTGTTTTTAAACATCCCTTGGATTTTCTCCATTGCATTGGGCGCTACATCCAAAATCCGCTCCATTAAATGGGTGTTTTCATCTACATGAAGCATCTTGTAGCCTTGGGAGTTGACGATTAAAAAAGCGATGGGTGTGATGGAAACACCGCCGCCGCTTCCCCCTCCAAAAGGAAGGCTCTCTTCTTGGCTGTTTTGCTCATTTTGATCCAGTTTGAATTCACTTCCTCCTGCCGCAAAACCAAATCCAACTTTTGAAACTGTCAATATGACACTGCCGTCCGGTGTTTCAACAGGATCTCCGATAATGGTATTCACGTCAATCATTTCTTTTAAATTTTCCATAGCTGTTGTCATTAAACCTTTAATCGGATGTTCCGACATGGGAATCCAACCTCCTGTTAGATAGAATGATGTTTATTGTTTGCGAAAGAAGACTCACGTTCTGATGGTTTTCCCTTCCAAAAACGGACTATTTTCAATCCGGCAATAATAGCATATCCTATTCGAAAATGAAGCATACACTCAAGTCGTGTCTTTGTGTAAGGAGATTGAAAAGTAGGAACAACATTTAATCTCGGCATCGTCTTTAATCGTATCCACTTACTCAATAAACCGATGAATTCACCTTTGGCTGCCCATAGTGTTCCCGTTAACATGCCGGTCCATGCAGCGTTTTTTACACCGATAGCCGATTCCCACATCAATGAATCAACTGATATATGACGGCAAAAGTGTTTCATAATCTCCTGGAGATCCTTTACTTTTTTTAAAAATTCTCTTCCCTTATGTATCATTTGTACCAGTTCTTCAGGAGTCAAGTTGTTTCGGGAGTGGTACTTCGTCCTTTTTTGATTTTCAGAAGAGACGTTGGTTTCATATTGTAAATTCCATTCATTATTTTCGGGGTTTTTTACCAACTTTAAAAACGGCACTTTAATCGTATATCTTATAAGGCCAAACCAAATCTTGAATTGGATCTGAACGTAGTCATTTTCTTTCTCATGGCAAAAAACGATGTTGATATGAAGCACCGTTGCCGAAATAACGACGATCAATACGACGATCGAGATCAGTATTGTCATGACAATTGCCATACTGCAGCCCCCTTGCCTTTCCACCATTATCGACAAAACCCCAAAAAAATAAACCTGCTTTATGAAGCAGGTTTTAAAGCTTCCACCGTTTTCTCATGAATAACGGCTGTATCAGCGAAATAATCGTGCAATCCTTGTTTTTTCGGCATAAAAGCAACCATTAAATACAGAATGACAATAGTGGTTACAATAAAGCGCCCGATCAATTCCCGAAACAAAACAACAGTCCAAGTTAAACGTTCTTCTGTCAGCGGGACGACTTTTAAGCCAAATACCATTTTTCCAATCGTTTGTCCGGTGAATTTCGTGAATAGAAGAAAATAGCCGTAAAAGAGAACGGCACTCGCCACATGGATGGGGGCAAACAGTTCATGGGCAAAAACGGGTAGATCAAGCCAGCGGAAAACCGGCAAAATCAATATCCGTTTAAGACTTCCAATCACGATTAAGTCAAGTAAATACGCCCAAAAACGCATCCAAAAGCCAGCATAGTGAGGGCCGTACAAAAAAGACTTTGCGCCCTCATGATATCCGTCATCCGCCTCTTTTTTCGTTTCAGCGGCTATTGGCTTTTCTAATTCAGGATCGTGCCTTGATTCATTCATAACGATCCCTCCTCAGAATATAAATACATGAGCCGCGGAGACTGTGAGTGAGTCAAAAGATTCATCAGCACGTTCCATTCGCCGTCCTTTTGAAACATTTTTTGCGCGCTGGCTGCAAAAAAGGAAGAAAGCCCGCTGTTCGTTTCATAACGAAATACTTCGGCACCGCTCAAATGTTTATCTTTTTTCAATTGTTTGATTGTATCATCCAAATAACCGAATTCATCAATTAAGTGAAGCTGCTTCGCCTGCCTGCCATCGTACACACGACCGTCAGCGATTTTTCTGACTTGTTCTTCCGGAATATGCCGCCCCTCTGAAATCACTTTTACAAATTGTTGATAAGAGTTGTTAATCATCGTTTGCAAAATTTGTTTCTCTTTCTCTGTCATCGGGCGGGTAGAACTGCCGATATCCTTGAAAGGACCGCTTTTAACAGTCACAAAATCCACACCGAACTTTTGCGCCAATTTGGAGTAATTCACAGTGTTCATAATCACTCCTAAAGAGCCCGTTAAAGTTTCAGGACTGGCAAAAATTTTATCTCCGGCAGTTGAAATATAATAGCCACCTGAAGCCGCCGTCGGGCCCATAGAAACATAAATCGGTTTTTTTGCCTTTTGCTTAATCTCCATTAATTTATCATGGATTTCTGCACTTTCGGCCACCCCGCCGCCCGGGGAATTGACTCTCAATATAATCGCTTTGATGCTCTTATCATGCTCCACTTTATCAAGCATTTTCATAAAATTTTCGTGGTTGTATCCCGTCTCAAAAAATGAGGCAGTCGAACCCGTATCTTGAATCACGCCATTTACTTCCAAAACCGCAATTTTCTTCAATGTGTTTCCTTTCTCGATGACATCTTCATTGAAATTTCCATCTTGGTTTGTCAGTCCTTCAAAAAGGTTTTCAACGTCTGCAGTCAGCGTGATGCTGGCTAAATTGACAATGACAGAAACTGCGAACAATATAGCCGCAATAGCCAAAGCTATTATTCTTTTCCTATTCATCCATCCTGTCCTCCAATTCTAAAATAAAGAAATTCCATTCCTGTCAATTATTGTAGCAAACCACTTGAACCTACCAAAAGCCTTTTTTGCTTTTTCGCCCCATACAGCCTTTCGTCCATTTCACTGAATTTGCCAACACATAAATCTGAGTTTACGGATTTTATGAAGCTTTTATGCATCGTTTCATTTAAAATAGTACACATCAGGGAATAATTAGAATAGAAAGAAGGAATCACAATGGATCATCAGTCCTCAAAATTGTGGACAAAACAATTTATCGTCATCTTATTAATGGCATTTCTCTTTTTTATTTGCCTCCAAATGCTGACAGCAGGCTATCCCGCCTTCATTTCGGATATTAAACATAACCCTGCACAAGGAGGCTTGATGACCACTGCCTTTATGGCAGCGGCGATTGTAACACGCCCGTTTATCGGAATACTGATGCATAAACTGAATGTGAAGCGGATGGCGATTTTTTCGCTCATCTTCGTCCTGTTGGCAATCGCATTAAGCTATAAATTGGAATCCGTTCCGATCCTTCTCCTTTTGAGAGTTTTCCATGGCATCGGTTTTGGAATCATCACAACTCTGTTGTCCACCATGGCAACCAATATTATTCCGAATCATCGTCTTGGAGAAGGGATTGGCTACTACGGGCTTTCCACCAGCCTAGGAACAAGTTTGGGACCTATGCTGGCATTGTCATTGATGGCAGCCTTCTCATTTCATGTTCTTATCTTTTTATCTGTGTTGTTTACAGCCATTATTCTCATTCTCAGCTTTTCAATCAAAAGCTCTTCAAAGACGGACGGCAAACCGACAAATAGCCAAGCACAGTCACTTATTCAATATGCTTTCGACAAACAAGCCCTTTTGCCTTGTTTATTAATTGTTTGTTACTTTATTTCTCTTGGCGGTGTCGTGAGTTTCATGAATGAATTAGGAAAAGAAGCGAATCTGGGTGGAACGGTTTCTCTTTTCTTTCTGACCAATGCCATCGTTATGACTGTGATACGTCCCATTTCGGGCCGCCTGTATGATCATTTTGGACATAAAGTACTTATTTATCCTGCCGCAATGGCAGGCATTATCGGTCTAATGTTATTATATTTCACTTATAATACGGCGACCTTATTAATAGCAGGTTTCTTTTACGGCCTTGGATATGGAGTTATTCAGCCTTCCCTCCAAGCACTGGCTGTAAGCAGAGTGGCGCAAGACAAAAAAGGGACTGCCAACGCCATGTTCTTCTCTTCCATGGATCTTGGTATAGCGATTGGCTCCTCCGGATTAGGGGTTGTGGCCAACTCAACCGGATACCACACCATGTATGCATATAGTGTTCTTCCTATACTTTTGTTAATCATGATATATACATTTACTTTTGTCATAAACAAACATAAGGATAAAACCATCAAAAAAGCTTCCTGAACGATAAAGCCAATTTCACAACGTAATCAAAGAGCGCTGAAAAAATTCCTATCGCTGTTTGAACCATATTGGTTAAAAATTCTTCTTAGACCTTTTATCGAGTAGGAGGGAGCGATTAACTCCCGTCCTCTCACACCACCGTACGTACGGTTCCGTATACGGCGGTTCAATTAAGATAATTGACGCAAGTCTTTATAACTTCCGTGAATAGCTGTTCTCTTTATGCCAGTGGTCACTCCACCCTCCAAGAGGTCTCCCACGGGATTCACCGCTTCCTCCCTCAAGTGAGGTACTACGTTTTCTGTGTTCATCATGACTCACTGAATACCAAGGGCTATTCTCTCTTAATTGTTCGGTCCTTCTTAGTTGTTCTAGACCAACTAATACTATGACCTCTGCTGACTTCTGACGGTTCAGCTACTTATCACTAAGTAGGTTATGAAGAGTACTTCACATATCCGCCAGACCTCCCCGGGTAAGTACATGCACTTTCACACCATCTATCCGCCTCATTTACTCGATATGACCTTCGACAGAAAGAGCTTTGTTTTGTTATGCAAACTCACTCAATCATACCTAGCCTTATATGAGGTTCGTGTTCCTCGGACCGGTGTTTTGCCTCCAGCTTCCTTCAGATTCCGCGTCACCACGGACACCCTTGCTCTTGGCTAACCTCTACTTCTGTCTTCGGGGTTCGGGACTTACACCCTATAGTTCATGTACATGCCGGGCGCACATAAAAAGGATTGGCCAAGAGTCACCAATCCCTTTTGCGTGATCACTTTTCCAAGAAGAAAAAATTGAATAGAACAAGAGTTGGAATCTTTTCGGTCCATCCTCCTGACTGATCATACCTTCTCATGATGTTCCTTTGTTCCGTTCTTTTTAAAAAAGTTCTTTCGACATAGTCGAAAGAACTTTTGGATTTTATACGAAAATGTAGACTTCCCTATTTAATACTTAGATGAATGTCAAAAAAGAAGAGCCAAGGCTCTCCTTCATTGATTTTCTAGTTTTCAACAGGAATCTCACTTTTTCTTTTTGGATTCTTTCCATTTCTATGAAAGAAGCGAATTTGTGATAATGAAAAAACAAAAAGCGCCGCCCATATGAATGTAAAGGAAATGAATTTGATCGTCGAAAATGGTTCATGATAAATAAAAATCCCTATCAACAGAGACATTGTGGGCGTAACGTATTGCAAAAATCCAATCATATATAAAGGAATCCGCTGAGCACCTTTGGCAAAATACAAAAGAGGAACTGCCGTGACAATTCCACCGCCAATAAGCAAAAGATCGGTCGCCACACTTTGGTGGAATAGCATCAATTCACCATTGCTATTTAAATACAGTAAAAATAGCAGCGAAAATGGAGTAATCAACAGCGTTTCAAGCGTTAACCCCGTTGCGGATTCGACTTTGACTACTTTTTTGGCCAAACCATACAATCCAAAGGTGACAGCCAACCCAAGGGCCACCCATGGAAATTTTCCATACGAAATCGTAAGGATTAAAACGCCAGTAAGCGCCAAAAGAAAAGATACTACTTGAGCTTTTGACAGTTTTTCTTTTAATATCAAAACGCCTAACAGTACGCTCACAAGCGGGTTAATGTAGTACCCTAAACTTGTTTCAATGATATGATTTTGATTGACGGCCCAAATGTATAAAAACCAATTGGCACTGATCAGCACGGATGCGAAAAATAATGTCAGCCCCATTTTTGGCTGTTGAATAAGCTGCCGGAACGTTTGACGAAACAACGACCATTTCTTTGTGACCAATAGAAAAACAAGCATAAATAGAAAAGACCAAAAAATCCGGTTCGCTAAAATTTCATAAGCGGGAACTTGCTTCAGCAATTTCCAATAAAGAGGGAACAATCCCCATAGCAAGTACGAAAGCCCTGCGTATACAATCCCCAATTTCTCGTCTTTTTTCATCCCTGTCTCCCCCTTCTGTCCAATGATATAATATCGATGTTTATTTTCCCAACTGATAAATTTCCTAACAAGACTTGGGCGAATCAGTTGATTTTCACTAAAAAGCCGTTCACCCGTTTGAATATAGGTCTAGTAAGCAGTATAAACGATCTCATCGTCTATCACCGTCATTACTGCTTTCGTTTTTGAAATCTCCTCTTGAGAAATATGGAATACATCACGATCCACAATGGTAAAATCAGCTTTGTATCCTCTTTGTATCTTGCCTCGATCGTGTTCGTGATGACAAGCAAAAGCACTTCCTTTTGTGTAAAGCGAGATGGCTTCATAGACAGTTAGATTCTCATCCGTACGGCCATCGGCTCTTTCTACGACAGCGCCAATGTGCTTAAAAGGATTCACGTCTTCAATAGGAGCATCCGAGCCGCCGGCACAATGTATCCCTTCTGTTAAGATCGTTTTCCACGGAGATACGTACTGCTGCAGACATTCCGGCAAACGTCCTGTATAGGAAACATCGGAACGAATAAAACCAGGCTGAATATCGAGTATAAGATGGTTTTGTTGTTTTAGTCTTGCGATTAAATCATGTCGCAAAATATTTGCATGAATAATCCTGTCTCTTTTTCCTTTCGCCGATGGATATTGTTCCACTACATCCAATACCCGCTCCACAGCTAAGTCGCCAATGGCATGAACAGCAACCGGCAGCCCCATTTCTCGCGCTTTTTTTACCATTTCGACCAACTGGCCATTAGGATGGATTTCCAAACCGTTCGTTTCCGGATCGTCTTGATATGGCGAACTTAATAAAGCGGTTCGGCTGCCCAAAGAGCCATCAGCAAAAATTTTCATAGCTCCGAATTCCAAAAATGGAGTGCCAAATAAAAAGTCAAATCCCGCTTTCCTCCATACATCTATAACTTCATGATGCACTAATAAATGGGTCCGGAATTTCCGGTTGCTTCGATGAATCACGTGCTCAAAAGCGCGATACGTCCGCCAAAAATCTCCATAATAATTCAAGTCTTCCGTGTGGGCTCCTGTCAATCCATTCTCCCAACAATGTTGAATCCCTGTTTCGAGAATTTTCTTCAAGTCGTCATTTGTATACTCGGGAAGCGTCTGAAACATTCTGTCAATGGCGCGATCTTTTAAGATTCCTGTTAATCGTCCGTCCTCATCCCGTTCGATTTTCCCACCTTCAGGATCAACAGATGTTTCATCAATCCCCGCTTTCTTTAAAGCTGGGGTATTCGCTACAACCGTGTGTCGGCACACCTTTTTTAAAAGAATTGGAATCGTGTCTGAAATTTGATCAAGATCGTCTTTTGTCAATATTTCGCCTGTCGACCAGCGACTTTCATCCCATCCTTCACCGATCAGCCATTCGCCTTCTTTTAGAGAAGAAATTTTTTCTTTGACAGCAGCTAAAACGTCTCTCTTGGATTTCATCTCGGTGAAATCCAGTCGATCGAGTTTTTCTCCCAGACCCAGCAAATGCATATGGCTATCGACAAATCCCGGAAACATTACGGCACCATCCAGTGAAATGGTGCGGTCAAAAGGGGCATGACACAACTCCGCTTCCTTCTTTGAACCGGCAAATAAGATCGTTCCATTTTCTGTCACAACTGCTTCACATGTTTCGTTTTCTTTATTCATCGTAAAAATCTTTCCATTATGCCAAAGGGTTTTCATATCGGATTCCTTCCTTTTGAACAAAATGGAAAACAGGCAGCTTGTGCCGCCTGTTTTTCTTCAAGCTTAGCTCAATGCTTGTAGCTCTTTGTTTCTTAACTCCACCCGTCTGATCTTGCCTGAAGCCGTTTTAGGCAGTTCATCCACAAATTCAATTTTTCTCGGATATTTGTATGGAGCCGTCACTTTTTTCACGTGTTCTTGCAACCGGGGAATTAAGTTAGGATCGTTTTTGTCCACTCCTTCTTTTAAGATGACAAAAGCTTTTACTACATTCCCTCTTACCTCGTCAGGACTCGCCACAACAGCGCATTCTTTGACATACGGATGCTTAACGAGAGCATCTTCCACTTCAAACGGGCCAATGGTATAGCCGGAACTGATAATAATGTCATCGCCGCGACCCTCGAACCAAAAATATCCATCCTCGTCTTTTTTGGCTCTGTCCCCGGTAATATAGTACTCGCCTCGAAAATGCTTAGCCGTTCTTTCCGGATCTTTATAATATTGTTTAAACAAAGCCGGAGTTGACACATGGACGGCAATATCGCCTACTACGCCAGGTGGACAAGGATTCCCGTCGTCATCAATAATTTCCACGTGGTTTCCAGGCGTTGGTTTTCCCATGGATCCCGGACGAATCTCCATGTCCTTCGTCACACCGACGAGAAGAGTGCTCTCCGTTTGTCCATAACCATCGCGGACATAAATTCCAAATTGTTTTTTAAAGATATCAATGACTTTTCTGTTCAAAGGCTCTCCTGCAGAAACAGCACTGTGTAGATGATCAAGACGATAATCGCCCAAATTGTCGACTTTCGCCATTAATCGATACTCAGTCGGTGTACAACATAGCACATTGACTTTATATTTTTCCAAAAGGTGTAAAAATTTCTTCGGATTGAATCGGCCATTATAGACAAGTCCTGTTGCTCCTGACCCAAGAACGGACAAAAATGGGCTCCAAATCCACTTTTGCCAGCCCGGTCCAGCTGTAGCCCATACGATATCGTCTTTTCCAATGCACAGCCAATTAGGAGCTGCCGTTTTTAAATGCGCATAGCCCCATCCATGAGTATGAACAACCCCTTTAGGATTTCCGGTCGTTCCCGAAGTATAAGGCAAAAAGGCCATATCATCACTTCGTGTATCGGCCATTTCCAATGAATCAGACTGTTTTTCCGCTTCTTCTTCTAAAGACAGCCATCCTTCGCGTTTTCCGCCAAATACAAACGGCAGCAATTTTCCCTCTATAAACTTCTCTGTTTTTTCAAATTCCCCGACAAGGGAATGATAAGAAACAACGGCTTTTACATCTCCATGTTCAATACGATAGTTCAAATCTTTCGTTCTTAGCATTTCCGAACAAGGAACCACGACTAATCCCGTCTTTAGAGCAGCCGTATAAATTTCATAAGCTTCAATTAAGCGTGGGGTCATGACTAAAATAATGTCCCCTTTTTTCAAGCCTCGACTCAAAAAGGCATTTCCAATTCGATTGGCGTTTTGAATCAATTGTCTATATGTAATTTCTCTTGTATCTCCATTTTCATTTTCCCATTTGATCGCCACTTTTTTTGGATCGGAAGCATATTTTTCGAATTCCATTACGATATTGTATTTTTCTGGCGCCAACAAATCCTCTCTTTTCATCCAGAGATCCCTCCTTAATCTTGCTAGCTACTCCCGGCTTTCGCCTTTTTAGGAGCGGGGCATAATCATGAGGCCTTTCGCCAGAAGTATTTGGCAGGCTCGCATTCGCCTCGCTTTTTCATGAAGAGCTCCTTTCACGATAAACACTTACGTATAAAAAAAGACCCTTCTAAAGTACCTATCACTGCTTGTCTTTTCACATAGATCCATTATATCAAAATGATCCACACAATTTGAATCAAATTTTCGATCGGGTATTGTAAACTGACTGCAAAGTTTCGAACAGAAAGAAGCAAGGGTTTCCCCTTGCTTCTAAAGTTTGACGCTTCCATTTATTTATGGCTCTTATTGAAAAATCATTTTATCGAAGGAAATAGTATCTTTATCTTGATAAACCGTTTAACTGCTGTTCTGCCATTTGGATTAATCGTTTTGTCATTTCTCCACCGACAGAACCGTTGGCGCGTGCTGTTGCATCCGGCCCAAGCTGCACACCAAATTCTTGCGCGATTTCTGCCTTCATTTGTTCAAGAGCATTTTCTACACCGGGAACTAAAAGCTGGTTAGACCGATTATTTCTAGCCATCCATTTTCACCTCCCTGTATTCATTAAAATGTGCATAATCGGTCCGCTTTATTCCCGATGCAGTTCACAATACGTCAAAATAGGTCTTGAAACTCTTTCGATTCAAACTCTTCGCTGATCAAGAGCGTTTCTGTTTTTTCAACCGCTTCTCTTACATAAGGTTCAAAATCAAAAAAGCTTTCGTAGTGTTCCACCCTTTCCAATTTTGGTTTTGTCTTTGGAGAAGGCGGTGTAAAAATAGTGCAACAATCTTCATAAGGAAGAATGGATATATCATGCGTTCCAATTTTTCGAGAGATTTCAATAATTTCCAGTTTATCCATGGCAATGAGCGGTCTTAGAACGGGTGTACTGGTCACATCATTGATGGCCAGCATACTTTCCATTGTTTGACTGGCTACTTGTCCCAAGCTTTCCCCAGTGACAAGTGCAAGTCCGCCGTTTTTCTTCCGGATTTCATCCGCAATGGTTAACATAAATCTTCTTGTCGAAGTCATCGTGTAATTAGCCGGAACCGTTTCATGGATTTTTTGCTGGATTTCTGTAAACGGAACAATATGAAGTTTAATGGTTCCACCAAAGGATGTTAATTTTTTCGCCAAATCAATGACTTTTTGCTTAGCTCGTTCGCTTGTGTAAGGAGGACTAAAAAAGTGAACAGCCTCTATTTCTACTCCCCGTTTCATCATCATGTAACCTGCAACAGGGCTGTCAATTCCCCCCGACAACAGCAACATTGCTTTTCCGCTTACACCGGCCGGAAGTCCTCCAGCTCCTTTGACCCACTCGCAGGATAAAAATACGCCCTCTTTTCGAACCTCTACTAAAAGTTCAATATCAGGATGCTTCACGTCGACCTTAATTCCGTCTATGTTTTTTAAAATGTGAGCCCCCAAAACAGAGTTCATTTCCTGGGAATCGATTTCAAACGTCTTATCCGAACGTCTTGCATTAATTTTAAACGTATTCCCAGGCGAAAAATTGGCTTTAACGAGCGTAAGCGCTGCTTCTTTGACTTTTTCGATGTTCTTCTCCGTCCGTACTACCGGGCTAAACGATTGAATTCCGAAAACATTCGATAGTTTTTCTTTGATTCTTTCATAGGAAGCCTCATTTAGAAGAAGATACATGCGGTCTCTTCCTGCCTGAATTTGGATATTCCCTTCATTTTTCATGATATCTTTTATATTTTTTTTCAGTTTCGTCACAAAAACATTTCGGTTTCTGCCTTTTGTCGACAGCTCCCCGTATCGAATTAACACGCGATCGTAAATCATGGTCATCTCCTCTTTGTTTTCGTAATCGTAGGCAATAATTCTTTTAACGTCGTGATAAATTCTTTTGCCTCTTCCATTGTGTTTTCATACGATAAACTGATGCGAACGCTGAAATCTGCCTCTTTTTCCGGTACTCCCATAGCCAGTAATGTACGGCTCGGCTGATTTTGCCGCGAAGAACAAGCACTTGTAGTCGACAGAAAGATCCCTTTTGATTCCAGCGCATGAACGAGCACTTCGCCTCGAACACCGGATATGGCAAAATTAATGATATGAGGCGCCCCGGAATCCGGAGAATAAATCGTGACGTCTTCTATAGAGCGCAAACTCTTGAATAAATAACGGCGAATATTTTCCATTTCTTTCAAAGCCGTCTTTTGCTTTTCCATGGTCATTCGCAAAGCTTTTGCCATGGCAACAATCCCACCGGTGTTTTCAGTTCCGCTTCGCACATTTTTTTCTTGGCTTCCTCCTGAAAATAGCGGCGAAATTCGAATGCCTTCTTTTATATAAAGAATGCCGGTTCCTTTTAAACCGTGGAATTTGTGTGCGGAAATAGAACAGAAATCAATGATTCCGTCAGACAGAGGCAAAGGAATTTTCCCCGCTCCTTGAACATGGTCAACATGGAAGAAAATTTTCGGGAAATTTTTCAATATTTTTCCAATTTCTTCGACCGGTTGTATAGACCCAATTTCATTGTTGACATGCATAACGGAAACGAGAATGGTTTCCGGCCGAATCGCTTTTTCCACATCTTCCACTCGAACCATTCCTTTTTTATCCACAGGCAAATAAGTGACTTCAAAGCCAAGATCCTCCAACTGCTTGCATGCATTGTGCACGGAAGGATGCTCAATCGAAGTCGTGATAATATGGTTTCCTCGATGGCGGTATTGCAACGCAGTCCCCTTAATCGCCAAATTATTCGATTCTGTTCCGCCGGAAGTGAAAAACACTTCACTTGGTTTGCAACGAAGCAAAGAAGCAATCTGCTTTCTCGCTTCAGTCAATAATTTTTCCGCTTGTCCTCCAAAAGAATGGAGGGAAGACGGATTCGCATAAAAATTCTCATTTATTTTTAAAAATGACTCCATTACTTCCTTATATGGTTTTGTTGTGGCACTGTTATCGAAGTAAATCATAATTCACACCTTCTCTGTGAATGATTTCTCACACTCAAATACTAATAATAACATAGCCTGAAATAGGGAACAATCAGAAAGAAAGCAGCTTATCATTCTAAAAGACAGAAAAAAAGAAAGCAGACGATTCAAAGTAAGATTCGAACTCTTCCCCACAATCTAAGCCTGTTCTTAAATGGGGAGGCCAAATCCATTTGAATCAGCCGCTTTCTTTAGTCTTTACCATCCATATTCAATAGATCCGATAGTTTTTTCAAAAATTGAGGATCCACTTTTTCCACTGCAGCTGCAGCTTGCTCAAGCGCCTCGCTGAATTCATAATTTCTAAAAGCTTTTTCCGCTTCTATCAGTTTTTCCCGAACGTTCGGATATTGGCTCCGATAACGATTACCATACTGGATGACTTTTTCCGCCAAAAACACCTGTTCAATCAATTCATCTGTTTTTTGATTGAGAACTTCCACCGCTTCCACAGCCAGTTCCAGCTTGTCTTGAACTTGGTTCATGTTCAACGGCTTCATTTGAAGGCACTGAATGACCTCATTGATTCGTTCTGATGCATCCTCCATCAATGATTTATAGGAATCCGGCAAGCCGGGCACATTGCTTTTCGCCACTTTACGATGGGATTCGTGAATCATTCTTCTCAATTCTTTCAATTTATCTCTAGCGGCTAATTCATCTTTTCGCAAGTTCCCTAAAAACTCCACAAATCTCTCCTGCTCTTCTTGAAGCGATTCAATGCTTTTTCGAATCTCCATTAAATCATCGTTCAACAGCGAATAAGCAGACTGTTTGGCAAATATTTTACTGGACACGATTTCATACCGTTTCTCCAACAGAGACAATTCTTTATCTAATTTCTTTGGCACATCAATTTGTTCGTCTACTAAATGATAACTTTCTTGAACAAGTTGGGTTTCTTCTTTCAGTTTTCTGTTGTTTTTTTTCAGTTTTTGCAGTAGCTCAAATGTTTGGTTGTTGTTTTGGATTATGTCATGCTTTGCTTTCACTTCTTTTTCCAACAATTCATACAGAAGGTCAATATTTTCCCTCGTCTCGTTCAACGAATCTTCTACTTCTTGAATTTCGGTTTTCGCGATTAAATCTTTATAAAGATCCAGCTCTTTCCGGATTCTCGCAATTTCTTTATCAAGCTGCAAATGATTAAGAATATACCCTTGCTCTTCCATTTCTTTATATCCTTCTTCAAGCTCATCCAGCTGGGAAGGAAGCAAGCTTGTGCATTCCGGAATCAGCACCGGTATACGCTCCATCTTATGCAGCAAATCCGCCATTTCTTCTTTCAGATTCAATACAAGCTCTCTTGCTTCCAAATAGTTCCCCTCAGCGGTCAGTTCTTCAAATTGATCGAATTGAGAGGACAGACTATCAAGCTTTATTTCCAATATAGGTGCGGTTTTTCCGTATGTATGACGATGAGCAAGCAGTCTTTTTCGAGCGGAACGATATTTTTCTTTTATCTCTTCCATATCTCTGCGGTTCTTTTCTTCACTGCCTACTAGTTCATTCAGCTCTTGCAATAAATTATCAATTTTCTCCTCTGCACTGTCCAAATTTTCTTCAATTTGTCTCATGATTTCTTGTGCTTTTCGAAAACGGTATTTGTCAATGCAACTCTCGGCATCTATCAGCTTTTCATCGATTGCCGGCAACTCCGTCGTAATGATTTCATCCCATGTTTGACGCCACCGTTCAAATAATTCTTCCGTTTGTCCAGTCATATTTAATTTTTTTACTTTTTTCAATTCATCCGCTACAGGTCGATTCATAATTTCGATTTTGCGTTTGTCCAATTGATCTACAACTTGATACTTTTTTCTTTTCATTAAGAAACCTATTGTGACCATTATGATGATCAATAAGAATGTGCCGATGACGAACTCCATCGTAAGCCCCCTGTTCCACATATGCCGTACTTTCTCTAAATAAACCCCGCTTTATTGTCCATAATTTCCCGCCTGTAAAAGAGGGGGACGGACTAATCCAGTTGTGGCTCCCAGGTGCTCGAGGTCAACCCCCATCTTGTTGTGGTGGTTGAAACACCGCCACCTCGCAAGCTGTCTTGTGCTTGTCGCACCTTCAGTCGCCTCACTTTTTTATTAATCCTTCTGCGGCTTAAGCCTCTGTTACAAAATCCCTTCCGGCTCTCTGCCTTCCGCCAAATCCCGCCGTGAGATATTTTGATTCAAAGGCAAACGCTGCTCTTATATGTATATAACTTATCCTTGTCCCTTCACCCAACAAGGATCCGTTACGGATAGTTCATCGTTTTATCGTAAAAATATCTTAATGTAAATATGATACCATGTGAATGATCTTTTTTGACAAATAAATTCTAATTTTTTACCAGGAAACTCAAAAATTTGATACACTTTTATTCATACGAAAGAAATATCTTTTCATCGAGGATCCGACTTTCGATTCTCTCATTAAAATTGACTTTGCCGATCAATTATAATAAAGGTTTCGTTTCTAATCTTTATTTTAGCTTATTTCCATCATAAATTCGAGCATTTGAAAGGAGAAATACTATTTATGAGGGTCGATGGTCATATTCACACTCCTTATTGCCCGCACGGAACCAATGATTCTTTCGAGTCGTACATAGAAACAGCCATTTCTCTTGGCTTTGAAAAAATAACCTTTACCGAACACGCCCCGCTTCCGGACGGATTTATTGATACGACTCCGACGAAAGACAGCGGTATGGATCCCGGCCAAATCGATGATTACATAGAAGAAGTTTCCGAATGGAAAAAGAAATATAAAGGGATCATTGATATCCAAATTGGACTGGAAGTGGATTACATCGAGGGGTACGAGCAAAAAACAAAAGAATTTTTGAATCGATACGGGCCGCTTTTGGATGATGCCATTTTATCCGTCCACTTTCTAAAAAAAGGGAATGAGTGGTACTGCCTTGACTACAGCGCTGAGCTCTTTGGAAAGATCGTTGATGTTTTCGGCTCCGTTGAAAAGACATATGAATGCTATTACGAGACGGTATTAAAATCCACAGCGGCAGATCTTGGCCCATATCGCCCGGCAAGAATCGGCCATGTCACGCTTGTTCGCAAATTTCAAAACAAATTTCCTTGCCGAAAATCTTTTGACCATATGATTGAATCGATTTTATCGGCTGTAAAGAAAAATAGCTTTTCCTTAGATTACAACGGTGCAGGCGTCCACAAACCGGATTGTCTGGAACCATACCCGTCGAATGACATCGCTTTGAAAGCAGCTGAAATGGGCATCCCTCTTATTTATGGATCAGACGCCCATCAAGCAAAGGATCTTGGCCAAGGCAGAAAAAAGATGATCTTTTCTCTTCTTGAGGACGGCTCCGGCAAAACAGTCAAATAATTTTTCTGTCAAAATGACGCGTTTCTTGCAAGGAGCATAACGTTGAGTCGATCCAACGCTCGATCATGATCATGTATTTTTCAACAAAATATTTTTCTTGAGGGAATGTGTGCCAAACCTCCCGCAAATATTGACTTTGTAAAAACGGCATCGTCAGCAGCGATTTTAATTGAATGATCACTAAACTTTCCGGCAGATTGGCGAAAATTCCCTCTTTGATTCCTTGTTCCAGAATCAAATGAAAAAGATATTTTTCCTTCACTAAATAGGATGCAATAATTTCACGTGAGATTTGGGAGTCAATAGACACTTCCCTCCAGACAAAACGAGTCAATAAATGATTTTCTCTTTGAAACGAAAGTATGCTTTTCAAGCCTTGTTTTAAACATTCATCCGGGGGCGCCATTTCAAGTAAAAATACTTTTTCTTCCAGACAAGACAAATAGCCTTCAAAAAATTGGGTTAAACACGCTTCCAATAATCCTTGTTTTCCTTTAAAATAATAGGAGATATTCGCTGGGTTCACTTTCGCTTTTTTGGCTATGTCCCTTACCCCGGTTCCGTCATAGCCTTTTGTATTAAAAAGAACAATGGCTGCGTCCATAATTAATTCTTTCGTTTCCTTTAATGTTGCGTTCATTTTCTTCCCTCTTCTCTCCTTAATTGATCGCGATGTTTAGGACAAAACAAAAACTGGGATTTTTGATTTCATTGATCGATCAGAATTTTCTGTTTTTTGACTGTTTGCCTTTCCCGTTTGAGAAATCGGGGATTCTCTTTGTTGCAAGGATGCGAATGACGGTGACGTGCCCATTGATTATGTCTGCAACCTATCAAAGCTGTAAAACTTATTCTTTATCAAATTTCGGATTCATACGTAAAAATCCTTTATAATTTTATCGACATTTTCTTTCAGAATCGACGTGAATTTTCAGAGAGAAGGGTGATCATGATGTTTCAAGCAGAAACGTACAAAGGCTCTAAAGAAGAGCAGTATCAACTCGTCATCAAACAATTGAAAGCCTTGATGGAGTCCGAAACGAACAGAATCGCCAATTTAAGCAATGCTTCCGCTTTATTAAATCAATTTCTTAAAGAAATAAATTGGGTCGGTTTTTATTTATATGAACAAGAAAAAAATGAACTTGTCCTCGGACCGTTTCAAGGACTGCCGGCCTGCGTCCGCATCCCGCTCGGAAAAGGGGTTTGCGGAACAGTCGCAGCAGAACGAAAAACCATCCGCGTAGAAGATGTCCATCAATTTCCCGGCCATATCGCCTGTGATGCCGCTTCCCAATCGGAAATAGTCGTTCCGATGATTAAAGCGGGACAGTTAATCGGTGTTCTCGATATCGACAGTCCGATTATCAATCGTTTTGATGAGATCGATCAAAGCATGTTGGAACAATTTGTTCATGCTTTAGTGGAATTTTTATAAGAAAGGCTTGTTTGCTTTCAAAAAAAGAGGCGGATTCTAAATTTTATTTGGAATCCGCCTCATCCCGACTTGTTATGAAAAAGGCATTTTGCTGTCGTTTTCACTATGATAACTAATGGTCATTTTGTTTTTGCCGGTTGCTTTCGAAACGTACAGTGCTTGGTCGGCTTTTTTAAACAACGATTCTACGTCTTCTCCACTTCCTTTGTACCATCGAGACATTCCGCAAGAAACCGTCACTTTCGGATTCGTCTTTTCTTCCACTTCTACTACTATCCTTTGTGAAAGTTTCTCTGCTTCATTCACAGTCAAATGAGGAAAATAGATAGACAGCTCCTCTCCGCCCCATCTTGCAGCTATTCCTTTTTGACCGGAGACAGATTGAATAATTTTGGCCACTTGAACGATGACCTCATCCCCTACTTGATGTCCGTACGTGTCATTGATTTTTTTAAAATCATCAATATCGATCAGAAGAAAGCTCCCTTGTTCGTCGTTCTGCAGCGACTCGCTCATCTTTGACTCCAAATAGTTTCGGGAATATAAATTCGTTAAATAATCGGTAATCACAAGACGTTCAAGTTCCTCTCTTAAAAGAGAATTGGTCAAAGCCAATGTGGAATGATAAATCAAGGACTGCAGCAATTTATACATATCAAACGTAAATCCATAGGCGCTGTCTTTCAATACAATGCAAAATCCTTTTAGCATGTCGCTTTCAAACATGGGGACAGCCATTAATGAACGATATGGAAATTTTCTATCCGTTATTTTTCTGGCTATGTCCCCAATAAATATCGAATCTTTTTCTTCTTCCATTCTCTTTCCTACATACGATATGTACATTTTTCCCGATTCATCCAAAAAAATCGGGGAGCTTCCTTCCAATACTTTATAGCCATCTTTTTCTATAAAAATGAATCCGCAAGCAGAAGCTCCAAAGGAGGAAAGGATTTTGGACTGCAAAAACAATATAGTATCGGAAAAGCGCAAATTGGAATTCAACTGCCGCGATGTTTCGTTGATAAGCTGCAAATCGGCAATAAATCGTCTCGATTGCTGATAAAGCTTGGCATTTTCCAAAGCGCTTCCACCTGTTTCCACAAGCAGCCGAATAAACTCAATTCTTTCGTTGTTCAATTGAAAAAGCGGACAATCGACTTTTAAAAGTCCGTACACCCCTTGCTTTCCTTTTATAGGGACATATAAAACACTTTTGTTTGCTTGCGTTAAGTGCTCCACTTTTACTTCGCCGCTTACATACGCTTCCATCGCCATAGAGCGAGTATTTTCCATTTCAAATAAATGGACGGGCAATTCTATGTCATTTTTATCAATGGTAAGATTTAACGAATAAAAATAATGAGGAAAAACGCGTTTGAGGGTGTCCACCATTTCGTTTAATACACATTCAATATTCATTGAAGAATGAAATCTTTTTGTTGCTTGAAACAATTCTTTATAAAATTTTTCCCCATTCGAGATGGAAGAAACAAAGGCATAACGTTGAAAAAAACGATGGCTTTCTTCCGTAAATTCTTTTAAAAACCTTTCGGTGATTTTTTCTTCCAAAGGAGTTTTTACAAATAAACAGCCATAGACTTCATGTTCACAAAGAAACTGGACGCCAAACGAATATTCGGAATAGCAGCGACTGACATCCAGGATATCCCGTTGTACCCATCGTTTATTTTCAAACAGATGCTCGATCTCTTTCCGCTGTTCATTTGAAACGGTTTGCATCGAACTTTTGCCCAAAAAATGGAATTTTTCTGACTTTAAAATGTCAGAAACAGATTTCAGCCATTTTTGTTGAACATTTTGTTCATCCGGGTCCACGATAAGCTCATATAGTTTCGCTTTGTACAAAGTCATCATATTTTTCAAAAAGATTTCGTCCATCCTTTAATCACCTGTGTTTCCCATCCAATTGATTTTGCAGCGGCTGCAAAGCTCCACACAGCTCTGCACGCTTAAAAGGAAGGATTCCCGGTTTCCATTTCAATCATGTTGCGTCAACTGACGTAAAGGTTTTGAAACTCGTACCTTCCAACTATAAAATTTTCCTCATTTAGATCCATGTCAATCATACAAAACGATTTTTAATTAAATATTTTTCGGAATATTAAATAAATTTAATCACCTTGCATTATTTTCAAATCAATCCTTTATAGTATAGCATAGAAAAAAAGATTATTATATATATTATTCAAACTTTTTCCATTGTCCTGATTTATTATTTTTTTACTACCTTAATTCCATAAATATGAAAAAAGAAATGACTATTTCACTAATAAATAAGTTTTATCTTCCTCTCGAATTTTAATTAAGACAATAAAAATAGTTAGTCGGGGATGCAAAAACAGAAAAGAGAAACAGGAGGAATAAAAAATTCATTGATCAGATTCAAGCAAGCAGTTTGGCAGTCTTTCTCATTTTCATATTAGAAACACTCATTTCAGCACAGCTGCTTATGAAATCATTGTTTCGATTTTAATGATACTCCAAGTTCATTTCGCAGGCTGATCCTATCCTTTTGAAGCAAACTTTTGATGATTCCGTTTCAATGCCTTATTCTGAAATCAGTGCTCCCACTTTCTTTTCGCCATCCATCAACTTTCACCTTTTTCTTAAAACGCCCTTGACTCACACAACAAGACGACATATAATGAGGTTTGTGTAAAATAAAGTAAGCAGCCTTTGTGAACACATTTTTGCGTTCATTTTGTTCCTCACATCCAATGAGAATAAATCTTGGATGAGGTGCATCGCGTAACCCTTAGCTGCTGGGGCGATGGTGCATGAAAACAAAATGGCCAAAATTGCTGTCTCACGCCTGTTTTTTATTTTACAACAAAATAAAATAAAGGAGGAGTTTTTCCATGGCTCGTTACACTGGCCCTACATGGAAAATTTCCCGTCGCCTTGGCATTTCCTTAAGCGGAACGGGGAAAGAATTAGAAAAACGCCCATATGCTCCTGGACAACATGGTCCAAACCAACGTAGAAAACTTTCCGAATATGGTCTTCAATTGCAAGAAAAACAAAAATTACGCCATATGTACGGAGTAAATGAACGTCAATTCCGTAATCTGTTCGTAAAAGCTGGCAAAATGAAAGGGGTTCACGGTGAAAACTTCATGATTTTGCTGGAATCCCGTCTTGACAATCTTGTTTATCGTCTCGGTTTAGCGCGTACTCGCCGCCAAGCTCGTCAGCTTGTTAACCACGGTCATATTCTTGTAGATGGAAGCCGCGTAGATATTCCATCTTACCAAGTTCGTCCGGGGCAAACCATCGGTGTTCGCGAAAAATCTCGCAACCTTGACATTATTAAAGAATCCGTGGAAGCTAACAACTACGTTCCTGAATATTTAACTTTTGATGCTGATAAATTAGAAGGAACTTATACTCGTCTTCCAGAACGTTCTGAGCTTCCTGCTGAAATTAACGAATCTCTTATCGTTGAGTTCTACTCTCGTTAATCAATTTAAAAAGAGCCTGTTTAGGCTCTTTTTTCATTTCTTCGCTCGTCGGTTCCCCGTTTTTTTCGATTCCTCAATGAAAGAATCTCTTCTCTTTTGAGGAAAAAAGCTTTTAACATCCGTATTCATATAACAGAAACAGCGTCCCATGACTTTTTAGGACGCTGTTTTTATTCTTAGTATTTAATTAAAAAGTATTTCTTTTTCCCTCTGCGGACAATCGTAAACTGGCCCTCAATACGGTCATTTTCCGTTAATTGATAGCTTGTATCCGTGACTCTTTCTCCGTTGATATAGATGGCTCCATTTTGAATATCTTCGCGAGCCTGGCGTTTCGATGGAGAAATTTTTGCTTGGACTAATAAATCAACCAAACCCAGTTCTTGAGTTTCCTTCACTTCATAGGAAGGGACATCTTTAAATCCTTGTTTAATCTCTTCTGCTGATAATTGTTTAATATCTCCGCTGAATAACGATTCTGAAATGCGAATCGCTTGATTGAGCGCCTCTTGGCCATGAATAAGGCGGGTCATTTCTTCCGCAAGCGCTTTTTGAGCTTTGCGCAAATGCGGCTCTTTTTTCAATGATTGTTCCAAATCCTCAATTTCTTCTTTTGTCAGGAACGTAAAGTATTTTAAGTATTTCACTACATCTTCATCCGCTGTGTTAATCCAAAATTGATAGAATTCATAAGGAGAGGTCTTTTCCGGATCCAGCCAAACTGCACCGTTTTCTGTTTTCCCGAATTTTGTGCCATCTGCTTTCGTCACAAGCGGGATCGTTAAACCATACGCTTTTGCTCCGTCATGAATCTTTCGGATTAATTCCAATCCGGTTGTAATGTTGCCCCATTGGTCGCTTCCGCCGATTTGTAATTTACATTGATACTCATCGAACAAATGCAAAAAGTCGATCCCTTGCAAAATCGTGTAGCTGAACTCTGTAAACGAAATACCGGTTTCTAGGCGGGAAGCGATCGTATCTTTTGCCAGCATGTAATTGATGCCGATGTATTTTCCATAATCACGCAAGAACGTAATGACGTTCATCGTACTTGTCCAGTCATAATTATTGACGAGCACCGCTCCGTTGGATCCATCAAAATCAAAAATTTTCTCTAATTGTTTTTTCAACCCTTTTACATTTTCTTGAACCGTTTCAATCGTTTGAAGTTTGCGTTCTTCTTTTTTCCCGCTTGGATCGCCAATCATCCCCGTTGCTCCACCGATCAGCACAATCGGTCGGTGCCCGTGCTGTTGAAAACGACGAAGTGTCAAAAACGGAAGCAAATGTCCAATATGCAGACTGTCGGCCGTTGGATCCACTCCGCAATATAGCGAAATCTTTTCGTTTTCAAGAAGCTCCTTAATATCCTGTTCATCTGTTTGTTGGTAAATGATCCCTCTCCACTGTAATTCTTCCAGTAAATTCACCGTTGTTCCTCCTTTGATCAAGAAATTTTTTCCAAACGCAAAAAAGTCCCTGCTAAAAAAGCAGGGACGCTGTTCGCGCGGTACCACCCAAATTGAGAATTGCTTCTCCACTCATTGATTGCTAACGGTTTAGACCGTTTGCCGCTACTCTCCTTTTCACGGCAAAAGCTCCGGGAGGTAATTCGTTCAACTGCATGTATCGGTTTGCACCATCCACCGACTCTCTGAAAGCAAAGACAGCGAACTACTGATTCCCTTCACGGCTTTTCCACGATTCATTTGTCATTCTACATTCGTTCATATATGAATTTTTATCACAGTTATATAGGATTGTCAATGCGACGTAAAAATTTAGGCAAAGTCATTTGCCATTCAAGCCGCTTATTGGATCACTTGGATCGAAGAAATCTCGGCATTAGCTATGACAACGACCTTAATGTCAATCATTCTCTTATGAGCAAAAGCAAAAAACAGGGCTGACTAAGCAAACAGTCAGCCCTTTTCACAAAAGGAAGGAAAAGACCTCTTCACTTCGTTTTGTACATGCAGACAATGAAACAACGATTTCGAACTAGTCTTCCATTGTGGATAAGTCGCCAGTCGGCAAGTCTAGTTCCCAAGCTTTTAAGACGCGGCGCATAATTTTTCCGCTTCGTGTTTTCGGTAGTTTGTCGCGGAATTCAATTTCCCTCGGAGCGGCATGAGCCGCCAAGCCTTTCTTAATAAATTGGCGAATGTCTTCCTTCAGTTCATCAGAAGGTTCATATCCTTCCCTTAACGCAACAAACGCTTTAATAATTTCCCCGCGTACAGGGTCCGGCTTCCCGATGACCCCCGCTTCGGCAACTGCGGGATGCTCTACCAATTTGCTTTCTACCTCAAAAGGTCCTACTCGTTCACCCGATGTCATAATCACATCATCCACACGTCCCTGGAACCAAAAATATCCATCTTCATCCTTATATGCGGAATCCCCCGATACGTACCAATCTCCGGCTAAAAAGTAAGATTCATATTTCTCTTTATTTTTCCAAATCGTATACATCATGGAAGGCCAACCTTTTTTGATGGCCAAATTCCCCATCCGATTAGGAGGGAGTTCGTTTCCTCTGTCATCCACAATGGCGGCTTTCACGCCGGGAAGCGGTTTGCCCATGGATCCTGGTTTAATCTCCATGCATGGATAATTGCAAATCATAATGGCTCCTGTTTCCGTCATCCACCACGTATCATGGATGCGAACATCAAAAACTTTCTTTCCCCATCGCACCACTTCAGGATTCAACGGTTCACCAACGCTCAATATATGGCGGAGCGAACTTAAATCGAACTGTTTCACGAGTTCATCTCCTGCTCCCATGAGCATGCGAAAAGCAGTTGGAGCACTGTACCAAACGGTAATCTCGAACTCTTCAATCGTCTTATACCAATGTTCAGGATTAAAACGTCCGCCCACAATCACGTTTGATGCTCCCATTAACCAAGGTCCGAATATTCCATAAGACGTCCCCGTTACCCAGCCCGGATCCGCTGTGCACCAATAAACATCGTCTTCTTTCAAATCGAGCACCCACTTGGCTGTTTGATAATGCTGGATCATCGCATTATGAACATGAAGGACACCTTTTGGCTTTCCCGTAGACCCTGAAGTATAATGAAGGATCAAACCATCGTTTCGATCGACCCACTCGATATCAAACCGTTTGCTGGCGTTTTTCAGTTTGGCCAAAAAGTCGATATGTGTCTCATCTTCTTGAATATCTTTCCCAACCAGAAAAATCTTTTTCAAAGCGGGAAGATCTTGTTTGGGCACCCTGTGCAGAAGCTCCGTTGTAGTGATCAGCACCTTTGCCTCACTATCTTGAAGCCGGTCTCTTACCGCCCCTTCCATAAAGGCCTCAAATAATGGACCGACGATGGCACCGGTCTTGATTGTCCCTAAAAGGGCAAAATACAGTTCAGGCGAACGGGGCATGAAAATAAACACCCTGTCTCCTTTTTGAACGTCTCCATACTCCTTCAAAACGTTTGCTGCCCGATTTGTCCATTCTTTCATTTCTTTAAACGTATATTTTTCATTTCTTTCAGCGTCTTTATAATAGAGAGCCACTTTATTTTTGCGAAAAGTCTCAACATGGCGGTCAATGGCTTCATAAGCCAAATTGACTTTTCCCGTTTCGTACCAAGAAAAATGTTTTTCAGCTTCTTTCCAATCAAACGACTGATAAGTTTCCTCATAATTTTTTAAATTGAAATCCCCTTCGACGACTGGTAACGCTTCCAACCTCATTTGACCGATTCCCCCTTTCAATATGACAATTTTATTATACTATATTTATTATTTTTTCTCAATTTTTTAAAAATTTCATATGTTGCATGATTCTGCCATCCCGTCATTTCCCTCTTTTCATCGTTGCCTTTCCATCTTATCTTGATTATACCATTTTTGTCAAAAAAACAAAAATAATCCGAAAAGTTTGCAAAAATAGTTTACCGGTATAGTGCTTATATAAGATAATGAAAGTAAGATTTCAAGGTGGTGACCAGATGGAACATAAAAAAACGTATCATTCTCTTAAAATGGAAACTCCAAAAGGAGAACTAATCATTGAAGGCCCGATTTCCTCAAACACGCTGGCAAACTTAGAGTTTCACAAAGATCTTGTCGCTTTTCGCCAGCCTTCAAAGCAGCATAAAGCGCTGATCGAAATTGCCGATCTCCCCGAAGGAAGAATTATCATCGCCCGGGAACGTCAAACCATAGTCGGTTATGTAACCTTTCTATATCCTGATCCTCTAGAACGCTGGTCAGAAGGAAACATGGAAGATCTTATTGAATTAGGAGCCATTGAAGTAATTCCCGAATATCGGGGATTCGGAGTAGGAAAGAATCTTTTGCGAGTCTCCATGATGGATGATGCCATGGAAGACTATATTATTATAACGACGGAATATTATTGGCATTGGGACTTAAAAGGCACCGGTTTAAATGTTTGGGAATATCGAAAAGTGATGGAAAAAATGATGAATGCCGGCGGTCTTGTTTGGTATGCAACCGATGATCCGGAAATCAGTTCTCACCCTGCCAACTGTTTGATGGCAAGGATAGGAAAAAGGGTCAGCCCCCAATCCATTGAGAAATTCGATCAGCTTCGTTTCATGAACCGCTTTATGTATTAAAGTTTGTGTCAAAGGATAAGGAGGCAAATGATGATGATCGTAGAAGAAATTATGAATAAGGAAGTCTATACCCTTCCCCCCGATGCTTCAATTCGAGATGCACTTCAATTGTTAAAATCTAAAAAAATCCGCCATATTCCGGTTGTGGATGAAAAACAACATTTAGTTGGTCTTGTAACCGAGCGGGATTTAAAAAATATCACATCTTCCATTTTTCAAAAAGAAATAAGGGAAGAAATTCTGAAAAAACCCCTTCATTCCTTTATGATCAAAAAAGTGGTGACAGGTCATCCTCTAGACTTTGTAGAAGAAGTTGCTTATCTTTTCTACGACAATCAAATTGGCTGTTTGCCCATTGTCCAAGACGGCAAACTTGTGGGCATCCTTTCCGAGACAGAAGTCCTCCATACATTCGTGGAATTGACGGGAGCCAATCAGCCGGGGTCCCAAATTGAAGTAAAAGTCCCTGATAAAACAGGCATTCTGTACGAAGTCGTGACCGTGATTCATAAACAGAAGGCCAATGTTTTGAGCGTTCTTGTATATCCCGACAAAAAGGATGAACGATATAAAATTCTTGTTTTTCGCGTTCAAACGATGAATCCTCTCGAACTCATCCATGCATTAAAGAAGGAAGGGCATACGGTTTTATGGCCAAATATGCCCGGGATTTCCATATGAAAAAAAAGGCCGTATTTATTTATTCAGACGATCTATTAACTTATAAATTCCATAATCAGCATCCGTTCAATCAATTTAGAATCACTTTGACAATAGATTTATTGCAAAGCATTGACGCCTTAAAAGAAGAACATATCATTCCGCCGCGGATCGCCACCGAAAAAGAGCTTACCCTCATCCACGATCCCTCTTATATTCAAGCGGTAAAAAAAGCCGGAGAAGGACAACTATCCCCGGATATTGCCGAAGGATATGGGCTCGGCACGGAGGATACTCCCATTTTTAAAGGCATGCATGAAGCAAGCGCTCTGTTGGTAGGAGGAACATTAACAGCCGTTGATTGGGTCATGACCGACAAAGCCGAACATGCCGTTCACTTAGGCGGAGGGCTGCATCATGGATTTCGCGGAAAAGCTTCCGGTTTTTGCATCTACAATGATAGTTCTGTCGCTATCCAGTATTTGCTGGAAAAATATCATGCCAGGGTTTTGTATGTAGACACCGATGCTCATCATGGCGATGGTGTGCAATGGTCTTTTTATGATGATCCAAATGTTTGTACGTTGTCCATCCACGAAACGGGAAGGTATTTATTCCCGGGCACTGGAAATATCAACGAGAGGGGAAACGGAAAAGGCTACGGCTATTCCTTCAACATCCCTTTGGATGCTTTCACTGAAGATGAATCTTGGCTCCATGCGTATGAAACAGCCATTTGGGAAGTCGCGGCCTATTTTAAACCGGATGTGATTTTGACACAAAACGGTGCGGATGCCCACTATTATGATCCTTTGACCCACTTATCCACTACCATGAAAATTTATGAACGCATTCCTAAAATAGCCCACGCCATTGCCCATCAATATTGCGACGGCCGCTGGATTGCCGTAGGGGGTGGGGGATATGATATTTGGAGAGTCGTTCCCCGGGCATGGTCCCGAATTTGGCTGGAGATGACCGACAATAATCATTTTAACGGTCCTTTACCAGAAAAATGGATATCGAAGTGGTCGAAAAAATCGCCTGTTCCATTGCCTGCTGCTTGGGAAGACCCTGAAGGAATCTACAAACCCATTCCCCGCAAACAGGAAATTACGGAAAAAAACCGCCTAACCGTAGAAAAAGCACTTTACCCGCTGCGGCATGAACATTAAACGAAACCGTCAGTTGATAAAAAATATTATTCGAATTTTCATTTTTTAAACAAGAACCAATCAAAAACCCCTATCCGACTGGCTGAACAAGTGCTATGTTTCTTCTTATGAGCATTAGATCACTATTTTATTTGTCTCTTGTGAATGGAGTTGAATATGGTCCCTGCTTTCCTCTTGATTGAAAGAAGCAAGGGGAAATTATATTCCTAAATGCAATAGGTCCAACAATAACCAGCGACGGAGATCGTGGCTGGTTATTGTTGGACCTTATTTTGTAGAATTCCGTTTTTCAATTCGGTGTGGCAGTATAACAATATGGTCTTTCACTTCCTCTTTGTTCATATATTTTGTCAGCAGCCTCATCGCAACAGCTCCGATGTCGTAAAGCGGCTGTACGACAGCTGTTAATTTCGGTCGAACCATCACCGATAGCTTTGTACTTTCGAAACTAACGATTTCCAGATCATCCGGAATATGAACACCGTCATCTTGCGCTCCATGAACAACGCCTAATGCCATTTCATCGTTGCTGACAAAAATAGCGGTCGGCTTTTCTGCATTTTCCCGGAATTTTCCCCAAGCTTCCATTCCGGAGTCATATGTGTAGTCCCCTTCAAACAGCCATTCTTCTTTCCAAGAAATACCGGCATCTTTCAAGGCCTCTTTATAACCTTCGAATATAAATTCCTTGCTGATGGTGTTGTTGAAAGGTGCAGCCACAAAACCGATACGTTTATGCCCTTTTTTCGTCAGCATTTCAACGGCTTCATAAGCGGCCCGTTTATAGTCGATATTAACAGAAGGGATTTGATTGGATTGTTCAACGGATCCCGCCAGAACGATCGGTACAGACGAACGTTCAAATTCCTTTACATGTTCTTCTGTGATGGTCCCGCTCATAAACACGATCCCATCCACTTGTTTGCCAAGCATCGTGTTTAAAAGACGAATCTCTTTCTCTTTATTTTGATCGGAATTGCTCAAAATAATGTTGTAATTATACATGGTGGCAATATCTTCAATTCCTCGGGCCAGTTCCGCATAAAAAATATGGGAAATGTCGGGAATGATCACACCGACTGTTGTCGTTTTTTTGCTGGCCAGCCCTCTAGCTACCGCATTCGGACGATAGCCCAATCTTTCGATCACTTCCAACACTTTTTTTCTTGTCGTTGGTTTCACGTTGGGATTTCCGTTCACCACCCTTGAAACCGTCGCCATGGAAACATTCGCTTCTCTTGCTACATCATATATCGTAACAGTCACTGCATTTCCCACTCCTTCATACTTTTCCTCTTATTTCTATTATATTAAAACCTAGGAAATAAAAAGCTTTTCTTGTAAAAAACTTTGTGAAATTGTTTACGAACTGGTCTCGTTCTCCTATAATACCTTAAATTCCTCTCATTATGCAATGAAAAGTAAAGCGATTTTTCCGCAAAGTCCATTCAAGAAACTCTTATCGCTATAGTTGAATGCATGATCCCGACAATCATCCAGCCTTTCCTCTCTAGTGTTTTGTAATATCTCCATTTCATCTTCATTATAGCCTTTTCTTTTCTCCCTTTCTTATTATTTTTCCAAAAACGACATATTCTAATAAAAAAGTCTGATTCAACATGGTATGTCCTACCAGTTGAATCAGACTGCTGTACGCTTATTCTAGTCTAAGTGCCATCGTTTTCCTCTGCAAATAAGAAAGGTCTACTTTCTATGCTTTGACAGGAACGGCTTTTAAAATTTCATTGTAAAATTCGTCGAATTGTTTTAAATCCATTTGTTGAGCGGAATCAGACAACGCCACTGCCGGATCTGGATGAACTTCCGCCATCACACCGTCTGCTCCAATGGCTAAAGCTGCTTTTGCAGCCGGAAGCAAGAGGTCGCGCCGGCCCGTAGAATGAGTTACGTCTACAAAGACCGGCAAGTGCGTTTCTTGTTTTAATATTGGCACTGCCGTAATATCTAATGTATTGCGAGTCGCTCTTTCATAAGTGCGAATTCCGCGTTCACAGAGTATAATTTGTTCGTTTCCTCTCGACATTATATATTCTGCTGCATACATGAACTCTTGCAAAGTAGCGGAAAGCCCGCGTTTTAGTAGAACCGGTTTTTTCACAGAGCCTGCCGCTTTCAAAAGTTCAAAGTTTTGCATATTGCGGGCTCCGATTTGAATGACGTCCACGTAATCTAGCGCCATTTCAATATGAGCCGGATTGACGATTTCTGTGACGACTGCCAGTTGAAATTCGTCTGCGATTTGCTTTAATATTTTTAATCCATCTAACCCAAGTCCTTGGAAATCATATGGAGAAGTGCGTGGTTTAAACGCCCCTCCACGAATAAGCTTTAATCCTTTGTTCTTTATGGATTGAGCCACTTCCGCTACTTGCTCATACGATTCAACGGCACATGGACCGAATACAAACGTCGGCTGACCCGTGCCTACTAATTCACCGTTAATTTCAATAACCGTATCTTCCGGTTTTTTCTTACGTGAAACAAGCAAAGCTTTCCGATGATCATCTTCCTGCAGTTCCAAGCTCGCTTTAAAAATTTCTTTAAAAATATGCTCGATAGTAGAGTTTTCAAACGGTCCGTCATTTCGCTCAATAATCGTGTTCAACATTTTTCTTTCGCGAACCGGATCGTATTTGTTCACCCCTTGCGGCAATTTCGCACGTCCAATTTCTTGAACAATTTTGGCACGTTCATTAATCAATTCGAGCAATTTTAAATTAATTTCATCCACTCTTTGTCTTAATTGTTCGAGCTCTTGATTTCCCACGACCTTCAATCCCTTCTCAATTTGCTGAATATTTTTTAGTTTATGATGACACCTAGCAAAAGTGAATTCCCAGCCCTTCACTGGTATAAGTTTTATCACCGGCGATAATTTAGTGATAATTATAAATCATATATTTTAAATTGTCACGAAAAATTTGCTTCAACAATTAAACGCTTTTAAGCGATAAAGTATTCTGTATAAAAACTGGATAATACGCCTTTATTGATAAAAACTTTTAACCGTTAGAGATAAACTACGATTATCGGCAGCTCTCTTACGGTCCAAAACGAAGCTGGACACCCCCGCTGCTAACGACAAAATGCCAGGTTTATTTATGAATATTATGAAAATAACGGCCAGCATGCTCATGACCGCAGCAAAAACAGACTGGAAATTCCACTGAATCTAAATTTTTGCCAATGTGTCAGCCGTGATTTGGTAGTGAGAATCATACCATACCGGACGCTGATTAATGAAAAGGAAGGCTTGTGGCGACTCATGTTGGATTCCAAATTTTCGAGCGATGTAATTGGATAGCTCCCGGGATTCTTGGACAGCTAAAAAATACCCCTTTTCTCTTGGATGTTCGCGCAAAAATTGGTCCATTTCTCGATAAGCATGAGCACTTATGGGACACGTCAGACTATGCTTTAAAAAGAACACGCGTGGTTCCCTTGTCAGCAATTGTTCAAACTGTTCAATGGTTTCTATTTTATTCATAATCATCACCTTTGCAATCATTATTGGAAGGCAGCCAGCCTTTTTATACAAAGAAAGCCGATCACATGAATTTTAAATACCGTCATCACTTGATAGACTCATATAACAAAAAACTAGTTTGACAAAAAAAGAGGGTGAAAACATCATACCATTTCACCGCTCCCACATCAAATTAATCGTTTTTATTAACCGATTTTTCAGTTTTTTCAAACGCCTGTTTCGTTTCTTCCAGTTTTTTGCTTACTTCGTCTAAAGTTTGGCCATTCTGCGATTGAAATCGTTGGCTCACTTTATCTGCCATCTGAATCGTTTTTTCTTTCGCATTGGATGTGATCGTTTGAATTTTGCCTGCCATTTCACCGGATTTTGATTGCACCGTTTTGGATAAATGTTCCGCCTTATCTTTTGTAGCTGAAGCTAATTCACTGCTTTTTTCTTTTGCTGAACATGTCCATTGTATTCCTTTTTCTTTGGCTAATTCTACCCAACTAGACGCTTTTTCTTTAAAAACATCTGCTTGTCCGGTTAAATTCCTTCTTAATTCTCTTCCGGATTTGGGGGCGAGAATCAAGGCGGCTGCAGCTCCAATGACTCCTCCGACAAATGCACCGGCTAAAAATCCGCATGAGTTTCTTTTTTCTTTATTTTCCACATTCCTCACTCCTTTTCATATTGCAGGATGGAAAAAGCGGGCATTAATTTCTAGCCCTCTCTATCGAACCGCGGCTTTCAGATACGGTGTTATTCTGTGTTTGGGCAGCCGGCGACTCTTCTTTACGCTTCCATTTATCCAATACTTGTTTGACGACTTGACTCCATTGGACCGCCTGTGAAATTTTATTCTGATTCTTTTCTAATTGCGACCCTACCGTCGTTGTGATTTTTTTCAAAGATTGATTGAACGTCTCAATCGAACTGCCAATGCCTTTCACTGCGTAAACGACCGAATTCAGTTCTTTCGTTTTTTCCCCAATATTCTCAGCCAACTCATTTGTTTTATGTAAAAGTTCAGCCGTTTCTTGGGTGACTCCTTTCAACTGGCTTTCCAAGCCATCCAACATTTTTGATACACTGTTTAAAGTACTGTCAACCGACCTTAATGTTCTGGATACACTAAGAGCCAAAATAAGAAATGCAACAGCGATCACCGCCACACTTACGTACAAAATGACAATCACTTTAAACACCTCCTCAACTTATTGTTCATTGAATTTCGGCGAAAAAATGAAACTTCTAAAATATACTTCTTTTTCGCGAATCCTTCATAAATTTTACTATTTCTTTTAGGGAGGCGTCAATTTCATCATCAAGATTCGCTATAATCTGATGACCATTCTATTTTATGGATTTTATGAGACTATAAAGTAGAGTCGAGCCTTATCCAATGAATAAATCGAGGAGTTTTTCCAATGTTGCATCCACCTATATCAAGCTGCAGCGTAAGTGTGGCCGGAACTTGTAACAGATTATTACGAAACCGATGTTTTTAAACAAACGGACTCATCGTTTTTTAGAAGAATGAAGAAAAATCTACAGATGGCAACAAAAGGGATATGCACTGGAGAAACATGCAAGTCCATATCATACTGCATTTCGAAGAGGATATTTGCCACATCATTCAATGAAACATGCAAAATAGAAGTTTTCAAACGGAAAACGATTTCTTTTTATGTTTGAATGGGCTTCAATTCCATTACTGACAAGAATAAAAACGCATCTTTTAGCGAGAAATAAATGTTCAAAATCCCTTTTTAAAAAGCGCCGGCTTTCTTCGGCAGCCATACTACAAACAATTCTCCTATCAGCGGTCGAAAAACGGTGTGATAGAATTTCAATTTACATGGTCTATAATAGAGTACCGGCCAACCCCTGCGTGGGGAAGTCCCTTGCTTTTTCTTGTCAAAATTCTTACGAAAGTCTTCTTGCTTTTCTAAAAACATTCAAGCTAATTTGACTCGTCAAATAAAAACACCGGCTGCTTCAACCACTGCCCCCCGTCTAAAGATATGCATTCTCCATTTAAATAAGAAGCTTTGTCTGAAACCATAAAAGCAGCCAAAGCAGCGATTTCTTCCGGCGTTCCTAATCGTTTCAACGGCACGCTGTCGATAACCTTTCTTTCCGTCTCCTCAGAATCCAACAGCTTGTCTGCTCCTCCTGTTCGTTCAATAGGACCGGGAGCTATGGCATTTACCCGAATGCCGTATTTGGTGCCCCACTCTACCGCAAGCGTTCTAGTGAGCGAGAGAACCCCGGCCTTCGCCGCAGCGGAATGAACCACCCCTGGGCCTGCCTGCCAAGCGTAATTCGCAACCATATTCAGAACATTACCTTTGCTGTTCGTTTCGATCCAATATTTTCCTACCGCTCTTGTACAATAAAAGGTTCCATTTAAGACAATATCCACCACCGCTTTCCAGCCATTGACGGATAATTTTTCTGCCGGACAAATGAAATTTCCTGCGGCATTGTTCACTAAAACATCAATTCTTCCAAACTTTTGATCCGTTTCTCGGACCATTTTATCTACATCATCCGGATTTCTGACATCCATGGCAATCGTCAATATCTCACTATTTCCCTGTGATTCTATCTCTTTTTTTGCCTGCTCCAGCCTTTCAACATTTCTTCCTGTAATAACGACTTTCGCTCCTTCTTGAAAAAAATGTTTCGCCATATATTTTCCCATCCCATTTGATCCGCCTGTTATGATCACAACACGATCTTTCAACTCTATCCCCCCTTGTTTAAATAGAAAGAATAATCAGATAATTTTTATTTTACCATACTTTAAAATGAACTGAAAGGCCGATCATCTAAAAAAAGAGCAGACTTAAAGCCTGCCGCCTCCTAACGCCATCCCAGCGTGGAGAAAAGGCCGGGCTCTAAGTCAGCTCTAAAACATTCAGACTTCCTAATCGATGACTATCATGACATCATTGTCTATTTTTTCAAAGTGTTGCTTAGCAGCTTTTCATAGGCAAGCTGGAATTTTTGAATATCTCCCGCTCCCATAAAGATGAGAACCGCATTTTCATGCTTTAAGAGCGGAGACGTGTCTTCTTCTTCAATAATTTGCGCTCCTGAAATCCGCTCTTGAAGATCTTTTACAGACAGTTTGCCATGGTTTTCACGTGCTGAACCGAAAATTTCGCATAAATAAACAGAATCAGCTTCATTAAGGCTTTGAGCAAAATCATTTAAGAAGGCCTGAGTTCTTGAAAACGTATGAGGCTGAAAAATGGCCACAATTTCCCGATCAGGATATTTTTGACGTGCAGCATGAATCGTTGCCTTGATTTCCGTTGGATGGTGTGCATAGTCATCAATAATGATTTGCGTTCCCATTTTTTTCTCGGTGAATCTTCTTTTGACCCCTTCAAAAGTAAGAAGCCGTTCTTTGACGATTTCCGTATCAATATTTTCATATTGGCAAACAGCTATTACTCCTAGAGCATTTAAAACGTTATGGTCGCCAAACAAGGGAATTTCAAAAGAGCCATAAAACGTATTTCTAACAAATACATCAAATGTCGTACCATTTTTTGTATGCTTAATATTTCGAGCTTGGAAGTCGTTCTCTTCGCCAAAGCCATAATACACAACGGGAACTTTCGCTTGAATTTTTTGTAACAGTTCATCATCACCGTAAGCAAAAATGGCTTTATTCACTTGCATCGCCATTTGCTGGAAGGCAGAAAAAACATCATCGATATTCGCAAAATAATCAGGATGGTCAAAATCGATATTGGTCATAATGGCGTAGTCGGGATAATAGGATAAGAAATGGCGCCGATACTCACAAGCTTCAAAAACAAAATATTCGGCGTCCTTAACGCCTTTCCCAGTACCATCACCGATTAAATAAGAAGTAGGTTTTGCCCCGCCAATGACATGCGCCATTAACCCTGTCGTCGATGTTTTCCCGTGAGCGCCTGCCACAGCAATGCTTGTAAACTTGCGGGCAAATTCCCCTAAAAATTTATGGTAACGGATTACCGGCAATCCAAGTTTTAACGCTTCTTGAATTTCTTCATGTGTGTCAGGAAATGCATTTCCTGCTATAACCGTTAAACCAGGTTTAATGTTGTCTTTACTGAAGGGATAAATCGGAATTCCGGCATCTTCCAGAGCTTTTTGAGTAAAAAAGTATTTTTCAATGTCAGAACCCTGCACCTTATAGCCCTTATCGAACAAAATTTGGGCGAGGGCGCTCATCCCCGATCCTTTAATTCCTACAAAGTGATATGTTGTCATAACAGACCCTCCAACAATCGTCTATCAATAAGCATTATATGTAATTTTGGTTCCCTTTGCTCAAAATGGATAATGAGCTTTTCATATTGAAACATTATAGCACTTTTTCAGGCTCGTGACTATTAATAGGATTTTTCCTTTTTTCTTGTCTTTGTTTCAATCCATTTTCACGACCTTAATTTTCAAAAAGAATGTTTCATGGCTCATTCAAGATTTAAAATCATCGCAAATGAGCCGCTTTTTTGTTTTGAAAGCACGCATTAGAATTGGCTGGATTCCTTTAAATCCTCAAAATCTTCTACCGTGATTAAAACGTCTCTGGGCTTGCCGGGTTTTTGTTCCGAAATGATTCCTTGTTCTTCCATCATTTCAATCAGCCGAGCCGCGCGATTATAGCCGATGCGAAAATGTCTTTGCAATAAAGAAGCGGAAGCACCGCCATGGCGGACGACAAACTCACAGGCCAGCTTAAACAAGTCATCTTCATCTTGCAGAAAGTTGGCTTTTTGAACAAGTTCTTCTTGAACAAACAAGTAATCGGATTCCCACTGTTCTTTCACGAAGGAAACCACTCTTTCGATTTCCCCATCAGAAACAAAGCTGCCTTGAAGCCGCACCGTCTTTGATGTTCCGTTGTCCAAAAATAACATATCGCCTTTTCCTAACAATTTTTCAGCTCCCCCGGCATCCAAAATCGTTCGTGAATCCGCTTGAGAGGAAACGGAAAAGGCAATTCTGGTAGGAATATTGGCTTTAATTAACCCGGTGATCACATCGACGGACGGCCGCTGAGTAGCTACCAATAAGTGGATGCCGCATGCCCGCGCTTTTTGGGCAATTCGGCAAATCGCTTCCTCGACATCAGCGGGAGACATCATCATTAAATCAGCCAATTCATCAATCACAATGACGATATAAGGCATACGCTTTTCTTTTGCTTCCAACGCTTTTTGATTGAACCGTTCAATATTTCGAACACCAGCATGAGCAAATAATTCATACCGCCTTTCCATTTCATCCACCGCCCATTTTAACGCCTGGGTAGCTGCTTTTACATCCGTAATAACCGGGCTGACCAAATGTCCAATGCCGTTGTACGGCGCGAGTTCAACCATTTTCGGATCAATCAATAGCAGTTTCAATTCTTCAGGAGTCGTTTTATACAAAAGGCTGATCAATATGGAATTGATGCAGACGCTTTTTCCAGAGCCGGTTGCGCCGGCGATCAATCCATGGGGCATTTTCTTTAAATCAGCCACAACCGCTTGGCCGGAAATATCCAGTCCCATCGCAATCGTGAGAGGAGATTGGCTGTTTTGGAATGAAGGGCTCATAATAATTTCGCTTAAGTATACGGGGCGGCTTTCTTTATTCGGAACCTCAATTCCGATTGTATGTTTTCCCGGGATAGGCGCCTCTATCCGAATATCTTTGGCCGCCAAGCTCAACTTAATATCATCCGACAAGTTCGTAATTTTATTCACTTTCACCCCTGGTTCAGGCTGTACTTCAAATCTGGTGACAGACGGTCCTTCCGTGACATTCACCACCTTAGCGCGTACACGGAAGTTTTTCAGCGTATCGTTTAATAATTGAATTTGCTGTTGTATCCATGCTTCATTCGTTTTTTTTTCAGCCGGCGGAGTCAAAAAACGGATATCGGGCAGCTGATGGTCAGTTTCTTTTTCGATGTTCTCCTCCGCTTGTCCCTTTTCCACTTTATGGATATGAGGAGCCATGTCCGGCTGTTTCCGATTGTTCGCGATATTTTTCTTCTCTAAATTCCGTTTGTCCTGCTTAAGCATTAGCACATTAAAGGGGAGATGCGGACGTGATTTATTCGATTTGTCTGCGTCTGCCCTTTCAGAAACAGTTTCCGATCGCTGTTCTTGATTCGAATCCTTACTAGTGTCCAATTCCCGGACAACAGAATTCTGTTCCTCGACTGGTTCCATTTTTCTTACATTTTCATGCTCGTCTGTTACCGCTTCTTCTACCGTAGGAAAATCGTTTTCTTGTGATGATTGTTTCGTTGATAATGAGGAGTCTTCCGAATGAGAAAATTCATTGGAAGCCGCTTCGTCTTTCAGATGGTTCTCTTCAAGGATTACCTGTTCTTTTTCTGCCGCCACCTGTTCTTTTCCGGAAGGTTCGGCCTGTTTTTCTTCGTTTTTAAACGGAACAGCCAAAGTCTGATTTCGTTCTTTCTGCTCTTCAAAATTCTCATTCTTTCTTTTTAGCGTCTCTGTGTGACCTGACACTTCTCCTTCCACAAAAGAATTTTTCAACTCGTACTCTACAACTTCGCTTTGGCTTGCTTCTGACGGACGTTTATACCCGTAAATAGGAGACGGAATATTCGTTGGTCGAAAAGGACGGTTGCCTTTCCGTTCGCTCGACACATGATAAGAAGCACTCTTTAAGTTTTCCGTTGTTGGTTTTGGTTCCGGTTTGATCGGCTCATTTCTCCGATGCCGGTTATGTCGTTCAAGCGTTTTTCTTTCTGTTTTTTCCGACGCAGTAGACAAAGATAGGGGTTTTTGCGGATAATGGTAAGCAATTCTCGTTTTCAATTCCCGCACCGGCTTTGTTGGATTTTTTTTCAGATTGTCTGTTCGTTCCTTTGGTACCTGCCGCGGTACATGCGGAGAATCGCTCTCTTCAATTTCTACTACTTCTTCATCTATAAAAAGTTTCATAAATCGTTTCAGCCAGCTCAAAGTTTACCACTCTTTCTTTATTTAAGAATCATTTCTATTTTAACAGTTAAATAGAAAAATTCGAGAGGAAAATAGGCTGAAAATGCAAGAACAACAAATATTCTTAAGCCTCTTTTCATCGATGAAGGCTTTGGGCTTTTCTCCCTAAGGGAATGGCAAACCAGCCAGAACAGACTCCACCTAGATCTTTCTATACTGAAAATCTCGGAAAATCATTTTTGCAGAAATACCATCCAATCTTTACTCGTTGCTCACTTTTCAACCGATCCTTTCAATATCCACAACAAGAAATCCATTGAAACGAATAAAGGGTCCGATCCTTCTACAACCATTAATAGGATACAATCATCTTCCTATAAAGGTTGAAAGAACCAAACCCTTGTTCACATCTTTATTCACCGGCCATTATCCATTAAAAGGAAAACGGCTGACCGACTTCATATTCATCTGATAAAACTAAAATTCCTTTTTCTTTAGGAGCATTCGGCAGCTCAAGCTCGCGAGCCGAACAGATCATGCCTTTCGAAGGAACTCCTCGCAGCTCCGCATCTTTTATAACCATTCCGCTTGGCATGACAGCGCCGATCTTGGCGACAACCACTTTTTGGCCCGCCTCCACATTAGGCGCTCCGCATACAATCTGCAATGTTTCATTTCCTACGTCGACTTGGCAGATGCTCAATTTATCTGCATTAGGATGCTTTTCCTTTTCTTTCACATATCCTACCACAAATTTAGGAGAAAAATCTCCTTCTAACGTTTCATCAAAACCGCACTCCTGCAAAATCCGATTGATTTTGCCGAGAAGGTCTTCGTTCATGACGACGGGGCCATTACCTTCAATTTCCAGGAATTTGGATATATGAAAAATATTATAACCAGCCGTTTCATTGGTTGGTTCATGATAAATTCTGGCCGCTTCTTTTCGCACGTCTACGGCAATTTCCTCTTGCGAAAAATCTTTGATCGATATTAGTAGAGTATCCCCTACACCTTTTCGATTATAAAATACGTTCACTTACAATCTTCCATCCCTTCATTTTCTTTTGTTTTTGGCTAAAATAAAAATCGGTTCCAGCTTGCCATTTTCATACAAAAATGACAAAGCCGTAATCGGTATCCGTCCGTTGGCAAAAAAGCTCATCGTCATATTAGCCAATATGTCATATCCGGTTTCATTGCGAATATCCCCGATGATCAGCACATCTGCATGAGGCACGGAGACAGTCATCACACCTTCGACTTTCTCCTCCATCTCAGAAAGCCATTTTTCGTTTAAAATTCGGCTTGAATCATAACCGTCATTTGTATTTAAAAAATAAAAAACATTATCCGCTACCTCATCTTTTTTAACGGAAGTAGAAAGGGAGCGGGCGTTGAATTTCGCCGTCTCTCTCACTCTTCTGGCATCCCAGTTTTCCTTTTCCAACAGTTCCTTATCAATCAACCGATAAGTAGTCCCCATATCAAGGGCATAATATATTCTTGTTTCGGCCGTATGATCATCATACAAAAAAGGTACGCCTTCTTTCGCTTCCTTTGGAAAAGATGTGGAGCGAATAACCGGATAAATGTACTTTTCTCTTTCCGATAAGCTTGGTTCTTTTCCCATGACAGCCAGCGCTTCATTGACATAGTAAACAACCTCATCGATTGCCTTCTCTTTCATTGTTTCACATCTGCCTAAAATGGGCGGGAGTGAAACGTTAACCCCTTTTCTCGTTTCTTTGTCCTCAATTCGTAAAACATCTTTTTCCCGATCAAATGTAAAAAGGCGGTTTTCTGATTTTAATCGTTTTTCCAATTCCTTTCGCAGCGCTTTACTGTCCAATGAATTTTCCTCCTGTCCAAAGGAACTTATTTTTGGAGGCTGTCAATAAACTGATCCACTTCTTCTTTTGTTTTACGATCTCTGCTGACAAACCTTCCAAGCTCTTTCCCGTCTTCATAAGCAATAAAACTAGGAATTCCAAAAACGTCTAATTGTTGGCAAAGGTCGATATATTCATCCCGGTCAATATGGACAAACGTATAATCCGGGTGCTCTGCTTCAATTTGAGGAAGAAAAGGTTCCAAAAAGCGGCAATCTCCGCACCATTCTGCTGAAAAAAGAAAAATGTGTTTTCCGTTATTTTTAAGTTCTTCAAATTGTTCTAATGATTTTAATTCTTGCATCCTTTATTCCTCCTGACCATTCTCATTTAATAAAAATTAGAAATTGAATCCTTTAAAAACACACGGAGAAAGATACATCCGAATCTATCATAAGATTATCATAAACTACCCAGTAAAATGAAGAATAGCGCTCACCATGCCGCAAAAAACTTCATTCGTTTTTTAAAGCCACCGAGCGCTTCGTTCTGATCGACAAGCAAAGATCCCTTTTGCTTGAAATTCGAAAACCTGCCAAGAGTTACCCAAAAAAACAAAAATTTACTTCAACAAACAAACCGGGGCTTCAATGGCTATATCCTTATAAGAGTAAGATCTTACCTTTCATTCTTTCGGTACAGCCATTGTCCGAGGAGCAGCTTCATCACATGGAAAAACATGTCTTTTCTCGTGACAAGCCCGTTTGTAAAGATGCCAACTGCTCCTTCTTTTTCACGAATTTGTTTTCTGCGGCAAAATTCATCCATCACCGGTCCCAACTCTTTCCCCGCTCTTAATCTTTCGGCAATCTCTTTCGGCAAGAGAATCCGAGCTCCTCCGGCCACGAGGGACTCTTTTCCTTTTTCCGCCAGAGCTCCCCAGTTACAAAGCAAAAGACCGTGTGGCGTTTCCGTTACGCCGCCTTCCAAACCGATTCCGACATCAGCATTTTCCGCCAACAGCGATCTTTCCGCTCGTTGAATGGCTCCTCTTATGGTTTCCTCATCCGAAAAAGGCTGATTGCTTACCCCCGATTCGACGTCAACCGAAAGTACTTCGGCACTCAATTGAACAAATTGGATTCCTTCTTTCACGGCAGCGATTTTTGCTGCATTTTTTGACCCCACCGCTATTTTCACGGATTGCCACTCCCTCTGTCTCAACCAAACCACTTTCTCTATAAATGAAAAACCTTTCCGTTCCGGCAGTCACATCTTTTAGAAAAATCCATTCATGGATGGAATGTCTACCAATATTCCATTACCCGTTATTCCGAATGGCCTCAACCGTTGATTGATCACATGAACGAACTAGCTTAATCAACAATTCTTTGGCAGCTTGGTAATCATCTACATGAATCATCGAGGCGTGCGTATGAATATAGCGGGAGCAAATCCCGATCACCGCACTCGGGACGCCTTCATTGGACAAATGCACTCTTCCGGCATCCGTCCCTCCTTGTGAAACAAAAAACTGATAAGGAATTTGATTTGATTCTGCCGTATCGAGAACGAATTCTCTCATTCCTCTATGAGTTACCATCGTCCGGTCATAAATACGAATCAAAGCCCCTTGACCCAATTGGCCAAATTGATTTTTATCTCCGGACATATCATTGGCGGGACTTGCATCCAACGCGAAGAAAATATCCGGCTTAATCATATTGGCAGCTGTCTGCGCACCTCGAAGGCCGACTTCTTCTTGAACAGTCGCTCCAGAATAAAGCGTATTAGGAAGCGTTTCATCTTTTACTTCCTTCAACAATTCGATGGCAAGCCCACATCCATAGCGATTATCCCAAGCTTTGGCTAAAATTTTCTTTTGATTAGCCAATGGAGTAAATGGACAAATCGGCACGGCAAACTGCCCCGGTTTAATGCCAATCCGTTCCGCATCTTCGCGGTCGTCCGCTCCAATATCAATGAGCATATTTTTTATTTCCATCGGTTTTTTCCGCTGTTCTTCACTTAACAAATGGGGAGGAATGGATCCAATCACACCGATTACCGGTCCGTTCTCCGTTATAATTTGTACACGCTGCGCTAACAGCACTTGATTCCACCAGCCTCCCAGCGGCTGAAATCGGAGCATTCCGTTATCCGTAATCGAAGTAATCATAAATCCTACTTCATCCATATGACCAGCTACCATCACGACAGGTCCGTTTCCTTTTTTGACCCCAAAAATACTCCCTAGCCGATCTTGCACTACTTCATCAGCGTATTGAGAAAGCTGTTCCTTCATAAATGCACGTACAGCATGTTCATTTCCGGAAGCTCCCGGAAGTTCGGTTAATTGTCGAAACAATTCCAACGTTTCTTGATTCATGAGATCATGCTCCTTTTCGTTGTTGCAAAACTATGTACATCGTTATTTTACAAAACTTTGAAACCCTTTTCCAATTGAGCCTCCCCTGCCATATGGCGAATTTTTCAAATTCATGTATACTGAAAATAGTAACTTTTTTGGGGGTGTGCTCATGAGAATTGGGTGGAAGTCTTTTACATTAGGTGCAGTCGCCGGTGCAGCAGGCGCGTTGTTTGCCCAAAAAGCGGTAACGTCCTCGCCTACCGTTGCAGCTGAAAAGGTCCTTGCCCGCGTCAAAGAAGCCTTTAACAAAGAAGGAATCATTGAAGGGTCATGGATTCAAATGAAACCGGAACAATATCAAAAACTTGGAATTGACACAACTGTTTATAAAGGCGGAATTTCCAGAAGACGGGATGGCGAATTGGAGCAGTATGAATTTATTGCCGATGCCAGCACCGGAACCATTATGGACGTCTATCGCCTCTCCTGATCGCTCGCCAACGGGTTCGGTCCGATCGTTCCCGTTGGCACTGACAAAACGCTTTCCCACTTCGAAAACGGACAGTTGATTTGTGGAAAAATCATCTCTTTTTTTTCGGTTTTGTTAAGGCCCCTTTTTAAAGCAAAACTTCATTCTCCTCTGCCTTTTTTGCCGGAAACTGCACTTCACAGCGATAAATTCTATTTCCTTTTTGCGAAAATTTTTCTTCATATTCGGTCATGACATTTTCTTGATAATCGCTGTTGTGAAGATCAAGACTCACATCCTTTAAAATAAGACCGTACTGCGAGAAGCTGACAAGCGAGTATTCAAACAATCCTTGATTATCCGTTTTCATGTGGATCTCGCCGCCATCCGCCAAAATTTCCTCATAGGCTTTCAGAAAATTTTTGTAAGTCAATCGCCGTTTTTCATGTCGTTTCTTTGGCCAAGGATCTGAGAAATTCAAGTAAATTCTTTCGATTTCCCCATTGGCAAAAAAATCGGTTAAATGTCCGGCGTTCACATTCAACAGCTTTACATTCGGCAATTCTGCTTCTATTACTTTGTCAAGCGCAGATACAATCACGCTTTCTTGCAGTTCAATTCCAATAAAATTGACATCAGGATGCAATCGAGCCATCCCCACAATAAACTGTCCTTTTCCTGTGCCAATTTCCAAATGGATCGCCTGATCATTTCCGAACATTTCCCGCCATTTTCCTTTTTGCTTTTCAGGTTCAGGAATCACATATTGTGGATATTGCCGAATTTTTTCTTTAGCCCAAGGTTTGTTTCGTAAACGCATTAAAAATCCCCCACTGTCTATTCGTTCATAATCTTCATGCATAAAAAAAAAAAGAATTCCCGACACTAAAATAAGAGAATTCCTTATATGATGCGAAAGAAAGGATGAGTGCCATGCCTTTAACATGGAAGGATCAAGCACAATTATTAAGAGATATTTTAAGCGACCATCAACTGGATTGTTGCGGAACCGTCTCGGAATGCGAACAGCTCGAAAGACTGGCAAAATCGTTGATGGCCAATGCAAACGTTGATCAAGGTGTCAAATCAACATTGCAGGAAATTTATCAATACAGCCAAGATGGTCAATATACACAACATTTGGATGAGCACATCCAAGCCCATCAAAACCACTTATCTCAATGGGTCAGCGATATAGACCAATTGTCTTAACACGATCATAAGATGTTATGGAGAAAGGTAAGCCAGCGGTTCATTTCATGAAAACGGCTTTTATCTTTATGCCATTGAATAGATAATATGGTTTGCATCACCACATACCATTTCATCCGCAATTGAAGGTGAGTAGTCAGTTCCATTCCGTACAACCTAAGCCACTCTTCCCAATCATTTCCGGGGATATAACAATATAGAAGCATGCCCAAATCAATGGCCGGATCGCCTATAAGAGGGCGGTCCCAGTCAATCAAATACAAACGATTGCCTTCGGAAAGCAGCCAGTTGTTATGGTTGACATCTCCGTGGCAAACGGCATAATCGTCATAGCGAATGAACTTGACCTTTTTTTGCAGAAACTCAAAGGCTTTTTGAATGGTAGGATGCTGCAGCAAATTCAAGTCAATTCCATCTTGGACTTCCAGCAACAGCTTTTCCGGCTGAACCGGGCGCTTTTCAAGTCGCTCCAGCATTGTCAAAAGCGGTTTAGATGTATGAATTTTTTTTAGTAATTTCGTCACCCTTCTGTCCACCATCTCATCAGGAGACAGCTCTCTGCCGTTCAGCCAATGCTGGGCGGTAATCACATCCCCGCTTTCTAACCTTTTCGTCCACACAAGTTTGGGAACGATTCCCTCAGCTGACAAAGCAGCAAGAAAAGGCGAAGAATTTCGCTTTAAAAAAAGCCTCTGTTCTTCATGCTTGGCAAAAAAAGCTTCGCCGGTAAGTCCTCCGGCGGGGATAATCTCCCATTCTTGATCAAACAAATGTTCCAATTTATTTAATTTTATTTTGGCAGCTTTGTCCATACGCTCTTTTCCCGATTGATTATCCATCTTATTGCGCAATCCGATTCTCCTATATTTTTAAGCTTTCCGTCCGTTCGATCCAAACGGGCAAGCTACCACTGAATGAAATCATTCCAAGTAAAACGATCATACTCTATTCCATTCAGCTTTCCTTCAATTCAACATCCGCTTTTCAATTGAAACTACTTTTTAAATTTTATCTTCTTTCGAGTGTTTTCGTCAAGATGCCGTCCAAAACGACTTCAGCACAATGCGAAGGCAATGGTCCGACCAATGACCAATGGACTTCGCTTGAAAAAGCAGAGGGTCCCTTTTTCTCATCACAAGCAAAATAGGGGTTCGATTTTAAAGGACAATTGCCTCAAAATGACCGTTATGTCCAACTAACCATCAACAGTCCCCACTGACGGAAGTTTCGCTTTCCTCGTGTTGAAAGGATCTAAACTCATCATTTAAAAAAATAGAAACAAGTTCGCGCAAAAAAGACTTGCCGCTTTCTAAATTATTATTCTTTCCCATAGCATGAACAGAGACGATAAAAAAGATTCCTGCTATTGAACACATACATAGCAGCTAATAGGAGAAAGGACAAGCGTCTTTTCCACTTCTCGGATTGGTTGAATGCCTGCACGGTTCTCATCCGCAATCACTTTCCAAGCAGACTCGCCGGGAAGAGCCATTTCTCCAGACAATTCATTCGGATAAAACACGACGAGAATCTTATTCCAAGGTCCCTTGCCGCCCACGTCGTCCATTAAAACTGATACGATTCCCTTCCTTACTGTCCATTTTTTCAAATGCTTTCGGATCTCCTCAGCAGTTTGCAAGCGGAAAGCTCCATGATTTTTCCGAATTTCAATCAAACCTTTTATATAATCAACGGCGTCTTTATAATTCTCCTTCCTGCTCCAATCCAGCCAATTGATTTCATCTTCGCTGTTATAGCTGTTTCCAACCCCTTTTTTTGTCCGAAAAAACTCTTGGCCGCTGTGAAGAAAAGGAATCCCCTGGGAAAGCAAAACCATAGCAGTAGCTAAAAGGTGGCGGCGACGGTTTTCCTCCTCTTGGTTTGGAAAACAAGCCATTAACTTATCCCACAAAGTATGATTATCATGGCATTCGACAAAATTTACAGATTGCAGCGGCTCTGTAAATATTCCCGTTCTGCCTTCTAAAGGGATGCTTGCGCACACCGCATGGAAAGCTTTTTCATACATATCCAGCTTTCCAAGAGCAAAGCCTTTGTCCGAAAGATGAAATACGCCCCCCTTTACGGAGTCGCGGAAAAAATCATTAAACTGGCCAATTTCGGGAAGTATATGCTGATTATGAAGCGCAGCTTTTTGCTTTCGGGGGAGCGGCGTCGGCAAATCCCATCCTTCCCCGATGATAAGACAGTCCGGCTTGTAAGAGCGAGCCACTTTTACTGCTTCTTTCATCGTTTCTACATCGAGAATACCCATTAAATCAAAACGAAACCCGTCAACATTATATTCTTTCAACCAAAACTCAATGGAATCCAGAATGAATTTTCGAGCCATCAGACGTTCAGAAGCAAAGTCATTTCCAACTCCGGTGCCATTGGACGGCCGCCCGTTTTCATCAAAACGAAAATAATACCCCGGAACAAGTTGTTCGAAAGCGGAGCTCTCCCGTTCATACAAATGGTTGTAAACAACATCCATTATGACTCGCATTCCTTCAGAGTGAACGGCTTCAATCATTTCCTTTAACTCTAGAATCCGATTGTAAGGGTTTTGAGGCTCACTTGCATAAGATCCTTCAGGTACGTTATAAAATAGAGGGTTATACCCCCAATTGTATGATTCTTCCGGTTTTTCGTCAGAAACGCCGTAAAAATCGTGAAAAGGAAGAAATTCGATATGGGTGATTCCTAAATTTTTGATATAAGATAAACCCGTTATTCCTCCCGTCTTTCCTCTCGTATTTTTTTCCGCAACTCCTAAATATTTTCCCTTGTTCTTTACTCCGCTGTCAGGATGAATGGTGAGATCTCTAATCGATGTTTCGTATATGATTGCATTGACGGGCGATCCAAAAGACGGAGGAGAAACTCTTTTAACATTGGTTTTGCCGAGATCGACGACGCAGCTGTACTCGCTGTTCAGACTGACTGCTTTTGCATATGGATCAGCCGCTTTTCTCCATTCTCCATTTATAAAAACTTCGTAATAATAGCAAGATTGTTCCCAATCGCCTTTCACGACAGCAGAAAAAACTCCTCGTTCTTCCCGAATGAGCGAAAACGTTTCCCAATTGATTGCCCCTCTTCTTTTTACATGGACTTTCGCCTCTATCGCTGCCGGCGACCATATTTTAAAAACGGTCCTTTCCTTTGTATAATGAGCTCCCAAATCTTTTCCCTCATAAAAAAACATTTGGTCGAACTCTTTCGTACGAATAACTTTGCCGACAAGTAATAACGTTTCTTGCCCTCTTTCATCCAAAATATAATGACTTTTCCCGAAAACCGGAACCACCGGAGATTCGCAACGATATGTTCTGCCGTATTCTGAATCCAGTTTCTCCAATATGTTCAAGTCAATTATGGCATCTTCCGTTTTTAGTCGAAAAGAAGACGATTCTCCTTGAAAGTAATCGTATGAAAGAAAAATAGTGAAGACATCCAACTCATCTTGGTAGGCATGAAACGATTGATTTTTAGGAAGCATACATCCTTCTTTCCTTTCCACTGTTTCAGTCCTTGCTCCCGCTTAACGGATCATTAGCCAAGGAGACGGTGCCGCCCATTCATTTATAAAAATTCTTTTTGTCATCTGAGCACTCTGAAAGTGGAAATGTTTTTATCATCATTTTCTTTACTGACTTGTCAACAGAAACCTATACAACGCTGAAAAATTACAGCCGGATGATGAAATTGATCCGATTATACAGCTAAAAGAATCCAGCTTTTGCCCCCTCTGATCGAATTTTATCTAACGGTCAGGCAGTTGGTGATAAATGAAAAGCACAGCTTTTGTGCTTTTCAAAGTGTTCTATCTTCTGCTTCATCTCCGATTTCAATTTCATGATCTGGCCATTCCGCCTCATCGTCCCACTCCGGCCTATTGATGCTGTTGGTTTCCGCAAATTCCAAAACGGTTTTGGCTGCTTTTAACTGTGTCATTTTTAACGGGGAACGGAACTCTCTCATCGATTCAAACCATTTCGGATAGCTTTTTTTATCGAAAATGTGGAGATCAAAAGGAGGAGATGGATAATCAATGTAGCCGTTTCGCGATATGACCGCTTTTTTCACCGGAAAATCCACATTGTACGTACGAAATAACTTAGACACGATGACCCCCATTCTTTGCAAAGAAAGAACCGGACTTAACACTTTTTTCTCTTTTTTTCCTATTTTTTTGATCCAGAATCGATCCGATGATCCAAAATAAACAGCCCGGTTTTCCTCCTCCAAAAAAGTAAGACACCATAGTTCAGTGGGCGTCAACAGGAGAACATCCAATTCGACCGGCGCCTTTTTCAAAGCCAATATCGGCTTATACATGACGAGAAACGTATCTGGAAATCTTTGCAGAAAATATTTTAAGCGTTCATCATAAAAATATTTGTAATCAATATATGATGTTTCTGTTAAAGTGGAACTTGCCCACTTGATTTGAAATTCAAACAGCTGATCGAGAAAAAATTGTTTTAACTCCAATTCGTTCATATTCGAAAGATCCATTTGAAAAAAGGGAGACTCTTTCTTTTCATTTTCCCCTTCATCCATCGAAAAATTCCTTTTTCGAAACATATTTTTCAATTTATGGAACATATTTGTTTTTTCCTTGTTCTCATCTTCATAAAAAAGGGATTCCTCTTGCGCCCACCCCTCATGCTCCTGTTTTTGCATTTCGCTCCAATTCACAAACTTGTCCCACTGTTGTTTTTTTAATCGGATAAATTGGGATGGGTAACGGTACACATCTTGTTGATATCGAGACACATAATCTTGGAGCTTAATTAACTGAGCCATTTCCTTTCGATTCCTTTCCTTCCTTATTTTCGAAACAAAACCGGACAATTTCTTCATACATGGGCGAACGGTCTAAATGGGTCTGATACAACACCACTGAGTCTGCTTGAAAAATATGGGAAGGTGGTTTGGCGTACAAAAAACCGGTTGCATCTGTAAACGAAATATCCCCATTCCATTTTTTCGCCAGCGTAATATGAGGGCGGAATGGTTTAGAATCCAACTGAAAACCTGCCTCTTTCGCAGCTTGGAATACTTGTTTTTGAATATCGAAGAGGCGGTTGTTCTGTTTGGTTCCTGCCCAAAAAATTCGGGGAGATTCTTTACGGCCGAATGTTCCGATAGAGTCAATCTGCACGGAAAAAGGCGGCGTTTTTTCGACGATCCGTTTTACTGTATCCACCGCTTCTTGTAACGGCTTTGGATCTGCGTCGCCTAAAAAAGCGAACGTAATATGATAATCGTTCGGGTGCACCCAACGTTTGAACGGCAATGAAAATTGGCGCCGCCAAGAATACAAATATTCTTTTGTTTCATCAGGCAGCCTTAAAGCAAAAAAATAATGAGTTTTCACTTCCACCACTCCTATGATTGGCCCTCCAGCACATGATGTCTAAAAATCGAGCCACTATCCCAAAATAATAATTACATTGTATCAAAAAATGGGAAAAAGTATAAAATCTGCAAAAGTTGATTAGACCTCTAAGAATAGGTATGATGAATAATGAAGATTAGAAAGGAAGGCGTAAACAATGAAGATCGTTCAAAACATAGCTGATCTAATCGGCGATACACCTTTGGTAAAACTAAACCGTCTTAATCCCAAAAACGGGGCCGATATTTACTTAAAGCTGGAATATTTCAATCCGAGCAAAAGTGTAAAAGACCGCGCCGCGTATAATATGATTGTGGAAGCAGAAAAAGCGGGACTGTTGAAAAAAGGATCCACCATTATTGAACCAACGAGCGGCAATACCGGCATTGGTCTAGCGATGAATGCAGCGGCTAGAGGATATCGCGCCATTATCGTGATGCCGGATACCATGACAAAAGAGCGCATTAACTTATTAAAAGCATACGGCGCCGAAGTCGTTCTGACTCCAGGAAATGAAAAAATGCCCGGAGCCATCAAAAAGGCGAAAGAATTGGCTGCGGAAATACCAAATAGCTTTATCCCCATGCAATTTGAAAATCCCGCCAACCCGGATGCCCATCGCCGCACTACCGCTATCGAAATCGTTGAGGCCATGAAAGAACTCGGAAAAGAGTTGACGGCTTTTGTAGCGACATCCGGTACTGGAGGAACGATTACCGGAACCGGTGAAGTACTGAAGGAACACTATCCCAATCTCAAAATCCATGTTGCCGAACCTTATGGATCGCCGGTATTATCGGGCGGAAAACCAGGAAAACATAAACTTGTAGGGACAAGTCCGGGATTTATTCCTGCCACCTTGAATACGGAAGTATATGATCAAATCCATTTAGTAAAAGATGAAGAAGCGTATGAAATGACCCGCAAGTTGGCCAAAGAAGAAGGTATTCTTGTCGGCCCTTCATCCGGTGCTGCTTGCTTTACTGCCATCAAAGTGGCAAGTGAGCTTTCAAAAGATGACGTCGTTGTTTGTATGACAGCTGATACAGGCGAACGTTATTTATCAAGCGACCTTTTCCGATATTAATCATTCGTGTCTGTCCACCAGCAGTGTTCCTTACTCTCCACGGATTATAGGGAAAATCCTGCTGGACCCATCAAAAATAACGGAAAAACCACGTTTTTGCCGAACCTTTTGGTGGGGTATTTTTCCATCCATATTTTTGCCCACGGAATTCGCAAGGGGTCACATTCATAAAAAAGCCAAAGCCTTCTATCTCTTCTGAAAAGCTTTGGCTAAACCACTATTCTTTCTTTTCCTGTTCAATCTCTATCCTTCAGTAATTTTACTTAAAGCTTCGATTTCTTTTTCTAACAACTCCTGTATTTTTAACGTAACCGCACCTGGTTTTCCATCAGCCACCGGCTTCTCGTTTACTTCCACAACAGGAAGAACTTCGGACGTAGTGGAAGTAAGAAATACTTCATCTGCTTGCAGCAGTTCTTGTTTCGTAAACGGCTTCTCGTCCACTTGAATGCTGTTTGCTTGGCATAACGAAATGACTACCTGCCTAGTAATTCCGTTTAAAATCAAGTTGTTTGCCGGATGTGTTTGCACAACTCCTTGTTTCACAATAAAAATATTGGAAGAGGAGCCTTCCGTTACAGTTTCTCCACGATGCAGCACCGCTTCATAGCACCCCTCGGAAGCCGCTTTTTGCTTCGCCAGTAAATTTCCCAGCAAATTTAAACTTTTAATATCGCATCGCAGCCAGCGAATATCTTCCACAAACAGCGCTTTCACGCCATATTTTCTTTCCTTGTCAGGCCTTTCGAATGATTTAGTATATGCCACCACAACAGGTAAAACGCTTGAATCAGGAAAGGCGTGAGCTCTAGGAGACGCACCGCGTGTCAATTGTAAATACACGCTTCCTCCATCCAACTCATTTTTCTCAATTAATTCTTCAAGCAAGGCTTTCCATTCATCATTTGTATAAGGATTTTGAAGGGAAATTTTTTCCGCACTTGATTGAAGGCGAGACAGATGCTGATCGACAGCAAACATTTTACCATGATAAACCCTGATGACTTCATAGATTCCATCGCCAAATTGATAGCCGCGGTCTTCAATATCCACTTTGGCTTCTTTTCTCGGCAAAAACTCCCCATTTAACAGTACCCATTCCATCGGTATCTCCCCCATTCCCTCTTCATTGAAAAACTCAATTAAATCAATCCATTGTCCACAGCTTTTTCTATTATCTCGTTAATTCATATATGGCTTGAGCATAAATCGCGGTTGCTTTCCATAAATCTTCTAAAAACATATACTCATCTTTTTGATGGGCTACGTCCGGTCTTCCTGGAAAAAGAGCTCCAAAAGCAACCCCCGTATCAAGCGACCGTGCGTACGTTCCTCCGCCAATGGCCAAAAGTTCCGCTTTTTCACCGGTTTGCTGTTCATATACATTCGCCAACGTTTGAATAAACGGATGGTCTTTGTCTACATGATGAGGTTTGCTGTCAGAGAAATTTTCAATGGCCAATCCCTTTTCACGAAGAATTTTTTTTAGCTGATCTATACGATCTTTAAGAGGAAAGGTGACAGGATAACGCATACTGATCCCTATTTTTCCTCCACGATCCCGATCAAAAGAAAGAATGCCAGCATTCAACGATAATTTGCCTGTTATATCATCTTCATAAGCGAGGCCTAATGAATCTCCTGTGAAATCTTGATGGAAATAATGAGAAACAAATTGGAAAAAATCTTTTTCGTATTCTGGCAGATCTAAACGAGATAAGAAATCACATAAATACAAACCCGCATTTTTTCCTTTTTCAGGCTCCGAGCCATGCACGGATATTCCTTCCATTTCCAGGACCAGATCGCCTCTGTCCATGAAATACTTGCCCTGCAAACCGTTTTCGCTCAAATAATCGGAAAACTGCTGCAAAATTTTTGTTTCCCCATGATGAACCATCAAAACCGCTTTTGCGTGATCAGGGACCATATTATACCGTCTTCCCGATTGAAAGGAGAGCACTTCTACCTCGCTTTCGGCCGCATCCTTCTCTTTTGCCGTTTGCACGATATCAAAATCAGCAATTCCTTTTTCTGCATAAATAATAGGAAAATCCGCGTCGGGAGCAAATCCAAAAGTCGGCATTTCCTCGACCTGAAAATAATGGTCGACACAGCGCCAATCGCTCTCTTCATCCGTTCCGATAATCATTCGAACCCGTTTGTTAATCGGCACTCCAAGATCCTTAACAATTTTCATCGCATAATAAGCCGCCATCGTCGGACCTTTGTCATCGATGGAGCCACGCCCAAATATTTTTCCGTCTTTGATTTCCCCGCCGAACGGCTCCACAGACCATCCGTCTCCTTCAGGAACAACATCTACGTGACAAAGGATTCCTAAAAGCTCATCCCCTTGGCCAAATTCAATATGACCTGCCACATTTCCGACATTGCGGCTGCTGAATCCATCTCTTTCTCCCAATTTCAGCATAAATTCAAGCGCTTCTTTTACTCCTTTTCCTAACGGAGCGTCACTCGTCGCATGGCTTTCATCCAAAACGCTTTTTATTTGAATCAATGATTGCAAATCGCGAATCAATTCCTCTTTTCTTTTTTCGACTTCTTCGTTCCAACGAATTTCAGCCATATTTTGTTCTCCTTTAACTCTTTACTTTCTTCTTTTATTTTACTCTTCCCGGCCTGCAAAAAAAACATTTCGCCATTGAAAAAACCTTTAATCAAAAACTGCTATTTTACGACAACGGGATAAATTATCCACATTTGGGGCAAAATTTCAGTAAATTCAAGTTTTTTTTATAGTAAAATATCACCTAAAGGGGTATAATGTAATTATCAGACATCTTAAATTTCTTTGCAAAGGAGTTGTCTGAAACGAAAATCGTTACATAAAAATATACCACATAAGTCGTCCGTTGTTATTGCCTCTGGAAAAAAGAAGAGGGAGTGGTTTTTTGAAACCTTCAACCAATCGGATGTTGACTAGGATTAAGTCCGTTTACATGTTCATTAAAGAAAATGGAACTGTCACTACGCAACAGATTGTCGATGAGTTTGGCATCACTCCTCGCACTATCCAACGCGACTTAAATGTGTTAGTTTACAATGATTTAGTTCAAAGCCCTAGCAGGGGCAAATGGACAACAACGTCTAAGAAAGTGAAAATATCCTAATGCGAAAAAAAGCGATTCCCGCTTAATCGGACGGGAAATCGCTTTTCTTTTTTATCTTTCGCTGTTTTTTCGCATCAGGACGTACTGCTGCAAGGAAGCGATCTCCTCTTGCCGCAATTCCCGATACTCTCCTAGTTTCAGTTCTTCATCCAATGTGAGTGGCCCCATTTTAAGACGCTTCAAATAGATGACTCGTTTTCCGACGGCTTCAAACATTCTTTTGACTTGATGAAATTTCCCTTCAGTAATCGTTAACTCAATATGAGAACGAATCCCGCTTTGAAGAATGTTCAATTGAGCCGGCTTCGTTACATATCCGTCATCCAGTTCGATGCCTTTTGAAAAAACGTTTCGGTCATTTTCCGTCACTTCTCCTGCAATTACGGCAAAATAGGTTTTCGGAACATGCTTTTTAGGGGACAAAAGCAGGTGAGCCAACTGACCATCATTGGTCAACAGCAATAGGCCCTCTGTATCTTTATCAAGCCTTCCAACCGGAAACGGCTGAAACACCTGATCTTTTGGATCCAACAAATCTACAACTGTTTCCTCATATAAATCTTCTGTGGCGGAAATAACACCGGCTGGTTTATTCATCATAAAATAGACAAATTCTTTGTAATGAACGATTTCCCCCAAAACTTCTACCTTGTCCGTTTGTGGTTGAACATGCGTTTTCCCATCTTTGACCGGTGCCCCATTCACGAGCACCGCCCCTTTTTTCAACAGACTTTTCACTTCTTTTCTGCTTCCATAGCCGAGATTGGCCAGCATGCGATCAATTCTCATCATGAACCTCCTTGAAGATGGGAACCACAAGCAGCTAAAAGCAAAAGGATCATCATAATCCCCTAGATATTCTCAATTTTTTCCCGAGAAGCGTCGCTTTCTTGCCGAACATTTTCCCTATTAATTTAGTGCGGTAACTTAAATAAAAATAGACGGAAGCCCCCACCAAAGCACATATTCCGATTATGATCAATGCTTGAAGCTTGCTTGCCGGGTTCAAGAAATGCGCAAGAAGATGATAGGCGACGATCACGCAAATCGACATGATCAAATTGAACAGAAGGATTAATACCGTCCGACGAAAAACCACTCGATAAGAATAGGACGTAAATGCTTTAATCACCACAAGATTGATGATAATGGAAACCATGTAACCGATCGCCGTCGCATAGATAGCTCCTTCTGTTTGAAACATTTTAATCAAAGGAATGTTCAAACTAAGTTTTAAAAGAATTCCCACAAGTAAGCTGAAGACGGTAAAGCGTTGTTCGTTAATTCCTTGTAAAATCCCTGCCGTTACTTGGAAAAGCGCAAACAAAATCGCCACAGGGGCATATGTCTGCAAAATTTCCGTGCCAAGAGTGCTATGTTCATAAAAGACTGTGTAAAACGGCTCTGCCAGCAGAGATATGCCGAGAGAAGCCGGGACCGTCAAGTATAACAGCACTTGGAACGTCTGATTTAATTGATCGTTTACCCGTTTCATATTTCCTGAAACAAAGGATTCTGTCACTAACGGTACAAGCGTCATGGCAAAAGAAGTAGCAAGCGAAACCGGAATAATGACCAATTTCTGCGAGCCGAAATTTAAAATACCGAAAGCAGGAACAGCCGCTTTGGCTTGTCCAATAGCGGTCATCGCTCGGTTAAACGTCACCATATCCACCAACTGATACAGTGAAGTGGCGATGCCGACAAAAACAAATGGAATCGCGGAAACAAAAATTTCTTTATACATATCAAAGAGAGAAACGTTCACTTCTCCCCTGTCCTGCTTCAGTAGTTCGTTCAAATGCCGTTTTCGTTTCCAATAATACCAAAACAGCACCAGAAGGCCGGCAACCGCCCCGATAAATGCTGCAAAAGTGGCGACGCTGATCGCGGAAACAATCGTGCCATGCAGAACATGCAAAACGACATAAGCCCCGATCAATAAAAATAAAATACGTGCTATCTGTTCTACGACTTGCGAAACAGCGGACGGTCCCATGGATTGGTGGCCTTGGAAAAAGCCGCGCATGATACTCATAAACGGGACGATAATCAAAGCGAAACTAACCGCCCGAATAACGGTAGCCACGTCTTCCACCGAATAAGTTTGATCTTTATTAGTAATCACAAGTTTTGCAAAAAATGGCGCAAATTCATACATGGCGAGAAAAGACAAGAAACCCGTTATCGTCATTAATACGAGTCCTGATCTAAAAAGCCTTCGCCCTACCGAATATTCTTCAAGTGCATTATATTTGGAAATAAATTTTGATACCGCCAGCGGTACACCAGCTGTGGCAATGCTGATAAAAATCATGTAAGGAACGTAGCCGTACTGATAAAGCGAAGCGGCATCTTCCCCACCGATAATGGCATAAAAGGGAATCACATAAAAGAGGCCAATAAATTTTGAGATAAACGTACCTAATGTTAAAATAAAAGTTCCTCTTATTAATTTTGAAGCCATAACATCCCTTCCTGATCATAGAAATGTTGAAATGCACTAAGACATAGTTTACAACTTTACATAGTTTCTGACAAACTTTTTCATAGTCTTTTTAGTGTCGAAAAAGATGGTAAAGCAGGTGGTAACAATATGTATGATGTTATTGTGATTGGAGGCGGTCCTGCCGGTCTAATGGCGGCCATCGCAGCCGGCGAAAAGAAGGCAAACGTTCTTTTGGTAGATAAAGGAAACAAACTTGGCCGCAAACTGGCCATCTCCGGCGGCGGACGCTGTAATGTAACGAATCGGCGGCCGATCGAGGAAGTGATTCGGCATATACCAGGAAACGGCCGATTTTTGTACAGTGCCTTTTCGATTTTTAATAACGAGGATATTATTACATTCTTTGAACAGTTAGGAGTCCAATTGAAAGAAGAAGATCACGGGCGTATGTTCCCCGTTTCGGATAACGCACAATCGGTCGTCAACGCCTTATTGCGCCGTTTAAATGAATTGAAAGTCGAAATTCGAACGAACTCTCCCGTCAAAGATATTCTGTTTGAAACAGACCATAAACACACCATTGTCTTGGCCGACGGATCGACCATTGACGGTCGTGCCATCGTGATCGCAACCGGCGGTAAATCAGTGCCTCATACCGGGTCAACCGGCGACGGCTATCCTTGGGCGAAAAAAGCCGGCCACACCATTACCGAACTATACCCGACGGAAGTTCCTGTTACGAGCGACGAACCCTTTATTCAAGAAAAAAGGTTACAGGGCCTTTCACTAAAAGACATCGCTTTAAGCGTCCTCAATCCAAAAGGAAAAAAAATCATTACTCATCAAATGGACATGATTTTTACTCATTTTGGCATTTCCGGACCCGCCGTCTTGCGCTGCAGTCAGTTTGTCGTCAAAGCGATGAAAAAATGGAATTTGGATAAAGTGACGATGCACCTAGATTCTCTTCCTGACTTTCACGAGGAAGAACTGTTTCAAAAAGTGAATCAAGAAGTGAAAAACAATCCGAAAAAATCGGTCAAGAACACTCTAAAAGGCCTGCTGCCCGAAAGATATTTGCTGTTTTTGCTGAAAAAAGCTGAGATTGACGAAAATACGCCTTGCAGCACTCTTCCAATAGATCGAATCAGGAATTTCGTCCATCTGTGCAAACATTTTACTTTTCAGGTAAACGGCACGCTCCCACTCGAAAAAGCGTTTGTCACAGGCGGCGGCGTCTCCGTAAAAGAAATCGAGCCAAAAACGATGGAATCGAAAAAAAGACCGGGCTTGTTTTTCTGCGGTGAAATCATGGACATCCATGGATATACGGGAGGATACAATATCACCTCTGCTCTTGTAACAGGGCGGCTTGCCGGCCTGAACGCCGCAAAATATCGGACAACACAAAATTAATAGAAGTTGCGTTTCAACCTAAAACGCCGTTTGCATAGACGGCGTTTTCTTTCATTCTTTGCTTTTAAAAAGCCGAAAAGTTTCATCGACCCATTCGGCCGTTTTCTTATCATCGTTTTTCTTTCCGGTAAACCACCATCGCGCTGAAACAATAAATTTGCTCTTCTTCCTCTTCCGGCATCGCTGCAATATGATACTTTATGTCCACAATATTTGGTTCATCCACCGTTTTTAAAAATGCGTTTATTTCTTCTTCCAAGTCTTTTTCATGCTCATAATCAAACACTTTGACTTGAATCATCATTGTTACTCCTTTCACTTCCTTTTTTAATTATCTTTTCCAATTTTCCGAAAATTTAATCGCATTCTAGATTTTTGCAAGGAAAAAGCATACAATTTGGAGGACGGCAGCTCCTTCCCGACCACGGCTCATCAACGGTTTTTTGAAGTGATTGAGGTACGTCCGGAAACGTCCGTCGATCTTTCCTTGGAAAAATCCCCCCACACTCCCGTTCGATGAATGGAGTGCTAAGTGAGAGATCTTGACATGAGCCTAAAGGGAGCCGGGGAATGTTTATCGTTTTGCTGTTTTAACGGCCGTTTATCTTTGAAAACGGGCAAAGCAGTTTTAAAGTCAAACATAATGAAATTTTGTTTTAAGAGAACATTAGGATCATTTATTTTTCATCCTATAATCATATATTCCATGAAAGAGACGGAAATCAGAATATTTACGACTTGTTGCCTTGGTCTCGGATAAACGTATAAACGAAGAAGAGACAGCAGTAAAAGGAGGATAAAGGGTATTGAACAACTCTTGGAAGCTCTATTGGCAGTTATCCATAGCGATGATTCGGACCGGAATTCTCGGATACGGAGGAGGTCCATCCGTTATCCCTCTGATTCGATACGAGGCCGTCACAAGATATCGATGGATGGAAGATGATGAATTCGGAGAAACGTTAGCGATCGCAAACGCTTTGCCGGGACCGATTGCCACGAAAATGGCCGCCTACATTGGCTATAAACTAAAAGGAAACGTTGGAGCGGTTCTCGCCGTCATAACCCATATACTTCCTAGTTGCATTGCCATGATTGCTTTATTGTCTGTCGTCTCCGTGCTAAGCACTTCAAAAGTAGTGGCCGGGATGATCGCGGGAGTAGCGCCTGTGGTCGCTGTCATGCTCGGGGTCATGGCTTATGAATTTGCGAAAAAAACGATCGATGGATTAGGAAAAGTGATGGGCATCGCTATGTTTCTTTTAGCCTTTCTGCTTTTAGAAACGGTCCATATTCATCCAGCCATCGTGATCATTCTCTTTTTAGCCTATGGAAGCATCCATTTTCGGACGGCTGCCAAATGGAAAAAAGAACATAAAAACAAGGAGAGCGAAAAAGCATGACTGTTTGGATTCAACTGATGATCGGATTTTTTTTGGCAAACGCCCTTGGATATGGCGGCGGCCCTTCGTCTATTCCTTTAATGTATGAAGAAATCGTGTCCCATTACCATTGGTTAAATAATCAAGAGTTTTCCAATATGCTTGCCCTTGGAAATGCCCTTCCCGGCCCTATTGCCACCAAAATTGCCGCCTTTGTAGGGTTTGATGCAGGCGGATGGGTAGGCATGCTCGTCGCTTTAGGAGCAACTGTCATACCATCTGCTGCGGCGCTCATCTTTTTGTTAAGAGTACTTGAAAAACACCGGCATTCACTCGTCGTCAAAGGAATGACTCTCTTAGTGCAGCCGGTCATTGCCATTATGATGGTAGTCCTTACTTGGCAAATGGGAAAAAGCTCGATCTCTTCCATCGGAATTTGGCATTCACTCGGCATTGCAGCCGTTTCCTTTTGGGCGATGGAAAAACTCAAACTCCACCCTGCTCTCGTCATCGTAGCTGCCTTCGCTTATGGCGGCATTGTCCTTCAACATAGTATGTAAAAGATGAGAAACAAAATCGTTTCCCATCTTCCCGCCAACGTTTTCTTCTATTTTTGGATTTCCTCAAAAACGCAGTGCCCATTTTCATTTTTTGTGGGCTCTGCAAAGTTCTTTTATGATGTCGATCATACTTAATGATCCTCGTGCCTTAAATATTCGAAAGAAAAATGATGAAAGGTTCATTGTTTCTTTGAAAAAACGATCTGTTACGTTGAAAAGAAAGATTGAAAAGCGATTTTACGATGGCATCATACCGCTTCCTTTCTTTGCCACGCTAATACTACTTGTCATCGGCTTCTTGATAAAAACTTTCACTATGCCCCCTTTTTCAGTCATCCGTTAAACACACTTGACAGTCTGAATTTCGTTGAAAAATCGGAATTTCTTCGGAAATATAATAATTTTAACCAATCTGAAATAATGGATGAAATCCCAAAAAAGATTTGAAAATAACGATTAATCAGAATATAATATTAACATAATATGTTAGATATTCTAACATAATTTTTGGTTAATCCATTGCGCTTCTTTTACAGCCGTTTTTTGAAGGGGGTAGAAAAATTGGGGTTATTTAAGGGTTTGGGAGTTCGAGAAGGATTTCCACTGTGGTGGTCCTATCAATTAAATCGAAAAAGCACGGGAACCATTGAAGAAATTTTCGAAGACATCGCCAAAACGAGGGTCGAATTATTAACAGAATGGGCCAATGAACAGTGGAGTTTTTTAGAAAACATGACTGCTGAGTTTGAACGCATTTTGCCTTCTGAGATTGATCTGTATTTGAAAAAAATGTTGACAAAAAGCCGGTATTTTACAGAACTTTTTCTGTTGGATACAGAAAACAGAGTGACTAGTACGACTTTTCCTAACCATAAGAATGATTTTAATCATCACTCTTTCCAAAAAGGGATCGACTATGTCCTTCAAACGAAGGAACGTCTTTTATACGGTCCGTATTTGGATCCCACGACTCTGCAGATTGGGCCAAGGACATCCCAATTTCACGATGAAGTGACGTTATTATTCTTGCAGCCCGTCATATTGCAAGAGGATCTGCATTCCATCTTGGCAGGACGCGTTCCCAATGATGTAGTCGGAGACCTCATTCAGCGGGAGGCTGGTCACGTTTATCCTGATTCCGGTGACAATTATATTTTTTTAGTAAAATCCTATTTTGATCCGTCGCTTCCCCAAGGAATTGCTTTATCACGCAGCCGTTTCGAAGACCGTACCTTTACTTTCGGCGAAAATTTAAAAGACGGGGTCCATACGAAAGACGGAGGATTGGTTAAAATCAAAAACCATACAGAATTTGAAATTCGTTTTACCGATCCGGCCACAAAAGAATTACATCCCGGTGTTCAAAATACGATTCGAAAAGGGGAAAATCTTTTTGTTCATTTCCCCGGATATCCTGACTACCGTCATATCCCCGTCATAGGGAAGGGTGTGACGTTTCAGCTGCCGGGATCTCTGGATGTGTGGGGAATGATGTGTGAGGCTGATTTAGAAGAGGTGTACCGTACCCGCTCCATTAGCTGGCGATTAGGCATACGTTTTGCTTTTTACATTTTCATCGGCGTTCTTCTCAACCAATGTATATCATTTTTCGGATTTTCGCCTTCCTGGTATGATTTGCTCCTCAATGGATTATACGGCATTTTAGCCACTTATTTGTTTTATAAAAGAGGGTTGGTGCCTATTGCTTCTCGATTAAAGCAATTAACCAATATGATGCGAAAAATTGCGGAAGGCGGCGGAGACTTAACTACCCGCTTAGATACAAGGCTTCTGATCAATGATGAAATTGGATCATTGGGACGTTGGGTCAACAATATGATAGACAGTCAGGATGAATTGATAGGAAAAGTGAAATTCGCCGCATTGGACGTGGAACAAACCAATCAATTTCTGCGGGAAAAAACCGTTCTGGTTGAAAACGATTCTGTTTCGGTGATCAAGCAAATGGACGGAATGTTCGCGGCCATTCAACAGCAATTAAATGAGGTTCATGAAGCCAGAGGACAGGTGGAACAAATTCATCAAACTTTACAAGGACTGGAGCGATTATCCCAAGAACAATTGATACAAGCTCAAACCCAAGTGCAAGGCATTGATCAAAAAATGAATGATATCGTGGAAAAAGTACATAATGCCTTGAATTTAACAGATCGCTTTATGGAACTGTCCAATAATATTGGACGTATTGTCGAAACGATCAATCACATTGCCAAGCAGACCAATCTGTTGGCTCTCAACGCAGGGATTGAATCCGTAAGAGCTGGAGAATACGGTCGAGGTTTTACCGTAGTGGCCAATGAAATTCGTAAGCTGGCAGACCAAACGACCGTTGCGACAGAAGAAATCAGCAAAACTTTAGAAAAAATTAAAGAAAGTTCTGTTCTCGTTCAAAATGCGATTCAAGACAGCAGCCAAGAAGTCAAAAAAGGAGCAGACTTTATTCACAATGTACAGGAAGTGTTGGAATCCATGTCACAAGCTGCCGCTTCCCATGAAGCCACAGAACAAATGAAGCAGATTATCAATAACATTGCCGTCATTAATGAGCGAAATGCCCATACCGTCGAAAGCGTTGACGAATCGACCAAAAAAATGGTGAACTTAATCCAAGATGCACGATTCGCTTCTGAACAAAGTTCACTAGTCGTGTCTACCCTCAGAAGTTTAGTCGACAAATTCAACTTAACAGCAGAACAAACTGTCAAAAACAACGGAATCGATCATTCTCCTTCATGAACGAAATCGAGTAGGAGGGAGCGATTAACTCCCGTCCTCTCACACCACCGTACGTACGGTTCCGTATACGGCGGTTCAATTAAGATAATTGACGCAAGTCTTTATAACTTCCGTGAATAGCTGTTCTCTTTATGCCAGTGGTCACTCCACCCTCCAAGAGGTCTCCCACGGGATTCACCGCTTCCTCCCTCAAGTGAGGTACTACGTTTTCTGTGTTCATCATGACTCACTGAATACCAAGGGCTATTCTCTCTTAATTGTTCGGTCCTTCTTAGTTGTTCTAGACCAACTAATACTATGACCTCTGCTGACTTCTGACGGTTCAGCTACTTATCACTAAGTAGGTTATGAAGAGTACTTCACATATCCGCCAGACCTCCCCGGGTAAGTACATGCACTTTCACACCATCTATCCGCCTCATTTACTCGATATGACCTTCGACAGAAAGAGCTTTGTTTTGTTATGCAAACTCACTCAATCATACCTAGCCTTATATGAGGTTCGTGTTCCTCGGACCGGTGTTTTGCCTCCAGCTTCCTTCAGATTCCGCGTCACCACGGACACCCTTGCTCTTGGCTAACCTCTACTTCTGTCTTCGGGGTTCGGGACTTACACCCTATAGTTCATGTACATGCCGGGCGCACATAAAAAAGCCTTCCATCGCCAAGTGGAAGGCTTTTTTATGATTGCGAAAATCAGAAAGCAATCGATACAAATTTGGTTTCCAAAAATTCTTCCATACCGTGGTGGCCGCCTTCACGTCCGAGACCGCTTTGCTTAAAGCCGCCAAAAGGAGCTTGGGCAACAGACGGAAGACCGTCATTTAAGCCAACGATGCCATACTCAAGTTGTTCCGTTATTTGAATGGCTTTGCTGATGTTTTCTGTAAAGACGTAAGCTGCTAAGCCGTAAGGGGTGTCATTCGCTCTTTGGATGACTTCTTCAATACTTTGGAACGTAGTGATAGGAGCGAGCGGACCAAATGTTTCTTCATTCATACAAAGCATTTCATCCGTAACATTTGTGATCACTGTCGGTTCAAAGAAGAATCCTTTGTATTGATCCGCTTTTTTGCCACCGATCACCACTTTTCCACCTTTTTCCACCGCATCTTCAATATGTCTTTCTACTTTTTTCACAGCGTTTTCATCAATCAGCGGACCAATTTCGACTCCTTGATCCAAACCATTGCCCATTTTTAATTGTTGAACGGCCTCTGCCATTTTTTGAGTAAAAGATTCCACAATCTTTTCATGAACATAAATTCGGTTGGCACATACGCACGTTTGTCCGGCATTTCTAAATTTGGAGGCAATAGCTCCCGCAACCGCCTTCTCGATATTCGCGTCGTCCAATACAATAAAAGGAGCTTGACCTCCTAATTCAAGCGATACTTTTTTCACCGTATCAGCCGCACCACGCATCAAAATCTTTCCAACTTCAGTCGAACCCGTGAAAGTGATTTTTCTAACCCGCTCATCCGCCAGCCATGTTTCGCCAATTTCTTGCGGATTTCCTGTAATAATATTCAGAACGCCTTTCGGTATGCCTGCTTTTTCGGCTAATTCTGCTAATTTAAACGCTGTAAGAGGCGTCTGCTCAGCAGGCTTAACGACAACTGTACAGCCTGCCGCCAATGCCGGAGCCACTTTTCTTGTAATCATAGCAGCCGGAAAATTCCAAGGCGTGATGGCTGCCACAACCCCAACCGGCTGTTTTAGCACTAAAATTCGTTTATTTTCGTGAGAAGCTGGAATCGTCTCCCCGTAAATACGTTTTCCTTCTTCCGCATACCAAGAAATGAAACTGTTTGCATAATCTACTTCCCCGATGGCTTCTTTTAACGGCTTCCCTTGTTCTCTAGTCATGATCTCGCCAATTTCTTCTTTATGTTCATCAATTAATCGATGCCATTTATACAACAAAGCGCTTCTTTCGCCTGCTGTTTTTTTGGACCATGACAAAAAAGCATTATATGCGGCGTCCACCGCTTTCTTCGCTTCCTCTTTCCCGCCATTTGGCACGGCCGCAATCACTTCTCCATTTGCCGGGTTGATCACATCAAATGTAGGCAATTCCGTTCCGGTCCATTCACCGTCGATAAACATGGGTGCAACCTTCATCCTTGATTCCTCCTATCCCTATCATTCCGATTTTTGCAAGCGGCTTCAAATTAGTCGCATCGAAATCATGACATCCATCATATCAGGTAATCCATGTATTCCATATTCATTTCTTTTAGATTTTTTTGAAAATTAAAAGAAAAAAATTTTCATTCATAAACAACCATTGTGTCAAGCAAAACAAAGTTCCTTCATTCATCGGCCCCTGTCTTAACAGTCTTGATGAACGTTTTACAAAAGATATTCCTGCTGTATCTTAGAGGAGGTATGGTTTCAAAAGAAAATTCACCGTAAACATGTAAAAACAAAAATCTTCATAACTGCCGAATTTCTTTACCACCTCCTTTAATCTTCTCTTTTTATCATAACACTGTAAGTTTCCATTTGGTGATTTTTTGTACTGAGAGGCGGTATAAAACAGATTCAATCGGCTGCTTCCTGTGAACGGAAATCCGATTGCTTTTATTATAACGTAGAGGCTGCCGACTTTATCGACAGCCAAAACATCTGAAACATTCATATTGTGATCTTACTATTTTTTAGGTTGAACTTTTCCTGTCCATTCCAACATGCCGCCAATCATATTGCGGACTTTGTATCCTTGCTCTTGCAAGTAATGGCAAACATTTTCGCTGCGACGTCCGGAGCGGCATATAAAAATATATTCCTTTTGTTTGTCCAGCTGATCAAGAGAATTTGGAATTTCTCCCATTGGGATGTGTTTGGCTTCGGGGATCATTCCTTCTTGTACTTCTTCTTCTTCACGAACGTCAATTAAATTGAGTTTTTCGCCCTTTTCCAGCTTTTCTCTCAATTCCTCTGGTGTAATGATTGGAATTTCTTGCATGCTGCCATCTCCTTCTGAATCAATATAATGATCTGTTGCAATGGTTTAAAGAACGGAGTTTCTGCTCAAAATTTTGGACAGTCGACGTTCTTTTTCGCACTATTCATTTGTCCCCGCCATAATGCCGTGAGTTAAGCGGGCGGGGACACAACACCGGTTAATTGGCTACGATATTCACCAATTTACCCGGCACCGTAATCACTTTTCGAATCGTTTTTCCGGACAACTGTTCTTGAATCTTTTCATCGGCGAGAACGAGTTTTTCCATTTCCTCTTTGCTCGCATCCTTGGCGATGGTCCGTTTCGCGCGTACCTTGCCATTGATTTGAATGACAATTTCCACTTCGTCATCCACTAGCTTGGATTCATCGTAAGCAGGCCATGGTTCGTACGCAATAGTGTCACTGTGCCCCAATTTTTCCCACAGTTCTTCCGCAATATGAGGGGTGATCGGAGACAACAGTTTTACAAAGCCTTCAGCAAATGGTTTTGGCAAATAATCGGCTTTATACGCTTCGTTGACAAACACCATTAATTGCGAGATCGCCGTATTAAAATGGAGCTGTTCATAATCCTCCGTCACTTTCTTAACCGTTTGATGATACACTTTTTCAAGCGCATTTCCTTCTTCTTTGATCTTGCTGCTCAGCTGACCGTTTTCATCCACAAACAGTCTCCAAACACGGTCAAGGAAACGACGCGCCCCGTCAAGTCCGGTTGTACTCCATGAAATGGAGGCATCTAAAGGTCCCATAAACATTTCATAAAGACGCAACGTATCAGCGCCATGACTTTCAACGATTTCATCCGGATTGACGACATTCCCGCGCGATTTGCTCATTTTTTCATTATTTTCACCAAGAATCATTCCTTGGTTATATAACTTTTGGAACGGTTCTTTCGTTGGCACTACTCCGATGTCGTATAAGAATTTATGCCAGAAACGAGCATAAAGAAGATGGAGAACTGCGTGCTCCGCTCCGCCGATATAAATGTCAACAGGAAGCCATTCCTTTAATTTTTCAGGATCAGCCAATGCTTTTGGATTATGCGGATCTATATATCTTAAAAAGTACCAGCAGCTTCCGGCCCATTGAGGCATTGTGTTTGTTTCTCTGCGTCCTTTTTTGCCGGTTTTCGGATCCACTACATTAACCCATTCTTCGATATTGGCCAGTGGCGATTCCCCTGTTCCGCTCGGTTTAACTTCTTTTGTTTTTGGAAGCATAAGCGGCAATTCCTCTTCCGGAACCGGAGTCATCGTTCCGTCTTCCCAATGGATGATCGGAATAGGTTCTCCCCAATAACGTTGGCGGCTGAACAGCCAGTCGCGCAGACGGTATGTTACTTTTTTGGATCCGACCCCTTTTTCTTCCAGCCATTCGATCATTTTGGCAATGGCTTCTTCTTTATTTAATCCGTTCAAGAAATCGGAATTGACATGCACACCATCGCCGGTGTAGGCTTCTTTGTTCACATCTCCGCCGGCGACTACTTCTTTAATCGGCAGTCCAAATTTTTTAGCGAACTCGAAGTCCCTTTCGTCGTGGGCAGGAACGGCCATAATCGCTCCTGTTCCGTAGCTCATCAGTACATAATCGGCAATCCAAATCGGCATCTTTTCATTTGTAACAGGGTTGATCGCATAAGCGCCAGTAAATACACCCGTTTTTTCTTTTGCCAAATCGGTACGTTCCAAATCGCTTTTTGATTGAATTTGTTCTAAATAGCGTTCAACCGCTGCTTTTTGTTCCGCTGTCGTAATTTTTTCCACTAACGGATGCTCAGGGGCCAAAACAGTATAAGTGGCTCCAAACAAAGTATCCGGTCTTGTTGTGAAAACAGTGAATGTTTCATCATGGCCATCGACTTGGAAACGAACTTCTGCCCCTTCTGAGCGGCCGATCCAGTTTCTTTGCATCTCTTTAATGCTTTCAGGCCAATCCAATTCTTCCAAATCTTCCAAAAGTCGATCAGCATAAGCTGTAATTTTTAATACCCATTGTTTCATCGGGCGGCGAATAACCGGATAACCACCACGTTCACTTTTGCCATCAATGACTTCTTCGTTGGCCAGAACAGTGCCAAGAGCCGGGCACCAGTTGACCGGAACTTCATCTATGTAAGCAAGACCTTTTTCATACAATTTTAAAAAGATCCATTGCGTCCATTTATAATATTCGGGATCGGTAGTATTAATCTCTCTATCCCAATCGTATGAAAATCCTAATGATTTGATTTGACGTTTAAAATTGGCAATGTTTTTTTTCGTGAATTCCGCAGGATCGTTGCCGGTATCAAGGGCATACTGTTCCGCCGGCAATCCAAATGCATCCCACCCCATCGGATGGAGAACATTATACCCTTGCATCCTCTTCATTCGGGCAAGAATATCGGTTGCTGTATATCCTTCCGGGTGACCGACATGAAGTCCGGCGCCGGATGGGTATGGAAACATGTCTAATGCATAAAATTTTGGCTTGTCCGGATCTTCCGTCGTTCGGAATGTCTTATGTTCTTCCCAGTATTTTTGCCATTTCGATTCGATTTTTTTATGGTCAAAACTCATGTAACTGATCTCCTCCTTTGCTTTCATCGATATTGGTATATCAAAACAGGGAAAATAGAAAAAAACTCCCGTCCCCCAGTTTGGGACGAGAGATGCTTTCGCTCCCGCGGTACCACCCACATTAGTGCACAAGGCACTCAGCTCGATTCCTTAACGTGGAAGGACGGCAAACGCTACTCATCTTTCACGTCTGCAACTCTAAGGCGAGTTCATGGCAGACCCGGTTGACTTGCACCTTCCGTCAACTCTCTAAATCGGGAGTTTATGCCACTACTGCTCCTTATCATCGTTTTTTACCCATCATTTTAGTATAAGATTATTTTAGACAAATTTAAACAAACTTTCAAGTCTGTTTCAAAGAAGGGCATGGAATCAAACAGCTATGTAGCTACATGGTTATTGCTCCAGAACCAATAAAACGAAATGGTTTGATATTTTCCATAAACTAAAGAATTCAGAGAAACTATATCCGGATAAATACAATAATTTCCAACTTATTAACTAGACAGTTACTGGTAAATAACCGGCTATCAGCAGCTACATAACTGTTATACATTTTCGTTTTCTCATGATTTTTATCAATTCGTTCCGTAACAGGAAACGATAACATTCGATGTGTTGACTGCCTTTATCAATACTCGATATTTAGTTGAGGAGCTTTTTGTCTTAGTGGTAATTTTATAAGGTGTATTCCAGTAGGTTAAGTGATAACCATAGCCAGTCGTAAATTTCCAAGATCCTCCATCCAGGTATTGAAGATAAACATATACGTCTCCAGTGGTGTTTTTCACACTCACTTCATGCACGATGTTAGGATAAGAAGTCGTACAAGGACTACTGCCTGCATAAGAACCGGCAGAAAGGGTATTGTTAAAAGTTGTAGTAGCTGCAAATGTTTCAGACACAGAAGCAAATACTAATATAAGCGCAAAAATTGGAACAAGAATGAAAAATAGCCATCTCTTCATTACTCCTTGAGACAACTCCAAATTCATTTTTTATCTTCTCCCTTCATTAATAATGGTTAAAACCAACAGTACACACTCTTAAGTTAGAATGCTTTTATTTTATTCTGAATTTTCAGTCTATAAAACAAACCAATTTCCCAATAATGAAGTACGAAAATCTTAAGCCTAACTTTACTGCGACTAATGTCTCAATCATCCAAAAGCCATCATCTCATTTGTCTAATAAACAACAGAAGCAGTCCCAAAAAAGGACTTAAACTCTGTCCTTTTTGAGACTGCTTCCAATAAACTTACGATTTTGATTTCACAGGTTGGCTGTTGCGGGCATTCTGTTTTTTTGTTTTTTCGATTGTGCTGTATTCATTCGCTATTTCATAATGCTCCGGATTCGTTCCATTTTTGGTTTTTTGCTCGGGATTTTGTCGTTTGGATCTTTTTTTCACATCAGTTCCCCCTAACGATCGTGGTTAAGCAAAATCATTTTGTTTTGCATATCTTGTATCTGCAGCCTTTTACGGTAAAGCTGTTCCCTTTGTTGCGGATTGGCACTGTTATAAAGCTGCAGCCATTCATTGTAAAGATTCTCCAGTTCTTGCATGGCTTCACGATATTCGACATCATGATAATGCCCCTGCAAAGCCCCTTCCTGATATTGCTCTTGGGCTTTTAAAATTACATTTTCGCAAGTCTGAAGAAAATGATCGATGGAGTCTCTCGTAGCCATGATTTTGCCTCCTTGACAAATTGAAGCGATTTTATCCGCCTCTTAAATAGTTTTTTCCACATTTCATCCTTTATAGTTGGTAAAGTTCGGTTGACATGTTTTTTAAAAAATCGTGATTTTTCAATCTTCTCAGCCAACTGCATTCCCTTTTAAAAATGGAATCTTTATTTACTTTTACGTGACATTATTGTTCTATTGGAATGTATTCGCTCTTCATGATAAAATTTGAACGTTAGGAGGAATGCAAATGGAAAACCCTTTTCCATACAGCAACAATGACAAACGTTATCACACCTGGAATTATCACTTACGTCAGGTGTTTGGCCATAAAGTATTTAAAGTTGCTTTAGACGGCGGTTTTGATTGTCCAAATCGGGACGGCACCGTCGCATACGGCGGCTGTACATTTTGCAGTGCGGCTGGTTCCGGAGATTTTGCAGGCGACCGCGCCGACGATTTGGAAACACAGTTTCATAAAATAAAGGCAAAAATGCATCAGAAATGGAAAGATGCAAAATACATGGCTTATTTTCAAGCGTTTACCAACACTCACGCACCCGTAGAAGTATTAAGGAAAAAATATGAAACGGTCTTAAAACAAGAAGGAGTAGTAGGATTGTCGATTGCCACACGTCCGGACTGCCTTCCCGACGATGTAGTGGACTATTTGGCAGAGTTGAATGAAAGAACTTACTTATGGGTCGAGCTAGGATTGCAAACCGTCCATGAAAAAACCGCTCAATTGATTAATCGTGCGCATGATTTTGACTGTTATGTAGAAGGAGTAGAAAAACTTCGCCGACACGGCATCAGAGTTTGTTCCCACATTATTAATGGTTTGCCGTTGGAAACATATGACATGATGATGGAAACCGCTGAAGCTGTCGCCAAATTGGACGTTCAAGGGATTAAAATCCATCTTCTTCATTTGTTAAAAGGTACACCGATGGTCAAACAATATGAAAAGGGAATGTTGAAATTTCTATCCTTTGATGAATACGTTCAACTAGTGTGCGATCAATTAGAAATTCTGCCCCCTGAAATGATCATTCACCGTATTACCGGCGACGGTCCGATCGATTTGATGGTCGGTCCGATGTGGAGCGTCAACAAATGGGAAGTTTTAAACGCCATTGACGATGAACTGAAGCGCCGGAACAGCTGGCAAGGAAAATTTTTTAAAAAAGCTAAAGTCCATTCATGAACAGCAGGTGAATTCAATGATATTAGAAGGAATTTTGCCTTATGCGCGGACGCTTTTGGAAAAAGCAGTAACGCCAGGGGATGCTGTCGTAGATGCCACCATGGGCAACGGGCATGATACGGTATTCCTTGCCAATTTAGTAGGGGAAAAGGGGACAGTATTTGCTTTTGATGTCCAAACAGAAGCGTTGAAAAAAACAAAAGAACGTTTGGAGCAGCATCAACTGACTGATCGAGTCGTCCTCTATCATAGAGGACATGAAGAACTAATCCGAACAATTCCCGAAAAGTTTCACGGAAAAATTACCGCGGCGATTTTCAATCTCGGATATTTACCCGGAAGCGACAAATCGATCGTCACCAAACCGAAAACGACTAAAGAAGCGGTCGAACAATTGCTCGAAATCATGGCTCCTGGAGGCGTCATTGTGTTGGTTGTCTATCACGGCCATGAAGAAGGAAAAAGAGAAAAAGACGAACTTTGTTCTTTTGTCCGCAGCATTGATCAATCCATCGCTCATGTGCTGCTTTACCAATTTATCAATCAAATTAACGATCCGCCGTTTATTATTGCCTTGGAAAAAAGGAATGACATCTTCGGCGAGATTGAAAGATAAAAAAGGCAACTGGCTGATAAACCAGTTGCCTTTTCTTTTTAACTCAGATTGACTTTTACTTAAGCACTTCTTCCGCGATCAGTTCATAAGAGCGCAAACGGTCTTCAAAGCTGTATGTGATGGACACCAACACAATTTCTTCTGTTTCATATAATTCACTTAAGCGCAAGAGTTGATCGTGGACCTGTTTCGGATCACCGATAATCATCCGTTTTCGATTCTCCTGAACGATCTTTCGTTCCAATGAATCGTACGAATATTGAGCGGCTTTTTCCGGGCTTAGAGTTCCGTTCAGCGGCGTTCCCCGTTCCAGCATAAGTAAAGTTAAGTCTAAACTTGAAGCAATTCGTTCCGCCTCTTCTTCTGTTTCTCCGCAAATGGCAAAAACCGCTACCATATTTTTAGGCTCGCTTAAATACTTGGACGGTCGGAACTGACGGCGATACTCTTTTGTAAACTCCGGACCTCCCTCCCCATTGATAAACTGGGCAAATGTATAGGGCAGTCCTTTTTGAGCAGCCAGTTCTGCGCTGGAAAGGCTGGAACCGAGCATCCAAACTTCAGGAACAGTCTGTGTAACAGGAGAAGCTTTCAATCCGTAATACGGATGACTTTCGTCCAGCGAATCGTATAGATAGGTGAGCAGTTCATCAATTTGTTCCGAATAACGGTCAACTTTGCGGTACTGGCCGTTGTTTAACGCCAGCGTGGCTCTCGGCATTCCACCGGGGGCACGTCCTATTCCTAAATCGATTCGTTTCGGATTCAGCGCTTCTAAAACACGAAAATTTTCCGCCACTTTAAACGGACTATAATGAGTGAGCATTACCCCGCCGGAACCTAGCCGGATTTTTTTCGTTTTGGCTGCCAGATAGGATATCAACACTTCCGGTGAAGATCCTGCTAAAGTGGTTGAATCATGGTGTTCAGAAACCCAAAAACGCTCATATCCCAATTTTTCTACATGCTGAGCCAATTTCACTGTATTGGAGAGTGCTTCTTCCGCCGTCATTCCTTCTGAAATGGGCGACTGATCTAAAACACTTAATTTTAAAGCCACTTCTTTACATCCCCTTATTGAAAACTTTGGTTTGATTGTTTCATTATTCACTATGAGTAGCTAATTGTCTAATAAATTGCTCTTCCTTAACGTCACCAATACTTTCGGAAACATTCCATGAATGAACGAACGGATGAAAAACGGCTCTTTTTGTATGTTTCTGTCCAAACAGAAAAAAGTTATTTGGACACATGCTGACGAAATTTTCGATACATTCTGCCGTTATAATAGAAAAAGTAGCTGGTCGAACCTCCAAAACGGATAATTTTCTTTGCTAAAGACTGAACATCCTTTTGTTGGTTGACTTTATCCTCCGATAAATAAATGCCAAGGAGCCCCCTGTTGATCAATTGATGAAATTTGGCATGAGGCAAATGTTTCGTGCTGCTATCCGCTTTTTGAATAAAATATTGAAAGCGGGACAAAAGCTCTTCTTGACTGTCATAATAAAAGCAAAAATTTAAATCTCCGCCTTTTCGGTCCTCTTCCTGATCAATAAAATAATCCAATAAAATGTGAAGACCTTGGATATACGGAAAATAGGCTTCTCGAATCATGGACGCATATTCCGGCTTGAAATCGTCTCTAAATGCATAAGAAACTAAGCAAAAAATGCCCAAAGTGGAACCTGAACAAGCCGAAAACTCAAACCATTCCATCTTCGGAAGCTGATCTTTATAGCGAGAAAACCATTTTTTTAATCGTTCTTCTCTTTCTTCCACACAAACATGCTTATGTATTTGGAGATCGCAATAATATCGGCAAAGTTCAAGCAAGTAGGAAGATATAGCCGGATAATGATTGATTTTTTGCAAAACTGACTGGCATGTGCCGACTAATTCCCGTAAATAGCCGCCATCTTCCTGCTCGTTTCGAAATCGGTAATAAGGGCGAAAAGGAGCTCCTACCGTTAACGCATCTATCATCGATTCGTGAAGGGCAGCAAAATCTTTTGGATCAAGAGAAGTGCTCCGGTCGCATAAATTGTCCAAGTAATCGCTGATCGTCTGGTAAGCGACAATAAACTTTACAGCTTCTCCGATATGTTCGCCGGACAGCAGCGCTAAAATCGAACCGCCTTCACAATGAAACGTTTTATGTTCGATACTGGCAAGTGCTTGTTTTTTCAATTCTTGATCAGGTATCGAGTTCGCCTTTTGTTTCCATTTGTTTAATTCTTTATGAACAGTTGGAAATACTTTACGATAAGCCTGCCCCATTAATGAAAATGGATGGGTGGGGATGGTCAATATTCTCACCTCTTTTAATCAACCACATAGCCAATGGAACGCAAGCAATTTTCGACAAAACTCTTCGTATATGCGAAAACCTCTTCTCTTTCCGGCTCATTAAAAATTTCATGGTACAGTTTCGGCCACTCTTTGAAATGCATTTCTGAAAGAGACAATTGCTGAAACCACTTTTTCACTTCATTCTTATCTACAATTTTATCATCTCCTGCTTGCATGACCAAAAATGGAACATCAGGCATTTTCGAAACATTTGTGAACGCAAGCTTTACAGCCTGTATCATTTCCCTGTACCAGCGGACTGACACCTTTGTCACGTACAACGTATCGTTTAAATCAATTTCACGTACTTCTTTATTCCTCGTCGCCATTTCAATCGATAATCCCGTTGCAAATTTAACGGAAGGCACCAGGGAATTTAAACCATAGGAAAGAACATCAAGAATTTTTGGCGGCGTGTGCAGAAGCCCTAAACAAGGCGAAGACAAGATCACCCCGGCCAGTTTGACTCGCTCTTCCTGCAATAGACGGATGGCAACAAGCCCTCCTAAACTATGTCCAAGCAAGAATATAGGCAAATCAAATTGGTAGGCAGCCTGTATCCACTCTTTCACTGCCGATATGTATTCATCAAAACGCTCAATATGGCCGCGCTTAGACCTGGATGTCGTTCCTTGCCCGGGCAAATCGCCCATTACTACATGAAAACCGGAATTTCTCCACATTTCAATGAGCCATCCATATCTGCCATGATGTTCAAAAGCGCCGTGAATCATGACAATGACGCCCTTTCCTTGTCCATCCTCGGGATCCCATTTCCACATGTTGATCAACCTCGCTTTTTTACAGATCTAGAGGTCCCTTTTGCCTCCGTTTCTTGTTCCTTTCATGCTCTCTAAACGGCTTCGTTGATAAATACCGACACTTCGCTTATAGAATCCAAGTTTTTTCAAACAGTGTCGACTCTTATCCATTACGGCCACTTGCTGAGATAGATTTTCTCCAACGTTCACATCATGTAGCAAAAATACAGATTTGGCAAGGAAGATACACACCACATTATACAAATCTTCTAAAATTCGATAGAATAAGGTAGAAGGAGCAATGAAAGGAGCCAAGAACGGTCATGATCTATCCTTATCACGAAAAAACGCCGAAAATCGCTGATTCTGCCTTTATCGCTGATTATGTCACCATTACGGGAGATGTTGAAATTGGCGAAGAATCCAGCGTTTGGTTCAACACCGTCATCAGAGGAGACGTTGCACCAACGATCATCGGTAAAAAAGTCAATATTCAAGACAACTCCGTACTTCATCAAAGTCCAAATAATCCATTAATATTGGAAGATGAAGTGACAATCGGCCATCAAGTGATTTTGCACAGTTGCATCATTCGTAAAAAGGCTCTTATCGGTATGGGTTCTATTATACTCGACCGCGCCGAAATTGGAGAAGGGGCTTTTATCGGAGCCGGCAGCCTTGTACCGCCGGGAAAAGTCATCCCTCCACACTCAATGGCTTTCGGACGGCCAGCCAAAGTCATCCGTCCCATAAATGAACATGATAAAAGCGAAATGGAACGAATTGTCCGGGAGTATGCCGAAAAAGCTCAGTATTATAAGCAGCTGCAAAATCAAAAGGATTAGTAGTATGTCCAAAAACCATTATCCCATTCCTGCCATCCACTTTCCAAGCAGGATCATGCGCCGGTATTGATTCAAACATCCATTTTGTTTTCCATCCGGTGCTCTCAAAAATGTTTTAGGTGGTGCTGAATGAATTTTACTTTCATGATTTTATTCTTTTTTCTCATTAGTTTAGGAATCCTTCTTCTTTTTATCATAAGATATTTCCGCGACAAATGGAAACCGGCCGTTTTAATAGCGTTGCTTTTTTTCTTGTTTCTTTCAGTCTTTTTCCGGGATGAAGTCAAATATTCGATTCCGTTCCAAAAATCGCTTATAGCATTTCATCATTGGACTCATTATTCTACAGTCAAAGTAAAAGAGAGCGTTTTGCTTGATTCCCCTCTCATTTCTCAATTGCCGGAACTGCCACGGGGATGCGAAGTGACAAGCTTGGCCATGCTCCTTCAATCAGCAGGCGTCTCCGTCGATAAAATGGAACTGGCCAAAGAAGTGAAAAAGAACCCTGCCACTTATCGAGTGGAGAATGGACTTATTTTTTTCGGCGACCCTGACAACGGATTTGTCGGCGATATGTATACGCTTTCTAAACCCGGACTGGGAGTTTATCATAAGCCCATTTTGGAACTGGCCAATAAATATTTGCCAGAAGGCAAGAAGGCATTAGATTTGACAGGAGCGGATTTTGAAGAATTAAAAGTCCATCTTTCCGACGGCCGCCCAGTTTGGGTTATCATCAATACCACTTACAATAAGCTGCCGGACAGCGCGTTTCAAACTTGGCATACGGAGAGCGGAAAAATAAAAATTACTTATAAAGAACACTCGGTATTAGTCACCGGTTATGACGATCAGTATGTGTATTTTAACGATCCACTAACCAATGTAAAAAATCAAAAAGCACCCATTGACTCCTTTGAAAAAGCATGGGTGCAAATGGGGAGACAGGCCATTACCTATCTCCCCTAGTTTTTTACCCATTATTACACAAGCTGCATTTCCCGTTGTTTTTGTGTTTGAAATTCATATTTGCCTTCTACATATACAGCATGCCAAATCATAAAAATAAGAACGGTCCAAATTTTACGGCTGTTATCTTTCTTCCCTTGGCAATGTTCTTCCAGTAAATCTAATACATATTGCTTGTTAATAAGATGCCCCGTTTCGCTTTCTTTAATAATGGTCACAGCCCAATCATGCATTTCTGCTTTCAGCCAATGGCGAATTGGCACCGGGAATCCCAGTTTCTTTCTATTTAATACATGATCAGGGACAATTCCTTCTGCAGCTTTTCGAAGGATGTATTTGGTCGTGCCATGAGCGGTTTTATAGCGCGTTGGAATTTTGGACGCCACTTCAAATACTTCTTTATCAAGGAATGGAACGCGCAATTCCAAAGAATGGGCCATTGTCATTTTATCTGCCTTTAACAAAATGTCACCGCGCAGCCATGTATGAATATCAATATACTGCATGCGATCGACATCGTCATAACCGACCGTTTCTGCATAAAATGGCTTTGTAATGTTAGTATATTCAAGGCCGTCGCGATATTGTCGCAATAGTTTCCGTTTTTCCTCTTCTCCAAACATCTTCGCATTACCGATGTACCGTTCTTCCATCGGCGTAACTCCGCGTTCAATAAAGCTTTTCCCTTTCACACCATCAGGCAAAATGGAAGCCAACAATCGAAGCAATTTTTTCCCAACTTCCGGTATGTTTTGAAAAACAGCTAACGATTGCGGTTCACGATAAATATTATAGCCGCCGAAAAGTTCATCTGCTCCTTCTCCTGATAATACGACTGTTACATGTTTTCTTGCTTCGCGAGCTACGAAGTACAACGGAACACAAGCCGGATCGGCCAGCGGATCATCCATATGCCAAATAATCTTCGGCAGTTCTTTCATATATTCTTCCGGTGTGATCACGTAGCTAATATTTTCCACACCCAATTTTTCCGCTGTTTCTTTAGCCACATCAATTTCACTATATCCATCGCGTTCAAATCCGACAGAGAATGTTTTAATCTTTGGATGGTATTGCTTGGCAATCGCAGCAACAAAAGAAGAATCAATTCCCCCTGAAAGGAAGGATCCGACAGGCACATCGCTTCTCATGTGTACTTTTACAGAATCAAGAAGCGCCTCACGCACCATTTTCACATATTCGTCTTCTTCGCGGTAAATCGGTTGGAAAGCGGCTTTCCAATAACGGCGAATCGTCATGTTTTCGCCGACTTTTTTAATAAAATAGTGGCCAGGTTCCAATTTTTGAATTTCCGCATGCAATGTATCAGGTTCCGGAACGTATTGATACGTAAAATAATGTTGAGCGGCATTCGCATTTAAGCTGCTTTCTTCACTGGCAAGCAAAATGCTCTTCTTTTCGGAAGCAAAAAAAGTACGTCCTCCTTCTTCTTTATAAAAAAATGGTTTAATGCCGAACGGATCTCTTGCACCGAACAACACTTGTTCTTCTTTATCCCAGATCACAAAAGCGAACATACCGCGAAGCTTTTCTACAGCTTTTTCTTTTAGGCGGCTGTACAAAGCGACGATGGTTTCTGTGTCAGACGAAGTAGCAAATTCAACGCCTTCTTTTAAAAGTTCTTCCCGTAATTCCACATAATTGTAGATCTCGCCATTAAAAATAATCCAATATCGTTCATTTTCAAATGACAGCGGTTGGTTTCCGTTTTCAAGGTCAATAATACTTAAACGTCGAAATCCTAATTGAACGTGTTCATCTTGATAAAATCCATCATGATCAGGACCACGGTGATAAATGATATCGTTCATTAATTTAAATTGTTCTTCCGTTAATTTCGGATAATCTTTATGATCATAAACGCAACCGATAAAGCCGCACATGACTATCACCTTTCTGTAATTTAAGTTCACATTACTAGTTTAACGAAATTGTGAATCTTGGCAAGGAATTTATTTCATGAAAAATTTCCATTTCATTCCGGAAGTTCCAAAATCAAATCACTTCCAATACCTCAACAGGAAAAGCGTCCAAGTTCAAAAGTCGAATTTTTTATCAGTCCTTTTCTAGTTGTAGGAGAGTTTGCCTATTGGAATGTTGTATAAGTATCCCCTTTTTCACGATGATTCATCAATTGTACCATTTATTCTCCACTATAGATGGCCACAATATTTGGATTCATTAAATAATCTTCACGTTCAAATGAAAAAGGAGCTACAGCTAAAAGTGTAACTCCTGTACATTTGTCTATTGATTTAATGCTTGTTCGCGAAGCGTTTGGGCTTTATCTGTTTTTTCCCAAGGAAGGTCCAAATCGGTGCGTCCGAAATGGCCGTATGCAGCTGTTTGTTTGTAAATTGGGCGACGCAGATCAAGCATTTTGATAATTCCAGCTGGACGCAGGTCGAAGTTCTTTCTCACGACGTCTACCAATACATCTTCTGATACAGCTCCAGTTCCGAATGTATCGATGGAAATCGATACCGGCTGAGCTACCCCAATCGCATAAGCAAGCTGTACTTCACACTTTTCTGCCAGTCCAGCTGCCACAATATTTTTAGCTACATAGCGGGCAGCATAGGCTGCAGATCGGTCTACTTTCGTCGGATCTTTCCCGGAAAAAGCTCCTCCACCATGTCTTGCGTAGCCGCCGTAAGTGTCTACGATAATTTTCCGTCCCGTTAATCCGGCGTCACCTTGAGGTCCTCCAATAACAAAACGGCCGGTCGGATTGATGAAATATTTCGTTTCATCATCGATCAATTCTTTTGGAACAATTGGGTCAATAACATGTTCTTTAATGTCGCGCTGAATTTGCTCTAACGTGATTTCCGGATGATGTTGGGCCGAAATGACAATCGTATCGATGCGCACAGGCTTGTCGTTTTCATCATATTCAACCGTTACTTGCGTTTTTCCGTCCGGACGCAAGTAAGGAATAATCCCTTCTTTGCGCACTTTTGTCAACCGGCGGGATAAAGAATGGGCTAAAGAAATAGGAAGCGGCATTAATTCTTCCGTTTCATTGCAGGCAAATCCGAACATCAAACCTTGGTCGCCCGCGCCAATCGCTTCAATTTCTTCATCCGTCATCGATCCTTCTCTTGCTTCCAGGGCGCGGTCCACCCCTTGAGCAATGTCGGGAGATTGTTCATCGATAGACGTCAAGACACCGCAAGTATCTGCGTCAAAACCGTATTTCGCCCGGGTATAGCCAATATCCCGCACCGTTTGGCGTACAATTTTGGGAATATCCACATAAGAAGACGTCGTAATTTCTCCAGAAACCAGCACAAGCCCAGTTGTTACTGAAGTTTCAGCAGCCACCCTTGCATTCGGGTCTTTTTCGAGAATAGCATCGAGAATGGCATCAGAAATTTGGTCGCAAATTTTATCTGGATGCCCTTCGGTGACAGACTCTGAAGTGAAAAGACGGCGTTTTTTTGACATCAAAGTTCCTCCTATCGCAGTTTCGATCAATTCCATTTCCTTCTTTTAACCCGCCAGTTAAGGTCTTGACAACAGAGAAAGTAAGCCTTATCTTTTTGGGGTCAAAACATTTGAAAATGAATGTTCGCTTTATTTTTAAACGGTACTCGTTTCCTTTCGTAGTATGGTATGATTGCCCGTTTCCAAAGGACCGGCAATCTCAATGGTCCAGCGCCAAACTCAATCAAAAAGAAAAACCTTTCCCAAAAGAATGCAGAGGAAAGGTTTTTGGTTACATGCGCCTTTCACTCTTATCGTTCAAGGTATTTACACCTTGCATCAGGTTAGCACCTTTCTCACAAGCCCCTCGCGTCGCCGGTACGACATAAGAAGCATGTCCTTTTACCTGACGGCTTCAAAATCATCGCTTGTCGTTGAGAAGGTTGCCGGGTTTCATCGGGCCTGTCCCTCCGCCAACTCAGGATAAGAGTATCCGTTCAATGTTAAACTATAACGTAGAAACCAAACGGGTGTCAACAAAATTTTGTCTTTCCGTTGACGCAATGTTTTCTTCCTGAAATAGAAATAAATTCTATTTTAAACCCGTCGCAACAGACGGTTTAAACGGACTCATTAAAACCTGAACCAAAAAACTCTGAATCATATCCTGTTTCTCCCTTTTTTCTTCCTTTTATATAGTATAGAATAGGCATGCCAATTAAGGAAAAGATGAAAAAAAATAGACAAAAATTTACGATAAATAGTATAGACTAATCGAATAAAAGTGTTATACTATTTCTTAAGTGAACTCGAAAATAACATCTAAAAATAAAAACAAAAGGATGGTTATTATTTATGAATTCTGTCATTTCAAATGAAATTTTGGAATTAGTTAAGGGATCCAATGTCCATGTTCAATTATCTGTCCCACAACTGGTGGAAAAAGTCCTTTCCAGAAAAGAAGGCGTATTAACTTCTTCCGGCGCCGTTCGCGCTCAAACCGGAAAATATACCGGGAGATCACCAAAAGACAAATACATTGTAAAAGAGCCATCAACCAAAGACAAAATAGACTGGGGACCGGTGAACCAGCCGATTTCTCCAGAAGTTTTTGATAAATTATACCATAAAGTCATTCGTTACTTAAAAGAACAAGAAGAAATTTTCGTATTTAAAGGATTCGCCGGCGCCGATCCATCTCATCGCCTTCCGATTCAAGTAATCAATGAATACGCATGGCATAATCTTTTTGCCCATCAGCTTTTTATCCGTCCGACGGAAGAAGAATTAGCAGGTCATCAGGCGGAATTTACCATTCTTTCAGCCCCTAATTTTAAAGCTGATCCTGAAGTTGACGGAACGAGATCAGAAACCTTTATCATTATCTCTTTTGAACGCAAAGTCATATTGATTGGCGGAACTGAATACGCCGGAGAAATGAAGAAATCCATTTTTTCGATCATGAATTACCTCTTGCCGGAATCCGGCGTCTTATCGATGCACTGCTCGGCCAATGTCGGTTTTGAAGGAGACGTTGCTCTGTTCTTCGGGCTTTCTGGAACGGGAAAAACTACTTTATCCACAGACCCGAACCGCCGTTTAATAGGAGATGACGAGCACGGATGGTCATCTACAGGAGTCTTTAATATCGAGGGCGGCTGCTATGCAAAATGCATCGGGCTTTCTAAAGAAAAGGAACCGCAAATTTATCATGCGATCCGCTTTGGGTCCGTTCTTGAAAATGTAGTATTAGATGAAAATACTCGGATTCCGGATTATAACGACTCTTCTTTGACAGAAAATACTCGTGCCGCCTATCCAATTGACGCGATCGATAATATTGTCGTTCCAAGTATTGCAGGTCATCCAAACACGATTATCTTTTTGACCGCAGACGCTTTCGGTGTTCTGCCCCCTATCAGCAAATTGACAAAAGAACAGGCCATGTACCATTTTCTAAGCGGATACACATCCAAATTAGCCGGTACGGAAAGGGGCGTTACCTCGCCTGAAGCAACATTCTCCACATGCTTTGGAGCGCCATTCTTGCCTCTTCCGGCTACACGATACGCAGAAATGCTCGGCGAAAAAATCGATGAACATAATGTGCAAGTCTATTTGGTCAATACCGGATGGACAGGCGGAGAATACGGCGTCGGATCCCGAATGAAACTATCCTATACACGTGCAATGGTTCAAGCCGCTTTAGAAGGCGAACTAGCTAATACCGAAACTCAGAAAGACGAAATTTTCGGGCTGGAGATCCCTCTTCATGTTCCGGGAGTGCCGGACGAAGTATTGCTGCCGAAAAAAACATGGCAGGATGAAAAAGCATATGAAGAAAAAGCACTGGAATTGGCAGCCCGCTTCCGCGAAAACTTTAAGAAATTTACCAATGTACCCGCAGAAATTGAAAAATTGGGTGGACCTATTCAATAAAGATCGGCCGTTTGAAAGATATCCAATAATACCGAGATCCAACGTCAAACATCCCCTTCCCCCGCAAGAATTTTCTTGCGGAAGAAGGGGATAGTTGCTTTTATGATCATTTTGGTCCATTTTTCCTTTCAAAATGCCCCATCACCAACACGGTCCATGCACTTCGTAGATCAGTTGGAAGATGTTTAAAAAATGATTAGAAATCGAGTAGGAGGGAGCGATTAACTCCCGTCCTCTCACACCACCGTACGTACGGTTCCGTATACGGCGGTTCAATTAAGATAATTGACGCAAGTCTTTATAACTTCCGTGAATAGCTGTTCTCTTTATGCCAGTGGTCACTCCACCCTCCAAGAGGTCTCCCACGGGATTCACCGCTTCCTCCCTCAAGTGAGGTACTACGTTTTCTGTGTTCATCATGACTCACTGAATACCAAGGGCTATTCTCTCTTAATTGTTCGGTCCTTCTTAGTTGTTCTAGACCAACTAATACTATGACCTCTGCTGACTTCTGACGGTTCAGCTACTTATCACTAAGTAGGTTATGAAGAGTACTTCACATATCCGCCAGACCTCCCCGGGTAAGTACATGCACTTTCACACCATCTATCCGCCTCATTTACTCGATATGACCTTCGACAGAAAGAGCTTTGTTTTGTTATGCAAACTCACTCAATCATACCTAGCCTTATATGAGGTTCGTGTTCCTCGGACCGGTGTTTTGCCTCCAGCTTCCTTCAGATTCCGCGTCACCACGGACACCCTTGCTCTTGGCTAACCTCTACTTCTGTCTTCGGGGTTCGGGACTTACACCCTATAGTTCATGTACATGCCGGGCGCACATAAAAAATAAGGGTGCTGTTGCGCAACCCCTTATTTTCTGCCTTTGAAAAGGTGAACAGTCTATTGATTTTTTCAGTTCGTGGAGTTTAAAGCAATAAGCCTGTATGTGATGAGAGTTTCCTGATTTTCCCACACTACTTTTTCAATCACAGCGGTACCTGAAATATCGCCATCCAACGTTTTTTTGACAGGAACAGGTACATGCAGCGGATAAAGACGATACCCTTTTTTTCTTAACTGAAATAGATTTCCTCCCACTCTTTCCTCATTTCCTTTTGTCACAATCATTGTATTCAGTTCCAGCGGCATTCCCATCGTTTATGCCCTCCCAATGAAAATATCGTTCTCTCCCTTATCCTATCACGACAGGACCTGATTTTTCATCCATTGACAAGAGGATGTCACCATTTTGCGGTTCATTGCGGGCGGAAAATAATGAGTGAAGTTCGGAAAATACCAAGTAGTCACACGTTTTCCCAATTCTTTCAGTCTTTTTTCCAAGCGGTAAGCGTGTTCAATTGATACATTTTGATCTTTTCCCCCGTGTATGATCAACACTGGACAACAAAGATTTTCTAAATGATAGATAGGTGTTCTCCACTTATATTCTTCTGGCACTTTTTTCGGACTTCCGCCGATCACCCTTTTCATCATCCTTCTTAAGTCCTTCCGCTCTTCATAAGTTAATTCCATATCTGTTACCCCGCCCCATGAAACGACCGAAGCAGCATCCCGTTTTTCAATCGCTGTCAGCAGTGCCATAACACCGCCGCGGGAAAAGCCGAAAATATGAATTCGGTTAGGATCCACCTTCGGATTTCTTTTTAACAATTCAAAACCGGAAAAAGCATCTTCACGATCTTTTCCCGCGAAATCTTCATTTCCTTCTCCTCCTTGATTTCCCCTGTAAAAAGGTGCAAATACAACAAATCCTTCCGAAGCAAATTGCGCGATTCGGGCCGGTCGAACCATACCGACGCTTTTGATCCCGCCCCGCAAGTATAATAATCCATCATACAGACCTTCTTTTTTCGGCACCGCAAGCAACCCTTTCACCCTTAAACCGCTTGACCAATAGGTAATCATAAAAAGATTCACATTTGGACTAGGAGAAGGAAAAACATATCGTTCAATGATCTGACCATCTTGCACGTTACCACCACCTTTCCCGTTCTCTTGCTTGCAGCCGTTTTTTGTTCAACTCCAAGAATTTGTTTCCACGATCCTATGTACTTTGTACTAAAACTGATAAATTACTGTTTTTTGGAAATTGAGGCAAAAAACGGCACATCCTATTCGCCCATTGTACAGCTTTTCTTGCAACGCATTTCAAAATGGGCGTTCACACATTTTTTGCCGTCATCATAAAATAGGATGAATCAAACGTACTATAAAATGACTAAAGGAGGCATTGTCCATGTCGAGTACGTTTAAAATGTCGTTTTCCATTCTCTTTGCTGCCGTGTTAATCATTGGGTTAAGTGCTTGCCAATCGAATGAAACAACTCAAAAAACAGAAAAAATAAGAGTTGCAGAAGTGACACGATCGGTTTTCTATGCCCCCCAATACGTTGCGCTCGCCAAAGGCTTTTTTAAAAAAGAAGGATTGGACGTACAGTTAAAAACCACTTGGGGCGGCGACAAAACGATGACCGCTCTGTTGTCGGGCGGTACAGATATCGGGCTTGTAGGCTCGGAAACATCGATTTATGTCTACACTCGCGGCTCTAAAAACCCAGTTATTAATTTTGCTCAATTGACCCAAACAGACGGAACGTTCCTCATTTCCAGGAAGAAGATAGATCACTTTACATGGAGCCAATTAAAAGACTCCCGTTTTCTCGGGCAACGTAAAGGCGGTATGCCGCAAATGGTCGGAGAATACGTGTTAAAGAAAAACGGAATTGACCCGCATAAAGATCTCCATCTGATACAAAATATCGACTATGCCAACATCCCGAACGCATTCGCTTCCGGCACCGGAGACTTCGTACAATTATTTGAACCTCAAGCCTCCATTTTTGAAAAAGAAGGAAAAGGATACATCGTCGCTTCGTTCGGAAAAGAATCAGGCCATGTTCCGTATACTTCTTACATGGCGACAAAAAGCTATATGGAATCTCACCAATCTGCTGTTTCTAAATTTACCCGTGCCATCTACCAAGCTCAGCAATGGGTCGCTGACCATAACTCGAAAGAAATTGCGCAAGTCATCCACCCTTATTTTAAAGATACGGATACCGATATGCTCGCGAAAGCGATTGATCGGTATAAAAATCAAGGAACTTATGCAACTGATCCAATACTCGATCCAAAAGAATGGAATCATTTGCAATCGATCATGAAGGAAGCCGGTGAACTTCCTAAGCAAGTAGATTACAAAACTCTTGTAAACACTTCATTTGCCGAGAAAGCCATAAAAGATTAAGGAGGGGCTATTCTTGAGTTTCGTCGAAATCGATCATGTCTCTCATACTTACTTTACCCCCGAAGCAGCTTTCGAAGCTGTTCATAATATTCAAATGACCGTGGAGGAAGGCGAATTTATTTCTTTATTAGGGCCGAGCGGCTGCGGGAAAACAACCCTCCTATCGCTCATCGCAGGACTGATGACCCCGACGTATGGAACGATTTATGTGGACGGACAACATCCAAAAAATTTAAAAAATACCATCGGTTATATGCTTCAGCAAGATTACTTATTTCCTTGGAAAACCATTGAACAAAACGTTCTGCTCGGCTTAAAAGTAATGAAACAATTAAACGAAACGAGTAAAGCAAACGCCCTATCCCTTTTGGAGCAAATGGGATTAAAAAACGTTCGCAATCAAACACCTCGGCAGCTGTCGGGGGGAATGCGGCAAAGAGTGGCACTAGTCCGAACATTGGCAGTCAATCCGAAACTGCTGTTATTAGATGAACCTTTTTCTGCCTTAGATTATCAAACAAAACTGAAGCTTGAGGATTTAGTTTTCCAAACGCTAAAGTCTTTTCAAAAAACGGCTATTTTAGTGACACACGATATTGGCGAAGCGATTTGTATGAGCGACAGGATCTATCTATTTTCCAAAGGTCCCGGACGAATCCATAAAGTCTTTGAAGTGCCGGATGAACTGAGATCCCTTTCTCCGCTCGAAGCAAGAAACCATTTATCCTTTACACCGTTTTTCCAAGAAATATGGAAGGAGTTGGAAAGTCTTGAAAATAGATGATCGCATTTCCTCACTGCATCAGAACTATAAATTAAAAATCAAAAAGGAAAAACGGTTCATCACCATATGCCAGATCCTATTATTTCTCGCCTTTTTCACGATCTGGGAAGTCGCCAGCCGCCGGGAATGGGTGGATCCGCTGATCTTCAGCTCTCCCTCTAAAATTTGGCATTTGCTTCTCAATAAAATCAGCGATGCTTCCTTGTTTCACCATATGGTCGTTACTTTAACAGAAACAGCGGCGGGATTTATCATCGGGACTTTAGCCGGCACGATACTTGCCACTATTTTGTGGTGGTCTCCTCTTCTTTCCAAGATTTTGGATCCTTACCTCGTTGTGTTAAACGCTCTGCCTAAAGTAGCTCTTGGCCCGATTCTCATCGTCGCGTTAGGCCCTGGTTTTACTTCCATCATCACGATGGGAGCAGTGGTTTCCGTCATCATCACCACCATCGTCGTATATACGTCCTTTCGGGAAGTGGATCCAAACTACTTGAAAGTATTGCAGACGTTCGGAGCCACCCGGAAACAAATCTTTCAAGAAGCTGTTTTTCCATCCAGCCTCCCCGCGATCATCTCTACTTTGAAAGTAAATGTCGGTCTATCATGGGTAGGCGTGATTGTCGGAGAATATCTTGTTTCCAACGAAGGACTCGGTTATTTAATCATTTACGGGTTCCAAGTATTTGACTTTACGCTTGTACTCATGTCGTTATTGATCATTGCCGTATTGGCAGCCATTATGTATCAAGCAGTAGCCGTGTTGGAAAAATTAACGGCCAAGAATCGAAACTAAAAAGAAATGCCCTGCGATTGTTTCAAATAACGCAGCGTTTGCTGCACCACATCGTCTTTCATCAAAAAGCTGAATTTACTTGAGTTCAAATACCGATTCAAGTCCCCTTTTATTAAGACCGGGCCGTCTGTTTCCAAATAATCCTTTTTAGGAACCAACGAATCAATCATGCCGTAGCATATCGCTTTTACAAAAGGCTTTATAGGATCTTTGACCAAATATTCACCCAAATAGAGCAAATGGTTGTTCAACAGGCCGCCTGTTTCTTCCCAAACTTCCCTTTTGGCGGCCTCTTGCACCGTTTCTCCTTCTTCGATTTTTCCACCTGGAAATTCCAATCCCCTTTTCGGATGATTGGTCAAAAGCCAGCTATCGTCGTATCGGCATAGAACAAGAACATGCTTTGGAGGGATGGTAAAAGCATTTTGAGAAAAACAAAGCTGCACTTCATATCCGTTTTGATCGTAAAACTTCTTCATTTTTTGGTCACACTCGATTTTCTTGGTTTTACCGATATTATACCGTGGAATGAATCGTTTCGCATTCCTTCTATTCGTTACAAATCCCCTTTTTCGTCCCAATAGCTGCCATCCAAAATCCCTATTTGTTCGATATGATTTTTGGCCTCATCATCGCCCAATTGATAAATCATTTCATAGATTTTGCGAAGATTTCGGTCATAGGCATCATTTTCCCGATCGTAATGGTATTGAACATACGGGGCGTGGCTGCGGAAAAAATTTTGCCATTCTACCGAATAATTCGATTCAAATATTTCGCGCAAACGAGTAATTTCTTCGTCTGTGGCAAAAATCCGATAATTCCATGGGGAATCCTGGGATGTTGTGAGAATCTCTCCATTCCCGACATGTACATAGTAAGTTTTTTTCTCACCGGCCAAATGATATCCTCCTCTTTTCCTATTTCTCATTTTTACTTTTTTCCACTCGCTCTTATAATATACAAGCATTTCTATTTGCTCTTTTCACAACCTTTTAACGCTAAGAAAGAAAAAGAAGTGGAAAGTTAAAAATCCGCCATTCTCCATCGCTCGGAATAAATCATCAGCAAACGGAAAAAATGGAGAAGAATGCTTGCATAAAAGCTTTTGGAATCCAAAGGTAAAGGAGGCTTTCCATATGAAATTAGTCGATGAATTATACGAACTGTATCGAGGGCGCTTGCAAGGAACGGAAGAAGACTTAGATATGATTACGTTATCCGTTTTAGAACATTTGTCTCGAAAAGAACTGCTGGATATCATCCACGATTTGCCCGATCCAGAACTGGAATATTTTTTTCGATTATATTTATTTGAAGAATTAAAGGAAAAATTTGCTCAGGAAGATGAACAGCTGTTAAAAGGAAAGCACAATTTCCACTAATTGGTTACATAAGCCATGACTTTACGGTCCACAAAAAAAAGCACATGATGACGCCCGGTAAAAAATCGCAAGACGTCATCATGTGTTTTCGATTAGTGCTGATTGCAAATTTCCTATTATGGGAGGACAACCAGCCTGTTGACTTCACCATTGCTTAAGCGGTCAAATCCTTCATTGATTTGCTCCAAAGGAATAGTGCCGCTAAGAAGTTTATCAATCGGCAGTTTCCCTTGTTTATACATATCAATAAATCTCGGAATATCTCTGGAAGGAACGCAGCTTCCGACATAAGAACCTTTCATCGTTCTTTCCTCTGCCGTTAAAGTCACTTGCGTGAATGAAAACTTGTGCGAAGGGTGAGGAAGACCGGTTGTAATCGTCGTTCCACCTCTTCTGGTAATTTTATAAGCCGTATCCATGGCCGGTACCGCTCCTGCCGTTTCAAACGCATAATCAACCCCTCCGTCAGTAGCGGCCTTCACGTTTTCTACTACATGCTCATCTCCTGCATTGAAAACATCCGTCGCACCAAGCTGTTTGGCGAATTCCAGCTTTTCTTGATTCAGATCAATGGCGACGATCTTTCTCGCACCAGATGCCACCGCGCCTAAAAGGGCGCTCAAACCGACTCCGCCCAACCCGACAATCGCCACGGTGCTTCCCATCTGTACTTTTGCGGTATTCACTACTGCTCCGACTCCGGTCATCACCGCACATCCGAATAATGCCAATCGTTCAAACGGTACATCCTTATCCACTTTTACAACTGAATTTCTGGCAACCACTACATATTCAGAAAAAGCCGAAACGCCGAGATGGTGATGAATATCTGAACCGTTTTCATGCAGTCTTCTTTCACCGCTCAATAGAGTACCTTGATTATTTGTTTCGGCTCCTTTTTCGCATAAAGCCGGCCGACCTTCCTGACAGGGCAGACAATGTCCGCAACTAGGAACAAAGACACAAACTACATGATCGCCTTCTTGTAAATCGTCTACCCCTTCTCCGACTTTTTCTACAATTCCTGCTGCTTCATGTCCCAGTGCCATTGGTGTAGGCCTTGGTCTGTCGCCGTTAATCACAGATAAGTCTGAGTGGCATAATCCAGCCGCTTTGATTCTTACCAGGATTTCTCCCCTTTTCGGCGGATCCAGCTCCAATTCTCTTATTTTCAAAGGCTGGCTTTCTGCATACGGACGTGATAATCCCAACTCATACAATACGGCTGATTTTGTCTTCATTTTGCTAGTACATCTCCCTATTCATAATATCCTTCAGTAGACTTAATAAATGATTGAAATTGTTGGCTGTCGTGGCCAAACCATACTTGAGAATTGGTTTCTTTCGCCAATCTTTTAATTTTTTCCACTGCTTTTACATAACCTAAAGAATCATAAATAATTCCCGGAACTTTGATGGGAGTGCCATAATTTTCAGCTGAATAGACAGCATCGGAAGCTAAAATAATTCCTCCCGTACACGGCAGTTGAACATGCAGACCTAACATCCCCCAAGCATGGCCGCTGCCAAAGTTCAAAAGCGTCACATCTTCCGCCAATTTAAGCTGGTCCTCATTTCTGCCGATGGTCTTCCACTGCAGATGGTTTTTGATCCAAGCATCAATATCAGCCCAAATATAGGCGCCGCCTTTTTGATGCTCAGCATAACATCTTAAAGCACCGTTCAATTCATCTTCATGAACGATAATCGTCGCATTTGTAAACATTTCCAAGCAGCCGGCATGGTCCAAATGCAAATGAGAAGCTACAACGTATCGGATATCTTCAGGACGCACTTTCAACTGTTCCAGCCGGTTATGTAAATAGCATTCTTCGCTCGCTTCCCAAGGAAAGGTCTTTTGGGTCATTTCTTCCCAGCGCCCTTTCACTCCCATTGAGTTCGGATTGCAAGCGGTATCAAACAAAATTTTTCCTTCCGGATGATCGATCAGTACGGTATAAATCGGAAACTCAATAAATTCCGCAGGCTGGTTTGGATGATCTACAGTAGCCGGATTATGCATGGCAACCATAAAGTTTTTATCCATTTTCATTCGGCCATTATCCAGCACATATAGTTTAGAATGCGCTTTCACAAAATTCGTCATCACAGCACCTCTATCTTTCCGTATTTACTGACGGCTCTTTCATTTTCCCAACGAATCCAATACATTCAATAATCCTCTAAATTTCAGCTATCCTTTCCCTTATCCTTTTATCACCCCCGATTAGGATCACTAAAACCGTCCGTCATTTTTTCCTCCACCAGATGCAAATCAAATCACTCTTTTGTTCAATTCGGTCTATTCTTTTAATTCATTATTACATAAATTATCTAATAATTAAATATAAAGTGAAATTTCCGTTTTATTAAGGCGTACAGTTTAATACCTGCTCCATAACGACGTCTTCTTTTTCTCTTGGAAATAAAAAAGTAGTATGTTAAAATCTAAACGCTTTATAATATTATATATTTTCTGAATAATATATAATAAAGAAAAAAGTTAGATACCATCCCCCCTTTGACCATGGTGTTTCTTTTTACAGGAGGAGAATTTCTTATGACAGATGGGAGGTCTGCTTTTCTTGTTTTTCTAGCTGCAATATTATGGGGGACAACGGGAACAGCCCAAACTTTTGCACCTGATAGCGCCACCCCTGTTGTTATCGGAGCTGTCCGGTTAGCCATCGGCGGTCCCGCGTTGCTCATCTCCGCTTTTTTGAAAGGGAAATTAAATCATCAAGGGTGGTCGGTTATCCCCGTTATCATGGCTGCATTATGTATCGCTGCCTATCAACCGCTTTTTTTCTCCGCAGTGAAATTAACAGGAGTCGCAATAGGAACCGTTACGGCAATCGGAAGCGCCCCGATTTTGGCAGGCATCCTTGAATGGATTGTGAAAAGGAAAATTCCTGAACGAAACTGGTGGCTTGCGACGTTTTTAGCAATGATGGGTTGTCTATTGCTTATTCGGAATGATCATGAAATGAATGCCGCGCCGTTAGGCATCATTATGGCAATTGGTGCGGGATTATCATTTGCAGCATATACGTTGATCACGAAACATTTGCTCGAAAAGCACACACCCGAGGCAGCAGTTGGGGTTGTGTTTACTTTAAGTTCGATTTTCTTAACCCCCTTTTTATTTGTATACAATCTCAAATGGCTATTAGATCTTCATGGGATAGCAGTTGCTTTATATCTCGGACTTTTTGCCACTGCGCTTTCTTATATGTTTTTTGCGAAAGGACTGATGGGGATCCACGCCTCAAAAGCGGTTACCCTTTCTTTGGCTGAACCGCTCACTGCTGCATTACTTGGTGTTTTCATAGTTGGTGAGACGCTGGCTCCCATTGCATGGACAGGAGTTCTTTTGTTATTCATCGGGTTAGGATTATTGTCCTTTAAACCCGGAAAGCAAAAAAGAAGATAGTTTGACCCATCGATCATACCCGTTATTTCATAACATGATCGCTTTCAATAAGATCGGAAAGAGCATATTAAAGGAAGTTATCATCATGTTAATAATTATCTTTCCGAATTTCCAAGCTGAAGAATTACCTGTATTCCCCGACGTTTTACCAGATGTAAAACTAATTTATTATCAAAACGTATGTTTTTAGGAAATAGGGGGCAACACAAATGGAAACCAATAATCGAAACTGTTTAAGATGCCAAGAAGAGATGACTAGGGTGTCTGTAATCCCCGGCGGTGGCGGGGGAGCATTGCTAATTGAAAAGATGAAGTCAGGATTCTTTAAAGGAAAAACGTCAAGCGTTAACGCATTTGTATGCACTCAATGTGGGTATGTAGAACTTGTTGCTGAAAATCCAGCAATTTTCAAAGAAAAATAAGTTTTATGGATTTCTAATCGAGTAGGAGGGAACGATTAACTCCCGTCCTCTCACACCACCGTAAGTACGGTTCCGTATACGGCGGTTCAATTAAGATAATTGACGCAAGTCTTTATAACTTCCGTGAATAGCTGTTCTCTTTATGCCAGTGGTCACTCCACCCTCCAAGAGGTCTCCCACGGGATTCACCGCTTCCTCCCTCAAGTGAGGTACTACGTTTTCTGTGTTCATCATGACTCACTGAATACCAAGGGCTATTCTCTCTTAATTGTTCGGTCCTTCTTAGTTGTTCTAGACCAACTAATACTATGACCTCTGCTGACTTCTGACGGTTCAGCTACTTATCACTAAGTAGGTTATGAAGAGTACTTCACATATCCGCCAGACCTCCCCGGGTAAGTACATGCACTTTCACACCATCCATCCGCCTCATTTACTCGATATGACCTTCGACAGAAAGAGCTTTGTTTTGTTATGCAAACTCACTCCATCATACCTAGCCTTATATGAGGTTCGTGTTCCTCGGACCGGTGTTTTGCCTCCAGCTTCCTTCAGATTCCGCGTCACCACGGACACCCTTGCTCTTGGCTAACCTCTACTTCTGTCTTCGGGGTTCGGGACTTACACCCTATAGTTCATGTACATGCCGGGCGCACATAGATAAATGGACCTCATCCATCTAAGGTCCATTATTTTGCAAAAACAGCAAACATTTAACAGAGCCATTTAAAAAAAGAAATGAGAGTGTTACACGAATAAAAAATAGTAAACACTCGGAAAGGTTGCTTTTTCATTTAAACACCAACATGCTCTGAATGATGTTTGAGCCTTCATTCGGATATTTCCGGAAGTTCATTTTTGAAAGTGTGAATCTCCCAGTTCATTGGCTCAATGTATTGACTTGTATTGTACTCTTTATACACTCCATAGTGTTTTTATGATGATTGCATGAATAAAAAAGGGTGTTCCTCATTCAAATTCAGGACACCCTCACACTACTTATTTGCCAAGAAAAGAATTCAACATCCAAACATGCTTTTCTAGTTTTTGGTGAATGGAAAGCAGCATATCTCCCGTCGTGTCATCGCCCACTTCTGCGGCCAAGTCCATTCCTTCTTTTAATTCTTTTATTAAGATCGAGAAATCGTTTACGGTCGCCTGCACCATTTCTTCAGCGGTTTCCGTTCCTTCGGCTTCCTTCACACTAGCTACTTCCAAGCTTTCTTTCAACGTAGCGATCGGCTGACCGCCTAATGCCAGCAGTCGTTCTGCCAATTCATCAATATTTTCGCTTGCTTCATTATAAAATTCTTCAAATTTTTCATGAAGGACAAAAAATTGTGAACCTTTTACATACCAATGGAAGTTATGTAATTTTGTGTAAAGCACTGTCCAATTGGCTACTTGCTTATTGACGATTTCCAATAATTTTTCCGACATTTTTATCACCCTCCACATTTATGTTGTTCCCATTTCCATTTTAAACTAAACATGGAACCTTGTCATTTTTTGTACCTCGATCTTGAATCATGATAAAATAAACCTACTGCTAGGGAGAGGTGTATCATGGGAAAAAAGTTTGCCATATTCTTTATCCGAATTTACCAACAAGCGATATCTCCATTAAAACCTCCTTCTTGCCGATTTTATCCAACCTGCTCTCAGTACGGTTTAGAAGCGATAGAACGCTTCGGCGTCCTGAAAGGCGGAATGTTAACATTAAGACGAATCAGCAAATGCCATCCTTTCCATCCCGGCGGCTATGATCCCGTACCAGAAAAATGGCCGCAAAAAAAGAATGATGATTGAAAAAGAAACTCGTTCGTTAAGAAAGCGACCATCTAAATTCCGAATCGTTACAATTCGCTTCCAACTTTATATGTAAGTAAGAGGCATTGACATTTACCTTAAAAGAAAACGTCAATCCATAAAAAAGAGGCTGCCGCTTTGGCAAGCCTTTTTTATTCATCCGAGTTTTGGGCATTCTTTTTCATCATTTCCCGGTACAGCTGTTTTAATTCTCTTCTTAACAATTTGTTGGACGCATTTCTTGGCAATGCCGGCACGGTAAAAAAGCGCCTTGGAATTTTATATTTTGCCAAATGCATTCGGCAATAATCCAATAATTCCTTTTCTGGAACGTTTTTTTTCACGACGAGAAACGCAACCGGCACTTGGCCCCAGTTTGCATCATTTACCCCAATGACTCCGGCTTCAACAACATCCGGATGTCCCGTTAGAACCGATTCGATTTCTGCCGGATATATGTTCTCTCCACCGGAAATAATCAAATCTGAACGACGATCCAACACATACAGAAAACCCTCTTCATCCAAATAGCCGATATCCCCCGTGAACAGCCAACCATCTTGGAATCGCTCGCGATTTGCGTCTTCCCTTTTCAAATAACCTTTCGTCACATTTGGTCCTTTCACGACAATTTCTCCGGCTTTCAGAGGAGGCAGCACTTTCCCATCTTCCATAATGCGAATTTGCGCTGGAAAAAGCGGCTTTCCGGCTGATCCAAGCTTGCTCAAACTATATTCAGGCGGAAGCGTTACGATTTGCGAGGAAGTTTCGGTCATTCCGTATGTTTGAAAAATGGGAATTCCTTTTTCAGAGCATTGTTCCAAAATCGATTTTGGCGCCGGCCCTCCGCCGAGAAGCATGCAGCGGAAACGTGATGAATAGGATTTATTCCCAAGATTATTCAACAAACGCTGCAACATCACCGTCACAACGGAAATAATCGTTCCTTCACCGTTGATCAGCTTATTGTTGATGTCTTCTTCATCAAATCGTTCATATAGCCGAACAGTCATTCCGTATATGATGCTGCGCATTAATATGGAATAGCCGCTGATGTGGAAAAGAGGGACAGCACAAATCCATAGATCATCTTCTTTTAACCCTAAATTCAACGCAGAACCGGCTGCACTCCAAAAATGATTTTCATATGATTGCAATACTCCTTTTGGATTGCCGGTCGTACCTGAAGTATACATAATGGAACATATATGATCCATCTTCCACTCTTCAGCAATAAATGTAAGACGCGGCTCTCTTTCCTTCAGTTCATCTATGCTTGCTTTTTCCAAATTACCGTTTTGATTTTGGACGCGATCCGCTGTATCTTTAAATTCATCATCGTAAATCAGGAGCTTGGCCTCTGAATCCGTAATCTGCCATGAGATTTCTGATTCTGTTAATCTTGTATTGATCATGACCGCCACTGCGCCTAACTGCTGTAAAGCATAAATAATAAAAATCGATTCCGGTTTGTTTTTGACTAACAAGGCTACCGCATCCCCCGAACTGATGGAGTAGGATGCAATTTTTCCCGCGAATTTCAGCGCTTTTTCGAAAACGTCTTGAAACGTATAAGACTGATCATGAAAAAGAACGGCAGGACGGTCAGGAGTTAATGATGCCCGCTGTTTTAAAAAATTGGGTAATACTGCGGCCACACGAAAACCTCCTTTCTATGATTCAAAAAAGCTTGATGGAATTCCATCAAGCTTTCTTCGTGATTCTTGTACGATATCAAGGGAAACGCGGGAATTGTCCAAAATTTGGTTTACGTTTTTCTTTAAAGGCATCGCGTCCTTCTTTTGCTTCATCGGTTGTATAATAAAGCAACGTTGCGTCGCCGGCCAATTGCTGAATTCCGGCTAAGCCATCGGTATCGGCATTGAACGCCGCTTTTAAGAAACGAATGGCCGTAGGACTTTTTTCTAAAATTTCTTCCGCCCATTTCACCGTTTCTTCTTCTAATTTCTCAAGTGGAACAACTGTATTGACAAGCCCCATTTCCAATGCTTCCTGAGCGTTGTATTGACGGCAGAGATACCAGATTTCTCTCGCTTTTTTATGACCGACAAGACGAGCCAAATAGCCAGCTCCGTATCCACCGTCAAAGCTTCCCACTTTCGGCCCGGTTTGTCCGAAGATCGCATTGTCAGCCGCAATCGTTAAATCGCAAACGACATGAAGGACATGACCGCCGCCAATGGCATATCCGGCTACCATCGCAATAACCGGTTTCGGAATCACGCGAATCAAACGCTGCAAATCCAATACATTTAAGCGCGGAATATTATCTTCTCCTACATAGCCGCCATGGCCGCGGACTTTTTGGTCACCGCCGGAGCAAAACGCTTTGTCTCCCGCACCTGTTAAAATGATGACTCCAATATTAGAATCATCGCGAGCATACGAAAAAGCATCGATCATTTCCATGACCGTTTTCGGCCGAAAAGCATTTCTGACTTCCGGGCGGTTAATCGTAATTTTGGCAATGTGGTTATAAGTTTCATAAATAATATCTTCGTATTCGCGTTCCTTAACCCAAGGAAACCCCATTTTCATTCTCCTCCTTATGTAGAACTAATAAACTCATTCACTATTGTACCAAACTTTTGACTATCTTCGACATGAATTGCGTGCCCAGCGCCTTCGACTTCTTCCCAACGTCCATTCGGCAGCATTTTTTTCATTTCTTGGGCAATTCTTTTAAATTTCACATCCAGTGAACCGGTGATCAACAGCACCGGCATGTCCAGACGATCTAATTGGCTCCACCAAGACGGCTGTGCGCCAGTACCCATCCCTATAAGAGAATTGGCCAGTCCTAAAGGATGTTGGCGAAGTCTTTGTTCGCGGATTTTTTTTCTGATCTCGATCGGCAATTGAGACTGAGAAGCAAACAAAGGGATCTTTTCCCACTCATCTACAAATGCACGAATTCCGGCTTGCAAAATTTTTTCTGCCAATGCATGATCTCGTTTTCTGCGCGCAGACCTTTCCGTTTCAGTTTTCAAACCGGGAGAAGAACTCTCCAAAATCAACCGTTTGACTCTTTTCGGATACAATACCGCCATCGTCAAGGCTAGCCGCCCTCCCATGGAATAGCCGATCACATTGATTTTCTGGATACTCAGACGGCTCAATAGTTCGATCACGTCACCAGCAATCTTTTCGATCGCATATTCTTCGCTGTTTTCCGGATGTGCGCTGTTGCCATGGCCGAGAATATCGATGGAAATGCATTGATAATCTTTTTGCAGCTTTGCCACTATTTCATCCCATGTTGTATGGTCGCCGGTAAATCCATGAAGAAATAAAAGCGGCTCCCCTTTTCCAGCGATTGTGAAATAATACGTTCGGCCATTGACCGTCATATTCATTTTCTCTCACCTAGCAGCATAGAAGTTATTTCCCGGGAAACATTCTTCCACAATTGTCGATGGACCATGACATTTTTTTCCCGATTGGTCGGTACTTCAATAATGGATAATCCTTCATGGGAAACCGCTTTTTGGACAGACTCTTGAAATTCATCCCAGTTTGATATTTTTTGATAGTCGCCTCCGTACATTTCAGCAGCAAGCGAATAATCCAGATCGATGGGAGTGCCAAAAAGTTCTTCAAAATGTTTTGGATGCTCTGCCTGGGGCAAATAAGAAAAAATGCCGCCGCCGTTGTTGTTGACGATGATGATATTCACATTCAATCGATGCAGTTTAGCTGCGAGCAGCCCGTTCATATCGTGAAAGAGCGAAAGATCGCCGATGACTAAAAACAATGGCTGCCTAAATACGCTCGCCCCCATGGCAGTGGAAACGACCCCGTCAATACCATTGGCTCCCCTGTTCGCCATAATTTCAATCTGTTTAGAATTCTTAAAGAAGAAGGAATCTACATCTCTAATCGGCATGCTGTTGCCTACGAAGAGAGTGGCTCCTTCAGGCAATGCATGATGAAGCTGATAAAACAGTTTCCCTTCATCTAAAAACTCGACATCATTTACGGTGCGCATCCATTCTTTTGTTTTCTCGTTGACGGCTATCCATTTTTCAATCCACTGGGAATGATGGTTTCTTCGTACTTTTTCAGATAATTTTCGGCAAAAAGATGTTTCCTCACAGGCAATCATTCGTGTGGCAGAATAAGATGGGTCACGCCAAAGACCTCCGCCATCGACCACCCATTGCTCAGCATCGCGGTTTTCTTGCAAAAAGAAAGTCAACGCTTTAGAGACCGGCATGGCACCAAAACGAATGATCACATCTGCAGCAAGCAGACGGCGGACGGTTTGATCCCGCAAAAAAGAATCATAACTGTCTATAATTTCTTTTGACAAAAAAGGGCCGCTTCTCAACTGTGAGAGCGGGTCCGCCAAAACGGGAAAACCTAACGCTTTCGAAAGCTTCACGACTTGTTCGGAAAAACCGGTGGAATCAAGCGCTCCACAAACGATAATCCCGCGCTCATACTGAACCAGTTCATGCGCAAGGCCTTCCAGTTCCTCCTCCGGAAGTTCACGCGCAACATTTTGAAGCTGAACAGTCCGTCCAGTTTGTGTGATGGATTCGTAAGCATGCTCATAATCAGGGATAAGCGGTTCACGAAACGGAAAATTCAAATGAACCGGGCCCATCGGTGCTTGAGAAGCTATATAAACGCTTCGAGCCGCATTCGAACGCGCGTAGCGAAGCATCGTATCCCCCGTCTCCGGAAGCGCCATATCGACAAACCATTTCACATGGCGACCGTAAAGATGATTTTGATCGATCGCTTGCGGAGCCCCTACTTCCCTTAGTTCATGCGGTCGATCAGCGGTAAGAACAATCAAGGGGACGCGTGCATAATTTGCCTCGATCACAGCCGGATAATAGTTGGCTGCAGCAGTTCCGGATGTACAGAGCAACGCGATCGGTTTCCGCAAAGCTTTTGCCATGCCCAAAGCAAAAAAACCGGCTGACCGTTCATCGATGTGAAGATACAAATGCAGGTCAGGATGCTCTGCCATCAACATGGCCATCGGAGTTGATCGCGAACCCGGACTGACGACAACATGGCAAACTCCTGCTTTCGTCAATTCATCGATGAAATGGGATAAATACAATGTCAATGATTCATTATTCATGGATGTCTCCTCCTATAGCCCGGAGCATTGGCCGAAACTTAATGCTTGTTTCTATATATTCGCTCTCCGCTTCTGAATCAGCTACAATTCCGCATCCTGCGTATAGATAAGCTTGAGCGTCATGAAAAAGACCAGAACGGATGGCCACTGCAAATTCTCCGTTTCCGTCGCCATCTATCCAGCCGATAGGTCCGCCATAAAGACCTCTATCTATTCCTTCCAATTGACGAATCTTTTCCAGCCCTTCTTGCTGAGGCAGACCTCCTAACGCAGGAGTAGGATGCAATCTTTCAACAAACTGCAGCACCGACATGTTTCGACGGGCTTTTCCGACAACAGGCGTAAAAAGATGCTGTATATCACTCAATTTTAGCAGCTCCGGCTGTTCTGGAATTTGAACGTTTTCACACAAACTGTTGATGACGCTGTCAATCATATCGACAACCAACTGATGTTCTTTTCGATTTTTGCGATCTCCCATTAATTCTTGTCCAAGCTTTTGGTCCTCTTTTAAATCTTTGCCGCGCCGGATCGAACCAGCCAAGCATGTGGAAAGCACATTTTCATGCCACTTTTGGACCAATCTTTCAGGAGACGCGCCTAAAAAACAACGATTCATCGTTTCCAGCGCAAAGAGGAAGCTTTCATGCTGCTCCTCCCATAAACGTTTTAATACAGCTTCCAGAAAAGGTCTTTCTTGAAACTGTACGGTTAACATTCTGGCTAATACCACTTTTTTTAGTGTTTCATTACAGTGAATTTGTTCAACCGCTTTATGGACTGCTTGCTTCCATTCGTTTCTGCCGTGCTCAGCCACATTTACGATGGCCGTCATTCTTTCCGGGACTTCTTTCGCGTTTCTAATGACCTTTTCTTTTTGGCTGATCCATTTTTCAAGAAAATCGTCTTCTTCATGGGCTGTATGAATCACGTTGGAAGTCAAATATGTACGGTCTTTTTTTATCGTTACCATAAACGACGGAAGAACAAAATAGGCAGAAGAAAACGGAGCCCATTTTTCCTCTTTTATCGTGCCGGGGTCAAAAGAAAAACCACCGAATAAAAGGGGGCCGGTGCCCATAACCTCTTTATGGGCGTTTTCGATCACCGCTTCTTTCAATAAATGATTCCATTTTTCCTCTATTTCTTTATATCTTTCCTTAATTCCCTTTTCGCTCCTTAAAACAGCTGCATTCCCCACACCAACTATAATCGTGTCGCTTTCGGAGTCTTTCCAAAAAAAGCGTTCACCTGAATAAACGGAATCATTGCCATAATAAAAAGCGAGGGGATCTATAAAATCCATTTCTTCTGTTATACTGAAAAGCATAGCTTGATTCTTCCTTTTTCTGTTTTCCAATTTGCTCATCAATTGAACAGGAAGATGATGACTTTTAATAGACAATGAAACAGCCTCCACTTCAACTATACTTTATTCGACTCTCTCGTTTAAACTTCTTTAAAGATACACCTCTGTCGTTTTTGAAGTCAACGTAACACTTTTTTCACAATTCCATTTCTATTATATCTTAACCTTGCCAAAGATTAATCAAATACGCTTGCCCACAATAAAATTAGCTAAAGAAAAAGTTGGCATTCGCATTACGACGAAAGTTAGAAGGATGCAGCAGAGATTTTAATCGGCTGTTTCTTTTCCTGCGCGTTCCTTAGGCTGTCATTATCCCCCCTCCCGTTCATCAATCGGTAAAAAAAGATTGACACCTTTTGTTTCATTTTCTATAGTGATGGTGGGAGAATAGGATGTTTTATAGGCTATTTTTACTAGAAATATAAGGAGAGATCCATCAATGGAAATGCATACAACTCCTGCTATACAGCCGGAGAAAGGATGGCGTGTTTGGTGGCGTCTTACTCGTCCACACACCCTGACAGCCGGCTTTGTTCCTGTTTTAATAGGGACCGCGCTCGCATATCAATATACATCGATACATTTTGGTTTATTTTTTGCCATGCTATTGGCTAGTTTGCTGATCCAAACGGCTACCAATATGTTTAATGAATATTTCGATTATGTGCGCGGCTTGGACACAGAGCATTCAGTCGGAATCGGTGGAGCCATCGTACGAAACGGCATTAAACCGAAGACTGTTTTATCTCTAGCTTTTGCCCTGTGCGGAATATCTGTACTGCTCGGCGTCTATATTTGCATGCAATCAAGCTGGTGGATTGCGGCTGTCGGAACGCTTGGAATGATTGCCGGATACCTCTATACGGGCGGACCGAAACCGATTGCTTATACCCCGTTTGGCGAACTGACATCAGGCTTGTTCATGGGACTTATCATTATTTTAATATCCTTTTACATTCAAACGGGATTCATCACCACTACAAGTGTTCTGATCTCGATTCCCATTTCTATTTTGATCGGCTCCATCTTATTGGCGAATAATATTCGAGATTTGGATGGCGACAAAGAAAACGGCAGAAAAACATTAGCCATATTGCTCGGTCGAGAAAATGCGATCCGTTTCCTGCAAGGGATGTTTATCGTTTCGTATGCTTGGGTAACAGCCCTCGTCCTATTTCAAATCGCCTCTCCATGGCTATTGATCGTCTTTTTAAGTGTACCAAAAGCCGTCAAAGCCGTTAAAGGATTTATCGGAAAAACGAAACCGATCCAAATGATGCCTGCCATGAAAGCCACCGCACAAACGAATACGATCTTTGGATTTTTGTTATCAATCGGGCTTTTTATCAGTTACTTCTTATAACCTGTCCCTATAATGAGGACAGGTCAGACTGTCGACAAATCCGAAAAAACCGGATTTGCCGACAGTCTTTTTTTGTATAATTAAGATACCGTAATGAATTGAGGTGGATGAAGTGCTAACAAAAAATACACAGATGAATCGTGATCAAATAGAAATGATAGCTTTAGACCAACTTGTACCTGCAGATCATTTGGTTCGTAAAATCGACGCTGCTATTGATTTTTCATTTATCTATTCGCTTGTTCAAGACATGTATTCATCGGAAAGAGGTCGACCAAGTATTGATCCAGTTGTATTGATTAAAATGGCTTTCATCCAATATACCTTCGGTATTCGTTCCATGCGAAAAACTATAGAGGAAATCGAAACGAATCTGGCTTACCGTTGGTTTCTTGGATTTGGTTTTTATGATAAGGTACCTCACTTTTCAACGTTTGGGAAAAACTACGAGCGACGCTTTAAGGATACAGACTTATTTGAACAGATATTCTATCGCATTTTGAAAGAAGCTGCAGATAAGAAGCTGATAAGCAGTGAGCATGTCTTTATTGATTCTACTCATGTCAAAGCGAGTGCGAATAAGCATAAATTTGTGAAGAAAGTGGTTCGAAAAGAAACGAAAGCCTATCAAGCACGTCTACAAGATGAGATAAATGCTGATCGAGAAGCACATGGAAAAAAGCCATTTCCTCCAGATAAATTTGGGAAAGAAGAATATAAAGAAATAAAAGAAAGTACCACTGATCCGGAAAGTGGTTACTACGTAAAAGACGAGCGAACAAAACAGTTTGCTTACTCATTCCATGCTGCTGCGGATCGAAATGGCTTTGTTTTGGGGGCTATTGTAACGCCAGGGAATATTCATGACAGTTCCGTATTGGAGCCACTTCTTGAAAAAGTCATAGAAAAACATGGAAAACCGGCTGTGGTTGCTGCTGACGCTGGATATAAAACTCCCGCCGTTGCCCAATACATATTTGAAAATGATATGACCCCTGCTTTACCTTATACTCGCCCTCGTACAAAGGATGGTTATTTCAAAAAACATGAGTATGTTTACGATGAATACTACGATTGTTATCTTTGTCCGCAAGGACAAGTGTTAAAATATGCAACTACGACGAAGGAAGGCTATCGTCAATATTTTTCTGATCCAGTCCAGTGTAAAGATTGTCCATTCCTTTCGAAGTGCACCCAAAGTAAGGAGCATAAAAAACTGATTCAGCGACATGTATGGGAATTTTATTTAGAGGAAGCTGATCATCTTCGGCATACACAAGAGAATAAGAGCATTTATGCAAGACGGAAAGAAACCATTGAACGTGTTTTTGCTGATGCAAAGGAAAAGCATGGTATGCGTTGGACAACTTTAAGAGGTTTAAAAAAATTGTCCATGCAGGCGATGCTAACTTTTGCTGCAATGAATTTGAAAAAGATGGCTTGCTGGACATGGAAAAGTCCAGCAATAACATAAAATAGACCCCTGGAGGGGTCTATTCCAAACATTTGAAAGCATAAAAGTGACAAAAGGCATCCGAAAGCGCACATTCGGATGCCTTTTGTCTACACTCTGACCTGTCCCTATAATGAGGACAGGTTTTTTCTTTGTACAAAAATAGATGTCTGGATGATGAGCATTGTCGCCCGCAAGGATGGAAAGGGGTTTTTAAAATCAACGAGGGGATGGATCATAGAAGTGAATGGCTGAATGCCAATTGGCGGGAGCCGGGGAAAACAATATAACAGTCCCATAAAGCTGCTTTTATTCTTGCTGAAAAGGCGCCCGCCGAACATTTGATTTATTCAAAACAAAGGTTCCATTGACGAAAAGTCTGATTCGTCTCGATTTTCATATTTTCCAATCTTCCATATCTCTTTGGCATATTCTTGAACGGTCCTGTCACTGGAAAAATATCCTGACTGCGCGATATTTTGAACCATCATTCGCAACCAACGCTCTTGTTCTTTTTCATAGAGATATCCTGCTTTTTCTTGAATCGCCACATAAGGAGAAAAATCTTTTAACACAAAATACTGATCATTTCCTTCAAGCAAAGAATCATAAATCACTTCGAACTGTTCGGAATCAGGCAATAGACCATCAACCAGCCGATCTACCGCCCGCCTGATACGCTTGTCATGATGGTAATATTCACGGGAATAATAGCCGCCTTCTTTTTCAAATTTCATCACTTCTTCCGATGTCAAACCAAAAATCAAAATGGATTCCGAACCAACTCGCTCCAACATCTCAATATTAGCCCCATCCATCGTCCCGACTGTAATGGCCCCGTTCATCATAAATTTCATATTTCCAGTGCCTGAAGCTTCTTTGCTGGCTGTAGAAATTTGTTCACTTATATCGGCTGCAGGAATGATTTCTTCTGCAAGCGAAACGCGGTAATTTTCAAGAAATATCACTTTGATGAACCGATTGACAATAGGATCGTTATTCACGATTTCAGCTAAAGAATGGATCAGCTTAATAATTCGTTTCGCATAATAGTAACCCGGAGATGCTTTCGCGCCAAAAATAAAAGTTCGCGGATAAATAGAAAAAGTGGAATCTTCTCGGATGCGGTTATACAAATAAAGAATATGAAGAATATTCAGCAGCTGTCTTTTATAGGCATGAAGACGTTTCACTTGGACATCAAAAATAGAATGGGTGTCGACTTTGATCCCATTTTGTTTCCAAATTCTTTCAGCCAATATTTCTTTACGGGCCGCTTTTACTTTCTTCAATTGTTCTAAAAACAGCCAATCGTCCTCATATTGTTTCAATAAGCTTAATTTTTCCGGTTCTCTGATCCAGCTGTTTCCAATCGATTCCGTTATTAAGTGGGATAACTCGGGATTCGCTTTTAACAGCCATGTCCGATGAGTCACTCCATTCGTTTTATTGTTAAACTTTTCCGGCTGGAATTCATAAAACCGTTTCATTTCCCTTTTTTTCAAAATTTCTGTGTGAAGTTTGGCCACTCCATTTACACTATAGCTTCCGGAAATCGCCAAATGAGCCATTCGGACTTCCCCGTACGAAATAATGGCCATCTTCTCAATCCGTTCCCAATCTCCCGGATATTTTTCCCAAAGCTGTTGGCAAAAACGTTCATTTATTTCTTGAACAATCATATAAATTCGCGGCAGCAGCGGCTGAAAAAGACGGACAGGCCAACGTTCAAGAGCTTCTGACAACGTAGTATGATTCGTATAACAAAAAGTATGGGACGTAATATGCCATGCTTCATCCCATCCTAATCCTAGTTTGTCCATTAAAATCCTCATCAGTTCAGGAATCGCCAAAGCAGGATGGGTATCGTTAATATGTATGGCCGTATAGCGATGAAAATCCCGAATCTGTTTATGCTGGGAAAGATAATTTTTTACAATCGATTGAATGCTCGCCGAAACGAGAAAGTATTGCTGCTTCAAACGCAATATTTTTCCTTCATCATGAGCATCATCGGGATAAAGAAATTCTGAAATCGCCTCTGTATCTTTCTTATACTTCATCACATCTTTATTAGGCATATATCGAGACGGTTCAGCGCTCCACAGCCTTAAAGTATTTACGGTTTTTCGTTTATAGCCAATAACGGGAATATCGTATGGTACAGCTGATACATATTCAGCATCCAATTGATGGAATGTCAACCTTCCATTATCATTCTCCGTTTCTACTCTTCCCCAAAAGGGAACTTCCATCGTTAAATCGGCTTTTCTCACTTCCCAGACATGCCCATGCTTCAACCATTGCTCCGGCAGTTCAACTTGATAGCCATTGACCATTTTTTGTTCAAAAAGGCCGTATTTATAGCGAATACCAAGCCCATGTCCAGGTAAATCAAGCGTTGCAAGCGAATCAAGAAAGCAGGCGGCCAGCCTCCCAAGACCGCCGTTCCCCAGAGCTGCATCCATTTCTATTTCTTCCAACTCGGAAAGTTGAATCCCCAGCTCTGAAAGTCCCTCTTTTACGAGGTCATAAATCCCGGCATTTAATAAATTTTGTCCAAGAAGCTTTCCAAGAAGAAATTCAATGGACAAATAGTACACCTGTTTTTGACGATGAGAACGATAATGTTCATTCGTTCGAATCCAATTCAGGCTAATATACTCCCGCACCATGTTTCCCAATGTTTGAAATTGATCCGAAGGTGTTGTTTCCGCAAAACTTTTTCCAGACGTTCTTTCAACTCGGTTTAAAAATGCTTCCTTAAACTCTGCTTTAGTAGAAAACATGGCTTTCCCTCCCAGCTAGCAAATCGGCATACATTTCATTATATTGATAAGCTGAATGAGACCAACTGTTATCAGCAGCCAACGCCCGCTTAATCAGTTCATGACGAATGTCAGGCTGACGATAAAAAGACAGTGCTCTCCGAATGGTATACAGCATATCATGTGCATTGAAATTTCGAAACGAAAACCCGTTCCCTTCTTTCGTGATTTCATTATAAGATTGAACCGTATCGTTGAGCCCGCCTGTTTCCCTTACTATTGGAAGAGTACCGTATTTCATTGCGATCATTTGCCCTAATCCGCACGGTTCAAATTTCGACGGCATTAAAAATAGGTCCGCCCCCGCATAAATCCGATGGGCCATTTCCTCGTTAAATTCCAAAATGGCTTTAACTTTTTTTGGATAAAGGTTTTCCATTTCGGCAAAAAATCGTTCGAATTCTGCTTCTCCCGTACCCAGTACAATCAATTGAACATTCTCTTGCATGATCTCATGAAATACACATTTGACCAGATCCAGCCCTTTCTGTTTTGTCAACCTCGAAATAATCGCTATAACAGGAATATGTTCCTCCACGTTTAAATGAAGCTGTTCCTGAAGGCGCTTTTTATTTTCTTTTTTTCCACTTAGATCTTCTTCCGAATAAGGTTCGATATACGGGTCATGACGAGGATCATATATCGATTCATCTATTCCATTCAGTATGCCCGTTATCTGTTCTTTTCGACTATTTAATACTCCGTGAAGCTTCTCGCCGAAATAAGGGGTTAGAATTTCCTCGCGATAAGTCGGACTAACCGTTGTGATCCAATCAGCAGATACAAGCCCCGCTTTCAGGAAATTAATATTGCCGAAAAATTCGGTTAATGAAGGGTGATAATGCTCCTCTTTCAACCCGAGCAAATCAGTGAGCACGGTTTTAGGGAAAATTCCTTGGAATTGAAGATTATGAATGGTCATGACGGTTCGGATCAATTCATATCCGTGTCGATGTTGATGCTCCATCCGTAACATAAACGGAATCATTCCGGCATGCCAATCATGACAATGAAGAATTTCTGGATAAAAATTCAAAGCGGCCAAACTGTCCAAAACCGCTCTTGTAAAAAAAGAAAATCGTTCCCCGTCATCGAAATAGCCATACAGGCCCTCTCTTTTAAAATAATATTCATTATCGATAAAATAATAAATCACTCCATCGTATTCTAACCGTTCCACTCCGCAATATTGATTTCTCCATCCGACCGAAACCGTCAATTCCGCCTCTTTTGTCATTTGCGATTTCCAACGACCCTCTATATTGCCGTATTTGGGAAGAATGACGCGAACATCATTGCCGAACCTTTTCAATTCTTTTGGCAATGATCCCGCCACATCTGCCAATCCTCCTGACTTGATAAAAGGCACACATTCCGATACAACGAATAATATTTTCAAGACTTCATCAACTCTCCTTGTTTTGCGCCTTTTGGCAAGACAATCGGGAACCCATTCCGAGCTTCCAAAGATACACCGTTCTTAATTTGGCCATTTTTATCGACAATGACTCCATTCAAATGACAATCCTTGCCGATTTGGGATTTTTGCATAATAATGCTGTTCTTTATGACCGAACCTTTTTCTATTTTGACGCCGCGAAAAATCACACTATTCTCGACCGTTCCCTCAATGACACAGCCATTAGCAATAATCGAATTTTTGACAATAGCCGATTTCGTATATTTTGTCGGCGGCTCATCTTTCACTTTTGTAAAGATCGGCTGGCCGTCCTTAAACAATGCTGACCAATTGTCTCGTTCCAACACATCCATGCTCGCTTGATAGTATGAAGCAATCGAAGTAATTTTTTTCACAAATCCTTCATATTCGTACAGGCATATTGTCAAACGACTATTTTGATCTTCCACCACATCCTGCATGCATCGATATCCTGTTATTTTCCTTGTTTGTATCAATTGAACTAACAAAGACTTCTTCACAAGGTAAATATCCATAGATTGTCCATGGTGGGAAATCATCATAATATCACAATTTTCATTTATAAATCGATTTAAGATCGGTTCAAAGTTCATGTTAAAAACCGTAAAGCAATTGCTGATTAATGCATATTGTTGCTGGCTTCGGTCAAAATAATCCATGTGATGGGCAAAATGACTAAACGATCCAATCCCCTCTTCCATAACTTCTAAACCTGGTGATGGAAAGAAAAAGAGCCCATCTCTTTTACGGTTTAAATCCCATTCCTTTCCCGATCCTAAATGATCCATTAAGGAACGGAACTGAAATCGCGGAAAAATGGCCACACTCTCGATTCCCGAATTCACCATATTGGAAAGAATAAAATCGATCAAGCGATAGCGCCCCGCGAACGGAACGGCTGCTAAACAACGATGGGTTAGCAGTTCCTCCATAGAATCAAAATAAGTGGTTGCATCAATGACACCAAGCAAAGAAGCTTTCAATCGATCCCCTCCCTATTTATTATTCTCTATTTTCATTTTCAATTTTAAGCAATCCATTGCTGTAGATTATCTTGTGTAATCAATGGAATTTCCATGAAATCATAACCGCGGATTTCCGTATGTTCCGGCAAATCACAAGTAACAATGGCCCGTTCAATCGTGCAATATTTTCCTATCTTCGTGTTGGGCAAAATGACAGAATCTTTTATATAGGACTCTTCGTCGACGACTACTCCTTGGAATAAAACCGAATGATGAATATATCCATCCACGACGCACCCTTCATTCACTAATGAGTCCTGTATAACGGCATGTTCGCCAATCGATTGCGGAGGCTGGTTTGGATTTACAGAGTAAATTCTCCATGATTGATCAAAAATGTTTAATCCACATTCTTCTTCCAGCAAATCCATGTTCGCTTCCCATAAACTTTGAACCGTACCAACATCTTTCCAATACCCCGAAAATGGATAGGCGTAAAGACGTCTCCGCTTGCGTAAAAGAGTCGGAATAATATCTTTTCCAAAATCATGGCTTGATAAAGGATCTTGATTATCTTTTTCTAAACAATCTTGCAACAAATCCCAATTAAAAATATAAATTCCCATAGATGCCAAATTGCTTTTTGGAATCTTAGGTTTTTCTTCGAATTCGGTTATTTCCATTTTTTCATTTGTATTCATAATTCCAAACCGGCTTGCTTCTTTCAATGGCACTTCGATTACGGAGATCGTCGCCTCTGCACCCTTTTCAATATGAAACTCGAGCATTTTGCAGTAATCCATTTTATAAATATGGTCTCCTGACAAAATCAATACATATTCCGGATCATATTGCCGCAAATAATTAAGATTTTGATAAACGGCACTAGCTGTTCCCGAATACCATTTCATCGTCGATGATTCGCTGTACGGGGGCAAAACCGTCACTCCTCCGTTTTTGCGGTCAAGATCCCAGGCGCTTCCGATGCCGATATAAGAGTTTAAGACTAACGGCTGATATTGGGTAAGCACCCCCACCGTATTAATTCCCGAGTTCGAGCAATTGCTCAAAGTAAAATCAATGATCCGATACTTTCCGCCGAACGGAACGGCCGGTTTTGCCAGTTGTTTGGTCAACGCGGACAGCCTGGTCCCCTGACCTCCCGCTAGCACTAGAGCAACACATTTTTCTTTTGCCATCGATTGATTCCTTCCTTTCAAGCGTTTCCGGTTTTAAATAAAGAACTGCAAAAGGTGGTATGATTAATTCTATGTACGCGGGTTTGCCATGATACATCCCTTTTTTCGCCGATAATGGCCTATGATTCACCCTTCCTGAGCCGCCAAACTCCTCACTATCGCTGTTCAAAATCTCTTTATAGGTTCCCAAAAAGGGCACTCCTACCTTATATTTCTCGTACACAAACTCTCTGAAATTGCAAATCACGATAAGTAGATTCCCATCTTTGTCTTTCCGTATAAATGAAAAGATGCTTTGGCTGTAATTATGAACATCAATCCATTCAAATCCTTCAGAGGAATGATCTAGTTGAAAAAGAGGAGTCTCTTTTTTATATAAGGAGAGCAGTGTTTTCGAGAAATGTTGGAATTTCGCATGAAGCTCATATTGACTCAAATGCCAATCTAACTGTTCCCGATCTTTCCATTCGGAAAATGGGGCCAGCTCAGTGCCCATAAACAACAGTTTTTTCCCAGGATGAGCCGCCATATACCCTATTAACAGGCGAAGCTGGGCAAACTTTTGCCAATAGTCTCCGGGCATTTTATCCAACAGTGATTTCTTGCCGTGTACAACTTCATCATGGGAGAAAGGCAAAATGAAATTTTCAGAAAAAGCGTAAATCAAAGAAAAACTAATAAGAGAATGATAATGAGAACGTTCCTCAAATCCTAATTCCATGTAGGTAAGAACATCATTCATCCATCCCATATTCCATTTGTAATTAAATCCAAGACCACCGCAATAAACAGGAGAAGTAACAAGAGGAAAGTCCGTAGAATCTTCTGCAATCATCAGCGTATTTTCATCATACTGAAAGACCGATTCATTCAGCTTTTTCAAAAATTCAACTCCAAAAGAATTCAACTGATTTTCATGGCGGTTTGGCCAATAGAGAAGGTTCGCAACGGCATCGATCCTAAAACCATCTATATGATAAATATCTAGCCAAAATAACGCATTGGAAATTAAAAAACTGTGAACTTCCTTTTTAGCTAAGTCGAAATTAGCTGTTCCCCATACATAATTTTCCCGATCCCATTCATGTTCGTATTCATATAAAAAACTCCCGTCAAATTTTGACAGACCATGAGCGTCCTTGCAAAAATGACCTGGGACCCAATCTAAAATAACCCCTAAACCGTGTTGATGGCAGCAATCTACAAAATACATAAAATCATGCGGGGTTCCGTATCGGCTTGTCACGGCGTAGTAGCCCGTTGTTTGATATCCCCAAGATAGATCAAATGGATGCTCGGTTATCGGCATTATTTCAATATGAGTAAATCCTTGTTCTTTTACATACGGAATTAAAGTTTCCGCTAATTCCTTGTAAGAATAAAAATCACCGTTTTCTTTCTTTCGCCACGTTCCAAGGTGAACCTCATATATGAACATGGGCTCGTCATATAATCTCTTTTTTTCTTTTTCCAACAGCCATGATTCATCATGCCACTTATAGTCGTTCAACGAATAAATAATCCCTGCGGTTCTCGGACGCTTTTCCGTATAAAAAGCATATGGATCGGTTTTCAAAAAACGTTCTCCGTCCCGGGTCGTTATTTCATATTTATATAGCTCTCCTTCCAAATTTCCGTTCACTGACAGGAACCATATACCATCCGGACCGGTACGCTCCAAACGGTATCCCTCACCATTCCATCCATTAAAAGTACCCATCAGCCTTACTTCCACTGCATTTGGGGCCCAAATACAAAATTCTGTCGTTTCCTTACCATGGCGTTTTCGGATGTGTGCACCAAAAAGACCGTAACAATGAAAATGTTTTCCTTCATGAAATAAATAATGATCCATATCCGTAGGGGCAGATGCAGACATAAAAGTATCCCCTCCTCCAATTAGTGTCATGATTAAATTCTGCTGTTAGAGAGAGAACTCCTTTTATAACTTTTCACTGTTTTCTGACAAAATCCAAACCATTTCACCACGGGAAAATGTTGTCTAGCATGTAAGGGCTTCTAATGATACAGGCGTCAAAGAGGGAAAGACTTCATTTTAACAGTACATCTTATAGTCTTTATATCTTCCATATGGGAGCATTTATGTGCTTAACAGATATATGGAGGTTCAAACTCATATGAACATAAAAAAACCGCAGTGGCTTTAACACTGCGGCTAAAAACGAATAGGAGATAAGACAAAAAAATCGGCAGCATGCTGCCGATTTTTCAGAGTGACCCGTACGGGATTCGAACCCGTGTTACCGCCGTGAAAGGGCGGTGTCTTAACCACTTGACCAACGGGCCATATTCATATAAATGGTGGAGAAGGCGGGATTCGAACCCGCGCGCCGCATATTTGCGACCTAACGGTTTAGCAAACCGTCCTCTTCAGCCACTTGAGTACTTCTCCTTATACAAAAATGACTCCGCAGGTAGGATTCGAACCTACGACCGATCGGTTAACAGCCGATTGCTCTACCACTGAGCTACTGCGGAACAAAATGGGCCTGAATGGACTTGAACCATCGACCTCACGCTTATCAGGCGTGCGCTCTAACCAGCTGAGCTACAGGCCCATGCTGAACGAATTGGAGCGGGTGATGGGAATCGAACCCACGACATCAGCTTGGAAGGCTGAGGTTTTACCACTAAACTACACCCGCGAACACTGCAATGGGGCGACTAGTGGGAATCGAACCCACGAATGTCGGAGCCACAATCCGATGCGTTAACCACTTCGCCATAGCCGCCATAGACATTACATGAGAATCAATGGGCAAAAATGGTGGCTCGGGACGGAATCGAACCGCCGACACAAGGATTTTCAGTCCTTTGCTCTACCGACTGAGCTACCGAGCCAAAATATTTAAATTCTAAGAAGGAAAAGCAATTGCGGGGGCAGGATTTGAACCTGCGACCTTCGGGTTATGAGCCCGACGAGCTACCGGACTGCTCCACCCCGCGACGATAATCATCATTCAGAATGGCGGAGGAGGAGGGATTCGAACCCCCGCGCGGTTTAACCCGCCTGTCGGTTTTCAAGACCGATCCCTTCAGCCAGACTTGGGTACTCCTCCACGAATGAATGGTGGACCTTGTAGGACTCGAACCTACGACCGGACGGTTATGAGCCGTCTGCTCTAACCAGCTGAGCTAAAGGTCCTTTAAATGGCGGTGGAGGGGATCGAACCCCCGACCTCACGGGTATGAACCGTACGCTCTAGCCAGCTGAGCTACACCGCCATATGTCATATAAACTTGTAATTGGTGGAGCCTAGCGGGATCGAACCGCTGACCTCCTGCGTGCAAAGCAGGCGCTCTCCCAGCTGAGCTAAGGCCCCATTACTTTTATTTCAATCGGGAAGACAGGATTCGAACCTGCGACCCCATGGTCCCAAACCATGTGCTCTACCAAGCTGAGCTACTTCCCGTATGGCGCGCCCAAGAGGAGTCGAACCCCTAACCTTCTGATCCGTAGTCAGACGCTCTATCCAATTGAGCTATGGGCGCAAACGAGTGCCGAGGGCCGGACTCGAACCGGCACGGTGGTCACCCACCGCAGGATTTTAAGTCCTGTGCGTCTGCCAATTCCGCCACCCCGGCATGATAATGGAGCGGAAGACGGGACTCGAACCCGCGACCCCCACCTTGGCAAGGTGGTGTTCTACCACTGAACTACTTCCGCATTTACATGTGCGGGTGAAGGGACTCGAACCCCCACGCCTTGCGGCGCCAGACCCTGATTCTGGTGCGTCTGCCAATTCCGCCACACCCGCATAAAGTGAGCCATGGAGGATTCGAACCTCCGACCCTCTGATTAAAAGTCAGATGCTCTACCGACTGAGCTAATGGCTCATAACAAATTTGAATGGTCAATTGCTGTATTTAGGAATCTGGATCATCTGATTGGGTGGTAAACCCGACACGTTTCTCAAAGATAATATGTTTATTATTTTCCGATTGATCTAGCGATCCAAATCAAAATGGTGCCGGCTGTAGGACTTGAACCCACAACCTACTGATTACAAGTCAGTTGCTCTACCAATTGAGCTAAGCCGGCTCGTTATGTATGGTGGAGGTTGACGGGATCGAACCGCCGACCCCTTGCTTGTAAGGCAAGTGCTCTCCCAGCTGAGCTAAACCTCCATCATCGCCTGGCAGCGTCCTACTCTCGCAAGGGGAATCCCCTCACTACCATCGGCGCTGAAGAGCTTAACTTCCGTGTTCGGTATGGGAACGGGTGTGACCTCTTCGCCATCGCCACCAGACTAGTTACTCTAGTTTGTCGTAAGACAAATATTATTATAACAAATTATTTTTAATTTTCAAGAATAAATTTTTCTTCTTTAACGATTCTTTATGTAGTAAAACCTTTATATGTACTCCTTTACAACTAGATAAAAGAAGCAGTTTCACCGATTTCGCGCTTTCTTTTGGTTAAGTCCTCGATCGATTAGTATCCGTCAGCTCCACGTGTCACCACGCTTCCACCTCGGACCTATCTACCTGATCATCTTTCAGGGATCTTACTTTCCGAAGAAATGGGAAATCTCATCTTGAGGGGGGCTTCATGCTTAGATGCTTTCAGCACTTATCCCTTCCGCACATAGCTACCCAGCGATGCCTCTGGCGAGACAACTGGTACACCAGCGGTGCGTCCATCCCGGTCCTCTCGTACTAAGGACAGCTCCTCTCAAATTTCCTGCGCCCGCGACGGATAGGGACCGAACTGTCTCACGACGTTCTGAACCCAGCTCGCGTACCGCTTTAATGGGCGAACAGCCCAACCCTTGGGACCGACTACAGCCCCAGGATGCGATGAGCCGACATCGAGGTGCCAAACCTCCCCGTCGATGTGGACTCTTGGGGGAGATAAGCCTGTTATCCCCGGGGTAGCTTTTATCCGTTGAGCGATGGCCCTTCCATACGGAACCACCGGATCACTAAGCCCGACTTTCGTCCCTGCTCGACTTGTAGGTCTCGCAGTCAAGCTCCCTTCTGCCTTTGCACTCTGCGAATGATTTCCAACCATTCTGAGGGAACCTTTGGGCGCCTCCGTTACCTTTTAGGAGGCGACCGCCCCAGTCAAACTGCCCACCTGACACTGTCTCCCACCCCGATCAGGGGTGCGGGTTAGAATTTCAGTACAGCCAGGGTAGTATCCCACCGGCGCCTCCACCGAAGCTGGCGCTCCGGTTTCCAAGGCTCCTACCTATCCTGTACAAGCTGTACCAAAATTCAATATCAGGCTGCAGTAAAGCTCCACGGGGTCTTTCCGTCCTGTCGCGGGTAACCTGCATCTTCACAGGTACTATAATTTCACCGAGTCTCTCGTTGAGACAGTGCCCAGATCGTTACGCCTTTCGTGCGGGTCAGAACTTACCTGACAAGGAATTTCGCTACCTTAGGACCGTTATAGTTACGGCCGCCGTTTACTGGGGCTTCGGTTCGCACCTTCAAGCAAAGCTTTAAGCGCTCCCCTTAACCTTCCAGCACCGGGCAGGCGTCAGCCCCTATACTTCGCCTTACGGCTTCGCAGAGACCTGTGTTTTTGCTAAACAGTCGCCTGGGCCTATTCACTGCGGCTTCTCGGGGCTATGCACCCCAAAAAGCACCCCTTCTCCCGAAGTTACGGGGTCATTTTGCCGAGTTCCTTAACGAGAGTTCTCTCGCACACCTTAGGATTCTCTCCTCGCCTACCTGTGTCGGTTTGCGGTACGGGCACCTTTTTCCTCGCTAGAGGCTTTTCTTGGCAGTGTGGAATCAGGAACTTCGGTACTATATTTCCCTCGCCGTCACAGCTTGAGGTTAGTGACAACGGGATTTGCCTCGCTGCCCCTCTCACTGCTTGGACGCACATCCAACAGTGCGCTTACCCTATCCTCCTGCGTCCCCCCATCGCTCAAACGGAAAAGAGGTGGTACAGGAATATCAACCTGTTGTCCATCGCCTACGCCTGTCGGCCTCGGCTTAGGTCCCGACTAACCCTGAGAGGACGAGCCTTCCTCAGGAAACCTTAGGCATTCGGTGGAAGGGATTCTCACCCTTCTTTCGCTACTCATACCGGCATTCTCACTTCTAAGCGCTCCACCAGTCCTTCCGGTCTGGCTTCTCTGCCCTTAGAACGCTCTCCTACCGCGGACACCCGAAGGTGTCCACCCGCAGCTTCGGTGATACGTTTAGCCCCGGTACATTTTCGGCGCAGAATCACTCGACCAGTGAGCTATTACGCACTCTTTAAATGGTGGCTGCTTCTAAGCCAACATCCTGGTTGTCTAAGCAATTCCACATCCTTTTCCACTTAACGTATACTTTGGGACCTTAGCTGGCGGTCTGGGCTGTTTCCCTTTTGACCACGGATCTTATCACTCGCAGTCTGACTCCCAAGGATAAGTCGCTGGCATTCGGAGTTTGTCTGAATTCGGTAACCCGATGAGGGCCCCTAGTCCAAACAGTGCTCTACCTCCAAGACTCTTTCCTTGAGGCTAGCCCTAAAGCTATTTCGGAGAGAACCAGCTATCTCCAAGTTCGATTGGAATTTCACCCCTACCCACACCTCATCCCCGCACTTTTCAACGTGCGTGGGTTCGGGCCTCCAGTAAGTGTTACCTCACCTTCACCCTGGACATGGGTAGATCACCTGGTTTCGGGTCTGCGACCCCATACTCATGCGCCCTGTTCAGACTCGCTTTCGCTACGGCTCCGTCTTTTCGACTTAACCTCGCATAAGATCGCAACTCGCCGGTTCATTCTACAAAAGGCACGCCATCACCCGTAAACGGGCTCTGACTACTTGTAGGCACACGGTTTCAGGTTCTCTTTCACTCCCCTCCCGGGGTGCTTTTCACCTTTCCCTCACGGTACTGGTTCACTATCGGTCACTAGGGAGTATTTAGCCTTGGGAGATGGTCCTCCCAGCTTCCGACGGGATTCCTCGTGTCCCGCCGTACTCAGGATCCACCAGGGAGGGAACGAAGTTTCGACTACAGGGTTGTTACCTTCTCTGACGGGCCTTTCCAGACCTCTTCGTCTACCTCGTTCCTTTGTGACTCCACGATTGGTGTCCTACAACCCCAGAAGGCAAGCCTTCTGGTTTGGGCTGTTCCCGTTTCGCTCGCCGCTACTCAGGGAATCGCTGTTGCTTTCTCTTCCTCCGGGTACTTAGATGTTTCAGTTCCCCGGGTTGCCTTCCTTACCCTATGGATTCAGGCAAGGATGCTGCCCCATTACGGGCAGCGGGTTTCCCCATTCGGAAATCTCCGGATCAACGCTTACGTACAGCTCCCCGGAGCTTTTCGGAGTTAGTCCCGTCCTTCATCGGCTCCTAGTGCCAAGGCATCCACCGTGCGCCCTTTCTAACTTAACCATGTTGGTTTTATCCTAGATGGCGATACTCGGTTTATGCTGCTTCTTTTTTCTATCTAGTTTTCAAGGAACAACTTGGAAGGATGAAATCCTTCAAAACTGAACAAAACGAAAGCGTACAATTGATATCTGTCCAGCTCCGGCTCCTAGGTGCTCGAGGTCACAATCCATCTTGCTGCGGTGGTTGAAATACTACCTCCTCGCAAGCTGTCTTGTGCTTGTCGCACCTGAACAGTCGCCTCTGCTTTTCTTCTTCCTTAGAAAGGAGGTGATCCAGCCGCACCTTCCGATACGGCTACCTTGTTACGACTTCACCCCAATCATCTGCCCCACCTTCGGCGGCTGGCTCCCGTAAGGGTTACCTCACCGACTTCGGGTGTTGCAAACTCTCGTGGTGTGACGGGCGGTGTGTACAAGGCCCGGGAACGTATTCACCGCGGCATGCTGATCCGCGATTACTAGCGATTCCGGCTTCATGCAGGCGAGTTGCAGCCTGCAATCCGAACTGAGAATGGTTTTTTGGGATTGGCTCCACCTCGCGGTTTCGCGACCCTTTGTACCATCCATTGTAGCACGTGTGTAGCCCAGGTCATAAGGGGCATGATGATTTGACGTCATCCCCACCTTCCTCCGGTTTGTCACCGGCAGTCACCTTAGAGTGCCCAACTGAATGCTGGCAACTAAGGTCAAGGGTTGCGCTCGTTGCGGGACTTAACCCAACATCTCACGACACGAGCTGACGACAACCATGCACCACCTGTCACTCCGTCCCCCGAAGGGGAACCCTCTATCTCTAGAGGTAGCGAAGGATGTCAAGACCTGGTAAGGTTCTTCGCGTTGCTTCGAATTAAACCACATGCTCCACCGCTTGTGCGGGCCCCCGTCAATTCCTTTGAGTTTCAGCCTTGCGGCCGTACTCCCCAGGCGGAGTGCTTAATGCGTTAGCTGCAGCACTAAAGGGTGGAAGCCCTCTAACACTTAGCACTCATCGTTTACGGCGTGGACTACCAGGGTATCTAATCCTGTTCGCTCCCCACGCTTTCGCGCCTCAGCGTCAGTTACAGACCAGAGAGCCGCCTTCGCCACTGGTGTTCCTCCACATCTCTACGCATTTCACCGCTACACGTGGAATTCCGCTCTCCTCTTCTGCACTCAAGTCTCCCAGTTTCCAATGACCCTCCACGGTTGAGCCGTGGGCTTTCACATCAGACTTAAGAGACCGCCTGCGCGCGCTTTACGCCCAATAATTCCGGACAACGCTTGCCACCTACGTATTACCGCGGCTGCTGGCACGTAGTTAGCCGTGGCTTTCTGGTCAGGTACCGTCAAGGTACCGCCCTGTTCGAACGGTACTTGTTCTTCCCTGACAACAGAGCTTTACGATCCGAAGACCTTCTTCGCTCACGCGGCGTTGCTCCGTCAGACTTTCGTCCATTGCGGAAGATTCCCTACTGCTGCCTCCCGTAGGAGTCTGGGCCGTGTCTCAGTCCCAGTGTGGCCGATCACCCTCTCAGGTCGGCTACGCATCGTCGCCTTGGTGAGCCGTTACCTCACCAACTAGCTAATGCGCCGCGGGCCCATCTGCAAGCGGCAGCTTGCGCCGCCTTTCAACCTTCCTTCATGCGAAGGAAGATATTATCCGGTATTAGCCCCGGTTTCCCGGAGTTATCCCCGTCTTGCAGGCAGGTTGCCCACGTGTTACTCACCCGTCCGCCGCTAACTTTCAAAAAGCAAGCTTCTTGAAAGTCCGCTCGACTTGCATGTATTAGGCACGCCGCCAGCGTTCGTCCTGAGCCAGGATCAAACTCTCCAAAAAGAAATTTGACTTGGCTTGTTTCGATTGAAACATTGGTTTACGCTTCGTTTTGTTCAGTTTTCAAGGATCTATCAAAAGCGACTTTTCTATTATATCACAAACTCAAATCAACATCAAGTTTTTCATCCGTATCTAACGGACGATTAATAATATATCATGAAAAAAGTCCCTTGGCAACCACTTTTTTAAAAAAATTTTTCTTCATTGTTCTAAAGTCAAAAAAGAATACAATATTGCATTACTTTTTGGCGTTAAATAATTAGGTTAGGCGAATAAATGATGCATTTTAACTTTTAAAATATCCCATATTGCTTTAAAAACAGATAGGTCATTTTCATTTTATCGTAAAAATGTTTTTATTCACTCAGTCCATTTGGTACATAATCTCCTTTTAACTAGACAAAAAATTATCTACATAGGAACAACCATCGTAAAATAGCCGTTCAAAACGAAATGTGTACTCATAATATGATGACTCTCCAAATACGAAAGAACATCTATCAACTGTCTCTACTTTAGGAGGACTGGAAGGCTGTATTGAATAGGAATTTGTGATTTGTAAAATTCCATGTCATAAACGTCAGATTGTAAACATAACTTATCAGAATAATAGTGTTCAAATTAGCCTTTGCCCCTTCTAGGTTATGACGGAAACGGAAAATGAAGCTTTTGAGCAAAAACAGGAAACAATCCTTCCTTCATTTCTAAATCAAAATGCTTGACGCCGATAAGAGCTTCATTTTATTTTATAAAGATACTTACTTAATTTCATAATAAATTAAAATTAAAATTGCTTAAAGAATCCAAAAAAGAATTGAAAATACCAATGATCCAAATTTCGATAAGGAGGGATGAGGAGAATGGATTGGATGGACTTTCATATATTAGTGAAACTTGTCATTTCAGCAGTATTAGGACTAATCATTGGTTTGGAACGGGAATTAAAAAGAAAACCGGTCGGATTGAAAACTAGTTTGGTTATATCGATCGTCAGCTGCTTGTTGACGATCGTTTCAAGTGAGTCTGCTTATGTATTTCCCGCAAATCATGATGTGAATATCACGATGGATCCTCTCCGTCTTGCAGCCCAAATTGTTTCAGGGATTGGTTTTTTAGGAGCGGGCGTCATTTTGCGCAGAGGCAATGACAGTATATCAGGTTTGACAACTGCTGCGATTATCTGGGGTGCCGCCGGGATTGGAATTGCAGTCGGAGCCGGATTTTACGTTGAAGCGATTGCTGGCGTTGTTTTACTGATCATCAGCGTAGAAATAATTCCCCTTGTTTTTCTTGTGATTGGGCCTAAAAAATTGCGTGAAAAAGAAGTATTGCTCAAAATGACCATTAAAAATAAAGAACAGATTCAAGAAGTGATTGATATTATTCAAAAAGATAAAATTACAATCGACAATATTCATATTAAAGACCTGAAAGACGGAAATACTCATCTCCTAGAACTAAATGTGTCCGTAGATTTCCGGAGAAGGACTACTCAACTGTACTATTCTGTTTCTGAAATTCCTGGAGTGGAAAACGTGGAAATCGAAAGTCTTTAGTTTTTTTAGACGCTTATATTGTTGTGTAACAAAGACCTCTTCGCCATGAATGCAGCAATGGAAAGAATAAAAAAATATAAAAAACCTCTTGTCTTTTTAAAACAAAATAATTATAATGTAATTGTTCGTTTTAAGAGTTACAAAAAAACGGGGCATTAGCTCAGCTGGGAGAGCGTCGTGCTGGCAGCGCGAAGGTCAGGGGTTCGAGCCCCCTATGCTCCATCATAAAAACGTGAATTCAGTGCGGTTAGACCATATGGCAACCGCACTGTTTTTTTATACATTTCATTTGCAAACAAATGCAAACCCTTATTATGATAAAATGTGTTAAATGCTAGTTTGAGTTCTATACTTTTGTTGAACAAACACTCTTTGAATGCTGTTTGTTTTGATCTACTGATAGAAAAAAACAACAGAGACTTAAAAAAATTCAAGTTACTTCAACTTCGCTTCTGCTTAAGATCCCCTGTTCTCCATATATGCTGGGTTAATGAATGCAAAAAGGCCTTGCTTAAAAAGGAAGGCGTTTTTATTTTAATCAAATAACGAATTTTCCTCTGTCATAAGAGATTACATCATATGATCGGACTGATCTCCCATGAGTCATTACTGTTCGTTTATCACCGGAAAGGATATTCAACCATTAAATGAGTAGAAAAAAGGCACGCTTCCTCAACGCTACGCAAAGGAAATCTCCATTCACTATTTCTTTTATGACTATGATCTTTTTGTTTGTCGTTCCGCCCATTTATTTCGTTCACCGTCATCGGACAGTGCTTCTGCAAACGGGTGGCTGTCTCGTTCTTGAGAAGGCATTTTCGAAGATCGAAGCTCTGCCGAATTCAAATTATTGTTTGGGGCCGCTTCTTCATTCCATTTTCCCATCTTCCGCCCCTCCTTTCTCATCTTTTTGGTTTAGATGAAAAACTCTCATAAGACAATAAATCAAGAATTTGTGTTCAATAAAAAGCAATCTTATCCATATGGAGAAGTTTCGTTTATAGTTTTAGTTTATCGAAGTTCCAAAAAAACATGCTCCGACTTGAGAGTCTTTGTTCTCTAGTTATGCAATGCCGACAAAACGGACATACTGATAGACAGAAAATAAAGGAGCTGGATGCGGAATGGCTTTTTACCGGATTTTTCTGCGCTGGCCGCTTGTCGGCCGTGTATTAGCCATCTCTGTAGCCATTATTGTAGCAGCCGGAGTCATTATTCACTTCTTGGAACCGGTCACTTTTCCTACTATATTTGAAGGAATCTGGTGGGCTGTGATCACCGCCTCCACGGTTGGCTACGGAGATTACGTTCCCGCAACATTAGAAGGGCGGCTAATCGGATTGATTCTAATTTTTGCCGGCGCCGGATTTTTAACGACTTATTTCGCCTCATTAGCAGCAACCGCGGTCACTCGTCAAAATGCCTATATAGATGGCAAAGAAACATTTAAGGAAGACCGCCATATCGTCATTATCGGCTGGAATGAACGATCGCGTGCGTTTATTCATCATTGGTCTCTCTTAAAAAATTCCAAGTCCATCTTGTTGATCGATGAGTCTTTGCACCAAAATCCATTTTCAGATGGCAGAGTGCACTTTATTAAAGGAGTTCCTTATCAAGACGACACCTTGCAAAAAGGAAATGTAAAGCAAGCCGATCTCGTTTTGATTACAGCGGATCAGGATAAAAACGAACGTCAAGCGGATATGGCCACCATCTTAACGATTATCGCTGTAAAAGGAATGAATCCAAACGTCTATTGTTTAGCAGAAATTTTAACGGCAGAACAAGTAGAAAATGCTAAAAGAGCCGGTGCAGATGAATTGATTCATACGAATCAGCTTGCAAGTTTCGCTATGTTGAACAGCTTGCTTTGCCACGGAATGTCTGACGCCGTAATGGATCTATTTGATCATGTGAATGGCAGTCATTTCAAAACGATCGTAATGGAAGACGAGTGGGATGGGTTGACCTTTCGACAGTTAAGCAATGTGCTCATCCAAAAACGAATGCTTCTGCTCGGAGTGAAGCGGGAAGAAGACGTAATCATCAACCCCCCACCTGAATTAACAATGAAAAAAAGTTTTCAGCTGATCATTATATCCGATTAGTCTATCAACAAAGACTCGATGTCACGCACAAGCTGTCTTCCAAACTGGATATACTCTTCCGGAAATTCAGCATCTTTCTCTTGCGGTTCCGAAAATTGATTAAAAGAGGCGGCCAAATTTCCGGAGGAAGCATAATCGTCCAAGCCGCGCTGATATACATGATTCATTAAAAATGGCCTCCCTAGTTTCACAGTTACACCTGCTGAATCCAATTGGCCGTCTACAGCCGTAAATGGGATGCGTAAAAATTGATAACCTTCATCATCGCTGATTTTATAATCGAACGATCCATGATCATAATCCCAATTCCCGCCAATTTGAAACCCTTTTGGTTTTAATGATTGTTCCAGATTATATAAAGAATAATGCCGCCCCTCTATTTTCGAAGGTATTTGAATCATTGCAATTCCCTCCTTTCTTTTTAGTATTTACAGCTTATCTTAAAGAATCCGTCATTTTGTTTTTAACACTATGCTTCTTCATTATGTATGGTTTTGTTTCTTTTTAGCTTGCCAGTTGCGGCAGTGTTTCATGTTTTTGGAATAAAATAAGCGGCTTTATGATCTTTATTCTTACACAGTCTTGGAGTTTTGATCTCGATGGAAAGTTTGTGAGTGGTCCAATTTTCGCACAACATGCCACTTATAACTTGAAGCATCTTTAGTTTTCAATTTAGGAGATCAAGAAAGAGGAGAATCAATCATAGCTGCAGGGAAAACCAAGCAGCATGAAGAACGAGATATCATTCATCACTTGGATTGCCCTGAAGCTGGTCAAAGTAAAAGAAGGTCTAAGTTCAGACTTTTGAATTTGGGGAAGAGACAAGGTTTTCAGCTACTGTAAAAGTATTACCCATAATCGACAAATCAGCAGTTCCATGACTTTGGAAGAAGCTGATGATGAATATGCTTTTTGGAGACTGCACAAACAAAAAACGAATGTTTGCGCCATCTACATCTTTTGGTATGAAACTAGCTGTTTTTCATTTTGGTAACAGGAACTTCCAGACTTTTGTTTCGCAATATCAATACCATGTTTACCAACAGAAACGCCATAGTGACATAAAATATAAGCTTTATGTTATAAGCCGCAGCAATCGAACTTCCTAACAAAGGCCCCAGCAAATTTCCAAGAAACCGTGCGGAAGAATTGATTCCAAACGCCATTCCTTGGAGATTGGCGGGGGCTAATTTCTTGACCAAAACGTTTAACGAAGGGATCATTCCTCCGGTAAACAGTCCTAGAAAAAAGCGTCCAATAAGCAAAAGAGTGATATTTTTAGCTAACACTTGCGGCAAGAAAGCCAAGGCAGACATCGTGAGGGATATGATTAAAATTTTTCGCTGCCCAATTTTATCTCCTATTCTCCCTAAAATAGGAGAGCCAATCAGATTGGCGATGCCAGTAACTGCACTGACAAGTCCGACTATAAAGGCCAAATGTCTTCCGTGATATAGTGTTTTTGTGTATAGTGTGATGATGGGCTGAATGCTCATCATGGCCAATTGTGTAATTGTGGCCGCAATAAAGACAGGGAGAAGCGGTTTTAACGATTTCCAATTCTTTTTTTGTTTTGATGCCTTTTCTTTCTTAACCGTTGCTGTCTCTTTTATAAAGATCATGACCACCAGCCCGGCTAATAAAATAAGGCTTCCTGTGAGAAAAAATACTCCTTCAAATCCAACCAGCTCAGACAATATTCCGCCAATCAGCGGGCCGATCAGCGTACCGACAATTTGACCCGTTTGCAACGTTCCAAGCGCCTTTCCCGAGTCTTTGTCCGGCGTCACAGAAGCCTGCAATGAAATGGACATCGAAATAAAACCGGAAAATAAACCATTGATTAGTCGCAGACCAAGCAATTGCCAAGGACTTGTCACAATCCCCATTAAAATGGTCACAATCCCCATCCCGACGGAAGAACGTAGCAGCATCACTTTCCGTCCATATTTATCGGCCAAAGAACCCCATAATGGTTGAAATAAAAAAGAAGTGATAAATTGAGCTGAGAAAATCCATCCTGTCCAATGTTCCACATTTTGAATATGATGAACTCCCAGCTTTTCAATATATAACGGTAAAAACGGTATGATAAGACTCATTCCGGCGGCTTGTAAAAAATTAGCCGGCCATAAAACCCATAAAGTACGTTTCCAATACATGAATATCACCTACCCGTTCAGAATAATAAACTACTTGTTTTTAAGAATCCACTAAACAGGTAGTCTCCAATTTACTTTATCTAAAAAAGTATAGATTTTTAGTAGATGAGTTTCCTTCTATCATGCTATGCAAAGACAAAATAAAACATTTCATTGCAAGGGTTTGCTATTCGTTATTCATTTCATACCCAATATAAAGTATTTTGAAACTCGGCAGTCTGGAATGTTGTAATTGTTTTGCATGACAAGCTGTTATCCATTTTTTTCCTTATGATAAAGTTAGGGGAGAGACTCACTCCCCCCTCTTTTATCCTTTATACACGTAAAGTTTCATATTTTGATCTCGGCGAAAATGTTGATTGTTGTCAGAGTTCTTTGCCGATTCCCACTCACTGCTTGGAACTTCTTTGCAATTCTTTTCAATCCACTCGTTGATTTTCTGATCGCGTCCCATTCCCATGCCTGAAGAAATCAGGAAATATTTCACTTCACCCGCTTTTGCCATCTTTTCAAGCTTCTGAGGCGTCAAAACAGGATCACTTCCTAAAAATCCTCCCATCGCCATCACAGCATAATTGGTTTTCAACATGAATGGAGCGGCGGTTGTCGCACTATCAACAGCTAACATAAATTTTTCCCCATGATAGTGTTTTTCTAAATAATTCAGGAGTTTTGTATTCACTTCTTCTTCCATCATTCCGCCTCTTTGTCTAAAATCTGTTTGGCCACTCGGCCTTCCGACACTTTGTCCGGTATGGAACATCCCGGCTGGTGCTTCACCCGGTTGTGCAGAGTTCCTTTTTTCATCCATCATCGGGCCAAATGATTGACTCGTAGGTCCTGCAACTGGAATTGTGCTGTTTCCCCCATGTAAAACGGTCGTAAGTCCCCAATAAAACGGAAGGATCAGCACGGCAAGCATTCCCGCAACAGACAGGAAGTAAGCAGCTTTTTCTCGATTTTGCATGATCGTCAAGAACACGAATAAAATAACTCCAACTATCGCAGTAAAAGCCATCCATGTTTCCGATACAGCTTCTCTATTTTGGAATAAGATCAATGTTTCAAAGAAAGCGGTAGCTAGAATAGCCGCAGGCAAAAGCCAACTTGGCCATCCTTGCTTCTTCTTGTAGAAATCCCATAAAATTATCCAGCCCATTCCGACTAACCCCGCAATGGCAGGACCCATCATACTTAAATAATACTGATGGAAAAATCCCGCGATGCTGAAAAAGATCATCATCGGTATAAGCCATGCCAGCCAAAAGATCGCAAATTTATGCTGCATCGTAAATTCTCTCGTTTTCCGATACGATACAATTAATCCAATAACCGAAAAGAGGACGAATGGCAACAGCCAACTAATTTGACCGGCTAATTCTTTCGAGAAGAGTCGGGTTACACCGGGATTTCCGGTTCCAAACATTCCCCTTCCCATTCCTCCATTCCCCATCAAGTGTTTACCGCCATCTTGGCCAAAGGAGGGAGGAAATTCTCCATTTCCCGGTGTTCTATTCCCATAGGGCATTCCTTGTGGAGAACTCCCGTTTCCGTTTTCAAACTGCTTTTGATTTTGCTCCATGTTCGGCATTCCTTTGAAAGCTCTGCCATTTCCATGGTCCATTCCTGTTAAACGTGAGATCCCATTATAGCCTAAAGCCAGTTCAAGTACAGAGTTTGTCTGGCTGCTTCCGATGTAAGGGCGCTTATCTTTCGGCACCATGTCCACAATCGTCGCCCATGAAAGGGATACGACAAGGAGCACAACGGTTGCCGCAATCAACTGTACCATTCGTTTCGTCCATTTTGATTTCGCCGCGATAAAATAAAAAAGATAAAACGCCGGTAATACCATATAAGCTTGCAGCATTTTAATGTTAAAACCAATTCCGACGAGAAAAAAACTCAATAATAACCAGCGAATTTTTTGTTTTTCCACTGCTTTCATTAAAGACCATGTGGCCACTAAGAGCGTCATAATGAGAATACTGTCTACATTATTTGTACGTACAACGGCTACAAAGATGGGTGTGCATGCCAATACTAAGCTGGACAGTAAAGCTGCTTTTCGTCCAAATTGAGGTTTGATAATGACATACATGAGCCATACGGATATTACCCCTGCAAGTGCTTCCGGCAACAGAACACTAAAGTCGCTTAATCCAAAGAGATACGCACTAAGCGCTTGGATCCACAACGCAACGGGAGGCTTATCCACGGTAATAAATCCCGCAGGATCGAAGGATGCATAGAAAAACGTATGGAAGCTTGTCAACATACTTTTAACAGCCACCGTATAATATGTATTGGATCCGGCATCCTTTAACCGATAAAAATTAAGAAAAATCGAGAGAAGGAGAATTCCTAACAATAAAAAATCGATTCTTCCTTTTAATTTCATTCTCATAATTATTATTCGCTCCTTTTTTAAAGTAGAGAATCCCGCTCTCAAATAATAAAATTCTTACAATGAATACATTTTCGGAGAATCTTTATAAAGCCCGCTTATGCCCCAGTTCGACCCTTATTTGAAACCGTGTTGATCATATAAAATTTTCCTTAATTTTTTCTTAACGAATGTTTGATGAAACGAAGGAGGAGAAAATAAAAAAAGCTTTTGTTGTTTGTGAAGGCAAGAAATTGGAGGAAAAATCAAGAAAGCAATAAACGGAATTTTCATTTTCGAATTTCTTGACAAAAGTTTGATAAGATATATCCCGATAGAAAGCGGCAATAAAAAAGCTCCTTGACTTAGGTTTATCCTAAGAAGGAGCTACATTAGCAAACTGACACTGAAATGTGACCGCCGTTTTTTATGATAGAAAGCACTTCGTTTTAGATATAAAAGAAAATGATTGCGTCAGAAAGACATATACTTTTCCAATCGAAAGGCCAACTAAAATTCCTGCCCCTACAAGCGTCAATACTTTTAAATCCAATTTTGCTGCTAAGATTCTTTTCTACCACTCCTGCGATTAATCCCGCTGTATAGTCAGCAGAAGGAAAACCAGGTTGTTAAAGGTCCGGTCCAGCCACCCAAGAAAAAACCGACAATATCGCCAATGGCAGACATGAAACTTTTATAAACAACACTTACTCTCTCTCCATTTCAAAGAAAATAAAAAAGCCCTATTTTCGACTTCTCCATGCGTTCGTGTCAATTCCTTAAACTCTCCCGCGTTCGTTCCTCACTCAGTCCGATTTACAGTTGACACTTCTCTATATAAAAGACCCTTATTTTATATCTCATTTAAGCTTAGAAATTGATTGTTCATTCTCCGGTATTGCTGATTAATACTTTTTCTGGTTGAATAAAAGTAATAATCTACCGAATGAATTTTAATATACCCTAAAATATTCCATCTTCTTAATATTAAAATTTTTTAAAATTTTTTAAAAAATAAAGGGGAGAGAAAAAAATAATATGAAGACTAAAAAGCAAAATATATTGGATCTAGTTATGTATTCTATATTTTTAATTTTCTTTATTTATTGGTTTATAAAGGATGATATGCCATCCACTTATTTATGGATATTAATTATTGTGTATGCTTCAATAATTGCTTATAAACTAAAAACAATTTTCACCTCAAAAAAATAAACTAAAGATGTGTAGCTCACAAAGCAGATTCCTTACCTTCTTTTACGAATTGTTCAATGCGCTTTTTTAATGGCCCATTTGCGATCATTCTTGTTTCAACTTATTCACCAACTTGAACAACAAACAAATCCGGCACGATTTGGGGCACGAAAGCACCCCCATCACGGCGGATACGTAAAACACGAAAAATAAAAAAAGAATCGAAAAAAAGATTTTCGGAGTACATGTCAAACTATTTTTGTACTCCGAAAATCTGCTCTTTTCTCGATTCTTCGAAAAACGTCGTTATTTCAATCGTTTTTCAAGTTCCGCTTTCTTCTCTTCATAGCCTGGTTTGCCGAGAAGGGCAAACATGTTGACTTTATAAGCTTCCACTCCCGGTTGGTCAAACGGATTGACTCCGAGCAGGTAGCCGCTCATGGCACAGGCTTTTTCAAAGAAGTACACTAAATATCCGAACGTATACTCATCCATTTTTGGAATGCGAACGATTAAATTCGGAACACCGCCGTCTGTGTGAGCGAGCATCGTGCCTTCAAACGCTTTATTGTTCACAAAATCAACCGTTTTGCCGGCAAGATAGTTCAAGCCGTCAAGATCGTTTTCTTCCGCTTCGATGGTCACTTCATGGCGCGGATTTTCGACTTTAATGACCGTTTCAAAAAGATCACGGCGTCCTTCTTGAATATATTGCCCTAATGAATGAAGATCAGTGGAAAAGTTTGCAGAAGAAGGATAAATGCCTTTTTGGTCTTTTCCTTCGCTTTCTCCGAATAATTGTTTCCACCATTCCGCAAAGTATTGCAGTCCCGGTTCATAATTGATGAGCAATTCGGTCGTTTTTCCTTTATTGTATAAAATATTTCTCACTGCTGCATATTGGTAAGCCAAATTGTTTTCCAACTCGGAATGGCCGAAATCTTCACGAGCTTGAGCAGCACCTTTCATCATCGCTTCAATATCTGCTCCGCTTACCGCAATCGGCAAAAGTCCTACTGCCGTCAATACAGAATAGCGGCCGCCGACATCGTCCGGAATCACAAAGGTCTCGTACCCTTCTTCATCGGCCACTGTTTTCAACGCGCCTTTTGCTTTATCGGTAGTAGCATAAATTCTTTTGCGCGCTTCTTCTTTTCCGTATTTTTCCTCCAACAACTTACGGAAAATTCGGAAGGCAATGGCAGGCTCAGTCGTCGTTCCCGATTTAGAAATCACATTAATGGAAAAATCCTTGCCTTCGAGAAAATCCATGACATCCTTCATATAAGTGGAGCTAATATTGTTGCCGGTAAAAATAATTTGCGGCGTTTTTCTTTTTTCGCTTGGAAGAGCGTTATAAAAACTGTGATTGAGCATTTCAATGGCAGCTCTTGCGCCTAAATAAGAACCGCCGATTCCAATCACAAGCAGCACATCGGAATCTTGTTGTATCTTTGCCGCCGCTTTTTGGATGCGAGCAAACTCTTCTTTGTCATAGTCAACAGGCAGGTCGATCCATCCAGTAAAATCACTGCCTTGTCCCGTTTTCTCATGAAGAGCATGGTGAAATACTTTTACAGCGTCTTGCAAATAGCGAATTTCATGTTCTCCAAAAAAAGTTAAGGCTTTTGAGTAATCGAATTGAATATGTGTCATATTGCAGCCTCCGTAGGAAATATTTTCAACTTAACTTTATCGAATGAAAAAAAAATAATCAAGCTGTAGCCTTAAGAAGGAAACGATTACAAATTTGACATTATTTCAAACTCCTATAATCAGTTATTATATGGTTCAATATCCATTTTTTATAATGAAATCAGCAGGGGCTGTTCTATACAGCCCCTGCCAAAAAAGATTTTAAATGCCCTTTATAAAGAAGCTTTTAAAATCGAAAGCACATCGTCGCGATTGAGAGCATGGAAATTGCCAAATTCCCCACGGAACATGGCCTTATCTGCAATCTCTTCCAAGCGTGAATCGTCAATGTCGTAATCAGCCAAACGAGATGGAGCGCCAAGCGAACTCCAAAATTCCCGCAGTTTTTGGATTCCTTCTAATCCTGCTTCTTCCGGCGTTTTTCCTGTTGGATCCACGTCGAAGACACGGACCGCTAATTGTTGAAAACGTTCCGGACGAACATGCAAGTTATGTTTCATCCAGTTTGGGAAAAGAATCGCCAGCCCACCGGCATGTGGAATATCATATACGGCGGAAACTGCATGTTCAATATTATGAGTAGCCCAATCGCCGCGGTAGCCCATTTGCAGCATGCCGTTTAAAGCGATCGTTCCGGCAAACATAATCGTTTCGCGCAGCTGGTAATTTTCCAAATCTTCGATAAGCTTAGGGGCTGTTTCTATTATGGTTTTTAAAGCCCCTTCACACATCCGGTCTTGGAGAGGAGTGTCTTTGGCATCGTGAAAATATTGTTCAAAAATATGAGTCATCATATCGACAATCCCATAAACGGTTTGATCTTTCGGTACGGTAAACGTATGGGTCGGGTCGCAAATAGAGAATTTCGGAAATACGAGCGGGCTTTTCCAGCTCACTTTTTCTTTCGTTTCCCAATTGGTGATGACGGATCCTGCGTTCATTTCTGATCCAGTCGCTGCATGAGTCAACACCGTTCCAAAAGGCAATGCCGACTCGACTTCCACTTTTTTCATGACAATATCCCATGGATCTCCATCAAACTTTGCTGCTGCCGCAATGGCTTTCGTGCAGTCAATAACGCTTCCGCCGCCAACCGCTAATATAAAATCAATTCCTTCTCTTTTGCATATATCTGCTCCTTTTCTAACGGTTGAAATCCGCGGATTCGGCTCCACCCCGGAAAGCTCATGCACTTGGACATCGATTTCTTTCAACAAAGAAAGCACGCGGTCATAAAGTCCGTTTCTTTTAATGCTTCCTCCCCCGTAAACAAGAAGCACATTTTTTCCGTATTTCGGAACTTCCGTTTTCAGCTCCTCCAGTTGTCCCTTCCCGAAAATCCACTTCGTCGGATTATAAAAAGTAAAATTATCCATACCGCACTCTCCTTTCTATCCTAACTATGTTATTATGTAACATTTTCTATATATTTTTCAAAACATCCACCTTTTTAAAGTAGTGGAAGTTTTGAAATGAAAAATTTACCGGATGGCAAAAAGAATAGGACGTCTTCTTCTGCTGCAAACTATAATAAAGAATCGTAAAAAAGGAGGTTTGTCTTATGAGTGCTCTTCAAAGAGTGGCGCTTATCTTTACTATATTAGGAGCCATCAATTGGGGATTAATTGGCTTTTTTCAGTATGATCTAGTAGCCGCCATTTTCGGTGGACAAGATTCGGCTCTTTCACGAATCATTTACGGCATTATAGGCATCGCCGGATTAATCAATCTCGGTCTGTTGTTTAAGCCGAACGAATCACTTGAACACGATCCTGAACCCAACACGGCTGATTAAACATTTTTGGTCTTGAAGACGAAAGAAATTTTCGACAAAAGCGAAAGGCATCGCTTGGACAGACATAAAAACAAAAAGGCGGCTGAATCATACGACATTATCATCATTTGAAGCGAACAGCCGCTAACGTCTCCTGCCAAAGTTATTTCGCTGCTCCTTTCTCAAACTGAATTCCTTTCTCCGCACAAAAAAGAAGAAGGCGCTCGTCCTTCTTCTTTTTATATTTCTTCCTTTTACATCGGTTTAAAAAATCTGACTCATCTATTTACTTATACCCAGCCTCTAAATTTAGCCGCTTCCGCTGTACGGCGGACTCCAATCATATAAGCAGCCAAGCGCATATCAATATTTCTGGATTGGGCGGTATCGTATACCGTGTTAAAAGCTTTCACTAATTTCTCTTTTAATCGCTCATTTACTTCTTCTTCTGTCCAATAATATCCTTGGTTATTTTGCGTCCATTCAAAATAAGAAACCGTTACGCCGCCGGCGCTGGCCAGCACGTCCGGAACAAGAAGGACGCCGCGATTCGTTAAAATTTTTGTCGCCTCCATCGTCGTAGGTCCGTTAGCCGCTTCTACCACAATGGATGCCTTAATATTATGTGCATTTTCTGAGGTAATTTGATTTTCTACTGCTGCCGGCACTAAAATGTCACATTCCAATTCCAGAAGCTCTTTATTCGTGATTGTATTTTCAAATAATGTTGTGACGGTGCCAAAACTGTCACGGCGATCCAGCAAGTAATCGATATCAAGGCCATCCGGATCATACAGAGCCCCGTAAGCGTCTGAAATTCCGACAATTTTAGCTCCTTCATCATACAAGAATTTGGCCAAGAAGCTTCCCGCATTGCCAAAACCTTGGATAATGACTTTCGCTCCTTTTATATCAATGCCTCGCTTCTTCGCCGCTTCTTTAATGCAAATGGTCACACCTTGAGCGGTGGCTTTTTCCCGTCCTTGCGATCCCCCTAATACAAGAGGTTTGCCTGTAATAAAACCAGGGGAATCAAATTCGCGCAGTCGGCTGTATTCATCCATCATCCAGGCCATAATTTGAGAATTTGTGTACACATCAGGCGCCGGAATGTCTTTTGTCGGTCCTACCAATTGGCTGATCGCTCGGACATAGCCGCGGCTTAATCGTTCGATTTCTCCCATCGACATCTGTCTCGGATCGCAGACAATCCCGCCTTTTCCGCCGCCATATGGAAGATTCACGATGCCTGATTTGATCGTCATCCACATAGATAGCGCTTTCACTTCATCTTCAGTGACATCCGGATGAAAGCGAACTCCTCCTTTTGTCGGGCCGGTTGCATCGTTATGCTGTGCTCGGTAGCCGGTAAATACTTTTGTGGTTCCATCATCCATGCGGACCGGTATCCGAACCGTCAGCATACGCATTGGTTCTTTCAACAGTTCATACATTTCTTCATTATATCCCAATCGGACAAGAGCCTCTTTGATTACACTTTGAGTAGAAGTAAATAGATTTAAATTTTCCGTCATAAATTTCGCCTCTTTACACCTTTTTCATCTTTACTATTATAATAACATTTTGATGATTCGTTCAACCGCCCTTTGAAAAGTTCTTTTCATTACGGATCAGAAACATCAAGACGAATAACGGTTTTATCATGTTTTTTCAAAAAAAATTTCCCATCCTTTCCAGTCATTCCATTACTTTCAGAGATTTCGTTCGACGTCTTTTATCTCTCATTTATTATTGTAATCATTGCGAAATTCAAAATTCTCTATAAAAAAGTATGATTAACGAATTCTTCCGCTGATGGCGACAAAACCATTTTTTCACTCAAAACGCTTCCGACACTGTTTTGGCTTGCATATGAAGAAGCAAATAATCCGGCCCTCCCGCTTTTGAATCAGTACCTGACAAATTAAATCCCCCAAAAGGCTGGTATCCTACGATCGCGCCTGTACACCCTCTGTTGAAATATAAGTTCCCTACATGAAAATCTTCGCGCGCTTTTTCCAAGTTTCGTCGATCATTGGAAATAACGGCCCCGGTTAATCCATATTCCGTATTATTCGCAATTTCCAGCGCATGTTCAAAATTTTTCGCCTTCGCAAACGCAACAACCGGACCAAAAATTTCTTCCTGCATAATCCGAGCATCCGGTTCCACGTCCGCTATAATGGTCGGCTCTATATAATATCCTGTTGAATCGTCTCCTGTGCCCCCAAGAATGATGTTTCCTTCTGTTTTGCCGATTTCGATATATCTCATAATTTTTTGAAAAGAAGAGGGATCAATAACCGGCCCCATTTTGGTTTCAAAACAAGCGGGGTCGCCGATTTTCCATGTTTTCGCCAAGTTGGCTGCCCGATGAAGAACTTCGTCATATACCTCTTCCAATACAACAGCCCGTGAACAGGCAGAACATTTTTGCCCGGAAAAACCAAAAGCGGAAGCGACGATGGATTGAGCAGCCAACTCCAAATCGGCTTCCTTATCCACCACGATCGTATCCTTTCCACCCATTTCTGCTATGACTCGTTTTAGCCAAATTTGGTCGGTTTGTTTCTTTGCCGCTCTTTCATAAATTCGAAGTCCAACATCACGAGAACCGGTAAATGAAATAAACCTCGTTTTCGGATGATCGACTAAAAAATCGCCTATTTCCGAACCGCTTCCCGGAACAAATTGAAGCACACCGTCAGGCAAACCGGCTTCTTTCAACACTTCCACCAATCTTGCCGCCACCACAGGCGTTGTGGAAGCCGGTTTCAACAATACTGTATTTCCTGTTACAAGTGCAGCAACCGTCGTTCCCGCGGTTATGGCCAACGGAAAGTTCCACGGAGAGATCACCACTCCCACTCCGAGCGGTATATAATGATATCGATTGCGTTCTCCTTCTCTGCTTAGGACAGGAGCGCCATCTTTTATTTTCAGCATTTGTCGTCCATAATACTCCATAAAGTCAATGGCTTCCGCCGTATCAGCATCCGCTTCTATCCACGATTTCCCGGCTTCTTTCACCATGAGAGCCGAGAATTCATGCTTTCGGCTGCGGATGATGGCCGCTGCTTTAAACAAAATGTCCGCACGCATTTCAGGTTTCGTTTTCCGCCAAGATTCAAACGCTTCTGCAGCTGCTTGAATCGCTTTTTCCGCCAATTCTTGATTGGCTTTGGAAACGAAGCCGATCACTTCTGTTTTGTTCGCAGGATTCCGGGAAATGATTTTCTCTTTCGTTGTGATGAATTTGCCATCGATCACAAGCGGATACTCTTGCCCCAAATGTTGATTTGTCCTCTTTAAAGCTTCTTGAAACGCTTCCCGATTATTCTCATTCGTAAAATCTGTCAACGGTTCATGTTGATAAGCTATCATCTTTTTCCCTCCTGAACATGAAATTGGAATCAGCGGAACACGATAAAACAGGCAATCATCCATGAAGTTCAGATAAAAATCATCTTTTTGTTTGGAAATCAGCTTATTACATGATATCGAAAAAGGCTTTTTTTCATGCAAAAATAAAACCGAACGGCTTTGCCGTTCGATTTTATTTTTTTTGATACGTATTGCTTTTTTCGGATTGAGCAATCCATTCTTTCAGTTTCTCTTTTAAAGTATTAAATCCGGTGGAAGAATCGTCCAATTTAATATTTCCGTATCGTCGAGACATTTTCCGATCCGTTTTAGCGGATTCCATTTCACGCATGGACAGGCTGATTTTTCCATCTTCTTCATCAATCGCAACAATTTTTGCTTGAACCTCGTCCCCAACTTTTAAATAGTCTTCAATGTTTCTGACATATCCATGTGTAATTTCCGAAATATGGATGAGTCCTTGCGTTTCCTCATCTAAGGCGACAAACGCCCCATATGGTTGAATCCCGGTGACTTTTCCGGTTACTATGGAACCAACTTCATATTTTGCAGACATGCAAACACTCCTATAAAATTTTTTCTCCTATTTACGCATTGATCAATTATAGCATAATCATACTTCCACCGCAAAAACGATTGTAAACTTCATCCATATTCAACTGAATACATATCGATCGTCTATAAGCATTCCATGTTTATGGCGGTCAAAACAATTACTTGCCTAATCATCATCAAGAGACGTCTTATTTATCCATCATCCAAAATTTTTAGGAAAAATAAGAATAAATTTTCACATCATTGGACATCCTTAAAATGCAGCAAAGCTTTCTAATAGTATTCCCCCTACCCTTATTATCAGGACGAGTGGATCGTCCTCTTTTTTTTTGCCAAAAATGAAAGGCTGATTTCCCGTTAAAGGAATTCAGCCTTTGGATCGTATCTAAAGGGAAGCCAGAAAACGTTTCATTCTTTTAATCGCTTCTTGAAGCTGTTCGATCGATGAAGCATAAGAACAACGAATATATCCTTCTCCGCCTTTGCCGAATACATGTCCGGGAACAACGGCCACTTTTTCCGAAAGCAAAAGCTGTTCAGCGAATTGCTCCGATGAAAGCCCCGTTCCCCTAATAGACGGAAAAGCATAAAAAGCACCGCCCGGCATATGGCAATCCAATCCTAGTTCATTTAAAGATTCGACAAAGAAGTTTCGTCTTCTTCTATAATCGTTTTTCATTTCTTCCACATACTCCATTCCGTTTTGCAAAGCCTCAATCGCAGCATATTGCGCAGGAGTGGAAGCACACATCATGGTATATTGATGCACTTTCAACATCGCTTTGGAAATTTCTTTTGGAGCGCATGTAAATCCAAGTCTCCAGCCCGTCATGGCAAATCCCTTCGAAAATCCGTTTATTAATATCGTCCGCTCCTTCATCCCTTCCAAGCTTGCAAAAGAGATATGCGGAATATCGTAAGCCAGCTCAGCATAGATTTCATCCGCAATCACCAATAAGTCATATTTTTTTACGATATCGCAAATGGCGGTCAAGTCTTCCCGTGCCAGCTGTGTTCCGGTCGGGTTATTCGGAGAACAGATCAACAACGCTTTCGTTTTAGGTGTAATGGCCCGTTCCAATTCTTCCGGCTGAAGTTTAAAATCATTTTGCGCCAATGTGCCTATGGAAACGACATTGCCGCCGGCCAGCTGAACGAGGGGTCCGTAAGAAACGAAGCATGGCTCTACTACCGCGATTTCGTCTCCAGGGTCAATAATCGTTCGAAGGGCAATATCCAGCGCTTCGCTTCCCCCCGATGTCACGATAATTTCTTGTTCCGGATCATATTCTGCTTGAAACCGTTCTCGCATATAATCGGCAATCGCCCTTCTTAGTTCGATTAAACCTGCATTGGCCGTATAGGAAGTATATCCTCTTTCCAGCGAGGAGATGGCCGCTTCCCTAACGGACCAAGAGGTAACAAAATCCGGCTCTCCCACTCCTAGTGAAACGACGCCTTCCATATTGGCCGCCAGATCAAAAAACTTTCGAATCCCAGACGGAGGAATTTTATCCACTGATTTGGCTATATAGCTTTTCGTTGTATTCATGGTGACACCACAATTCTTCTATCATCATTGTTTTGGTCATAAATAATTCCGTCATGCTTATATTTTTTCAGTTGGAAATGTGTAGTAGTCGAAACGACCGAATCCAACGTGGACAGTTTTTCCGAAACAAAGCGGGAAATTTCATTCATCGAACGGCCTTCCACCGTCACGGACAAATCGTAAGCGCCGCTCATTAAATAAACGGATTTCACTTCTTTAAACCGATAAATGCGCTCAGCCACGGCATCGAAACCTACTCCCCGTTTTGGCGTGACTTTCACATCTATCATGGCGGTGACTCCATGATAGCTATCTACTTTCGACCAATTTACTAAAGTTGTATAATGGACGATAATATTTTCTTTTTCTAATTTTTGAATCACTTCTTGAACTTCCTCGACAGATAATTGTGTCATTTTTGCTATGTTCTCGAGAGTCGTTCTGGCATCTTTTTCCAGTATCGCCAATATCTCCAGTTCTTTCTCGTTGAGCTCCATGATTCTCCCCCATTTTTGAAATATTAAGACTACTTTATTATAACAAATTTAGGAGAAAATAAAGAAGAGAGTTCCATTTAATCAAGAAAAGTTTCTCACGGATTTCCATCAACTAGGGGGAACCAACATTGTTCAATCAAAAAGAAAGAGTTTCAATCAAAATAGACGATTCTTGCTTATATTACCGCTATATTCCAAATAGTGCAGCCAAATACACGCTTGTCTTTTTGCACGGCTTTCTTTCTTCCTCTTTTAGTTTTCGCAAACTGATTCCTTTATTAAAAACAGATTATGCACTTCTTTTGATTGACTGGCCGCCGTTTGGAAAAAGCAAAAAATCAAAGGCATTTCTTTACTCGTACGAAAATATTGCCGCCTCCATTCTCCGGCTGCTTCGTTCTTTCCAATTCGAATCCGTCGTGCTCGTGGGTCATTCCATGGGAGGACAGTTGATTTTGAATATGCTGAAACAAAAGCCGGATGCGGCGGAAAAAATGATACTCATCAATGGCTCTGCTTATATTCCGAGGTTCAAACAATCTCTGATTTTGGCCAGTTATCTGCCATTTGCCCATCGATTGGTAAAACGCTTGCTGGAAAAAACGGGGGTGGAGGGAAATTTGCGGTCAGCTGTCTATGAACATGAAAAAATTGATCAAGAAATGGTGGCAGGCTATATGGAACCATTTCTTTCTGAAGATATTTTCCACGGACTGATCCGATTTCTGCGCCATAGGGAAGGCGATCTTTCTTCCGTAGAAATTCAAAACATACAAACCCCTTCTCTTTTAATTCACGGGGAATTTGACAAGATCGTTCCTTTCCATATCGGCAAACGGTTAGCTCAAGATTTGCCGAACAGCCGTCTCGTTATGATCGAAAAAGCCGGACATCTTTTACCGGAAGAAAATCCGGAAGAGATCTGCCGGCACTTGAACGAATTTGTCAGCGTTGAAAAGGGAGATCGCACGAAGAATTTTCTTTGACGGCTAACAAAGCGCTTGCTATGGGTTCTATTTCTTCACGCGGAAGAAGTTTTTCAAATGAAAGTTCAAAGATGGCACGAATTTTTCGCACAAGAGTTTCAAGGTTATCCGTTTCATGAACCGCTTGGATAATATCCGCCATTTCCGTATCATATTGACCTGCTCCAATGCGGAATGGATCCCAGCCCATTAAAATATCTGCCAGCTGCAGATTCGTTTTAGCGATTGGATTCAAGTTGCATCACCTTTTGTTTTACCATTTTTGCTTCTTATTTTACCATGGAGTAGAGAAATCAAAAACTAGGAGGAAATATGGAATGGTGCAATTTGACGAAATCATCGGCCGAAAAGGAACTTCCTCGGTAAAATGGGACCAAATCAAAACGATATTCGGAACCGAAGAAGCGTTGCCTATGTGGGTAGCAGACATGGACTTCCGCGCCCCGCAAGAAGTGATCGAGGCTCTGAAGAAAAAAATCGAACATGGCGTTTTTGGTTATACGACCATGCCGGACTCTGCCATCGAAGCTGTTTGCCAATGGATGGAGAAGCGTCATCATTTTCCCGTTCAAAGAGAATGGCTGCTTTTCAGCCCGGGAGTAGTTCCTTCCATCAGTTTAGCCATTCAAGCGTTGACGGAGGAAGGTGACGAAGTGCTAGTGCAGCCGCCCATATACCCGCCGTTTTTCAACATGGTAAAAGCAAATAACCGCAAAGTGGCCTATTGCCCGCTTGTATTAAAGGGCAATCAATACGAGATCGACTTTGATGCGTTTGAACAGTTGTTAAAAACTAGAAATATTCGATTGTTTTTGCTGTGCAGTCCACACAATCCCGGCGGAAGGGTATGGACAAAAGAAGAATTAACCAAAATAGCGGATCTCTGTCAAACTTACCAAGTATGGATCGTCTCTGACGAAATCCATAGTGATTTGACGGCACTCCCAAACAAACATATCCCCATCGCTTCCATAAAAGAAGAATACCGCGAATTTGTCATTACTTGCATCGCGCCAAGCAAGACTTTCAATTTAGCAGGACTTCAAGCTTCCTGTATCATTGTGCCAAACCCAAAAATTCGGAATCAATTATCCCGCGTTCAAAAACGTCAAGGCTTTTTCCAGCTGAATATGATGGGAATGGCAGCGATGGAAGCTGCTTATCGTTACGGGGAAAAGTGGTTGGATGAAGCCATTTCCTATATTCGTGGAAACGTGGAGCTTGTGAAGCAGTTTATTGAAAAAGAAATTCCATCATTAAAAGTGATGGAACCGCAAGGCGGATATCTGATTTGGATTGATTGCCGAGAAACCGGCTTAACGGATCAAGAAATAAAAGAGCGGCTTTTATTCAAAGGAAAACTCGCTTTAGAGTCCGGCCCTAAATACGGACCAGGCGGAGAAGGGTTTGTCCGTATGAATGTCGGCTGCCCGCGCTCCTTAGTCGAGGAAGGTTTGAAGCGAATGAAAGCTGCGTTTTCGAAAGACTAATTCACTTCATGCAGCACGTTGCCGTAAATGGACGAAAGCGCCGGTCATCTGAACCGGCGCCCAATGGTTTGGATACATAAACTCGCCAATTTAAAATAATGAGCTTATTTCCTTAAATGGCGTCTTTGTTTATTAATTTGCTCTTCTAATTCCCTTGTTTTTTCCTCTTCTTTTTTGGAGATTTTTTTAATCAACAGGAAGGCGATCACTGCCAAAATAAAAAAAATGGTCATAGATATAGCCGCCGGAATATACTCCGATTTATCTTCCGGAAAATACAAAAACAAACCTAATATGAAAGCGATCAAAACAAAACAGCCCCCTTAATAGTAATGAGCTCCCTATTTCTCTTCACCATTCCAACTTCTATCCCCTTCGTCCATTCTCGATTCAAATACGAGAAAACAGCAGCCACATCAAACATTTTGTTCCCAAAATTCTGATTTCTTACATTCTACCTTTAAATCATCATGTTCGAAATCCATCGTTCCTCCGCCGGATTGAAGCATCCCGCGGAGGACTTTCATTTATTCGGCCACCAATATCGTTTCAATAATCACATCTTCCAAAGGACGATCTTGTTGATCTGTTTCCACGTTGGCGATTTCATCTACAACGTCCATTCCTTCCAACACTTGTCCAAAGACAGTGTGGCGGAAGTCAAGCCAAGGCGTTCCACCTTTCTCCATATAAACGTCAATAATTTCTTTCGGATACCCGGCTTTTTCCATTTGTTCCCGAAAACCAGGATCGATGTTTTGATTTTGGACAATAAAAAACTGGCTTCCATTTGTGTTTGGCCCCGCATTGGCCATCGAGAGCGCTCCTCGAATGTTAAACAAATTCGGCGAGAATTCATCTTCAAATGGCTTTCCGTAAATGCTCTCTCCACCTGTTCCATTTCCTTTCGGATCGCCGCCTTGAATCATAAAATCGCGAATCACACGATGAAAAATTAATCCGTTGTAATAGCCGTTTTTGCTGTGAGTAATAAAATTTTCCACGGTTTTCGGCGCGTATTCCGGAAACAGCTTGATTATAATGCTGCCTTTATTGGTCTTCATTTCAACAACGATCTCATTTTCTGCTACTTGATTGGTTAATTGCGGAAATGTCATAAATTTTCTCCTTCCGTTTTATTATCTCTCTTACTTTACCTTATTGCGGATGAAATTTCCACATCGCAACTTCGGCTGGAGCTTCCCGACTAAAAAGTTCTTTTCCCGTTCCATTCTTTTTGTGTTATGTTTATGAAAAAGACTTTTCAGGAGGAACGAATCATGGATATAGGAGATGTGGTAACCGCCATTTACAAAACAGGAAAATATATCGGAAAAATTACGGACGAACGACCGGAACATTATACCGTGCAAATATTAGCGGTAGAAAAGCACCCGCTGCAAGGAGACCTTCATCATCCGAAACAAGGAAATGTAAGCTTTTTCCACGAACGCAAAGCGCTGGCTTTCAAAGAACAAGCCAATATTCCTAAAAAAATGGTGAAGCCTTTTACCGGAAAAGTGCCGAATTACACGGAATCATTGTTGAAATCCTTTATCGTTTATAAACAGGAACTGGAACAAAACCCGGAAAATGAATATGCCCAAAAAAGCCTCCAATGTTTATCATCCATACAAAAAGAATACGAATTCATGTACTCGATTTCCTTCCCAAATTAATCATCCAGTACAAAAATTCGTATTTTCTCTACACATCAAACCTTCGCTTCTCCATGCTTGCCATCATGGAGACTGATGGATCTTTTCATTTGATTGATTAGGAGAGTTTTCACTCGTCGAAGGTTGATCGGCATTTGTTGTTTGGCTTTGATTGTTTTCTGATGTTTGCGTATGATCAGCAGTACCATTGTTGTTCCGGTCGTTGTTCTGATTGTTTTCCGTCGATTGATTGGTCGGCGCCACCGGTACTAATGGATTGCTTTTCCCTGAAGGATCCGGAGTCGAGATACTTGGCGGCGTTAGTTTTAACTTTTTGGCAATCGTTGAATCATAATAAACGGAAATCGTCATATTAACCGTTAAGGCATTCGCTTCATTCTCTGTGGAAACAGGTTCGTCGTTTCCAGCAAATTGGATCGATTCCACTCGATTGACACGATCCATTTGCTCCAATTTTTTTAAAAACTGATAAATCTCAGGATACGTTGACGCTTGTACGACTAAATTGACTTTTTCTTGTTTTATCCCCGACGGCAATGAAGTTTTGGCCGTTTTGGATGGTTTCGTATCGTTATTTTGTGCAGTTGTACTCGTCGTTTCACCCGTATTGAAACTAGTCGCATTGGAGTTTGAGTTTGTTCCAGTCATTTGATCCATTTGATCCGCTTGATTCGTACCATCATCAGCATCGGTTGATGAGTCAGAGTCTTCCGCAAGGGCGTATTGAATAATGGTACAGCCTGATGATGCTTCAGCCTTTTGCAAATCCAAAATAAATTGGTCGACAGAATCGTTCCAAGGAAGCGCTGCCTGCCATTGATAGACCTTTTTCAAATCGTCTGCTGATAATTGTTTTTCAGATTGAGATTGAACCTTTTCCGATGAATCATTGACATGAGCCATTTGCGAAGAAAGGGCAGCAATCTGTTTTTTGGCAGGGACGATTGCTTTCCAATAATAAAAAATGTCTAAAAAACAGAAAAGGATCACAAGAATTAACGGGATCAACATTTTCACTCGTTTGCTCATGCCTACTCATCCTTTTCTGTATCGATCTTTAATTTACTCGTTTCAAGCTGTAAAACATACTCCGCTTGATAGCGCGGCAACGTTGTTGGATCAATAGCGGTGTTGTCTGTTGCATTATCGGTTGTATAACCGTTCACGCTGCCGGTTGTATCATTTGTTTGAGGCGAAACGCCAAAACTCTTTAACGTCGCTTTCTTGATCCATGATATTTCATTGAGTCGTTTCAAATAATAAGCAATCTCGCTTTTTGTATCAAATTGAACGATCATATCCGCTTCTTGATCATCTGTCAGTGAAAATAGCAACAAATATCCTCTTTCCGGAAGCTTTTCCGTGAGTTCTTTCAATATTTTCGTCGTTTCAATGGGTTGATTTTGCGCCCATTTCACAGCCGTTTCGTATTGATGGAAGGACTCGACTTCAGGATTTTGATGGTTCGCTTTCATTTTCGCAGCTTGCAGCTTTGTGGCAAAATCCACTTTCTCTTGCAGCTCGGCTTCTTGTTTTTGCAATGAATGGCCATAGATGAGAAGAAAAACAAGCAAAAAAATAAAAAGAACGAGCAAGATAAAAAGGCCAATCAAGAGATAAGAAGGTTTTTTCTTTTTTTCAATGAAATTGATTTCTACTAACATATACTCACCTTCTGATGCTCATTCTGCAGGGTGGAGGGCTAGTCCAATACAGTCAGAAAAAGCAGGCGGAATATTGATATTTTCTTTATTTTGAAATAACGGCACAGTCAATGCATCATCGATCTCTATTTCAATTTGCTCTTGCAAAACTTCGGAAATGGTTTGTAAATAAGGATGGTCCCCCGCTACGACGATTTTATTCAATCGCTTTTCCCCTTGCATGATGGTGAATTCGTAAAAGTTTTGCAATCGGCTTATTTCCTGAACGATCGTGCGAATATATTCACCGAGCAAATCTTCAATTCCTTCCGGCATATAATATTCATAATCCATATGTGAGCGGTTGATATACGCTTCTCTATTTGCAGGCAAGTTTACATAGTGAACATAAATCGGCTGATGTTGTTCAAAAATCGATACTTGAATATACGAATAATGGATTTGCAGCAATAAAATACGGTCATCCGGACGAACCCGATTCAAATGGTAATACAGACGATACAACGATAAAAGCGATAAATCCATAACTCTCGGCTTTAATTTTAGTTTTTCCAATAAACCGACATACTGGTTCACAATCGCCTCCCGCGCTGCAATCATCAATGCTTCTCGGCCATTTTCACTCTCATCTTGCCATTCTACCGTTTCAATAATCGGATCTTCAAAAGGAAGCGGAATGGAATCATTGGCAGCCATATAAAGATATCCTTTCATTTCATCACTCGGAACATCTTCAGGAATGGCCACTTTCCGCAAAAAAGTATGCCCGTCCGGAAGGCAAAGAAAGGCAGGCAGCTTTTTGGCGCCATATTCTATGAGCTGTTCCTCGATCATACCAAGCAAGTAATCTTCATTCTCAATAAATCCGCCTGAAATGATTCCGTCCGGCAATGCTTTTTGATTGAATGAGAGAATGGTATTTTTTTTGTCACCAGTAAACGCAAATAATCATCCGTTATGATCATTTGTAATTTCTTTCGTTTGCCATATGTATAGGACTTCATTTCCTGATCTCCTTAACTCCACATGGTTCTTATGTAGAAATCTATCATATCTTGTCCATAAAAAAAGGCAAGAATGGCACCGGCAGCTATAAACGGGCCAAAAGGAACCGGTTTTCCTTTCTTAAATTTTCCTTTGAACAGGAGAATCAATCCGAATAACGATCCAAACAAGCAAGCCAGAAAAAATGACAATAGAGTCTTTTCTAATCCTAAAATCAACCCGATGACAAAGTACAGCTTAATATCTCCTCCGCCCATTGCCCCGTTTGTCACAACCGCGATGAGAAAAAGAAGTCCAAATCCAATCACGGCACCCGCCCATGAACTCCACCACGGTACGGTTGGCGAAAGGAGTCGAATGACGATAAAAAGAATCATAAACGGCAGCAAAATCTTATCAGGAATCACCATATAAGCTAAATCCGAAACGGTAATAACGACGAGCAAGGATGTAAACAAACAAGCCATCACCAGATTCATACTCCAGCCAAATTGATAAAAAGAAAAAGCAAAGAGCACACCCGTGACAGCTTCAAAAATAGGATAGATCCATGAAATTTTTCTTTTGCACGACCGGCATTTGCCTTTGAGAAAGAAAAAAGAAAACAAAGGAATATTTTCAAACCAACGCAGTTTATGATGGCAATAAGGACAATGTGAGCTTGGAAAAACGATCGATTCATGGTTTGGCACGCGAAGCCCCACAACATTAAAAAACGAACCGAACACAAGACCTATTACGGCAAAATAAACAGTCCAAAACGTATTCATTCTCGATCCTCTCATTCCTTGTGATAGCAAATACTCACTTAAGCGAAAAACGCCATGATCATTGCTAAACTATCATTACTTAAGAGAGAAGCTGTTTCTTTCCATTGTGTCACAATACAGAAAGTAAATGAAAATAAGGATACGGTCTGGATAGTAATCCAGACCTTAAAACGATCATTCCTTATTAATTGGATTAAAAATTGCCTGAGTTGATATCTTTTTCAGAGCCTTTAAATGTACCTTTACTAGTTACTAATTGAATGTAATAACCTGTATCATCCTTTTTTACATAACTACCGCTCGCATAAGTTTTTGACTTATCATATGGATCTTTTGGAATCGCATCTAAATAGCCGGCATCCACCAAATCTTGAAGAGTGGCGCCATTTGAACTTTTTATTTTCGACGATACTGTACTGTTTTCATCATCGGCAATCGCTAATTTAGCTGCATTAATAATTAACAAGGCATTGGATCGATTCGAATCGGCTCTGCTGTTATCGATAATTTTTCCGACGCTTGGTACAGCCACCGCTGCGATAATGGCAAGAATGACAACAACAGCCAATAATTCAATCAGCGTCATACCTTTTTGATTTTTCACGACAGTTTGCAATTTTTTCATGACACTCCCTCTTTCTTTCCTAATAATTCTTCCAACGATCAATGAAAAATAGAAACTTGAGCCATCATTTCATGTTTAAACGATCGCCCCAACTCCTCTCAAATACTATTTTTATTAGGAAAACAGAAAATGGGAGGTTGCACTACTCGCTCCAAGTCATTCAAGTGCCCAGATACAAATGACTCTTCATCACTCCAAATTCCGAAAGTTTACAACTCTATTATACGTTTTTTAGGTAGAAAGTCACTAAATTTTTCCGTGAAAAAAGTATGAATTTTCTATTAATAGTCTCTCTATCCATTACTCTTTTAAAAACCTTGATAAATGCGAAAAATCGGGACGTAAATGGATAAAATGATGATGCCAACCGCGACCGCCAAAAACACAATGAGCATCGGCTCGATTAATGTTTTCACTTGTTCAGTTGCTTGTTCAACTTCCGATTCATAAAAATCCGCCACTTTTTCCAACATAAAATCTAACGTCCCGGAGCTTTCGCCTAAAATAATCATTCTTGTAACAAAAGGCGGAAAAGCCCAATGTCCAATCATCGGCTCAGCCATTGATTTTCCTTCTTCCAATGATTCTTTCGATTGATTGAGCACATTGATGATGACTTGATTGTCCACTATACGTTCAACAATGGTTAATGAATCAAGAATCGGGACTGAAGCGGAAAACAATGAACTTAATGTTCTCGCCATCCGAGCAAGCGCCGATTTTTGAATGATTTTACCGAACACAGGAATTTTAAGTTTCATATAATCAAGCAAATAATTGCCTCTCGGTGAACGCATCCATAGCCAGAATAAAAGCGAGCACGCCATCACAATCAATACAATAAGCCAACCGTAAGACGTTAAAACGTGACTGATCATAAGCATCAATCTAGTTATCAACGGCAGATTGGCACCAAGAGAAGCAAACATTTCTTCAAACATGGGCACAACATAAATAAACATAAAAAAGACTACCATAATAGCAACGAAAAGAATCGCCAGCGGATACACCATGGCCGATTTCACTTTTTGCCTGATTTCGTATTGTTTTTCGAAATAAGTCGCCAGCCGGTCTAAAATTTCATCCAACTGTCCGCCGACTTCTCCGGCTTTTACCATATTTATATAAATGGACGGGAAAATATTCGGAAATTTTCGGGCAGCCTCAGAATAAGCAATCCCCGAACGAATTTCTTCTTCGACTTCGACAAGCGCATCTTTCAACAGACGATTATCTGTTTGTTCAGATAATATTTTTGTCGCTTCCACAACGCTGATTCCGGCTTTTATGAGCGTTGCAAATTGTCGAATATAAATCACTAAATCTTTGTATTTGACCTTTTTGGGGAGAATATTGACTTCACGGTAAAGCAGGCCAGTCATCTCTTCCAGTGCGGCAACGGCAATGCCATTTTCTTTCAACTTTTGCACCGCTTTGCTGCGAGTATCTGCTTTCACCGTTCCTTTCACTCTTTCCCCTTTGCGATTACGGCCGCTGTACTGAAAAACTGCCATCAATAACCACCATCTGTCATATAAGGTTTGGCATCTTCCAATGAAATGAGATTTTGATTCAGCAAAGATTGAACAGACATTTGCATCGTCTGCATGCCGATATGTTTGCTTGTCTGCATCACGCTTCTTATCTGATGAATTTTCTCATTGCGAATTAAATTACGTACAGCCGGATTATTAATTAAAATTTCAAAGGCGGCAATGGCTCTGATTCGTATTTTGTGTTGAAGAAGACGGTTTCTCTTGATTGGAGGAACTGCCATTCTGACTGGTTTGAGATGGGTTGTCCGCTTCGTTGTTCGGCGTACTCCCCGTTGTTGTATTTTGTGAAGCAGGATCGATTTTTTCGTTCGCTGTGTGCTCTGTTGCATCATTCTCCGTGCCGGAATTTCCATCGGCCGTTGCGTCACTTTCTGGTTGTTTCAAGTTTTCCACAACAATTTTCGGAATCGGCAAATAAAAATCTTTTGATACAAGAGATTCATAAAATACTTTATGATTCAATGCCACTTGTTTATACAGTTCCGCCGAATACCCGTATTTGCCGTTTTGATTGGCCGCCGTTTCTGCCAACGGTCGGTATTGTATGACTTTTCTTGGCGCATACGTTTTTACGTTTTTCTTCACCAATTGATAAGTAAAAGGATCGCTAGGACCGATTAAACTGAGCTTTAATACATGATCTGATATTTTCTCGCTTTTAATGACAAACGCTGTATGATTGGGATTATAAATTTTTAAATCAGCTTTGGAACCGTCCACCCTTGCCTCATAACCTAATTCTATCCCCTCTGGCAAAGTATCACTAATATGTCTTTCTACGATTTGTAAATTGGTTGGCAACGTTAATTGATAGATGGCAGAAGCGCATTGGATGAAAAAGCCTTTGTCATCATTGTCCAGATTTTGGATATAATCATTCAACGAAAAGATTTTCTCCGGCTTCAGCGTCATGGTGGAATTGCTCGACAACCAGTCCTCCATGTCAGCCGGATCATTTACGAAAATCCTTTTGGAATCGATTATTTTCGGTTTGTTTTCAGACGCTTTCAAATATTGGACTAAATCCTCCGTTTGCTGTGAAGAATCTAAACGACCCGCTTTTTCCTTCAGCAGCTGCTTTACCTTTTCCAAATCTATTAAATTGACTAATTCAGGATTTTCTAATTTCTTGAACAAAATCGTTTTAAGAGATTGTTCATCCACTTCTGTATACAGAATATTTTTCTCGCCATCCAGACAGGCGTTCAAAGAAGATGCAACTTTAAAATGCACGACACTCATCGGTACGGAAATCGTTTTATTAAAAAAAGTAAAAGATACTGTCGATTTTTTTTGCCAATCCAACACATTTTCTGATATTTTCGATTCCGCTTCTGCTTTATTCAAAGAGGATATATTAATGGGCCCAATATATGTACCTTCTTCAAATACAGGTTCTTTTTTTGAAAAAGAAGCCATCGCCAAAGAGGTGATCTTCGAAAGAGCCATCAGAACAATTGTCGAAATCAGCAAAATAGCGAAAAAGCGAAACATGTTTGTTCTGTTCATGACAGATCACCTTTTTCATCCGTTTTATTGTTGCGCTGAGCCAGTATATCTTCAAATGAAGACTCATTTTGTTGTAAAGGATCCGCTTCCTCTTTCAATGCTTCAAACCGTTTTTGATACATTTCTTGCATGCTTTCATCTTCATTTAAGGCCGAAATCATTGAAAGATCATATTCCGTGTCAAGGGGAGGAGCCGTTAATTCATCACGCAAAGAATCGGGACGATCTTCTTTCAATCCGCCATTAGGTTGGATCGGGATGTCAAGATTATCTGCCATCGCTGCTTTTTCTCTCAATTCATCGTAGTCAAACTTCGGCTCGGCAAGTTCAAACGGATCCACTCCCGGATTGTCTTCAAACCACGGTTCTCTTGGATATAAAAGAATGGTTAAACATAGAATAAATAAGAACGCGATCACCACGGCAACGGCATTCGGAAAAATCAAAAACGCTACCTTCGCAATCAAAAAGCAAAAAATACTTGCTATGATCAAATAACGTTTATGGCGTTTACTCATAGATAAAGGAATCATATAAAACAAACAAGAAAATACGATGATCGGAATGACGAAAGATAAAATGGTTTTCATAATGCCCCCAAAAATGAAATTCACTTCTCCCTTCTTGAATCTATTATACTAATAAATAATACCTATTCTGTGGAAAAATTTTAATATTTTTAAATGGCGATCCAATCAGAGGTTAACATAAATAAGCAAATCCCTCTGACGGCTGCTTATCTGCCGACCCTCGGTTTCATATTTTGCCACACAACTTTTTTCATCCAGAAGCTGCTGATCCGTATTCTAAGATGAAAGGAATTATCCCTTATGAACATTTCATTCTTCTCTTAGAAAACTTTTATGGACGTCTTCCTGCCTCTGATTGAAGCGGCTGATCATGATTTAAGAGACCGCTATTTTAGCCATTCGGAAGAATCACAGATTTCAAAAAAGAGCTCTGTCAGAAGGCAAAAATTGTCTCTACTACTTTATTCTTAGCTGTCTTTCTATTATCATTGGTGGAGTAAAGAACATTGACATTTTACTCGAAAAAGTACGAATGAAAAGGCGGGTCTGCATTGATGAAAACCATTTTTGGCTACTTCTTCACTGCCGTTCTGATGGCGCTTGCGATTTACTTTTTTTATTTTGCCAATCAGGAAGCGCAGCATGTCGAAAGTTTTGACAAAGTTGTAGAAAAGAAGATTCCGATACATTCGGTGGATCTTTCTCAAGAAAGCAAATTTTTGGACCAGAACGGCCGTACGTTTCTGGAAATTCGCAACCCTTATCGAATTGTCGTGAGCAACAAAGACATTCCCGATTTCATGAAGGAATTATTTTTGCAGTCTGAGGACCGGCAATTTTACGAACATGGCGGCATAGACGCTTTCGCCGTATTGAGGGCGATGATCGTCAATTCTCATTCTCATCAAATCGAGCAAGGCGGAAGCACCATCACCCAGCAGCTGGCCCGAAACTTATACTTGAATTACAACAAAACGTTTAGTCGAAAATTATCCGAAGTGTTTTATGCCTATGAACTGGAAAAAAAATTAACGAAAGATCAAATTCTCAATCTTTATTTAAACACCATTTATTTTCAAAACGGAGTATACGGGGTGGAAGCCGCTTCCCAGTTTTACTTTCAAAAAAGCGTAAAGGATTTAACGAAAGCACAGATGGCTTTTCTGGCGGCGATACCTAATAATCCAAGCTTATATAATCCTCTTACTCACTTTGCGAATACGAAAAAACGACAGGAACGATTGATTGATTTAATGAAGAAAAACGGCTTTCTTACAGCTGAAGAAGCTGAAGCAGCCAAAAAAGAACCCATTACATTAAAATTGAAAAAGCGAATAGATGAATTTCCCAATTATTCCACTTATGTTCAAGAAGAATTGAAAGAACTGATTGCGGAAAAAGAAGGGTATAAAGAAAAACTGGCCAATGCAAATCCTAAGGAAAAAGAACAAATCGAAAAACAGTTGGAAAACCGCTTAAATAAAGTGCTATCATCCGGAATTATGATTTATACCTCTTTAAATCCAATCATACAGCAAAAAGCGGAACACGCTGTTTCTTCCGTTTTGTCTTATACCAATGTGGAAGGTGCTGCTGCGGTCATCGACAATCAACACCGAAACATAATCGCATTAGTGGGAGGAAAAGATTTTCACCATACGGATTTCAACCGGGCATACCTTGCTTACCGGCAGCCGGGATCATCGATTAAACCGCTGCTCGACTACGGGCCGTATATCGATCGTTTCCATGTTTCTTTATCCAGTCTTGTCAATGCCAACAACGTCTGCATCGGCAATTACTGTCCGACAAACTACAGCAAAAAAGAATATGGATACGTCACTCTGAAAAAAGCGTTTGCGAATTCGTATAATACTCCTGCCGTCCGGATTTTCATGCAAACCGGGATCAAAAACTCTTTTTCCTATTTGAACAAATTTGGTTTTGAAAAAGTATCAGAAAGGGACGAGAATCCGTCAGCAGCTATCGGAGGCTTTACTTACGGGATGACTCCGCTGGAAATGACATCCGCCTACACCTCATTTATTGATGGCAGCTATAAAAAGCCTAGAGCCATCCAAAAGGTGACGGATTTAAAAGGACACGTTTTATATCAGTGGAAAGATGAACCTGTCAAAATTTGGTCGCCGGATACCGTATATAAAGTCCGGGAATTAATGGCAGAAGTCGTAAAAAACGGTACTGGTAAAAAAGCGAAAATCGCCCGCCCTTATGTGGGAGGGAAAACCGGAACGACCAACAATTACCACGACTTCTGGTTTGTCGGGCTGACGGATCAATATACAGCAGGTGTCTGGGTAGGAAGGGATACACCGTCAAGCATCGAATCATTGGAACATTACGGACCACAGCTGCTCATTTGGCGGAAGATCATGCAATAATCCAATATTCTTCGTTTTTGAAACAGAAAAATCATTGAAGCAAAAAAGGTCAGCTCCTCCGTCACCCGAATGGGATCGGAAGGAACTGACCTTTTTTCGTCATTTCTCATTTTTGATTTAAATAGGCAATCCGGCCATCGCAGTGTTATAGATTTTCAGAATCATATAGAGCAGAGCGGACGTAATAAAGCCCCAAACGACAATTTGGAAGCAAATAAAACCGACGAGTTTAAACGATGTTGTCAACGAAGGGCTGATTTTATAAACAAAATAAATAAAATAGATTAAAACGGTTAAAAGAAATATGGCGATAATCCCAATGATGGATGCATAACTGCACAACGAAACCAACCCGCCGGCCAAAAAAATAAGTGAACCATTTCGGACGTTTTTTAAAATTTCTCCGTCCGTATCCGTGGAAAAAAAGAGCAAAGCCAGTTCATTGATGGTTTCAGCGACTACTTTTAAAGCCGACAGCACCATGAAAAACACTGCGATCAGTCCAATTATGACAGCCAGCTTCAATTCTGTTTCCGAAATGATTCCCAGCATTCCTTGATAAATGCCAATCTGTTTCAAAAAATTGATGATGGTGTCTTCCACATAAATCGCCAGTGACAAGCTGAATAATAAAATGGTCAAAAAAGGAAAATAACCTGTTAAATAAGTATTTTTCATGATCAGTCGCTCCTGTTTTTCTCGAATCAACTTTCATTATGCAAGAGCCTTTCTGCATTTACAAGAGCTTTATAGAAAAACATTGATTTTTCGTTTATTTATAGAATGGCAGTCAAAATATCCCTTTTCTCCATTTTCAATCGTCCAAAAATCTTTTCTCCATCTCCCAACCGTCTGCCATTCTTGAGAGTTTCTAAAAAGCCCTGTACAATAAACGGTCTACGTTTACTTTGCTTTCTTATGTATCATCGTTTATTGACAATGGCAACCGTACATCTCGATAAACAAATAAGACGGTCGTTTTCGTCGACGATCCGGATCTCCCATACACACGTAGACCTTCCAATATGCACTGCTTCTGCACGAGCTGTCACCATTCCCTCTGTTTTAGAACGGATATGATTAGCGTTTATTTCAAGTCCAAAGCAGATCTGTGTTTCCGGATCAATAAGTTGTGCTGTTCCTAAGCTTGCAGCGGTTTCCGCCAATGCAACGGAAGCCCCTCCATGAAGAAACCCCATTGGCTGCCGAGTGCGGTCATCTACGGGCATGGTCATGACCACTTTCCCTTTTTTCATTTCGATTATTTTCATGCCAAGACTGGCTATCAACCCTTGTTCGTAATTTTCTTCCATATACTATCCCCCGTTTTTTATTTTTCGGAAAATACATTGTTTTTTAAATATTTTCTCTTATTTTATCATAATCACCCCCTGTGCTACATATCTTTTCCACAGAATGACATTTATGAATCAGGAAGGAGAATCTATAAATGCACCAGCCTCCTTTCCCGCCTCATAACGATCCAAATTCTATTCCTTATGGTCCAAATCATCCAACATACATTCCTCCCAACAACCGACAATTTCCAGTCGTCCAGATCAACCAGTTCACTCAATCCGCCAGAAAATCATTGGAACTGTTAAGAGACGCACAACTGTTTTTGAATACGGTCTCCACAAACAGTGCCTATGCAAGAGAGCTGATGGACGCCGCTCAACGTTCGCAAACAACGAAAGTGATACAAATGATTCAATCGATTGGCATTAGAATTCGGCCGGAAATTTATTTTAATCCGGATGGGCTTTTAGTTCGCTTTGCCCGTATGGATGAAGATCAAAAAAAAGAATGCTGCCGATTACTGTTGGAACTTCGTTGGAAGAAATAATATAGGTTTTTAACTTTTCACTGCATTTTTTTGATAGAAAACCTGCTTAGTATGCAAGAGAATAGCCATCCCTTTCAAAGAGGCTGTTGATAACTAGGAAGCCGATCCATGTTTCATAGAGCGGCTTCCTTTGCTCCATTCATCAGCCTCTTTCCTTGTTTAAAAATACGGATATGGATAAAACGGACGCGGACCGTAAAAAGGATATGGCGGTCTAAACAATGATGCCGCTATCGCCGTTCCTAGCAAGCCGCCCAGCAGTCCACCGATAAACGGTTCCCCCGGAAAAAAGCGATGCGGATAATACATATAGGGTAACCTCCTTTTCCTATGCTACCCTATCCTTATGCAAAGACGTAAATCTTTGTATAGGCCCACAAAAAAATTTAGCTTTGAAAAGCAGCGGTACGAAAATCAAACGCCGTATCCTTACTCTTTATCAAATCGATCGACAAATAAAGCAAGCGTTCTCGTCATGACGCCCGTTGCACCTGCAGGCCCCAAGTCGTAGTCCTTATCGGTATCAGCCGTTCCGGCAATATCCAAATGCACCCAAGGAGCTCCTTCCACGAATTCTCCAATAAAAGCAGCTCCCATGATCGCATGGCCTTCTCTGCCGGGAGAATTATTTAAATCGGCTATTCGGCTATTTCGAACCCGTTTTTTATCTTCTTCCGTATAAGGCAGCCGCCAAATATATTCTCCAGCTTCAAAAGAAGCCTCTAAAATTTGTTCAAAAAGCCACTCATCATTGGTGACCGCTCCTGTTTTATCTGTCCCGAGCGCAACGATTACTCCGCCTGTCAATGTGGCCACATCGACTAAATATTCGGCGCCATGATGTTTCGCATAAGTGACGGCATCCGCCAATACTAAACGCCCTTCAGCATCCGTATTCAATACTTCGATCGTTTTTCCGTTCATGGATGTTATCACATCATCAGGCCGAAATGCCGACGCGCTCACGACATTGTCTGTAGCCGGAATGACTGCCACCACATTTTGTTTAGGTTTCCATTCGGCGATCGCCTCCATTGCCCCAAGTACAGCGGCAGCCCCCGCCATATCGGTTTTCATGCCGACAAGTCCGTTTTTCGTTTTGAGCGAGTAGCCGCCCGAATCATATGTAATGCCTTTTCCGATGAGCCCGATGACATCTTCCCACTTTTCTTTTCCTTGATATTTTAGCGTAATCATTTTTGGTTCTTCTTTGGAACCTTGATTGACGGCCAAAAAAGCGCCCATTCCTAGTTTTTCGATTTCGCTTTTCCCAAGAATCTCTACTTCCAATCCATATTTTTCTGCCAATTGGCTTGCGTACGTAGCAAGATAGGACGGAGTCAGCAAGTTGCTTGGCATATTGACGAGCGTACGAGCGGAATTCGTCGCTTTTCCAAGTATGTATCCTGCTTTGGCTGCTTGTTCGATTTCTCCGATCGTATGGCTGCTGTAAACAGTCATTTCCTCAATCCGCGGTTCCGGCAAATTGGGTTTTTGCTTATAATCACGGAATTCATATGTAGAAAGCGGAACCACTTCGCCTAATGCCGCTGCAGCTTGAACGGCATCCCATTTATCCGTTATAAACGTATCAAGCGCAATAGCGGCCTTTTGAACCGGCGTATTTTTTATATATTTGGCGGCTTTTCCAAAAGCCATTTTTAATTTCTGAATCGTGAGTTCTTTTTCTTTTCCCAAACCGACAAATAAGATTCTTTTGGAAGGCACAAAACCAAATGTATGGATCAGTTGCACGCTTTTATATTTGGCGGAAAGATCCCCGGTCTTTACAAGTTCCGTCAACTGACCTTGAAACGCCTCATCCAATTCGCCGAGAACTCCTCCAAACTTAAGGGGTTTATCCAACAAACCGACGATCAAGCAAGGCAATTCTATTTGAAACGGATTTTCATGACTAAATTGAAACATCTTTTAACACCTCCAACACCATTATAACCCTGGCAGAAAATAAACCACCAGAAATGATCATGGATATTTGGAGTTGTTCACTTCCAACTGTTATTTACTGGAAAGAAAAGAACAAGACAAAAGGACCCCCTTCCATACTGCTCTTTCTGTACAGGCTCAATATGGAAAGGGGATCTACTTGACTCTCGAAATTTTTATTCATTGCGGGTTTTTATATATTGCTGCCGGTATACTTGCAAAGCTTTATTTTGGTTTAAAGAAGCCAGCGTTTCTTCTGTCAAAGTTCCTTTTCCCATTTTGACAATATAAACGGCCAGTTTTTTCTTCCCCCACTCTTTATAAACATCATCAACTGTCTCGTAATATAGGTCAATCCGATTTCCTTTGATTGCGCTCCCGGTATCCGCTACCACTCCATAGCCATATCCGGGAATGAACAAAATCGTTCCAATCGGAAAGATCGTTGTATCAGCGGCAATGGTCGAATAAAGATCTCTTTTTACCTTGACGCCTGAATATGTAATACCATAACTGGGATGGCTGGGAGATTTCCCCGTTGATTCTTTTCCGGCTGTATAACCTGTCGCAATCACCGTTTTTTGGGGGTATTTCGACCAATCAACATCTTGTTCCAATATACGGGGCTGCTTCTCCCTCTCCGGTTGGGCATTCGCTTGCACAGGTTTCATAAGCAGTTGATCGACCCTTTTTGTGGATAATCCTTCAAGCTTTCGCTCACTCGTTTCCATCTTTGATAAAATCGTATGTTTAAGAGCCCAATTTCCAATCATAGCCGCATCTACTCCGGAAATCGTTTTAAAAGTGGCCATAAGTGCGATCAAAAATAAGATGGTCATAAAAACTCTTTTGGACGTCCGTTTTATTAGTCCCATCCTTTCACTCCCCTCACCCTATTGGTCTCCAAATGATGGCCACATTATTCAAAAATGGAGAAAAAACTTGGTAAAGGTTGGAGTGAACAAAAAAGGCTTCGTGAAGAAAATCCATGATGAGAATGAGAAGAACCCGTTTTATACAAATCACCCATGAGGAGATGACCTAAAAAGAAAAAAGCCGGCTTTTCTTCGATTAGTCCATCAGTGCCTTATTAGAAGCTTTTGCGAAGGCATTCCCTCATTTTTTTGTTTCAAATTGTGCTACAATAATGCCAAAAATGATCTGGGGGCATGTATATGGCGGAACATCACTTTCGTTTAAAAGCAAACTGGCCCGGCCTGCGAAATGATGTTGGGGAAATAAAAGCTGGGAATTTACGGACAAAGGTTTCGATTCCGGCGAAAATGGACGGCCCAGGCGTCGGGACAAATCCGGATGAAATGCTTTTAGGGGCGGCAGCCACTTGTTATATCATTACATTGGCCGCCATGTTGGAACGAAGCAGGCTGGAGAAGAAACAGTTAACGTTGGAATCAGAAGGGATCGTTGAAGTAACCAATGGCGTATTGACTTATAAAAAAATCATCCATCGTCCGAAAATAGTCCTTCATCGTGATGCAACCGCCAAAGAAATCAGCCGAGCACAACGTCTTGCTGAAAGAGCAGAATCGTCCTGCATGATTTCACGAGCCGTCAAAGGAAATGTGGAGATAGAACTGGAAATAGACATTCAAGTTGCTTCCGAATAACCGTGAACATAAAACTTTTAACGATTTTGGAGCAAAAAAGAGACTGAATCCAAAAGAGTGATTTCCTTTTGGATTCAGCCCTTCAAAACATTCGATATCCTTTTTTTCTTAATTCCTTTATGACAATTCCCGATAAAACGGCCCCGGCTAAGCCGCTTAACAAAATCAACATATCGGCCGGTTTCAGTCCTATCAATCTTTCTCCTAACGTAGTGAAAGCCTCTCTAGTATGCGTTATATAAGAAAGCGTACTAATCCCATCTACAATGATCAACACAACGAGAGGATATAAAATCGACATGATCCATGTCATTCGAAGCAGCATATTTAAAATAAATCCAATTCCGAAAAAAAGCACAAAAAACAGCAGCATCGATATAAATAAAACAGCAATATGCACTAGGAAACACCCCACAGGAATAAAAAGTATACTGAATATTCTTATATACGCCAATCTTCCCGATTATTCCTCCATTCCAATCTCATTATTCTCTCATTTTTCAGTCCCTTTTGATTTCTGGAAGTGTTTCCCACTTTTAAAAGGATAAATGCGAACGGGTAGTCCTTGCTGTTGATTTTTGTTTCAACGATCACACAAAAAAACAGAACGGCTTATTACGCCGTTCTGTCGTTGTAATACCTTTTTATTTGTTGTACAATCAGCCGTTTTGTTATCTGTAAAAGGCTTAGCTGACTGTCTTAGAAAAATTTGAACTTTCCTTTTTTCAGTACCAAGGACAAACCGCCAATCATAAACAAAGCACGGTTGTCAATCACTTTTTTCATAAAGGAAGCTTTTGTACCTTTCAGCTTTCTGCCGAATACAATTCCGATTGCGTCGTCATCGCCAAGAGAACATACCGTTCCTTTATTATCAAATACAAATTTTTGAGTTTCTTGTCCTTTTAATAAGGCTACGATATTTTTCGCACACACCACACCTTGCTGCATGGCAATTTGGGCAGTCGGCGGATATGGACGATTCGTTTCTTCATTAATGACAAGCGAACAGTCTCCTACAATAAACACATTATTGTAGCCAGGAGCTCGCAAATCTTCTTCTACTTTTACACGGGCACGATTGTTTTCAAAACCGGCTTTTTCAATGACAGAGTTTCCTCTAACTCCCGCAGCCCAAACAACAGTTCCTGCCTTAATTTCTTCGGTTTCATTTTCGCCTTTCGCTACGATAATACCGTCAGGAGTCGCTTCTTTAATGGCCGTGCCGATTCGGAATTCAACGCCTTTCTTTTGCAGCTGTTCCATTGCATATTGAACAAGTTCCGGATCAAATCCAGGAAGAACAGTTGGCGCTGCTTCTACGCAGATGATACGCACTTTTTGGAAATCAACGTCGTATTCGCGGCAAAGTTCAGGAACACGATTGGTCAATTCCCCTAAAAATTCGATGCCAGTAAATCCGGCACCGCCGACAACGATCGTTAAACGTTCTTCTTTTTTATCTTTTTCAGTGTTGTAAGTAGCAAATTGAGTTTCGATATGCTCGCGGATACGGCGGGCAGCATTCACGCTCGTGATCGCAAAAGCATACTCTTTCAAGCCTTTAATTCCGAATGTTTCCGATTCAGGTCCTAAAGCGACAACGAGATAATCGTAGTCCAATTCCCCGTTATTAAGAACTACTTTATTTTCGTTTGGTTTAATGTTTTCAACAGTAGCTTGAACAAATTTGACTTTGCTGCGGTTAATTACATTGCTGATCGCATAGCGCACCCGGTCGTGATGAAGGGTTCCAGCAGAGGCTTCGTGAAGCCAAGTCGTTTCATAGTGATAGTCATGTTTGTTCACTAAAACAATTTCCGCTTCGTTTTGGCTTAACATCTTTTGGAGGCGCGTTACAGTCATCAATCCACCATAACCCGCGCCAAGTACAACGATTTTTGGCTTAGTCACTGTTATCACTTCCACCTTTTTCTTTTAGTATGAGTGAATTCGAAAAAGTTTATTTCCTTTTTTGCAATTAAAAATATCACATGTGATATTTTTCACGAATGAGGGCATACAACAACTTTTTCGAAATTTGTCATAAAATCTTAACATTATTCCCTTATAAATAATATTCCTTTTACATATACTTTTCAACCCATTTCCTACAATTAAAAGGAAGTTTTCAAAATTATATCCCTTATAAAGAAAATGATGAATTTTGGTATTTTTTGAAATGTTTTTCTCTTGTTGTATTGAAAAATGGAAACACTGAATTGGAGTATGATAAAATGGTGTTTAATAAAACTTCCATTGGTCAATAAAGCGATGAATGCAAGGCTATCTGCTAGTATATGGAAATGGGGGAGATTGTTTTGAAAGAAGACTCAAACATGTACGATATGACGATTATCGGCGGTGGACCTACCGGCTTGTTTGCAGCTTTTTACGGAGGGTTAAGACAAGCGTCCGTAAAATTAATTGAGAGCTTACCCCAACTTGGCGGCCAGCTGGCTACTCTTTATCCGGAAAAATACATTTACGATGTTGCCGGATTTCCCAAAATTAAAGCACGCGATTTAGTTGAACAACTCAAAGAACAATTATCGCTGTTTAAGCCCACCATTTGCTTGGAACAAACGGTCACTGATCTTCAAAAATTGGATGACGGAACATTTCGATTAACGACAGATAAAGAAATACACTATACAAAATCTGTTATTATCACTGCCGGGATTGGAGCATTCCAACCTCGAAAACTGGAGCTTGAAGAAGCGGAGCAGTATGAAGGAAATCACCTTCATTACTTCGTAAACGATCTGGATACATTTAAAGGAAAAAATGTAGCGATATGCGGCGGAGGAGATTCAGCGGTCGATTGGGCATTGATGCTGGAACCGATCGCTAAAAAAGTAACGATCATTCACCGCCGAGATAAGTTCCGCGCCCACGAACACAGCGTCGAACAACTGAAAGCTTCTACCGTGGAGATCAAAACACCGTTCGTTCCGTCGAAAATACTCGGAGACGGACGTACAATCCATGGACTTGTTCTTAATGAAGTACGCGGAGAACGGGAAGAAACGATTGAAGTGGATGAATTGATCGTCAACTATGGATTTGTTTCTTCACTTGGTCCTATCAAAGATTGGGGAATCGAAATCGCTAAAAACTCCATTGTTGTCAATTCCAAAATGGAAACCAATATTCCCGGAGTTTATGCGGCCGGAGACGTTTGTACATATGAAGGAAAAGTAAATTTGATCGCAAGCGGATTCGGCGAAGCCCCTACGGCCGTCAGCAATGCAAAAGCTTTTATTGATCCAAAGTCCCGCGTTCAGCCAATGCACAGTACGTCTTTATTTGAACAATAGCAAGCTTTCAGGACAAAAGATTGAGCGGATGTTCAACCGGAACAGTTCCATATTGGACCGGCTCGTCAAAACAAGAACGAACGACTTCTTCATCGTGCAGATAGCTCATAAACATATACAATCCGCCGATATGTCCTTTGCCCAATATCGCTGAAAGACGGTTCGTTTTTGATTTTAAAGCCATGGAACATGCGCCGGGGAATCAGTACTCTAAAATAGCAGGAAATAGTTTCGTCCAAAACCAAAAGGCATGCCGTGAATGATGCATGCCTTTTGGTTTTGCCGCAATTTCTAGTCATGGAATGAAAATCCGGCTTATTGGATGACTGTAAAAAAGTTATTTTATGCATATAAGTACGACTTTACATTTTTGCCTACAAAAGCTTTCCAAACGATGAGATTATATGGATTACTCCAATCGATTTCGTCTTGATTTCGTTCAAACATCTGATGAAGACGGTTGCTGTTAAAAATAATGGACCCCTTTTGATCAAATGCCACCCCGTCTACCCACAGCATCCGATCATCAGAGACGAAGCGATGGAACCGATTGTTCTTAGGAGAATAGACCCCGATTCCTTTCCCCTCCAGCATCGTATAAAAAACATTTCCTCTGTTGTCAGCGTGCATCCCGTCGGTGGTCGTCCCTTTGCTTCCAATCGCTTTAACCGCTCGACTGATTTCATCTAAGGGTGTTTGAAAGTTTCTCAAAAGCGCTGTATCGATCGCATATAAATTTCGACCTGTAACCGGGCAATAATACAAAGTGGAACGATCTGCGGACAACGCAATACCATCGCTCCCTATTTTAATCGGTCTGTCTTTAAAGACCGGTTTCGAGTCAATCTCAAAAACAAATCCGGGAAAATCTTGTGTGCTGTAATGACGGTCAAGCACACGTCTGAAAGTTTTGTTCCTCATATTGTATACGATGATTCCACCGACAACGGGATGGTCGGGCCAACCATTTCCGGAATCGGTGATGTAGACAAAACCATGTTTATTGTCTACAACCAAATCATTTAAAAAGGAAGTTCGATACGAAGCAATCTCATTCGGTATTTTGATCGAATCAATCAATTGATTCGTATTTAAATCCCATATAACCAATTTTTGTGAACCTTCCCGCGAAGGGGCATAGGCGATTTTCCCTTGATCTAACAGCCACATCCGGTTGTTTTCATCAATTTCATATCCCAGGACAGATTGCAGCACTCCAGGGTTGCCCGCCTTATTCCATTCCCAGCTTGGAAAAGCTTCTAACAGCGGTTTGCCGTTTTTTATGACAATGCGATTCATAGTAGAAGGGATGCCTTCTGCCCAGCGGGGAACAGATACATAATAGTTTCCTTGCTGATCAACCTTAATACCGGCAGGCATGGCATGTCTCCAATATCGATTTGCCTCAAATACCTGCTTCATCCTTAAATTTGGAAAATTCCAATCCAAATGGTTCCAATGGAAGAGGATTTGATAGCGACCGATTTTCCCTTTCTCGTCTTGAAAAAAATACCGCAGCCGATAAGGATCTCGTTGGTATGGATGAGGATGTTGATAAGCATGTTGCAGATAAGGATACATTGGATAAGGGGAGAGCTGCGAAGAATAATACTGTCGCTCATCATTTCTCGGACAGTCACCGGTCCCGTTGTATTTGGAATCCTGCATGTCATCCAACCTCCTCTTAAGGTTTCTCGTGGTCCTTCCCTTTGATCAATATATGTCTGCTGTTCAAAAAGGCATGGGCTCAAGCCGGGCGTCATCATAGAATAGTAAGGCGGTGGCATAGTTGCATCCAAGACAAGAGGGAAAAAGAAATAACCGATTCCAAAGATAAAAGATCTGTCTTTTAACATCAAAAAAACGACCTCCTTTAACGATTTAACATAAACCGTTAAAAGAGGTCGTAATTAACAACCCTAAATCGCAAATTTTGGGGTTGTTTTTATTCAAAAATACAAGCACGGACTGCGGATTTTTTACTGGAATTAACAACCCTTACCGATTATGTTGCCGTTTCAAAACGTGCCGGAAAACTTAGCACTCTTCCGGCGTTCCAACGTTTTGCGCCGTACGGAATGATGAACCGCAACCGCATGTGGCAATAGCGTTTGGATTATCGATTGTGAAACCCCCGCCCATTAACGATTGTTTATAATCAATTTTGGTTCCTTGCAAGATCGGTGCGCTTGCTTTATCCACTAATACTTGAATGCCATGTTGTTCAAATTGGATATCGTCTTCACTTGCTTCATGGTCGAATCCCATTCCGTAAGATAATCCGCTGCAGCCGCCGCCTCTGACAGCCACGCGCAAAAAAGCGCCTTCTTCTTCATTTTCTTTCATCATATCTTTTATTTGAAAAGCTGCAGCTTCCGTAAGGCTAATGACTCCCTCCATCACAAAAAACCTCCTTTTGTATTGGATTTCCATTCTTTTGGAGTACAAACCGTCCCGATTAAAAACAGCGGATTCCGATGTTATTTGTAGTATAATCCGTTTTTCTTTTTTCCTCAATAGATCCGTTTGAAAACACACGAATAAGTCCCTGAATGATTTGACAATAAAATCCGTTTATGGGGTCATCTTTTCATTTTCCATTCAGATAATACATTCTCATAATAAAAAAGGCCTATTTAAATTTTTTTACAACGAATAAAGACCTATTTTAAAAATTTTTGTATAATGAAAAAGACCTATCAAATAAAATAATAAAACATCTCAGGAAGTGAACAAATTTGGCGGAAATCACACCATTTTACGAAAAAACTGAAGAATGCCCTCTTTGCAAAAAAATTTTCACCACCACTAAAATACGTTCCCGCTTTATAAAAGTGGCTTCTTATGATACAGATTTTTCCCCTGTCTATCAAGATTCTGAAATCAACCCGATCATTTACTTTGTAAACGTGTGCCCCCATTGCGGCTATTCTTACACAGAGGAATTTTCCCGATATTTCCCCCCGGCCGTTTTAAATGAAATCAAAGAGAAAGTTTGCTCGCGCTGGGTGTACCAGGACTACGGCAAACACCGCAGCATAAAAGATGGGATTAACAGCTACAAACTAGCTTATTATTGCGCCACCTTAAAGCATGAAAAAAATATCACAACGGGCGGGCTGGCATTGCGTACGGCTTGGTTATACCGTCTCTTGAAAATTCAAGAAGAAGAAAATCGTTTTTTAGAAATGGCCGTCAAACAATACGAAGATTCCTATTCAAAAGGAGACTTTTCACGAACAAAAATGTCTGAAATAAAACTTTTATATTTGATCGGGGAATTAAAAAGACGGCTGGGACACTACAAAGAAGCGACCTTTTATTTTTCCAAAGTAATCGAACGGCAAAAATTCGCTACAGAACCAAAGATTTTGGAAATGGCAAAAAATCAGTGGCAAATGATCAGACAAACAATGGAATAGAAAGGCGGCAAAGCCCGGTTCTTCTGTCAAAATTTGTTTTCTAAACAGCCTCTATATTCTATTTGTACGATGATTTTTGCCGTTTTCTCTCGCCCCTTTTCACACCAAGCCTCCCATCTTTAGCTCTCTCTTTTAAAACATCGGGTTTTCTTCGATATGTTTATATATATTCTTCACCAACTCTTCCGGAGAGTCCCCTCTTACAGGATCGCCGTTGACAAGGGCGAAAAGGGATTCTCCACAAAGAGTGCAATAATTAAGACAGCCATATTCGACAATGTCCAGATTGGGATCTTCTTCCAATATTTCAAGCGCTTTTTGCGCACCGCTTGCTAAATTGCTGACGCAGAATTCAATAATTGGATTCATATCATCACCCCAGGATTGATTGTACTATTGTTCCGCCGGTCAGAAAAGAAATGTATCTTGCCAATAGACATATGATGGAAACCCCTTAATAAGCTGTTGTGAAAAACATGAACTTTCGTTATACTCTTGTATGGGGTATTTTTATAGATAATTTTTCTTATTGCATTTTTCATATTGAAAGGGTTTTAAAACTGACTTAGCAGAACAAAAGGGGAAATTTTTTATGAGAAACTTGGTTTTACTTGGCGGAGGATATGGGAATATGCGAATATTGCTCCGGCTGTTGCCAAATCTTCCGGAGGATGTCGCCGTTACACTTGTGGACAAGGTTCCCTACCATTGTTTAAAGACTGAATATTATGCCTTGGCAGCCGGAACAACTTCCGACCAGCATGTACGGGTTCCCTTTCCTACTCATCCACAGCTTTCGCATGTTTTTGCAGAAATTACTGAAATCGATTTGGAGAACAAAACCATCCATTTGAAAGAACAAGATCCGATTATGTACGATGAGCTGGTAATAGGTTTGGGGTGCGAAGACAAATATCATGGAGTTCCGGGGGCGGCTGAGTACACACATAGTATTCAGTCGATTGAAAAAGCGAGAAATACATATCAGTGCTTAAACAATATGCCCGCTGGTTCAACCGTCGGCATCGTGGGAGCAGGTCTAAGCGGAATTGAACTGGCAAGCGAACTTCGAGAAAGCCGTCCTGATTTAAAAGTGAAATTATTTGATCGAGGACCAAGAATTTTATCCACTTTTCCTGAACGATTGAGCAACTATGTACAAAATTGGTTTACGGAACACGGAGTAGAAGTGATCAATGGCGCCAATGTGACGAAAGTGGAGCCAAATACATTATACAACCATGATGAAAAAATTGCTTGTGATGCGATTGTCTGGACTGCCGGCATTCAAGCAAACAGACTGGTCAGGCAATTGGATGTGGAAAAAGATGCTTCCGGCCGTGTGAAGTTAACCCAATACCACAATATTCCGAACAATGAACATGTTTATGTAGTAGGCGATTGTGCAAGCCTTCCTTATGCACCGAGCGCCCAATTGGCGGAAGAACAAGCAGAGCAAATCGTTCAAGTCTTATTGAAACGCTGGAAAAATGAACCCCTTCCGGAAAAAATGCCTGAAATTAAACTGAAAGGAATTTTGGGATCTTTAGGAAAAAAAGAAGGATTTGGTTTCTTGGCCGAACGTGCCATTACCGGCCGCGTCGCCCGTTTCTTAAAGTCCGGGGTTCTATGGCTGTACAAATATCACAACGGTTAATCGAAACAATCCCGGCTAACAGACGAACGGCCGGGAAAACCAGACTTTTCAAAATCAAAAGTTTGTATTGTAAAGGCCGTCCCTCCGTAACTGCAGCAATGAAAATATTCGGGCATCTTTTAATACGAAGGAGGTTCCCGGCCCCTTAAGTGGATCGGCTTTCTTTCAGCTCATTCATTGTTTTATGGAGCTTTGTATCCGTATTTTTCCATTTCTTCGCAAATGACTTTTAATCGCAGATTTCCTTCCCCGACCATTTTTCCTTCAACTAACACCACAGGATAAAAAAGATCTTCCTCAATCACTCGGGATGCGAAGCTTTTTTTCTCCTTGTCTTCAGGTGGATCATAAATATCCACATACGTCATCTTGAAAGGCTGATGTGGAAACTTTCTTTCCAAAGCTGCCGTCAACCACTCAAACGTATCTTTCGATGAAGGCAAATGAACACAGCTTGCACAAATCTGTTCTGCACCATATACGACAATTTCAATCGGCTTCTGCACCGCTCTCCCCCCACCCAAACCTTTGTCCGTTTCTCATCTTCATTTTATCCAAAATCTTTCAAAAACGAAACAAAGACGATAGATTTTTTTCATGATAGTCATTATAATAAACGTAGGAAAGGAGTCGATACAAATGTCCGATCAGGCAATGAAAGAACAAGTGCAAGAAGTGTTGGATAAATTGCGTCCGTTTTTACTTCGCGACGGCGGCGACTGTCAATTGATGGACGTTGAAGATGGAATCGTAAAGCTTCGGTTATTGGGCGCCTGCGGCAGTTGTCCAAGCTCGACTATTACATTAAAAGCAGGTATCGAACGTGCTTTGTTGGAAGAAGTCCCCGGAATCGTGGAAGTCGAACAAGTATTTTAAAAACGATGGAATTTGAAGCTGATCAGGAGAAAGATGATCCCTTGACTAAGCAGAACAAGACATAAAAAACGCTTGTCCTTATCCATATGTCCGAAGGGAGAAATTCTTTTCCTTGAATCAGCTTTTTTTTGAATTGCAGTCTTGATTGATTTCATCACCATTGTTTTCACAAAAGCAAAAATAATACGCAGAGTAAAAAGACCAACTTTCACATTCCGGAAGTTGGTCTTTTTTAGGCATAGTGTTTTTTTCGTTACCGTAAGAGCCACGGCACCACCGGAATTTGAATTCTTTTTACAGGCACTTCCGCCAGCTGATAAAACGAAGCCAAAAAATGTTCGTATTCTTTGGTATCTCGGATATATCGTGTTAATTGTTCTTCCAGTTCCTTTTTTCTTTGGGGAGAAGGCGTCATAAAATAATCTTCTACACATTCAAAAAAGTGAAGCGGAAACATGAGCCTTGCAAAAATCAATCTCCAGGAAAACACCGTCAACGGCTGAATCGATTGATACCCCTTTATAAATTGTTTAATCTCCGCCTTATATCTCGTTTGTTGATGCCAAAATTGATATCGAATCCACTCGGAAATATCCCTTGCCGCATGATCAAAAACCCAATCAAAAGGATTTTTGATGATATCCGTTTTTCCCCAAGTATCCGGTCGAAAACGTTCATGGCATATGGTCCCCGCGTCAGATTCCATTGGATCTTCATCCAACTCTGTATCGGCTACATACTGAATGGCATTTTCCGCCATTCCCATATAATACGGGAAAATATCCACGAATAAAATGTCAAACGGGTCGCTTGGAGATTGTTGAAGCAATCGGTGATAAAAGCCTTCAAGCTGCTCCAGCCTCTTTTCCCATAAAAACCGCCAAGTACCCATTCGATTCGTTTGAACCATCTTTTCTTGGATAAAACGGCCTCTGTAATGAAATTTGGCTAGCTTTCTGCCCATGTTGCTGTAGCTTCTCCCTTTTTTAACGGGATTACGCAAAACAATGAAGTCCTGCCCTTCCACCGTTTCTAAAAATTTTCCGTTTTTGGACAAACAAAAAGAAGATACTCCTCTTTCACCGAACTTTTGAAGATGCAGAGACATTTGGCGAAATTCGATGAGCATTTCTTGTGTCAATTTCGTAGCATTTATAATAGTATATAGATAACCCTTTGCTTTATATCGGATGGGTTGGTTAGAATAGAGGGCTTCTGTCTGGATGCCGTAATACTGCTCTAACAATTGAGAGTAATCCATTTCCATCCTCCTTTAGCCACTGGCCCCGTTTCGTTCCTTTCCGTGCCAAAAGCTTTCATGTTTCACCTGTGTAAATAAGCCACAAAAAATTTTGAAAGCATGCAGTTTGAACATACTAGTAATATATATGTATCTGGCTCCCATAATTGCGTCTATTGATTGAATTTATGATCCCGCTTTTCATCTGGCAAATCAATGAAAACGGGCTTTCAAGATTGATTTCTTTCGTCTTCTTACAAAAGATGAATAAACCGATCGAATTCTTTATATTCCATCTTTTTTAATGGAGTATATTAAAATAGAAACAGAAACCTTGTAATACAAAAAAATATACTTTCCAAATATTACAGAAAAAAGGTGATGGTATGACAATGAAAAAAAGAGATGCATTAAACATGACAGAAAAAATGGCGCGCGAATGGCTGACAAAACGAGGAGTAACGATTGAGGATATCGCAAAACTGGTATTGTTTTTACAAAAAAAATACCATCCCAATTTGCAGCTGGAAGAATGCATTCAAAATGTAGAGGCAGTTCTCGGAAAGCGTGAAGTTCAAAACGCCATATTAACAGGCATACAATTAGATGTTCTGGCAGAGCAAGGCAAGCTCGAAGAACCATTACAATCGATTATTCAAACAGATGAAGGACTATATGGAGTCGATGAAATATTAGCTTTTTCCATCGTAAACGTATACGGTTCGATAGGATTTACAAACTATGGCTATATCGACAAAATCAAACCGGGTATTTTAGAATATTTAAACGATAAGTCTTCCGGAAAAGTAAACACATTTTTAGACGACATTGTCGGCGCCATTGCTGCGGCGGCTTCAAGCCGACTTGCCCACCGAGCCGGCAATGGCGATGAAACGATTGACTCATGAAAGGTAGTGTAAAAAGCGGACAGCCGGGCTCCCCTTCCCATTGTACGTCCGAAGGAGAACCCGGCTGTTTGTTTTCATACTTCCCACTCGCTAAGAGAATCAACAGTATAGGTCGGTTTTACTTCATAACGCTCCAAATGCTCTTTTAAAGTAACTCCAGTATGGACGAGGAGCGTATCCAAACCGGCATTAATACCTGCACGAATATCTGTATCATAATTGTCTCCCACCATTATGGTCTCTTCTTTGGAAGTTCCTAATGCTTCAAGAGCTTGTTCCATAATGATTGGTGACGGCTTCCCGATAAAAATAGGTTCCGTTTGAGTCGACACAGAAATAACGGATGTTAGTGCTCCGTTGCCCGGAAGAAAACCCCTCTCCGTTACAAGGGCAATATCGCTGTTAGTGGAAATAAACGTTGCCCCGTTGCGGACGCCAAGGCAGGCAAGAGTCAATTTTTCGTAGTTGATCGATCTATCTATTCCGATTACGACGAAATCAGGATTCTCGTCTACAAACCGAAATCCTTTTTCCGTCAATGCCTCTCGGAGTCCTTCTTCCCCAATCACATAAACAGAAGCACCTGGTTTTTTCTCATACATAAAATTGGCAGTCGCCATCGCTGTCGTATAGACTTGCTCCTTGGTGGCCGGAATATCAAAATCCCTCAATTTTGCTGCCACCTGTTCCGGTGTTCTAGACGAATTATTGGTTACAAACAAATAAGGAATATTTTTTTTCTTCAATCGATGAACGAATTCACCGGCGGCTTCGATTTTTTCCGTTCCTTTATACACCGTTCCATCCAAGTCTATTAAATAACCCTTATATGCTTTCATATGAACTCCTTCCAAATCGTCAGTCATATTCATAAAAAAACGCTCCCATAAAGAAAGCGCTGATCATAGATTTTTAAAAGCAGAAACCGGACCTAATTCATTGTTCAGATACGAACGAACTTTGATTGGAAATTGTTTTAATAATTCAAGATTTTTTTTGAATACTTGGTCCACTTTCTGATGATCAATGGTGGTATATTCCTGAACAAGCATTTTTCGGAGGCTGATGATCTCTTTTAAAGAGGCAGCCAATTCTTCTGTTATCACTTTTTCATCCAATAATATATCCACAATATCGTCATAACTTCCCGGATCTCTCATAATAAATCCATCGATAATATCATTTCCGGTATCAATGACCGCTTCAATGATCGAATGCGCCACACGCTCTAAAGCGGCCTTTTCTATACCTGTCTTCCAGTCAGTCTGTGTTTCCAATAAGCTTAAACGAACTTCCAAATACGTCAGCCTGTCTTCGACTTTGTTTCGATCTACAAAGTACACGGTACAACACCTGCCCTTATCTCTTCTCAGCCACTTTCATTGTACCATACTTCGCTGTCTCATGGTAAAATCAAAATACTGAGTTGAAGGGGAGGAATCTGGTTAATGGAACGCTTTTTTTTATATGACGAAACAGAAAAAACAAACATACGCTATATCAGTTTTATGGGAGAAAATCAGCGATTTGATCTAGCGATTATTCAAACAGATAAATACTACGGAAAAAAACTGGTGCTGGATTTGCTCGGAAACCGCTTTGCCATTATCGGTACGGATGATTTGGAAGAGCCCGGATATTTAGAAGAAGTGTACCGTCTTAGTGAAGCAGATGCTCAAGAACTCCGTGAACTTTTATATGAAATGATTTAAGCGAATGATCACCCTGATTTCGTCCATACTAACCGTATAGACCAAATACGGAGGTGCCGCCATGTCTCGTCGAGTTGGAAAAGTGGACAAAGAAGATCAAGCCTATTCAGATTTTTCTGTTGTCGAAACCATGAAAAATTTCCTAATACCTGAAGAAGTGCCGGAAGGACCTTATGGATCTCCAAGAGGGCAAGATACCCCTGTTGAAAATAAATCGACCCCTTGGGAAGAAGGCCAACGGCATCACAGTGCGTTCAATTATGAATTTAAATCGCTTCACGAAGGGCTTCCAAGGCAATATCCCGACGCCCACCTTCCTCATGATGACCCTGATCGCACTGAAGAACCGCCATACACTACAAACCGCAACGCCGACCCTTTAGATCCTGAGGGATAAGGTCCACTAACCATCTAAGGTCACTAGGGGTTGGTGGAACCAATCGGGCTTTTAGGGGCAGTTCCCTGTTCTCGGACTGCTCTTGTCTCTCTTCCCTTGAAGTGGGGGTTACAGCCCCTTAATGCGGGATAAGGTTCAACTACCCGGTTGAACCAATCGGGCATTCAGAGGCAGTTGAACCCTTCTTGGACTTTTTTTGAGAAGGAGACTTACTGCCATGCGGGACAAAATAAAACTTCCATCCGTGGTACACGGATGGATAGTTGAAAATTATCATCCAGGAGGATAAAAGAAAATTCCCGCTGAAAAGGGCAGTCTTTTTCACAGGATCACTTTTCCTCTAAAAAAGGCATTTGAAAAGTACAGCCGATTAGCAAAAAAAGGACGGCAGCAACCGTTTTATTTTTTTACTTTTTTCAAGACAAAATAAGCGCATCCAAAATTGCAGTATTCATATAAATATTCTTTCAAAGTGCTAATTTTCGTATCAAAAGTTGCCTTTTGGCTTTGATCATCAAAGAAGCCTTTCAGCCGCAGCTGGCCATATCCCCAATCACCGACAATATAATCATACTTGCCTAATATCTCACTATAGCGATGGCGAAAAGCCTCTTCTTGAAAGCCGTTTTTGTAATCCTCTATTACTTCATAGCAATGATTATTGACGCAAATCATGCTTTTCACCTCATTCTGAAACCTTTCCTCACTGCCAAAAAATTTATTTGTTCCATTATAACATAACGAATCCCCCACAAATTACTAAAGGGAATTTAAAAAAAGATGGTTATCCTATGCCCAGGGGGGATAAAAAGATGAAAAAAAACATCTTTGCAGGATGCTTATTAAGTTTGGCGGTTTTGTCCGGCTGCAATAATGAAGCCGCTGACCGCGATCGTTCGGGAATTTACGACCGGAACGGAAACACACTCAATGTCAATAACGATCAAGATCTTTTTGATAAAAATCGAAAACCATACAATATCATGACAGATGACCGTGATGAGGCATTTGGCTATGTACGTCATCAAAAAAGCCCGATTCAAGGAAAAACCATTTCTTATCGAGACATGTACACTATGGACAGAGAGCAGGTGGCTGATACGATCAGCCGACTGAGCGTCGGACTTCCGGACGTAAAAGACTGCGCCACGCTTGTAACAGATGAGGAAGTGCTCGTAGCCTATGACCGTCGGCAAAACGCCCATACTTCCCGTTCTGAGACGGCAGATCAAGTGAAAAGAACGGCCATGAGCGTAGTCCCTCGCTGGTACCATGTTTATGTCACGGACGATCCAAATTTGAGAAGAGACGTTGAAAACCTTGCCTCCATGGATGCCAATACGAGAAATTCTGAAACAAACATCAATCGGACCATCAACCTCATGTTGGATCGTTCACCGCAAGGACGCTCCATAGTGGACGGCGAAAATCCGAATGGCGAACGCATTCACGACCCGCTCGAAGATGATAATCATGCACAAAAAAGAAAACATCAATGATCATGAAAATCCGGTTTTGCGAATCCATTCTCCTGGCAACAGGACATTCGCACGGATCCTGTCTAGCGGGAATCATCTGAATCTCCAAAAAATGGCAGAATCAGTTGAAAGCGGATGAAAGGAAAAACTTCCATACAGCTATTTTTGTTTTTCTCACTCGCTCTGGTTTGGACGGCTATATGCCCCCTGACACCTTATTTCAACATGTTTTATTTAGCGGAAAAAGTGAGTTCAGCAAACTACGCTGAACTCACTTTTTCTATTTCGTCATCATTTCAAACTTTAGGCGTTTTGCGCTTCAATCCGATCCATAATTTCTTTTGCTTTAGAAGCTAAGTTGACTTGTTCATCCGCATGATAGGAAGAGCGAACAAGCGGTCCCGCTTCACAGTGGCTGAAACCTTTGCTTAAAGCAATTTCTTTTAATTCCGCAAATTCATCCGGATGATAGTACTTTTTAACAGGCAAATGCTTTTTCGTCGGCTGCAAGTATTGGCCGATCGTCATAATATCCACATGATTGGCCCTGAGATCATCCATCGTTTCGATAATTTCTTCTTTTGTTTCTCCAAGTCCGATCATAATGCTCGACTTTGTCGGAATATCAGGCTGCATTTCTTTGGCACGGCGCAAAAACTCCAATGACCGTTCATAAGTGGCCCGCGCCCGCACTCTTGGTGTCAGTCGTTTCACCGTTTCCACATTATGATTTAAAATATCTGGACGAGAATCCATTAAAATTTTCAAATTTTCTTCCACTCCGCCCAAATCAGAAGGCAGAACTTCTACAGTTGTAAACGGATTTTTTCTGCGAATGGCGCGTACTGTTTCCGCCATTACGGCAGCTCCTCCATCTTTTAAATCATCTCTTGCCACCATCGTCACAACGACATGTTTTAAGTTCATTTGTTGAACGGAATCAGCTACCCGTTCCGGTTCTTGCCAGTCAAGTTCCGACGGCAAACCAGTCTTGACTGCACAGAACCGGCAAGCCCGCGTACATACTTCCCCTAAAATCATGAATGTTGCCGTTCTTCTCACTCCCCAACATTCATGGATATTGGGACAGCGCGCTTCTTCACAGACGGTATGGAGGCTTTTCTCTCTCATCATTTTCTTTAAGCCTTTGTAATTTTCGTTTGTATTTAGTTTTATTTTTAACCAATCGGGTTTTCTTAAATATTCCTCCGTTTTGCTCATTTTTAACATCTCCATTTCTTTAGTAGCTTCCAAAGAGCCGAAAACAATGGCAATGTAATAAACTTCTCTCTTTGTTGCCACTTTACCATAGTTTCCAGTGGAAACACAAGCATTCAGAATTCATGATTGCCAATATTTTAACTCATAAAGAATCCTTTTTCTTCAAATAGTATAGTTATCGATTATTTTATTTGAAAGGGAGGCTTTCATTTGAAAAAAATGGTTTTCCTGCTATTATTGCTGATCCTCTTCCCTTCTTATTCCTTGGCGGCAGAGAATCAGACAATGAAGGAAAAGCAGATTTTCAAACAACGGATAGAGTTATATAAAAAAATGCAAGCTGCAACGAACATTCCTTGGTATTACTATGCAGGGCTGGACCAATATGAACGAAACTTACGCCTCTTCCGAAAAGACTTGCCTAAGCCTAAAGGAGCTATTTCGATTTGGATCCCCCCCGAAAAATGGTCTGGTTTGGTAAACCCGAATCGCGAAGACACCAATCCGAAAACGATTGCCTTTTTTAACGGCTATGGGGTGGATGGAAATGGTGATGGAAAGGCGGACAGAAACAACGATGAAGATTTGTTGGCATCCATCGGCCAGCATTTTCTGAAATACGGAACCGATGAAGATAATATCCGCATCGCATTATGGGCTTATTATAAAAGAGATAAAGCGGTAAGCATCATTATGGAACAGGCTAAAATCTACAAAGTTTTCAATCGTCTTGATCTTTATGACAGAGCGTTCCCGATTCCATTAAATTACAATTATTCATATAAAAGTACTTGGGGAGACAGAAGAGGATGGGGCGGCCGCCGTATACATGAAGGAACCGATATTTTCGCTGATTATGGTGTACATGCTACGGCATTGTCGAGATGAAAGGATGGAATCGATACGGCGGATGGAGAATCGGCATTCGCGATGTCAATAATACGTACCATTATTTTGCCCATTTAAGCGGTTTTTCCAAAAATCTAAAAGTTGGGAAAGTCGTAAAACCCGGCACGGTCATTGGCGGAGTCGGCAGCACTGGATACGGTCCGCCGGGAACGGCAGGAAAATTCCCACCTCATCTTCATTACGGTATGTATAAAGATACGGGCACGACCGATTATTCTTTCGATCCGTATCCTCACTTAAAACAATGGGAACGAATGGAACGATTAGAACGTAAAAAGAATAACTCTTAACCGTTGCCCCTTCTTCAAAAATCCCGTTCAAAAAAGCTTCCTTAAAATATGCGCACCATAAAAAGATATCATGGCGTTCCCGATTCCTTAGCCCGAATGGGAACGCCTGGCTTTTTATTTCGCCGGAATTTCAACAGAAGAATGGCCATTTCCGCCAAAAAATTGAGGCACGTCTCCTTGAATAATTCCCATTGCCACCGGAATATCCTGTTCCACTTTGGTTGTTTTGGTCGAAAAAGGAATAATGATTTGCACATTAACTTGAACATGGATGGCCACTTCTACATAAGCATTGTTTATGCCATAAGGTCTTACCGTCGATTTGACATCAGAACGAACATCGCCGACCGCATGAAAACGGACAGGGACATTCGGGCCCAAATTGCCGAGAATGGCGTTATTCGTTGCCTGGCCTAACGGAACGGAAAATACGATCCCTTCCAGTTTTTTTGATTGCTGAGGATCTAATTTGACATCCGCATAGTCCAACGGTTCGAGTTTCCCTTTTTCCGCTTCCCGCAAATTGTTTTGAACTTGATTCGTTACCTCTCCCAAAATCCGATTAATAATTTCCGTATTCAGTCTAGTCGTAGAAGACTTGCTTTGATCGCGATTCGGAACGGTTTCGATAATGTCGTTAATATCCATGACGTTGGCCACTTTTTGGTTAATAGCATTATTAATGACCATGGAAGCAATTTTTTTCGTTTCTGATTCCGCATAGCTCATTAAAGTAGGCTTAATCCCTGCATTAATCAGCCATAAGCTTAATGCAGTAAAGCAGGCAAAAAGAATGAACGTGATGACAAAAACATACCGTAAAGGCAAAGGTCCTCTCCGGGGTTTGTACTTTCGCAATGCAGGCAAAAAAATCCCCCCTTACAAGCTATATGTATGCTCGTAAAGGAGGAATTCATTAATCATTTTTATTTTGCACCTTCACATGTAAATGCGCTTTCTTGCCCCGAATGCATTTAAGAGCCAAACGTCGTGAAGCCCATTCTTGCTCACTTTCACACGGCTAAAACACTGGATATCCTTAATGAATCGCTTTCCTATTTGAAATCGGTCTATTGGGCATAAGAGGGGAGAGCCAATCAAATGGGGAAATGCCAGCCACCGCACTGTCCGTCTATCAATTCCAAATATCTTCGATAATGTTGTACTTACCCAAATACGCGCACTAATTTCCATTCCATCAGATCACGCAAAAATTCCGGCATATAATATTGCTTTTCTTGAGTACGAACTAATTCCGGGAAAAAAGCGCCGTATGTAAACAGATCCGGTACGGCTAGACGATATTGTTTGTCCAAGTTCAGCTCTTGTCCATTTATTTTAACGGAACCGTTGTCTCTGTCGATATCGATCCGATCATATACAAATTCACCCCATATTTTCCCCCTGAATCCAAATCCTTTTACCTGCATATGAGGCCATTTTTCATCCAAAGTTTGATCGATGATCTTTTTCAGTACTCCTCCGTTGAGGGTAATGGTACAAGGATTAATCGGATGAGGCAATAGTTGATGAAGATCAAACTTTGTAATCGTTCCTTTTCGAAGCGGGCGAAGAAGAAGACCGGCATTTATAATGGCGCAATCAGCATCGCACCATTCTCTTAAGCCTTCGCACAGCCATTCCGCTAACGGTGATGCTTTAAACCAATCAATCGAGAGCTCGCGATCTAATTTTACGACAGGCTGGCTTAACAAACGCTTTCCCTCGCTTTGATAACGGGCCGTTTCTTCTTCCTCGCCAATAGCAGGCTTCAATTCATGGACATCATAAAGCAGCGCTTTTTTCTCTATCCCTTTCTTCGATGCAGGTTCGATCTCCACTACAATATGTCCGACGTAATTCCCGAATTTTCCGGCCGCTGCTAATAGTGTATCGTTGACCCATTTCCCTTGATGGTAAATATGATGGGTATGAGCTCCCATCACTATATCTACCTCTTCCATTTCCTGTGCAATTTTGTCATCTTCATGCATGCCTAAATGGGAAAGAACGACTACTAAATCTGTTTCTTGCGCCAAATATTCCACCTGCGCTTTTAATTCATCAAGAGGCAGCGTTATTTTCCATCCGAGAAGATGATAAGATTCAGGTAAATAGGCAGTGACGCCCGTAACGCCTACTTTCCAGCCGTTTTTCAGCTCATAAATATGATAAGGACGACACCAAGAAGGTCTCTTTCCATTTTCATCATATAAATTGGCGCAAATGACGGGGAATGCGGCCTCCTCATATAAATGATTCAATCCTTCTTTAGGCAACGTCATCCCTTCATTATTCCCGATCGTTGCCCCATCATATCCCGCTTTATTTAACAGCTTGACATTGCCTTTTCCTAGAGTAGCCTCTGTATAAGGATGGGAACGATCAATATGGTCCCCGATATCAAAAATCAGCACGCTTTCCCCCGCTTCTTCATGCCATTTTTTTCTTTCCTGCAGAAAACGGCGGATTCGCGGCCAATTTTCAAAATGGCTGTGAAAATCATTTGTGTGGTAAATATGAATCGTTTCGCTCACCGTCTTACCTGATGACTAAAAACTGAAATGCCAACCGCAAGGATACGAAACATAACATCGCCGACCTTTTCGGCATATTCACCGGCCGTCAGGCGGCATGTGAGTCCAGAAACAGGAAAACTTTGTTTCCTTTCCGTTCATGATGCGATCATGACATTATACATTGGCAGCCACCAGGTTTCCACCTCCTTTCCTGAAACGGTCGCCTGTCGGATATGTGGAATGAGTAAGAAAATTCTATCATTATTCACTTTTTCTTAAGGTGATTTTTTTCAATACTTCCATCTTACACATTTCTGACAGCTTGGTCCAAAAATCTAATTCTGGTGTTAAAATAAATTTAATTGCCTAGGTGCTAGGCCTTCATATTCTAACCCTAATAAATCCATCATTTGTTTGGCATTATCAGCTGCATCCCCGCCGGAATTGTTATTAAAAACGACATAGATTTCTTTGCTTTGCTTCTCTAAATCGAGTAATTTTTCTTTCCATGAAAGCAATTCTTCTTTATTGTAACGATATAAATATCGAACCTCTCGCCAATTGCCTTGATTGGGCTTTCGCCAGCCATGGATATTCCGACCGTGAAAACGGACAAGCGTCTTTTGAGGGTCCGTTGCTTCGATAACAGCCGGTATGGAACCACTGCCCGCTTGTGGTTCGTCGCAAACGCTATGAATCCATCCTTCTCGTCGCATAAAATCTAACGTCTTATCTTTCCATGCTTTCGAAAACCATGATTGGTGGCGAAATTCAAGAGCCGTTGGAACATCCTTCATCCACTCTTTGCAATATCTTAAATAATCGACATTCTTCTTTTGGCAATCAAACCACGGTGGAAATTGAAAAAGAACCATGGCTAATTTTCCGGCTTGTTGATAAGGCTGTATAGAATCCAAAAAAGCTGCAAACATTTCCTTTTTAGACGAAAAAGGCAGCTTTCCACGTTCATGTCCGGTCATTCCTTGATAGGCTTTTACGATAAACTGAAACTTTTCAGGCGTGTCTTGCACCCATTTTTCCGCATTTTTTAAAGGTTGAATGGCATAAAACGAAGCGTCGACTTCGACAATCGGAAAATGCGCCGCATATTCTTTTAGCTTATCACGTGGGGAAATGCCATCAGGATAAAGGGAATGATGATCTCCCCAGCCTGTTACCCCGATCCAAATCACATTTTATACCTCGCTATCTTCAAGTATAGTGTGTTTTTTCTGTATAACCCTTTTGAAACGAAATAAATCCAGACAAAAAGAAAAGGCCTAACTTCCTCAGACATAATAATGGAAGAAAATTTTTCCATTGATTATGCTCATAAGGAATCTGGCCCGGATGACGAACCTGATGAACAGGTCTTAACCGATGGATCCTTCCATTTCGATTATAACAGAACGAAACCTAAACTTGAAAGTGCATAAAATGGTTTCGCAAAGTGGAATTTTTGAGCAATGTTGGTATCAAAAGTAGTATCACAATTTTTATTTTCGGTGGGCAATCAATAGGCAAGTCCATCATTTTTATGGAACAATACATCGGGAAAGTGCGTTTAGGATGTCAGATGTCAAAAACAAAAAAGGAAGATCATAGAAAAACGATATTTGATTTGAGCAATATTTTTTGCTCTCCGCTTCTTTAGCTCCTGTTTGCAAAGTTCTCATCCGCTCACTTTCCCTTTGGATCCATTTAAGTTTCAATATTATTTTTTAGATCACTTGATTTTTTAAATCAAAGTGTTTGCTGATGATCATGGCTCTCTAATTCTATTTTATGTTTCGGCTTATACTCAGATAAATAAATAGCGACTAAAATGAAGAAAGCTCCTAACCACTCTAACCCTTGAACAAATTCTTTAAGAAGGATAAATGCAAATATAGTAGCAAATACAGGTTCTGTCAGTTCAAAAAACTGAACTTTATTAGCTTCAAGATAATTTAGTGCCTTTGTGGTACAGTAAAAGCCTCCTATCGTTGGAAGAATCGCTAGCCCCATAAGCGATGGAACGGATCCAAGGCTAGGCCATACGAATCCTTCTTTATAAAACGGAAGAAACAGATAAAAACTCCCAAACAGCATTAAATACCAGATGAGCGCTAAATCTCCGTCTAGTGCAAATTTTTTGGTAAACACTAGGAACAAACCATATCCTATTCCTGCAATTGCGGCCAAAGCCGTGCCAATTGATCCTCCGTGAATGTCCCCTTCCGAAAAATGCATGATGAGTAATCCTATTAGAAGCAAAACTAATCCAATATACTGATACTTTCTTTTTATTTCCTTCAGAAGGATGGAGCTGAATATGAAGGTTGTTAGGACGGAAGATCCTAACAAAATAAATACTACAAAGGATACGGATTCATATTTATACGCTGTCGTTTCAAAAAAATACAAAACAAAGATTCCCAGGAATGAACACAACAAAATATGCTTTATTTTACTTTTCAAACGAATGATATTAGTCCGGAGTGTTTTATTGCCTAACGCCAGTATGGAAATAAAAACAAAAGCTATCAAACATTTATAAAAAGAAACTCCCGCTGGTGTCAGGTTACTTTGAAAGGATCCCTTACTAAAAATTCCAACTGTTCCATTCAAGATGGCTGCAGATAACGCAAAGACGGCTCCCATTATATATGTTTTTTTCATTAAGCATTATTCACCTTCTGTTTTAATATTGGAAGTTTATGATTCTTGAGTAAATCTTGAATTAATGGAGGGTTGGAATTAGCCGAGAAGAAAACCCCTCCCATTTGTAAATTCCATTCTCGATACGTTTCATCCTCCATCATGATTTTGTGAGCTTTCCCAATATTCCAATAAGGAATGCTAGCCTGTAAATGATGTGTTAAATGATAATTTTCCGCATGAATACTAAGGAAGAACGCTTCTATCCAATGGCTGAATCGATTACGGGTCATGTATATACTTTTTTTATTCGTTAGAACTAACGGGTAATGTTCTGCTAGTTCAATAAACCAGCCGATTACCATAAATGAAGTAAAATATGGGACTAACCAGTACAATAAAAAGTAATTCAATACTCCGAAATAAAACAAAGTACCAAGAATAAGCAGCCAATATATAACCATAGCTAAGTATTGCTTGGGATATTTTCTAAATTGTAACATTCTATACTTAAAAACATAATAGGCGTAACTAAGGATATTAATTAAAAATAATGGCTTCAATACATATTTGAATAAAAATTGATGATTGTTTTTTAATTGATATAATCCAACGTCTATATGGTATTGATAATCCGGGTCTTTTTCCGGATCACCTAGATGAATATGGTGGCCTTTCACATGTGATTCCTTGTAAATATTAAATTCTTGTCCAATAAGATATCCAGAAAAATATGTTCCTAAAATATAATTTAACTTTCTGTTTTTAGCTAAGCATAAATGGGAAGCATCATGTAATATAGTTGCTAATGCTCTTTGTCTAGCTCCTATCACCAGTACAGATAAAGGGTATAAAATGATCCTTAGTAAATGGCTAGAGCAATCACTAAATAATCATATAACAGACCTATTGCCCCTCGATAATTATTAGATTGATATAACGGTTATCTCTTATATCCTTTGAAAAATGATAATACTCACAACTGCCAAAAAAATCACCAGTTGTTATTTTTTGGTAAATATAATATGAATTGTATATCAACCCAACAAATCTGTCCATTATTTTTTGTAAATTAATCCTTCTTGCCATTACTTATAAAGGGAAAGTCCTCCCACCCTTTCGCCCCGTCGCCATTCGAAAAAATTGATAATGGTTTTAAGAAATTAAGATAATGGCCATCATTTCAGTTTCAAGATTACGCAGCAATATAACTCTTTATTTTTCAGAATAGTTCGGCACAAAAGTGTAAAATCCTCTTTTTTGGTAATTTTTTGTATCCACTGCCCTGACATTGACAACACTTTCAAATCTCACCCGCTTCACGTTTTCAAGGCCTTTGATGTGGATTTCCTTGTGAACTGGATCTAGATTCGTGAAAGGAACCAGTTACCTGTTCCGTAATTTACTTATATCAAACTTTGAATATGACAAGAAAATATAATTCTATCGCGTAGTGAACCTTTCCACCCAAAATCCTGTGTCTGATATGGGTTTAGGTTTGGGCATTTGCAACATTCCAACATGCTCTGGCAGCACCATTTCTATGTCCATTGTTATGCCCCACTCTATATCTTGATCGGAATAAGTGATACGTTGAAGAAACGTTCAATGTCAACAAAAGAAGAATCAAGGTAAGGCGTTCGTTCTTTATCCAAAAAATTTATTGGAGATATCTTAGAAGAAAAAAGAATCCGCAGAAAATACTACGGATTCCATGAGGGCTATTTTGTATTCAACGGTATCGCCTCATAATCACTTATTCAAATGATCACAAAAAGTTTCAAGAAGTCTCCCTGAGTTGCAGATTCACGATTTGCGGCATAGTCGTGCTTCATATAGTAGAAGCCAGGATAATATTAAATATGTATCCGAACGGCTTGGCCACGCAAGTATAAAAACAACCGCTGACACATATCTGCACATTGAAGATGATGCGCTCGAATTGTATCAGCGGTGTAACAAAGGGTTATAAAATGTGGATGGATTGTGGAAGCTCCTACTATAAATTGATAAATCGTTGATCATATCAACGTTATCCGATGCTTCCTTCCATTTCAAATTTGATTAATCGGTTCATTTCTACCGCGTATTCCATTGGAAGTTCCTTCGTAAACGGTTCGATAAAGCCCATTACGATCATTTCTGTAGCTTCTTCTTCGGAAATTCCGCGGCTCATCAAATAAAATAATTGTTCTTCCGACACTTTGGATACTTTTGCCTCATGTTCAAGCGAAATATTGTCATTTAAAATTTCGTTTGCCGGGATGGTATCCGATGTCGATTGATTATCCATAATCAGCGTATCGCATTCAATATTGGAGCGAGCTCCGTCCGCTTTCCGTCCAAAATGAACAAGACCGCGATAGTTTACTTTACCGCCATGTTTAGAAATGGATTTAGACACGATAGTGGAAGAAGTGTTTGGAGCAAGGTGAATCATTTTCGCTCCGGCATCTTGTACTTGCCCTTTGCCGGCGATTGCGATGGAAAGGGTCATTCCTCGAGCCCCTTCTCCTTTCAGGATAACAGCCGGATATTTCATCGTTAATTTGGATCCGATGTTGCCGTCAATCCATTCCATCGTGGCATTTTCTTCACACACGGCGCGTTTTGTAACCAAATTATAAACGTTGTTTGCCCAGTTTTGAATGGTCGTATAGCGGCAATAAGCACCTTTTTTCACGAAAATTTCTACCACTGCACTATGAAGCGAATTCGTTGTATAGACCGGTGCTGTACAGCCTTCTACATAATGAACGCTTGCTCCTTCATCCACAATGATAAGCGTTCGTTCAAATTGTCCCATATTTTCAGAATTGATGCGGAAGTAAGCTTGAAGGGGAGTATCCACTTTTACACCCGGCGGAACATAAATGAATGATCCCCCCGACCATACTGCAGAGTTTAACGCAGCAAACTTATTGTCTGAAGGCGGGACAACTTTTGCAAAATGTTCACGGAATATATCTTCGTTTTCTTTTAAAGCAGAATCGGTATCTTTAAAGATAATCCCAAGTTTTTCTAAATCTTGTTTCATATTATGGTAAACAACTTCTGATTCGTATTGAGCGGACACTCCGGCAAGATATTTTTGCTCTGCTTCCGGAATTCCCAATTTATCAAACGTTTTCTTGATTTCCTCCGGCACTTCATCCCAAGAACGACCTTGATGCTCCGTTGGTTTTACGTAATACGTAATTTCATCAAAGTCTAGTGCAGAAAGATCGCCTCCCCATTGCGGCATAGGCTTCGCATAAAATTGTTCCAAGGATTTCAGCCGAAATTCCAGCATCCATTGTGGTTCTTCTTTCATTCGAGAGATTTCTTCCACAACTTCCCGAGTCAATCCGCGTTGTGTACGGAAAATCGAGATGTCTTTATCCCTAAAACCGTATTTATAATCACCGATTTCCGGCATTTTTTTTGCCATATTCATTTCCCTCCTTTGGAGATTATGCCCCATCAAAAACTTTCTTTTTCAACCTCCCCTTCTTACAGGAAGAGGTTGAACCCAAACACTAAATGATGATTGCATTTTCAAAAGGTTTAATGAGCTACTTGATCTTTTAAACCTTTTTCCATGGCCTTCCAAGCTAATGTAGCGCATTTAATGCGGGCCGGAAATTTAGAAACGCCTTGAAGTGCTTCCACGTCGCCAAGATCTAGATCTTCAGGATAATCTTTTCCCTGCATCATGTCAGAAAAAATCTTAGACAGCTTTAAAGCAGTCTCGATATTTTTCCCCTTAATCGTTTCGGTCATCATGGAAGCGGAAGCCATTGAAATGGAACAGCCTTCTCCTTCGAATTTAGCATCTGTCACTTTACCGTCTTCTACATTCATGGTCAAATGAATGCGATCCCCGCAAGTCGGATTATTCATATCGATCGTCAAGTTCCCGTTTTCTAAACTGCCTTTGTTTCTTGGATTCTTATAATGATCCATGATCACGTTTCGATACAACTGGTCTAAATTATTAAAAGACATTGTTGAAATACTCCTTTGTTTTCAAGATACCCGAAACAAAGCGGTCAATATCCTCTTCCGTATTGTATAAATAGAAGCTGGCTCTTGCTGTTGCCGAAACATCGAGCCATTTCATCAACGGCTGCGCGCAATGATGCCCGGCGCGAATGGCAATTCCTTCCGCATCCAGCACTGTCGCTACATCGTGCGGATGGACGCCTTTTATATTAAAAGTCACTAATCCTGCTCGTTTCATCGGATCTTTCGGACCGTAAACTTCGATTCCTTCCACTTCACTCAATTTGTCCAATGCATAAGCAGCGAGATGATGCTCATGTTTTAAAATCTCATCCAAGCCAACTTCTTCAAGAAACTCAATAGCCTTACCCAAACCGATAGCTCCGGCGATAATCGGAGTTCCTCCTTCGAATTTCCAAGGAAGCTCTTTCCATGTCGAATCATACAAACCGACAAAATCGATCATCTCACCGCCAAACTCTACCGGTTCCATCTTTTCCAGAAGCTCTTTCTTACCATAAAGAACACCGATTCCGGTAGGCCCACACATTTTATGTCCGGAAAAAGAGAGAAAATCGCAATCGAGATCTTGAACGTCTACTTTCATATGAGGAACGCCTTGGGCGCCATCCACCGCCAAGACAGCTCCATTTTCATGAGCAATGTTCGCTATTTCTTTGATCGGATTGATCGTTCCAAGTACATTGGAAACAAGGGTGACAGCCACAATTTTCGTCTTCGGGGTAACGGTTTCCCTTACTTTTTCAAGCGTAATAGTGCCGTCTTCCTCCAACGGAATGTATTTCAATTCCGCTTTCTTTCTTTTGGCAAGCTGCTGCCATGGAATTAAATTGCTGTGATGTTCCATATAGGTAATGACGATTTCATCGCCTTCTTTCACATTTTCCTCGCCATAGCTGGCCGCAAGCATATTAATGGAAGCAGTCGTTCCTCTTGTAAACACTACTTCTTCCACTGATTTGGCGTGGATAAACTTGCGAACTTTTTCCCTTGCCCCTTCATAAGCGTCGGTTGCTTTCGTGCCGAGCGTATGAACACCTCTGTGGACATTCGAATTATAGCCTTTGTAATATTGTTCGATTGCTTCAATGACGGATAACGGCTTTTGCGAAGTAGCTGCGTTGTCTAAATAAACTAAAGGATGGCCATTGACTTCTTGATTCAATATCGGAAAATAGTTTCGAATATCATTTACATTCATTTTACCGAACTTTCCTTTCAATGACTTGAATAAGCTGTTCTTTTACCCCTTCAATCGGCAATTGGTTGACAACCGGAGCCAGGAAGCCGTGTATGATCAATCGTTCAGCTTCTTGGCGCGGAATTCCGCGGCTCATTAAATAATAAAGCTGAATCGGATCCATACGACCGACCGAAGCAGCGTGACCGGCCATTACATCGTCTTCATCAATCAACAAAATAGGATTGGCATCCCCGCGGGCATTTTTGCTTAACATCAGCACTCTGGATTCTTGTTCAGCATCCGATTTGGAAGCGCCATGCTCGATTTTACCGACGCCGTTAAAGATCGAAGTCGCTTCATCTTTCACAACACCGTGCTTTAAAATAAATCCTTGCGTATTCTTTCCAAAGTGTACAACCTTTGTCGTAAAGTTTTGCACTTGCTTGCCTCGGCCTACGGTTACGGTTTTGGTATCTCCATAAGAACCGTCGCCTTCCAAATAAGTTGTATTTTCAGAAACCGTATTGCCGTTATTCATAAGCCCGAGAGCCCATTCAATCCGTGCATCTCTTCCGGCTGTGCCTCGGCGATTGACATACGACGTCACGCCGCTGGCAAGGGTGTCTACAGCCCCGTAAGTTACTTTTGCACCTGCTTCAGCAACGACTTCTGTCACGATATTCGCAATTCCTTCCGGTACTTCTACAGTGGAAATATAATTTTCCACATAGGTGACGGAACTGTTTTCATCTGCAACAATTAACACATGGTTAAACAAAGGAACTTGGTTGTCGTCTTGAAGGAAAACGGCTTGAATAGGATCCTTCAACTCCACGTTTTTGGGGATATAAAGGAATACTCCGCCGTTTAACAAAGCTGCATGCAGAGACGTTAATTTATTTTCGTCTGCTTTCACATGTTTCATAAAATATTTTTGCACTAAATCCCCATGTTCTCTTAACGCTGTCAAAATGTCGGTAAAAATGACGCCTTTTTCTTTCAGTTCATCCGTTAACTGCAGATAAGCCGGAGTCTGGTTTCGTTGAATATACAGATTTTTCTCGGTTTCCAAACGAATCAATGCTTTTGCGTCTTCAGGCAGCTGTTCAAGAGATTCAAATGTATCGCTTTTTACATAGTGCGTTTGAAATGACGTAAAGTTCCATTTATCTATTTTCGTTTTGTCCGCCTTTGGCAACGGAAGGGTTTCAGCCTTCTCTAATGATTCGATTCGAAGAGCTGCAAACCATTCCGGCTCGCCGTTTTCTTTTGAAAACGACTGGATATACTCCCGATTGACTGGTAATTTTGTTTCCACCGTCATGTTCATCCTCCTAACTGTTACGCTTCTTGACCGACTGTTTCGTCTTCAATGCCCAGTTCTTTTTTGATCCAATCATAGCCGTTTTCTTCAAGTTGTTTAGCCAATTCAGGTCCGCCGGATTTTACGATCCGTCCTTGCATCATGACATGAACATAATCAGGAGTAATATAATTCAACAAACGTTGATAGTGCGTAATCATAATGCATCCAAAATCGCTACTGCGCATGGAGTTGATTCCTTTGGCAACGACTTTCAAAGCATCGATATCAAGTCCTGAGTCGATTTCATCCAAAATGGCGAATTTTGGTTGAATCATCATTAATTGAAGTATTTCATTGCGTTTTTTCTCACCGCCGGAAAAACCTTCGTTTAAATAGCGTTGCGCCATATTTGGATCCATTTCCAAAAACTCCATTTTTTCATCCATTTGGCGAATGAATTTCATCAACGAAATTTCATTGCCTTCACCACGGCGAGCGTTAATGGCGGAACGCAAAAAGTCCGCATTCGTTACCCCGCTGATTTCGCTTGGATATTGCATCGCCAAGAACAATCCGGCACGAGCCCGTTCATCGACTTCCATTTCAAGAACATCTTGTCCGTCAAGCGTAATGCTGCCTTTTGTTACTTCGTATTTTGGATGTCCCATAATCGCGGATGATAACGTTGATTTACCTGTTCCGTTCGGTCCCATGATTGCGTGGAACTCTCCAGTTTTTACTTCAAGATTCACTCCTTTTAAAATCTCTTTTTCCTCTATCTCAACGTGTAAATCTTTAATTGTTAGAGTTGAACCTGCCATTCTTTTCTACCTCCGTCAATTTCGATATATGCTGAATACCCATTTCATTCTCAATTTATTATCATTACAATCTTATAACAAATGAAAACTAATATCAACTTTTCCAATAGTTCTTTTCCGTATTTTTTTGAATAATTTCGACTTTGGTTATAAAATTCACAATCGTTTTCTATGCAGAACGGTGGTGGTAGTCGATATTCACTATTTTAACGCAATTTATTATTGAAAAGAACAAACCAGCGTGGGGCTCACACTGGTTTTCCCAAATGATAAAGCTTTCGACAGTACAGCTTTCCGTTCATTTCAACGACAATTTGTTTGGATTGGCAATGATCCTTTTCTCTTTGCTTTTCCACTTTCATCCTCACTTCATGATTGCTCCCGTAAACTTTATACCCTACACCATGAGCACAGTACATGGCCTTTTCCATGCTCTCCGTATATTGAAGTGTTAAAGAACAAATAACGAACCAGTCCTCTCTAAGTTTAAAGTTCTTCTCAACCAACGACAGAATCAAATAATAAACCTATATGAAAGAGTCATGTTCGTTATGAATGTTCTTATCGGCCGTCTATAGTTATTTAACCTCTCTTCACCATTTTAAACCTTCATTGAAACATCCAAACTTATTCTTTCCTTGAGCGATTGGGACTATGCGAATAATACAAGTAGGCCAAGCGGACGCTGTGAAATAAAAAGCTCCTCCACAATAAAGGAGGAGCGATACATCTTTCTTTTCTTATTTGTTGACAGGCACTACAGCGCCGCCCCATTTTTTCAAGATAAAGTCTTGAATTTCTTTAGAATGAAGGACGTCGACAAGTGCTTTAATTTTCGCTTTCTTTTCATCGCCTTTGCGGACAGCTATGATATTAACATACGGAGAATCTTTGTCTTCCAAAGCAATCGCATCTTTTAACGGATTTAATCCCGCGTCAAGAGCATAGTTGGAATTGATTAACACAGCATCGCCTTCGCCGTTTTTATATACTTGTGGAAGCATGGACGCTTCAACATCGTATTTAAATTTAAAATGTTTTGGATTTTCTGCAATATCTTGAACCGTTGCGTTTTCTTTATTCACGCCTTTTTTCAGCTTAATCAAGCCTTTTTTCTCAAGCATCGTTAAAATCCGGCCGTGGTCTGCTACAGAGCTGGACATAATGATTTCAGCACCTTTTGGCAACTGATCTAAGCTTTTATATTTTTTCGAATATAAGCCGATTGGTTCAATATGGATGCCGCCGGCGTTGGCAAACTTATAGCCGTTTTCTTTGATTTGTTGTTTGAAATAAGGAATGTGCTGGAAGTAGTTCGCATCCAATTTTCCTTCAGCCAATGCTTTGTTAGGCATAATATAATCTTGGAATTTGACAATTTTTAAATTATAGCCTTTCTTTTTCAAGATAGGTTTTGCTTTTTCCAAAATGACAGCATGTGGAACATTAGATGCTCCCACAATGATGGTTTTGTCATTGGATCCTGTTGTTTCTTTTGGTTCGCTGGAAGATTTTCCGCATGCAGCAAGACTCAATACAAATACAGATGCAATAATGGCTATAAAGAACTTTTTCACCAAATTTTCCCCCTTTATCTTTTATCTATTTTTGAAGTGATAAAATCACCAATAAACTGAATAACAAACACAATAATCAACACAATGATCGTAGCTACTAAAGTTACGTCGTTATGGTTGCGTTGGAACCCATCCAAATAAGCAAGATTTCCAAGACCACCCGCACCGATTACTCCGGCCATTGCCGTGTAACTGACAAGCGAGATCGCTGTCACTGTGATGCCCGAGACCAAAGCGGGAAGCGATTCAGGAATAAGCACTTTCCAAATAATCGTGCTTGTTTTGGCCCCCATCGCTTTAGCTGCTTCAATAACTCCTTTGTCAATTTCACGAAGTCCGATTTCCACCATCCGTGCATAGAATGGGCCTGCGCCAATAATCAACGCCGGAAAGGCGGCATTCGCACCGATTATCGTGCCGACAAGCGCTTTTGTAAAAGGAATGAGCAGCACGATGAGAATGATGAAAGGAATCGAACGGAAAATATTCACAACTGCGGCAACGATGGAATATATAAATTTATTTTCCCATAAGTTCCCTTTCGATGTTAAAAAAAGCAAAAGTCCAAGGATTAAACCAAGAATAAAGGTGGCAACTACCGATACTCCCGTCATGTATAGGGTTTCCTCTGTTGCCTGCCACATCATTGCCCAATCCACATTTGGAAACCATTTTTCAAGCATGGGTAATGACCTCCGACTCTACTTGTTGTGTTTGTAAATAAGCGATCACTTTTTGTACGTCTTGTTCCGATCCTTGAATCTGGATAAACAGTGTGCCATATGCACCATTTTGAGTTTGGGACACTTTCCCCTGAACAATATTTACCTCAACCGGAAAATCTCTGATTAAGTTGGCTATGATCGGCTGTTCAGCGGAATCGCCAATAAAGGTAAGTTTGACAATTTTACCGTCCTTATAGCGTTTGAGAAGATGAGCAATCGTTTCCTTCGATTCTTCCGGTTCGGTAACTTGTTGAACAAAACGCTTCGTTACCGGCTGTTTTGGATTTTTAAACACTTCCAGCACCGGACCGATTTCAACGATTTGCCCATTTTCCATAACTGCCACGCGATGGCAAATTTTTCTGATTACATGCATTTCATGTGTAATTAACACGATCGTCAAACCGAGCCGTTTATTAATATCGACAAGTAGATCAAGGATCGAATCGGTCGTCTGTGGATCCAATGCAGAAGTGGCTTCGTCGCAAAGCAATACTTTCGGTTCGTTGGCGAGAGCTCTGGCAATGCCTACTCTTTGTTTTTGACCGCCGCTTAATTGAGAAGGATAGCTGTCTTCTCTTCCTTCGAGTCCTACTAATTGAATCAGTTCATCTACACGTTTCATTCGTTTTTCTTTCGGCACTCCGGCGATTTCCAGCGGGAAAGCAATATTTTCCCGTACTGTGCGCGACCATAATAGATTAAAATGTTGAAAGATCATGCCGATTTCTTGGCGTGCTTTTCGTAAAGAAGCGCCTTGAATTTTCGAAATTTCTTGCCCTGCAACCGTCACTTGGCCTTCTGTCGGAATTTCCAAACCGTTCAGCATGCGGATCAGAGTGCTTTTTCCGGCTCCACTGTAGCCAATAATACCGAAAATTTCTCCCTCTTGAATCTGCAAATCTATATTATTAACGGCTGTCACATTTCCGTTTTTTGTACGAAAAACTTTCTTCACCTGCGATAAAGAGATCAGTTCGCTCATTGATTCATTCACCTGCTTTCTTTTTTGAAATGAAAAAAACCTTTCCGCCAATGAGCAGAAAGGTTACGTATTCTTCGTCCTTTCTCTCATCTCTCAAAGCAAACTGCTTTGTGTGAATTGGCACCATGTCAACTGAACGATTGACGGTTGCCGGGTTTCATTGGGCACATCCCTCCACCTCTCTTGATAAGAGCAAGTGTTTATGAAATTGTTCGGAAATTGGTTTCTCGAAAATTATACATTTTCATGCGAATAATGTCAAATAAAATTGATAGAAATATGTTACTTTCATCCTAATCTACCTAATACGACGGTTTCTTCCCGTTCCTTGCATAACCACAAAATAGCTTCCAGCTGCAGCTGCAAACGAAAGGATCCAAATATGCTCACGTCTTTTCTTTTGACAGCTGTCAACAATCTTTCTTCCCCCAACAAAATATTTCGAAAAATCTCGTCCGTCCCGCAAAGATGTAAGTGCGGGCTTGAAATCGTTCCTTTTTTCCAATCCATTTGGCTTTTGGACAAAGAAAACATCCATGTTTCATCGTTTGAATCAAAAAGAACGGTCAGTGGATTAGAAGGAAGAATCGGGAAAAGATGTTTTCGTTCGAAACATTCCCTTTGAATCCTTGCGAATAACTTGTCCATCTTCTCATCCCTTCACCTGAATGTTTACTGTACATAGTTCCATTTTTCAGGTGAATTCCCTTTAAAAAGGATTCGACAGATAAAGAAAAACCCTTTGACAAATTCCACCCATTTCTTCACATTCGACCGCTCTTTTTCAAATAAAAGGACGTTTCTTGAATTATTTCCCAAGAAATATGTCATTTTTGCAAGTTGGCGAAACACGAAAGCCAATCATTGGCTAAAATCATTTTTCACTTAGAAACGCTGCCTGAATGGAATTGCTGAATGACAAAAATGGACATCCACAAAATAACAGCGGGATAAAGGCCCATAAGGATGCCTTTACCCCGCTTGATATTGAGATAATTTTTCATATAGAAAAGGTACAGAATGAAAGGCATAAATTTTGTCTTTTAATTCTTTTTTATCAAAAATCATCAGGCAAGGAACGCTTTCAATTTCATATTGATGAGCAAAATCCTCATGATAATTGATATCCGCTTTGGCAAAAGTGCAATCAGGAAAAAGCTTTTCAATCACATCCACCATTTTTCCTGCCACCGCGCATGTTCCGCATAAAGGAGTATAAAAATATAATACCGTTTTGCCTGTTTCGGAAATTTGTTCATGGAGAGGTTGTTGTGTCCAATCAGATACCACTTTCATCATCCTTTTCAATATACTTCGTATCGATGTCGATACCGGCGCTAAGTAAAATGGCGGCTAGATACCGAAAAGGGGTATTTTCGACCTCCGTAAAAGCTCGATCAACATAAAGATGCCTGGCTTCGGGAAATTCTCGTTTAAACATCTTTCTCAGCTTTTCCCCGGCGGTATCAGCATCCACCAGAATATACACATCGCGGCCATAAAGTCGATCGACAAGATCATCCATTTTGCTGAGGCCGATGGTTCCATTCGTGCAAATAATCTCTACCGGCTCCTTAATAATCGCTTGAATTTTTCTCTTATCCGACGTTCCTTCCACAATAATCACTTTATCCGTCCCATTCATCTTTATCCATCCTTGCCTGATTTCTTTCTTCATTCATTGTCCCATGTTTGCGATCCATTTCAAAGCAAAAAGCCTCTACTTAAACATAGAAAAAACCCCCAGGGAGCACCCAGGGGGCCATACTAGTCTTCGCTAGTCATTTCATCGTATTGTTCAGCCGTCAACAGTTGATCTACTTGGCTGATATCGCTAGGTTCCACCACGATCATCCAAGCTTTTTCATAAGGGGATTCGTTCACATACTCCGGATTGTCGTTCAATTCTTCATTGACTTCCACTATTTTCCCGCTGATAGGAGCATAAAGCTCAGAAACGGTTTTAACGGATTCCACACTGCCAAACGGTTCGTCTGATTTAATTTCCGTTCCTACTTCAGGCAGTTCAACAAATACAATATCCCCTAATTCCGATTGAGCGAAATCCGTAATCCCGATGCGCACTTTGTCCCCTTCTACTTTTACCCATTCGTGTTCTTCCGAGTACCTCAGTTCTTTCGGCGAACTCATGAAAATCCCTCCACTCTCAATATTTTCATAATTTACATTAACTTATTTCCATTGCTAAAAGCAAGAAAACACCCTTATCTATTCAGCCATATTTTCTCAAATTCATCTTCATGAAACCCAACTGTGACACGCGTACCATCCGTCACGATCGGGCGTTTGATTAACATGCCGTCGGAAGCAAGCAATTCAAGAAGTTCATCTTCCGAAGCCGTTTTCAAACGGTCTTTAACTCCTAGTTCTCTGTACTTTCTCCCACTCGTATTAAAAAATTTTTTTAATTCCAATCCGCTCTTGCGCCAAAGCGTTTCCAGCTCCTCTTTCGATGGAGGGTTATCGACAATATGTATCTCTTGAAAATCAATTTGATGATCTTCAAGCCATTTCTTTGCTTTTCGGCATGTTGCACATTTCGGATACCAATAAAATGTTACGTTCATGTGATCACCTTTTATAAAAGATTCTGCTGCTTTTGCGAGTTTTCCCTTTTTTAGTTCGACAAATACAGTAAAATTCCTCTTTATTTTAAAATAATCTCGAGAGAAAACAAAGAGGCCGACATCGTTGTCCGCCTCATCCATTTCTATTTCTTACACAATATATCGTTCTGACTCGATCAGCTTGGCCGCTGCTTCACGTTTTTTCGCAATGATGTTGACAGGCGTATGACGCGTAAGTTTTCGGAGGGCCGAAAGCGTCACGCGCAGCGCATCGCCTTCTTGTACTGCCGCAACAGTTTCCTTCGCATCTTGTTCGATTTGAGCAAACGCTTCTTGGCAAAAAATTTCTGTGTAAAGCAGCTTTTGCTTGTTCTTTTCAAGGCCGGTTCTGTCCAATGCCTTTTGAGTTCTCAAAATCGATGATTCCATTACATAAATATTGGCGGCTATGTCCGCAATATTCGCCAAGATTTCTTGTTCGTTCGCAAGCTCTTTGCCAAATGTTTGCACAGCAAGCCCGGACACAAGCAACGCAGCTTTTCTCGCATTTCTTAATAAATATCGTTCACGCGCGAGCGGTTCTGATCCCGGATCTTCCGGCGCCAGCACGATCAGCTCTTTTTGCAGGTCTTGCGCTTTTTGAAGCAAAGGCAATTCGCCTTTCAGCGCTTTTCTTAAAAACGTATTCGGCACTAGTAAACGATTGATTTCGTTTGTCCCTTCAAAAATACGGTTAATGCGGGAATCACGGTAAGCTCTAGAAATTTCGTATTCTTCCATAAAACCGTAGCCGCCGTGCAGCTGCAATCCTTCATCTACCACGTAATCGAGCACTTCCGAACCAAAAAATTTTCCAATCGAGCACTCGATGGCATATTCCGAAATCGAAGCAGCAATCGCTTTTCCGTCTTTTGCTTCTTCTTCCGACAGCTCGCCCATCGCTTTGTCAAATAACCCGACAGTGCGGTAAATGGAACTTTCATTCGCATAAATTTTGGAAGCCATGGTAGCAAGCTTTTCTTGTGTTAAACGAAATTGTGAGATCGGTGTATTGAATTGCCGACGTTGGTTCACGTACGGAATGGTGATTTCCAGTACACGCTTGGAAGAACCGACAGTGCCGACGCCCAATTTGTACCGGCCGATATTCAATATATTAAAGGCAATTTTGTGGCCTTTGCCCGCTTCCCCAAGCAAATTTTCCACCGGAACTTCCGCATCTTGAAGGATCAACGTCCTGGTGGATGAACTTTTAATCCCCATCTTGTTTTCTTCCGGTCCTGTCGAAACGCCCGGAAAATCACGCTCCACGATAAAAGCCGAGAAATGTTCTCCGTCAATTTTGGCATAAACGACAAAGACATCGGCAAATCCGGAGTTGGTAATCCATTGTTTCTCCCCGTTTAAAATATAGTGCGTACCCGCTTCGTTTAACTTGGCAGTCGTTTTCGCACCTAATGCATCCGAACCGGAGGAAGGCTCTGTTAACGCATAAGCAGCGATTTTCTCACCGGTTGCCAATTCCGGCAAGTACTTTTGTTTTTGTTCTTCATTTCCGAATAATACGATGGGCAAAGATCCAATGCCGACATGGGCTCCGTGAGTAATGGAAAATCCGCCGGCACTTGCCATTTTTTCCGTGATCAAAGCAGAGCTGATTTTGTCCAGCCCTAAACCGCCATATTCTTCCGGAACATCGGCACTTAATAAGCCTAACTCGCCCGCTTTTCTCATTAATTGGACGGAACGGTCAAATTCATGCTTTTCCAAGTAGTCCAGTTGAGGCAGCACTTCATTAGTTACATAGTCTTCCGTTGTTTTGGCAATCATTTTTTGTTCTTCCGTGAAATCTTCCGGTGTAAATACTTGACTTGCATCTATTTCATCCGTTAAAAAGCTTCCGCCTTTTATAATGGCACGATCTGTTTGGTTTGACATCTTTCTTCCTCCTATTCATTTTTCATTTGACGAAGCCGTTTCGATTTTGTTCACTCTCATAACATATCCTGCTAGTCTTTCCATTCTTTTTCGGGATCACTCATCCTATCAATCTATCAATTCAAAAACTCCGGCAGCACCCATGCCCCCGCCGATGCACATCGTAACGACGCCAAATTGGACGTTCCGGCGCTTCATTTCGTGCAGGAGAGTAAGGGTGAGTTTAGCTCCTGTACAACCGAGCGGGTGGCCAAGAGCAATTGCACCTCCATTGACGTTCACTTTTTCTTCATCAAGGTTCAGTTCGCGTATAACTTGAATCGATTGGGAAGCAAAGGCTTCATTCAATTCAAACAGCCCTATATCCGACACTTCCAGTCCTGCCAATTTCAATGCTTTCGGAACCGCAACGACAGGGCCGATCCCCATAATTTCCGGAGGTACACCACCTACTGCGAACGAACGAAACTTCGCCATCGGTTTCAGACCGAGTGATTCCGCTTTTTCGCGATCCATCACCATAACCGCCGCTGCTCCGTCGCTCGTTTGCGAAGCATTTCCGGCCGTTACCGTACCATTGGCCGAAAAGGCAGGACGCAATTGGGCGAGTACTTCCATGTTGGTATTCGGGCGAACTCCTTCATCTTTCGTTAAAGTGACTGTTTTTTCCACCAGCCGATGGTCCGGTCCGACTGAACGGACTGTCGCTTCAACTGGCACGATTTCATCATCAAATTTCCCTGAAGCAATCGCTTTGGCGGCACGCTGATGGCTTCTAACGGCAAAAGCATCCTGATCTTCGCGAGTGACGCCAAATTTTTTCGCTACTTGTTCAGCGGTATGCCCCATGCTCATGTAATATTCCGGCGCCGTTTCGGCTAATTTTGCATTCGGTCTGACCACATGCCCCATCATCGGCACCATGCTCATCGATTCAGTTCCTCCGGCGATGATCGTATCCGCATGACCAACCATAATTTTTTCGGCCGCAAAAGCAATGGCTTGTAAACCGGACGAACAAAAGCGATTGATCGTAATTGCCGGAACGGTGTGCGGAAGGCCGGCAAGAGCTCCAATATTCCTTGCCACATTTTGTCCTTGCTCTGCTTCCGGCATGGCACAGCCGATAATTAAATCATCGATGTTCCCTTCGTAATTGCCTGCTCTTTTTAACGTTTCTTTCACTACCAGCGCACCTAGATCATCTGGGCGCACCGTTGCCAATGTTCCTTTTTTGGCTTTCCCCACTGGCGTACGCGCCCCGGCAACGATGACCGCTTCTCGCATAAAACTACCTCCTTCAACATTGTTTTTTCACTCTCTTGTTCCAGCGGACTAGCAAAAAGATTCGCCTCCAAAAAAGTCAGTTGCGCAGCGGTTTGCCTTTTACAAGCATGTGCTGCATGCGCTGCTGGGATTTCGGCTCAGCAATCAGGCTCAAGAAAGCCTCTCTTTCTAAATCAAGCAAATACTGTTCATCTACTTCCGTTCCATATGGCAGTTTTCCACCGGCAATGACATACGCCAGCTTTTTGGCAATGTGGCGATCATATTGGGAAATATATCCTGATTCAAACATCGATTGAGCCGCCAAGAGCAACATCGCATAACCGGTTTCTCCTACAACGGGCACTTTTTTCCTGGTCGGCGGACGATATCCTTGTTCATAAAGGGAAAGCACCACTTGTTTTGCATCGTACAATTGATGATCACGATTGACGCTGATCCCGTCCGCATTCGATAAGAAGTTGTTTTCGCGGGCTTCTTCACCGGAAGAAGACACTTTCGCCATCGCAATGGTTTCAAAAACTTTATTGGCGATTTTTTGCAAATCAAAATCGACACCGCTTGGCAAATTGGATAAATGTTTCCAATATAATTCCTTTGTTCCACCACCTCCCGGAATTAAGCCGACCCCAACTTCTACAAGCCCCATATACGTTTCAGCGGCAGCTTGAATACGCGCCGCCGGCAAACAAACTTCCGCGCCGCCGCCCAATGTCATTCCAAACGGAGCCGCTACTACCGGCTTGCTGCTGTATTTAATTTTTAGTGTCGCTTGCTGGAATTGACGAATGATAAAATCGAGTTCAAACAGATTGTCGTCTTGTGCTTCCATCAGCATCATGGCAAGATTGGCTCCCACGCAGAAGTTTTTCCCTTGATTTCCGATCACAAGTCCTTTATAGTTTTTTTCCACTTCATCAATCGAATAATAGATCATTTCCACAATGTCCGGACCAATCGCATTGTTTGGCGAATGAAATTCAAGCAATGCCACTTCGTCGCCCAAATCAATCAGACTTGCACCGTTGTTGGATTTGATGACTTTTCCTTGTTTTTTCAAGCTTTTCAAATCGATCACTTTCGGATGCACTGAAACCTTTTCGTAGCGGCCGTTATGATAGAAATATCGTTCTCCTTGTTCCTCTTTATAAAAAGTTTTATTGCCTGAGGCGATCATGTCTTTTACCCATGAGGGAACGTCCATTCCTTCCGATACCATTTTTTGAACCGACGTTTCCGTTCCGATCGCATCCCACGTTTCAAATGGCCCGTATTCCCAGCCAAATCCCCATTTCATAGCATTGTCGATCGCTACGATCGTATCAGCGATTTCGCCTAGCAGTTTGGCAGAATAGATTAACGTAGAAGCAAGCACGTTCCATAGAAAAGTTCCGGCCTGATCATCCGCATAAATAAGCGCTTTCATTTTTTCTGCCGTTCCTTTTAATTGCTTCGCTTTTTCTACCGTAGGCGTTTTTAAAGACTTTCTCGGTTCATATTCCAGCGTTTCCAGATTGAGTTCGAGTATTTCTTTTCCTTTTTTAACAAAAAAACCTTGCCCGGTTTTAGCGCCAAGTTTTCCTTTTTTCAGCATTTCATTCATAAAATCAGGCACTTCAAATGCGTCTTTTTCTTTTCCTTCGACTTTTTCATACACATTGTTGGCCACATGCACAAATGTATCGAGCCCCACTACATCGAGCGTACGGAAAGTAGCACTTTTGGGGCGGCCGATTAACGGTCCGGTGATCGAGTCGACTTCTCCAACCGATAAACCTGCTTTTTTCATTTCATGAACAGCTACGAGCAGTCCGTAAGTGCCAATGCGGTTCGCAATAAAATTGGGCGTGTCTTTGGCTACTACCACCCCTTTTCCTAATGTTTCTTCTCCGAATTGCTTTATAAATTGCACAATTTCAGGATCGGTATCTTTTGTCGGAATCACTTCCAACAGCTTCAAATAACGAGGGGGGTTAAAGAAATGAGTTCCTAAAAAATGCTTTTTAAAATCGGCGGAACGGCCTTCTGCCATAGCTTCGATTGAAATGCCGGAAGTATTGGAACTGACAATGCTTCCATGTTTACGATATTGATCAATTTTTTCTAATACTTGCTTTTTTACGTCCAGTCTTTCCACCACAACTTCGATAATCCAGTCGCATTCAGAGAGTCTTTCTAAATCATCCTCCAAATTTCCTGCTTCAATGAGATTTAAGCTGTTCTTAGAAGTAAGCGGGGAGGGCTTTTGTTTTAAAAGCTTTTTTAAAGCGTCGCTTGCAAAGCGGTTGCGGACTTTCTTATCTGCAAGGGTCAATCCTTTTGCTTTTTCTTCTTCTGTCAGTTCGTGAGGAACAATATCTAATAATAATGTAGGCAGCCCAATATTGGCTAAATGGGCAGCAATTCCTGATCCCATAACTCCGGATCCTAGTACAGCCGCCTTTTTGATTTGTAATACCAAAACTATTTCCCCCTTCACTTTTTTGAATGAATGGTCATTCATTTTTCTATTTCCAATATATATTAATATTCTAAATTTTTCAATAAATAATTAGCACAAAATAGATGAATTTTTTACTTGTTTAAGTGGACGATCATTTGTTTCATATTATTCATTTCTTTTCGATTTTACTTTTAAAAAAAGGAATGAAAATAGTCTGCGGAAATAAAATAAATTTTGAATACTGCGAAAGGACTCACTTGCTCTGTTCATTAAGGCAAATGATTGCGTGAATAACTACGGCGGCCGTTATCGAGATTCTGCTAAAAGAACAAAGCCAATCCCGTTTTTCCATTATTTTTTGACCATTCCTTTGAGAACAAAACCAACATTGGCGGGACGTTCCGCCAGTCGACGCATGAAATATCCGTACCAATCCGATCCATACGGTACATATACACGCATTTTATATCCCTCTTCAACCAATTCAAGCTGCTTTTCCGGTCTGATGCCGTACAACATTTGAAATTCAAATTGTTCATTTGAAATCTTGTACTCTTTTACAAGCTTTTTCGTGTAGTCAATCATAGCATCATCATGAGTGGCAACAGCTGTATAAAATCCGTTCAACAAAAGCTTCTTCACCAGTTTTTTATAATTTTCATCCACATCTGTTTTCTTTGGAAACGCTACAGAAGCCGGTTCTTTGTATGCCCCTTTTACCAGTCGAAGATGAGGGGAGAAAGATGCAAGATCGTCAATGTCTTTTTCGGATCGATATAGATACGCTTGGATGACGGTCCCCAATTGCGGATACTCTGTTTTTAACTGTTTATAGACAGAAAGAGTGTTTTCACAGCGTGAAAAGTCTTCCATATCAATGGTCACAAATACAAACCGTTCTTTTGCCGCCTCCAAAATGCGGCGCATATTGCTCATTACCGTTTGTTCAGAGATGTCGCTTCCTAACGACGTCAGTTTTAATGAAATCTCGGCATCTAATGATTCTTTCCCTATGGCCTCAATCGTACGAATGGCTTGATTCGCCATTTCTGCTGCTTCTTTTTCATTTTCCACAAACTCACCCAAATAATCGACTGTAACGCTTAAACCTTTTTGATTTAAATCTTGAATTACTTTGACTGCCTGATGGAGTGTTTCCCCGGCGACAAATCGGGATGCACCGAATTTCAAGCCATATTTTTGGGCAATCTTTGTGAATGAGCGATTTCTTGAAAGAAATAAAAAGAAATTTCGCATCATTTTCTCCATCGTATTCCCCCTTTTCTCGTAAATCTTCAGCTACCGAAGGAAAACACGGACGTTTCAAAGTGTAGTTCCACGATCGCCTTTAGACTTTCGTCTTTTCATTTCCTGTTTTTAAAAATATATTCAAAAAACGCTCCGATTTGCATAATTTTACTGGAGAAAGACAAGCTAAGAGGGAAAAAGGAGGGAACCAAATGCAGCAACCATATTCCAATAATCCGCAATCTTTCATGTCTTCGCCGCCGGTGATGACGACAAAAGATCTCTCTTACGTGAATGATATGCTTTCATGGAATTTATTAGCCATGAAAAAGGCTCATTTCGCCGCCCAAAATTGCCAAGACCCGGAAATCAAATCTGCTTTAGATTCATACGGTCAAATGCATCAGCGTCATTATCAAACTATTTTGTCGCATTTGCAATCACCAAATAACGGGATGCAGCAATGATGGAAAGGGGAAACAAGATGGAAATGCAAAATCAACAGCAAAAAATCCAAAATCCAAAAATACAGGTGCCGGAAACCCCGCAAATGAACGATCGCGATTTTATTCAAGATATGCTGGCAACCGAAAAGTACATGACTACTTCGTATGCTGTTGCATTGAACGAAATTTCGATTGATCCGCTCCGTCGGGATTTGCAAAACATTCTTACAGAAACACAAAATGCTCAAAGAGATATATTTTTAAAAATGTTTCAAAAAGGCTGGTATTCATTAGAGGCCGCCGACCAACAAAAAATCCAGCAATCTTATCAGCAGCATCAAAGCTACTCCAGCCAATTTCCGTACAACAATCCATCTCAATAAAAAGAGGCCTAAAGAAAGAGCCTGATCTCTTCCTCTGAATAAATACCATTTGGAGAGGAGAGGACAGGCTCTAATGCTTTACCGGTCGCTGATGACAATGTACGTAGCCTTCACTGGTCCGTGGACTCCATAAACCGTGCTTAACTCGATATCGGCAGAGTTGCTCGGACCAGTAATAAATTGAATGCAAGAAGGAACGGCTTCACCTTTTTTGATTTTTTCACGGATGATTTGAGCGGCCTGTGTCATTCTTGGGACAAGAGTGCTTTGCGGGATCAAAGCAATAAAGTGTTTCGGCAGCAATGTCATGGACCGTCCTTTGTTCTTTCCCGTAAACAATACGACCGTCCCGGATTCCGCCAGCGTGATATCGCTAAAGACGATCGACACATTGGCTTTCTCGCTTAAACGGATGTTTTCTTCCCCTAGATCATCATTCCAAACATGGACCAATGTCTGTTCATGCGGCCATTCTTTTTCTACCAAGTCGGTGAGGCCGTATTCGGCATAGCGCTCATCTTTCCAAACGGATACGGGCCCTCCTCCGTATGATCGAACAGCCGTTTTGACTTGTTCAGCAAGATGATCTGCCGTTGTTTCCATAAATTGAACATGGATATTCGAACATTGACTGGCCAAAACCGAAACAAGCTCATCTCGGGTAGCTGTTTTCAGCACTTCATATTGTGGCGTATGCTTGTAAGACGGACGATGCACCCCCTTCGTTATCGGGTTTCGCCCCAATTTTTCAGCTATATTTTCCAAAAACGAGGTTCGATTTTGAATCATTCCCGTCATGATTGCTTCCCACCTTCCCGATTTTTAAACCAATCTCGGAAACGTTCTTTCTCAGGAGCCGGAAATTCACGTATTTTCGTCCATGCCTTTAACGGTCCGGGTCCCTTGGAAATACGCGCGTTTTTTGTGAACGGTTTCAAAGCGGAATGAGCCGCTCTCGATCCCAAACCATACAACATATCAGAGGAAGCTCCCAGCCCGAAGGCTTTCATCATGATTTTTTCCGAAAAAGGCGCTTTCCCTTCTCTTTCCACAATGACTTGCCGATGTTTCAGAAGCAGCTCATGCAAAGGAATTTTCACGGGGCATGCTTCTGTACAAGCTCCGCACAGCGAGGAAGCATAGGGAAGTTCTTTATATTCCTCATATCCGCCCAATAGTGGGGAAAGAACAGCGCCAATCGGTCCGGGATAGATGGAGCCGTAAGAATGTCCACCGATATGTCGATACACCGGACATACATTGATACAAGCAGCGCAGCGAATGCACTGAAGCACCGGCTGAAATTCCGTTCCTAAAATATCCGATCGACCATTATCCACGATGACAAGATGAAATTCCTCCGGTCCATCCGCTTCACCTTCTTCTCTCGGACCCGTAATGGCCGTCACATAGCTGGTTAGCTTATGTCCAACGGCACTTCGGCAAAGCAGACTTACAAGAACTTCCATTTCCTCGAAAGTTGGAACAATTCGTTCCATTCCCATCACGGCAATATGAGTTTTGGGAATAGACATGACAAGGTCAGCGTTTCCTTCATTCGTCACGAGGGTAATAGAACCCGTTTCGGCAATCGCAAAATTGCATCCGGTAATCCCTACATCGGCTGTTAAAAACTCGTTTCGAAGATGTTTTCTTACAAAAGCGGTGATTTCCTCAGGCTTTTCCGTATTGGAATAATGAAGCTTTTCTTTGAATACTTCCCGAATTTGATTCTTATTTTTATGAAGAGCCGGAGCGACGATATGGGATGGGTGATCTTCGTCCACTTGCAAAATGTACTCGCCGAGATCCGTCTCTATCACTTCGCAGCCCGCTTCTTCCAAATATGAATTTAAATTAATTTCTTCCGTGACCATCGACTTGGATTTCACCACTTTTTTAGCCTTTTTCTTCTGAACCACTTCTTTTACGTATTGAGAAGCTTCTTCCGACGTTCGGGCAAAAAAGACATGACCGCCTCTTTTCGCTACATTTTCGCTTAATTCATAAAGATAATAATCTAAATGATTTAATACATGCTGACGAATTTCCTCTCCTAAAGAACGCCATTCTTCCCAATTTCCAAGTTGTTCCGCTTCATCCAGACGTTTTATGCGAAGCCGTTCTTGAGCGCCACGAACCGCGCCGCGCATAAACTCATTATTCAGTTCCTCATGAACACGTTCTTTAAAGTCTCCCACTCCAATTTTGATCGACAAGATTTCTCCCCTCTTTTCTTTTACCCTCTATGGTTTAAGACTTCCGCAATATGCATGACTCGAATCGGTTTTCCTTGACGTTCCATACGTCCCCCGATATTCATCAAACAACCACAATCAGCGCTGATCAAATAATCCGCACCCGTACTTTCCACATTTGAAACTTTTTCATCGACCATTTGCTCGGAGATCGGTCCCATCTTGACTGAAAACGTTCCACCAAATCCGCAGCACAAATGAGCGCCCGGCAACGGTGTAAATTCCAGTCCTTTCACGTTACGCAATAACTTTATCGGCGCTTCCTTCACCCCCAAAAGACGGGTCATATGACAGGAAGTATGATAAGTGGCTTTCCCTTCCATTTTCGCTCCCACATCTTCGACACCAAGAACTTCGACAATAAATTGTGTCAATTCGTATGTTTTATCGGCCAATTCTCTTGCCTTTGGCTCCCATATTGGATCGTCCTTAAAAATATGAGGATATTCCTTAAACATAAAAGCGCATGAACCAGACGGAGCGACAACATACTCTGAATGTTCAAACGTCTTAATCATATGTTTCATGGCATCCTTCGTTTCTTCGACATACCCGCTGTTGTAAGAGGGCTGGCCGCAGCAAATCTGACTTTCCGGAAAATCAACTTCACATCCTAAATGTTCCAGCAATTCTACCGTTGCTTTTCCTACATTCGTCTTAAACAGATCGACCAGACAAGTAACAAATAAACTGACTTTCAATGGTTCCACCTTCTTTTTCTAATCGCTTCTTTAAAGAACTGGTCATCTGATGACCTTATGATATATAGTATATCATAACTATAATTATGTCAAAATCAGTACAATATTCAAAAAAATTTTTTAATTCTTTCAAGGACAATCCATAAGATCAAAATTGAGTCGGGTCAAGAAAAATGATAAGAGTTGTCTTATAAAGGAGCTTTTTATGGCTTTCATGGCCAAAATATATGTATAATGATGACTCCACAAGCACGCCATGGAAGATGACAGGTAGTTCATTTCCTGCTGCTGCTTTCTAATCAAAGCCCGATACTACCTTTTATCTTCCATGTCAATGCCCTATCATCACAAACTTATAACAATATTTTTTATATGTAAAAGGCTTGCCCTTTTCACATTTCGTTTTTCTTCTTCTCATCAGCAAAGGCTTCCATCAAGACTTGCTCTACACCTTCTAAATGCTTTAGCATCGCTTTTCGTGCGGCTTCCTTATCACGTTCGACAATAGCCTGATAGATTCTTTCATGTTCCTCGTTTAATTTCTCCATTGTAGCGTCCTCAGAATAAAGGAGCAACCGGCGAGTCTCTTTCATCGCTTCTGCCATTAAGTCGGAAACATGGTGCATTAATCGAACAAGCAAATGATTTTGCGTAGCTTTAGCAATGGCCATATGAAAGTCTAAATCCGCCTTTTCACCCAATTCCTCATTCCCCACCGCTTTTTTCATTTCGGCTAAGGTCTCGCCAATTTGGCGCAAATCGCTGTCTGTCCGCTTAACAGCGGCGGCGGCGACTATTCCGGTTTCCAAAATTTTTCTCATTTCCAGCAATTGCTCAATCTGTTCATCACTCATTAAATACGCTTGCGAAAGAGGATACATAATGCCATCCGGATTGAATTCTTTCACAAACGTGCCCTCTCCCTGCCTCATTTCTACGACACCCATTGCGCGCAGAGAAGTAAGCGCCTCGCGAATGGCGGAGCGCCCCACTTGAAAGTTTTCGGCTAATGCCTGAACCGATTGTAATTTATCACCCGGTTTTAACTCACCGTTGCGGATCATTTCTAGAAGGACATTCGCCACTTCTTCATATATTTTTTTCGGCTTTATTTTTTTAAACTCCAAAATTGTTTCCTCCCGTTGTATCTTTGCTATTTTCATTATATTATCTTTTTCCAATCAAAGTGGAAAATTTGAGTTACAATAATAGAGAAACCTGGAACAGATTGGTGTTCCAAATGCAAAGGGTGTAAAAGCAATGGAATATATCGAAAAGGGGAGCAAATTATATTCAAAAACGATTCTCTCCCTGTTTTTAGGAAGTTTTGTTACATTCGCCGTGATGTATAGCGTCCAACCGTTGATCTCCACTTTTTCAAAAGAATTTGATGTAAGTCCGGCTCGAGCAAGCCTGTCTCTTTCCCTTACAACCGGCTTGTTAGCTGTTTCGATGATTCTCGTTTCCGCCTTATCCGATGCAGTCGGAAGAAAAAAAATCATGGTGGCCTCTTTGCTGTTTTCTTCCATTTGTGCAGCCGTCACAGCTTTCAGTCAAAATTTTTGGTTTTTATTAACGGCAAGAGCGATTATGGGCATTGCCTTAGCGGGATTTCCAAGCATTGCGATGACCTATATCAATGAAGAATTCCACCCTAAAAACCTAGGCACTGCAATGGGGATGTACGTAAGCGGAACATCCATCGGCGGTATGGTTTCCCGCGTGGTCGTAGATGCTCTGACGGATTGGTTTTCTTGGCATGTTGCTTTAAGCGCCATCGCCTTCCTGTCTCTTCTTGTCAGTGCTTGGTTTTGGAAGTCCCTTCCGGATTCCCGTCATTTTCATGCTCAAAAAGCCAGTTTAAGAAAGCTGTTTTCCTCTCTTGGCCAAAGTTTAAGAGACCCCGGACTGCTTTGTCTTTACAGTCTGGGCTTCCTGTTAATGGGAAGTTTTGTTACATTATATAACTATATCGACTATCCGTTAATGGGTGAACCTTACCATTTGAGCCAAACGATTGTCGGACTTATTTTTTTCATATACTTGGTAGGGACATTCAGTTCTACATTTATGGGACGAATGGCCGATCGGTTTGGCAAGCCGAAAGCTCTTGTCGCAAGCATTGGCATTATGCTTCTCGGGGGAATTGTGACGATCAACAGTATACTGGCGGTTAAGCTCATGGGCGTGGCCTTGTTTACATTTGGATTTTTTGGCGGACATTCGATCGCGAGCGGATGGGTTGGCCAAAGAGCTCTAAACTTTAAAGCTCAAGCATCGTCTTTATATTTGTTGTTTTATTATACTGGCTCAAGCATCGTCGGTACAACGGGCGGCACATTTTGGAGCCGATTCGGATGGATCGGGGTGATCGGATTAATTGCTTCACTGCTCGTCCTCTCGCTCATTATTGCGGAAATTCTTCCGTTATTGAAAATAAAAAGAAAACCGGACACGACTCATCACAAAGGATACTAGGACGACGAAAAAAAGGCGTTTTCCAAGATTCGAAGACCTTGGAAAACGCCTTTTTTCATAATCTAATAGGAAGAAAACATGAACCGTCTTTCATGGTAATACACAGAAAAAACCAGCCCCATCGCCAGCATATTTCCCATCAACGAACTTCCTCCATAACTAATAAACGGAAGAGGGATCCCTGTTATTGGAAGAAGCCCGACAGTCATTCCAATGTTTTGGAACACATGGAAAGTAATCATGGAAATAATGCCGGCGCACATATAAGAATAAAACGGATTTTTCGTTTGAAGCGCTATTTTCGTCAAATGGTAAACGAGCAGGAAAAACAAGCTGATGACTACACTAGCACCCAGAAATCCGAATTCTTCGCCGACAATACTGAATATAAAATCAGTGTGGCTTTCAGGCAAATAAATATCCCGCTGGCCGAAACCCTTTCCCAATGTTTGTCCTGAGCCGATGGCCAACAGGGATTGGGTTAGATGATATCCGGACGAACTTTGATAACTGTACGGATCCAACCAAGAATAGATCCGCCCAAACTGGTACTGTTTAACTCCCAAATATTTTTCCAATATTTTCGGATGCCACAGCACCATATAGAAAATACCAACGATCAATACAGCAGCTGAACCGAATAAAGGAACTAAGATTTTCCACGTAATTCCTGAGACAAAAATCATTCCAAGCAGGATCGCAATTAACACGAGCGATGTTCCCAAATCGGGCTGCTGCATCACAAGAAAAAGCGGCAGAAAGGTAGCCAACCCCATCTTGATCAAGAGCCAAAAATCCGATTCGATTGTTTTTACGGGATTTTTTTGATGGTGCTCAACCATGATTCTAGACAACACAAGAATCAAAAACACTTTTTCAAATTCGGACGGCTGCAACGAACCCATGGCAGGTACTTTATACCAGCTTTTTGCCCCATTGATGACGGGAGCGATGCTGGAAGGCGCCACGATTAAAAATGCCAACAGCAATATGCCCAAACCGTAAGTAAACCATGAAAGCTTCATCCATTGATCGGCATCGACGCGGATTACTAACGCAATGATGCCAATACCGACACCATACCACATGATTTGTTTGACAACGAAATTTTCTTTATATTGACCAGTTGACTGCGCACTGTAAATCGCAACTAAACTAGTGATCAACAACAACAGCAAAATGAATACAAGACCATAATCAATACGGCTTTGCGATTGATTTTGAGAAGTCATCCATGTCTCCTCTTCCCATAGAAAATTACAATATACCTCTAACATTATACCTTTTCAAGTAAATTTCACAATAGAAAAATGTTTCAAATCCAACAGTTTTGAAGATAAATAACGAAAGTCTCTCTCCATAATGACAACATGAGTAATAAAAAGCATTTTAAAAACAATGTTTCAGCTATTTTTAAACTTATACAAAATCATGATCCGGATGGTGATTGCATCCATTTCTTTTTGATTTCATTTCAAGTTTGTTGCATGTCCGATTTCCCGCTTTTTATGATAGCACATAACGTGAATTTGCTGAACTATGACTAAGTGACTTCTTTTTGAGAAAGAAAAATGATCATGAAATTATGGGATCACGGCCTATAAATCATGCTCTTTTTCCAAAATAAGCCGAAATTTCGAATGTACTTTCATTTGAAATGGATATAAATATTCAAAACAGGGATGACAATCATGGTGAGGATGCCAAATGCTTGAGGTATAAACGCTCTCTAGAGGTGTAAAGCTTTGCCATGACTGTTTCGCCGATTTTCATAGTTTAGAAAAGAGACTGACATGTCCTTTCAAGCGGAATAAAAAGAGATTTCCACCTGTGGGACCTTTGGGCCCACTGATCGTTAGATGAACAAAGAAGACGATTAGGGAGTGCTCCTTCACTTAAGAACAGTTGCTGTCCTGCTTGTCTTGAAGAAGAGAACTGACTGCCCTTCATGGGGAATCGAGTAGGAGGGAGCGATTAACTCCCGTCCTCTCACACCACCGTACGTACGGTTCCGTATACGGCGGTTCAATTAAGATAATTGACGCAAGTCTTTATAACTTCCGTGAATAGCTGTTCTCTTTATGCCAGTGGTCACTCCACCCTCCAAGAGGTCTCCCACGGGATTCACCGCTTCCTCCCTCAAGTGAGGTACTACGTTTTCTGTGTTCATCATGACTCACTGAATACCAAGGGCTATTCTCTCTTAATTGTTCGGTCCTTCTTAGTTGTTCTAGACCAACTAATACTATGACCTCTGCTGACTTCTGACGGTTCAGCTACTTATCACTAAGTAGGTTATGAAGAGTACTTCACATATCCGCCAGACCTCCCCGGGTAAGTACATGCACTTTCACACCATCCATCCGCCTCATTTACTCGATATGACCTTCGACAGAAAGAGCTTTGTTTTGTTATGCAAACTCACTCAATCATACCTAGCCTTATATGAGGTTCGTGTTCCTCGGACCGGTGTTTTGCCTCCAGCTTCCTTCAGATTCCGCGTCACCACGGACACCCTTGCTCTTGGCTAACCTCTACTTCTGTCTTCGGGGTTCGGGACTTACACCCTATAGTTCATGTACATGCCGGGCGCACATAAAAAGTCTTCCCCCGTTATTCTGTCGGGGGAAGACTTTTATAAGAAGCGAACGATATCTTCAACAGGAATTCTTGTTGTTTTGTAAGCAGGCGCAGCCGCTTTTCCTAAGGCAATTAACACCGTTGGAACGAAGCGATCGGAAATGTTAAATCTTTCAACGAATTGTTTTTTATTAAAACCGCCCATCGGAACCGTGTCATAGCCACGAGCCTTCGCAATCAGCATGATTTGCATGGAAACAAGGCCGGCGTCAAATGAAGCTATATTTTTCCGGTCTTCCGCAGACAGAGATGGATAAAGTTTGTTAATGTTTTCGATCATGAGTCTCATTCTCTCTTCATCCATATAACCTGCTTCATAGTTGCTTCGATACACTTTTTCGGCGTTTTTATACATTTCCGTATCGCCTAAAACCGCAATGACGGCTGAGCATGTTTCTACTTGTTCTTGGTTATTGGCGATGGCGCGGAGCTCTTTTTTCGTTTCTTGATCTTGAATAACAAGAAAGCGCCATGGTTGAAGATTACTGGACGAAGGGGCCAAAGTGGCTTCCTTTAAAATTTCTTCAATTTCTTCCTTCGCAATTTTATAATTAGGATCATATTTTCTGACGGAATGGCGTTCTTTTATAACGGTAGATAAATCTGTAGAATGACTTGTCATATTTCTTCCCTCCATGATCAAATTACTTACTTTAAGTAAGCACTGTTAAAAGTTTATCTTTCATAATAGATCACGTCAAGAAGGAGATTTTATGATCATTAAAAAAGGAAAAAGGAGCCAACTAAATAGTCAGCCCCTGGTTATTTCAAATCATAGCGTCTCCGAACAGAAAAGACCTTTCGATGCCATGAAAAATGATCATGGTGAAAGCTTGTTTCCGAAGAAATTATTTTATAACGGTTGCTCGGCTGCGGCTCATTCGTCGTGAAGATTGTTTTTGGGCCTGTTTCTTCGGGTTGCGGTACGTTCCCAACAGCAAATCCATCAGCGGATTCGTTAGGCCAAACCAATATTTTTTGTTAATGGTGTGATGCTGCAAGTGATAGACTTTCAGCCGCTTGCCGATAGGGGTGAAAGGCTCAATGGGACGATGAGCGGAAAAATGCCTCCATTGATGATAAAGCAGCGTTCCCGAAACGCCCGTGACAAAAGCGATGGAAAATGTGATATCCCGCATGATTAATTGAACGGCGAGAACCAGAAGCAAAAGCATTGGAAGAGTCAGCCAAGCAGGCAGCAAAATGCCTTTTAGCTCGCTCGGATGTTGGTGATGATGATCATGCCAGTCTTTTACAGGTTGTAAAAATCTTATTTTTTCCGGCAAAGACCCATGAAAAAGAAAACGATGAATAACATATTCCATAATACCGAAAAATATGATTCCAATTAAAAAAATAAATAAAAGGGGCCAGCGAATATAAAAGACCGATAAACTCAATCCGAGAAATAAGAATAAGCCTAAACCAATCATTTCCGTTGTATTCCAAAATTCACGGACATACTTGAACATATTTGGTCGTCCCCCCTCCTTTATTTTTTTTGTCAAAAACTTGCTTTTTTCTATATATAATATTCAATCAATTGATGAGTGATGTCTATTATAGACTCTTTTCTTCCATCGATTCAGAAACCAAAAAATGAATCGCTCCATTCGGTGTTTCAACGCGGCCACGATTCCGTTTCATTTTCTTAAATCCAGACGTATTTTTTCCGAAGAAAAACATTCATCACTTGTTTGATTTTGAATCAGTTCCCCCAGTATTGTATGATTTTGCTTCTTTTGGAATCGGTTTAAAGCGGAAATACCATAGCCCATTTTTTTGACTTATGTTCACTGGTTGAGTGAAAACAGGGACGGGCAGTGGAATATGCTGCTCATTGGGAATAACTCTTCGCTTTTTTACAAAGTAGATAGGTTCTTTCTTCTTTTTCCATGAGGCGGTTTTTGTTTTTATCAGTAAATTTTGATGGTCCATCCACATTTGAAACTCATGTTGATCCAGACCGGGGAGTTCCAGTTCCAGAACAAGGAAATCGTTCCATTGATAAAGATTATAGTTCATTTTCTCTTCTTTATCTGAATATCCATCTTCTCGACCATGTTTTCTGGAATGAAACACGGATTTCCAAAAAGAATCATCCTGGACCTTATGAGCGAAATTCAGCCGTTTTTTCCATTTTTCCATCTCCGTTCTCATCTCCCCTTAAAAACATAATGCCTTTTAGTCGTTTTCTGCATGATCGGTTTCCGTCTTTCCTCGTCACAAAATCATGAAGAATGCACTACTGATTTTCAAACTATGACCATAAACAGCCGGCTGCCTTTCCCAAATCCTTTTCGCTCGTTGATCTATCTTATTCAAAAAAGTGCCCAATGTTCATGTTCAGTTCATGAAACATATGCTCAAATTGCTTTTCCAACTGTATGGAGGCCTTTCCCTCGTACAAAAAGTTCAGAAGAGCAATGGACGTTATCAAAAACTGTACGCACAAAAATAGCAGGGCCAGGTTAGTCCCCGCTTGTCAGTTTTGAAAATACGTTTTATCTAATAATATTTCATCTGCGTACGGTTTTTTTTATCATCTGTCTTCGTCCTTTTGGATCAGACAGGATAAACCGGGTGCTTCCGCTCGGAAAAAACTAGATACTTGGACATATAGACTTCCAGACGTTGGGATAATTCTTCACGGAGTCGATTCGGCTCCACAATATCGTCCACGACTAACTCAGACGCCAACCGGTATATATCAATATCTTTTCGATATTCTTCACGCTTTGCTTCCACAAATGCCGCTCTTTCTTCCGGTTCCATCGCTTCTATTTTATTGGCGTACACCGCGTTGACAGCGGCTTCCGGCCCCATCACCGCAATTTGGGCAGTCGGCAAAGCTAAACAACAGTCCGGTTCAAAAGCGGGACCCGCCATGGCATACAGGCCGGCTCCGTATGCTTTGCGGACAATCACAGTCATTTTTGGAACCGTTGCTTCGCTCATTGCCGCGATCATTTTGGCGCCATGGCGAATAATCCCTGCTTTTTCTACATTCGTTCCAATCATGAAACCGGGAACGTCCGCCAAGAATAAGAGCGGAATATGGAAGGCGTCGCACAAATGAATGAACTTAGCGGCTTTGTCGGCAGAATCATGAAACAACACTCCGCCTTTTACACGCGGTTGATTAGCAATAATACCAATCGGCTGCCCTTCTAAACGAGCAAGACCCGTAATAAGTTCAGCCGCAAATCTTTTTTTGATTTCACAAAAAGAATCTTCATCCACAATGCGGTCAATAAGCTGATACATATCAAAAGGAGCGTTCTGGTTTTTTGGAATGATGTCTTCGATTGACTGATCAAAAGATTTGGGAGATTTTTTTTCGGCTCGTTTCGGCTTTTGCGTGTAATTGTCCGGGAAGTATGTTAAATATCGGCGGGAAAACTCGATGGCTTCCTCTTCGGTTTTTACGAGCACATCACCGCAGCCCGAAACACTGCAATGCATTTTGGCTCCGCCCATTTGTTCAAGCGTCACTTTTTCGCCGATCACCATTTCCGCCATCCGCGGCGATCCTAAATACATGGAGGCATTTCCATCCACCATCACGACAATATCGCAAAAAGCGGGAATATAAGCGCCGCCAGCAGCCGAAGGGCCAAATAACAGACAGATTTGCGGAATTTTCCCTGAAAGTTTTACTTGATTGTAGAAGATTCTTCCCGCTCCTCTCCTTCCAGGAAACATCTCTATTTGGTCGGTAATTCGGGCTCCTGCGGAATCAACCAAATAAATGAGCGGACAGCGAAGCTTTTCTGCCGTTTCCTGAATTCGAATGATTTTTTCCACTGTTCTTTTTCCCCATGAACCAGCTTTCACAGTGGAATCATTGGCCATTACGCATACAGTGCGTCCATGAATTTTTCCAATCGCCGTCACGACTCCGTCCGCCGGAAGGTCACCGGCAAGACAATTGGCAAATAGCCCGTCCTCCGCTATTATATCTTCGTCGAACAGAAGCTTGAGGCGGTCACGGACAAATAATTTCCCTTTCGCTTTATTTTTCCGATGGTATGTTTCATTCCCACCTTTTAGCACTCCATCTTTTATCTCATGATAGTTGGTAAGAGCTGCTTTTATTTCCGACATTGGGTGCCCCTCCTTTATCTTCCCGTGTATCGGGGTTGTCGTTTTTCCTGAAACGCTTTGAGCCCTTCTATTCGGTCAGAACTATTTAAAAGAGCGTTATAAGCCAATTCTTCTATTTTTAAGCCTGTCATGATGTCCGTTTCCATCCCTTTGTTAACGGCTATTTTGGCTTGCCGCAAAGAAAGCGGAGCGTTTTCCACAAATTCTTTTGCCAGTTCAAAAGCCTTCTCCAGCACTCGTTCCGCTTCTACCGCGTATTCCACCAGTCCAAGTGTTTCGGCTTCTGCCCCTGAAATTTTACGAGCCGCAAAGATTAATTCTTTTGCTCTTCCTTTCCCGATTAATCTTGGAAGACGCTGAGTGCCTCCCGCACCGGGGATAATACCGAGAGAAGTCTCGGTCAATCCCAGTTTGGCATCTTGAGCAGCAATTCGAATATCGCATGCCAGCGCCAATTCCAAACCTCCTCCCATCGCAGCACCATTGATGGCGGCAATCGTCGGCTGAGGAACATTTTCCACTTCGTTGATGATGGAACGTATCTGTTGTACCGCCTGTTTCACTTCTTCTTCATCCATCCCTTTTCTTTCTTTCAAATCAGCGCCAGCACAGAAAAACGGACCGCTTCCCGTAATAATGACCGTTTGAATATCGCTCTGTCCTTTTATTGTTTGCAGCAGCTGTTTTAATTCACTGAGCAGCTGTTTTGACAAAGCATTAGCTGCTTCCGGGCGGTTTAAAATAATGATCGCTATCTTCTCCCTATGTTCCCATCGAACCATTTCACCCATCGCTTTTTCACTCCTTCCTCGTCCGTCTTGCCAACTCCATTTGTTTGCTTGACAACGGCTTTTCCAATTTTTCTTCTATAAAATGCGCCGCTTGAAGCAGACGATTCCGATCAATTCCCGTCTCAATCCCCATCCCTGTAAGCATGTAAAGCAAATCTTCCGTTGCGACATTTCCGGTAGCTCCTTCGGCATACGGACATCCCCCCAGCCCTCCGAGTGAACTGTCAAAAGTGGTTATCCCCATTTGCAAAGAAATGAGAACATTGGCTAACGCAGTCCCACGAGTATCATGAAAATGCATCGCAAACTGATCCGCTTTATAAGATTTCAAAAGTTCTGAAAGCAAAGCTTCTACTTGCGACGGTACGCCCACGCCAATCGTATCGCCGAGAGAAATTTCATCCACACCCATTTCAAGAAGCCGATCTACCACCCTTTTGACTTGAGAAACCGGAATCTCCCCTTCATACGGACAAGCAATCACTGTGGATACGTATCCGCGCACCGTTTTTCCGGCAGATTTGGCTTCTGCCACGACTTCTTCTAAAACCGGAAAAGTTTCAGATATGGATTTGTTTATATTTTTTTGATTATGCGTTTCACTGGCTGACATAAACAGACAGACTTCGCCCACGTCCGCTTTCAACGCTCTTTCCAATCCTCTCAAGTTCGGGACAAGCGCTGCATACTTGACTCCTTCTTTTCTATGGATCTTGGAAAATACCTCTTCGGCATCGGCGAGCTGCGGAATCCATTTCGGGTTGACGAAAGAACTCACTTCAATCGAAACAAGCCCCGCCTCAGACAGCCGATTGATCCATTCCGCTTTGACATCAGAAGAAAGAATTTTATCTTCATTTTGGAGACCATCCCGGGGGCCAACTTCTTTAATGTGTACTTTCTTGGGCCACTTCAAAAACATCCCCTCCCTACTCCATTTCGATCAAATCGTCCCCTTCGTTGACAAAATCCCCCTCTTGAACATGAATGGCTTTTACGATTCCCTCTTCATCTGAAGAAATGGGAATTTCCATTTTCATTGATTCGAGAATGATCACATCTTGACCTGATGTTATTTTCTCCCCTTCTGAAACCAGTATTTTCCATACGCTTCCGGCCATGCTCGCTTGAATGGCACTCATATTTTCATCCCCCTGACATCCTATTTCTCGTATTCCGCCAACAAATTATTGCCTCCTTTTCCATCATTTCTCGTCGTTACCCAATTTTCTATAGCAAACAAGGAAAGGCGGCCTTTATTTTTATAGAAAATTCAGATATTTTTTCGTATACATCTTACTGATGGTCATAATGAAAAACTATGAAGGCAAGGTATGATTCTCCTTTTTCAATCAGCTCCCTTATGATGTTTTCGGCTGCTTGGTGCTTTCTTGCAAATAATGACGATTCACAAACTGCGTTGTCGTGTCTCCGGCTAAAAACCGCTCATGGGACACCGTTTTTAAAAGCATTGGGATATTGGTTTTAATCCCTTCAATTTGATAGTGTTTCAGAGCCTCGATCAACCGATTGCACGCTTCTTGACGGTCTTTTCCCCAGGCAATCAATTTGCCGATCATCGGATCGTAAAATGGAGTGATCACCGTCCCTTTTTCGATGGCCGTTTCATGCCGAATGCCCTCCCCTTCCGGCAATCGCAGAAAAGTGATTTTGCCTGGCGATGGATAAAATGTATTCGGATCTTCCGCATAAATTCTTACTTCAATCGCATGGCCGTCTCTTTTGATATCTTCTTGGGAAAATTCCAACCTTTCTCCGGCTGCTATTTTGATTTGGTGCTCAACAAGATCCAGTCCGGTGATTTCTTCTGTGACAGGATGTTCCACTTGAAGTCTTGTGTTCATTTCCAAAAAGTAAAAATTTTGATTTTTATCGACTAAACATTCCATCGTACCCGCATTGGTATAGCCGATTTTCCGAACCGCTTGCAGCGCCGACGCCAACATTTTTTTCCGAGTAGATTCGCTAATAAATGGAGACGGGGCTTCTTCCACCACTTTTTGATTTCGTCTTTGAATGGAACATTCCCGTTCCCAAAGCGCTACAGCATTTCCAAATGAATCGGCTAACACTTGCACCTCGATATGATGCGAGTCTTCAATATACTTTTCTACATACATCGTCCCGTCCCCAAAAAATGATTCCGCTCGTTTTTTATTGCCGGCAAATGCTTTTCGCAGCTCTTCTTCAGAACGAATCACTTGCATGCCAATCCCTCCACCGCCTGCAGAAGCCTTTAACATAAGGGGATAGCCGATTTCTTTTGCAGCCAATACAGCTTCCTCTTCATTCCGGAGGGGAATATCGATTCCTTCTATAATTGGCATTCCGGCTTGTTTCATTGTTTTTCTCGCTTCAATTTTGCTTCCCATCGCTTTAATGATATCGGAACCGGGACCAATAAAAACAAGTCCTTCATCGTGGCACACCCTCGAAAATTCGCTATTTTCAGATAACAATCCGTATCCCGGATGAATCGCTTCCGCTCCGGACTCCTTGGCGACACGGATGATAGCATCCATATTTAAATAGCTTTGATTGACAGGAGGCTTTCCAATGCAGAACGCTTCATCGGCCTCATGAACATGCAGTGAATCCTTGTCCGCTTCCGAATAGACGGCGACTGTTTCAATCCCCATCTTTTTGCAAGTACGAATGACTCGTCTAGCAATTTCCCCCCGATTGGCGATTAAAATTTTGGAAAACATCTTATCTCCCCTTTATATCCTCTAAATACCTTTCCCGAAGTTTAAATTTTTGAATTTTTCCCGAAGCGGTCATCGGATATTCATCTGTAAAGAAAACGTATTTTGGAACTTTGTGCCGTGATATCTTTCCTTTGCAGAACGCTCGTATTTCCTCGGCATCGGCTGTTTCTCCTTCTTTCAAAATAATCCATGCGCCTACTTCTTCCCCGAATTTCTCATCCGGCACTCCCACTACTTGCACATCTAAAATTTTCGGGTGTTGATAAAGAAATTCCTCGATTTCTCTTGGATAAATATTTTCCCCGCCGCGGATAATCATATCTTTTAGGCGACCGGTAATCCGTACATAGCCATTTTCATCCATTACCGCCAAATCGCCTGTATGGAGCCAGTGATCTTCATCTATTACTTCTTTTGTTGCCTCCGGATTTTTATAATAGCCTTTCATCACATGATAGCCTCTTGTACAGAGTTCCCCTTGTGTGTTCGCCGGCAGCACGCGGTTGCTGCCTGGTTCCACAATTTTTACTTCGACATGAGGCAATGCTTTTCCTACTGTTTCCACCCGCAGCGAAACCGGGTCGTCCGTGCGGCTTTGAGTGATGACAGGCGAAGATTCCGTCTGTCCGTAGCATATGGTAATATCCTTCATCCCCATTTTTTCCATGACTGCCTTCATCACTTCCATCGGGCAATTAGAACCCGCCATCACCCCCGTCCTTAAAGTCGTTAAATTGTATTTTGAGAAGTTCGGGTGATTCAATTCTGAAATAAACATCGTCGGAACGCCATGAAGGGCTGTGCATTTTTCTTTTTCTACCGTTTGCAGGACAGCCTCAGGGTCAAATTCCTGAACCGGAACCATCGTCGCTCCGACACTTACAGAGGCAAGTGTACCGATCACGCAGCCGAAGCAATGGAAAAAAGGAACAGGAATGCATAAACGGTCATCTTTCGTAAGCTTCATGCATTCAGCGATATTGCGGGCGTTGTTGACGAGATTATAATGAGTCAACATAACCCCTTTCGGAAATCCGGTCGTTCCCGAAGTGTATTGCATATTAATGACGTCATCAGGATGAAGAGATCGAGACCGTGCTTTCAGTTCTTGATCACTGATTCTTTTCCCCTTTTCTATCAATTGAGACCAATTGTACATTCCACTATATGGTTTTTCACTTAAAACAATCACATTTTTTAAGAGCGGCAGTCTTTTCGATTGCAGTTCTCCAGGCTGGGAATGGCGAAGCTCAGGGCATATTTCATAAATCGTATCCACATAAGAAATTCCCCTGTATCCTTCTATTAAGATTAAAGTCTTGGCATCGGATTGCCTCAGCAAGTATTCCAGTTCCATGGTTCGATAATTCGTATTAACCGTAACTAAAACGCCGCCCATTTTCCCGGTGGCGAACTGGAGCGCAACCCATTCTGGTGTATTGGTGGTCCAGACAGCCAAATGATCTCCCTTTTCCACCCCTAGCGCCATTAAGCCTTTCGCGACCAAATTGCACTCTTCGTTCAATTCACTGTAGGTCCATCTAAGATTGCGGTCGGCATATACTAATGCCTCGTGATCCGGAAAATCATGCACCTTTTCCTCCAACAACTGCCCAACCGTTTTACGTAGTAATTCGGCCATTTTCTCCTCCTAAAAATGGTTTTAGCAACCAAGTTGACGCGCGATGACGAGCCTTTGGATTTCGGATGTTCCTTCGCCGATTTCCATTAATTTTATATCGCGCAAGTGTCTCTCTACATCATATTCACGCATATACCCATATCCTCCATGAATTTGAATCGCTTGATTGCAAACGCGAAAGCCGGTTTCGGAGGCAAACAATTTGGCGATTGCCGCTTCTTTTGAGAACGGCTTCCCGTGATCCTTCAGCCATGCCGCTTTATAAACTTGGTTGCGAGCGAGTTCAATCTCCATTGCCATATCCGCTAATTTAAATTGAATAGCCTGGAATTTTGAAATGGGTTGACCAAACTGATATCGTTCTTTAGCATAACGAAGAGCTTTTTCAAACGCTGCTTGTGCAATGCCGACAGAAAGAGCCGCAATGGATATTCGACCTCCGTCCAGTGTATAAAGAAATTGGCTGAATCCTTTTTCTGGATCGCCGAGCAAATTCTCTTTCGGCACAAGCACGTTGTCGAGTACAATTTGACAAGTATTAGACGCTCTTACTCCCATTTTTTCATAGTCACAAGAGATTTGAACACCTGGCGTATTCGTAGGCACAATGATGGCTGAAACAATCGGTCGGCCGTTATCCCGCCTCCCTGTGACAGCGGTTACAATAACTTGTCTAGCAAATCCCGCATTCGTAATCCAGCACTTTTCTCCATTAATAACATATTCATTTCCGTCTAAAATCGCTGTGGTTCTCGTGCCCCCAGCATCGGACCCAGCATTAGGTTCTGTCAGACCGAAAGAGCCCAGTGTTTCCCCTTTTGCCATTGGAACGAGCCATTGTTTCTTCTGTTCCTCCGTACCGAAATAATAGATGGGACTAGCACCAAGGCTGATAGCGGCGGCATAACTGAGACCTGTCCCCCCACACGCTTTGCCGATTTCCTCTACAGCAATACAGTAGGAAATCGTATCCCCTCCCGATCCCCCATATTTTTCCGGAAACGGAATACCAAGCAGGCCAAGTTCGCCCATTTTTTTAAACGTTTCATATGGAAATTCCGCTTTTTGATCAAGTTCTCTAGCATAAGGTTTGATTTCCTTTTCAGCAAAATCACTGACCATTTCACGGATCATTTGCTGTTCTTTTGTCAACTCAAAATTCATGAAAATTCCCCCTTTTTAATAACCGACTAGTCGGTCTATATTCGTGTGAACCAACTGATCGAGGTCGCCCTTTTTATTTGCCATTTTAGCACCATTCATTCACCGCTTTACCGGCTGATTTCGAAGCAGATGCTCTTGTGCTGCCGGATCTTTCATGCCTTTTTCCGTTAAAAGGGCATGAAAAATTAAATCAACGTAGATTTTTCCAATGTCTTCAATGGAAAGCGGCCCTTCTTCATGAAACCATTTATACAACCAGTTCACCATTCCGATGACCGCCATGACGGTGATTTCAGCAGGGACTTCTGAACGAAAATCACCGGATTCTTGCCCTTCCCGAACAATTTGCAAAATGATATTTTTATATTGTTTGCGCTTCCGATTGATGTTGATCTCAAATTCTCCTTTAAGATAGGTGCTTTCTTGGTAAAAAACAGTGATGTGGGGTTTATACATTCCAAATACTTTCGTAAACGATTGAATGATGGCACACATTCTGGAAACGGGCGTCGTATATCGATCATATGCTTCTTGCGCTTTTTCAATGACATAAGAAATAAAAATATCATGAATGTGAAAAAGCAATTCATCTTTCGATTTAAAGTTGTGATAAAAACCGCCTTTGGATGTGCCGCATTGTTCTACAATCCGATCAACTGTCACCCCGTGGTAGCCTTCTTTTTCAAAAAGTATCAGCGCTGTATCGATAATCTTTTCTTTCAATGATTTTTTTCCCATAAAACTGATTACCATCCTTTATTTGACATACTACCATACGACGCGCTCTCTGTAAACAGAATAATCAGAATATTCAGTTTTTGTTACAAAAAAAGACCGTTGGCTTCTTTATGAAGCTGTCCGGTCTTTGTCTTTTATGAAAGTCATCTGCAGAACCATTACGATTGATCCCTTGTTTCAGAACCCTTTAAATAGGTCCATCCTTCTTCTTGATAAATTTTTCCCTCTTTCATCAGTCGGCCCATTGCTCGTTTAAAAGCCCCTTTGCTCATATGAAAGCGAGCCTGTATATCTTCAGGTTGGCTTTTATCGCTGTATGGCATCGAGCCGCCACGCGTTTGCAAATAAGCCAATATGGCAGCGGCGTCTTCTTCAATCGCTTCGTGAGTTCTTTTCAGAAGGGAGAGATTGACCGATCCGTCTGGTTTCACATCGATAATTCTGGCGTGGACCGTTTCGCCGAGGCCGGGTTCTTCCATCCTCTGCGATTCGTGAATAAATCCGCGGTACCCTTCCTCTGTCAAAACAAAGGTTCCTGACTTTAACGTACGATATACGACGCCGGTTACATCTTTATTGAAATCCTTCGCCGATGCTTCTACAAATAAATTCTTCATCACTTCTTCCGTTGCCAGTTTGGCATAAAGAAGCCCGTTCCGGTCCGTTTTCAAGGTGCAATAGAGACGTCCTCCTTTTTTCGGCCACACGTTCATGAGCGGTGGAAGGTCTCCTTTCGCGATCAAAATATCTTTATGAATGCCAATAGAAATAAATACGCCCAGTTCACGATGGACATCCGCCACTTCAGCCCAGCCGTAGCGACCGATTTGAATCTCCGGGATGATCATAGTGGCCGCTAATCTTCCTTGTCGATCTTGAAAGATAAATACGTCAACTTGTTCATCAGGACGAAAACCGTCTGTTATGCCGCTTTTATGTAAAAGCACTCTATCTTTCCCATTCGTTAAAAACCAGCCGTATGGCATCTCTTTATCCGGTTTTAACGTTACCACCGTTCCTGCTTGCAGAGCAGCCATTCCATCATTTCCTTTCCTAGAAGATCTTATTTTTCTATTTTTTTCAATGAGCCGAAAAATCCTCGCTATCATGAAGTTTTCCAATAGACCTTGCTTAAGGGTACCAAAAAAAGAACTGGACCGCAAAGGAATTCAGCTGCTCACAAAAAAACCGCCTCTATAAATTCAAATCATTCTTCTGATTTTCACCCGAAAGGTCATACATATGACCAGCCCCTTCCTGAATATAATGGGTATCAAACGTATATTTTACCGGACAGTCCTTATCAAATCTGCTTTTCAGAATAAAGCAAGGAAAGTGTTTTCCGTCTCAGGTAAAAACGGAATTTATCCAAGTATAGGAGCTGAGCATATTGCACATTCATGTCATTCAGCGCGGTGAAAACTTATTCACCCTCGCACGTCGATACGGAGTTTCCGTAGAAGATATTTCACTTGCCAATCAATTGGCGAATCCAAATCAGCTTGTGATCGGGCAAGCGCTAGTTATTCACAGCCCCGGACGGGAATATGTAGTAAAACAGGGAGATCAGCTCCGGCAAATCGCTGACAGGTTCGGCATTTCTGAACAGGCGCTTGCAGATTACAATCAAATTGCCAATCCAGCGCTTATTTTTGCCGGGCAAATTCTGTTTTTTCCCTACTCGATCTACACCGTTCGTCCAGGAGATAATCTTAGTAGGATTGCTGCACGCTTTGGAGTCACTGTGCAACAGCTTCTTTCAGCCAACTCCCTTTCAAATCCGAATGTGCTTTCACCAGGTCAACGACTCATCGTTCCAGCCGCGAGAAGGCCCGTCATTGAAGTGAACGCCTATTCCGCTAGTACAGACGAAAGCAGCCGGCAAGAGGTGTTGAGGCTTGGAAAATATTTTACGTATTTAAGCCCCTTCAGCCATTCCATACGCGAAGATGGAACCCTTTCACCATTAAACGACGATAGACTCCTTCAGGCAGCAACAGCCAATCGAACAGAGACTTTGCTGGTGGTGACCAATTTTGTGAACGGCAGTTTCAACTCGGACAGAGCCGCTGCCATTTTGCGAAATCCCTCTCTGCAAGAAACATTGATCACCAATATTTTATCGGCAGTACGTTCCAAAGGATACAGAGGGGTCAATTTTGATTTTGAATATATCTATCCTCAAGATAGAGAAAATTATAATGCGTTTTTACGGAGGGTCGTAAGCCGGCTCAGGCCATTAGGGATATCGGTATCCACGGCTCTCGCCCCTAAAGAAAGAGAAAACCAGCCCGGTTTATTATATGAAGCACATGATTACCGGGCTCACGGTGAAATCGTCGATTTTGTCATCTTAATGACGTACGAGTGGGGATGGGCCGGGGGAAGACCATGGGCCATCGCACCGATCAATAAAATCAAACAAGTTTTAGATTACGCCGTTACCGCCATTCCTAGAAAAAAAATTATGATGGGTGCACCGTTATACGGCCGCGATTGGAGAATTCCATGGATGGAAGGGACCATTGCACGCACCATCAGTCCGCAGGAAGCCATTCAGTTGGCCGTTCGCTATCGAACAAGCATTGAATATAGCGAGGCATACCAGGCCCCGTTCTTTCATTACACCGATGAAACCGGCCAGCGGCATGAAGTATGGTTTGAAGATGCCCGCAGCATGCAGGCAAAAATGGATATCATTAAACAATACGGATTGCGCGGAATCAGTTATTGGGTTCTTGGCAACCCGTTTCCTCAAAACTGGGCCATTCAAAGCCGCAACTTTCAACCAAGAAAAAGAATGTAAAAAAGCCGGTCCTCGGCAACTAATTACAGAGGACCGGCTTTCCATGAGTTATGTCTAAAAATGTGCCATCTATATCCATGATTCCACTATTTTCATCCGTTAGCCATGTTTCGCAGTTTTCATACTTATTATCCGTATCCTATTAAACTCCAATTCCTCTTTAATGCACTTTTTCCTTAATTAATACCCCTCTTTTGGCCATTTCCTTGATGTATTCCTTGCCGGGAACGATTGTCTCCGGCGGGTGCACCCCACGCTTTTGAATCGTACCCGTTCCGATCATTTGAGCAACAACGGAAAGAGTGTAAGCCGTCGATCTCGCCATGGCGGTCACTTTATGAATTCGATCGTTATAAGTCGTCATTTCAAATGTATGAACCGATCTTCTCCCATACTTTCTTCCTACAGTGATAACCCGCAACAATACGACATCATCTTTGCCTTTTAAATCGACAATCGGGTCGATCACTTTCAAAAAAACATCCCGAGGCTTGATTTTTTGTCCATTCACTTCAACTTCATAATCTTTCCTCGTTAAATTCAAATCGACGAGCAATTGGAATTTTTGCGCATGGCCCGGATAGCGGATGGTTTTATACTCTAAAACATCGAGATGGGGAAAAGTGCGGGAAAGAGTAGAGGTTCCTCCTGCCGTATGAAAGGCTTCAAGGGGGCCAAACTTTTCGAAATAAATTGGCTCTATTTCTGACAATGAGGGAACTTCCACTTTTCGTCCGTTGCGGATGATCAACGACGGATCCGTATAATGGTCAAACACACCTTCCATTGAAAATACATGATTGTATTCAAGGGGAGGATCAGGCTTAACGGGGATGCCGCCAACATAAATTTTGATTTCTTTTACTTCGTCTAATTGACTCGCCCCATATCCGGACAAAATATTAATCATACCTGGCGCTACTCCCAGATCGGGGATTAAGGTAACGCCGGCACCCTCCGCCGCTTTGTTCAGTTCCAAAACACGATCGGTCACATGGCCGATATGCCCGCCAAGATCGACCGAATGGACGCCGGCAGCAATCGCCGCCTTCGCAACCGCATAATTAAAAGAATAGAACAATGCATTTAATGCAATATCATGCTTTCGCATCAATTGCACCAGTTGGGTTTCGTCGCCCGCATCTACAAAAACGGGATGAATCTTTGGCGAGTGCAGATCGGCGCAAGCCAGCTTAGCTTTTTCGGTATCTACATCAGCCAACGTTACGAACTCCACCCCATCGCTATTCACTAAATCCCGGGCCGCCTCTTTCCCCATAAGACCTGCTCCTAACACTAAAGCTTTCATGTTATCAACCTCCTATTCTATTGAAGGTGAAAAAATGTTGGCATCATGGATACGACATCTTCTGTTTTCTGCCACCGTCCCGCCCTTTATTCCCACACTATTCTCCATTTAAAGATGACTATTAGAGGTTCGCCAAATGGAATTCATTTCCTATTTTCTGTTTTCCCAATCAATCCATTCTTTTTATATGTATTCAAGGGCGATTGTCCAGCGTTCCTTTTTCTTCAAAAAAATGGGGCCTCCAACGATTTTGAGGCCCTACTATTTCATTCAATTTTGCAAATATTGGATTGCCGCTGCTGCCAGCACCTTGGCTGCATAAAGCATGGCACGTTCATCAATGTCGAATTTTGCATGATGATGAGGGAAAGAAGCAAGCTTTTCAGAGTTTCCGGCTCCGGTTAAGAAAAACGTCCCCGGTACTTTTCGTAAATAATAAGAAAAATCTTCTCCTACCATTAAAGGGTCTGTTTCGAAAACATTTTCGATTCCAACGACTTTTTTTGCACATGCTGCTGCTAATTCGGTTTCTTTGGAATGATTCACCACCGGTGGATAGCCCTTTTCATAATGGAATTCATAATCCGCTTTTTTCGCCAGGCAAAGAGTTCGCAAAAGTGTTTCCATCTGTTCGATGATCAAATTCTGAATTTCCGGCTTGAACGTTCGAACCGTCCCTTTGATCACCGCTTGATCCGGAATCACATTATATGTTTCTCCTGCATGAAAAGAACCAACGGAAATAACAGCGGACTCCACTGGATTAATCGATCGTGAAGGGATTTGTTGAAGCAGTTGAAGATAATTAGCTGCTATTAAGATGGGATCGATCGTTTCATGCGGCTGGCCGCCATGTCCTCCTTTTCCTTTGATCACCGCTGTAAAATTGTCAGCTGCCGCCATGATCGGTCCTTTTCGAATGGCTATTTTTCCAACGGGAATCGGTGTCCAAAGATGGGTGCCAAATATGGCATCCACTCCGTCCAGACAGCCATCCTCAATCATCGGAAGAGCACCGCCGGGAGGCACTTCCTCAGCAAACTGATGAATGAGGACAATGTTCCCTTTTATATGACCACGATACGTTTGCAACGCTTTTGCGACCGACAAAAGCAGGGCCGTATGGGCATCATGTCCGCAGGCATGCATGACGCCTGGTATTTTCGAACGGTAAGGAACTTGTTTTTCATCTTGTATAGGCAGTGCATCAAAATCAGCCCGAATCGCCACTGTTTTTCCCGGCTGTTCTCCTTGAATGATGCCGACTACACCTCTTCCGCCTACCATCGTTCTCGTTTTAATCCCTAAATCATTTAAATATTCCAAAATTTTAGCCGGTGTTTTTTCCTCTTGAAAAGAAAGTTCTGGATATTGATGAAAAAATCTTCTTAATGAGACCGTTTCCGGAAAAATCGCATCCAGCTCGCTGAACACTTTCTCAATCACGCCGCCTCCTCCTTTCTACTTTTTCAATTATATGCTGAAAATTTCTAATTAAAGCGTACTGTACTTCGGAATGTACAAAACTGTATATGAGAATGTTTTCAACAAAAAAGCCCGAATTCCTGTCCATTCATACAACAGATCAGCTTGTATCCCCTTCCAAATCGCGTTCAAGAAAGGGGATATGAAAAGATGGCTTTCTTTTTTAGCTGTTCGGATACACCGAAATGGAGACTTCGCCATTTTCAGCATGAATGGAAGCTTGTCCGCCAATCGGAATGGTGGCGATTGGATCGGTATGCCCAAAGTTGACATTCGCAATAACCGGCACTCCTTTTAATTCTTTCTTGCTAAGAATCATTTTCTTTAATGCTTCAAGTGTCATGTTTGAATTTTTTTGAAAACGGCCGATGATGATGGCTTTGATCCTTTCAGCGTCCGGAAGATGCAGCAAAGATTGAAGCTGTCGGTCAAACGCGAATGGATGGCATTCTTCATCGTCCTCAAGAAAAAGCACAGCGTCCTTTAATGAAGGCATAAATTCCGTCCCTTGCAGCAAATTCAAAGTCGATAAATGTCCACCGACTAGAGTGCCTTCTCCTTCACCATCTTGAAGGATGTCGTAATCGGATTGCGGATAATAGATTCGGTCCTCTTTCTCCACATGCCATTTGTCATCGCTCCACTGCTTAGAAGGTTCAATGTCGAAAGGAGCATCATTTGTGAGCGCCTCCAAAAAACATTGCATCGTATAATCGGATGGCACTTTCATGCCCAATGTTGAAAAATGAGGTCCGTAGTACGTAATAAGGCCGGTTTTCCGGTAAATCGCCAGTTGAAGAGCGGTAATATCGCCGCATCCGCACAAAATTTTAGGGTGTTCTTTGATCAAGTCGTAATCCATTTCTTTTAAAAGCTGGTTGCTGTTATAGCCTCCGACCGCCGTTAATATCGCTTTTACTCGTTTATCTTGAAAAGCTTCGTGCAAATCTTCTAGACGGTGTTCAACCGAAGTAGAAAAAAACTCATCATGCTCCTCGACATGTTGGCCAAATGTAACATGAAAGCCCAATTTCTCTAATCGTTCTTTGGCTATTTGCAGCTGCTCTCCTTTGACAAGCGCCATACTGGTCGAAGGAGCGATGACACGGATTTCATCCCCCGGTTCCAATCTTGCTGGAAACATGCCTTTTCCTCCTATCTATCTATCTATCGATGTTGTATTTTTCTGCAAACAAGGACCGTTCTCAAGAAGCTCATTCGAACAGCGTGACAAAGCTATTATTTTACTATCACAAAACCTAATGCCTCGGCGCCCAAAGAATCACGCCAACTCCCACTAAACAAATCAAAGCACCGAGCCAATCATATAAATCGGGCGTTTTTCTATCGACTCCCCATCCCCACAGGACAGAAAGAAAAATAAAGACACCGCCATAAGCGGCATAAACTCGCCCGAATGCCGGATAGCTTTGTAACGTTGGAATGATACCATACAGGACAAGTACAATCGCTCCAATAACCCCGTACCAGAATGAATATTGTTCCCGAATCCACAGCCAAATCAAATAACCGCCGCCGATTTCCGCCAATCCCGCCAGCAAAAACAAAGCCGCCGCTCTTACCATTGCTCACACTCCAAAAATTTTATGTTCCTCGTTTTATTATAAACTAGAAAAATAAGTTTGTCAGAATAGGCAAGAAAGAAGATAAATGCAACGGTCATCTCTAAAGGTCATTTGTCATTTACTCGTTCCCGCGGGTGGACACCCTATCACCAGACAGTCGAAAACCATGAAAAATCCCTCCTGTGAGACAGGATGAGCTTTTTCAAAACTGTCTGCACATAAGGGATTCACTTTAGAAGAGATCAGCTTTTCATTAAGAAAACAATTTCATCAAATAGCCAAGAAGAATACCGACAATGCCAAAGTCAGCGTCACCGAACGTTGTTCCTTCGAAACCAAGCGATCCGAGGACCGGAAGGAGAATAGCCGGCAAAAACGAGATCAGCAGTCCGTTTGCGAATGAGCCGATCACGGCGCCTCTTCGGCCACCGGTCGCATTTCCGAACACACCCGCCGCTGCTCCTGTGAAAAAGTGAGGAACAAGACCGGGCACAATAACTTTTAAGTGGAACAAAGGAAGCAAAAACATCGAAACCAACCCGGCCACAAAACTAGTTAAAAATCCGATAATAACGGCATTTGGCGCAAAAGGAAAAACAGTTGGGCAATCCAGCGCGGGTTTCGCATCTTTTACAAACTTATCGGCTATCCCTTTAAATGCAGGAACAATTTCTGCGATGATCAAACGAACGCCCGATAAAATGATATACACGCCGGCAGCAAAGGTAATCGATTGCATAAAAGAAAAGACTAAGAAATTCGTTCCGCCGCTTAGCTCCTTTTCGATAAATGCAGGACCGGCGAAACCGGCAACGATGAAGAACAAGATGCACATTGTCAACGATACGGCTACTGAAGTATCCCGCAAAAATCCCAGTGATTTCGGGACTTTTATTTCTTCCGTTGTACGTTCCTTGTTTCCGAATACTTTGCCCAAAAATCCGGCCACAAAGTAGCCAAAGGAACCAAAGTGTCCTACGGCGATATCATCCGAACCCGTAATTTGGCGTACGAACGGCTGCAGAATCGCAGGAGAAATCACCATTAATAATCCGAGAATGATCGATCCAATAATAACAAGGGGTACTCCGGTAATTCCGCCCGTTGCCAGAACGGCAGAAATTAAACATGCCATGAATAAAGTATGATGTCCGGTTAAAAAAATGTATTTAAAAGGGGTAATCCTAGCCAAAATAATATTCACGATCATACCAAATACCATTATTAATGCCGTTTCACTACCAAATGTTTTTTGGGCGATGGCCACTATCGCTTCATTGTTGGGAATAACGCCTTGAATGCGAAAGGCATGTTGAAACATTTTACTAAAAATATCAAGGGCGCCTACGAGAATATTCGCTCCGCCGCTTAAAATCACAAATCCCATAATCGTCTTTAACGTTCCAGACACCGTTTCTGCCGCATTTTTCTTTTGCAGCAGCAAACCGACAAGCGCAAATATGCCGACTAAAATGGCGGGAGTCCCTAAGATGTCCTTCATTAAAAAGTCCAGCATGGCTTTTTCCTCCTAAAAGTATTTTTCAAGCTCTCTTCTGATTTCATTTTGATCGAGAATGTTTTTCAATGCGACAACCGTTCTTTTTCCATCCTCCAAGTTTTCTACAATCTCTTTAGAGCCAAGATAAATATCCGCTTGTTCCGATTTGCTTGTTGCCAGATCCGTATGACTGACCTCCGCTTCTACGCCCATTTCTTTCAAGATTTTTTTTACATTCATTTCCACAATTAAACTGCTTCCTAATCCGTTTCCGCAAACGACTAAAATCTTTTTCATATTCCATCTCTCCTTATTCTTTTGAATATTGATTGATTAAATCGAGAATCTCTTTTTTTGTGTCCGCCTTGATTAATTGCTCGATATTTTGAGAGTCTGACAGCAAATTAGATAATTGAGACAACGCTTTTAAGTGCGTTTCATTGTCCACGGCTGCCAAGACAATAACCAAATGAACATTGCGTGAACCATCCTCTGCAAAGGGTACTCCTTTTTTTAAGCGCAGCAATGTCATCCCCAGTCGATTAACTCCTTTTTCAGGCCTTGCATGAGGAATCGCTACTTTTGGTGCAATGACGATATACGGTCCCAACTCATGGACGCTTTCAATCATGGCATCGACATATCCTTCCGTGACCGCACCCGTTTTCAGCAGTGGCTCCGCCGCCGTTTTTATGGCATCTTCCCAGCTCTTCTCCTCCTCTTTTAACACAATGTGGTCTTCATCAATCAATTCATTGAGCATCGGTTTGTATACCTCCTTCATCGTCGGGGAAGGAACGGACAAAAATTCCTTTACCTTTCGTGCAAGACCTTCATAGTCGTGGATATCTGCATACTTTTCAATCATATTCATGAATGCTTGAACGGAAAGATTTTCTCTGTTATTTGTAAAGTGGTTCGTCCATTTCAGCAACTTGTTTTTTTCTGCTTCATTCATAATCGGATTTGTCAAAAATACAGGAATGCCGCGATCTTGAAGCGGTACAGTAGATACTACAAAATCGACATCAAGGCTTGCAGAATCATATTGTCTTTTCGTCAAGCTATCGACAATCTCGACGTTTGGCAACAGCTCTTTAAGCTGTCTATGCATAATCAAAGACGTTCCTACTCCATTCGCACATACGATCACCGCTTTTTTACGTTGATGCCCTTCTGCCTCTTCACGATTGAGCCATCCCCCGAAGTGGACGGCCAGCAAAGCTGTTTCGTCGTCAGGAATAGGCTTTCCCACCAGTTTTTGAAAATGATCAATCACTTTTTTGGTTAAAGCAAATATGTCCGCATAATTGGTTTTAATGGAGTCAAAGAGAGGATTGTTCACTTTGATCCCGTATTTCAGCCGATAAAAAGCGGGTTTCAAATGTAGCAGCAAATGATTCTCCACCGCTTTTCGATTTCGAAAGAACACACAAGAGTATTTTTGAAAATCGTCCACCATTTTTTGACATACTTCTCGCAGAGCAGCAACGTCAGAATTCCTCGCATCTAAATTTTGAGAATGGATAATTTTAGAACTGAGTAAGTGAGTAGTCAAAAAATAGATCTCGTCTTCCGGTATCTCCAGCTTGAAACAACGCTCCAACTGCTTGCCGATATGTTGAGCGGCCAAATATTCTTTTGTAGAACGGAGAATGTCTTTTTCAACCGGATCCATTTCCACAAAATACCCTTGCTTGATTCTTTTCGAAAAAAGATAAACACGCAAACTTAACGTTTGAACATCTTCATCCGTAAAGTGAAGATTTAACATGCTTTCGCTTTCGGAAATCATCTTGTAAATCAAGTTTAAATGTTCAGTCTTAACTTCTTGTAAAACGGGAAAGAATCCATTCATCCATTCTTTATTGCCACTTAACTGGGACAAGAAGTAAACAAGGGCATTCCGTAAATCCAGTTCTTTCCCAAAGAGAATATACCCTTTCTTTTTAGTGGAAACGATTTGTACATGAAATTTTTTACACTCTTCTTTCAACCCTTTGATATCTTCTATCACCGTATTCCGACTGACATCCACCATCTTCAATAAATCTGCTAGAAAGATGGGGCGCTCCTTCATCAGAAGCAAAACCATCATTTTGGCTTTTCGTTCTTTCGGCGAATATTCATAATGCCGATAGACAAAGGGCATTTTCTTCGGAATCTCTCGTTTTGATTTTTCTTCCAAGTAGAAACCTTGAGAACGAACGTATTGAACGGAAGGAAGTTTTTGTTTTTCCAGCCAATAATTGATCTTTTTCATATCATAATAGACCGTGCGCTTTGAAACATTTAAACTTTCCGTTAATTCTTGAACGGTGACAAAAGAAGGAGATCGAACCAATTTCGTTAACACGGCCATGGAGCGGTAGTCAAGCGTCATGATTCCTCCCTCCCTCTATAAACTTTAATTTTCTTCAAAATTCTCACGTTTTCTTTAAATTTCGCTAACACATAATAGCTTCTTCACCTCAAATGAGTGGATATTACTTGTATTTATTCAATATATTTACATGGTAAGGTGCATCCTATAATACAGATTTACAATATCTGTAATATCATGTATGACCGTGCAAGAAGTCTCCACACTTCTCATGGTCGCTCACCCTCCCATGTATCACTGGATTTTAAGATCCACACATTCCTTCGTCCTGCGTACCCATGAGGTGGAGGTTGGATATGCTCCTTTACAGGGTCTAATGCCCGAATGGTGAAAATATACTCCAACTCTGCACTATTGGTGTTTGTCAGAATAACAAGTCGTTTGAAAGCTTTTATGCAGCCTGTAATGCTTTTATTTGAGGTAATCCCTTTAATAGCTTTAATCCATCAAACTCACACTGTTTCTTACCAATGGCAAATAACACACGTAATAATTTACAACACAAGGCAATCAGAGACTGTTGTTTTTTTAACGGCCTGTCTGGCCGATTGGTATAGTAATGATGCAAGGCTTTAAATACAGGATTATGGGCAACCAATGGTCGAATGGCCAGGTATAATGCTTTTCGTAAACGTCTTCGACCCCTTTTGGTTATGCGTGTTTGCCCTTTATACTTTCCTGAACTGTGTTCTCTTAAAGAAAGCCCTGCCAGATTGACTAATTGTTGCGGATGATTGTACTTGGTTAAATCTCCTACTTCCGCAAAGAACAAAGCAATGGTAGTGTAACTAAGTCCCGGGATATTGGTCATTTGTTTCGCACCTGGTATGCTTTCAACAACACCTTCTAGTTCTTCATCTAGTTGTGCTAACTGTTTCTTGTAAAGCTCATATTGATCCAATAGGCAATCCAATTCTCTTTTTGCGAACTGGATTCCTGTCTCAATCCCAACGCTCTTTTTCGCTACTTCTACGAGTCGGGTTGCTCGTTTCAGCCCAACCCCACGCTGTACATACGGTTTCCATTTTTGCAGCACTTCTTCTGGTGACAACTTTTGAATATGAGAGGGAAATGGAAACATGCGCAAGGTATAAAAGGCGGCTTTACCTTTCCAATCTCCAAACACATCGAAAAACTCTGGGAAAAAGCGCTGAATGACGTTTTCAATCCGCCCTTCAATGATCATAAGCTGTTTGATGAGCTGATCTCGTAATTTGACGCCTTCCCTTAGTTCAGCGTATACGCCCTCTAATAGGTTCGGTACGGAGTATCGCCCATCTTTCATTAACTGTGCAATGACACGAGCATCTTTTGTATCGTTTTTTGTAGGCGAATTGTCATCAAGCTCTTTACTTTTTTTGACGTGCATGGGATTCACTAGCACTACATCATATCCTTTTGCCTTAAGAAAGTAAGCAAGATTTAGCCAATAATGACCTGTTGGCTCCATTCCAAAAATCACGTGGTCCTTATGATTTTCTTTTTGAATATGATTAACCCAATCTAATAAGGTTTGAAAGCCGTGTATACGATTTTCAAAGATCAATCTCTTGCCAAATTCTAAGCCTCGGTCATCTTGAAAACGGGCAACGTGCTTTTCTTTAGCTACATCAATACCTACAATGAGAGTTGATGGTGTAATTTGAGAGATTTTTTGATTTTGTGTATAATTCATTTTGAGTCCTCCTTGGTTTATTGAAATTCGGGGTCAACGCGCATTGACACCCTGTACTATACCAAGGGGACTTTTTTTTATCAAACCTCAAATTTCCTCATTACAGGAATGCTCCTGATTTTTGTAATCGCTTTCTAATTTGTGTAAAACAAGATTTTTTTCTATCTGTTTTCACTATATTACAGAAAAATAGAAAAAAACAGTCCAAATATAGTATCGTTTTTTGTGCAAAATTGGACGAATCGAAGGGCTCTCTAAATCATAAGAAAATCCAAAAAAACTGGACCATTTTTAGTCCAGCTCTAAAATGCATTATTGCTGTTTAATCCATTTTTTCTTGATTCGATCATACTCTCCGCTTTCCTTCAGTTCTTTTAGGAAAGAATTGATGTATTTCGTGAATTTCTCATCGCCTTTTCGAACGGCAATTCCGTATGGCTCATTCGTAAATGTTCCGCCAACCACTTCATAGTTAGGATCTTGCGCCGCCATGCCATAAAGGATCGAATTATCCGTTGTCAAGGCATCCCCTTTTCCCGATTTTAATGCGGTAAACGCTTCGGCGTAATTTTCAAATTCCAACACTTGCGTATCTGGAGCTTTAGCTTTCACATTATCTCCGGACGTTGCTCCTTTTACGGCCAATACTTTCGTTCCTTTTTTCAAATCTTTTACACTTTTAATCGGACTGCCCTTTTTCACAAGCAGAGATTGTCCCGCATCAAAATACACATCGGAAAAATTGACTTGTTTCTTGCGTTCATCCGTAATCGTCATCGTCGCAATAATGGCATCAATTTGGCCGTTTTGCAGCTTCGGAATTCGCGTTTTGGACGTTACTTCTACAAGCTTGACTTTCTTCTCATCGCCGAAAATTTTCTTGGCAAGCGCTTTGGCAATATCGACATCAAAGCCTGCTACTTTACCGGTTTTCGGATCCTTATAGCCGAATAAATACGTATCATATTTAACGCCGACCACTAATTCCCCCCGCTTTTTAATCTTATCCAATGTGCTTTTTTCTGTTGTGCCCGTTTCTTTCGATTTGCCGCATCCGGCGAATAAAGCCGCTGCCAGTATAAATACCAGCCCCATCAGCAGCCATTTCTTTTTGTGCTTCACATCTCCCATCTCCTTTTCCGGCAGGTTCTATAGCTGGTCCATTCTGCTTTTCCATACCAATCTATGAAGAAGAAGGAGAGATTATGCCGAACTTGGGAAGCACATATAATAGTCGTCTGCAAAAAAAGCCTGCATCTTTTTTTGAGATGCAGGCTTTCCATTTTATTCTTTTTCTTTGTTGTCGGATGAATCGGTGACTTCTAAAACATCCAGTAAAAACACAAAAATCGGAATCCCTAAGATCAAACCCCAAACACCGAAAAATTGTTCTGAAAAAATGAGGACCATAAATGTGTAAAAAACAGGCAAATTCGTTTTAGAAGACATGAGTTTCGGGTTCAGCAAATAGGCTTCGACCGCATGAACCACAGCGATCATAATCAATACATACAATACTTTTATATACCCGCCGATGCTGTATGCGATAATGGAAAGCGGAATAAGCGAAATAATCATTCCGGCAACCGGTATAAAGCCGAGAAAAAGAATCATGATCGCTAAGCCAAACAATTGGGGAAACCCCATAATCCAAAGTCCGGCGATCGACAAAATCGTATTGACGATCGCAATAACGACTTGGGCCTCAATCACCTTGCCAAACGTTCTTACAAACTTCCGGCCGAAAAACTCAATTTCGTCATAAAACATGGACAATTTGCTGTGCTTAAATTTACGGGTAAATCGAATAAGCCGCTCTTTTTCCAGCAAAAAAAACAGACTTAAAATAATGGCAAGCAAAACTTGAAGTACGATTTTGCTGATATCCGTAAAATACTTCAGCAAGAAGGTAACGCCTTGCTGCAAATAACTGGATATTTGCTTTTCTTTTAAGAAGTCCACCAAATAATTCAAGATGACATTATGCTGCGGCCGCGTGTAAAACTCAGTGATTTGTTTCACCAACTGGGTAATTTCCGCAACAATCACCGGCAAATACCTGACAATTCCATACAAAAGCAAACCAACCACAATGGTATATAAAAGGATGACGGTGATTTTTCGATTGATTCGAATGAATCCGGATACCATTTTTTCCAATCGATCCATCAAAAAGGTAAAAATAAATGTAAGCAAAATAACATTCATCATGCTTCTTACTATATAGAGAAAAAAGACAATAATGGCCAGAATCACAATTCTTCGCCATGTTTTCGAATTGGCAAATCGTTTCACGTAGTCTTCCATCGACTCATTCTTTTCCCCCTTTTAGGTCTCTTGAGTTGCTATTTAATCGTAAAGGGAAAATGGGGCAAGCCGCTTGTCCACTGTTCAATAAACAACGCCACGCCGATGGATTCCTAAACAGCGTCCCGTTTTCCTTTCATCTTTTTATAACATAATATGGGCTTTCGATTGTCCATTTTCCTTACTTTTCAAAAAGAATTCAAACAGCAATCTATTGCTCAAAGGAACCATACGATTATTTTAACATACCTTCCAGCCCGTTATAATGAGAAAAATTGCGATTTTTTCCTTTTTAAAAAATAAAACAGGCCAGCTCTCCCTATTAGAACCAGCCCATCCAAATCCGTCAATCGTCATCTTTTTAATAATGCAATCATATGAACATAAATCTTTCACAACAGGAGCCATCCCGAGAGGCCAACCACTTCTTTTCTCTTCGGAAAGGTGAATGTTAAAGTCAAACCCATTTTTGGATTCATTAGCTGTCAGACGACTTTTTTTCTCGTCTCCCTTTTCAATACAGCAGCAAGCCAACGTCTTGTTTCCGAAAACAGATCTCTTTGGTCGACACAGGAGGAAAAAGTATGATTTGCCCCGGCAATAAGCCGTTTTTCGCACGTTCCTTTTTCTCTTGTTTGAAATACGGAATCGTAGCGCAAACAATATTCGGCAGAAATGTCTTCATCATTCGTTCCATGAAGAATGATTACATCTCCTTGAAATCGGGAAGCTTCCTTGAGCGGATGGTACAATGACAATGAACGAAAGAAGCGGGAGGTCAACTGATAGCCCATATAATCAATAAACGTTTTTTGTTTCAGTTTTTCCACTTCTTTTTCGCCGACAATGGCGACAATATCCTTATACGGTTGACCTACAGGAGCCCAGAGGATTAATTTTTTCACTCTTGAATCATTGGCGGCAATCCATGATGCAACTGCCCCGCCTAGACTATGCCCAAGAAGGACCAATTGATCGGCGTCCACTCCGTTTAATTGCAACCCAAAATCAATCACATGATTCGTTTGATCGATGAAATCATCCAAGCCTGTCTGTCCATAGTCTCCGTCGCTTTCGCCGCATCCCGCATAATCGAACCGGATCACCACATACCGGTCTTCCGCCAATTCTTGTGCCGCTTTGTAAAACAACCGATTTACTCCTACCCTGCTTCCAATAAAACCATGACAGATCACGACTAAAGGATAGCGTGCATTTTTTTCCTGATCGGTCCACTCTGCAGGATAGTGAATCGTCGCAGCCAAATGATGGCCTTTCCATTGAATTCTTACGTGTTTTTGCATCCCAAGGCACCTCCTAAATTTTTAATTCTTATAATTCTTATTAAAATAGTATGTTTTATTTGTATAGAAAAACCTCTTCTTCAAAAGAAAAGGTGCGGTCTTACCAAAAAAACAACCGTATTTATACATTTTCGGCTCGTTCAATTGGCATCAAGAAAATGGCAGTGATAAACCGTCAAACACAACTAGTCTTCTTTCAGCTTGAATGGCGGATTCGCCTATTCTCTTCTAGAATAAACGGCTTCTTCTGCATTGTCAACGATCCTGAGAATTTTCTTTTCCAAAACATTGACCCGGTCCGGATTTGATGTATCTTTCTCACTATTACAAGAATCCTCGTCATTTTCTCCCTGTACCAGTCAAAAAAAGGTTCGGGACCTCACATTTTCGATTGATCTGCGGCCCTCTTCGTGTTTGCATGCACTTTCTTCATAAATTAGCAATAGTAAGTTGGAAGAAGAGGGAATTAGAACATTTCCTTTCATAAACATTCAAGAAGAATGAAATGGAAAAGAGATCTTCGGAGGCATTTTTCAAGAAAATGAACGGAGCAAGGCGTAAAATGGCTATTTCAATAAAATCCATTAGGAATAGACTATTCCGTTTCATGTCTGTTGATCAAACTTTGTCTGAAAAAGCGATGGAATGGGTTATCACCGTTCAATAGCCTTTAGCACACGAAAGCCGGCAGTACAGAGACAAACGGCGAAAACCCTTTAGCAGCTGCTGTAAGCAATATCACGTTCCAGTATTCATTGCAACGATTGGACTTACCTCCGGACTCAAAGTACCAATAACTCCAAGAAGATTTGATTTTCAGCTTAATTCATCACGCCGATTTTTTGGATGGGCCAAGCACGAAAAACGGCCGAACCAATAATATCCTTTTCGTCGATAAATCCAAATCTTCTGCTGTCATTGCTTCTTAAACGATTGTCGCCTAGAACAAATACTTTACCATCAGGAACCTTTTCTTTTCCTGTGATTTCTTTTAATGTGAAATCTCCGGTAAAACGGTTCAAATAGGAATATTGCTTTTTCAGCTTATTTAAGTATGGCTCTTTATACGCTACTCCGTTTATATACAGAACATCATTTTTCATTTCTACTGTATCGCCCGGCAGTCCGATCACGCGCTTAACATATACCTCATTAGAATTCGGCGCATGGAACACCACAATGTCAAATCTCTTTATATTTTTCATCTTGTTTACAATTAACTTATTTCCTTCTTCCAAAGTAGGAGACATCGATTCTCCTTTTACTATATAAGGAGAAAAAAGAAACGTATGAATGATAAACGAAATGATTAGCGCAAACAAGATCGACTTTATCCAAGAAAGCCATTCCGATTTTGGATTTGACATTTCATTCTCCCTTATCCAAATAATTTTTCTTCCTGTACATTTTCATCATAGAGGACAGATTGCAAAAAGTAAATACAGAATTTTCACCCAACACCGTCAAGAACAAACTTCAAGAATCGACCTTTCACGCCGGCATGAAAAAAAGAAACAGCTGTCTGCTGCTTCTACAATACTTTGCTTAAAAACGATTTTGTCCTTTCATGTTGAGGATGATCGAACAATTCTTGCGGAGTATTTTCTTCCACAATATAGCCTCCATCCATAAACACAACCCTGTCCCCTACTTCACGAGCGAATCCCATTTCGTGGGTAACGACCACCATGGTCATTCCCTCTTGAGCAAGCTGTTTCATCACTTCCAACACTTCCCCGACCATTTCCGGATCCAAAGCTGATGTCGGTTCATCAAACAGCATGACTTTCGGTTCCATCGCAAGAGCTCTGGCAATCGCAACACGCTGTTTTTGCCCTCCGGACAACGAATGAGGATATACGTGCGCTTTATCGGAAAGACCTACTTTCTCAAGCAGCTCCATCGCTTTTTTTTCTGCTTTCTCTTTGCTCCATTTTCTTACTATGATAGGAGATAAGGTAATATTCTCCAGAACGGTTTTATGCGGAAACAAATTAAATTGTTGAAACACCATGCCTACTTCGGTGCGAACTTTGTTAATATCCGTTTTCTTATCTGCCAAGTCCATGCCATCAATAATCACATGTCCTCCAGAAATGGTTTCCAACATGTTCAAGCATCTCAAAAAGGTGGATTTTCCCGAACCGGAAGGACCGATCACCACTACCACTTCTTTCGGATGGATGTCAATCGAAATATCTTTCAATACTTCTATATCGCCATAGGATTTTTTGAGTCCTTTTACCGAGATCATTCTTTTTCCAACCTTCTCTCTATATAATTTAGCAAGTATGTTAACGAAAGAGTGAGAATTAAGTAGATGACTGCCACTGTAATATACGGCTCCCAAACACGGTAATATTGCCCTTGAGCAGCCCGTCCCCAATACATTAATTCCGGTGCGGCAATAATGGCCGCTAAAGAAGAATCCTTCAATAACGTGATAAATTCGTTTCCAAGCGGCGGAATCATTCGTCTAAACGCTTGCGGCAAAATGATGTGCCACATTGCTTGAACATGCGTCATTCCTAATGAACGAGCCGCTTCCATTTGCCCTTTATCGATCGATTGAATACCGGCCCGAAAAATCTCCGCAACGTATGCGGACGAATTTAAAGATAAAGCCACAATCCCTGAGACAATCGGATTGACAGGAGACATAAAGAGCGGCATGACCCCGAAATGAATCAGCAAAATTTGCAAAAACAATGGAGTTCCTCTGTAAAAGTTAATGTGCCAAATAAAAGGAAGCCGCACCCATTTGTTGGACGCCATTTTTCCAAGTCCAATCAACAGCCCGAGAATCAGGCCGATCAGCACGGCAATCAAGGACATTCCGATCGTTAATAATGTACCTTTTGCAAAATACGGCAAATATTCTCGGATGATATCAAACTGAAAATCCATCATTCTTCTCCTTTTCTTCCCGTGTTTTCATAAAGCAAAAATCGGCTGCACCCAAAATGAGGCGGCAGCCTTGTTCTTTTGCCACATTCGCATGCTGAAAGTTATGATTTCGCTTTTTTTAGAACTTCCATATCCGGCTCTTTTCCAAACCATTTTTTATAAAGTTTTTCATAGGTGCCGTTTTCCATCACTTTGTCAAGCGCTTGATCAAATTTCGGCGTCAACTCGCTGCCTTTAGGAAATGCGATGCCGTAAAATTCGGATTCAAAGTTTTTGCGGTCCGTAATGACCTTTAAATTCTCTTTCGGATGGTTTTTTACGTACTCATTGGCGACGACATTATCGATGACCACTGCATCTACTTCTTTATTTTTCAAAGCCATAAAGGCTACCGTTACATCCTCGTATTTTTTCACATTCTGACTGTTTTTGCCTAATATTTTTTCAGCAGCATCTTGTCCAGTCGTTCCGCTTTGAACGCCCACTTTTTTTCCTTTTAAGTCCAAGGCATTTTTAACATTGCTTCCTTTTTTCACCACAATGACATTGGCTGCTTCAAAATACGGGCGGGAGAAATCATACGTCTTTTTGCGATCATCATTGATCGTAATGCCGGAAATAGCCAGATCGGATTGTTTGTTTTCCAAATTCGCCAACATGGAATCCCAGCCTTCATGCTGCACATCGACTTGATATCCGGCTTCTTTCGCCACCGCATGGATCAAATCGATATCAAATCCGGTCACTTTCCCTTTCTCCATATATTCAAATGGGGCAAAAGCGGCATTTGTTCCTACCTTTAGCGTTTTGATCTTTCCATCAGAATCGCTTTTCCCTTGGTTTGATCCGCATGCCGCCAGCAAAAACACGAAGCAAACCGCAAGAAACAGCGAAAACTTAGCTCCTACTTTATTCATAATTATGCAAACTCCTTTATTTTTATTTGTTGTCAAGTTACTAAAATAATAAACCGAAACCCGCATTTTTTCAACGTTTTTTTTCTATTATTTTATTATACATTATTTTCAAAATGTAATGATTATAAATTAGTGCCTTCAGTTCTATGTATCACATATATACATGGAGATGTTCTCCCCCTTTAAGGCATCTTATTCCGGAAAATTCCGATTTTTCTTTTCCTTTTTCTCTATAATGGCATGTTCAGCACAAAAAGAAAAGGACTATTGAATGAAAAACAAAAACGATTAAATGAGCCCAAAAACTATTTATTTTTGCTCATTTCAAAAGAATAACGTATGAAAAAATGGATTTTCACTTAATTATTTTCCTATTTTTTCATTTTTCTCTTTTCGAAAAAGAGCCAAGTTCCCGATAAGGTGAAAGCACCCGGGAATATTTGAAAAGCGCGCTTTTCAGAAAGGAAAGGAAAGGAAAATGGAATCGTTTGAGCAGTTGGCTGAAAAATATTCACCCATGATTCACGCCATTATAAACAAACTGCACATTTATAAAAATAAACAGGAGTTTTATCAAGTCGGATTGATTGCCCTTTGGGAGGCGCAAAGAAATTTCCAGCCTGAAAAAGGAGCTTTTGCCAGCTACGCTTATTCATTCATTAAAGGAAGAATGCTGACCGAATTATCCAATTCCAGAAAGTGGGAAGAAGCGGCATCTACTTTATTAGTGGAAACAAATGCCGGATTTTCGGAATTTCCCGCAAATGATGAACCATTTGAAAAAGAAATCCTGCTATCGTATTGTAAAACACTCACGTCTAAACAAAAGTTTTGGGTCATCGCTTCTTTTTACGATGGATTGACAACAAAAGAAATCGCTCATAAAGCAAGTGTATCCGAAAGCGCGGTGAAAAAATGGAAGAAAGGTGCGTTGGAAAAACTAAAACAACAATTCAATCCCGAAACGAAAACGGAAATAAAGAATAGTAGAGGAAATCGATTTTAATAGTAAAGAACCAATCTATAGAAGGAAGTAGAATCGTGATCCTGCCGGACGAATCAGCTTTTTGGGTTGACCAAAACTCCATGGAACGGGGATCGCAGGCGACTGTCTCATGGAAAAAGCCGGCTTTTTAGGCCGGCCTTTTTTATTGTGGTTGTCCTACCCAAAATTCTTTCTGCGGCATATTGTGCATCCCTCTTGCCGTCACATGGGATACAACATAATACGCTCCTTTTTCGGCAAATCTTGTCTGGATCGAATATATCCCGTCTTTCTCATGTTTGCCCGTTAACATTTTGTGATTGGCTTGTCCTTTTTTCCAAATTTCAAACTTTACTTCATCCGCGTCATCCACCTTCTCTCGCCCTTGCGTCACCACCGCTTCCACTTTCACTTCTTGATTAGGCTGAATCGCCTTCGGCAAACGAATGGACACATCGAGAGGAATGGGAGTGCTGCTTGCTTCGCTCTTCTCCGTTTTTTCCTTGCCATTTCCCGAACATGCCGTGGCAACCAGCCCAAACGCAACTATAAAAATAAGAAGAAGCCGTTTTCTCATCTTATCCAATCCTTTCTCTTCCAAGCGGATGTTTTTATCGCTGGTAAACAAATCGGAAAATTCAGAATAAAAGAACGATAAGACACTTCCGCTTGTTGTTCCTTTAATCTTTCTCTAGTTATTGATTAAGAAAAAATTCCATTTCATTGCATCCACTAAATATTCGCTGTGAAATCTTTGAAAGGGATTTCCTTTTGGAACAAATTTTAGGAAAATTTTTCCGCTTTGTCAAGAAAAGGGAATATCTTCCTTATTATTAAGCAAAAATCATAGCCTCTATCCCATAACAATCATCGTTTCATAGCTTTTTCTTTAAAATGGTGAAACCCTTAATCGCCAAAAAGTGCGACGACATATGCAATAAACCAACGTAATCAACAACCTAAAACTTCAAAAGAAATACAGCTTTTGAAACTCTCTCTTTCCTACTATATATTCGATAAAACTCGCTTCATCCCTGCCGCAATACGTGAATGCGGAATTCTCCTTATCCCTCTACGTTCAGATAAAACAACCTTTTATGAATTGGTTAAATAAAATTTATTCTATCTTTATATCCCTCTGCGTTCAGATAAAACCTGTGGTCAATCAAAATACATCAAGCGTAGAATAAGACTTTATATCCCTCTGCGTTCAGATCAAATCAATCCTGATCCCGGTCTAATTTTTTAAAAAAGGAATGGCCGGGAGCGGATGGCAAATGATAAACGTTTTAAGCACCTGTTCCCAATCAAGAAAGTTTTTTTCACGTTTCGAATTTTATTTTGAAAAATCGTATCCTCTATTCCGGCATCATATCACTTTTCTGCCCATACAAGCAATTGCCAATCTCGCTTTATCAACAACGAAACAAAAGAACGGCATAATTTCTTGAAATTTCCTAAACATATCCGTATCTCATGTCATGTTTTTGAATCGTTTCCCCGGAAAAGATTCGCATAAAAGCTCATCCCATTCCAATATATCTATAGATTCCTTCAAACACAAGATTTTTAAGGAAAAAGAACCAAATCCCCGTATGAATCCAGCGATAATAAGTCATACTGTTCAATAGCTTCTCCGGCCAGCATATATCCAACATCAATTTTATTCCAAACTCTTACACCTTGAATCATACGATACGTCCAATTCAGCTTATACGGATAATAAGTTTCATCTGTTATTATTTTCATCGGAACATAAGCATTGTATTTTAAAACAGGCTCATCCTCGCAATCTCTCAATTCGACAATCTCACAACGGTCGATTCGAACCAAATCTTCCCATCTTCCCAAGCTTAAATGAGTGGTGTTTGTTTTTATGTTTCGTTCAAGATCCAATAAGACCTCATCTTCTGCTTGAACATGAATCAGTAATTCAATGTCATAAAGCATATGTACATAAATCGGCATCGTGGTCACATCTGCCAAATTGAATTCGAATCCCAGCCCGTCAAAAATTAAAGCAAATTCCTTCGTACGATCATTCTTAAAAAAATAATGAGTTTGGTAATCCGTCACTAACGAATCATATTTTCCTTGAACGCTGATTTTCATCGGGATGAGAGAATTTGCCCCCATCACCGCATGAAGCATTCCTTTTACCGTTGAATAGGGAGGAAGAGGATACGTTTCTGATACTTTGAATGCAAATGGCTTCTTATAACAAGCTGTTTGCTGATATAGTTCTAAACGAAGAGCCTTCATTCATTGTTCACTCCATAGTAGGATCGAACCTCATTTTTCATGGCAGCAAAAAAGTCTTCGATGGAACCTGTTTGGCTGCTGTTCACTAAACCATTAAACTCTGTTTCATTTCCAAATACGCCCGAAACATATCCAATATAGGTTTGCTCTCGGATGGATTGACCGGCAAAAGTTGTTTCTAATACATCCTTTAATCCTTTAACATTCAGTATCCAATGATGGGCTTCGTTCTCTAATTTGATCCTTCCTAAGAAAAATGGATTAGCAACCGGATACAAGCCGCCTATGATAAAAAGAGGGGCTAAGCTTTCTTGACGGCCACGGATATTGCGGTTTAGTAATTTTATAATTTCCAGCAACTGCTCTACTCGATTGGAACGAGTTTCTTTACTCAACTCTACATCCCCATCGATCCCTACTCTGTCTAAGTCGATCGTCACCGTATAAGTATAAAAACTTTCATGATGTTCAATGTTGGCAAGATTGGGATTTTCATGAATCCGCTCCGCAAGCCCCATATTATTGAGAAATTCCATATCGCTGCGGTATGGTTCAAGGGAGACGGCATGGGAAAGCCGGACAACGGCCGACCGTTTTTGAGAGGTTTTTCCCGTTTTTAAATAACCGAAAAAGTCCATTTCAACGGAATCGGCAATCGTCACATCTTCCCGAAACTGCAATGTTCCTTTTGTCTTATCAACCGTTTGAAGATTCCATTCAAACCACTCGTTTCCAAGACGGACAATATCGTAACGAATGCTTTGTCGTGAAGCAAAAGTCAGTACGTCTCCATTTCCTCTGTGAATCTTCTTTAATTCCGCAATGTTGGCAACCCCTTCTCCATAATTTAAAGAATTGGCTTGAAACACAACGGTAAAAGATAACGCTTTACCCACTTGTCACAGCTCCTTCGTTCTTAGTTTGTTCTTGTCCTATCAGGCCGGCGATAAAGGCACTTGAAATCGTTTCAAAATCCAGCCCTTCTTCTTTAAACGAATCTATAAAAACGGAAGGTACATCAAGCCCGGAAGCCAAATAAACACGGAAAATCATCTCCATAAATCCTCTTATATTCCCCGCTTTCGCTTCATTAAGCAAACGATAGGCAATCCCGTCTATCTTTTTCTTCCCGCCGGCTCGATAACGCCTTCTCTCTTGTCCATCCATACGTTCTTTCATTAATACTTTTCGCAAATGACGACCGAGATCATAAACATCAGAGATCGTTTTATCATGATTCGTCATATTTTCTGCTCCTTTTTTTGCCTCGAGAATTCGTTTTCGTTCACGTACTGCAAAAAAAGCTCCCCTTGCATGATGAGGATTCTTAATGGCCATTCGTAAATAGGCAAAAATCGTTTCTTTCGGATCAATCCCTTTTAACACCGCTCTAAAAAAGGAATCTTTATGTTCACGGTAATAAAGAAAATCCAGTGATTTTCCATGTTCCGCAACATATTGGGCAAGATAGGCCGGTATGTGATAACAATCCAGCAGCGTTTTTTTCATTTGATAATTGGAATACACTTCAAGAAACAAATAAGGGTTTTTGATTTTTTTCGCTTTATCCGTCGATTCTCGTAAAAGACCAACAATGGCTTCCGCAAAACTTAAACCTTCTCCTCGAAGCTTTTGATAAGCATGATTTTCTTTAATCACTTCAGCAAAATGTTTTTGCGAAAGAATCATTCCCGCGTAGTGAAGAGTTTCACTAGCTTGTCCATTTCCCAGCCTTCTTGAATAGAACGCCATGCCAAAAGGAGCCATAAACAGGATTAACCTTGCTACAGCACTGATTGGAACCGGCAGATTCTGATCAAAATTCCAGTTGAAATTTACTGCTTTCTTTTTCGAAAATGCTAGAGGCGAAAAAATCATTTCCTCATAAGATTGAGTCGCGATCAATCCTTCTATAAAAGAACAAGGCAAAATTTCATGGCGAAGATAGCTGATGACCTGATCTTTATTTGCCCACTTCTTGATTGTCTTCAACAAATTTTTAAAAGGTTTATAGTCTTTATGTTCTTCAAGAAAAGCAACAATCTCTTGAATGTTCGCCGCCGAATCGAGTTTCTCAGCGAACATCAACTCCAATTTTGCCGGTTGAATAAAATCGGCTTCCATTTGTCGAATATGATCTTCTGTACTTTTAGAATTAAAAACCGGTTGAAGAATGGAGGTTTGTCCATAGAAAGGATTTAAAATGACAGCCTTTACATAATTTAACGTTAGCTTTTCATTAATAAACGGAGTAGAAGCGATTTCTCTGTACTGTTCTATGTATTCTCGAATAAAGGGAGCTTCCTCGGGCTCTTTGATATCTTTTAATCTTTCCAATAATTCCTTTAATCTCTTGCATTCCTCCGTATCAGAGAAATATTTTTCTATTTTTTTATATTGATTGTTCATGTTTTTTCGAACTTCTGCCGCGAACTCCTCTGCCCGTTCCGGTTGTTTGTTTGCTTGGTCGGCATACCACATCATTTTTTTTGACTTCACGTTTTACAACACTGAACTGATCAATCAAACCTCGAATAAATTTTTCAGCAAGCGAGTCAAGAATGTCATCCTTTAACAGAATGCCTGTTGCTGTTCTTGGCAATTCTTCTTCCGAATAAAGCTTAGCCAAACCTATACAACCGGCAGCCATCGGCCACTGCTCTCCATCTACTTGGATCTCCATTCTTACACCTTCTCATACTCGTATTCCACTAAACCAAAATAGGTCGTTCTTTTGCCGATCCCCAATTGGTACAGCAGCTGCAAGTCTTGAGGACTTCCTTCCAACATGAACAATCCCCGGTATGTAGTGAAATAAAGAAAGGAATTTTTTTCTAAATGTCGATTTCTTTCTTTAATCACCATTTTTTTCATATGTATAGGCGAAATATGGATCGGTTCATAAAGATCTCTTCCCGCAAATTGATAAATTTGCAAATTAGCATAATAATTTAGTTCTTTTTCATAAAGAGGATCTGTCGGCGCCAATGGTCTTCCATTTTTATCTTCAATTAAAATAGGGGAGCATGTCCGAAAGACGACCTTACGACTTGTAATGACAGGTTCTTTTAATAATTGAAAGTTCAATTGACGCCACAATTCACCATTCACCGAATATTCCTTTAATTTTCGAAGACCGTTAAAAGCGTGAACGGCAAACTCCATATCAGGACTGCTGATGGTGATGGTGATTCGATCAAGGGTAATCGTGGTGTCACCCAATGTAAAATTGTGCAAATATGTAGAAAACGAAAATGGTTTTATCCTCTTTTCGAACTGCAAAAAAAGCTTGTTGTAATAGGGCTTATTTACCGTGCGCACGGCTTCTTTGATTAAACTGTACACCCTCATTCGGTAAGCTTTTTCAAGTTTGTTGACTTGATAGCTGACAGAAAATCGCATATGACACCTCCATTTTTTACTATTTCAAACTTTTAAATAAAAATTAGCACTTTGTACCTAGTATTTCAATCCTTTATTCCCAATATTTGAATTTATTTTTTATATAAAAATAACTCTTTTGTGAAACATTGGTACATAAATCCTACAGGAATTTTGAAACGATAATATAAACTAAATGTCAATATCATTTCAATCAAAGGATTGACTGGGATATATACCAATCCATTTGGTGAACTTATTATGGTGAAAAAATATGTTCTGCCACACGTGACCCGTACGCAGAATCACGCGTTGTTTCCGTTCTTTCCACCGTTCACTTTGAAACAACAAAAAAGACGGAGAAAGTGTTCCCTTCTCCGTCTTTTTCATGATCGGTTTATTTGCTGTTGGAAATGATCGCACCATTGGTCTTTATGACATTTTGATACCAGTAAAAACTTTTCTTTTTGATGCGGCGTAAATCTTTTAAATCAAACTCATCGCGGTTGACATAAATGAAGCCATAGCGTTTGTTGATTCCTTGGTGAGTGCTGACCAAGTCTATGGCGGACCAAGGCGAGTAGCCAAACAATTCTACTCCGTCCGTAATAGCCAACTGACATTGTTCCAAATGTTTGGCCAAGTAGTCTATGCGGTAATCGTCATTTATGACATCGCCATCTTCCAGTTTATCGTAAGCTCCTAATCCGTTTTCCGTCACGATCAACGGTAAATGATAGCGATCGTACAATTCGCGCAAAGTAATTCTGAAACCTATCGGATCGACTTCCCAGCCAAATTCGGTTGTTGTCAAGTATGGATTGGAACACCCTTGATAAGCGCCCGGTTCACCAATAACAATGTGCTCGTCTCCGGTGCTGTGCGCCTCTTTTTCCTCTTCGCTTGCTTTGACCGTAATCGAATTATAATAATTAAACGCAATAAAATCCGGGTTGGCACCGGCTAAAATGTCCATATCTCCCTCTTCCATATGAGGAGTATAGCCTTTTTCTTCCATGTATCCCCAGACTGTGCTGTTGTAGCGTCCGAATACCGCCGCATCCAAATAAAGCCAGTTGCGGATCGAATTGAAAGTTTGAGCCGCCAGCACATTTTCCGGTTTGGAAGACGCCGGATAGACATAAGCGATATTAGGAGCCGGCCCGATCTTTGCATTCGGGAGCATTTCATGACAAAGCTTCATCGCTTTTGCTTGGGCCAAAAGCATATGATGATTTTGCTGGTACAGCATTTTTCTTGGATCTTCTATACCGGGATCCGTCGTTCCGATGGCTGAGCCATGAAGAATCATCGTGTTTTGCTCATTGATCGTCAGCCAATACTTCACACGGTCGTCGAACTCACTGAATAAAGTTCTGGCATACCTCTCAAAAGCGTCAATCGTCTCTCGATTGGACCATCCGCCTTTTTCCTCCAAAGCGTACGGCAAATCGAAGTGATACATCGTCACAATCGGCTCAATCCCATGTGCGATCAGTTCGTTAATCAGATGATTGTAAAATTCAATTCCTTTTCGGTTGACTTTCCCGGTTCCATTAGGATAAATCCGAGTCCAAGCGATGGAAAAACGATAGGCTTTCAATCCAAGCTCCGCCAGTAAAGCGATATCTTCCTTATAACGATGATAATGGTCGCTGGCTACTTTGAAATCCGCTGTCCCTTCCGGATGGGGAGCTTTGTCAATGACGGACGGTCCTTTGCCGTCTTCATTCCATGCTCCTTCAAATTGATAGGCAGATGTAGAAGCGCCCCATAAAAAATCTTTTGGAAAAGGTTTTAACGTTTTATAGTCCATATCATGTTCCCCCAAAATTGAAGTTTTTATCGCGAGAAAAAGGAACGCCGCTTTTTATACTATATACTCTGAATCCTTTATTCTTCCCATACTCATGATACACCAACAACGGAATGTTAAATTTGTCAAAATTGGCTCTAATTCTCTAACCGCGCAAATAGTCTGGGGTTAAGTTAATGTAAAGTTATTCCATTTACTTTCAGAACATAATGGTTGATCCCGTCCATGTATCTAGTCAATCATTGATTAACGATTCGCGAAACCGCTTACTTAATAAGGCACAAAAATCGACCTAAGGCATAAGTTTCACCGAACCAAAACGATTGCATACGAAATTTATTATATCCATCCATTAACGAACAAAACTCCCCGCCGGCCAGTATATCAATGATAGATTCCTTATAGCTAAGATTTAAACGTATATTAACGAGCTTAAATATTATGATCGGGAGAAGTTTCAATTCCTTATAGGTAAGATTTAAACCCCAAACATGATTGAATTTAAGGGAATTTTAGCAAACGGTGTTTTTTAAAAACAACTTTTTTAGTTGGAGCGAATAATCAAAATTTCTTTAGTTTTCTTTCTTTTTCTTTCATTTTCTCGGTTTTTCCTACATATGAAAAATGTCGTCGATCTCCAGGGTTTTTTACCTCTTAAAAGGTCGACGACAATGTAAAGGTTCTATACTTTTTTGAATCCTGTTTCTTCTAGATATTTTTGAGTTTGAAGGAGTAAAAAATAACCGAACTTTCGTAAGGTTCTAGTAAAAGTTCCCATTCTTTTTTCAACCTTTGTATAGTCAGCCTGTGAAAATTCTCCTTCCAACACTTAGTTTTGAACCCAGTTCATGTGCTGTCTGCAAATTTTCAACGCCTTTTCCGCTCTATTTACTGTTCCAAAAACTCGTCGGTCTGTAGCAGGTTGAAGAAGGATTGGGGTTGAGTATGCCCCATTTTAGCTGACTCATTGTCAAAACTCTGTTTGAATCAAATCAATGATGAAGAGGTAAAAAAATCAGTTCATTTCAGCCATTTCCTACACGGATTATTTTAAAGATTCACATATACTGCCATAGGGCATATAATCCATAAAATAATTTCACCATGAGAAAAGAACTCTCTTGCTTTCTTTACTTAATTTTTACATTAGGCAATACTTCTTTAAAGACTCTAATAACTTCGTTGACTTCTTCATAGCTGATCGTTAAAGGAGGCTCTATACGAATGGTTTTGGAATTCACAAGGGTTCCGGCCACAAGAATGCCTTTGTCGAACATTGCTTTAGACACTTCATATCCGACTTCGTCTTTATGGAATTCAATACCGATCATTAATCCGATTCCACGAATTTCAAGAACTTTATCTTCATGACCTTTCGCCGCATCTTTTAGACCTTGCAAGAAATACTTACCGACTTCGGCTGCGCGTTTAGGTAATTTTTCTTCTAACAAAATATCTATGGTCGCAATGGCCGCCGCACATGCAAGCGGATTCCCGCCAAATGTAGTTGTATGCATAAACGGATTTGGAAACCAGCTTTTGAATACTTTTTCTTTAGCCACAACTGCTCCTGCCGGCATAACCCCGCCGCCAAAAGCTTTTGCAAGGCAAAGAATGTCCGGTACAACATCATATAATTCAGCAGCAAACATTTTCCCGGTGCGTCCCATTCCTGTTTGTACTTCATCGAAAATGAGCAATGCACCGTATTGATCACATAGTTCTCTTACTTGTTTTAAGTAGCCTTCAGGAGGAAGAATGATCCCTCCTTCCCCTTGAATCGGTTCTAAAATGACGGCTGCTACGTCTTCTCCTACTAAGTGACAAGTTTCAAATGTTTTTCTCATCATGTCAATATCGCCAAACGGCACATGACGGAATCCCGGGATTAATGGTAAAAATGGCTTTCGAAACACGCCTTTGGCGGTACCTGACAATGAACCAAGACTCTTTCCATGGAACGCCCGCGTTGTTGATATAAAAGTCGAGCGCTCACTATACATTTTTGCAAGTTTTAACGCAGCCTCTACACTTTCTGTTCCGCTGTTTGTAAAAAATGAGTATTTTAAGTCTCCGGGCGTTATGTCAGCTAAGATTTTCGCAAGCACCGCGCGAAGCGGATCAAGTAAATCCTGACTGTGAAGAGCTTGACGCTTTAGTTGATCGGTAACCGCTTTGATCACTTTCGGATTTCGGTGTCCAACATTGTAAATCCCAAATCCTCCTAAACAATCAATATATTTCTTCCCGTTTACATCTTTAAAACAGTTTCCTTCATCCGTCCATTCAACGGCCGCAAACTGTCCACCTTGTGTAACCGTTTTGCGGTATTCCAGAAATCCCGGATTAACATGTTCACGAAAGTTATCTACTGTTTGTTTTGTAATCCACTTGGCTTCTTCGCCCGTCACCTCGTCTTTTTCGATAAGCTCCAGTACTTTTTTAATGTATTCCCTTACAGGCACTTCTTTCTGCAATGTTTGATTGTTTTCGATTTCTAGACTCATATTATCTCCCCTTTTTAGGTTTTGTTTTACTTATTTAGAAAACCAGCCAATGGGTTCAACTTGTAAATTAATGTTGATTTGTTTAATTTCCTGGAATTCTTCCAGTCCGTATGTCCCGAGTCCACGTCCGATTCCACTTTGTTTATAGCCGCCCCACGGAGCTTCATTATAAGTGGGGTGATACGTATTGATCCACGTAATGCCTGCTCGGAGCTTTTTAATAACCCGTAATGCTTTTGCACCGTCAACAGTGAACACCCCTCCTGCAAGTCCGTAATCTGTATGGTTTGCAAGTTGAATCGCTTCTCGCTCGTCTTTGAATTTTTGAATAACAACAACCGGGCCGAAAATTTCTTCCTGTACGATCCGCATATCGGGTTTTACATCGATAAATACGGTTGGCTCAACAAAAAACCCTTTATTTAAACCATTCTTTGTGATACGGTTTCCGCCACAAACGAGACGAGCCCCTTCTTTTTTTCCAATCTCGATATATTTCAGAACTTTTTCCATATGTTCTTTGCTGACAAGCGGTCCCATTTCAGAAGCAGGATCATCCCCGGGACCCACGTTGATTTGTTTTGCTCGTTCGACAAATCTTTCAACAAATTTTTCATAAATGCTTTCCTCAACTAATATGCGTGAACCTGCAGAACATACTTGCCCTGCTCCGGAATAAATTCCAAATAAGGCATAATCAACCGCCGTTTCAAAATCCGCATCTGCAAAAATAATGTTTGGCGATTTTCCGCCTAATTCCAGAGAGATTTTCTTCACATTTCCGGCTGCTGCCTTCATGATGTGTTTCCCGGTTTTCGTGCCGCCCGTGAAGGACACAAGGTCGACATCATGACTTTCTGCAATTTCGTTGCCAACGACAGGGCCTGCCCCCAACACCAAGTTGGCAACGCCTTTAGGCAGCTCAATTTCCTCCAAGATTTCAAACAACTTTGTTGGAGTTACGGGTGTCACTTCAGACGGTTTGAAAACGATCGTATTGCCCGCCGCTAATGCCGGAGCGATTTTCCAAACACTCATTAAGAGAGGATAATTCCATGGAACAATCAAACCGCATACACCGATCGGCTCACGTACAACCATCGCTTGCACTGGGTCTGCCACATGATACGTTTGTCCGTCCGGCTTAGTGATCAACCCTGCATAGTAACGGAAGCAAGCTGCTGCATCCCCCACGTCAAAACGTGCTTCTCGAAGCGTTTTACCATTGTCCGTTGTTTCAAGATGGACAAGCTCATCGGAATACTCATCAATTTTATCCGCGATCTTAAATAAATAGGATGCTCGTTCAGATGCAGGCATTTCAGACCAAATGCCGCTTTCAAAAGTTTCTTTCGCCACCTTGATTGCTTCTTTAGTGTCTTCCACTGTCCCTTCGGCTGCCTCGGCAAAAATTTCACCATTTGCCGGATTTATGATTTTTCTCTTTTGCTTATTCCGCGAATCTCTCCACTCTCCATTGATATACATTTTTAAATCAAGCATCATCATTCCTCCTCGTCTTAAATGTATGCAAAACTTATGCCAACAATAGCCAGACGACCGTTATACGTGTAAAAGAGTATTCCAATTAAATACAATTCATGAAATTATGCAATTTTGCATAGGATTAGCAACGTGTGCATACTTTCGCAGGCCCAACCATAAAACAGATACCGGGTACTTGGTATCTGTCGTCACATTTGCAATTCGTCCATTTCCATTTGAGGTGGTGCTGAACGGAAAAATTTTGTGATGTATAGTAGATAGCAGAATCCAATGGCGGCCCAAACCAGACCCATAATGAACGAACTTGATTCTAAATTTACCCATAAGACGGCAACCGACGCTGCTCCTATCAAGGGTGAAACAAGATAAGTCATAAAACCTTTAAGTGTGTTATGTTTCTTTTCACGGATAACAAAATGACTGATCACACTTAAGTTAACGAACGTAAAAGCGATTAATGCTCCAAAATTAATAAGAGAAGTCGCTGTCACCAAGTCAAAGAAAATAGCTGACAAGGAAATAATTCCCACTAATACAACGTTAAAAGCAGGTGTTTTCCAACGCGGATGGATATATCCAAACCATTTAGACGGAAACACATTGTCTCTGCCCATTACATACAAAAGACGGGAAACGCTGGCGTGGGAGGCGAGGCCTGAGGCAAGGGTATTGACAAATGTTATGACTAAAAAAACAGACTGAAAGAGTTTTCCGCCGACATATAGAGCAATTTCCGGCAACGCTTGTCCGGGATGTTTGAACCGTGAAATATCAGGAAAAAACAATTGGATAAAGAACGATGTTGTTATAAATATGATCCCTCCGATCAAAGCAGTAAGGAAGATGGCACGCGGGATCGTTTTGGAGGCATTTTGTGTTTCTTCCGAAAGTGTTGTCACCGCGTCAAATCCTAAAAATGAAAAACAAAGGACAGTCGCTCCTTCTACCAATGCTGTGAATTTCATATCTTCAGTAAAAAATGGCTGTATGGCTAATACTTTTCCAGCACCTTCCCCTTGATGAAGCCCTTTGATCACCAATATGATAAATACGATCATGATCGCAATTTGAATCATTACTAATATCGTATTGAAATTAGCCAGCACATTTACACTCCGTAAGTTAAGAAAAGTTACAATTCCAACAAAACCGACAACCAAAATCCAAGACGGTACCTCAGGAAATAGAGCGGAAAGGTAAATCTTGGCCAATAATGCGTTCACCATCGGCAAGAATAGGTAGTCGAGCAAGGAAGACCATCCGACAAGAAAACCAATATGAGGACTAATCGTTTTTTGTGTATACGTATAAGCTGACCCTGCTTGGGGAAAAACTTTCACCAGCTTTCCGTAGCTCGCCGCTGTAAATAACATTACAGCCAAAGCTACTATATATGCCGTGGGGACATGTCCGTCCGTTATACCGGATACGATACCAAATGTATCAAATACAACCATTGGGGTCATATACGCCAACCCCATCATTACAACTTGCCACAACTTTAAAGTACGCTTTAACCGTGCATCATTCTCCATGTATCATTCCTCCCTTATTGTTTTCAAAATAAATGGCTAGCGACAATGTTTCGATACAAACAACCTGTTAATAAAGAATACCTTTTTATTCTGAAAATTCCGATTACATAAGATATCATGCAATATTCGTGCCAACAATTAAAAATTCATTCATTGCTCCATACTGCCTTACGTGAAAAAGATCTGAAAAAATGAATAGCTTTTTTTGATTCCAATCATTTATTTCTGCATACTTTATTCAGCTTTTAATACTTAATCAAATGAACATAAAAAAACGGAGTACCTTACTACCCCGTTTTACACCGACCATTTATAATGCGGATTATTGTTTAAGGATGTTTAAGGAATTGTATGGATTCATCTGGAATAGGAGGAAGAAAACCGTTCCTGCACTTCTTTTTTGATGTTAATTTTGAGCCTTGCGTTTTTCTTTTAAAGCTACAATACTTGCAAAATCATGTACAAGCGTTGCTGCTAAAAGTGCAGTGATTTGGGTTGGATCGTACGCAGGAATTAATTCTACGAGATCAAATCCTACATAGTTAAAATCTGTAAGTGAACGAACGATTTCAAGGGTCTCACGGCTGCTAAAACCACCTACTTCGAGTGTCCCCGTTCCCGGCGCAAACGAAGGATCCACAAAGTCAATATCAAAGCTTAAAAAACAAGGAGTATCCCCGATGGTCTCTTTCATCTCTTGAACGAGATCGTTTACACCGCGTTTAGCCAACTCCTGGGTTGTAATCACGTTGTATCCAAGTTCAAGGCTGGCACCTATGTCTCCTGGATGATTCAGTGTGCCGCGAATGCCAATTTGAAATACTTTATCCGGTATTAGTAGTCCCTCTTCATGTGCACGCATAAACGGCGAGCCATGCCAATATTTCTCTTCATAATACGTATCCCATGTATCTGTGTGAGAATCAAAATGTATCAAGGCAACAGGTCCATGTATTTTAGCCGCTCCACGCAAATTTGCGAGAGTAATGGAATGATCTCCTCCCAATCCAATCGGAACGATTCCCTTTTTCATAAGATCTAATACGGCATTTTCCATGAGTTCATAACTTTTATGAATATTTTGTTGAATCACCGGTACATCACCAATATCAATGCCGTTCGTATCTTCGAAAGGATATACTTTATGGATGGGATGGTAAGGAAACAATGTCATGGATGCTTGGCGAATTGCCTGAGGAGCAAACCTTGCTCCAACACGGAAGGATGCAGCCGTATCAAACGGCATTCCTAAAATAGCGAGCTTCGCATTCTCACGATAAGCGGGTAACCGCATAAACGAGCCCGTCGAGCAAAACTCAGGTTTTACATCCGGTGTAAGTGGATATTGCATCTGTTTTCATTCCTCCATTAATTGTAGTTATACCAAAATTTATGCAATTTCCATGCCAAGCATTGAGATTCCTAATTTCATATGAAACTTACTTGTATGATGCGAACCTTTTTATCAAAGTTAACCGCCCAATACTTGTGAAAAATTTTTGATTTCACACTACGGACATATGCATTTCTATCGCAGAAATGTTTTTGAATGAAAAAGTTATGCAAAAATGCATAACTTCACAACACTTGCATGATTTTTGCTTCCTTTCGCTTAAAAACTGCTGTTCAATCATAAGTGACTAGCTTTTTTCTAAATTTGAACAACTTGTCGCAACCTTCTTCTTTTGGAAGATTAATACCATGCTATACTTTCGTTTTTCATTTTCTTTTTATTAATAAATTTCTGATATTTACGGCTAACGGAAGATTGACTGATGCCAAGCGCTTTGGCAGCTCTCGTCGTCGTTTTATATTGTTTCATTGCCAATAATATTAGCTGTTCTTCAACATAATCCAGAGCCTCTTGAAGTGGGAGAACCTTAGAAATGATCAGCTTTGATTTGTTGAATTCATTGCCAAGCGATAAAAACTTGCTGACAAATTGAGCATTGATCGTTTCGTCATCGGCGGAAACAACCAACCGTTCAATCATATTTTGTAATTCCCGTATATTTCCGGGCCATGAATACGCTTCTAACAAATTTAGCGCATCAGGTGTCAAATGATAGTTTTTATGATATCTTTCATTTAATTGCTGCAAAAAGTGAAATGCCAGTAACGGGATGTCTTCAGGTCTTTCACGCAGCGGAGGTACGTGAATCGGAATGACATTTAAACGATAAAACAAATCCTCTCGAAACGTCCCTTCTTCAACCATTTTTTCCAACCGCTTATTTGTAGCTGCGACAATTTGCACATTGATTTTGATCGGAGCAGTGCTTCCAATCGGGACGACCTCTTGCTCCTGAAGAACTCTCAATAATTTCACTTGCAGGTGCATCGGCAGTTCACCGATTTCATCTAAAAACAAGATTCCTCCATCGGCTTGTACAAAATACCCTTTTTTGCCATTTTTATCGGCCCCTGTAAATGATCCTTTTGTATATCCAAATAATTCGCTTTCAAGCAAGTTTTCAGGGATTGCACCGCAATTCAGTTTTAAAAATGGCTTGTCCGAACGGCTTCCTAACTGATGAATCGCCTGCGCAATGACTTCTTTTCCTACTCCTGACTCTCCGTATATCAACACGGTCGATGAAAAATGAGCGACCTTTTTTACATGGTTCATAATTTTTTCCATTTTCGGACTGCAATAAATCAATTTTTTGAAAAATCGATCTTTGCTTTTGATGCTGTCCAATTCTCGTTTGTATTGGTCTGATATTTTTTTCATCTCGCGTAATTCTGATTTAAGTCTAGTGGTTTCCGTAATATCCCTTGAAGCAATGATAATCCTGGAAATTTCCCCGTCATCATTGAAAACCGGGTTGCCAACCGCAAGTATTTTCTTTCCGTTCTTTGTCTCTTGAACAACCGATACTTTTTTCTTTTGTTCCATTACAAGCCTGGTTACCGACGGGCTGAACAAACCTGTATTTTCCAACTCCAATAGACTTTTACCTAAAAGTTCTTTTAGATCCACATTCCAAAATTCCGAAATGACATTATCGCTGTAGCGAATGAGTTCTCCTTTATGATTGACAACAAGTATCTCGTCATAAATGGTGGACAAAATGGCATTTAAATCTTTATTCAAATTTTTGATGTCTTCAATTTCCATGGCCATTTCCTCAACCATCGGCAAATCTTGAACAATAATGACCATTCCGTCTACTTCATTGTTAAAATGAATAATCGGACTGTAGTCAACCAGCACGCTCATCTCCTCTGAAATGTGCAACTGGTTTAACACAGTTTCACCTGTAGCAAAAACGTTTTCGATATGTTTTCCGTTGAAAATATTCTCTGCTGGTACATTGAGCACTTTATCCGGAGTTGCCCGAATCATCTTTAATGCCGACTCATTATAATTGACGATTCTTTTTTCACGATCAACAATAAATATCCCTCTTGGAATGGATGTCAAGATGACCTTTAGCAAATCAACGCTTTTCGTTTCTTGTTTAAATAATTCCGCTAAAACATCTTCTCTTCTGATATAGCCAATCGGTTCACCTTTGTCGTTTTGTACAAGCGCGATGGATTCGCCGATAATTTGGAAGAGTACGGGCAGTGAAATGGTTTGACTCAATTTGCACACACTGGTTAGCAAGACGGCACGAGATAGCATGGCATCTGTTGTGATGACCTCATTATGTCCCCCGTCCAACAAAAAGTCGTTAACATATATATAAGCAAATAATTGATTCTTCTTTTTTAGAAAAAGGAACGGTTCTTGACAGTTTCTAATGATGTCGAACCAATCTTCTACATGATTATCGATTGAAACGGAAACGATAGGTTTAATCTTTTTGTCAGAAAGCGAGAACATGTCGCTCATCCCCTCTTGAACATTCTAAAATGATGGTGTCCTCTATTGGCTAAGCAGTTTTATTAATTAGAATGTCAGTTTTATAACTCCACTATTTTATTACTTATTTACACCATGAGAATATACGGAAAACCTTCTCTGAATTATTTTCTTAATTTTCTAAACTTAAATTCATTTTAATTTGTTTGCGTTTAATTAGTCAATCTTTTGTGTTATATTATATTACACAAAAAAACCGGTTAAACGTTAAGATCTGTTAAAAAGCGATTTATCTTGGCAAAAAGATTTCTATTCAGACATATTTTCTGACAAACAAAATAAGAATAATCATTTTTCTTTATCTATAATGTCAATTTATATACCATTATGACGCCTATAATGAACAGAAAGAAGACAAGCCTGAAATCCATAATGGTACAAAAATCTGATTTTTGTTTTTGGTTTATGGGAACGATCGGTAATGCGGAAAGAAGTAAACATGCAGCCTTGATAAGAAAAACGGAAAGGGTGTTTTATAAATTATCTCTCCATGATGAATTTAGCGAAAATATTCTATGGTAATTGAATGATCGAGAAGCGAATCCTTCCAAGAATCACACGAAAGACGTTCTTTATCAAATAAATAAATGAGGAGGTACGAACAGGGGTGAAATAGGCAGCCGGAGGTGAACCGGTCATGAATGGGCCTTTTAATGAATTAAGGAGAGAATAAAATCTCCTTATCTTTTAAGCTACAACTTTTCGACAATCTAAAAGAATGGCGTCTTCGTTATCCGGTACAAATAACAAACCTCAGAGTTTGCCTTCTGTACCGAACGTACACCGAAACAAAACCGTTGCTCGCCTCATCCAATGTGATCCTTATGCAAGAATCTCTTCAATTTTTTCAATGACTTCATCAGAAAGTTGAACATCCACAGCTTTTACGTTTTCCTCTACTTGCTCTGGTTTGCTTGCTTCAATTAATGCGCTCGCCACGTTCGATTGACGTAAAACCCAAGCAAAAGCTAATTGTGAAAGTTGTTTCAATTCCTTATATGAAAGATCTAAACTAATTGTAGCTGGTATTCTCCCTACCATGTATGTGATGTTTCAATTCCTTATAGGTAAGATCTAACCCCCAAAAATATTGCGTTGAAACCGGGTGATTTACTTAAACTAAATTTAATCCAATAAAGCAACAACTTGATTCAGCTTTTCCAAAGCGTTTGGAGTAATTTTCAGTGTCGAAGTTGGTTCTCCTGTTCCGCCATAAATAAATGGGTAACGAAAAATATTTCTATCTAAAATACAAGGCATTGAAAGGCCTACTAAAGGAACACTGCCAACAGTGTATCCAGTTATTTGCTTGATTTCTTTTGGTTTTGCCAATTTTAGTTGATTACATCCCAGAATTTCTGAGACTTCTTCTAAATTTACACGCCGACGACCTCCAGAAATAATCATCGCAAAATAACCTTTTTCATACTTAAGAATCAATGTTGGTGCTGTTTGACCTATTTCAATTCCAAAATATGCAGCGCCTTCCTGTGCTGTACGGATTGGATTTTCGTGATACATAATTTCAAATTGAACTTCATTTTCTTGCAAAAAAGTTATTAACTCAACTTTCGCACACAGAAATATGGAGACAGTCCTTGATATAACGAGGTAAAGAAGTAATCCAATTGGACAGTTGACACTGAAAAATGTCCATACTCAAATAAACCTTAGCTTCAGCCAAAGTTTGGAAAAGAGAAATCAATTGTAGTAAAGCCGTTTTAAAGTCCATCTCCTTTACTTCGTCACATAGAAACAAGAATAAGTTGCCCATGGTCTTCGGATCCTCTTCTTTCCGAAGTTGCCAAGCAATCAAGATATACCGAGTGAAGACAATGGTAGTATGGCTAATCATCATGTCATAGGAACGACCTTGAAACTCTTTGGCTAAATGTAAAAACGATTTACTGAATTTAAAAAAGGTTTCAATGTCCCAACGCATCCCATAGATTCGAACGATTTCTTCATTAGACAGCGTGGTATCTGTACTCAAAATGGCTAGCCATTCACTTTGGTTGTTTCGATTCCGCACAAACACGATTTTCACTGGTAAACCCGTATGAAGGGTTGCGTGAATCGAGCCGAGTGTTTCTTTTTTGCCAATGTCTCGTTTCGCTTTTCGATACAGTTGTTCCAAGGTTAAACGTTCTCCGTTGAAAAGATACCGTTGTTTCAGCTGTTTGACCATACCAATGACAAAAAGGCCTTTGGAGTGAATCTTCTCCACCAACGGGGCATGAGTAAACCATGTATCCATGAGCACATAATCAGCGAAAATTCCTTTATCCAATGCATGTTCTACTAATTTCAACACCATGTTTGGTTTTGCTTCCAATGCCTCGAGCCGTCGTTTGTAGCCTGTGGTTCGTTTATCAATGGACGAATGGATTTCGTTCAAGCGATTCTTTTGGTTCGCTGAACTCAAAAGAGCGAAATCGATAGGTACAAATGTAAAGCCATCGGACCATCCGAGCGTTAATAGTTGAAAACCATTGACAAACTGACGAGTGGAATGATCGAATACTTTAGCTAGAAGCTCAACCGATTTACTACGGTTACGAGAATAAATCGAATCGTCTACAATAAACACGGTAACACGGCGCTTCGAAATCGTTTGTTTCACACGACGAATCACTTCGGAGCTCAGAGATAGTAAAAAGGTTCTCCAGTTATACGTAGACGAGTTCAAAAAACGATAAATGGTATCTTTTCCTGGTAAATCGGCAGCCTTTTTGCTTTGTAAGGCGTGGTACCAGTTTCTGTATTGAAAAACAAGAAGAAATAATAGTTGAAAAATCGATAAACAAGAATAACCACAAGCCTTGATAATTCCTGCTTTTCTTAAATGATTACCAATTTGTAATTCAGAAAATCCGTCTTTTATTTCTTTTGGTAATTGCGCAAAATACTCTTTTTTCGTTATCATAATGGTGACACCTTTCTTTCTTTGGTTTTTGGTTTGGTCACCAATAGTTTACCAAAAGAAAGAGGTGTCTTTTTGTTTTTTAGACGAATTTTTTCAGTGTCAAGTGAATATGAGATACCCAAAGAAACCTATCAAATCAAGGATTATTCATAAATTTTTCACTGCGAAAGTTGAGTTATTAAATTTTCCAATCGTGGATGCCCCCCCTTTCAGGTGTTCCTAAAATCCAATCAATCATAAGAGACTTTCCAATACCTTACTTCAAATACTAATCCCAATTTCCCTATACAAATTAAGAAACAACAAGAAAATAATCAACATATAAATTATGCGTTTCTATTCCCCATAGTTAAAATAAAAACGAATCAAACATATCTGTAATTTCCCCGAATCCTCGAAGTTTCCAATTCCTTATAGGTAAGATCAAAACGAAGCTGATCGTGTCTGCAATCCAGATAGCTATATTAAGTTTCAATTCCTCATAGGTAAGATCTAAACCCCAAAAAAGCTGATATTGCAGTATTCTTCATTGAGATCATAAATCCTTCTTTTCAAACAAAAATTTTTTCCTGTTGAAAAAGTCCGACCCATCAAGGATATTTATAAAAACAATATGTCGTCGATCCCAAGGGTTTTTGACGCTACTGGAGATCGACGACACATACAGATCTAATCGTTCAACCAACTTTTGATGAAATAGACATTCTCATAGTTTTTTTCTTTAGCTTCCTGACGTTCCAGTGACCTGTTTTTTCAGGTATCAATAAAAACTCCACAAGTCATGACAACAAGACGCTGATGATATATTTTCCTAAACCTTACTATCCATTAAAAAACTGCCAAAACTATTTTATAACAACCTAAAATGTACCCCTAACCCTCCCACAAAAAAAGGTTAAATAACGATATATTCGGGCTAGTCCTCTGTGGACGCGCACTTTATTCTCTCCTTTTCCCTCACATGCTCCTAATCAAACCTGCCTTGTTCGAAAGACAAAAAATTTCTGTTTACAACAAAAGAATTTTCGTTAAAATTATAACTAACTGATTAGTTAGTTATATAAAGGGAGGATGAACGTTGTCCAGAACCAAAGGTGAAGAGAGTAAACGAAGACTGCTGCAAGCAGCCGAAGAATTGTTTGCGGCAAAAGGCTTTGATCGTACCAAAATCAGTGAAATCGTGACACAAGCGGGTTTAACGCAAGCGGCTTTTTACCTGTATTTCAAAAGTAAAGAAGATATCTTTCAACAAATGCTTCAGGAATTTGACCAGCAGTTATTACACTTTAGCGACGCCGGAAAAAAAGCTGCGGAATTCCCGCCGCAGGATGTCCGACATTTTGTGACCACTATGTTTGTCCAATTGTTTGCTTTTCTTGGGAAGAATCCGAATCTGACCAAGATTGCGCTTCAACAGTCCGCAGAAAGCGATCAGATACGAAAAAAGATTGTGGAGCAAATCGCAAAGAACATGTCCAATAACCAGCGGCTCGGAATTGTAGACACATGGGTAGTCGCCGAAGCGATGGTCGCCGTCACAGAACGCCTGGTCCATCGGTATTTGTTGACTGGAGAAAAAACGACCAAGGAATTGGGTAAACAAGTTGCCCAATTATTTTTGAGCGGGATTTTGGATCATTCACAAAGAGGGGATTGAAATGATTTTGGAATGGTTGGACGCCCACCTTCAAATTCTCACTGTTTTTTGGCTATTTCCCATTATCTTTATGTTTCACGATTTCGAGGAGATGCTCACCATAGAAAAATGGACGAAACACCATAAAGAACAAGTGTTCAAGATTTTGCCGGAATCCATCCACAAGTATTTTTACAGCAGTTTTCAAATGACAACACTTCAATTTGCTCATGATGTCTTCTGGATTTTCCTGACTATTACGATGTCAACCGTTCTGGCGGTTCTTTTCTCTTTTACCTTTCTCTTTTTGATGCTGCTCGCCGTCTTTTTTGGCCATGTGTTCACACACATAGGGCAAACCCTTATTCTTAAAAGATATACGCCTGGCGTGCTCACCGCTATCATTCTGGTGTTTCCCTATTCTTCTTATGCCTACTATCGACTGCTGAGCGAGCACATCATTAGCGGAACCGAAATTTTCTGGAGTCTCATCGGAGCAATCCTCATCCTGCCTATCTTGTTTCTTTTTCTCGTTCATGAAAGAAATAAAGCGACAAAAACAAGTTATAGGATTTGATCATTGAAAAAGGGATAATCCATGATGGATCATCCCTTCAGCAGTCGCTTTCCGCTTTTATTCAGGTTTGACCAAAATTTTTACTTGCTCTTTTTCTTTCATCAGCGTTTCGAATCCTTCTGTGACGATATCATTTAACTGAATCCGTTTGGTTACGAGTTTTTCCGCTTTAAAATAGCCTCGTTTCATTAATTCCATGACGGCAGGGAAAATGTCGCGCTACGAGATGATGCCCTTCACATTTCGCTCTTTTAATACGAGGTTATTTCTAAAATGAAAATACAAAATTTACTGCGGATCCTGCAGTGACATTTGTCACATCTGCATTATTTTCTCAAAAAGATTTAAACACTTCTTTACCTGACGAATGATTCCCAGAAAAGGACATTGAAGATAAGTACTGTACGTTTCTATCATCAGGAGGGCTAATATGGGAACCATTTATTTTCTCATCGAAAAGCGCAGCACCGAGCGAAGGAAAAAGCGCTAAGAGGTTTTCTTTTCTGATAGGTAAGATCTAAACCTGTCTTAAAATCGAACAACGTGCCAAAAGTAGCTGGTTTCAATTCCTCATAGGTAAGATTAAAACGTTTTTTCACCCATTAAATGTTTTTGAATTTTATAATTTCAATTCCTCATAGGTAAGATCAAAACCCCAAAAAACTTTGCGGTTGAGCCAATTTTAACAAATTGGTTTTGGGTTGTAAATGATTTCCTTTAAATGAACAAAAAGTGAAAAAACCAATGTATTCATTGTTTCAGACTGTCGACAAATCCGAAAAAACCGGATTTGCCGACAGTCTTTTTTTGTATAATTAAGATACCGTAATGAATTGAGGTGGATGAAGTGCTAACAAAAAATACACAGATGAATCGTGATCAAATAGAAATGATAGCTTTAGACCAACTTGTACCTGCAGATCATTTGGTTCGTAAAATCGACGCTGCTATTGATTTTTCATTTATCTATTCGCTTGTTCAAGACATGTATTCATCGGAAAGAGGTCGACCAAGTATTGATCCAGTTGTATTGATTAAAATGGCTTTCATCCAATATACCTTCGGTATTCGTTCCATGCGAAAAACTATAGAGGAAATCGAAACGAATCTGGCTTACCGTTGGTTTCTTGGATTTGGTTTTTATGATAAGGTACCTCACTTTTCAACGTTTGGGAAAAACTACGAGCGACGCTTTAAGGATACAGACTTATTTGAACAGATATTCTATCGCATTTTGAAAGAAGCTGCAGATAAGAAGCTGATAAGCAGTGAGCATGTCTTTATTGATTCTACTCATGTCAAAGCGAGTGCGAATAAGCATAAATTTGTGAAGAAAGTGGTTCGAAAAGAAACGAAAGCCTATCAAGCACGTCTACAAGATGAGATAAATGCTGATCGAGAAGCACATGGAAAAAAGCCATTTCCTCCAGATAAATTTGGGAAAGAAGAATATAAAGAAATAAAAGAAAGTACCACTGATCCGGAAAGTGGTTACTACGTAAAAGACGAGCGAACAAAACAGTTTGCTTACTCATTCCATGCTGCTGCGGATCGAAATGGCTTTGTTTTGGGGGCTATTGTAACGCCAGGGAATATTCATGACAGTTCCGTATTGGAGCCACTTCTTGAAAAAGTCATCGAAAAACATGGAAAACCGGTTGTAGTTGCTGCTGACGCTGGATATAAAACTCCCGCCGTTGCCCAATACATATTTGAAAATGATATGACCCCTGCTTTACCTTATACTCGCCCTCGTACAAAGGATGGTTATTTCAAAAAACATGAGTATGTTTACGATGAATACTACGATTGTTATCTTTGTCCGCAAGGACAAGTGTTAAAATATGCAACTACGACGAAGGAAGGCTATCGTCAATATTTTTCTGATCCAGTCCAGTGTAAAGATTGTCCATTCCTTTCGAAGTGCACCCAAAGTAAGGAGCATAAAAAACTGATTCAGCGACATGTATGGGAATTTTATTTAGAGGAAGCTGATCATCTTCGGCATACACAAGAGAATAAGAGCATTTATGCAAGACGGAAAGAATTTATGAGAAAAAGACGAACATTCACCACAGAATTTAAGGCTCAAATGGTCAAGCTTTATGAAAGCGGGAAGTCCAGAAAAGATATTATTAGTGAATATGATTTAACGCCTTCAGCGTTGGACAAATGGATAAAACAAATCCAAACGTCCGGTTCCTTTAAGGAGAAGGACAATCGTTCCCAGAAGAAAACGAATTGATCCAGCTACGGAAAGAAAACAAACGTTTATTGATGGAGAACGATATTTTAAAGCAAGCCGCGCTGATACTAGGACAAAAGTAAATGTGATCAAGAACAACAGGCACAAATACTCGATATCAGCAATGTGCGATGTCCTACAACTTTCAAGAAGCACCTATTATTACGAAGCAAAAGAACAAAGTAATGCAGAAGATGAACTGACAGCTGCCGTTCTGGAAATCTTCCGAAAAAGCCGCCAAAACTATGGTACACGTAAAATAAAACATGAATTAGAGAAGCTCGGTATGATTGCCTCAAGGCGAAGAATTAACAGAATCATGAAAGAAAACGAGCTAGTATCAAACTATACAGTTGCCCAGTTCAAGCCCCATGTTGATAAATGTAATGAATCAAAAGTGGAAAACGTGTTGAAAAGGGAATTTGACCAACAAGAAGAATGAACAGTTGTAGTCAGCGATTTAACATACGTGAGAGTAGAAAAAAGCTGGCATTACATCTGTTTATTTGTCGATCTCTATAATCGAGAAGTTATTGACCATAGTGCAAGTCCAAACAAAGTTGCCCAGCTAGTTTATCAAGCATTATCGACAGTGAAAGCAGATTTGCGGCAAATTCAATTATTTTACACAGACAGAGGCAACGAATTCAAGTACAACATCATTGACGAAGCGCTAGAAACGTTTAACATTAAACGATCGTTAAGAATGAAGGGCTGCCCCTATGACAACGCAGTAGCTGAAGCAACCTTTAAAATCATTAAGACAGAGTTTGTGAAAGGTAAATATTTAGAAAGTTTAGAACAACTGAAACTGGAATTAGATGATTATGTTCATTGGTTTAATCATATTAGAATCCATGGAACGCTAGGGTACTTGAGCCCGATGGAGTATAAAGAGAAACACCTTAAAAAAGTGTCTAGTTTAGTGTTGACATACCATCCTTTGTTTTGAATTAATAAAAGCCAATCATCTTTTCTTTATATCCCACTACGTTCAGATAAAACGTCTTTTCCGGTGTCGTACCATCCGCCAACAGGTGCTCTTTATATCCCACTACGTTCAGATAAAACTTTGCCCATTTTTCCTTGAATTCTTCCCATTTTTCCTTTATATCCCACTACGTTCAGATAAAACTTGGAGGAGATATCCAAGCAGGTGTTGAGAAATCCTTTATATCCCACTACGTTCAGATAAAACTTCCATAGCATTTTTTTGCCCACTGAATCATTTCAGCTTTATATCCCACTACGTTCAGATAAAACCTTGAGCAATGACATTGTTATATTCGATGATCTTTCTTTATATCCCACTACGTTCAGATAAAACGTTATGCTGTTGTTTCACAATAGCCCGTTCACCGATCTTTATATCCCACTACGTTCAGATAAAACGAAAAACCCTAGAAACGTTGATATATCAACTTTTCCTTTATATCCCACTACGTTCAGATAAAACGATACCCGGCATTCATAGCAAACGTACTCAATCATCTTTATATCCCACTACGTTCAGATAAAACGGTTGTTTCGACTACTGCACCTATCCTTTCGCCAGTGTCGCTTTATATCCCACTACGTTCAGATAAAACGATAGAGGGAGGTCAAGGATATCTCGCTGTTAAGCGAACTTTATATCCCACTACGTTCAGATAAAACGCCTGATCTGCCGGCACAATCAGCGCCAAATCCTCCTTTATATCCCACTACGTTCAGATAAAACGCGAATCAGCACCATTGGTTCTTTCAACTCGTTTTTCTTTATATCCCACTACGTTCAGATAAAACAATTTCAGTCGGCTGGGGCGTATTTAAGTATTCGTCCTTTATATCCCACTACGTTCAGATAAAACCTTATAGCCTGTCTCATCAGCGCCGGTAGGCCATTTCCTTTATATCCCACTACGTTCAGATAAAACAAATCGCCCGTTTATACGGTTGTTCACAAGAAACATCTTTATATCCCACTACGTTCAGATAAAACGGTAGCAGTAGCGAGGAAGAATATGAGTTTCAGTTCGCTCTTTATATCCCACTACGTTCAGATAAAACAGTTTCCAAACCCCAAGACCTCCTATCTACCATCATTTTCTTTATATCCCACTACGTTCAGATAAAACTGTTCCAGTAGTGCCACATCTACTTCATATGACAGCTTCTTTATATCCCACTACGTTCAGATAAAACCTAAAATGACTTGGGGTGCTGGTGGTTTAACTAGCTTTATATCCCACTACGTTCAGATAAAACGTTCTTGATCGACAAAGAGAAAGTTGAAGAACGTGCTCTTTATATCCCACTACGTTCAGATAAAACTCGTTTCGAATCATCAGCATTCTCCTTCCATTCATCTTTATATCCCACTACGTTCAGATAAAACGCAAAAAAGCTTAAATAATACCCAAGCATTTTCTTTCCTTTATATCCCACTACGTTCAGATAAAACGTATTTCCGTTGATATGATCGCAAACCATGTCATCCTTTATATCTCACTACGTTCAGATAAAACCCAATAGGCATTACACAAGTCGCTCAAATATCTCATGCTTTATATCCCACTACGTTCAGATAAAACGCTTCTTCTCCATTAGATCCAAAACTGATGGAAGCACTTTATATCCCACTACGTTCAGATAAAACTGGTTGTATCTCCGGCTAGTCGTTCAAAATATTTTGCTTTATATCCCACTACGTTCAGATAAAACTGCATCAAGGAGTTGCTGAATTTGCTCTTCTGTAGTCAACTTTATATCCCACTACGTTCAGATAAAACGGTAATCGGAAGCCCATTGCCAAGCACCTTTTCCATCTTTATATCCCACTACGTTCAGATAAAACACGTATTTCACCGCCAAAAGTATCTTTTATGTTTTGACTTTATATCCCACTACGTTCAGATAAAACAAGTTTTTCGCGATATAATCACCAATAAGTTGATCCTTTATATCCCACTACGTTCAGATAAAACATATACAGATCATTTTGGAGTGAAAAGAGCGCAGAACTTTATATCCCACTACGTTCAGATAAAACGCGGGCGCGGCGATTGGCGGAAAGAAAAAGGATACCTCGACTTTATATCCCACTACGTTCAGATAAAACCCTACAATTTGGCACTCAAAAAATCCTTATTTATCAAGGACTAGGGATACTTCAATGTTTCGACGAACATATTAGTTTTGCAGCAAATCGGTAGTTGTGTTTTTCACTAGATCTTTAAAAGCTATCAAAACCCTTAAGCAGCAAGAGATTAGGGTGATTTTTATAAAAACGAGATTCGCTGCAAAACATCAATTGAAGAGATCAGAAACATTTTTTATAAAGTTTTAAAATTCTTTGTGGATCCTACTGTCACTTTTTTTAAATTTAAGACGACTCCACATTTCATGGATTGTATTTATTACATTGAATCGCGTTTATAAAAATAAATCTAAAGGATTCTTCTCTTGACCATAAACCACTTTCTTAATATTTCTTGGGTTATTCACTTGATATAAGTAAATGGAATCTTCCTTTTTGTTAATAATCTGATTCAATTCAAACATACATTTCGTTAATTTTCCAGTTGAAATTTCCCCTTCAAACACAGAATTTTGTGTCCAGTCTAGATACTCACGAAGTTTTTTGCACACTTTTCCAACTCGTTTTTTGTCAACATCATACGTAATAATCACAAACATCCTTACCACCACGCTTTTAAAGGTTTATACTTTTCATCATCTATGACATGCTTCACTAACTTATAGCATTCTAACCGAATTAGGTAACGGTAAGAAGTGCTTCGTTTAAGGGCTCTGTGCTTAATGGTTTGTTTTAAACGTTCTTCCCATGCCATAATAAACTTCTTTTTCCCTTCTTCATTAAGATGACATATTTCTCCTTCCAAATAATCAAAATGCTTTTTAGTCAGCTGTCTTTTGTTTATAAGTGAAAATATGATCGGGTCCACAATGAGTGGTTTGAAAATTTCAGCAATATCTAAACTTAAAGAAAATCGTTTTGTAGACGGTTCATGCAAATAACTTATAGTAGGATTCAATGGAGTTTTATAAATTTCACTAAGTACAGTGCGATACATCAGTGTATTCCCAAATGAAATAAGAGCATTAATAGGATCCCTAGGAGGATTTTTTTCCCGCTTTTCTAGTACAAAATCTTGTTTAAAAATATGGTTAAAGGCTTGATAGTATATATGACGAATTTGTCCTTCTCTTCCCATTAATTCTTGAATGGTTGTTGCCTTTGACAATTGATCGTATAAAACTTGAATGTTCTGAATGTACTCCATCGTCTGTGCCTTATAATTTCTTAAATTTCGTAGCATATGATGAACAGCCCCATGCAAAAATTGATAGGCAATATATAATCTTTTATACTTATCTAAGTAATGCTCACTTTGTTTGACAATGACATACCCTGATTCCTTTCTTTCTCTTGGATAATATGTTCCAGCAAAAAAACCATAGTAATTATAAAATTGCAGTAAAATTCCATATTGGCTTAAATATGTTAATAATTTAGTATTTAAATCAATTTCGCCAAACAAATGTAACGTTCTAATTTTCTCAATGGGAAGAGGAATCTGATTCCCTTTCTCGTCTTCAAAGTAAACCGTATTGTTTTTCCTTTTTAATCTGCCATTTGAAAAAACATAATGATCACGCATCATCTTCATCAACCTCCTTTGCATAACAAAAACCATAATAGGCACAGGACTTGCAATAAGGAACATTGATCACAGCTGGTGGGGATGGTTTATTGATAATTTGATAGATTTCTGCAATAGCCTTTTTCATTTTTTTCTCCATTTCTTTTGTTAAAATGACTTCAACTGTTTTCTTCTCCTTTGTGTAACTGATTAGACCTTTTTTCACAACTCCTCTTAACGAAAGCTGATATAAATAAAAGAGCATTTGCAGCTTATCGGATTCCATCATCTTGCTGGAAAGCTTGATTTCTCTGACATATTCTCCATCTATTGCATCAATTTTAAAAGCATTGTCTATTAAAAGTTCCTTTTTTTCTAGGCGAGGATAAGCGGTTTCATGAAGAACACTGCCCTGCAATACTCGGTCAGATTCATCTTCCATTCCAATTCCTTTTTTGTATAACCACAATTTTCGTTTACATAAACGATAATAAGCAAGATCAACTCCGCCCACCGATGCCGTTTGCTGCATTTATTTTCATGCCACCTTTCTACAGAAAAATCGATTCCGATTGGAGGACTAAACCCTTCTCAGGATTATAATCACAGTGAATATAATATAATCCCTTTAGTCCTTCCAGCTCTGTTAATCCGACTTTTTCTGCCCGGAACTTGTTCACTCCTACACTGTATGCTTCAATTTTATTTCGATATCTTCTTTTGTCTTGTGAAGTTTGAGCATTCTGCCATTCATCCAGTTTTTCTTGAAATTCTTCTTGTTTTGCAAACGAAATAGGAATGGCCTGCACTTGATGGATATCCCGCAATAACTCCTGAGCTTTTCCTTTTTTGAAATCAGGATCATAATGAGGTCGATTCTTTAATTCTTCTAATGTTTGATCAAATTCTTTTTTAAAACTACTATTCTTCAAATTTTTCTCATCATAAAGATCTCGTATCATTTTTTGCTTTGTTGACTCCAATAACAAACCGCCTGGATGTTCTTTCAGCAATGCGAGGCTTCGATCATAAATATCACGATGATACACACCACCCGATTTATTTTTACTTATTCCGGAGACATCCTCTGTAAAAACATGAATATTCGCTTTATCAACAGGTTTTAACCCTTTACGATTGCACCGTCCGTAACGTTGAAATTGACTATCTAATGTGGACATTTCTGTATACAGTAAATCAAAGTCTACATCAAGACTGGCTTCAACAAGTTGAGTCGTTACCCAAATTCCACAAACATTTCTTGTTGTAAAGTCCATAATCTGTTTTTCCAAACGGGCGCGATCCATTTTGGTAAAACGAGAATGTAATAACCATACAGAGGCCCCCATTTCTGATAGATGATCATAAACTTGACAAGCCCGATCTATGGTATTGCAAATGACAAGAATCTTCTTCGAAAAATGATTGCTTGCGATTTCCTCCAATACAGAATCTTCCAGTATTGATTGTTCTCTTACCAAGACATTATGTCTTTTCACTGAATCATCAATAAATTCTTTGTATATAAGAGGTACATTTGATGAAGAAAGTTCTCTTTGAAGTGCTTTAAAATAAAAGTCTGGAAGAGTTGCTGTCATAATCATAAAAGAGCCTCCTATTTTATCAATCATGGTCATGGCTCTAATCAGAACAGCAGCAATTTTAGGATCATAGGCTTGAAGCTCATCAATAATAACTTTTGATGTAGCCATTGTGGCATATTCTTTTTCAAACCCTAGATAATAAAAGGGAAACTTTAATATTTGATCGATTGTTGAGATTACGAGCTTATTCGCATATTCTTTTGACTGGCTATGTACTTTTTCTAAAATTTTGTCGTTTCCTTCTACTTGATCATAAAGATAATCGAGGCTCGTGGAATGAAGTAGGCCTGTTGCTTCTTCTCCCAGATCGACATCTTTTTTAGTAAAAGCTATATTATCTTCTCTCGTGATCCGATTATACATAGCGTTTATGCTCACACGTAGAGGAAGAGTAAAAAAACCTTTCTTTTTTCCCAGCCACAGTAAACCTGCTTCTGTTTTTCCCATACCTGTCTGAGCGACAACCACTAAATGATGATTTTGATGAGACTCAGTAAAGACTTGAAGAGGGTTTTTATTTACTTTTAATCGCTCACGGAAGTATCGGGTTACATGGGCACCTACATCCATTTCGGTTGCTAATTCGATGGGAACGTGGGCTGAAGCCGCATGATCAAGTCGATGTAAAAAGCCTTTTAATAGTATGTACCGATAGTACATATCATCAGAAGGAAGAATTCTACGCTCTATTTTACTAATTTTGGATCTTCGAATTTTTCCATCAATGGGCAAACCAAATTGTTTCTCAATTTCCTCTTTTAACGGCAAAATGTTTTGCTCATAATTGGCTATGATTTGTTGTTTATCCGGTAGAATTCCCCGTTCATGATGATAGGCTACAATTTGAGCTAACAGTTTGGTTTCCTCTTTATCCAAGCCTAATTCCTGAAAAGGAATCGCCATAACAGATAGCAAATTATGCGGGATATTGTACGAACTAGCCTCTGATAAAAGGGATTTTCCTATTACCTTTCGGATTTTATTCTGAAAAACCGCATCTACTTTTCCGATATCATGGTATCTTACCGCCCATTCAAGCAGCTCCCAATCTCGTTCCGACAACAACGGAATAGAAGATTGGTATAATTTCTTAAAATCTTCTAAACGTACAAGTAGCTCATTGGTATGTTCTTGAATCGTTTCCACTGGAGAAGATTTCGCATAAAAAATCATAAAATTCCTCCTATTTTATAGAGGAAAGCGATGAAAACTTTCCTCTATAACAAGATGTTTACGGAAAAAGAACCAAATCCCCATATGGATCCAGTGACACTAATTCAAACTTTTCAATAGGTTCCCCAGCCAGCATATATCCAACAGGAATTTTATTCCAAACTCTTACACCTTGAATAATACGGTACGTCCAATTTAGCTTATACGGAAAGTAAGTTTCATCTGTTATCATTTTCATTGGAACATAAGCATTGTATTTTAAAACAGGTTCATCCTCGCAATCACTTAATTCAACCATTTCACAACGATCGATTCGAACTAAATCTTCCCATCTTCCCAGACTTAAATGAGTGGTAGTGGTTTTTAAGTTTCGCTCAAGATCCAACAGGACTCTCTCATCAGCCTGTACATGAATAAGCAGTTCAACATTATAGAGCATATGCATATAGATCGGCATAGTGGTCACATCTGCCAAATTTGGTTCAAAACCTAGACCATCAAAAGTTAAAGCGAATTCCTTCGTATGATCCTTCTTAAAAAAGTAATGAGTTTGATAATCAGTGACCAACGTATCATATTTTCCTTGAATGCTTATTTTCATTGGGATGAGAGAATTTGCTTTTAACACCGCATGAAGCATCCCTTTTACAGTTGAATAAGGAGGAAGAGGATACGTTTCCGACACTTTGAAAGCAAACGGCTTCTTATAACAAGCTGTTTGCTGATAAAGTTCTAAACGAAGTGCCTTCATTATTGATTCACTCCATAGTGGGATCGAACCTCATTTTTCAGCTCCGTAAAAAAGTCTTCTATTGATCCTGCCTTTCTGTTTAATACACTGTCAAACTCTGCTTCATTTCCAAATACGCCTGAGACATATCCAATATAGGTTTGATCTCGAATGGATTGGCCGACAAAAGTTGTTTCTAATACATCATTTAATCCTTTCACATTCATCATCCATTTATGTGCTTTAGTCTCTAATTTGATCCTTCCTAAGAAAAACGGATTAGCAATCGGATATAATCCACCTATAACAAACAGAGGTGCTAAACTTTCTTGGCGGCCACGTATATTTCGGTTTAATAATTTAATAATTTCAAGCAACTGTTCTACACGGGTGTACCGGATTTCTTTACTCAACTCTATATCTCCATCGATCCCCACTTTATCTAAATCAAGGGTCATTGTATAGGTATACAAACTTTCATGTTGTTCAATATTGGCAAGATTCGGAGTTTCATCAATCCGCTCGGCAAGCCCCATATTATTGAGAAATTCCATATCACTACGGTATGGTTCGAGGGAAACGGCATGGGAAAGCCGAGCAACGGCCGGACGTTTTTGAGATGATTTTCCTGTCTTTAAATAACCAAAAAAGTCCATTTCAACGGAATCGGCAATCGTCACATCTTCCCGAAATTGCAATGTTCCTTTTGTCTTATCAACCGTTTGAAGATTCCATTCAAACCACTCGTTTCCAAGACGGACAATATCGTAACGAATGCTTTGCCTTGAAGCAAAAGTTAACACATCTCCATTTCCCCTGTGAATCTTCTTTAATTCTGAAATGTTGGCAATTCCTTCGCCATAATTTAAAGAATTTCCTTGAAATACGACTGTAAAAGATAATGCCTTACCCATTTGTTACATCTCCTTCAATTTTGATTTGTTCTTGTCCAATTAGACCGGCAATAAATGCACTTGATATCGTTTCAAAGTCCAATCCCTCTTCTTTAAACGAGTCCACAAAAATAGAAGGTACATCAAGTCCCGCAGCCATATGTATACGGAAAATCGTGTCCATAAATCCACTTTTATTCCCCGCTTTTGCCGCATTCAGCAAACGATAAGCAATTCCATCTATCTTTTTCTTGCCGCTGGCTCGATAAGGCTCTCCCTCCTGTTCAGCAATACGGTCTTTCATTAATTCATTTCGCAAATCGCACCCGCGATAATAAACATAAGATATCGTTTTATCATAATTCTTCATATCTTCCACTCCTTTCTTCGCTTGAAGAATTCGTTTTCGTTCACGTGTTGCAAAAAGGGCTCCTTTTGCATGATAAGGATTCTTAATCGCCACACGCAAATAGTCAAAAATAATTTCTTTCGGATCAATTCCTTTCAATATGGCTCTAAAAAATGCATCCTTAAATTCACGGTAATAAAGTAATTCCAACGATTTTCCATAATTCGCAATATATTGAGTAAGATAGGCCGGCATATGATAATAATCAAGTAAAGTTTTTTTTATTTTTGTATCATTACTTGAATAAAACTCAAGAAAAAAATAAGAACTTTTTATTTTCTTCGCTTTATCAATTGATTCTTGCAAAAGTCCAACAATTGCTTCCTCAAAACTGGAACCTTCTCCTCGAAGCTTTTGGTAAGTAAGATTTTCTTTAATCACTTCCGCAAAATGTTTTTGCGAAAGAATCATTCCCGCGTAGCGAAGAGTTTCACTCGCTTGTTCATTTCCTAATCTTCTTGAATAGAACGCCATACCAAAAGGAGCCATAAACATGACTAATCGAGCCACAGCACTTATGGGAACCGGGAGTTTTTTATCAAAATTCCAGTTGAAATTAACAGCATTGTCCTTTGAAAAAGCAAGAGGTAAAAAAATCTTTTCTTCATAAGATTGAGTCGCAATTAATCCTTCTATAAAAGAACAAGGTAACATTTCATTATGAAGATAGTCCATAACTTGTTCTTTATCTGTAAACTTCTTGATTGGCTTTAACAAATTTTTAAAAGGTTTATAGTTTTTATGTTCTTCAAGAAAAGCAACAATCTCTTCAATGCGGGTCGCTGAATCAAGTTTTTCAGCGAACATCAACTCTAGTTTTGCTGGTTGAATAAAATCTGCTTCAATTTTTCGAATATGCTCTTCTGTGCTTTTAGAAAAAAAACTTTTCTGAAGAATGGACGTTTGTCCATAAAAAGGGATTAAAATCATTGATTTTACATAATTTAACGTTAGCTTTTCATTAATAAATGGAGTAGAAGCAATGTCGCCATATTCTTCTATGCATTCTTTAATGAAGGAAGCTTCCTCGGGCTTTTTTATTTCTTTTAGCTTTTCCAATAATTCTTTTAATCTCTGGCATTCCTCTGTTTCAGAAAAATATTTTTTCACTTTTTTATATTGTTCGTTTAGAATTTTTCGAACTTCCGCTGCGAATTCTTTTGTCCGTTCCGGTTGTTTTTTGGCTTGATTGGAATACCACATCGTTTTTCTGACATCACGTTTTACAACACTAAACTGATCAATCAAACCTCTGATAAATTTTTCAGCAAGAGTATCAAGAATTTTATCATTTAACTGAACACCGGTGGAAGTTCGCGGTAACTCTTCTTCCGAGTAGAGCTTAGCCAAACCTATACATCCGGCAGCCATCGGCCACTGTTCCCCGTCAATGTGAATTTGCATTGTTACACCTTCTCACATTCATATTCCACTAAACCAAAATAAGTAGTTCTTTTACCAATACCCAACTGATAAAGTAATTGCAAGTCTTGAGGATTTCCTTCCAACATAAATAGACCTCGATAAGTAGTGAAATATAGATAAACATTTTTATCTATATGTCGATTTCTTTCTTTAATCACCATTTTCCTCATTTGTATCGGGGTAAAATGAAGAGGTTCATAAAGATCTCTGCCCGTAAATTGTTGAATTTGTAAATTTGCATAATAATTCAGTTCTTGTTCATAGCCAGGGTCCGTTGGAGCCAGCGGCTTTCCATTTTTATCTTCAACTAAAATAGGGGAGCACGTCCGAAATACTACCTTGCGACTTATAATGGTAGGCTCCTTTAGCAATTGAAAGTTTGATTGACGCCACACTTGATCATGTACAAAGAATTCTTTCATTTGTCGAAGACCGTTAAAAGCATGGACAACAAACTCCATATCAGGACTACTGATAGTGATGGTTATTCCATCAAGACTAATCGCAGTATCATGAAGGGTGAAATTGTGCAAGTAAGTTGCGAACGAAAAAGGTTTTATCTTATTTTCCGATTGCAAAAAAAGCTTGTTATAATAGCTCTCATTTACCGAACGAACTGCTTCTTTTATTAAACTATACACCCTCATACGGTAAGCCTTATCCAGTTCGCTTAATCGATAACTAACAGAAAATCGCATACGACACCTCCTATTTTTACAATCTCAGCTTTCGCAGTCCAAAATCTTGTTTAAATGCTTGATGTAAATGGTTTTGGGAAGTACAAAATTATCATTTGACATTTTTTAAAACATAAAGAAAGACACCTATTCTTTTGGTAAAATATTGGTGACGAAACCAAATCCAAAAGAAAGGTGTCACCACTATGATAACGAATAAAGACTACTTTGCGCAATTACCAAAAGAAATTAAACAAGGATTTTCCGAATTAAATATTGGATATCATTTAAGAAAAGCGAATATTACGAAACTTTCCGGGTATTCTTGTCTTACTGTTTTCAAACTGATTTTTCTTTTAGTCTTCCAATATAAGAACTGGTTTCGTGCTTTTATGAGTAAACGATCTCAGGATCTGCCCGGAAAGGATACAGTCTATCGCTTTTTAAATACACCAACCTATCATTGGAGAAAGTTTCTGCTTTCATTAAGCAGTGAAATGATCCGTCTGCTTCAACCATTAACTTCAAAAGATCGTGTCACAGCTTTTGTGATTGATGATTCTGTCTTTTCAAGAAACCGTAGTAAGTCGGTTGAACTGTTGGCTAAGGTTTTTGATCACTCTACCCATCAGTACTTGAAAGGGTTTCAAATGCTTACCCTTGGCTGGACCGATAGTTTTACTTTTATTCCCGTTGATTTTGCTCTTCTAAGTTCACCGAAAAAGGAAAATCGCCTGCAAGAAATCAATACCAATATTGATAAACGAACATCTGGCTATAAGCGTCGCCAGGAAGCTCTGAAATCAAAACCGGACGTGGCTTCAGCTTTACTTGATCATGCGCTTGAAAAAGGGATTATAGCTGACTATGTTCTCATGGATTCCTGGTTTACACAAGCGCCTTTAATTGAGAAGATTACGAACAAAGGGTTATTTGTCATTGGCTTGGTGAAGCAATTAAAGCAGCGATACGTTTACAATGGTGAACGTTTCACACTGAATCAACTTTACAAATTGGCAAAACCTCACATGGGTAAAAAAGACATTCGCGGATCCGTTTATGCTACTTTAGACAATGGAATTCCAGTAAAAATTCTATTTGTACGAAACCGTAATAAACGGAGCGAATGGCTTGCCATTCTCAGCACAGATACAACATTAGAAAATGAAGAGATCATTCGTATTTACGGCATGCGTTGGGACATTGAAGTCTTCTTCAAATGCAATAAATCCCTTTTAAATTTAGAGAAAGAATTCCAGGGACGTTCCTACGACATGTTAATTAGCCATACAACCATTGTTTTTACACGATATATTCTCATTGCTTGGCAAATGCGAAAAGAGGAGGATCCTAAGACGATTGGCAACCTTTTTTACATCCTTTGCGAAGATGTAAAAGACATAGATTTTATTACTGCCCTTCAATCACTTATTGACCTTTTCCAAACTTTGGCGGAAGCCGAGGTTTCTTTGAACATGGACATCTTTAAAAATCAAATGAATAAATGGTTGGCCACTATACCTAATTATATCAAGCAATGCTTAAATATTTCTGTGTGCGAAAGTTGAGTTACAATTTAAAACTCTCAAGTAAAAATTAGCACTTTATACCTAGTATTTCAATCCTATATTGCCAAAATTTTAATATTTTCGACATGAACTAAATTTACTAAAAAATAATCGTACACAATTTCTAAATGTGTAAAACTCATTTTCAATTGATAAATCTAAAAAAATAAATCGATCCATTTGTTTAATTTTTTATAATCTAAAAAATATATTGGCCAATAAAGGATGACCCCTAGACAGAAAACAAAATTTTTTGTTCCACTCTGGTTTGTAAATCAATTTGAAACTTGAAAAAAGACGGAGAAAAGTGTTTCTTCCCCGTCTTAGCGATGATCAGTTTATTTAGTAGGTTAATAATTGTGCGCCCATTTGTCCTAATGACATTTTGACAACAGTAAAAGCTCATTGAAACGAATAAAAGTATGGATTCAAATCAAAATCCCTTTTCGCTATAACCTGATTAAGAAAACGGAACATGGACCGTCACTGTCCCATCCACGATGGCAAGGGAGGTATCTTCTGCTTTCTTTCCATTTACCCAAATATCTACCGGTTCCTCGGTCCCATGAATTTTTAACATCAAGTTGTCCCAATACGGCTTATATCCTCTATGGACTTTTTCAAATTCTACTTGGACGTTTCTTTCTTCCTTCCTCACACAAATGCTTTCTTCCCAATACTTCCCCTCTCGATACTGAAATGTTTCGCCGTCGTCTTCATAGATCGTTCCCATAAAAGGATCGGAATGAAGATAAATGTTTACCGTCAGCGTATCTGTTTTCTCGTAAGCTGATTTTTTTCCTTCTTCTTCCGGAATGATCGATCCTGCTTTCACAAACAGCGGCAAAGTAGCAAGGTCCGCTTCCACCATGATATAAGTTCCGCCTTCGTATGTTTTGTTTGTCCAGTAGTCGTACCAAATCCCTTTTGGCAAATATACCACTCGATGATACGTGCTTGGAAGCGTGATCGGGGCGACCAAAAGATGTTCTCCGACTAAAAACTGATCGAATAAATTGAACACATTCGGATCATCCGGATATTCCATCACCAACGGACGCATCACCGGCACACCGGTCAAGTGAGCGGCGCGAAAAAGTGTGTAAAAGTAAGGGAGCATGCGATAACGAAGCTGAATATAGGTTTTCACGATCGATTCAATTTCTTCTCCAAAAGCCCAAGGTTCTTGACGGACGGTATCAATATTGCTGTGGTTGCGGAAAAAAGGCATAAAGGCGCCAAGCTGCGTCCAGCGGGCTAACAGATCTCCCGTTGCATCATGAGCAAAACCGCCGACATCCGAACCGGTCAAAGCTATCCCGGACATGCCAAGATTTAAGCACATCGGCATCGTCATTTGCAGATGCTCCCAAAAACTTCGATTATCCCCTGTCCAAACGGCCGCATATCGTTGGATCCCCGAAAAACCGGCACGTGTAAGGACAAATGGGCGTTTGCCGTTTAACTGATTTTTCAATCCATTATACGTAGCTTCTCCCATAAATAAACCGTAGACGTTATGGAGTTCACGATGAGTTTTCGGGTTTCCGTCATTTTCATGGATGACTTTTAAGTCCATCGTCTTTGTTTCGTTGAAAACGGCCGGTTCGTTCATATCGTTCCAAATTCCTTCTATACCGAGATCTGTGTAAAATGTTTGTTTTTTTCCCCACCACTTTCGCACTTTTTCTTGAGAAAAATCAGGAAATGCGCTTTTTCCCGGCCACACATCGCCGAAATAAACATCGCCTTCTATATATTTACAAAATTGATCAAGGCGGATGCCTTCTTGATATATCGGATATTCCGGATCTTCTTTCACCCCCGGGTCTACGATCGGCACGACTTGGATACCCGCTTTTTTCAAATCTTGAACCAGCTTTCTTGGGTTCGGAAAGCGCCTTTTGTCAAATGTGAATACGCGGTATTCGTCCATGTAATGAATATCCAAATAGATTGCGTCAAGCGGAATTTCTTTTTCCTTAAAGGTTTTGACGAGATCACGAACTTCCGCTTCCGTTTTATAGCTGTAACGCGATTGATGGTAGCCAAGCGCCCATTTGGGGGGTAGTTCCATTCGTCCGGTCAAAGTGGTGTACTGGTCGAGCACATCTTTCGGGCTTGGTCCGGCCAGCAAGTAATAATCCAGTTCCCCGCCTTCCGCCCAAAAAGAATACTCGCTGCGGTTTGATTTCATATCAAAGACGGTTTTGAACGTATTATCGAAAAAAAGGCCATGCGCCTTTCCGTTGCGGATGGTCATAAAATAAGGAATCGACTGGTACATCGCATCAATTTCCGGATTGTGGGGAGCAAAAACATCCGTGTTCCACATCGTCATTTTTTCGCCGCGTTTATCCAAAAAACTTGTTTTTTCCCCAAAGCCGTAAAAATGATCGTTTTCTGCCATCTCTTTAAAACAAATGACCTCTCCTTTTACACCAAAGGCCATTCCTCGCCTGCCTTCCTTTAATAAAAAGCGGGAGTCGGAGCCATAAAAATGGATCCGTAAAGGATGGGGATGGACGGTAACAATTAGTTTACTGCTTCTTATAGTCACAATGCCTTCTCTTTCTTCCGCTTCCCATGACACCTTTTCCGGTGATTTCACGACCGCAAAACTTTGTTCCATTGTCGGTTCCTTCTGGGGATTCATCACTACTCGAGCGATATCGTCACGATAAAAACGGATGTTGACAAAGCCGTTTTCACAATGAAATCGGACCGTTTCTCCGTCAGAGAACCATTTTTTCATCTTTCCAATATCGACAAATTCCTGCTTTTTGTCGTTTTTTTCATTTTCGGGATGAATTGCAAAGCTGGAATCTTCCATTTCCCATCCTCCTTCGACAACCTTCATGACTGTATAAAGATGATTTCTTTGTACTTTTATGATGAAAAAACCTTTTTATTCCTTTATTTTCCTCTTTTTATTGTTTTTCTTCCGTAATATAGCTGTAACGAAAAATAAACTAATCTGTAAATGGTTACAGCCTATTTTCTTGTTACAATGTCATCAAGAAAGAAAAAACGACAATATTTGACGGGGAGAAATCTATGAGGAAATACGCTATAATTTCAGTGGTACTTGCATTGATGTTGTCTGTTGGAAGTCTGTTTTCGGTAAAAGAAGCGGATGCTGCTTATTCGCCAACTGCCGTAGTGAGCATTGCCAAAAAATACATAGGTGTTCCTTACAAATATGGAGGCACGACATCAAGTGGATTCGATTGTTCGGGATTTATTTATTATACGCATAAGCGGGTCGGAAAAATTCTTCCTCGCACAGTGGCTCAATTGTACAAAAAGGGAAAATTTGTTTCCAAATCAAGTTTACGTCCAGGAGATCTAATCTTTTTCAGTACATATAAAAAAGGTCCTTCTCATGTTGCCCTTTACCTCGGAAAGCAACAATTCATTCATTCTGCCTCCAAAGGTGTGCGGATTGATCGATTAAGCAATCCTTATTGGAAGAAAGCTTATATCGCGGCAAAAAGATATTAATTTATCAAGCGGTCTCACCGCTTTTTTCTTTTGACTTTTTTCGTTGGTGAGATGAGAATTATTTTCCGCAAAAACACGCTTTTCCAGAATTTTTCCGAATTTAAGGATGACAGCCAGGCAATCCCATTTAAAACGACTGAATACGTTCGAAATGAACATTTATTAACTTTTGAATGGAATTGAACCTCTCCCATACTCCGCATAATGTAGTTTGAATCGGGAATAATTTTGGTAAACCTTCTGAAAAGAGGTGAACCAATTGACGGATAAACGCTATACCGTTGCCGGTACCGATATTGAAGAAGTCAAAAGACTTAACGCTCAATCCGGCCTTACTTATAACGAGGCCAAACAGCTGTTAGCCGAAAAGATGAACCAATTGTCGACAGCCGATCATAAGAACGAGCTCTCTCATGAGAAAAAATAAACCTTCACTATATCTTATCTTCATTAAAAAGCATCTTCCCATTTCATTTTTGCCGGAAAACAGCAAGCAATGAGCTTGTCGGCTTTATGTCTCCTCCACTTCCTTTTCCTCTCTGCAAGCGAGAAAGATCATGTGTGAGTAAAATGTTTGTGGGAGAAATTCTTAGAATTCCCCGATGAGGGGGTTGGGAACGTAGGTTCGCAATCCCCTCATCGGGGCCACCAAGCAAAGCGCGGTAGGATCCCAAGCAGGAAACATGAAAAAAGGACTCTCTCCCTGGTAAGATGATCATTGTTCACACCATCAAACAGGAGGAGAGAGTCCCATGAATATTCAACAACATCTTACCACAAATTCGTTGACATGGAAAGAGATCGAACTTGATTTGTTTCGAGCCTTGCAAAACGCCTTCACCGAGCTGTTTACGGCTCTGTTGGAGGACATCGACCGACAATTGGCGGAAACCCGGGACAAGCGCCGGTACCACTTGAAAGACAAACGACGCACCACGATTCAAACCTTGTTTGGCGAAGTTACCTTTGAGCGAAACTACTATTTAGACCGAGAACAAAACCGTTACACGTTTTTGCTTGATTCCTTTTTAGCGTTTGATGGATCGCAGTCAATCAGCCCTTGTCTAGAAGAAACGGCGATGGGATTGGCTGTGGAGTGCTCTTCCTATCGCAAAGCGGCTCATACGCTTGCCCAGATGGTCGGGTATCCGGTGATGAGCCATGAGACGATCCGCCAGTTGGTGCTCGAGGCTGAAGTTCCGCTGCACTGCCCGGTTGACCAGCGATATGGACGGGTGCTGTTTGTGGAGGCCGATGGACTGTTTGTCTCTCTCCAAGGGAAGGGAAAACGGGCCAAGGAAGACAAAATCCTGACCGTTCACGAAGGATGGAAGCGCAACGGCTCACGGATCGAATTCGTGAATCAGCGCCATTACGTCCATGAAGGCAAGGGGGAGGTGTGGGAAGGCTTCGAGGAATTTTTGATGAACGAATATGCCTATGATCCGTGTCGGGATCTTCTTGTCATCAACGGGGACGGCGCTCCATGGATTACCGCGTGCCGGGAGTATTTCAAAGGACGGGTCTGCTTCCAATTGGATCGATTCCACGTGGCGCGTGAGTTGCGCCAATGCCTCTCGGGCCATCCACGGTGGCAGGCGATTCGGCAAAAGCTGGCGAAGCAGGATGAAGAGAAGCTGCTTGTGGAACTGAACAGCGCCCTCGGCACGCTGGGGGACGAAGCGAAAGAACAACAGCTGGCTGCCTTGATCCACCGGATCGAATCGATGCCGGGATGCATCCGTGATTACCGGGAATGGCTGAAGGAGCAAGGAGTGGACACAACGGGCATGTATCCGATGGGGAGGGCTGAAAGCGTGATGAGCCAGCTGGCGTATCGGGTGAAATACCGCCGCAGTTGGACAGACAAGGGACTCAGGGCGTTTTTCAAGGCAATGATTGCCCGGATGGATGGGATTCGTCTTTTCGGACATCGTTTAGGAGAAGAATCGTCGCATCCGGCGGAGGAAACGGCATCTACCAAACAGACGATCGTGAACAAGGCGAAACAACGCATCCGCCGTCTTCTTCCAGAGGTAACGCGGAATAACGTGCCATATTTACAGCAATCGTCCGGGACTCCGATCTATCATGCCCTGTCTGAATTCAAGGGATGGTAAAAAAAGGTATACATATTCGTCTGTCATGGCAAGGGATGAGAGTCCGAAAGCGCTTACGGATGAAATTCAAAAAAATGGTTCGCTAACCTATGACTTACATCTATTTTCAGCGAACCAAAAAAATTCCCACAAAGTCTTGACTGACTCAAAGATCATCGCCTGCTTGACGGACGAATATTCCCTAATGAAAAAAACAAAGATTTTTGGAAAAAGAAATACTTGTAAATTGAAAGTCATTAGCATGCTTTGCTAATGGCTTTTTTGAAGCAAAATTCCTTACCTAAGCAAGAATTCCAATTCAAAGACAATGATGGGCTCAGCTCGCTAAATCATATTTCATATGACTAAGTTTTTTTAATTGGCTATCTTGTCCAAACACAGTGACAAGCTATTTCATAAATTATACTAACCAATCTGTTGGGGGGTGAAAGTATGTCTGGCTACGGAGCAAGCGGTTTTGCTTTGATTGTCGTGCTGTTCATCTTGTTGATTATCGTAGGCGCCTCTTTTGTAGGTGGCGGATACGGAGGCTATTAGATCACCTTTTCATAAAGGGGAGGATTCTCATCCTCCCCTTTTACATAGCACCGTTTAAACGAATCCCTTCTTCTTTTATATAATTTTTCAATTGATCTAAGTCCTCATAAATCTCCTGAAGCAAACGTCGATTATAAAAAACGGCAGCGGGATGGTACAGCGGAAAAATCTTATATTTACGATCTGTCCATACCATTTCGCTGCTATCCAACCTTTTTAATTTTTGCACCGGCGTGATCATCATTTTGCCATGAATCTTTTCCAGGTTTCCTTTCATCCCCGTTACTCTTTCCAACGCAATTTTCCCCAACGTAACAATAATTTTTGGCTGAATGGAACAGATGTTATAATCCAATAAAGGAGCATGGGCTAAAATTTCCTTTTGAGTCGGCGTCCTGTTATATTTCTTTACTATTATTTGTCCATCTTTCTCTTTCTTCACGACCTTATAAGGGCGGCTTCTAACAGCGCTGGTAATAAACACATCTTCACGTGAAATCCCCAAGTAATCTAAAAACTCGGATAATTGTTTTCCCGCTCGGCCGCTGAAAGGGATTCCGTTATGGATTTCCGTTTCCCCCGGAGCTTCGCCAACGAGCATAATCTCCGCCTTCTCCGGCCCCTGGCCATAAACAAAACCTTCACAAGGATATTTTTCGATTCTTTTTTGGCACTCTTTCACCAGCGATTCAGGATACATTCCTTGCCCCCCTTTCATGAACCGATGAATCGATTTCTGAATCTATACACAGATGCTTGTATCAGTATTCCTTTTTAAGGCATTGAACTTGTTACTGATTCAATAAGCAGCGAAAGAATTCCCAGAAATATCGTTATTGAAGTTGATATCAAATGAACCTTTTTTAATATTTCGAACGATTTTTCACAAGCATTTAACGATAAATCAAATCGGTAAACGATCATTCCTAAAATAATGGAGCCACTCCAAACGATCAACCCGTCATATGTTACAAGTTTTCTCCAATCCATTATCCAAAAGTAGATAACAGTCGATTGGATTATTACTAAAAATACCGTGGATAGAATCAATAAAATTCTTTTCAACATTGATTCTCCTATCGTTTTCCATAATCTCCTCTGAGAAGTGTCCATGAACAAAAGAAGAAGAGTGACACAAAAAATTCAGTGTAAAGAGTAAGTAAGAAAAAATCCGATGATGCTTGGAAGAGCTATAAGGATGATATTTTTAGAAGTGTCTATTCTCCAGTTTCTATCTTCCTTTGTTTCGGTTGCTGCGTTAGCACGAATTCTATCTCCACTTACTCCCAATCCGGATAGTACTACGGCTAATACGATCAAAAGGACAGAAACAATAAAAAAGATTCGGCTTACATTTAAATTGCTTACAGCACCTGCTATCCAAATGATAAGACTTACAATGATTCCTGTAATAAATGACTTAAGCATATGTTCACCCTCCAATAATTTCCGTTCTTTATGAAGCAAGAACATCGTTTAATGGAAAAGACATACATCTCTTTTACCATCATCTTACCATGAAATCAGAGTAAAAAGAAAAGGAGAACAGCACTTAGGCTATTCTCCTTTTCTTTTGCCTGGCAGCGTCCTACTCTCGCAAGGGGAATCCCCTCACTACCATCGGCGCTGAAGAGCTTAACTTCCGTGTTCGGGATGGGAACGGGTGTGACCTCTTCGCCATCGCCACCAGACGGTATGTAGTTGTCGGAACGATTGTTCCTTCAAAACTAGATAGAAGAAGCAGTTTCACCGATTTCGCGCTTTCTTTTGGTTAAGTCCTCGATCGATTAGTATCCGTCAGCTCCACGTGTCACCACGCTTCCACCTCGGACCTATCTACCTGATCATCTTTCAGGGATCTTACTTTCCGAAGAAATGGGAAATCTCATCTTGAGGGGGGCTTCATGCTTAGATGCTTTCAGCACTTATCCCTTCCGCACATAGCTACCCAGCGATGCCTCTGGCGAGACAACTGGTACACCAGCGGTGCGTCCATCCCGGTCCTCTCGTACTAAGGACAGCTCCTCTCAAATTTCCTGCGCCCGCGACGGATAGGGACCGAACTGTCTCACGACGTTCTGAACCCAGCTCGCGTACCGCTTTAATGGGCGAACAGCCCAACCCTTGGGACCGACTACAGCCCCAGGATGCGATGAGCCGACATCGAGGTGCCAAACCTCCCCGTCGATGTGGACTCTTGGGGGAGATAAGCCTGTTATCCCCGGGGTAGCTTTTATCCGTTGAGCGATGGCCCTTCCATACGGAACCACCGGATCACTAAGCCCGACTTTCGTCCCTGCTCGACTTGTAGGTCTCGCAGTCAAGCTCCCTTCTGCCTTTGCACTCTGCGAATGATTTCCAACCATTCTGAGGGAACCTTTGGGCGCCTCCGTTACCTTTTAGGAGGCGACCGCCCCAGTCAAACTGCCCACCTGACACTGTCTCCCACCCCGATCAGGGGTGCGGGTTAGAATTTCAGTACAGCCAGGGTAGTATCCCACCGGCGCCTCCACCGAAGCTGGCGCTCCGGTTTCCAAGGCTCCTACCTATCCTGTACAAGCTGTACCAAAATTCAATATCAGGCTGCAGTAAAGCTCCACGGGGTCTTTCCGTCCTGTCGCGGGTAACCTGCATCTTCACAGGTACTATAATTTCACCGAGTCTCTCGTTGAGACAGTGCCCAGATCGTTACGCCTTTCGTGCGGGTCAGAACTTACCTGACAAGGAATTTCGCTACCTTAGGACCGTTATAGTTACGGCCGCCGTTTACTGGGGCTTCGGTTCGCACCTTCAAGCAAAGCTTTAAGCGCTCCCCTTAACCTTCCAGCACCGGGCAGGCGTCAGCCCCTATACTTCGCCTTACGGCTTCGCAGAGACCTGTGTTTTTGCTAAACAGTCGCCTGGGCCTATTCACTGCGGCTTCTCGGGGCTATGCACCCCAAAAAGCACCCCTTCTCCCGAAGTTACGGGGTCATTTTGCCGAGTTCCTTAACGAGAGTTCTCTCGCACACCTTAGGATTCTCTCCTCGCCTACCTGTGTCGGTTTGCGGTACGGGCACCTTTTTCCTCGCTAGAGGCTTTTCTTGGCAGTGTGGAATCAGGAACTTCGGTACTATATTTCCCTCGCCGTCACAGCTTGAGGTTAGTGACAACGGGATTTGCCTCGCTGCCCCTCTCACTGCTTGGACGCACATCCAACAGTGCGCTTACCCTATCCTCCTGCGTCCCCCCATCGCTCAAACGGAAAAGAGGTGGTACAGGAATATCAACCTGTTGTCCATCGCCTACGCCTGTCGGCCTCGGCTTAGGTCCCGACTAACCCTGAGAGGACGAGCCTTCCTCAGGAAACCTTAGGCATTCGGTGGAAGGGATTCTCACCCTTCTTTCGCTACTCATACCGGCATTCTCACTTCTAAGCGCTCCACCAGTCCTTCCGGTCTGGCTTCTCTGCCCTTAGAACGCTCTCCTACCGCGGACACCCGAAGGTGTCCACCCGCAGCTTCGGTGATACGTTTAGCCCCGGTACATTTTCGGCGCAGAATCACTCGACCAGTGAGCTATTACGCACTCTTTAAATGGTGGCTGCTTCTAAGCCAACATCCTGGTTGTCTAAGCAATTCCACATCCTTTTCCACTTAACGTATACTTTGGGACCTTAGCTGGCGGTCTGGGCTGTTTCCCTTTTGACCACGGATCTTATCACTCGCAGTCTGACTCCCAAGGATAAGTCGCTGGCATTCGGAGTTTGTCTGAATTCGGTAACCCGATGAGGGCCCCTAGTCCAAACAGTGCTCTACCTCCAAGACTCTTTCCTTGAGGCTAGCCCTAAAGCTATTTCGGAGAGAACCAGCTATCTCCAAGTTCGATTGGAATTTCACCCCTACCCACACCTCATCCCCGCACTTTTCAACGTGCGTGGGTTCGGGCCTCCAGTAAGTGTTACCTCACCTTCACCCTGGACATGGGTAGATCACCTGGTTTCGGGTCTGCGACCCCATACTCATGCGCCCTGTTCAGACTCGCTTTCGCTGCGGCTCCGTCTTTTCGACTTAACCTCGCATAAGATCGCAACTCGCCGGTTCATTCTACAAAAGGCACGCCATCACCCGTAAACGGGCTCTGACTACTTGTAGGCACACGGTTTCAGGTTCTCTTTCACTCCCCTCCCGGGGTGCTTTTCACCTTTCCCTCACGGTACTGGTTCACTATCGGTCACTAGGGAGTATTTAGCCTTGGGAGATGGTCCTCCCAGCTTCCGACGGGATTCCTCGTGTCCCGCCGTACTCAGGATCCACCAGGGAGGGAACGAAGTTTCGACTACAGGGTTGTTACCTTCTCTGACGGGCCTTTCCAGACCTCTTCGTCTACCTCGTTCCTTTGTGACTCCACCATTGGTGTCCTACAACCCCAGAAGGCAAGCCTTCTGGTTTGGGCTGTTCCCGTTTCGCTCGCCGCTACTCAGGGAATCGCTGTTGCTTTCTCTTCCTCCGGGTACTTAGATGTTTCAGTTCCCCGGGTTGCCTTCCTTACCCTATGGATTCAGGCAAGGATGCTGCCCCATTACGGGCAGCGGGTTTCCCCATTCGGAAATCTCCGGATCAACGCTTACGTACAGCTCCCCGGAGCTTTTCGGAGTTAGTCCCGTCCTTCATCGGCTCCTAGTGCCAAGGCATCCACCGTGCGCCCTTTCTAACTTAACCATGTTGGTTTTATCCTAGATGGCGATACTCGGTTTATGCTGCTTCTTTTTTCTATCTAGTTTTCAAGGAACAACTTGGAAGGATGAAATCCTTCAAAACTGAACAAAACGAAAGCGTACAATTGATATCTGTCCAGCTCCGGCTCCTAGGTGCTCGAGGTCACAATCCATCTTGCTGCGGTGGTTGAAATACTACCTCCTCGCAAGCTGTCTTGTGCTTGTCGCACCTGAACAGTCGCCTCTGCTTTTCTTCTTCCTTAGAAAGGAGGTGATCCAGCCGCACCTTCCGATACGGCTACCTTGTTACGACTTCACCCCAATCATCTGCCCCACCTTCGGCGGCTGGCTCCCGTAAGGGTTACCTCACCGACTTCGGGTGTTGCAAACTCTCGTGGTGTGACGGGCGGTGTGTACAAGGCCCGGGAACGTATTCACCGCGGCATGCTGATCCGCGATTACTAGCGATTCCGGCTTCATGCAGGCGAGTTGCAGCCTGCAATCCGAACTGAGAATGGTTTTTTGGGATTGGCTCCACCTCGCGGTTTCGCGACCCTTTGTACCATCCATTGTAGCACGTGTGTAGCCCAGGTCATAAGGGGCATGATGATTTGACGTCATCCCCACCTTCCTCCGGTTTGTCACCGGCAGTCACCTTAGAGTGCCCAACTGAATGCTGGCAACTAAGGTCAAGGGTTGCGCTCGTTGCGGGACTTAACCCAACATCTCACGACACGAGCTGACGACAACCATGCACCACCTGTCACTCCGTCCCCCGAAGGGGAACCCTCTATCTCTAGAGGTAGCGAAGGATGTCAAGACCTGGTAAGGTTCTTCGCGTTGCTTCGAATTAAACCACATGCTCCACCGCTTGTGCGGGCCCCCGTCAATTCCTTTGAGTTTCAGCCTTGCGGCCGTACTCCCCAGGCGGAGTGCTTAATGCGTTAGCTGCAGCACTAAAGGGTGGAAGCCCTCTAACACTTAGCACTCATCGTTTACGGCGTGGACTACCAGGGTATCTAATCCTGTTCGCTCCCCACGCTTTCGCGCCTCAGCGTCAGTTACAGACCAGAGAGCCGCCTTCGCCACTGGTGTTCCTCCACATCTCTACGCATTTCACCGCTACACGTGGAATTCCGCTCTCCTCTTCTGCACTCAAGTCTCCCAGTTTCCAATGACCCTCCACGGTTGAGCCGTGGGCTTTCACATCAGACTTAAGAGACCGCCTGCGCGCGCTTTACGCCCAATAATTCCGGACAACGCTTGCCACCTACGTATTACCGCGGCTGCTGGCACGTAGTTAGCCGTGGCTTTCTGGTCAGGTACCGTCAAGGTACCGCCCTGTTCGAACGGTACTTGTTCTTCCCTGACAACAGAGCTTTACGATCCGAAGACCTTCTTCGCTCACGCGGCGTTGCTCCGTCAGACTTTCGTCCATTGCGGAAGATTCCCTACTGCTGCCTCCCGTAGGAGTCTGGGCCGTGTCTCAGTCCCAGTGTGGCCGATCACCCTCTCAGGTCGGCTACGCATCGTCGCCTTGGTGAGCCGTTACCTCACCAACTAGCTAATGCGCCGCGGGCCCATCTGCAAGCGGCAGCTTGCGCCGCCTTTCAACCTTCCTTCATGCGAAGGAAGATATTATCCGGTATTAGCCCCGGTTTCCCGGAGTTATCCCCGTCTTGCAGGCAGGTTGCCCACGTGTTACTCACCCGTCCGCCGCTAACTTTCAAAAAGCAAGCTTCTTGAAAGTCCGCTCGACTTGCATGTATTAGGCACGCCGCCAGCGTTCGTCCTGAGCCAGGATCAAACTCTCCAAAAAGAAATTTGACTTGGCTTGTTTCGATTGAAACATTGGTTCACGCTTCGTTTTGTTCAATTTTCAAGGATCATCATAACGAATTATATTTTATTACAATAATATTAATTTATCAACATCTGTAGAACCATGTTTATTTAAGTCTATCATGGAACGTCACTCATCAAGCGATTTTTTACATAATATCACCCGATTTAAATAAAGTCAATATCTTTCTTTAACTTTTTTTATATTGCTTGCTACCGGGAATCATATTGCTGCCACTGCGCAACGATATTTACATTTAACTGTCATTAAAAAGTTTTAAATAAATTAAGTAACCACGACCGCAATTCCATTCGTTTAAAAACGGAAAATGAAACGATTTCCTCATATTCTTATTTTATGAATCTTTGACTATATGGGTGCAAGTCCACCGCACTTCTTTTAAAAACAAATGAAGCATCCATCTCTCCTTTTTTATTCCATGCCATCATGTCATTCGGCGGCTAGTAACGAAAAAGGCTATATCTTTCACAAAAAAATGCCTTTCAATCATTCAACATAATTTTTTTCCGCCGTTTGAGAAATTCTAAAATCAAACCGTATTCTAAAATTTTTCGTCATAATTTGCATTTTCTACTATAAACGAAGTAAGAAATAGCCATAAAAACCTCCTGATTGTAACAGTTCAGAAAAAGCTTTTTTTATAATTTTCTCCAGTTGTTTTATTCGGAAAATTTTGTCTTATATTTTATCGTTTTGATATAATGAAAATAGTAAAAATAGGTAAAAAGAAATATGAGGAGGGACCGATTTGTTTAAAAGCTTACGATCCTTTTTTGTTTTTTCTGTTTTTTTATTAGTCTTTATGACAATGGGACTGACCATTTTTCTCTTCACAACCTTTTCCGTCACAACGGCTATGATTCTTTGCTTATGTTGGGGACTGCTGATTTCTTATTTTTTTCTTTCCTATACTTCGAAACATGTTCAACAGCCGCTGCAGGAGTTCGATGTAACGATCCGTTCCGTCACAGATAAAGTCGATTTATCTAAAAGATCCGGGTATCGCTCTCAAAATGAAATGGGGATCGTTTCACATGGATTGAACAAAATGTTGAAAGGTCTTCGAAATATTTTATTGGATGTAAAAGAGTATGCCGTACGGTTTTCTGATGAGTCGGACGAAATCGCTAAAGCGAGCCATATGTTGGCAGGAAATGCTGACACCCTTTCCTCCGTTATTGAAGAGTTGTCAAACGGAATTACCGATCAAGCCAACCGAGCCGATATCTCAAAAACGACAATGGAAAAAATGGTGAAAGACATAAAAGAGGTTGAACAAGGGTCTAATTATTTAAACGAAGTGGTCAACACGGCCGATCATCGTGTCTACGAAGGAAGAGAAAAAGTCAAGCAAGTCAATGCCACGATCATGGAAAGTGTCAAAATGGCTGAATCTTTGAACGAAGCCACTTCCCAGCTGAAACAAGCTTCCTCCAAGGCAAACAACATTCTGCAATTAATTGGCAACATCGCCAATCAAACTAATTTATTAGCATTAAATGCGGCCATTGAAGCAGCCAGAGCCGGAGATCAAGGAAAGGGATTTGCCGTTGTCGCCGAAAAAATTCGTTCTTTGTCAGAAGAAACTTCCAAATCCGTTGAACAAGTAAACGAAATGCTGAAACAGATACAACATTATGTCCATACTTCCGCTTTAGAATCCAAAGCGATACACGAAGTAACCAATCAACAAGAACAATTATCCAAACAACTTGACAACGCCTTTCAAAATATCTCTGATATCATGCACACTGTATCAGAAGAAACGAAAAAAATGACGGATGCCAGCCACGATACGCTGAAAGGAATCGAAAAAGTTTTTTCAGAGATGGAAGCGGTATCATATGCTGCTGCTTCATTAGCTTCCGGTTCACAACAAGCCGCCGCTTCCATTCAAGAACAATCAGCGACGACAAAAGAAATGGCAAACAGGATCAAAGAAGTGGCGGATCTTGCTGTAGAGTTAAGACATCTGTCAGAACGATGGAAAGGTTTAAAGTGACTATGTCTCCTGAAATTGATCTTTCCCTGCCGGCGTCTCGATGGCCATCCATGCACCGAAAATCAAATTAGAGGAGAGGAAAAAGCCCCCTCCTCTCACGCCGTCATATGTACTGCCCCCGGCTATTATATTAATCGATGGCCTTTTTCACTATCCTTTTCATATGAACTTTTCAACCTTTTTTGCATTTTCAAAATGAATAATCAAGGTTTTTTATGTAAAATCAACGATACAAGGTGAAAATTAGCAACCAAATGCTCCTTTCATTCAAAAATCCCTTGATCATGCAACAGTTAAAATTCCGTGTATTAGACAGCTGTATACAACATCGAGCCCATAATATTCGGAGCCCCCTAGCAGGAAGCTCCAATCGAAATTTGAACGAAATCAACGCGAAACGTGCGAGACTACTCTAGGAAAAACAAGCCAGGTGAGACTTCAGGCATGATACGGGCGAGGAGGATCACGGATCACCCGCGGAAGGCAAGTGAATTCCGCGATCCAACAACGCCCGACAGAAAGCTTGACATGAAAGGATGCCCCACTTTTAGGACTGATCCTTTTTAGTGTGTTTGGTTATAGCCTGTCGCTTGATTTTGCGGAAGGTTTGTTTGTACCGGCGCAAAGCGATTGACAGTTGTCTCCGTCGTTTGTCTATCAAATTGCGGTACTTGATAATAACCGCGTTTATTTTGATACAAGAAAATTTCATACGCCATTTCCAAATAGTTTGGAACATTGTCAGCCAATATTCGTCTTAGAACCGGATTGACCGTTTCGGATGCCGCTATCGTGTGAAGAAAGGCAGCCGATTTCATCATTTGCAGCATTTGAGTAGAAATTTTTTGATCATTGATTTCCGTTACGGATTGCGCTGCTTTAGCCGGATTGGAAGGCTTTATCCCATATACGGTGCTATGATCTTGTTTCATCATATATGTCTGCGTTGGATGGGACGGTTTATTCCCCGTTTTCAAAGCTTCTACTGTAATGTTGTAGCTATCGGACACAAATTGATACTGACGGTGCATTATGTCCACTAATTCCGGATCTTTTGCCAATTGGCGCAATATCATATATTGGTCGAGAAGGCTGATCGTGTTGGAAAGCAATTCATGAATTTCAAACAACTCATGACCACCGTGATACATTTGTCCAGGTATATTTTGCATAGAAGGAGCGTTGTTTTGATGGATTGGCTGTTCCATTAGAATTCCCTCCTTTCAAGATTGGGCGGCATGCCCTTGTTTAGAATGCGATGAAATTTGAAGGATTATTCGTTTTGAATTTTCCGCGAGTGCTCGGAAAAACAACGATTAGACGATGAATTCCTGACAATCCAACCGTCATAAGGAATCTTCCGGTTGTGCTTGAAAATATCATTTTAGGCGTACAAAATGTCACAAAGGGGAATGGGAGTAAACAGACATGCGGCAATACCAAACGATTTAAAGACTGTGCTCGAGTTTGTGTTGCAATCATGGTACAATAAAATCAAATAAGAAAATAAAAAGTATTTTCACTATTGGAGGGGTAAAGAATGACAGAAAATTATACGCTAACCGTTCTCGATCATCATAAAGCGAACAAGTTGGATATAAAAAGAATGGCCGTGTACCATATGTTTAAGTTGATCGAGGCGTCGGATTCCAAAAAACAGACTTTCTTTCTGATTTACTTTAAAAACCGATTGCTTGCTGCTATAAAACCTTTGCGTTTCAACGATCATTCCCAATTGTACAAAGCCTTTCAAAACGGAATCGTATTTCAGGCCCCTCATCCTTTTATAGACACCCTCATTCACCAAAATCGCCCTTCTGCGATTCAAAGTTTCCAACATCTTCTGAAACAATGGCAACATCAATATTCTTCTCTCGAAATTGCCCACATTCTCCCTTTATTCGACTCCATTCTTGAAAAAGAGACGATTATCAAGCTGGTTCGAGACATTTTTTATGAATACCGGCGAAACGGCAAATACTTTCTTGCCTATCGAGTCATACGCCTGTTAAAACAGTATGCTCCGGAAAATCCATGGGTAGAACAAATAGCCAACGATCTTGATTTCCGAAAATACGACGACATTTATCAAAACGATGATGCCTTATGGGAAAAAGATAAGCTTATGGCTGAACAACTCTTTTTTGAGCGTACCGCCTATGATGAAAAAGCCTATGCAAAGCTTCAATCCGAGCTTCTCAAACAAAATCGGTTGATCGATGCAGCGGCTTTATCCATCCATCGCCTGTTGCATTCCCGCGCACCGGAGCAAGATTATGAATCATTGCGCACGACACTCTCGACCTTTTTAACCGACCAAGATACAGCCCTCGTTTTGCTCCAGCTTCATCAACAAGGTGCAGCATTTCCGGCCCTTGAGTATGATCTATTTGATCTGCTTCTCAAGCTTCATTGGTATGAACGTGCGGTCAACTTTCTTTTTGATCAGCACTCCCCGATTACGGAATATCAATCTCAACAATTTGCCTCTATCTTGGCTGATCCCGCCATTCAAATGGATGAAATTCAGTTGGAAAAAATTAATACCCTTCCTGTCAACAAACAGAACGCAGGGACAATAGAAAAAACGATCCGATTGATTATTCCTCTTCTGCTGAAAAAACACGATTTGAACTATGTAAAAAAATGGCTTCAGCCTTTTGAAGAAAAGCATATCCCTTTGCCTTCAGCAGCCAAAATCAATCGCATGCTGGCCATCCAAGACGACCCTGATCAACAGTTTCTGCTTGGCGAACTGTATTATGAATTTCAACAGCCCAAGAAAGCAATCGACTGCTTCAGCTGGGAAATGGAGCTTCACCCGAACGATCCGAAACCTGTTCAGTGGCTGGCCAAAATATATAGTCATTTAGGAATGACGGAAGAAGCAAAAGCCTATCAATACATGTACTCCACCATGAAAAAATAAACATTGTATAGGTTCTTCCCGTTCCTTTTATCGTTTTCAAAAGCCGTTGGCCAATCATCATCATTCGATGATTTAGACATCTCTTTTCGTTCCAAGCAAGTAAAGGGCCACGCACGACGCCCTTCGGTCAACGAATGCCATGGTCATCAGTCTCACTAAATATTTTTTCCATGAATCAAACCAATCGAGTAGGAGGGAGCGATTAACTCCCGTCCTCTCACACCACCGTACGTACGGTTCCGTATACGGCGGTTCAATTAAGATAATTGACGCAAGTCTTTATAACTTCCGTGAATAGCTGTTCTCTTTATGCCAGTGGTCACTCCACCCTCCAAGAGGTCTCCCACGGGATTCACCGCTTCCTCCCTCAAGTGAGGTACTACGTTTTCTGTGTTCATCATGACTCACTGAATACCAAGGGCTATTCTCTCTTAATTGTTCGGTCCTTCTTAGTTGTTCTAGACCAACTAATACTATGACCTCTGCTGACTTCTGACGGTTCAGCTACTTATCACTAAGTAGGTTATGAAGAGTACTTCACATATCCGCCAGACCTCCCCGGGTAAGTACATGCACTTTCACACCATCTATCCGCCTCATTTACTCGATATGACCTTCGACAGAAAGAGCTTTGTTTTGTTATGCAAACTCACTCAATCATACCTAGCCTTATATGAGGTTCGTGTTCCTCGGACCGGTGTTTTGCCTCCAGCTTCCTTCAGATTCCGCGTCACCACGGACACCCTTGCTCTTGGCTAACCTCTACTTCTGTCTTCGGGGTTCGGGACTTACACCCTATAGTTCATGTACATGCCGGGCGCACATAAAGAAGACGGACTGATCGTCCGTCTCCAAATATCAATAAAATAATGCCATTTGAATGGGTTGTTGCATATTTTTTCGGGAATTTTAAAAATGTATCATCTTTTTCTACGGAGCAAGTCATTATGATGAAAGATCCTGTCTCCATTTGGAAAAAGCAGAACAGCTCCTTCTTATCCCGCTTTCTTCTCTTGATGAATTCTTCTTTCCTTCAATTTTTCAGAGATTAATGCAGCCACCAGCACATAACGTTTCGGTGCGCTGCCAATATAGTGGAATGGATAGCATGTCGTCAGCGTCAATGTCGCCCGCGGCTTCGGAACGATAACTGTACGATCGTTTTTTGGAACGATGCGAACTTTGTAGACTTTATAAGTAAACGTTCCTGCAGATGTTTCAGCAATCAACAAATCATTTTCCCTAACCTTTCCCAATTTTCGAAATACCGTATCCCGATGACCGCTCAACACACAATTATCTTTTTCCCCCGGCAATACACTTTCGGCAAAATGACCGACTCCTTTCGCCAGTTCATCCTCATTTGTCCCTTCGTAAATCGGCATACTGGCATGGAGCTTCGGAATAAAGAGTTCGCCAAACTTTTCACCCTGTTTTGGCCGGGCTGCATAGAACGGTTCTTCTTTTAGAGGCTGTACAGCTTGTTTTGCGTCGACCTGAACAGCCTTTTAATTTTCGTATTTTTCAGAAAAGAAAAGAGATTTCAAACTATTCCCGGTTAGGTAAAGACCACCGATCAGGAAAGCAACAGCGGCGATAAAAATCAGTCCATTTTTTTGTAAAAAAAGATTCATGAATGGTTCACGCGCCATTTGCGCAGTAATACGGCACCAATCAACAATGCGAAAATTCCGGCGAGTAGCTGTTCCATATAATGGCCGGCCGTTTTCGGCATCAGTCCGCCTTTAACAGTATGTTTGATCAGATGTGCTTTCGGCTGCCCTTTTGCGGCGCTGCCATTTATGGCTTTATTCACCGTATTTTCAATCACATCCGAGCCAAACAGATCAGCCGTAAAAATCATATCTGCCAAAAATTCTCCATGATCATTATAAAGTTCAATGAGCAAATTGCTTCCATTCGTTTTTTCCAACGTAATCAATTGCTTCCAGGACAGCGGGGTTTTCCGGCCGTTTTTCTCTAAGTAAAAACGGGCATCCATATGAAAAAGACTCAAGAAGTCGTGAAAAATATCTGCAAGTTCGGTAAGTTGAGCGTCCGTTAGATCAGAGGCGCTATCGAATTCCCCAATCGCTTCCATCCGACGATTCAACTCTTCCAATGATGGCAGCAACTGTTGCTCGTCTAAGTTTAAAGACTTCAAATGATCGATCAGCCGTTGTGTCTCCTCTTTAGTCAATCCAAACGGGGAAAGGGCATCGGCAATCGAATCGACATCCAGCCAATTTTCTTTGTTTTCCGGCATAAGCGCATAAAACGAAACGGTGTCTTCCAACGGGTTCATAAATTTATAAACATCGCGGATATCTTGGCCTTTTTCCAGTTCGCCGTATTCCACAAGCATTTGTTCCAATTCATCTTCAGAAGAAAACCCATACCTTGTCAATAAATCTTGCAAATCATGATCGTTAATCGGATTTCCAAGAACTTGTCTTACCTCTTCCACCGAATCAAATGAATCTAAATCTTCGCCATAAAATTTTTCCAATTGACTATTGACTACTTCTTTCGACATTCCTATTTTTTGAAGATATTGAGTCAGTTCTTTCTCTGGCGGTGCAGCAAGCTCAAGCGAAGGATTTACAGACAAAACAATAGCGGCAGACATAATGACGGCAGCAACTTTTTTCAATAAAATCCCCCCTAAAATATTATGATCCCACTAAATATAAAGGAAAACGACAAGAATAAATAGAATTGTAAATTTTCAGGAAATATGATAAAATACTTTCCATTTTCACCATGATCCGACAAATCCCTTATGGAAAAATCAGCTTTGAAAGCATAGAAAACGTTCTATTCAATTATTTATTTGCCTTCTTTCCTCAAAAAAGTATTTCACGTCGTCATTACCCAAGAATGCTGAAAATGATTTTCGGTAAAAATGAACCTATCTTATTTGAACGGCGTCTTTTGTAAAGAACAGAAACGGACGATCGATTTTTGAGAAAAAAGACGAAACAGTCCATATTATAAGGGAAATTTGAGTGATTTCCACCCGATTTTCCCCGATCTTCCGCATCTGAATTCCGGCACCGGCAAATGGATCCTTAAATCTCCTATAAGAAGGCGTCCCATTATTTTAGCAAAAAATGTCGTTCCGATCTATCAACCATAGAAGGCTCGAGCTTTTCTTCACAGGGGGTTGAAAAAAGGTGGATCAAGAACTCACCAATTTAATACAAAAGGCCAGGAGCGGGGATTTGGAGGCGTTCTCTACACTGGTTTCCAAATATAAAGGCCAAGTATTCCGCCATGCTTTTTCGATCGTGAATGACCGAATGGAAGCGGAAGATATCGCTCAGGAAGCTTTTGTAAAAGCTTACTCATCGCTATCCAAACTGGATAATGACTTTGCCTTTGTTTCTTGGCTGACAAGAATCGTGACGAATATTTGTTACGACAAATTAAAAAAAAGAAAAAAAATACAAAAATTGCAGCTGCAAAGCAAGGATCGAGCCGAACACATGAGTATGACCTCATCTATCGATCGGACACAATTGAAGCTTGAAATTCAGGAAGCGATGCAAAAATTATCCCCGGACCAGCGCACCATACTTTCGCTGCGCGACATCCAAGGATATTCGTACGATGAAATTTCCAAAATGTTAAGCATTCCCCTTGGTACAGTGAAATCACGCATCCATTCGGCCAGAATCGCGTTGAAAAAAGAAATTTTCGGAGGCGAGCACAATGAATGACCATGTTCATGAACTCCTGTCAGCGTTTATTGATGGAGAATTAAACGAAGAGGAAAGAAAAAAAGTAGCAGACCATGTAGCAGAATGCCGTCAATGCAGCACTGAGCTAAAAGAACTTCAATGGCTGAAAGAAGAACTGTTTGCCGTTTATCATTCCATCGAAATACCGAATGTTCAATTTGAACACTCTGTTGTCCGGAAAATAAAACAAATCTCCTCGCCGTATCGCCCAATGAATCGATATGTTCGTTGGACTATGAGTTTCATCGCCCTACTAATGGCTGCCTTCATTCTCTCGAAAATGGGGAACGTGTTTTATGTAGGAATTACACTGGCCACTTCCTTTGTGCATATCGGATTAAGCGTGACTCATGCACTGGCCTCGGTTCTTTCGTCCATTCCATTGCTCTTTCTCGCTTGTGTTATCATTTCCATGGTTATTTTAGGAACATCGATTTGGGCCATTCAGTTTTTGCTCAGGGTAAAAAGTCTAGAATAGGGAGATGTAGAACATGAAAGGGTTTAACATTTTGAGTGCCTTTCTTTCCATCATGGTTTTGACTTTGCTGATCGTTCACCCTGCTCTGGCAGCAGATAAACTTATAATAGACAAAAAAGATGTCATCGTTCCCGAAAAAGAAAAAGTGGAAAATGTGGTTGTACTTGGAAATGACGCCGAGATCAGCGGACATGTCAAAGTCGGAGTCATCGTCGTGAACGGTGACCTTACGATGAACAAAACAGCCGTTGTAGGCGGTCCTGTCATTGTGATCGGCGGTCATGTTCATCAAGAAAAAGGGGCTCGTATCTCCGAGCATCTCATCACCGTTAATCTAAACGATCCCATGCAAAACAGCTTTATCTTCGGCGGATTTCTTTATTTATTCACTTGGGGCATACGGCTTGCTTTTAGTATTATATTAGTGATTGGCACCGTACTGTTAGGGATTATTTTGAAACGCAGAACATTCAGACACGAAGAACTTTTATTGAAAAGACCCGGTAAAACGTTGATCATTGGATTTATGGCAAGTTTAGCGCTGACAACGTTATGCACGCTTCTGGCTCTCACCATTATTGGCATACCGGTTGCCTTGTTGGTATTTGTCGCAAGCGCTCTTTCCTTTTTTATCGGATTGCTTGTATTCAGCAAAGAATTGGGCAAACAATTGAAATTCATGGATGGCAAACCTGAATGGCTGAAATTGCTCTTCGGTTCAGCGCTGGCGGTCTCTATGATTAATTTTCCTGTCGTTGGAAGTGTCTGTCTGCTCTTGCTCATATGGTTTTCATTGGGCATTGCCATGACATGGCTTTTTTCAAAACCGCTCTTTGAAAGGAGAAAAAGCAAAAACTCTGATTAATTCATAAAGGGTTTTTGTTTTTTCTTCCTCGACCCGCTTTTTCTGACATGAACTTTTTTTGGACAACCTCAGTCTTTTCTATTGATCACAAAGATTATTGGGGGAAGAAGAATGTCAAAAGTGACGAAAAACAAAATCCTTATTCTTTCGGGTACGTTCGGACAAGGACACCTCCAAGCTGCCAAAGCTCTGGAAGAAGCCGTTCAGCTATGTTTTCCAAATGTGCAGCCTGTTGTTTTCGATTTTATTGCATGGGCTCATCCTCATATGTATCCAATTAGCAATTATCTTTACATAAAAGGATTGAAAGTCTTTCCTCAACTATATGGATTTTTTTATCAAAAAACCCATCCAAAAAGCGTATTTTCAACAAGAATACAGTCGTTGTTTTTCGTTGGACTAAGAAAGATGCTCCAATTGCTGGAGAAAGAGAAACCCGCGGTCGTCGTCAGCACCCATCCATTTGTGTCTGGAATACTTTCTAAACTGAAAGAATATGGATTAACGAATATCCCTATTGTGACCGTGATTACAGATCATACGGATCACAGTTGTTGGATTCACCCTTTTACGGATCTTTACATAGTAGGTTCCAATGAAGGGAAAAAGAGATTGCTCAGACGAAATGTCCCGGAAGAGAAAATTGCCAGTACGGGAATCCCCATTCAGACAAAGTTTCTTTATCCTTATAAACGCGATGAATTTATTGTCAAGCACGGACTGGATGCCGAGCTTCCTACCGTTTTGATTATGGGAGGCGGAGATGGCCTTTTTGGCAAAGGGTTTCTCAATTTGCCGACGCTTGAATCCATCCCGGAAACTCTGCAATTGATTATTTTGTGCGGACGCAATCAGAAATTAAAACAAAAGTTGGAAGTAGAACTAAAACAGTCTAAACATCGGATTCATTTATTCAGTTATGTAGAATATGTCCATGAACTGATGGCAGTTTCGGACATCATTATCACAAAACCGGGAGGAGTGACCACGTCAGAAGCTTTGGCCATGGAGCTGCCCATGATTCTCTATCATCCTCTGCCCGGTCAAGAACAAGAAAACGCTCGTTATTTAACAAAATCCGGAGCAGCCATTCTGTCTGAAAATCCCGATGACTTAATCTATCAAATTTCCAATTTGATAAAAAATAAGCCGCTCCTGCTGAAGATGAAAAAGAACTCTGAAAGAATCCAAAAAAAAGCCGCTGCATTCGATGCGGTGTTGGCCATTTATCAACTAATGGCCATGACAAGCCATCCTACTTACATCGTGGCAAATGGACTCCAATTGAAAAAACGGAAATCAGCACGTTTTTTTAAAAAAAGAACGTCTATCCTCCACATCAACGGCTGAACCGTTATAATAGGATAAAGATAGGGAGATTCCTGTGTCATCTATGAATCTTCCTAGGCCTTGTAGAGAAGAAAGGATTTTGATTTATGGAGAAAATCATGATCTGCTTTTTTGTCTTTTTATGTTTTTATATGTTTATTCCTTATCTATTATCCTTTTGGTTCGGTGTTGGAGCATTTCGAAAAGGGAACGGTGAAAGCCAAGTCGCTTTCACTTTCGACGATGGACCCGATCCCGTGTATACCGCTCAACTGCTTGATCTTTTAAAGAAATATGGGGTCAAAGCCACCTTTTTTGTCGTCGGATCGAAAGCGAAAAAATACCCTAAACTCATCTTACGAATGCACAAAGAGGGTCATTTGATCGGAATTCATAATTACGTCCATCGATCCAATTGGCTGATGACTCCTTGGTCCGTTGTCCGCAACTTGCGGGACTCCGCGGCCATTGTTCAAAATATCACCGGCGTTCGGCCGTCTTATTACCGTCCGCCTTGGGGTCTGATGAATCTCTTTGATTTTTTTCTGCACAAAGAATTTCGCATTATTTTATGGTCTGTTATGGCAGGCGATTGGCGCAATAAAGGAACGAGCTTAATTATACAGAATAAGCTTCTGAAAAGGATTAAGCCCGGGGACGTCGTTTTGCTGCATGATTGCGGAGACACGCCGGGCGCCCATATTGACGCTCCTTACTATATGTTAAAAGCATTAAAAGAAGTTTTGAAAGAGTTGAGGCAGCGTGACATTCAATTTGTCCGTTTAGATGAAATGATCGATAAACGTCCTATGAAAGTCCTCCCAAAACGCTCCCAACATCATCGAAAAAGATAGAAATATTTAGGAAACGGGCGGAAGTTTTTTCTTCGCCCGTTTATTCCGTTTTCTCCAAATGACCTCGTTTGGAAGCTTTGATCATATTTAAGAGCCTGGAAATTTCGATCATCAAAATGATCAAGCTTACCCAAACTCCTCCAAACGTATAGCCCGCCACTAAATCACTTGGATTTTCCGACCCTAAATAAATGCTGCTGACTGAGATCAGTGCAAATATCAGCATTTCTAATACAACAATCAAAACATTTCCCATTTTTCTTTGACTATGCCGAAGCACGATGTACAGAAAAAAGATGTAAAGCACAACCCATAAAAAACTTAATTCGCTCGGGAAAGATTGGCTGAACATGTTTGCAGCCGCAATATAGCTGAACAAAATATGGAGGCCTTTGCTTAAAATAAGAGCTCCCAGTATGCAAATGACATAATATTGGAATTCCAACCATTTGTTTTTTCCTTTGAAGAAAATCCATATAATCGTTAAAAAACCCACAAACAAAAGAGAGTTTCGCGACAATAAGGAATACATAGAATCGATCGTCTGTTTCCAGCGAGGATCCACTATATACGAGACGACAGCCTTCGTGATGGTATTAAATTGTCCAAATTCATTTTCGATAAAATCTTGAATCATCCCTACCATCAGACTGAACATAGCGATAAACACAATGGCCATCCCGAAAATCAGCAGCTTCATGCCAAGGAAGCTGTGAAATCGTTTAAACATGGCTTCAAATAACAAAATCAAGTTTTCTCGAATCTTGCGGATGTTTACTTTAATGTATAAGTATATAGCATACACAAGACCAATTACGACGCAGCCAATGATCATATATAATTTGGCCTCTTGATGAAATTGCTCCCATTTTGGGCCGAAAATTTTTCCCAAAAAAATGAACGTCCCTACCCACAGAAACACGCCGATATACGCAAAAACAACAAAAGATCGAAAAGGCAAGCGGGTGATTCCCGAAAATAAACTAGTCACATGACGAACGCCGGGAATAAAAAAAGAAAATAACAATAATCTTCTTCCGTATTTTTGATTCCATCTTGAAATTCTTTCTATTTTCTCCGGTCCTAAATGAAACTTGCTTCCATATTTATAGAAAAAAGGGGCTCCCAATTTAAATCCAATCCAATAGGAAATCGTGACTCCTACAATTCCCCCCAAGCCCCCAAAAAGGACAGCGAGAGCAAAATGGACTTTTCCTTGATAAGCAAGAAAACCGACATAGCTCATAAGAATTTCGTTCGGGACAGGAACAATGATCAGCTCCAGCATTAACGAAAAGAAAAGGACGATGTATCCATATTGATCGATTAAATGGATCAATAAGTGCAACTTTGAACTCCTCCTGATTTTGAAGCATTCTATCGTAAAAGACTTTCCATGATTTCCAAAAGTTCAGCTTCATTTAAAATCAAATGATCGGATAGATACTATCTATAGATCGCCCCTCTCCATCACATCGATTTTTTTCTTACCATCATCCCTGCGTCAAACACTTCTTCTGTCATCGTTTTTGGTGGAATTTTGATCTATTTCGAAACAAATCGGTTTCCACTTACCCAGAATCGCCATGGGTAGTCTTTTGCTTCTCCCGTATTTTCGATGCCGATTCTCTTTCCTTGTGAAATTGCCTCAGGTACAAATCCTTTTGCTATAAACAAGGGAGGTTTTTGAAGAGGACGGCCATAGTCTGCCATTGTAATCCCTAAAGCCTTCGTCAATTTGCCGGGGCCGTTTGTCAGCTGGCGCACGTCCTTAATCTTGCTTCTTCTTTGAAACATCAAATCGATGCCGTCATAAGGTTCAAGAGCACGAACCAGCACCGCTTCCGGCTGTTCTTTGCCGCCGCTTACAACATTAAACAAACAATGGGTATGCATCACGTATGTATAAGCCAACCCGGCTTCATGAAACATAATCTCCGTCCGTTTTGTCCTTCTGTTGCCATAGCTGTGGGCTGCGCGGTCTGTCGGGCCCATATATGCTTCCGTCTCTACAATAAAGCCAGAGGCTATTCCCTCTTCCGTTTCTTTTACAAGCAAACAGCCAAGCAAGGCTTTTGCCAATTCAAGGGTCGGCTTCTGGAAAAATTCTATCGGCAATGGTTGATACTTCATATGCCCTTCCATTTCTTTTTCCTCCACTTTGTTGTTATTCCAAGCTTCATGATGATACTATCGAAATTCGCTTTTCTTTTCATTACAAAGAAAAAACCTAAAAAAAGCAAGGCACCTGCCTTTAAAACGCCTTGCTTCAGAATGTAGACAAAAAGGCATCCGAATGGGCATAACCGGACGCCTTTTTGTCTACACTCTCTGAGGCCGCATCAAACTTAATCAGTCTTCAATACAGCCGAGGATAATTTTTTAAACAAAAAGTATTTACAATGTTATAACGATGTAATAACATATAACTAGAGAATAGAGTCTGCCCGCCCCCTATTCTCATGAATTCGTACAGGTTTCTACTTCCTTGTTATGTCAAAATATTTTTCCACAACGTCTATCACTCGTGATTCAAAATCACTATTGATAGGCGTTATTTTATGGTTTCTTAGTACGATCTCACCTTTGTCTTTTCGCAACTCGACTTCAACGGTGTCGCCCTCATTTAATTGTATTTCTTTCAGCATATCTGCAGGCAAATTGACACCTAATGAGTTGCCTATCCTTCTGATTTTTCTTTCCATTCAATCACCACCAGCCTTTATTATAGCAATTTCGCCCGCTTAATATGCCAGAGACCATAATCATACTTAATCATGCTCCATTCCCCTGAATGGATTAAAGGGACTATCATCAGCCTTTTCAAAAATAGCAGCTAAAACATTTTGGGAATTAGATATTGGATCCTCTTTTTTTATTGCCATCACAAACGTCCGAAAGAGGGTAGAATTCATAAAATAAAGGGGATCCGTTCCCCTTTAATGCAAAAAATATTAAGAAAATACACCATAGCAATAATAGATCTGTTATATTGTGAGTAAGGAAAACGGAAATAAAAGAACTAAAAGTTAAGAGAAAATGATTGCAACGATCCATTTCAATGTTACCAAATCGGAACTTTAAGAAAGAGAGCATATACCAGAATGGTGAAAAAATGACTATTCTTATTGGGAAAAAGTTGTTTTTGATAAAAATTTTCCTTGTATTTTGAAACTGCTGCTGATAAAAAGGGATTTTTAAGGGGTCTGATAGGGACATGAAACATGAGGGGACAATTAAAAAAATTGCAATAGGATGGCGAACAAGATGAATAAAAACACTTTAAGCCAAATTTCATTTGTATTGTCCGGCATTTCAGTTCTTATATTCGGAATTATCAAAAGACAAGGGCTGACAGCATGGGGGCTTTTTGTTTTGTTCTTTGTTATAGCGATTTTGCTTCGAAACTATGACAAAAAACGATGAGCAATAAAAAATGACCAGAAATCAAAGCATTATCCTTCCAGAGTATAGACAAAAGGCATCTGAATGGACATATTCGGATGTCTTTTGTCATTTTCATGCTTTTAAAGATGGCGGTCAGACCAAAAAGTTTATTTTATGCTATTACCGGACTTTTCGATGATCGGCAAGCCACCTTATTCACATTCATCGCAGCAAAAGTATCTTTGCCAGCATTTCATCCATCTCTATTTTTTAATGACACACAAAAAAGCTATCGGCAAATCCCGGTTTTGGATTTGCCGACAAACGAAAAGCAAGGCGCCTTTAAAACGCCTTGCTTTTTTGGACTTTATAATGGGGCATGCAGGGTTCGAACCTGCGACCTGCTGATTAAGAGTCAGCTGCTCTCCCAACTAAGCTAATGCCCCGTCTTCTTAAGAACATCTATTATACTACCATAATTTACTTTATAAATCAAGCCTTTACGGATGAAAGTTTTACCTCAAAAAATCCGGGGAGCGCGAATGTTCCGATATGGATTGAATCGACATCAAGAGAAGGCGACCGGTGATTCATACGGAACGCTCCCCTTATTAGGTTAAGCCGCCTTCTCACTTTTACGGTTTGATTTCTCTACCCAGTAAGCCGCTCCTGCAATGAGGACAACCAGCACAATCTGCGGAAGGATCGTTTCCATTGTCGGATAAAAACCGATCCATTCAATATTAGGCAAAGATGCCAAAGTATGCGCCGGAAGCAACTTGGCAACTTGCAAGGCATGGACGCTTACTCCGAGAATTTTAAACGATAAAAAGTAAATCAGCACAGTAGCAACCAAGAAAAACGGTCGAACCGGGATTTTGACGCTGAAATGAATAATCAAAAACCCAACGATGAACAAGATGACCAACGCTATTCCGATTCCTGCCAGCAATCGGCCGACACTCATCGAAGGAGCCATCCCAACATAAAAAATGATGGTTTCTGCTCCTTCTCTGAAAATAGCAAGAAAACTGATCAACGACATCGTCCAAAGACGGCCGCCTTCAAGCGCTTGATTCATTTGCTGCTGAATATATTGATTCCATTGACGAACATTGGACTTATTATGCAGCCATGCCCCCACCGTCAACATCATCACAACGGCCGCGATTCCGGCAAACCCTTCAATATACTCACGGCTGGAAGCACCTGTCATTTTGGAAAAGGCCAAACTTAACACGATCGCAAACAATGCACTGGCGAGAATACCAGCGCCGGCCCCTCCCCATATCCATTTTTGTTTTTCCGCCTGATTCGTTTTTTTCAAAAAGGCGACAAGAGCCGCAATTACAAGCAATGCTTCCATGCCTTCACGCAGCAAAATCAAAGCAGCGTCCCAAATGCTGTAGCTTGTTTGTTTCATTAGAGACTCGAGGCGGGAATGTAAGTCATTGATGATGGCTTCTGCCTTATGGATATCACCGCTGTTGGAGCTTAAAATACTGACTGCCGCCGGTACTTTCGTCTCCATATCATTGTACAATGCAGCGTCCCGAGTTTGAACTTCCCCTTCTACCATCGGCCAAATCGTTAAAACCTCATTTAAGGAGGAAACGGCCTTTGATTTATCATCCTTTTGGATCGCTTGGACACTATCCTTTAATAGTCGGTTTAAATCAGAAAGAGTATACTCTTTTGAGTTCGTTTTGGCGGACGCCTTTCCGGATAAAAAGTCATCAACCGATTGTTTCAATGACTGAAGGCTGTCTGTTGCCTTTTTTTGATCCACTGGCTCTTGGGTAAGAGCAATTCGCAAAAAGGACATATTTTTTTCGATTTCTCCATAAGAGGCAACACTTTGTTGTCGAACAGCCATTTCCGCCTCTCGATTCCATACGGTCTCAAATTGGCGATATTGATTATAGGCTTGTTCCCATTTTTTACTTTCAATCAAAGTTTTCATTTGTTCCATCATCGGCTGCAGTTGACGGACTTTATCTTTTTCTTCCTCTTTATTACCTTTTGATTGCTGTTCTTCCAAAAGAATCAGCTGGCTTGATAAAGCGGAGAGAGCATGACGGAGATCCCCTGCATTTTTTTCGTGTAAAGCTTTTTTCGCCTTTTCCAATTCTTGGTTGATCCGCTTTACCTGTTTGCCGCTTGGTTTTTGAAGCGTATTCCATTCTTGCTCAAATTGCTGGATATCCTTTTGAATGACATCCCAGTCAGCTGATGATTGCGTATGCGTTAACGCATCACCGATAGGAACATACAATTCATCATACCCTTTCTCGGCATAAGCAGGAGAAATCTTTAGAAAACAAACCAATATGCCGATCACGACGATGATGATGTGAGATCGTTTCAAAATATCATCTCCTCATTTCCAAACGAGACTCTATTCAAACAGAGACTCTCCGATATAGCCGCCTTTTTTTACACCGGGGAAGCAGGCAAAAATGGCGCTTCCGCGATGGGTAATATATTCGTTTAATTTGTCGTTTTGAGAAAGCCTGGATTGAATGGGAATAAATTGCCGGCTAGGCTTGCGTTGGTAGCACATAAAGAGCAAGCCTGCGTCCAAACTTCCGGTTTTTGGATCCATCCCGTCGGCATAAGAATACGAACGACGCAAAATTTTTTCCGTTCCGTCATGATGCGCCAGCCGAACATGTGAATCGACCGGAATGTAATATTGACCATCCGGCCGTTTTTTCTTTAAATCAAGAGGATCGAATTCATCTTTTTGGCCAAGCGGAGCCCCGCTTGCTTTATGACGGCCAAAAGTCTCTTCCTGGTCGCGCAAACTGGACCTGTCCCATACTTCAATATGCATTTGAATTCTTCTGACGACTAAATAAGATCCGTTGATTAGCCAATTAGGCCCGTCTCCCGGCTGAACCCATACATACTGGTTCATTTCTTTTGCATTGTGCACAGCAGGATTGACCGTTCCATCTTTAAATCCAAATAAATTCCGCGGCGTATCTTTTTTGGAAGAAGCCGCTTGCTTGGAACGCTGAAATCCGGCTTGCGCCCAGCGGATCGTCGCTTTGCCGCGGGCGATTCTGACCAAATTTCGAACCGCATGGAAGGCCACTTGGGCGTCGTCTGCGCATGCTTGAATACATAAATCTCCTCCGCACCATTTCTCATCCAACGCATCGAGAGGAAACTTCGGCAGTTCTTTTAATTCTCCGGGTTGCTTACGCTTTAAGCCAAAGCGATCCTTTCCATCTTTTACAAAAAGCGTGGGCCCCACACCAAAGGTAATCGTTAAATTAGAAGGCGAAAGCTCCTCTGCTTCTCCTGTATCTTTAGGGGGCAAAAAGTCGTTGCCGGAATTCTCTCCGACCGGCTTTCCGGCCGTCATCAAAGCGGCGGCTTTCGTCCAATCTTGAAAGAGTTGGATTAATTCTGATCGGCTCTCAGCTGTTACATCCATTGCAGCAAAGTACACATGATTTTGCATTGGTGTCGCAATTCCTGCTTGATGGGCACCATAAAAAGGAACGGTTTCGTCCTCTTTATCTTCTTCGGCCGCTTCCGGGAATAAGTTCGTCATCGTGAGCAGACTTCCGGCGCCGCTAGCCCCAAGCGCAAGGCCAATTCCTCCGGCTCCCGCTATTTTCAGCATATCTCTGCGGGAAATCTGCTTAGACAAAAAAGTTGGTTCTTCCGGTTGTTTCTTCGATTGTTCCGTCATTATGATTCCTCCACAACAATGCCCATTTTGGAAAGAGGCTCTGCCAGTGCATCAATCGCTTGGCTTAATTCTTTTACCTCTGCGGACGTTAACTCAGTGTATGGAACATATCCGTCGCCTTTTTTATGCTGATTGAGCAATTGGTTGACTTGATCAAAATGACTTCCGATTTCATCCGAAAGCTTCTTGTCTTTTTTCTCTAAAGCAGGCTTCAGCAACTCATAAATTTTTTCAGCTCCTTGGACATTTGCGGCAAAATCGTATAAATCAGTATGGGAATAGCGATCTTCTTCCCCCGTTACTTTCGATGTCGACACTTCATTCAATAAATCAACCGCACCGGTAATTAATATGTCCGGCGTCACTTTGACCGTTTCTACTTTGGCACGCAGCAATTTTACATCTTTCAACAATTGGTCTGCATATTGCTCATAGCCAACTGTCGTGTTCTCTTTCCACAAACCTTTTTCAATTCGATGGAATCCCCGCCATTCCGATGCCGGAACATCTCCTTCACGGGCGTCAATTTCAGGATCGAGGTCTCCAAATACTTCTGCAATCGGTTCTGACCGCTCATAATGCATCCGAGCCAGCGGATAAATTTGTTTTGCCTTTTCTATGTCACCGCTTTTGACAGCGTTTGTAAATTGTTCCGTGTCTTTTACAAGTTCATCTATTTCTCCAATGGCATAGCCACGATACTCTTTTGTGACTTGCGCCAATTCTTTTGACTGCTGCGTTGAAGCACTTTTGTCCGTCTTCTTAGGCTCAGAGTCTGTTTTAGAAGATTGAGAACAGCCGAATAACAGGCTGGATGATAACAATGTCACGAATGCAGCTTTCCAAATTTTCACTTTTCTTTTTCCTCCTCTATAGATGAATATGTATTCTATCAATCGAATAAAATATCAAACCATTACAAATGTATTATATATAATAATGAGAATCATTTTCAATACTATTTTCATTCATTTTTCACAAAAATCCAACAAAAAGAGAAAAAACCAATTATTTGTCTGAAAAATAAAACTGTTTTACAATAGAATTAGATTCATATAATCGACATGGTAGGAGGGGTCCCTATGGGGAAAACGGAAGTCGTACGTCAGCCGGAATACGAAATTGATTCTGTATTTTTAGAGCGCTGGTCTCCACGTTCATTTTTAGAAAAAGAGGTGCCGGAAGATATCCTGCTTAGCCTGTTTGAAGCGGCACGATGGGCGCCGTCTGCTTTCAACCTTCAACCATGGCGCTTCATTCTGGCTAGGACTAAAGAAGACCGTGAAAAATTCATGACGTTCATCGGTGAATTTAACCAAACTTGGTGCAAAAAAGCTCCCGCATTCGCTTTGATTATCTCTCAATTGACTAGTGAAAGGGGCAATATCGGTTCTCACGCTTTCGACGCAGGCGCCGCTTGGGGTTATTTATCCTTGGAAGCAACGAGAAAAGGCTTGATTACGCATCCGATGACAGGAATTGATTTTGACAAAGCTCGTGAAGTATTGAATATTCCGGAAGACTATGCGATCGATGCTCTTATCGCCATTGGCTATCAAGGAGAAAAGGAAGCTTTGCCGCTACACTTGCAAGAAAGAGAAGTGCCATCCACTCGCCGGCCTGTGAAAGAATCCATCTTTGAAGGCAGCTTTGGCGAACCGCTTAAATAAGCAGTGGTGTACCTCTTATCTTTCACACATCGTACATATCTGTTACGTTTCTTTGATCGTTTTTATTGTTTTTTCTGGCGTTTTCGTTTTAATCGAATACGCCAAGAGCTAAGCGGTCGAGTATAGGTTCGATCGTTTTATCGTGTGATTACAAGCTATTTTGAATGAATATTGAACGATTTTTTCTCGCAAAAAAACGGTGCCCCGGAAGTCAGTTAGATAACCCGGGGCACCCTTTTTAATGTAAATCTTTTTATAGTATGATCGCGAATTTCATTCGCTTTCCGCGAGCGAACCGCAGCCTTCTCGCTCGTCCCTCGCTGCTAGGTATCGCCTAGTCTTGCTTTTCCCGCAGGAGTCTCGCCCATTTTGAGATCGTCACATTAAAATGTACCTAATGGTAGCCGTTTTGGCCATTAGCTGAACCGGATGTTTTCCCTTTCGGCTTTTGCTTGCTGTTTTGTTTCGTTCCGCCGTCTTTTTTCTTAGCCAACGAACTCCCTCCTTCGCATATAGGTAACATGCATTCCTTAATATGCGCAAAAAACGGAAGAAAATTTATCCCTTATTTACAAAAAAAGAGCGTTGATTACATCCTGCTGAGAACACTCGCCCTTTATGCCTCGATTGGTCTACTCTCCATCCTTCGAGAAAAAATCCTATTTATTCCCTTTAGTACATTTTTAAAGCATAAAAAAACCCAGCAACCTTTGTTGTTGCTGGATCGTTCTTTTGGGTCAAATCCCCGGAAGTTATTCCCCTAAATCCACATTGTGGTACACTTGCTGAACATCTTCTAAATCTTCTAATGCGTCAATCATTTTTTCAAATTTGGCTTGATCTTCTTCTGAAAGGGTAACGTAATTTTGTGGAATCATCGTTAATTCCGCCACTTTAAATTCCGTTATTCCCACATTCTTGAATGCTTCTTGAACGGCATGAAATTGATCAGGGTCAGCATATACGATAACCGTGTCATCTTCTTCAAATACGTCCCGTACGTCCACATCTGCTTCTAATAATAATTCCAGCACTTCATCCGCTGTTTTCCCTTCGACTCCAATAACCGCCGTGGCATCAAACATATAAGCTACGGATCCGCTCACACCTAAATTACCGCCATTCTTTCCAAACGCTGCACGCACTTCTGACGCCGTACGATTCACATTATTCGTCAGTGCGTCCACGATCACCATCGATCCATTTGGTCCGAATCCTTCATAACGAAGTTCATCGTAGTTTTCATCGGAACCGCCCTTCGCTTTTTCAATCGCACGTTCAATAATCGCTTTAGGCACATTATACGTTTTCGCACGTTCCAGTACCACTTTTAACGCACGGTTGGCTTCCGGATCCGGTTCTCCTTGCCGGGCCGCTACATAAATTTCACGTCCAAATTTCGCATAAATACGACTCATATTCGCATCTTTCGCAGCTTTTTTATCTTTTATATTATTCCATTTACGTCCCATGAAGTTCCACTCTCTTTCCGACACAAAATGATTCACAACACTTTTAAAACATCCATTCAAGGTGTGGAGACGGAATTTTTCATAAAACCACTAAATCATATATGAAGATGACGCACTTATCTGCTTTTGAATTATACACCAATTGCATAGGTGGTTTCGAGTGTTGTTTCATACGTTTCAAGAAAAAGATACAATATCTTCTATTCCGCCTGTTTTTTCCTTATTCCAGGATGAAACATGAAGGAATGCCGTTTTTGCTGCTTTTCACGCAAAATTTACTATCATTTTCCGATTCAGAAAAATATGGATAAGTTTTTTATCCTTTACGGAAACGATCCTTTTGCTATTAAACTTACTGAGACAAGCATCCCTGCCAAACACATTGGTGAAACGGCAAAAAAAGGACCATCAGCAGAAAAGCAAGTTTCTGCTGATGGTTTTTATTGGTCATCTTGATCTTTATTCATCAAACGCAAAGCTTCCCGATATTGATCATCTTTTATGGGATCTTCCACTTTTGAAGGATTTTCCTCATCTGAATGGTCGGCGTCTTTCGAAACTTGCTTCCAAAAGTTTTTCAGCACTTGCCGATACTCGTCATCCGCCATGATCGATTGAAGATCTTCATCCTCGTGATGCCGGACATGATCGTCAGATTGGGAGAGCGGCGGCCGATCTGTTCCGGACTCTTCCTCTTCTTGACGTTGAGTATGTTCTTCCTCCGATCGGCCTGATGGTTCCTTAGTGACGGCACGGGTATTGACGGTCACTAAACCGGTGAGTACCAAAATCGAAAGGATGATACAAATAATCGTTGTCAGCATCCGGTCATCCCCCTATTCTTCCTCTGCCATTTTCTTGGCCACCCGAGCCACCCGCTCACCAAGGGCCCTTCCCAATTCCAACCCATTGTTGTCAATCGGTTCAGGGGAGTCAGGCGGACAGCTGATTCCCACGCCATAATACGAACCGTAAAAAGCATTTTCAGGAATATTACCCGGCAAGCCGACGACAATCATTCCATGGTGAAGCATGGGGGTGATCAAATTCAGCATGGTGGATTCAACACCGCCGTGAATCGTAGCAGTCGTGCAAAAAACGGCTCCAACTTTATTCACCAGCTTTCCTTCCGCCCAAAGGTAGCCGAGACGGTCAATCCAAGTTTTCAAGCCTGAACTGACCGTGCCAAAATGTCCCGGTCCTCCCCAAATAATGGCATCCATTTCCGGAAGTTTATAAATATCGGCATCCTTCACATGATCGATGAGGACTTCCGCTCCGGGCACTTTCTTCGCACCCTCCGCAATGGCTTCAGCGAGAGTTTTGGTATGCCCGCCTTCGCTGTCATACACCACATAAATTTTCATAGGATCTACCCTCCTGTTCTTTGAAACTTAAGCTTACACTTCCTTCGGCCGCTCAGAAGGAGAAGGAAGCATTGGAACATTCCGCTTTCTTTTTGCCGCTTTATCGCGTACTTTGTCTTTTCGGACATCGCGCAAAAATAGACTTAGGATGAGCCCGACGATACATAACCCGGTTGCCCAATAAAAGGCATCATTAATTCCATTCACATTGGCTTTCAGCAAGATTTGGCTGTAAAGCGAAAAAACAGAAAGTTGCTGAGCCATTTCCACCGGCAAATGCGTCGCCCCCGCCATCGAATGGACAAAAGCTTGAAACGACTGCATAAACGTTGGATCAGCTGTGCTCATGCCATCCGCCAAGTTCGCATAATGGAAATTGGTTCTGTTGGAATAGATAGTGGTAATTAAACTGGTTCCTAACGCACCGGATATTTGGCGAAGCGTATTCGTCATCGCCGTTCCATGGCTGTTCAAATGTCTAGGCAATTGATTCATTCCGGCTGTCATAATCGGCATCATTAATAACGACATTCCAAAAGAACGAATCATGTAAAGGCCTAAAATATGTTCATAAGAAGTATGGATGGATAAGCGAGTAAATTCATAGGTTGTCAAGATCGTGACAATTAAGCCAACTGCTGCAAGCGGCCGGGGTCCTACTTTATCAAACAGCATACCTGAGACGGGCGACATCACCATCATAACAAGTGCACCCGGAAGCATTAACAATCCGGCCTGAAGCGGTGTAAATCCCCGCAAATTTTGCAAATAAATCGGCAGCAAGAAAATGCCTGCAAACATGGCCACTGTGATGATCGCGCTAATCACATTGGATAACGAAAACATGTCGTATTTAAAGACACGAAAATCAAGAATTGGTTTTTTCGATGTTAATTGTTGAATGACAAAGGCTACAATGCCTATCAAACCAATGACAATCGTTGTGAGGACAACAGGATCCGTCCATCCGTCTGTTCCCGCTTCACTGACTCCATATAATAGCGAAGCCACGCCTATTAAAGACAATAAAGCTCCCAAATAATCGAGTTTGATTTTTTTCGGCTCCACAATGTTTCGCAAGGTAAAGAAGGAAATCAGAATGATTAAAATTCCCAGCGGCACCATGGCGTAAAACATAATACGCCAAGAATAGTTTTCAATCACCCATCCTGATAAAGTAGGGCCGATGGCAGGCGCAAACATCATCGCCAAACCGAAAATCCCCATTCCTCTTCCGCGCATTTCCGGAGGGAAAACAAACATAATGATCGTCATAACGAGAGGCTGCATCACTCCGCCGCCAATCGCTTGAATTAAACGACCGATTAACATGGTGGAAAAATTAGGGGCAATTCCGCATATAAAAGTCCCCAACGTAAAAAATACCATGGCCACTAAAAACAAAATCCGGGTGCCGAAACGTTCGATTAAAAAGGCTGATAACGGAATCAACGCTCCGTTGACTAGCATGAATCCTGTAGACAGCCATTGGATCGTCGTAGCTCCAACCCCAAAATCCGTCATCATATGGGGCATGGCAACGCTTAGAAGCGTCTGATTCAAGATGGCCAAAAACAGCCCCAGCATGAGGACCGCCAATAACGGGATATGCTGCCAGATTCCTCGGTTCGTTGTATCAGCTGATTCAGAAGCCATTCTCGACTGCCTCCTTTCCGATTGAATTCATGACGATTATTTAGAAATTTTCACTTCTGCGTTCATGCCAGGCAGAACTTTATCCGATGGATCTTTGATCGAAATTTTCACCGGAACTTTTTGTGTAACTTTTGTGTAGTTTCCGCTGGAATTTTGTTCAGGTAATAAGGAGAAAACAGAGTTCGTTGCATATCCGATTTCTTCTACTTTGCCATCAAATGTCGTATCCGGATCGCCATCAACCGTTATGGTTACTTTATCTCCTTTTTCAATGTCCTTAAGATCGGTTTCTTTAATATTGGCCACAATGTAGAGGTGACTCAAGTCAGCTGTTTGAGCCAACGTTTGTCCCGCTTGAACAATTTGATTTTTTTGCACTTGATTTTTAATAATGGTCCCTTTTTCAGGAGATGTTACCGGAATCGTCGTTTTGCCGTCAGAAATTTTTCCAAGCAAATCGTCCTTCAAAACTTTATCTCCTTCTTCTCCGGTCCAGTCCACTAATTTGCCGGAAGCTGTCGCCACAACCGGAACCATATCCGCTGATACTTTTGCATCATCAGTTTTCAAGTAGTTCGTGGTTTGATAGTAATAATAAGCTCCTCCTGCCAACAACAAGATCACGACAATGATCCCTACTAAATTCAATAGAACTAAACGTCCTCTTGACATTCTCTTTTTCTCCTTTCATCTATTTATACTTACTCTATGCATTTAACATAAATAGAAACCGGAAGTTTTTCACAAAAAACCTCCATGAAGCGAACCCAGTATAAATGAGTCATTTCCATCCCTTAGAACAAAAAAATTCCTGTGAAAGGTCATTTTTTTGCTCAAGACACCTTATCGCCACCCCTTTGAATAACCGCATTTCTTCTTTGGCGATACTGGTTTTTAAAAATCCTGAATGATTGAAAATCCTCCACCCAGGATCCGCCGTTTCAATCAAACCGTTCGAAAACAATTCCAGTCGCAAGAGGCTTATTTCTTCGCCCATAGCCATTCTTTCGAAACAAATTTCCGAAAGAACTAGCAATCTCCCAACTTCCTATTTGTGGATTAGTTCACAATCCCTTTTTTAGCCATAAACCATGCTAAAGAACTGAAACGGATGGTTAACCTTTTTTCCATTGTCTGCATATAAAAGGTCGCCGCTTTTGAAATTTCGTCAACCATACGGAATGGAAACGACCGATGGTGAACGGTTCAAGTATTCTTATTGAAGTGAGCACTTGATTTTTTATGGATGGATGACAGCGATCCAATCATGCCTACTCCTCGGCGATGGAATGAATCAGGTCATGTTGATGGCACTCGGCTCACTCCTTTCCTAAATAAAAATTTAAGCGATTTAAATATTATTACAGACAAGTTCACAATGTCAACCATTTTGTCACAATTTTTTTTCTTGGATTCTTGCTCTTTTCGAAACGAGAAAAATGCGTCTGATCTCCCAATAAAAGCGCATTTATGAGAATAAAAAAATAAAAGTAGTACCTTCTGGCCAAATCATCCTACTTTTTATTTGTCTTGTGAAAGTTTGACAACACCTTTTAAATTGTTTAATATTTAATTAGGTAAAATATCAGCAGGGATATGAGAGGACGAATGAAGATGCTCCAATACGAAAAAGAGTTTTTAGATAAAATGGAAATGATTATGGTTTCTATTAGTAAAAAACTGCGCCCATTGATAGAAAAAAAAATGCAGCCATTCGGGATTACCGGGCCCCAGTATCATATCATGAAAATGTTGAAGCGCGAAGGTCCTGCCCGAGCGACTCAATTAGCGGACATGATGAATGTGAAACCAAGCGCCATTACTGTGATCATTGATCGATTAATTGAACGCGGGCTTGTCGAAAGGTGCCACTCCGACACAGATCGACGAGTAGTCATGATGCAATTGACGAAAGCCGGCGAAGAGCTGGTGGAAACTGTCAGTGTATCTTTCAGTCAACTGATGGGCACCTTTTTTTCTCATTTTTCCAACGCGGAATTGATGACCTTTTACCAATTATATAAAAAGCTTGATCAAGTCATCGACGAGGTTTTGTCCGAAGAAAAATGATCCCTTTTTGAAAGCAGGATAGATCAACGTCGAACAAAAAGTCGGTTCCTGCTTAGGAGCCGGCTTTATCGATCCGCCATTTCGTTTTCACATCAAAAAAGCAGGATTTTTCCAATTGAAAACGAAACGCCGCCTGTTCTCCCGCTTTCCATCCTTTATCGGAAGGCACTTTGGCTAAACATGGTTGACCTCCGACGAGAAAAGACAAAATGGTTTCGGCGCCCATAAACTCGACTAATTGAATTTTCGCCGTCACGGTTGCAGAATCTGTCATCCCCTCAGAAAACGCGATAATGTGCTCCGGGCGAATGCCTAGAAGGACCGTTTGCCGATCATACCCGCGTGCTTTCAAAAACGATGCTTTCTGTTCCGGCAGCTTAAAAAACAGGTCGCCGATCTGAAAGAAACCATTTTCCAACCTTCCAACGAAAAAATTCATCGCGGGGGAACCGATAAATTCGCCGACAAATTGATTAGCCGGATTTTCATACACTTCTTGCGGTGTTCCCACCTGCTGAATTTCCCCCTCTTTCATGACAACCAGCCTTGTCCCCAACGTCATGGCCTCTACCTGATCATGCGTTACATAAATAGAAGTCGTTTTTAGTTGTTGATGAAGCTTTTTAATTTCATTTCGCATTTGAACCCGGAGCATCGCATCTAAATTGGATAGCGGCTCATCGAATAAAAACGCCTGCGGATGACGAACGATGGCCCTTCCCAGCGCTACCCGCTGCCGCTCGCCTCCCGACAACTCCCTCGGCTTCCGATCCAGTTTTCCTTTTAACCCCAGCACATCTGCCGCCCATCGCACCCGCTTATCGATCTCTGATTTAGGGAGTTTTTGCAGCTTTAAACTGAAAGCCATATTTCCGTAAACGGTCATATGGGGGTACAAAGCGTAATGTTGAAACACCATGGCCAAGTCACGGTCTTTCGGTGGAATGTTGTTGATTAATTTTCCGTCTAAATATAAATTCCCTTTTGTAATCTCTTCAAGCCCCGCAGCCATTCGCAACACCGTTGATTTTCCGCTTCCAGACGGACCTACAATCACGAGAAACTCTTGATCTGAAATATGTAATGAAAAATCCCTTACCGCCTCTATGCCGCCGTGATACACTTTAGAAACGTGTTCAAACCGGATGTCAGCCATTCATCATTTCCCCTTCCCGAACGCCTTTCTCCCTTCAAGTATAAACTTTCCCATTTATGAAGCAAAAATTTTTTCGAATCGGACACACTATCAACGAAAGGAGGAATGCGATCATGGCAAGAAACAACAGACCTCTTGTACCCGGTGCCAGAAAAGCGCTCGATCAGCTGAAAGCGAATATCGCCGGCACTTCTCGTCCCCAAGATGCCAAATTTGAAGCGGCAAAAGAAGCGGGCGTTCCGTTAAAAAAAGGGTATAACGGCGATCTGACATCTGAACAAGCCGGAAAAATCGGAGGAAAGATCGGCGGAAATATGGTGAAAAGATTGATTGAATTGGCAGAAGAAAACTTAACGAAAAGAAAATAAGCACGTGGTCTCCTCCAAGCCCCTTATAAAGGAGGAGTCCTTTTTTCATTCGCTGTAAGTTTTGTGCTATAGTAATAGAATAGAAAACCGAATGTCGCTTCATTCTCAAAACCTATGATTCAACCAAAGGGAGATGAAAACAATGGGTTTAGTGAATAAGGGTATGACGGTTTTACATTTTGATGAAACATACAAACTGCAGTCAAAACTTCAGCTTTTTCCTCACGAAAACATTGACTTCTACGATCTCCAACACGTGAACTTATACTGCGAACAAGATTCTTTAACCAAAATCGAACAACGTCTTGCCGAAAGACGAAAAAAAGGGATAACGCTGATCGGAAGCGGAAACTACCATTATGTCACATCCTCTTTGTTAAAAAAAATCAAAGAGCCCTTTACGCTTGTCTTATTCGATCACCATCCTGACATCGGCCGTTCCGACGAATCAGACACATTGCTTTCTTGCGGATCATGGGTATCCTATGCCCTAAAGAACATTCCCATGCTGAAAAAAGCCGCGATCATTGGACCAACCTCTCTTAAGAATCAGGATTCTTCTTTACCTAATGCGACCATTTTTCCATACAACAGCCACAGAGTTTCTTCCAAGATGATTCTTTCCAACATACCAACAAACACCGTTTATATCAGCATCGATAAAGATGTGCTCAAGAAAACAGACGCCATCACCAACTGGGATCAAGGACAAATGTCTCTCGCTTCATTGCTCCATTATATAGAGGAACTGCTGCAATATAAAAACGTATACGGAATGGACATATGCGGAGAAGCGAAATTCTCGCCCGATCAGTATTTCGATCCAAACTTTCAAGACGCCCTTCGCAAAAACGAATCCGCTAATATCAAAATTTTGCAAACTTTTTTTGAAGGAGCTTCCCATCTAAAAGGAGCATAACGAGACCGTCCTTGTTTTCACAGTTGTCAGATTCCTCATTTATTAGCTGATTCGGTCATAGTGTTATTTGCCACTTTTAACGGAAGTAATGGAATGGCCGCATAAAGAAGACTTCAAATCTTGATACTGAACCAGCTTGCATCGTCAGAGGGAAGCAAATCCGTTCGTTCATGCACTGCTTTCCTTTCTCAGGAAAGCAGTTTTTATTTTGCTTGAACGGCAGTCCTGCCATACAGATTGAAAAGGTCCATAATCATAAATGAAAGAACCTTTCAAAAAATTTTTGCCAAGAGGAGGAAGAACAAATGAAGATCAATGAGCAGCTCGTATTAGTAACCGGCGGAAGCAGAGGTCTTGGCGCGGCAATAGCCCGTTCTTTTGTCCGAGAAGGAGCACAAGTCATCATCAATTATTACCAAAGCAAAGAAAAAGCTGAAAAATTGGCGGAAGAACTCGGACATCGTGCATTGGCGCTGCAAGGAGACGTTCGCAGCAAAGAAGATATGGAAAACCTGTTTCGAAAAGCAGAAGAGCATTTCGGAAAATCGGTCACGACCATTATTCATAATGCACTGATTGATTTCCAATTTGATTCCGATAACAAAAAAGACGCCTTTGCGATTGAATGGGAAGATGTTCAAAAGCAGTTGGAAGGGAGCGTACGCGGAGCGCTGAACATCATTCAAGCCGGTTTAGAAAAAATGAAAGCCTCCAAATTCGGCCGAATCATCACCATCGGAACCAATCTTTTTCAAAATCCCGTCGTTTCCTATCATGACTATATAACAGCCAAGGCGGCATTGCTTGCGTTGACGAGAAACATGGCACAGGAATTAGGCCCATATAACATCACCGTCAATATGGTGAGCGGCGGATTGCTTAAGACAACCGATGCCAGCCGAGCCACTTCGGATGAAGTATTTAAACTAATTGAAGCAACCACTCCGTTAAGACGTGTGACTTCTCCGGAAGAACTGGCAGACGCCGTCCTCTTTTTCGCCTCGCCGTGGAGCCGCGCCGTGGAGCCGCGCCGTGGAGCCGCGCCGTCACGGGCCAAAACTTAGTTGTCGACGGCGGATTGGTGATGGACTAACGAAACGGCACTTACATTTGCATATGGGAACATGGAAAACTTGGTTGACCCGAAAACGCCGTTGGAAAGCACATTTTGATTCCGTCCAAATGAGGAACTTGGATGATGCTGATAAGTAGGTGATCAGCATCCTTTTTTTGTCCGCTTAAATCAGTTGAAAAAAACAGGCCGGCTCATGTTGTTTTCCCTTTCCTCTAACAAGGCCCGCCGTTATTTTGGATTCCCAAGCCAAAATGTATGTACGTCCATTTTCTGTTCCGCCTATATACGTATTTTCCACATTTTTCCTTTTTTCGCTAAAACGAAGGCTTTTTACCTATTTCTCAAAAACAACCATTTTTTGTCATCCTCCAACTCATCTTTTCGAACAAACAACATAATATGGTAAAGGAAAAAGGAGGTGAACAACATGGGAATCCGATTTATTAAAATCGCGGTTGTTTATTTTGTCATTGGCATTTTATTAGGATTATATATTTCGTTATCCCATTCATACATCCTAAGCGACGTGTACACATCCATTCTTTTGCTCGGCTGGACATCTTTAGGCTTAGCCGGACTGATTTATCATCAATTTCCTCAACTCGGCACCACAGCTCTAGGAAAAACACATTTTTGGCTTTATAACATTGGTTTTCTAGTGTTGATAATTGCTCTCGCTTATTTGCAGTCAGGATATCCGTCAGCCGAACCTGCAGCGTTGGTAGGACTCATTCTCGTGGTCATTGCAGTTATCCTTTTTGCCATCAATGTCTTGTCTAATTTAAAAAACAGCAGCACTTAAATACGGTGCAACTTCCATCAGTGGGGTTTTTCTGTCACCCCACTGATGGTTAGTGGAGCAATCGGTCATTTGAGGAATTTTTCTTTTATCTGAATATCTTTTGAAGCAAAACTTCCAAAGCAAAATCATAGATGTCGTAACGGGTGTTGGTATATTCAACGAAAGCCCAAAAAAGAAGACGTTCATTGTTGACTAAATGGAACGTCCTTTTTTCATTTTTCTTGAATATCATCCGTAGGCTTTATATCCCAAACTTTGATTGATTCGTTGGGCGACAGGTGATTTTTGATGACCATTTGGATCTAGTATTCCTAATTCGCCAGCTCTTTTTAACGCTTGAATCAGAAGTTCGCTGTTTCCATTGCTGCGAAGTCGGCGTTCTTCGTCTGCTGACATATGGATCACATTCTCTGGATGAATGGGTTCCGTTGCATTCTCCATCATATCACGAAAACCTTTGCCATCTAACATCACCCAATTATTTTTTTCCTCTATTACATGTCCTTTATATCCATAAAGAGAACGAAGCAACAAAAGCTGACAATTAAAATGAAAATTGGCAATCTGTTCTTGGTTTAATCTACTAAACATGATTCTCACTTCCTTTTTTATCGATGAGAAAGGTTCATAAAAACAGCCATCTCTTCCAAGAATCTTTTTGAATTACGATATTGAACAGAAACACCACTATGGCCTTTTACTTCAACATGATAAACCATCTATCCCCCTTCAACTTCAGCGATTCCTATAACAAAGATTCTTTCATTATGAACGGATTGGATTGGCGGCGTTGTTCCTATCCTTCTTGAATAAGCTCAATCATAAAGTGCCCATTCTACTCATCCTTCATTTTTATCGGCTTTATAAACTAAATTTTTATAATGTTGCTAAAAATCCAAATATCTTTCATCACCTCCGTTTTAATGGACTAAACCGTCCGTCTAAAAAACGATAAACGCGAAAAAGCGAAAAAGAATTCGCCAAAATGTTCATCTATTCCGATGAAAAAGCGGACTTTCCGGCTAGGACAGGCTGGCAAGTTCGCTTTTTTCTCGTTTTACAAATCATTGGTCGTTGACAGAAGCAAAAATATTGTTATAATTAATATCAAATTAATGTTAGAAAATCTAACATGAAGCGGGTGCAATGAAATGAAAAAGATCGAAGCCATTATTCGACCGGAAAAAGTAACCGAGACGATTAAAGGATTAAAAAATATAGGGATTACAGGTTTTACGGTTTCTCAAGTAGTCGGCAGGGGCAAACAAAAAGATACTCAAGGGGTGTATCGGGGAAAAAATTATAAAGTGACGCTCCATCCTAAAGTGAAATTAGAAATTGTTCTATCGGATTACATGGTGCAACCGACCGTTCAAACGATTATTCAGTGCGCTCAGACAGGAGAAGACGGCGATGGGAAGATTTACGTCTACCCGATTTTGGAAGCTTATAATATTCGGACCGGTACATCCGATTGGAGCATTGATGATTTAGCCAATCAAGGAGGATGAGATCGATGCAACTAACCTATATCAATACCGTTTGGGTTTGTCTCGCAGCGGCGATGGTGATGTTCATGGAAGGCGGATTCAGTTTGCTGGAATCCGGTTTCGTTCGCACGAAAAACGCGGTGAATGTCACGATGAAGATTTTTGTTGATTTAACGGTTGGCGCTCTGGCCTTTTGGATCATCGGCTTCGGCATTATGTTTGGGAAAGACGCTTTCGGGTTGATCGGCACCAGTCTTTTTGGCAGCCCTGAAAACATTCACCTTACTCTCCATTTACCGAGCGCAGCTTATATTTTGTTTCAAATGGGATTTGCGGTAGCCTGCATTTCCATTATTTCAGGAGCTGTAGCGGAACGAATGAGTTTTAAAGCTTATGTGTTAACAGCCGCTCTGATTGCGGGCATCATCTACCCTCTTTCCGGGCACTGGATTTTTAACAGCGAAGGCTGGCTGGCCAAGATGGGAATGAAGGATTTTGCCGGATCAGCGGCCATTCACGCGGTCGGCGGATTTGCTGCGTTGGCGATGGCCAAATGGCTGGGACCGCGTAAAGGCAGATTTAACTCCGACGGCAGCGTCAACGTGTTTGCTCCAAGCAATATTCCGTTAGCTTCGTGCGGTGCATTCATTTTATGGTTTGGCTGGTTCGGCTTTAACGCCGGAAGCACATTAGACGCCTCCAACACTCATCTTGCATCGATTGCATTAAACACGATGCTGGCCGGGGCAAGCGCCGGCACTTCCGCCCTTCTCTTTACCATTGGAAAATACGGAAAAGCAGATCCAAGTTTAACGATCAACGGCGTTTTATCGGGTTTAGTCGCCATCACAGCGGGCTGCGCGTATGTCTCGGAGTGGAGCGCGATTATCATCGGAGCTGCGAGCGGAATCATCGTCATTTATGCTACACTTTTCATTGACCATTTAAAAATTGACGATCCGGTCGGCGCAGTGGCTGTCCACGGATGCAGCGGCGTGTTCGGGACGATCGCAGTGGGCCTGTTCGATTCCACACAAGGGCTGTTGACCACCGGGCACTTCTCCCTTTTAGGCGTTCAACTGCTGGGATCCATCGTGGTCATCACCTGGGGCCTAATCAGCGGCACAGTCATTGCGAAAGTAGCCGAGAAAACAGTGGGCTTCCGCGTCGAAGAACGAGAAGAAGACGAAGGGCTGGACATGGCTTACCATGGAATCCCGGCTTACAACGATTTAGAACGATTTGCAGACATTCCGAGCAATCTTTATAATTTTGAGGAATCCACCGGCATCACCATCGCCCCCGTGGAAAGCAAAAAAATCTCCGGATAATCTTGATTGGCTTTTCATAAGACTATAACCACCTCACAGGCCGGCTTAACAAGCCGGCCTGTTTTGTTTATTGCTTCTTCCAACCAATCTCATCTTCATTTCGTACCTATCTCTTCCATTATCTCTGAACTTCTTAAGCTTCAAAAGCACTCTTTTTTCCCACAAGGATACAATAAGGATATAGTCGTTGAACCGTTATCGTCATAGCCAAAAAGAAGAACAGGAAGTATCTAAACTTTTTTCTTTTCGGTCTTTTCGATAAAATGGAAATATCCGTTTTCATAAAGAAACAGATATTTTGGATGACAGAGGCGAAAATCATGTTACAACAGTTCAATGCACAGCTGGAAAAAAGAATGCCGATTATCACGCCGGTCAGCGTGATCCTTGGCGTATTATTCGCCCATTCTTTGCATTCCTTTGCTTTTTTAGTTCCGTGGCTTTTTGCATTTATGACCTTTGCCGGCAGTTTGAGTTCGAATTTTCGATCGTTTAAAGAGGCCGTTCTGCACCCGCTGCCCATTTTTTTAACTTTGGCCATCCTCCATATTTTCATGCCGCTTGGCGCATGGGCTTTTGGCCATCTTGCTTTTCATGGAGATCTTTACACAATCACGGGTCTCACTTTGGCGATGGCCATTCCAACCGGCATCACAAGCTTTATATGGGTTTCCATTTATAAAGGAAATATTCCTCTTACTCTTTCGGTGATTTTGATCGACACGTTCCTCTCGCCGTTAATCGTTCCTTATACGGTTTCCTTCTTCATCGGAGCCAAAGTGGAAATGAACACGATGGATATTATGAGTGGATTGATCGGAATGATCGTCATTCCGTCGCTGATCGGCATGCTGGCCAACCAAATTTCAAAAGGAAAAGCCAAGGAAGTGCTCGCCCCTCGCTTGGCCCCGTTTTCGAAAATCTTTTTAGGAATCGTCGTTTTAATCAACAGTTCGGTGATTGCTCCGTATTTGCGCCATATCGATTGGAAACTGGTCGAAATTGCGGCGGCTGTATTTTTGATCGCTTTTAGCGGCTACTACCTGTCCTTTATTATCGGCCGGATGTTCAAACTGAAAAAAGACACAGTGGTCGCGATCACATTCCTTGGAGGCATGCGCAACATCAGCGCCGGCGCTGTCGTCGCAGTTTCTTACTTCCCGGCAAAAGCCGCCGTTCCCGTTGTGATCGGCATGCTCTTCCAGCAAATCCTCGCCTCCACATACGGACACATCGTGGACCACTATTATCGAAAACAAGCTAAAGCTTTTGAAAAAAGGGTGTCTTAGTAGCGTTAGAGGATGGCAAAATCAATTAAAAGTAGATCGTATGATATCAATTTTTAAAATTGCAGCTAATTCCAGAAATGAAGTAGTTTATATGAAAAACGTGTTAGAAGAGGAGCTCGTAAATGAAGCCGAATTTACAAACCGAAGGGATAATCATTTCTGAAAGCTTTCATAATAAGAGGAATAAAACATAAATGAACGTGCCAATTGTTGAGGGCTTCTTTTGAATGAAGTCCTCATATTGATTCATGTCGTCAAAACGTTCATACCGCAACTTCATCTGTTGAATCCTCTAAATACAGATGGTTGTCTTAGTTCAATAAAAAGCTCATCATTCTTTGTGTGATAAATAATGGTATTTTTATTTGATTTTAATAATTCCTTCGTTGCTTCTTGTGAATCCTTGATTGGACGAATCAACGCGACATCATCGACAATCTTTTTATTTCCAACTACATGGGCATCTAAAACTGACAATAAAACGTATTGATCAGGATAAATTTCACGTACTTCTTGCCATTTCACTTTCCCCGCCCCCATGTGCAAAATTTAGACTCGTTAAATTTATTGTATTTCCTTAAAAATTTATATTCAAGAAACTTTATGAGTCATGACGATGTGATACGTTCCTGGAAACGATTTACTCTAAAATGAAACAATATTCGTTATTACCAACTTTATGGAACCGTACCACAACTAATCGAGTAGGAGGGAGCGATTAACTCCCGTCCTCTCACACCACCGTACGTACGGTTCCGTATACGGCGGTTCAATTAAGATAATTGACGCAAGTCTTTATAACTTCCGTGAATAGCTGTTCTCTTTATGCCAGTGGTCACTCCACCCTCCAAGAGGTCTCCCACGGGATTCACCGCTTCCTCCCTCAAGTGAGGTACTACGTTTTCTGTGTTCATCATGACTCACTGAATACCAAGGGCTATTCTCTCTTAATTGTTCGGTCCTTCTTAGTTGTTCTAGACCAACTAATACTATGACCTCTGCTGACTTCTGACGGTTCAGCTACTTATCACTAAGTAGGTTATGAAGAGTACTTCACATATCCGCCAGACCTCCCCGGGTAAGTACATGCACTTTCACACCATCTATCCGCCTCATTTACTCGATATGACCTTCGACAGAAAGAGCTTTGTTTTGTTATGCAAACTCACTCAATCATACCTAGCCTTATATGAGGTTCGTGTTCCTCGGACCGGTGTTTTGCCTCCAGCTTCCTTCAGATTCCGCGTCACCACGGACACCCTTGCTCTTGGCTAACCTCTACTTCTGTCTTCGGGGTTCGGGACTTACACCCTATAGTTCATGTACATGCCGGGCGCACATAAAAAACAATAACCAAAATGATTATTGTTAAACATACGAACCAATTAAAAAATACTCTTCTTCTCCCTTTCGCATCATAAAAAATAAATCTAGATGTGGATTTTTCTTGTTTCATTTTTGGGAAAATACTCCTTTTGTTTGGTCTTGGTGCAAGCATAAAATATATGAAAAGGGGATCGCTTCCAGCTTCACTTTTCTCCTTTTTTGTTCCATTCATTTGCATGGTACATCATATAACACTTCGATCCATTTCTAAAACGGACCAAAGTTAGAAATTATTTATAATCAACATGACAATTCTCTTTTCCCTTCTCAAATACTTTCGACCTAAAAGAATGGATTCTTCAAACTCCTCTTCCATCTTTTGCTGATGAATACATTCATCAATAATAAGCTAAGTGATGCTGAAGCCACTAAAATGCAAACGGAACTCTATCGAAACAAACCAGATGAACTCGATGAATGTGCTATTAAGTAAGATAATCCGCTTTTTGCCAATCCATGGGAAATTTAGTAGGTAATCGGGGAGGAACTTAGTAATAGAAGTAATGACATATAGGTAGATGAGAATATTAAAATAAAGCCGCTGTGTCTGTTGTCATCGGTATGCTCTTCCAGCAATTCTTTCATCCACATAAAGACATATGTGGACCACTATTATCGAAAACAAGCTAAAGCTTCTAAAAAATTGGTTATTTTTATGATTTGGGGGATGGCATAATTAATTAGTAGAAAAAAGATTAAAGGTAGATGGAGGATTATCAGTGTTTAAAATTACTGATAAATGCTCTAAATGCGGCATAGAAATTCAAGGAAATGAAGAGATTTATGTGAAAATGCGTTATCCTGAAAGAAAAGGGATGGCTGAAATCAAAGCGTATTTGCAAAACGAAGGGGAAATGATTTGTGAAAAGTGCCTTATGGGCATCTAACACTGACAATTAAACGTATTGATCAAAAATAAATTTCACGTACTTCTTGCCATTTAACTTTTAACTTTCTATGTATTACCCCCTTATCCAAAATTTTAAGTAGTTATTTTTATATTTGTTTACTTAAAAATTTAATTTCAAGAAACTTCTAAAGAACTTTACACAACTTTGTTTTCGTTGTTTCGTTTATAACCAAACATGATAACCTTCATCCACAAACTGAAAATCCCATAAATCCACCATGTTGATCTATTATTCCTTATAGTTCTATGAAAAAATGATTTTTTCGTCTTTTCTAGACCCTTACTAACCCCCATATACATATAAGGTATGAAGTTACTACCACATTTGGTTTAGAGCCGTTTTTTTTTGCTTTTTGGATCACATTGCACCTATTTAAGTGGGACAACCTTTTTTTGTTTTTATCAAAGTGATCACTTCAAAAGGGAACCACAATGTTAATTCCCATAAATGTTGTTGGGTGTTTGGGGTTCTTACCCCTCCCCTCGGCAAGAACCCCAAACACCTTACACGACTATATCATTCTCCATTTTTCGCTTCTTCTTACCCAAACCGAAAAATGGTCCTTTCTAAAGAAGAATATGTGGTCAAACCAAAATTTTAAATTATCAAATTCATTCTCTTTTGAAAGGCCTATACTCTTTAAATCTAAGACTAAAAGCCACTTTTTTGATTGAGTTTAAATGTTTATCTTAAACTTTAAAAGTCCATTTATTTGCTCTAAGATTTGAATAAATTTAGTGTGTATGTCTATTTCATTAGCTAAATAAGTATCGTCTAAAACATTGATACTATTCTTTAAAGATTGAACTCGTTCTCTCGCGGCTTTTTTCATTTTATCATCCGCTTGTTCAAATGCTTTTTCTGTGTCTATCCAGAAAGAAGTAATTACATTTTCATACTTAGAAAGAGCATCCTGCTTATCATATTCTTTAATAATTTTTTTAGAGATACTCTTTTTCCAAGTACCAGTAGTTATTGCAAAAGTTGAAAGAGTAGTAATTATTGCCAGAGCAATTCCTAAAGTAATAGGCCCCCCTATTGAAGCAACAGCGGAAGCTGCGGCAGCTGTTCCCCCAACAGAAATGCCGATAGATGATAATAAACTTACTGACTGTGCTACAAGAATATACCCACCCAAGTTACCAAGTGTAGAGGCCCAGATGGCTAGTCCACCAAAAGTAGCAATCCCGACAAGACCGCTAGCAAATGCATTTTTAACATCAAATACTAGAGTATTGTGTAAATGTACACCTGAATATTTTTTACTTACCGAGTTGATATTATTGTTTATTTCTTTTAAGTATGTTTCAATAATATCTGAAAGCTCCTCGGATTTTTTTACTAATATGTTCTCTAAAACAGACTCTAATTCCCCAGAAATGTATCCAGATAGTCTTTTTAAATCCTGTTTTTTTCTACTGTATTTATTTTTTTTGATTATGTTTAAAATATGTTCCAAATTGATTATCCTATGGAATTCAGTCCTAAACTCATTCAAACTTTCAGATTTAAGTGCCCTTATTTTATTTAAAACTTCTTTTCTTAAGGACTCGCTCACTATTTCTTCTTGAGGCATGTTCTTTATAGTCTCATTAAGAATTTTTATATACTCGTCTCTTCTTTTTAATAACATCTTGTTAAATTCAATCTTTTCTTCAGATTGTTTTTTTAATTGAAATAGATAGTCTTTAACTTTTTCTCGATACTTTTGTTCAATTATTTCTGGTATTGTTTCTAATAATCTTTTAAGATCAATCTCCAACTCATCCCGTAAAATTTGAGTGTCTGTGGCAAAGGTAAAGAATCTTTTTCGCAGTATTTCTAAGGTGTATTCATAACCGGTTATTCTTTGCTTTTTATGCCATATTTCAGGATTAATATCGGTGTACAGCCTTTCAGCACCAGCATCAAGAACATTCTTAAGCGAAACTAAATTACCATCATCAACAGCTTTCGCATGAGAAGCTACCACATAAAAATTTCCAAGTGGAGAGATTATATTACTGTCCTTTCTTTCTAATGGATCCAAAATGTTTAAGGAGTTTCTTATAAATTGGATTTCTTCACCTCTTAAAAATGCGTTGGATGGCGATAAATAAACAATGATATCAGCAATTTTTTGTGTCGAATTTGCCATTGTATTGTCGAGAGCACGATCTCCAGTGCCAAATCCAGGAACATCAATTAAATCGCACACTCTTAAAATCTCTTTATCCAAATACACTATTATTAAAAGATTTCGGTCTTCATCATAAAATTTTCCCTTTCTGGTACCGAACTCCTTAAGTAAGTTAAGCCCTCCTGCAGCTACTTTATATTTTTCGTAATACTCGGGTTCTGATAATTTTTCAATTTCAATTGATTCCTTTTCGTTGTCTAAAATAATCACATCATGTAGTAAATTAGCCGGACGATCTAATACATGTTTAATATGTACATTCGTTGCTGTAGCAGGCGTCCAATAAGCTGGAAGTTCGTTAGCACCTAATAGTGAGTTAATAAAAGTGCTTTTCCCAGCATCTGACATACCCAATACAGCTATTCTGGGTTTTACGGGGTTGTTAAGTCGACCCAACTGAATAATCTCATCTTTAAAGTTGCTGAAATCACTATGATTCTGTAATTTTGTTAGTTCATTCTGAATGAGTTTTTTTAAATCCTCTACATTTTTCCAGTTGTTTTTTACCGAAAACGTGTTTGGTATCTCTTTCTTAAATCCCGTCAATTCTTCTAATGTTTGCCCTGTAATTTTGGCTAGTTTAATAAGCATACGCAATTCTATTTTTCCAGGGTCGTTTTCCATTCGAACAATTTTATCTCTGCTAACACCCAGCCTATCTGCCAACTCAGATTGTGACAAATTTAAAACTTCTTGTCGAAAAGTTTTTAAATCAAACTCCATCTTTATCCCTCCCTGGTAACTATTGAATATTACAAGCAAATAATACCAATATTCGATGTTGAATTCAAGTAAAAATTAAAAGTGATTTTGCGATTTTTGCACATGAAAATAATGGTATTTAATTTTTGATAGAGATAGATGTCTTCTTAATCATTCATAAGCGCCTGTTTTGAATTGGATTTAAAAGTATCCAAACTAATATGCGGAATTTACGAGAGGAATGGAAAATCCCAAGGAGAACATCTTCCGACCAGTCTCATCCATTCAAGCCTATTTCTTAGAGCGGGACTGATATAAAACTTAAAACAGTGATCTTCAAAAAGAAAATCACTGTTTTGAATCATATTTGTTCAACTCGAATACTCGCTATTGGATGACCACCAAAGCATTTCTTTAATTTTTCTCCTGCTTGCGCGGCCATTTTCTATAAAAACTTGGGGAAATCCAGCTGAATAACCACTTACATTTTCTTCTCCAAAAATATCCATGATTCTTTGACAAGTTTTTGTAAAAAGAAGTTTCAGGGTTCTGATCCATGAACTTCTTAAGGACATCTCCCATCAAGCCTTTCATCTTTCCCTTTTGTGTCTATATAACCAATGTTTGAGCATTTATTACCGCGATTTAAGAAGCATCTCACAAATTTTAAAATCCAAGATTGTATCAATATCAACAGAGCGTTCACTTGGCATTTGATAAGCTAGTACCTTATCTTGCAGGAAAGTTTGCTGTTTGATTAGCTCTTTGACAGTAGAGACATACACAGCACCATTTAATTGATAAATAGCTGGTGTATCTTGCCTTCTAACGGGAAAGTGATCCGTATTGATAATTGGACTCATAAAATCTTTTGAATCCAGTTGATACATCCAATACGGATTTTTATCTGTTTTACAAACGGATACACAGGCAATCCCATGATTTTTTTCACTTTTCTCTATCGCATCATCAATATCTTTAACTAATCGAAGGGGAGACGTTGGTTGTAAAAGGACGATATAATCAAACCCCGGTACTTCTTGAATTGCATGAAGAATGGGGGCTACTCCGGGAGTATCATCTTGCGCCAATTCTTTTGGTCGCACAAACGGAACCTCGCAGCCATATTCCTTGGCGACGTTTATGATTTCTTTATCTTCAGAAGTTAAAATAAGCCGATCTATATATTTTGATTTTTTGGCTTCTTCAATCGTCCAAGCAATCAACGGTTTTCCTGCTAGATTTTTGATATTTTTTCTTGGAATTCCTTTTGATCCTCCCCTTGCAGGGATAATGGCAAGTACTTTTTTATCATGAATCATTCAAAAACCTCCGAAAACTCCAAATTGGCTTTTTCAAAATCCGGAATTTTCCCAATATCTAACCAATATTCTCGAATAGGAAATACATTGGTTTTCTCTTGTCGCTTGATCAATAATTCAAACAGAGACGGCATATCAAAATACTGATTTTCAGGTATGTAATTCAACACCTCAGGATTTAAAACGTATATCCCTGCATTGACGAAATGTCGTTCAATCGGTTTTTCTTCAATCGAACAAAGCCTTGTTCCTTCTGTTCTAACTACTCCATAAGGTATTTGAAGTTGATATTCTCTTACACACATTGTCGCCATTGATTCACTTTCTTCGTGAAACTGCAAAAGTTGCTGAAAATTAATTTTGGTTAAAATATCTCCATTCATCACAATAATAGGTTTTGTTGGCTTTTCAGTAAAAAGTGAAAGTGCTCCGGCAGTTCCTAACCTTTGATTTTCATCAAGGTACTGGATGGTTACTCCCCATTCTAACCCATTACCAAAATAATCTTTTATTATTTCACGTTTATAATTGACGGAAAAGTAAAACCGATGAAACCCATGTTCAATAAAACTTTCTAATATCGTTTGCAAAATCGGCTTAGTGCCAACCGTTAACATTGGTTTAGGTATGTTTTCAGTCAAAGGCAAAAGTCTGGTGCCCAATCCTCCTGCCATTAAGACAACCCAATTATCAAATGAAAGTGAATCAAATAATACATCTGAAAATATCACATCAACCACTTGATTATTTTTATTCAGAATAGGAAGCTGGCGTAGTTTTTTTTCTTGAAAAATCTTTTTAATTGCCTGCTTCGATGTTCCTTTTTTCATCGTAATCGGATTTTTATTCATCACTTTCGTTACTCGGTCATCAAGTGAAATGCCTCTTAAAATTCCCCTTCTTATATCCCCATCTGTCACTGTACCTAAAAGCCGAAAATCATCATCTACTACTAATGCGATTTGGGCAGCGGTATTGTCTATATTTTTCATCGTTTCAATAATGGATGTAGAAGGAGGTACCAACAATTCTTTCCAATTTCTCATTTACTCACTTCCTTAGCAGGACTACCATAAACTTTCTTATTATCGCCGATGTCTCTTAAGACTAAGGAACCTGCACCCACTAACACATTGTTACCGACTGTAATATTTTGAATAATTTTTGCACCTGTGCCTATATGAGTTTCTTCGCCAACTACAACACCGCCTGACAAAACACACCCAGGCGCAATATGACAATGTTTATTGATAAAGCAATCATGGTCTATACTAGCTGAAGTGTTTACAATAGTATTATCGGCAATTTTCGTAAACGGTTGAATAACCGCTCCTGCCATGATTTGAACACCTTCGCCTAGTACAACCGAATCCGAAATAATTGCAGAAGGATGAATAATAGAAGAAAATTGATAGCCTTTTGATTTAAAAAAGTTGAAAATAGTTGCTCGAATCTTCATATTGGAAACAGAACCAAGACCATTCACCAATTCAATTTCTTGCGGATGGTATTGTAATATTTCTTCGTCGTTCCCTAAGTAAGCAATATTGTACGGATTGTTTTCTTTTTTGGGCTCTGTATAACCGATTATTTTTCTTTTTTGCATCAATAAAATGTCAACCAATACCCGCGCATGTCCACCATTTCCAATAATAATCACTGGTTTAGAACACATTACGTTATAACCTCATCTTCTTCATAATCTTGCCCTGCTTTTTGTCCGATATAATCCCAATAATAGTATGGTTCGATTCCTATTCCAGGCCGCTTTACCGTTAGATTATCAAAGGTAAATACTTCTCCTTTTTTAATTGGTTTAGCCGCAACTAAACTTTTTCTTGCCACTTCTTTATTTTTCAGCTCTGTTTGCGTCGGTCTTTTTTGCTTCTCACCAAGGGCTTTTTCAATGATTCGAATGGATTGAATCATTTCCTTTAATTCATTTGGCTCCAATGAAGCTTTATGATCTGGACCTGGCAATGTCTTATCTAACGTGAAGTGTTTTTCGATGATTTTCGCCCCTTTGGCAATTGCGGCAATAGGAACAACAATTCCTTCTGTATGATCCGATAATCCAATAGAAAGATTAAATTCTTCTTTCATATCATCCATTGCATTCAAATGTACATCTTCGTATGGTGTCGGATATTCTGTTGTACAATGTAAAATGCTTACTTTTTCTTGCAGCAACATTTTTGCTTCATCTGTTTGATAAAAACGTTTTACTTTATCAAATGAAACATCCGTTTTATTCGCAAAGCCGTAAGCTAAAAACGCTAGTGCATGATGAATTTCTTCCTTTGTAGCCATTCCTGTCGATAAAATCACATCGACACCATGCAATGCAATTTTATGTAAATATGGAGCATTTGTAATTTCGCCAGATGGTATTTTTATAACATTCAATTCCAATTGTTGAATTAAAAAATCTACACTTTCTAAATCGAAAGGTGTAGACAAAAACATAATATCTTTTTCATCACAATATTGCTTTAGCTTTTTAAAGCCCTCATAACTTAACTCCAGCTTTTTCAGCATTTCATATTGTGATGAGGACTTTCCAATATTCTTTTTTTGATATTCTGCCTGCTGGGCTGATTTTGTGACTAAATGTTCGGTTTTAAATGTTTGAAACTTAATGGCATCCGCACCGGCTTCTACTGCGTCATCAACTAGTTGAAATGCCAAGTCTAACGAACCGTTGTGATTCACTCCTGCTTCTGCGATAATGAATGTTTTCATTATTGTACTTCCCACCAAACTTACATTATTTTTTTCTTAAAACTATTAAATGTTCAATTGCAGAATGTTCTTCCGGCATATAATCTTCCAAAAAGTCTATAAATAATTCATAAATAATATTGCACCACTCTAACTTAATATCAATTCGTTGTTCTTCAGTAAGATTATTCGCCATCTTAACTAAAGGATTAAATAAAGGTCTAAGTCCAATATCCCATATTTTCGCTAAGATATCCCCATATATTGGCTCAACTAATTCAATTTCAACTTCATCAATAGACTTTAATATATTCAAGATTTCTTCCTTAGTTCTAAGTCCCTTCCAAGTATCTAATCGCCCTGCATTTATTATTTCATGGAACTTATCGCTCATAAATGGTATATAATTCCAATAAGTGTAATTTATTATCTCTTTATGCTTCATTTCTAATACAATCAGACCATTAGGCTCTGTTATTCTTACCATATCCTTTAAATGCGCTTCAAATTTATCTACCCAGTATGCACTATTTGAATAGCAAATTGCATTTCCTGATCATTAAAAGGTAATTTGTAATTATTATCGTGTTGTATTAGCTCATTATAAAAACCTAATTTCTCTGCCTTTTTTAATAAATTTTCTTTCCAATCTGTACCATAATAATAATTTTTAGAAGGAGTTTTGCTTACTTTAATAAAATAGTCCTCATTAAAGAAGTCAAACGCATCATAATTTCCTTGACGAAAAGTTCTAGAGAGATTAACTGATCTGAACATATCTACAGATTCAGATAATACTCCTCCCATAGCAATAAATGAAAAAACGCCGTCTCCACACGAAATATCAACAGATTTTTTATTTTGATCAAAATATTTAAATACTTTTTGTAGGGCATCTGCTCTAAGCGCAAGTAATAAAGCATTTTCAGGTCTAAGCCAAAAAAACTTTAAATATTCCTTAAAAAAGTAACCTCTCATAAGTAAAATCCTCCCTGATTTATCTAACTCTTTCTCGCAACAATAAAAATGCTTCTGCTGCTTCAAACCCAGCTGCCGATCCACGCAAATAGGCAAGAGATTTAATAGATTTAATGCTTCTTGGAAAAGGATGTTCTGCTAACTCACTTTTATAGATTCGCATAATTTCAATCTTCTTCTCTAAAAATGGGGTAATATCGACATATACATTAGGACGAAAAGCATTATTATCTGGATTTAAGTTAAAATCGGTCTCTGATAAAGTTTCATAGACAAGAACTTTGTCAATAGTCGGATATCGAAACCATTTAGTGCAAGCAATTGTTGCATCAAATACGACAGCATGATCAGTATGAATATCCCCTCGATAAGGCAAATAAACAACGGTAGGCTGCAAATGAGTAAAAATTTCTCCTATTTGCTTAACGATATTTCCAATTGGTATTGTGTCCAATTTTGTTGGAGGAAGCTTTAAATTATAAACACTTTGAAATCCATATAATTCTTTAACCTTTCTTATCTCTTCCTCTCTCGCCTTTACTTTTTCAGGCTCAAATCCAGACTCTTCAGAAACATGTGTAATAATTAGCCAATGAATTTCGTCTCCCAGTTGTTTATGCTTTAATAATGTTCCTCCACATCCCAAGGTTTCATCATCAGGATGCGGTGTTACAACAACTACCTTGTTTTTCATAAATACTCACCTTCTTTAGGTAAAGGAAATAGTTCATGTTCTACAAGAATAAGAACTCCTTCTCCACATTTGACGTAAATATGGTTCCCCTCTACTTTTAACACTTTACCTGGTTCAATATGAAAAACTTCTTCCTGATTAAAATAATGTTGATCTATTTGCGTTTTCCAAACTTTAACTTCTCTATTACGATATAAACAATGTGCCCCAACATAAGGTTTCGTTAAAGCGCGTACGAGATTATAAATCGTTTTTGCAGACATCCTCCAATTAATTAAACCATCTTCTTTATTTCGTTTTCGCCAGTAATTGGCTTGATCATGATCTTGTGGAATTCTTTTATACGTATTATCCATAAATTGATGAGTAAATGTTTTTATTTGCTGTAGTGCAGTTGAAATTAATTTGTTATACAGAGTATTTGCATCATCCGTTTCTAAAACAGGTAACACTTCTTGACTTAGTATATCTCCAGAATCAGCACCTTCATCCATGAAAAAGAAAGTAGAAGCTGTTTCTTTTAATCCTAAGACAAGTGTCCAAATGATAGGATGCCTTCCTCTATTTTTCGGCAATTTGGTAGGATGGTAACCGATTACACCTAATTTTGGTATCTCTAATATTTTTTTGTTAAGCAAGTACGACCAGCCAAAGCAATAAATAACATCAGGATTAAGTTCTTTAATCCATTGATACATTTGCTCTTGATCATTATTTTCTGCTATCATTAAAGGAATTTTATATTTTTTCGCTAACGGCTCTAAGGATGCAAAATCAGCATTAAATTTAGATTCATTTTTTGTTATAACTCCTACCACTTCCGCTTTTGTTTCTTTTATAACCATCTCTAAAGCGGCGTAGCTAAATTTCACACAACCTATAAAGACAATCCTCATATTGTCACTTCCACATCGAAAAAATTCTTTTTAATGATTCCATGTAAGTCAACTTTTTTTAACACTTCTTTAATTTTTTTAGAGGTACCACCATATCCATATAAAGAAGTTACCTGTTGCAAAACTTTTTGAAAATCTTGAGATAAAGCTATTTGAATTGCATTCGTAATCTCTTCAGCATTTTCTCCACAATCGATAATGGATTTAGCTTTTAATCTACCTTTTTGTCTATCACCAATATTAATTGTCGGTTTCTTAAATAATGGTACTTCTATAATTCCGCTAGATGAATTTCCAATAACTACATCAACATGCTTTAATGCGCTTAAATATCTTAATTGTCCTAAAGATGAAAACAATTTTGAGCGCTCTTTATGTTTTTGAACAAATTCTTCTAATAACTGATTGATAGTCCTTCCCTCTGTATCTGCATTTGCTTTTGTAAACAATATTTTGGCGTTAGGAAAGTTTTCTAACGCTTTTAATAATTCCAGGACGTTTCGTTCAGCTGTTTGATTTTCCAAAGTAACAGGATGATAAGTTACTAAAAATGTAGGGCTACCTAGTTTAAAATCAATCGATTTCTCAAATTTTTCACGATCAAGTAATTCTAGGCGTTGGATATAATCCAATCCAATAGCCCCAAAGTTAAACACCCGTTTAGGATCCTCTCCTAGTTGAATCACTCTATTGCGATATTGCCCTGCTGCTACAAAATGCAGGTGCGACATTTTGGTAATAGAATGCCGAATAGCTTCATCAATTAATCCTTCTGTTAATTCTCCCCCATGAATATGAGCAATCGGTATTCTGGCAATCATCGCCGCTTGAGCTGCGGCTAATATTTCAAATCGATCTCCTAATAAAACTAAAATATCGGGTTTTAGCCGATTTAAAGAATCCGCAAATCCGATTGTTCCCAACCCCAACGATTTTGCAATTCCTACCGGTGTATCGCTAGATAATAGCATCTCAACTTTTTCATTAATTACAAAACCGTCTTCCTCAATTTGCTTATATGTCAAACCAAACTCTGGGGATAAATGCATGCCTGTCGCAATAATTTGCAGTTCCAAATCAGGGTCTGCTTGTATTTCTTTCATTAACCAATATAAAAGGCCATATTCTGCTCTTGTACCTGTTACAACACAGATTTTTCTTTTATTCATCCGCATCTTCCCCTAAGTATGGACTGCTTGGAACATTCACAATTTGATGCTGCAATTGTTCTGTAACTGACAAATCAGCTTTTGGACAGTTTTGAAAAGAATTTAAAAGATGTAACGGTTTCCATACAGGTCTTGACATCACATTATGGTTATTTAACGTTTCCAAAACTTGATTTATGTCATACATTTTTTCATCAAAAATTAATGTTTGCAGCCAGTAATTGCTTCTTGCAAACTCAGGTTCTTTAAATAATTTAATCCCCTCATAATCTTCTATCAATTGCTCATATTTGCTAACAAGTTGACGTTTCTTTTCAATAAAATCTTCTAACTGTTCAAGTTGTGCGCATCCTAATGCTGCATTTATATTTGGCATACGATAATTATATCCTAGTTCATCATGTTCATATTTCCAGCGATGAGGGAGTTTAGCAGTAGTAGTAAGATGCTTCGCATAATCTGCCAGTTTTTCATCATTCGTTAAAATCGCCCCTCCACCGCCGGTTGTAACAATCTTATTGCCATTAAAACTCATGGCAGAAGCTTTTCCGAACTTTCCTGTATGAATCCCTTTATAATAGGAACCCAGCGATTCTGCAGCATCTTCAACCATCATTAATTTCCATCGTTCACATATATCTAACAATGGATCTAAATCAACAGGATGTCCAAATGTATGCATTGGAACAATCGCTCGAATAATTCTGTTAGTTTGCTTATTTACACAAACATTATTCTTTACTATCGCTACCTCTTTCAAATAATCTTCAAGCTTAAATGGATCGATACCTAATGTTGTTTTGGAGACATCCACAAAATGTGGAAAAGCCCCGCAATAAACAACTGCATTTCCGGTTGCAACAAAAGTTAAGGAAGGGATTAGCACTTCATCATCTGGTTGAACTCCTACTATCTTTAATGCTATATGCAGGGCTGCGGTCCCGTTTACAACAGCAACCGCTCTTTTTACGCCGGTAAACTCGGCTATTAATCTTTCAAATTTATCAACATAACTTCCAACAGAAGACACCCACCCTGACTTTATGCAATCAACTACATACTTTTGCTCATTGCCTGTGAATATTGGTTCATGCAACGGAATAAAATCTTTCTCCGGACAAATGTTTTTTATTCTTTTAGCTAATTCTACTAACTCATCATTCATATGTTATACACATCTGCCTTATATAGAGATAAGTTTCTTTCGTCTGTAAACCATTCAATGGTTTCTTGCAGGCCTTTTTTAAATCCGTCTTTTCCACCATAAATCGGTTCCCAACCAAGAAGTTGCTTTGCTTTTTGATTGTCTGCCCATAATCTTTCAACTTCACTTTTTTCAGGGCGAATCCGAACATCATCTGTTTCAATTTCCATATCAACACCCATAATGTCAGCAATCAGCTTTGCAGTTTCACCAATTGATACTTCGTAGTTACTTCCAATATTAATCACTTCGCCAATTGCCTGATCATGTTTCATAACCGAAATAAATCCATTTACTGTATCTTTTATATAATTAAAATCTCGAGTTGGATGGATAGAGCCTAATTTAATTTTCCGTTTTCCCGATGCTAATTGGGTGATAATCGTTGGAATGACCGCCCTGGCTGATTGACGCGGTCCGTATGTATTAAACGGGCGTATGACAGAGACTGGAGTTTCAAAGGAACGATAAAATGACAGTGCAAGCTGATCAGCACCAATTTTTGTTGCTGAATAAGGAGATTGCCCCCGTAATGGATGATTTTCATCAATAGGGACGTATTGAGCTGTTCCATAGACTTCACTCGTAGAAGTGTGGACAACCTTTGATACATTTAAATCGCGGGCTGCCTGCAAAATATTGAGTGTGCCTTTTATATTTGTATCAACATAAGTATACGGTGAATGATAAGAATACGGTATAGCAATTAATGCTGCCAAATGCAGGACGTAATCGCATCCTTTCATTGCTTCTTTTACACCATGAGGATCACGAACGTCCCCAGTGAATACTTCTAATTCATTTTTAATCTCCGGCGAGCTGGAATCGAGCCATCCCCATGAATTAAAAGAATTATAATAAACAAAAGCCCGAACATTATAACCTTGTCTCACTAATTCCTCAGTCAGATGGGAACCGATAAAGCCATCAGCCCCCGTTACTAATATTTTATTGTGCATATTCTCACCTTATATTTTTAGATTGTGTGATAATTCGTCAATTTCTTTACAAAGTTCTTGATAATAGGGACGAATAAAATCTAAGTGTAATTGACATTCCTTTATAAAATCTCCAAATTCTTTTACAACCATTTGCCCTTTCAAGCTGGAATTCTTTTCTTTTCGTATTTCATTCGCTTTTTGCGTCAATTTTTTAAATTGAATTCTCACCATTGGTGAAATAAACATTTGATAAAATAAATTTCGTTTTAATTGATTGAATCGTTTATCAAATTTACCCAATTGCTTTTCCATTTGTTCCGCATGGTAGCGGTTAGAAAACTGCTGAATCTTTGTTAACATGTCTTCTAAAGATGAAACCAGCTTATCAAATTCTTTTAAACTTATATTCATTTTTTGAAGCTGAGCATCACAATACTTTATATCATATTGATTATTTACTTGATACCAAGAATCTCGAACAACCGGTTTTTTCAATCTATTTTTAATCACTTCAGATAAACGAATAAAAGTCGTTCCTTGAATCTTAGCTCCACCGTTTGTGGTGTTGATCACTTCTGTGTCCTTTGCGTTTTTAATATACATTTCCAACTGATTTTTCATACTTTTAAATCCTTCATTTGTGTAAACCATATTACCATATACATCTTCCACCATTAAGTTTTCATTCAATTCATTTTCCGAAACTCGATTCGCAACATGGTCATATTCAATCCCTTCAGCATAGCGGCTACGATCTTTGAATGATAGATTTTGTCCTACTAAAATAATTGGCTGACACTCAAGAAGTTTTAATAATTGAAACGTCATCACTGCAATCGAAGGTGCATCCAAAACAGTTTTTACCCCTTCATTGTCATTTGTTCTAACTAATTGAGGAGAAATGGTATCTTGACTTGTCAGCATATGTAGCATTGGTCCCGGATAATCTTTGAGAGTTTCAAACCCAACGCTGCTGCCAAAAATTAATGGTATGGAAGAAATGTTGAGTTCTTTTACTTTTTGAAAAACTTTTTGATTCAAATGACTGGGGTCATACGTACACGCTGCATCCGGATAAATATCATGACTGATCAAAGCGTTAATAGCCGACCCAACTGAAAAAATGTAGGCTAATCCATGTTCTTTAATATATCTTAAGTTTTCAAATTCCTCCGAAAGAGAAGGACCTGCTGACACAATAATAGCTGGTTTGTCTTTAAAAATCGATGGATTGACATCATGTAAAATATTGGGTGTTTTCATCACGTATGGAAAATTTTTAATTGAGTTGATCGTCCATCGCTTTTGAAACGCTGCATTCGTTGCTACATTAGTTCTTTCATGTAACAATTGTTCTTTCAATGCCTTCATAATAAACGTTAATTCATTCACGTAAATTGTTTCATAAGCCGTTAGAGGAATCACGAGTATATTTTTCCCGTTATTCAACAATTTTTGAATCTCGATTGTTAATTGTTGCTTGTCAGTTCCAGTAAAAATAGACTGTACATTTTTTAAAGGCCAAACCTTTATGTTGATGTGCGTAAAAAATTGAACCAACACTTCTGGATTTGGTTCATAAATAGAAAATTTCATAGCTGGATATTGATTGGCGAATTGTTTTATATGGTACCCTAGCCCAATTCCTACAAAAAGAACTTGTTCATATTGCTCAACATTTGTCCATTTTTCAATCAGCCTTGCTGCTTCATGTTCCGGATCGTATTTGCTGTGAAGATAATGAATTTTGTCATTCCATTTTATTTTCATTGTTAAAGAGCCTTTTTTGGTTGGCTCCACTATAACTTGATCGCTCTCTTGAGATTCCAGCGGCAACAATTTTTGAAACAATTCTCGATGATGTAAATTTAAATACATGCGATTATCAACTAATATCATAGCGGTATCCCTCTTGATCGATTGTTGAATCAATTTCTTTCCCCAATTCTTCTAACAGCGGAAGCAGTTCGTATTGAATCGTATCCGCAATAAGCACTTCATCTTGGTTTTCCAACGCTTCTTGCAAACTTTTTAAATGCTCTTTTAGCGCTGCAGCTATGTTTAAATATTGATCCCAATTTTCCGGCCGCTGCTTTGTTCTATCAATCGTGGCAATCATTTGATTCAACCATTCTAAACCCTCAAGAAAGTCCATAAATCGATCCCAAGTCGTTTGATCGGAATGATGATAAAATTCATCAACTAAATGAGGAAGTTCTGGTTTGGCTCTTTGGATATATTCACTGGCAGAAAGGAGTATGTCATTAATAAACTGTTTCACTGTTTTCAGAACAATCTCCAATTCACTGATTTCTGTAAGATGATCTTCTAAAAACAACTCATGATCTTCATAAATTTCTTTTCCGTCAGCAATGAAATGGCTAAAAAAATAGTTATCGTTCGTTTCACTATTAATTTTCTCTATGACATCATTAGGGCTCGGTTGATTTAAGTCCCATGTTTTTTCATTTATTTTTAAAATCATCATATGCCTCCGAATTACTATTGATAGAAAGAACTTTTCTATTAATATTATCGGACTTAAAAACAAAATATTGAGTGAAAATCAATCAAGTCAAAAACAACAATCACCAATTTCAAAAATAATTTTAAAAATAGAACAAAGATCTCACTAGTTTTTATAAGTGAGATCTTTAAACCAGGTTTATCTCAAGTGGTTTCCTTCCACTTTAAACACAAAAATTTTCTAAACATACTGACAAAACTAAGCTAAACATTACAATTTTGTTTTCTTAGACTAACCACGCTAATAACATTTTTTATGAAGTGAAATACTTATGATAAATCACCGTTTCTACTATTTTCTTCGCTCTTGTAAGCCAAGTATGATTTTGCTCAACTTTTTTTCTACCTTTATCAGCAATTGCTTGCAATCTCTCCTCATTGTTAAGTAAATTTTCTAAAAGATCACCTAAACGTTGACCAAATGAATATAATAAAATATCTTTTTTATCTTCAAACACTTCATTCAAAAATAAATTTTTATCCGTTAAGCTAACCGCACCATTTAACATAGTAGTAAAAATTCTTTCATGTCCACCTCTGATAAAATTCGGTAAAACATTTAATACAATCTTTGAATTCCTCATTTTTTCCTGCGTTTTTTCGAAATTTATGGAAGAGTTAATTTTAATAGAGTTTGCAGATAACAAACCGTTTTCCCATCCATTACCGTATAATTCAATTCTAGCGCCTATTTTGGATATTTCTAAAATGGTTTCAAATCTTCTTTTATGCCGAATATATTTATCAACATTTATTAATGTATGCCAAAACTTGTAATGATTCATATATTCAATATCAATCCCGTTTTCAATAAATACATCCTCGGCTATATTTATAAGTGTTTTACCGTAGCTATATAAATATCTTTCCATAATAGAATCGAATAATTGTGCAATATGCTTTCCTTGTGAAGTCCATTGGTTACGAAAATGATCTGGATTTGTAAAAGATCCCGAAAATAAAATGTCAATATTTCGTTCTTTCATTGATTTTAAAGTTTCAGGTACAGGATAAGGTGCACCATGGGGAATAAAAATTTTTGTATATCCTCCCTTGAGAAATCGGTTTAAAAAACTAATATGTGTTTTATCCACACAGGAAACGATAAGATTTTTCAAACCGAGATTTAATCTATTTATGTGGTACATTGGATGATCCACCATAAATGCAAATAAGGGGATATTTACATAATCATATAAAGGCTTGTCTCCAACTTTCAAATCCACACCCATGGCGTTCATGGACAAAAAGAAAAATACATTTTTTTCTTTTAAAACCTTTTCCAATTCCGTTGCCCATGAAGACTTTAGTAAATCTATTATCTCAACATCAAAACCAAGTTGTTTAAATGAAAATGCTAAATCTTTTATAAAAAAACGAAGTACATTATATTGACTTTGACCATTAAAAAGAACTATTGTTTTATTTTGATCATTCATAAATTCACCCTCAACTCAGTAAATTAACTGATTATTTTTAGAAAAACATATATGTAAAATATCAGAAAACTTCTTTTGATATAGCTACAATAAATCCATAATCCTGCTAAAACTCTTTACCATTTACCCAAAATATATTTTCTTTTTAGTCTATATATGTAGATAAAAATCAGATTACACAAATCTATCTAAAGGAGGATAGAATAAATAAAAGAATTACTTTGGTGATTTTATCGAAATAGATTGTATAAGAACTTTAATAACGATAGCGGAAGGATTTCATTATTCAAGCGGAAATAAGCCGAATTACTCCCTTACTTTATTTTACGAAGTTGTTCCAAATTCTTTGCACTTCAAGAAAAAGATTTAATATACTTTTACTATGCTAGCCATCTTTAAAAAAAGTGGGTTTCTGAATTAGAGTAGATTCGCTTGAAAAGAACCTTTCAATATCAAGAGAAAAAAAGTGACCTTCTACAAAAGAAGATCACTTTTAACTGAAAATTAACGAAGAAGTTGCAGAACTCCTTGCGGTTGTTGGTTTGCTTGAGCCAACATTGCTTGGGCAGCTTGAGCAAGAATAGAGCTCTTCGTTTGTTCCATCATTTCTTTCGCCATATCTACGTCACGGATACGGGATTCAGCAGCTGTTAAGTTTTCAGAAGATGTACTTAAGTTATTAATCGTATGTTCTAAGCGATTTTGGTAAGCACCAAGTTTGGAACGTTCTGCTGACACCTTTTCAATTGCCGTATCAATTTTTGCAATGGCAGCAGTAGCTGTGGCCGCATCTGTTGAAATATCAATACCACCTGTAACTGTTGCATTCGCTCCACTAGTTCCGCTAGCAACACCAAGTCTAACAGCATCCATTGCACCGATTTTTAAATTTATAGTTTGACCAGAGTTTGCACCAATTTGGAATGTTAATCCATTTCCAGAAACTGAGCCATCAAGTAATTTTTGAGTGTTGAACTCTGTTGTATTAGAAATACGAGTAATTTCTTCTGCTAACTGATCCACTTCTTTTTGAAGTTCTGCTCTATCATCTACAGTGTTAGTGTCGTTGGCAGATTGAACAGCCAGTTCACGCATACGTTGAAGGATGGAGTGTGTTTCGTTTAACGCACCTTCAGCCGTTTGAATTAAAGAAATACCGTCTTGAGCGTTACGAGATGCTTGGTCTAAGCCGCGAATTTGCGCACGCATTTTTTCGGAAATGGCAAGTCCTGCAGCATCGTCTCCAGCACGGTTAATGCGAAGACCGGAAGATAGTTTTTCCATCGATTTCGATTGGGCATTAGTAGCAGCATTTAATCGGTTCAACGTGTTTAACGCTGCGATATTGTGGTTGATAATCATGTGTTTTTCCTCCTTGAAATGGTTTTGGGTTCACATCCGTGTGAACGTGAGGATGATAGGTCGGCCGCCCTATTCCTCGCTCGTGTTTTATATCGGCGCTGGGAGAGATAGTTTAATAGTTTTTAAAAAATTTTTTCGCTTTTGTGCTAAAATGGGTTGAAGTTGTTGAAAGGAGGGTATTCTATGGATATTTCCGCATTATCGGTTGGATTGCATCAGATCCAGCTGCAGCAAAGCGTCGGGATTGCCCTGACAAGGAAAGCGATGGATACGGTTCAGATTCAAAGCCAAGAAATGATCAACATGATTCAGCAATCAGCCGTTCCCGCTCCCCATCCGACATCCAGTCATAAGATTGATGTAAGGATTTAACTTAAAAAATCCGACAGCCGAGCTGCCGGATTTTTTAATATCATCTTTTCTGTATCTTCTATGCCCATCAGTTGATATTTCCTTTCCATTTGTGATATTTTTACATAAAATTAAGGACGATTTTTTCATAAAAATGCTTGATTCCGTTTTTCATTCTCAGGTGGAGAGGGTTTTTATATGGAAGAAAACAGACACGGCAGTCCGGCAGCAGGGCAAGTTGCTTCGTCGAAAAGGCGCTGGTGGATTTTGGCGAATGTGTCGCTTGGAACGTTTATGGCCACATTGGATGGCAGCATCGCCAATGTTGCGCTGCCGTCGATTGCCCGCGACACTCATACGTCCATGGGAGATGTGCAGTGGGTGTTAAACGCCTATCTGTTGACGATTTGCGCCCTTTTGCCCGTTGTGGGGAAAATTTCCGACATGGTGGGACGTACGCGGATTTATAATGACGGGTTTTTGATCTTTACGCTGGGGTCGTTATGGTGCGGACTTTCTCATTCGCTTACAGGATTGATACTGGCCCGAATCGTTCAAGCGATAGGTGCGGCCTGTATGATGGCGAACAACCAAGCGATTGTATCGGTGACATTCGCAAGCGGCGACCGTGGCCGGGCAATGGGGATTACAGGAGCGATGGTGTCGATCGGATCGCTGACGGGTCCGGGGATCGGCGGGATTTTAATCGGCCATTTTGGCTGGCCGGCGATCTTTTTCGTAAACATTCCCATTGGGATTATCGGCTTTATTGCCGGCTGGTTTATTTTGCCCCGCTCAAAAAGAAACAGCCAACAAGAACCTTTCGATTACACTGGCTCGGTTTTGTTTATGATCGGAATGGTCGCCTTCTTATACACGGCCTCCAAAGGCGAAGAATGGGGATGGGGGTCCAACAGAACGCTTTCGCTCGGGCTTTTGGCGATTATTTTCTTGCTTGCGTTTTTCATTTGGGAGCGAAAAACGCGTTTTCCGATGATTGACTTTTCTCTGTACCGGATCCGCGCATTCCGCATCGGCAATATCACGGCGTTATTGTCGTTTGTCGCCCTTTTTTGCTCGAACGTGATGATGCCGTTTTATTTGCAAAACATCCTCGGGTTCTCCCCGCAAAAAACCGGTTATATGATGATGGTGTATCCAATGGTGATGGCGGTTGTGGCTCCGTTTGCTGGCTGGCTTTCCGATAAAATCGGGTCGTCGTATTTAACGACCGGGGGATTGCTTCTGAATGCGATTGGATTCGCACTGTTAAATACGTTGTCGATGAAAGAAAGCATGTGGGTCGTGGCTCTGCACTTAGCGATTTTCGGGCTTGGCCACGGTTTCTTCCAGTCGCCGAACAATTCCAGCGTGATGGGCGCCGTTCCTCGCCCGCAGCTGGGAACGGCGGGAGGGCTGAATGCGCTTGTCCGCAATGTCGGAATGGTTTTAGGCGTTTCGTTCTCCGTCACTTTGCTGACGTTCCGCATGAATCAGCTGAGCGGCCATTCAGGGCAAGTTTCCGCTCACGAAAGCGACCCTGCTTTGATGATGCAAGCACTTCATACCGTCTTTTGGGCGGCGTTTGCGATTTGCTTAGTCGGCGTTATGCTTTCCTCTTTGCGTCTGAAAAAACAAACCCAGCCTTCTGATTAAAACCGTCCTTCTCCGACATTCACACACGTTTGTCGGAGAGGTTGTTATAGGCTGAATTTCGCCGTCAATTGTGAAAATATATTGTGAATAAAGCAAATATAAGATCCGGTCGAGCACAGACTGAATGTAAAAATAGCTGGCGGGTACATTCTCATTCCCGTTTTAGTATCGAAGCGAGACGACCGATTTGCTGACGGTGATGTTCTCCAATGGATACCCCCTGCTCCGCAAATAGTATTCTACGCCGTTTTTGGCAATATCGATATTATTTTTAGGACCGATGGTGACATGCCTCACCGGCAGCTTTTCTTTCAATTCAATCGAAATATAAGGAATAATGATGCCGTTAGCCGAACGAAATAAAACTTTGCCGTCGCCGGTATTTGCTTTTCTTCTGCGCGTAAAGGCAATGCGGTATTCTTCTTCGTTTTTGAAAGCTTCATGTTTGAAAAATATCGAGCAGGATGTAATGATTTCCGTAAAATAAGCCGGCAGTTTGGCAACCATTTCATCATCGTCGAACTGTCCGCGGTGCTGCATGAGGAATTCAAACGATCGGATCAAAGAATGAAGGAGAGTCTGTTCTTGCTTTTCTTTTTCGTACAGGACATTTCCGTAGACAACGCTGAATTCTTGTCCCATGTTTTCCGAAAGGCGGTTGATTTCCGCCAACAATTTATCGTAAGAAAAGCCGATATTGTAGCCGTCTCCTCCCGAGTAGTTATACCAGAGGGTTAACGAATCTTGATTGGGAGTCAAAGACAAAACGTACACTTCCAAATGATCCAAATGAATCTCATGCAAAAATTTAGAAAGAGCCCATCTCATTTTTCCCACAAATCGATTCCGACATTTCAAAAGTTCCACATCATTTCCGTACTTTTGGTTGATGTGTTGTTCAAATAATTCAAGCACATGGCGGGCAATATGATGAATATAGACCAGCTCGCCCGAATCGTTTAAGAAATTTCCTTTGGACATCCAGATGCTTCTGTTGTCGATCATTCCCATGAAGCTATCCAAATTGGTGTAGTGGTAGAGAATATCATGGGGACGTTCCGTTTGCCCTATGGCTCTTCCCATGTACTTCCAAAACAGCGATTGCAGCTTCTGCATGAATGAGTCTTGTTCTGCCATCCCATCACTCCCCGATCATATTCACGATGTCCATGTTTCTTTTACTTCAACCACTTCTTCTCTTCTTTTTCCCAAAATCCCGAAAGACAAACCTGCCTTCGAATGGCGCCGCGACTCCAACATATGGCCATCCACTAAAGCGAAAAAGCCGAATTCCCTTTCCGCTTGAAAAAGAATCCGGCCTTACGTTTTGTACTATTCTTATGATGGATTGTCCGTACTTATCCCTTTTTTCTTTCCGTTCATTTTTTAGCTATTACCAAATGATGAAAATCGCCAAAAATCCATTTTTCCAATGGAATATAACGAATCCCATTAGCCTAAGCGTAACAGAATTTCATGTGGATCTTTTCTCATTCGCCAAAATCCGATACACTTTTCATAAATGCAGAGGACGCAAAGAAAGAAGGAGGAAACAAATTCATGATTTTCATTTTATATGCAAGCCTTATTCTTTTTATCGGAGTTCTGATCTTTTTGGACCGTGTTGCTGTTAAAACATACCGCTCCGCCCGGCCGAAAGTCGAACATATTCAAGGGACGATCAAACGTATGCAAGAGCAAACAGATCTTATCAAAGAGGAAGCCATCAAACTTTCTGAATATCAGCGTCAAATGCTGGAAAAGATCGAAGACACCAGGAATTCATTGGAAACTGCTGCAACAGCGGCGAAGCAAACACCGGAAGCTGCGAAGAAGTTATTTAGCGTCTTGAAAACTCAAAGAAAAAAGGCACCAAGCCAGCCATAAATATCCTTTCTGTTCTATAGGCCAGCTCTTAAGGATGTCGAAAATCGGCATCCTTTTTTAAATTTTATTTTTTAACCGTTTTCATGAGAGCTCTTGTCTTGACTTCGACACTATCCGACATTATACTCAAAACGTAGCAACATTGAAATATCAGAAAATTCAACTATTTTAGAAGATAGGAGGACATCATGAGTACACTGTTTCGAAAAAAATCGATCAATGAAATGCTGGCACAAAGCCAGAAAAAAGAGCTGAAGCGATCTCTTGGATTGCTGGACTTAATCTTTCTTGGCGTCGGCTGCGTGATTGGAACAGGCATTTTTGTCATAACGGGAGTGGTAGCAGCTCAAAGCGCAGGTCCCGCAATTATTCTTTCCTTCATCTTAGCCGGAATTGCATGCGCGTTGGCTGCTTTTTGCTATGCCGAGTTTTCCTCAGCAGTGCCGATTTCAGGAAGTGTTTATACGTACACATATGCCACACTGGGTGAAATTTTTGCCTTCTTAATTGGCTGGGACTTGATGTTGGAGTACGTGCTGGCGATTTCAGCGGTGGCAGCCGGGTGGTCAGCTTATTTTCAATCCCTTTTGGCTGGTTTTGGACTGAAAATACCGACTATTCTTTCTTCGGCACCCGGCACTGGGCATGGAGGAGCCGTTGATTTACTGGCAATTCTGATTATTTTGTTTATTACTGCTTTAGTTAGCAGAGGAGTAAAGGAAAGCACTCGTTTTAACAATGTCATGGTCATTATCAAGCTGGCGGTCATCATCGCTTTTATCGCTGCCGGACTCGGCTATGTAAAACCGGACAACTGGACGCCGTTTATGCCATATGGTTTTAGCGGAGTTGTTACAAGCGCCGCAACGGTTTTCTTTGCCTATATCGGATTTGATGTCATTGCAACGGCTTCTGAAGAAGTGAAACGGCCGCAGCGTGATATGCCTATCGGGATCATCACTTCCTTAGCTATTTGCACGATCTTGTATATAGGAGTTTCTCTAATCCTAACGGGAATGATCCCTTATCAAAAATTAAATGTTGCCGACCCGGTAGCCTTTGCTCTTAAATTTGTTGGCCAAGACCGGATGGCTGGGATTATATCCGTGGGCGCCGTCGCCGGAATTACGACCGTTCTCCTCGCTTTAATCTATGCACAAGTCCGGCTTTCCTATGCGATGAGCCGGGACGGTCTGCTTCCAAAAGTGCTTGGCCGCGTTCACCCGACTTTTCAAACGCCGTTTATCAACACTTGGATCACAGGTATTTTAGCCGCTGCTATTTCAGGCTTTGTGGATTTAACGACCCTTGCCCATCTTGTCAATATGGGAACCCTTGCTGCTTTTACGTTAATTTCTATCTCTATTATCGTGCTGCGGAAAAAATACCCTGATTTAAAACCATCATTCAGTGTTCCATTTGTTCCGGTGCTCCCGGCGATCAGCGCCATCATCTGCATTTACTTGTCACTAAGCCTGCCGGGAATCACTTGGATCTCTTTTCTGATTTGGCTGGCCATTGGAACGTTCTTTTACTATATCTACGCCAGAAACCACAGCCATTTAGCACGCCACGACATTCATCAATCAAAAAAAGAGGTTGTCTAGAAACGCGGCTCGTCATGGCCCCATCCTTTTCCGAACCTTGTGGCGTGTGAGTCCCTTGATCTTGTTTAACAGGCTCTCTCCTTTCCCTTTGAAGGAGGGGAACTTCTTTTTTCAAGATCAATACCATTTTGGAAAAAGATGACCTTATTTGGATCATGGGCCAGCTGGAAGGCTGGCCATTTGAATGGAAAAAACAGTTTGTTTTTTCTCTGCGTTACAACGTTTAAAGAGGGAATCCTTTTATAAATCGGACAGACAGTCCATAAGAAAAAGCGAATTTGAAAGATAAGTCTATTTGTAAGCGCTTTTATAACTGAAAACAGTTGTTTCTCTTCATTTTTTTCCCTTTACATTCTTACTATTCCAGGATTAAGATAGGGGCACTCAAAAAATAATAAGAATAATGCAGCATCTTTTATCGCTTAATTCATGATGATGAAGCGGGGGAAACCAACCGCGGCCTTCTGGCTGCTTGGGGTGAATCCTAACATTTTAGGAGGGGTGACTCTTTCCACCCTAATCCGACAGCTAACCTCGTAGGCGTTTGAAAAGAGGAGATGCCTCTTTGCCTATGTTTTGTTTTTTAGTCCGCAGAGTCATTTTCCCTCTGCGGTTTTTATCTGCACAAATTTAAAAATCAAGAGGTGCAAACCATTATGTATACGACATTAAAACGATTGCTGATAGGAAAGCCACTGAAAACCAATGCCCTTAGCGAGCATAAATTAAGCAAAAGGAAAGCGCTGGCCATTTTATCATCCGATGCTTTATCTTCCGTTGCATACGGTCCCGAACAAGTGCTGATCGTCTTAGCTACTGTCGGAGCAGCGGCTTACTGGTACTCCATTCCAATCGCAGTAGGGATTTTGATACTGCTCATAGCGCTCATCCTCTCCTATCGGCAAATTATTTACGCCTATCCGAACGGCGGTGGAGCGTATGTTGTATCCCGAAACAATTTAGGAGAAACAACCGGTCTAATCGCTGGCGGATCGCTATTGGTCGACTATATTTTAACCGTTGCCGTCAGCATTTCGGCAGGGACGGATGCCATTACCTCGGCGTTTCCTTCTCTGCATGCCCACAGTGTGCTGATTTCTATTCTTCTTGTGCTCTTTATTACCATTTTAAACTTGCGTGGGCTGTCTGAGTCGGCAACCGTGTTGTCCTATCCAGTCTATTTGTTCGTATTGGCTTTGCTGATATTAATTGGGGTGGGAATTTCGAAAATCGCCACCGGCCAAATTCCGGCATCGGCCCATGAACCGATGGGACATTGGGTGCCCGGCGTCAGCATGTTCTTGTTATTGAAAGCTTTTACGTCTGGGTGCTCCGCATTAACTGGGGTCGAAGCGGTGTCAAACGCCATTCCCAATTTTAAAGATCCCGCTGAAAAAAATGCGGCCCGTACACTCATGATGATGGGCGCTTTACTTGGAATTTTGTTCTCTGGCATTACCTTTTTAGCTTATTGGTACGGAGTCGGTCCTAAATCGGACGAAACCGTTGTCTCTCAAATTGCGTCCGAAACATTTGGACGGACACCGTTGTACTACTTTATCCAAGGGACAACTGCCTTAATTCTCGTATTGGCGGCCAATACCGGTTTCTCCGCTTTCCCTCTGCTGGCGGTAAACTTAGCGACAGACAAGTACTTGCCTCGCATGTTTACCATTCGCGGCGACCGGCTTGGGTATTCAAACGGCATTTTGTTTTTAAGCATTGCTTCGATCATTCTCATTATCGCGTTTAAAGGAAAAACGGAAAACTTAATTCCTTTATATGCGGTTGGCGTTTTCATTCCTTTTACCCTTTCTCAAACCGGAATGATTGTCAAATGGCTGCGTGAAAAGCCAAAAGGATGGAAAACGAAGCTTTGTATCAACTTTATTGGAGCGCTTATTACCTTTACCGTTGTGTTGACGTTGTTCATTACAAAGTTCACACACGTTTGGGCGGTTTTCGTCTTTTTGCCGGTGATTATCTCGATGTTTTATAAAATTAAGCATCATTATATCAACGTGGGGGAACAACTGCGGATTAATCCCGACGAACTAATCCAACCCATCGCGGGCAACATGGTCATCGTTCCGGTGGCTGGAATTACAAAAGTAGTCGAAAATTCGTTAAAATATGCCCGATTGATTGGCGATCAAGTCATTGCGGTCTATGTGGCGTTCGACCGCGAAAGCGAAGAAGCCATGCAGAAAAAATGGGAAAAATGGCATCCTGATATTCGGCTTTTAACTTTTGTTTCTCAATATCGGAGTCTCGTTCATCCAATTGGAAGGCTTATTGATTTTATCCAAGACAAAGCGAAAGATCACAACTATCAGGTAACGGTCCTGATTCCGCAGTTTATACCGCATAAAAGATGGCATCATATTTTGCATAACCAGTCGAGCATACTGCTGATGGCTTATTTACTTCGAACAAAGAACGTAGTGATCGCCACTGTACCTTACCATTTTAAGAAATAGACAAAAGCCCCTAACCTTCGAAAGGGGCTTTTTCTTTTTGGAATCAAACTACAGCTTCCACCTTGCTCCATTCTTCTAGCTATCATTTATGAAGCAAAAAAACCATCTATAGATGGCTACACATTTAAACTGCACGATCATGATTTTATTTTTTGATTTTTTCAAAAAAAATACTAGATAAAACCAGTTATTTTGATAGAATTAATCTTGATCTGTAATTTCCAGCAAGCGGTAGTGAGGACTTCCGCTTACACTTTGATCGATTACTAGTAAGAGTAAAGGACGAAGAAAATGTGTACAGAATAGCGATTGATGATGAAAGAGATGTGTACATGGCCAGTTCCATCGGAAAAAAAGTGGCGGAAGAATTTGGACTGGACAAAATTCAACAAACCAAGCTGGTCGTTTCGATCATGGAATTGGCACGCAATATCATCTATTACGCAGTAAAGGGGGAAATTTTTATTACTCCCTTTCCTGACTACGGAATTGAAATTTTGGCTATCGACCATGGGCCGGGCATCAAAGAGATCGAAAAAGTTCTGAAAAGTGAGATTCGTTCCAAAAAAGGGCTTGGACTCGGTTTATCAGGAGTTCAGCGGTTAATGGATGAATTTGAGATAACCAGCAAAGAAGACTTTGGAACGAGAATCCGCGCCGTGAAATGGTTAAATGAAAGGCAGGGGAACCATCATTTATAAACAATTGAAATTTAGAGAAGTACACTATGGTTTGATTCTGCTTAAGCCGGACGGCCAAATTGAATATATGAACAATAAGGCCCAGAAATTAATAGGGCATAAAAGCCAGTCCGAACCGAAAAATATTTTTCAGTGCTTTGCTCATCCGGACATCAATAAAAAGCTTCAAGACTGTATGGATGGGACTTGCGAACAATTTGTCGCTCATGTTCACTCAAGACCTCATCTTTTTTTGTTCCATAAAGGCATTGGTCATCCGCCCTCAAGTCATTATTTGTATATCTTCAGCCTTGATCAGCTGAAGAATGTAGAAAATCACAATAATTGGAATGAGAGCTTATTAACTTCCATCGGTGAGATGTCAGCCGGCATCGCTCATGAAGTAAGAAATCCTTTAACAGCTGTAAAAGGATTTTTGCAATTATTGAATCAATCCTATAAACCAGAGTACATCGAAATTGCTCAAAGCGAACTGGAACGGGCGATTACCATTTTAAATGAGCTCATGAGCGTTTCCAAACCGGAATTTGATCAAGAAAAACGAACCACGTTTTCCATCGCCGCTGAAATTGAATCGATTTTGCTTCTGTTTCAAAACCAACTTTATAACATTAAAGTCGTCAAAAAATTGGAACATCCAAGCGCCGTTATTACGGGGAAAAAGGGCCAAATCAAAAAAGCGCTTTTCAACATTGTGAAAAATGCGATAGAAGCGATGCCCAAAGGCGGAATCTTGACGATTGAACAGTATGAAGATCATGAGGGAGTCCATATTAGAATTGCGGATACCGGCGTCGGCATCCCGAAGGATAAATTACGAATGCTCGGCACCCCTTTCTTCAGTTTAAAAGAAGACGGAACGGGAATGGGAGTGGCTCAAGTGTTTTCAGCCATGCAAAACAATAATGCATTCGTTCAAGTAGAAAGCGAAGAAGGAAAAGGGACTGCTTTTTGTTTGCACTTTCCAAAAGGCATCCGGCATTTAGATCCATTCTCCAGGAGGGATATTATGGCGAAAACGATTTCTTTAGAAAAAGAATTAACCGAATTTTTGATCCAAAACATCGATCAATATGCGAAACAATGGGTTCAATATTTGCAAGAGCATAAAAGCTATTATAATCACTTTCACGCAAGCAGCGACGCAGAAGAGGAACAGTTCAATCATTGTAAGCGTTTTTTAAGCCTTGTCGTAAGAAGCATTCCGGAAATTAAAGCGGAAGAAATCATGGACTGGTCGAAAGAGCTTGGTACATCAAGGGCCAAAACCGATTTTCCCATTCATCTGGCTTGGGAATTTTTCCAATCTTCCCGAAGCATGATTTGGGAGGCCATTCATTCCTTTTATCAACAAACCGGCACCAGTCTGGTCATCGATGAGTTTTTTTCACTCGAACGGAAAGTCAATAATATTATTGATATGATGATTAACTCCTACACAGCTTATTATGTTCAATATAAAGACGAATTGCTGAAAAGCCAGCGCGAGACCGTCGATGAGTTGTCCGTGCCCGTTATACCTATCACCGATAAAATATGCATTCTTCCGATTGTGGGCACTGTCGATACATATCGAGCGAAAAAAATTCGCGAGAAGACTCTTTTTAAAGTGAAAGAGTTTAAAGCGCGCAAATTAATCATTGACGTCTCCGGAGTTCCATTCGTTGACACCGCTGTCGTCAACCATCTTTTTAAAATTGTGAGAGGGATTAAACTGCTGGGATGTTCCACCATCTTAACCGGAATCAGTCCGGAGATCGCCGATACGATGATCGAACTCGGCATCGAAATTGGAGAAGGGCTGGAAACCCGCTCCGACCTTCAGCAGGCACTCCAAGAAATCGGCTTTGGCTTTGAACATGCTTCGAACCATATGAAAACAAAAAGATAAATGAAAATTGGAATCGCACTAAAAAGAATGACCGCCTGTTGACGGTCATTCTTTTCTCCTATACGGCTTTCATGACAATGTTATAACCGGCTTTCTGCTTCTTTGTTGATCGGCTGCGGATTTCTCATAATGAACGGATACAGCAGCAATCCGACCACAAATAAACCGATGCCTAGCAAGAAAGTTCTCATATCAGCCGTTCCTGTTTTAATGACCCAAATAGAGTACACCAATGCGAGAACGGTAATCACGCCGTCTGTTCTCCGTGCTCCTTGCGCTAAGCCATAAGTTTCTCCGGTAATCACCAACTTTAATTGATAGACGGCAGACACAAGATATGGAATCAAATAGGCCAGCGTCGCCACTACAATGACAAAGTTATAGGCTCGGTTCACCGTATGGGATATGGTCGAAAACAAGAAAATCTGCGTCATCAAATTGGTGAGGGTTAAAGAGTTTCTTGGACTTCCCTTTCCATTGGTTTTGGCGAAAAAAGCAGGGAATAGGCCCGTTTTTGCCGCTTGATAAGGCACTTCGGAACTGACGACAATCCAGCCCACAGTCGATCCGAACAAAGAAATTAAGGCTAAAATCGCCATAATATAAGTACCGCCGCTTCCAATCACTTGCCCTAAAGCATCGACAAGCGGTTTTTGCGATTCTCTCAGTTCATCTTGAGAGAGAGCCCCCATCGTTAACAGTGTAATCGCGATATAAATCAGCATCGAAATCAACAATCCTAAAAGGGTTGCTTTCTTTACATCTCCTTGCGATTTTGCCCGGTTGGAAAGCATTACGGCCGATTCGATGCCGATAAAAGCCCACAACGCGGAAATAGCTGCACCATTGATTTGTCCGCCCAAAGACACTGCCTTTCCGGTCGAATCCACAAAATGTTTGGCATTTCCCAAATTGCTTTGATCAAAAGCAAAAATAGTCAAAACGACAAATAAGGTAAATCCAAGCACTTTCGCAACAGTCGCCGTTAAATTGATTTTCCCGGCACCGTCAAAGCTGCGAGTCAGAATCCATTGAATTCCCCACAGCATCACCGTACACACTAAAAAGGTGATCAGTTTGCCGACTTCCAATTGAAAAGACCCGGCTGACCATAAAAGCTTTTTGCTTTGCATGATCGGGAAAAAGGTAGTTAAATAACCGGCAAAAGAAATGATGACTGAAGCGGTCGCAGCCCAGTTGGCTGCCCAATAACCCCACGCCATGCTGTAGCCGGCAACCCGTCCGGAATTAGGCGAAGAAAACATCGCCTGTGCGTAGCTTTGCGGCCCCGCTTTCAGCTCCGGTTTTCGAATGGATAAATTTCCAAATACGAGCGCAATCATAAAAACCCCCAGCCCGGTTGCTATCCAGGCGAGAGTGGCCCCCCACGGACTGGACACTTGCGCCAAATTAGTCGGAAGCATAAAAACGCCGCCTCCTACCATATTTCCAACAACAAACATGGTTAAAATCCATAATCCCCATTTTTTATTGTTCATTCTGCTCACCTTTCTGATTCATTATCTCAAAACCAATCCTTCTTCCTTTATTAAGAAAAAACGATCGTTTTCATCGGGATCTTGATTTGACTTTACTATTTTACAACAAGTTCTTTAGTTTAGTAAATTGGTAGAATGATAAAGAAAGAGGAAATGTATCCCACCGTTCAAAAGTCCTCCATATATTCTTGAAAACAGGCATAAAAAAATGGGGCCGACTGAAAAGCCATAGTTATGGCTCTTTACAGTCAGCCCCTGATATTCGAAAACTTAGGTGCATTGAACTCCTAAGCGTAAATGAAACAGCCTCTCTTCATTCCGCAAGTTCCTTCATTTTTCGGATAATCGCATCCGTTACTTCTTTCGTCGTGTTCTTTCCGCCTAAATCCGGTGTTTTGATTCCTGCTTCCAGCACCGCCTCAATGGCTTCCAATAGCAAATCAGCCGATTCCTGCTCGCCAAAATGGTCCAGCATCATTTTCGCCGTCCAAATTTGCCCGATTGGATTGGCAATTCCTTTTCCGGCAATATCCGGCGCGGAGCCATGGACAGGTTCAAACATGGACGGGTATTTTCCGTTTAAATGAATATTTCCTGACGGAGCGATGCCAATGCTGCCCATGATGGCCGCTCCAAGATCGGTCAAAATATCTCCGAACAGGTTACTCGCGACAATGACATCAAACTCCTGCGGTCGAGTCACAAAAAAGGAAGCCAACGCATCAATGTGATAGGACTTCATTTCGACATCAGGATATTTCGCCGCAACTTCTTGAACGATGCGATCCCAAAAAGGCATCGTATGGACAATGCCATTCGATTTCGTTGCGCTGGCCACTCGCTTTCTTCTTGTTTTGGCGAGTTCAAAGGCGTATGTCGCTGCTCGTTCGATTCCTTTTCTCGTAAACACGGCGTTTTGAATCGCCATCTCGTCTTCCCCGCTGTGGATTTTTCCGCCGATTTCGCTGTACTCGCCTTCGCTGTTTTCGCGAACGACGATAAAATCAAAACCGGCTGGATGAGCCAGAGGCGATGTTATCCCTTTCAATTGTTTAGCCGGCCGGACATTGATCACCTGCTCAAACTCTCTCCTGATTTTAATGAGAATCCCCCATAATGACACATGGTCGGGCACCAATCGAGGATCGCCAATCGCTCCTAAAAAGATGGCATCGCTGTCAGCCAATCGGCTTAAACCATCTTCCGGCATCATTTTTCCATGCTCCAGAAAATATTCGCAGTTCCAAGGATATGTATCGTAAGAAAAGGAAAGGCCTCCATGCAGTTGAGACAAAGCTTCCATTACTCTTAATGCTTCCGGAACTACTTCTTTGCCGACCCCATCTCCTGGTATCACGGCTATTTTCTTTGTTTTCATCCTGAACCCTCCAAACCCTTGTTTCTTGCCCGATAAGACTTAAACGATCAAACTAAATCATGTCACTCGTCTTTTTCACCTGAGAACCGTGCATGCTTTCCCCCTGATTGATTTCATCTAATCGACAAGTAGAATCCTCCTTGATAAAAATATTCATCTATTCTGAATTTTACGCCTATTTCAAGATGAGGGCAAATGATGGTTGATACAGAAGAAAAACCATGGTCATAAAAAAAAGGAACGCCCCGCTCTATGGCAGTGCCTTCCCTGTTGAATCATTGCTATTGAATTCTTCGCTTAGCGATAGATCTTACATGGCGTATTTGCGGTTCACCCATTTAAAAAACGATGGCAGGATAGCGACGACAATGATGACGCGGATCACTTGAACGGCGACCACAAAAGTAGAATCCGCGTTAAGGATCACGGCTGTCGCGGCCATCTCGGCAATCCCTCCCGGAGCAAATGCCAAAACCGAAGTGGCCAATCCGATATCCGTAAACCGAGAAACAATATAGGCGCAGACAGTTGTAGCCATCACCAGTCCAACCGATCCGGCCAATCCCACAAGAAAAATACGCCGTGCACCTTGAAACATTTCCTTGTTTAAAGAAGAGCCAATGCTTGCTCCCATGAGAATTTGCGCTACGATCATCAGCCAATTCGGCCACCATGCATTCAAATCGTGCCCTTTCAGCACTCCGCCTAACGTTTGCGCGATCGCCACAAAGATCATTCCTCCAACAAGCCAAGGAGAGGGGACTCTGATCCATTTTGCGACAAAAACTCCAGCCGCCGCCACAGCCACCAAAACTGCCGTCCAAGCTAGATGAGGATCGGTCGTTTGAAGAACGGCTATCGTTCGCGTCCCTTTACCGACAAAGTGTGAAGAATGCAGCGCCCACATCGAAATAAAAAAAGGAACCGTCCCCGTTACAAGAAGCACCCGAACCATCTGTGTAAGGCTGACAACCGCTACATTCGCCCCCAACTCGCTCGCAATTCCCGGCATGGCAGAAAGCCCTCCGGGAGCCGTTCCCACAAAACTCGTGATGAAATCGGTCGAGCTGAACCGCCATAAAATGAATCCAGACAATAGCGAAAAACTGATCGATAAAAGCAGCATGGCCAGTACAATCAAGCCGTCCTCATGAAAGACACGCCATACAGTGGAATTCATTTGTTGTCCCAATTGAATTCCTAAAATAAATTGGCCGATCCACATCCAATGTTTCATCAGCTTGATTTCCACTTGTTGAAAAGAAACAAACGCCGGTTTCCAAAGGGCCAGCCCGCCGGCCAACATCAATGATCCGATCATCCAACCGATGGAAACTCCCGTCCGCGACAATAAAAATCCGCCAATACTGCTAATCAAAATAAACCATAAGTTTTGCAGAATCTTTTTTGTTGATTGCATAACGACCATCCTCTTTCAGTCCCCGTCTTCTTTGCTTTCCAATCGCTTTTCATTTCTCATGATAGCCAACATATGCCTCCTCTATTATAACAGGGAAGTTCCTTTCAATTGGTACTCGAAGATTGGCTATTCTATGCCCCCACGCCCTCTCACTTTTATGTCAGACTTACAAAAAAGCAGTCCAACAGAAACATTCGCCCATCGCTCTTATAAGGGAGTGGGCGAATGTTTGTTCTGAAAAATACAGTATAATTAGTTTTTCCTCTATCCTTGATCTAGGTCCGCTTCCTTTTAATGCCCGGTTTGAATATATAGAATAAAAGCTGCGGCCTGCCTGGTTTTCCACAGCAGACCGCTGAATTCAGTTTCATCTAGGATGTTGCAGAAAAAGAGGGGGAAATTTCTAAAAACAGGAACGAGAAAGTTTTCTAAACTATCGAAGACTCCATTCAACGAAAATGATTCTCATTTAGTTCCTTCGTTTTTAACGATAATGATTATCATTATCTTTGTCAAGGATTTCAAGAAACTTTTTTGGCGATTAGAGATTCTTTATTCTGAAACGACACGAAAACTGCTATAATGCAATATAGAAACTCCTGATCTGTCGACAGATGGATAAACGATGATTTCGACATCCGAAGATTACGAATAAAGGAATGATGCAAGTGGCTGACTATCGGCAATTTTACGATAAATTAGCAGAAGTGGTCATGAAAGACAATATCAAAGTAGACGAATGTCTAAAAAAACACACCTATACACGGTTAGGTGGTAAAGCGGACCTTTTTGTCACACCTACTACTTTTGCGGAAGTTCAAGCAGTGGTTCAATTTGCGAAAAAAGAACAAATTCCTTTCACTTTGATCGGCAATGGGTCCAATTTAATCGTGAAAGATGGTGGAATACGCGGCATTGTTCTTTGTTTAAAAAACTTGAACAAAATCGTTGTGGAAGGAAATCAGCTCCGCGCACAAAGCGGCGCTGCGATTATCGATGCTTCTAAATACGCCTTGGAAAACCGGTTAACCGGCCTGGAATTTGCGTGCGGAATACCGGGTACGGTTGGAGGAGCTGTTTTTATGAATGCCGGTGCCTACGGCGGAGAAATAAAAGATGTGCTCGATTATGTGATGGTCGTGGATCGCGACGGAAACTTATTAAAACTGCCGGCTTCTGACCTCGATCTTTCTTACCGTACAAGTAATGTGGCCGAAAAAGGCTATATTGTGCTGGAAGCTGCCTTTGCATTGCAGCCCGGTGACTACGAAGAAATCAAAGCAGTAATGGATGACTTAACAGAGCGCCGCGAGTCCAAACAGCCTTTGGAATATCCGTCTTGCGGCAGCGTGTTTAAACGGCCGCCCGGTTATTACGCCGGAAAACTGATCCAAGACAGCGGACTTCAAGGCACACGGATCGGCGGCGCAGAAGTCTCCACTAAACATGCCGGCTTTATCGTCAATATCGACAATGCTACGGCAGCCGACTATATCGCCTTGATTCGCCATGTACAAAAAACCGTCAAAGAAAAATTCAACGTCAACCTCGAAAGAGAAGTCAAAATCATCGGGGAAGACTTAACAGACCCTTCGAAACAATGCTAACGCAAAAAGCGAAAGGGATCATTTCCCGTCCATTCAAGCGGGGAATGATCCCTTTTTTCAGTATTTGAAGACATCACATGAAGGATTGGACTCATTATGATCCGGCCGGTTTCACATTTTCGTGCTATTCAATGATCTGGATCAACAACGGTCACCCAAGTCCTCTGATTTTTTTATGGATCAATGATTAACGCGATGATTTTTAACCTCTTTCATACCCATATGTGATGCATCCTTCCTAATCGATATGCTTAGCCATCTTTATCGTCCGTGCGATATGGCGGGACGTTTGTTGAAGGTAAAACTCAGCGTGTTGAACGGCTTTTTCCCACGGGATGACCCCCGGGACTATGCTATAAAGGGCATCGATTCCGTGCTTTAGCACGATGTCGCTGTCTTCGGATAACGAACCGGCGATGCCGATCACCGGAATACCATATTGTTTTGCGACTTTGGCGACACCGATAGGCGTTTTCCCCGAGATCGTTTGACCGTCTATGCGTCCTTCCCCGGTAATCACAAGAGAAGCATCTTTGACGCGCTCTTGAAATTGAACCGCCTCCAGCACAATCTCGACCCCTCGCTTTAATTCCGCATCCAGAAACGCAAGCAAGCCGGCGCCGAGCCCGCCTGCCGCTCCGGCACCGGGAACATGGCGAATCGGTTTTTCCAATGTTTGTTCCACCACATCAGCAAAGCGGCTTAAATTTTCGTCCAGCTGTCGAACCATTTCCGGTGTGGCGCCTTTTTGCGGGCCAAACACAGCTGAAGCTCCGTTCGGGCCTGTTAAAGGATTATCGACGTCACAAGCCACTTCGATTTTCACCTTTTTCAGCCTTGAATCGAGCGATGACAGGTCAATCTCCGCCAATTCCGACAAATGCCCTCCCCCCGGGGCAATTTCTTGTCTCTTTTGATCCAAAAGCCGGCCTCCCAGCGCTTGAATCATTCCGGCACCGCCGTCGTTCGTAGCACTTCCGCCGACTCCAATGATCAAATGTTCTACACCCTTATCCAGAGCGGCTCGAATTAATTCTCCCGTTCCTCTGGTCGTTGTGAGCAGAGGGTTTCGTTTTTCGTTCGGAACAAGATGTAATCCGGAAGCAGCCGCCATTTCGATGACCGCTGTTTTTCCGTCACCAAGCAAACCAAAAAACGCATCTACCGGTTCTCCTAATGGTCCTGTCACTCGTTTTTCGATGACGGTCCCTCCGGTCGCGTCCACTAATGACTGAACAGTCCCTTCTCCCCCATCTGCCATTGGAATTAACACGTACTCCGCTTCCGGAAATACGTCCCGAAATCCTTTTTCGATCGCACGAGCGGCTTGTAAGGCAGACAAACTTTCTTTGAACGAATCAGGTGCAATCACAATTTTCATCATTTCATCTCCGTTTCTTTATGATCCGAAAAGGTGAAATACTCCATAAATCAAAGTGGATACGACCGCTAATGTCATTCCAACAAGCGATTCATACGGCATCAGTTTGAGACGTTCTTTCATTTTCATATGAACACTGCCCGCTGTCGCATGGAAAAAGCTCCCGTGAGGCAAGTGGTCTAACACGGTAGCCCCCGCATGAACCATGGCCGCACCCGCCAACGCAGAAACACCCAACCCCACAATCGTGCCTCCAAATACGCTGCTGGCGACCGCTGTCCCTGCCGTTGTAGAAGCGGTAGCAGCTGACATAAAGATTCCGGCAATCGGCGCTAATAAATAGGCCGGCAATCCTGAATGAGTTAAGCCGCTGATGATCCCCTCTTTTAACGACGAGTTCGCAATCACTCCAGCTAACGTTCCTGTCCCTAATAACATAATGGCAACGCCGGACATTTTCGATAAACCGGAAATGGCATAAGCATTGATCTTCTTGGATTGTTTCATCGCCATGGCCCCCACTATTCCACCGGCCGGAAGTGCGATCATAGGATCAATATCCATATGAAAAGTCGGGCGCAGCGCCAGCAACGCAATGGTTACTATGGGAGCCGTAATCGCAGCTAAAAAGTCGGGCAATTCTTTCTGTTCATGGCCGGCTGATTCCGTTTGTTCCGCAATCATTGTCCCTTTTCGCATCAATTTCTTCGCCAAAAGATAAGTGACCACCATTCCGAAAAAAGCCGGAAGCACCCCGGCAGCCATTAAAGACGTCAACGGAACATGGAAGGAATCTGAGGCAGCGATCGCATTCGGGTTAGGCGACATAATGTTCCCCGCTTTTCCTCCGCCAATCATCGCCAATAAAATGGCGGGTTTGGATAACTGTGCCCGACTGGCAATCGCCAGCGCAATGGGCGCAACCGTCATTACAGCGACATCCACAAACACACCAACCATCGTCAAAATCATGGTCGCAATAGCCAACGCTAATAACGCCCTTGCTTCTCCGAGCTTTCGTACGATCGTTTCCGCAATCGACGCTGCGGCTCCAGACTCAATCAGCACTCCTGCCAACACCCCTGCGGCTAAAATACGCAGGACAGCAGGGACCATCCCTTCTGCTCCTTCCATCATCACATCCACCGTATTGGTCACATCGGCTCCTCCAGCGATTCCGCCAATGAAAGCCCCTGCCATCATTCCGTAAGCAGGTGAAACTCTGCGCAAAATAAGCACGATCGCCATCGCTAAAGCGACGATCGCACCTAAAGCGCTTACTTGAACCCCCATAATCTCCCCCCTTTGATTGTCCTTTTAATTGCCGCCTCGGTTTCGTTTTGAAGCCGTATGAGTATTAACAACCTTCCTTTCTTCCTTCCAAGGAAGTGTTAAGCTTATGAAGATAGGATATCTACCGTTCTAAATGCTTTTCACAATGAAACCCCAAACCTTGTAAACTTGCCTTTTCTTTCAACTTGCCGGCAACTTCAATAATATGTACGGGGCTGCAAAAATATGTAGTCAACGGCCAATGTTGTATTCACCTTTCAGATTCAATTTCTTCAGTGTTATCCGAGCGAATTTTCACAAAAATCCGTAAGCAAGCTAACTTTATCTACTTTTTATATTAAAGATTCACTATCCATTTGAAAACCATTATTTGTTAAAAATCGAGGGTTTTTCGCGTTCTTAAACGAAAGAAACGGCAATCCGATGCTTATAAAGCCAAAAAAGCAAACCCGCTTTCCGATTGAAATCGGAAACGGGTTTGCCAATCAGCCATCTATTTTCACATTTTATTCCGGACGATTGTCGGCATTTGGGTCTACCTTAAAAGAAGGCTTAAATCCTCGATACTTCACGTCTATCATCATACCGGCAGCAGCGTGATGCAATTCATGGCAATGGTACATCCAATCACCGGGATTGTTCGCTTGAAAAGCGATGACATATACTTCTCCCGGTTTGACATTGAGTGTATCTTTTATCAAAGGCGATCCTGTCAGCGGTTTTCCGTTTTTACTTAATACTTGGAAAGAGTGGCCATGTAAATGCATCGGATGATCAACAGTCGAAATATTTCGTAACGTGATTTTGACTAAATCTCCTTTGTTTACATAAATCGGATCCGTCTTCGGATAGTATTTTCCGTTGATGGTATAATGCGTGGTGCCTTTCTTGTCCACTTTTACGCCTAAATCCATGGTATAGTTTACATCATATTTTTGATTCAAAGTAAATCTGGACGGTCCCTTTTCGCCGTATTTTGTTATATCCAACTGCGGCAATGAAGTCTTATAATCCGGCTTATCTGTATGGCGGTTTGACCCTTCATAAACGATTTTGGCCACCATGTTTTTGTCCGCTTTATTGTGATCATGAGAATCGATATACCATGTTCCGGGATGATCGGCTGTAAATTCAATATCATATCGTTCACCCGGCGCGACAGGGATGAGCTTATTTTTCACTAATTGCGGATTATGAATCGGGTTTCCATCGGTGGCAACCACCTTAAACGCATGGCCATGCAAATGAATATTATGAGTGATATATCCGGCGTTGATCAATCGAATACGTACTTTATCGCCTTTGCGAACTTTTAATGGCGGTATGGAATCTCCGGATTTTCCATTGATCGTGTACAAATCATATGTTCCCATGTTATCGCCGTTCATATCCGTATGATTCTTGCCGCTCTTCATTTCATCCATCGTTATGCCGGATGAATTCCATTCATCCAACATAAGAGTATAGTCTTTGTCGACTTTTTCTTCGTTTGCTCCCTCCACGATGATGGCTCCATATAAACCTTTATCGATTTGATTCACACTATCTTGGTGGGAATGATACCAATATGTACCCGGTACAGTGGCAGTAAAATGATAAGTAAAAGAATGGCCGGGTTGCACTGAGTTCATGGTCACCCCCGGAACGCCATCTTGGCTGTTAGGAACCGGAAGCCCATGCCAATGAATGGTCACAGGTTGTGGCAATTCATTTTTAAGCGTTATATTCACGGTTTGACCTTGTTTTAATTTTATAATAGGTCCTGGTACAGAACCGTTGAAAGTCCAAACGGGAAACTTATGTTTAGAATCAAATGAATTCACTGCTTCTTTTGCTGTTATGGTAATGTTATTTCCCGTTAGTTCTTTTGTGGCAGTGGTCATAGGCAAATTCGAATAATCTTTTTGACTACCGGACATTTGGGAATGATCACTGTTTTCCGTACTCTTGCTATCCATATTGGACGTATCATGACTGTTCGCTTTATCATTGGCGTTTGAGCAAGCGGCAGCGATGACAACCAAAATAGATAGAATCATGATGAACCCCAATTTTTTCATTTTTATACCTCCCTACCGTATATCATAATATAAAAAACGGCAGATTGAACGGAGAGAGTGTAAACAATTCATGAATTTCCTTTTTTGAATGAAAGATTTTTCGATAAGAGAACACCAGATGTTGGAGCTTTTATCTTTGATCGACAGATCGATAAACATTTTCTTTTTGAAATGAAGGAATGTCTATTGTCACCCGAAAAAAATCGTACTATAATAATCATGTGTCTTTCGGGATGTAGCTCAGCTTGGTAGAGCACTAGCATGGGGTGCTAGGAGTCGCAGGTTCAAATCCTGTCATCCCGATCGTTCCATACAGATTTTCAATAACCTTCCTTCACTCGACATTTTACTTTTAAAGCATCTGCCATTTTGCAGGTGCTTTTTCTATTTTTCTCCTAAGTATGAACATTTGAGAAACGCTTTCCACCCATTTTCGACTATGTTTCATCACAGGATGATAGAACCGTGGAGAAAGATCGTATTTCCTTTCTCTTTGATGATGGTAAGAGTAACCTGAATTTCATCATGAAAACGATTTAGGTGCCGCTCTTCCTAACATTTAGATAAAATATGAAAATTCTGATTTTTTACGGATGTTTTTGGCAATTAAAAAATGCATCAAATGGCAAATAATTATATTCATCTCACTGTATAAATTTTCATAAGCGAAGTCGCTTGACATGGAGCCTCTGCGGGTATAATTCATCGCAAAGTGTCGGTCCGTATGGCTTTTATAGGCAGATTAGCCTATCAGACCCGTCACTCCATGTAAAGCTGTGAATATGCACTATTTTATGCAAACTCTTAATTACCAAACACTACATCTCTTAATTACCATCAACATTCCGGAACTAATCGAGAGTTTTTCGTTCTGTCTCTTTTATTCTTCCATTACTGTTCCATTCATTCATGCCAATAGTATAAAACTTCCATTCAATCCCTAGCGCTTTTAAGATTTATCTTTTCTTTCAGCCCTGTATTTCAGAATTTGCTGTCCATTAATGTGCGAAAAAAAGACGGGAATCCTTTTAGCAAGTGATTTCCCGCCTTTTTTCATTATAAATAGCTGAACTATTTAGCTAAATTTCCATCGGCAATTGTTTTTTTTCTCGTTCTTATGCGATTCGTTATCCTATTTTCTTTTGGTTCCACCCGCCGAATAAAGAAGGACAAGACAAAAGCAATGACGGTCAAGCCGGTAGCTACCATGAAGGCATCTTGAATCCCCATCGCACTTCCTTGGTGAATCGCCATCGCCATATGCACTTTATCGGCAGGAGAAATATGTTGAGAAGCGACAATATTTTGTATATGCGCTTTTCCTTCATTCGTCATAATCGTGACAAAGAAGGCCATTCCAATAGCGCCTGCGATCATTCGCAGCGTGTTTACCATCGCCGTTCCATATTTATTCAAACTTAGCGACAATTCATTTAAACCGGCCGTAAAAATAGGCATCATCACTAGGGAAATGCCAAGCATCCGGACAGTATAAACGGCCACTACATAAGCAAAAGTCGTGTTCGTTTGAAGCCGGGTAAGCATATAGGTAGTGACGATCGTAATCGCCAATCCGACAACGGCCAGCCATTTAGCTCCGAATTTGTCAAAAAGCTTGCCCGTAATAGGAGACATCAATCCCATGACTATACCACCCGGCAAAAGCAATAAGCCCGATTCCAACGGAGTAAATCCACGAATATTTTGCATGTAAATCGGCATCAAAATCATCCCTGAGAACATAGCCATCGTCACTAAAATATTAATAATCGTGGTAAGTGTAAAAATCGGATACCGAAAAATACGGAACTCCAATATCGGTTCATCCACCACCAATTGGCGCCATACGAACAAAATCAAGCTGATTCCGCCAACGATCAAAAGCGCCATGACATCCGGGCTTTCCCAGCTTTTGGTTCCTGCTGTTGAAAAAGCATAGAGAATCCCGCCAAAGCCAATAGTAGATAGTATCACGCCAATGGTATCCAGTTTTGGTCGGCTCGTTTCCGTCACATTTTTTACGAGAAACAGAGAAACGATCAAATCAGCAAGAGCAATGGGGAATATAATGAAAAACAGAACCCGCCACGAATGGTGTTCCAAAATCCATCCCGATAATGTCGGTCCCACTGACGGTGCAAAGTTCATGGCTACGCCAAATATCCCCATCGCAAAACCACGGCGTTCCGGCGGAAATAACGTAAAAATCACATTCGTGATCAACGGGAACAAAATCCCCGCTCCAGCCGCCTGTACTACCCGGCCGACCAACAGCACGGAGAAACTAGGAGCAATGCCGCAAATAAGAGTTCCAACGGCAAAAAGCCCCATTGAAGAGATATATAATTGCCTTGTCGTAAATCGATTCATCAAAAAAGCGGTGATTGGAATAATGATCCCATTCACTAGCATAAAGATCGTGATTAACCAGTTTACGGTATCCGCGGAAACGTGCATATGATCCATAATTTGCGGCACAGCCACATTAATTAACGTTTGATTTAAAAACGCGATCAAAGCTCCTATCATCATAACGCCCAATATAGGAGCTTTCCGATAGGATTGAACTGATGTGTTTTCAACGTTCATTCTGCAGCAACCCCTCCTTAAAATTTTTTACACAGCTATTAATAACCGTGTTTCTTTATCTATTTGAAACAAAGAAAACCAACATTGGTTAACGCATTGCCATATAAGCACAGCCGTCTCGGCCAAATAAAATTCCCGCAGTTAAAAGCGGGAGTTCAAAAAGTCTGTTTTCTTTTAGAAAATCGGCACACAAAGTGTCAAGACCGGCAAAACTTTATGGCACAAGTCTATTTATTCCAGAACACAATAAAGGTGATTCAAACATCAACTTTATAAAAAGAGCCGAATCGGAGCAGGCAACATTTTTTCATGATGTTTTGTAGTCTATACGCTCACCATTGTCCTTGTCAAGTATAACGCATTAAAGGGGCCAGACCCCTTTAATGCGTTAAAGTTTAATCGAAGATGTATTGGAAAACTTGCGGGTTGTATTGGGTTTAAACAAAGACTTCCTCGCCTAAAATTTCGGGTAGTTGTATGATCTCAAATACTTCAAAAACTTCTTGTCTTACTTTTGAAATTGTAACCTTTATTCCTTTATCATTTAGGGTTTTCACTATATCGATCAATAAGCCCATTCCGGATGAGTCTACAAACGGAACATTTTCAAAATCAATATTCACTGTTTTATAATTGAGCATAGTCGGAATTAACTCTTCTTCCACGACTTCAGTTCCTTCAATATCAAAATCTCCTTCTAGTTTTACATCTAAACGATCCTCTACTTCGTTATAAAAATATTTGATCATGATACACTCACCTAGGCTTTCTTTTCAAAAATCATTCTATTATTCTCGTCCAAACGAGCAACAATCGAATCTTGATTTTCTTTTAAAGTATGCTTCACGTTTCCTATTTTTAAGATAGTGCCTTCCAGCGCTTTATTGATTTTGATCGTTTGGCCAACCGGCACAGCGATGATTGTTGTAGTCCCACTTTTCGCTCCTGCTTCATGGATTTCAACACCTAATTTACCATATACTTCCCCTCCGCGCATTATTCCGCGTATTTCCAATTTTCCTCCTGCATGAATTTTTGTATTCAAACAACCTTGTCCACTTACGATAATATCGCCACTACAATAAATCTCACTATTCAAAACATTAGATATGATAATATAAGAATCGGGTTCCACAGGCAATTTGCTAAATTCGGAAAGCTGTTTCATTTTTTGGGCTAACTGTTTAATTTGCTCCAGAGAAGTGATTTCCTTCGTCAAGGATAAAAAAGTCTTTCTTACGAAGACAGCTACTTCTTTCCAGTCATCATCTTCAAGGTCTTTTTCCTCTTTTTGTACAAGATCCACATATTTTTTAGCAAGCGGAGGCAGGCTCTTAAACTTTTTCTCTAACAAAATGCGAATCAAAGGCTGCATGCCGCCGCGTTGAAAGTCGCTTGATTTAAATGCAGGAGAATGGATGAGTTGTGTAATGACCTCGATCATGCCTTTCACTTGAACATGCATTTCCTCGAGTAATTGCCCCAGTTCTGCGATAAGCCTGTTATGTTTTCCGGCTGAAAGTTTAGAACCTATGACATTGCCGTTAACAACAATTGCACCTGCTGCTGTTAAAGTCGCCATATTGACATTTTTTTGAACAAAGATTGCGCCCGCCGCCTCGACCGTCATCCTAACATCTACATCGCCTAAAATATCGACATCTCCTACAAAACGAATATTTCCAGACGATAAATCCACGTTTCCACTATGGGTTATTTTTGGAAGAATATCTACTTTAACGAGTTGTCCTCTTTGTTCAATATGCGGTCTTCCCGATTCCATCGCCACGATTTTATCATCCACGACAACAACTCCTTTACCAGCTCGAAGCTTGATAGGAAAGGATGGCTTTGGAGGAAGAGGTTCATTTGTAATGGTAATACCGGGCTGTCCAGGAACAGGAGGATGAATGACGGCAATGACCTCTCCTCTTTCCGCTGTCGGAATAGCCCTTATTTCTCGATAATTTACTTTCCCATCTTCGTCTTCTTTTAGACCATTTTGTATGGTTAAAGGAACTTTGGGTTCTATCCAACCATCATGACCATGAGTCGCTTTTTTACCTGTGGCAATTTCAAATGTACCTGGTTGCCGAGATTCGATCGCTTTCAAAATTTGATCTTTATTGATTCCATAGATTACTCCTAATGAAGCCAACTCCTCAATGACCTCTGCGAAGCTTAATGTATTTTGAATTTCTTTCAATTCCTCAGCCATTAATTCAATATGTTTACTAGGCTCTATATCCGGTATACGTCTTGTCATTTTATAACCAGGTTCAACCTGGAGAAGCGCCTTTAATTTCAGCTTATCGATCGAAATATTCCATTTGGTGTCTTGTACTTCATTCTCACACTTGACTTCATACCGAGCTGTTTCTGAAAGAACGATGTTTTTATCTTTAACAAGTTCATTATTCTTATATAATTTAATTCCTTTGCCAATGGTCAGAGTTGGATAAAAAGTTGGCGTTGTCGTAAAAAATAATTCCCCGGATTTCACCCATACTTTTCCCTCTTTGTCCATTTCATCGGCAACAGGATGATTCTCGTTTTCCTCTTGCGACGAGGATGTTTCACTGATTATATCATTAAGCATTTCGGAATTTATTTCTTTATCGTTTCCTTCCCTTTCCGCCCTATCATTCTCCTTCAATTTTTTAACGGAAGCGTCAACTTTCGTTAGTTTGACAATTGCTTTTCTGGCTCCAATTCCCAAAAAAACCTTTTGTTTCGTGCTGAATAATTTCAATATCTACTTCTTCCTTTTTCGTATCCAATAATTTTAACGTCTTTCCGAAAGAAGTCTCCCATCCTCTAGGAATGTGAAGGTGCGAATAGCACCAATGAGTAGGTGGGAGATGAATTTCGGTTGGCTTTAGCCAAAGTTATTTTTCCAATCCCTTTCTCAACAATTCTAAGATTGCGGCTGTTCTAGTTGGAATCCCATTTTCTTTTTGATATTGCTCCAATTTTTCTAATATCGTCTTAGGCATACGAATTTCTACACGTTCTTTCTCTTCTCTCATGATTATCACCTCATATTGATTGTACGGATTTTTTACGGTATAATCAATATATACGAAATTTTTCCGCACAAAGTGAGGTGAATTGATATGGCCAAGCAAAACAAAGCTTTCAAGTTTCGTTTGTTACCAAACAAAGAACAATCCGCATTATTAGCTAAGACATTTGGTTGTGTTCGCTTTGTCTACAATAAGATGTTAGCTGAACGCAAAGAAACGTATGAAAAGTTCAAGGATGATAAAGAATTGCTTAAAAAGCAAAAGTTTCCGACCCCTGCAAAATATAAAAGTGAATTTCCATTCCTAAAAGAAGTGGATTCTTTAGCTTTGGCAAATGCACAAATGAACTTACAGACTGCTTATAAGAATTTCTTTGAAGGAAATGCGGATTTTCCAAAGTTCAAAAATCGTAAAGCAAAACAATCCTATACAACTAATATGGTCAACGGAAATATTAAGCTAGAAAATGGTCATATCAAACTGCCAAAAATCAAAAAGCCAATAAAAATGAAACAGCATAGAGAGATACCTGCTGATTATAAAATCAAATCTTGCACTATTTCTAAAACAAAGACAGGCAAATACTACATTTCAATTTTGACAGAATATGAGAAAGATATTCGTCCAGTTAAAATACAGAAAGTTGTTGGTTTGGATTTTGCTATGGATGGTCTATATGTCGAGAGTGAACAGGGTAAGAAAGCCAATTACCCACGTTACTATCGGCAAGCCTTAGATAAATTAGCAAAAGCACAACGAATTCTTTCTCGAAGAAAGAAAGGTTCTGCAAGATGGGAAAAACAACACCTGAAAGTGGCTAAGCTACATGAAAAGACAGCGAATCAGCGCAGAAACTTTCTTCATCATAAGTCAAAAGAATTAGCAACAAACTATGACGCTGTGATTATTGAGGACTTAGACATGAAAGGCATGTCTCAAGCCCTCAACTTTGGAAAAAGCGTTCATGATAACGGCTGGGGGATGTTCACTACTTTCTTAGCGTATAAGCTAAAAGAACAGGGGAAACAACTTGTGAAAATTGATAAGTGGTTTCCCTCCACTAAGAAGTGTTCATGTTGCGGCAAGGAAAAAGAAATGCCATTATCTGAACGTGTATATAAATGTTCTTGCGGCTTTGTATTAGATTGCGATCACAATTCAGCAATCAATATCAAAAATGAGGGATTACGCTTATTAGCATAAAGAATAATAACTTTCGGAACGAGAGGGTTAGCTCGGTCAATTTTCTGTCATTAGACGGGATTACCCGAGAAGCCCCCACTTCAATCAAACCGTAAGGTTGATAAGTGGAGGGTAGTTCACTCCTAATTGTATGGCTTCTTCTATATTTTTTCCTTTTGAAACTACGCTTCGCCCTATCTGCCCCCTAATTGATTACTGGAGCGTTTAAACTTGAAATATCCACTTTTGGTTGACTTACTTTTAGCAGAACCATTGTTATATCATCTTTTTGAGGGACGCCTTCTATAAATCGATTGACTGATTCTAAAACACTATTCTGAATATCGTGGACGTTTTGGTCTTGATATTTGATCAACGTTTGAATAAGCCGCTCTAATTTATATTGTTCCCCCTCTTTATTTTGGGCTTCGATAATACCGTCCGTATAAAAGAATATTGTATCCTGGTCTACTAAATGAACAGAAGCCTCTTTATATACTTGCTTAGGCAGCCCTCCAACCATAATTCCCTGTACCTTTGGCAGTTCTTTCACCGTTCGATCTTTCCCACTAATATAAATAGGAAGGTGATGACCCGCATTCGCGTAAGTAAAAGCTCCTGTTTTAGGATCCCAATCAGCGCAAAACAACGTCACAAAAGATTTTAATGTCCGTAAGTCTTCATACAATGCTTGGTTTATGGAAGTTAGTGTTTCCGCGGGACCTCGAGTACTTTCAGCGGTACTTCGAAAAGCGCCTCTTGTTAGAATCATCAGCATAGCCGCAGGGATTCCTTTTCCCATGACATCGCCTATCACCATTCTGATTTTTCCATTTTTTAAAGGATAAAAGTCATAATAATCTCCGCCAATCAGCCGTGCGGGAAGGGAAAAGCCGGCAATTTCACCGCCTTCCACTTTCGGGGTTTTTCCATTTAATAATTGCATTTGAATATTTCTCGCTAAATTGATCTCTCGTTGCAAAGTTTTCCCCATTTCTGGATTCGCTTCAAGGAGCTGTTGATGGGTATAAGTTTGTACGCTTTTACACATCCATCTCACTCCCCTGTATCTCTTCTAATATTTGATACAATCCAACCATCTCAAAAAATTGGTTCGTTAGGTCATTAATCCCTTGAAGTTTTAGTTTAAAATGTTTTTCTTGAGATAAATAAATCGCATTCATGATAGAGCCGATGCCGGTCGAATCAATAAACTCCAGATTTGTAAAATCAAATACTAATGTTTCCACATTATCATCCAACTCTTTTAAATAAAGCTCTAACAGATGAGTGGTCGATATATCCAAAATTCCATCTATATGAAGGATCACAGCTTTTTCATTCACTTTTTTTTAATTTTTAAGGACATTGCATTCCCACTCCTATAATTTGAATTTCTTCATAGATTCAAGCAATGCATTCGAAATTTCAGATAACTCCCTTGACTGCCCATGCAAAGAATGAATCAAATCCGACAAAGTAATGGTCATGTCTGTAGTAGCGGCAGTTCGTTCATTGGCAATCTGTTTCATATCTTCTACTTTCTCAATGATATGAAGGACCTGTTCATTCTTTTTATACGGCTGTAATGTTTCTACAAATTCATCTAAAAACGAAATGATTTCGTCCAGCTGTTCCCTCGATTTCATCGTTGTTTCGGTAGTTATAGCATAGATTTTTTCTATCGTTTGAGAGGTTTCCGCTTCTAACAATACAGAAAGTTTTTGCGCTTTGGTTGCTTGTTCTTGTGTGTCCTTGACAAGCTGATTTAACTTGTCCACCATTCGATTTGTACTTTGCGATAAGTTTTCCAACTCGCTTCTATCATTTACATTGCTTTTAGCCGTTAAATCTCCCTTTTCTAGTGATTGAATCTGACGTTTTATTTTTTGGATATTTTCATATATACGATTAAAAAATCGTGCCGTTAGTAGAAATAAAACTATCAAAGAAATTACACCTGTAACAAGAAGAATTATTGAATGGCGGTAAAGTGGTCCGCTTAAAGCTCCATAATCTAGGGCTATATAAATGACTTGTCCATCTTTAGTTTTAATGAATAATTTATAAATCTTTTCATTTTTATATTTTTCAATATAATGGTATTTTTGTAATTTATTTTCCTCCATACCGATTAATATCTTTGTATCTTTCGAATCTTTGTAACTGTAATTACCATAGATTACTTTTTTTAAAGGTGGGAATAATTTCGTTTCTAATTCAGGATTTTGGAAAACACGTGGATCAAGAACAGCAATTTCCTTAAGTCCTTCACCATTTTTTGTGACTAGCACAGAATTCTGACAATCAGTTAGCTAGAGTGGGGGACACTCAAACCCTCTCCTTCTTCATCTTACAGACCAGCCAGTTGGTGGAAAAGAAGCGGTCAAGTGCTTTCCTTGACGGCTTCTTTTCCACCAACTATGATTATCAAAGTGATGAAGAAGGAGAGGCTAGGACACCTGTTTTTTATAAGTTTTTCCTGTACACTCCAAAAATACACGTGTTCTAAATCGATCAAGATTTCTATACCCATAAGCTCGTCGTTTGATGTTCTTAATTTTGTGGTTGGTGCCTTCTGTTCGTCCATTCGTGTAAGGTGTTTTAAAGTATTGAAGAATCTGGTCTTTCCAATTCTCGATCGTTTTTGCCACTTCATGGAAGGAAGGAAAAGGACTACTCCAAGCCAGTTGAAGCCATTCTTTTCAATACTGGTTTGCTGTCTCATAGTTTGGTGATCGATAAAAGTCTCGAAATAGCTCTTTTAGATAATATCCATAGGCTAGGTTTTCATGTTTTTCTAATAGTTCATTTAGTCGTTCTCGTTTCTCTTCTTTCAGATTTTCATAGCCCTTCAGTAGGATAAATCGTGCTTTTTTTAATCCGGGGATTTTCTTACGAACTTGATCGAACGCCTGAGTCACTTTTTGAACAACATGGTATTTATCCACGATCATACGGGCATGAGGAAACGCTTTGCGAACGGCTTTGTGAAAGGGATCCCACATATCTACGACCACGTTTTTCACCTTTTCAGGATGAAGGACCTTTAAAGATAAAAGTTCCAATGTTGAATCGAAATCACGGTTGTGATGCATCCCCATGACAGCACCGAGGTTCGCATCATATAGTACCGTTTCATAGCTGTGTCCTTTTCGAACAGCGACTTCGTCCATACTCAAAGTCATGTCTTGATCGCTTTGAGTTTCTTGGATGACAGATTCATGTTCCTTCGCTTTATCATGAGCGACGGAATAAAAAATTCGCTCCACCGTGGAATAAGGAATCTGGTATTTTCGACGAATCTCTTGAATGGTGGTGCCGAGAACCTGTTCATAAAGGAAAAGACAAAAACGCTTCGTATAGTGTTGATGAGAACCAATCGATTCAAAGGAAGACGTAAAGACTTCGTTACAGTTTCGGCAACGATAACGTTTTACAAGCACCAGTAAATATAATGGTTTATTTAACACGGATAAATCTCTAACTTTCCTTGTCCTTCTGTCATGAACAAATGATGTGAGAAACCCACAATGAGGACATCGTTCCTCCTCATCTTTTTTCTCAACATGAACAAGATAATGAGTGGGCAAAATTTCTTGATTAACAACTTCAAATTCTGGCAATTCTAGTGATACGGAAAACACTGACAGAACCTCCTGTTATGTTTAGTGACGCTAGCATTATTGCCAGGAATCTGTTGGTGTTTTCTTATTTTTTGTCTAACATCACAAAATGTGATGATGAATCTTCCTTAATAAAGTTATTCTTTTCAATCATTTTTTTGATCCAAGAGTCGGGACCTACCTTTTTTGTGAATTGATAAATTTCATTTACTTTTATATAAGGATTTATAATATATTCAGAATATTTAAAACCTATCGAATAAAATCTTTTTGGCTATAAAGAGTTTTGTACTTACAGTGATCGACCTAATAAACGATTTCACCGGCAAAGTTTTAACAAGATCGCCATTTTATTTTTTGAAAAACAGCAAGTAAAATGGTAGTGAATTTGGCAGTTCGATATGTTAATATTGAGAAAAGTAAGAAAGGGATGAGTTGAATTGGATCAGGCTGCGAACGTGTTAAACAACGCTCTTATCACCGAAAATCAACATGTATACGATATGCTGTCTGACTTGGGCAAATCTTTATATTATCCTAAAGGAATCCTTAGCCAGTCTGCTGAAGCCAAAAAAAAGGCTTATCGATATAATGCAACCATTGGCATCGCAACGGAAGGCAATAGACCGATGTATCTTCCGGTAATTCAAGATACTCTTTCCGCATATGAACCTGAAGATTTATATACATACGCTCCACCGGCAGGCAAGCCTGAGCTTCGATCTGCGTGGAAAGACAAAATGATCATCGAAAACCCTTCTTTACAAGGGAAATCAATAGGCGAACCTATCGTTACAAATGCTCTCACGCATGGATTAAGTATTGTAGCGGATTTATTTGTCGATCAAAATGATCCCCTCATTGTACCGGATAAATACTGGGGCAATTACAAATTCGTATTTGGCATCAGAAGAGGAGCCAGAATACAAACTTACCCGTTATTTGACGAAAACCAACGCTTTCATGCAGAAGCCTTGCGAGAAGCCATTCTGAAAGAAAAAGATCACGGCAAAGCGGTTATTTTGTTGAATTTCCCTAATAATCCAACCGGGTATACTCCTACCGAGCAAGAAGCAGAAAGAATTGTATCGGTGATCGAAGAATGCGCTAACCTAGGAATGAATCTTGTCGTCATGACGGACGATGCGTATTTTCAATTGTTCTATGAAGACTCGATTAAAGAATCTCTCTTCGCTAAACTGGCCGGCTTGCATGATCGTGTTTTGGCAATCAAAATTGACGGAGCCACTAAAGAAGAATTCGTATGGGGATTTCGAGTAGGTTTTATCACCTATGCAAGCTCCAGTCCAAAGGTGTTGGAAGTTCTGGAAGAAAAAACAAAAGGAATCATTCGCGGGACGATCTCCAGTGCATCGCATCCTTCGCAAACCTTTATTTTAAAAGCAATCCAATCCCCTCAATTTGTCGAGCAAAAAAATGCCAAGTTTCAAATTATGAAAAAACGGGCCAATAAAGTTAAAGAAATTTTATTGAATAACGAGAAATACAATGAAGTTTGGTCTTTCTATCCTTTTAATTCCGGTTATTTTATGTGCCTGAAATTAAAGAACATCGATGCCGAAAAACTTCGCATCCACTTGTTGGAAAACTATGGGGTCGGTACGGTTTCGATCAATTCCACCGATTTAAGAATCGCTTTCTCCTGCGTAGAAGAAGATCAGCTGGAAGATTTGTTTGAACTGATCTATCAAGCAGCGAAAGATCTGAGTTAATACGGATGGATCCAATAACAGCAAAGAAGAGATTGCTTTGGATTCTGTACCGGGCTGTTCATTGTTTCTAATGAGAAATTTACCTCTTGTAGGTTTGATTATCTCAAAAAAGCTATTGGCGTATTGCCTATAGCTTTTTTATTCTAAATACCTGTATCGTTGGATTTACAGTGAATATCCGCGACATCAGCGAACAAGAGAGATTTGAACGTGCAATAAAGAATTTGCGACCAACATAGCAAACGAACGAAACATTGAGTTAACAAAGGTAAGGAGTATCAAGGTGCAACACTTTACTTATCAAGTACCTAAATCGGTGCTTCTTTCAACAAAAATGCCAATAATAGACGAACAAGGTAAAACCATTTTTTTGTTGCAAAAACAGCCACATAAATTTCCTGCAAATGTCTTCAATGCGACGTTACGTTTTGGTTTGCCTTATACTTATAAAATTACCAATTTATCTGGAAAACCTCTGTATAGCATTGATTGCGCGTTTCCTGGAATTCGTTATAAATTACTGACCATTTATCCTCACAGACAGTACCGATTGCACGCCAAAGAGTTCAATTGATTGAAACAGCGTATTCGTTTAAAATAGCTGATCACGATTATTATTTCGAAAAAGATTATACAGGTACTGGTTACTTAAAATGTGATAATAAGGAAATTGCGAGGGTTTCTAATCTTTTTTCGGTAAAGATTTCGACGGTTGATACCATTAACATTGCCTCAACAACGGAAGAAACGGCTTCACTCTCTGCTGTATTGTTCCATACATTTTATTATTACGGTGCCTAAAAGGGTAGTTATTCTGTTAATCATCTACTCCCATAGTCGAAAAAAGATTTAAATCAACTCAAACGATCATATTCTGCATTTCAAACACTATGATGTCAACAGAAGCTCTTTAATATGTTGCTCAGTACTTTCATGACTGCGATTAACTACAAACAAGAACCAAGCAAGATAATTGTCGAGATATTTTTGCAGCGCTCCTTTTAAACAATTTGCAATATCAACATTATTCTTTAATAAAGCCCAAATTGAAATAGTATCTTAAAAAGACCTCACTTCACTCCCTTTAAGTTTTGATTGAAAACAGCAGAACGTTAGAGGAGGAAAGAATTTTTCCCTTCTTTAGTCCGCTCCCTCTTTTGCATCTCTCGTATTGCCTCATTCACTCATTTTTTATGGGAACTATTGAGCGGTTAAATTCTAAATAGGAAAAAAACCTCTCTTGCCGGATGGCAAAAGAGGTTCAGAAAAAAACTTTTAGCGTATGATTTTTTCATGATGAAATTTTTTTGAAGAAATCAATTTTTATATAAGCTGCTTGTTCTTTAATAACTGGTATTGTTCCACGATTAAGGCGGCTAAATCCGATTTTCTGTCGATCTTCGTATAATGTTCGATCGTGGATTCTAACCCATTCTTTTGAATGCTTTCTTGAATTTCAACAGCTTCCTTATCTTGCGGATAGTCATACATTAGGGCAGCTGCAATGCTTTTGGCTAAGTAAACCGGCCGTTCTCCTACAACACTTGCAAATTGTTTAGCCGGGCTGACGAGCCGATCATTCGGACCAAGCTTACGAATCGGAGAACGTCCTACCCTTGTTACTTCATCCGAAATATAAGGGTTCGAAAAACGATTCATAATTTTGGATATATATTCTTGGTGTTTTTTCATGTCGAAACCGTATTTTTTTACAAGCAGCATTCCTGTTTCTTGAAGAGTTTTCTCAACAAGAGTCCTGATTTCTTCTTTTTCCATTGCTTCATTTATTGTCGGAATTCCGGCATAATAGCCTAAATAGGCGGCCACAGCATGCCCTGTGTTAACAGTGAATAGTTTTCTTTCAATGTAAGGATTTAAGTCGTCTACAAACGTAATTCCTTCCACAGGAGGTTTTTCTCCCACGATTTTTGTTTGATCTACCGCCCACTCATAAAACGGTTCAACCGTCACTTTCAATTTGTCTTCATGGGATTGATTCGGCACGATTCGATCAACGGCCGCATCCGGAAATCCGAATCGTTGATTAAACAATTCTTTTTCTTCTTCGTTCAATTTTTCATATACCTTTTCTTTAAGGAAGGTGCTGCCTCCGATCATGTTTTCACACGCAATGATATTGAGTGGCTTATCGGTGGTTTGAATTCTTTTTCTAAGCCCTTCCGCAATCGCGCCCGCAATATGCGGCAAAATATTCGGACCTACAGCTGCTGTAACCAAATCCGCCTGGGCAATGGCCTCTACCACTTGATCCATATTTTTTTGGCTATTAATGGCACGGACGTTTTTGATGACCAATTCATCTTGGGAATGGTCCGCAATCCCTACGCGGTATTCCCGTTTTTCATTTAATAAATCAACAATTTCACTGTTTACGTCCACAAAACAAATTTCATAACCTGAATGATATAAGAGATTGCCGATGAAACCTCTGCCGATATTTCCTGCTCCAAAATGAACAGCTAGCATGTTAGTTCACTCCTTCAAAGATCGCTAGGATTTCTTCTTTTGAAGAAGCGTTGACAATCTTTTGCACATTTTCTTCTTCCGAAAGAACAATGGCGATTTTGGACAGCACTTCTAAATGCTCTCCACCTTTTCCGGCGATTCCAACTAATAATTTCACGATATTGCCGTTGCCAAAATCTACACCATTCGGCACTTGAATAATGGCAATTCCGGATTCTTTTACGGATTCTTTTGCATCATCCGTTCCATGTGGAATCGCAACAAAGTTTCCCATATAAGTGGAACTTAATTCTTCTCTTTCCAGCATTTTTTCAATATAGTCATCATCTACATACCCATTTTCCGCTAACACACTTCCTGTTAATCGAATGGCACTTTCCTTGTTGTCAATTTCTGCGTTTAATAAAATATTGTCTGGTGATAAGATAGGCAAAGTCATGTTGTACACTCCTTTATTTTTTGATTTTTTCATCAAGAAACTGCTCGAACTTAGCGGCCAAATAGGATGAGACGGAATGAACATTATTTGATTCAAATATCTTTATACTTTGTTCGTTTTCAATAATGACTGTACTGATAAAGCTTAGGACCTCTAACCCTTCGCTTGGCAGCTGCTCAGGCGACAGCAGCAAAAGGAAGCTCTCTGCTTGTATTTCTGACTGATCCATCGCTTTGACTTGAAGCGGTTTATTCAGACTGACGATGGTGAAAGAAGGATGTAAGACCCTTTCATTTCTCGTGTGATACAATACGAGCTTTGTGTTGGGAATGCCTAATCCGCCTCTTTTTTCCCGCTCCAATAAAGCTTGTGTGATGAATCCAACATCCTGTATGACCCCTTGTTTATATAAGGACTGGCAAGCTTCCTTTAGAACTTGTTCAACCGTTTGAGGATCATTGACTGCTAACACTTGAAATCCTCTTAAAATCGTCGAAATGGCGGCGGAATATTCATATATGTTTTCAATTCTTTTAATGGTTTTATCCACCTGTTGAGAATCAAGGAACTGCCTGTCCAATTGAGGGGTTTCCTTATGAACCTTCTTCATCATTTGATGACGGATATAATTCCTAAGCTTTTTCATTTCCTCATTGGTCAATATCGGGCTGACGACAATATAATCACTTGGAAAACTAGGCAGCTCTATCGTTGAAATCACTAAATCAAAATCATCTATTGGCAATTGATTCAATTCAAATACTGAAGCAATTTGAAAGTTTTTGATTTCGGGCAGTTCCTGTTTAAGCCTTGTCGCCAACATTTTGGATGTTCCGATTCCGCTTGAACAAATAATTAAAGCGCTTAAATCCTTTGCTTTCCTGCCTAATAAGGCTGAGCCAAAATGCATGACCAAGTAACCGATTTCTTCATCCGGCACGGACAATTCCGAAAAAACTTTCTCTACTCCTTCTTGAACGATCATGAATAGATCTTCGTAATCTTCTTTAATTTTTGGCAACAATGGATTGGTAATTCCCATATTTTGTTTTATTCGATAAAGCGCTGGTTTTAAGTGTATCACCAGCCCTTGAAAAAGGGAGACATTACTCGATAAATCAACCTGCAATTGATTTTCCACAAAATGTATAAGGCTTTTCGCCTTTATCGCAACTTTGATACTGGACTCTTCTATAGGGTACTCTTTGTCATGTCTTAATTTTGCTCCTTGCAGATGCATCGTGACATAACCCACTTCAGCCGCCGGAATGGGAACTTTAAAAATTTCGGACAATCTGCGAATGATTTTCTCCGCTAATCGATATTCCTTGGTTGCCTTTAAACGTTCTAAATACTTTTGATCAATCTGAATGTTTTGCCCTTGTAAAATACGCTCAATGGCCAATGCTAAATGGACGACTAATCCGATATGGGCGCTGTCGGCAACTTGATACGGCAGTTCATCCTTCATTTCTTCAATGACTTTCTCCACAATGAGAAGCTTTTTCTTCTCAACCAGACCTAATAATCTTTCAGAGATAATATCCGATTGTTGAGTTGATTTTTTTTGAATGTTCTCTCTCACCAAGGATAAGAATTCTACTTCATTGAGATTATCCGCAATAATGCTTCTCATTGCTCTTCTTTTGGCGGTTTCAGTACCAATCAATTCAACACCGTAGCCTCTTTTTCTCAGAATGGACAAGTCGAAAACCCTTAAGTGATCCTCCAGCTTCGTAATATCGTTGCTGACGGTAGCAATGGTCACATTTAAATCATTGGCCAAAGAAATGAGCTTAACTGGTTCCGGCGATTCTAATAAAGTACATAAAATAAACGTTTGACGTTCATCAGGTGTATATTCTTGGCTAGTTAAATGGAAAAGAGCCCTCTTTAACTCTTCCATCTTTTCTTCTTCTCCTATAATTTGGATGCCCACACCCGATTTTTTAACTAAACTCAAATGGTAGTCCTTTAAAATGTCTTCGACTCCTTTTAAGTCTCGATGAATGGTGCGCACGCTTACATCCATTTCCTTCGCAAGATCCTTGACCGTCACTTCTTCCTTTTTTTCCAGCAACATTTCCAGTATCAGTCTTTCTCTTGCGGAAACATACATAATGTTCACTCCACTAGGAACTTTGTGAATTCCAATCCATTTCTTTCATTATTAAAATAAAACGATTTCATCACTGATGACAACAATAGAAAAACATCATTTTGTCCGCAGTATTGTTGCCATTTTTAAAGATCTTGTTTAGATTCTTCACTGGCTAAGATTAAATGGCTTATTTTCTTTTTAAGCTTTCGACAAGCTCATCATATTTCGGGCTGTTTAAAAAGTTTTCTACAGAAATGTGATAGGCATTCGGCAGCTTAGCCTTCGCACGATCCGTTAAATCTTTATGCGTAACGACAATATCGGCATCATCAGGAAGATTATTAATAGAAGTATTTGATACCGTGATATTTAATTGTGCTTTTTGTACTTTATTTCTTAAGATAGAAGCTCCCATCGCACTAGAGCCCATCCCTGCATCACAAGCAAAAATAATTTTGTTGACTTTATCAGGCAGTTCATCCTGAACAGATGTTGTTTCATTTACTGCCGTTTGCTCTTCTGCCGTTGTTTGCTCTGCTGCTGCTGTTTGCTTATTCGCTTCACCTGTTTTGATTAAAGCGGCAGCTCTGCTTTCTTTTCCTTTCAGCGCAGAAGTTTTTTCAGTCGCTTTTACTAAATCCTCTTCACTGGATTCTTTCGATGTTTTTAAGATAACCGAAGAGATCAAGAAAGATACAACAGCTGCTGCAAGTACTCCGGCAATAACACCCAAATAATGACCTTTCGGTGTCATAGCGATCAGTGCAAAAATACTTCCAGGTGACGGTGCCGCCACTAAACCAGCATTGAATAATTGGAAAGTAAATACACCCGTTGCTCCTCCTGCAATAGCCGCAAGAATGAGAATCGGTTTCATTAATACATACGGGAAATAAATCTCATGAATTCCACCAAAGAAATGAATAATAACGGCTCCCGGAGCTGATTGTTTGGCCGATCCTTTTCCAAATAAACAGTAGGCTAACAGTATTCCCAACCCAGGACCTGGGTTTGGCTCTAATAAGAACAACATTGATTTCCCGGCTTTTGCTGCCTGATCAATTCCAAGCGGGCTTAAGATACCATGGTTGATCGCATTGTTTAAGAACAACACTTTAGCAGGTTCTATAAATATACTGGCCAGCGGCAATAAATGCGCATTTATAATAGCTTGAACACCAGCTGCCAACGTTTTGTCCAGCGCTAAAACAATCGGGCCAATTCCTTTATAAGCAAGTAATGTAAGAAGGCCTCCAATGATACCGGCTGAAAAGTTATTTACCAGCATTTCAAATCCAGACTTTACTTTTCCTTCAACCGCCTGATCAAATTTCTTGATGGCCCATCCACCTAAAGGCCCCATAATCATAGCTCCTAAAAACATAGGGATATCCGATCCGACAATGACCCCCATCGTTGCAGTTGCGCCAACGACGCCGCCGCGTATATCGTGAACGATTCTTCCTCCCGTAAATCCAATTAAAATAGGGAGCAAATAAGTAATCATTGGACTCACTAGCTTCGCTAAACTTTCATTAGGAAGCCAGCCTTTCGGAATAAATAAAGCAGTAATGATTCCCCAAGCGATAAATGCTCCTATATTCGGCATAACCATGCCGCTTAAATAACTACCAAATCGCTGAACTTTGACTTTAACACCTGAGTTGGCCTGACTATTGGTCGTCATCTTATAACTCCTCTCATACTATATTGAAATATAATGATTGCACTATCATAATAAAGCGGTTTCATGACAGGTTCAATAAATACAAAAATCAAATTTGTCCATCTGATTGTTGACATTATTAAAAATGGGGAAATTTGGTGCGGAAAAGAGACCGGATTGTAAGCAGGAGACTTATCCCTTTTAGGTTCCCTTTTTTAAGTCATTTCATTCATTTTTGGAATACCGATAGAAAATGATTGATTCAACTGGCCGTATTCAGCGAAACACAAAAAGAATGGAAATAAATTTTACTCCAATCATTGAACTTATTTTTAGCAGTATGCTTCAATCGTGGAAAAACAAAAACGATTGGGATGGAATTGAAGTATTTTGGTTGAGGAACCCGTTAAACCATTGCTTTTAACCATACGATCATCGTGACGACAATATGAACTGTTGCGTGAGCCATCATGGCCGCTTCCAAACTCCTCTTCCAGAAAAGCCAGCCAAATGCGATTCCGGCTATTCCGTTTAATAACATCATACGAAAGAAAATAAACCATGTCAGTGGTGCAAGAACTGTATTTGCCCCTAAATGGGCTACTCCAAAAAAAAGGGAACTAATCAAAATGGAAAGCCACATGATCCACGGTTTCGGCCGATTTTTTCTGTGTTGAAAGAAACGCCAACCCATCCATGCAACGAAAGACATGAGTCCCCATCGCATCATTATTTCTTCGCTAATGCCTCCATAAAAAATGCCTCCCAAAGCCACGACCAAGCTGCGGGACTGTGTAATTAGATGAAAACCGTTTGGAAGCCACTGTTGAAAGATCAAATCGAATAAGTAGTAGATGACGGCAACCATCATTCCTAACATGATAGCTTGATTTATGTCTGATCGAAGGGAGGGCCATAATTTCGCTTTTCTCGCCATGTTTTCAACGATATGCGATTTTAAACCTAGCCGAGGCGTGAGGAAAATGCCAATGACAATCGCAACGATTAAAAGAATAATCGGATTGATCAAAGATAATCCGGCTAAAACAGCTAAAGGGAGATCAGGTTTATTGGGAATATCTTTTAATACTTGAGAAAGGGTAATTTCAATGGTCGGAATAATCATGAACACCCCTAAAAGACTAAATGTAAATAAAACCCAAAACTGCTTCCAGAATAGTTTAGCAGACATACGTTTTTCTCCTTTTCCCTTTATAGATAACATACTCTTTACTACTACCATGCAATAAGTCCCGTTACTAATAATGCTGTCCCTACAACGGCTACGAATAATTGTGCAGCCAACATATTTTTACTAGATAGCCAAACAACTACTAAATTAAATAAGCTATGGACAATAACAAAAATGAACGTTAGCAAAGGGATTTTCGCTATAAGTAGTGTGACTCCAATATGAAAGGCACTTGCAAAGATCCGTTCCACCACACCCCACAATGGACTTAAACGAAGTTGTCCATTTGATTCTAATAATTCTTTTACTTGAATCGATTTTTCATCTTGTCGTTGTATGATATGGATTAGAACGAATCCGTTGATGATCGTAAATAATACTTCTATCGCAGCCCACCCTTGACCAACTGAAATCGCCCAGGAGAAAGAGGTTCCAGTAAGCAACAAGAGAATCAAACGAACTCCTTCCTCCAAAGGTCCGGAAGATAAACCAACAAAAAGTGTGGCTTTTTCTTTAGACAATCCCTTAAACAATACAGTGACTGGACCGCGTAGAAAAAGGGCAATCACCCAGCCAAGAGCTCCCAAACTAAATGCTTTCCATTGAATAGGGCTAAAACCATGGTAAAAAAACAACCCAAATGATATAGGAACTGCTAAATAAAAAGGGATTGCAAGGATAAATCTACGAGCCATTTTTTGATTGGATGGATCAGATAATGTATTTTCGTTTTTCAAAGGTGTCGGCATTGATTATTCCCCCTCTCCTTTATGGTTTGAAGGTTTTTGTTCTGGCTGAGGTATGAAGATCATTGAAAGTGTGCGAAGGCGCCTGCCAGGAGCCGGTTGATTTTTAAGAGCCGGCTCAACAACAGAACGAATTGCTTGTAACAATCGGGAAAACTCCTCATCGCTTAAATACAATGAAGCCTTTCGATAGCTGACTCCATCCGCCTCCAGATCAAAGTGTTCTTGCTGCAAATACCTGTGAAAGTCAGATTGAATGGAAGCTAAAAAAGCCAAAAAATTCCGCATATGATCTTCTCGGCTGAAGTTTGCCAAATCATCTTTTGTCAAATTTGCTCCTTGTTCTGCCAATGTGTAAATTTTCTCTGTCGTTCCACGGACTTGTCGTTGATCAATAATTTGAATAATACCGCCTTCATGCAACTTATGAAGGTGTCGATATAATGTAGCCTGCGGAACATCCGGCAACAACTCGATTAATTGTTGAGCAGTTAGGTGCCGTCCCCCAGTGAAAGTTTGAACAATACGTAATCGGATCGGATGAAGAAGTAAATCTGCCTTTGACTGTTTGATCGTCGTTCACCTCTTTTTATTATTATCATTATTGATAATGATAATAATAAAGAAAATAACAATTGTCAATCCACAATTATCCCTTTTTTCATCTAATGAGAAAAAAATAAGAGCCGTTAGCCAACGTCCAACAACTAACGACTCCGTTTCATAAAATGTAGTACTTGAGATCCTCTTTTCCCTTTCATTGCCCCTTTTCACATACAACAAATTGAAAAACACAATCCATCGCATTTAATTCCCAATAATTTACCACTTTAATCCTTTAAAACAGCATGGGGGTCTGTCCCCTTTTAAATATGAAAGAACATGGTGATATACGGAGCGATAATGGAGCCTATTAAAGCACTTAAGGTCATGGCGACGGAGCCTGTGGAAACGGCTAGTTCACCGTATTCCGATGCTTTGGAAATGCCAAATACATGGGACGCGCTTCCGAGTGCAATTCCTTTTCCAAGTACACTTTTCACCCGCATCCATTTTAAGATTGCAGGACCTGCTATGGCACCGGTAAGACCGGCCACCATTACACATACAATCGTCATCGAGGAAATTCCGCCGATATTCGATGTAATTTGAATGGCCACCGGCGTCGTGATGGATTTTGGAAGGATTGATAACATAAGAGTACGATCAAAATGAAAAAATTCGGCAAAGAAAAGGCCGCTCAACATTCCGGTCATCGACCCGACACTAACTCCTACAAGAATAGGAACAACATATTTTTTCAAAACAAAACGCTGCTTATACAAAGGATAGGCCAATGCCACGACGCTCGGTCCAAGCAAAAAATTAATCCACTTACCGCCTTCCATATACGTTTTATACGGTATATGCCAACTCACCAGCAAGGCAACGATCACAACGGTCGTGGTCAAAACAGGCAATAACAGCGGCCAAGAAAAGCGGGAATATATCCGGCTCATCACGACATAAATTCCAATCGTCATAAGGATCATGAAAATAGAGACAAGAACTTGTTGCATCATGCTTGTTGCTCATCCTTTCTTTTACGTTTCCCTTTTTCTAATAATTGACTGGCATGGCCCGCCACAATGACGGTGATAACGGTGCTGATAACAATAATGATAAACAATAATATTCCTTGTTTGGAAAGCAAAGTAGGGTAATTCATAATACCAACCATGGACGGAACGAAAAGAAGAGGCAGAAACGCTATTAAGAAGCCAGCCCCTTGTTCAATCCAATCCAGCTTAAATAGTTTTAAAGATAAACAAAGCAGCAATAATAAAAGTCCCAGCACATTTCCGGGAATCAATAAATGCAAAGCACGGTGAATCATTTCACCAATAAACGAAAACCCGTATAGAATAAAAATTTGAATAATAATTTGAATCCACTTCATCCGCAAAAATCCTTCTCCCACTCTCTTTAAATTGAGTAGTAATCATGTATGATAGGAATAGAAAATACTCAAATACTTGTATAATACAACTACATACACAATATTTATTATAAAATGATATTTTTCCTTGTCAATGAATTTAGAAGTTGAAAGCGGCGCCAATTTAAGGAGGAATATGAGATTGTCAAAAAAAGAACGTGCCATTGAACAAATCGAATACGAAATGACGACCTTTATACGTATGGCCACTTATGTGGACCAGACAGCTAAAAAAGTAGGCATCTTTGAACGTGCCACTTATTTACTGCTAAGAGAACTCGATAAATTAGGATCCGCACGGCTGAAGACACTGGCCGATGTGCTGAAACTTGATATTTCAACCGTCAGCAGACAAGCGGCCTCACTTGAATCCAAAGGACTAATCGAACGTTTAGCAGATCCGAGCGATGGACGAGCCACTCTTTTTCACCTTACCGCAACGGGAAAAGAGAAACTTGCTATGGACAAAAAAATACGATTATCCAGATACAATCAATGGTTGGAAGAATGGACAGAAGAAGAATGCGAAATATTCAAAAATTTATTGAATCGATTAAACAACTCCTTTATTTAATAAAGGCTATGTTTTAAATCAATGTTGAAATTTGATATAATTTCGTGACAATTTGAATGTAAGTTAACTATAATTTATTACACAATCGAAGATAAGTGCGAACTGAAGATTATTTATAAACTGAACTTCAGAGAATAAGCAGGGATAAAATGAAAAATGGAGGTATTATGAATAAACGAGAGAGAATGAAAACAGTCTTTTTATATGGTATTTTCATTTGTTACATACTTTTGTTAATTAAAATATTGTTCTTATCAAGAATTTCGCATTTGGAGCATAGGTCAATCAATCTCATTCCTTTTTATAGTATAATGGAATATATATCTGGCAGATCTGCGAATATAAAAGCATTTGCTTTTAGTAATGTGGTTGGCAATATAGTTATTTTTATTCCCCTTGGTACATATTTGTCATTATTCAAAAATGATAAAAGAGTAATAACCAATTTGTTGTTTATATTTATAGTGAGTTTGTTTGTTGAAATCATTCAGGGGCTTTTAGGCATTGGAGCATCAGACATTGATGATATAATTCTAAATTGTTTGGGTGGATTGATTGGTATTTCAGGGTATAAGTTTTTATTGTTTATATTACGAGATGAGAAAAAAGTACATACTGCAATCACAATACTATCTGCTATCGGATTACCTCGTATATTATATTATTTATTCATGATGAGAATGAGATTCTGAATATCTTTATTTCATATTCAAGAAGATACCCTACACAAAAAGAACGTAGAAATTAAGCATAATGCGAAGTATAAGTTGGTTCGCTATCTTCTTAAAAGGCGAATTAAGGAAAGTCAAAGGGCTTCCCTTAAAAATCGCTTAATTTTCAACACTATTTTAAAACATAGCCTTAATAAAAAGAGAGCCATTATGAAACACCGTTCAAAAATGCGAACGGTGTTTATGATTTTAAAAGAAGGAAATGGTAAAATTCTGCCTTTATCCATTGTTTTCGATGGACCATTTCGAATATCACGAACTTTTCCTACGTATGATAAGGTCCTCCCCACTATATCATCCCCTTCCTTTTGTTTGTTCGACAGTCCTTTGTCGAAATGAAATGTCCATTTCTCCATTCTTTTTTTATGAAAAAATCAATATGCTTTTTTAAAAAGCACTCTTGCTGCTGCACTTTTATTAGAAGCTGTTTTTAGCCATTTCTTGCATCAGCAGATCGATATTTAGAGCATATAGAAAATGTCCTCTGTAGTTGTTTTAGCTAAATAACAAAAAGAATCTTGTTGTTGTCTGATATTTCTCCTAAATACCGGAATACCGCTGATGAAAAAGGCGCTTTGGAAGAAGACAAACCGACTTTGTCATTTTTTATCTGATCAAATAATTTTAATATTCTGATAATTATGTTATATTATATAACATACTCGAATTTTAATCAGGAATAGAAATATCCGCCAGCTCCGTTGGGAAAGCGTTCTAAAGGTTTTCTATCATTCCATAGAGGAGGAAATAAAAATGAAAGGAATCCGCTGGCTAATGTTGCTCCCTTTTCTTGGCATTCTCGGCGGTATCCCGTTTGCCAACAGAGTGACTCCCTATATACTTGGCCTGCCGTTTATTCTTTTTTGGATTGTTGCCTGGGTGATCATCACTTCCATTATCATGGCGATTGTTTATCGCTTTGATCCGAAAGTGAAGGAGGAAGACCAAACATGAATACATCGTTGGTGTTGATTTTTGCTTTTCTGCTGTTATCCCTTTTCTTAGGAGTACGAGCGCGGAAAGGGAAAGAAATGAATTTGGAACAGTGGACAGTCGGCGGCCGCGGGTTTGGCACCATTTTTGTCTTTCTTCTCATGGCGGGCGAAATTTATACGACATTTACCTTTTTAGGCGGCAGCGGCTGGGCATACAGCAAAGGCGGGCCAGCGTTTTACATTATCGCGTACGGTTGCTTGGCGTATGTTCTGTCGTATTGGATGCTCCCAAAAGTATGGAAATATGCGAAAGAACATCAGCTTATGTCACAGTCTGATTTTTTCGCCAGCAAATACAACAGCCAAGCGTTAGGAGTGCTGGTTTCTCTGGTTGGGGTGCTGGCACTTATTCCGTATTTGGTACTGCAGCTAAAAGGATTAGGCATCATCGTTTCTGAAGCTTCATATGGTACGATTTCAGAAACGGCGGCTATTTGGATCGGCGTTGTTGCCGTTACAGTATATGTAATTATTTCAGGAATCCACGGTTCGGCTTGGACAGCGCTAGTGAAAGACATCACGATTCTTATTGTCATCGCCTTTTTAGGTCTTTATCTGCCGTTTCATTACTATGGCGGAATTCGGCCGATGTTTGAAGCGATCGAAAAACCCAATCCAGGTTTTCTCTCCTTGCCGAATAAGGGGATGAGCGTATCATGGTTCATTTCGACCGTACTGTTGACGGTTCTTGGTTTTTATATGTGGCCTCATACGTTCAGTTCGATTTATTCGGCTAAGAGCGCCAATGTTTTCCGGAAAAATGCCATTATTTTGCCCATTTATCAGTTATTGCTTCTATTCGTCTTTTTCGTCGGCTTTGCGGCGATTTTAAAAATACCGCATTTGGAAGGATCGGATACCGACTTGGCGCTGTTGCGTTTGTCCATTCAGACATTTGATCCTTGGGTCGTCGGGCTGATCGGCGCCGCCGGGCTGTTGACGGCTATGGTTCCAGGTTCGATGATATTAATGACGGCTTCCACGCTGCTATCGAAAAATGTCTATAAAGTATTTTCTCCTTCTGCCACTGACCAACAAGTTGCAAAGCTGGCGAAATATCTTGTTCCTGTCATTGCCTTGATTTCGTTATACTTTACGTTCCGTGGAGGAAATACGATCGTTGCTTTGCTTCTCATGGGATATAGTCTGGTGACGCAGCTGTTCCCATCGTTTGTACTAAGCTTGATGAAAAACAATTTTGTAACGAAACAAGGAGCGTTTGTTGGTATTATAGCCGGGGTTGCAACGGCGGCTTATATGACATTATCAGGCAGCGGCATTGGTACTTTGTTCCCGTCCTTGCCCCAGACAATGCAAGATTTAAACGTCGGAATGATTGCGTTGATCGTGAATGCTGTGGCGACAGTGGTTGTAAGCTGGATTTCAGGCAACCCTCGGTCAGTAAACGTTGACTCAAAAGAAAATACCATGTAGGGGAACCGATTTTTTCCCGATCGCTAGTCTATTTTATTGAAAAAGCAGCGATGAGACAGCAAAAACATTTCATTGGCATTAGAAAGTATGGAGGGAACGTGAACTTTGACCAGACATAAAATTCACCTTCGGATTCCAACAATGCATTCTTGCCCTTATAGACACCAAACAAAAACACCCCCATCAACCGAATGGAGTGGCCATTCGATTCAGGAGGTGTTTTTTCCTTGTATTATTTTATTGTGTCGCTTCAAGCCATTTGTGCAATCCCATAAAGGTATTTTTTCGATTCCTAGATTCTATTCAGCCAACTAAGCCATTCCTACTTTTAATTTTGAGCCACTTTTTTTATGCTTTCGTTTTCGTATTCTACTGGCTGATTGAGGCTTTCAGCTTCTTTCAATTGATCCGTGAAGTAAGCGGATCGAATCGCCCACGCATAAAACACTAGTGCACTGACCGCAACGACTACCATATCCCAACCGTACGGAATGATATTATATCCGCCAAATTGTTTACTGCCGAGACAGGAAATGAGCATCATATAGAGAAGATAGCAAACGAGCCACAACCCTGCCTTGAAATTTTTCAAAAACGTTTCCTTTCCTCGCTTCGCTTCATAATAAAAGTAAATCGGAAGGCCTATGAGCATGACGAACAAAACTTGTCCGGTTAATGGCCATCTGGACCAATATAAAATCAGCGAAGAAACGATAAAAGCAATCGGAGCAATGACAGCTAAACCTTTTGTTTTCAAAGGACGGTGGTAGTCAGGAACCAGCTTGCGCAAAGACATGACTGTAACCGGACCCGCCATATAGCTGACAACAGTCGCTACCGATATGACTTCCACCAGTTCTCCCCATCCGCGGAATAAAAACATAAACAAATAGGACACAGCCAAGTTTAACCACATGGCAGGCCGCGGAACCTTATATAATGGATGGACGGTTCCGAAAATCTTTGGAAAGTAGCCGTTTTTCTCCATCCCGTAAATCATTCTTGCCGTAGTCGCAGTGTAGACGGTTCCTGTACCTGAAGGCGAGATCACAGCATCAGCAAACATCGCAACCGCCAGCCAACCGATTCCAAGAGCCAACGCCAAATCAGCAAACGGCGACTTCATCTCTAATCCGGTCCATCCATGTGACAGCATGCTGGAAGGAACACTGCCGATGAACACGAATTCAAGAAGGAAATAAAGTACTCCCGCCGTAAGCAGCGATAAAATGACGGCAAGAGGAACGTTGCGTCCCGGATTCTTCACTTCTCCCGCAAGATTGATGGGCGTCTGAAAGCCATTAAAAGCAAACACGATACCCGATGTGGCAATCGCGGTCAATACGCCTGACCAACCGTTCGGCATAAATCCACCGGATACATGCGTAAAATTAGTTGTCTTAAATCCGACGACATAAATCCCGATAACGGTCAATAACGGGACGACAAATTTGATCACTGTGACAATGGTGTTGGCTTTCGCAAACAATCCGACCGTCCAATAGTTGAGCAAGAAAAAACCGATAACCAAAAAGAACGCTAAGACTAGTCCTGACGTTGTCAAATGGGTTCCATCATACATATTTTGCGCCCACGCCCATGGCCACGAGCTCATATATTGTACGGAAGCTTCTGCTTCGATTGGAATCACTGATACGATCGCTATCCAGTTTGCCCAACCAGCGATAAACCCTACAAACGAGCCGTGGGAATATTGAGGATAGCGCACCATTCCTCCCGACTCCGGAAACATACCTCCTAACTCAGCATAAGAAACGGCAATACAAATGATGATCAGACATCCGATAATCCATGAAAAGATCGAAGCAGGACCAGCTACTTTTGCCGCTTTCCAAGCACCGAACAACCAACCTGAACCAATGATAGAGCCCAATCCCGTCAACGTTAATGCGAAGAGCCCTATTTCCCGTCTCAAATTCTCCACTTTTTTTTGCATTCTTTCACCCTCTTTTGTCTTGTCAAAGATAAAGTAAAGGAAATCATTCCCAAGGATTTCGGGAGTAAAACATTTGAAAAAAATATTATTTTTCGGAATATTTTTGACAAAAAATTTGTACTGCTCGACTGTTTTTCTTTATTCGCTAATCGCTTTTAATCTATCATTCCTATAAAACATTACTCTCTCCAAAAAGTATGAATAAGTGTCAACAGCTTATTCTTTATGCGTAAATAGTTTTTCAGCAAAATCTGCTTTCTGTAATAAAAAGAATGTATTTTTATCAATGAAACGGCATTACGTTGAACTAGTTTGCCCCCCAAAACCCACCACCTTATTCAATATTTAAAATATCCTGAATACTTCGTTTAGTACTTCCTCAAACGCTTCGCATATATGCTTTTATAATATAATATATCATATTTCACATAATCGTCAATAATGCAACATTATCGCGTTATATAATATAACATTTCATTATGCAGAGAAGAATTTGGTTTTGCCAATACCATATCAAAGCTTTCTGATTTCCGATAGACTAAAAAATCTGGAAAAAGGCCGCGCCACGGCTAAATAGCAATGTCAAGAAATTCATTTAAAATTGGGCGAATGGTCTAAATGCGACAGGAATACATTTCTCATAGTATACTAGGACTGTCAGGCTTCACTATTCATTGATCATAAGGGCAAAATAATTGAATTGCTTTTTAAAGATAAAAAAAGGAGAGTGTAAAACATGTCCATCGCCGTCATTTACGGGGGAACCCGCCCCAATGGCAACACCGAAATTCTGACGAATCGGGCGATTGAAGGGTTGGAAGCAGAACGAATTTATTTAAATGAGTATGACATTCAGCCAATTGTAGATGGCCGTCATGCAGATGAGGGATTTCCAAAAGTAAACGATGATTACAACAAGGTTCTTGATCGCGTTTTACCACATGACATTCTCATTTTTGCTACCCCCGTTTATTGGTATAGCATGTCGGGAACGATGAAAAATTTTATCGATCGTTGGTCACAAACCTTAAGAGACCCTGAATATCCTGACTTTAAAGCGAAAATGGCTGAAAAAGAAGCGTATGTCATTGCGGTCGGGGGAGATCATCCAACTTTGAAGGCACTCCCGCTCGTTCAGCAGTTTCAGCATATCTTTGATTTTATGGGAATCGCTTTTAAAGGATATATTCTTGGTGAAGGAAACAAACCGGGGGATATTCTTCAAGACCCAAAAGCATTATCAGCGGCTGACCAATTGCGAGAAAGTCTCAAAAAGAACTAATTTCAAAAAGTTCGCACCGGTTCTTTGGCGATTTTATTTCCTGAAGAGGGACTCTTCATCCCTCTTCTCATTTACTTGGCAATAGAACAGCATTCAAAGAAATCCACTTTTCGTTAAACATGAAACAGTAGAAGCATAGCGGCAAAAAAGTAAATGGCGTTCGCAAACTCTGAAAGTCCTATTTTCTTTATAGGCAATGACTTTCCATATAAATAAAAGGCTCGAATGACACTTGGTATGTAAGCAAGTACAAATAACGGGTAGTGAGCATAGATTAATCCAATGATTAATAATAAATGATATCCCCAGGAAAGCCATTTATAGACAGGATTATTTTTTTCACGGATCATCGTTTTTACGTAAAAAGTGCTTCCGATAAAAAATAAAAAGCAAAACATAAACAATTCCAACGAAGTCATAGTGAATTGGCCGTTCCCCATATAAAAACTGGCAAGACCGCCGATACAAAAACTTGTAATGGCCGCAACATCATTCACAAAATCGCGTTCTTTTTTCTTTCGCGCATAATAAATATTGATAATAAAGAACGGAACCATGGCAATACCGAAATAAAGAAGTTTTACTTGATAATAGATGGGGATGACAAACATCAGGACGGCAACAACACTATAACGATAAAACCACGGCAAGTATTCCTTACGTTTTAATTTTATAGCTGTTAATAACGGGTAGGTGGCTAAATACAGAGCCAGCCAACCGATAAATAACGGAATATGTAACCAAGTAAACCCTCCCGCATAAGCTCCAAGAAAAAAGGGGATGGTCAGCATCGCCCACGCTCCATGTTGTTTTGGAATGAGCCATTTTTTAGTAGAAGACATCACTTCTCACTCCTCTTGTTCGATTCCTGCGAAAGTTCATAGACGTGTCGAAGCGAGAAAAACATACCACCAACCAATCAGACACCGTCTTTTATTCCGCTCTCTTGTTTTATCCCGTCCACTTTACAATGACCACGAATGAAATAAAAGTAGTATTTTATATACTTCTATTATAATCGTCTTCCACTAAAAAGGTTTGTCTATTCTTTAACAATCTTCCAATAGAGGTCCCCTCTTCTATTCATTGAAGTTGCGATAGCACCAGTGACAGCGGGAAATGAATTTCTGGTACGCGTTTCCAAAGTCCAAGTTTATCTTTTGCTACTCCCAGAATAGCTTGTAGATTGTTCTTTAAAAATTAAGGTTGTCTATCCAATATGGAGACGGCCATACCACTTAAATTCAGGAGGTATTTTTCTCCTGTTTCATTTTATTAAGTCCCTTCTATTCCGTATCAATATTGGTTTCCTCATTAGTCTCAGCCAATTTCATTCAACCTGTAAGAATAATAAATAAAATAACAGTGTGAACCCTATCTCATTTTTTCGATCTCAATTTAATACTATAGCATCTCATAGCTTCTAGACTGCCTTCCATCTCGAAAACCCCTTTTTCTATTAGCCTCCTTAACCGATATTCCAAGAACTCATCCCCTACATACTGTTCTAAATGACCAAGAACCTCACCAATTAATCTCGCCGATTTCATAAAGTCATTTGTCTTTTGTTTGCCATGCAGCTTTTTAGCACTGTTTATCATATATTGGTCGTAATAATCTTCTGGGACGCTCAATATTCTTCCTTTCTGCCATATTCTTAATGATTCACCGTTTTCCGCAAGGCTGAGCCATTCTTGTTCAAATCGCTCTCTTTCAAGTTGTGACAATGGAGCTTTTTGCTTACTTTGCCCATAAATCACTTGGAGTTTCTCAGGGGGTATTTCCCCTGTATGCAGTACAACATACTCGGTGTCAAGTCGGTTAAAATGTTCAGCATACGTCTTTGTAGTGTTAATCACTTTGACTTCATTATTTTTCCCTTTTAATAAATGAAGAACATATCGTAATCCTGTCTGCTCGTGGGAGTTTTCCGCAACCCATATCGCAATCGATTTGCCTTCCGGAATGGATTTTATTTGATGAATCGTCCTTTGGGATTTTTGTTTATATTCAAAAAATTCATCATATGTATGGTTGAAATGATTTTTTATCCAATCAAATCTTGTTTTTTTCCCACTCTCTTCGTGCAAATGCCGGATTGGACCAACGGAAAATATATCCTCAAAAGAAATGACATTTTCCTCTTTATGTACACCCAAATCCTTTAAAACTACCTTTAAACTACCTGCAGGAGAATCACCAAAAAGAATATGAACCATCTTAAAAGTTCCTTCTTGGTTACTTTCCGACTGTTCATTTGTTAAATCAAAAATAGTTCTATATATCTTTCTTACATCATTAACAAACCCTTCTTCTGAATATTCTGTTTCTTTTAAAAGATTGACTCTAAGCAAAATATGAAATAGTAGTGACTTCGCTTCCCCTTCTGACAACCCTTTAATGACCTTTTTCAATTTTTCTATTTCCATGTTATGTTCCCTCCTAAGCGTCCCTCTTTGTTCAAATAAGGAAAGACTATGGTCATGCGAATATAACCTTCTTTTATAGAAAGAAATTTCCCAATAGGATCGACATCTTTATTTTTGATTTTTCTTCGTTTTAAATAAAGGAAAGAAATCTAGGTATCTCGCTTCTACTAAAACAAATCCATCTGTCTTGAAAGTCTTCTATTAATGCGTCCAAAAACATTATCTCATCTAGGTTAGTAAAGTAATCTATTTTCTCTTTTAGTGAACAGAGAACGATCATGCAAACGGTATAATCCATTCTTCGATAATTCCGTACATGGTTTCAAAAAATGAGCATTAGGCTGTGTGTATTCAAGCACTTATAATCGAATTTCTTCAGGACTCATCCACTACTATTCTATGCTATGATTTGGTCTTAGGAAAATAACAGTGGGATGAAATTGCTCATAAAGGAAAAAACAGTTACAACGGAGGAAAAAATATGCCAAATACCAATTGGACCAAACTTAGTACTTTACAATTAGGGAGATATGCAGAGTATTTTGCAAAAATGGAGTTTGCATCATATGGATTAGAAGTTTACACAACCGAGGTGGATGACCATGGTGTAGATTTTATTGTTAAAGACTCAACTTTCGCACACAGAAATATTTAAGCATTGCTTGATATAATTAGGTATAGTGGCCAACCATTTATTCATTTGATTTTTAAAGATGTCCATGTTCAAAGAAACCTCGGCTTCCGCCAAAGTTTGGAAAAGGTCAATAAGTGATTGAAGGGCAGTAATAAAATCTATGTCTTTTACATCTTCGCAAAGGATGTAAAAAAGGTTGCCAATCGTCTTAGGATCCTCCTCTTTTCGCATTTGCCAAGCAATGAGAATATATCGTGTAAAAACAATGGTTGTATGGCTAATTAACATGTCGTAGGAACGTCCCTGGAATTCTTTCTCTAAATTTAAAAGGGATTTATTGCATTTGAAGAAGACTTCAATGTCCCAACGCATGCCGTAAATACGAATGATCTCTTCATTTTCTAATGTTGTATCTGTGCTGAGAATGGCAAGCCATTCGCTCCGTTTATTACGGTTTCGTACAAATAGAATTTTTACTGGAATTCCATTGTCTAAAGTAGCATAAACGGATCCGCGAATGTCTTTTTTACCCATGTGAGGTTTTGCCAATTTGTAAAGTTGATTCAGTGTGAAACGTTCACCATTGTAAACGTATCGCTGCTTTAATTGCTTCACCAAGCCAATGACAAATAACCCTTTGTTCGTAATCTTCTCAATTAAAGGCGCTTGTGTAAACCAGGAATCCATGAGAACATAGTCAGCTATAATCCCTTTTTCAAGCGCATGATCAAGTAAAGCTGAAGCCACGTCCGGTTTTGATTTCAGAGCTTCCTGGCGACGCTTATAGCCAGATGTTCGTTTATCAATATTGGTATTGATTTCTTGCAGGCGATTTTCCTTTTTCGGTGAACTTAGAAGAGCAAAATCAACGGGAATAAAAGTAAAACTATCGGTCCAGCCAAGGGTAAGCATTTGAAACCCTTTCAAGTACTGATGGGTAGAGTGATCAAAAACCTTAGCCAACAGTTCAACCGACTTACTACGGTTTCTTGAAAAGACAGAATCATCAATCACAAAAGCTGTGACACGATCTTTTGAAGTTAATGGTTGAAGCAGACGGATCATTTCACTGCTTAATGAAAGCAGAAACTTTCTCCAATGATAGGTTGGTGTATTTAAAAAGCGATAGACTGTATCCTTTCCGGGCAGATCCTGAGATCGTTTACTCATAAAAGCACGAAACCAGTTCTTATATTGGAAGACTAAAAGAAAAATCAGTTTGAAAACAGTAAGACAAGAATACCCGGAAAGTTTCGTAATATTCGCTTTTCTTAAATGATATCCAATATTTAATTCGGAAAATCCTTGTTTAATTTCTTTTGGTAATTGCGCAAAGTAGTCTTTATTCGTTATCATAGTGGTGACACCTTTCTTTTGGATTTGGTTTCGTCACCAATATTTTACCAAAAGAATAGGTGTCTTTCTTTATGTTTTAAAAAATGTCAAATGATAATTTTGTACTTCCCAAAACCATTTACATCAAGCATTTAAACAAGATTTTGGACTGCGAAAGCTGAGTAACTCTATTAATTTTTGAGGAAGGAAAAATGCCCGATATTTTTCTCATACCTGCGAAAGCATGGGAAATGCCTAATGAAATGTTTGTAGACAGGAATTACGATAAGCCTGGTCAAAAAAGTACTCCTGAATACGGCATTAACATATCTCAAAAGAATTATCCTATCCTTGAAACATTCAACTTTGAGAATACCATAAAAGAGTTTGTATAAATGGAGGATTCTCCAAGATGGCACCCCCTTTATTTATCATCGATTCTCTTAATACATACTCATTCCTATATATCAGCCGTTTCTGTGTGCAAGCAAAGCCGTGCTGACAATCTTTAACACGGCTTTGTTTCCATTATGGCTATGATTGAAAAATACGATCAATGCTTTCAATTTCTTCTTTCGTCAGCTGTACATCTAGTGTCTTTAAGTTGTTCACGACTTGTTCCGGTTTCTTTGCACCAGGAATGAGTGCATCGATGGAATCTCTCGTTAAATACCAAGCTAGCACCACATAGGCAATTTCCGTATTTTTCGCTTCAGCGATGGGTCGCAGCTTCTCAACTTTTTCCAGATTCCGGACAAATTCTTCTCCTTGGAACAACGGATTTTTGGCGCGCAGATCATCGAATTTCGTCTCTTTCGTATATTTTCCGGCTAAAAGCCCTGAAGCGAGAGGGAAATACGGCACAAATGAAATACCTTGCTCCGCAGTATAAGGCAATAAATCTTTCTCCGCTTGCCGCTTAAACAAATTATATTCTGACTGCAACACGTCCACATAACCGTCTTGATTCGCTTCTTTTAATTGTTCAATCGAAAAATTGGATACGCCGATGGCTCGAATTTTTCCTTCATCTTTCAGTTTCTTTAATTCACCGACCGCTTCATACTTTGGCGTGGATTCATCGGGATAATGGATGTAAAACAAATCGATGTAATCCGTTTGCAGCCGTCTTAAGCTGTCCTCCACCGCTTGACGAAGAAAAGCAGGAGAGTTGTCAATCTCAATCTTATCGCCTACAAATTTATGTGCGCCTTTCGTTGCAATCACTGTATCTTCCCGGCGGAACTCTTTCAACACTTCCCCGATTAATTCTTCAGAACGTTTAGGACCGTAGATAAATGCAGTATCCAAAAAGTTGACGCCGTTTTCCAAAGCAGTGCGAACGACTTGTTTCCCTGTTTCTTCGCTCAAATTCGGATAAAGATTGTGGCCACCAACCGCATTCGTTCCTAACCCTATCGGATTGACATATAAATCCGTTTTTCCTAATTGAACCTTTTCCACCATCAGTCCCTCATCTCCTTTTCATTTATTAAAAACAGTATAACAAACCTCTGCTGGAAAAACCCACTAAAAAGGTTTGGATTGCCAAATTTAAAAAATGAAATGAGCGAGGTCTCCAACCATCCGTTCTGAAAACAGTAAAAATCACGGCATTTGAATTGGAACTCCTACTTGTTCGAGGGAGGCTGTGCATGAATGCAGTGGATTACTAAATAGCAACCATCTTTTTAAGAGCGTGAAGAATTTGCCTGATACAACAAGAGTCATTCCTCTAAATATTTTCCTTTCTCTTTCCTTTTCGTTATTTCTGCATTGGTTTGATCGTATGCTGATACGAATACTTTATCGGGAATCAAGCCGCCATTGCAAAAATATTCGTAGCGGATTCCTTTTTCATCTTTGTAGTAAACAACCATGTAATAAACCCCTTGTTTGCTGTCGTAAACCATTTTTTTATTTTCAATCTTGTCGGTATATCCTTTTTCCTCTATGTGGTCCATGATTGCTTTTTCTGTCAATGCTTTTTGAAAGTAAAATTTGTATGTAAGAATGCCGCCTCCGATAAGAATCAACATTCCAATAATGAAAACCCATTTTTTATTTCTCATTGTTCTCCCTTCATATTTATTTTCTCAATCATCTTATTAATCAGATTACCTGTATAATACAATAAAGTAAATATTTTCTTGAGGGGCGGAATACTTATTAGTTAAAATGATATGGGGAGTATATTCAATGACAAAGGCGTGGGAGAAATGATAAAAGGGTTATATGAGGCGCATTTGCCTGTAAAAAATTTAAACATTTCAATCGAATTTTATCAAAAATTAGGATTGAAATTAGCTTTGCGCTATGAAAAGATTGCTTTCTTTTGGATAGAAGAAGGAAAAAGCTGGTTAGGTCTGTGGGAAGGAAAGGAATACCGGACTCCATACCATCCATCACTAAGGCATATTGCTTTCCGAGTATCTTATGAGGATTTAAAGAATTCTTTAAAATGGCTCGAATCACTGCAAATTGAAGCGGTACCTCACGGCGGCCGAACAACTAACGAGCCTTTTATAAGACCCAATCAAGGGAATGCTTCGGTTTACTTCAATGACCTCGATGGCAATAGCTTAGAATTAATGTGTTACGTAGAGGTCCCAGATGATTTAAAACATTTGACCGAAACATTGTCATTTGAAGATTGGGAGACTTTGATTGCCAAACATTCAAGATGAGAAAGAACAATTAAAGTAATATTCCGTTATAAAACCTGGATTTTTACTTAATCCAGGTTAAGGATGTAGAATAAAAATTTATAAAACTATAAAATCTAGACATTTTTCTTTTAAGATGAGTTCCTATATTCAAAGGAATATTGTAATTTTATGTTAAAAAGTTATTTGAACTAATAAGTGTGAAATATATTTACGTACGTCAGAAGCATAGGGGTGGCTTTGTGAACCAAGATGACCAAGACAGAAAACAAATAGAAGAACATAAGAAAAATCCAATGGGCAATTTCTCAGACTCTGTTAACCGTTCTATGGTTGGTCATTTAGGAGCAATAGCAAAAGGCGGTTGTCTTACAAAAGTTATTACTTTGGTAATAATTATTGGTGGCATTCTTATGCTCTCACAATGTTCTAATTGAAATTTAAATATATTTAAAAACACTTGGAATAAATCCAAGTCAGAAAATAGATCCCATCCAGGAACCCAGAGTTATATATAATTGATTTATTCAGCTACATCGAATGTGATTTGCGCTGCTCGACTTCTTTCGGATCCGAAAACGTATAAACCCATCATTAAATCATCATACTTACCATCTGTTTTCTTTTTAAATGAACAGGGAATTCACCACAGCTTTTCTGCAGCTACAAACCAGAGTTGCAAATCTTCACTGTCTCCATTTGGATCGGACTCAGTTTGAACATGGAGACGTTGATCCAAAATTCGATAATGTGGCTGTAATAATGTTTTTATTTCCTGTTCATCAAAAAAATGCAGCGGTTTTCCTTCATGTTTTATAAATGTATTAGGTTCTATTTCATTGCCAATGCCGTAATTATTGGAATCATATATGGAGATACAGGAAAAAGTGAATACTCCCTTTGGTTTTAAAAGAGATGAGATTCTATCCATGAGATTTTGTCTCTCTGTTTTAAGAAAAAGATGTATGACATTAGAAAGATAAATACCATCAAATTTCTTTTCTTGAAAAAATCTTTGGTCGAAAATATCTCCAACTTCGTAATGAATATTTTTTACCGATTGACTATTTGCATATTCAACGGCTTGATTGATGGCCATATCTGAAATATCGAATGCGGTGACATCAAAACCTTGAAGAGCAAAATAAAAACTGTTGCGCCCATAACCGCATCCTGGTACAAGCACATTTCGGACATGATAACGTTTAAAATAATCGTTGGCTAACAAAGCCGAAGGACACGGATCATCGCCCCAAATCCGTCCCCTTTGATACCTGCTATTCCAATAATCGGTTCTCGAACTCACAATTAATCACTCCTCATCCGTTTTTATAATCGAAATATTACGATTATTTATTACGTTCTTTTCTATCCTTTTTCCAAATACCAAATTAAATCTAAGGAGATTGGGAGTATCTCCTCTTTTTCCTATTGATTCTGTCTATTTCGAAGATGGCCTCATGAGTTTCTATTAATCTACCGTTATGGAATGAGATTGACAATTATTTTTTAATTAAAGAACAGATCGATAAAAGATTCTTATTCATGAGTAAATTTTTACTGAAGCTATCAGCCTTAAAATAAAAGACGAAACCTCGTGGGCATTTGACGTGCAAATAAATTTAAGAATAATAAAAAAATTATGGTAAAATAAATGGAAATGGACTCCATTTATACACACTGCCAAAAAAGTGCAGCAAGACGTTTAATGACAGGGAGAGTGTTTTTATTGTGAATATTTTCAGCTACATCGTTCTAGGTCTTTCGCTTTCTATCCCCGTTGGTCCCATCAGTATAGAAATGATTAAGAGGGGGATTAGAAACGGATTTTGGCATTCTTGGGCGGTTGGTCTAGGCGGAATGTCAGCAGACATCGTATTAATGTTTCTCATCTATTTTGGTGTATCTACTTATTTGACTACACCGATGGCTCAGTTGATCATGTGGATTTTCGGATTCATCATACTGGTATACTTGGGATACGAAAGCATAAGAGATGCTTTTAAAGAAGTCCATATTTCCGACGAAATACAAAAAGAAAGCATATCGAAGTCTTTTTTATCGGGATTTTTAATCGCTATTTCGAATCCGCTCAATATTATTTTTTGGATAGGCATTTATGGTTCTGTTCTGACAACTACTCTTAATACCGTAAGTCAAGGCCAGTCTTTCCTTTACAGCAGCGCTATTTTTATCGGAATTGCACTTTGGGATATAACCGTTGCCGCATCCGTCCATTTCGGGCGAAAATTTACGAATCAACGCTTCATAAAATGGCTATCGGTCATTGCGGGAGTGGTTTTAATAGGCTTTGGCATTAATTTTGGCTACAAAGCAATCAAAAGCTTGCTGCATATTATAAGTTAGCTTTAATATGATCATTTTAATCCGTTTAACAGAGTCTTTACCATTCCTCACTCTTCGCCGGACTACAAAAATTGCTCATGCTCTTACATAAAAAATGAAAAAATTTTTTAACGTACACAAAATCAGCCATTGTTTTATTCGATTGCTTTCGGGTTTTCTTTTTTCCCTTAACGGTCTTTTTTGCAGTCTCATACATTTCGGGGGATTCAGACCTCCCCCTTCTGTAAGGGCTGAGGCTTTATTCCGACTAATAAACTATGTATAATATAAATTATAATGAAAGGGGGAATTGCGGTGAGCATTCCGAAACCGCTTGTCCAAATCAATCAGACGTTTATTGTCGTGACGGGTCTTTTGGGGATTTTCTTTCATATGTGGCTGTTGTTGCCATTTTTAATCGGAGTCTATACGCTCGCAACAAAACAAAATCCCATTATTGTATTCTGTAAACGGTTTTTATCGAAGCCTCTCAATCAATATCCTCAGGAAGATAAAGATCAGCAAATTTTTAACCAATGGATTGCAACGATATGCTTAGGTTTATCGCTTTTATTCTATTATTTGCATTGGGATGCTGCCGGTTATGTGTTCAATATCATGGTGGTTTTGGCAGCAGGTATTGCACTAATGGGATTTTGCATCGGCTGCTTTATTCGTTATCAATACATGATGTGGAAACATCGCCGAACAAGCAGAACATAACTTTCCGAATTAAAAAAAGGTCTAACCGCGCCATCACAGCCATTTTTCATAACATTTCTCTCCAAAAAAGGCATGTTTTCACAATTGGAAAACGTGCCTTTTTCTTTTACCTCTTTTTTCATGCACTCTTTTCTGTTGGAACACCGCATCCAGCGAGCTTCTAAACTTAGCGATTTCATAAATCATTTATTTCTTCTTGACAATAGGCGTAAGCAAACTTTATCCCTTTAAAACACAAAAGGGGTCAGGCCCCTTTTATGCACTGGTGTACGACCGGAGTGCATATCGCCAAAACCGGCGAGACAGCCATAAGAACAATCCGGCAAGGATAAGGGATACAATGGTGGTCATCCCGTCCCATTTTCCCAATAAAGACAATGCCGGCGTACTGGTAATAAAAGCGGCAGGCAAAACGTATGTCAGCACGATGCGGAGCCAGCTGCGATACATGCTGATGGGAAACCTCGTTGTTTCAAAAAATGAATTAAAAACAAAAGATAAATCATCAATGCGAATGACCCAAAAAGAGGTGGTCATCAACATCATCCACAGCGCGTAAATCAAGACGAGAGCAGCCCCGATACTAACGATAAACATCGCTGCATCCAACACGGACGGCATATAATGTTTCTCTATCAACGCATAGATCATCAAACCGATGCCGAGCAATACATCGATCAAGCGCCAAAATACTAAATGGCGGAAGCTGACATAAAACATGCTGTCCACCGGCTTTGTCAATATATGATCAAACGTGCCTGTGCGAATATGCTGCAGCAGCCGGAACATGTTCGGGCGCAAGGCAAAATCGATCAATCCTTGAAGCACATTGAAGATACCAAGAAGCAGCAACACATCTGCGTATCCCCAACCGCCGAGATGGTCTGTTTGGTAAAAAAACACCTTGATCGTCAAAATGGCCATCCCGATGCCAAACAAACTGGACAGGAAATTTCCCATAAATTCGCTTCGATATTCAAGTTCTTCTACTAAGCAAGTTCGAAAAAATTCTCGAAAAACGCGCCAATACCGTCGCACATTATCCCCCCACCGCTTGGTTTTTCCTGAGTCCGGCCTTCCAAAGCAACATTACTGCGAGCATAAAAATCAGGCTCCACGCAACCGCCCATCCGAATCCGAACACGATATCCAGCCCTCGGATATCCCCATTCAATATTTCGATCGGAAACCCGACCATATATCGAAACGGCAAATACAAGCTGAGCGTTTTTACAGACGGCGGCAGCAGAGACAGCGGTGCAATGCGTCCCGATAAAAAGAGAGACACCGCTTCGAACATGCCATACACGGCCGTCACTTTAGTGATCCAAAAACCTAAGAGACCGAACATATAACTAAATAAAAATCGAATGACCGCGCCCAATAACAGCGCACAAAAAAAGAGCAGCCATTGCGTCCCGTTTATTTGCCCCAGCCGCAGCGCCGGAACAAAGATCGCCAGGATACTCCATACCGGAACTAAAATCACGAAAAATAACGCTTTGTACACAATATTCTCAGCAATTGCCCAATGAATGGGATGAAACGGACGGACAATTTGATAAGAATAGGTTCCCTCCCGAATTTCCCTCTCCATCTCCCAAACATCCCAAGCGCTTGTCATCCGCTCAACGAAAATGAGTGCCGCAAAGTAAAAAATAAACGCATTCTCCTGATAAGGATCGATATTCATCCATACCATCATCGTAATCAACGGCTGAACCATGGCTCCCGTCATCCAGACAATTGTTGCCAGCCGATAAGCAAACATCTCCACATATTTCATCCGAAGAAGAACGACGTATTTACGAAACATGAGACCCCTCCTGAAAAGCGAGCGTTATCACTTCTTCCATCGGCGGGTCTTCTATGTTCAAATCGCGGACGTCAAACCGCTGCAAAAATTGCGAGGACACCTCCGGAATGCGCTCCCTCGCTACACGAAGCGTGACTTTTCCCTCTTTGGCATCGACCAATTCGCCGTACGCCTCCCATGAAATATCCGGAATCGACGCAAGACGAACTTCCAGCAATTTATACGGCGTCAATTTTTCCGTCAACCGATCCAGTTCGCCATCATACAACAGCTTTCCATGATTGATAATCAGCACTCGGTCGCATAGCGCGGTCACATCGCCCATATAATGCGATGTCAGCAATACGGTCGTGCGGTGCTCGCGATTATATTCGCCGATAAAGCGGCGAACCTTTTCCTGCGTATGGACATCTAAACCGATGGTCGGTTCGTCGAGAAATAAAACCTGCGGCCGATGCAAAAGCGCTGCGGCCAATTCGCATTTCATCCGTTGTCCGAGCGATAAACTCCTAGTCGGCTTCGTTAACAAAGGCTCCAACTCCAACAGCTCGACAAGTTCATCCAACGTTTGTCGAAACACACGGTCTTCTATTTCATAGATCGCTTTATTGACAAGAAATGTCTCCATCGGCGGAATATCCCATATGAGCTGACTTTTCTGACCCATCACTAAACTAATGATCTTCTTAAATTCCGGCTTCTGCTCAAACGGAACATATCCCGCCACTTGAACGTGCCCGGCGGTTGGATAAAGCAACCCGGCCAGCATTTTAATCGTCGTTGTTTTTCCCGCTCCATTCGGCCCTAAAAATCCGACAATTTCTCCGGAAGGAATGGTAAAGGAAATATCCTGTACCGCCTCCACTGTACGATATTCCCGTTTAAACAAACTGCGTATCGCATCCTTCCAACCCGGCTGCCGAACATGGACGCGAAATTGCTTGTACAAATGCTCTACCTGAATCGACATACGGCCTCCCTCTGTTCCTACCAACAACGTCTTGCAGGTGCAAAACCCTTTTTAATTGGTCTCGATCAATTCTAATCGATAATCGGCAACTTCATTTTCTTTATACAAATTCGTCACTGAGGTGGAATAATTTTGAATCGTCCCCCTAAAATTCAAATCTTTTTCAGGAACCGAAACATCAAACGTTTTCTCATACAGCAACGTCGCAATGTCATGATATTCATCGCTTCTCACCTTAAAAGCAAAACGAATTTTATGTAAAGGAACGCCGTTTTGACGGATCACTTCCTCTTCAAACTCCTCTGCTTGAATAGCAACACCGTTCAACACTACTTTCGTCACCATGCCATCCATTCCTCCTTGTCTGTCGTTTACCCAAAATCATAGCACGAATGCTCCCCCGTCACAAACATTCAGGCTCGGATGCCCGCATATCCAACCCTTTCCATTCGCCAAACTTCAACTCGTCAAAATTTAATGCTTTAAAGCATCATTGGGGTCAGGCCCCTTTATGGAATGAAAGGGGCATTTTGATAAAGAGGTGTCATCGTCGTGCAAGAAATATTGTTTCCATTCATAATTGTCTTCATATCCATATTGGTTTAGGTTTGGATGTGCCGGAATGGAGTCATAATTTTCCAGTCTTTTACGAATCTTGGACCTTATTTTATTGGCCAATGTTGGGGAAGCATTGAATTCTTTCAACACCCATCTCGGTGTGACGGCTAACATAAAATAAGGAAAATACCGGCTTTTTCTTCTAATATGTGATGGGGTGGCACAGTACATAAAATACGGTTCATTGTGAAAACAGAATTCCCATAACGAATCATGAGGATCTTTTGGGATATGGCTAGGCCAATCAAACGGGTCCATATCACTTAAACCGTTCAACAAGTTCCAAAATAGCTGTTCAAATTGTTCCACACTATAAGAACGAATCCATTCCATAGGCGTTTCGAAAAATATAATAAGAGAGGTATATTTTCCAAGCTCCCTAGAAGCTCGGGTGAATTCTGTGAGTAATGAAGCCGTTTCTTGAATAGAAGAACTTTTTCGAGGGTCTCCTACAAACCCGTAGCGCAAATGATTGAGGGAATATCCTTGCGTCGCAGGGATACACGGGAATGGCTTTTCTTTATCCAATATCTTTGCTTCAAATTTCTCCAACGCATCCCTTTTCCATGACTGCAAATGAATCCTATTGTTTTTTTCGTCTTTGAATAATCCCATTATATCTCCACCTCCGCATTCCACCACATTGTATTCAGAGTGAAAATATAGGTGAATGTCCTATCTTAAATCAGGACAAAGCAATAAGATATAGATGCTGAATTTAAAAGCGGAGAGAGAGTTGACTTGGGTTCAATGGTTTTCACAATAAAAACAAATTTCCTCTAAAATGCAGCTCCTTTCCAAAAGATTTCTTGTCCATATTAGAATAGCCGCAAGAAGAAAGGAGCAACAGAATTTAAAGAATGACTCACGCATTGACATCCACAGTTTCGCAAAATAAGAAAAGCTCCGTTTTTCGTTTGTGGAATAAGTTCAGGCAGAGAATAGCGTATTTGAGCGCTTTTCATTGTTCTTCCAAAAGTTGAGAATTGAAGGAGTGAAAATTGAGAGGTTCGCTTTCTGACGACGACAGCATAGCGAATTGACGCTCACCATAAAACCATCATGTTGCTCTTCCCGTATTTTTTACTAAAAATAAGAAACCCCTATAATCCGAGCATATTTCTTTTAATTTTTTCCGTCTTTCAGTATTATAAAATCTGAGTCTAACAGGTAAGGAGGCAAGATCATGAGCAAAAAACTATTGATTGTAACAGGAGATGCGGTAGAAGCTCTTGAGGTATATTATCCATACTATCGCTTATTAGAAGAAGGATATGATGTCACGATTGCCGCGCCGAAGAAAAAGAAATTACATACGGTTGCGCATGATTTTACCGGCTGGGATACATTTGAAGAAAAACAAGCCTACCTTCTTGAAGCGCATGCAGCATTTGCTGACATCGATCCAACGCAATACGACGGAATCGTCATTCCAGGAGGACGAGCACCGGAGTATATCCGTCTTGATGCAGACCTTCAACGCATTGTTAGACATTTCTTTGAAGCGAATAAACCAATCGCTGCAATCTGCCATGCGTCTCTCATTTTTGAAACAATGCCAGATTTATTAAAAGGACGCAGCTTGACTGCTTACATCGCTTGCAGACCAGGTGTGGAAGCATTAGGAGCAACGTATGTATCCGACAGCAACGTACATGTCGACCAAAACCTTGTTTCTGCACATGCTTGGCCAGACCTCCCTGGTTTCATGCGCGAATTCATTCGCTTGCTTCAAAAATAAGAAGCCAATCCCCTCAAGTTGACTTGAGGGGATCTTTTATGTGCGCCCGGCATGTACATGAACTATAGGGTGTAAGTCCCGAACCCCGAAGACAGAAGTAGAGGTTAGCCAAGAGCAAGGGTGTCCGTGGTGACGCGGAATCTGAAGGAAGCTGGAGGCAAAACACCGGTCCGAGGAACACGAACCTCATATAAGGCTAGGTATGATTGAGTGAGTTTGCATAACAAAACAAAGCTCTTTCTGTCGAAGGTCATATCGAGTAAATGAGGCGGATAGATGGTGTGAAAGTGCATGTACTTACCCGGGGAGGTCTGGCGGATATGTGAAGTACTCTTCATAACCTACTTAGTGATAAGTAGCTGAACCGTCAGAAGTCAGCAGAGGTCATAGTATTAGTTGGTCTAGAACAACTAAGAAGGACCGAACAATTAAGAGAGAATAGCCCTTGGTATTCAGTGAGTCATGATGAACACAGAAAACGTAGTACCTCACTTGAGGGAGGAAGCGGTGAATCCCGTGGGAGACCTCTTGGAGGGTGGAGTGACCACTGGCATAAAGAGAACAGCTATTCACGGAAGTTATAAAGACTTGCGTCAATTATCTTAATTGAACCGCCGTATACGGAACCGTACGTACGGTGGTGTGAGAGGACGGGAGTTAATCGCTCCCTCCTACTCGATTTACTGCTTTTTATTGATTTCTTCATACTTGCCCCATTCGATTGCCGAAATCGCTGTCCATTTGAATTTTGCCTCTTTTAACAGAACCCCTTTTATCCCCACATCTTCAAAAAAGTTTCCACCCATTGCTTGCATTCAACGAAACATCACCATCAACCCCCTTACTCTTTCTTTGTTGTGTTGCAGAGCTTGCTAATGCCGATTTAAAGGTTGTTGCACCCATTTGGCATTTATCAAGGCTTTTGGAATTTCACGAACCACATTTTTTCATATTTTATTAAAAAAGGAGTTCTAGGGGGTGTCATTTTGCATAGGGATCCAAGAAGAAAAAGATCACCAGGATTTTGTATTTTCCCGGGATATAGATGGTGCGGGCCGGGATGCAGCGGACCAGGTGCGCCCGTGAACGATGTAGATGCTTGCTGTATGAAGCACGACCTGTGTCTAAGAAGTGGTAAACCTGCTTGCCAGTGCGATTATGAATTTATGGATTGCCTCCGTTCTAAAATGAATCCACATACCCAAAAAGGAAGACATGCCATTCTTATGTATCGATTTATGCAATTAAAAACACTCGGATGCGGCAGAAATGATAGATTCAGAAAGTAGCTTGAACTACTCCCAGTTCGGTATGGGAGTAGTTTTACTATTTGCTGCAAGCATGTCGGTTTTTATCAGGAAGCTCTCATGATTGGATTCATCATACTGGTTGAATGTTTCCTTCAATCTCTTTTCAAAAAAATGAATTTGTTCCTTGCATTTTACATAAATGATCATTGTTAAGAAAAATCATGCCCATTAACAAAACTTCTTCCTCCCTCTCCTATAGTCAAACGACGCTGATCTTCCTCACTTTTTCCGGATACTCTTTTATTTTTCTGATACAAAATCTTCACGTTTTTGATCAATCAACAGCTTGCTGATCTTTATATTCAAATAAAAATTCTTTTGCAGAATAACCGGATTCGTCTAAAATATAAGTTGACAAGTTTATTTATATAAAATTAATATAATATGCAAACCTTTTATTGCCAAACACTACATTTCTTAAATGCCTTTAACAATGTGATTCATGACTATATTTTCGAATGTGCCGCTCTTTTTGAACTTTGGGGGCAGAGACCCCGTTCGTAAACAATGATATTTAGGTTTTGTTTTCGTTGTTCACGTAAACTCTTGGCACTCTTTTGCCAATGAGGCAGACTGTTTCATAGTGGATCGTATTCATTTGTTCCGCTACTTCGCCTAATGAAATATAGCCATGATCTGGATCTCCAAAAATAGTGACGATGTCATCTTCATTCACAGCTCCAACACCTGTTACATCAATCATCGACTGGTCCATGCAGATTCTGCCCACAATAGGCGCCCTTTTTCCTTTTACAGTAACATTGCCCTTATTGGATATGGATCTGGATAACCCATCTGCATAGCCGACAGGAATCGTTGCAATCGTTGATACTCTGTTAGTTGTAAATGTACAGCCGTAGCTGATTGATTCACCGGCATTCACCATTTTGACCAGAACCGGCTTTGTTTTAAAACTCATCGCTTGTCTCAAGGAAATTTTGTCTCGCAAATGTTCACTTGGATAAAGCCCATACAGACTGACACCAACCCTGACCATATCCAAATGCTTTTCCGGATATGCGATCGTTGCGGCACTATTGCAGCAATGTTTTATTGGGATATGTACATCATGTTGTTCCAAGTAATCAACAATTGCTTGAAAATGGGAAAATTGTTTTTCTGTAAAGGATGAATCTGGATCATCCGCTTGTGCAAAATGAGTGAATATCCCTTCCACCGTTACAAAAGAAGAAGTATTGGAATGAATCAGTTTCAGAGCTTCTTCTTTATTTTTAATACCGATCCGGTTCATCCCGCTGTCAATTTTGATATGAATATGGGTGTTTTTTTTCAGTTCCTCTGCAGTCTGTATCACTTGATCTAACACATCCTGCGTAAAAACAGTTAGTGTAATATCATGTTGTATTGCAGTTTTTACGGCATTTGGGGAGGTATAACCCAAAATTAAAATTGGAGCCTTAATATTTGCCTCCCTTAGGGAAATTGCTTCATCAAGGATGGCAACCGCTAAATAGTCAGCACCGGCTCCAATTGCAGCTTTTGCCACTTCGATGGCACCGTGTCCATATCCGTCCGCTTTCACGACAGCCATCAGCTTACATTCATTATGAATATGTTCTTTAAAGGACTTTACATTATGCTGGATCGCTCCCAAATCCACTTCAACCCATGTGTCTCGATAACTTCCATGATTCATTGCGTTTTCCCCCTTGGTGAAATGAACAACAATATGCTTTTTAGGATATATACAATTCAAACAGCAAAAAGTTGTTTGCGTAATATCACTGATTATTGGCCAAATCCTAATTATTAAGTAAAATCTCACATCCAACCCAACGAACCGAACCTAGATTCCGCTTTACACAAAGTTCAGGATTTACTCTTGTATAAAATGCATTTTTATTAACTAATGGATAAACACAAGTTTTTTCCGTCTAAAAAATCATGATAAAATTGCCTTGGTGTCCCAACTATGGAGAAAAGATTACCAGATTACAACAAAATCTTCGATAAGAGTACCTGATAAAATGGTTTTTTCTAAATGAATTCATGCAGGGGACAGCTTGGCAGATTCTCAATTTCTAATCTTGGAACACATAGTTTGAAATATTTTTCAAAAGGCTTTAATCCTTCTAAACTTCATGGAAACAACAATGCAATGTTTCGGCAAAGTCATTTGAGGCATTTTCATTTAAGGATTCTTTAGTTTTTCCATTTAGAAATAGTTTCTGCTATATGAGAGTAAAGATTATTGAACGTATTCACATCAAAAATTTTGCTATGACCACAGTTTCTGATTTCAAGTATTTGTTATAAACCCAGCATTTTTTGAAATGCTGGGTCAAGTGATTCACTTACATAAAAGTTGAGAACCAGTTGCCGAGAATTGTGCCAACATAGTTTCCAATAATATAGCCGAATGTTCCGACTATTAATATCGGTCCAATTAAATTTTTCCAACCTTTCGCAATGGCCAATGCAGCTGCAGTTGTTGGCCCTCCAATATTAGCGTTGCTTGCTAAAAGTATATCTTCAAGATCATATTTAAATATTTTTCCGGCAACTAAAGAAATGATTAAATTAATGATGACAATAATAAAAGCGAACAATAACAACAATGGTGCATTTTGAATAATGAGTGGTATGGACGCCGGGATGCCGATAACAACGAAAAATATATGAACCAAAAATGTTCCAACTTCCTGACTCCCGTTAATATTTTCAAAGTATTTCGGAAATAACGTCAGTGCCATGAACGTCATCGTTGTCAGCATAATATATCCATCACCGAAAAGTCCATTCAGTAAATTCATAAAGAACGAAACATCTTCCCCAGATGGAATCAACTGGTCAAAATATTTGGCGATCTTAAATGATACAATGACAAACAAAAAGGCTGTCCCAACAGAAAGTGCAATATCTTTTAAAGAAATATCCTTTCTTTTCCAAAAGCTTTCCGCCAATGTTTTTCCATCTTCTATTGCACCCTCACGCTCTACTTCCAATATGTGGGGAGTACTGTAACGTCTCTTGAAAAATGAAAGAGTTGGAATAATCATTAGAATAATAAAGAGTATGGCCATCATTAAATTATCGGCAACTACCGCAGAAGAGACTAGTTCACCAGGTGTTTTAAACTTAGCGGCCATTGCGGCAAAATTCACTCCGCCGCCAATATAGCTTGCACTGAACATAGCACCTAGTCTGTCAAGCATTGGAATATAATCTTTTAATAAAAAGAAACTGACAATGGTGCCGGCAATTGTCCCTATCGAGCTTAATAGGAAGATAATAAGCAATCTTCCGGTTTCCTTAAATATTTTTTTAATGTTAACATGGAAAAGCAACAATGGTATCGCTACTGGAACAATAACAGTCCAAACTGCATCATACACTGGAGATGCTGTAGGAATGATTCCAGTATTTGATAAAACGATCGCCCCAATGAGTGCAATGATGGCTCCTGTTATTTTGGATGCCCAAATGTAACGCTGTTCTAGATAAATACTTATCGAAGCCAAAACTACAATAATGCCCCACAAAGTTATATAGTCATCCGCTTGAATAAGTGTCTTCTCCAATTTAATCATCTCCTATCTTTTTCTTTTGAAAATAATTTTTTTATATAATGATCAGCATTGTTGAAGCTGATGGATTCTAACTCTTCAGGTGTGAACCCTCTTTTGCTCATTTTCTCCAAAAGATATGGAATTTTTGTCGCATCCTCCAGATCTCTTGTGTATACATTAAATTCTGTACCTAAATCATAGGATTCTAAGTAATTTGCAAAATCAAACCCAAAGGCGACATGCTCCGGACCAACTAGATCAGCTATATAAATCGCATGATCAATGAATTTATCAATCGTTGGATTTTCGTGATCTACAAACAAACCATAAGTATTTAAACCGATGATTCCACCTCTTTCCGCAATCGCTTTTATTTGTTCATCTGTTAAATTTCTCTCATGGGGACAAAGAGCTCTTGCATTGCTATGAGAAGCTATAACTGGAAGTTCGCTGGCATTATACATATCCCAAAAAGATGTTTCATCTAAATGAGAAACATCAAGAATCCAGTTTTTCTTATTTGCCATCTGAACGGCAATTTTCCCATAGTCTGTGAGACCTTTGATCTTAGAATCTTCTGCGCCAGTACCGGTTGCCAAAAAGTTGCGCTCATTCCATGCAAAGATCAAATGAATAAATTTATTTTCATGAAGGAAATTGAATGCATTTTCGATTTTGGCTTCAATTGTTTCCCCTTTCCAATCCTTCATAAAAGTAAGGCCTTCAACCCCAAAAAAGATTTTGATTTTTTCCGAATCAGGGTTATTCCGTTGATCAGACAAAGGATGACCAATCATTGCGTGTTTAGAATCCATTAAATCACTCATTACATATTGAAATAATGTTTGAAACCTGTCATATGGATGATTACGGAATTTTGGCTCTACCCAAAACACACAAATGATAGAATCGACTCCGCCTTCTTTCAGTTTAGGATAATGAAATCGATCAAATATATTCTTTTCGCCACGGCTTTTCCGCCATGCAATATCAGTAAACAGGTCAGAATGCAGATCAAAAACTTTCATGATAAACTCCCCCATAACAAACAGATTCAGGTTTTTGTAAGTTGGCGGTATGCATCAGATAATAAATGAATAATTTATTTACTTTCATCATTCTAAAAATAAGATTAAAAATTCAGGAAGTTCAGTCAAAATATAATAACGAAGAGATTCTTTCCAAACTTTTAACAAGCTTTTTGGAATTTTTATCTTATTTTGTAGATGAAAGAGTGATTAGATCTCTTTCTTCAAACGAATGTTGAAGTACTTTATCGGCAGCGGAAAATTTGTTTGGAAAGAAAATCTGATAAAAGCTTGCCTTTTCAGTTAATCTGGAAATTTGTTTTAAACAAACTTTTGATTGTCCATTTGATTGATATAAAATTCTGAAAAATAATCGTATTTGCTGGCTCTATTCAAAAAGGTTCTCCTGCGGAGCCAGCGTTTCCTGTTAATCTATTTCGGTTTACGATTTGATATTCAATTGTTCAACTCCCATTTTCATCAAGGCGCTTTCATATTTATTTTTTCCGGTTTTTTCAGAAAGATGAGCAATGAATGCCATTTCTTTATTTAAATCAACCTTTTCCATCTTCAACTTTTTGCGGTTTCGAACTTTTATTAATGTCAATGAAGGTTGTTTAAGGAACCTTTTATTTTAAAACACCCTTCATAGCTAAGCTAGAAGGGTGTTTTTATGATGTTGAATACAATCGTTCGGAGATAACGTCATCGACTGGAACATAGTCATAGCCAAGGTCATCTGCAACTGCTTTAAATGTTACTTTTCCATTCATTACATTCACACCTGTTTTAATCGGTTCACTTTCTTTTATTGCTTTGACAACGCCTTTGGAAGCAATTTGCACAGCATATGGAATCGTGACATTTGTAAGACTTATTGTTGAGGTTCTTGGAACCGCACCGGGAATGTTAGCAACTGCATAATGCAGCACTCCATGCTTTTCGATAATTGGATTGTCATGAGTGGTTGCATGTTCAACCGTTTCAAAATTTCCGCCCTGATCAATAGCAACATCGATGATAACCGAACCAGGCTGCATGGATTTTATCATTTCTTCTGTTACAAGTTTAGGCGCTTTTGCGCCAGGGATCAGTACCGAACCGATCACTAAATCGGAGTCTTGGACAGATTCTGCAATATTAAACGGATTCGACATTAATGTCTGCACATTTGAACCAAAAATGTCTTCCAATTGACGCAGGCGCGCAGGATTTAAGTCTATAATCGTTACATCTGCACCAAGACCTTGTGCAATTTTTGCCGCATTGGTTCCAACCACACCACCGCCAATAATCGTTACTTTCCCGCGTTTGACACCAGGAACACCGCTTAGCAGAATCCCTTTCCCTCCTTTAGATTTTTCAAGATATTGCGCACCGAGTTGAACTGCCATTCGACCGGCCACTTCGCTCATTGGTGTCAACAGTGGCAATGAATTATATACGGTAATCGTTTCATATGCAATGGCGGTTACTTCATTTTCCACTAAAGCTTGAGTCAATTCAGGTTCATTTGCCAAATGGAGATAAGTAAATAAAATCAGTCCTTTTCGGAAATAACCATATTCAGACGGAAGTGGTTCTTTTACTTTCAGAATCATTTCTGCTTTTTCCCAAACCTCTGAAGCTCTTTCCAGAATCTCAGCCCCAGCCTGTTTATACTCTTCATCGGTAAAACCACTTCCGATTCCAGCGTTTGCCTCAATAAGAACTTTATGTCCTGCGTTAACTAAATGAATAACCCCTGCAGGTGTGATAGCCACACGATTTTCATTATTTTTAATTTCTTTCGGTACCCCGATGATCATCCTTACCATCTCCTTAAAATAACATCTGCACCATTATCATATATCTTTTATTTGAACCATACTTTATTAAAAAATCAGAAAATATCAAAAGTAATTTGTGTAAATCCACAAATTACTCGACCTTCATGCTCTCAAGTTTTAAATCCAGATATAATATTATCTTCTGGTTTGGATCTTTCAGGTTTACTTCTGTTAATTCTACTACTCTTTTCAAACGGTAATTTAACGTATTCGGATGAATATGTAATAATTGCGATGCTTGATAAACATTGCTGTCACATTCCAAATAAGTTTTAAGGGTAAGCAACAAATCGGTGCGATGCTTGAGGTCATACTCTCTTAATTTTGTAATGGCCTCACTCTGATAGTGATCACGTACTCGGATTTGATAAAGTTCATCTAAAAACTGATAGATGCCGATCTCCTGAAAACTATAAGTTTGCTGTAATTCATCGGGGAATTTTTCTTTAAGTCTTAATACCTTCAATGCTTGTTTATAGCTGTATTGAACATGCTCCGGAGAATTATAAACGGAGCCAAAAGAACCAGTTATTTTCCGAATTTGTAAACGCATACTTATTTTGTGGATAAAATCTTTAATAAAGCTGGAAAGGGCGCTTCTCGACTCTTGTTCTGTTCTGAGCCGGGTGAGCAATATTAATTGATTTTGATCAAATAGCCGGCCGACGACTTGGACATGCTGCAATGTCTCAGCTAAATAATAGGCATGTTTTTCAATAGCTTGCGATATATCATCATCAAATTCAATGATGGCAACAGCAAGCCTTCCATCCAGATTGACTCCGACCCGTTTAGCCTGGCGTTTAATTTTAGACACATCGTTCAGATGGCCTGTTAATAGCTGCCATAGAAATTCTTGATGACTCTCTTCCTCTTTTCGATTTCTCATTCGCTGAAGAAGGAGATGATTTTTCACAAATTTTGCGGCTTCCTTGAGCAAACGCATTTGATCGTCGCCCATTGTTTTATCATTGATTTGTGCCCATATAAAACCTAAGACCTCATTATGTTTTCGGATCGAGACGGCAACACGGTTGCCAAGTCCAACTTCTTCGATTGCAGGGACAATAACGGGTTCATCGCTTTCAAACAGTTTTGCCATAATACCATTTTTCCAAAGACTATTAATGATTTTATCTGGCACTTTTCTACTTATGATCGTGGCTATTCTTGCTTCATCTACATTTTCTTTATGTCTGCTGTAGGAAATAATCTGGTGAGTGGAATCCTCTATTGTAATTGGACATTCAAGCATTTCACCAATTCGATCTGCCAAAAGATCTAGGGAATTGGAATTGTCTTGGTGTAGTTGCGAAAGTAATTCTGGATAGTCTAGTGAATTCTTCATTAACGCTTCCCCCTTTGCATTCTCCCAAAACTTCCTAAAGCAAGGATCAACCAAAATGAACAAGAATCCGCCATTTCGTTATTTGAATGATCTTCATCTATCTTTAATGAGAAAATTTTCGAACAATTGGAAGAACATAAACAAAATTCGTACTAAAATCTTTTTCAACAGAAGCTTGTATCGCCAAAAATGAACGTAAAGAGTAATATGGCAAATTTTAAATGAATTCCTGAACGGTAAGTCAAAACACCGATTCAAGAAAAAATCAGGCAATATATTATTTGCTGCTGTAAATACAGTCCATTCTCTAAGAATGTTAAGTTAGTAATAGTTTCTTTTTCATTTATGTATTTTGCTAATTCCGTGATCTTAATTTCATAAATAAGGCGTGCCTTTCCTTTTTGGTTGATCAATTCTTTGCCGCTTATTTTTGCAAGATTTTTTTACATAAACCTTTTTAAAATTCCTGTTGCACACCGCACGCTTATGTTTATGCCAATGCTGATGTCTCCAGCAATTACTATTTTTGCATCATAGAAAACCAAGCATAAAATTTATGGAGAGTTAAAGAGCTTTGATTGCCTCCAAACCATTTTTTATTTCATTTCTTTTAAAAAAAGATCATTATGTCTTTAAACAGATTACTTTCTAAAATGCAGCATTCTCAATATTATTGTAAGGAAATCTAACAAATTTTAATAAGAAAACGTTTTAGAAATGTCTATTCGGTAGAGCAATGAATAAGTCCTTTGCAAAATATGAAGATACGTTTTCCTATAATTCCCATTCTGCATTAGTCAGCATAAACTTTTGTGTAACAGGTATATGTTGAGATGGTATTCTGTGGCAACAGGACTTATATGTTATTTTAAATCATTTCAATGTGTATGAAGCTAAAAGTACCATCGTAACGACAAATTTACAATTTGAACAATGAACCATATATTGGTGATCTAATATTAACAAAAGCAGTAATTAATAGATTGATACATCACTCCCATTTAATCATTTTTAAAGGCGATAGTCATCGCTATAAAGATTCAATCTCACTCAACCAATAACGGAATTTGGCAAGTTTCATTTTTAATTGCCATTTCATGCATTTTTTACTTGTCAAAAACACCTTTCCAAACAAAAACAGCCAATAATTTTCAAAGACGTATTAGACGAAGTAAAAATATTGTGTAAGCAATTTTTTTGTTAGATAAAAAGAAAAAGGCAGGGTATTTTCAAATTTGCAACAAAACAAAACTGAATGGAAATACCCTACCTCATGAATAACAGTGCACTCAATTCAGATTTCTTTTTAACAGAAAAGGGCAAAAAATTGTTAAAGAGCAAAATTTTAAAGATGCCCTTAATAAAGTTTAAGACAACTCCCGCTTTTTAGTATTTACCATTAATCTTCCAACCACCTACGATGTGCAGGATTTTCTAAGTCTACTTCAACTACACCTTCTGAATTAGCATATACCACTGAAATATTTTCCATGGAGAGTAATTTATCAATATCTATACTCTTACTGCGCTTTTCATTTTCCTTTTGTAATCGACGATAATAAGATATTTTTCGTTTAGTATATTGGTCTCTAAAACCGTAATCAAATCTCCTTTTTGATTTGAATTTGTTTTTATTTTTCATTTTTTCACTTCCTTGTAAAAGCGCCCTACAGTTTAATTTTCATATTTAGTTAAATTCTGAATGAAAGTAGTAAGTTGTTCAAATGAAGCATTTTTAGGATATTCATGTAAGTCAATGAAATTAGCATTGAAAAACATTTCATAATAAGCCTCAATAGATCTTCGAGGAACTTTACAAAGATGCGAGTCCAAGAATGATTTATGTGTTTCATAATGGTGGGAAAAGATAAACTCACTCCACGTATTTGCTAATTCCTCATCATCTTTAATATCAATAATCTCAATCTGCTCCATACTTCTATCTTCAATTTTTCCCCATGCTTTTTTCATTAAATTAACAGCCTCGATATCTGATTTCGGTGCACCATATCCAAAAATAGTTAACGCATATGCTTGATCAATTGCTTGCCCCAAAATATTCCATTGATCTTTGATAAAAGGGTTACTATTATAGTTTTTTTCACTTATGGGATATAGTAATTTAGTTGGAACTAATTGTTCACCACAATAAGAACAATTATTACCTATCTTTCCAATCAATTTACACCTTTCACAAGTAGCAACTCTTACATTTCCATGTAAAAATAATAGATGAGGTAAGTTTGTAGTAATTTTATGACATCTTTGCCAAGCATCACATAATAGAGGATCCCAATTGAATGTTGCAATAACATCCTTCCTCCTCAGCGAGAGAACAAGATAATCATAAATTGTAGGTTCGTCAGGCAATTCCAAGGAGCTAAAATAATCGTACACACTTTTCTCAATGGTCTCTAATACCTCTGTATAATCTCTTTTTGAATACAGTTCACTATATATATCTTCAAAATTATCACTTTTAAAATCTATATCAATTTGGTGTACAAGGTCTTCTATACCTATTACCTTAATAAGATTATTCATTATTGGGAGCCTTTTACCATTTCTATCACCATTTGTTGGTATTGTTGTAGCCAGACTTGCTCCCGCACCCAAAATAACTACATGTCTTTTAATTTCCTTTGGATTTTCAATTAAATTTGCAACCATTTCAACTCTCCTTAGGTAACGTTTTCAAATGTATTAAAGTATTAGGGTTAATTGCTTGCATGAAGAATTCCATCAATTGCATCCGCACCATTAAAAATAAAAATACCATCTTCTTTTTTAAGTTTTGTTTTTCGACCTAATTCTAAAGCCTTATTTACATCTTCTATAAACTTATCTTGTTCTTCCTCAGTCAATTTATAATCTACTATTACAAACCTTTTAAGTAGGATCCCATCTCTTTTTCTGTGTATTTTCAAACGCTCACTAATTGCCTCATTAATATGTTCATCTCTAAAACTGTAACCAATAATGTATAATTCTTCGCAAAGATTTTCTGGGTCCACCATCTTTTCTTTAAACTTCCCATAGTAGAAACTGAATGGTAAACTTTGAATCTTCTTACTCTTAAATCCTCCCGTAATTATGGAAGGGAAGAGCTCGTTTACATCTAACTTTTTATACAAATCAGATAATCTTATATCCTCAGTTCTTAGTTTAAAAATTCTCCCATCAGAAAGCCGTTTAAATGATGAAAGAGAACCATGTAAATGGTGAAGCCGTATTCTTCTATAACCAAAATCATTTAAAGTCTGCTGTGGATCAAAGTTAAACTTATCATGGCCATCTGGAGTTTTACCACGTTTAACATGAAAATCTGTAAATTCATCAGTTCCAACAATTCTTAGTAAAATAGTTTCTAATAATAAGTCAAAATTCAAAGTAAATAAATCAATTTCATCATTACCTTGAAGCTCTGCTTGTAACCAATTGATGAATCCTGATAGTCTATCACCTATTTGTTCCCAGTGTACATTTCCATCTATAATTTCAACTATTGAAGAAGTATAAGAAATGATTATTTCCTTTATTTTAGTTAGATGACTCTGTAATTCTTCAACGTCAAGGCCTTCCGATTCTAGATATTTTTTACCTTCTTCCTCATTTATTAAAAAATTCACATAGCTATCTAGTGCATCATGAACTTGCTCTATACTTGCGATAGCCTCTTCAAAATCAACTTGAATATACTCATCCTTTTGAATTCTTTCCATGTGATGCTGAATAAACTTTTGATGTTCTGGGGTTAATTTATTGTAAAAAGTCTGAGTAATATTTTGTAATGCAAATGCTCTATTTAAACCAACAGATAAGCCATTACCAGTTAAAACAACTTTTTTCAATTAGAACACTCTCCTCATAATGTAATCTAAAAATTCATGATTAAATGACGGAAAAAAAGCAGTTCCATAATTAGTTAATATACGTCGGAACTGCTTTCTGTTGTTTTATCTAGTTGTTTTATACCGAGTAGTTCACTTCTATAAGTCTTTAACTACTTCTTCATCCAATATTGCCTTTCTCTTTTCCCAATCGGGCATTAGAGAATACAGCATTTTATAAAAATTGTCGCTATGGTCGTTGTATTTAAAATGAATCAACTCATGCAGTACAACATAATCGATACAGTATTTTGGAGCTTTTATCAACTCGGTGTTTAATAAGATTGTGTTTTTTTCTGTCAAAGCTGAGCCCCATCGTGCTTTCATTGACCGCAAATCCATGTTTGGTTTTTCGACTCCATACTTTTGAACCAATGGAAACATTTTATCAAGGGATTCATGGAATGTTTTTTGAGCTTTTTCACGATACCATTCATCCATTAGTTTGGCTTTACGATTAACATTTTCTGTATTTTTAACGTAAAGATAGATAAACCCCCGAAAGTATTTCACCTTTTCTTTCTCTGCCTGTATGACCCGTAAGCGATATTGCTTTCCTAAATACTTAAAGGTTTCGCCGCTTACATATTCTCTTTCACTTTGCCTATATGGCTGAACATCTTGAAACGTCTTGACATTCTTTAATATCCATGCACCCTTTGTTTTCACAAAATCACAAATAAAGTCAAGCGGCACTCTGTCATTGGCAGTGACTTCAATTGTCATATCCGGTTTGATATTAAGATTAACATTTTTCACTTTTTTCCGCTTCACGACGAAGTCAATGATTTTATTGGCGTACTCGATTTGATGCTTTTCCATGCTGTTCCCGCCCTTAGTAACGTCTTAGAGCAACCGTTTTAATTTGCTCAATAATTTTATCAATCGTATCAAAGTCGATTTCCAAATTTTGCTTTTCTTTAAAATCAAAAAGAAGATCATCCAATTCCTGAGCAATGCGATTGTGGATTTCTACATTATCATGCCAATCCACTTTTTGGTGTTTTTTAATGATTTCATCTATTTTTAATGCTAAATCACCAAGAGTATTCGTGTCATAACTTGCAGCCGTTTCCTTTGTTTCGCTCAAAATATCTTTTGTTACTCCGTAAAAGGCTTGTGCATTCCAATTTTCTTTTATTACTTCAGGATATCTTTCTGATGATTCACCCCGACGATAATCATTCATGATGTCCTTCATTCGGTTTAAATACTCTGCTTCCGAAATGCGTTTATCTTTGTATTCTTGAATAGCCTCTTGTATGCGCTCAGAAAACTTTTTATAGTAGGATGGATTTTCATCCCACTTTGCATGAACGCTCTTCGTTAAACGAGTACGAATTGCATCCGCTTTGGCTCTCTTTGACTGTAAACGCTCCAACTCCTCTTCAAAAGCTTTTGCGTTTAAAATATCTACAGGATTCGTAATGCGGATAACTTCCTCGGCAGCGATATAGTTATCCATTAATTTCTGCATTTTCGCTTCATACTCTTTATGGTCAATGGTATCCGAATAACGCAGCTTCACACTTTTCCGCAAATCTTGGAAAAACTTGAAATCCTTTTTGTACTTTTGAAGTTCTTCAGGTGGTAAAGTATTATAGATTTTCTCCGATTCTAACGCAATCCCAAGGTTTCTGCCAAAATTGCTTAAAACGCCATAAAACTCTTCTCTGCGCTCCTCGTCCTCCAACCATACTTCATACTCTTCTCTATCGTTCTTGTTCTTGATTGGTGCAAAAATTTGCCATAAATCGGAATAATATTGCCGTAATGATCCAATTACGCTTATGACATCGTAAATAGCACCTTTTAAATCTTCCGGATCAAAGTTTTCCAAACCTGCGCCGGAATACATCTGCATGGCTTCATCCAGTTTATCCAATAAACCGCGGTAATCGATGATTAAACCATAATCTTTTCCTTCATAAAGACGATTGACCCGGGCTATGGCTTGGAGAAGCGTATGTTCTTTCATAGGCTTATCGACATAAAGTACCGTTGCTCTTGGCGCATCGAAACCCGTCAGCAATTTGTCCACGACAATCAGCAAATCCAGTTCGTCGCCGTTTACGAATTCATCTTTGATCGCATCCTCATATTTTTCAGGCGTTCCGTAGCGATCCATCATTCGTTTCCAAAACTGCTGGACTTTATCTTTCGATTCCTGATCGACTACTTCATGTCCTTCCCGTTGATCAGGCGGGGATATGACAACGGCACAGTTCAAATCACCCAGTTCCTCAAAAGCCTCAAGATAGCGTATCGCTTCAATTTTACTATTGGTGGCCAACATCGCTTTGAATTGGCTTCCTTGTGTTTTATAGTTTTCTACAAAATGTTTGTTAATATCTTCCGCAATTAAATAAATTCTCTGTTCCGAAGAAGCAAGTTTTTCATATTTACTCCATCTTTGCTTTACTTCCTCTTTTTGCTTGTCATTCAGATTGCGTGTAATCATTTCCAAACGATGATCGATCGCCTTTTGATTCACCGATTGTTCGACCATTTTTCCTTCATATAAAAGGGGAACAATCGCTTTATCCCGAACACCATCCGCAATTGTGTACTTATGTATAAGTTTGCCAAATTTAATCAATGTGTTTTTTTCTTTTTTCATTAATGGTGTCCCTGTAAAGCCGAGATAACAGGCATTTGGGAATACTTTCTTCATTTTTAGATGAAGCTCGCCATACTGTGTACGATGTGATTCGTCGACTAAAACAAAGATATCCCTTGATTCAATTGGCTTTTGTTTGGAAGACGCTGTATCAAACTTATGAACTAAAGTCGTGACAATATCAGAATGGTTATCATTTATTAAATCTACCAAATGGCTTCCTGAAGTTGCACGACTTGCTTTTAATCTTGTATGGCTGAATGTTTTATGTATTTGTTTATCCAATTCAACCCGATCTGTTACAACAATGACTTTAGGATTGAAACCGCGCAGCTCAGATAAAATATACTTGGCTAACATCACCATCGTTAGTGATTTACCTGAACCTTGTGTATGCCAAATCACGCCGCTTTGACGATTGCCGTTTTCATCTCGTTCTTCAATCGTTTTTATAATTTCTTTAATGGCAAAGTATTGTTGATAACGGGCTACTTTTTTAACGTCTTTATCAAATAAGGTAAAGAACTGGGTTAACTCTAACAAACGCTCGGGGTGAAACAGTGAAATGATGTTCTTATCTTGCATGGTTGGCAGTCTGCCTTCCACTGTTTTATCCAGCCAGTTCTGCAGCCATTCCTCTTTTTCTTCTTTCCAAACAGACCAAAACTTTTTCGGAGTATTGCATGTTGCGTATTTGGTTTCATTTTTATTCGTGGACATCACAATTTGAATAAACTTAAATAATTGTGGGGCGTAATCTTTCCCCTGATTGCGAATCATTTGACTGATTCCTTGATTCATAGAAATCGACGCTTTTTTACATTCAATGACCGCAAAAGGAATCCCGTTCACAAACAACACAATATCCGGCCTTACAGTTCCACGCCCATCCATTCGTTCCACTTCAAACTCTTCCACTACATGAAAGACATTATTTTCGATGTTGTTCCAGTCGATATATTGAATGGTAAACGATTTTTTCGATCCATCCGGCAAAAACTCCGTATAGCTTCTCCCGTTCATGATGGTCTCATAAATCACTTCATTTGTTTTCACCAATCCATTGGTCAGCGGCTCATCTAAATCACGAATGGCTTGGCGAATATTGGATTCGCTAAATTGATAAATTTGACCTTGATACTCATAGGAATTCAATTCTTTTAGCTTTTCCTCTAAAACGGTTGTCAACAATACATGATGCAGGTTTCCCCGCATTCTTTCTGCTTCTTCCGGTAATAGGTATTGATACCCTAACTTTTGCAACACCTCAATCGCCGGAACCTGGCTTATAAACCGTTCATCATAACTCTTCTCCCTTGACATCCTCACGCCTCCTGTTGAAAAAATAAGGGAAGAGTAAAGGGGGTTATACCTTTACTCGGACTTTTCCCGTAAGAAGTAATTGCATAAGGCCTTTCTTTTGTTGTTTTAAATAGATTAATTCTTTTTCTTGTAAAGATATAAATTTATCAAATTGGGCTAAGATCTTCGAAATACTAATCTGCTCATTTATTGATGGTATTTTAAATTTGAAATTCTCAATTTGCTTACTACTAATATTCGGTTGTGCACCCGTTGCCAATTCTTCAGTTAGTTGAGTTTTAAACTTAGTAGACGTTACTAAATAATACAAATAACCATAATCTAATTTACTTTTATCAAGGTTAACAAATTTCCCAACACGCTGGTTCAAATATGCAATTTCATTTTTTTTGTATATACCCACTTTACCGGTTGTTGCCCCAGACATTGCTATTAGAATATCCCCATATTGAACCATAAAATTATCCGAGATTTTAATTTCATCATAGTATACGAACTCTTGATTATAATCAGTTATTTCTGGAAGAATATTTGAAATCCGAACAATGGGTATACCCTTTTCCTTAAACATTGATGATTTAAAAGCATATCCACCTTGTAATTTAGCAAGTTCACCTAACCTTACTTGTTCCCACTCTCCCTCAAACCCAGGCAATCTCACTTCACCCGTCAACAGCTTCTGCATTAATCCTTTTTTCTGCTGTTTTTTCTGCTCGATTAGCTTTTCTTTTAGCTCAATTGCCTTGTCCCATGTGGAAAGGATGGAGGCGATTTTCTTACGCTCGATATCATTGCGAGGATATGGAATAAGAAACCCTTTTACAAAATCAGTAGATATTCTTTTTTGGCCTGCCGTCCCTGTCATATTTTTTTCGCCAATTTTCCTAAACCTATCAGTTACAGTATGATAATAAATAAAAAGTTCATCCCCATTTTTCTTTGACCTTAATACATGAAATTCTGTACTTCCAAAACCTGTTTTGTTTATCAGGTTATCAACCAAAGCACCCTTCCCATTTTCGAAACAAGGTGTTATTTTAGCAACAAGAACATCTCCGTCCCTAAAAGAAGTAAAACCTTTGAATACCTCTTTATATAATCTTGGTTGATAGCTTATTAATCTAGCGTCGTCTGAAACATCGGACATTGAAATAAAAGAGACAGTATCATTTTCATCTAAAACTTCTTTTCTTGGATTTATATTTGAGATGTCTTCCAAATGTTTCACATCCCAATCTTCAGGAATTACACCTATTTTTGAAGTTTTATATCCATCTGGCATTTCCCCACGTTTAATCTTATCAATTCTCTCTTTAATCTCAGGTTTCATATTCAATCCCCCTAAAAGTAGGACAGCATATCTCTTGAGATACGAATCGTATTGTCCTTACCATCAAGAATATCTGCCCGTCCAGTACCGTATGCCTTTAAACCATGTATTCCTTTTTCCCATTTGATCGTGATTCGATAGCTTTCTCGATCATAATCAATATCCAAACAGTCTTTCACTTCATCAAGAGATAATATAGCAATCTCGCTATCTTGCAACTTATCACGCCCACAAATCAAAACAAAGTATAGCTTGGTTCCATTCTCCTTATATTTCCTGAAATATTCTACTTCATCAGGTGAGAAAATAAATTGCCATAACTGAGCATCCTTTTTCTGTCTTCTTAAAGGGGAAGACACATATTTAGCGTAAATTTGATAGTCCCCGTTGTCGGTTGTCATCTTGTATATCCTACGAGAATCCCCGGGTTCAATAATGGCTGGAGCAAGACCATTATTGACGAAACAAGACAACATAGAACCATAATAAAAGTCCGCTTTTCGCACAGCTCCCATAAAAATCCCTCCTACAATCCCAATTCTTCCAAGTATTTCGCCATCTGCTTTTCTACTTCTTGTAGCTCCCTCTTAATATTGGCGATATTTTCTTTCACCGCTTCCATATCCACAGGTTCTTCTTCTTCAAATGTATCGACGTAGCGAGGGATGTTTAAGTTATAGTCGTTTTCGCGAATTTCATCAATGGTAGCAACATAGGAGTATTTATCAATTGTTTCTCTTTTCTCATACGTTTCAACGATTTTTTCTATGTCTTGTTCTCTTAATTTGTTTTGGTTTTTGCCTTTTTCATAATGTTCTTCACCAGAAGCATCAATGAAGAGGACGTCTTTTCGTGTACGGTCTTTTCGAAATACCATGATACAAGCTGGGATTCCGGTACCGTAGAATAAACCTTCCGGAAGCCCGATGACAGCATCCAACAGATTCAACTCAATAATTTGTTTACGGATTTTTCCTTCACTCGATCCTCTGAAAAGAACACCATGAGGCAGGATCGTCGCCATTCTTCCGTTTTCCGCTAATGAATACAGCATATGTTGAACGAAAGCGTAGTCCCCTTTTGAGCTTGGTGGAACTCCCCATTCAAATCTTCTATATGGGTCAAGGCTTGCTTCCATTTTAAATTTTTTATCTGTGTTTCCTTCACCGGCAAATCCCATTGCCCATTTGTCTAATGAAAATGGGGGATTCGCAACAATGACTTGGAACTTCATTAACTTGCCATCTTCCAAGTGCAGTGGATTCGCTAATGTATCTCCCCATTCAATTTTTGCATCATCAATGCCATGCAAATACATATTCATTAACGCTAATGAGTGTGTTGCACCATTCCGTTCCTGACCGTAAATCGCCACTTTTTTGCTTGGCACTTGTTTTGCAACCTTAATCAGTAATGAACCTGAACCACATGTCGGGTCATAAATGCGATCGTTTTCTTGCGGTTTTACTAATCGTGCCAAAAGTTCTGAAACTTCTGCTGGCGTATAAAATTCTCCGCCTTTTTTCCCTGCATCTGAAGCAAAAAGCCCGATCATATATTGATAAGCATTTCCGACAATATCTTCATTTCCTAATTGCGACGGTCTTAGAGATAATTGATTAAAATCCTCTAATAATGAACGGAGCATGGCATTCCGTTCTTTTGCTTTTCCTAGAATCGCCTCTGAATTAAAATCAATATTGCGGAAAACGCCACGAAGTTTCCCCGAGTTTTCATTTTCAATTCGTTCCAACGCTTTGTTGATAATCTCTCCAATTTCCGGATCATTTCTTTTACTATATAAATAGTCAAAGGTGGATGTTTCATCCAATACAAAACGTTCTCTCGATAATGCACGTTGAATGCGTTGTTCATCTCCATTGTAGCGCTTTGTATATTCTTCTAATTTCTCTTTATACGTATCACTCAGATACTTAATAAACAACATGGTTAAAATGTAATCTTTATAAGTTGATGAATCGATTTTTCCTCTAAACGTATCGGCAGCTTGCCATAAAACGCTGTTAATTTTCTCTTGTGTTGTCTGTTCAACCATTATTTCTCCTCCTGATTCTTACCACTTAAAATTTGTTGAGCAATGCCTTGAAAGAGCAACTCTTTTTCTTCAATCAGCTTCTTATACAATCGTTTTTCTTTTTGATGAAGCTGATATAGTTCTATTAGTGCTTTTTGTTTGGAAAGTGATGCAGCTATAATAGGAATGGTTTTTAAAACTTGCTGATTCGTACTCGGTATCCGACTGCCCGCTTGAGAACGCTCCAATTCTTTTTTCACATTCCACGTGTTAAGATACCATGCTATGTATCGGGGCATAACTTTTGACTGATCCACTTTGATAATGGCAAAGTAGGATGGAATCAATAAGCCGCTGTACTCTTTATCGATACAGACTGCTGTATACGGCTGACTTAACCGCATCAATACATCGCCTTCTTTGGTAAAGTAATGATCTTCTAACTCATCATTACTAACAAACTCTTCAAACGAATCATTTTCGATGAATCCATCTTCGCTTATATTTTTAAGAGACAGCAGTTTATATGTGGCCTTTGCCGTATATTCGATCTCCGCTTTTTTCCTGCTTAAAACTAGACCCGTCTTTATGTCAGCAATATCACCGAGCTGCATATTGCACCTCCTTTTAAATGTCAAATTCAATATTTAACAACAGTGTTAAATAAAGTATATGACTTTTTGACTAGCGCGTCAATCGTTTTCTTTTATATGTGCAGCAACAACCAAAAATTTTTTCTGTGTACATGAACTATATAAAGGAATAGTACGCATTGAATAAATAAACGTTCTTCACAATGACACTATCAAAATGTCGGTTTTGCCCACGGAGAAAATCTATTTTTCTTGGACCACCGGGCGTTGGAAAAACACATTTAGCCATTTCCTTTTCGATTGAAGCCATTACTCAAGAATACACCGCTTTAGACGATTTAGTGGCAGAACGCCGAAAGGCAAACGAAAAAGGGACTCTCGAACGTTTAGTCAATCATTGGAGTCGCCCAGACATACTTTATAGATGAGGTAGGATATCCCCTTTTGATGAACTAACGGAGAATGTGTTTTTTTAAATCATAATCGAAATGATATGAACAAGGAACGATGATTCTTACATCGAATAAATCCTATCTCAAATGGGGAAAAGTATTCGGCGACGATCATTAGCAACAGCCATTTTAGATCGTCTATTACATCACCCCATTACCTTTAACATCAAAGGCGATTCTTACCGCCTCCGAGAAAAGAAAAAAGCAGGCCTTTTTCCTTCCTAGTTATCGAATTAAACGTTCAAAATGGGGAATTTCATTTTGTTGAAATTGGGGAATTTTCAATCGTTGTTGTCCCCCGCCCCAACCCCGCATTCTTAAGTTCGAGTTAAAATACAGTTTGGCTATAGAAACCTAATTTCGGACAATTTTTGATGCAAAAATGACCGTTTTTTCGCCTCTTTTTTCGCATTAAAAAATAGTTTTGCTTATATTTGGAGAGAAGAGAAAATTGAGAAAAGAATGATGGGACAAGGGATTGGCATGAAAAAAACCGAAATCGCAAATGATTTTTTTAACGAAATCAGAGTCGGAATAGCAAGAGTTTATTTTAACTAGCAATTGTTTATTTTGGGGTTACATAGGAGAAAAAAAAGAGACTAGGAGGTAAGAAGACTAATCTTGCATTTTGCTTACTATACACCTTCTAAATAATTCATTTTGGCTTGTTTTATTTGTTGTTCTACAAGCTCCCATCGTTTATCAAATATATCAATATCATCAAAACTTGCATCCCAAAAATATTTCTTTCTTGCACTTTCCCTTGCATCATTTAGAACTTTTTCTAAGTTTTCACTTTCATACTTAACAATTGTTATTATCCACTCACGTTCAAATCCTTCGTTTTCTATCTTAAAGTATATTTCATCACGTTTCTCCATAAGTTTATCTCTTTTTTCTATCCATTTTCCCCTACTATCCAAACTTGAACTTTCTTTTATAATTACGTCAAGCCTTTTTAATGTTGCCGAAATATCAGTCAATTCCCTGAATTTCCGCTGAAGTAACTTATCTCCCTTCAACTTCTCTAATGTTTCGTTCAATTTTTGTTCTGTTATCTTAATAACTTGTTCTTCAAATACTCTAACCATGTTCAATTAACTTCACCTCTTTGCTTTCCGAATTATTCCAAATAATTTTCATTTATATTACTTATCTTGCTACATACTCTTCATTTTCCATAAAAATAATTTGCTTCCTCGCTAAATAGTATTGGTTTAAAAATTTATTGAACTGTCCATCAATTGAAGTTTTTATATTTGCAACCTACATGTATAAATACGGTGGAAACGATGCTGTTTTTATATCTATGCTTATCTTACCCGTTTCTTTGCCTTCCTCTTTTGCTTTCTTAATAGCTTTAGTTTTTTCACTCTCACTTTTCAGAAAATTCTTATACCATTCATAAGTTTCATGTATTGAATTTAATACTTCAGATATTTGTAGATCAGGACGTCTTTTTAGATAATGTATAATAGTTCCAATTAAAGAATTAATATATTTATTTAAACGGATTGTAAATATATCGATATTATTAAATAAGATGTTGTTATTAGAATGAACTAATTTGTTACGTACTCTATATATGCGCGTTAAATCATGTTCAATCAGTTCATGTAAATTCTCGATATTTCTCAAAAGTTTACTTAAATCTGTTAAAACCTCTCTTATAAAAGCAATCTCTCTATGCATTACTACATCCTTTTCTAAACTTTCAAATAAACTTTTAATATTATCTTCTTCTCCTAAAAAATCTACTAACTTATTTTTATCGTATTTTCCTTCTTCTTTAGAACATTTAAAAAATAATTCTTTTACTATATTTATTTCATGAAATCTCTTATTTGCTAAAAGTCTCTCCCAAAATATATTAAGCCGCTCTTTTACAAGATATAAACTAATCACTTTAGGCACTATATCTATTATTTTACTAATTATACTTTTCCCCTCATAGGAATTTAAAAGATATTCAAGGCTGGACCAATTATTGAGTAATCGATTTTCTGGTGATGTTTCAATAGACTTCTTTAGCATTTCAAGTGAATTATTCAATTGCTTAATACTAGTTGTAATACGGCCATTTTCTTTTCTCACTTTATCTCTTAAAAGTAAAAAATCTTTAATGTCTTCATTTTCTCTGGCACTTATACTATTATTAAAAATTTGTGCGTCAGTATTATCAGTTCTCATTTGTACCCATTCATTATAACCATTTGATAAAAGACATTGTACATTGACCGCAACTTTATCAAAATTATAATAATGTTTATACATTCCAAGATAACTTTCTAAGTTTTTAACTACTTTTTCTATAGCCTTATATTTATCATAAGCAACAACTTCGACTTTTAAATTATGATATTTATCAGATTGTCGAAAATGGAGTTTATCTTTTCTTTCACGAATGATATACTCTTCACTTTCATTCAGTCTACAATACCTATATTTTAAATTAATACATCCTTCCGTTTCCAACTCATTTTTTAATTCATCCGGTAACCAACTATTTATAATTATAGAATACTTAGTAGGTTCTTTAATCAAATCTTTAAACGCTAATAGAGCCTTACTCAATTCTTCTCTATCCAAATCTTTTATGTATTGATATAATTCTTTGTAACTTTGTTTCCATTCACTCAGATATTTAAACGAATATCCTAAATTTAATAACTCACTAATAAAATACTGGACTATTAAATCGATCTCTTTGTAGGATAATGGAACCTCTAAAATTAAATCAATATATTCTTCAATTAAACTTTCAGAATCATATCTTTTTACTAAACTAGAAATTGAAATACGTATAGTATTTAATTTCTCTTGATCTACTTTTTCTTTTTCTCCTTCATTTAAAAATTCCTGAATTCTCTTAACTAGAAAACTTATATCCCTGGCTAACTCTCCCTTTATTAATAAAGGATTCTGTTTACAATGAAATAAAATACTTTTCATTGAACTAATTAAACTATGTTTTAATTTAGTTTTATCACTAGTTCCTTCCCTAATATCTTGCTCAATTTCCAAAAATTCGCTAAACATTAATGTTATGCTATCATATCTCTTTTCCTGTAAGGCTTTTGTAAACATTTGAGATTGTTGGGATTTAGAATAATTAAAATACTCCATGATCTTACTAATAAAATAACGTTGACCACCTAACAACTTTTCTTCTGACACTTCTTTCCCCTCAACCTAATTGATTTTTTTAAAGTATACCATAAATTTCTACAAAAAATTACATTGACAAATACAGATAAAAAATATAGTATTAAAATGAAGAATAAATTTATAAGATGTTGAATAAGATAATATTGCAAATATCGGACATGGCATAATGAAATGGGTCAAAGTTTTGATTCCCTTATTATGCTATGTCCTTTAGTATTATATATTATTTTTATTCACTGAAACCAAATATTAATATATCCTCCTCAACGCCTCCAACTGTTCTTCCTATAATGAGTCAACATATATCACTGTTATTTGAATCTTTCATGTCGTGCAAATTTCCGAATAGTTTCAATCGGCGTTCCGGCATTGGCCAAGTTCTTACAGAAGCTATGTCGAAAGCGGTGTGGAGTATTGTTCTCCATATTGGCAAGACGTGCGTATTTAGTCAGCATTTTTTGAATTCCTAGCTCGGATAAAAATGGGGAACGCTCGGATACAAATAACCGTGTGGATTCTTTATGTATGTACATTTCTAAATTTTTTCGATACTTCAGCCATTTACGTAAATTTCTGGCGTGCTTTTGAACCAGTAATATAGTGGCAAACTTATTCCCCTTGCTTTCCCGAGTGATCACACTTGAACACCTTTATCTTTAGATATGATGTCGTTTATTTCTAATGGAGCAACCTCATTTACCCGAAGTCCTGCATCCAGCATTAAGTCGATCATGGCATTTGCACAGCCGTTTGAATTCGTTTGGCTCCAATTGTACATAACCAATGAATCGGTCTAGTTCTTCTTTTGTAAGCCATTTTATTTGATTAGCCCCATTAGCATATTCCAATTTTTCGATTTTGATACGTGCCATCAGATTGTCTTTAATGATCCCTCTAGAAAGCAAAAATGCAAAGAATACCTTTAATGCGGCAATATATTTATAAATGTTGGAAGGTTTTCGTTTGCATTGAAGTTTTAAATAACCGGTATATTCTATTAGATTTTCCGGTAAAATCGGACATTTTTTGAAATATGCTCATCTCCCTCTCAATATGGATTCATGTACTATACTCTCTGATTCTTTTGTTAAATCCTTTTGAGTAAAGTAGTGGTCAATTTGGTTGATGACTTGAAATACCCGTCCACATTACGAATCCTGTCTTCAAGGTGATCCAATACCAGAGGAAGACCAACATCATTACAATGCGACTTACAGCCCTCGAAAAATCGGGATATATAGCTTAGAGGAAGATCGTGTAGTGAAATGACAATGCCCTTATTGTAAAGGCGAATGTGTCAAACCTAGTCCTGAGATCTGTGCCTGTCACGCCTCAAAATTTGTCGAAGATGGATAGAGATAGAGAAATGCCTTAGCCTTCTGTCTTTTTTGAGAGTTGAAGAAAAACTTCGAAGAGTTCTTATCCTTTAAAGTGCTATCGCTCGCGGTTCATCGACCGAATCGAAATAAAAGCAGATGGAACACCGAAAATCTTTTACTGATTTTCGGCTCCTTCTACTTAATTTCCCCTCAACACTATCTCCGCCTCGGCCTCCACATGCCTTGTTTGCGGAAACTTGTCGACGGGTTGGAGTTTGAGGGTTTTGTATCCGCCGTCTTCGAGGATTCGGAGGTCGCGGGCGAGTGTGGCGGGGTTGCAGGAGACGTAGACGACTTTTTTTGGTTTTATTTGAAGGATGGTTTCTAATAGAACTGGGTCGCATCCTTTTCTAGGGGGATCGACAACTAGAACGTCGGCTTTGATTCCTCTTTTGTACCATTCTGGAATGACTTCTTCTGCTTTTCCTGCCTCAAATTCGGCATTGGTGATGCCGTTTCGTTCGGCGTTTTTCTTTTTTTCAATCGCTTCCGGCACGATTTCGACGCCGTACACTTTTTTCGCGTTTTTCGCTAAAAACAACGAAATGGTGCCGATGCCGCAATAAGCGTCGATGACCGTTTCATCGCCTTTTAATTCGGCATATTCCAAAGCCTTGTCATACAATACTTTCGTTTGTTCTGGGTTGACTTGGTAAAACGACTTGGCCGAAATGGCAAATTGAACGTCGCCGATCGAGTCATAAATGACATCCCGTCCCCATAAAACGATCGTTTCGTCGCCGAGAGTGTAGACAATTCATATTGTTACCGATAGAAGTTAATAATAACTTCAGAATGGAGAAGCTTTAGCTGAAGTACGGACTTTTTATGGTTCCCATCTTCATCTTATAATAGTATTTAAAACGTGCACTATTTCGTCTAACATAATGTACTTTTTTACGTTTATTGCGTATAATAATATATAGAAGTATACAAAATGAATACCAAAAGACTTGGAGGTGTGATGATGAGCGAGGCCAAAAAAATAATTGGAGAAAATATAAGGAAATATTTAGATGCGAAAGGTATTAAACATAACTGGGTTATAGATCGATTAGGAATAAGCAAAGGTGCTTTTTATAGATTTCTTAAAGGTGAAGGAAATGTGGATCAATTTGAGGAGAAAATGTTAAAGCTGTTTAGAATTAAAGATCCGTTTTATTTTCATCGTAAAGAAATGGATTTGCCTAAAGGTGTCAATGAAAAAATGGAAGAACAAAATTTTATGGATTTTGCTGCACTGTCTTTAAATGGGGAAGTGAATGAAGCATTTAAAGAAGGGATGAAAGTTTTTAGAGAATTTGTAGAATTGATTGATGTTCTCAAACCTTTGTCTCATTCACCAGTTATGTTTGGAGGAGAACATCGTGATCAATAAAGAGAATATAGAAAAAGTAGTCAATTTTAACCGAGATTATTTGCCTGAAGTGAAATCAAAAATTGAGATGTTAAAGTCTTCCGGTGATCCTCTTATCGCATCTAAGCCTTTAGAATTCATTAAAACTTATTTATATGAAAACGCACGTGTATTAGAATTTCCCATTAAAAATTCAGATTATGGTGGTTTAGTTTTTTATTACAATCAGGATTTTTATATACAAATCAACACAGCACAACCTAAAATTTATGAGAACTTTATGTGGGCGCATGAGTTCTATCACTTTTATTTTGATAAAGATAAGGTGAAGAAAAAAGAAGAAAATTTTGTTCAGATAGACAGTATTTTTGATGAAAAGGAGAGACTGCCAAATCTTTTTGCAGGTGAAATTCTAATTAATGATCATATTTTAAATCGGAAATATCTATCTTTAAAAAAGGATAGCAGTCTTAGTTTAACCGACATTGCAGTTCATTTAATTCCTGTTTTTGAAGTTCCTTATAAGGCAATCGTAATAAAACTGGCTCAAAATCAATTCATTACCATTGATGAAGCTAAAGATATTATTGATTATGATTATAAAAATAACCTGCCTGATGAAATAGACCGTACATTATTTGCAGCTAGCAATAAAATTAAAATTGACGATTATAAAAACTTGATATCAAAAGCGGAAAAAAACCTAAATGAAGAAGACTATCAATCCATCATCAATAAATATAAAAAATTATATCAATTAGTGCTAGATTGGCGAAAAGAGTTAGCGGGCGAAAGTGAAAATGAAGGTTATCGAAAATCCTAAGATCCGTCCCATAAAACCTTTTATCCAATTTCATTTGGATAGCCTAAAAAAATCTTTATACGCCAATCAAGCACTGTATATTATGGATAATATGATGCTGTCAAAGCTAAGGAAGGACGCTGTGTGTAATCCTTTTATTATACAAAAGGGATTTCAACTATCTAAAATCATTCTCATTCCAGACATCATTCTTGAAGAAGCCTCAAAAAACTTACCCGATGAAAAGGCATTTGAAAAATACTATTATGAATTATTTCGAATTCTATCTACAGAGCATGAAATATACGTAGCAGATTTACAAATCATATTTGAATTATTAAGGGATATGATTGGCACAAAAGAAGCCGCATTCAATATATTGAAAAACATATCTTTAGAAGCTGTAAGAACAAATCAAACAATACGTGATTCCATTAAAGAAATCGATTCTCATTCTGAAGCTGCTTTAGAAACATTAATTGGTTGTATTATTGCCAATGGAAAAAATGCCGGCGAACGTTTTATCACTATTTTTTCCCTTGCATTATTGAGCTTGTATTTCGGTCCTGTTTATATCGTCAGTGAAGATGAAAAGGGAATTTATGGACCCTTTAGGACATTTTTAAACAATGAGAGGTTAATGGAATTAATTAATATCGATAATACTTTTGACTTTATTCAATTGTATCAATTCATGTCCTATGAATCCTTAATTCTTTCTCTTTTTCATCAAGCTGATTTAAGTAAAGAAGAGTTGATCGATTTGATTGAAAAAAGTAATCGTAATCAATCAAGAAATATCCTATATAGTTTGAACGGAACCTCTTTCCATACACCAATCTCTAACCAAAATTTGGTTGAATGGATTAGCCAACAAATAATCAAAATACAATTTTAAAAGTTCCTGTCCTTTAAAGAGGCAATACCTGAATTTCTTCATCGGCTAATCGAATAAAAGCAGAGGGAGCTCCGAAAATCTTTACGGATTTCCGGCTCCCTCTGCTTAATTTTCTCTCAATACAATCTCTCCAAGCACTCCACATGACAGGGAGCAGTTCATTAAGGACAGCCCTTTTGTTTTATCTTTAATTATATTTTCTTTTAAAAACAAGGAATAAGCCTATCTTTAAAGCCGATCAGCAAATAATGGAATATTGATGCAGCCGTATTTGGCAATACAATAATTCATAAAAAGATCACCTATTTATAATTGTTCAATTTATGAGTGAAAAGTCTTTCTTTAAAAATCGTGAGTAGATCTGCTCAATTTTCTCTATAAATTTATAAATTTGATCGTAAACACCCAGTTCCTTTAACATTTCCATATCCTTTATTTTATAAACATATATCTTCCATTTTACTAATGAAAAAGGCATCTAAGAGTGGCTATAAAAACCCTTAAGACGCCTTTAATAGTTAAGCGTAAAATATTCAGCTAGGCCCTGACAATATCCCCAGAGTTCTTGTTAATCTCGTCAATAATGCCAATGATTTTCCTTACGTCATTCTGTTTTTCTTTAAATGAGTCTACAATGCTTTTCCTACACATTAAAATGTTATTCCTGCAGCACTTTTTTATCCATGACTCCGTTATTGACAATGTAATCGACAATTCATTTAAAAAAATGACTTTGGTTAAAGTTAAGTGGTTCATTGGATAAAAACTCGGAAAATGCCTCATTCTCTGCTTGCGGGTCAAGACCACCAATTGGTAATCACCACCTATTCAACCAATTGTTGATGTCGCTTGTGTAACCAATTCATAATAATCAATCCCTTGAGCATCAAGGATACTTTTAGCTCTACCCTCATACCCTTTAACTCGATCCGTTTTTTTGCCCGGATTTTCATTACCCTTCTTTTGAGCAATAAAACAAGACCTTTCAAATGAAAGATCTTTGTTCAATTCACTCCGGAAAATACATTCGTAACCATCGTGGTTAAAAGGTCGCCAATTTTATTGAATAGCAGTTGAGTCACTCCTGTGTCAATGACCACGAAAAACACGACAGTGACCACAACTAAAATTATAACCGCCTTGTTTTCTGACATGGATCACACCTCCTTTCAAGGAATAAAAAAGAACACAGCCCTTTGGCTATGCTCTCTTCTTGTTTTACAAATATTTATTCCGTTAGTCCCTCATACTGCGGTAATGGATAGGTTGAAATGTCTAATCGCTTCATTACTGGAATCGAACGAGTATACCAGCCTAATTCTTTTGCAAACTCTCTCACAGGGACATAAACGGTTCCATTTTTCGCTTCTACATTGACGGATAAAGTCTTGCTTTTCCCATTCACTTGAATGTCATTGCTTCCCGGCGTGAGATTGATCGTGGTTCCGTTATATTGAACGGTTTCGCCATCATTGGACACCGTGACAGTTGGCACTTGAGCAAACAGACCTTTGACATCGACCATCACGACACCAGATTTTGTATAGGTTGGTTGAACTTGACCAACCGTCACTTTGTCATGACCGTATACACCAAATTGAGTATATGGAATATGCAAGTCAATCCAATATTGATTTGCTTCTTTCGGTTGAGAAGGCATAGTAACCGTTACCGGATGATCTTCCGGAAAAGGAGGATTATAAATTTCTGAATCCTTATAAGCCTTACCGTTGAATGAAATAATTTCATAGTCTGGATAATGAGCGCTTATCAACGTTTTTTGAGATAGTAAAGACTGTGTTTCATTTTTTAAATAGGTTTCAGGATCTGGAAGATTTTTATAGGCATCTTTTGATTGATGTAGTTCGTTGTAAAAATCTTTTAACAAATCAACATCTGCTACAATGCCCCCTCCCGGCACCATACCATCAATTCTCCGAACTAATGTCCAGTCTCCATATTTTGCGTGAAGCTCACTCAATGACATATTGACATAATCAGGAACCGTATCCGAAGGATTCGTAGGTGTAGATGGACCTGTCGGATTGCTCGGTTCAGTTGGATTCGTTGGCGCCGGTGTTGATGGACTTCCTGGATTGCTTGGTTTCGTTTCATTTCTTTCGATAACCTGCAGCATCCGGCTCACCAAAACGCTGGATGAAGCACGGTCGGCGTCTTCACTAGGAGCAAATGTACCGTTTGTTTTTCCTTGAATCACGCCATAAAAGACCATTCGTTTGACTGATTCTAAAGCATAGGCCGGAACATTGTCTTTAAATTTCAGATTTCCTTCTTCTTTGAAATTCCCTTTGAGATTCATGGCCCGATCTAACATAACGGCCATATCAGCGCGTGTTACGGGACGATCAGGATAAAATTTACCACCTGTCCCCTTAACAATTCCTGCACTCGCAGCACGACTAATTTCATCATAAAGTGCCTTCGATTCTGGAACATCTTTGAAACGACTCGTTCCCTTTGGTAACTTCAACGCTCTAGCAACCATGCCAGCAAATTGTCCTCTTGTTACCTTTTCATCTGGATGAAATTTGCCATCAGAATAGCCAGTGACAGCACCACGTTCTACTAATTTCTCAATATCCGAATAAGCGTATGAACTTTTCGGAACATCTCGAAAGTCTGTATTAGCTGCACTCGCCCCAACAGCAGGGATAGAACCCGTTAAAAAAGTCGCAAATGCCAAAGCTCCTACAAAACTCTTTTTCTTCAATTCAAACGCCTCCTTAAAAAGATACCATTAATTTCATTATACACAACTATCTACCTATATTGGTTATATGTTCCACTGAATCCTCTTTCAATCGGGCCGTAGCTACTAACTGTTTCAATTCATCGATAGATAAATTTTCAAGAGGCTCGCCTTTATGGGTGTAAAAATGCAACCTTTTCAATTCTTCTATAAGAACTGATTTTGTTTTGTTATGCAAACCACCCAACGAAAACCCCCCTTTCTTTCATTTGAACAATGCTTTATATTTACAGTTAAGGAGAAACCCACGATAATAACTTGGAATCTCCTCATAATTCCGAGCAAACAAAATTCGTTGAGGAAGTTGGAAGAAATCTTCCAACTTGTTGAGTTTTTCTCGGTTGCAGAAGCTCAAGCCGGCTTCTATCCGTTGATATTGCCGGATCGTGGTTCCGATTGCTTGAGCCACATCTTCTTGAGTAAAATCCATCTTTTCACGCATTTTTTTCAAATATGTCATGTACCACCACTCATTTTCAATGTTATAACGACATTTTATGTCGTTTTATAAGTTCAATATATGCGACGTTTTATGTCGTGTCAACAATTTTTTCGGAGGATTTTTCTATGGCATCATTAGGCGAAAGAATTAAAGAATTAAGAGTCTCAAAAGAGCTAACTCAAAGTGACATTGCAAAATTACTTAATATCACCACTAGGCAAGAACAGCGTTATGAAAGTGACAAAAGCGATATGCCGATTTCCAAAGTTATTATTCTTGCCGATTTTTTCGATGTATCCATCGACTATCTCACAGGACGTTCGGATGATCCAACACGAAAATAGCAACGAAGGGAACAAGCCCTCCGTTGCTACTTCCTTTGAAATATGCATAATTGAATCGGAAACTGTTTGAGAATCATTGCGGCAATTTACTGCATTTTTTGAAACATCATCAATCATTTCATTTTTATCATCCCCTTTTTGATTAGCATAAAAAAAGAACATAGCCCTTTAAGCTATGCTCCTTTTTATCTCACACTATCATAATAGCAGATTTTTTTCTGTTTTCCGTACCAAAAAAGTATCAAAAAAATTGCAAAAAACTATCAAAAAAATCTCACGAAAGTTGCACAAAAGTCGCACGAAAATCTCATAAAACTCTCATATTTTTATTAATTGATACTCTTTTCTAATAATAAAGTTTAAAGTCTCTTCACCATTTTTGTTATTAGCATAGAATTTGGCAATAAGTTAATTAGAATGGGATACACTCAAACCTTCTCCTTCTTCAACTTACTGACCAGCCAGTTGATGAAAAAAAGCGGTCAAGCGCTTTCCTTGGCGATTCTTTTCCATCAACTATCCTTTATTACCGTGCTGAAGAAGTTTAGTTGATCGAATCGAAATAAAAAAGCGACGCCGCAGTAAGCGTCGATGACCGCTTCATCGCCTTTTAATTCGGCATATTCCAAAGCCTTGTCATACAATACTTTCGTTTGTTCAGCATTCACTTGGTAAGAGGATTTGTCCGAAATGTCAAATTGAACTTTGCCGAGTCGTAAATGGCACCCCGTCCTCATATTTTTTCCGGGAATGACATTCATCCGCTTACTGTTGACGTTTTGAATGATACCCATACATTTCATCCGAGAAAAGGATTTTATCGACAGGATTAACGAGCATAGATACAGTTCAAGTACATACTCACGGAGAACTGTCTATTATCGGATAACAATATACGGTCTCATCATCTCATAATCCTCGTGCTCCAAGATATGACAGTGCCATACATACAACCCTGTATAAGGACCAAACTTCATGATAATTCGAGTGACTTGGTTAGGATTAGCTCTTACTGTGTCCTTCCATCCTTGTTCTTGTGGTTCGGGAGGCATCGCCGGACCCGTATAATGGATCATTCTCTCCTTTTTATACTTTTCTACATCGAAATCTCTCCGGTCTAATATTTGATAATCAATTAAGTGAAGATGAATAGGGTGTGTATCCGTAGTTAAGTTAATTAGATACCATATTTCAGTTGATCCCAATTTTGGATTTTCTGTTATGGGGGCATCCCAGTGTTTATTATCCAATAGCATGAATTCACGACCGTACTTATCCATATTATCATTTAATGTTAGGTATCGTATCTTGGAAGCTGACTGTACTTTTATTTTTGGAAGAGGCATCATATAAGCCGGAATAACACTCGTATCAACACTTGACAGTGGAAGAGTCACTCTAAACTGCATCACAGTACCTGTATTTTCATTTGGTGGATCTCCGGTTGGAAATGGCGCGGGGGCATCATTTGTCATGATAATATTCTTGCCTTCAAGATTGGTAAAATCAATGATCACATCTGCTCGTTCTGCAGGTGCCAACATGATTTCTTTGACGCCTATCGGGTGCTGCATGAATCCTCCATCCGTTCCGATTTGATAAAAAAGTTGTCCCGAATCAAGCTTTAGCCTATAGAAACGGGTGTTAGATGCATTTAACAACCTGAATCGATATTTACGGGGTTCCACTTTTAGATACGGCCATACTTTTCCGTTCACCAAGATGGTATCTCCAATAAATTCAGGAACTATCGACGTTTCTAATTCCGGGACTGGTTTTTCTGGTTGCTTCGGGTAATAAAGAGAACCATCTTTATTAAATGTCTTGTCTTGTATCATAAGAGGGACCTCATATTTCCCACTTGGTAAATTCAATAAACGTTCCCGATGATCTCTGATAAGATAGAATCCTGCCAATCCAGCATACACATTGAGCCTCGTGATACCAAGCGCATGGTCATGATACCAGAGGGTGCAAGCTCGATCGTCATTATCATATCGATATATTTGCTTTCTAAAATATGGACCGACTTGTTTGAATCCCTTTGTAAACCAAGCCTCCGGGTAGCCATCGCTTTCCCATTCAACACTAGCGCCATGTACGTGTACCACCGTTCGTACTTCCGGGACATCCATGTGGGCACCATGCACCGTATAGTCTACCGGCAAAAGATGCTTATCGGGAAGATTGTTGATCCATTTAATAAACACTTTTTCTCCGCTTTCTACTTCAATTGTAGGTCCTGGATAACTGCCTTCATATCCCCAAACAGTTGTATCGTTTAATTCGCTATGGAGCGACTGTTTAAATTCCGTCATATTCACTTCATAATAAGTATGAAACCGATCTTTCCATCGAGGTTTTAAAACAGGGGGAATGGAGAGCTCATCTACAAATTTGGAGAGAATCATATTTCCACTCCTTTATAACCTGCTGATTATAAGCATCTTCTTTCTAAAGGTTATAAATATTTCAAGCCCTGTATGACAAATTCAAATGGTTATTGCGGTTGACAAATAATGCGATTGCACGAGAAAATCAAAGAAAACAAAAGAGAAGTTCGTCGCTGTACACATAGTACGTACTATTCTGAATCATTGGAATAGGCGCTTGTTCAACTAAGGGTACTACTACAATAAGTGATGCCGCCTTTTTTATTGTGCAAATGGGGGTTTCGTTGAAGAAGACATACAAAAAAATCAACATTAAAATTTAAAAGTGCCTTTCTTTTATATCCCACCTAGTGCCGAACAAATCACTTTCCTATTTCATATGGGCAGCATCCCCTTCAAACAACACATGATGAACTTGCCATTGAGGAATTAAAACAGTTACTGGAAGCCTTTATGGTTTTTCAAAGAATTGGCTCCTGAAATCCTACATCGATGATATTGAGCGAATTGAAAAAAAGCAGATGGAACACCGAAAATCTTTTTCAGATTTCCGGCTTCCTCTGCTTATTTCTCCTTCAACACCATCTGCGCCACTGCCTCCACATGCCCTGTCTGCGGGAACATGTCGACGGGTTGGACTTTGGTGGTTTTGTATCCGCCGTCTTCGAGGATGCGGAGGTCGCGGGCGAGTGTGGCGGGGTTGCAGGAGACGTAGACGACTTTTTTTGGTTTCATTTGCAGGATGGTGTCCAATAGAGCCGGGTCGCATCCTTTTCTGGGGGGATCGACGACAAGAACGTCGGCTTTGACTCCTCTTTGGTACCATTCCGGGATGACTTCTTCCGCTTTCCCCGCCGCAAATTCGGAATTGGTGATGCCGTTTAGTTCGGCATTTTTCTTCGCATCCTCAATCGCTTCGGGGACGATTTCGACGCCGTACACTTTTTTCGCTTTTTTGGCTAAAAACAACGAAATGGTGCCGATGCCGCAATAAGCGTCGATGACCGTTTCATCGCCTTTTAATTCGGCATATTCCAAAGCCTTGTCATACAATACTTTCGTTTGTTCAGGGTTCACTTGGTAAAAGGACTTGGCCGAAATGGCAAATTGAACATCGCCGATCGAGTCATAAATGACATCCCGTCCCCATAAAACGATCGTTTCCTCGCCGAGAATGACATTCGTTCGCTTGCTGTTGACGTTTTGAATAATCGAACGGATCCCGGGCACACGTGCTTTGATTTCTTGTACGATCTTCTTTTTATGCGGCAAGTCTTTTGTCCGTGTAATCAAGACGACCATGATCTCACCGCTCGTCCGGCCATAGCGGACCATAATATGACGGAGTATGCCTTTATGCTGTTTCTCATCGTAAGGACGAATGCGATAGCGGGCGCAAATGTCTTTTACGACTTGAATCGTTTCGTCGGTTTGCTTTTGCTGAATGATGCAAGCGTCCATTTCCATGATCTCGTGGCTGCGTTTTTTGTAAAAACCGGCAATGATCTTGCCGTTTCTTTGACCGACCGGCACTTGCGCCTTGTTGCGGTAATGCCACGGTGTTTCCATTCCTAATGCCGGAAGGACTTCCGCATCCGTTATTTTTCCGATTCGCACAAGGCAATCTTGCACATGCTTTTCTTTTATTTTTAATTGTCCCTCATAGCTTACATGCTGAAGCTGGCAGCCGCCGCATTCATGGTAAAGCGGGCACGGAGGATTCATGCGTTCCGGGCTTTCTTCATAAATGTCGAGGATTTTGCCAAAACCGTAGCTTTTATTGATTTTGGTTACTTGAATCGTTCCCTTTTCTCCTTGCAGAGCTCCGGGAACAAACAACGGATAGCTGTCTACCTTGGCCACTCCTTGCCCTTCATGCGTGACATCATCGAAGATAACCTCGATCTTTTCATTTAATTGAACCGGTGCCTGTACTTTCGCCAAACCTATCACCTTCTTTGGTATCTCCTATAAAATCAGTATCTCAATTTCCCATTCGCAATATCCGATTAGATTTGTGCACATAACAAAAGGGCGGACTTTGCTTCCTAAGCCTGCCCCAATATCTAAAAATGGATTCGCATTTTAAATGAGATTTTTTTCGCCAACCTCAATCCACTCGATCTTGCGGACGAACTTTTTCAATAGGTACAAATACGTCCAAGTGGCGATAAAGATTTTCAAATTCTGCCGGTGCTTCTCCGCCCAGTTCTCCATCCAAGTTAATTAATACTTTTTCAGAGGAACGAACTTTTACTCGGTTGGCCGTTGTATAAATGACGTGATCGTCGGATAAATGTTCTCCCCGCAGCGCCAGCGTGGCAATTCGCAAAAATTCGGCTAGATTCGTTTTCTTTAAAATTAAAAGAGTAAAGAGACCGTCATTGATGGACGCATCGGGAGCCAGTTTTTCGAAGCCGCCGACTGAGTTGGTCAGGGCAATTAAAAACAGCATGGCTTCGCCTTCAAACAATTTTCCATCATATTCAATCGTCAATTCCGTCGCCTTTATCGACGGAAGCATTTCAATTCCTTTGATATAATAAGCAAGCTGGCCCATCATCGTCTTTAGTTTGCTGGGCACTTCATATGTCAGTTCTGTCAGCCGGCCCCCGCCGGCAATATTAATAAAATAGCGGTCATTCATCCGTCCGATATCAACCGGAAGCGTATCGCCTTTCACAATGATATCGACGGCTTTTTCAATATCACGCGGTATTTGAAGAGCTCTGGCAAAGTCATTGGTCGTTCCCATAGGAATAACTCCAAGTTTTGGCCGATATTCCTGCTCTGCTAATCCGTTTACGACTTCATTGAGTGTCCCGTCTCCTCCTGCGGCCACCACAATGTCATAACGTCGTTCCACCGCGATTTTGGCAGCCCTGATCGCATCGCCTTCACCGGTGGTCGCATGAGCGGATGTTTCATAACCGGCATTTTCCAACTTCTGCAAGACTTGCGGCAAATGTTTTTTAAACAATTCGCGTCCTGATGTCGGATTATAAATAATTCTCGCTCTTTTCATAACTCCCCATCCTAATCTGTTAAAGTCGTATGTGTTTGCATTTACCCTCTAACATCATAGCCTATCAGGACGAAGGAATCAATTTTGTAACCCCCTTCATTTACACCCCCATCCCTTTCAACTGGCAGCTCTAAGTGCAAATGCTTATCCACTTTCTTCAAACATCGAAGGATTCTTTGGAAACGTTTCTCTTCTCTGGACGACGCAAAAAATTCTTCTCACAAAAAAAGATTTTCCTTAACATACGCCTGCGCTCGCTCATCCTACCATCTCTATCTGCGTAAACTGCCTGTATATCTTTTGATTCAAACCATTTGTTTGAAATGCTGAAAGCAGCATATCCAATACGGGGCACTGCGGATAAAAATAAAAGGATAAACGAGTTGAAGCACGAAAAATACAATATCAAAAAAGGCGTTCGTCTATCGTTCAAGAAAAACAGTACATCAGAGCGACAAATAAATCTCTTCCTATTTTCTGTTGGATCAAACAACGATGGATTTGCAATGGATGAAAGGGTTGCATTGGGGACAAAAAAAGGGATGATTCCAAAACAAGATGCCTACGAGTTAGCCCGGCTATCTTACCGTTCACTCTCTTCATATTCCTTCATTGATTGGAGGAAGAATAATAGAACAATAATGTTCAACATGGCACGGATTTCTTTTTATTTACAAAAATGTTACACATTCTGTGGCAATCAATGGTATTATGGTGAAGGGTTCTACTTTCTTTGCTCGGGGGAAACCTTTCCGTTGAAAGGAGTTTCATATATGAAGAAACGAACCAAGCGGATCGTTTTGCCTATTTACTTGCTGTTGTTTTCGCTTCTCTTATTTGGACATACGCAAAGCGATCGAGCCAGCAACGAAAGTCCGGAAACTACTATGCTTTCTTTAATAGAAAAAAAATAGAAAAAAAAGATCAAAATTCCGTTTACGTCGATTTTAATAAAGACTTACATATGCATTTCGACCACGTCTTTCTTTTCCCGCCCTATACGGTTGAAAAGGAACAGAAAAAAGTGCTCGGCCAGGAATGGAAAAAGATCCAAAATATTGGTATAGCAAACCGGGACGATATTAATTTATTAATATTTGTCCAAAACGGAAAGATTTCCAATACCATTCTCTTGCCGCGCGAATACAAAATAAAAATGCCCCGTCCCATGAATAAAGACTACGAAATACCGTCGGCCGTCGTGATCGAAAAAAATGCTGACAAGTGACGGGTGATTCAAAAGCCAAAGAAATCCCTTTCATGTATCGGCATGGTCAAGAAAACAGAACCCTTAGCTCTCTTACCGGCCCTTTTTTTCTGCTTTAAAACAATCGTTCAGCCAACCTTGTTTTCAGGCTGTCGAAAACTTCATACCAATATTCTTCAGTTTCCAAATAGCTGTTTTTTAATTGTTGGTGCATTTCTTCATGCTTTTTCTCAAAGTCCGGATGATCCATTGGCGGAAGCGCCGAACGTTTTTCGATCACAAGCTTCTGAATTTCTGAAGCTCTAGGTCCCCAAACAGCTTCCTCTTCTCCATCTTGGTTCAAAAAAATGAAAATGGGGATCGACCTTGTTGTGCCGTTTGTTAAATATTGATCCATCAGTTCAAGATTTTCATCCCGATACAAAAACCGTACGTCCATCTCTGCGGCTTCCGCCAACTTTAACAAGATCGGAACATTCAGCATCGAATCACCGCACCAGTCTTCCGTCAACACAATCACGCGCAGTTTTTTTTCTTTTAAACCATTAATAAAATCCTCTTCCCCTTCCGGAATGGTAAATTGGTTGTATATGAAAAGCAGGTTTTCTTTGTTGACGTCCATCTGTTTGACATATTGCTCTGCTGTAATGCCTTTTTCAAACCATTTCTCTAAATTCATCGACACTCCTCCGTTTCTTCTTTAACCGGAAACATGAATGATGCATATTGACTTTCCCTTTATTTTAGCACAACTTCAAGCTATACTCATAAGTTTCTCTTATAAAACAGATGAAATAATCTGAATATTTTATCAAAATGATTAATAAATATACAATCATATCCGTAAAACAAGTCATAAGGTGAAATAAGCGTTGGCCGTGCAATCAAGCAAAAAATACGTCTTAAACAGAAAAGATTGGAGTATTAGCTGCTTAAATGAACCGAAATTTTATTTTTGTCATGCGCCTGATTTTTCTCATCCAAGAAAAAAACAGTTGATTTATGCTTCATACAATTCTATAATTATAAAAAATTACTTATAATTATGAGATTTTATAAATAAAAATACAATCCAGGAGGTTTCTGATGAAAGCTGCCGTTGTCGGTGCTTCCGGCTATGGAGGAGCCGAGTTGATACGCTTATTAATCCATCATCCCCATTTGAAATTGAATAAAATGTATTCTTCAAGCAAAGACCACGTTCCGATTTCTGCAGAATATCCGCATTTATCTGATATATGTGATCTAGAGCTTACGAAATTAGATCCTGACCAGATCGCAGAAGAAGCAGACGTTGTCTTTTTAGCTGTTCCTTCGGGAGCATCAGCAAAACTGGTCCCTGAACTATTGAAGAATGATGTAAAAGTAGTCGATTTATCGGGCGATTTGCGCTTGAAAAATCCTGAAGATTATAAAAATTGGTATAAGAAAACACCGGCGGATTCTTTCTATTTGGAACAAGCGGTGTACGGATTGACCGAATGGAACCGAGAAGCCATCAAAAAGGCGAAACTTTTATCCAATCCGGGCTGTTATCCGACCGCCACACTGCTGGGGCTCGCTCCCGTCGTCAAAGAACATTGGATTGATGTTCGGCAAATTATTGTTGACGCGAAATCCGGCGTCTCCGGCGCGGGCAGAGGGCTTTCCTTGAACGTTCATTTCGCGGAAATGAATGAAAACTTCCGTATTTATAAAGTCAATGCTCATCAACACATACCTGAAATCGAACAGCAGCTCGAACTTTGGAACAAGGCTAGTGGACCTATCACCTTTTCAACCCATTTGCTGCCGATTACAAGAGGCATTATGGCCACGATATACTCTCCATTAGCCAAAGAAGCGACATCCGAACAAGTATATGAATTGTACAAAGAAACATACAAGAACGAAAGGTTTGTCCGCGTTCGTCCTCTTGGTACGTTCCCAAGTGTGAAAGAAACAGCTGGTTCCAACTTTTGTGACATCGGGGTCGCCGTGGATGAACGAACGAACCGACTCACCATCGTCTCGGTTATTGACAATTTAATGAAAGGAGCCGCGGGTCAAGCGGTTCAAAATGCAAATTTGATGTTTGGATTTGACGAAACAAGCGGATTGAAAGGCTTTCCTTTATACCCGTGAAAATGAACAGGAGGAGTTTTACATGCAAGCATTGAAAAAACCGTACGATATCCATCAGCTGGAAAACGGATCTATCATCTCCCCGAAAGGGTTCGCCGCTGATGGAGTACATGCCGGGCTGCGTTATGCCAAAAAAGACCTCGGTATTATCTTTAGCGAAGTGCCTGCCCAATCTGCAGCTGTCTACACAACGAACGTGTTTCAAGCTGCTCCGTTAAAGGTTACTCAGGAAAGCCTTGCCCAGGAACATAAACTGCAAGCCGTTCTCGTCAACAGCGCCTGCGCTAACGCATGCACCGGAAACAGAGGGCTGCTGGATGCCTATCAAACGCGCGAATGGGTAGCCAAAAAATTCGGCATTCCCGATCACTATGTAGCCGTAGCGTCCACCGGCGTCATTGGGGAATATTTAGAAATGGAAAAAATGAAAAAAGGAATTCAGATGTTGAAACCGGCTGCCTCTAAAGAGCATTCGAATTCGTTTGAAACCTCTATTTTGACGACGGATCTTGTCACAAAAAGCTGCGGGGTCGAAACGACCATTGACGGAAAAAAAGTCACGATCGGAGGCGCGGCGAAAGGATCGGGCATGATCAAGCCGAACATGGCCACCATGCTCGCTTTTGTTACGACCGATGCCGCGGTTGAAGACGGATATGTGAAGCAGGCGCTGAAAGAAATTACGGATGATACTTTTAACCAAATTACCGTAGACGGCGATACCTCCACCAATGATATGGTCCTCGTCTTGGCCAACGGACTGGCAGGAAATAACCCGCTTTCCCCAAAACATCCGGAATGGCAGAAGTTTTTAGCCGCATTCAAAATGGTGTGCGAAGATTTGGCGAAAAAAATTGCCCGCGATGGCGAAGGAGCAACAAAACTGGTGGAAGTCAACGTCGAAGGAGCAGCCAATGACGAAGAAGCCAGAAAGATCGCCAAAACGGTAGTCGGGTCCAGTTTGGTGAAAACCGCCGTCTATGGCAACGATGCGAACTGGGGAAGAGTGGTTTGCGCTGTCGGCTATAGTGAAGCCACCGTTCTTCCGGATCAGATAGACATTGCAATCGGTCCTTATTGGATACTGAAAAATAGCGAAGTTCAAGCCTACAGCGAAGAAGCCGTCACGGAGTATTTAAAAAATGAAACGGTTGTGATCCAGATCCGTCTGAATGTCGGAAACGGGACAGGAACAGCCTGGGGCTGCGATTTAACTTATGATTACGTGAAGATTAATGCCAGTTATCGAACATAACGAAAGGTATGACAAAGGGGGATCCCAATGAAAACGGCAGTAGTGAAATGCGGCGGAAGTGTGGTGGACCATTTATCAGAAGATTTTTTCCAAAGCATGAAAGAAATGGAAAAAGACGGCTACCGCCTTGTATTCGTGCACGGCGGCGGTCCGGAAATCAGCGCCATGCTCGACCTGTTCAAGATCAAATCTGAATTTAAAAACGGTTTAAGAATAACCGACGAAAAAGTGCTGGAAACAGCCGAGCTGGTGCTTTCAGGCAAGACCAATCGAAAATTGGTCCACCTGCTGCAGCAGCACGGCTTCCAAGCGATCGGCTTAAATTCGAGCGACGCTTACTTGCTTGAGGCGGATTTTATCAATCGTGAAGAGTACGGACTAGTTGGAGATGTAACAAACGTCAAGGCCGATTTTCTGTCCAGCCTCACCGAACAGGGACTATTGCCTGTTTTAACGCCGATTGCTTCCGGTCCGGATGGCCGGATTTTAAATGTCAATGCCGATCATGCGGCTTGTGCGGTGGCTGCGGCTCTCAACGCGGACCATTTTTTAATGGTGACGGACGTCGATGGGGTCTACCAAAACGGCCGATTGATCGACCGTTTGACAGAAGAAAAAGCCCATCAACTTATGGAAAGCGGAGTCATTACAGGAGGAATGATTCCAAAAGTCCAATCGGCATTAAAAGCGGCTTCCCAAAATACGGGCCATGTGCATATTGTATCAGGGAAAAAGCGTTTTTATAAAAGCGGCCATTGGCATGGAACACAATTTGCAAAAGAGAAGGTGACAATATGAGTTACTTATTTCCCACATACGCTCGCTGGGAAGTGCAGCCCGTAAAAGCGAAAGGATCGCGGCTGACAGATCAAAACGGCGATGAGTATCTCGATTTTACAGCCGGTATCGGAGTGACCAATCTCGGACATGTACCATCCACTGTTAAAGAAGAGGTAATCGACCAGCTCAACCTGTTTTGGCACACTTCCAATCTGTTTCAAAGCAAACTTCAAGAAGAAACCGCCAAGCTTTTAGCGGAAGCATCCGGTCTTGATCTTGTATTCTTTTGCAACAGCGGAGCGGAAGCAAACGAAGCGGCGATCAAATTAGCCAGAAAGGCAACCGGCCGCTCGAAAATCATCACGTTCTTACATTCGTTTCACGGACGGACTTTTGCCGGAATGGCCGCAACCGGGCAGGAAAAAGTCAAAATCGGCTTTGGTCCGATGCTGGAAACATTTGAATACGTTCCTTTCAACGATATCGAAGCTTTAAAAGCAGCGCTTGATGAAAACACAGCGGCGGTGATGACTGAAATTATCCAAGGAGAAGGTGGCATAAATCCGGCCACGCCGGAATTTTTACAGTCATTGGAAACGTTATGCCATGAAAACGGTTCTCTCCTCATCATCGATGAAATTCAAACCGGCATCGGCCGGACGGGTAAACCGTTTGCCTTCCAACATTATGGCCTGCATCCCGACATTGTCTCGGTCGCAAAAGGAATCGCCAGCGGACTGCCTTTAGGTGCCATCATCGGCAAAAAAGAACTAGGCCAAGCCTTTTCTCCGGGCTCTCACGGTTCCACTTTCGGCGGCAATCCGGTTTCTGTCCGAGCCGCAAAAGCCACATTGGAAATCATTTTCCAAAACGATTTTCTGAATGACGTAGAGAGAAAAGGAGCTTATTTCCAAAACTTGTTGAAGACGAAATTATCCGATGCAAAAGTAGTTAAATCTATTAGAGGAAAAGGATTAATGATCGGTATAGAGCTTACAGACAATGCAGAGCCTTTCCTCGTTCAAGCAAGAAAAGAAAAACTGCTGATTTTAACAGCCGGATCTCATGTCCTCCGCATCCTTCCTCCATTGACGGTCTCAGATTCAGAAATCGAAAAAGCCGTCAACATCTTGTCAAAAGTTCTGGGATCGTAAATGAATATTCCACATCATTCTCCCCTTGTCTCTTTGAAAATGACAGGGGGATTTCTTTTTTTGCACTTCTTCACTCAAGGTTCTCTTCTTTCTTTATCACTATCGATAAAGAGCTCTGCCCTCTTGACAATTCTTTGCACAAAGTTTATCATCACAATATATAGATCGACAACTCCATACGATTTCAATATATTGTTTCGCTGCAAGCGATGGTGTCGTTGGACTTAAAAGGGAATCCGGTGAAATTCCGGAGCTGTCCCCGCAACTGTAAGTGAGACGAACGGGAATACCACTGTATCAGTTTGCTGTTCGGTGCTGATATGGGAAGGTCCCTAGTAGGATGACCACAAGCCAGGAGACCTGCCATCCTTGTCAAGTTTCAATTCTCCGGGGATTTGGGAAGATGAAACGATAGTGAAAAAGGGTTACCTCTGCCTTTTTTGTCTATCGTTTGATCCGCTCATATTTCCGGGCGGATTTTTTTGTTCTTTCAAACGATAAGGAGGACCAAACCATGATCTCAACCAATTCAAAAGAACAAGTTTTTCAGCTTTTATTTGAAAAACTATCTCACCAATATCCACAGCTTGATTTTTCGATATTATCCTTAAAAGCCAAACAGATGGCGGAACAAAAACCGTGGCTTTCGACCAAAGCGTTAACCGAGGAATTGATTTTGGAATGTCTCGGTTTTATCTCTGTAGAAGAACCTGATTGGACGTTTGTAGCCGCCAAGCTGTTCGCCGGCCTATTGTATACAGAAGCAGCAGCCAACAGAGGCTATGATCCGGGCGAGACAGGCTACGGGCCTTTTTATCCGTTGATTCAACATCTGACGGAGATTGGAATTTACGACTCTGTTCTACTTGAAACCTACACCAAACAAGAAATAGAAGAGTTGGAATCTATTATTGATCCGAAAAAAGACGAGCTATTTACATACATCGGGCTGCGTACATTAAATGACCGGTATTTAGCAAAAGATTACGAAAAAAGAACGATGGAATTGCCGCAAGAACGTTGGATGATCATCGCTATGACGTTGATGCAAAAGGAACCGAAAGAAAAACGTCTAACGCTTGTGAAAGAAGCCTACTGGGCGTTAAGCAATCTCTATATGACGGTAGCCACTCCGACTTTGGCCAACGCCGGCAAAAAATACGGTCAATTATCCAGCTGCTTTATCGATACAGTAGACGACAGCCTGCAAGGAATTTACGACAGCAACACCGATGCGGCCAATTTATCGAAACATGGCGGCGGAATCGGTTTGTATCTTGGAAAAATCCGCAGCCGCGGCAGCGCCATTCGCGGCCATCAAGGCGCTTCATCAGGAGTCATTCCGTGGATGAAACAATTGAACAATACCGCTGTCAGCGTCGATCAACTCGGACAACGCAAAGGAGCGATTGCCGTCTATCTGGACGTTTGGCATAAAGATATTTTTGCATTTCTAGACGCGAAGCTGAATAACGGCGACGAACGGTTCCGTACCCACGATATCTTCACGGGCGTGTGCATACCCGATCTCTTTATGGAAGCCGTCGAAAACCGGGATGATTGGTATTTGTTTGATCCTCATGAAGTCAGAACCGTCATGGGCTTCTCATTGGAAGATTATTATGACGAAGAAAAAGGCCGGGGAAGCTTCCGTGAAAAATATCAAGAATGTGTCAACCATCCACAGCTTTCCAAAGAAAAAGTGCCTGCGATTGAAATCATGAAATCCATTATGAGAAGCCAGCTCGAAACGGGAACGCCGTTTATGTTCTACCGTGATGAGGCCAATCGCATGAATCCGAACAAGCATAAAGGAATGATCTACGCGACGAATTTGTGCACCGAGATTGCCCAAAATATGAGCCCGACCGTCATGACCCAACAATATATCCAAGACGGCCGCATTCATGTGGAGAAAGTTCCGGGAGATTTTGTCGTTTGCAATTTGTCGTCCATCCATTTAGCAAGGGCCGTTCAAGATGGATGCTTGGAACGTCTCATCCGAATTCAAGTCCGAATGCTCGACAATGTGATCGACATCAACCATCTTCCTGTTTTGCAGGCTCAAATCACGAACCAAAAATATCGAGCCGTTGGATTAGGCACGTTCGGCTGGCATCATTTGCTCGCTTTGAAACATATCCGCTGGGAAAGTGATGAAGCCGTTCAATATGCGGATGAATTATATGAAACTATCGCTTACTATGCCATTCAAGCCAGCATGGAATTAGCGAAAGAAAAAGGGGCCTATCCTTACTTTGAAGGCTCCGATTGGGAAAGCGGACGCTATTTTGAAGTACGCGGCTATCTGAAAGATGAAAAATGGAAACAGCTAGCCCGCAGCATTCAAGAACACGGAATTCGAAACGGCTATTTAATGGCGATCGCTCCGAATTCATCGACCTCCTTGATAGCCGGAAGCACACCGAGCATTGATCCGGTTTTCCAAAAATTTTATGCCGAAGAAAAGAAAGATTACAAGATACCGGTGACAGCGCCGGACTTGAACGCCGACACGACATGGTATTATAAATCGGCCTATCTTCTCGACCAACATTGGAGCATCCGTCAAAACGCCGTTCGTCAGCGCCATATTGATCAATCGATTTCCTTTAACATGTACGTACAAAACACGATCAAAGCGAAACAGCTGCTGGATCTTCATTTGCAAGCATGGAAATCCGGACTGAAATCTACGTATTATTTGCGGTCCACTTCGTCGGAAATCATGGAAGAATGCGAATCGTGCTCAAGCTGACATTGGATATTCAAGGAGGATATGAAAATGGAACGATTAAAAAAGAGAGAACTAATCAATCGCGAAGCTCCCAACCGTTCGACGAAAATTGTCAACGGTGAAAGCTCCAATATTTTAAACTGGGATGATGTCCGCTTTTCTTGGGCTTATCCGAAGTATAAAAGAATGCTGGCTAATTTTTGGACGCCATTTGAAATCAATATGTCCCAAGACATTAAACAATTTCCTGAGCTGCCTCCTGCTGAACAGGACAGCTTTTTGAAAATCATCGGCCTTCTTGCTTTGCTTGACAGCATCCAAACCGACTATGCCGGAAAAGTAGCCGATTATTTGACCGATTCCAGCTTAAACGCGCTGATGATTATATTGGCTCAGCAGGAAGTGATTCATAATCATTCTTATTCTTATATATTATCCAGCCTCGTTCCGAAACAAAAACAAGATGAAGTTTTTGAGTTTTGGCGGACCGAACCTACTTTGCAGCGAAGAAATGAGTTTGTCACCGATGGGTATAAACATTTCGTGGATCAGCCGACTGTGGAGCACTTATTGAAATCCTGCGTGTTTGACGTCATTTTGGAAGGACTGTTCTTTTATTCAGGGTTCGCTTTCTTTTACCATCTTGCTCGCCATCAAAAAATGGTCGCGACAAGCACGATGATTAATTACATTAACCGGGACGAACAAATTCATGTCGATTTGTTTGTGAAAATCTTTAAAGAAGTATTAAAAGAATACCCGGAATATGATAATGAAGAAATGGAACACTTTGTGAAAGAAACTTTTAAACAAGCGGCAGAACTCGAGATTGATTGGGCACGAGAAGTGATCGGCAATAAAATAAATGGCATTTTCATTGAAGATGTAGAAGCCTATGTCAAGTTTTATTCCAACTTCCGCGTCAAACAGCTTGGATACCCGGATTCAAAACCGTTTCCTGGCTATCAAACCAACCCGCTTCCGTGGATTAAAGCGTATGAAGAAGTAGACTTAGGAAAATCGGATTTCTTTGAACAAAAGTCGCGTCAATATACAAAAGTCAATGTAATTGACAACGGATTCGATGAATTATAAACGCCTCAAGCTTAATCGAGTAGGAGGGGGTGATTAACCCCCGTCCTCTCACACCACCGTACGTACGGTTCCGTATACGGCGGTTCAATCAAGATAAATGACGCAAGAATTCATAACGTTTCTGTAGACTTTTAAGCCCTTGGTTACTCCAATAGGAGTTTCCAAGGGTTCTGTGTAATATGGGACTTTTTGAGATTCGCCAATAACCTTTGCGACTGTTCCCCCATTCATAAGCTTTCCATTCAGGAACTCCTAGTTTTATGAGGTTGCGTATCCTGGTCTTTGAGGTCTTCCAGTTTTTCCATAAACACATCCGGAGTCTTCGTCGAATCCAGCCATCCAAATCTTCAAAGATACTCTTTGTGTCTGCTAATGCAAAATATCCACACCATCCAAGTAGATATTGGTTAAGTTTCTTAATCCGATATTCCATTGGGTATGGTATTTTTCTTGACGTGATTTCTCGCACCTTTTTCTTCATTCGTTTTAGACTTTGCTTGGCAATCCGAACTTTTGGCTCTTTTGAAGGTGTAAAACTAAATCCTAGAAACTTTCGTTTCCATGGTCGGTCAACCGCAGATTTCTTCTCGTTGACTTTTAGACGAAGTTTTCCCTCAATAAATCGTTTGACACTAGCCATGGTTCTTTCACCAGCCCGTTTTGACTTCACGTAAATATTACAGTCATCGGCATAACGAACAAATTTATGCCCTCTTTTCTCTAATTCTTTGTCTAGTTCATCTAGTACAATATTCGAAAGTAAAGGGCTTAGGGGGCCACCTTGCGGCGTCCCTTCTTCTGTCCTAGATACCACACCATTAATCATGACACCAGCTTGTAGATATTTGCGGATTAGCTTCAATAGTGGCTTTTCTTTAATAGTCTTGGCTAATGTACTCATCAGCCTGTCATGATTCACTCGATCGAAGAACTTTTCTAAATCCATGTCTACTACCCATCTATAACCATCTCTGATATAGCCTTTTGCTTTCCTAACTGCGTCATGAGCACTTCGATTTGAACGAAACCCATAACTATGTTCGGAGAACATAGGGTCATATATCCTCGATAATACTTGGGCAATTGCTTGTTGAATCAAACGGTCTGTTACGGTTGGAATACCTAGTAACCGAACACCGCCATCAGGTTTCGGGATTTCGACTCTTCGAACAGGCATTGGTTCATAGGTACCCTTGAGAATAGCTTCTTTAATGGATATCCAGTTTTCGACTATGTGCTGACGTAGGTTTTGTACGGGCATCATATCTACTCCATGGCTACCTTTGTTCTTTTCTACTCTTTGTAAAGCTAAAAGCATATTCTCCCGTGACAGGATTTGATTCAAAAGCATTGTTATTCTTCCTTCCGTGAATAGCTTATCTTCTTATGCCAGTGGTCACTCCACCCTCCAAGAGGTCCCCCACGGGATTCACCGTTTCCTTCCTCAAGTGAGGTACTACGTTTTCTGTGTTCAACATGACACACTGAATGCAAAGGGCTATTCTCTCTTAATTGTTCAGTCCTTCCGAATTGTTCTAGACCAATTCGTACTATGACCTCTGCTGACTTCTGATGGCTCAGCTACTTATCACTAAGTAGGTTATGAAGGGTACTTCACGTATCCATCAGACCTCCCCGGGTAAGAGTGTAATCTTTCCTTCCATCCATCTGCTTCATTTACTCTGTATCACCTTCGGCAGAAAGGGCTTTGTTTTGTTGTGCAAACTCACCCAGTGATACCTAGCCTCATATGAAGTTCGTGTTCCTCAGATCGGAAGTTTGCCGCCCGCTTCCTTCAGATTCCGCGTCACCACGGACACCCTTGCGTTAAGCTAACTGCTACTTCTGCCTTCGCAGCTTGGGACTTTCACCCTATAGATTACACCCATGCCGGGCGCACACAAAAAAGGAGGCCGGCTCTTAAACGGAGCCGCCTCCTTTTTATTATAAAGCATGTTAACGTTTATTGATTTCTTCAAGCAATAATTTATTCACCATCGGCGGATTAGCTTGTCCTTTAGTCGCTTTCATAATTTGACCGACAAGGAATCCAAGCGCCCGATCTTTTCCGTTTTTAAAGTCTTCGATCGATTGCGGATTGGCGTCGAGCACTTCCAGTACATATTTGCGCAGTTCATTTTCATCAGAAATTTGGACAAGTCCTTTTTCTTTGACGATTTTTTCCGGATCTCCGCCTTTTTCGACCAACTCTTTAAATACTTTCTTGGCAATTTTAGAAGAAATAGTGCCATTTTCAATCAAGCGAATCATACCTGCCAAACTTTCCGGCGTCAAGGCGATTTCATGCAATTCTTTTCCTTGCGCATTTAAATAAGCGGACACTTCGCCCATCATCCAGTTGGAAGCGAGCTTAGCATCGGCTCCGGCTTTTACGGTTGCTTCAAAGAAATCGGACATTTCTTTTGTAAGGGTCAGAACTTTGGCGTCATAAGCTGGAAGACCCCATTCTTCCACATATCGTTTTTGCCTTTGATCCGGAAGTTCCGGGATTTCAGCGCGCACCCGTTCTTTCCATTCGTCGTCAATATACAGTTCTACTAAGTCCGGTTCCGGGAAGTAGCGGTAATCATCCGATCCTTCTTTCACGCGCATCAAGATCGTTTGTCCGGTCGCTTCATCAAAACGGCGAGTTTCTTGTTCAATGACTCCGCCGGACAACAAGATCTTTTCTTGCCGTTTTTGTTCAAATTCCAGCCCTTTGCGAACAAAGTTGAACGAGTTCAAGTTTTTAAGTTCCGTTTTCGTTCCAAATTCTTTTTGACCGTAAGGACGAAGTGAAATATTGGCATCGCAGCGAAGCGATCCTTCTTCCATTTTACAATCCGACACGCCGGTATATTGGATAATCGATTTCAATTTTTCCAGATAGGCATATGCTTCTTCCGGGCTGCGAATATCCGGTTCAGAAACGATTTCAATCAGAGGTGTCCCTTGACGGTTAAAGTCAACCAATGAATAACCGTTTCCGGCATGGGTCAATTTCCCGGCATCTTCCTCTAAATGCAGGCGAGTAATGCCGATTTTTTTCTTTTTGCCGTTCACTTCAATTTCAATCCAGCCATTTTGGCCAATCGGCTGATCATATTGAGAAATTTGATAGGCTTTAGGATTGTCCGGATAAAAATAGTTTTTGCGGTCAAACTTTGTTTCAGTCGCAATTTCGCAGTTTAACGCCATTGCCGCTTTCATCGCAAATTCTACTGCCCGTTTATTCAACACCGGCAGCACACCCGGATATCCAAGGTCGATCACGTTCGTATTGGTGTTCGGTTCAGCTCCGAAATGAGCAGGTGCAGGCGAAAAGATTTTCGACTCCGTTTTGAGTTCTACGTGCACTTCTAATCCGATCACAGTTTCAAAATTCATTCGCTTTTTCACCCCTTACAGTTGCGGTTTTTGTTTATGGAAGTCCGTTGCCTGTTCAAATGCATGCGCCACGCGGTAAACGGTGCTTTCGTCAAAGTGCTTTCCGATAATTTGAAGCCCTAACGGCAATCCGTCCGCAGAAAATCCGCATGGAACAGAGATTCCCGGCACACCTGCAAGATTCACAGGGATCGTTAAAATATCATTTGCATACATCGTCAACGGATCGTCTATATTTTCGCCGATTTTGAATGCCGGTGTCGGAGTCGTTGGCCCGATGATGACATCATAAGTTTCAAAAATATCTTCAAAGTCTTTTTTGATCAGCGTACGCACTTGTTGAGCCTTCTTGTAATAAGCATCATAATAACCGGAGCTTAACGCAAACGTTCCAAGCATAATGCGGCGCTTTACTTCGTCGCCGAAGCCTTCTGCTCTCGTTTTCTTATAAAGTTCAATCAAGTTTTCGGCATTTTCCGTCCGATAACCGTAGCGGATGCCGTCAAAGCGAGCCAAATTGGACGATGCTTCAGAAGAAGCCAACAGATAGTACGTGGCTACTCCGTATTTTGAATGCGGGAGCGATACTTCTTCCCAAGTGGCTCCTAGTTTTTCGAGCACTTTCAAAGCATTCAATACGGATTGTCGAACTTCTTCTTGAACTCCTTCGCCAAGATACTCTTTTGGAACGGCGATCTTTAATCCCTTCACATCTCCGGTTAGTGCAGCCGCATAATTCGGCACTTCCACATTGGCCGATGTAGAGTCATGCGGATCCAATCCGGCGATCACTTGTAGAAGATAAGCGTTATCTTCTACATTGCGTGTAATGGGACCGATTTGATCCAAAGAAGAAGCAAAAGCTACTAATCCAAAACGAGAAACCCGTCCATAGGTCGGCTTTAATCCTACGACTCCGCAAAAGGCTGCAGGCTGGCGAATCGATCCACCCGTGTCAGATCCTAAAGCAAAAGGAACTTGTCCCGCTGCCACTGCCGCAGCCGAGCCTCCTGAAGAACCGCCCGGAACACGTTCCGTATCCCATGGGTTGCGAGTCAGCTGGAAGCCGGAATTTTCAGTGGAGGATCCCATCGCAAATTCATCCATATTCAATTTTCCGATCGTAATGGCTTCTGCTTCCCGAAGTTTTTCGATTACGGTCGCGTCATAAATAGGATCGAAGTTTTCTAATATTTTGCTGGCGCAAGTTGTGCGCAGACCTTTTGTAACGATGTTGTCTTTAATTCCAATCGGCATTCCGAATAAAAGGCCTTTTTCTTCGTCGCTGCTAAGCTTTTCGTCCAGTTTTTGCGCTTTTTTACGAGCGTTTTCTTCATCTAAAGTTAAGAAAGCTTGTATTTTTTCATCAGTTTCACTGATTCTTTTATAAGCTTCATCGACTAAGTCCGAGACGCTTACTTCTTTGTTATGTAAAAGATCGTGCAATTCTGTCAGCTTATGGTCAAACAGTGCCATTCATACCCCTCCTCTACTCAATAATGGCCGGAACACGAATTTGCCCATCTTGGTGGTCAGGCGCATTCTTTAGAACTTCTTCGCGAGGAAGCCCTTTTTCCGGAGTATCTTCTCTCAGCACGTTTTTCATTTCCAGCACGTGCGAAGTTGGTTTTACATTCGTCGTATCTAATTCATTCAGCTGTTCCGCAAACGAAATAATGGCATCCAGCTGTGTAGCGAATTTTTCAGCTTCTTCTTCCGTAATCGCCAATCGCGCTAAATCAGCAACGTGCTTTACTTGTTCAATGGAAATTCGTGACATTTCCTTCACCTCCAGAATATTCTCGTGCCATTGCAATAATATTGATGATATCAAAATAAAAGATGGAAAAGCAACAAATTAGCGTAATTTCTCACTCAATGTTTATTGTACCACGAACATTGTCGACGGAGTAGAGAACAAATCTCCGTCTATTTCTTTTCCAAAATCTTTTTTATATGACTTGTTTTCTTAAAATACAAAATTATATAATATTTTTCTATAAGACCTTTTTCTCAAGGACGAAATGGCCGATCTACAGAATCCGGCCACCGTATAAACGGCTTTATGGTTCATAAAATAATAGAAAGATTTAAATTTGAAAATTCAAAAAAATATTACAAGAGGAGGATTTTATGGAGAGCGGCGTTTATATTTCAATATCGATTTATTTTTTGGCCATGCTGGCTATCGGATGGTACTCTTACAGAAAAACGTCGAATTTATCGGATTATATGCTTGGCGGCCGATCGTTAGGGCCTGCTGTCACCGCTCTTTCCGCTGGCGCCTCGGATATGAGCGGGTGGCTATTGATGGGGCTTCCCGGCGCCTTGTACACAACCGGAATTTCCGGTTCATGGATCGCCATCGGACTGGTCATCGGGGCGTATTCCAATTATTTATTTTTGGCGCCGCGATTGCGAATGTACACATATGTCGCCAATGATTCCATTACGATTCCAAACTACTTAGAAAATCGGTTTATCGACCGTTCCAGGCTGCTGCGCCTTGTTTCTTCGCTGGTCATTATTATTTTCTTTACCTTATATACATCCGCCGGGATCGTTTCAGGAGGAAAACTGTTTGAATCGGCCTTTCACCTCAACTATCATTTAGGTGCCTTTCTTACAGCAGGAGTCGTCATTTTTTATACTTTATTAGGTGGATTTTTAGCTGTCAGTTTAACCGATTTTGTCCAAGGAACGATCATGTTTATTGCTCTTATTCTCGTACCGCTTGTCGTTTTTCTGGATTTGGGCGGTCCCGTCTCCGTTTTCAGCGAGATTCATTCGGTGGATCCGAAACTGCTGGACATGTTTAGGGGTACATCGATCATGGGCATTATCTCCTTCCTAGCTTGGGGGCTAGGCTACTTTGGACAGCCACACATCATTGTCCGCTTTATGGCGATTCATTCTGTCAAGGAAATGAAAACGGCACGTCGGATCGGAATAGGCTGGATGATCATGACGGTCGGCGGCGCTGTTCTTGTCGGACTTACAGGGATTGCCTATATGTCCGTCAAACATTACCCTCTTCACGATCCGGAAACCATCTTTATCGTGTTCTCCAGGATCTTATTCCACCCGTTGATCACCGGCTTTTTATTAGCGGCTATATTAGCGGCCATCATGAGCACGATATCGTCACAGCTTTTGGTCACATCCAGCGCTTTGACCGAAGACGTTTATAAAGCGTTTGTGAAGCGGAATGTTTCTGACAAGGAATTGGTGTTGATCGGACGGCTTTCGGTTCTTTTAGTAGCCGTTGTCGCGATTATTTTATCGTATTCGCCGAACGATACGATTTTAGCTTTAGTAGGCAACGCTTGGGCAGGATTTGGCGCCTCTTTCGGTCCGGCGATCTTACTGAGCTTGTATTGGAAACGAATGAATAAATGGGGGGCGCTTGCAGGCATGATAGTCGGAGCTGTAACGGTGATCATCTGGATCAGCATCCCCGCCCTGAAACACTTTATGTATGAAATGATTCCAGGCTTTTTCTTAAGCACATTGGCGATTTTGATAGTTAGCCTCCTTACATCCAAACCAGAAAATGAAATTGAACAAACGTTTGAATTAATGGAAGAAACGTTGGCAAAAGAATTGAAAAAAGGGGTCAGACCCCTTTAGTTGAGTAAAGGGGCTTGGAAGCGGAAGATTAAGTGACGGCTACATGAAGAACAAGAGCTTCGGAATGAGATCCGAAGCTCTTTTCTTTATTATCTTTGAGGTTGAGTTTGGAATTGTTCCACTTCCGTAGAGCCTTTAAGGGCAACAGTAGAAGCGTTTCCGCCTGTAACCACCATGGACACTTCGTCAAAATAGCCGGTGCCGACTTCACGTTGATGGCGAGTAGCCGTGTATCCATATTTTTCGCTGGCAAACTCTTTTTGCTGCAATTCTGAGTAAGCAGCCATTCCACGCTCTTTATAGCCTCGTGCCAATTCGAACATGCTGTAGTTAAGGGTATGGAATCCGGCAAGAGTAACAAATTGGAATTTATAACCCATTTTGGCCAATTCTTTTTGGAAGTTAAGAATCGTTTTATCATCCAATTTTGCCTTCCAGTTAAACGATGGCGAGCAGTTGTATGCCAATAGCTTGCCTGGGAATTTCTCATGGATGGCTTCCGCAAATTGGCGAGCTTCTTCCACGTTCGGTTCGGATGTTTCACACCAAATAAGGTCAGCATACGGTGCATAAGCAAGTCCGCGAGCAATCGCTTGTTCAATTCCTTTTTTCGTGCGATAAAATCCTTCTTCCGTGCGTTCCCCTGTAATAAATGGAGCATCATATGGGTCAATATCGCTAGTGATCAAATCAGCTGCTTGAGCATCCGTTCTGCCTACCAGAATAGTTGGTACGCCCATTACATCAGCCGCCAAACGAGCAGCGATCAAATTGCGTACAGCCGTTTGGGTCGGCAGCAGCACTTTTCCGCCTAAGTGCCCGCATTTTTTCTCAGAAGAAAGCTGGTCTTCGAAATGGACACCGGCAGCCCCTGCTTCGATCATCGCTTTCATTAATTCGAATACATTCAATTGTCCTCCGAAACCGGCTTCTGCGTCTGCCACAATCGGAGCAAACCAATCAATGGAGTCGTCTCCTTCTAAATGGTGGATTTGGTCGGCGCGTTGCAAAGCTTGATTAATCCGTTTGACCACATGCGGTACGCTGTTGGCCGGGTACAAACTTTGGTCAGGATACATTTGGCCGGCGAGGTTGGCGTCGGCTGCCACTTGCCATCCGCTCAAATAGATGGCTTTCAATCCGGCTTTTACTTGCTGCACGGCTTGGTTTCCGGTCAACGCTCCTAATGCATTGATATAGTCTTCCGTATGAAGCAGTTTCCAAAGCTTTTCAGCACCGCGGCGAGCCAGTGTATATTCAATATCAATCGAACCGCGAAGTTTGATCACTTCTTCCGCTGTATATGGACGAGTAATCCCTTTCCATCTTTCATCATTTTCCCATGATTCTTTTAATTTTTGTACACGTGGATCTGTCATTGTCAATTCCTCCCATTTTCATAGATTCATATTTATAAAATTTTATAACCAGGAATGGTTAAGAAATCCTCAAATTCATCGTTTAACGTCAGTCTGTCAAACAATTCGACGGCTTCATCGAATCTTCCGGAAGCATAGGCTTCTTCGCCGATTTCTTGCTTGATTTTTTCCAGCTCTTCTTGCTTAAATTGTTCATACATTTCTTTCGTCACCTTTCGCCCGTCGTCCAAAATTCCTTTTGGATGGCGGATCCATTGCCATAACTGAGCGCGGGAAATTTCAGCCGTCGCCGCATCTTCCATTAAATTGTGAATCGGCGCAGCACCCCGACCGCTTAACCAAGAAGCAATATATTGAATCCCGACATTGATATTCATGCGGACGCCTTCTTCGGTGATTTTCCCTTCCGGAACTTCGACGAGATCTTGTTCCGTTACATGGACATCCTCCAATTTCTTACTTTCAATTTGATTCGGTTCTTTCATTTCCCGGTCAAACACTTCCATTGCCACCGGCACAAGACCCGGATGAGCCACCCATGTGCCATCGTGTCCGTCTCTTGCTTCCCGTTCTTTATCTGCCCGCACTTTGGCAAAGGCTTCTTCATTTTTCTTCTCATCATCTTTGACCGGTATTTGCGCAGCCATCCCGCCAATGGCCGGTGCTTTTCGGCGATGGCATGTTTTGATCGTCAAAAGCGAGTAGGAGCGCATAAACGGAACGGTCATGGTGACAGTAGAACGATCCGGCAAAATAACATCTTTATGATTCCTGAACTTTTTAATGTAGCTGAAAATATAATCCCAACGCCCGCAATTCAAACCGGCGGAATGTTCGCGCAATTCGTATAAAATTTCATCCATTTCAAAAGCTGCCGTGATCGTTTCAATAAGAACCGTTGCTTTAATCGTTCCTCTAGGGATACCGACATATTTTTGCGCATAAACAAAGACATCATTCCAAAGCCTTGCTTCCAAATGGCTTTCTATTTTCGGAAGGTAGAAGTAAGGTCCTGTACCGTTCTCCACTAATCGCACGGCATTATGAAAGAAAAACAGCCCGAAATCAAACAGTGCCCCGGAGATGGGTTGTCCATCCACCAACACATGCTTTTCTTCCAAATGCCAACCGCGCGGGCGCACAATTAATACAGCGGTTTTGTCCTTCAATTCGTATGTCTTTCCGTTAGGATTTTTGAAAGTGATCGTGCGGTTTACAGCGTCCCTTAAATTGATCTGTCCCTCGATGATATTCTCCCAAGTGGGCGATGTAGCATCTTCAAAACAGGCCATAAAACATTTGGCGCCAGAGTTTAACGCATTAATGACCATTTTGCGATCAACAGGCCCGGTAATTTCCACTCTGCGATCCTTCAAGTCTTCAGGAAGGGGAGAAATTTCCCAATCACTATTCCGAATAGATTCGGTTTCTTTCAAGAACGTCGGAAATTTTCCTTGATCGAACTCTCGTTGACGTTCTTCTCTCTTTTTCAGAAGTTCCACTCGACGCTGCCCAAATCTTCTTTCTAGCTGTTCAATAAATTGCAAAGCATCCGGAGTAAGAATTTCTTCATATCCGGGCCGCATCGGACCAGTTACTTGAATCCCAGCTATTTGAGTGGCCATCTTCTTTATCACCTCTTTGTTATATTACAGTTATTAACTGTTATTTGTATTATATAACAGATAACCTAGAAAAGGAAGTGGAATTTTCTAATTATTTATAAATTTTTGACCGATATTTTTCGACATAAGAAAAGAGCCTCCCTCCAAGCTTACCAGCTCGAAAACAGACTCTTTTTTTCTCTTGAGCAACACTGAAAAAGCCAACGTGAAAAAAATTGAGTTTCTCCGTTCCTTTCGTTCATTCCCTTTTACCGGACATCAAAAAATCCCCGCCTCTTTATAAAAGGCGGGGATCAAGCAAAGCTGCAGCAACGCTCTCGGAAGGCTTTACTGCCCATAAATATGAACGAACGGTTCTTTGGCTTTTGCTTTCTTCACAATTAATGCTTCCGGTCCTTCTACGGAACTGATATTGACTTCAATCGGGTAATAATCCGGGAAATGGTTGAGAATCAAGCCGGAAACATATTGCGTAAAACCAATCGCTTCGGCTTCGCCATTAAATTGAATACTGATGTCAATTTGCAAATTGTTCAGCTGGCCATCTTTATAAAAAGCACGGCCGACAACACCTGTCGTATTGTCAAAATATTTTTGGACGTCTTCTTTAAAATTCAAAAAGTAGGTATTGTCATCGCGATGGTCTGCATCTGCTTGGTCTGACGGGAAGAGATAATACTTTTCATCAAGCCCTTCCCAATGGCTGATCGTCGATTCTCCTTTTCCTAACGTAGTGTAGGCAAAGAAGTGTCCGGGCACGACAGAATCTTTGCTTGCTTGTTCAAAAAGGGCGATGACGACTGGAACATTTTCCAAGCCTTTTATTTTGCGAATTCGTTTGGCTACTTCATCCGCTATTTTCTTTCCTTGCTCTTCCACTTGTTTATGCGGAATTTTCAAGTCATACGTAGCACCGTATTCTTCTTTCTGATAGTAGTGGACCGAGTTAAGAGCGAGACCGATCACGACTCCTCCCAGTTGTACCGTGTTATCATCCATTTGCTTTAAATAATCTTGTTCCGAAATGTGTGCCAAATAAATGGGGCTTTTTTTATTCCGTTCGTCGATCGAACCTTTTTCATCATCAATCGGATTTAATCCTAGATTTTCAGATGGTTTAAGTCCATGCTCTTTCAGCTGCTTCTTTGTGTATTTTCGCTCAAGCCAGGCAGCAATCGTTTTTTTACTCAAATATTGCCCTTCTTGGAACAAATATTTTTCCGGCGAAAACTCTTGTTTTGCAATTCGCATTAATCCCGTTTCAAACTCATCGATGTCATAGCGAGTGTTTAAATTTTGAACGACCATTCCTTGTGCTTTTCCCGGTTTAAAAGGCAAAATCGTTTTATAATATTGATCCGAAATTTGGTAATTAGGAATGATCGCTTTTTCTTTTTTATCATTCTTTTTCTGAACGACCTGATTTTGTTTATCAATGGACGACGGTGCACAGCCGCTTATACTTGCCAAAAGGCAGGCCGCTAAGGCAACCGTTAACCACTTTTTCATCGAACGCACCTCTTATTTATTTAGTTCTTCCAACAGTTTCTCTTCATCCCAGATTTCAATATCGAATTCTCGAGCTTTAGCCAATTTCGAGCCAGCATCAGCACCGGCAATGACTAAATCCGTCTTTTTGCTGACACTTCCGGAAACTTTTCCTCCGAGTGCCTCGATCTTTTCTTTCGCTTCATTTCTTGTCAAAGCTTCCAGTTTTCCTGTCAGCACGATCGTTTTTCCGGCAAAATAAGAGCTGGATTGATCTCCGGAAACAGGCTTCGGCCCTTTATACTCCATATTGACACCCGCTTCTTTCAGCTCCTGAATCAGTTCCAGTACTTCCGGTTGATGAAAATACGTGACAACGGCGTCCGCCATCTTCTCCCCAACTTCCGGAATCGCCGTCAGTTCCTCCACGTCTGCCTTCATTAATCGATCCAGTGTTTCAAAATGAACAGCCAGCGTTTTCGCCGCTTTGGCCCCCACATGACGAATGCCGAGGCCGAACAATAATCTTTCCAAAGAGTTTTCTTTCGAATCTTCAATGGCTTTTAATAAGTTCGATACAGATTTTTCACCCATTCGATCCAATTGCAGCAGTTGATCTTTCGTCAATTGATAAATATCCGCTACGTCTTTCACTAATTGCTCCCGGAAAAGTTGAGCAATCACTTTTTCACCAAGTCCCTCAATATTCATGGCATTTCGGGAGACAAAATGGATCAGTCCTTCACGAATTTGTGCCGGACATTTTGGATTGATGCAGCGAAGAGCTACTTCCCCATCGAGACGAACCAGTTCGCTGCCGCATTCCGGGCAATGGCCAGGCATGTGAAACTCTTTTTCCTCCCCTTTTCGTCGCTCTTTGATCGGCCGCACGACTTCAGGGATGATATCACCGGCTTTTTTGATGACGACTTCGTCTCCAATTTTGATGTCCTTTTCCCGAATATAATCTTCATTATGAAGGGAAGCTCTTTGCACGGTTGTTCCGGCAACATGGACCGGTTCTAAAACGGCAGTCGGTGTCACAACGCCTGTCCGTCCTACGCTTAATTCAATGTCTAAAAGCTTAGTGACCACCTCTTCTGCAGGAAATTTGTAGGCAATGGCCCATCGAGGGCTTTTGGCGGTACTCCCCAATTTTTCCTGTTGGGCTAATGAGTCGACTTTGATCACAATCCCGTCGATCTCATAAGGAAGAGTCGATCGTTTTTCCGTATATTCTTTGATATATTGGATGACTTCTTCAATGTCTTTGCATTTTCTCCGCTCTTTGTTCGTTTTAAAGCCGAGCCTGTCCAAATAGTCCAATCCTTCGCTATGGGATTGAATATTGACATTTCCACTGTTGCCGATGCCGTAAAGAAAAATATCTAAATTTCGGGAAGCGGCGATTTTGGGATCCAGTTGCCGAAGCGATCCGGCAGCGGCATTGCGAGGATTGGCAAACAGCGTTTCCCCTCTCTCTTCCCGTTCACGATTCAGCTTTTCAAACGATTTTTTAGGCATGAACGCTTCGCCGCGAACTTCGATTGAAACCGGCTCTTTCAACCTCAGAGGAATCGAATGGATGGTTCGCAAGTTCATCGTAATGTCTTCGCCGATTGCACCATCGCCGCGAGTAGAGCCTTGGACAAACACTCCGTTTTCATAGGAAAGGGAAACAGCCAATCCGTCGATTTTCAACTCGCATACGTACGAATATTCTTCGTTTAAAGATTCCCGAACTCTGCGATCGAAATCCCTCAAATCGCCTTCTCCAAACGCATTCGCCAAGCTTAGCATCGGAATATCATGACGAACTTTTTGAAAAGCTTCCAACGGCTGGCCGCCGACGCGCTGAGTCGGAGAATCAGGCGTTCTCAATTCAGGAAAAGCATTTTCTATTTCGATCAATTCTTGCATGAGCCGATCATATTCCGCATCCGGAACAGTCGGCTGATCCAACACATAATATTCGTAGCTGTATTGATTTAAACGTTCATGGAGTTCTCTTACTCGTTTTTCTGCCGTATGTCGCTCCATTTTGCCAGCCCTTTCTTTGTCTTACTTTTGCTACTTATCCAAAACCAAGCGTTTATCGATTCGCCAAAGGCGAATCGATGATTCATCAACGAAAATGCGCTTTCGCATGCGAGTCTTTTCTTTTCCTCCAAAAAGAAAAGAGTTCAAAAAAGCTTCATATGTTCATATTCACGATAGATGAGTCTATTATTCCCCATTCATACTTTTTGAATGGGAGCGAATTTCGCCAACAGTCTCTTTACTCCTGTCGGGCTTGGAAACGCAATATCGAGTTCCATATTTTCCTTTTCGCCTTTTACACTGACTACGGTTCCGATGCCCCACTTTTTATGTTCGGCTTTATCCCCGACTTTCCATGGAATTTCTTCTCCTCCCGTGGAAACTGCCATTGGCCGAATAGAGGCTTTTTGAGAAGAAGTTGAAAGATTGGATTGAAAACGAGTAAAAGGTTTTTTCTCGACCACCACTTCGTCCAATAGATCTTCGGGTATTTCTTGAATAAATCGGGAAACAGGATTCAAATTGGTTCTACCGTATAACGTTCTCATTTGAGCGTTCGTCAAATACAGCTCCTCTTCCGCTCTTGTAATCCCCACGTAAGCGAGCCTCCGCTCTTCTTCCATTTCTTCTTCATCCATAAGCGAGCGGCTGTGAGGAAAAACGCCTTCTTCCATACCGATTAAAAAGACAACCGGAAACTCAAGCCCTTTCGCGGAATGGAGCGTCATTAATACAACCGATTGCTGATTGTTGTCCTCTTCATCTAATCGGTCAATATCCGCCACAAGGGCAAGATCCGTTAAAAAGGCGATCAAGCTTTTATCTTCGCTGTTTTCCTCGAATCCTTTTGTAACAGATAAAAATTCATCGATATTTTCCAAACGGCTTTGGGCATCAAGCGTTTTTTCCGCTTTCAGCATATCCCTATATCCGGACTTGTCCAACACTTCTTCCACCAGTTCCGTGACAGACAAGTATTCTTGCATTTGGGTATAGCCCTTAATTAAATCACGGAATTCAAGTACCGCTTTGGTGATTTTCGGGCTTAAACCGATAAAATCCGCTTCTTCCAATGCCTGAAATAGAGAAAGATCATTTTCTTGAGCATAGCGGGCGATTTTGTCCATTGAAGTGGAACCGATTCCCCGCTTTGGTACATTGATGACACGAAGCAAGCTGATATCATCGTCCGGATTGGCGATCAGTCTTAAATAAGCCAATATATCTTTAATTTCTTTTCGGTCATAGAACTTAATGCCCCCGACAATCGTATAGTCGATATTGGATTTCATCAGCACTTCTTCGACTACACGGGATTGTGCGTTCGTTCGATACAAAATGGCAAAGTCGGATAATTGTCTTTTTCCGCTTTCGACCAGCTCTTTAATTTTACCGGCGACAAACTGAGCTTCCGCCTGTTCATTTTCCGCCCGAAAGTAGACAATCTTCTTCCCTTCCGGATTTTCCGTCCACAGCTTTTTCGGTTTGCGGTTGTAATTGTTTTTAATCACTTCATTCGCTGCCTGCAAAATTCTTTTAGTGGAGCGATAATTTTGCTCAAGCAGGATGACATGGGCATTCGGATAGTCTTTTTCAAACGATAAAATGTTGGAAATATCCGCCCCGCGCCAACGATAAATCGACTGATCGCTGTCTCCGACCACGCATAAATTTTGAAAACGCGATGCCAAAAGCTTTACGAGCAAGTATTGGGCTTTATTTGTGTCTTGATATTCATCCACATGTATATATTGAAATTTGCATTGATAATACTCGAGAACGTCCGGCACTCGTTGGAACAGATGAATCGTCGTCATAATGAGGTCATCAAAGTCGAGCGATTGATTTTTCCGCAATCGTTTTTGATATTCTTCATATACTTCGCTGACAATCCGTTCATAATAGCTGCCAACTTGTTTGCTGTAAGATTCCGGATCGATCAATTCATTCTTTAAAGAACTGATCGTGCCAAGAATGGCTCTGGGATCAAATTTCTTGGGGTCCAAATTTTTATCTTTTAAAATGCCTTTAATTACGGACTGCTGATCGGTTGTGTCCAAAATCGTAAAATTCCGGTTAAAGCCAATCCGGTCTATATCTCTTCTTAAAATGCGAACGCACATGGAATGGAAGGTTGAGATCCATACTTCTTCCGCCGCGCCGCCCATCAATTGGCCAACACGTTCTTTCATTTCGCGCGCTGCCTTATTGGTGAAAGTAATCGCCAGAATATTATATGGATTGACTGCCTTTTCCACCATTAAATAGGCAATTCGGTGGGTCAGTACTCTCGTTTTTCCGGAACCTGCTCCGGCCATAATAAGAAGCGGCCCTTCCGTTGTTTTCACCGCTTCCTGCTGCTCTTTATTCAATCCGCTTAACAGCTTTTCCGTTAAAAATTGCATGTTTTCACCACCGTTAGAACATTTGTTCTTATTATAACCGATTTTTCTCTACCGGCGCGGAATCTTTTTCACCATTTCAACGGTTTTTAAAGCACTTTCCAAATCGGTATAAAGGACGTTTCCTACCACAATAACATCGGCAACCGCCCCCATCTCGGCTGCTTCTTCAGGAGATTGTATGCCGCCGCCGTAAAAAACAACCGTATCGGTCAATGTTTCTTTTACTTTTTTCACAAGCCGGGGATCCCCATATGTGCCGCTGTATTCCAAATAAAAGATTGGCAGATGCAGCATCTTTTCCGCCAAACGCGCATAAGCAACAGCATCTTCTATATCTAATTCCGTATTTGCCTCGGTTAATTGCGCTGCTTTGGAATCGCCATTTAAAATGCAGTAGCCTTCCGCGAGCACTTCATCCCAATTCATTAATTCGCCGTATTCTTTTAACGCTTGATGATGAAGCCCCAGCACCCAATCGACTTTGGAGCTGTTTAATACCATGGGAATAAAATAAAGATCAAACCCCGGCGTGATCGCTTCAAGCGTAGAAACTTCCAATACACAAGGAACCGTGTAGCGGCGGATTCTCGCCATTAAATGAAGCACTTTGTCGAGTGTGACTCCATCCGTGCCGCCGACGATCACCGCATCCGTTCCCGATTCGCAAATTTTCTCTAAACTATCATCATCTATTTCTTTATTTGGGTCCAGTTTGAACACATGGCGCCACTCGCGCACATCATACATCCAAATGCCCTCCATTTCATGATTTCATCTAACCATTATAGCATTTGTTTTGCTCTGCTAAAACCGGAAAAGAAGGAAATGAAGCGTTTCTATTTTTTGTTATAAATCCCTAAAAATATAAAACACCAGTTTTCTTTTTGGTGACAAAAACCACCCACACAGGTCATCGAACGATTCTCCTTTGATTTGTGAACGCCTTTTTCCTATCCGGACAGCGAAAAATATTGAAGATTTATACTCATTTATTGGATAATAAAAGTATTTTTTCAAAAATATCAGAATATAAAAATTGCGGTGAAATCGCTTTGTACCAATACGAATTTGTTAGCGTAAAAATCAACGCCTTGACGGGAAAAGCCAAGGAAGGTTATAAGGAGATTATTAAAGTTCTTACATGCTTTATAAGTTTTTACATGAATCAGAACGTTCTACATTAGCGGATATGAAAAAACATTTTAAAGCTGTACCGAAAACCAGTTTATATTCTATTATAGATCTCTTGTGATGATAAAATATTTAGAGAACGATTTAGAGACAACCATAAAATACTTAAAAAAGCAGAAGAAGAATTACGTTATTATGAAAAAAGCGGGTTAGGTTTTTGGAAGCTGGAACGCACATTATTTCAATCTCTCCAAGAAAAATAGCTTCGTCAAATAAAATGACGGAATTGTCAATATAGCCGATTGTCTTTTTAAGTGGATTGGAGTCAATATTTCGGGTATAAAAGTTAATCTCTTTTCCTGATTGTTTGATTTAATCTTCAATTGGATGATGAGTTTGATACTCTAGAACCATGAGAAATAGAAGTCCAAAAGATCAAAGAAGTCAAAATTGTATTGTGGTATGGAGACAAACGTTGCACCGCGATAGAAAGAGTAAACGCATATCTAAAGAAGTAATCCAACTAAACAACGTACGTTACAAGACAAGAAAAAATATAAGTTCACTTTGACATCAAATATACTGATTTGTAATGCTTCAAAATAAGCCATAGACCGCTAAAAGCCAAAAACGGCAATTTATAGGAAGAATTCTGATGATCATATAATGAAAGTCAGCTTAAAGATAATGAGGCGGTGAAACTTTTTTTACAAAGAAAATACCGTCCAACTGCTGCGCTGGAGTAATTAATTTTTGCATTGTTCCTGATTCTAATATAAGAGTTTTGTTAAAAATCCATTTGTTCAATTCGTTGGGTGATACATCTGAAAAATCAATGAAAGATATCGATGATTTATTATGGTTCATATAATCTTCAAGACTCTTTTTGGGAGGTTTAACTAAATCATATATTGTTTTATTATTTAAGGCCGCCTTCCCTTCATACATAAACAGTCCGAGATAATAGGATTTACTAACCATCTCTGGACTCATTAATGATCCCATAGGTTTATATTTAATTAGATTTTCATAATTTTTATAAATATGGGAGTTGTGTGCCCATACTATAATTTTTTCATTCGGGTATAATTTTTCACAAATCCATTCTATATTGTATGCCATAATTTGATCTCTAATTTTCTGATAAGTATGATGTCCAGTGGCAAGGTTTGATAATAAAAGTCGTCTATTTTCTATGACTCTTTGAATTAATTGAAAATATATATGCATATCTTTCCTAATAAATTCTTTTTCCAACTCCTCTAATGTCTTATGTAGCGAGGAGAACAATTCTGTTAATTCTTTTTGGGTTTCCAAATACTCTTGCATAATATGTCTTGGTATTTTCTTCCTCTCTCCTTTCAACTTGCCAATACGCATATACCAATCCATTGTTGCTTTATCCAAAGCTTTTATACTTAATTTGAATTTTAAGGGTAAATCAATATCCAGTTTGTCCAACAGATCTACAAATAAGTTTTGTTTGGATGAAGGTTGAAAATCAAATCCTATAAGATTCAAATCAGATCCTTTTATTAATTCAAACAAAGGTAGCGTTTCTTCTGTTTTCCATAAAGAAAATATTGATTTATCCATAAGTTCATTCACAGAAATATCATCTTTAAAGTAGTTAGCGCTATAGCATTCACTTAGGCCGCTTTCAAATGCTATTACCTTGAATCCCATTTTGTGATATAAGAATTCAATAAGTTTGGATTTTAAAAGATTATGCTCTGCAATTCCATGTCCATTTTCACCCAACCAAACGATTTGCTTATCCTTTAATATATTTTCTAAAAAATTAAAGTCATTAATCTCACATTTTTCCAGGGAGTCTATACCATAACTATGTTCTCTAACCCATTCCACAGCCTTTTTATATTTTCTATTCGTTAATTGAAAGATTGACATAATTGCCACCCGCTTCATTTTTTATAATTAAGTCTTTCTTTTTCAATAACTTCATACTTGGTAGCAAGGCTACTCAAGGGCAATCCTTATCGCTTCAAACTCCAATAAGCCATGCTAGAAGCAAGAAAACGGAGGAAAATCCCCCGTCATTATTCTCCGCTTTGCTCTTTTTCATTTTTGATTCTATCTAATACCATTCGATAAGCATCATTTCCATAATTCAAACAGCGCTTCACGCGGGAAATGGTAGCGGTGCTGGCGCCGGTTTCATTCTCAATTTTGTGGTACGTTTTCCCTTCCTGGAGCATTCTGGCCACTTCAAGGCGCTGCGCAAGAGATTGAATTTCATTAACCGTGCACAAATCATCAAAAAAACGATAGCATTCTTCTAAATCTTTTAACGATAAAACTGCCTGAAAAAGCTGATCCAACTCTTTGCCGCGCAATTTATCAATTTGCATCAACGATTCATACTCCTTTTCCCGATATTTTTGAAAATGGAATTGATATGTCTGTATTTCATTATTTTAACGCATTATAGTGGGAAAGAGTATAGTTTTTTTCATGACATCATAGATGCCGCGTGAAGTAACACGAATATACGGCAAATGGGTAGCTGACAGAAAAAGCAGTGTGTAAAAAGGATCAGAAAAAGAATAGCCGCGGTCGATTAACAATTTTTTCATCCTTTTTTCTTCTTTGATCAACTCTTCCATGCTCTGATCTGACATCATGCCGGAAAGCTTAAGGGGGATTTCATGAATGACTTTGCCGTTTTCCGCAAGAACAATTCCTCCGCCGATCTCTTTCATTCTTTGAAAAGCTCGACGCATTTCTTCTTTGCGTTTTCCGATCAATACAATATCGCCAGTGCTTGAAAAGGATGAAGCAAGACCTTGCACTCGATTGTCAAAACCTTTTAACACTGTGCTCACCCGCCATTGTCCGTTTCGGTCCAATAACAGCAAAAAGCTTTCATCATCCTCCGGAAGTTGATCCAATGAAATATCCCTTGTTAGTGAATATGGCTTCGTAATAACATCGTTGACCATCTGGATGCCAAACGGCATTGAAAACTGCAGATCTTCTTTTTTTAAATCCCAATGGAACGATATTGGTTTCAATCCCCAATTTTCCCATTTGATCGGATGGCCATGATACACCTTCGTTCCGTTCTTTTTGACCCACTGTCCTTTCGACAAAACGGAAACAGGCATCGGATTGTTTTCGTTTTCCAGAAAATTAATATTGGCTACTCGTCCAGGAGCAATCATACCGTAATAATGATCGATTCGATAATGCTTTGCGACATTATAGCTGGCCATTTGGTAAGCATCCATCGTCGGAACGCCAAATTCCAACGCTTTGGCGATCATACGGTCGATCACCCCGTCTTCATAGAAAGAGGGAAAAGAGCCATCCGTTGTAAACGTCATTTGATCATACTGATCCAAACCCATTTCCCGAATTTCTCTTAAAAGGATTTCTAAATCTGGACGTATGGAAGAATGGCGCAAAGCTACCGTATATCCTTGCATCAGTCGTTTGTACACATCTTTTCCGGTCATCGATTCATGGTCGCCATCTGCTCCTAAAAGCGTCATTTTCGTAAGCGTTTTCTCCGAAGCTCCCGGAAAATGTCCTTCAATTCTTTTTCCAAGCCTCTTTGTTTCCTGTATCCAGTGAAGAATCATATCATCTCCGTCCAACAATTTTGGCCAGCCAGTCAGTTCTCCCCCTTGGATAACAAATCCGCTTTCAATCCATGATTTGACATCTCTATGCGAAAATTTTTCATCCTCTTGATTCAGTTCTGTCATCGGATCATACCGGCACCACCAAAACAAAGAGAACGGAAGCTTATTTAATTCATTCATCAAAGAAAACGCTTTCTTATTTTTCAAAAACAAGAACAACACAAGATTATCGCTGACGAAACTCGTTGTTCCTGATTGAGATGCATATTCGGCAAATGACTGGGGATTATAAAGTTGAAAAGGATGAACATGCGGCTCAATGTAACCAGGCACAAGCGTAAAATTTTCACAGTTTACTACTTCACATTCGTCTAGCTTTTGCGGCAGTTTCTCCCCGACATAAACGATGCGGTCGTTTGCGATCCAAATATTGGCTTCCACCCATCTTCGCATTGTGGAATGCAAAAATCGCGCGTTTTTCAGCAATATATTCGGAGGCTTTTCTCCGTCAATCACTGCCACATGATCTCTGAGCTGTCTGTTTTTCCACCGATAATGCTGTTCTAACATAATTAAGGGCCCTCCTAATTGTATTAAAACTTTCAACTATGGATTCTTCCCGTTCTCTTCTTTATATGGGTTTATGCTGAACGGATGAATCATACACAAAAAGCTCTTTTGCTGAATGAAAAAAAGCTGTCATTGAAAAAACTGTCCTTTGCTGAAAAGATGAAGTGAATAGCTAAACATTCCGCCTGCTTCATTCGGTACTATGTCAAAAACGGAATCATCCTTTTTCCGCTTTTTGCAGTGGCGATGTTTACTGATATTCAAGGAAAAATGGTAATTTTAATAGTACCATATTTTGACGACAAACTCAGGCCAAAAAGAATGTAAAGTTTGAAAATTTAGTGAAAAGAGGCGATCCCTTTGAAAGTAAAACAAAATATCGGCATTTTGAATGCTTTGATTCGAATAACCTGCGGACTCACAATGCTTGCATGGGGGACAGCTAAGCTTTCCAAAAAGCCTTGGCGGCAATCGTATTTGTTCATCGCTTTCCTAGGGGCCATGCGGGTTGGAGAAGGAATTTTACAATATTGTCCGCTGACCGACCTATGGGAAAACGGTTCTTTCATGAACCAGCAGAATAACCAAAACCGGCAAAATCAGCAAAACCAACAGAATCAACAAAATCAGGCGAACCGTAAGGAAGACATCGACATTCCTTACAATCCGTCATAAATATCTAAATCCTCGAGAAGTTTTTTTCAAAATCAGCTTTCACGAGATTGATGACAGTCTAAATAACATTAAATTGCGTCAGAACGTTTTTTTCAAATAGGAGGGCGCAGTCTACAAACAAGAAGGCACTTAAACAGAAAGCGAATAGCCTGAACAATCTTGAAATGCCGCCTGAATGTTTCAAAAGAAACTATCAGGCGGTTGATGACAAGAGTTAAGCATTAAGCACTATGAAAGGCAATTTCAACTGACCAAAAGGAGTGAACGAAAAATGTACAATCGGACGTTTATGGAATATATCACACACTCGTCATTTGCACTTATTCTTCTCATTGGAAGTATTGCTGCTCTCATCTATATTTTTTTCCGCATGTCTAAGAGGAGAAACGAGCAATAGCCCTTGCACCGATATCTTTTCGGTAAAAAAATCCGGGCTGATCCAATTTTTTCATTTCCCGGTAGACTTGCTGCTGGGCTGCTTCTACCGATGCACCGCTAGCCGCAACCAACAGAACGCGGCCGCCGTCGGAACAAATGGCTCCTTTCTCACTTCGAATCGTTCCCGCATGATAAACCGTCGCCTGCTCAATTTCATCTAATCCCTTGATGGGGACTCCTTTTTGATACGATCCCGGGTAGCCTTCTGAAGCCAATACAACCCCAAGAACCGCTTCCTCTTTCCATTTGAGTTGTGGATCTTTTCCGGCCAGCACATCTAAAAATACCTGCGCCAAATCGGATTCCAATCGCGGCAAAACTACTTGAGTTTCAGGGTCTCCAAAACGGGCATTAAATTCGATCGTTTTAGGACCTTGTTTTGTCATCATCAAGCCGGCAAAGATAACCCCTGTGAACGGACATCCTTCTTTCACCATTGCCTTTGCACATGGCTCCAAAATTTCGCGGACGGATTGTTCGACGATGTCAGCCGGCAAATGTGGGACCGGTGAATAAGCCCCCATCCCGCCTGTGTTCGGTCCTTTATCGCCGTCATACGCCCGCTTATGGTCTTGAGCAGCGACCATAGGATATACTTTTTCGCCATGAACAAAGGCCATCAAAGAATATTCTTCCCCTTGCAGATATTCTTCAATCACCAATTTGGACGACGCTTCGCCGAATTTCTGATTCAAAAGCATTTCTTCCAGGGCCGATAACGCTTCTTCCAACGTCATGGCAACGGTAACCCCTTTTCCGGCTGCAAGCCCATCTGCTTTTAGCACGATAGGAGCCCCATGTTGGACAATATAAGCTTTTGCTTCTTCATACTCTTCAAATACGGCATAGGATGCTGTGGGGATCTGATACTTCTTCATCAATTCTTTTGCAAATGATTTGCTGCTTTCTAACTGGGCCGCCTTTTGATTAGGTCCGAAAACCGCTAATCCACGCTGTTGAAAATAATCCACAATCCCGGCAGCCAATGGATTTTCCGGACCGATTACCGTTAATTCGATGCCTTGTCTTTCCGCAAAATCGGCTAAACCGACAAAATCCATTTCGTCTATATTCACTAACTCCGCATCTTCAGCAATACCGGCATTGCCTGGAGCACAAAATACTTTTTCAACAAGCACGCTTTCATTCAGCTTTTTGCAGATCGCATGCTCCCGTCCGCCTCTGCCGACCACAAGGATCTTCAAACCAGCCACCTCTTTTCTCATATTCTCATTCGCCCTCAAAGATTAGGGGAGGTAAAAAGCCCTGTCAAAACAAGACTGTCGATCGTCGGGCCTTTTCATACTTCCCCAAACCGTTTAATGTTTAAAATGACGAACGCCTGTAAACACCATTGCGATTCCGTATTCATCCGCCTTTTTAATGGAATCCTCATCACGGATCGATCCTCCCGGCTGGATGATAGCGGTGATTCCTGCTTTGGCTGCAGCTTCTACCGTGTCGTCCATCGGGAAAAAGGCATCTGAAGCAAGGCAAGCTCCTTTTGCCAAGTCGCCGGCTTGTTCAAGAGCAATTTTGGCAGCGCCGACGCGATTCATTTGTCCTGCTCCGATTCCTAACGTTCTTTCTTCGTTGGCCACCACGATGGCATTGGACTTCACATGCTTGACTACCTTCCATCCAAGCTTCAAAGCTTCCCATTCTTCTGCAGTAGGCTCTCTCTTCGTCACCGTCTTCAGCTCAGCTTCATCCAGCGAGAACGTATCCGGATCTTGGACTAAGAGGCCGCCTTCAACCGATGTCAATACTTCTTCTTTTTTCTTCTCACCCGTAAAAGGAAGGACTAACAGCCGAATATTTTTCTTCTTGGTTAAAATGTCCAATGCTTCCTCTGTAAATTCAGGAGCCACCACAATCTCAAGGAAAATTTCATGCAGTTTTTCCGCCAGCTCTTTTCCGACCGGTCGATTAAGCGCCACAATCCCTCCAAAAATAGAAACCGGATCCGCTTCGTAAGCTTTTGCGTAGGCTTCTTCTATTGAATTTCCGATGCCCACTCCGCACGGATTCATATGTTTGACCGCAACAGCAGCCGGTTCTTGAAAATCTTTAATGATTTGCAAAGCAGCGTCCGCATCGCGAATGTTATTATAAGAAAGTTCTTTGCCGTGCAATTGCTTGGCTCTGGCAATGGAAAACTCCGAACCGAGCGGTTTTTGATAAAAAGCCGCCTTTTGGTGCGGATTTTCACCATAGCGAAGCGTTTGTTTCAATTCATATGTATAAGTGACTCTCTCCGGATTCTCTTCGCCGGCAAGACGGGTCATATATTGCGAAATTAAAGCATCGTAAGCAGCCGTATGCCTAAATACTTTGGCAGCCAGTTTTCTCTTAGTTTCTTTGCTGACTTTCCCGTTTTCTTTCAGCTCGTCCAGCACTTTTCCGTAATCAGCCGCATCGACCAGCACCGTGACATACTCATGGTTTTTCGCTGCGGATCGAAGCATAGTCGGCCCGCCGATATCAATATTTTCAATGGCTTCTTCCGGCGTAACATCCGCTTTTTCAATCGTTTGCTGGAAAGGATACAAATTGACGCAAACGATTTCGATGGGCTCAATTCCTTGTTCGTTCATTTGCCGTTGATGCAGTTCGTGATCCCATTTCGCCAGCAGCCCGCCATGAATAAGAGGATGAAGAGTCTTCACACGGCCTTCTAATATTTCCGGAAATCCAGTTATTTCTTCGACGGCTGTGACCGGGATTCCGTTTTCCGCCAAGATCGTTTTGGTGCCGCCGGTTGAAAGAATCTCAAATCCTAAAGAAACCAGTCCTTTTGCAAACTCCACGATCCCTTCTTTATTGGAAACACTGATTAATGCCCGTCTTTTCATAGTTGATCTCCCTTTCTATTCATCCAATAATTCATTGATGGTTTTCGGATATAACTCATGTTCAACAGCCTGGATTTTTTTCTGAAGCGTTTCTCTTGTGTCCTCAGCCAAAATGTTGACGCTTTGTTGAGCGATGATCGGCCCGGTATCCATTCCTTCATCGACAAAATGGATGGTAACCCCCGTCACTTTTACCCCGGCGTCCAAAGCTTGTCCAATGGCATCTTTTCCCGGAAACGCCGGCAAAAGCGAAGGATGAATATTCACGATACGGTTGCGATAACGATTTAAGAGTGTAGAGCCGATCAAACGCATGTAGCCGGCAAGGATGATCCATTCGACGCCCCTTTTGGCTAACTCTAATGCAATTTCGTTCTCAAACGCCTCTTTGGAAGGATACTCTTTTGCCCGAAAGGAAAACACAGGAATCCCCAAATGGCGTGCCCGTTTGACTACATAAGCATCCGGCTGATCGCATACAAGCAAGCAGATGTCCGCGTTTAGTTCCTTTCTTAAACTCGCTTCTGCCAGCGCCTGAAAATTGCTACCGTTTCCAGACGCGAATATCGCCACTTTTTTCATTAGTATCCAACCTCTCCAATCAGGAAATGCGGATTCCCTCTTGAGGAACCACCTGGCCGATTTTGAACGCTTTTTCTCCTATTTGTTCAAGATCATTTAAAACAGACTCCGCATCCGCTGCTGCGACGATCAAGACCAGCCCAATTCCCATGTTAAAAATATTATACATTTCTTTCCGATCCAGTTTTCCATATTCTTTTAGCACTTCGAAAATGGCTGGTATTTCCCATGTGCCTTCTGCAATTTCCGCACCGTATCCGGCCGGCAGAGCACGAGGTATATTTTCAATAAAGCCTCCGCCTGTAATATGGGCCATCCCTTTAATTGTACCTTTTTTATGAATACTTTGGATTTGCTTGACATAAATTCGTGTCGGTTCAATCAATGCTTCTCCCAGTGTCCCCTTCAAACCGTCCAATTGAGAGTCGATGTGCAATCGATGCTCTTCAAAGAAGATTTTTCTCACCAAAGAATAGCCATTGCTATGAATTCCGCTTGATGGAAGACCGATCAAAACATCACCTGGCCTAATTGCACTTCCCGAAATGAGCTCGCTTTTTTCGCACGCCCCTACCGCAAAGCCGGCCAGATCATATTCCCCGGGAGCGTACATGCCCGGCATTTCTGCTGTCTCTCCTCCGATTAAGGCGCACCCTGCTTGTTCGCAGCCGTCAGCAATTCCTTTCACAATTTGTTCTATTTTCTCCGGCTCATTTTTCCCACAAGCGAGATAATCGAGAAAAAAGATCGGACTGGCTCCTTGAACGAGGATGTCATTGACACACATGGCGACGCAATCGATGCCGATCGTATCGTGCTTATCCATCATAAAAGCAATTTTTAATTTGGTTCCCACACCATCTGTACCTGATACGAGAACAGGTTCTTTAAGCTGGAGGACGGATAAATCAAACAAACCGCCGAAACTTCCAAGTGCTCCCATCACCCCAAGCCTTTTCGTCCGTTCGACATGTTTTTTGATTCGTTCAACTGCTTCATACCCTGCTCCTATATCCACTCCAGCCGACTTATATGATTTTGCCATTCCCGGTCCTCCTCCATTTGCGTCCTTCTAACAATGTATTGGGAAACCATTTCGACTAAGATAAAGTTACCATCTGTTCTTTTCCTGCGGGATATATCTCCGTCGGATATTTTCCGGTAAAACAGGCCAAGCATTGCCCGCAATGATTTCCGTCTTTTGCATGGCCAATGGCCTCGATCATTCCTTCAAGGCTTAAAAAGGTTAAAGAATCCGCGCCAATCAATTGTTTGATTTCTTCTACAGAATGAGAAGAAGCAATTAATTCTTCTTTCGTTGATGTGTCAATCCCATAGAAACACGGATGGGTAATGGGGGGCGAACTGATGGCGACATGAACTTCTTTGGCGCCTGCTTCTCTCAAAAGCTGAACAATTCGTTTGCTGGTCGTACCACGGACAATCGAATCATCCACCATAATCACTCTTTTCCCATTGACGACACCGCGAACGGCAGAAAGCTTCATTTTCACTCCTTGTTCGCGCAGCGACTGGGATGGCTGGATAAACGTGCGTCCGACGTAGCGGTTTTTGATGAGGCCCAGTTCATATGGAATACCGGAAGCTTCTGCATAGCCGATGGCAGCGGAAATGCTGGAATCCGGAACTCCCGTGACGACATCCGCTTCGATGCCCGCTTCTTCGGCTAATTTTTTCCCCATGCTCTTTCTGGCGCTATGCACATTAATCCCGTGAAGGTTGCTGTCAGGGCGGGAAAAATAAACGTATTCCATTGTACAAATGGCTTGATTGCTTTTTAACGCAAACGGCTCCGAATACATTCCTTCATTGTTGATGATGATCAATTCCCCCGGCTCCACCTCCCGGACGAATTGAGCACCGACAACATCAAATGCACATGTTTCCGAAGCGATGCACACCGCATCCCCGAGCCGTCCAACGGAAAGCGGTCTTAATCCGTTCGGATCGAGGGCAACCATCAACTCCGTTTCCGTCATGATCAGAAATGCGTATGCGCCTTTTAGCATGGTTAACGCGTTTTTGACCTGATCTTTCAAATGGACAAAACCACTTCTTTTAATTAAATGAGCAAGTACTTCTGTATCCGAACTGGTTTGAAAAATGCTTCCTTGAGCTTCCAGCTGATATTTGAGCATGGTGGCATTGACCAAATTGCCATTGTGAGCGAGGGCCAAGCTCCCGGTCTGGGAATGGAAGAGAAGGGGCTGAACGTTTTCGTACCCTCCTCCGCCTGCTGTCGCGTAACGGACATGGCCGATTGCACCGTATCCATGCAAATTGTGGATGGCTTCACGACTGAAAACCTCTGTCACTAACCCTTCCCCTTTTAACCCCTTTAATTCGCAGCCGTCCGTTACGACAATTCCGGCTCCTTCTTGACCGCGGTGCTGTAAACTATGAAGGCCGTAATACGTGATCTGAGCAGCATTTTCATGTCCCCAAACGCCAAACACTCCGCATTCTTCGTTTAATCCTTTTATTTCAGCAAGCATGGGATAGCTCCTTTCCAGGCTTGTTCAAGCTCACTCACTTGCGCCTGCAAAATCGATTCATTTTCAGCAGATCGAATCGTTAAAAGCGGTTCGTCGACAACGCGGCCTACGCACACCGCGTCCGTCACAATCGTTTCAAAAAGGCTGCGATGTTCCGGTTTCACCGATAACACATAACGTGATTGCGTTTCGCTAAACAGTTCGCAAACGGCCTCGCCTTCAATTTTTATATCCGCTCCTAAGCCAGTGCCAAACAAACACTCTGACAACGCGACAGCCAATCCCCCTTCGGAAATATCATGAGCAGATTGTACGGTTTTCCTTTTAATGGCTTGCAGAATAGCTTGCTGCCTTTTTTGTTCTACCGCTAAATCGATTTCCGGCGCTTTACCGAAAATACGACCTTCCAGCATTTTTTGAAGTTCGCTGCCGCCGAAATCATTGTTCGCTTTCCCCACGACGTAAATATAATCGCCCGCTTGTTCAAACGTTTGTTTAGTAATGTGAGCCACGTCTTCAATCAGTCCAACCATGCCAACGACAGGAGTCGGATATATTGCCGTACCGTTTGTTTCATTGTAAAGCGATACGTTTCCTCCGATGACCGGAGTTTGAAGCGTCTTACAGGCTTCGCTCATTCCATCCACCGCTTTTTCCAGCTGCCAAAAGATTTCCGGCTTTTCCGGGCTGCCAAAATTCAAGCAGTCCGTAATAGCGAGAGGTTTACCGCCTGCACAAACAATATTGCGAGCGGCTTCAGCGACTGCAATTTTTCCTCCTGTTTCCGGGTCAAGATAGAGATAGCGGGAATTGCAGTCTGTTGTCATCGCCAGCGCTTTTTTCGTCCCGCGGATTCGAATGACCGCCGCATCTGAGCCAGGCGCTACGACTGTATTCGTTTGAACTTGATAGTCATATTGCTGGTACACCCATTCTTTGCTCGCAATGGTCGGCTGCGAAAGCAGTTTGATCAGCGTTTCTTTAAAATCTTTCACTTCAGGTGCCGGTGCATCGATTTGCTGAAATTCACGGAAATAGTCCGGTTCTTTAGAAGGTTTATGGTAAACCGGAGCATTTTCCGCCAATGCATCGACCGGAACTTCCGCTACGACTTCGCCGCGATGAGTCAGTCTCAACATGGAATCATCCGTTACTTTTCCAACGACGACTGCTTCCAATCCATACTTTTGAAAAAGAGAAACGACTTCTTCCTCTCTTCCTTTTTTGACAACGATCAGCATTCTCTCCTGCGATTCAGACAGCATCATTTCATAAGAAGTCATGCCCGTTTCCCGTTGAGGTACAAGATCGAGGTTCATTTCGATTCCCGATCCGGCTTTGCTTGCCATTTCGGCCGCTGAACTGGTCAATCCGGCTGCTCCCATATCTTGAATTCCGACAAGTGCATCTGATTTCACCAATTCAAGACAGGCTTCTAGCAGCAGCTTTTCCATAAAGGGATCCCCTACTTGGACAGCCGGGCGCTTTTCTTCGGATTGCTCACTTAATTCCTCCGAAGCAAAAGTGGCCCCGTGAATTCCGTCGCGACCTGTTTTCGCACCGACATACATGACGGAATTGCCTACTCCTACCGCTTGGCCTTTCTGAATATCTTGATGATCGATCAAGCCGACACACATTGCGTTCACCAGCGGATTCCCTTCATAAGAAGGATCAAATTGCACCTCGCCCCCAACCGTTGGAATGCCGATGCAATTTCCATAACCGGCGATGCCTGCCACTACTTCTTGAAATAAATATCGGACTCTGGAAGACTCCAATTCTCCAAATCTTAAAGAATTCAACAAAGCTACCGGCCTTGCCCCCATGGAAAACACATCGCGGATAATTCCCCCCACACCGGTTGCCGCACCTTGATACGGTTCAATGGCAGAAGGGTGGTTATGGCTTTCGATTTTAAAAACGACTGCCTGGCCATCACCGATATCGACAATGCCGGCTCCTTCCCCCGGTCCTTGCAAAACTCCTTCTCCCTCTGTGGGGAATTTTTTTAGCACTACTTTTGAATTTTTATAGCTGCAGTGTTCCGACCACATGACAGAAAAAAGACCGGTCTCCGTGTAGTTGGGAAGCCTTCCCAAAATCGATTCAATTTGCGCAAATTCTTCGTCACTAAGACCCATTTGCCGATACAATTTATTTTCTTTTATCTCATCCGGTTTTGGTTCAGTGCGTAGTAGCATACGATTCCCTCCACTGTTTGACAATCGATTGGAAAAGCTTAAGGCCATCACTGCTGCCCAGCAGTTCGCTCACCGCTCTTTCAGGATGCGGCATCATCCCAAGTACATTCCCTTTTTCATTGATAATCCCGGCAATGTCGGCAACAGAACCGTTCGGATTGTTCTGATACGTAAAGACAATTTGCTTGTTACGCTTTAACGTTTCAAGCGTCTTGTCATCGCAATAGTAGTTGCCTTCGCCATGAGCGATAGGGATTCGGATCGTCTCCCCTAATTCATAACCGTTTGTAAACATCGTTTCATTATTTTCTACAGTCAGTTCTACCGTTTTGCAAATAAACTTTAATTGATCGTTTTTTCTCATGGCGCCAGGTAAAAGCCCTGATTCCAGCAAAATCTGAAATCCATTGCAAACGCCAAGAATCGGTTTCCCTTCTTCTGCCGCTTCGACCACTTTTTCCATCACTTTAGAAAAGCGGGCAATGGCGCCTGACCGCAAATAATCGCCGTATGAAAAGCCTCCCGGGAGCAAAATACCATCGTATCCGCTCAGATCATCAGCATCGTGCCAAACGAATTCCGCTTCTTCCCCCAATTCATCTTTGACGGCGTGGTACATATCGGCATCGCAATTGGAACCGGGAAAGACAATCACCGCAAATTTCACTGGATGACACCCTCCTCTATCTCATAACGAAATTCCTCTATCACCGGGTTGGCCAATAATTTCTCACACATTTCTCTGACCACGACATCGATGTCTTGATCGCTCTCCTTCACAGTCAGCTCCATATATTTCCCTATACGGACATCCTCCACCTGTCCGAATCCAAGGCTGTGAAGGGAACGCTGTACAGCTCCCCCTTGAGGATCCAATACGCTTTCACGGAGTGTCACAAAAACTTTCACTTTATACATGTGTTTTCCCTCCTAATCTCGTAAGCACTTCGGTATAGGCATCGATTAAATTGCCAAGATTGCGGCGAAACACGTCTTTATCCAGCTTCCGATTCGTTTCTTTTTCCCAAAGCCTGCATGTATCAGGCGAAATTTCATCCGCAAGCAAAATTTGTCCTTGAGGATCTTTGCCAAATTCCAATTTGAAATCGATCAAACGAATATTTAAGGAATCAAATAAGGAAATCAAAAACTGGTTGACTTTCAACGCCATCTTTTTGATTTGTTCCATTTCTTCAGAAGAAGCGATTTTTAAGAAGCGAATATGGTCTTCTATGATCAAAGGATCCCCAAGTTCGTCGTCCTTTAAGTAGAATTCAATGATAGGCTCTTTTAACGGGATCCCTTCTTCTATCCCCAGCCTTTTCGCCATGCTTCCTGCAGAAACGTTTCGAACCACGACTTCAAGCGGGATAATCTTCACTCGTTTGATCAGCTGCTCATGATCTGAAACTTGTTGGATAAAATGAGTCGGAAGATCCAACTCTTCTTTCATTTTCGTAAAAATAAAACTGCTAATTTGGTTGTTGAGGCTTCCTTTTCCGGCAATTTCCGCTTTTTTCTCTCCGTTAAAAGCGGTCGCGGAATCTTTATATTCCACGAATAGAATATCTTCTTGGTCGGTTGCATAAATCTTTTTCGCTTTTCCTTCATACAATAGCTCGCCTTTTTTCAAGTTGTCCACCTCATTTTGGAATATTGATAATCTTCCGAATACAGCGGTTTTAAGAGAGGCCGACCGCTTTAAGCCCTCTTGCCTTTTTCGCAAACGCAAGAAACAGCCTAAAAGTCAGCCTCTTTTGCTTAGTCGTTCAAACCGAGACGATCAAAAATCGTATCGACATGTTTTAAATGATAGTGGTAATCGAAGCAATCATCGATTTCTTCTTTTGTCAACTTCGAGGTAATTTTTTCATCGCTTTCTACTAGTTGACGGAACGGCACTTGTTTTTCCCAAGCCTCCATGGCCCGCGGCTGAACGGTGTCATATGCCTCTTCACGTGTAAGGCCTTTTTCAATCAGGGCGAGCAAAACGCGTTGTGAATAAATAAGACCAAGCGTCTTTTCCATATTTCGTTTCATATTTTCCGGATAGACGGTCAAATTTTTCACGATATTGCCGAAGCGATTGAGCATGTAATTAAGGGCAATCGTCGCATCAGGCAAAATAATGCGTTCCGCAGAAGAATGGGAAATATCCCGTTCGTGCCATAGCGGTACGTTTTCATATGCAGTTTGCATATACCCTCTTACCACACGGGCCATTCCTGTCATGTTTTCCGATCCGATCGGATTCCGTTTATGAGGCATGGCCGATGATCCTTTTTGGCCTTTCGCGAAAAACTCCTCCACTTCTCTCGTTTCGCTCTTTTGAAGTCCGCGAATTTCCACGGCAAATTTTTCGATCGACGTCGCGATTAAAGCGAGCGTGCTCATGTAGTATGCGTGACGGTCGCGCTGAAGCGTTTGAGTGGAAATAGGCGCCGGTTTGAGGCCTAATTTTTGGCATACATATTGTTCAACAAATGGATCGATATTCGCATAAGTGCCAACGGCTCCGGAGATTTTTCCGTACTGCACTCCTTCAGCCGCTCGTTTGAACCGTTCCAAATTCCGCTTCATTTCTTCGTGCCAAAGCGCCATCTTTAACCCAAAAGTAGTTGGTTCCGCATGGACTCCATGAGTTCTTCCCATCATCACGGTATATTTATGTTCTTTCGCTTTTTGGCGAAGAATTTCAATAAAGTTTTCCAAATCTTTAAGCAAAATCTCATTTGCCTGCTTAAGCAAGTACGATAGGGCTGTATCGACAACGTCAGTAGACGTCAATCCATAATGAACCCATTTTCGCTCTTCGCCAAGCGTTTCCGATACGGCTCTTGTAAAAGCCACTACATCATGGCGAGTTTCTTCTTCAATTTCTTTAATGCGGCGAATATCAAAGCCGGCATTCTCCCGGATTTTTTTCACATCTTCTTTCGGGATAACTCCCAGTTCCGCCCACGCCTCGCAAGCAAGAATTTCCACTTCCAGCCAAGCGTTGAAGCGGTTTTCCTCAGTCCAAATCGCCCCCATCTCCGGGCGGGTGTAACGATCGATCATCTTATACTGCCTCCGATCTTTTCTTCTTTTGCGCTCCAAATCCTGCTATCGTCTATTTCTTGCAATGTTTTCTCAAGATCGTCGGTCAAGACGGTGATATGCCCCATTTTTCTTTTCTCTTTCGCTTCTTTTTTTCCGTATAAATGAAACGACCAGTCCGGGTGGCGATGGAATTCGTTTAACGCCCCCTCTAAATGCTTGCCTAGAACATTGACCATAACAGCCGGTTTTAACAACTCCGTTTTCTGGAAAGGCCAATTGCAAATCGCTCGTATATGCTGTTCAAATTGAGACGCCTCGCAAGCTTCGATCGAATAATGGCCGGAATTGTGAGGTCTGGGGGCCAGTTCGTTTATATAAATCTCACCGTTTGAGCACACGAACATCTCCACCGCCAGCGTTCCGATCAGTTCCAAATAGTCGGCGATCTTGAGCGCCAATTTCACCGCTTTTTGTTTGACATCCCCGTCCACTCTTGCCGGAACAATGGTTTGATGCAAAATATTCTCGACATGAATATTTTCGCCAACGGGCAAAAAGCTGACTTCGCGATCCGGATTGCGAAATACAATCACTGAAATTTCCGTCGTAAACGGAATCCATTTTTCCAATACACACGGACCTGATTGCAGCAATTCGGCTGCCTTTTCGATCTCGCTTTCGCGGCGAATCACATACTGGCCTTTTCCGTCATAACCGCCTCTTGAGGTTTTTAAAACAGCAGGATAACCAAGCTTTTTTATCTTATCATATAGTTCGTTTTCTTCGTAAATCACTTCATAAGGGGCCACCGGCACACCCGCTTTTGTGATCGCATCTTTCTCTAAAATCCGATCCTGAGTAATGCGAATCAATTCGGCTCCTTGCGGAAGATAGGCTCTTTGCTCGAGCCACCGCAATGACTCATAATCGATGTTTTCAAATTCGTACGTGATCACATCGCTTATTTGAGCAAGCCGCGCCAAAGCGTTTTGGTCATCGTAGGCCGCCGTAATTTCCACATCAGCCACTTGACCGCACGGCGAATCTTCCGCAGGATCCAATACAGCGATTCGAAACCCTTTTTCTTTTGCTGCCAGTGCCATCATTCTGCCTAGCTGGCCGCCGCCAATAATTCCAATCGTTTTTCCTGGCATAATGACTGGATTAGTCAAGTTGATCACTGCTTTCTAGTACTTTTTCTTTCAGCTCAATTCGTCGGTTTTCCAATTTGCGGGCAATGTCGGGATTCTCAATCGATAATATTTGCGCTGCCAGCAAACCGGCGTTCGTGGCGCCAGCACGCCCAATCGCTACTGTAGCCACCGGGATGCCGCCGGGCATTTGTACGATCGATAACAGGGAATCTAAACCATTTAATGTTTTGGATTGAACCGGAACTCCGATCACGGGAAGAGTCGTTTTAGCCGCTACCATCCCTGGCAAATGCGCGGCTCCACCCGCTCCTGCGATAATCACTTTGATCCCTCGATCTCTGGCACTTTCGGCATAATCAAACATCAAATCAGGAGTGCGATGTGCCGAAACGACTTTTTTCTCATATTCAATTTCTAATTCATCCAATACTTCACAGGCGTTTTTCATCGTTTCCCAATCCGATGCGCTTCCCATAATCACTCCTACTTCCGCCGGCATTTCCATCCCTCCACATGATGCAGTCTTATATAACAAAAAAACCCGGCTTCACATACTTTCTTTGAGAGAAAGCAGTGAATCCGGGTAAGAAAAGACCAATTAAAAGCCTTTTATGGCAGGACTCATCGAAGAAAGATTTCTTCTTCCAATGGCGCTGCACATGGAATGAACGGCTTTCAGAACATAGTGCAATCGCCATCCTGAAGATGCCTCTTTCATTCACAGTTTTCCAGATAGCTACTTTCCCTCATAGTCCGATTATTTACGGTAATCGGGTAGAGACTTACGAGCCATATTCTCGTGATTATATGAGGGCTATTGAGTTGACAACTCCATCTTAACAATGAAAACAAGCCATTGTCAACAAAATTTTTCGAACAATAAAAACAGTCTCAATAGAAAACGTTCGGGTTTAACCTTCTTTTTTCCCTTCAAACTTTATAATTCGCCCAACAGGAACATATTCTATTTTTCCGTTTATGTTCTTTTCTTGAAAGATGGGTTCTTCCGTTCTTCTAACGGGTTTATATCCTTCTTCGGACATTCGTGCCAATAATTGATCAATGGTTTCATTTTCTTTCATCTCAAATATCTTCTTTTTACTCATCAGAGCAGCTTCCTTTTTCCATCATTCGACCATATCGATTGATACCTGTACAATTTATGGATAGAGTATTTTTACTGTTGCGTTTTATTTTAAATCATACAGCCTCTCTGTCAAGATGCTATAACGATTTGTTCTTCTCTGTCCTATAGCAGTAACAGCCGATCCACAATAGATTTGTAAAAACTTTATAATCATCTGCCGCACCTGCCTCTCGGCTTTGTGAACCATTTCAAATTCCCAACTCCTGTATCAAATGCTGAAATGTATAAAACGCCGGTTTCGGAGTATAATCATCCCGCATGATGCCAAATTGGTGAAAGAGATCATCTTTGGAACTGTCTGCATCCCTGAGACCAAAAAGCTCATAATGTGTGATATTGAGTTCTTGACGCAGATTATAAACGGTCCGTATGATCGTCTCTAGTACTTCAGATTGATGTTCGTAAGATCTGTCTTTGCCTACAAAAGGGTTTTTGCCCGTAGGCCATCCGTTTTCGGTAATGCGAATAGGGATGCAATCAGGTATACCGGCTGTCTTCAGATTCACTTCACGAAAACGCCGCAGCAAGTCCTCAACGGAAGCTGGGACTTTTTCCAATGAGAGCGGCTGTTCAAATACATCTACATAAAAATTATGCGCGACATAATCCAAAGAATCTATGAAAACCTCTCCGCCAATTTCAGCAAGGTTTTCCCAGAAATGCGGAACCACTTTCGGACCGTTATCCGGCACAGATCCAAATCCGATATCCACACGAACGTTCGCTGCTTCTGCTTCTTCTTTTGCTGCAATAACCCCTTGCACCAACAATGGCAGGATGTTAGGGTTTGATCCGTCCATAAAGCTCAAATTAGGTTCATTCGTAATTTGCAGCGAGTCAATATAAGAACCATACTCTCTAATGATTTTCCTAATAAGCGCGAGCCAGTGATTCATTTCTATGTTTGGAGCCAAAGAACCTACTACCAAGTCCCCCATTAATCCCAAACGAACATATTTCTCCACGATCGACAAAAGCTTCTCTCCCGAATCAGCAGGTCCTGTATAAACGAGATAAATTCTTGGCAACAGCGATTTAGATTCTCCTCGAAGACGTTTTAAGGCCATTTGAATTTGCTCATAGTTGTCTTGAGGTCCTACAGCTAAACCGGCAGGCGTACCGGCTACACTAAGCGGATAGATTCCAAACTGCAACCCGGATGAAAGCATAAAAAACGCTCCTTTTTCTTGTATTGGATAAAGCAAATAGTAAATAAATATTTATTATTTATATGAAACAATAAATATATATTTAATTTCCATACTAACAATATACTAAAATATCGATAAAAACAGGTAGAAAAGTAAATTATTTTTACCTATCACCTGCGTTTATAATAAATAATTATTTACTTTATTGTCAACAGGATTTTGGAATACAGAAGAGACGTACAGTACATTTTTACAACAAATTATTTTAGAAGGACCGGGAAAAGTCAGAGAAATCATGCGCCGAGCTAATCCAGATTAATCCGTGAAAACGTCATTCATCTTTTGAGGAGGTTCCCGTACTCAGGTATTTTTGGATCTTATGATGCAATAATCAACAAAATCATTCTCGAAATCCATCAAACAAAAAATTTCTCTCTTCTTACAAAATCACTACCTTGCAACAAAAAAATCCACCTTCCTTACCTGCTCCAATTTCAACTCCCAGAAAGTAGCTTGAATCGATAAGCTCCTTTTCTCCTCTTCATTCCTTGGCTCAATATCAAAAATACGTTTCCAGCTATCCACAATTTTCTGATGATAATAAGGGTCCGGAAGCGGCTTTTGCTGATAATAATCCAGCCCTCTTTTCTTTATTTCTTTGTCGAATAATTCCCCGTCTTCTTCATTTTCTTCGAGGTACCAATAATTCAGTACGTAATGCCATTTATCAAAATCGCTCAAAACAACCTGTTCATCAGGTATGTCTATTTCGAGACGTACACCTCTCGTTCCTTTCTCCAGAAAACCCGAAAAACGGAGGTCCGGACGAATATGCACGCCATTCCATTGTTTCCATGCCCAGACAGGGTACGATTCTTTTTCCGGTCTTGGCCCCAATCGTTTCTCCATTTCAATTATAAGCCAGTCGTACGAATCGAGGAAATCTTCATAAACAAGCTCCTTCGCACCACGATAAAAACCTTGTTGCTGCAACCATTCCCACACTTCAACAGGATGGATAGTCCATAGTTTCATCTTCATACCCCCTTAAAAGGATCATGATGTAAAAAAGCTTTCCTGTACAGCCAAAAGGAAGGAGATCATTCGTCTACTATCATCAGGATGAATATAACAACCTAACCCAAAACCGCATAATAAAAGAGGACCTTCATGCCAAATGACAAAGTCGTCTGGCCATGAACAAAGTTTAAAGTGTGATTTCTTTCCTCCCTTTACTTATTCTAAATTCTTACCGAATGGCAATTTGTGTTTATAGAATATTTGAGCTCCTTTTGATCCTGACGATTTGAAATCGAGTAGGAGGGGGTGATTAACCCCCGTCCTCTCACACCACCGTACGTACGGTTCCGTATACGGCGGTTCAATCAAGATAAATGACGCAAGTCTTTATAACTTCCGTGAATAGCTGTTCTCTTTATGCCAGTGGTCACTCCACCCTCCAAGAGGTCCCCCACGGGATTCACCGTTTCCTTCCTCAAGTGAGGTACTACGTTTTCTGTGTTCAACATGACACACTGAATGCAAAGGGCTATTCTCTCTTAATTGTTCAGTCCTTCCGAATTGTTCTAGACCAATTCGTACTATGACCTCTGCTGACTTCTGATGGCTCAGCTACTTATCACTAAGTAGGTTATGAAGGGTACTTCACGTATCCATCAGACCTCCCCGGGTAAGAGTGTAATCTTTCCTTCCATCCATCTGCTTCATTTACTCTGTATCACCTTCGGCAGAAAGGGCTTTGTTTTGTTGTGCAAACTCACCCAGTGATACCTAGCCTCATATGAAGTTCGTGTTCCTCAGATCGGAAGTTTGCCGCCCGCTTCCTTCAGATTCCGCGTCACCACGGACACCCTTGCGTTAATCTAACTGCTACTTCTGCCTTCGCAGCTCGGGACTTTCACCCTATAGATTACACCCATGCCGGGCGCACACAAGAAAGCCGTTCACGCCAAAAGCATGAACGGCTTTCTTTACCCGGATATTTCATCTTTATCAATGAAGCGGACGTTAAGCAATGCAATCATCGCTTTCTGTCCTGATGGGCTATTTTTGAATCGAAATGATGTTTTCTTCTTTCAAATCGACTTTACCTTGCTTTTCAATTACAACTTGTTCCCCTTCTTGAAGGTTTGTAAAAATAATCGGAGTAATCACAGACGGTGCCTTGCTTTTCACTAAATCAAGATCCACTTTCAACAAAGGCTGTCCGGCTTCTACATGGTCGTCTTGGTTCACAAGCGCCTCAAAACCTTCGCCATTCAGTTTCACTGTATCAATACCCACGTGAATTAAAATTTCTCTTCCGCCGTCGGACAAAATACCGATTGCGTGCTTAGTCGGGAACAGGTTCACAATTTTTCCGTTAACCGGCGATACAACAGTTCCTTCTTCCGGCAATATAGCAAAGCCGTCTCCCATCATTTTTTCTGCAAAGACTGGATCAGGAACTTCTGCAAGCGGCTTAATTTCCCCTTTTAATGGAGAAATAATCGCTTCATTTCGGTCAATTTCATTTTGAAGAGGCGTTGGATTCACTTCTTCTACTTGCTGTTTAACTTCCTGATTCATATCAGGAGTTGTTGCTTTGCGCGGCGCTTTGCCTTTCATAATATCTTGCATTTGCGTTTTAATCGTGTCGGAACGTGGTCCGAAAATAGCTTGAATATTGTTTCCAACTTCCAATACTCCGGAAGCGCCCAGTTTTTTCAAACGTTCCTTATCCACTTCTTTAGGATCATTTACTTGAACGCGCAGACGAGTGATACAAGCATCCAGCGAAGCAATATTGCTTTGTCCACCCATTGCTTCCAAAATATTGTAGGCAAGGTCTCCAGATCCGCTATCTGCTGTTTCTTTTCCATCGTTCGATTCTTCATCATCTTCGCGACCAGGCGTTTTTAAATTGAACTTGCGGATGGCAAATCGGAAACCGAAATAATAGATGACGGAAAAGACTAATCCGACCGGTATCACGAGCCACCAATGAGTTTGTGGATTCAAAACACCAAAGAGAATAAAGTCAATTAATCCCCCTGAGAATGTCAACCCGATTTTGACATTTAAAATATGCATAATCATAAATGACAGTCCGGCAAAAACAGCGTGAATCGCAAACAACACAGGTGCTACGAATAAGAAGGAGAATTCAATCGGCTCTGTAATCCCTGTCAAGAAAGAAGTCAAAGCCGCTGAAGCCATTAAACCTCCAACCACTTTTTTCTTTTCAGGTTTAGCTTCGTGGTAAATAGCCAGCGCAGCAGCAGGAAGACCAAACATCATGAACGGATATTTACCCGTCATAAATGTACCAGCCGTCAAATTCTTGACTCCATCTTTAATTTGAGCCATAAAGATCGCTTGGTCTCCGTGAACCACTTCTCCTGCTTTGTTCGTATATTGTCCAAACTCAAACCAGAACGGAGCATAGAAGATATGATGCAATCCAAATGGAATCAGCGAACGTTCAATGACACCGAAAATAAAGGCAGACAACGTCAAGTTTGCATTCAACAAGTTATTGGAGAAAGCATTTAAACCTGATTGGATAGGCGGCCAAATAACAATCATGATCAATCCAAGAATTAAAGAAGATACAGCCGTCACAATCGGAACAAAACGTTTTCCCGCAAAAAATCCTAAATAAGATGGAAGCTCAATATTAAAGTATTTATTGTAGAGAATTGAAGCTAATATACCAACAATAATCCCGCCGAATACACCGGTTTGCAGCGTAGGAATGCCGAGAACGGTTGCATAGGAAGGATCATGAGCAGCCATTTTAGGAGTGACACCAAGCACAACTCCCATCGTAACATTCATGATCAGGAAGCCGACGATTGCAGCAAGTCCAGCTACCCCTTCTCCTCCGGCCAAACCAATGGCAACCCCGACGGCAAATAGAAGGGCTAGATTCGAAAAGATAATTCCACCGGCTTCTTCCATTACTTTTGCTACCATTTCCACCCAACCGGTATGCAGAAACGGAGCAATATCGACTAGCGTCGGGTTTTGTAAAGCGTTTCCAAGAGCAAGCAAAATTCCGGCAGCCGGTAAAATGGCGACTGGAAGCATCAAAGCTTTACCCACTTTTTGGAGAACGCTGAAGAATTTCTTAAACATATACGTTACCTCCATTCTGTTATTGCATAAACAAAAAAGCATGAGTGAAGAAGCAATAAAAACAAGCAGTACAAAGGGTAGTGTTCCCTTGTGTTCTTGTTTCTATCAACTTCTTTACTCATGCCTGATCGAATCAGTAACACGTAAAGAATTGCTATTCTTTTGTTTCGCACGTAAACGCTGCAAATGCATCGTTAAATAAGTGGCTTCCGCTTCATAAACCGGTTTCTTCAGCGTCTGCTGCATAATTTTGATTAGCTTCCATGAAAGATTGTAGCATAGAGGGTATTCTTTTTTCAATAGTTCTTTTATTTTTTTTGAATCTTCCAATGCTTCTCCTTTTTGCACCCTGTCAATGGTATAGCGAAGATGGCGGATGAGCCGCATATATTCCACACTATTTCTATCGATTTCCATTCCAAGATTTTCTTCCATCGTGCGAACAAGAGTGGACAATAACTGGGAATATTGATTAATCTCCGAAAGTTGTTTATCTGTTAAGGCACTGTGAATATGCAAAGCAATAAAGCCTACTTCCCCTTCCGGCAGCTTGATGTTGGCCGCTTCATGAATAAAATCCACTACTTCTTCAGCGATTTCATATTCAAAAGGATACATCGCTTTTGTTTCATTTAGAAAAGGATTTTTAATAACCATTCCTTTCATAAGCCTGTTCATCGCGAAAAGCAGGTGATCCGTGAGCGCAACGTGGATATGCTCATTTAAAGTGCCGCGTGTTCGTTTTTTTATGATTTCTAAAGAGGAAATAATTACATTCAGCGTTTTTTCATCGAGGTAGGGCAATAATTTTTTGTAATGTTCTTGTTCATTTTCATTTTTAAGGACAAATATTTTTTCGATAATATCTTGATGGATCACATCTCCTTTTTTCCTTTGGAAACCGATTCCTTTCCCAATCAGTACGACTTCGTTGTTCTTGTCATCAGCAGCGATCAAAACATTATTATTAAGGACTTTTTTCACTACATATTTAACCATTTGAAATCTCCTCTTGTGATTCACCGCTGCAATAAGCAACAGCTTCGTCCTCCTTATATTAGTCTACCCATATTGTAATCAAGGATTTGCCTTTATACAATGAAAACCTTTTTACAAAAAAACGTCCCCCATTTGGAGGACGTCAGAGTGTAGACAAAAGGCATCCGAATGTGCGCTTTCGGATGCCTTTTGTCACTTTTATGCTTTCAAATGTTTGGAATAGACCCCTCCAGGGGTCTATTTTATGTTATTGCTGGACTTTTCCATGTCCAGCAAGCCATCTTTTTCAAATTCATTGCAGCAAAAGTTAGCATCGCCTGCATGGACAATTTTTTTAGACCTCTTAAGGTTGTCCAACGCATACCATGCTTTTCCTTTGCATCAGCAAAAACACGTTCAATGGTTTCTTTCCGTCTTGCATAAATGCTCTTATTCTCTTGTGTATGCCGAAGATGATCAGCTTCCTCTAAATAAAATTCCCATACATGTCGCTGAATCAGTTTTTTATGCTCCTTACTTTGGGTGCACTTCGAGAGGAATGGACAATCTTTACACTGGACTGGATCAGAAAAATATTGACGATAGCCTTCCTTCGTCGTAGTTGCATATTTTAACACTTGTCCTTGCGGACAAAGATAACAATCGTAGTATTCATCGTAAACATACTCATGTTTTTTGAAATAACCATCCTTTGTACGAGGGCGAGTATAAGGTAAAGCAGGGGTCATATCATTTTCAAATATGTATTGGGCAACGGCGGGAGTTTTATATCCAGCGTCAGCAGCAACTACAACCGGTTTTCCATGTTTTTCGATGACTTTTTCAAGAAGTGGCTCCAATACGGAACTGTCATGAATATTCCCTGGCGTTACAATAGCCCCCAAAACAAAGCCATTTCGATCCGCAGCAGCATGGAATGAGTAAGCAAACTGTTTTGTTCGCTCGTCTTTTACGTAGTAACCACTTTCCGGATCAGTGGTACTTTCTTTTATTTCTTTATATTCTTCTTTCCCAAATTTATCTGGAGGAAATGGCTTTTTTCCATGTGCTTCTCGATCAGCATTTATCTCATCTTGTAGACGTGCTTGATAGGCTTTCGTTTCTTTTCGAACCACTTTCTTCACAAATTTATGCTTATTCGCACTCGCTTTGACATGAGTAGAATCAATAAAGACATGCTCACTGCTTATCAGCTTCTTATCTGCAGCTTCTTTCAAAATGCGATAGAATATCTGTTCAAATAAGTCTGTATCCTTAAAGCGTCGCTCGTAGTTTTTCCCAAACGTTGAAAAGTGAGGTACCTTATCATAAAAACCAAATCCAAGAAACCAACGGTAAGCCAGATTCGTTTCGATTTCCTCTATAGTTTTTCGCATGGAACGAATACCGAAGGTATATTGGATGAAAGCCATTTTAATCAATACAACTGGATCAATACTTGGTCGACCTCTTTCCGATGAATACATGTCTTGAACAAGCGAATAGATAAATGAAAAATCAATAGCAGCGTCGATTTTACGAACCAAATGATCTGCAGGTACAAGTTGGTCTAAAGCTATCATTTCTATTTGATCACGATTCATCTGTGTATTTTTTGTTAGCACTTCATCCACCTCAATTCATTACGGTATCTTAATTATACAAAAAAAGACTGTCGGCAAATCCGGTTTTTTCGGATTTGTCGACAGTCTGACGTCCCCCATTTGGAGGACGTCCTTCCTACTATTTCAAGAAAATAAAATATAATAAGAAAACAACAAACAAGAAATACATAAGCGGATGAATTTCTTTGGCTCTTCCTTTTACAATCATCGTAATAGGATAGAAAATAAATCCGATCGCGATTCCTGTCGCGATACTGTATGTCAAAGGCATACAAATAACGGTCAAGAAAGCCGGAACAGCAATTTCGAATTTCTTCCAGTCAATTTCTCCCAGAGACGATACCATCAACACACCGACAATAATCAAAGCAGGCGCCGTTACGTGTGAGGTAATAACCGAAAGCAACGGGTAGAAAAAGAGCGACAGCAAAAACAACACACCTGTGACAACAGCAGCAAATCCGGTTCTGGCCCCGGCAGCTACCCCCGCTGTTGATTCCACAAAAGAAGTCGTCGTGGACGTTCCGAGCACCGCACCAATCGCTCCTGCCATAGCATCTGAAAACAGCGCTTTTCCGGCTCGAGGCAATTGATTGTTTTTCATCAATCCGGCTTGATGAGCAACCGCCAAAAGAGTCCCTGCCGTATCAAAAAAGGCTACAAATAAAAAGGTCAAAACCACCATCAACATTTGCATCGTAAAAATTTGATCCGGCATATGGAAAATCGAAGTCACCGCAACGCCAAACACCGGTTTAATGCTTGGAATGCTGCCGATCACATGTTTCGGAAGAGGGATTAAACCGGTCAACATCCCGACAATAGCCGTAATGACCATTCCGATAAACACAGCGCTGTTAATGCCTCTCGTCATGAGAATGACCGTAATGATGATGCCGAAAATGGCCAAAAGCGTATTGCCGTTTGTCAAATCGCCAAGCCCAACTAAAACCGCATCATTATTCACGATGATTCCAGCATTTTGAAAACCAATAAAAGTAATAAAAAGTCCAATTCCTGCTCCTACTGCGTGTTTTAATTGAGCCGGGATAGCATTAATAATTTTTTCCCGAATTCCGGTAAGCGTGAGCAAAATAAATATGAGGCTTGCCAAAAATACTCCTGTCAGCGCAACTTGCCAAGAAATGCCGTAATTCAAAACAACCGTATAGGCAAAAAAGGCGTTCAAACCCAATCCCGGCGCGAGAGCCACCGGATATTTCGCCCATAATCCCATCAACAAGGAACCGAAAGCAGCAGATAAAGCCGTCGCAACAAACACCGCTCCGTGGTCCATTCGCATGGAATCCGGAAGATTCTTCACTGATGCAAGCGAAAGAGTGAGCGGATTCACGACCAAAATATAGGCCATAGCAAGAAAGGTCGTAATACCACCGATAATTTCCCTGCGGTAATTCGTCCCCAATTCATCAAAATGAAAATAATTTTTCATAATTCCCCTCCGCCATTATCACAAATACGTCACGAGGCAACCACACCGGCCAACAGGATGCCGCCGGGTGAAATCACCATTCGGGTGATAAAGCTATTCACCAAGCAAAATAAAAATACCCCAAACATTCGTTCGAGGCATGGCTTGAGGATAGAAAGATAAAAGGATGGGAATCCAATCCTGTTTACATTCCATTACCTCGTAGTCAAGCTATTTACGGCAGCTTGGTAGAGACTTCCGGGCCATATCCCCGTAATTATACGACGTAATGCGACAAATTATTTAATTCAACTACATTGTAGTGCTAAATAATGACGATGTCAATAAAATACGAACATTATTTTAAAATTATTTATTATCATTCGTGTTTGTCTCATTCTGCATTAAGGGCAGCAAAGCGAAGAGTTCCTTCGGAGGCCGGCTGCCCTTAAATGCCCGATTCGTTCCGCTGATCATCCTTATCTCACGGATGAATAGCGGGTCTTTATTCCCACTCAATAGTAGCCGGCGGTTTGCTGGTAATATCATAGACTACACGGTTCACATGGCTGACTTCGTTGACGATGCGTGTCGAGATCGTCTCCAGCACATCCCACGGAATTCTTGCCCAATCGGAGGTCATTCCATCGATGGAAGTAACCGCACGAATCCCGATAGTATAATCATATGTTCTCGCGTCTCCCATTACCCCGACGCTGCGGATATTAGGAAGAACAGTGAAATATTGCCAAATGTCGCGATCCAACCCAGCTTTTTTAATTTCTTCTCTTAAAATAGCATCCGATTCCCGAACAATTTCCAATTTTTCTTCCGTTACTTCTCCTAAAACCCGAATGGCTAGTCCCGGTCCCGGGAATGGCTGACGCCAAACAATTTCATCCGGAATTCCTAATTCGGTGCCCAATTTTCGCACTTCATCTTTAAACAACGTGTTCAGCGGCTCAATCAGCTTAAATTCCATATCTTCCGGCAGCCCGCCCACATTGTGATGGGATTTAATCGTTTGGGCTGTGGCCGTTCCGCTTTCAATAATATCCGTATACAGAGTACCTTGCGCTAAAAATTCAATTCCTTCCAGTTTGGCCGCCTCGTCATCAAACACATATATAAACTCATTGCCGATAATTTTCCGTTTTTTCTCAGGGTCGGAAACTCCCTTCAGTTTGTTCAAAAAGCGATCTTTTGCATCCACTTTGATTACGTTCATGTGAAAACCTTCCGCGAACGTTTTCATTACACTTTCGGCTTCCCCTTTGCGCAAAAGGCCGTGATCGACAAAAATACATGTCAATTGATCTCCGATGGCTTTATGTATAAGAACAGCCACAACAGAAGAATCGACTCCGCCGCTCAAGGCACAAAGAACCTTTTTATCGCCAACGGTTTTTCGAATATTTTCTATTTCCATTTCAATAAAATTTTGCATGGACCAATCGCCCCGGCAGCCGCAAATGTTGAACACAAAATTGCGAAGCAGCTCGTTTCCGTAGACAGAGTGGCGAACTTCCGGATGGAATTGAACCCCATATAATTGTTGTTCTTGATGACTCATTGCCGCGATTGGACATGATGAACTTACCGCATCTACAGTAAATCCTTCAGGAGTTTCCATCACTAAATCGCTATGGCTCATCCATACCACTTGTTCTTCCGGTAGTCCATCCCAAAGAGGATTTTGGTTTTGTACCCGGATGGTCGCTTTTCCGTACTCCCGTTTGCTGGCAGGTTCCACTTTTCCACCGAAATGCTTTGTCATCAGCTGCATTCCATAGCAAATTCCTAGCACCGGGATTCCTAGATTAAAAATGTCTTCGTCGCAGCGAAAAGCATCTTCGGCATATACACTGTTAGGTCCCCCAGATAAAATAATCCCTTTTGGATTCATAGCTTTTATTTCTTCCGCCGTCAAAGTATGGGGATGAAGTTCGCTATAGACGCCAAGTTCCCGAATTCTTCTCGTAATCAGTTGGTTGTACTGGCTGCCGAAATCAAGTACGACAACCATCTCTTGGTTTCCCCATTCCTTCTTTCTTTCCACAATATCCACCTCTCTATGTATGAAAAAAATAAGCTCTGTTCCTATGACGCAAGCTTTTCACACGCAACACAGTTTCCCCAGCAAATGATCATATAACAGAGCCAAGAGATCACAAAAAAGTATTCAGGGGAAATTCCTTCCCCCTCTATTAAGTCCTTAATAGACTTTTATAAACCCGCCTTTTCAAGAAGACCAACGGAGGTCTCCTGCGGCCACTATTGCCATCTCATTGCAGCCATCCGGCAGCAATCCAATTTTTCTAAAGAACTGAAGATGAAATACTGATAGACCATAGACGCAACAAATTTGTCATCATTTTATATCTATCTGTAACCACGGTCAACCCGCCTTGCAATTGATTTATTATTCAGATAATAAGTTATAAAGAAGAAAACTCTTCTCCTGCTATCATTAACCAAAAAAGACAGGGAGCTTCACAGAGGCTCTCTGTCTGTCTTTTCTATTAAAGGAAGAATGCACCCATTATTTCCAAAAGTCATCGAAAATCGTGATGGGTAGATGCCGCTTATGCTCTGTCTTTAAAAACCATCCTTCGATCGTTTTTCTTGCTTCTTCAGAAACGGTTTTGCCTTCCAGGTAGTCGTCAATTTCTTCATAGGTAACACCAAGTGCGACTTCATCCGGAAGCTGTGGACGATTTTCTTCCAAATCGGCTGTCGGCACTTTTTTATATAAACGTTCCGGACACCCAAGTTCTTTTAACAGCATCTTTCCTTGGCGTTTATTTAAACGATAAATCGGAACGAGATCCGCACCGCCGTCGCCGTATTTGGTAAAAAATCCCGTGACCGCTTCTGCCGCATGGTCGGTTCCCAGTACGACTGCATTTCTCATTGCTGCGATGCTGTATTGAACTTTCATCCGTTCACGAGCTTTTTGATTTCCTTTTTCAAAATCGGAAATTTCCACGCCGGCATCCTTTAATGCCTTTTCACTGGCATCTACTGCTTCTTTAATGTTCACCGTAACGACATCATCCGGCTGAATAAAGTTTAAAGCCACTTGGCAATCTTCTTCATCGAATTGTGTACCATATGGCAATCTGACCGCCGTAAACTGATAATCTTGTTTTCCTGTTTCTTCCCGAATTTCGTTAATCGCCATTTGAGCCAGCTTCCCGGTTAATGTGGAGTCTTGTCCACCCGAAATGCCTAGAACGAATCCTTTTATAAACGGATATTTCTTTAAATAAGCTTTTAAAAAGTCTACGCTTTTGCGAATTTCTTCTTTTGGATCAATCACCGGTTTTACTTTTAATTCCTCAATAATCCGTTTTTGTAAATCGGTCATCTTCTCTTGCTCCTTTCGTTTTGGTTGATAAACTAGATACAATTTTGTCCCGCACTTCTTGAATCTTTTTCATTTTATTATTCCAGCATTTTTCGCTTAAGTCCACCGGATATTCTTCCGGATTTAAAATTCGTTTATATTCATCCCATAAATAGTCTAAATTTTTTTGGGCAAAAGATTGGATTTCTGCCAGCGATGGCAATTCATATACTAGCTCGCCATTGATGAAAATATCTTTTTGCAATTCCACCGCTTCAAAGTTTGTCACGAATTTGCTGACATAGGTATGAACAGGGTGAAACATTTTAATTCTTTCTTCAGCGGCTGGATTCTCGTCATAAAGGGTGATATAGTCGCCTTCAGATTTTTGATTGCTTTTATTGATGATTCGATATACTTTTTTCTTTCCCGGAGTGGTTACTTTCTCGGCATTGCTGGAAATTTTGACCGTATCGATCATTTCCCCTGACTCATTCTCTATCGAAGCTAACTTATAGACTGCTCCAAGCGCCGGTTGGTCGTACGCCGTAATCAAATTCGTTCCGACCCCCCAAGCGTCTATTTCGGCTCCTTGAGCTTTCAAATGCGTAATGGTGTATTCATCCAAATCATTCGAAGCAAAAATTTTCGCATCGTGAAATCCGGCTTCATCCAGCATTTCTCTCGCTTTTTTCGATAAATAGGTCAAATCGCCGCTATCTAAACGAATGCCGATAAAGTTGATCGAATCCCCCATTTCTTTAGCGACTCGAATCGCTGCCGGTACACCGGAACGAAGCGTGTCATATGTATCCACCAAAAAGACGCAATCCTTATGGGATTCGGCGTATTTGCGAAACGCCGTATATTCGTCTTGATAAGCTTGTACCATGGCATGAGCGTGTGTTCCGGCTGTCGGAATGCCAAACAGCTTTCCGGCTCTGACATTGCTGGTAGCCCCGCATCCACCGATAAAGGCCGCTCTAGTTCCCCAAATGGCCGCATCCATTTCTTGAGCCCTTCTTGTCCCGAATTCCATGACCAAGTCTTCCCCAACGGCATGCTTGATGCGGGCAGCCTTCGTGGCAATCAACGTTTGATAGTTGACAATATTCAACAAAGGCGTTTCTACCAACTGCGCTTGAATCAAAGGCGCTTCTATTGTGACAATCGGTTCATTTTCAAAAACCACTTCTCCTTCCCTCATCGACCGTACATTTCCTGTAAAAGTTAAATTCGACAAGTATTGAAGAAAATCTTCATCATAGCCTTCTACTTCGCGCAAATAAGCGATATCGCTATCGCTGAACCGAAAATTCTTTAAAAATTCAACAATTCTTTCTAACCCCGCAAAGATTGCGTATCCGCTTCCAAACGGCATTTTCCGGAAATAAAGATCAAACACCGCCTTTCTCTCATGGACACCGTCTTCCCAGTACGTTTTAGCCATATTAATTTGATATAAATCTGTATGCAAAGCAAGACTGTCATCTTGATATTTTCTCATCGTCCAAACCCCGTTTCCGTCATGAAATTACCTTTGCTCCGAGTGCATGTTGAAAGTGCTTCAACGCCCAATCATGTCCTGCTTCGTTAAAACTTGCCGTTCCCTTTTCGTATACAGCCAGTTTAAACCCTTTATTATAAGCGTCTACAGCGGTATGAAGCACACAAATATCGGTACAAACTCCGCATAAATGAAGTTCATCTATGCCTCGAGCTCGCAGCTGAATCTCTAAGTCTGTACCTGCAAACGCGCTGTACCGTGTTTTGTCCATATAATATACATTTTCCTTGTTTTTCATCCGCTCATACAGTTCCCCTAATTGACCGTACAGCCTCCTTCCCTCCGAACCGGCAATGTTGTGCGGCGGGTATAATTGGCTTTCGGGATGATACGGATCCTGTTCCTTATGGATATCCACTGCAAATACCACAAAATCGCCGTTTTGAATAAACGTGTCCGTCAAAGAAGTAATGAAATTCTCAATCATTTGAGCGGGCTTTCCACACGTGAGAGCACCATGATCCGCCACAAAATCGACAGTGTAATCGATATTGATCAACGCTTTTTTCCCCATTGCCAAAGTCTCCTTTTTCCCCTATTTGCTTCGAGAGGCTCTGTGATATGTTGAACATGAAAGCCGGAAAAGAACTTTATACGTGATCAAACTGCAAAACTCTTGATTCTCATTATATATCCAAGACACCTTTTTCAGCATCGTCAAAGTTTCATAATGTCTATCAAGTGCGCCAAAAACCCAAATATAAGACAAGTCTACCGATTTCGTTCACAGAGCGTTCAAAAATGGCTTTATTTGTATAATATCTATTTTTAGGATCATTATAAAGAAGAAACGAGAAAAAAAACAGCCATAAGGAGGTAAGAATCAAGATGTTGAATAAGAAAAAAGAACAGCAGCCGTCGCTTGCTCCCGGAATAGACGATGAAGAAGAATTGGAACAGCGGGCAACAAAAGAAGAAATAGAAAGGGGAGAATTTACCGAAGTCACGCATCTTTCCTACGATGAAGTGGATGAAAGCTAAAATGGGTTGACCGTTTCTCTCATTCTCAAAACAGAACCTTACAAATAAAAAGGAAAGGAAGAATAGACCTATGTTTACATTTTCCAAAAAAATCATGGCCATCATCTTCGTGTCCGTTGCGATGTTTGCTGCCTCAACCGTGCATGCAGAAACAAATCAAGGAAAAAGCAACGAAAAACCTGTCCAGCTGACCGAACAGCAAAAAGCCAAACTGAACAAACTTCACAAAGAACTATTGGAAAAAAGAAAAGAATTAATTCGCCAATATGTAGAATACGGAATCATTTCTAAAGAAAAAGGAGATGACATCATTTCCCATTTGGAAGAACATTACAAACACTTGCAGCAAAACGGCTTTTCCCCTCATTGGAATCACTCGGAAAAAGGCCACTGGCATCATAAACATCATCATGATGACAGCGATAACGAACAGCGCTGAAGGCACACCCTTTCAGCGTTTTTATCTTTCTTACACCGTTTTTTTAAATTGTAGGATTTACCTCCCTGCAAAGTTTTCTTTAATTAAGATGATCAGATAGTGTTCTCTCAAAGACAAAACGTTTCGTTTTCAATATTTGGTATTTAGAGAGGCTTCCCGAAGCAACGATGATCGCATTGGTCTATTTTTATTTTGCTGCTTTTATCAGTCTCAAAAAACCATTCACCTTCATGAAAGACATATTTAGAAAAAATTTTTTAAAGGAAGTCATAGATTTGAACTCAATTGAGCATATTAACTCCTAGATTTCATTCCATTTTTTAAAATAGGAGGACTTCACTTGCTTGATGCTAAAACTATTGAAATCGTACAATCCACTGCACCGGTTCTAAAAAAACACAGTAAAGAAATTGGAAAAAGATTTTACCAAATCCTATTCTCAAAAGCTCCTGACTTGTACAATATTTTTAATCAAACCAATCAAAAAAGAGGAATTCAGCAGGAAGCATTAGGTTACGCTGTCTATGCTGCTGGGGAACACATTACCAATCTAGATGCTATCAAGCCAGTGATCACAAGGGTTACAGAGAAACATCGCGCCATAGGGATTAAACCTGAGCAGTATCCACTTGTAGGCGAAGCGTTGATGCAAGGTGTAAAAGAAGTTCTGGGTGATGCCGTCACGGATGAAGTTCTCGATGCATGGAAAAAAGCTTATGACTATATTGCAGATGCATTCATTGACATTGAAAAAAAACTCTACGAAGAAACAGATCATCAGCCTGGTGGATGGAGCGGCTATCGAAGCTTTTTAGTGGATCAAAAGGTAAAAGAAACGGATGCCGTAACTTCTTTTTATTTAAAGCCGAAGGACGGTAAAGCAATCCCTACCTATAAACCCGGGCAATATCTAACTATAAAAGCTGAAATTCCTGGAGAAAAATATACGCATATTCGTCATTACAGTCTTTCTGATTCACCTGGAAAAAACTATTACCGAATCAGTGTAAAACGTGAAGATGCACATGGGGATGCTCCACCAGGAATTGTATCGAATTATTTACATAAACAAGTCCAAGTTGGAGATACTCTTCAATTTTCTGCTCCTGCTGGAGACTTTGTGCTCGATGACAGTGATTTACCTGTAGTTCTGATTAGCGGAGGAATTGGCATTACGCCATTACTTAGCATGTTAAATTCCATTGCAGAAAGTAAGTCACAACGTCAGGTTACATTTGTACACGCAACAGCCAACAGCCAAACACACGCTTTTAAAGACCATGTGAATCAATTAGAAAAAAGTCACCCAAACATCAAATCATATGTATGCTATGATTCACCAACAAAAGAAGATCGGAACTCTAAAAAATTCGATAAAGAAGGGTACATTGATTTAGACTTTCTACAATCTATCGTTCCATCAAAAGAATCCGTTTTTTATTTCTGCGGACCGATTCCTTTTATGAAAAACATTCAATCGGCGTTGCAACAATGGGGAATTCCGAATGAGCACATCCATTTTGAAGCATTCAGTCCGATCGCTATTTTAGGAGAAAAATAAGGCAGGCTGATTAAACTTCGGTATCGGGGTGCAGTGGTCTGCTTTGTAAGACTTATAAGAAGTCCCTCTCCCTCCTGTTTTTCAGAGATGGAAAGGGACTTCTTTCTATGCCCTTTGTTGAAAACAACAAGTTTGGTCATCATGATTAGATTGAGTTCTCCACCAAACTTTGTCTCTCTTTTTAATCTCCTCATCCCACTTGTTCGCTCTTCTCAAATAATGCCGGCAATTCTGCTTCATAGTTTTCGCCAATGATTCCATTTTCGGTAATAATCGCTGTAATCAGTTCGTGGGGGGTGACATCAAAAGCCGGATTGTAGACTTCCACCCCTTCAGGAGCAATGCGTTTGCCTGCGATATGGGTAACTTCTTCCGGATTCCGTTCTTCAATCGGAATATCTCTTCCCGTTTTGGTTTCTAAATCAATCGTGGATAATGGCGCCGCGACGTAAAATGGAATGCCGAACGATTGTGCCAATAAAGCCAGTCCAAATGTTCCGATTTTATTAGCGGTATCTCCGTTAGCGGCAATTCGGTCCGCACCGACGATGACGGCCGAAATGTTTTTGGCGTAAATCGTCTGCGCCGCCATATTATCCGTGATAAGCGTAACATCCACACCGGCTTGCATGAGCTCCCACGTGGTGAGTCTTGCTCCTTGCAAAACCGGGCGCGTTTCTGAGGCAAATACTTGAAGATGAACTCCTTTTTCTTTGGCTAGATAAAATGGAGCAAGCGCCGTACCGTAGCGAGCCGTTGCAAGGGAGCCGGCATTGCAAATCGTTAAGATGCGGTCGCCGTCTTTAAAAAGCGACAGTGCATGCTCCCCGATGCGGCGGCATACGTCTTCATCCTCCACTTGGATGCGAATCGCTTCATGAACGAGCATCGTTTTCGCTTCATTGACAGAAATGGCATCTTCAATGCTTGATGCAAGTCGGTTCAGCGCCCAAAACAAGTTAACCGCCGTAGGCCGCGAGCTGGCTAAATAGTCGATGTCTTTTTGAAGCTGTTGTTTAAATTCAGCCATCGAACTTGCCTCGTAACGTTGAGCAGCAAGAGCAAGCCCGTAGGCAGCCGTCATGCCGATCGCAGGAGCCCCTCGAACTTTCAAGGTTGAAATGGCATCCCATACATCTTCAATTTCCTTTAATTCTAAATATTCAGTCTCCTCCGGCAACTTTTGCTGATTTAAAATTGTGATATGCGTATCGTTCCATTCAACCGAACGCGGAATCATGAATCGTTCAGTCATAGCTGTCTTCCTTTCGTTTAGTTAGTCGGTATCAATGATGCCTGTTGGAAAAGCGGACGAACTTCTTGAATGTCATTGAGCGAATGTCGCTGTAAAATAAGGCTGCGTCCAAGACGAAGGGCACGGCGTTTCGCACGAAGGCGTTCCTCTTTGTCTTCAATACCGTCAAGGTCAGCGACATGTGCTAAACCGATGGTGCGGCGAATCACTTCGCATCCGGCAAATCCAATCGCATCGACAAATGTATGGTGCAAAACGTCCTGCAATAACTTCGATGTCTTGGCGTAAGGCTCGACATTGTGCTGCTCCCAAAGGTCGGAAAATACGCTTGCAAATACTTTCCAAGTGTTTTCGATATGGTCAAATAAAAACTCTTGTTCTTGTTGCGGACGGGACAGCGCATTCAGCAGCAAATTAGCGATAAACTGACCGAGATCAAAACCAAAAGGACCGTAAAAGGCGAATTCCGGATCAATCACTTTTGTCTCTTTATCGCTGCAAAAAATACTGCCGGTATGTAAATCGCCGTGAATCAGCGCATCCCCTTCTGTTAAAAACTTTCGCTTTAATTTTGCCACTTCAAGATGAAGCTCATCATCGTTCCAAAGCGCTTTTGCATCTTCGCGCAGCTCCTCTTCAAAATCGTTTGTATCATAATCAAAGAACGGATCGGTAAAGACAAGATCTTCCGTGATTTTGCATAGTTCAGGGTTGATAAAACTTTGAAGCAGCTGTTTTTTCTCTTGTTGATTCATCCCGAAGTCAGACGTATAAAATAACGTTTTGGCTACGTATTCACCGATGTGCCGTGACAAAAGCGGATACGTTTTGCCTTCTATAAGCCCTTTTCGAGCAATTTGTAAATGAGATAAATCCTCCATGACGGTAATGGCAAGAGATTCGTCGGAATGGTACACTTCCGGAACGTATTCCGGAACGAAGCCGGCAAATGTACGCAACGCATTGCTTTCTATGGTCGCACGCTTTAACGTAAGAGGCCAGCTTTCACCAACGACTTTCGCGTACGGCAGCGCTTGTTTGAAAATCACTCCTTTGCCTGTTTTTTGGTCAACGATACGGAAAACGAGATTTAAATTTCCATCGCCAATTTCCCGGCATACCAGCTGTGCTTCTTCTGAAAATAAGCGCAAGCGAACGGCAAGAGAAATTGCGTCTTTTTCTGTTAATGGTTCGTAAGCGGATGGATTTGAAACGGCCATGTAGGAACGCCTCCTTTGGAAAAAATCGAGTAGGAGGGAGCGATTAACTCCCGTCCTCTCACACCACCGTACGTACGGTTCCATATACGGCGGTTCAATTAAGATAATTGACGCAAGTCTTTATAACTTCCGTGAATAGCTGTTCTCTTTATGCCAGTGGTCACTCCACCCTCCAAGAGGTCTCCCACGGGATTCACCGCTTCCTCCCTCAAGTGAGGTACTACGTTTTCTGTGTTCATCATGACTCACTGAATACCAAGGGCTATTCTCTCTTAATTGTTCGGTCCTTCTTAGTTGTTCTAGACCAACTAATACTATGACCTCTGCTGACTTCTGACGGTTCAGCTACTTATCACTAAGTAGGTTATGAAGAGTACTTCACATATCCGCCAGACCTCCCCGGGTAAGTACATGCACTTTCACACCATCTATCCGCCTCATTTACTCGATATGACCTTCGACAGAAAGAGCTTTGTTTTGTTATGCAAACTCACTCCATCATACCTAGCCTTATATGAGGTTCGTGTTCCTCGGACCGGTGTTTTGCCTCCAGCTTCCTTCAGATTCCGCGTCACCACGGACACCCTTGCTCTTGGCTAACCTCTACTTCTGTCTTCGGGGTTCGGGACTTACACCCTATAGTTCATGTACATGCCGGGCGCACATAAAAAGCCTCTCTCGTTTATCGAAAGAGGCTTGAAGATTCTTCTTCTCACCTCTTATCTTTCAGAAAGAATGACTCTCTCTGTTGGACTTAGCACCGTGCCTTGCGGAAGATTCCTTCCGGCGCTTTTCTGCGCCCTATCTCACGATAGTATTACGGTCGGTTGCTGGGCTTCATTGGGCCAATTCCCTCAGCCAACTCTTGATAAGAGTATTGATCAGCTATTATTCGAATTTTCGTTATTGCTTTAATTATTGGCGGATTCTCATTTGAGTGAAATCATACATCGAAGTTCGAGTGATTGTCAATCCTTTTTTAAAAAATTTTTTCATTTGTTCTGTAATGTTCCGGACGACGGTCGCTAAAAATCGGGATTTGCTCACGTACTTCTTTGACTTTTTGCAAATCGATTTCAGCTATGAGGGAGCAAGGATCTTCTTTTGCTTCCGCAAGAATTTCCCCCCACGGATCGATGATAAGCGAATGTCCGGCGAACGTATTATTCGGGTCGCGGCCGGCGCGATTACAGGCGACAACATAACATTGATTTTCAATGGCACGCGCTTGAAGCAACGTACGCCAATGAGACAGACGCGGCAACTGCCATTCGGCAACGACAAACAACACTTCTGCTCCTTGCAAGGCATGTACGCGAATCCATTCCGGAAAACGAATGTCGTAGCAAATCACACCGGCACATAATGTATTTTCAAGTGTAAATAATCCTGGTGTATCTCCGGATCGCAAATAAAGATGTTCATCCATCAGTTGGAAAAGATGCAGTTTGCTGTATTCGCCTACAATATCGCCGTTTCGATCGGCCACGTACATCGTATTCGTCGTTCCATCATTTGTTTTTTTGGCGATGGAACCGGCGACAATGTGGATGCGATGACGACGCGCAAGCTCACTAATGAATGCTTTTGTTTCTTCGCCTTCCTTATCCGCAATTTCATCCAGACGCGTTAAATCATAGCCCGTTGTCCATAATTCCGGAAGAACGATGATGTCAGGGTGTTGAGCGGCTATTTTTTCTACTTCGTTTTGAACAAGCTGTCGATTTTCCAGCGGAGCGCCAAAAGCAATATCCAGTTGAAGACAAGCAATTTTGAATGTCATAATCATTCACCTCAAAAAATTTTGACTTTACAATTTGATTTTTACGATATATGATGTTTGACTAGAATTTCAAGAAAATTTTGAGTAGGTGTAAACGATGAAACATTTCGCACAATCGGAACTGCTGCAGAAACTGCCAAAACAGTTTTTTGCGTCTCTTGTCGCCAAAGTGGAAAACGTGAAAGCCCAAGGACATGATGTCATTAACCTCGGTCAAGGGAATCCGGATCAGCCGACGCCATCCCATATTGTGGAGGCGATGCAAAAGGCAGTCGCCAATCCCCGTTATCATAAATATTCGCCGTTCCGCGGCTATTCGTTTTTTAAAGAAGCGGTCGCGGCCTTTTATGAACGTGAATATGGGGTGAAACTGGATCCGGAAAAAGAAGTGGCGGTTTTATTTGGAGGAAAAGCAGGACTTGTGGAAATTCCGACCTGTTTGCTGAATCCGGGTGATCTTGTTCTCGTTCCTGATCCGGGATATCCGGATTATTGGTCGGGTGTCGCTTTGGCACAAGCCGAAATGGCGATGATGCCGCTTCGCGTTCAAAACCATTTTTTGCCGGATTACAACGAAGTCTCAAAGGACGTGGCAGAAAAAGCAAAATTAATGTTTTTAAACTATCCAAATAACCCTACCGGAGCGGCGGCATCGAAAGAATTTTTTATGGATACCGTTTCGTTTGCCGCAAAACACGATATTTGCGTCGTGCATGATTTCGCCTACGGGGCAATCGGATTTGACGGCAAAAAACCGGTCAGTTTCCTCCAAGCAGAAGGGGCTAAAGACGTCGGCATAGAAATATATACGTTCTCGAAAACCTTTAATATGGCCGGCTGGCGAGTGGGAGCGGCAGTTGGTAATGAAAGTGTCATCGCAGCGATTAACTTGCTTCAAGACCATTTATACGTCAGCTTGTTTGGTGCGATTCAAGAGGCAGCGGCTTGTGCGCTTCTTTCTTCACAAGAGAGCGTGAAAAAGCTTGTTTCGCTGTACGAGTCGAGACGGAATACATTTATTCGTGCTCTTTCGCAAATCGGTTGGGATGTCACGCCTCCTTCTGGCTCATTTTTTGCATGGCTGCCTGTACCGAACGGCTGGACATCAGAGCAATTTTCTGACTTTCTACTTGAAAAAGCGCATGTGGCGGTTGCTCCCGGAATCGGATTTGGGAAACACGGAGAAGGGTATGTGCGCGTCGGTTTATTAACGAGGGAAGAACGGCTGGAAGAAGCTGTCCAACGTATTGCGAAGCTTGGTCTTTTCCATGTCGCAAAAAAATGATTGACACCGATAAAAATTCCTGTCATAATACAAATCAAATTTACCGATACTAAGAAAATTTTGAAAAGTCAATACATGATTCAAGCATTCTTATCAAGAGCAGGTGGAGGGACGAGCCCTATGAAGCCCGGCAACCGACTTAACAATCGTTAAGCACGGTGCTAATTCTTGCAGCGATATGCTGAGAGATAAGAAGAGTGTGAACCTCTAGCCTCTTCTTATGAAGAGGTCAGAGTGTAGACAAAAGGCATCCGAATGTGCGCTTTCGGATGCCTTTTGTCACTTTTATGCTTTCAAATGTTTGGAATAGACCCCTCCAGGGGTCTATTTTATGTTATTGCTGGACTTTTCCATGTCCAGCAAGCCATCTTTTTCAAATTCATTGCAGCAAAAGTTAGCATCGCCTGCATGGACAATTTTTTTAGACCTCTTAAGGTTGTCCAACGCATACCATGCTTTTCCTTTGCATCAGCAAAAACACGTTCAATGGTTTCTTTCCGTCTTGCATAAATGCTCTTATTCTCTTGTGTATGCCGAAGATGATCAGCTTCCTCTAAATAAAATTCCCATACATGTCGCTGAATCAGTTTTTTATGCTCCTTACTTTGGGTGCACTTCGAGAGGAATGGACAATCTTTACACTGGACTGGATCAGAAAAATATTGACGATAGCCTTCCTTCGTCGTAGTTGCATATTTTAACACTTGTCCTTGCGGACAAAGATAACAATCGTAGTATTCATCGTAAACATACTCATGTTTTTTGAAATAACCATCCTTTGTACGAGGGCGAGTATAAGGTAAAGCAGGGGTCATATCATTTTCAAATATGTATTGGGCAACGGCGGGAGTTTTATATCCAGCGTCAGCAGCAACTACAACCGGTTTTCCATGTTTTTCGATGACTTTTTCAAGAAGTGGCTCCAATACGGAACTGTCATGAATATTCCCTGGCGTTACAATAGCCCCCAAAACAAAGCCATTTCGATCCGCAGCAGCATGGAATGAGTAAGCAAACTGTTTTGTTCGCTCGTCTTTTACGTAGTAACCACTTTCCGGATCAGTGGTACTTTCTTTTATTTCTTTATATTCTTCTTTCCCAAATTTATCTGGAGGAAATGGCTTTTTTCCATGTGCTTCTCGATCAGCATTTATCTCATCTTGTAGACGTGCTTGATAGGCTTTCGTTTCTTTTCGAACCACTTTCTTCACAAATTTATGCTTATTCGCACTCGCTTTGACATGAGTAGAATCAATAAAGACATGCTCACTGCTTATCAGCTTCTTATCTGCAGCTTCTTTCAAAATGCGATAGAATATCTGTTCAAATAAGTCTGTATCCTTAAAGCGTCGCTCGTAGTTTTTCCCAAACGTTGAAAAGTGAGGTACCTTATCATAAAAACCAAATCCAAGAAACCAACGGTAAGCCAGATTCGTTTCGATTTCCTCTATAGTTTTTCGCATGGAACGAATACCGAAGGTATATTGGATGAAAGCCATTTTAATCAATACAACTGGATCAATACTTGGTCGACCTCTTTCCGATGAATACATGTCTTGAACAAGCGAATAGATAAATGAAAAATCAATAGCAGCGTCGATTTTACGAACCAAATGATCTGCAGGTACAAGTTGGTCTAAAGCTATCATTTCTATTTGATCACGATTCATCTGTGTATTTTTTGTTAGCACTTCATCCACCTCAATTCATTACGGTATCTTAATTATACAAAAAAAGACTGTCGGCAAATCCGGTTTTTTCGGATTTGTCGACAGTCTGGCCTCTTCTTATGAAGAGGTTTTTTTATTGAACTTAGAAAGAGGGATGAACATGAGCCAAGTCATTGCCACCTATCTTATTCACGATGAGAAAGATTTGGAGAAAAAAGCAGAAGGAATTGCTCTTGGCCTCACGGTTGGTTCTTGGACCAATTTGCCGCAGCTGCAAAAAGAACAATTGCAGAAGCATAAAGGAGAAGTCGAGAGCGTCACACCGTTGGAAGAGGACGAGCGAGTCAATGAGTATCTGGGCAAACGTGTGAAGCGAGGACTTGTCCGCATTGCGTATCCAAGCCTCAATTTCAGCGCCGATTTACCGGCGATTTTAACAACCGTATTCGGCAAGCTGTCGCTCGATGGCGAAGTGAAACTGGTCGATCTTGCTTTTTCTGAAGAATTAAAAAAACAGTTTCCCGGTCCGCGCTTCGGAATAGACGGAATTCGCCAAAAAGTCGGCGCCGATCATCGTCCGCTTCTCATGAGTATTTTTAAAGGAGTCATCGGGCGTGATTTAGATTATTTGTCGGAGCAGTTAAAACAACAAGCCCTCGGCGGAGTCGATCTCGTGAAAGACGACGAAATTTTGTTCGAAAACGACTTAACTCCGTTTGAAAAGCGAATCGCCAACGGGAAAGCCGTGCTGAACGACGTATACGAAAAAACAGGAAAGAAAACGTTGTATGCGGTCAATTTAACGGGCAAAACATTCGAGTTAAAAGAAAAAGCAAAACGCGCGGCGGAAATCGGTGCCGATGTGATTCTTTTTAACGTGTTCGCTTATGGATTAGACGTATTGCAAGGCTTGCGCGAAGATGAAGACATTGCCATTCCGATTATGGCCCATCCAGCTGTCAGCGGTGCACTTACACCATCAGAGTTTTATGGCATCAAAAGCCCGCTCTTGCTTGGAAAATTGCTTCGATTAGCCGGAGCCGATTTTGCTCTTTTCCCATCGCCATATGGAAGCGTCGCCCTTGATCGAAGTGAAGCGCTCGGCATTGCCGACGAGTTGACGAAAGAAGATGAGCATTGGAAACGATCTTTCCCGGTTCCATCTGCGGGTATCCACCCAGGTCTAGTGCCGCTTTTAATTCGCGATTTTGGAATCGATAGCGTCATTAATGCCGGCGGCGGGATACATGGCCACCCGGATGGAGCTGAAGGCGGAGGAAAAGCATTCCGTGCGGCGATTGAGGCAGTGCTGGCAGGAAAAACCCTGGAAGAATCCGCCAAAGACCATGAAGAGCTGAAAAAGGCTATTGACTTATGGGGCGCTCACGAGGTGACAGTATGACAAAACCAATCGTTTTTTGCGATTTCGACGGAACTATTACCACCCAAGATAATATCGCTGCGATTATGAAACAGTTTGCTCCTCCGGAATGGGAAGTGCTAAAAGACGATATATTGGCGGAGCGGCTGACCGTTCAAGAAGGTGTCGGAAACATGTTTTCCCTCCTTTCTTCCGAATTGAAAGAAGAGATTACAGACTACGTTTTACAAACGGCCTGTATTCGCGACGGCTTTCGGGAATTTGTCGATTTTACAAGACAACACGACATTCCGCTCTATGTAGTGAGCGGCGGCATTGATTTTTTCGTCTATCCGATTCTGGAAGGACTTATCGAAAAAGAACGCATTTTTTGCAACGGCTCAGACTTTAGCAATGAAACCATTCAAATTGTTTGGCCTTATTCGTGTGATGAGCATTGCCAAAACGGTTGTGGCTGTTGCAAGCCGTCGCTGCTGCGGAAGCACTCAAAACCGGATGGATTCCATATCGTCATAGGAGATTCCATTACGGATTTAGCAGTGGCAAAATTAGCGGACCATGTCATTGCTCGCGACTTTTTACTGGAAAAGTGCAAGAAACTAGGCATTTCCCATTCACCGTTCAACACGTTTTTTGATGTAGTGGAGGTGCTTGAGAAGCTGGAGGTGGGAGCATGAGTGAACTTGAGAAAAAATGGAAGGAACTTGCCGATGTGAAAGCGGAGTTGGCCGAGCGCGATTGGTTTTTTGCGACAAGCGGGAACTTATCGATTAAAGTTTCCGATGATCCTCTCCACTTTCTTGTTACCGCGAGCGGAAAAGATAAACGAAAGCAAACCGATGAAGACTTCCTTCTCGTAGATGCGCTTGGCCATCCGGCTGAAGAAACCCATTTAAAACCTTCAGCGGAAACGCTTTTGCATGTGGAAATTTATAACAGAACCAATGCAGGCTGCGGCCTCCATGTCCATACCATCGATAATAATGTCATTTCTGAATTATACGGTGACATTGGAGAAGTGGAATTTAGCAATCAAGAAATTATAAAAGCGTTCGGACTTTGGGAAGAAGACGCTGTGATTCGCATTCCGATCATCAAAAATCACGCCCATATTCCAACGCTGGCGAAAGAATTCGCCCGGCATGTGCACGACGATGCAGGCGCCGTCCTCATTCGCAATCATGGCATTACCGTATGGGGACGCACCGCATTTGAAGCGAAAAAATATTTGGAAGCATATGAATTTTTATTCAGTTATCATATCAAATTAAGGTGCCTGACCCCACTTTCGCTTTAAAGCACAAAAGGGATAAGCAAAAATAAAGGAGGAAGAAAAATGGCAACGATTCGTTTACATGAAACAAATGAAAGAATTACAAAGGAAGAAGAAGTAATCCAATTTTTAGACGAGCAAGGCGTTATTTACGAAAAATGGGATATTACCAAACTCCCGGAACATTTGCGTGAGAAATATTTGCTTACGGAAGAAGAAAAAAATGAAATTTTAGAAACGTTTAAAGAGGAAATTGCGGATATTTCCGAACGTCGCGGCTATAAAGCGCAAGATGTCATTTCTTTATCTGAAAATACACCGAACTTGGATGAATTGCTCACAAATTTCAAGCGTGAACACCATCACACAGATGACGAAGTCCGCTTTATTGTCAGCGGCCACGGAATCTTTGTGATTCAAGGAAAAGACGGAAAGTTTTTTGACGTCGAGTTAGAGCCGAGCGATTTAATTTCCGTTCCCGAAAATACGCGCCACTATTTTACACTGCAAGAAGATCGTCGCGTTGTCGCCATACGCATTTTTGTCACAACTGAAGGCTGGGTGCCGATTTACGAAAAAGAAGAAACCAACGCCTAATATCCCCTCACCCCTCTTCTACTAAATCAGAAGAGGGGTGTTGTTATGAATTAACAGTGACAAAGCCCTCGACATTCTAGTAAAAGGCATTTCTTATATTTCAATCGAAATAGGAAAAAGCGACTATCCATATTACTTAGCAAAAGATATTTACTCTCCACTGCTTCCCCTTGTACTATCTATTTTTTACCAATACAACTTTCTATTGAACCCCTTGCCATCATTAAAAAAAGCAATTCATCACATGCAAAATTCGCGAAATCAAATCATTAACTTGGTAAAAAAGGAACAAACGTTCGTAATAATCTATGAAAAAAATAAACACGTGATATAATAGAAACACAATAGCTACGGGAAAAGCTCAAGGGTGGTCGGCATTTTACCCCTAAAAGAGAGGGGGTGATGCCGATGACGGTATTTCAAGCATTGATGTTTGCACTCACTTTTGCAAGTCTCATTGTTTCGATACTGTCATATCACCAAAGAAAATAATCCACCCTTGAGTTAACGAGACCGGGTGGATTATGGATTCTTTCTGCCTTGTCGATCCCCCTTGAAGGGAACCGTCTATTGTATAGTCGAAGGTGTTGCCGCACCTTCGTTTTTTATTATCATATGGAATTACTCAATACTATTATACATGATGAGCATAAGTGTTGTAAATTATATCTCTTCTGAATGCTGTTCGCTGCGGCACGACTCCTCTTTTCTCATGTTCTTCTGCTTTCACTGCCGCTACAATCACGTTTTATACGATTTCCTCTTTTTCATTTCCATCTGCTCTTTGCTATTCTTGACGTAAAAGTAAACATTTTATTATAAAGTACAAAACTTTATCGACAAAATTCGATATGTTATGATATGATTGGGCAAATTTTACGAAAGTAAAAGACGCAAAGCCACGGGCCTAAAACAATCTATAGATTGTCATGGTAGCCGGGCTGCCAAGATTTATTCTTGATAAATCTTGTTCAAAACTGCAATTCCTTTCTTAATATTTGCCTAAATTTTAGGAAAGGATTGGATTCAATTGAAAAAAATGTTTACAACTGTCCTTATTGCGGATGACTCTCAGTTTATGAGGAATCATTTAAAACATCTTTTGTCCAATGACAACTTCAAGGTTGTGGCTGAGGCTTCCAACGGTTGTGAAGCCATTACACTCTTTCAAAAAGTTCGTCCTGATGTTGTATTGCTTGACATCATCATGCCTTATAAAAATGGATTAGACGCTTTAAATGAAATCAAAAAGCATAATCCGAAAGCCAAAGTTGTCATCTGCTCCTCCATGGGACAAAAAACTTTGATCATGGAAGCTATTAAGCTAGGTGCCACTGACTTTATTATAAAACCTTTCTTTCATGAATTAATTCCCATTTTAAAGAAAATTACTAGTTAAATCGAAAAGAAAACGTTCCGTCTATTTGCTTTACTAGCCATTTTATTTTTTCCAAAATAAAAACATGGTAAAATTGGAATTGTATATTGAAAAAATCGCAAAATTAAGATAATAATAATTTGGAATAAATGAGAACTTGCTAGGCGTGCTGCCCTCCATTCCAGCGTAATGAGCAGACATGGTAACTGGGAAAAGACCGGATCCATTAGTATTCGATGAGCTTATCTTGAAGATTTATTTTTTTGCATGTTATCTAGTACTATATTCATAGGTCTATTGGAGATGAATTCATGTACGAGAAAAGGCTATTTCATTCCAATAACGACCGTGCTAATTAAGTACTTTTATCAGATCATGTTGTTAAAACACTCATTAACTTTGCTTGAGTGTTATCCAAGATAGCTCTTTTCTCGAGGCCTGCCCTTTAAAAGTAAATAATGAAACGGCTATGATAACCTTTATAATTCACATACAAAATTTACTTTAGGGGGAATCATCATGAAAAAATGGTTTGGAATCTTAGCTTCTGGTTGTTTGATTTTAGGATTTTCTGTTTATTCCAGCCACGATACAGAGGCAGCAGTCAAAACCAAAACGTTCAAAAACTGCACAGAAATGAACAAAGTATACAAAGGTGGAGTTGCCCGTTCTGCAAGCGTAAAAAACAAGGGTGGAAAAACGCGCTATAAGCCATATGTTTCACAAGCTTTATATGATGCAAACAAAAAATTGGATCGGGATCACGATTTTATCGCATGTGAAAGATAAATTCTGTATCCAAAATCTTTCAGTTAGGGGTGTTATTCAATGCCCAATATCATAGCAGGCTGCTTGGGGATCGTACTATTGCTGGTTTTATTATCTCTAGCAATAGTAGTCATTAAATGGATATTTATGAATATTTTTGGGGTTATCGGGATTGTGGCCATGGTAGCAGGCATTGGCTTAATGAGCCAAAAAACTAAAAAATCCATCTCGATGACCACTTTTCTTTTCGGTTCTTTATTAACGCTTTTATGGTTTTCGCTAAAGGAACCATTCAATACATTAGCAGTATTTTTTATAGTTGCGTTCCTTGCGGCTTTAATTGCCACAATTATTTTTGGAATCAAACGAAATCGGGCTTGGAAGCAACTCTCCATAGCATCAATTGTTTTATTGGTTCTATCTGTAGTTTTTGCGTCAAATGCACCAGATCTTGAGAATGAAAAATCACATCCAAATAAAACAGAAATTGCTTCTACTGAGACGAAAGAAAAATCAGATGATAGCAAAACTACTAAAGAACATAATGTTTCCAAAGAAAAACGTACACCAGTTTCTACCCCGTCATTAAAGTCATCATCTTATGATGATACGAATAAAAACTTAATTCCAGTTACTCTCATTGAAACTGTAGACGGTGATACCATCAAAGTTAACTACAAAGGCAAAGAAGAAACGGTTCGCTATTTACTTGTTGATACGCCAGAATCGAAAAAGCCTGGCACATGTGTTCAACCGTACGCTAAGGCTGCAGCAGAAAGAAACCGTGAATTAGTAAATAGCGGCAATCTGTACCTTGAATTTGACAAGGGCAGCGAAAGAGATAAATACGGACGTCTACTTGCATATGTGTTTGTTGACGGTAAATCTGTACAAGAAGAACTGTTGAAAGAAGGATATGCACGTGTTGCATACATATACGACCCGCCGTACAAATATCTATCAACATATGAAAATGATGAAAAAGCAGCTCAAAACAAGCACTTAAATATATGGTCAGATCCAGGCTATGTGACGGACAAAGGATTCAATGGTTGTGCAGCTAATCAAACCGCAAGTCAACACACATCACACTCAACACATTCAACACAAAGTTCTCATACAAGCGTTGGATCAAGCTCTAGCTCTAATAACAACGCCAATACACAACCAACTGCTCCTTCTGCAACAACACCAAGTACTGGCCAAACAGATTTTGCAAATTGTACAGAGCTTAGAGAAGTGTATCCAGATGGAGTTCCCGCTGGTCATCCAGCTTATCAACCTAAATTAGATAGAGATCACGACAATTATGCGTGTGAAAGAAATTAAGATAGCCCTCTCGGGGGCTTTTCTTTTTTCTCTGTAAGTCCCGCAAAAATAAAAAAGTGATAAAGAATCTGTGTATCTACCAAATACTCCTCCTGAACCAATAGCAGTTCAGCGACGCCAATTATCTCTTAAGGATGATCGTAAAAAGAGGTTTGCCAAAAGTTTGTGAGGGTGAGGCTTACGAGAAACCTCTAAAATTTATAAATCAGCACCAAAAAGGCACCAAAATTGATAGTTTGTTGCAATGGGTATAAGGAGATTCTACAATTTCTGTCCAGCACTGCTGAAAAGCATATCAAGGATCGTCAATCTTTTTGAATGCTAGTCGAGAACTAAAAAAACTTCTGCGATACGAGCAGCATTCACCTGATTAGAATATAACTTCTAACACAACTAATCATTTTCCCAAATATACTCCAATACGAACCACGGTTGTTAATTCTCAGTAATTTTACCATTTTCTCTACTGTTGCAAGTATATAACGCCATCTCTAGGTATCAAGGACAACAAATTTATTAAAGCAAAATTGTTATGTTCTGATTTAATCATTTTTTCTTATTCATTTCAAATATTAGATATATAGAAAGGCCAATTAGCAAAATACCAAAAATTAACGAAAAAGTACCCCCTTTTTCAAAAAAAGCTTTATACATCCCTAAAGGGAAAATGATTAAAAATGTAACTAATAAGCTTAAATCGATTTTAGACATAAACTTTAGTTGACCTCCTTTATTTAAGGATAAACTTAAGTTTATTGTTTATCAAAATGCATTTAAAAGATTTTTCAGAAAAAAATGATTTACAAAATATTAAGAAACATACTACTCCACACATTTTCAGATAAACACATATTTCAGTTTTGGCCGAAGCCGGAGTGGATCTCCCAACAATCATGAAACATGTTGGACATGATAACCGAGAAACAACCATGAAAATTTATATGCACGTTACGGAAAAAATGAAAAAGAATGCTTCAGAAAAAATAAATATTCACTTCAGAAGCGTCCTAAATATTACAAATTCGCAAAAAATGTGAGTGATTTGTGATTATAAAAAAAGAAGGCTGTCGAAACAGCCTTCTTCCCTTGATATATAAGGGTTTTTTGATGTTTATTACATCATTCCGCCCATTCCGCCCATGTCAGGCATTGATCCGCCTTTGTTTTCTTCCGGGATGTCAGCTACAACAGCTTCTGTTGTTAAGAACATAGCGGCAACAGATGCTGCGTTTTGAAGTGCGGAACGAGTTACTTTTGTTGGGTCTACGATACCAGCGTCGATCATGTTTACCCATTCGCCAGTAGCAGCGTTGAAGCCGATTCCGACTTCTTCTTTTTTCAAGCGTTCTACAATGACAGATCCTTCAAGACCAGCGTTTTGTGCGATTTGGCGGATTGGTTCTTCTAATGCGCGAAGAACGATTTTCACACCAGTCGCTACGTCGCCTTCTGCTTCAATAGCAGCGACTTTATTGTAAACGTTCACTAGTGCAGTACCACCGCCGGAAACGATTCCTTCTTCTACAGCTGCACGAGTAGCGTTCAGAGCGTCTTCAATGCGAAGTTTGCGTTCTTTTAATTCTGTTTCAGTGGCAGCACCCACTTTGATCACAGCCACTCCGCCTGCTAATTTAGCAAGACGTTCTTGAAGTTTTTCACGATCGAATTCAGAAGTTGTTTCTTCTAATTGAGCGCGGATTTGATTTACGCGAGCAGCGATTTTGCTGGATTCGCCAGCTCCTTCTACGATCGTTGTATTTTCTTTCGTTACTACAACTTTTCCGGCACGACCTAATTGAGCAATAGTCGCAGATTTAAGATCTAATCCTAAATCTTCGGTAATCACTTCACCGCCAGTTAAAATAGCAATGTCTTCAAGCATTGCTTTACGACGATCACCAAATCCAGGAGCTTTTACAGCAACTGCGTTGAATGTACCGCGTAATTTGTTGACAACAAGTGTTGCAAGAGCTTCCCCTTCAACGTCTTCAGCGATCAAAAGAAGCGGTTTGCCTTGTTGTACAACTTGTTCAAGAACAGGAAGAATTTCTTGGATGTTGGAGATTTTCTTATCAGTGATTAAGATATATGGGTTTTCCAGAACAGCTTCCATTTTGTCAGAATCTGTTACCATGTATGGAGAAGCGTAGCCACGGTCAAATTGCATACCTTCTACGACATCTAATTCTGTCGTGAAACCTTTGGATTCTTCAATCGTGATAACACCGTCGTTGCCAACGCGTTCCATTGCTTCTGCGATCAATTCGCCAACTTCTTCATCAGCAGAAGAAATAGCAGCAACTTGAGCAATGGATTCTCTTCCTTTGATTGGTTTTGAAATGGCTTTTAATTCTTCAACAGCCACTTGAACCGCTTTTTCAATTCCTTTGCGGATGCCGACAGGGTTTGCACCGGCTGTTACGTTTTTCAATCCTTCACGGATCATTGCTTGAGCAAGTACAGTTGCAGTCGTAGTACCGTCCCCAGCAATATCGTTCGTTTTGCTGGCTACTTCAGCAACTAATTTAGCTCCCATATTTTCGAATGGATCTTCCAATTCGATTTCTTTCGCAATGGTAACCCCATCGTTCGTAATTAAAGGAGATCCGAATTTTTTCTCAAGAACCACGTTGCGTCCTTTTGGTCCAAGAGTCACCTTTACTGCATCCGCTAGTTTATCTACACCGCGGAGCATCGCACGGCGAGCGTCTTCGCTGAATTTAATATCTTTAGCCATTTTGTAAAACCCCCTTAGTTAAAATATTGTCATTATGATAAAAATCGTTATTATTCTCCAATCACTGCTAAAATATCGCTTTCGCGAAGGATTAAGTATTCTGTACCTTGGTATTTCACTTCTGTACCAGCATATTTAGAAAAGATGATGCGGTCGCCAACAGACACTTCTGGTGCAACGCGTTCACCGCTGTCAAGAACGCGGCCTGTTCCAACTGCGATCACTTTGCCTTCTTGTGGCTTTTCTTTTGCCGTATCTGGCAATACAATGCCGCTTGCAGTTTTTTCTTCCGTTTCAACTAATTCAATTACGACGCGATCACCCAGTGGTTTTAACAAGTGAAACAACCTCCTTGTTTTCATATGTAATTTATATTGTTAGCACTCTATTCACCCGAGTGCTAACACATTAATAATAATAAATAAAACCCCTTTCTTTTGCAAGTATGATGCAAAAAATTTTATTCGAGATTTTTCGCCAGAATTCTCTTATCCGCGCGAGGGGAAAATGCCCGATGTTATCTTCTCCCCAGCCACTAGTTTTATTCCTGTATTTCTTGAATTTGAATGGGATGTAAATTGCTAGTAGAATGAAAATAATGAATGAATAAGAGAAGGAGTATAAAAAAGTGAAAAAAGAATACGGTTATATTTTAATTGCTTATATTCTTATGCAGCTATCCAGTTTCATCGGTGTCCCGCTCGTTTATCGAATCGGAATCAGGGCAGGACAAGACCCCGTTTTTATGAGGCAAGCGGCCCCCGGATATTGGATTGTCATCAGTTTTTCCATTACATTGATCATTATTTTGCTGATTTTAAGAAAAGCACGTACTGATGCTTTATTGGTGAGAAAAGCTCCGGCTTCTCCAGGAGAATCGATAGTATGGGCGATCGCCGGAGTATTTCTTGCGCTGTTTGCCCAAGGCATCGCTGCCAACATCGAAGCAAACCTTTTCGGTGTGGATCCCGGTTCGAAAAATACGGAAAATATCCTTCAAATTATCAAAACATTTCCGGCCTCCATGCTTGTTTCATCCATTTTCGGACCTATATTAGAAGAAATTGTTTTTCGAAAAATCATTTTTGGCTCTTTATACAAACGTTTTTCTTTTTGGATCGCCGCAACGATCAGTTCCGTCATTTTCGCCATGGCGCATATGGAATTCGAACATATTCTTCTTTATAGCGCGATGGGGTTCACATTCGCTTTTTTATATGTAAGAACAGGCAGAATTCTGGTTCCTATTTTCGCCCACGTAGCCATGAATACTCTTGTGGTCGTCGTACAGCTTTTCTATCGTGACCAACTTCAGCACATTCAAGGACTAATTGGAGGATTTTTCCAATGAAACAAACATTGCTATCCTCAGGGATCATCTATTTGCTTTTTGGTTCCCTTTTTACTTATATGGCTATTGAAAATGTAAATTCCAATGGATTTGGTTTTTTTACGTACTTGCTCATCATTTTGGCGACGTTGGATGTGGGATCCGGCATTCGAGTCATTTTTTATTATTTCCGTATGAAGAGCCGATACAAAAAATAAGGCACGAATTTCACAAAAAGAAAAAAGGTAAGCATGAACCGATATACCCATCCTATTTGCTTACCTTTCACCTTCATTTTATTGTTCTGCCAATTGAATGCTATCTTTCTTTGACAATCGAATTTTTTCTATTTCTGCATGGGCAAAATGGAGGCTTCCCTGTAATAATGTGATCATTCGTTCGTATCTTCGCTCCTCGCCGAGGCTCCCCATATACGGCAAAAAAAGAATGATTCACATTATTTAACAGCCTCGATTTTCTTCAGCCCATTGATGATTTCTCACCCCCTTTATCTTCCCATTTTCACCAAAACATAAAACCAAACATGGCAGCGGCCTTTATCAACGGCTCGGCTAATTTATGAAAGCCAACCTCTTTATTCCTTTTTTACGAAGTGCGTCAAAAGGAAAATCTCCCCCTTTCTTCATCTTATGTAGCGAGAGATTTTCGAAGTCTCGCCTTTCTTCGTTTTCTTAGAAGTATATGAATCGAAATAGCCAGTCCAGTCCCGGTCATGATGATCATTCCAATCGAACTCACTAGACCAATGGGGCCTGTATGAAGTTCACGAACCACTCTTTGTAATGAATGGCCCTCTCTCCCATTATTCGGAAAACCCCCATTCATTTCTCCTGCAGCTGGAGGCCCTGATTGTCCATTTTGTTGAGAGTCCGTTGCCATTTGCTGTGTATTGACTGCATGAAACTGTTCCATTCTACCATCCTTTCCTCGCTCTTCTCCTGTTACATACATAATGAGACCTGTTATTGATTCAATGAACAAAAACAAAGATGCTATTACTCCGATCCAAAAATGAAGGGCACGTACCCTTCTCATATGCGACTCTCCTTTCTTCATTTATTTGAGGATGCCATCATTATGCCAAGCTTTGCTTAACTTTTTCTTAAAAAAGGAAAACACCCTATAAGTTGATATGATCCCCTTATAGTGGACAGAAAAAAGAAAGTTCACGAAGGGATAGCAGGACATTGCCACCGGTCTGGCTTTATATATGCCTTCCGTAAGATCACATCCGATCTGCGGCGGCTGCATACAAGGATGTCCTTTTTGCGTCCTTCCGTAATATCACGCCCCCAAAAGACTCAAATCTCACAAAATTCGAATCATTATGATAAGATAGACATTAATCATATAGAACCTATGAAGGAGGAAAGACAGATGTCCCTGGAAAGTGTTAGAGCCCATCTAAAAAAATGGAATCGGGATCAGGATATTATGGTCTTCGATACCTCAAGCGCCACGGTGGAACAGGCCGCCCAGACCATCGGCGTAGAACCGGCCCGCATCGCCAAAACCTTATGCTTCCGGAGCAAAGGAGACAGTGCGCTGTTGGTCGTGACCGCCGACGACGCCAAAATCGACAACAAAAAATTCCGCCATACTTTCGGTTTTAAAGCGCGGATGTTAAGCGCCGAGGAAGTGCTCGAACAAACGGGCCATGCGGTCGGAGGGGTTTGCCCTTTTGGATTGGCCAATGATTTGGACATCTTTTTGGACCTGTCCTTAAAGCGGTTCAAAACCGTTTTTCCCGCATGCGGAAGCATCAACTCCGCCATTGAAGTGAGTCCGGAAGATCTATGGAATTATTCCGGGGCCAAGGATTGGATCGACGTATGCAAAGATTGGCAGGAATCGGATACGAAAGGGAAAACCTCGGACAGCGGAGGGGAAACAAGAGCGTCAGAAAGCTCAAGTTTCTTCCAACGATGATGAAGGTGATCAACCCCCAGCCGGTTCGGATCCCCGGGAAAAGATCACGGTTATATCGTATCTGCCCCAGATTGAGGGAAAACGAATGCTGGATACTACATATGCAAGCAGCCAATATCTCTTATCCCACGGACTTGATCCTTTAGAATGAAATCCGTGGGACGCCTCATCGACGTCCTTTTTGAGCCTCTCCGCGGGCCCTGGAAGAAGTCGTACACTTATCGTAAAAAGGGCACACCAAGCCTTTCTGTAACAAAGCTCTAACTTAACAGGAAGCGCTTGAAAAATATAAAGAACGTTATGGCCATTCTCCCAGAGGCCGTCACGGTCGATCAAGGACCCGAATATCCAGGAAAAGAACCTGTTTGGACAATGCCTGCATGGAGAACTTCTTCAGCTATTTCAAGTCAGAGTGCTTTCTTCTGCACTCTTTTTGCAAAGTCAAAGAGGTCAAGGATGCCGTACACAAATACGTCCAACGTTACTAAAAAAATAAAATAGCCTGAGCCCTTATGGATATAAGGCTCAGGCTGCTTAAGTGTCCTTTTTTATTTCCTGTCTACTTGACAGGGGTCACTTCAAGAAATGCGGGTGTCCCTTCATCTTTTTGATTGTTTTGGAAAGGTCATTTCAAAGCGAGTTCCCTCTCCTAATTGGCTGTCCACTTTTACTTTTCCATTGTGTTTTTCAATAATCCACTTGGCAATGGAAAGTCCCAATCCTGCCCCATCTGACTTCGTCCGTGCTTTATCGCTTTGATAAAAACGATCAAAAATTTTCGGAATCTCTTCTTTGGCAATCCCGATTCCATTATCTTGCACCTCAAGGGTAATGGAAGAAGAAGTTTGACGGCAAGAGATGTAAATGCGTCCCCCTTCTTTAGTATATTTGATCGCATTATCCAATAGGATGACCAGTAATTGATGGATTCGTTCTTTATCCGCAGTAAATAAAATCGGGGATTCTACGTTTATCGTTATTTCCTTCTGTTGATAGGAAGCAATCTCTGAATAAGTATCGGCAATCTCTCTAATCAACTCATCCAATCGAAATGATTGTTTTTTTAATTCTATTTGATTGGAATCTGAGCGTGCCAAGATAAGCAAGTTAGAGACTAATTTGGAAAGTCGTCTACATTCTTTCGCGATTACGGAAATATCCATTATTTTTTCTTCAATGGTCGAGGAAAGAGAATGGAACAATAAATCCGTTTTTGTCTGTATCACTGCTAATGGCGTCCGCAATTCATGAGAAGCGTCCGAAACAAATTGCTGCTGCTTTTGCCATGCTCTTTGAATCGGCACCAGTGCTCGCCCTGCAAGAAAATATCCCGCTGCTACGGCGCACAGTCCTCCGATCACGCATCCCGCCACAATGATCAATAAAAGCTTATCTAAAATCTCTTTTTCGGAATTGACACTTCGAAAAATTTGTACCGTAATCTTTCCGAATTCCGTATCCATTTGGAATGCAATCGTTCGGAAATAAAAATTTTCAATCTTCATATCATACAGTTTGTTCAATTGTTTAGGTTTCTCGATAGGCGTTTGGGTGAAAATGGTTGCGTCGTGACCTAAGTCGATTATTTCTCCTTTTTCATTCCAAAACACGATAAACACACGGGGATCCCGAAAAAAAGGAACGTCCTTTTCCCACGGTCTATCATTATCTGCTTCTCGTTCCGCTATATGCATAAGCGATGCATCCACGTCTTTATATAAACGAGCATGCATGTATGAATAGAGAGCCGTCCCTAATAAGCTAATTAAAACGAAAAAAACAAGAGAATTTAACAGCGTCAATCGAAGATGAGTGCGTTGAAACATCGTTTTCTCTCCTGCCTATTGGTCTGTTAACCTATATCCGACGCCACGAACCGTTTGAATATCTGTGTGATAGCCAAACGGTTCAAGCTTTTTGCGGAGATGATGAATGAATACTTCGACAATGGCAATCGTTGTATCCGAATCAAATCCCCACACCCGATCATAAATTTGTTCTTTTGTTAGAATGGTTCCCTTATTATGGATAAGATACTCTAATAGCTCGTATTGTTTCGCCGTTAATTTAATAGGGTGCCCATCTACCATGACATCCTTATCTTTTCCGTACAGCTCAATCCCTCGATAGCAAATAGTCTGTTTGGTTGTAAAACTGCCACTGCGCCGTAATAACGCTCGAATGCGTGCTTTTAGCTCCGAAGCATAAAACGGTTTGACTAAGTAGTCATCTCCGCCAAAATCCAAGCCTTTTACCCGATCCTCGAGAGAATCTTTTGCCGTTAAAAATAAAACGGGTGTATCAATCTCTTCTTTCCGAATTCGTTGCACGATGTCAAAACCATCCATTCCCGGCAGCATAACGTCCAATATAATGGCATCATAAATATTTTGCAAAGCTAAATATAACCCTTCCTCGCCATCTGTGGCACTATCGATCTCAAACTCATCCGATAAGATGTCAATCATCGATTTCAACAAATCTACATGATCTTCAACTACTAATAATCTCACGGATCTCCCTTCTTTCTCTTACTTCTAATAATCGAGTAGGAGGGAGCGATTAACTCCCGTCCTCTCACACCACCGTACGTACGGTTCCGTATACGGCGGTTCAATTAAGATAATTGACGCAAGTCTTTATAACTTCCGTGAATAGCTGTTCTCTTTATGCCAGTGGTCACTCCACCCTCCAAGAGGTCTCCCACGGGATTCACCGCTTCCTCCCTCAAGTGAGGTACTACGTTTTCTGTGTTCATCATGACTCACTGAATACCAAGGGCTATTCTCTCTTAATTGTTCGGTCCTTCTTAGTTGTTCTAGACCAACTAATACTATGACCTCTGCTGACTTCTGACGGTTCAGCTACTTATCACTAAGTAGGTTATGAAGAGTACTTCACATATCCGCCAGACCTCCCCGGGTAAGTACATGCACTTTCACACCATCTATCCGCCTCATTTACTCGATATGACCTTCGACAGAAAGAGCTTTGTTTTGTTATGCAAACTCACTCAATCATACCTAGCCTTATATGAGGTTCGTGTTCCTCGGACCGGTGTTTTGCCTCCAGCTTCCTTCAGATTCCGCGTCACCACGGACACCCTTGCTCTTGGCTAACCTCTACTTCTGTCTTCGGGGTTCGGGACTTACACCCTATAGTTCATGTACATGCCGGGCGCACATAAGACAAAGCGGTCGCCAAAAGCGATCGCTTTTTAGAATTTCTTTTTTATTTTTTCTGCCGCTCGATTGTCTATTTTCTTACGCCATAGAATTTGCCCTTAAAAAGACCAGTCACTTTTACGAATAAAAAACATTCGCAGGAGATTTTAAGATATCTATTTTTCTTAAAACTTGCTTCTCCAATCCGTATGCAGCCATATTGCGCCTTTTTACTTTATTCATATCTTAGAGCTTGAATCGGGTCCAGTTTTGCTGCTTTGTTAGCCGGGAAGACACCAAACACCACTCCAATGAATAGAGAAAATAAGAAGGCAACCATACAAACAGAGACAGAATAAGAAACAGACAGTCCGATCGTAGCTGCAAGCCCTTTTCCAATGACCAATCCAAATCCCACTCCAATCGCACCTCCTAGAGCGCTTAGCACAACAGCTTCAATCAAAAACTGCATTAAAATATCTCTTCTCTTCGCTCCAATCGCTTTTCGAATTCCTATTTCCTTCGTTCGCTCTGAAACAGACACAAGCATAATATTCATAATCCCAATTCCACCAACTAAAAGGGAAATTCCTGCGATTCCGCCCAGCATCATCGTCATCGTATTGTTAACCGAACTCATCGTTTCCATTAAATCTTGTTGGTTAAAGACGCTGTAGCTATCTTCATCATTGGGGAATAGACGTGCTAATGTTGTTTTTAATTGCGCCATAACAAACGGGACTTCACTTTCATCTTTTCCTTGAACATATACTGTCTGAATACTTGTGTTTTTAACCAATCGCTGGGCTGTCGAAAGCGGCATTATGATCACATCATCACCGCTTTGTCCAAACGAACTGCCTTTTGAAGCCAGAACTCCAATTACTTTGAACGATGTGCCCTCCACTTGTATATATTTTCCGACCGGATTATCAAAACCAAATAATGTTTGCGCTGTGTCAGATCCTAAAATCACCACTTTTTGCCGATACTCTACATCGATATCAGATAAAAAGCGACCTTGGCTGACTTGTGCATTGCGTACGGTTTGATACGAAGAGCTCGTTCCCAATAAAGAAACTTGTGTCGAAGTCGTACCATTTTTTACATAGACCCGTCCGGAAACAACGGGAGCAATTTCTTTTACGCCTGTAATATCGCGAAACTTTTCGATATCATCCATTTTCAATTGAACACGATCCGAATCCATCACATTCACTGTTAATAAATTGCTCCCTAACTGGTTCATCTGACTGGCAACTTCTTTACTCGAACCTTGACCTATTGAGATCAAAACAATAACAGAAGAGACGCCGATAATAATGCCAAGCATCGTTAAAAAGGAGCGAAGCTTATTGCCTTGAATGCTGCGGAAAGCCATTTTAATGGATGGAATAATTGCCAACAAAATCACCTCTCTCCTCAAACAGCTGCCCGTCTTGAATGCGAACAATTCTCTTTGCTTCGTTAGCCACTTCCCAATCGTGTGTAATGAGAAGAATCGTATGTCCTTGCTCATTTAATTGTTTCATCAATTGAATGATTTCCTTGCTTGTCTTGCTGTCGAGAGCCCCTGTCGGCTCGTCGGCAAGCAAAATCGGCGGGGTGCCGACAAGAGCCCGTGCAATGGCCACCCGTTGCTGCTGCCCGCCAGAAAGCTGGTTGGGCAAATGACGGGCTCGATCTTTTAATCCCACTTTCTCTAAGTATTCATAAGCGATTTTTTGTCGTTCCTTTGTCTTTACTCCTCGATATAATAAAGGCAGTTCTACATTCTCTAACGCCGTTAATTTTGCCAGTAAATGAAAATTTTGAAAAACGAATCCTATCTTTTCATTTCGAACAGTTGCCAGTTCACTGTCTATCATTTTATCTATTTCTTTTCCATCGAGGATATAACGACCTTCATCAGGACGATCGAGGCAGCCAATGATATTCATCAATGTTGATTTCCCGGAACCGGAAGGACCGACAATCGCAAGAAAATTTCCTTTTCCAATTTGGAGAGAGACCCCCCGCAGGGCATGAACCACTTCTCCCCCAAGCGAATATGATTTCGTTATATTTTCCATCCGAATAATCGGTTCAGTCATCATCGATCATCTCCCTCTGTTAAATCCGCGATTCATGCCGCCAAATCCACCCATACCAGACATTTCGCCCATCATTCTTCTGCCGCTCATTTGTTCATTGCTCGAAGACGATGCAGATACTCTCGGCAGCTGGACAACCTCACCTTCTGCTAAACCATCTGTGATTTCTACATAATCTTCATTGCTTATTCCCGTTTTCACGGTTTGCCGCGCGACAGAGCCATCTCCCTTTTCAACCACTACATACTTTTCGTTATTGATTGAGTGTACTGCTTCAATCGGCACATAGAGAGCATTGTCTTTGCTTTGCACTAAAATACTGACTTCGGTTGTCATTCCCACTTTTACATTCGTTGGTTTATTCATATGAACCGTTACATCAAATGTCGAGACTCCATTGGATACCGTCCCTTCATTGGCAACCGCTGTCACTTTCCCCGTATAGGTTGTATCAGGGAAGGCATTGACCTTTATACTGGCCGTTTGCCCCACTTTTACTTTTGGAATATCTAATTCATCAATTTGCACCGTTGTTTGCAAATCATCATAATTGGTAATGTGAGCAATGACTTGGCCTTTCGATACACGATCTCCATCCGAAACGCCAATCGATGTAACGGTTCCGTCTGCCGGTGCAGTAATATCACTGCCGTCCGTAAATGTAACCAACTCTTGTCCTTCCTTTACTTTCTCTCCTTTAGAAACAAGCACTTCGTCTACTTCGTTGTTGGAAGCAGCTTTGACATCCGTACTCGTAACAGGTTGAACAGTCCCAGAACCACTCACCTTCACTTGCAATTTTCCTTTTTGTACAGAAGCGGTTTGAACCTGTGCCATTGTCGGCTTGTCTTTTCCTTTGGCAAAAAACCATCCACCTATTCCAATAACGACAATCACAATCCCAAAAAGGATCCACCATTTTTTCAACATCCCTGCTCCTTTCTTATCCATTGGTCATTTGGATAAGCCTAGTATGCGGGTCCTTTCTTAATTTTTTCTTAAAAAAACCTAACCGAAATTCGCCATGTTTTCATCACCACTTCTCGTTTAGAAAGCCTTCTTTGTTTCACAAAAAAGAAATCGCTTTCATTTTTTCGTAAACACCCTCCTCGCGCCAAAACTAAAATCCTCTGCTTGAGCAGAGGATTCGTTTTTATTTTTCTCTTAGTATATTCTTTTAGGATATACTGGATATGTTTTTTGAACAGACTATAAAGCAGATTATTGAACGTTTCACGCAATCAATATGGGATATATCTTCCACTGAAACTCGAGCAGCCTTTCTCTCGGATCGTGATATTAATTTTCATTCACGATTTCTTCGCTTCTTTGCCTTTCTAATCTCTGCATTTTTTTATAGGACATCCGCGAAATCCAAATGCTCACTTCGTATAAAAAACAAAGAGGAATGGTCACAATGAGCTGTGACATCACATCCGGCGGCGTAATAATTCCCGCGATGACAAGCAGGACAAAATAGGCGTAACGACGTATTTTGGCCAAAAACTTGGGTGTAACGATGCCAAGCCGGGTTAAAAACATGACCACGATAGGCAATTCAAACAAAATCCCAAAAGGAATAGTGAGTTGGAACAAAAAGTGAAAATATTCGTAAATTCCAATGACTTGATGAATCCCCAGTTTTTCAGATAAGTTTGTCATAAAACGAAGAACAAACGGAAAAAGAACAAAATAGGAAAAAGCAACGCCGAGAAGAAATAACAATACCGTAGCAGGAATATAACTTAACGTGACTTTTCTCTCTTTTTCATATAACCCGGGACTGATAAAGGCCCAAAGCTGGTAAAGAAGAACTGGGGAAGTTAAGATGCATGCGATCACAAAGGACATTTGAAAATAAACTTTCATAGGATCCGTAATGCGAAATGCATTCATCGTCAACTCTTTCGCCAGATCGGCATGCTGCAGAAATTTAATCATCGGCTCCGCTGTAAATAGACCCACAATTACAGCGATCACAAAGAAAACGATCACAATGATGAGACGTTTTCTTAATTCCATGATATGTTCCAGTACCGTCATGTCTTTTCGATTCATGATCGCTCATCCTATCATTACTTGTCGTCGTTCTTTTTCGTTTTTTCTTCTTCTGCTAAGCCTTTAGTTGCTTGTTTAAATTCACGCAATGTATCCCCGGCTGCTTTCCCCAACTGAGGGAGTTTCTTCGGTCCAAAGATTAATAAAGCTGCGATCGCAGTTAAAATAAGGCTGCCCGGTCCCATTCCCAATGTATTCCACCTCTTTCATTTTATCATAAATGATGTAAATCCTTTTTTCTATCGAGTTTCTCTTCCACTTCTTCCTCTTCAGGATAATTTTTCAGAAAATATACTAATGATTGCAATTCAACTGCTAAATCGATATGGTGGACTCGAATGGAAGGAGGAACGGATATTCTTGCCGGCGTAAAATTTAAAATTCCACTGATGTTCACTTTTATTAGACGGTCTGTAATACTTTGGGCGGCCGAAGCCGGAACGGTTAAAATGGCTACCGGAACATTCTCGCCCATCAATCGCTCCTCCAATTCAGCTAAATCATATACCACTACATCGCCAACTTTTTTGCCAATTTTATTTTTGTCGATATCAAACGCCCATTCGATTCTCGTATTGTTGTTTTTCATAAAGTTATAATTTAAAAACGCTGTGCCTAAATTCCCCACGCCAATCAGTGCGACGCTTGTCACTTCATCTTGGTCAAGCGTTTTTCGGAAAAACGACAATAAATAGCTGACATTATATCCGTAGCCTTTTTTCCCTAAGGCGCCAAAATAGGAAAAATCACGGCGGATCGTGGCGGAATCCACTTTGACCGCCTCACTTAATTCTGCTGAAGATACTCGTTCTTTCCCTGAGGCGTACAGATTCTGCAAAAATCGGTAATAAAGAGGCAGACGTTTAGCCGTCGCTTGTGGAATTTTCATGGCTTCTTGACTCATACTCATTCCTCCACAACTTCCAAAAACTATGAATGATGATCTCTGTTATAGTCCGGACTGGAGACACCGCCCGTTTTTTCGAGCAAGTAGGTCGGTCCGATGACCATCCCTTTATCTACGGCTTTGCACATGTCATAAACGGTAAGAGCCGCAACAGAAGCGGCTGTCAACGCTTCCATTTCTACACCTGTATTTCCTACGGTCTTTACTTTAGCCAAAATTTTCAAAGTAAATTTCTCGTTGTATGTCTCCCACGAAAAGGAAATATCGATCCCCTTAATGGGAATGGGATGGCACATTGGAATGATATCCCATGTTTTCTTTGCCGCCATAATTCCGGCCACTTGTGCTACGGCCAACACATCCCCTTTTTGAATCCGGTCATTTTGTATGGCTTCATAAATTTCTTCATTTACTTGGATGCTTGAACAGGCGGCGGCTGTACGGACTGTTTCTGGTTTATGGCTGACATCAACCATTTTAGCCCTTCCCTGTTCGTTAAAATGAGTAAATTTCGACACGATGAATGCCTCCCCATTATGATACACTATTTTTTTGCGAATGTCTGTGTATAATGTGGACATCGATCTAAAACGTATGTCCAGCGGATGTAAGATCGTCGTCAATTCATGCTTCGTTGTGGCTTCCTGCCGGCAGCTTGACTTAACGACCGAAGAGATTGCTTCGATTTCCCGTTCTTTCCGTCTCACACTTCCCCCGTTCTGTTTCTTTCCATTGCCCATTTAAGGAGCTATAAGGTACACTTACACTATAGCAATTGAGGTGAATAAAACAATGATTCTACTGCAAGTTCTTCAACTCACAAAATATTATGGTTCTGAACTTATTTTATCGAATATTAAACTGGAAATACAATCACGTGACCGGATTGCTTTAGTAGGGCGAAACGGAGCAGGCAAATCTACGCTTCTGAAAATCATCGCGGACCAATTGTCATATGATTCCGGCGAAATCATCAAGCCAAAGGATGTGACGATCGGCTATCTTGCTCAAGATACCGGCTTGGAATCGGATTTGACAATTTGGAATGAAATGCTGTCCGTTTTTGGCCCACTGCGGGAGATGGAAAAGAAACTGAGAGATTTGGAAAATCAAATGGCCGATCCGACCGTTTATAACGATCCGGAAAAATTTAAGAAAATCGTGAAAGAATATGACCAATTGCAAATTCAATTTAAAGAACAAGGCGGCTATCAGTATGAAGCCGATATTCGTTCCGTTTTGCACGGTCTTCATTTTCAAGACTATGATTATGAAACCAAAATTTCCTCATTAAGCGGAGGTCAAAAAACAAGGTTGGCCCTCGGGAAACTTTTGCTCTCCAAACCGGATCTTCTCATATTGGACGAGCCGACCAACCATCTAGATATTGAAACTTTAACATGGCTGGAACAATATTTGCAAAATTATCCCGGAGCCATTCTGATTGTATCCCATGACCGCTATTTTCTTGATAAAGTAGTGACCCAAGTATACGAAATTTCCCGGCATAAGGCTAGAAAATATTATGGAAACTACAGTGATTACTTGATTCAAAAAGCAGAGCAATATGAACGGGAAATGAAACAATACGAAAAGCAGCAAGAGGAGATTGAAAAGCTCCAAGACTTCATCCAAAGAAACATCGCTCGCGCTTCGACGACAAAAAGAGCGCAGAGTCGAAGAAAACGACTGGAAAAAATGGAGCTGATGGAAAAACCTGCAGGGGATGAAAAATCGGCTCAATTTTCGTTTGAAATTGCAAAGCAAAGCGGCAATGAAGTGATGCGCGTTAAAGACTTAGCCATTGGATACGGCCGCGGTCCTGTGAGTGAAAATATCCATTTGAACATAACCCGCGGGGAAAGCATTGCGCTTGTCGGACCGAACGGGGTCGGAAAAACCACTCTATTAAAAACGATTATTGGGCTTCTGCAGCCGATCAAAGGATCTGTTCAATTCGGCACCAATGTCGAAATCGGCTATTATGATCAGGAACAAGCCAATTTAACTTCAAATAAAACCGTCCTTCATGAACTGTGGGATGATTTTCCTGATTACAATGAAAAAGAAATTCGGACCGTTTTAGGGAATTTTCTCTTTTCAGGCGATCACGTTTTGAAAACCGTCTCCTCTTTAAGCGGCGGGGAAAAGGCACGGCTGGCCCTTGCCAAACTCATGATGAAGAAAGCCAATTTCTTAATTCTCGATGAGCCGACGAACCATCTTGACCTTGACAGCAGAGAAGTACTCGAAAACGCTTTGATCGATTATCCGGGAACATTATTGTTCGTATCCCATGACCGCTATTTTATCAACCGAATTGCCACTAAAGTGATCGAGCTTTCTCCTAACGGGACCACTGAATATTTGGGAGACTACGATTACTATGTAAACAAAAAACAAGAACAGCTGGAATTATCGCTTTTGGAACAACAAGAAAATCGCCGTACCTCTGATGACGACACAACCGCTTCGAAAAACACGTTTGCACTGGATAAAGAAGCGAAAAAAGCGGAGAGAAAAAAAAGAAGACGAATTGAAGAAATTGAACAAACGATTGAACAAAAAGAAACGCTCCTTTCAGAAAAAGAAGCACTTCTCGTTCAGCCTGACATATTTCAAGATTATGAAAAGGCACATGCCATCAATCAGGAAATCGAACAGCTGAAAGCAGAAATTGATCAGCTTATGGAGGAATGGACGGAATTGCAGGAAAGTTTATAGTTCTCATTGTTCGGACATCCTGTATTCTCTATGAAAAAAGAGGCTGTAGCATCATTGCTTACAGCCTCTTTAGATTTTTACACCATAAATGAAAATCCTCTTATACACGATTTTTCCACACCGTTATTTCCGATATTTTATCAACAAAAAAATCGCTGCCAAGACGGATTGATACCATCGTAATTATCCACAAAATAAATCACATTATTGTCATTGAAACAACCGCAAAAGTCACATTTTTCCACATTATCCACAGACTTATTGACAACATTCCAAATTTATCCTCGAAATTTATCCACATTTAAAAAAAGTTTTTAACATAACGTACTTTGTTTTCCACATATTATCCACATGTTATGAACAATAGTGATTCCTGACGATTCTATTTTCCACAGCTTTTCACCAAAAAGCCCTTCCACGATTCTCACCGGAAGACAAAAAAACCGGCAGCGCCCTTCTGCCGGTCAAAAAACGTCATTATTCATCTCGATTAGAAACAGCACTATTTTTCTAAAGATGGATCCCCGCAAAAACCCTTTTTTTACATCTAAGAATGAGATTAAACGTGATCCAGTTCCAATCCGGGATAGGCGTTCATGTTATAGCCGTCTCGTTTTCCTTTTTCGTAAAAAATGGTCCCTGCAGCCGCAATCATGGCTGCATTATCCGTACATAGCGATAAAGGCGGTATGACTAACTCTACATCCTTCAATTCTTCCATTTTCTTTTGCAATTCGCTACGCAAACCACGATTTGCTGCCACGCCCCCGGCAAGTAAAACTTGTTTTACTTGAAATTGTTTGGCGGCTCTCACTGTTTTTTCAGTCAATACTTCTACCACACTCGCCTGAAAACTTGCAGCCACATCTTCAGGGCGATACTGTTCCCCTCTTTGCTCCGCATTATGCAAAGTATTAATGACTGCTGATTTTAATCCGCTAAAACTGAAATCATAGGATCCGTCTTCCAGCCAAGCCCTCGGAAAATCGATCAATGCTTTTCCTTCATGCGCAAGACGGTCAATGACCGGCCCTCCGGGATAGGTTAGATTCAATGTTCTGGCTACCTTGTCATAAGCCTCTCCGGCCGCGTCATCTCTTGTTTCCCCAATCACTTCGAATGTTCCGTGCTCTCTCATCAGCACTAATTCCGTATGGCCGCCTGAAACTACCAGCGCTATCAACGGAAAGCGCATATCCGTTACGAGCCGATTAGCATAAATATGGCCCGCAATATGATGCACACCGACAAGAGGGATTTGATGAGCAAAGGCAAGCGCTTTTGCCGCGTTGACGCCAATGAGCAGCGCCCCGACAAGACCGGGTCCTTTCGTCACCGCAATCGCGTCTAATTGAGAAAAATCTAGACCGGCTTCCTTGATCGCTTCTTCAATGACAATCGTGATTTGTTCCACATGATGGCGTGATGCGATTTCCGGGACAACGCCCCCAAATCGTTTGTGGCTCTCTATTTGAGACGCCACTTTGTTGGAGAGAATTTCCTTGCCATTTTTGACAACGGAAGCAGCCGTTTCATCACAGCTTGTTTCAATTCCTAAAATGTACATATCCTTTTCCATTATAAGTTCACCCACATTATCAAAGCATCTTCTTGATTATCCGTATAGTACCCTTTACGGATACCTCCTTTTTGAAACCCTAATTTTTTGTAAAGAGACTGAGCTGGCATATTGCTTACCCTAACCTCTAACGTCATCGTTTTCGCCCCAAGCTCCCTTGCCAACTCCATCATTTTGCTCAGCAAAGCTTCGCCAAATCCTCTTCCTCGATATTGAGGCAAAACAGCAATGTTCGTGACATGAGCTTCATCCAAAATAATCCAAGAACCACAGTACCCGGCTACCTTGTCATTGACCACTACCACAAGATAATGGGCAAAATGGTTTTGTTCCAGTTCATAATAAAACGATTCTTTCGTCCAAGGAAGGGTGAAACTCGAATGTTCTACCTCCATCACTTCATCAATATCTTCGATTCTCATA